>NZ_CM184207.1:0-3822199 GCF_059579785.1 Acinetobacter sp. S-1
ATGCTTTGGACAGACTGCTTAACTCGCTTGCGACAAGAGCTCTCTGATAACGTCTTTGCGATGTGGATTCGCCCATTAGTTGCTGAAGAAGTAGAAGGGACACTGCGTCTTTATGCACCTAATCCTTATTGGACGCGTTACATTCAAGAGAACCATCTAGAATTAATTTCTATATTGGCCGAACAGTTATCAGAAGGGCGAGTACGTCAGGTTGAGATTTTAGTTGATTCTCGTCCTGGTAGTATTTTGTCATCAGGTGAGCAGCCAGCAACTACAACTGCTGCTTTGCAAACTGCGCCCCAACAAAGTATTAAAGTAAAAAAAGAACCAGATTCTATTTCCAGTTCACCTACTACTAATAGTGTAGTGAACCCAAAAACACCGAAAAAGAAACTATTAAACCCCCAATTTACTTTTTCTTTATTTGTTGAAGGCCGTTCGAACCAGATGGCTGCTGAAACATGTAGAAAGGTATTAACACAATTAGGTGCTTCACAGCATAACCCTTTATTCTTATATGGTCCGACAGGATTGGGTAAGACTCACTTGATGCAGGCAGTTGGTAATGCTTTATTGCAAGCCAAGCCTAATGCACGGGTGATGTATATGACCTCTGAGAGCTTCGTTCAGGATTTTGTAAGTTCTTTGCAAAAAGGCAAAGTTGAAGAATTTAAGAAAAATTGCCGTTCTTTAGATTTATTGTTGGTCGATGATATTCATCTTTTAGCAGGTAAAGAAGCAAGTTTGGTTGAATTCTTCTATACATTCAATGCATTACTTGATGAATCTAAACAAATTATTTTAACTTCAGATCGTTATCCAAAAGAATTGACCGAGTTAGACCCGCGTTTGGTTTCTCGCTTTTCTTGGGGTCTTTCAGTAGGCGTTGAACCGCCAGATATTGAAACTCGTATCGAAATTCTATTGAAAAAAGCCGAAAATAGCGGCGTTGATTTACCTCGAAATTGTGCATTATTTATTGCCCAACAAGTAGTTGCCAACGTACGTGAACTTGAAGGCGCACTCAATAAAGTCGTCGCAATTTCTCGTTTTAAAGGTGCACCAATTGATCTTGATGTTGTCCGCGAGTCTTTAAAAGATGTGTTGGCAATCCGTGCACGTACAATTAGTGTAGAAAATATCCAACGTGTGGTTAGTGAATATTTCCGTATTCCTTTAAAAGAATTGGTAGGACCAAAGCGGACTCGAATCTATGCGCGACCACGTCAGTTAGCAATGGGACTTGCTCGTGAGTTGACTGGTGATAGTTTTCCCGAAATTGGAATGGCTTTTGGTGGACGTGACCACAGTACAGTCATGCATGCTTGTGAAAAAGTAGTAAGTCTACGTGAAGAAGATCCGATTTTTGACGAAGATTATAAAAATCTATTACGTCTACTCCAGAGTTAATGAAATGATAAGACGTTGTTGCAAAGTCTACGTAAGTGCAGCATAGTACACAGCTAAAAAATGAAATATTTGCTCCAAGTTGCTAGAGGAATGAATCGTGCGTTTGAAAATCGCTAAAGAAAGCTTACTCAATGTTTTATCGCATGTTGTCGGTGCGGTAGAACGTCGTCATACATTGAATATTCTTTCAAACGTCAAAATTCAGACTAATGCTCAGGCACTCACCATTACCGGTTCTGATTTAGAAGTCGAGCTGGTTGCCAGTACTGTTTTAACAGAAGGGGCATGCATTGAAGCAGGTGAAACAACTGTTCCTGCTCGTAAGTTGATGGAAATTTGTAAATCATTGCCTACAGCTGCATTGATTGACTTACAAATTACAGAAGATCAAAGATGTATTTTAAAATCTGGTAATAGCCGTTTTGTATTAGGTACTTTACCGGCAGAAGATTATCCATTATTGACCACTGAAAATAGTCAAGGTACACAAGTACAGGTCACTCAACGTGAGTTAAAGCGTTTATTTGAAAAAACG
Organism: Acinetobacter sp. S-1; assembly: GCF_059579785.1. NCBI lineage: Bacteria > Pseudomonadati > Pseudomonadota > Gammaproteobacteria > Moraxellales > Moraxellaceae > Acinetobacter > Acinetobacter sp. S-1. The sequence goes on from NZ_CM184207.1 coordinate 1,946, forward strand.
GCTTTTGCTATGGCCGTACAAGATGTACGTTTCTATTTAACGGGTACTTTATTAGAAATTGATGAAAATCAATTACGTGCAGTAACAACAGATGGTCACCGTTTAGCACTTTGTGAAATTACTGCTTCTTCTACATCATCTCAATTGGTCCAAGCAATTGTGCCTCGTAAAGCTGTTGGTGAATTACAGCGTTTACTTAGCATTGAAGATGAACAATTAACGTTGCTGATTGGTCGTGAATTGTTAAATGTCACAATTAATACGCCAAGCCGTGACAAAGAGCAGGGCGATATCACTGTTCGCTTTACTACAAAGTTGATTGATGGAAAATTCCCTGATTATCGTCGTGTAATTCCACGTGGTGGCGATAAACATGTATTAATTAGCCATGATGTGTTTAAACAATCATTACAACGCGTCGCAATTTTGAGTAATGAGAAATTACGTGGTGTTTTCTTGAATTTTAATCAGGATTCTTTACAGCTACGTGCAAATAACCCTGAACAAGACGAAGCGATTGAAGATTTAGCGATTCAGTATCAAAACATACCGCTTGAAATGTCATTTAATGCACAATATTTACTGGATGTTTTAGGTGTGCTTGATGGTGATGATGTAAATATGAGCATGACTGAGGCAAATCAATCTGTATTGGTTCAAGATCCGGCACATCCTGATCAAACCTATGTCGTTATGCCGATGCGTGTATAATCCGGCTATCTAATATGCATCTTACGCGTTTAAATATTGAACGTGTGCGTAATTTAAAAACGGTTGCACTCCAAGGGTTGCAACCGTTTAATGTATTTTATGGCGCTAACGGTTCAGGAAAAACTTCAATACTGGAAGCAATCCATTTGCTTGCAACAGGGCGGTCGTTCCGTACCCATATACCTAAAAATTATATTCAATACTCTGCTGAAGATGCGATTGTCTTCGCGCAATCTGCAACTGAAAAAATTGGCATGCAAAAGTTGGCCTCTGGTGAGCAGTTGATGAAGGTTAATGGCGATACAGTAGCTACACAAGGACAACTCGCTAAACTGCTTCCTTTGCAGCATATTGATCCACAAAGTACAGATATTATTGACCATGGGGCGAAACCTCGGCGCCAGCTTTTAGATTGGCTGATGTTCCACGTGGAACCTGAGTTTTATTTTGCTTGGCAATATTATTCTCGTGCATTAAAGCAGCGTAATACTTTACTTAAAACCAGACGGAATATTTCTCTAGCGGATTTAGAGCCGTGGAATAAAATGTTGAGTGATTATGGTGAAATTTTACACTCTCAGCGTTTAAGTATTGTGGAACAATGGAATGTCTTTTTTCAAAATGATTTAAGTCAATTGCTACCTGATCTAGAGATTGAACTGGAATATAGTCCCGGTTTTCATACAGAGCAGGGACTCATGCAAGACTTGCTGAATCAACACCAAAAAGACATCGAACGACGCTATACCGAATATGGCCCACATCGTGCAGATTTGCGCTTAAAAACCCCGTTTGGACATGCTGATGTAGTTTTATCAAGAGGTCAGAAAAAACTCTTGATTATTGCCTTAAAACTGTCACAAATTGCAATGTTACATGCGAGTAATAAGGAAACTGTGGTATTATTAGATGATCTGACAGCAGAATTAGACTTAACCGCACAACAACGTTTAATTGAACGATTAAGCCAACTTGGTAGCCAGGTTTTTATGACAACTTTAGATCATGCATCGGTAAAAAAACACTTACATGATCTGTCTATTTCATATCAATTATTCAATGTTGAATCCGGTCAAGTTAGTCTTGCTTCACCATAATTTTTTGATGTTACCCATCTTTGAATAAACCTATATTTGCTAGGGAGAAACCATGAGTTCAGAGTCTCAATCAGCCTCTCAAACAGAACAAACCAATGAAAAGGCTTATGATTCCTCTAGTATTAAAGTATTACGTGGATTAGATGCAGTTCGTAAACGTCCGGGTATGTATATTGGGGATACAGACGACGGTACCGGTTTACACCATATGGTATTCGAGGTTGTCGATAACGCAATCGATGAAGCTTTAGCTGGGCATTGTGACGAAATTATTGTCACAATTCACGAAGATGAATCAGTGAGTGTTTCTGATAATGGCCGTGGTATTCCAACAGATATCCACCCTGAAGAAGGGGTGTCTGCAGCGGAAGTAATTCTTACGATCTTGCACGCAGGCGGTAAGTTTGACGACAACAGCTATAAAGTTTCAGGTGGTTTGCACGGCGTAGGCGTTTCAGTTGTAAATGCGCTTTCAAGTAAATTGCATTTAATTATTAATCGCGCTGGCCAAGTGCACGAACAAGAGTATCACCACGGTGATCCGCAATATCCATTACGTGTGATTGGTGAAACGGATAGCAGTGGTACAACTGTACGTTTTTGGCCAAGTGAACTAACTTTTAGTCAAACTATTTTTAACGTTGAAATTTTAGCGCGTCGTTTACGAGAGCTTTCATTTTTAAACGCGGGCGTGCGTATTGTTTTACGTGATGAACGTATTAACCTTGAGCACGTATATGACTACGAAGGTGGTTTATCTGAGTTTGTAAAATACATTAACGAAGGTAAAACTCATCTAAACGAGATTTTCCATTTCACTGCTGATACAGAAAACGGTATTGGTGTAGAAGTTGCATTACAGTGGAATGAAAGTTATCAAGAAAACGTGCGTTGTTTTACCAACAATATTCCTCAAAAGGATGGCGGTACTCATTTAGCAGGTTTCCGTGCAGCTTTAACGCGTGGTCTTAACCAATATCTTGAAAATGAAAATATTCTCAAGAAAGAAAAAGTCAATGTGACAGGCGATGATGCACGAGAAGGTTTAACCGCGATTATTTCGGTAAAAGTACCTGATCCGAAATTCTCTTCTCAAACTAAAGAAAAACTAGTATCGAGTGAAGTAAAACCAGCGGTTGAGCAAGCAATGAACAAAGAGTTCTCTGCTTACTTACTTGAAAACCCGCAAGCTGCAAAATCAATTGCCGGTAAAATTATTGATGCTGCGCGTGCACGTGATGCTGCACGTAAGGCGCGTGAAATGACACGTCGTAAAAGTGCACTTGATATTGCAGGTTTACCAGGTAAATTGGCAGATTGTCAGGAAAAAGACCCTGCACTTTCTGAATTATATTTAGTCGAGGGTGACTCTGCTGGTGGTAGTGCTAAGCAAGGCCGTAATCGTAAAATGCAGGCTATTTTACCGTTGAAAGGTAAAATCCTGAACGTTGAACGTGCACGCTTTGACAAAATGATTTCTAGTCAGGAAGTGGGTACTTTAATCACTGCACTTGGCTGTGGTATTGGTCGTGAAGAATATAACCCTGATAAGCTTCGCTATCATAAAATCATTATCATGACCGATGCCGACGTCGATGGTTCTCACATCCGTACCTTGTTGTTAACGTTCTTCTTCCGTCAAATGCCAGAATTGGTTGAGCGTGGGCATATTTATATTGCTCAACCACCTTTGTATAAATTGAAGAAAGGTAAGCAAGAACAATACATCAAAGATAATGATGCATTGGAAACTTATCTCATCTCAAATGCAATTGATGAGCTATCTCTACATACCAATGCTGAAGCACCTGCAATTACTGGTGAAGCACTGGCGAAAGTGATTCAAGACTATCAAGTTTCACAAAAGAGCTTACAGCGCTTAACTTTACGTTATCCAGCAAGCTTATTGGATGCTTTACTTGAAGTAGAGGCATTCAAGAGTGATCAAAACCATGATGAAGCTTATGTACAACAATGGGCTGATCAGGTACGCGATATCATTACCAGATTACAGCCAAGCTTACGTCCGGAAATCTCTTTAGAGGCATTTGAGCGTGAAAATGCTCAGGGTGAAAAATCTGCACATTACTGGCCACGTATTACTGTCTATGTTCATAATCTGCCACATGCGTACTTGCTTGATGCAGCTTTATTGAATTCAGCTGAATATGCACGTTTACTCAAAAACTCGAAGAGTTGGTTCACTTTACTTGAAGATGGTGCTTTTTTACAAAAAGGCGACCGCCGTATTCAAGTGGCTAACTTCCATCAAGTTTGGCAGCACATTTTGCAAGATTCACGCCGCGGTATGATGATCCAACGCTATAAAGGTCTTGGAGAGATGAATGCTGAACAGCTGTGGGAAACAACAATGGACCCTGAAAACCGTAATATGTTGCAGGTGACAATTGATGATGCGATTGAAGCAGATCGTATGTTCTCTTGCTTAATGGGTGATGATGTTGAACCACGTCGTGCATTCATTGAAGAGAATGCTTTAAATGCGGATATTGATGCTTAATTCATAACATGATTCTAAATCAGTCTAGGGAGAGAATGATGAGTCAGAAATTATTAGCTAGCCTATTAATTTCATGTGTGTTTTTAGGAAGTTCTGCTGTTTGGGCGGCAGACCTAGAAACGAATATGAAAACTTTAGCTAAGAGTACGGAAGCATTTGCTGAAGCGAAAGATGCTGATAACGCGAAAAAACAGCTTGTGGTAATGCGTGAAGCAGCAGTTTCTTCTAAGCAATATTTGCCGCATAAACTCGAAGGTTTGCCATCAGAAAATGTAAAGGTAAAAGAGTATCAAGCTGGTTTAGATCAGCTTGTTGCCGAGATTGATAAAGTAACTGTTTTAGTTGAGCAAGGACAATTAGATCTAGCCAAAACTGAAGCAATTAATTTAGTCAAAATACGAAATGAAAATCATAAAAAATTTAGATAATTGATTTTTTATGGTAAAGGGCTAATCATCATTAGCCCTTTTTTGTATCCGAAAAAAGTATTTTGTTTAACAAGTAAACTATTCGAAGTTATATTCTCTATGCGGTACTTACTAATAACAATAGGAAATATAATTATGAAAAAAATACAAAAACTCTTATGCATTGGAATCATATTTTTTAATTGTTTATTTCAACTGCATGCTGCGATAGCTCCCACCTTTTATGGAAAATTAGTATTTCATCGTTATAGTGATTATGAGGCATGGGACAGTAAGCTTTATCTTTATAACTTCACAACACAGCAGACCACATTACTCGGCGCAAATTGGAAAATTGACCATATGATGAATGGCCATTTCTCTCCAGATGGAAAATGGTTAACGTTTATGGGAGTGAATTCTGGACAGCATTATGGCGATGCATGGGATGTGTATGTTTGGAAAGTCGGAAGCACTGAGTTACCCATTAACCTAACTCAGGGCAATAATAAGCGCGATGAAGACCCTAAATTTATAGATAACCAGCGTATTATTTTTAAACAAAATGGTGATCTAAAAATCATTAAAATGACGGATCGGACGATGACTTCTGTGACTCAAAATGGTTGGGATATAGAAGAATCGATGCCTTATCCGATGGTGAATACCACTCAAATTTTGTATGCAAAAGGTGCTGGAAATAATTCTAGAATTTTTAGTATTGATCAGTCGGGTGCTTATGATACACAACTGACCAATATCGCTTCATATTATCCAGTAAGGTGGCAAGGAAGTCGGTTCTTATATGTGCGCTGGTATAGCCCAACAAATCCTCATGACCAGATCTATATTTATGATATGGCTAATAAACAAACTACACGTTTGCCATTTAACAACACCAATTATGATACTTCCGATCCAGCTCCTTTAGATCAGCGTTACATGGTGGTATCTCTTGCAGGACAAACAGGGAGTCGAGGCGGATACGATTTATATATTGCTGACAGCTTATCAAGCAGTGTTTGGCCTTTACCGATCAATACCAATTTAAATGAATTGGGGGCTTTTTATACGCCTTACTAATCAATAAAAAAGCCGATTAAGAAATCGGCTTTTTTATTTTAGAAAATGGATTAATCAAAAGAAGCTTCCATTTCTTCTAATTCCATCATGAGTTCCAAAAGCTGCTCTTCGTGTTGCTCAAGTTTAGCTTTCAGCTCTGTCTGCTCATTCATAAGTTTGAGTAGATCATCCTTACGTGCAGCCTCATATAAAGATGTGTCTGCTAAGGATTCTTCAATTTTGGCGAGCTGTGGTTGTAGCTTTTCAATTTGTGATTCAACCTTTTCAATATTTTTACGAATAGGTCGAGTCTGTTCACGACGGCGAGCAGCTTCTTTACGCTGTGCTTCTTTATCAACTTTAGCAGGCGCTGGAGCGGCAGAGGACGAATTATTCTGTGCCACAGCAGTCTGAGCATTGATTTGTTGCTGACGTGCTTCACGTAGCCATTTAGCATAGTCCTGTAAATCACCCTCGAACTCAGTACATTTACCGCCGTGTACTAAAAGAAGCTCATCACATACACTTGCAATAAGTTGACGTTCGTGGGAAACCAGAACAACGGCACCTTCAAAATCTTGTAATGCCATGCTCAGTGCATGACGCATATCAAGATCTAAATGGTTTGTTGGTTCATCGAGAATTAAAACATTTGGACGCTGCCATACAATGAGTGCTAGGGCTAAACGAGCGCGTTCTCCACCAGAAAAGCTTTCACATGGTGTATCCATGCGTTCACCACTAAAGCCAAAACTCCCTAAGAACGAACGTAGAGTGGCTTCACTGATTTGTTTATCTGCTATACGGGCAAGCTGTAGCATTGGGCTAGCGTGACCATCTAAAGCATCCATCTGGTGCTGCGCAAAGTAACCAATATTAAGCAGCTCGGAAGCTTTACGTTCACCTGCCAAGAGTGGTAAATCACCAACCAAGCTCTTAATCAATGTTGACTTACCTGCGCCGTTCATCCCAAGCAAACCAATACGTGAGTTCGGTGTAATTTGTAATCTAATTTTTTCGGCTATTTGCTTATCACCATAACCAATGCTGGCATTATCTAAAGTCAGCAACGGTGAACTCATTTTAGTCGGTTCACGGAAACTAAATGTAAACGGCGTATCTACATGGGCTGGTGCAAGTTGCTGCATGCGCTCAAGTTGTTTAATACGACTTTGTGCTTGACGAGCTTTAGTCGCTTTTGCCTTAAAACGGTCAATAAACTTTTGTAAGTGAGCACGTGTTTCTTGCTGCTTTTCAAAAGCTTGTTGTTGCTGGGCAAGACGTTCACTACGTGTGGTTTCAAATGTAGAGTAGTTTCCGGTGTAAAGCGTGAGTTCTTGATTTTCAATATGAAGAATATGATCTGTAATCGCATCTAAAAAGTCGCGGTCATGCGAAATTAGAATGAGTGTACCTTCATAGGCTTTAAGCCAATCTTCTAACCACAGAATTGCATCCAAGTCTAAGTGGTTTGTTGGCTCATCCAGTAAGAGTAGATCAGAACGACTCATGAGGGTACGCGCCAAATTTAAGCGCATACGCCATCCACCTGAGAAGCTCTCAACGTTCAAACGTAATTGATTTTCTAGAAAACCAAGGCCTGCCATGAGCTGCGCAGCTTTAGAGGGCGCTGAATAACCATGAATTTCATCAAAGCGGCCATGCAATTTAGCCAGTTCAAAATCAGTCAGTTGATCTGGTTGAGCAAGCTTATTTTGAATATCCCAAAACTCTTCATCACCTGAAAGAACAAAATCAATTGCAGGCATATCTAGGGCTTTTACTTCTTGCGCCATATGCGCCACGGTCCAGCCTGTCGGACGAGTAAGTGAACCTTCATCTGCACCTAAACTTCCAAGTAATGCAGCAAATAAGGTCGATTTACCTGCGCCATTTACACCAGTTAGACCAATCTTCCAACCTGGGTGTAATTGCATAGACGCTTTTTGAAATAGAACACGTCCACCGCGGCGTAAAGAAACTTGGTCAAATTGAATCATCTTATTGTATCGAGGTGAGTTAGGGATGCTGTATTTTAAAGAGAACTGCCGATGAAAACAAAACTTTCCGGATTTTAGTGAGCAGGTATTAATAATTAGATATATCCAGACATTCTAAATTTCGCTATTCATCCGAAATTTTCAAAATATTGAACAAGATAGAATACTTTTAAAAAAATATGGCTAAAATAAAAACAGTTTGAAATTTGGTTGATTAATGAGCTACTAATAAAACTAGACTAAGGAAAGTCAAATGAAAAAAAGATTGGGGATAATTGGTGCAGTATTTTGCTGTGCTGTGGGGACAGTACATGCTGGGCAAAGTGTCTGTGTGTTTGATTTATTAGGAAAGTCAGGTGAATCCTATAAAATGATGGAAGAGTGGGCGCTTGCAGCGAAAGAATGGCAAGCAGATATCACTTTAATTCCATTTCAAGATGAAGGCTTAGTTGACCGTAGACTGCGTGAAGGAAAATGTGACGCCGCTTATATGACCTCCATGCGGGCGCGAAATTATAATAAATTTGCAGGTTCAATTGATGCGATTGGAGGGGTAACCAGTAATGCAATCGCCCAAAAAGCTATTAGTTATGTTTTAGATAAGCGTAATAAACATCGCATGGTGACTACACAAACTGGAACCAATTACGAGGTCGTTGGTATTGTTCAGATTGGATTGGCTTATTTATTTGTAAGAGATAAAAACCTCAACTCAATTGAAAAAGTACGTGGGACTAAGTTTGCTATTTTGCAATATGACGCAGCACAAAAAATTATGGTGGAAAGCGTTGGCGCTCAGCCCATTCCTTCAGAAATTACCGATTTTGTGAAAAAGTTTAATAGTGGCCAAGTCGATGCAATTGCGGCACCAGCCTATGCTTATAAACCTTTAGAGATTGGTAAAGGGGTCGGCGTGAAAGGGGCAATGTTTACTTTCCCCGTAGTTAACGTTACGGGTGATTTAATTGCCCGAAGTGATAAGTTCCCCACAGATTTCGGTATAAAGTCACGTGCTTGGTTTATACAAAAATTACCTCAGAATTTTGCCATGATAAAACGGCTAGAAATGGGCGTACCCTCAAAAATTAAAATTAATTTTTCAGCAGAAGACAAAACTAAATATCAAAAAATTTTACGTGAAGGTCGCCTCAGCTTAACAAAACAAGGTGTATACGATGCAACAATGATGAGTGTGCTAAAGCGCGCCCGCTGTACAGTTGAACGGACAAATTTTGAATGTACGCTTAATGGAGAGTAGTTTATTTTTTAAACACAAAAACGCTACATATATTTCAAAGCTGAATATGGGTATGAAAATTGTGAATATAAAAAATAACTTACGGAAAATTAGCGATTTTTCCTTTTAATAAATAATTTAAAACCAACAAACAATGGTTCAATGAGATAAAAATATTTGAGTAAAAGCTCTATTTTTTTCTAAAAAACATGATTAATATCTGTGTTTGAAAGGAAACTTCAAACAAAAAATCTGTTCCGTGGAAGGATGAAGAAAATGAAAAAAATCGTACTTGCTATGGCTGCCGCTTCTGTTGTTAGTTTTTCTGCTTCAGCGCAAGCAGCGAGTACCGTATGTGTATTCGACCTCTTAGGAAAAGCAGGCGACTCATATAAAATGATGGAAGAATGGGCTCTTGCTGCAAAAGGCTGGGGTACTGAAATTAACTTAGTTCCTCGTCAGGACGAGGCTGTTGCCGATAATGATTTTAAAGCGGGTAAATGTGATGCTGTAGCAATGACAGCAATGCGTGCACGCCAATATAACAAATTCGCAGGATCTATCGACTCACTTGGTGGTGTTCCAAATAACCAAATCGCTCAACGTGCAATTACTTATGTATTAGATGCGCGTAATGCAGCAAAAATGACCACGAATATGGGTGGTAAAAAATACGAAGTTGCTGGTATTTCTCCGCTAGGTTCAGCATTCATTTTCGTACGCGACAAAAACATCAACTCTGTTGAAAAAGCTGCGGGTAAAAAATTCGCTGTACTTGGCTATGACGATGCACAAAAAATTATGGTGCAACGTGTAGGTGCTCAAGCAGTTCTTTCTGATATCTCAAACTTTGCTGCTAAATTTAACAATGGTCAGGTAGATATGGTAGGTGCGCCTGCTTACGCTTACAAACCATTAGAATTAAATAAAGGTTTAGGCGCAAACGGTGTAATGTGGAATTTCCCTGTATTACACGTTACAGCAGATCTAGTATTACGTTCTGATAAATTCCCAGCTGGTTTTGGTCAAAAATCTCGTGACTGGTTTGTTAAACAGTTACCGAAGAGCTTTGCAATGATCAACCGTTTAGAAGCGCAAATTCCTGGCAAATACAAAATGAACTTAAGTGCAGAAGACAAACTTAAGTATCAAAAAATGTTGCGTGATGGCCGTATGGACTTAACTAAACGCGGTGTTTACGATGCTGGAATGATGTCTGTACTCAAAAAAGCACGTTGTTCTGTAGACAAGGCTAACTTTGAATGTTCAATGCCTGGTGAATAATCCTAATTTCTTTCAGAAAGCCTAGACTGAGTTCTAGGCTTTTTGTTTTATATGCGCTGTCAGTTCTGCCATTGTGGATAAATAGAAAGACGTTAAGCTAAATTTAGATAAAAACTTCATAAGGAAACATGAAGGTATAAAAATAGATCAAGGACTTGAGTGATTAAAATAATTGCTAATAGATAGGTCATTCGCTATCTATTTTTCAGGGAAATAAAATCATAAAAGCAAAAACGGTCTATACAAATATTCCATCATGATTTTTATATGAAGCCTATCCGATTCATACCTGATGGTGTGAAATTTCTTGGTATCGAAAAACAAAAAACTCCACAAGGAAAGGAAAAAGAATATGCAATTTTCCAAAACGCTATTACTTGCGATGGGACTTACCACAGTTTCTTTTGCAGCCGAGGCTAAACAAACAGTATGTGTTTTTGACTTCGTTGGAAAAAATGGCGATGTTTATGCGCTGATGAAGGATTATCAACTTGCCGCAAAAAACTGGGGAGCTGATATCGAGCTTAAAGTAAACCAGAATGAAGCCGTGATTGCCGAAGATTTTAAAGCAGGTAAATGTGATGGTATTAGCGTGTCAGGGATGCGTGGTCGCCAATTTAACTCATTTACGGGTTCATTAGACGCAATTGGAGCGATTCCTGACCTCAAGCTTGCTGTAAAAGTGATGCAAGGTTTAGCGAGTCCGACTTTTAGTAAATATATGGTTAATGGTCGCTATGAGGTTGTCGGTGTTATTCCGGTTGGTGATGCTTACCTTTTGGTAAATGACCGTAGCATCAATACGGTAGCGAAAGCCGCAGGTAAGAAAATTGCTGTTCTTGACTATGATGAAGCACAAAAAATTATGGTTCAGCAGGTCGGGGCACAGGCGGTTAGTGCTGACGTAACAAATTTCGGTGCGAAATTTAATAACCATCAAGTTGATATTATTGGTGCGCCAGCAGCAGCATTTAAACCTTTGGAACTACAAAAAGGTTTAGGTACAAAAGGTGCGATCGTGAATTATCCAATCTTACAGGTCACAGGAAATATTATTATCCGACCTGATAAGTTCCCAGCTGGTTTTGGACAGAAATCTAGAGAGTGGGTCTCAGGTCAGCTACCACGTGCTTTTACGATCTTGGGTAAAATGAAAGCGGATATTCCACAAAAATACTGGATGGATGTCCCAGCAGCCGATAAACCGGGCTACCAAAAGCTCATGCGTGAGTCTCGAATTAACCTTACACAACGCGGTGTGTATGATAAACGCATGATGAAACTACTATGGCAATTCCGTTGCAAGCAAGATGCTAAGAACTTCGAATGTGGCTTACAGGATGAGAATTACAAATAATCTTGATAAAAATACTCAAGATTCGCTTTAAACTTCGAAGACAGACCCTATATTGATTATGCTATACTCAATATAGGGTCTTTTTTATTTTGAAAGGCACAGCAAAATCCGAGGAACAATCATCATGAATGCCCAAGCTCTAGTTTTGACAGATAATGCTGCCAATAAGGTACGCCAACTCCGTGATAGTGAAGGGAATGACGATCTCATGTTACGTGTATATGTAACAGGAGGCGGGTGTTCAGGGTTTTCGTATGGCTTCAATTTTGCTGAAAGCGTAAATGAAGATGATGCAGAATTCGTAAATGGCGATGTGAAAATGCTGGTTGACTCACTTAGCTACCAATACCTCATTGGTTCAGTAGTTGACTATGTAGAAGGTCTTGAAGGTTCGCGTTTTATCGTACAAAACCCGAATGCAACAACAACATGTGGTTGTGGTTCTTCATTCTCGATTTAAAAGAATTTTAAAATTTAAAAAACCTCTCTATTTTGAGAGGTTTTTTTATTGATCAAATCATTATTTTGTACGGACAGATTCTAAAAAGTATTGCACCAGTTCAGGTGCATTCTGATATGGAATCCAGTGCGATGCATCCATAAAAACTGCTTCATAACTATTTTTAAAATAATGTGAGTTTAGCTCGGCACTTTTTTCTGTAACGGCAATATCATGTTTACCCCAAATAAAAAGAGTGGGGACATCTATGGCTTTAAACGGATTTTGAGGTTTGTCCCAAAAAAAGCCACGATACCAATTCAACGCCGTGGTTAATCTATTTTCCTTTATAAACTCAGCCTCAAATATCGCAATTTGCTGTTCAGTCATTCCTGATGACTTTAGAAACTTACGACCCAATTTAGGTAGTTTTTTAAATAAAAGTTCGGGCAGAATCGGTAACTGAAAAATTGCAAAATAATAAGATTTAAAAAGTTGTCTACTGCTTAAACAAGCTTTTAAAAATGCAGCTTGATGAGGTACAGAAACTAAAGTGAGATGTTGAATATATTGTGGATACTTCATAGCAACGCCTGAAGCAATTGCCGAGCCCCAGTCATGCCCAATTAAATAAACTGGCTGGCCAAGCTGTTCAATTAAACTTGTCACATCTTCTACAAGTTCACTCAATGTATATTTAAATCGGCTTTGAGGCCTAGCATTTAAACTATAACCACGTTGATGAATCGCAAGTGTTCTAAATTGATGCTCATGCAATAATTCCGAAGTCTGCTCCCAACTATGAGCAGTTTCTGGAAAACCATGCAATAAAACAACGAGAGGACCATCTATAGGGCCTGAATCAATCACATCGAATGTCCAAGCCCCGCGTGTATATTGATGAATACGTTTGGTCAGATCCATACAAACATGCCTTAAATTATTTTTATCGGCATTTATCATGAGTTTTTATGCTCATTTAAATAACAGCATTTCGGGTCAGTAAATGTGCTATGAGGTCGAATCTAACCAAACAAATCAATAAATAGTTTTATACTGCCGTGATCGTGCCTAGAATTCTGAAATCCGAAGCGCCTGTGACTGCTGGCAAATTTCCACTTAAACCGTCTACAAAGCGCATTGCTAACCATGCAAATGCTGTAGCCTCGACCCAAGTAGGGGAAAGTCCTAACACATCGGTAGGTTGAACAGACCAATTATGTTTACGTAAACGCCAACGTAATTGTTCTAGTAAATAAGAGTTATAAGCACCACCACCACATACATATACTTCACCTGTTTCCATATCAGAACGATAAATTGCTTTTTGAATGGCACGCACAGTAAGTTTTAATAGGGTTGCTTGAATGTTTTCAGGTGTATCTTCTAACTCATCATAAGTTAAGTCATTTCGCCAATCGATTAACTGGTCATCTAACCAGTCAATATTAAAGTCTTCACGTCCCGTGCTCTTAGGCGGTTCTTTAGAAAAATACTCATGGGCATAAAGGCGGTCGAGTAAAGAGCGGATAGGATGACCATAAGCAGCCCAATCACCATTTTCATCATATGGATGACCTGTATGGCGATGGCACCACGCATCCATCAAAATATTTGCAGGACCTGTATCAAAACCAAATACGCCGTCACTGTTATTGGCAGGCAGCATGCTCACATTAGCAATACCACCCAAATTCAAAATCACACGATGAATACTTGGATGTTGAAATAATGCTTGATGGAAAGCAGGAACTAATGGTGCGCCTTGGCCCCCCGCTGCCATATCTCTACGACGAAAATCTGAAACAACCGGAATCTGAGTAATTTCAGTAATAATGTTGGGATCGCCAATTTGTAGCGTAAAGCCATGTTCTGGACGATGGCGAATGGTTTGCCCATGCGACCCAATTGCTTTAATTTGGCTACGGTCTAATTGGTGCTTTTCAATGAGAGTATTAATCCCATCACCAATCATTTTGGCTAGAGCAACATCAGCTTTACCCATACGGTCAATTTCATTGTCATCGGGCAAAGTCAACGCCATAAGCTCATCACGTAACTCGGGTTCGAATGGAACTGTAAGAGTGGCATGAAGCTGTAGTGGCTCAAATGAAGCCGCTACAATATCCACACCATCCATACTAGTGCCAGTCATTACGCCGATATAGATTGCGCTCATATGCAACTTCCCCTGCAAGACGCTGAAAAAATGTTAGTATATCGCACAAATTGAATAACTGATGTGTTTAGGTTTTGTGATGTCAAATTTCTTGCCCGCCGAAGAACAGCTTGCCCTCATCCAACGAGGCACGCACGAAATTATTTCAGAAGAAGATTTACTGAAAAAGCTTAAAGAGAATCGCCCTCTTAAAATTAAAGCTGGTTTTGACCCTACAGCACCAGATTTACATTTAGGACATACGGTTCTTATTAATAAACTAAAAACTTTCCAAGACTTGGGCCATGAAGTTACCTTCTTAATTGGCGACTATACAGCAATGATTGGTGACCCAACTGGTAAAAGCGCAACTCGTCCACCGTTGTCACGTGAACAAGTAGAAGCCAACGCTAAAACTTATCAAGAACAAGTATTCAAGATATTAGACCCGAATAAAACAAAAGTACGTTTTAACTCAGAATGGTTTAATCAAAAGTCTGCTGCTGACCTTATTCAATTAGCAAGTCAGCAAACCGTATCACGTATGTTAGAGCGTGATGACTTTACTAAGCGCTATAGCAATCATCAGCCGATTGCAATTCATGAGTTTTTATATCCTTTAGTTCAAGGATATGACTCAATTGCGCTTGAAGCTGACGTTGAGTTAGGCGGTACAGACCAAACCTTTAACTTACTTATGGGTCGTACTTTACAAAGCCGTTATGGCCAAGAATCTCAAGTGTGTATCACTGTGCCGATTCTAGAAGGTCTAGATGGCGTAAATAAAATGTCTAAATCTTTAGGTAACTATATTGGTGTATTTGATACACCAGGGGCAATGTACCAAAAAGTTTTATCAATGCCAGACTCTTTAATTGAACGCTATTTCGATTTATTAAGCTTCAAATCTCTTGATGAGATCAAAGCTTTATTAGATGAAATTGCTGCTGGTCGTAATCCTCAGGAAGTAAAACGTATCCTTGCGCTTGAGCTAGTTGAACGCTTCCATGATGCAGAAGCTGCTGCTAATGCCCACAAGAGTGCTGGTAACCGTATTACAGAAGGTGAAGTACCTGAAGACACACCAGAAGTGACTATTTCACTTGGTGAGTTTGGAGGAGAAATCTTTATTGCTACGATTTTACGTGTAGCAGGCCTAAATCCGAATGCAGCTGCGGCAAAAGATGCGGTAGCTCGTGGTGCGGTAAAAGTTGACTGGAATGCTGTTGATGCAAGTTTCTCTGTAAAAGAAAACGGAAGCTTTATTATTCAATCAGGTAAAAAAGCAATTGCACGTGTAATTTTCACTGACTAATAAAAAAGTTATAGATTAAAAAAGCAGGAGTAATCCTGCTTTTTTTTATTTCTGGAACACAAAACCAATTAAGCGTTCCACGTGGAACCATCTAAACATAATTAATAATAAATGAAGTAAGTTAAAAGTAAGAAGAAATATAGCTGGGAATAGAGTATTTACTCTATTATTTCTTTAGATTCTTTAGATTCTTTAGATTCTTTAGATTCTTTAGATTCTTTAGATTCTTTAGATTCTTTAGATTCTTTAGATTCTTTAGATTCTTTAGATTCTTTAGATTCTTTAGATTCTTTAGATTCTTTAGATTCTTTAGATTCTTTA
The DNA here is from genome assembly GCF_059579785.1 of Acinetobacter sp. S-1. NCBI lineage: Bacteria > Pseudomonadati > Pseudomonadota > Gammaproteobacteria > Moraxellales > Moraxellaceae > Acinetobacter > Acinetobacter sp. S-1. Next base: position 17,855 of record NZ_CM184207.1, read on the forward strand.
GATTCTTTAGAATTAAGGGTCTATATATGTCTATAAACTCTATTAAAGACATAGAAAATTAAAAATGTCCTAAATTCTTAAATATAAAAAGCTAATAAAAGGTAGGGGAAATGTCTAAAAAAAAGCCATATATATCACTTTTTTCGCAAAATAGTAGAAAAAAACGGCACTCAAGTGAAAAAGGCTGAAATACCCCTTGCAAAGGGACTGAGATGGTCTATAATGCACATCCATCGGCGGTGATGCAGATAGAAACTTGTTGAAAAACAGTTACTTGTGATTAAGTTGATTGCTTTAAGTAATGAATTTGATGGTAAGTTGGTTTGAGAATAAGTTTTAAAAATATCGAAATTACCTGTTGACTTTTAAGAGATTAAGAGTAATATAGCCGACCTAGCTTGCTGGTGACGAACCAGGAAGAAGATCATTAAGAGAATTGAAGAACAACTTGTGTGGATTTTTACTGATTGATTAATCGAAATAATTTTCATTGATTGATTGGTTTAAATTACTCGAAGTTTATTTGAGCGAAATTTAAGTCAGTAATTGATGAGCCAGAATTGGTACCTTGTCTTTAAATAAGGTACAAAATGATTTTAACTGAAGAGTTTGATCATGGCTCAGATTGAACGCTGGCGGCAGGCTTAACACATGCAAGTCGAGCGGAGAGAGGTAGCTTGCTACTGATCTTAGCGGCGGACGGGTGAGTAATGCTTAGGAATCTGCCTATTAGTGGGGGACAACATTTCGAAAGGAATGCTAATACCGCATACGTCCTACGGGAGAAAGCAGGGGATCTTCGGACCTTGCGCTAATAGATGAGCCTAAGTCGGATTAGCTAGTTGGTGGGGTAAAGGCCTACCAAGGCGACGATCTGTAGCGGGTCTGAGAGGATGATCCGCCACACTGGGACTGAGACACGGCCCAGACTCCTACGGGAGGCAGCAGTGGGGAATATTGGACAATGGGCGCAAGCCTGATCCAGCCATGCCGCGTGTGTGAAGAAGGCCTTATGGTTGTAAAGCACTTTAAGCGAGGAGGAGGCTACTTTAGTTAATACCTAGAGATAGTGGACGTTACTCGCAGAATAAGCACCGGCTAACTCTGTGCCAGCAGCCGCGGTAATACAGAGGGTGCAAGCGTTAATCGGATTTACTGGGCGTAAAGCGCGCGTAGGCGGCTAATTAAGTCAAATGTGAAATCCCCGAGCTTAACTTGGGAATTGCATTCGATACTGGTTAGCTAGAGTGTGGGAGAGGATGGTAGAATTCCAGGTGTAGCGGTGAAATGCGTAGAGATCTGGAGGAATACCGATGGCGAAGGCAGCCATCTGGCCTAACACTGACGCTGAGGTGCGAAAGCATGGGGAGCAAACAGGATTAGATACCCTGGTAGTCCATGCCGTAAACGATGTCTACTAGCCGTTGGGGCCTTTGAGGCTTTAGTGGCGCAGCTAACGCGATAAGTAGACCGCCTGGGGAGTACGGTCGCAAGACTAAAACTCAAATGAATTGACGGGGGCCCGCACAAGCGGTGGAGCATGTGGTTTAATTCGATGCAACGCGAAGAACCTTACCTGGCCTTGACATAGTAAGAACTTTCCAGAGATGGATTGGTGCCTTCGGGAACTTACATACAGGTGCTGCATGGCTGTCGTCAGCTCGTGTCGTGAGATGTTGGGTTAAGTCCCGCAACGAGCGCAACCCTTTTCCTTATTTGCCAGCGAGTAATGTCGGGAACTTTAAGGATACTGCCAGTGACAAACTGGAGGAAGGCGGGGACGACGTCAAGTCATCATGGCCCTTACGGCCAGGGCTACACACGTGCTACAATGGTCGGTACAAAGGGTTGCTACCTAGCGATAGGATGCTAATCTCAAAAAGCCGATCGTAGTCCGGATTGGAGTCTGCAACTCGACTCCATGAAGTCGGAATCGCTAGTAATCGCGGATCAGAATGCCGCGGTGAATACGTTCCCGGGCCTTGTACACACCGCCCGTCACACCATGGGAGTTTGTTGCACCAGAAGTAGCTAGCCTAACTGCAAAGAGGGCGGTTACCACGGTGTGGCCGATGACTGGGGTGAAGTCGTAACAAGGTAGCCGTAGGGGAACCTGCGGCTGGATCACCTCCTTAACGAAAGATTGACGATTGGTAAGAATCCACAACAAGTTGTTCTTCATAGATGTATCTGAGGGTCTGTAGCTCAGTTGGTTAGAGCACACGCTTGATAAGCGTGGGGTCACAAGTTCAAGTCTTGTCAGACCCACCATGACTTTGACTGGTTGAAGTTATAGATAAAAGATACATGACTGATGATGTAAGCTGGGGACTTAGCTTAGTTGGTAGAGCGCCTGCTTTGCACGCAGGAGGTCAGGAGTTCGACTCTCCTAGTCTCCACCAGAACTTAAGATAAGTTCGGATTACAGAAATTAGTAAATAGAGATTTCGGTCTTGGTTTATTAACTTCTGTGATTTAAGTATCACGGTATTAAGCATGACCTGACGAAGGCGTGTTTATTCATTAACAGATTGGCAAAATTGAGTCTGAAATAAATTGTTCACTCAAGAGTTTAGATTAAGCAATTAATCTAGATGAATTGAGAACTAGCAAATTAACTGAATCAAGCGTTTTGGTATATGAATTTAGATTGAAGCTGTACAGTGTTTAAGTACACAGACAACAGATAGTAGCGATGAAGAATCGCACGGACAACACTCACTTGTAGGTGTTGACGACTGTTTGGGGTTGTATAGTCAAGTAATTAAGTGCATGTGGTGGATGCCTTGGCAGTCAGAGGCGATGAAAGACGTGATAGCCTGCGAAAAGCTCCGGGGAGGCGGCAAATATCCTTTGATCCGGAGATTTCTGAATGGGGGAACCCACCTACTTTAAGGTAGGTATTGCAACATGAATACATAGTGTTGCAAGGCGAACGAGGGGAAGTGAAACATCTCAGTACCCTTAGGAAAAGAAATCAATTGAGATTCCCTCAGTAGCGGCGAGCGAACGGGGATCAGCCCATTAAGTTATGTGTGTTTTAGTGGAACGCTCTGGGAAGTGCGAACGTAGAGGGTGATATTCCCGTACACGAAAGGGCACACATAATGATGACGAGTAGGGCGAGGCACGTGAAACCTTGTCTGAATATGGGGGGACCATCCTCCAAGGCTAAATACTCCTGACTGACCGATAGTGAACCAGTACCGTGAGGGAAAGGCGAAAAGAACCCCTGTGAGGGGAGTGAAATAGATCCTGAAACCGCATGCATACAAGCAGTGGGAGCACCTTCGTGGTGTGACTGCGTACCTTTTGTATAATGGGTCAGCGACTTATATTCAGTAGCGAGGTTAACCGTATAGGGGAGCCGTAGAGAAATCGAGTCTTAATAGGGCGTTTAGTTGCTGGGTATAGACCCGAAACCAGGCGATCTATCCATGAGCAGGTTGAAGGTTGGGTAACACTAACTGGAGGACCGAACCCACTGTCGTTGAAAAGCCAGGGGATGACTTGTGGATAGGGGTGAAAGGCTAATCAAGCCTGGTGATAGCTGGTTCTCCCCGAAAGCTATTTAGGTAGCGCCTCGGACGAATACCATAGGGGGTAGAGCACTGTTTCGGCTAGGGGGTCATCCCGACTTACCAAACCGATGCAAACTCCGAATACCTATGAGTACTATCCGGGAGACAGACTGCGGGTGCTAACGTCCGTAGTCAAGAGGAAAACAATCCAGACCGCCAGCTAAGGCCCCAAAATCATAGTTAAGTGGGAAACGATGTGGGAAGGCATAGACAGCTAGGAGGTTGGCTTAGAAGCAGCCACCCTTTAAAGAAAGCGTAATAGCTCACTAGTCGAGTCGGCCTGCGCGGAAGATGTAACGGGGCTAAAACTATGTGCCGAAGCTGCGGATTTGACATTAGTCAAGTGGTAGGGGAGCGTTCTGTAAGCCGATGAAGGTGTATTGAGAAGTATGCTGGAGGTATCAGAAGTGCGAATGCTGACGTGAGTAACGACAAAACGGGTGAAAAACCCGTTCGCCGAAAGACCAAGGGTTCCAGTCCAACGTTAATCGGGGCTGGGTGAGTCGACCCCTAAGGCGAGGCCGAAAGGCGTAGTCGATGGGAAATTGGTTAATATTCCAATACTTCTGTGTAATGCGATGAGAGGACGGAGAAGGTTAAGTCAGCCTGGCGTTGGTTGTCCAGGTGGAAGGATGTAGGTATGTATCTTAGGCAAATCCGGGGTACTCTATACTGAGATCCGATAGCAAGCTGTACTTGTACAGTGAAGTGGCTGATACCATGCTTCCAGGAAAAGTCTCTAAGCTTCAGTTACACAGGAATCGTACCCGAAACCGACACAGGTGGTCAGGTCGAGTAGACCAAGGCGCTTGAGAGAACTCTGCTGAAGGAACTAGGCAAAATGGTACCGTAACTTCGGGAGAAGGTACGCTGTTGTTGGTGATGGAACTTGCTTCCTGAGCTGACGACAGCCGCAGAAACCAGGCCGCTGCAACTGTTTATTAAAAACATAGCACTCTGCAAACACGAAAGTGGACGTATAGGGTGTGATGCCTGCCCGGTGCTGGAAGGTTAATTGATGGGGTTAGCGTAAGCGAAGCTCTTGATCGAAGCCCCAGTAAACGGCGGCCGTAACTATAACGGTCCTAAGGTAGCGAAATTCCTTGTCGGGTAAGTTCCGACCTGCACGAATGGCATAATGATGGCGGCGCTGTCTCCAGCAGAGGCTCAGTGAAATCGAAATCGCTGTGAAGATGCAGTGTACCCGCGGCTAGACGGAAAGACCCCGTGAACCTTTACTGCAGCTTGACACTGAACTTTGACCTTACTTGTGTAGGATAGGTGGGAGGCTTTGAAGTTGGAACGCTAGTTCCAATGGAGCCGTCCTTGAAATACCACCCTGGTAATGTTGAGGTTCTAACTCTGTCCCGTTATCCGGGACGAGGACCGTGTCTGGTGGGTAGTTTGACTGGGGCGGTCTCCTCCTAAAGAGTAACGGAGGAGTACGAAGGTGCGCTCAGCGTGGTCGGAAATCACGCGTAGAGTATAAAGGCAAAAGCGCGCTTAACTGCGAGACCCACAAGTCGAGCAGGTACGAAAGTAGGTCTTAGTGATCCGGTGGTTCTGTATGGAAGGGCCATCGCTCAACGGATAAAAGGTACTCTGGGGATAACAGGCTGATACCGCCCAAGAGTTCATATCGACGGCGGTGTTTGGCACCTCGATGTCGGCTCATCTCATCCTGGGGCTGAAGCAGGTCCCAAGGGTATGGCTGTTCGCCATTTAAAGAGGTACGCGAGCTGGGTTTAGAACGTCGTGAGACAGTTCGGTCCCTATCTACCGTGGGCGCTGGAAATTTGAGAGGATCTGCTCCTAGTACGAGAGGACCAGAGTGGACGAACCTCTGGTGTACCGGTTGTGACGCCAGTCGCATCGCCGGGTAGCTATGTTCGGAAGGGATAACCGCTGAAAGCATCTAAGCGGGAAGCCTACCTCAAGATAAGATTTCCCTAGGAATTTATTCCTCTAAAGAGCCGTTCGAGACTAGGACGTTGATAGGTTGGATGTGGAAGCATAGTGATATGTGAAGCTGACCAATACTAATTGCTCGTGAGGCTTGACTATACAACACCCAAGCAGTTGTATATGAAGCATCAATCGATTCATAAACATGCAAAGCAACTTGATTTAGTTATACTACTAGCTAAAATGAACAACGAAAAATCAGACCAATCAGCCCATCTGTAAAGATTTGGAAAACGCAACGTATCACACAGTGAATAAAACGAAGCAAGTATCCATACCAGTTGTGCTGGCGACCATAGCAAGAGTGAACCACCTGATCCCTTCCCGAACTCAGAAGTGAAACCTCTTAGCGCTGATGGTAGTGTGGGGTTACCCATGTGAGAGTAAGTCATCGCCAGCTCATTATTCTAAACACCCCCGTTCTAATGAATGGGGGTGTTTCTTTATTGTGATAAAAAATATATGTGTGGGGAAATAAATATAAAAATACCAAGGAAGAGTTGTGCTATAAATAATAAGAAAATTAATCTTTTAAGTATGCATAATAAGGGAAGAGCATCTATGATAATTTATGGTGATGTCGGTTCGGGTAACTGCTATAAGATAAAACTATTACTTTCCTTATTAAATATTAATCATAGATGGATCCACGTTGATATTTTAAACAAAGAAACTCAATCAGCTGATTTTTTGTCCTTAAATCCTAATGGAAAAATACCTGTATTAGTCCTAGAAGATGGTCGTGTTTTGAGTGAGTCGAATGCTATCTTAGGTTACTTGGCTGAAGGAACAAAATTTATTCCTACAGATCCTTTTATTAAAGCAAAAATGTACCAATGGATGTTCTTTGAGCAGTATAGCCATGAGCCCTTTATTGCAGTTGCTCGTTTTATTAATAAATATTTAGGGTTACCACCAGAAAGAATAGAGGAATACCATAATTTACAGCCAAAAGGCCATAAAGCACTATCTATTATGGATAAAGCTTTAGTAGATCACGACTATCTTGTTGGAGATCAATTAACTATTGCTGACATTGCCTTGTATGCATACACGCATGTCGCGGAGGAAGGTGGTTTTGATTTGGAGCTATATCCAAATATTCAAGCGTGGTGTCAAAGGATTCGAGAATATTTAGGTTATGTAGATATGATTTAAATAAAAAAGAACTCATATCGAGTTCTTTTTTATTTCTGAAATTCTGATTTAGAAATGTGCTTCTAGACCCACATATGGGCCTTTAAACTCAAATTTAAGGTCATTATTATCGTAGTCATCTAAGTCGATATTAAGTACGCGATAGCCTGCTGTTAGACCCAGATCAATGAGTAGGTTATCTGCAAATTTATATTTTACTTCTGCCAGTGCATCTGTAATTCGTGCATCATCAAAGTTTGTATAAGTTGCTTCACCTTTAGCACTTAAGCCTGTAAACGGAAGTTTTACTTCACCTGATAAATAAGCAATAGGATATGTTTTATCAATATCCACGCGCTTACCTGTATACGCAGTAATATCACCATTTAATACAGTGGCACCAAGACCAGCATCTACACTTACGATATTATCTAGTAACTCGTAGTAGAGGATAAAATCGCTATGATCTAAATCAACTTTATAGTTGGCTTGACCTAAAGTTTCTGATTTAGTTTCGGTATCTAAATTTACATAACGAATTTTTGCATTTGGAATAAATGGAATTGGGTGTTCTACTGCTAATGAGATTTGAGCACTACCTTTTTGATCTAAATCTTGATCTTCAGGTGATTGAGAAGACATATTAGCTTTACCGTCATAGAACCAGTAACCTACATCGCCTTTTACTCCTACGAAGTCTGCTTGAGCAAAGCCACTTAAGCCCATCCCGAGCGTTAATAAAGATATTTTTAATATTTTCATTTTTACATCCACATAAAAGAAATCTTTGAGCGCATGATATAGACATCTTGCTACAGATGCATTGATAAAAAATAAGGATCTGAGGTATGTGATATGAGTAAATTTTTAAACCTTAAAAATTTTTATTTATTTCAATGAATTAATATTTTTTATTTAATTTAAATGAATTTAATCTTTTAGAAAATTTAGTATAAATTTTGTCAATCGTATCGGACTTATTAAATTTTAATTGATAACTAGGGAGTTAAAAATAAATTAGTGGACAAGTTGAGTAATTAAATAAATATTTTCAGAGATGGCAATAAAATTGCATTGAATAATAATTTTGATCTACAAGTAGTAGAACGTAAATATTAGCTGAAAAATAACCAATTGTGAAAAAAACTCAGAAAATTCGTAAAATTTCTGACGGAAATTACAGTAAAAAGAAATAAAAACAGGTATTGTTCAGCTATATAGGGGCAAAAAATGGACAAAAATCTTTAAGGAAGAATTTTCTATTTTTGCTTGTTTGTTAAGGGAATAAAAATACTCAAAAGGTGCTTTTTATTTTCTACAAACACAAAAGTATTTTTTGGTTCTTTTTTTGCATGCGGAATAACAATCAACAATAGCAGTAAAAATAAGTAATCTTTTAACATTAGGTGTTCTATGACAGATTCTCGTGAAAACTGGACGTCACGATCTGGTTTTATTATTGCAGCCGTTGGTTCGGCTGTAGGTTTAGGTAATATCTGGCGCTTCCCATACGTTGCTTATGAAAATGGTGGCGGTGCGTTTCTTATTCCCTATCTATTGGCACTCATTACTGCTGGTTTACCGTTACTATTTTTAGATTATGCGGTAGGACATCGTAGTACGGGTTCACCTCCTAAAGCGTATCGTGCCCTATTTAAAGGCGGGGAAACATTAGGTTGGTGGCAAGTTTGTGTCTGTATCATCATTGGTTTGTACTATGCAAGTGTGCTCACTTGGGCTGGTAGTTATGTTTACTTCTCTATTGGCCAAATGTGGGGAAGTGATCCAGAAGGTTTCTTCTTTAATACCTATTTGCAGACCACAAAAGCAACTGGTTTTGATTTACAGTTTGTAGGTCATTTATTCTGGCCAATTGTTGGGATTTGGGCACTTACTCTAATCATTCTTTATGGTGGTGTGAAAAAAGGTGTGGAATTATCGAATAAGATTTTCATGCCTTTATTATTCATTCTCTTCACTATTTTAGTGATTCAATCATTACGTTTACCAGGCGCGGTTCAAGGCTTAAATGCTTTCTTTACGCCGAACTGGTCAGCAATGATGGATTATAAAGTTTGGTTAGCGGCTTATGGCCATACCTTCTTCTCCCTCTCTGTCGGCTTCGGGATCATGGTGACTTATGCATCTTATTTGAAACCAAAAACGAATTTAACAGGTTCTGGTTTAATCGTTGGTTTTGCAAATGCATCAACAGAGATTTTGGCTGGTATTGGTATCTTCGCAGCGCTTGGTTTTATGGCTCATACGGCAGGTACTGAAGTTAAAGATGTTGTGAGTGGCGGGATTGGGTTAGCATTTATTGCATTCCCTAAAATTATCTCAAGTTTAGGTACAGGTGCTGATTTATTTGGTTTCTTATTCTTCTCTTCACTTTTCGTCGCAGGTATTTCTTCGATGGTGAGTATTTTGGAAGTACCTATTGCAGCAATGCAAGATAAATTGAAATGGGGTCGTAAAAAAGCTGTAACCATTATTGGTGGTGGTAGTGCGCTTGTATCAATTATTTTATTCTCAAGTGTAAACGCAATTAAGCTGGTTGATATTGTTGACCACTTTATCAATAACATCGGTATTATTGGCGGTGCTTTACTTTCTATTATTACCGTGGCTTGGTTTAAGCGTTCTGCTTTAATGGAACTTCGTGATCACGTGAATCGCATCTCAACTATTCAATTAGGTAAGGGGTGGGATTTCACTTTAACAGTCATTACATCGTTAATCTTGTTAACTACACTCAGTATGACTGTATTTAATTTGATCAAAAATGGCTATGATACTTATAGTATGAGCTTACAAGGTGTATTCGGCTGGGGCAGTGTGATTTTCTGTGCAGTTGTTGCAATTGTTTTAAGCAAAATGAAAGATCGCTAGGAGGATAGAATAATGAATACTTCAGCAATCGTAATGATGGTAATTTCGATGGTGTTTTTATGGGGTGGCTTGGTTTTATCCATTATCCATTTATCGAAGCATCCTGAAGAGTTAGATGACGTTTTAGAAGAAGTAAAAGATCAGCACACACTTTGATACTGATCGAGAAAAAAAGCAGGCTTTAAGCCTGCTTTTTTTATGCAATTTTTTGGATTTTACAATAATAAAATCCATCACCAGACTGCGCTTGTGGCAGTAATTGGCGACCATGAGTTTGCTCGATTCCCCAATCAGCATCAATTTTGATCTCTTTTGCATTTGGATTTTCAGCAAAAAAAGTCATCATTTGCTGTTCATTTTCAGCTTTTAAAATTGAACAGGTGATGTAAAGCAATGTGCCGCCAACTTTAAGCTGTTGCCACATGTGGTCCAAGATCTGCTTTTGTAGTTCAATGGTTTGAGCTATATCGGTAGATTGGCGCAATAGGCGTATGTCAGGATGACGACGAATAACCCCTGTAGCAGAGCAAGGTGCATCGAGCACAATACAATCTACTGGCTGTGCAGGAGTCCACTTGGTTGCATCGGCTGCTAAAATCTCTGTATGACTTTGATCAAGTGCTAAGCGATTTAAGTTCTCAGTTACACGCACCAAACGGCTTGGGTCCTGATCAATCGCAATGAGCTGAGCAGGTTTAAATTTTTCAAGTAAATGAGCAGTTTTACCGCCTGGGGCAGCACACGCATCAACTACTATTTTATCGTTCAAATCTGGCAATAATGTTGCGCAAAGCTGAGCGTGTTCATCTTGTACAGAAAACCAACCTTGTTCAAAACCAGGTAGTTGAGTAATTTGTACAGATTGTTCAAGAACAATACCTGCTTCAGACAAAGTACATGCACGTGCCTGAATTTCTAAACTTTGTAGTTTTGCTAAATAAGCATCGCGGCCAATATGACGCTGGTTCACCCTTAAAGTTAAAGGCGCGACTTGCTTCAAAGATTGGCAGAGAGATTCCGTTTGTTCACCCCAATCCTTTTTTAAGCGTTTGAAAAGCCAGCTTGGTAAGCCATGCGCCTGCTGTAAGCCTTGCTGAAAGTCATCAGTTTCACGAGTAGCTCGGCGTAAAATTGCATTAACAATACCACTGAGTGCAGGGAAACCAAGTTGTTTTGTTGCATCTACTGTTTCTGAAATAGCAGCATGTGCTGCAATACGCGTGCATAAAACTTGATAAAGACCAACATAAAGACAGGTTTCTACTGTCTCATTATTTAAAGGCTTGCTGAGTAGAGGCAGGCTAATTGATTTAAGAGCAAACCATTGGCGCAATGTACCTAAAACAAGTTCGTGAAACAAAGCGCGATCGCGCTCTGCTACTTGATTGAGCTGTGTATTTAAAATACTAGCGAGTGATTGGCCTTGCTGAACTTTTAGTAACGTCTGGACGACTTGAGCACGCAGGTTAAAACGTGAGGAATTTGAGGTAACCTGACTCATGGCAAAATTTGTCCTACATGAAGTTTTTGAGTTTGCGCAATTTGTTGAGCGTTTAATGCTTTACCACCCGGCCACTGCACGCTAGTCAGACAAATAAATGTATTTTCACCGCAGGCAACATGCACACCTTGTTTATCGATTGCAATAATTTCACCAGCTTGGGCACTTGCTTTGGTTTGGCTAGAAACTAGAGAGTTCCAGACACGCAGAGCATTATTTTCATCAAGTTGAACAAAAGCGACTGGCCAAGGGTTAAAAGCACGGATATTTCGGTCAACTTGAATAGCATCAATTGCCCAATCAATACGAGCTTCTGATTTTACGAGCTTATGAGCATAGACCGTTAAGCTTTCGTCTTGAACTTCGCGTTCTGCCAAATATTTTTGTAGTGTTTCTTCTGACTCAAGTACCGCACAAATTGCTGTTGCACCTTGAGCTGCGAGTTTGTCATGCAAAGTCGCTGAGGTATCTTCGGCAGTAATTGTGCAATAGGTTTTATACATCATATCGCCTGTATCTAAACCGGCAGCCATTTGCATGATGGTGATTCCGGTTTCTTCATCACCTGTTGCAATCGCACGCTGAATTGGTGCTGCACCGCGCCAACGAGGTAATAGTGATCCGTGAATATTTAAACAGCCATATTTCGGTGTATCGAGCACAGTTTGTGGAAGAATTAAACCATAGGCTGCAACCACCATCACATCTGCGCCTAAAGCTGCCAGTTCTTGTTGAGCTGCGAGTCCTTCTTCTGTAGATGCTTTAAAGTGAAGGGGTTGATAAACAGGGATATTATGCTCAAGTGCAAGTTGTTTTACGGGAGATGGCGTTAGTTTTTGTCCACGACCCGATTTACGATCTGGCTGAGTATAAACCGCGATAATTTCATGGGAAGTTTTTAATAAAGCCGCCAATGCTGTTGCAGCAAATTCGGGGGTGCCAGCAAAAATAATTTTCACAAATGCAATCCAAAAAGAGTTTAGGCGTAGTATACGTGAAAAACGATTGAAGCCCTAAAATCATGGCGATTGAGCATTTTAGTTTTTAAATAGTGAACAAAAAATTATTGAAAAACTTTTATTGATAAAAAAAGGTTATGAAAAAATAAAAAATTATTCATGTAAGTTTTGCTAAATATTGACTGTCTATTACTGTTCTTGGCTTTCCGAATATTATTTGCTTCTATAGAATGGAGAATGATCAAATTATGATGATGAGTCAATATTCCGACTGATCTAACGCTATATCAGTATCATTCGCCAGAGCGGGAAAAATTCCGCTCAAGCACAACTTGTTGGAAACACTAATGCCTGACTATCGTTCAAAAACATCGACACACGGAAGAAATATGGCTGGCGCACGTGGCTTATGGCGTGCAACAGGAATGAAAGATGAGGATTTCGGCAAACCGATTATTGCGGTGGTCAACTCATTTACTCAATTTGTTCCGGGCCATGTACATCTTAAAGATCTAGGGCAGCTTGTCGCAGCAGAAATTCAGGCAGCAGGTGGTGTTGCTAAAGAGTTCAATACGATCGCAGTAGATGACGGGATCGCAATGGGGCATGACGGCATGCTTTATTCTTTACCATCACGTGATTTGATTGCTGACTCAGTTGAATATATGGTGAATGCACACTGTGCAGATGCCATGGTGTGTATTTCAAACTGTGACAAGATTACTCCAGGAATGCTCATGGCTGCGATGCGTCTGAATATTCCTGTTGTTTTCGTTTCTGGCGGACCAATGGAAGCTGGTAAGGTTAAGTTCCGTGGTAATGAAAAAGCGATTGACCTTGTTGATGCAATGGTTGTTGCGGCTGATGAAAGTTATACAGACGAAGAAGTTGAAGAATTTGAACGTTCGGCATGTCCAACATGTGGTTCATGTTCAGGTATGTTCACTGCAAACTCGATGAACTGTTTAACAGAAGCTTTAGGTTTATCTTTACCGGGTAATGGTTCGATTGTTGCGACGCATGCAAATCGTAAAAAATTATTCTTAAAAGCAGGCCAGCTTATTGTTGAATTGGCTAAGCGCTATTACGAACAAGAAGATGCAAGCATTTTACCTCGTTCAATTGCAACCAAGGCTGCATTTAAAAATGCGATGACTCTTGATATTGCAATGGGTGGTTCAACCAATACCGTTCTGCATTTATTGGCTGCGGCAAGTGAAGCAGAAGTTGATTTTACAATGGACGATATTGACGAATTATCACGTCGAGTTCCTGTACTGTCTAAAGTAGCGCCTGCAAAACAAGACGTTCATATGGAAGATGTACACCGTGCGGGTGGCATTATGGCGATCTTAGGTGAGCTTGATCGTGCGAATTTACTTGATGTATCTGTACCGACAGTGCACGAGAAAACTTTAAAAGATGCGTTGGATAAGTGGGATATTATTCGTACTGAAGATGCAGACGTTTATGAATTCTATCGTTCATCTCCAGGTGGTGTTCCAACTCAAGTTGCATTCTCGCAAAATCGCTATTATTCAACATTAGATGGCGACCGTGAAAAAGGCGTTATCCGTAATGCAGAACATGCATTCTCTAAAGATGGTGGTTTAGCTGTTCTATACGGCAACATTGCGCTTGATGGTTGTATCGTGAAAACTGCAGGCGTTGATGAATCAATCTTGAAATTTACGGGCACAGCACGTGTATTTGAAAGCCAAGATGCAGCTGTAGATGCAATTTTGGGTCATGACATTAAAGCTGGTGATGTTGTTGTGATTCGTTATGAAGGTCCACGTGGTGGTCCAGGCATGCAAGAAATGCTGTATCCAACTAGCTATCTTAAATCGAAAGGTTTAGGAAAAGACTGTGCATTGGTAACAGATGGTCGTTTCTCTGGTGGTTCATCAGGTCTTTCGATTGGTCACGTTTCACCAGAAGCAGCTGAAGGTGGCGCAATTGGTTTGGTTGAAGATGGCGATACCATTGAAATCGATATTCCAAACCGTACCATTCACTTAAACGTTGATGATGCGACTATGGCACATCGTCGTACAGTGCAAGAAGCGAAAGGCTGGCATCCGAAAGAAGAACGTAAACGTAAAGTATCAAAAGCGTTAAAAGTTTATGCAATGCATACAACAAGTGCAGCGAAAGGAGCTGTACGCGTTCTATAAAATATTCAATTTTAATAATTGATTAGGAATCATGCACCCTTTAACACGATGAATTGCTATCATGTTAGGGGTGCATTTTTCATGTCTGGTAAAAAAAATCAGCTTGTAGAAAAAGGTGTTTTTAGATCATTCTATGGGTTTGCCATAAAATGGTGATAAAATCTTCACCTACGTAGAAACTTGCTAAAAACATGACTTATTTTCTGCGTGAACTAAGGTAGTTATATTTCAATCTCGACTACTGTTTTACCTTGCATTATGATCAAAACAATCTTTGATCTCGCTTAGGATTTATTTTTAGAGGCACAACTCATGTCACTGCTACGCCGTTGGTTTGACCCTATTCGATCGAGCTGGTTTTACCAAAAGCCTTCTCGTCAAGCGGTGTTACCCACGGAAAATGGTTTAAGTATTTATTTACGACTTGATGATGTGTATAGCTATTTGGCTGTTCAGCAATTGTCTCAGCTAGATGAAATTTTAAGTGATGAACTTAAGCCTTTAAAAATTATTATTTCGCATACGGCTTCTGAACCTCCAAACAGCATGTCGCATGAAGAGTGGCAAAATTATTGTCTGAATGATGCCAAGATATTAGCCAAACAACATCGTTTCGGTTTTGATGAATTTCCAGAAATCCCAAGCCCAGAATCTTTAAAACAAGCGGCAGTCATATTAAAAAGAACCCCATTACAAGGTCAGAATTTCTTCCATTTATTAGAAGATATTTTCCACATGCTTTGGCAACAACAATATGGAAAGTTGCGTACTTTACATGCCATGGCAGTTAAACATCAGCTTCCTCAACATTTTTCAGAACGCATTTTTACGGATGAGCCTGTACCCGCGGCATACTTTGAATTTGGTGGACGTAAATATCACGCAGTAGATGATTTACTACGTTTAACTCGTCGTCTGAAGCAGCAAAAGTTACTGACGGGCAATCCAATTTTTTTAATTAATCATATCGAATGGCGTGAACATTTGATTAATGATGCGGAGGCACTTACCGAGATTCAGACGCTTCATCCTGAGCTTGATATCTATATTGCTTTAGAAGATCCAATGAGTTGGCTGTTACTTGCCTATATCAAGGAAGAGCTGGCTGATTATTATGATATTCAACTAAAAGTTTACCCTTTAAGTTATCAAGGTCGAGACTGGTTTGACTGGAGTTTGGCAACACGTGTTTCTAAACGAACAGGTGTGGCCTTTACGCCATTTTGTCGTCCTACTGAGGAAAGCACATTAGAGATGGCAAAGCTTTTCTATAGTGTGCAAGAGAATCAGCAAATCGATACAATTTTTACAATATTGCAGGCAGTTTGGACGAAAGGAAAAGATTTATCTTTCTTAAAACATTTTCAACAGTTACAGCAGCAACTTGGGATTGAGCAGCTAACCGATCAAGATGTTCAATCTGTTTTGGTGCAAAATGATGCACTTTGCAAAGACAAGCATCAGCCTGATTTACCGGTTTTAGAGCTGCGTATTGATGGTCAGACCTACGTATTTAATAGCTTGTATCGTGTGTGGATGATCGAAAGTATTTTTAGCAATGTATTAGAAGAAAAATATAAAACAGCCTCAACTTTTAATTGAGGCCTACTCCTAAAAACAAGAATAGGGCAGTACCTGTTTTTTCCGTAGCATATCCTTTAAGGAATCGGAGATAAACAGTGACTTTTTTAGCAATTATTATAGTGGTCTTTGCCTTCGCTGGCATGATTAAAGGCATGATCGGTTTAGGATTGCCCGCGGTATCGATGGGCTTACTCACCATCGCAATGAGCCCTTTTCAGGCAGCCTCTCTGCTCATTGTCCCTTCAATGGTCACCAATGTCTGGCAACTTTTTGCTGAAGGACATGTCTGGGTTTTTATTCGCCGTTTCTGGACTTTGCTTGTGGGCATTATAGTAGGTTCAATATGGAGCTTTTTACCTACTTTAAGTCAAAGTCATGGGCATAGTAGTGAAATTTTATTAGGCTGCATGTTGGCCCTATATGGACTCTATGGTCTATGCGTGAAGAAACTTCCTCACTTAGGGAAGTATGAACATTGGCTATCACCGATTATTGGATATATCGGCGGGGCAGTGACTGTAGCAACTGGTGTCATTATTATTCCAATCGTTCCTTATTTGCAGTCTTTACATTTAAAGCGTGATGAGTTGGTTCAGGCTTTAGGACTAACGTTTACTGTTTCTACCATTTGTCTTGCAGTCTTTTTACACCACAACCCTATGTCGGGAATGACATTAGATTATCGTTTATCTTTCGCTGCATTGTTGGCAGCGCTCGTTGGAATGTGCTTAGGTAAAAAAATCCGTTATCGGTTAAATGAGCAGTTATTTCGCCGTATCTTTTTTATAGGTTTGGTATCATTAGGGCTTTATATGATTTTGCATTAAGCTAATTTTTAAGGGCGATGTTGCAATAAAAAATCTGAAAATTGTTTATAACTATTAGGTAGCTGATTAAAATTTTGTGTGGCCAAAAGCAGTTTACGATTTGCCCACGCGCCTATTAGTTGAATGGAATGAAAGTCATAGTCCGATTGCAAACGCTGGGCAGCACGAGCCGGCATAATCGCAATTCCGACACCTTTGGCGACTACTTCCGCAATCGCACCAAAATTAGGTAAGCGCAAACGGTACTGTATGTTAAAGCCCAATAGCTTAGCTTGAGTTTCGATGGACTGTTGCAACGAATGGTGGGGCTTAAGACCAATAAAACCATAACTTAAAGCCTCTACCAAATTCAGCTCTTGGTATTGAGCTAAATTGTGAGTAGGAGGACAAATCAGAACTAATGGATCACTCGCAAATTCCTTAGTTTGCAAATGTCTGGTATCAAAAAAACTGGAGACCAGCCCAAGATTTGCAACTCCTTGCGTTAATGCCTCTACAATTTCTGAACTTTCTGCCTCGTGTAAATCAATGTTCATTTCGGGATGAAGCACCAAATATTGTGGTAATAACGGAGGCAAATATTCGCTTTGAGCAGAAGAGTTACACCAAAGCGTTAATGACTCTGTTGTAGGCGGCCTAAACCTCTGCATTTCTTGTTCGAGCTGCTCTTTTTGTATCATCAGTTGACGCGCATGCTCTACAAATGCGTGACCTGCTGTGGTGAGCTCCACTCCCGTCGTCTGGCGAATAAATAATGGCGTTTCAAAATATTGTTCGAGTTTTTTAATGCGTTCGCTGGCAGCTTGAAGTGAAATTGCAGAGCGGTCTGCACCTTTGGTTAGGCTACCCGTAGAGACAATATGAAGAACCAGCTGTAAATCAAAAAAATCAAAACGCATGACAGGGAACGTGTTGAAGGCTAAAAAGTCATCATACTAAATCGTAATAAAAAAAGGCAGCTTGCGCTGCCTTTTTGAATTTAGGTTTTATCTTTTAAACTAAACAGCCAATTTAAAATAATGGCTGCAAAAGTTGCGGTACCAATACCACCTAAATTGAAGTTACCGAACAATAATTCAAAGTTACCGGCACCTAAAATAATCGTGACCGAAGCTACAATCAGGTTTTTATTGTTAGAAAAGTCGACTTTGTTTTCGATCCAGATTTTGGCTCCAGCAATGGTAATTAAACCAAACACAACAATAGATGCACCTGTTAAAACTGCGCTTGGGATCGTACTAATTACCGCGCCAAATTTTGGAGATAGACCTAAGAAGATTGCAAAGATACCCGCAATTACAAAAACAATGGTTGAGTACACACGAGTGACTGCCATCACACCAATGTTTTCACCGTAAGTAGTCATCCCTGGAGCGCCGACACTACCAGATAATGTTGTTGCCAAACCATCTGCAACAAATGCTTTACCTAATTGTGGAGTCAGGTTTTCACCAGTCATCGCGCCAACAGCTTTAATATGTCCTAGATTTTCTGCTACTAAGATAAGCGCAACTGGCGCAATAATTAGCATAGCATTTGTGTCAAAAGTAGGATGCGAAAAGCTTGGAATTCCGAACCACGCAGCTGCTGAAATTTGGCTAAAATCGATTGGTTTACCCAAACCTAGCCCATTGGTGGTGATAGCGTAAATTGCATATGCCAAAATTAAACCGACCAATAGAAGCAAACGTTGCAATAAGCCGCGAGTAAAGACTGCGATACTACCCATACAAAGTACGGTAATTAAGGCCATCCACATTTCAAATGGTTGGCCTGCAACACCTTTAATCGTAACAGGTGCAAGGTTCAGACCAATAATCATCACAATGGCACCAGTCACCACAGGCGGCATGAGTTTTTCAATCCAGCGTGTACCAGTAAGCATCACGATAAAACCGATGATGGCATAAAAAACGCCACATGCTACGATTCCACCTAAAGCCATAGATAGATTTGGATTGGCACCTGAACCTGTAATATGCCCAGTTGCAGCTGCAACCACCCCAATAAAGGCAAAACTTGATCCTAAGTAACTTGGAACACGACCACCTGTAATTAAGAAAAACAGTATGGTACAGATTCCAGACATTAAAATAGCAAGGTTAGGATTAAAACCCATGAGTAAGGGTGCTAAAACAGTCGCTCCAAACATGGCAAATGCATGTTGAATACCCAAAACAGCACTTTGAACGGGTGGGAGATATTCATTGGTAGAGACTGGCCGATGATCAATATCACCTTGGTAAGGCTGCCATTTTGGAAACCAATTGGACATAAAATAAGCTCATTATTCTTTAATTGCTGCCATGATACTCTTTCTTGAGAGTGCATTTAATCTCTACAGAGAAGTATGTTAGTGAAAAGTCATTATTTTTTAACGATTGGTATAATTTTATGAATTCTAAATATAAGGAATTAGTTATTTTTTTCTCATAAAAATTAATTTTATGATTTTTAAAAAATATTCAAAAAAATAGAAAATCGGAGAAAATATAAGAAAAATAAAGAACTTTGCAAGTAAAAAGCAGCACATCGATATGCACTGCTTTATAAAACAATTGGTAAAATTAGCTTAGCCTGTATTACGTAAGCCAGCAGCGATACCCGCAATACTCACCATAAGTGCATGGTCAACAGGGGTGTGCTCTGCCTGACGCTCAGCAAGATAATCACGGCGGCGTTTCATGAGTTCAGCCTGTAAAAGATGCAAAGGAAGTAAGTATGGTTTACGAACCTGCATGGATTGATCAAGAACATCATTATTACTCAGAAGCTTTGATTCATCTTTTAAGGTTAATAAAGTTTGCACAGCATCTTTTAGCCGTTGGCGTAATTGGTTACCAAGAACTTTCAAATCTTCATCTTCAGTCAGATGAGACTCGTAATAGAGTGCGATGTTGGCATCGGCTTTAGACAATACCATTTCCAGCATATCAATTAGCGTCTGGAAATAAGGCCATTGCTGAAGCATTTCATCAAGTGTCGCTTTTTGCTGATCGGCAATCACTTCATTAATGGCAGCACCTGTACCTAGCCATGCTGGTAACATCAACCGAATTTGTGTCCAAGCAAATACCCATGGAATCGCACGTAAAGACTCAATGCCGCCACTCACTTTACGTTTTGCAGGACGCGAGCCTAATGGCAACATTTGTAATTCAAGTTCAGGAGTGACGGTACGTAAATATTTCACAAAGTGAGGGTTTTCACGAACAGTTTGACGGTAAACCTTAACAGAATGATCAGTCATACGGTTCATAATTTCACGCCACTCAGCCTTAGGCTCTGGTGGTGGTAATAATGTCGCTTCAAGCGTTGCTGCGGTATAGATTTCAAGGTTTTGCATGGCAATACCTTCTAAACCGAATTTGAAACGGATCATTTCACCTTGTTCTGTGACACGAATTGCACCAGAGATCGAACCAGGCGGCTGTGAAAATAGTGCCTGTTGTGTTGGAGCACCACCACGACTAATTGAACCACCACGGCCATGGAATAGCGTTAACTGTACGCCGTGTTTTTGAGCAATTGCAGTTAGCTCTTCTTGAGCACGATACTGCGCCCAGTTGGCAGACATAAAACCGGCATCTTTTGCTGAGTCGGAGTAACCGATCATGACTTCGTGTTTACCCTGAATGTGCTGTTTATACCAATGCATATTGAACAGCGTATTCATGGTAGTTGCTGCGCCATCTAAGTCTTTTAAAGTCTCAAATAAAGGCACTACACGTAAAGGATGCTGAATACCGGCTTCTTTTTGCAATAACAATACAGCTAAAACATCACTTGGATATTCAGCCATAGAAATAATATAAGCCCCTAAAGACTCAGGTGGTTGGTCTGCCAAAGTACGCATGGTTGCAAATACTTCTTGTACATCTGGGTGACCAATTAAACTGCCTTCAGGTTCATTAATATATTTCGGTAAAAGTGGACGTTTACTTTGTAATTCCTGAATGAGGAAATTTTGGCGCGCTTGTTCGGTCCATGACTCAAAATTACCTAAACCTAAATATTCGGTAATTGCTGAAATGGCTTGACGATGACGACCTGATTCTTGGCGAATATCGAGTTTAAGTAGTTCAATACCAAAACAGTTCACACGGTAGATAAAGTCGAGTAGTTGACCATTCGCGATTTCAGGTAGGTTACTGTCGATTAAAGAGCGATAGCACAGCAATAAAGGCTGTAAGAGTTCGTCTTTACTTTTAATGACATTGCTGTCGTCTGCTTCTAAGCCTTGTAAACGCTGAGCTAACCAGTGTCGAGTCGCTTTTAAACGCTCTCGTGTAGCACGTAAATATTCACGATAAGGTTCTGCATGTTGGCTACCAATTGCCTGAATCATTTCTTCAGAACACGTCTGGATTGAAAGTTCCCAACGTAAGTTTTCGATATCTCTTAAATACAGATCGGCAGCTTGCCAGCGTGATAACCACAGCACTTCTTGGGTAATTTGATGGGTAACATTTGGGTTGCCATCACGGTCTCCGCCCATCCAAGATGCGAAACGTATTGGTGCAATATTCAGTGGTAAATTGAGTTGGCAGTTTTCTTGAACTAATTCATTTAACTCGCGAATGAATTTAGGTACAGCATTCCAAAGTGTTTGCTCAATTGTGGCAAATCCCCATTTTGCTTCATCAACTGGAGTCGGACGGTGCTGTCTGATTTCATCTGTTTGCCAAGCCGAACTAATTTGCTGTTTTAAGTTCGCAAGTGCGTTTTGGCGTTCACGTGGGGTGAGTTTTTGCTGATCAAGCTGTGAGAGGCAAGCGTTAATATCATCATATTTTTGAATGAGGGTACGACGACTCACTTCAGTTGGGTGCGCCGTAAGTACTAACTCAATTTTAAGATCGCAAATTTGCTGAAATAGTTTTTCTGTTGAAATACTTTTATCTTTAAATTTTTGAAATAAGTGAACCAGCGGATTCGGAGAGTTTGCATCCGAATCAAACTCTGCCTGTCTGCGGCTACGGACCACATGATATTGCTCGGCAATATTCGCAAAATTGAGGAAGTGAGAAAAAGCGCGGGTGAGAGGAAGTAACTCTTCATCGGGCAGTTCTAAAAATAATTGTTCTAGTTGCTTTTCGGCTTCAGCTTGACCATCACGTGCACCTTTGGCAAGAGCACGGATTTGCTCGATCTGATTAAACAGTTCTTGTCCTGCATGTTGTTTTAGGGTTTCACCTAACAAATTACCAAGTAAGCGGACATCCTCACGCAGTGGCGCATCGATTTGCTGAACCATGCTATTTTCTCCTGTTCTTATTCTTATCGAATATAGCGCGATTAACAAACATTCCAAGCTTTGAGCGTAAGAAAATGTGAATTTTTGCTTAAAAAATAACATTTAATTCGCTTGTAGTGTCTTAAAAGCTGGCATGCACTCAGCGCAACTTTTGACAATCGGACTTTGGTTTAATTCCGATATTTGAGCAAGAATAAATCAATTGCGTCGCGAATAATTTGCTCTAGCTCCTGTGCATTTGGGGCAGCAGTAATGCCCAGTAAAACCTTGTGATGGCGTACACCAAGCAATAAGGTCAAAAGCAGTTCTGTTTGATAGATTGGATCATCGGCTTGAATGAAACCTAATTGAGCAGCTTTTTGAAAAAACTCAGCTAATTGATTTTCCATTCGTGTATGTGAAGCTTCAAAAAACTGTAGGGCGAGTGGGTTCTGTTCGGCTGCAAGCTCCAACAATACATGATCAAGCTTTAATGCTTCAGGTGAATAAATAATTTGTAAGGCACGTGAACATACAATAAAGAGTGTTTGATAGAAGTCTGCCGATGTATCTAAGTCAAATTGTTTAGTGCACAGTGTCTCTTCACAAGTTTCCGTAATCGCGCAGATAAACAGGTTCACTTTATCTTGAAAGTGGTTATAAACCGTGAGTTTAGTAACGCCTGCTTCCTGTGCAATCTGGTTCATGCTAGTACCGTGATAACCGGATTTTAAAAAAATAGCTTTCGCGGCTTGTAGGATACGAGCACGCTTTTCCAGATCTTTGGGGCGACCACTTTGATTAACTGTTTGCACAAAACCCTCTAATAAAAGTTTAGAAAAATAAATATTTATAAGTTTTTTTTAATTAATGTACTCGTAGGTATATTAATTAAAAAACAAACAAACTATGATGCAAGCATATTGTGCCTTAAAAAATCAGTTTGAATAAGAGCGATAAGATATGAATCTGTTAAAACCTCTCATCATGAGTATGGTGATTGTTTGTACGGTCACATTAATGGGATGCAGTAAAGAAGCACCCAAAACAGAAGAAATACCCTATGTGATGGTGGCGCAGCCATTAACCACACTCAATGAACAAAAAAGCTATGCAGGGGATGTGCAGGCTAGACAACAAACGGCTTTGGCATTTCGGGTTGGTGGACAAGTTACGGCGCGCTATGTGGATGTAGGCGACCGAGTTAAAGTTGGACAAGTATTAGCAAAACTCGATGTGGCAGATGCTCAGTTACAATTAAATGCTGCTAAAGCCCAACTGGATAATGCACAGGCTTCGGCAAAAACAGCAGCAGATGAACTTAAACGTTTTCAACAATTACTCCCGATTAATGCAGTGAGCCGTTCGCAGTATGACACTGTAAAAAATCAATATGACGCGGCACAAGCGGCATTACAACAAGCTCGTTCTAACTATGAGGTTTCTGCCAACCAAACTGGTTATAACCAACTCGTTTCTAACAAAAATGGTGTTATTACAGCGCGAAACATAGAAATTGGACAAGTCGTGGCAGCAGGACAAGCTGCTTATCAACTGGCAATTGATGGAGAGCGTGAAGTTGTTATTGGTGTTCCTGAACAAGCAGTTGCCGAGATTAAAGTTGGTCAAGGCGCTTGGATCACCTTGTGGTCTAAACCGAATGAAAGGTTTGCCGGATATGTACGCGAAGTTTCTCCGGCAGCGGATCAGTCTCGTACCTTTACAGTGAAAGTTGCACTCAAAGAAGGGCAGTCTGTTATCCAACTTGGACAAAGTGCACGCGTATTTTTTACCTCAACTCAAACCAACGTGATGAGTGTGCCACTTTCGAGCGTTTCAGCAACAGATAATCAGCCTTATGTCTGGGTTGTTAATGCGAATCAAACTTTACGCAAAGTACCTGTTACGGTTGGTGCATATGGTAGAGACAGTGTACCCGTGCTATCTGGTTTAACGCCAAATGATTGGGTGGTGATTGGTGGTGTGCATTTGCTACGTGATAAGCAGAAGATTCACCCGATTGACCGTGAAAATCGTGCGGTGAAAATTCAGGGAGCAAACCAGCCATGAAATTCAATCTCTCGGAATGGGCATTAAATAATAAAGGTATTGTCCTTTATTTTATGCTGTTACTTGGCATTATCGGCGCGATCTCTTATTCAAAACTCTCACAAAGTGAAGACCCACCATTTACTTTTAAAGTCATGGTCGTACAAACCTATTGGCCGGGAGCAACAGCGAAAGAAGTTTCAACGCTGGTGACTGACCGTATCGAAAAGGAACTCATGACAACAGGGCAGTATGACAAGATTATGGCTTACTCCCGCCCAGGTGAGTCGATGGTTACGTTTGTTGCCAAGGACTCGCTGACATCGGCACAGATTCCTGACGTTTGGTATAACGTCCGTAAGAAAGTGAATGATATTCGCCATGAACTGCCAAACGGTGTACAAGGCCCATTTTTTAACGATGAATTTGGGGACACTTTCGGTAATATTTATGTACTGACAGGCAAAGACTTTGACTATGCACTTTTGAAAGAATATGCAGATCGTTTGCAATTACAGCTTCAACGAGTCAAAGATGTCAGTAAGGTCGAATTGATTGGTCTACAAGATCAAAAAATCTGGGTTGAGATTTCTAACACTAAAGCGGTACAGCTCGGAATTCCAGTTACAGCGATTCAAGAAGCCTTACAAAAGCAAAATAGTATGGCAAGTGCTGGCTTTTTTGAAACGGGTACAGACCGTATTCAAATTAGAGTAAGTGGTCATCTACAAAACATTGATGAAATTAAAAAAACACCTTTATTGGTCGGTGATAAAACCATCCAGCTTGGTGACGTTGCTGATGTTTATCGTGGTTTTAGTCAGCCTGCTCAACCACGTATGCGTTTCATGGGTGAAAATGGTATTGGCATTGCTGTTTCGATGCGTAAAGGCGGTGACATTATTGCCCTTGGTAAAAATCTAGAAACAGAATTTGCCCAACTGCAAAAGACCTTGCCACTCGGCATGAAATTGCAGAAAGTTTCTGACCAACCTGTAGCAGTACAACGCAGTATTCATGAGTTTGTGAAGGTACTCGCTGAAGCAGTCATTATTGTCTTGTTAGTGAGTTTTTTCTCTTTAGGCTTCCGTACGGGATTGGTGGTCGCTTTTTCTATTCCTTTAGTTTTAGCAATGACCTTTGCCGGTATGAGTTTATTCGATGTCGGACTGCATAAAATTTCACTTGGTGCTTTGATCTTGGCGTTAGGTCTGTTAGTCGATGACGCCATTATCGCCGTCGAGATGATGGCCATTAAGATGGAGCAGGGCTATAGCCGGATTAAAGCCGCCGGATTTGCGTGGAAAACTACCGCATTTCCGATGCTCACGGGAACATTGATTACCGCGGCAGGTTTTTTACCGATTGCTACGGCTCAGTCTAGTACAGGCGAATACACACGCTCTATTTTTCAGGTTGTGACCATTGCTTTATTGGTATCTTGGATCGCGGCAGTTTTATTCGTACCTTATTTAGGTGAAAAGCTATTACCAGACTTTACCAAGTTAGGACATCAGGCCCCTTGGTATGTCCGTTTGTGGGCAAGATTAACTAAAAAACCACAACCGCAAACTGTGGCAATTTCACAGGACCATCATTACGATCCTTATCAATCTAGTTTCTATTTACGTTTTAGAAAGATGGTCGAGTTTTGTGTGACCTATCGTAAAACCGTGATTGCAACGACGGTGGGGATTTTTGTGCTCTCTGTGCTGATGTTTAAGATGGTACCTCAGCAGTTTTTCCCGCCTTCAAACCGTGCTGAGATTTTAGTCGATTTAAAGCTTGAAGAAGGTGCTTCTTTAACAGCAACAGAACAAGCTGTGAAAAAGGTTGAAAAATTCTTGTCTAAACAAAAAGGTATTGATAACTATGTGGCCTATGTAGGGACAGGTTCACCACGTTTTTATTTACCTTTAGACCAGCAATTACCGCAAGCCAGCTTTGCTCAGTTTGTTGTACTCGCATCATCACTTGATGATCGTGATGACATTCGTCGTTCGTTAGAAACACAAATTAAGCAGTTACTCCCACAAGTCCGTACTCGTGTGTCATTACTCGAAAATGGCCCACCTGTGGGTTATCCATTGCAATATCGTGTGTCAGGTGAAGATTTAAATCTGGTACGTAAAGAAGCACAGCAAGTCGCTAAAGTAATGAGTGAAAACCCGAATACCACCAATGTGCATTTAGATTGGGGCGAGCCAAGTAAGATCATTTCCATTCAAATTGATCAAGACCGTGCTCGACAAATGGGTGTCTCTAGTCTGGATTTAGCGAATTTCATTAATGCATCAATTACTGGTAGTGCGATTGAGCAATATCGTGAAAAACGTGAACTTATTGAAATTCGCTTACGCGGGGACCAAGCAGAGCGCGTTGAAGTGGCTTCACTGGCAAGCTTAGCTGTGCCAACGAACAATGGAACCACTGTACCTTTAGCTCAAATCGCGAAGATTGAGTATAAGTTTGAAGATGGTTTGATCTGGCATCGTAACCGCTTACCGACGATTACTGTTCGCGCAGATATTCGTACCAATTTGCAGCCTGCTACCGTTGTGGGTGAGTTAGCTGAATCAATGGATAAGTTACGTGCTGAATTGCCAAGTGGCTATCTCATTGAGGTGGGTGGAACTGTAGAAGAGTCTGCACGTGGGCAAAATTCTGTGAATGCGGGTATGCCACTGTTCTTGGCTGTGGTCATGACATTACTGATGATTCAGCTCAAAAGCTTGTCTCGCTCGACCATCGTGTTGTTAACAGCTCCACTGGGTTTAATTGGTGTTGTTTTATTCTTACTATTATTTAACAAACCATTTGGCTTTGTGGCCATGTTGGGCACAATTGCACTCTCTGGGATGATCATGCGTAACTCGCTTATTTTGATTGATCAAATTGAACAAGACAGGCAAGCAGGACATCCAACATGGGAGGCGATTATTGAGGCGACAGTGCGTCGATTCCGTCCCATTATTTTGACTGCTTTAGCCGCTGTTCTGGCCATGATTCCACTTTCTAGAAGTATTTTCTTTGGTCCGATGGCAGTTGCGATCATGGGCGGATTGATTGTTGCCACCCTACTGACATTATTTTTCCTACCTGCACTCTATGCAGCGTGGTTTAAGGTGAAAAAAACCGCATAAAATACATAAATTTTTTGTGAATAAAGGTGCGAAATATTGAAAACTCCAATATAGTAGCACCTGTCTTTACACAAAAAATACAGGATTATTTCACTGCATAAAAAATAGGCAAAATGCAGTGAATTGAGGTGAAATACAGATGGGGCAAGACCATATCGAACAGCATCGCCGTTATATAGTAATTTCTTATGCGTTCATGTTTCTTGCATTGTTTACGGTTATTTTTGCGGCCTTTGCTTATTTGGTCGCTCGTAAAGTGGCAGTTGTAGATAATGCAGAAGTTTGGATTCATGCGCATGCGCTATGGATTATGCGCAATGCGATTCTATTTCTATTTATGGCAATTTTTGCTGTTGTCTGGTTTATTCCGCTCTTCTTTTTTGCATGGGATAGTAATCTTTGGGTCACAGCCTCTACGGTTGCTGGCGTAGTTTTTAGCGCTATTGCGTGGTTATTTCTATTAAATGCATGGTTAAAAGGCTTGTCTAAATATTTAAAAAATAAGGCAGTTTTTTAATATATCTATTTTTTAAACATTTCCCCCTTGTAAATTCGGCTAAAGCCCCCCATTTAGTCGGCAATAGAGTATTGATAAAATTCCGTGAGGAGCACCGCCAAAAATGGCTAAACGTGATTATTATGAGGTTTTAGGCGTTTCAAAAACCGCAAGTGATGATGAGATCAAAAAAGCCTACCGTAAATTGGCGATGAAATATCATCCTGATAGAAACCCTGACAATGCCGAAGCTGAAGAGAAATTTAAAGAAGCTGCTGAAGCTTATGAAGTTTTATCGGACAGCGAAAAGCGTAGCATGTACGATCGCATGGGACATAATGCGTTCGAAGGTGGCTTTGGCGGGGGCGGTGGTGGCTTCGGCGGATTTAGTGCAGAAGATATTTTTAGCCAGTTCGGTGATATCTTCGGTGGCGCATTCGGTGGTGGTGGACGTCAACAGCGTCAACGTCGCGGATCAGATTTACGCTATGTAATGGAACTTACCCTTGAAGAAGCTGTAAAAGGGGTTAAAAAAACCATTACCTTTACTGCTCCAGCACCATGTGATGTGTGTGATGGTAAAGGTTCTAAAAATCCAAAAGATGTTGAAACCTGTAAAACTTGTCATGGTTCAGGACAAGTTCGTATGCAGCAAGGTTTCTTCTCTGTACAACAAACATGTGGTACGTGTCGTGGTCAAGGTAAAATTATTAAAAACCCTTGTCAGGCATGTCATGGTTCAGGTGTTGCCGATCGCCAGCAAACGTTGGAAGTTACAATTCCAGCGGGTGTAGATAATGGTGACCGCGTTCGTTTGAGTGGTAAAGGCGAAGCAATTCGTGATGGCCAATCAGGTGACTTGTACGTTGAAGTCGTCGTTCGTGAACACGAAATTTTCCAACGTGATGGCGCAGATCTTTATATGGACGTACCAGTGAGCATTGCTGATGCTGCACTTGGTAAAGAAATTGAAATTCCAACTTTGGAAGGTCGCGTTAGCTTGAAGATTCCTGAGGGAACTCAAACAGGTAAATTATTCCGTTTACGTGGTAAGGGCGTTCGTCCAGTACGTAGCAGCATGGTGGGTGATTTACTCTGCCGTATTGTGGTAGAAACACCAGTCAACTTAAATTCTCGTCAACGTGAATTACTTAAAGAGTTGCAAGCTTCTTTTGATGGCGAAGACAGTGCTTCTTCACCGAAGAAAAAATCATTCTTTGATCGTTTGTTCGATTAATACTTGATTAGATAAGAAATTAAAAAGAAGGCGGATATTGATAAAATATCCGCCTTTTTATTGCGCTGATTCATCTTATTATTTTTATTCTGCTTAAAAGAAAATTACGTTTGCTTACTCTGTAGGATGAGCAACATCAATATCATTAATACTTACAGTCGGTTCGCTAGAAGCAAGAGTAGGAGCATTTTCGATCACTGGTGCGGCTACTGCTTCTGCCTGTACAGCTACTTTCGGTGCTTCTGCTGTTTTTTCGCCAATAATTGGGTCAATATCTTCAACTTTAACGTCAGCATTGGCATCGCTTGTTTGAGCTGTAGGCGTTGCTGTTTGAGTATTTACGTTTGTTGTAATGCGCGCTTTAGATAAGCTTTCTAATGTGTCTCCTGGCTGGATTGCAGGCTCTGCAAATGCCACTGAACTCATAATCCCCATCATTACTGTAAAACCAATAATTCTCGAATGCATGCTGAACTCCTTATAGTCATCTTTTTCTCATTCGTGGCTCCGTAGTCTGCCGATCAATTCTTTAACTTTTGTGAAAACAGATTAAATTTCGTCCTAACTCAAAAAATAATTTTTACTTTTTAAGATGAGCAAAGAGTTTTGATATAGTAGGTAAATTACGTAAAACCGAAGATTGGGAAGATTATGTCAGCAGCTCCACGCATTGGTATTTTAGGTGCAGGCGGTCGTATGGGCCGTACGCTTATTCAAGCAGTTCAACAGGCAGGCTATCAATTAGCTGCCGCGGTAGAGCGTCCGGAAAGTAGTTTGGTGGGCACTGATGCAGGTGAGCTTGCTGGTATTGGTTCAGTGGGTGTGAAGGTTTCAGGAAACTTGGCAGAAGTTCTTAAAGACTGCGATGTAATCATTGATTTTACTGCACCAGTTGCAACGGCTCAGCATTTAAAGCTTTGCCGTGAAGCTGGGGTTGCCATGGTTATTGGTACAACAGGTATGTCAGATGAGCAAAAAGCTGAGTTAGACGAAGTTGCTACGCATACCCCAGTGGTTTACGCTGCGAACTATTCAGTGGGCGTAAATGTATCAATCAAGTTACTTGAGCTTGCAGCAAAAGTATTTGGCGATACAGTAGATATTGAAGTGATTGAAGCTCACCACCGTCATAAAGTAGATGCGCCGTCAGGTACAGCATTAATGATGGGCGAAGCAATTGCAGATACTTTAGGCCGTAACTTAAAAGAAGTTGCTGTGTATGGCCGTGAAGGGCATACAGGACCACGTGACCGTCAAACGATTGGTTTTGAAACTATTCGTGGTGGTGACATCGTTGGCGAACACACAGTCATGTTTATTGGTGAAGGTGAGCGAGTTGAAGTGACTCATAAAGCCACTAACCGTATGAACTTTGCTGCTGGTGCAGTACGAGCTGCTGCATGGGTTGTGGGCCGTGAAGCGCGTAAATATGACATGAAAGATGTTTTAGGATTGAACGACGTACAGGTTTAAAACCCTGTCCGTATTCCATGTGTAGCGAGAAAAACAAGATAGAGCAGAACATGAATAAAAAACAAATTGCTTTGACCACTCTTCTTTGCTTAAGCAGCCTCTGGACGGGGGCTGCTTCTACAGAAAAAGCTAAACTCAGCTTAGACCGCAATAATATTAAAGTCTGGACCTATCAAAAAACTGATAATCCAGTCTTTCAATATAAAGCAGAAACGACATTTGATGTGCCACTTGAGCGCGCTGTCGCTGTGATTTTAGATGTAAATCGTGCTGACCAGTGGGTGCCTTATATGGGCAAAGTTGAAATGTTGTCTCAAGATGAGAAAAAAGGTGAGTTCACACTGTATATGGTGTTGGATTTTCCGTTTCCTTTGAAAGATCGCGATGTGGTTGTAAAAGGAAAAATGAGCAAGGCTGCAAATGGCGTTGTGACAATTAAAAATACTGCAATTAGTGGAAATTATCCGATACAACCTGATGTAGTGCGTTTAACACGCTATGAAGGGGATTGGACATTCCAGAAACTTGCAAATAATAAGGTGAAAGTAACGACCAGTGGTTATGCTGATCCTGCTGGTGCAATTCCGTTGAGCTTTGTAAATATGTTTGTTCAACAGCAGCCTTACCAGATGTTGCTTAAAATGAAGCGGGAAGTGACTAGTCCGATTTATGAACACCCTAAATTACCAGATATTTTAAAATAAATACCCTAAAAAAAAGCGCCTGAGATCAGGCGCTTTTTTTATTAATCTGAACACTGCTGTAAAGCTTGTGCAGGGCTACTTTCACGTTTGATTTGAAATAAAACCAATAACAAACCTAAGCCAGCTAGTAATGCTCCAGCAAATGATACTGCGCTATAACCCCAACCTAAATCGAGTACTAACGCACCTGCTGCTGCACCTACGGCATTACCTAAGTTAAACGCACCGATATTTACCGAAGAGGCAAGTCCCGGTGCTTCATGAGCGACTGACATTACACGCATTTGCAAAGGTGGTACTAAAGCAAAGGTTGCTGCCCCCCAGATCACTAATGCAATTGCTGCTCCAATCTGGCTTTGCGCAAGGATTGGGAAAGTCACCATCATCACAATTAACAGAACCAAGAAACCAATCAAAGTTTTATTAATGGACAAATCTGCAAAACGTCCGCCTAAATGGTTACCAATTGAGAAACCGACACCAATCAGCACCAACATGAACGTAATGAAGGTCGGTGAAGCATGGGTAAACTCAGTCAAACTTGGCGCAATATAGGTGTAGAGCGTAAACATTGCACCTGCACCGAGTACGGTGGTGAGTAGCGCAAGGACCACAGGAGTACGCGTTAACACTTTCAACTCAGCTTTCACATTTGGTTTTTGGGCAACCATACCTTGAGGGAGCGCTTTCCATAAAGCGAGCATGGTAATTACACCAAGCAAAGAAATCGCAAGGAAAGACATACGCCAGCCAATGTTTTGCCCAACCCATGTTGCTAACGGTACACCACCGATATTGGCAATGGTTAAACCCATAAACATGGTGGCTACAGCACTGGCCTGTTTGTGCGCGGGTACAATGCTTGCCGCTACAACAGAGCCAATCCCGAAGAAAGCACCATGGTTCAAGCTTGTGATGAGACGTGCACCTAATAAGCTCATATAGCTTGGTGAAAAGGCTGCGATTAGGTTACCGACCGTAAAGATCGCCATCAGCAAAATAAGCGCATTACGTCGTGCAAAACCACCGAACCATAGGGTCATGAATGGGGCACCTAGCATGACACCAAGTGCATAACCTGTAATTAACATTCCGGCCGTTGGAATTGAAATACCTAAATCGTTAGCGATGTTCGGAAGTAACCCCATTGGAGAAAATTCCGTGGTGCCAATGGCAAAGGCACCTATTGCCAATGCCAATAACGAGAACGCCGTATTTGATTGAGTGTTCATGAGTTTAGTCCCAAACTGGTGCCCATGGCTCTGGGCTAACTTCACGACTGTTACGATCAAGTTCGGCAATCATTTGCATTTCAGCTGAAGTTAACTCGATATCCTGTGCTTTTAAGTTGCTAATCAGGTTTTCACGTTTAGTCGAAGATGGAATGACAGCAAAACCACGTTGCAATGCCCACGCTAGTGCAATTTGTGCTGTTGTTGCTTTATGCGCTGCTGCAATTTCAGCGAGAACTGGGTCTTGAAGCACTTTGCCGTATGCAAGAGTCATATATGAAGTCACATCAATATTCTTCTCTTGTAAGAAATTCACAAGCTTATGGTTTTGAAGATAAGGACTTAGCTCAATCTGGTTGGTTGCAATATGCTCTACACCAATTGTGTCAATTGCTTGTTGGGTAAGCGCAATATTGAAGTTTGAAATACCAATTTGTTTGGTAAGACCTTGTTGTTTCGCTTCAAGTAGAAGCTGCATAACTTCAGGAATAGAAACGCCTAAGTCCGGTGCTGGCCAATGAATTAAAGTGAGGTCAACATGGTCAGTACGAAGCTTTTGTAAGCTCTCTTTTAAGCTCGGAATAAACTTATCTTGAGCAAAATTATCTACCCAGATTTTTGTGGTTAAAAATAAGTCCTGACGTGATACACCGCTTTCGGCAATTGCTTGACCAATCGCAGCTTCATTATCATAAATTTGAGCAGTATCAATGACACGGTAACCTACGTCTAAAGCAGTTTTAACAGAATCAATAACTGCTTGTTCTTTAAGACGGAAAGTTCCTAGACCAAAACGTGGAATATTCATGTGTTTACCTAAATTTGAATAATCATTTAACTTGATGTGCATTTTGCTGTTTTTATTGTTGCGAAAAAATAGATGAATAAGCAAAATATCTTTGATCATTAGTCAATAATGGAATAAGACATGAAATCAACAATTGAAGAGCTAGTTGCCTTTATTGCAATCGTTGATACGGGTTCTTTTGTTGCAGCGGCAGAACATTTAAAACAAACGCCTTCAGGGGTCAGTCGATCGTTAACACGCTTGGAAGCGAAGTTAGATGTGACCTTATTGGAGCGCACCACACGTAAATTAAAACTCACACAAGAAGGGCAGCAGTTTCTTGTAAAGGCCCGTAAAATCTTAAATGAGCTGAACGCTGCCGAAGAAGAACTGCAAAAGTCTGATCAGGGCACTGCAGGGCTCATTCGCATTGATTCAGCAACGCCGTTTGTCTTACACGTAATTGCGCCATTAATGCATAAGTTTCGTGAGTGCTATCCAAATATTGAAATTGAGTTAAATAGTAATGATCAGGTGATTGACCTGCTGCAACATAAAACTGATGTCGCATTTCGGTTTGGGGAGCTCAATGATTCAAGTCTTCATGCCAAACTGGTGTGTAAAAGTCGCTTATTTATCGTTGCAAGCCCTGAGTATTTAGCAATTAAGGGTACACCGACACAACCTGAACAGCTTGAACAACATGATTTGATTGGTTTTACCAGGCCTACATATATCAATAGTTGGCCGATTAAAGTTGGTGATGAATATTTTTTTGCGCAATCAAAAATTAAAGCATCGAGTGGGGAAACTGTGCGTCAGCTGACGATTAGAGGACATGGTATTGCACGACTATCTGAATTTGAAATTTGGAAAGACATTGAAGAAGGGCGATTGATAGCCTTATTTGAAGACCAAATTGAACATCAATATCAAAGCATCCATGCTGTGTATTATCAACAAGAGCATCTACCAAAAAGAATTCGTTTATTTATTGAGTTTTTGGCAGAACAGTTAAAAGACGGTTTTAAAAACGCTCTCTAAAAGTAGTGTAACTGTCAGTTGGGAAATGAACTTCTAAAAGAGGAGTCGTTTGTCCCTCTGATGAATGTTGAGACAGAAAATAGCTTTTTTGATGTTCTCGGCAGCTAAAATATAATTTGGAATAAACCGAGTTCACCATTACAACTTCATTTGAGCTATTCCGTTTATATTGATAATGAGAAATCGCATTGGTCTCGTCATCAGTGCGTTGCTCCATTTTATAGTCTTGTTGATTTGTCATTTTTAAATAACCTTCTATGAGGCTTTGGCAAACAGTATGTCTGTACTGCTCATCTTTTGGTTGTTGTTGGCAACCAGCTAAAACAATAGTAAATAACAATATAGCTTTTAATTTCATGAGTTTGCTACTTTCTGAGTTGATTTCTATAGCCTAAAGGTGTTCTATAAACCAGTACAGATACAGAAATTTTTAAAAAAGCAGCACAGAATGACTTTCCAATATCAGGTTCTTGCCAATCAATTAGCACATCGTATTTATCAAGATGAGCTTAAACCTCACCAGAAACTTATTTCTTTACGAGATTTTGCTCGTCAGCACAGCATTAGTTTAAGTACAGCAAAAAGTTGTTATGAGTTACTTGAGGCGAGGGGGCTTATTTATGTAAAGCCGAAGTCAGGTTATTTTGTAGTTGCTCGTGCACAATCGGGCCCCATTCCTGAAAGTCCAGATTTCTTGTCTTTACCTCGACAAGTTTCAAATCTGGAATTGCATAATCAAATTCAGGAAGCTGCCTTACAAAGCCATCTTGTACCATTAGGCTCTATTCAGTTAACGCCTCATTTTATTCCTGTGCAAGGTTTACGTCGTTCTATTCAACGGGCTTTAAAAAATTGTCAGCCTCAAGACTTTCTTTATTGTAATAAACAAGGGCATGAGCAATTAAGAAAAGCGTTATCTGATCATTGGCGTGAAGATGGGATTTTTATCGCGGTAGAAGATATTTTTATTACCAATGGCTGCATGCCTGCTTTATCTTTGGTGATTCAACATCTAACAGAAGTAGGCGATAGTATTTTAATCCCGACGCCTACTTTTAATGGACAACTACAGCTTATAGCCAGTTTAAAACGGCAGATTATTGAAATTCCAGCGCATCATCGTGGTATCGATCTTGAGCGCTTAGAATCATTTATGAAGCAGGGTTTGGCTAAAGTTTGCTTAATGACAGCCAACTATCAAAATCCTCTAGGATATTGTTTAAGTAATGCAGAAAAACAAAAGATTGCCGAATTAGCAGCAAAGTATCAGTGCTTTATTATCGAAGATGATATTTATGGAGAGTGTGGCTACAGTGGTGAGCGACCATTACCTATACGCTATTGGGACCGTGAAGGCTATGTGATTTGGTGTGGATCGGTTTCTAAGTCGTTATCGAGTGCGTATCGCGTAGGATGGTTCTGTTTAACAACAAAGTTAGAACATTTAAGGCTTGAGCTGTTAGCCAGTAATATTGGGGTCAATACACCGCTACAATTAGGTCTAGCTGATTTTATTTATAGTCGTGGTTATAGGGAGCATTTAGAGCAGTTAAGACCGAATTTGATGCGGCAAGTCGAGGAGTATCGTAGTTGTATTTTAAATGCATTTGAAGGTATTCCAATTGCACTGAGTCAACCAGAAGGTGGTTATGCTTTATGGATGCAGTTACCTAAAACTGTAGATAGTTTGGCGCTCTATTACACTGCAAAATCTCACGGAATTACTGTAGTTCCCGGTCATGTTTTTGGTGAGGATGAACGCTATCGGCATTTTATTCGTTTAAATGCAGGTCACGAGTTAACAGCAGATGTCCGCCAAGCAATTAAAGACTTAGCGGACTGGTCACGGCAACAGATTAAAACAGCGAGTTAGTCTTATTCTGCAAAGTCTGCTTTAAGCACAATGCGGTAGCGTGCCTGCCCTGAGTGTAGACGCTCAATTGCTTCATTGAGCTGTGACATCGGAAATAGCTCAATTTGAGGCGCAATTTTTTTACGTGCAGCAAACTTTAAAAGCTGACGTAGTGCAGCAGGTGAGCCCGTAGGTGAACCAGTCACTGACTTAGCACCACCAATAAGAGAGCCAACTGAAACAGGAACAGGCTCAAGCGTAAGGCCTAAGAAATGTAAGGTTCCGTTTGGTGCCAGTGTTGCAATAAAAGCAGACCAATTTAGAGTCACATTCACGGTACTCAGCAATAAATCGAATTTACCTTTTTGAGCTTTTACTGCTGCTGTATCGCGACTATTTACCACATGGTCGGCTCCCATTGCTTTGAGTTCTTCCGTTTTATCTGGGTTAGAACTAAAAGCAGTGATTTCACAGCCCCATGCTTTAAGTAGCTTAATGGCTATATGGCCTAAACCACCAATGCCAATTACACCGACATGATGCGTTGCCTGAATTTTGTGTTTGAGTAGCGGATCAAAAACGGTAATTCCGCCGCAAAGTAAAGGGCCTGCACTTTCAGCGTCTAAATCGTCAGGGAGGGGAATAGCCCACTGCCAACCTGCGCGAACCTTATCGGCAAAGCCACCCGCATGTCCTACGATTGTTGCAACATTTCCACCTGTACACAGTACTTGCTGACCACCAATACATTCATCACAGGCTTGGCAACTTTCAGCTGTCCAACCAATGCCGACACGTTGCCCAATTTGTAGACCTTTTGCTTCTGAACCCAAAGCAACAATTCGTCCAATAATTTCATGACCTGCAACCACAGGGTACACGGTCGAACGCCATTCATTGTTTAAAACAGAAATATCAGAATGACATAAACCACAATATTCAACTTTTACCTCAACCTGATGCGGTTGTAATTCACCTGCGTCAAATTGATAGGGAACCAGTTTTTCACCTGCCTGCATTGCAGCATAAGCTTGAATCGTATTATTGCTCATCGGAAACTCCTTAAGCGGCTTTGAACCGTTCTGGTGGGTTATGAAGCTTTAAATTGACAATCGTTTTCATGATCATCGACCATGCCTACTGCCTGCATAAAAGCATAGCAGGTGGTTGGGCCAACAAATTTGAAACCATTCTTTTTAAGAGTTTTGGAAAGTTTTACGCTCAGTTCGGTTTGAGCAGGGGCCTTACGATAATCTACAACATCGTTGTTTTGTGGAGCTGCATCTACAAACTGCCAAAGCCATGTAGGAACATCACCGACTTGTACTTTGAGCGCTTGCCAAGCAATAGCATTATCACGAATGGCTTTGAGTTTCCCCAAGTGACGAATTAAGCCAGCATCGGATAATTTTAGTTCTAAAAAATCATCTGTAAATGAAGCAATGTCTGCAATCGGATGATTAAAAAAATGCTGACGGTAGCTTTCTCTTTTTTTCAATACGGTAATCCATGAGAGGCCGGCTTGCTGACCTTCGAGACAAAGCATTTCAAATAATCGTGCCTCGTTGTGTTCGGGTTTACCCCATTCCTCATCATGGTAGGCAATATAGAGTGGATCGTCGGAACACCATCCGCAACGTTGAGTTTTCATGATAATGCTCCTTATATTTATCTTAGAATTTTAAAGTTTAAATAACACCCATTCATTTGGGCGAGTATCCCAATAATACAGTTCTGCTTGTGTTAAGTCTTCAAACTTCAGCCAAAAGTCTTTGCCGACTTTGTCTGAAAAACCAGTACTGATTAGTAGGGCATCATCGCTGATTTCCATGATCCAGCCTTGATAGCTATTGCCATTTAAAATGATCTTTTGCTGGTTACCAGACTCGGCAAACTCTACTAAGCGATTGATCAGCGCTTCCGACATAAAATGTTCCTAGCGTAAATATGAATAAGGATTAACAGCACCACGACCTTTACCATCTAGATAAAGACCATAATGAAGATGAGGTGAAGTATAACGTGCATTGCCCGTATTGCCGACATAACCAATGAGGTCGCCCTTTTTGACATAGTCGCCTACATTTAAGCCACGTTTGTGACCATCAAGATGGGCATAATAATGCCATGTTCCTGCTGGACCTAAAATCCAGATCACTTTGCCACCCAAATTGTTATTACGAAGATCTGCAACGAGTCCTTCGGTTGCACTGTACACTTTGGTTCCACGTGGAGCCAAAATATCAATTCCTTCGTGACTACGGCCCTGACTCCGAGCAGCTCCCCAAGTGTCTTTTAATTCATTGCGGTCAATACCTTTTACAGGCACAGGCAGTCGATTTGGAAGCTGCATACTTTTGAGTTTGATGACTTGAGCGGGTGGAAGTGGGGCAGGTTTTTTAGGTGCACTAGCACAGGCAGCCAAAAGAATAATCAGAAAACCAAGTGAGAAATGAGAAACAAAACGTCGCACAAAATACTCCCTGTCACAGCCATATCAAAATTATTTTACTCACTATGTCATGAACGGCTTGTCGAGATCAATTTTTTCATCGCGGTTGGAACACCTTTGGCAATGGCTTGTTCCGGACTCAACCATTGACCTTCAAGTTCAATAGCCAGATGTTCTTTTTGATCAGGTTCCACGTGGAACACGTGAGCATTAAGTAACCATGTGAAATGAGTGAAGCTATGACTGATCTGAAAAGTTTGTGCTTGAGGTTGTAGTTTGAATTGTTGGCTTAAGCTCAGTTGTTCATGTTCATTTTCTAAAATAGGTAAACAGAATAAACCGCCCCATAGACCATGCGCTTGACGTTGTTGCCAGAACCATTCACCTTCGCACTGAATAATAAGAACATCTGCTGTTTTAACAGGCGGTGTTTTTTTCGGTTTTTTAAAAGGTAATTCTTGTTCTAACCCTTGCTGATAAGCCTGACAATGAGCTTGCATTGGACAATATAAACAAAGCGGTTTTTTAGGCGTACAAATGGTTGCGCCGAGATCCATAATCGCTTGAGTGTAGTCATGATTACGATGTGTCGGGCAAAGCTCTTCAGCCAGTTTCCACATTTCACGTTCGTGCTGTGGTTTACTTAAATCATCTTCAATTGCAAAGAAACGGGATAAGACGCGTTTCACGTTGCCATCCATGATGACGCCATACTGGCGTAAACCTAAAGACATGAGCGCGCCTGCGGTAGAGCGACCAATGCCGGGTAACGCAATCCATTCTTCTAGCGTTTCAGGAAATTTACCTTGCTGAGTGACAAGACCAGCCGCTTTATGCAAATTGCGGGCACGAGCGTAATAACCTAGGCCAGCCCAATAAGGTGCTACTTCATCCCAAGTTGCATGACCTAAAGCTTCTACCGTCGGAAAGCGCTCCATAAAGCGATCAAAATATTGCAAGACCGTTTTCACCTGAGTTTGCTGTAGCATAATTTCAGAAACCCAAACTTTGTACGGATCATCGGCAACTTGCCAAGGCAAATCGTGACGACCATGTTGATCGAACCAGTTTAAGAGGGCATCAGAAAAAGAAAATTCAGGCATGAACAGCTATAGAAGAGAAGTAAGGGCTAAATTATAGCTGAAATTTGGGTGAAATTTTGTTTAAAGCAAATGAAGAAAATGGACATATAAAAACAGGGACTACATCAAAAATTTAGTCCCTGTTCTATGGGTAAAAAGGATTAATCCTTTTGTACACCCCAACGTTGATCAAGTTTCAACGGTTGGTTTTTATAGTAAGGAATGACATGAATGTGGAAATGATCTGAAGTTTTTCCAAAAACTTCACCATCATTAAAGCCAATATGAAAGCCATCTGGTTGATGACGAAGCTGTGTCTCATGACGGGCAATTTCAAGAAGTGTAAGTAAGCCTTGATGTTCTTTAGACGTAATGTCAAAAAAAGAACTAACATGGCGTAGTGGTGTTACTACACAGTGGCCTTTAGATAACGGATTAGAATCAGGCAAAATTACGGCAAATTCATTCTTATCAATGATGTCATATTCATCAAATTCGCAATACGGACATTTCTTGTCAGTCATTGTTGTATCCTCTCATGTTATTCCATTAAACCCCGAGTGCGGGAAATAAGACTAGGCTTTGCTCTAGCTCAACGGGAGTATAGTTATTGAAGTATGGTTTAAAAAATACAGTAAAAATATTGCAAAGTCATAAACATTTAAGGGAGCAAATGCAAAAAAACCATTTGCTCCAAATTTGCTTCTTTTATTTTAGAGTACGATCTAATAAAGCGTACATTTTAGCAAGGCCTTGTTTTTCCGCTTCGCTATTGTAGCCAAGGTCCACACCGTTCGCTTTAGCTCTTTCATCGGCAAGCGGGTTACTAAAGCCATGTTTAGCACCTTCTAAAACCACTACCTCGTGTTTAACCTCAGCAGCTTGCATCTCTTTTTCAAAATTAGCAACATCTTCTAAGGTGACCATACTGTCTAGTTCACCATGTAGAACTAAAATTTCACCCTGAATGTTGCCTTTTTGAGCAGGAGCCTTCGGTGCTAATGTGGCATGGAACGTTACAATTGCTTTAAGTGGAGCACCTGAGCGAGCAAGATCCAACACGACTTTACCACCATAGCAAAAGCCAATCGCAGCCAATTTCTCGTTATTTACTTCTGGTTGGGCAGCAAGGGTTTGCAGTGCTGCATTAGCACGATCAGTCACCGTGTCTAAATCTTCAAATGTCTGCATCATCCATTCATAGGCTTGAGCTGCTGTTGTCGTGACTTTTTTATCGCCATACATGTCAATAGCAAGAGCTGCATACCCGTGTTCAGCAAGCTCACGTGCGCGTTGCTCAGTATATTCATTACGACCCCACCACTCAGGACCAATAATGATACCTGGTACCGGTTTTTCACTCTCTGGAGCCGCAAAGTAACCAATTAAATGGCTGCCATCTGGTGCAGTATATTGAATTTCACGGGTTTTAATTGCTGTACTCATGACATTAATCCTGAAATTAAACTTGGTTTAAACACGCTTGATTAAAGCATAAAAAATAAGAAGTAAAATAAAGAACTATGTAAAAAACTACATCAAAATAAAAAGATAGATATTTCTACGCAATAAAAAAGAAGGAAACCAGTTCCTTCTTTTTATATGGTGATGATTAAATTTAAGTCCGGCCTCGGGAAATGAACCCAATTACAGCTAGAATTACAGCCACAACTAATAAAATCACGGCAAAGTCTTTAGATAGTCCTGCAACACCACCAAACCCTAATAGACTGGCAATGAGTGCAATCACTGCAAAAATTATCGCCCAACGGAACATAATGCTGTCCTCCTTATTTTTCATTGTCATTTAACTATATAGTGTGTTTTTTAGCCCGAATGTGTCGTTTATGTGGTTGAAATGTATATTAAACAATCATTTTGTGATGTCAGAAATACAGCTTCTTTTTTAGTACAGGCCGCTTCAATGCTATACTAATACATCGTTTTATCTCATCAGCTGTTAAAAGATTATGTCTACCGAGACCTCCCACCGACCACTCTTCTGGAAAAATTATTCATTAGAGCAACTGACTCAACTTGAGTGGGAAGCTTTATGTGATGGTTGTGGTTTATGCTGTCTGGTCAAACTAGAAGATGAAGATACACATGAGGTGGCTTATACCAAAGTGGCTTGTAAGTTACTCGATTGTGGTACAGGGCGTTGTACGGACTATCCAAATCGTCAGCAGCAAGTACCTGATTGTTTACAATTAACGGTAGAGTCTCTAAAAACAATTCATTGGCTGCCCTCAAGCTGTGCTTATAAGCGCTTGAATGAAGGCAAGAATTTACCTTCTTGGCATTATTTAAATACGGGTTCTAGACAAAGCGTGGTTAAGGCGAAAAAGTCAGTTGCAGGACGTTGTATTTCCGAAGTTGATGTACATGAAGATGATCTTGAAGATTATATTGTGCGGTGGGTGCGCTAATTTAGTCTTAAAAGAGAATGTTTGATTACAGAGTATAATAAAGTAACACTTTTATCGTAATTTTTTTGCTCATCTCCGTAATATAACAATAAAAACAAAAGGAGATAAAAATGATGAGACGATTAGCAGCTCCCTTATTATGTAGTAGCTTTTTTTTGTTAATGGCCTGTGGGTCTAATAATACCAATTCAAAAAATCCTGAACAAAATACGACTGCAAAAGCAGATCAGTCTGTTGCCGTCAAACAAACTTATCAGGTTGAAGCAATCTCACATTTTAATGAGCCTTGGGCTGTGACCAGTCTGCCTGATCAGCGTTTATTAGTGACTGAACGGCAAGGTAAATTAAAAATTTTTAACCCTAAAAGTAAGCACATGTTGGATGTGCAAGGTGTTCCAGCGGTGAACTATGGAGGACAGGGTGGTTTAGGAGATGTCATTTTACACCCTGACTTTGCCAAGAATCATTGGGTTTATCTTAGCTATGCTACAAAAGGACAAGGTGGATCTGGCGCAGTGATTTCACGTGCGAAACTAGATTTATCTAATCCTAATCAGCCAAAACTCACCGATATAAAGCAGATTTGGCAGCAAGTACCCAAAGTTTCAGGACAAGGCCATTATGGACATCGCATGCTTTTTGGTACAGATGGTAAGCTGTGGGTCAGTTCAGGTGAGCGACAAAAGTTTGATCCTGCCCAAAACATGAAAAGTAACTTGGGTAAAATCTTGCGTTTAAATGATGATGGCACCGCGGCTGTAGGTAACCCTTTTTATAAGCAAGGCGGGGTCACTGCTGAAATATGGTCACTGGGACACCGTAACCCGTTAGGTATGGCTTTTGACCGCCAAGGACAGCTGTGGGTGGTTGAGATGGGGCCTAAAGGTGGTG
Source organism: Acinetobacter sp. S-1 (assembly GCF_059579785.1). Lineage (NCBI taxonomy): Bacteria > Pseudomonadati > Pseudomonadota > Gammaproteobacteria > Moraxellales > Moraxellaceae > Acinetobacter > Acinetobacter sp. S-1. The sequence goes on from NZ_CM184207.1 coordinate 60,585, forward strand.
ATGAGCTTAATATTATTGCCAAAGGTGAAAATTATGGTTATCCAATCGTTTCAAATGGAGACCATTATTCGGGCCAACCTATTCCAGATCATCACACTCGGCCAGAGTTTAAAGCACCAGAAATTGACTGGACTCCTGTTATCTCTCCATCGAGTATGATCATTTATCGCGGACAACGATTTCCTGCATGGCAAAATAAAGCCTTAATTGGCGGGTTATCTTCCGAAGCGATTATTGTGGTGGATTTACAACATAAGCCCGTGAAAGAAGTGCAAAGATTGGATATGAAAAAACGTATTCGTGGGTTGCATGAAGCACAAGATGGTTCGATTTGGGTGATTGAAGACGGCCCAAATGCGCGTTTACTCAAGCTGAGTAAGAAACCCTCTTAATGCTAAGCAAGAGCCTGTAAATAAAGAACGTGTCTCATAGATTCAAATTGTAGATTTCTGTGAGACACAATAGACTATAGTGAAAAGACGATAAAGCCATTTGAGATGTCAGACACCCATATTCCACTTCCCGAACGCCTGCGCCCAAGAGACTTGTCTGAAATTATTGGGCAAGACCATTTATTAGGTGAACAAGCGCCCTTACGTCAAATGATTGATCAGGGACATTTGCCTTCTATTATTTTTTGGGGTCCACCAGGCGTTGGTAAAACAACAATTGCTTTACTTTTGGCGCAGGCGATAGACCGTCCATTTGTGAGCTTGTCTGCGCTGAATACGGGCGTAAAAGAATTACGTGAAGTGATTGCAGAAAGTGGTGATTTACTGACACCTGTTGTTTTTATTGATGAAATTCATCGTTTTAATAAATCACAGCAAGATGCTTTATTGGGTGCAGTTGAAAAAGGCAAAATTACGTTAATAGGCGCGACTACTGAAAATCCATCTTTTGAGGTGAATAGCGCGCTTTTATCACGCTGTCAGGTCTATACCTTAAATAGTTTAGACAGTGAGGCAATTCAGACATTACTCAACAATGCACTTCAAAGCGATAAATTCTTAAAAGAACGTTACATTCATATAGAAGAATATGATGCGCTCATTCAGTTCGCAGCAGGTGATGCACGTAAAGCGCTTAATTTACTGGACTTGATCGCAAGTACTTTTGAACCCGAAGTTGAAAACACGATTACTAATGCGGTTGTGGTAAAAGTCGCTCAGCAAAATATTGCGCGTTATGACAAATCTGGCGAGCAGCATTACGACCTTGTTTCTGCCTTTATTAAATCAATTCGCGGCAGTGATCCAGATGCAACGCTATATTGGATGGCTCGTATGCTTAAAGGCGGAGAAGATCCGGTTTTTATTGCAAGACGTATGCTGATTGCAGCCTCAGAAGACATCGGAAACTCCAACCCAAATGCGCTATTGCTTGCAGGTGAGTGTTTCCGCTCTGTACAAGCGGTGGGTATGCCTGAGGCTCGAATTATTCTAGGTCAAACAGCAGTTTACTTAGCAACGAGTGCAAAAAGTAATAGTACTTATTTAGCGATTAATAAGGCTCTAGAACTTGCTGAAAAAACGGCAAATTTACCTGTGCCTTTGCATTTGAGAAATGCGCCAACCAAGCTTATGAAACAGCAAGGCTATAGTATTAATTATCTCTATCCTCATGATTACCCTGAGCACTTTGTGCTGCAAGACTATTTGCCGCCTGAGTTGAAGGGAACCAAACTCTATGAGTCTGCAAGAAATAAGCGTGAGGTTGAAGGTGAGCGTTTACAGCAACGCAGATGGCAGCAGGAACAATAGTTCCTGCTTTATGCTATTCCAGCTCTTCAGTGACCTGACCATAAATCAGTAGAGTAAACACGCCTGTACCGCCAATAATATTGCCGATAGTGGTAGGGATGAGGAAAGTAAACAGATACTTACTAATAGAAGCTTCTCCTTGCCAGACTAGATAGGACATTTCTGTAGAACCAACCACTACATGGGTAAAGTCACCCAGTCCTATCAGATACGTCATGAAAAAGATGAGCAGAAACTTATTACTGACTGAAGGCAACATCCAGACCAAGGCAGCAATTAACAGCCCTGACATAATGCCTTTGAGCAGATTCTGGGTTGCAGAAAAGGAACCCACATGATGTGCGAGTTCATCCAGTGCTTTGTCAATATCTGGCGTAAACAGGTGAGTAGTTAGGAAAAATAAACTCGCCAAAGCTGTTCCAATAATATTGCAGAGAATCACAATGCCCCATAAGCGGCCCACTGCTCGTAATTTATCGAAAGTAAAGGGATTAAATAAAGGCACAACTGTGGTGATAGTATTCTCGGTAAAGAGTTGCATGTGACTCAAAATAGCGATCAAGAACCCAATGGTATAACCCACATTAGTGATTAAATCGGTCCAGACTGCATCAGTTGGGAGATAAGCAGCAATAATCGCTTTAAATACAAATGAAAAACTGATGACTAAACCCGCGGCAATCCCTGAAAAGATCAGTGCAGTTGTTGGACGATCAAGCTCTTCGGCACCATCACGGCGGATAATTTCATAAACCAGACGGGGTGACAGTTTCTCATGTTCTTCGACTGCCATTTTTTCACGCCAGCTTAAAGTTTTCTCGATTTTCTTTTCCTCTATTTCATGGTCCATCAGGTTTACTCCTCACTGAATAAATATCTTATATTTATTGTTTTATTTATTGTTAAGGCAGTGTTCAGGATAAATCTAGTCTATTCATAACAGCTTTATGTGTCTTTTTATAAATCGAATGCACAATGGTCAGATCATCAATCACAAAATCAAAGAAAAGTATAAGCTCTTAAAGTACGGATGAGTGCCATATAGTCGCCTTGAGAGGCTTTAGCAATAACAGATTCAACCTCTGCCTGACTCCAGCCTTGTTTTAAGGCAGAAGTACTAAAGTTGTTTAATAAGACCAAAGGATTTTCACCAAAATGGATTGGATGATTCATTAATCTCTTTTCAAGCTTAGATAATTCCATAGGTTCACCCGAGTTTTTAAATTTAATTATTGTGAAGTACTTTGTGTTTTTTTAGATTTTAGTGTTTTAAATTAAGCTTATGCAAGTGTTAATTTATAGAAATAGACAAATCTGTCTACATTGTTTGGGGCGCATGGCGCTGAATATAAAAAAACCGGGCTTTAGCCCGGTTTTTTATGAAGTTTTACTGATTAGATGTCAGATAAATCTACGCCTAAACGAGCAGCAACTTCTTCATAAGCTTCAACAACACCGCCTAAACCTTGACGGAAACGGTCTTTGTCGAGTTTCTTCTTAGAGTCTTTATCCCATAAACGGCAGCCGTCTGGAGAGAACTCATCACCAAGCACGATGCGGTCATGGAAAACACCGAATTCAAGCTTGAAGTCCACCAAAATCATGTTGCCTTCAGCAAATAAAGCTTTTAATACATCGTTTACTTTATAAGTTAAAACTTTCATTTGTTCTAACTGTTCAGCAGTCGCCCAACCTAAAGCAATCGCTTGAGATTCGTTAACCATTGGGTCGCCTAGACCGTCATCTTTATAGAACAATTCAAATGTAGGAGGAGTTAACTCTTTACCTTCTTCTACACCTAAGCGACGGCATAGAGAACCAGCTGCGTAGTTACGAATTACACATTCAACTGGAATCATTTGAAGTTTTTTAACAAGCACTTCAGTTGGAGAAAGCAATTTTTCAAAATGCGTTTCAATACCCGCAGCAGCAAGTTTTTCCATGATGAAGGCGTTAAAACGGTTGTTCACCTTGCCTTTACGATCTAGTTGTTCGATTTTTTCGCCGTTGAACGCAGAGGCATCATCACGAAAGACTAAAATCAGATGGTCGGCATTGTCTGTTTCATATACAGATTTTGCTTTACCAGTATAGAGCAAGGTTTGTTTTAACATGAGGGAACCTTTTTAAAAAAAATGCCTAGTAAACGACTAGGCTGGCCAATTTTGGTAAATCTGGTTTAGCACTTCAGCAGCCACATCTGGGCTTGCAAAAGTGTTATCTACATTAAATAGAGCAAGAGTATGACTAGAACCTACACCAGTAAGTTTAAGCACATAAGTATTGTCATTTACTTTAATCGTCGCTTGATTACTGCCTTGAGCGATGATGTTGAAATTTAAAGTACTTAAAGTTGCTTTGGTGTATTGCCAGATCTCGGCTGTATTTCCATCAACTTTTAACAACGGGTTTTTATTACCGTCAGTCACAAGCTGAGGACGTCCAAGCGCAGTCGTCGTTTGAGCAGAGGCATCTGCTGTAGCATTACCTTGCGTTTGTTCAGGGCGTGGCAGTGCATAGCGGTTGCCACGCTTGTTTTCAAACTTCGGTGCGTTATCGATAGCGCGCTGTTCTACAGTTGGTGCAGGATACAAAGGTGTCGCTGGTCGTACAGTTGCATCGGCAGGATATTCAAGCGGGGCAAGTTGCTTGGCATTTTTATAATCTAAAGAATGATTATTAATTGCGAAGCGACCACAACCAGCTAAACTTAAGGCTGAAACTGCAAGGACTAAACCAAGACGTAATTGCATCATAAATTGCTCTTATTAAATAATTCCCGCATCTTTTAGGGCATTGCGGAGAGGTTCGCGATATTGCTCAGCGAGAGGAGTGAGTGGTAAACGAATACCAGTATCAATCAGTCCCATCTCATGTAGTGCCCATTTCACAGGAATTGGGTTTGATTCGCAAAATAGAATATTGTGTAAATTTGCAATCTTATTGTTAAGCGTCTTCGCTTGTTGTTCATCTTTGGCAATCGCAACAGCACATACTTCACTCATTGCTTTAGGGGCAACATTTGCAGTAACCGAGATGTTGCCGTCAGCGCCAAGAAGCATAAGTTCCCATGCTGTCTCATCATCACCTGAGTACACAGCCATCTTGCCGTTTAACGCCTCAATTAAAGCTTTACCACGAGGTACGTCACCTGTTGCATCTTTAATGCCAACAATATTCGAGATCTCTGCTAAACGTACAGCTGTGTCATTTGAAAGATCTACGCCAGTACGACCAGGTACGTTATAGAGAATAAGCGGTAATTCAACAGCTTCAGCAATCGCTTTATAGTGTTGGTAAAGGCCTTCTTGGGTTGGCTTGTTATAATATGGTGTTACAAGTAAAGCTGCATCTGCGCCAAGCTCTTTAGCAGCTTTAGTTAATTCGATTGCTTCACGGGTTGAGTTTGCACCAGTACCGGCAATAATTGGAATACGTTTATTGGCTACACGAATAATTTCTTTAATAACCTGTGTGTGCTCTTCCATGCTCAATGTTGAGGCTTCGCCGGTTGTACCGACGGCTACAATACTGTTTGTACCTTGTTCTATGTGCCACTCAACCAGCTTCTCAAGACCCTTCCAATCTACACCGCCGTCTTTCAACATGGGTGTGACGATTGCGACGATTGAGCCTTGAATGGTCTGTGCTTGCTGAGTCATTTTTAAAAATATCCTATTTATCCATCCGAATCTGAGGTAAGAAAAACAAAATGTGGGATGGTTGCAGTATTTTGATTGTCCAGTTCTAACAATAACAGATTGTTGAATGACAATTATGCAAATTATGACTGATCAGACGCATAAGAACAATACGCCTAACGGATAATCGCGATGTAAACTTGAGGAAAAGATAGGATGTTTTCATTATTGCGCGCTAAGAATACCCAGTAAACATAACAATACGGCTTGATTCGACTGAGCCTTACTTAATATGGGCTTTTTTTGTGGCAACATAGAATGCAATTTCCCAGTTGGGATTGAAGATGACATGAAAATGAATAAACAACCACAAAATGCGGTTTTAATCGTAGTTGATGTACAAAATGGTTTTACACCGGGTGGAAATTTAGCAGTTGCCGACGCCGATACAATTATTCCAACCATTAACCAACTTGCTGGTTGTTTTGAAAATGTCGTCCTGACTCAGGACTGGCACCCGGATAATCATATCTCTTTTGCAGCCAATCATTTTGGCAAGCAGCCATTTGAAACAATTGAACTCGACTATGGACTACAGGTGCTTTGGCCTAAGCATTGTGTACAAGGTACTCAAGATGCCGAGTTTCATCCTGATTTAAATATTCCGACAGCTCAACTGATTATTCGAAAAGGCTTTCATGCTCATATTGATAGCTACTCGGCTTTTATAGAAGCTGATCACTCTACAACGACGGGTTTAACGGGTTATCTAAAAGAGCGCGGTATTGATACGGTTTATGTGGTCGGAATTGCTACGGACTTTTGTGTAGCATGGACTGCTTTAGATGCAGTTAAGCAAGGTTTTAAAACTTTAGTGGTTGAAGATGCTTGTAAAGGGATTGATCTGAATGGTTCGTTAGAACAAGCGTGGCAAAACATGCAGCAGCAAGGTGTTGTCCGTATTCAGTCGACTGATCTGTTGAGTGAGCGCTAAGTATATTGCTCTGGTTTTTAACTTTCATATTTTAATTTTTAGGGATAGAAAGTATGGCTGCATTCCTACGCTTTACCCAATTTATTCAAAAGACTTTTGCCCTATGGGTGATTGTTTTTGCAGCGCTAGCGCTATGGCAGCCTGAATTTTTTGTCTGGCTCAAAGCGTACATTCCATGGATTTTGGGCATTATTATGCTTGGTATGGGAATGACCATGACCGTCGATGACTTTAAAGGGGTATTACAAAGCCCTAAAGCGGTATTGATTGGGGTGGTTGCGCAGTTTGTGGTGATGCCGGGCTTAGCATATGTTCTATGTAAATTATTTAATTTACCGCCTGAAATTGCGGTTGGGGTCATTTTGGTGGGTTGTTGCCCAGGGGGAACGGCTTCAAATGTGATTACCTATATGGCCAAAGGCAATGTGGCGTTATCGGTAGCCTGCACATCGGTATCAACACTTTTAGCACCTGTATTAACCCCAGCGATTTTTTATCTGCTTGCCAGCCAATGGCTAAAGATTGATGCAGCTTCAATGTTTATTTCGATTTCGCAGGTGGTGCTACTGCCTATTGTGCTTGGTTTGATTTTAAGAACATGGCTTAAACGTCAGGTCGAATCTTATATTCAAGTGATGCCTTTAGTTTCGGTCATTGCAATTGTAGCGATTGTGGCCGCGATTATTGGTGGAAGCAAAGCAGCAATTTTACAGTCGGGCTTGCTCATTTTAGCCGTAGTGATCTTACATAACGGGCTTGGCTATTTATTAGGTTTTACCGCGGCACGTTTCTTTAAACTACCTTATGCGGACAGTAAGGCCATTGCTATTGAGGTGGGGATGCAAAACTCAGGCTTAGGTGTTGCACTTGCAGCAGTCCATTTTGCTGCTTCTCCAATTACAGCAGTACCAAGCGCGATTTTCAGTCTTTGGCATAATATTTCTGGGCCTGCACTTGCGACTTATTGGGCAAGTAAACACAAACAAGAATAACTGTATAAACAACATTCATTAGGAAAGAAGGCCAAACGAATAGTTTGGCCTTTTTATTTAAAGCATATTTTAGGGGAGCTAAAGCTAGAACTGGTATGTCTTTTGCTTTGAATTGATGCACTAAAAATAACGTGAATATGAGTATAAATCGTAAAGAAAAATAAGGCATTTTCTAGATGAACCAGATTTTTAAATTATTTATTCCCATGCTCTCAAGCAATTTAATTCTAGTTTTAAGTGGATTGATTGATATTGCTTATGTAGGGCATTTTAGTAACGATCATGTAGCAGCATTATCGGTGACCTTATCTTTATATACAGTGGTTTATGTCATTGGTATGGGAATTCTGCAAGGTGTGATGCTCAAGCTTTCAGAAGCTTATGGTTGCCATGACATACCACGCATTCGTCAAATTTTTATTCAAGGCATTTGGCTGATGTTATGTTCGGCATTGCTGAGTATTGGCTTGCTTTACTTGTTCCGTGATTTACCAAAATTGTTTGGAGCATCTGAACATGTCATTTCAATTACTAAAAACTGTATTTGGGCTTTGGTATTTATTTTACCTGCCCATTTACTGATGCGCTTATTTACAGCTTTGTCTCAGGTCACTGAAAATGCGCATAAGGTTTTACTATCAGATAGCATTTTCTTCATTCTTAAAATTATTTTGTCCTATCTTTTAATTTATGGTGTTGCTTTATTTTCAATTCCGCCACTCGGTGCGATAGGGGCTTTGTTAGCCACTCTCATTGTGCGGTGGTTTATGTTGGCTGTTTATTACCTGTTTTTCTTAGAGAAAAGCTACATCTTTATTGAACAACCAGAGCAGTCAGTTGAAGATAGCCGCCAAAGTCTGCGTATGATTTTAAAAATAGGTATCCCGACAGCAATCATGGCGTTGATGGATGTTGTTGCATTTTGTTCGGTTGCTATTCTGATTTTACCTTTCGGGAGTGTGGTGTCTGCAGCCCATCAAATTGTCGCGAGCACTGGCGGGTTCATGTTTATTTTTCCTTCGTCAATTGCCTCGGCTTATAGCATTTTAGTGTCACGATCTATGGGCAGCGGAAACATGGAAGAAGCAAACAAAATTGCCAGACAAAGTATATGGGTGATTATGGCAGTGAGTGGCAGTCTATCCCTGTGTTTATGGCTGGAGAGGGACTTAATTGTCACGTTATATTCAGATGATTTGGCTGTTCAGATTTTGGCAGCATCACTGCTGTTGATTGTCTGTATGTCTCACTTTCTAGATGGCTTAATGACGTTATTGACCTCTTTGCTGCGTTGTTGGGATGTGTCGATTTTACCAATGCTGATTTTCTTGGTCGTGGTGTTATGTTTCGGATTAGGCGGTGGTTGGTGGATGGCCTACAAAGGAATGTATTGGCAAGATATCTCGATTTCTGCGATGGGAATTTATGGCTTCTGGTGGATGGCTGCCATAAGTTATTTAGTGGCTTGTCTAATGAGTGCCATCTGTTTCCATTTTAGAAAACAATTAAGAGGTTTTTGATTAGGTAGATCAACACACTCTTAAAGAGGATGTTCTACTAACCAATCTTCAATCTCATTTTCAGAAATTACTTCAAAGCCATGGCGCTGCAAAAGCGCCGTGGTGATTCCAACTCCCGTAATTTTCTCACCTTGAAAAGTACCGTTATAAATTTTTTGGCTACCACAAGATGGGCTATTCTCTTTTAAAACCACACAAGTCGCTTTTATTTGCTGTGCAACTTCTAGGGTGCGGTAAGCACCTTTTAAATATAATTCTGTTACATCTAAACCAGATGAATCAGTAATTCTTGCTTTGCCATCAAGCACATCTTGACCTGTTCCGCCCACAATTTCTGCAGGTAAACGGGGAGTGGTAAAACCACCTAATAGCTCTGGGCATAATGCTTGGGCTTTTTTATTGATTAATAGCTGCTTAAGTCGGGTATTTGGACAGGATTTACCATCATATCGAACAGGTTCACCAATTAAACATGCGCTGACTAAAAGCATAGTTTTCCAAACTCAAAGCAAGAGAGATTTTTGAAGATAAAGAATCATAAACAGAATATGAAATATGACAATTGATTTTAAAAACAGGCAAATTAAAAGATTACTAAAATTATGCAATTCATAATTAAGTTATGTATTGCATAATTTATTTGTTTTTAGTAGCATCTAATTCAAGGTAAATGGCCATTGGAGATCCAACAAGGATGTTGGTCTCCATAAATCTATAAATGATTTTTAGGAAAAGACGATTTTTAAGGGTTTATTGAAAAATCTCAATCGTACTTTTAGATAACAAAGGACAGTGTGTATGGAAAATAAACACCACATGGAACGGAAATTAATCATTAAAGGCTCTACGCTCATCATATCTTCGTTTTAATGACTCGTTTTTTTCTCATAGGATGCGTTGGGTTAAGCCAATTTGACGGTTCAAGTCTTCACCCAATAGCAACGTATTCTATAGAGAAAGGAGCTGAGTTCATCAGCAATAGAGATAAACGGAACAGGTAATCACCAGAGGGAAACTAGATGGATATTTTAGAGAACCCATTAGAATTATGCGGTTTTGCATTTATTGAGTTTGTTTCAAAAGAAAATGAATTAGATCCAGTTTTTGAAACAATCGGCTTTTCAAAAGTAGCCAAGCATAAATCGAAAGAAGCGTACTTATGGCGTCAAGGAAATATCAATATTATCCTGAATTATCAGCCAGAATCTTATGCTTCATTCTTCTTTAATGAACATGGTCCATCTGCTTGTGCGATGGGTTTCAAAACACGTGATGCAGCAAAGGCTTTCCAAAAAGCAGTAGAGCTTGGTGCTGAACCAATGTATTCAAAAGTTGGGCCAATGGAGCTCAACATTCCGGCAATTAAAGGTATTGGTGGTATGCCAATCTTTTTAGTTGACCGTGATATTTATGAAAATGACTTTGTTTTCTTTGATGATGCCGAGAAACGTCCAGTAGGGGCAGGCTTAAACGAGATTGACCACTTAACTCATAACGTCTACAAAGGCCGTATGGAGTATTGGGCAAACTTCTATGAAAAAATCTTTAACTTCCAAGAAATTCGCTACTTTGATATTAAAGGTGAATATACAGGTTTAACGTCTAAAGCATTAACAGCACCTGACGGTAAGATCCGTATTCCGTTAAACGAAGATTCAGACAAAGGAAACGGCCAAATTGCAGAGTTCCTATCTGACTTTAATGGCGAAGGTATTCAGCATATCGCGTTTATTTGTGATGACTTAATCTCGACTTGGGATAAGTTAAAAGGCCTTGGTCTGAAATTTATGACACCGCCGCCAAATACGTATTATGAAATGCTAGAAGATCGTTTACCTGAGCATGGTGAACCGACTGATGAATTAAAACAGCGCGGTATTTTGCTTGATGGTAATACTAAAGACGGTCAGAAAAAGCTGTTATTGCAAATTTTCTCTGAAAACATGATTGGTCCAGTTTTCTTTGAATTTATTCAACGTAAAGATGATGACGGCTTTGGAGAAGGTAACTTCAAGGCGTTATTTGAGTCGATTGAACGTGACCAGATTCGCCGTGGTGTTTTAGAAACTAAATAAGCTGAGCTTTATTCCTGATCTAAAAAAACCAAGAGTTTGATCTCTTGGTTTTTTTATGGCTATTGATTAGCGACTTTTAATATATTGATTGATGAGGTTCACTTCATTTTTTAAGATTTCAATCGTTTTACTGTGAGGGTCGACTGGTAAAAACATTTCGCTATCCAATGCGACAATACAAAACTCAATGCTTTGATTTGAGTTAAATACAGGTAAACCCACCGCATTAATTCCTGTCAATAAATCACCTTTCGCTGCCGACATTTGTTGCTGGCGAATGGTGTCTTTAAGCTCTGTAAATGCTTGCCAGTTTTGTGGTGCGATGTTTAGACCAAGTTCTTGATGCTTTTGCCATTCCGCTTCCATTAAAGGACGAACAAAATGCTCTGGAAGATAAGAAGCAAATAAACGTCCCGCAGCAGAATTGACTAAAGGCATAATCGAGCCGACTTTAGTCACAATCGAAATAGGGTGGTTTGATTCAATCGATTGAACTACGACAGGGCCTTTTGGTGACCATTTACTAATTTGTATACCGCAACCAATTTTGTTTTGTAGGTCGTAAATTAAATGCTGTACCAGCTGTAGTGTGTCGCTATGCTGGACACAGTTGAGACCTAAGCGCCATGCCTGATCACCTAAAGCATATTGCCCATCATCAAGTTGTTTTGCATATTCCATGCGAATAAGGCTAACCAGATAGCGGTGAACCTTTGCAGGATGCATTTCTAGCTTGCTAGACAGATCTTTGAGAATAATAGGTTGATTGTGTTCCAAAAGGGCGTTTAGTACAGATAAACCGACTTCAAGTGATTGAACCCCCCCAGATACTTTTTCTTCAATCATTTAAATACCCTTAATAAATTTACTTCAGCTGTTAAACAGTGACGATCAAAACAAAAATTGAAATTGGCGCGTTTTACATCATGCCTGAGCCTAGTGAAAAATAGAAATCACCTTTTTCTATTAGCGAAATTGACATGTTTAATAACCAACAATTTTCTAAAATCACTATGCTCTTATTTATAGCGCAATTTTCTAGAAATTTAGCGGTTTTAAATAATATAAATCGGCATTGATATAGAACTGCTCTTAAAACAATTCTAATCAATGCCGATTTTTTAGTGCGCTCTTTAAAAATTAGGTTCCTAACTCTTCTTCATGCAAGAAATGAGTATGGTGCGGAGCGCGTTTGGTTTTGCTCCATTCCTCTAGCATTTCAGTTTTCATTTCTTCTGTAATTTTTGCAATTTTTTCTTCAGCATGAGCATCGTTATAAGTTAGTTCTAAACGATGGCCATTTGGATCGAAGAAGTAAATCGAATGGAAAATGCCATGGTTAGTCACACCTAAGACTTTCACGCCATTTTCTTCTAAATGTTGCTTGGCAGCCATCAGCGCATTTAAGTCTTCAACTTCAAAAGCAATATGCTGTACCCATTGCGGTGTATTTTCATCTCGACCCATTTCTGGTTGAGTTGGCAATTCAAAAAATGCCAAAACGTTACCTTGACCAGCATCTAAGAATAGATGCATGTAAGGGTCAAAGGCTTTAGTTGATGGCACATGGTCTTCAGCAAAAGCTAAAATGAAATCCATATTGAGCATTTTTTTATACCACTCAACGGTCTCTTTCGCATCCTTACAACGATATGCAACGTGATGTATTTTTTTAATGGCAAATGTCATATTAAAACTCCTTTTTACTATTCCCAATCTGATTGTTGTTCTGGTGCCGCGTTATAGAAGGCTGGGATAGACAAACAATGGTGATAAATCGATTCAATTTTTGGAAACGCAGATAAATCAATCTTGAAGCGTTTCGCGTTGTAGACCTGTGGAATCAGGCAGCAATCGGCAATAGTTGCTTGTTGTCCAAAGCAAAATTGTCCATTTGAATCTTGAAGTAACTGTTCGAGATTTTGAAAGCCTTTAATAATCCAGTGCTGATACCAATAGTTTTTCTGCTCATCTGAAACATTTAAGTCATTTTTTAAATATTTCAGTACGCGTAAGTTATTTAATGGATGAATATCGCAAGCGATTGCTTGAGCAAAAGCGCGAACTTTTGCTCTCTCTTGCACATCACTTGGAAGTAATTTGGTTTCTGAGTATTGTTCATCCAGATATTCCAAAATACTTAACGATTGGGACAAGGTTAAATCGCCGTCAATTAAAGTCGGGACTAGAGCACTGCGGTTTAACTCTAAATAGTCTTCGCTTTGCTGTTCGTTTTTTACCAGATGAACCGGAACAGTCTCATAAGCTAAACCCTTAATGTTTAGACCAATCCGTACTCTGTAGGCTGCAGAGCTACGAAAGTAACTATACAGCTTCATAGTCAGGCTCCGAAGTTTCTGCAAAATCGAAATTTAATGCAGGAAGGACTGTATTTCGAACTTCACCGAAGCCAATGCGAATACCATTTTTCTCACAATGACCTTTCATGATCAGGGTATCGCCGTCTTGCAAGAAACCACGAGTTTCACCATTGGCAAGTGTTAAAGGCTTGGTGGTGTTCCATGTAAGCTCAAGCAAGCTGCCATAAGAGTCAGGTGTAGAACCTGAAATGGTACCTGAACCCATTAAATCACCAACCTGAACATTACAGCCGCCAATGGTGTGGTGAGTAAGCTGTTGAGCCATAGACCAGTACATATATTTGAAATTAGTTTGGCAAATCACGTCAGCTTGTGCCGATTTCGGGCTTTGAATTTCAACACTCAAATTAATGTCATAACTATTCGCGATATTTTCTTGTAGATACGCTAAAGGTTTAGGCTCTTGTTTTGGGCCTTCCACTTTAAATGGCTCAAGTGCTTCAAGTGTGACTACCCAAGGTGAGATGGCACTAGCAAATGATTTTGAATTGAAAGGGCCTAGAGGCACATATTCCCATTGCTGGATATCGCGTGCTGACCAGTCATTGAGTAATACCATTCCAAAAATATGATCCCAAGCATTTTCAATTGAGATTGGCTGGCCAAGCTCTGTTGGTTTACCAATAACAAATGCTGTTTCAAGTTCGAAATCGAGTTTACGCGTAGCTGAGAAAACTGGGCGCTCTTCATTTGGAAGTTTAATTTGTCCAGATGGACGTACGACTTGAGTGCCACTGACTACAACAGAACTAGCACGGCCATTGTAACCAACAGGCAATTCAGTCCAGTTTGGCAGTAAAGCATTTTTAGGGTCGCGGAACATACAGCCTACATTGGTCGCATGTTCTTTAGAAGAATAGAAATCGGTATAACCAGATACTTGAAGTGGTAAATGCAAAGTAACGCTGTCTTGCTTAACCAAAACTTCCTGACGCAATGCTTCATTTTCTTGAAGCGTTAAATTTTCAACCGAGAGAAGAGACTGTAGTGTCTTACGAACTTTTGACCAGTTGGCTTTGCCAGACTCGATAAATTTATTCAGAGTAGGCTGGTTAAAGTATGTGTCTTGTTCTGAAAGTTTTAAAAGACCGTGCTTTTCAAGAGCAGCGAGATCAATCACCCAATCACCAATAGCTACACCAACTTGACGCTCACTTTCGTTAGCTCTGCTAAAAACACCGTAAGGCAAATTATGAATAGTGAAATCTGATTGAGGTGAAACTTCAATAAAAGAGTTTAGTTTTTGTTCCATTTTCGCTTCCTTGTCTTTATCTCGGGTCTTATACAAATAAAAGTTCGGTCTAGGACTGAGCTACTCAATAAGTTTTAACCTTTGCTTAGATCATCTTTTGCCTTATGAGTTTGATATAGACCGAGCACAACCAATTGCTTCATGTCTCTATAATACTGAATTCATCAAATTACGCAATACATAATTTAATTACACATTTCATAATAATTGTCATTTCTTGTATTTTCTGTTTTCATTCGCGGTCATGAGAAAAGTCACGCAATTATTTTTTCATGAATCTCTATGAAAGTTTGATCAATTTATGATATACGTAATTTATTGGAAAAAAATTACGTGACACGGATGAGAATAATCATATGTCAGCACAAGAGCAAGGAAACCTGAAACATGGTTTGAGTAATCGGCACATCCAGCTTATTGCATTGGGTGGGGCGATTGGCACAGGGCTTTTTCTTGGTATATCACAATCGATTAAATTAGCAGGTCCATCGGTCATCCTCGGTTATGCCATTGCAGGATTTATTGCTTTTTTAATGATGCGTCAGCTTGGTGAAATGGTAGTTGAAGAGCCAGTCAGTGGTTCTTTTAGTCATTTTGCCTACAAATATTGGGGACCATTTGCAGGGTTCATGTCAGGATGGAACTATTGGGTACTCAATGTACTCGTCTGTATGGCAGAACTAAGCGCAATTGGTCTTTACATTCAATATTGGTGGCCGCAAATCCCGACGTGGGCATCTGCTTTAACTTTCTTTGTCTTAATTAATGGCATTAATCTGCTACACGTTAAGTTTTTTGGCGAAATGGAATTTTGGTTTTCTATTGTCAAAATCTTAGCAATTCTTGCAATGATTGGCTTTGGTTCATATCTACTTGCAACAGGCACAGCAGGTCCACAGGCAAGCATTTCAAACCTCTGGGCACTTGGCGGTTTCTTCCCGTTTGGTGTTGAAGGCTTAGTGATGGCAATGGCGGTCATTATTTTTGCTTTTGGTGGTATTGAGCTTTTCGGTATTACTGCAGCTGAAGCACGTGATCCTGATAAAACTTTACCTAAAGCTGTGAATCAAATTATTTACCGTATTTTGATTTTCTATATTGCGACGCTTTTTGTTTTATTCTCGCTGTTCCCATGGAACCAAATGGCACAAGGCGGAAGTCCGTTTGTAATGGTCTTTGCTTCTTTAGATAGCCAAGGCATTGCAACGTTATTAAACTTTGTAATTTTGACTGCTGCTGTTTCAGTTTATAACGGGACAAGTTATTGCAGTAGCCGTATGTTGTTAGGCCTTGCGCAACAAGGAAATGCACCAAAAGTATTTGCACGTATTAATAAACGCGGTATTCCAACCAATGCAGTGATCCTTTCTGCGGCAGTCACTATTTTATGTGTACTGTTAAATTATATTTTCCCTGAAAAAGCATTTGGTTTACTCATGATGCTGGTGGTTGCAGCGATTGTAATTAACTGGGTTGTAATTTCATGGACGCATTTAAAATTCCGCAAATATATGCAGCGCCAAGGGCAAACAACGAAGTTCCCAAGCTTTATGTATCCGTTTAGCAACTATCTATGCATACTGTTTATGCTGGGTATTTTGGTCGTGATGTCTTTAACACCAGATATGCGTGTTGCGGTCATGATGATTCCTGGCTGGATTTTGTGTTTGATGGTGGCTTACCAATTTAAACGCCGAAAATTAAAAGCTGAGCAGTCTGTACCTGCCTTAGAAGCAGATATTTAATAAATTATTGAGTTGTATCTAAAAAGGACGTCTGACAGGCGTCCTTTTTTATTTTTAAAATTTAGCAACAGAAATTAAAGGATTTTATTATTGTTATAATATAACATTTCATTAATTTAATGATGAGCAATTTTCCCATTTTTGGTGAAGATAGAGCATATTTATGAAGCGTTATTTCGGTTTAATTTTATTATCTCTCACAGCATGTAGCACTCAAACACCCAAGCCAACAACCCCACTGCATACCCAAACACCTTTACCTCAACCTACAAAACCAGTGGTCAAAATAAAGTCTCAACCCGAGGCGTATGTTGCGTGGTTAGCTTCAGCAGACCATCGACAGGCTGTACAAGCTTACAAGCAATTTCTTAAGCAAAAAGGGCTTGCGAATTTAGTTCCAGACCATGAATTATTAAGCTCGGCTCGAGATTGGCAAAAATGTGGAGTTGAGCCTTATGCGGTGCCACCAAGAGAGATTTGGTCCAATATTGTTCCGACGCTTAGCATTTTAAAAGCGTTAGTTGAGGATGGCGTAATTAATGATTTTGAAGTGACTTCGGTCTACCGAGCGTTGTCTCTAAACCGCTGTGCAGGTGGTGCTGATGCTTCTCGACATGTCTTTAATGCAGCGCTTGATTTTCGAATTGGCCCAGAACAGCCTACCGATTTAGACCAATTCAATATTCAGCAAACTAAAACCAAACTTTGTCAGTTTTGGGCCACAAAAGGCCAAGCGCTTAATATGGGACTAGGTGTTTATGCTTCAGGGCAAATCCATATTGATAGCCAAGGATTCCGTGCATGGGGGCCTGACCATCACTATAAAACCTCAATTTGTCAGGGACTATAAAAGCAATTTTTTCAATGACTAAGTAAATTGATTTAAATAAAAGCGGAATAAAAACTTGATCAATAGTTATGTTATAACATAACATTATTGTGGTTTAGAAATAGATTACGCCTGTGATCTGGCCATATTTAAATGGCCAGCCATGATCAGTTTAAATATTATTCAAAGAGATCAAGCCATGCGCACTGCAATCGCCAACTCATTTGCCAAGCTTCCCGTCACTGTTTTATCAGGCTTTTTGGGTGCAGGAAAAACCACATTACTCAACCATATTTTAAATAATCGTGAAGGCCGCCGTATTGCCGTGATTGTCAATGATATGTCTGAGGTGAATATTGATGCTGCATTAGTACGTGAAGGTGGGGCAGAGCTTTCAAGAACGGATGAAAAGCTGGTTGAAATGAGTAATGGCTGTATCTGTTGTACGTTACGCGAAGATTTATTGGTTGAGGTTAAACGGTTAGCTGATGAAGGACGCTTTGACCAATTGGTGATTGAGTCGACAGGCATTTCAGAACCATTACCTGTTGCAGAAACCTTTACCTTTGAAGATGAAGATGGAAACTCACTCAATGAGTTCGCTCGACTCGACACCATGGTCACGGTAGTCGATGCTTTTAATTTTCTTAAAGATTACAGTTCAGTTGACTCACTGCAACAACGTGGCGAATCATTAGGTGAGCAAGATGAAAGAACTGTAGTCGATCTTCTTATTGATCAAATCGAGTTTTGTGATGTGATTATACTGAATAAAATTGATCTGATTGACCAAGCCCAGCAAGACCAACTTATCGCGATTTTAAAAACTCTAAACCCGCGTGCCCGAATTGAAATTGCTCAATTTGGAAAGATCGCTTTAGATAAAATTTTAAATACGCAATTATTCGATTTTAATGAAGCTGCCCAAGCACCAGGCTGGTTAAAAGAGTTACGTGGTGAGCATACGCCAGAGACTGAAGAGTATGGAATCAGCAGCTTTGTTTACCGCGCTCGCCGACCTTTCCATCCAGAGCGTTTTTATGATTTGGTTCAGGCTGAATGGCCGGGAGTCGTGCGTTCTAAGGGCTTTTTCTGGTTGGCTGCCGAACCGACATTGGCTTATTCATGGTCACAAGCAGGCGCGATGGCACGGCACGGCTTGGCAGGTTATTGGTGGGCCGCCGTTGCAGAAGAAGACTGGCCGAGTGACCTAGCCAGCATTGAAGAAATTAAGAAAAATTGGGATGCACGCACAGGAGATGCGCGTCAGGAACTGGTTTTAATTGGTATGCAAATGGATGAGCAAGCTTTAATAGAACGCTTAGACCGTTGTTTATTAAATGATGAAGAAATGGCTTTAGGTCCACAAGCTTGGCAGAGCTGGTCGAACCCTTTTAAGCAAGATGATGAAACCATGTTGATTGCTTAATTAAAAAAGCCCCTATTTAAAAGGGGCTTTTTTTTTATGATTTATCTTTAATGAAAACCTTTCGAATGTAGGTGTTAAGTGGGGTGGAATAATATTTTTCAATTGCTGCGCTAATGATGAAAGTTAAAATCAGATAGCCAATTAAAAGCATAATTTTGATGCTAGAGTCAGTTTGAGCCGGAATAAAAGCAACCTTCATAAGGCCCAGCACAACCAGATGAAACAAATAAGTTTCATAACTTCTTTGCCCCAACCAGACCATCACTTTGGTCAATAGGTTATGCGCCTGTGTTTCGGAAGGATGCTGAAAACACAAAATGAGTAGACCTGTAGCAAAAGCAAATAAGCTGATACCCCATGTACTGACTTCTTTAATTGGCGCATATAAATATAGAGCGGTCATACTCAAAATAATCAACCACGAAAGAGGTTTTTTATAAGTCCAGTCTGGTCGATATTTATGAGAGAAAATGGCAGTTAAACAGCCAATTGCTATACCATCAAAACTCGAAAAATAGTGATATAAATAGGCGCCGCTTTCTTCTCCAAAATGCAAAGATCTAAAATAAGGGCCATATAAAATGACTCCAATTAGTACAGCAACAAAGACCTTATTACTACGCGTAAGCAAGCACAATAATGGAAAAACAAAATAAAAAACTTCTTCCACAGAGAGCGACCACAACACTCCCAAAGCGTAGTTTACCCAACCGAATTTAATAATCAGGATATTCATCCAGAAAGTTAAGGCTGCAAATATGGTTAAAGGATAAGAGACCTCAATGCCATTCGGCGCTTGGTTCATAAAGGGTTTTAAGTCAAATGAACCAAGTATGCTTACACCTAAAATGAGTAATACCAGACACGGTAAAATACGCGCTGCTCGTCGGATATAAAAATGCTTGAGGTTAATTGCAGAAAATTGTTTGTCTCGTTTTAAAGTGTGATGGGTAATTAAAAAACCCGAAATCACAAAAAACATGGTGACGCCATAATTTCCATTTCTTGCGATGACTGTGCTAAATGCTTCACCTAAGAAATCAAAACCTAACCATGTATCTTTAAGTTTATAGGGAATATTAAAATGGTGTAAAAGAACCAAAAGGATAGACATTCCACGCAGAATATCTATTTTATAATTACGCATTCGATGTGCTTCCAGTTTTATTAATATACTGTGTGGCAGAAGAATACTATTGATCAGTTATTTTAAATAAAAATTTTAAGCATCATTTCGTAAATCAGAAAAGACAATACTTTTTACATCCTTGAATTGAGCACAGGCATAGCAGAAATAACCATTAAATAAATATTGATAAAGCCTTTATATATTTGAATTTCTCTACATAAAACTTTAAATTAGCTCTTATTGAGCTATGTTTATTTTTTAAACTTTTTAAAATCTATTTAATCCATCAATTAACATGTTGTATGTGGTTGTATATACATAGCATGTCAACTAAAATACTGTTTTTGCCTGCTGCCTTTTTTGAGTAATTAGTTATGCCCAGAACATCAAAACAAGAACATGCTGAGCTTTCGATTGAAGCTGATAGTCCAGTTCCTCTATACCAACGTGTAAAACAGCTGATTTCACAAAAGATTTATGAAGGCTCTTGGGCTGTAAATAAAAAAATTCCTTCGGAAAGTGAACTCGTTAATCAACTCGGTTGTAGCCGCATGACGGTAAACCGTGCGCTACGTGAGTTAACAACAGAAGGCTTACTTGTTCGAATTCAAGGCGTTGGTTCTTTCGTTGCTGAAGGGCAAGGCCGAACTGCACTTTTTCAAATTAATAATATTGCCGATGAGATTATTGCACGAAACCATAAGCACCACGCTGAAGTTTTAGTCCTAGAACAAGTTTATGCAAATGCAGAGCAAAGCGTGTTAATGCAGACTCGCGAAGGGCAAAGATTATTTCATTCGATTATTGTGCATTATGAAAATGATGTACCTGTTCAGGTCGAAGATCGTTTAGTTGATGCAGCACTGATTCCAGATTATTTAGAACAAGATTTTAAAACCATTACCCCGAATGCTTACCTCATGGCAAAAGCACCTGTGTCAGAAGGTGAGCATATTGTTGAGGCAGTTTTAGCATCTCCTCAAGAGTGTAAGTGGTTAAAGATTACCAAAGCTGAACCATGCTTACTGATCCGTCGCCGTACATGGTCAAACAAACAACTCATTTCAAGTGCGCGTCTGATTTATCCGGGTAGCCGCTACTATCTCGAAGGGAAATTTAACCCATGATTGAACTGATCAGGGCCGATCAATATACAAAAATGCTTTGGAAAAATGGTGCAGGTTTTACTTTAGAAATTGCCAGAAGCCAAGGTGAAGCTGATTTCGATTGGCGTATTTCGATGGCAGATGTGACCACTTCTGGGCCATTTTCGCTATTTCCCAATAAGCAGCGCATTATTAGCGTACTCGATGGACAGGGTATGGTATTGCATGTCGATGATCTTCCTGCCAAAACGCTGAATCAAGGTGATATTTTTGCTTTCCATGGCGAGAGTCAGGTCCAAAGTGAACTGGTCGACGGTGCAATTCGAGATTTAAATTTAATTTATGATCCTGCAAAGTTTCATGCTCGTTTTCAGTGGTTGAATGATACAGCGGAGCAGGCATTTATCAGTTCGGCAGACCTGATTTTCATTTTTAATCAGGGTAGTGAAACGGAAGTGAACGTTGATGATCATTCCGTTCAGCTTGCTGCTCAAGAAACACTAAAAATTGAGAAAAACGCTGGCGTGACATCGATTAGTTTTCCCAAAAAACAACTCAAAAGCTGCTATGTCATGGAGCTAATTCAACGTTAAAACCTAAGTAATTTGCTTATTCAAAAGCACATGTCTACTGAAAAGATATGTGCTTTTTTTATGCTTGATATAAAAATAAACTAATTTAATTCATAAGCTTATTCAATTTTATTAAAAAAATATCAGTCACCCTCTTCACGCCAAAAAATATTTGTGTAGTATATGGATGTATATACAAGTTAATACATTACTATACAAATGCAGAAACAAGTGATGTTCTGCTGATGTAAGCTCAAAGGAAGGAGTCCGCCTGTGACAACAATGACAACAAAATTTCGTGATGTAGAAATTCGTGCGCCACGCGGCACTGAATTGACGGCTAAAAGTTGGTTAACTGAAGCTCCATTACGTATGTTGATGAATAACCTTGATCCGGACGTTGCAGAAAACCCGAAAGAGTTGGTTGTATACGGTGGTATTGGTCGTGCAGCACGAAACTGGGAATGTTTCGACAAAATTGTAGATACTTTAAAAAATCTTGAAACTGATGAAACGTTATTAGTTCAATCAGGCAAGCCAGTAGGTGTATTTAAAACTCATAAAGATGCACCTCGTGTTTTAATTGCAAACTCAAACCTTGTACCACACTGGGCAAACTGGGAACACTTCAACGAATTAGATGCAAAAGCTCTTGCAATGTACGGTCAAATGACAGCAGGTTCGTGGATCTACATTGGTAGCCAAGGTATTGTACAAGGTACTTACGAAACTTTCGTTGAAGCAGGCCGCCAACACTACAACGGTGATTTAAAAGGCCGTTGGGTTCTTACTGCTGGTTTAGGCGGTATGGGTGGTGCTCAGCCTTTAGCTGCAACACTTGCAGGTGCGTGTTCTTTAAACATTGAATGCCAACAAGCAAGCATCGATTTCCGTTTACGTACGCGTTATGTAGATGAACAAGCGACTGATTTAGATGACGCTTTAGCGCGTATTGACCGCTATACAAAAGAAGGTAAAGCAATTTCAATTGCGCTTCATGGTAACGCTGCTGAAATTTTACCTGAGCTTGTACGCCGTGGTGTACGTCCAGATATGGTGACTGACCAAACAAGTGCACATGATCCACTTAATGGCTACTTACCAGTAGGCTGGACTTGGGATGAATATCGTGCACGTGCGAAAACTGAACCGGAAGCTGTTGTAAAAGCTGCAAAACAGTCGATGGCAAAACACGTACAAGCGATGCTTGATTTCCAAAAAATGGGTGTTCCAACATTTGACTATGGCAACAACATCCGTCAAATGGCGAAAGAAGAAGGTGTAGCAAACGCTTTTGATTTCCCAGGTTTCGTACCTGCTTATATCCGTCCATTGTTCTGCCGTGGTATTGGTCCATTCCGTTGGGCAGCGCTTTCTGGTGACCCAGAAGACATTTATAAAACAGATGCCAAAGTTAAAGAGTTAATTCCTGATGATGAACATTTACATCACTGGTTAGACATGGCACGTGAACGCATTAGCTTCCAAGGCTTACCTGCGCGTATTTGTTGGGTTGGTTTAGGCTTACGTGCAAAACTTGGTTTGGCATTTAACGAAATGGTTCGTAGCGGTGAATTGTCTGCACCAGTTGTGATTGGTCGTGACCATTTAGACTCAGGTTCAGTTGCAAGTCCAAACCGTGAAACTGAAGCAATGCAAGACGGCTCAGATGCAGTATCAGACTGGCCTTTATTAAATGCGTTGCTCAATACAGCAGGCGGCGCAACTTGGGTGTCTTTACATCACGGTGGTGGTGTAGGTATGGGCTTCTCTCAACACTCAGGTGTTGTGATTGTGTGTGATGGTACAGATGAAGCTGCTGCACGTATTGCTCGCGTATTGACCAATGACCCTGCAACAGGTGTTATGCGTCATGCCGATGCAGGTTATGAAATTGCGATTAACTGTGCGAAAGAGCAAGGCCTACACTTGCCAATGATCACGCAATAAAAATACACGGAAGAACTAGCGGTGCTTTTTGCAATTGTGAAAAGCACCGTCTCAGCAGAATATAGTGCAAAAAATTAGGAAGCCAACATGGAATTATTAATCCAACCGGGAAAACTAACCTTAGCCGATTTACGTCAAGCGTACCTCAACCCGATCAAAGTTAAATTAGATGAAAGTGCTTCATCTGCAATCAACGCAAGCGTGGCTTGCGTTGAGAAAATTGTAAATGAAGGACGTACAGCTTACGGTATTAACACAGGCTTTGGCTTACTTGCTTCAACCAAAATTGCTCCTGAAGATTTAGAAAAGTTACAACGTTCATTGGTTCTTTCACATGCGGCAGGTGTAGGTGAAGCACTTGATGATGCAATGGTTCGTTTAATTATTCTATTGAAAGCAAATAGCTTGGCGCGTGGTTTCTCTGGTATTCGTCGTAAAGTGATTGATGCTTTGTTGGCCTTAATTAATGCCGAAGTTTACCCACACATTCCACTAAAAGGTTCAGTAGGCGCTTCAGGTGACTTGGCACCACTTGCACACATGTCTTTAGTGTTACTTGGTGAAGGTAAGGCGCGCTATAAGGGCGAATGGTTACCCGCAGTTGAAGCTTTAAAAGTTGCAGGCTTAGAACCTATTTCTTTAGCAGCTAAAGAAGGTTTAGCACTTTTAAATGGTACACAAGTTTCGACCGCTTATGCTTTACGCGGCTTATTTGAAGCGGAAGACTTGTTTGCTGCTGCAACGGTTTGTGGTGGTTTAAGTGTTGAAGCAATGTTGGGTTCACGTGCCCCATTCGATGCTCGTATTCACGAAGTACGTGGCCAACGTGGTCAAATTGATGTAGCTGCGGCTTATCGTGACCTATTAACAGACTCAAGTGAAATTGCACATTCACATGAAGATTGTAGCAAAGTTCAAGACCCGTACTCTTTACGTTGCCAACCACAGGTGATGGGGGCATGTTTAACCCAAATCCGTCAGGCTGCTGAAGTATTAGAAATTGAAGCAAATGCTGTATCGGATAACCCGCTCGTATTTGCTGAACAAGGTGATGTGATTTCTGGTGGTAATTTCCATGCAGAACCTGTTGCAATGGCGGCAGATAATTTAGCATTGGCGATTGCTGAAATTGGTTCACTGTCTGAACGCCGTATTTCGATGATGATGGACCGTCACATGTCACAGCTTCCACCGTTCTTGGTGGCAAATGGTGGTGTTAACTCAGGCTTTATGATTGCTCAAGTTACCGCTGCTGCTCTTGCGAGTGACAACAAAGCGCTTGCACATCCAGCAAGTGTTGATAGCTTACCGACTTCTGCCAACCAAGAAGACCATGTATCAATGGCTCCGAATGCTGGTAAACGTCTTTGGTATATGGCTGACAACGTCCGTGGCATTTTAGCTGTTGAATGGTTAGGCGCTTGTCAGGGTCTAGACTTCCGTGAAGGCCTAAAAAGCTCGCCTAAACTTGAACAAGCTCGTAAAATCTTGCGCGCTCAAGTGCCTTACTACAGTGAAGACCGTTTCTTTGCTCCTGATATTGAGCAAGCAAGTGAATTACTCTCAAGCGGCTGCTTAAACGAGTTAATTATTCCAAAACTACTCCCTAGTTTATCTGAAGTGTGATTGATAAAACGGTCACATGGAGTGGCCGAATCTAACTAAATATCCTCAAGGATTGGAGATTATAATGTCACAAAACTCCACACTACAGCGGGGTTTAAACACCCGCCATATTCGTTTCTTGGCATTGGGCTCAGCAATTGGAACTGGGCTTTTCTATGGTTCGGCAACTGCCATTAAAATGGCAGGGCCTTCAGTATTACTTGCGTATATCGTTGCAGGGATTGCAATTTATATCGTTATGCGCGCATTGGGTGAAATGGCTGTCCATAATCCTGTCTCTGGCTCATTCAGCCACTATGCATCACAGTACATTGGTCCATTGGCTGGTTTTACGACAGGTTGGACGTATGTCTTTGAAATGGTGATTGTTGCAATTGCCGATGTGACTGCTTTTGGTATTTATATGGGGTTCTGGTATCCCGATGTACCACGGTGGATCTGGATTTTATCCCTGATTATGTTCTTAGGTGCCATTAACCTCATTCACGTTAAAGTCTTTGGCGAACTCGAGTTTTGGCTGTCTATTGTCAAGGTGAGCGCCATTGTTGCCATGATTTTAGGTGGAATCGGTTTAATGTTCTACGGCTTCCATGCTGACCATAGCAGTGTAGTTCCGGGGATTCAAAACTTATGGATTTATGATGGCTTTATGCCACATGGGATTGCCGGCTTAGTTGCATGTTTATCTGTGGTTGTATTTGCTTTCGGTGGTATCGAAATTATTGGTATTACAGCAGGTGAGTCACAAGATCCGAAAACCACTTTACCAAAAGCAATTAATGCTGTTCCAGTACGTATTTTACTTTTCTATGTATTGACCATTTTTGTACTCATGTCGATTTTCCCATGGAATCAAATTGGTAGCCAAGGTAGTCCATTCGTTCAAATTTTTGAAAATCTAGGAATTCCATCTGCTGCGCATATTTTAAATATGGTGGTGGTGACCGCTGCAATCTCGGCAATTAATAGTGATGTGTTTGGTGCTGGCCGTATGCTTTATGGCATGGCAAATCGTGGTCAAGCACCTCGAGTTTTTCAGAAATTATCACGTAATGGTGTGCCATGGATGACCGTAGTGGTTATGGCAGGTGTGCTATTAATTGGTGTGGTGCTGAACTACCTGATTCCTGAAAATGTATTCATGATCATTGCATCAATTGCAACTTTTGCAACTGTTTGGGTGTGGCTCATGATTTTGCTGTCGCAAGTTGCGATGCGCCGTAAGTTATCTACTGCTGAGATTAAAGCACTTGATTTCCCTATCTGGGGTTGGCCATATGCACCTGCGTTTGCGATTGGTTTTATGGCGTTCATCTTAGTCATGATGGGGTATTTCCCAGATTCACGTCCTGCAATTTATGTGGGAATCACTTGGCTTGCTCTGTTAACGATTGCTTATCGCATTTGGGTCAAGCCAGAGCAGAGCTTGGGAAAGGAAAGTAATCCTATCCAGCAAAATGTTGAGATAGAAAGCTAACAAATGAACTGCCTAATGGTTGAACTATTAGGCAGTTTTGAGGATGGGCTAATGAAAAAACTTTGGCAAAATTGCCACATTGCGACCATGCAAAATGGGCAATATTCCTACATTGAAGATGCTGCAATCGTCACAGAAGGGCATCTCATTCACTGGATTGGAAAACAACAACAACTTCCTGCCGACACTTATTCCGAAACAGTTGACTTAAATGGCGCTTGGGTTACCCCGGGATTGATCGACTGTCATACGCATAGCGTATTTGGTGGCAACCGTAGTGTTGAGTTTGAAAAACGCTTGCAAGGCGTAAGTTACGCTGAAATTGCAGCAAGCGGTGGCGGTATTGCCAGTACAGTTCGTGCAACACGTGAAGCAAGCGAAGAACAATTACTAAGCTCAGCACTTAAACGTATTCGCTGTATGCAACAAGACGGTGTAACCACTATCGAGATTAAGTCTGGTTACGGACTCAATTACGAAAATGAACGCAAGATGCTGCGTGTGATCCGTCAAATTGGTGAAGCTTTACCAATGACGGTAAAAAGCACTTGCTTGGCTGCACATGCGTTACCGCCAGAGTACAAAGACCAAAGCGATGCTTATATCGAGCATATCTGTACAGAAATGTTGCCTAAACTGCATGCAGAAGGTTTAGTCGATGCAGTTGATGCATTCTGTGAGCATTTGGCATTTTCACCAGCTCAGGTTGAACGTGTTTTTAAAACAGCACAGTCTTTGAATCTACCGGTTAAGCTTCATGCCGAACAGCTTTCATCGCTAGGTGGTTCAAGCTTGGCAGCACGTTATCATGCTTTGTCGGCAGACCATTTAGAGTACATGACTGAAGACGATGTCAAAGCCATGGCAGAGTCGGGTACGGTCGCTGTGTTATTACCGGGTGCCTTTTATTTATTGCGTGAAACACAGTATCCACCGATTGAAAGTCTTATTAAACACGGAGTGCGTATTGCGCTGTCGAGTGATTTAAATCCGGGTACATCTCCAGCACTTTCTTTACGTTTAATGCTCAACATGGGCAGCACACTTTTCCGCTTAACGCCTGAGCAAGCATTAGCGGGTGTCACCATTCATGCTGCACAAGCACTTGGTTTAGAGCAAACACACGGCAGTTTGGAGCAGGGTAAAGTCGCTGACTTTATAGCTTGGGATATTGAGCATCCATCTGAAATTGTTTACTGGCTTGGCGGCGATTTGCCTAAGCGAGTCGTTCAGCATGGACAAGAAGTTATTTTTTAAACGGTGTCACATGAATCACACATTTAAATGGCAAGGTCGCCATGATGGCGAAGGTGAAGCACACCAACGTATTCACCATATTATGAATAAAACCCAACATGCTGAATTTGCGTTGATTGGTTTTAGCTCTGATGAAGGCGTGAAGCGTAACAAAGGCCGAGTCGGTGCTGCTGATGCGCCAGATGCAATCCGTAATCAGCTTGCCAATTTACCTATCCATCGTCCAGTCAGTATTGTCGATTTGGGTACAGTGACCTGTGAATATGACAATTTAGAGCAAGCACAAACCGAGTTGGCGGAGCAAGTCTCAACCAGCCTACAAAATGGTTTAAAACCGATTGTACTTGGTGGTGGACATGAAGTCGCATTTGGTAGCTTTAGCGGTCTGTTCCAATATGTACAAGCCCACGCACCAGATAAAAAAATAGGCATTATTAATTTCGATGCCCATTTCGATTTGCGTGAAGCAGAGCATGCAACTTCTGGAACACCTTTTTTACAAGCAGCAAGACTTTCAGAGCAGCATCAAAAACAATTTAATTATTTATGTATTGGGGTCGCCAACCATGCCAATACTAAAGTTTTGTTTGATACAGCCGATGCTCTAAATTGTTCATATTTACGTGACCATGAGGTTAATATTTTTAACCTACCAAACGTGCTTGCAGCGGTTGATGCTTTTATCGAAAAAGTAGACTGTTTGTACGTTACGATTGATTTAGATGTATTCACGGCTGCGGTTGCACCGGGAGTCAGTGCACCTGCTGTAAAAGGAATTGATTTAGCTACTTTTGAAGCAATTTTTAAGCATATTCAAGAGACTGGAAAAATCAAACTTTTAGATATTGCTGAGTGCAATCCAAAATTTGATTTAGACAATAGAACAGCAAAACTGGCTGCATACATTGTTTATCAATATTTGTTTTCTTGAGAAACAATTTTTAATGTAGAAATAAAAAAGTGCACTGAGATCGCTCATGTGCTCTTTTTTTGACTTTCTAGTAAATTAAAGTCAGATTCGGAATAAAGATAGCAACTATAAATAATTTAATTAAAAAGAAAATTAATTTATAAAATCATTGAGTTAAAAAATACTCGATTTTTACATTATTTTGTAGGCTGCTTGGCACGTAATTTGTTTTGTCTATATTTTAAACTTCGTTAAATATGTTTGGATAATTAAATGAAAAACAGAACCTTACATTTTGCTTGTATCAGTGTTTTATTTTGGATGTCTCATTCTTCTAATGCTACACCCCCCGAAATAAATACAAATACCATCGAAAAATCACAATCTAAACAAAAGAGTGATATCTCTGTTCGCGTGAAAGCTTTAAACCAACTTTTACAGGAACAGTGGGAATATGCTTTGAAAAATAGTCCTGAAACTGCAACCGTTTTAGGAGATTTACGCTACAACAATCGATGGACAGAGCTTTCAAAAAATCAGATCGAGAAAGATAAAAAAAGTACGCAAAATTTTTTAAAACGTTTTGATGCGATTGATAGCACAGGGTTTTCAGCAACTGATCAATTAAATAAAGATTTAATGATTTATCAGTTGAAAGAAACACTTAAAAATTATGATTTGAAATTGTATGAGATGCCTTTTAATCAAATGTGGGGCCTACATTTACAATTTCCGGGATTTATTAGTTCGATTCCATTTGATAATGCTAAGCAATATCAAGACTATATTTCTCGTTTAAAACGAATTCCTCTTATTCTTGATCAAGGTATTCAGTTAGCGAAACAAGGACAAAAAGATGGTTTGATGCCACCCAAATATTTAATTGAAAAGGTGGCAAAGCAGATTAATAACATTGCAACTCCCGCAGGGAAAGACAGTGTGTTTGCTTCTCCATTAAAGCAATTTCCAAAAAATATTTCGAAAGCAGAACAAGAGCGTTTAAGCCGTGAAATACTACAGGCCATAGATCAAAATGTTCGACCTGCCTATCAAAAACTCGGGACGTTTATTCAGAAAGATTACTTACCCTATGGACGACAACACGAGGGTATATGGAGCTTGCCAAACGGTGACGAGCTCTATCGCTTTTATGTAGAAAACAATACGACAACCTCTGAAAGCCCTGAAACTATTCATCAGCTCGGATTAAAAGAAGTTGCTCGTATAGAAGCGGAAATGCTGAAAATTGCCAAAGCACAAGGTTTCAATGACTTAAAAAGTTTCCAACAATCTTTAAAAACAAATCCTGCGGTTTTCCCAAAATCTCGTGAAGAAATTTTAGAGATTTATCGGGGATATATTGCCCAAATGCAACCAGAGTTGCCGAAGCTATTTGGTTTATTACCCAAAAATAAAGTCGAAGTTTTACCTGTAGAACAATATCGAGAAAAAGAAGCGGCAGGTGCGGAGTATCACCAAGGCACGCCTGATGGTTCACGCCCCGGACAAGTATATGTAAATACTGGCGACTTCTCTGAACGTTCCAAAATATCAATGGAAGCGACTGCTTACCATGAGGCGATTCCCGGCCACCATATGCAGATTGATATTGCCCAAAACTTGCCTAATTTACCTATGTTCCGAAAGCAGCCGAATCACACCGCCTATATTGAAGGGTGGGCACTTTACGCAGAGCAACTGGGTAAAGATGTTGGTTTCTATAAAGACCCGCTTTCAGACTATGGAAGACTATCGAGTGAGTTGTTCCGTGCTTGCCGTTTAGTGGTCGATACTGGAGTACATTATAAAAAGTGGACCCGTCAGCAAATGATTGATTTTATGCGAGAACACTCTGCTTTAGACGAGCCTGATATTCAGGCAGAGACAGATCGCTATATTGCTATTCCTGCCCAAGCATTAGCATATAAGATGGGACAACTGAAAATTTTAGAGCTTCGAGAGCTCGCGAAACATGAGCTTGGAGACCGTTTTGATATCAAAGCATTCCATGACATGATTTTAAATGCAGGAACATTGCCTTTAAATATTCTGGATGCACGTATTAAAAATTGGATTAAGGAACAAAAAGCGGCAGCTTAAAACAAAAATCGAAATTTAGGTCAGGTCCTCATTGGGCCTGATTTAAAAACCAATAGAAAACAGAATATAATTATAAAAAATATATTTTATTTCAGAACTTTAAAATGGAAAAATCTTTAAAAGAATACCAAGCTATTATTTTTGATATGGACGGTACTTTAGTCGACTCCTTTAGCTTTTTTTTAGGTGCTTTAAATCAGCTTGCCAAGAAGTATAAATTTAAATCTGTAGAGCTACATGAAGTAGAGCAGTACAAACATCTTTCACCAAAAGAAATTATGAAAGAGATGAATGTTTCTAGGTGGAAACTGCCTTGGATTGCCAAAGATTTCATTCGTTTAATGAAAGAAAGAGACCAAGACGTTTACATGTTTGAAGGCATGCGGGACCACTTAATTGAACTGCATAAGCGGGGATATATGCTCGCAATTATTACTTCAAACTCTAAAGAAAACTGTCAAAGTATTCTTGGTACAGAACTATGTGAACTTTTTAGCCATATTGATGGTGGCTCGTCTATATTTGGCAAAGCTAAACGAATTAAGCGTGTTCTCAATATTTTGAATTTAAATAAAAACCAAGCCATTTATGTCGGCGACCAAACGACTGATGGCGAAGCTGCACATAAAGCAGGCATTGATTTTGCTGCGGTAGGTTGGGGTTATACATCGGCTGAAAAATTAAAAACTATTCAGCCCAAAGTCGTGCTCAATGACTTGGCAACCATGAAAGAATTTTTCTAAATATATGAAATACAGGACAAACCATGAATAACAATAACAACCCGATTGGAATGATTGATTCTGGTTTAGGCGGGCTGTCTCTATTTAAGTACATTCGGCAGGCCCTTCCGAATGAAGATATTATCTATTTCGCCGACTCGAAATATGTCCCGTATGGAGACAAAGATAGCGACTGGATTGTTTCACGAACCACGCATTTAATTTCAAACCTAGTTACTCAGGGCAAATGCAAAGCGATCGTAATTGCTTGTAATACCATGACGGCTGTAGCGATTGAAACGATTAGAGCGCAAATTAATGTGCCACTTATTGCGATAGAACCAGCCGTAAAACCCGCAGTAGCAATCACTCAAAGTAAGCATATTGCGGTTTTGGCAACTGCAACCACGGTGAAGGGCAAAAACTTAAAAAGTTTAATTGAAACGTATGCGCAAGATATTAGAGTGTCTTTAGTGCCATGTATTGGTTTAGCCGAGAAAATTGAAACGGGCAAAGCGCATACCGCGGAAGTTAAAGATTATTTAAAAAATATTTTGGCGCCGTTGGTCGAGCAAAAAGTTGATACGATTATTTTAGGATGCACACATTATCCGTTTGTCTCAGATACGATTCAGGAAATTGTAGGTCGTGATATCCAAATTATTGAGCCTTCGGAAGCAGTTACCACACATTTAATGCGCCAATTAAATAGATATGATTTAAGTTCTGAAAGTCCAAATGAGGGGAATCATATTATTTGGACCAGTTCAGACCCGTTGGAAGTTGCGGACGTGACTTTTTCTTTGTTAGGTAAACATTTACCTGTAGAAACTACTGATTTTTAAAGCCAAGAAAAACGCCTAGCCCCATAAAAATGAGTCCACCCATCACTGACATAGATTTTTGGGGCTTCTTCGATTTAGTTAATTTTTGACTAATGTAATTGGCTAAAAACACACAAACCACATCAGCAGAAACAAAGATCAGATTCACAATCAGCCCTAAAATGATGAACTGAGACCAAACTGGAAAATCTAATGAGGTATTAATAAATTGAGGTAAAAAAGCGATATAAAAAATAGCGGTTTTAGGGTTTAAAACTTCGACCAGAATGCTCTGCCTCAAAGATAACTGACCATTTTCAACATTTTGCTGAAGAGTCGGGGACGAGGTCGATCTAATTAATTTAATGCCTAACCAAACTAAATACAAAGCACCTAAAATTTTAATAATATCATAGAGTTTTGGAATGATTTGAAAGATGGTCGTTAAGCCTAAAGACGCCGCTATGATATGAAAACAACCTCCTACGAAAATTCCAAATGCAGCCATCAAACCAGATTTTCTACCACGAGAAAGCGTCTGTGCAGCGGTATACAGCATTGCTGGACCCGGAATATAAGCAAAAATAATTGTAGTAATTAAAAATGTAATGAAAAGCTCTAAAGAAATCATGTTTTACCTATCTTATTGTTACTATTTTTGAGTGAATTTTAAACAATTTAAAGTATATGAAATTTATAAGTATTTCAATTTTATAATCAGATTTATGGCTATAAAAACTCAAAATAACTTGATCTAACTTTTAGAGTCACTGTCAAAAAATCTCAATTACAAAACTCTAAGCTCAGAGTACCTAGATTAAGATATTTTTTATACTTAACTTTTCTCATCGGATATATTTATACAAACTGTTAAATTAAAATTAACGATAAATCTATTTTATTAACTAAATATATATAACCCAATTTTATATTTTAAATTTAATTAAAAGATGTAAATATAAAAATAAGGATAATATTATTTAAATATTAATTAAATTATTATATTTAAACTTTTTCATTAAAATAAATTGACGTTCTTTATTATAGCGATTAATATTTCGTTGCTGGCCTACATTGCCAGTCGGTTTTGACAGACCGTACTTAGCAAATGGGTTATACTTCCTCAGTATTTCCCATGTGGAACCTTTGTGCCCCCTTTTTCTCTATGGTAGGGCGGAAGGGGGACGCGTTCGCGCGTGCTGGTCGCTAAGTCTAGTCTGTCAACCCTCTTTCGTTCTGCCACCCTAATCAATTGACGGTGATTTGGTGGTAGGACTCCATTTTTAAGGAGTTGGCCATGCCACAATTTAAACTCATTTTCTCTCTCATTTAACTATTTTATTTATTTAAAATTTGGATTTTCTATGTCCTGATTTTTTAAATATATAAATTATTTTTATTTTATAATCTTAATTATTTTGTTTTCCTATTCTGGTGGGAGGATTAATTATTATTTAAAAAATTATTTTAATATTTAAACGAATAATATTTTTATTTTATTTAAAGATATAAATAATCATGAGAATAATATGAAACTTCATAAATTTATATTGTTTTTAAACCTTGTGGTCGGTGCTTACAGTATTACAAATGATGAAGCCAATGCTCAGCAGGAATTTAAAAGAATTTGCTTGTCAGGTGAACACATGCAAGCCAATTGTAATTGTGTTTGCCAACAGCTCGCGCAAGTGTATTCACCTCAAATCGTGCAACGTTTAAAACACACCAGTTTGCAAAGTCCTGTTCTCCCACAGGACTTTGCCCCTAATTTGTTTAGCAGCATTCAACGCTGCGACAAAACTGAAATGGGCTAAGTTCGCTTAGTTCCTTTATCTCTGTGTCGCAATGATCTCTCAAACTTTAAATCAGCGCAAAAGTAAAAGTCCATTGTGACATAGGGTCCTAGATGGGGGTGTTCTCTACTATTAAACTAGATTTTCTTTCGTGGAAAAGCTTCTGTATATCTGTATGAAGGCAATAAAAAAGCCCGATATGCATTGAATACATATCGGGCTTAATCAATCAGTTATTAAAGCAAGTGATGCCTTAATAATGATCTTTTTGAATTACTCTACAGTTACTGACTTCGCCAAGTTACGTGGCTGGTCAACGTCTGTACCACGTAATACAGCAACGTGATAAGACAACAACTGAACTGGTACGCTATAAACAATTGGAGCTAGCCATTCGTTTACTGCTGGAATATGCACAACGTGTTGACGGTCTTTTTCATTGATTCCGCTATTTTCATCAGCGAAAACAAATAATTCACCACCACGTGCCTGAACTTCTTCCATATTTGATTTTAGCTTATCAAGCATTTCATCATTTGGAGCAAGAATGACGATCGGCATTTCATTATCAACAAGTGCTAATGGGCCGTGTTTTAACTCACCAGCTGCATAGCCTTCTGCATGAATATATGAAATTTCTTTTAGCTTTAATGCGCCTTCCAATGCGATTGGATAATTCGTACCACGACCTAAGAATAAGCAGTGATTTTTTTCAACGAATAATTCAGACAAACGCAAAATTTCTGGATCATGTTTAAGCGTATCAAGAATAACTTTCGGGCTGTGCCATAACTCACGTGTAATTTCTTCAAGCAGAGCAGGGCTAATACGTTGTTTAACTTGACCAATTTTCAAGATTAACAACATAAGCGCAGCAAGCTGAGTCGTAAACGCTTTAGTTGAAGCAACACCAATTTCAGGACCAGCAAGCGTCAATAAGTGATGATCAGTTTCACGAACCATTGAAGACGTAGCAACGTTACAGATAGTCAAAGTCTGAATATCGATATTGTTTGCTTTCGCACGCTTTTGAGTTTCACGTAGTGCAGCTAAAGTATCGGCAGTTTCACCTGACTGTGAAATACAAATATAAAGTGTATTTTCGACAATTACAGGAGTGCGATAGCGGAACTCACTTGCGATTTCAACTTGGCAAGGCACACCAATCAATTGCTCAAACCAATATTTCGCAATCATTCCTGAGTGGTAACTTGTACCACAAGCAATGATTTGTACGCTTTGAATTTTGTTGAAATCTGCATCAGCATTTTTCAAGAAATCATCACGTAAGCTGTTGCCATCAAGCGCTTGAGAAATTGTTTGCTTGATTGCTTCTGGTTGCTCATAAATTTCTTTGAGCATGTAGTGCTTGTATTCACCTTTTGATGCACTGCTTACGGTTGCATCAAGCTCTCTTACTGGACGTTCAACGCGTTCGCCATTTGCAAATACTTCAATTGAAGTACGTGTAAGACGTGCAATATCGCCTTCTTCTAGGTACATAAAGCGGTTAGTTACAGGCAAAAGTGCAAGTTGGTCTGAACTAATAAAGTTTTCACCAATACCTACGCCAATCACGAGTGGTGAACCTTCACGTACAGTAATAAGTTCATCTGGATAATCGCTGTGGATAATACCTAGCGCGTAAGCACCTTTAAGCTGAGGTACAACAGTTTCAACAGCTTCTAAAAGGCTATCTGTACTTTTTAATGCTTCAGCAACTAAGTGTGCAACAACTTCAGTATCTGTTTGAGAAGTAAAAACGTAACCTAAAGCTTGAAGGTCGTCTTTTAATTCTTGGTAGTTTTCAATAATACCGTTATGTACAACAGCAACCTTACCAGACATATGCGGGTGAGCATTGTTTTCAGTTGGTTTACCGTGTGTTGCCCAACGGGTATGTGCAATCCCGATAGCCCCTGTAAGCTGGTGTTCAGCAACTGCATCGGCAAGATTAATAACTTTACCTACACGACGCTCACGTAAAATTTGTTGGTTATTCAGTAAAGCAACACCCGCAGAATCATAACCGCGGTATTCAAGACGTTTTAAACCTTCAATTAAAATCTCGGTTACACAACGTTCTGCAACGCCTCCGACGATACCACACATACTTCAATCCTCTTATTTTTTAACCTTTTGGGGACGTTGATAATTTGCTTTTGAAATTTGTTGCGCACGTTCAAAGGAGAGACTTTGTTCGGCTACATCTTTCGTAATCACAGAACCCGCACCAACTGTTGCGCCATTCCCAATGGTCACCGGAGCAACCAGCGAGCTATTAGAACCGATAAAAACGGCATCGCCAATAGTGGTTTTGTGTTTATTTGCACCGTCGTAATTACAAGTAATCGTACCTGCCCCAATATTCGATTCAGCACCGATTTCTGCATCACCTAAATAGGTGAAATGGTTAGCTTTACTACCCAATCCAATCGTTGTATTTTTAACTTCAACAAAGTTGCCGATATGTACTTCATTTGCCAATTTAGCGCCTGGGCGTAAGCGTGCAAATGGTCCAATTTGAGCATTTTCACCAACTACTGCACCATCAAAAACGCTATAGGCTTGAACTTTAGTGCCTGCCGCAATTTTGGTGTTCTTTAAAATACAACCAGCGCCGATTTCTACAAAATCGCCCAGTTCACAGTCACCTTCAATAATCACATTTACGTCAATACGAACGTCATGTCCAACTTTCACAGAACCGCGTAAGTCAAAGCGTGCAGGGTCTGCAAAAGTTACGCCTTGTTGCATAAGCTCTTTTGCTTGCTGTTGCTGGAACTCACGTTCAAGTGCAGCAAGTTGTAAGCGGTCATTGACGCCTTCAACTTCAAAAGCGAGCTCTGGTTGAATAGATGCGATTTCTAGACCATCTGCAACAGCCATTGCTACGATGTCAGTTAGATAATATTCGCCTTGCGCATTTTCATTTGAAAGTTTAGGCAACCACTCATGAAGTTTTGCGTTGCTAACACAGTAAATACCTGTGTTGATTTCTTGAATCTGACGCTGAGCTTCTGTTGCATCTTTATGTTCAACAATTGCTTGAATCTTACCTTCTTGACGAACGATACGACCATAACCTGTCGGGTTGTCGACATGTAAAGTAATCATGCCAATGCCCGTTTTACTTGAAACTTCAACAAGTTGCTCTAGCGTTGTTTGACGTACTAAAGGTACATCACCATAAAGAATTAATGAAATACCGTCTTTAGGAAGTACGGGTAAAGTCATTTGTACTGCATGACCTGTACCTAGTTGTTCTGCTTGTTCAACCCATTGAATCTTTTCTTGTGCAAAAGTTTGTTTGACGTGGTCACCACCATGTCCATAAATCGTAATAATATTTTCTGCGTGTATTTTTTTTGCTGTTTGAATGACATGTCCTAAAAGTGGGCGACCCGCTAAAGGTTGTAGTACTTTAGGAAGCTGAGAACGCATACGCGTTCCTTTGCCAGCAGCAAGAATAATGACGGTAGTTGACATGTATAACTCTAATGATTTAACTCAAATGGATAATAATTAGTGTACAAAGAGCAGCCCATACACCGGCAATAATATCGTCAAGCATAATACCAAAACCACCATGCACTTGACGATCAATAACGCGTATAGGCCAAGGTTTCCAAACATCGAAAAGTCGAAATAATATAAATCCCCCAATCACCCACATCCAATTCATTTGTTGTAAATAAAGCAGAGGAAGGAAGGTAATAGATTGACCTGCAAACTCGTCCCACACAATTCGACCATCATCGTGTACATCAATAACTTTTGCAGTTTGGCCACAAATATAAATCCCGACCAAGGACATGATGAGGATAGCGATCAAGCTTAAGTTAAATCCAAGCGATAACCAGATTGGAATGAAGAGTAGGGCAAAGGCAGAGCCAAAAGTACCGGGAGCTTTAGGTGCGAGACCAGATCCGAAACCAACTCCACAGAAAACGATGCAGCGGTTGAACCAAGACATGTCCTTAAAATGAATCGGTGGCTTATGCAAAGTGTTGGTATCCATGAATTTGCAATGGGTAATCTGAACCCAAGTGCTCAAAAGTTAGTTGTGTTTGCTCAACGATCTCTCCGATCATTGTAATCTTAATGTCTAGTTGTTTTTGCAAAAGTTTTTCATAATTTTGCGGTGTTATTGTAAAACATAGCTCGTAATCATCACCACCAGCTAAAGCATATTGCCAGCGCTGTTGTTCTGGTAGTTCTTCTAGTGTTGAATCAATTGGTAACTTTTCTAAAAGTAATCGGGCACCAACCTTTGAAGCTTTTAAAATATGGCCTAAATCTTGGGCTAATCCATCAGAAATATCAATCATACTAGATGCTAACCCCTTCAGCTGTTGTCCAAGCTGACAACGTGGAGTCGGGTAGTCTAGTCTTTTTTGTAATGGATGACCTAGGTGCTGTAAACCATATGCGGCATCACCCACTTGACCGCTCACACAAACATAGTCACCGACTTTGGCACCTGAACGTAACACGGCTTGTCCGGTTTCAATCCAGCCCATGGCCGTGACAGTAATGGTGAGATGAGGGCCTTGGGTTGTATCTCCACCAATCAGAGCAACACCAAATTGATTACAGCAGTCATAAATTCCCTGACTGAATCCTTCAAGCCATTCATGATCAATTGTGGGTAGGCTGAGCGCCAGTAAAATACTATGCGGTTTTGCCCCCATTGCTGCAATATCTGAAAGATTGACAGCTAAGCTTTTCCAGCCAATTGCATGGGCAGAAGTATCAAGAGGGAAGTGACGTCCAGCAACGAGTGTATCTGCACAGATCACCAATTGTTGGTTTACGGGAGGGGTAATTAAGGCTGAGTCATCTCCAATACCCAAGGTGACATCTGTGTAAGATTGTCTGTTAAAGTATTGTTCAATAATAGAAAACTCAGCCATATCAACTTCAAACCTATTAGTTTGCTTGTTGTTTTTCAGCACTACGTAGTGTTGAACTTAAACGATCTAGAACGCCATTAATATATTTATGGCTATCTGCTCCACCAAAGTGTTTAGCGAGTTCAATAGCTTCATCTAGAACTACTCGGTAAGGTACTTCTAAATGATCACGTAACTCGTAAGCACCCAAGCGTAATGTTGCGAGCTCTACACCATCAAGTGCACTAAGTTCACGGTCAAGTACCGGAATAAGTAATGCATCAAGATCTTCGTGCTGTGCAATCACTTGTGTTAGAAGTTCGTGATAGTAGTTTAAGTCTACCTTGTGCATTGCATTTTCAGCACGGGTGCGTGCTTCGATTTCATGTACAGGGTTGTGACTCATTTGCCACTCATAAATACCTTGTACAGCAAAACGACGTGCTTTACGTTTTGCTGCATAAGCGGCTTGCAGTGTTTGAGACATGCTTTAAATTGCCTTTAATAAATTAACCATTTCAATAGCAGTCAATGCAGCTTCGCTACCTTTGTTTCCTGCTTTTGTACCTGAACGTTCGATGGCTTGCTCGATGCTATCAGTAGTTAATACACCATTGATGACAGGCAAGCTGCTTTCTAACGCCACTACACCTAAACCTTTAGCACATTCACCAGCAACGAAGTCAAAGTGTGGTGTGCTACCACGAATCACTGCGCCAAGTGCGATGATTGCATCAAACTGGTTTGATGTAGCTAATTTTTTAGCAACAATCGGGAGTTCCCATGCGCCAGGAGCGTGAATAACAGTAATGTTATCTTCATTTACACCGTGACGTTTTAATGTGTCGATTGCACCATCCAATAAGTGTTCAACAACAAAGCTGTTGAAACGACCCACTAAAATCGCATAACGACCTTCGCTTGCGAGATGTAATAAACCTTCAATACGGCGAATTGCCATAGCAACCTCGATTATTTCGTTGTGATTTGATCAGCAGTGACATATTCCACTACTTCTAAATTAAAGCCAGATAAAGCATTGAAACGTAAT
This sequence comes from Acinetobacter sp. S-1, assembly GCF_059579785.1. NCBI lineage: Bacteria > Pseudomonadati > Pseudomonadota > Gammaproteobacteria > Moraxellales > Moraxellaceae > Acinetobacter > Acinetobacter sp. S-1. The sequence continues at coordinate 100,618 of NZ_CM184207.1, forward strand.
GGTGAGCTAAGAAGCTTCATTTTTTCAACACCTAAATCACGCAAAATTTGAGCACCGACACCAATGGTTTGATATTGATGTGAAAGTGCTGCATTGGATTTCACCGGTTTTGGCTTATTTAAATCATCCAACGCTGGTCCCAAGTCTTGCAAATGATCTTGACCGATCCAGACTAAAACACCGCGATCACTCGCTGCAATCGTCTGTAGGGCACGGTCTAAGTTCCACGCAGGTTCACCATCAGCTTTATTTAGCTTAAGCAAATCGCGAATTGGACTAAAACCATGCACACGTACTGTTGTAACACCTTCTTTTGGCTCGCCTTTAACTAAAGCCAAATGAATGTCCGGGTTACCAATCTCACGATAACGATAAAGTTCAAATGAACCATATTCTGTTTGAATGGTTTTTTGATCCAGACGTTCAACCGTTTGCTCATTGGTCATGCGGTAGTGAATCAAGTCCGCAATTGTACCAATTTTTAAGCCATGCTTCTCGGCAAAAATTTCTAAATCTGCACGGCGTGCCATTGTGCCATCTTCATTAATGATTTCACAAATGACAGAAGCTGGTTCAAGACCTGCTAAACGTGCTAAATCACAACCTGCTTCGGTATGGCCTGCACGATGTAAAACACCACCTGGTTGTGCCATTAACGGGAAAATATGGCCCGGCTGTACGATATCAGTTGGTTTTGCATGCGCTGCGACAGCAGCTTGAATAGTATGTGCACGCTCTGCTGCTGAAATACCCGTGGTAATCCCTTCAGCGGCTTCAATTGATAAGGTAAAGTTTGTACTGTGCTGAGCACCGTTTTGGTCAACCATCAACGGAAGGTTTAACTGTTTACAGCGCTCACGGCTTAGCGTTAGGCAAACTAGACCACGTGCATGGGTAATCATGAAGTTAATATCTTCAGGACGAACATGCGTTGCTGCAATGACAAGATCACCTTCATTTTCGCGATCTTCGTCATCCATCAAGATAACCATTTTGCCTGCACGAATATCGGCGACAAGATCTTCAACACGACTCAGCGGCATTCGCTTTCACCTTTTTTTGTCGTAAGACAATTTCTATTTAATAAATTTTGCATAGTTTACGCTGTTTAGAGAATTTTGCCTATGATTCTGATTTATCCAAATTTGTGACCTCTAAGAATAGATCGAGATTTATTTATACAAATAAATCATAAGAAAATGGAGTATTTTTAAATAAAAGCTATGAATTTAAATAAAAAAAAACCTAGCCAAAAGGCTAGGTTCTGATGCGCGTAGTTACTTTTTATGAAGCTGCACTACTTGGACTATCATTTTGTGGAATTGATTTTTTCCCCATTAAAATTTCAGTCCGGATATTTTGGGCAAGTTCAGCACATTCTGCATTCATACCATTGATCATAAATGCATGACGTGTCATCACATTGCTTGGGTTTGGCATTGCAACAAGTTGGTAGCTGTCTTGAATTGCTTTGAGTTGTTCATTTTCGAGATATAAAGCAGACTCTTTAGCGTGAAGATGCTGTGCTAAACGTTGAGCAGCTTCTTTTGCATCGATTTGCATAGCTTCTACAGCATTACATGTTGCACTACGAGTTTGCAGCGCAAAACGTTTATCTTCACGGTAACGTTTATATAAAACATCTGAAAGTAATTGGAATACGGTTCCAATCATAAGCAGACATTCTACGGCATGTGGATGAGAGGTTGAAATCGCAAGTGTCGCACCGTCGGCATTAAACTCATCTACTACTTCAATATCTGTGAGTTTCAATTGGTAATGCTTAACGCATAACTCAATACTCTTGTTTAAAAAGAGCTGGCAGAGTTTGAAATAAGGAACAGATACCGATTGGTTAACACTGCTTAATAACTGTTTAGGGTCATAAAACTGAATATTGAGTGCCAACGTATGTTGGTCAGCTGAATCTGAAGTTTTTTCGGCTTGTTGGCGAGCTGCTGGTTTCGCTTTAGCTTGTTGCTGAGCTTGTGCAACCAAGGTTACCGTATTTTGTTTTTCTAGAGCCAATGCTTGAGTTAACTGCTGAATTTCATGCTTTAAGCGGTTTTCTTCATTAATACGTGCCAAATATTCGCTACGGGTTGGACGAGCAATCGCGCGATAGGCAAGCCACAATAAAACATGCAAAAACAGAGAAGCTAAAATTGCAAGCCATTGAGTACGAAGAATTTCTCCAATACTTGGCTGAATCAACGTAACTTCGATAGATCCCACTTTCTTTTCATTTTGAAGGGCATCACGAGCAAAAATTTCGCCTTGGCGGGTTTTAGAAATTCCGCTCGTTGCTAGAACCTGTTTGTTCGCATCAAGAATGCGAATAGACGCAACACTTGGATTGGTCGCATAGCGATTGGCAATCAGAGCTAAAGACACCGTATTAGCAGGTTCAAGCTCAGATAAGCTGTCTGCAACGAGCTGACTGGTCATGAGCTGACCTTGACTCGCACGGTTTTCATTAAGCTGGTGTGTCGTTGCAATGACCAATAAAAAGGTATGCAATGCAAAACTAACGATCAGTAGGCTAGCAAATAGCCCTTGTCTAGGCGCAATCAAGTTAAACTTCCAAGGCAATTATATTGAAATTCGATTATGATTCTTACAATAGTTGTCACTCAGACTAGAGTCAATTCATGCGAGAAATCATTCTTATATCCTTTTTAGGACCGGACCAACCAAACCAGTTTACCCGATTAATGCAAGTACTATCCGTACATTCATTGCAAATACTGGATGTAGGTCAGGCTGTTATTCATAATCAACTTACATTAGGCATTGTGGTCGCTTCTGATAATGAAACTGCGACCGCATTGGCAATGAAAGAGATTCTGATTTTAGCACATGATATTGGCTTAACAGTGCGCTTTAAACCAATCACGGGCGCAGAATACGATCAATGGGTAAGTGAAGGCGGACGTACTCGTTATATCGTCACGGCTTTAGCCCCAGAACTCACTGCGGCACACTTACAAGCAGTTACAAAAATTGTGTCTAGCCAAGGCTTTAACATCGAAACAGTAACGCGTTTATCAGGTCGTGTAGACTTTGAAAAGGATAGCGCATTCCCACGTCGTGCCTGTGTACAGTTTGGTCTAAGTAGCGGCCCAACTTTAGATGCACAAGCCATGCGTGCTGCATGTTTGCTTCTTTCAAGCGAATTAAATATTGATGTTGCTGTGCAAGAAGACAACGCTTATCGCCGTAACCGCCGTTTGGTGTGTTTCGATATGGACTCAACATTAATTGAACAAGAAGTGATTGATGAGTTGGCGATTGAAGCAGGGGTAGGTGCTCAAGTTGCTGAAATTACTGAAAGAGCAATGCAAGGTGAGCTTGATTTCCAGCAAAGCTTCCGTGCACGTGTTGCATTATTAAAAGGGCTTGATGCTGCTGTTTTACCTAAAATTGCAGAGCGTTTAACCATTACCGAAGGTGCAGAGCGTCTTATCTCGACCTTAAAGGCACTTGGTTATAAAACGGCAATTTTATCTGGTGGATTCCAGTATTTTGCTGAATATTTACAAGGCAAACTCGGTATTGATGAAGTTCACGCTAACATTTTAGATGTGCAAGACGGCTTCGTAACAGGCGAAGTAAAAGGTGCGATTGTAGATGGCGCTCGTAAAGCTGAGTTATTACGCGAACTTGCAAATAAAATGGGTATTTCTCTAGAGCAAGCGATGGCAGTAGGCGATGGTGCAAACGATTTACCGATGCTTGCGATTGCAGGTTTAGGTGTTGCCTATCGTGCAAAACCATTAGTACGCCAAAATGCAAATCAAGCGATTTCAAGTGTTGGTTTAGATGGTGTGCTGTATTTACTCGGTATGCATGATAAAGATTTAAATCGTGCTTAACCTATATGGATAAGCTTTAAGCGCTACTTCAGAGTAGCGCTTTTTTTATGCAGAATAGTCATAAAAACAAGCAAGTTAAGACAAAATTTTGCACAGAAAAAAGGCAATAAAAAAATCTGAAAAAAACTTATTTTGGTCCTTAAAAACAGCATATTTTTTTGTAATGACACGCCAGAATTGATGCCATATAGGGAATCGAACTTTTTGAATTTTACAAAAATGTAATGACAAAAGAATGTTGCGACAAAGTATGTCGCATTAAGAAAAAACGGGTCTTTTTTTCTAAAAAAAAACATCCATAATGCATCGTAAGCTTCAACACAAATCATGAATTAAAGTTGTTTTTGGAATGAGGTCGGGTATTAAAGACCGAATGTTTTTAGACGTTTTCATTAAGACGGAGGTTTCTATGGTAACAGCGAATTTTGCCGCTATCGCCGGATTCAGCTTAATTGCTGTCGCGCTTGTTGCTGTTTTCTTTTCTCCTTACCGTCGTTGGCTTGGTTTTATGCTTGCAGGGATGTTCTTTTGGGGGCTATTGGAAGTGGTCCGTTTTGGAGTTCAAGTCACTTTTGAAATGCCAGTCACATATAGTTATTTAACTGCATTAAGTCTAGCGATGGTAATGGTTACATTTATTTTGTTACGTGAGGATAAACAAGCACAAAAGGCATTGGCAAATCGCCAATATATAGAACACACGCCAGTATATGAAGATGATCAGCAGCAATGTTCTAGCCGATAATTAAATTGTTATCTAACGGTAAAAAGGTATGCACAGCATGCCTTTTTCATTTACGAAACGTGATTTTTATTATACAAAGCATTTATTAAAAAATAGCCAGTTATGCTACGATAGATGGGTCTGTTGACGTTTCATCTAGATTGCGTTGCCAGCTAAAAAATATCAATTGATGCATAAAACACAGGCAATGGTATGTCCTTGCTAAGTTTTGCTCTAAAGTTTTCATAAAAATACAATAGGCGTGAATGTTCATGAAACTTTCTTCCATACCTGTAGTCAAGTTACCTCTTGTTGATGTCAGTACAGACCCATTAGATTTGTTGGTAGCAGGTTTAGTGCTGCGTATGAAGCAGTTGGCGCGTACTAGCCCTAAGTTTATTGAACTGATTCATGACCGCGCATTCCGTATTCAGATCGGTACAGATTTAGGTGTTGCACGTCAGATCATTATTAATAATGGTCAGATTGATACTGTTACAGGCGCACCTGAAAAAGCTGATTTTATTTTGCAATTTGCAGACAGTGAGCAAGGTGTAAAAACTTTGATCAAAGGTGACCCAACAGCATTTATGACGGGTATGCAAGATGGCAGCATTAAAATGGAAGGTGACTTCAGCCTATTGGTATGGTTCAACCAAGTTGCTAAGCTCATTCCGCCTAAGTTACCAAAACCAGTAAAAGATAAAGTACGTCAGGCACGTGCTTTTATTAAAGAGAAAACTGGACGTTAATTGCCAAACATAAAAAACTCCCATTTTGGGAGTTTTTTTATATTTATGCTTCGACTTCTAGATTGAATGTCACCGGACCATCATTAATCAAATGAACTTTCATATCAGCTGCAAAAATTCCAGTTTGAACTTTCTCAAATTGAGAATGTGTATATTCAACCAATTGTTCATATAACGCTTTTGCGTCGCTAGGTGGCATTGCTGGGCCAAAGTCTGGGCGTAAACCTTTTTGTGTTTGTGCCATCAAGGTAAATTGTGACACAAGCAAGATTCCACCATTTGCTTGAGACACATTCCAACCCATTTTGCCTTGTTCATCATCAAAAATTCGATATTTCAAAATCTTATCAATAAGCTTTTGGCCAATAGTCAAAGTATCATCTCGGCCAATGCCTAAAAACACTAATAGGCCGTGTTGGATTTCGCCTGTAGTTTCACCCTCTACAACCACTTTGGCTTCAAGAACTCGTTGTATTAAAGCGCGCATAGTTAAAGCAAATTTCTATAATTAATTGAATTAACGTAGTTTAGCAGAATTTAAATTAAATGATTTTTAAAAGGAAATTTCATGGAACTGCAACAATGGTATAAAACCTCGTAATTCATCCATAAAAATATGCTTTAATGCTAAGAAGCAAGCGAATAATCATTGACTATGTCTCCAATTATCCATTCTTTACTAGATACAGACTTGTACAAATTTACGATGCTACAAGTGGTTCTGCATAAATTCCCACAAACACATAGTGTCTATCATTTTCGTTGCAGAAACTTAGAAGATACAGTCTATCCATTAGTGGATATTTTGGATGACTTAAACGAGCAACTCGACCATTTATGTAATCTCAAATATAAAGAAGACGAGCTACAATATTTAAGAAAATTACGATTTATTAAAAGCGACTTTGTCGATTACTTAGAATTATTCCAACTCAAACGTCGTTTTATTCAGGCTAGTATTGATGCCGAAGGTCGTTTAGATATTCATATTGAAGGACCGATGGTTCAGGCGATGATGTTCGAGATTTTTGTCCTAGCCATTGTAAACGAGTTGTATTTTAGCCGTATCAAAACAGATCAAGTTTGGGCTGAAGGCGAACGCCGTTTACAAGCAAAACTCGATTTGATTCAGCAATATGAAAAATCTCAAAAGCCAAACGATCCACCGTTTTTAGTTTCTGATTTTGGTACACGTCGTCGTTATAGCTTTGCTTGGCAAAAACATGTCGTAGCGGCATTTCATAAAACTGTACCAAATGTGTTCCGTGGTACAAGTAATGTGTTGTTGGCTAAAGAGCTTAACATTACACCGATCGGGACCATGGCACATGAATTCCTACAGGCTTTTCAGGCACTTGATGTACGTTTGCGTGATTTCCAAAAAGCTGCTTTAGAAACGTGGGTACAAGAGTACCGTGGAGATTTAGGAATTGCCCTAACTGATGTGGTAGGGATGGATGCTTTCTTACGCGACTTTGACCTGTATTTTGCCAAACTATTTGATGGCTTACGTCATGACAGTGGCGACCCGTATGAATGGGGTGATAAGGCTTATGCGCACTATCGTAAATTAAAAATTGATACCAAAACCAAAATGCTGACCTTTAGCGATGGTCTTAATTTGCCAAAGGCATGGGAATTACATCAATACTTTAAAGATCGTTTTCAGGTGAGTTTCGGTATTGGAACTAACCTAACCAACGACATGGGGCAAAAGCCGCTGAATATTGTGCTGAAACTGGTTGAATGTAATGGTCAGTCGGTTGCGAAGATCTCTGATAGTCCGGGTAAAACCATGACTGACAATGATACTTTCTTGGCCTATTTACGTCAGGTTTTTGAAATCGAAGAACTTGAAGAAGTGGTTTAAGTAAAAAGTAGTCTCACTATTTTTTATTTTTAAAAGTGAGAATGCTGATATCTGATTTTCTGCTAAAGCGTAGCAGAAAATCAGAGTTTGTTAGATATATGCTTATGCTAAGATTGAAAATAAGCTGGTATAAAAAGAAACCATGACGATGACACTCCCTGATTTTAAACTCGATTTATTAATAGAAGCAGAAGAATTAGTGCCTTATTTAGGCAATGAATATATTCGGATTATAGATTTGAGCCGTGCATCGGTTTATGAACAACTCCATATTCCACATGCCATTCATTTACAGCCTAAATGGTTAGTGGCTCAACAAGAAGAAGCCACTGGTGTTTTGCCAGATGAAGCGGGTTTGCAAGCACTTATTGAAAAATTGAATATTTCACCTAATCATCATGTTGTGGTTTATGACGATGAAGGTGGGGCATGGGCTGGGCGTTTAATCTGGAATTTGCATTGCTTAGGATTCACCCGTACCAGTTTAATTAATGGCGGTATCCATGCATGGTTAGGTGCAGGCTTACCAACTACAGCAGAAGTTGAAAAAATTTCTCCTGTTACAGACTTAATTCAAATTGATTTATCACATGCCGCTCAGTTCCGTGTGAACTATGAAGAGCTACGCAAACAAGTTGAGCAAGAAAGTGTGCAACTGTGGGATTGCCGGACGAGTGATGAATATAGTGGTGTCCGTTTAGCAGCGCGACGCGGCGGTCACATTCCAAATGCCCTCCATTTTGAATGGAGTACTGCACTTAATCGTCAAAATCATCTAAAATTGCATCCGCTTGAACGCACGCGGCAGCGCCTTGAACAACTTGGGTTCGATTTACAACAACCTGTAGTTGTGTACTGCCAGTCACATCACCGTTCCGGTTTGGCTTATATTCTGGCTAGACTCTTGGGCTGGGAAGCAAAAGCCTATGATGGTGCGTGGAGTGAATGGGGCAATCGCCTCGATAGTCCTATTATTACTGGAGAATCACCGTCGTGAGTTTCACATCTCGATTAAAAAAAGAATTATTTATTAAGGCACAAAACCTTGTACCACAGCATCAATTGAGCCGTGTGGTAGGTAAAGTTGCTGCGAGTGAAAATCCAGTTGTGAAAAACGCTGTTATTCATGCGTTTAAAGTTAAATATGGGATTGATTTATCGATTGCTGAACAAGGCAATGCACTGAAATATAAATCTTTTAATGACTTTTTTACCCGTGCATTAAAAGAAGGTGTACGTCTGATTGATGAAAATGCAGATAGCATTGTTTCACCAGCAGATGGTGCAATTTCCCAAATTGGTAAGATCACTGCGGGTGAAGTATTTCAAGCAAAAGGTCAAAGTTTCTCTGTAGAGAAACTCATTGGCGATCCACAACTTGCTCAGCCATTCCAAGACGGTGAGTTCGCGACAGTTTATTTATCACCGCGTGATTACCATCGTGTTCATATGCCATTTGCAGGGACATTAACAGAAACATTATATGTGCCAGGCGAGCTATTTTCGGTAAATCAGGTCACTGCTGAAAATGTACCTGGATTATTTGCTCGTAATGAACGTATGGTGTGTTTGTTCGATACTGAACTTGGCCGTATGGCTGTTGTGTTAGTGGGTGCAATGATTGTTGCAGGTATTGAAACTGTGGCAACAGGCAAGGTAAAACCTTCAGGCCGTATCGAATTGCAACATCATCAGTTAAAGCTAGAGAAAGGTGCTGAGCTTGGACGTTTTTATTTAGGTTCTACAGCTGTTATTTTATTTGAAAAAGATAAGATCGAATGGGAACAACGTTTTAAAGCTGAGTCTGTAGTTGTAATGGGCGAGCGCATGGGACATACCGTTTAGTCCGTTATATAGCTCCCTAAAAACAAGTAAACCCTGACTTTAATTATTCAGGGTTTTTTTTGATTTAAATTATATAAACCTAAAATATATAATTATGTTTGGATTTATATTATATAGAAATATAATTATTATTAAGTGATCTAAGTTGGTACGTTATATAAGCTAGTGTATAAATATGTATCTGGATAGAGCAAAAATATTAATATGACTGAAAATTAATAAATAAAAATAGAAAGAAATATTTAAGTTAGACTTAAGTCGAGGTTTTAATTTTATTTGAAGATAAGTTATTAAATCTAAAAAATTTATTTAGTTTTTTATAAGCATGAAGCACTTTTTAGATATTACACAACTTTAGCCTTGGCACAATGCTTGCTAATTGTTCAGGACTTTACTGTAACTTTCATATTTTTTAGGTTCTGAAATCATGTTAAAAGTTAAACGCCTGACAGCTTCGGTTTTATCTGTACTTTGTATTTCACTCACCCATGCCAATGATTTTAAAGTTTTAAATCAAATTTCAAAACAACCTACTCAACTTCAAAATGGGGAATATAAAGGTAATTATTACGTTCCATCTACTTTAAATACCATTACATGGGGTTATTTACCGAATCGGGATGCCAAACCCGTCCTTACCGTTCCGTCGGGTAGTATTGTGACATTTGATACGGTTTCTCATGAAGGTTTGCTTGAAGACCAAGGGCGTAATGCTGAAAAGTTCTTTCAATCGAAAGGTGTCAAATCTAATGAAATCTTGGAAGATGCAAAAACAATTACGCAGTCAAATTTAAAGCATGATTTTCATAAAGATGGGCCGCATATTGTGACAGGCCCTGTTGCAATTGAAGGCGCACAGCCCGGTGATATTCTGAAAGTTGAAGTACTTAAAGTTGAGCCACGTGTTCCTTACGGTGTGATTTCAAATCGACATGGTAAAGGTGCTTTAGTAGGGGAGTTTCCTAAAAAAGCAAAGCAAGAAAATGCATCGGCTGAGCATCCTGAACGTTATGGAAATGTATCGATTTTCACCCCAATCGAAAAAAATGCTAAAGGTGAATACGAAGGTGTATTAAAAACAGAATCTGGTAAATCAATACGTTTTCCGCTCTATCCTTTTATGGGAATTATGGGGGTAGCAGCCAATACGTCTGAGCCTGTTCACTCTGTACCACCTGCAATGTATGGTGGAAATATTGATATTAATGAACTAGGTGCAGGTTCAACAGCCTATTATCCTGTTCAGGTTAAAGGTGCATTATTCTATACGGGTGATAGTCATTTCGCGCAAGGGGATGGCGAAGTAGCATTAACGGCACTAGAAGCTTCAGCCCGCGCCACGTTGAAATTTACCTTACTCAAAGCAGGTAAGGACAAAATACCGGGCAAAGAGCTAAAACAACCTTTAGCTGAAAATGCTGAGTTTTGGATTACGCCAGGTCTAGATGAAGATCTTGATGAAGCGATGAAGAAATCTACACGTGAAGCCATTCGTTTCTTAAACCAAGAATACGGTATTGATGAAGCGACAGCGTATGCCTATTTAAGCGCAGCAACGGATTTTGAAGTTTCACAAGTAGTAGATAAAACCAAAGGTATTCATGCAAAAATCAGAAAAGCTGATTTTAAAGAGTTTGAGAGTAAATAATAAAAAAGGGAGCCAAGCTCCCTTTTTTATTTAGTCCAACCATATTTTTTGAAAATAGCATTACCTTGCTGAGACGATAAAAACTCTACAAAACGTTTAGCCTCGGCATCTTTTAAACTATGTTTAGTCAAGGCTACGCCTGTGTCACGATAGACAACTAGCTCTGGTTCGATAGGTATAATTTGCCCAATGTCTGGGTTACTGATTCCCCAAATATTAAAGACTAACCAAGCATCATAGCTGGTATTTTCTTCCCAGTTTTTCTTGGCAATACCTGTGTTGGCTGCATAGGTGGCAATATTTTTTCGAAAAGCTTTTGTTAATTGAATATTTCCAGATCTGCCAGCGATATCTTCCCACATACCAACTTGACCTGCACCATGTGTAACTAAAACCTTAACGCCAGATTTAGCGAGGTCTTTAAATCCTTTAATATTTTTAGGATTTCCTTTTCTCACTAAAATCGCTGCGGGGCGTAAATATAAAGGTTCTATCGAGTCTTTTATAATTTGCTCAGAAAATGTATTTTCGAAATCAGACATCATGGCTTCGGAACCACTATAGATAACATCTGCATCTAGTTTCGCCTTTTCAGACCATTGAGTAGTAGGACCAGAAGTCACATGAACTGTTATTCCTGTCTTATTGGTGAATTGTTTGGCGGCTTCTTTCATAGCGGGTGCTGGCCCACCCGGACCATATACTTGTACATCTGCAAAACTATGGATAGATAGAGAACCGAGAATAAGAAAAATCAGGTAGGGTATAAATTTTTGTTTTGGCATTTTAATCGCTATCGTAATTAAGAAAATATCAGCATATATTTTTTATTATTGAAATGGGATTAATTTTTGAAACGATATTTATAATACATTTCTTTAAAATATATTTTAATGAGATTTTAAGAGACTATATAAATGTAAATTATTTTGAGTTGAATATAAATATAGAAGATTCTATGGTAATTTATATTTTATAAATTAATTATTTAAATAGATATATTGTAAATAATAGAGGAGTAATCCCTTGATTAGAAAAAGTAATTCTTTTTTAAAAATTTTATTTAGCAGCGCTTGTTTGGTGTCTGGTTCTGCTATGGCTGCTCCCATTACAGATTTGGGTAAGCAAATTGTGAGCGAAAAACCGGGTTCAATATTGTCGCTAGAACAGCAAGCTGTGACGGATTTGTTTCCTCATGCAGATCAGCGCTTATTAGTAAATTATCGTAGTCGAGGTATTCAGGGCGAACCTATTGTTGCATCGGCTTTTATTTTATTGCCAAAAGGAACGCCACCAAAAAATGGCTGGCCGATACTTGCTTGGGCGCATGGTACGACTGGGGTTGCTGATACTTGTGCACCTTCGGGTGATTATGCCGGTGGACCAGTTCATTCATATCAGGAAGTTGCTTCCAAAGCTTTAGATGGTTGGCTTGCACGAGGCTATGCGGTTGTTGCACCTGATTATCAAGGTTTAGGTACACCGGGTGGGCATCCTTACATGAATGCAAAGAGCCAACTGCATACAGTGGTTGATGCAGTGCGTGCATTACATATGCTCAAGCCAAAAGACTTCAATAAACAGTGGTTGGTGATGGGGCATAGTCAAGGCGGGGCTGCTGCTATTACAGTGGCGGCTTATGGTCAAAAAGATGCTCCCGAACTAGATTTAAAAGGGGCAATCGCTCTTGCGCCAGGCGGCTATCAATACGAAGGCATTGCAGAATATGTGAAAACTAATCCGAACCCAGAACCTAGTGTGGCTGCTTTTTTCCCAATTGTGTTATTGGGAGCACAAGCAGCAGAACCAAGCATTGTTCCTGAAAACTTAGTCAGTTCAGAAATGAATACGGTGCTAACTCAAGCGCGTAGCCGCTGTTTATCTGAACTTCAATCTGATTTGAAGAAGTCTCCTTCTAGCATATTTCGCCCTAATGCAGATTTAAAACCTCTTTTGGCTTATTTAAAACAGCAGTCTATTGAAAATATGGTGCCTACCGTACCGTTAATGATTGTTCAGGGTTCTAAAGATCATTTAGTCGACCCTAGAGGAACATCTGCTTATTATCAGCAGCTATGTAAATTAAAAAAACCAACTATTTATCAAACGATTGATGGTGGCGATCACCGTGATGCATTGCGTCAAAGTAATACTTTTGCCACTAGTTTTTTAAACGTAATAGAGAAAAATCAGACAAAATCTTATTGCTCTAATTTTAAGTAAATTGGTTTAAATGCTACAAAAAAGCCGACTTTTCATGAGTCGGCTTTTTGAATGTGAGAGGGCCAAATTTAGGTCATGTTATAGAGTCTTTCTTTTGGAAAAACTGCGGTAAATGTTGATCCCTCATTTTCTTTAGATTGAACATCTAAATACGCGCCGTGTTGCATAAGCACGTGTTTTACAATGGCTAAGCCTAAACCTGTACCACCTGTTTGACGACTACGGTCGCTATCAACACGATAGAAGCGTTCAGTCAGTCGTGGCAAATGTTTAGGGTTAATTCCGATGCCCGTGTCTTGCACACTAAAGTAAGCATGTTCACCATCATCATGCCAACCGATGGTAATGGTTCCGCCTTTTGGTGTGTACTTGATAGCATTGGTAATTAAATTACTAAACGCACTGGCAATTTCCATGTCTGAACCAATCAGGTCACAGTGGCTATCAATATGTAAATTGAGCGTGTGTCCATAATCGGCATTGTAGGCCTGAGCATCATCAAACAATTGATTCATTAAACTCGGCATTTCAATAATCTGGTTTTTTGCAATTTTCTTATTATTTTCTAAATTTGATAACAGTAGTAAATCATTGACCAACGCATTCATACGTTTGGTTTGTGATTGCATCTGGTCAAATGCACGTTTCCAGCGTGGGCTAATATCTTCCTGATCGGTAAAGGTTTCGATATAACCACTGAGCACGGTTAATGGGGTACGAAGCTCATGCGAAATATTATCGACAAAGTCTTTACGCATTTGCTCAAGGTTGTGCATACGAGTCACATCGTAAGCCACCAATAAACGACTTTCTCCACCAAATCTTGTGAGTTTAACCTGCACATAACGGTCATCATCAAAATTTGAGTGAAGCTTAATTCCATCAGGTGCCTGATCAATATTGTTAAAATATTCAATAAAGGTTGGCTGACGTAAAATCGTTAATAAGTTGCGGCCACGGTCGAGAGGACTGATTCCTAACAAACGTTCCGCAGCAGGGTTCCACCACTCGATTTGATGTTGGTCATCAATGAGTACAACCGCTTCAGCAAGAGCAACTAATGAAGACTGAGCCCGGTCAATTAAACCGACCATTTCGGCCTGAACAATTCGTTCCTGACGCTGAGCACGGTAAACATTAAATAACAATGCCCCCCAAATCCCGTTAAGGTTTGGAGGAACGTCATAAGGTTTATTCGCAATCCAGTCATTGACCAGATATAAAGAACGCAACTGGAGTGTAAAAAACACCACGAAGGCGATAAAAATACAGCTCCAGAAATACCCAATACCGAAACCGACTAAACCGGCAATAATTAGAAAAAATAATAAAAGCCGTAAATCTTGTTTGGCAAACGTCCATAAACTACTGTAGCGAAAAAGCTTTTGTTCACGTACCTGTTCAGGGACGGGGTAGGGTTCATACATAAATCTTGGTTAACCTGCGGCTAAATCTGCACGTGTTGAGAAACGGTAGCCAGTTCCACGTACAGTCTGAACAAATCGGTCAACACCAAAAGGTTCTAACACTTTACGCAAACGACGGATATGCACATCGATAGTGCGGTCTTCAATATATACATTACCGCCCCATACCTGATCGAGCAACTGGGCACGCGTATATGCACGTTCTGGATGGGTCATAAAAAACGCAAGTAAGCGATATTCAGTTGGGCCCATATCTAAAATACTGTTACCAAAGCTAACACGCTGGCTTACAGGATCAAGAATTAAGCCATTAGCATCAATGGTTTTTTCGCCACTTAATGCATTCGCGCGGCGCAGAACTGCCTTAATACGTGAAACCAGTTCACGTGTTGAGAAAGGCTTCGTCATGTAATCATCTGCACCCGCATCAAGACCTTGTACTTTATGGTCTTCTTCTCCGCGAGCGGTCAGCATAATCACTGGAATTTCTGCTAGGTTCTCATCGCGTTTTAAGCGGCGACATAAATCGACACCACTTACGCCTCCAGGTAACATCCAATCAAGCAAGATAAGCGCCGGACGTTGGTCGACGATAATTTGATGAGCTTGTTTGGCATCTTCTGCCTGTAAACACTGAAAGCCTGCCATGTCCAAAGAAGTATGGATCATTTCACGAATAGGAAGCTCATCATCGACAATTAAAATATAGTCATCTTTCACAACGCAATATCCTATAGATTTAACGGTGAACCGTTTTGTAGTTATGACAGGCTTATTACAAAGATTAATTATGACAATTTCATTGCAGAAAAGTCTATAAAAATGAATTTAGCAATAATTTGTGACAAAACTAAGGCAAAGGTATGACCAAATTATGACATCTAAGCCTTAAACTTTCTAAAATCATTCAATAGGTTATCACCTTAATTGCTTAGCTATTTTTTCACATTTTTGGCTGTCAAAAAACTTTAATATTATTTTGAAACTTGAGCTAATAAAGATAAAAAAACGATACGGCATGCAGTTAAAACCTGCTCAAGAGACTGCTCAAATCCTCCCATCACCCAACGAATTGCAATTTGAGTGACATATCCATTCAAACCAGTTGCGATTAAAGAAAGCTCATTTTCATGGTGCTGAATTTGGGGCATGGTCAGCATAACGAAGGCTTGAATCATGCGATCAAATTGCGCAAGTGTTTCTTGAATGGTGGCTTGATTATGTAATTCTTGCACCAGAACTGCATCGACATAGACAATACGAGCTAATCTCGGATCATCTTTTAATGTCGTCAGCAGAGCTCTTAAACCAGCATCGACCATTTTTTCTGGATCGGGCGCAGCTTTAATCACGGCTTGCATCAGATTTTGCTGTAATTCTTCAATCATTTTTAAAAAGATGGTTTGAAATAAATCTTCACTCTTTTTAAATGATTCATAAAAATAACGTTCGGTGAGTTTTGCCTCTTGGCAGACATCTTTTACCGTCACTGAAAAAAAACCAAGGGTTCCATAGGTTGCAATACCCGCTTCAATCAGCTTTTCACGGCGTGCCTCTTTACGTTCAGATAGAGATAACCCTTTGAACTGACGTTCTTTACTCACACTTTTTGTTTTCTTTTTACTGGTTGAGTCGTTAGTCGCCATAAATAAATTGTTTCCTAAAGAATGGTTTCCTAATTTATAGGTTTTGGCCAAATATGCTCACTATGATAAAGCCCTCAGCAGAATTGTGCCATTCTATCTGAAATTACAGTGTACTATATTGACAATGTGTATTGTCAAAATTATATTGAAGGTGTCTAAAGTGCACATGCAATGAACCGGTTGTGCAAATCGAAAAACAAAGGATGGACAATGAAAAATTTTAAAAACAAAGTCGCTGCAATTACGGGCGCGGGTTCTGGCATTGGGCAACAGTTAGCAATTCTTCTGGCAAAACAGGGCTGCCATCTTTCGTTGAGTGATATTAATGAAAAAGGATTACAACAAACTGTCGAGCTTTTAAAGCCGTACAGCAATATTACTGTTACCACCAAAAAGCTTGATGTGTCTGACCGTGAAGCGGTAAAACAGTGGGCGCAAGAAACTGTGCAAGATCACGGTTCTGTTAACCTGATTTTTAACAATGCTGGCGTTGCGTTAGGCTCGACTGTTGAAGGCGCAACCTACGAAGACTTAGAGTGGATTGTTGGAATTAACTTCTGGGGTGTCGTATACGGTACTAAAGAATTTTTACCGTTCATTAAGCAAACTCAAGATGGGCACATTATTAACATCTCGAGCTTATTTGGTCTGACTGCTCAACCGACACAATCTGGTTATAACGCAACTAAATTTGCTGTGCGTGGCTTTACCGAATCGTTACGCCAAGAGTTGGATATTGAAAAAAGTGGCGTGAGTTCTTTGTGCGTACATCCGGGGGGAATTCGTACCAATATTGCTAAAGCTGCAAAAATGAGTGATAGCTTGAGTACTTTAGGTATGGACCCAGCTAAATCGATTCAAAACTTTGATAAGTTTCTACGTACTCCACCAGAAGAAGCGGCTCGTCAAATCTTGGATGCCGTTTTGAAAAATAAACGCCGTTTATTGATTGGTAGTGATGCAAAATTTCTTGATGCATTGCAGCGTTTGTTCCCAACAGGATATCAACGTGCTTCAACTGTTGTGACCAAATGGATGAAATAAGATTTAAATAAAAAAAAGCCATCAAATGATGGCTTTTTTTATGTGGCTTGGATGGTTCTAAATAAGAACTTTGATCGTCTTTTTCTTCCAAATAAATTGATAATACAAGCCTTGAATAATACATAGACTGACAAATGCCAAGGCATAGGCAACCCAAATGCCTTTAAGTCCCCACATTGAGCTAAACCAGTAAGCGCATGGAATTTCAATAAATAAAATGGCAGAGATGTTAATCAGCATTGGAACAGTCACGGTACCGCTCGCACGCATGATAGATGCAAAAATGGCACCTGCGCCAAAGAATAAAATCGCCCAAAGTACAATAAATAAAAGCTGTTGACCTAACACCACCACAGTTGGGTCGGTAATAAACAAAGCCATTAAATATTTTGAAAATAGATAACCAAGTGCAATTAAGGCACCTGTAAATAAAAAGTTCATTCCCAGAGCCGTGCGGGTTACTCGCGCTAATAGATCTGATTTACCGGCACCAATCGCTTGCGCTGCAAAAATTGAGGCTGCGATGGAGATCGAAATCGCTGGAAACTGAATATAGTTGAGCACCTGATTCACTGCTCCATACGCTGCTGTAGCATGTGAACCATAATGGTTAACCAACCCAACAATAACTAAACCCGCCATTGAGGTGGTAATCATTTGAATACCAGTTGGGACGCCTAAGCGTAAAATAATTTTGCTCAGTTCTGGATTATGACGGATATGTTGCAGAAGTTGACGATTCGGCCGAAGTGAATGATTTTGCTTGTTAAGATAAATCGCGAGAAAAATTAATATTGCGATATAACTAATAATTGATGCTATAGCAGGAGCAATAATCCCTAGGGCAGGAAAGCCAAAATAACCTTTGAGAAGAATTGGTGTAATAATTACACCGATGACACTGGTTAAAGCTAGAGCCAGTAAAGGGGTCGTACTGTCTCCCACACCACGTAAAATTGAGGTATAGATAATATAAACGAACAGAAGTGGACTACCCGCCAACATCCATTGTACATAAGGCAAAGCAAGATGCATTACCTTGGGATCTGTACCTAAAAGCTCCAAAATATCATGGGCGAAAAACACACCAAGAATCGCGGTAATAATTCCACCAATGATGGTCATAAACAGGGTAGAACCGACCACACTTTGGACTTTCTCTATATTTTGCGCACCCCATGCTTGCCCTACTAAAACAGTAGTACCCGTTGAAATCCCAATAATAAAAGCGAGTAGCAAAAATAAGATAGGGAAATATACAGAAACTGCCGCAATTGCATCTACTCCCATCATTTGACCAACAAAGATGGTGTTAATAGTTCCCGACAAGTTCTGCAAAATATTGGTTGCAATCAAGGGTAGCAAGAAAACAAAAAATGTTTTCCATAGATTTTGCTGTTGAATTAAGGACTGTCTTGGTGGCATGTATTCTCCATCGCCCATCTCTTTGTTGAGCTGGGCGGATATTCAACTTAGCATATTTGGAGTGAATGACTTGTAGTATTTTTACAGTGCTAAGTGGCTAAATTTATTAACATTGATTCAGAATTTCTCCTGCTTTTTGCAGAGTCTCATCATTTTTAGCAAAGCAGAATCGAATCAAGCGTAAAGACTCAGGCGCTTGCTGGTAGAAAACCGAAACTGGAATAGCCACAATCTTGTGTTGCTCGGCAAGAAACTGGCACATTTCCACATCGTTTAAGTCGGGACGAATTTGACTATAATCAAGATTTTGGAAATAAGTACCTTGAGAAGGTTTAAGTAAAAAACGACTATTGAGAATTGCCTGATTAAATCGATCTCTTTTCGTTTGGTAAAACTGAGAAAGCTCTTGAATATGTTCTGGATGTTGCTCCATATATTGCGCTAGAGCAATCTGACAAGGGGTCGTACCACAGAAATTCGCATATTGATAAATCTGGCGGAATAAACGCATCAGCTCAGGTGAAGCGACGCAGTAACCCGTTTTCCATCCCGTCACATGAAAGGTTTTTCCAAAAGAACCAATCACAAAACTACGCTCTCTGAGCTCTGGAAAATGCAATGCGCTAAAGTGTTGTTGACCATCAAAAACTAAGTGTTCATAGACCTCATCGGATAAAACCAGAATATTTTTATCTTGAATCAGTTCAATGAGTTCTAACCAGTCTTGTTTTGCCCAGATCGTACCGGTTGGATTATGGGGCGTATTCACCACAATCATACGGGTTTTGTCATTAATCAAATCTTTAACTTGTTGCCAGTTCACCTTAAAGTCAGGTGCTTGCAACGCAATATGAACAGCTTTACCGCCTGCTAACTCGACAGAAGGGCCATAGCTATCATAACTTGGGTCAAAAATAATGACTTCATCACCTGCATTGATGCAGGCTTGTATGGCACAAAAAATTGCAATGGTTGCGCCGGGAGTAATCGTGATTTGAGTAACAGGATCAAGTTGAAGTTGATCACGCTGCTGAAATTGTAAAGCGAGTTGCTCCCGTAAACCGAGAATGCCATCGCCAGGCGGGTACTGATTATGTCCAGCTAAAGTCGCTTGAGATAAGGCTTCAAGTAAGGCTTGTGGCGCCGGAAAATCTGGAAAGCCTTGTGATAGGTTGAGAGCACCTAAACGATGTGCCATTGCCGTCATGGTACTAAAAATAGTCACGCCTTGAGTGGCCAATTTTGACTGTAGCTGAAGCATATTGTTCTCTTATTAAAAATATTTAAAGTTATAAAATTGACTCAATCACTGCCCGAATTACACCGAGTGTCAAACCAATAAATGCACCCACTACAACACCATTTACTCGGATCATATGCAAGTCGCCACCGACTTCATTTTCAATTTTCCCGATCATTTCACGTGAATCCCATTCATGAATGCGTTCACTCACATAGCGTATGATTTTATGGCTATATTGATCCGTAAAATTCATGGCAAGTCCTGTCATTTCTTTGTTGAGAACTTCACGTACTTTTACATTTTGAACAAGATTTTCACCCAATTGCTGAATCGCAGCTCGCAGGTTCATTGCAATACCAGAGTCTTCTTTCATTAAATCTTCTTTAATGGCATCACACAAAATGGTGACAGCACCACTAATAAAATTTAGAACTTGAGGACTATCAAGGAGCGCATCTTTGCCGCTGTTAAGGCGTTGACTGGCAACACTATCGGGTTTCGCTAGTTCCAGCATGAGTGAATGTGCAATAGTTTCAATTTCTTGTCGCCATGGGTGTTCATGGTCGGCCAGCATCGATTCTACTTTTTCAACCAATGAGTCGATGGTACGTTGTTGAACATCAATACCAATCCAGCTTGCACCTCTTGCAAGTG
This sequence comes from Acinetobacter sp. S-1, assembly GCF_059579785.1. NCBI lineage: Bacteria > Pseudomonadati > Pseudomonadota > Gammaproteobacteria > Moraxellales > Moraxellaceae > Acinetobacter > Acinetobacter sp. S-1. The sequence goes on from NZ_CM184207.1 coordinate 120,994, forward strand.
ACCAGACCCCCAGTGCTTTAAACATTTTTCGGGTTAATTCACGGGTTTTATCTGGGTTTTGTACCACCCACTCATGGGCAATATCGAGACCACGTTGTAAAACGTCTTGGTGGAAATCATTTTCCAAGACTGCACGTAGCATTTCACTGGCGAGTTTGTTGACTTGGGTATTACGTACCCATTGCACACTGTTGTTTTGCACGAAATTAGCAATTTGCTCTTGGCTCACAAATTCAAAAATTTTCGGTACAGTTTGCTGAATGAGCTGCACCACTTGCGTATTGTTTTGCGGACTTGCCAACCATTGACCAATTGCGAGGCTTAAGTCTGTTTTTTCTAAGCTTTTTTCGACCACTTGAGGCGAAAGAAAATTTTCCTGTACAAAACGGCCCATTGACTCTGCAATACGTGCCTTGTTACGCGGAATAATCTCGGTATGGTCCCGTAAAAACTTAGGAATTGGTAACTTACCAAAAGGGTTCCTAAACAGAACTGTAATCGCGTACCAATCGGCTAGACCACCAACTACACCTGCTTCGGCCCCTAGCATCAAAATATGAATAAAACCTGTATATTCTGGCAGAAAACGGTCGGCTACCATCAGTGCAATCCACAGCACAACGACGATGATCAGCGCTAGGGTAGCAAAATATTTACTACGTTTAAGACTGGGCACGTGGTGAACTTCTTCTGCCATGCTCATAAATTTATCCTATTCATTTTTGTTTTACTGGAGGCTCGGGTGGTGGCAACAGCGCTCCTGTCGGACTCAATCCATATTTTTGTCCGATTGATTTCAAGATCAAGGTTGCATCAAAAGCGTCTTGAGGAGCCTGCTTTTGATCCCGATAACATTCAATAGTATACGACACTTGAACAGGGTCGATATTGACCACTTGTGGGAAATCATAGAATGGATCATGCCAGAAACCCGGATAGCGACGACCATAGCCATAAGGATAAAAGCTTGGAGCAGATGGATAAACCACAGCCTGACGTGGTGGTTTCTGACTTTGGTTACTTGGGTCATTCAGTACTTTAAAAAAGCGGAAACCTTTTTGTACGGTCGTTTGCGCTGATTTTACCAAAGTGATTTCTTCAGCTGCACCGTAACTCATATTCGGATCGGCTTGAAAACTAATACGAAATGTTTGCGCATTTAAAGGGTATGCGGAAAACTGGCCAAGTTGATCAAAGGTTTTTGGTTTACTTGGAGTCGTTGCACAAGCAGTTAAGGTTAAGGCAGTGCCTAAGGCTAAACAAAGAGAGAGATATTTCATGGTGAACTCCCAGCTGAGCATTAAAACAAAGATGACTCAGCATTAAAAATTAAGAAGCTTTAAAAACTACTGTTCGGTTCTAATAAAAATTCGGTTTCCTCTGGAGTAGAAACACGCCCGAGAATGGTATTGCGATGAGGATAGCGTCCAAAGCGATCAATAATGACTTTATGCTTTTTCTCAAAGCTCAAGTTAATTTCATTGCCAAGACGTTGAAATAGTTTCAAGGCAAATTCATGGATCAATTTTGATTCACTATGCATAAATGGCATATATAAAAAAGAGCGTTGCTCTGGATTAAGCTGTGCATCGAGTTGCAAACTAATTGCTTCTTGTGCCAAAGCTAATGCCAAGCTGTCATAGGCAAAAGATTGGGGCTGATCACGATAGATGTTGCGAGAAAACTGGTCTAGTACAATAATCTCTGCCAAACGACCTTCTGCTGTTTTTCGCCAAGACCAGAGTTCTGCTTGAGTTGCCTGTCGATGAACATCAGAAAAATTTTCACGGATTTTTTTGTCAAAATCATCACTTTTTGCAAACCAAAGTGAACGGTGTTCAGGAGAAAACCAGAAGTTTAAAATGTCTTGTTCGTTCATGATATTGACAACTCTTTAGCAATTATTCTTCAATAAAATCACAATTCTTTCGTGTCTTAAATAACAAGATTGTGATAAAAATTGCCAAACTGGAATGATGTGATTATATAAGTAACCGTATCATCTCACGATTTTGTATATAGTGATCTTTAATAAGCGAGCAAATGCATGAGTCAACCCACTACACCATCTCAATCAGTTATTCCTGCTTGGGTGGATTCGTCGCTACTACAAGGCATGTTACGTGGAATAGAGCGTGAAAGCCTACGTATGCAAAGTAATGGGTTCTTATCACAAGAGTTACATCCGAAGGCACTAGGTTCGGCGTTAACACATCCAAAAATTACGACTGATTATTCAGAAGCGTTGATGGAGTTTATTACCTCACCTAAGCCAACGATTGAAGAAGCTCTGCATGAGCTCACCGATATTCATGCGGTTGTACATCGTCATTTAGAAAATGGTGAAAAACTCTGGCCGCTGTCTATGCCATGTATGTTAGACGACAATGAAGAACGGATTCGTCTAGCGCAATATGGCACTTCTAATATTGGCCGTTTTAAAACACTATATCGCCGTGGGTTAGGAATTCGATATGGTCGCCGTATGCAGACCATTTCAGGCGTGCATTACAACTTATCTTTCCCAGATACACTTTTTGCTGAGCTACAAGCTCATGAAACTGACGAACAATTAAAATCATTAAGTTTGCAGGATTACCGTAGCCATCGTTATTTTGGCCTTATTCGTAATTTTATTCGTTTAACACCATTGGTCATGTTCTTGGTGGGCGCGAGTCCAACAGTATGTCGTTGTTTCTTGACTGGACACAAACATCATTTGTTGCCTTTAATCAAAGGTTCATACTATTTACCGTATGCTACAGCTTTGCGTATGGGACGATTAGGCTATCAAAACTCAGCACAAAAAAGCTTAGGTATTCATTACAACAATTTGTCTGGCTATCTGGATGGTTTACAAAAAGCCGTTCATTCTCCTTACCCACCATTTAGCCGTTTAGGGTTAAATGATGCATCTGGTGAGCCGTTGCAAATTAATGATCATGTTTTGCAGATTGAGAATGAATATTACAGTCTCGTACGTCCAAAACAGGTGCCTCAAGCAGGTGAAACACCGTCTCAAGCTTTAAAAAATCGAGGTGTCGGTTATGTTGAGTTACGTGCAGTAGATGTAAATCCATACTCGGCAATTGGTGTTGATGAAACGACAGCAGGCTTTCTTGAAGTGTTAGCACTTTATTGTCTGTTAAGTGATAGCCCAGACTTGTTATGTCCTGAACAAGACTTGGTTGAGAAAAATCAGACAGAGGTGGTCAACCGAGGTCGAGCGCCAAACGCAACCATTACAGATTTAACAGGGTCATATCACATCGAAGATTGGGCACGTTTATATATTGCAAAAATGCAAGATTGTGCACAGCTACTCGATCAGACCTATGCAACGGACTTGTATGGTTCAGCTTTGGCGGTCATGCAAGCACGAATTGATGAAGTTGATGAGACTTTATCTGCCCATGTTATTGACGATACGTTAAAACATGGTGGAACTTGGAGTTTTGGTAGCCACATGGCGCAATTACATGCTGAAAGTTATGAACAGCATGAGCTTAGTGTGGAAACCTTGAAACATTTTGAACAATTGGCTGCACAGTCGTTACAGCAGCAAGAACAACTTGAGCAAGATACCAAGGTCAGTTTTGATCAATATCTTGAACAATATCGATAATAAAACGAGGTTTTACATGCGATTAAGTTACCGTTTGGTGAGTGGACTACTTGTTTTAGCAAGTATTGTCGGCATGTCTTTTGCGTTGTATCTGGAACATGTAAAAGGTTTAGAGCCATGTCCGCTCTGTATTTTTCAACGTGTTGGCTTAATGGCGATGGGCCTTGTAGCACTCATAGCCTTTTTGCATAACCCAGTTTCCAATGCGGTTAAACGTTTTTATGCATTTTTAGCAGGCATCGCAATTTTATGGTCAGTAGGTGTGGCAGGACGTCATGTCTGGTTGCAACATTTACCACCAGATCAAGTACCAAGCTGTGGCCCAGGTTTAAATTATTTAATTGATGCCTTACCAATGAAAACGGTTTTACAAGAAGTATTGTCGGGTTCAGGTGAATGTGCAGCAATTGATTGGACCTTTTTAGGTCAATCTTTACCAGTTTGGTCATTGGTCTATTTCCTCTTACTATTACTGGTCTGTTTATGGCAGTTATTCCGTTTTTATCCAGTATTTAAGACAACCAAAAAAAGAGCTTAAAGCTCTTTAAAAAAGCCCAACACTATGTTGGGCTTTTTATTGCTTGGGAATAGGTCAAAATATAAAAAAACGAATTAAAAAAAAGCATAATCATGTAGACAGATAGTTCTGTTTTTTATAAAGTGCAGCCGTTTATATATCCTTATGATTATAAAAAAATGCTTTTTAATATCTTTAATGTTTTGGAAAAAATAGGGTTAAGTGCGCAGAAACGTGCCATCCATGTGCAATTTTCTAATGAACTACTCAATAGCCAAGTTTTTTTACAGCGTATAGAAGGCCAACATCAGCTAAATGGGGGATTGGAAGCTGAGTTGATCTGCCTTTCAACGAGTGCCCAAATTGCATTAAAGCAGTTTATAGGTGTGCAAGTTGCTGTTGATCAGGTTACTGATTCTGGACAATTATTCCGAACTACAGGAATTGTAACAGAAGCGAGTTATGGCCAGAGTGACGGTGCTTTAACGCTTTATAAACTCACCTTAAAAGACGCGACAAACTTATGGCACAAGCGCCGTAATAGTCGTGTTTTTATGAATAAAAGCATTATTGAAGTCACGGAAGTTTTATTTAAAGAATGGCAAGAAAAAAGTCAGCTATTTGCGACAAGTTTAAGTCTTGATCTTAGTGGATTAAGTCAGAGTTATGATATTCGCCCATTTATCATGCAGCACAATGAATCTGATTATGACTTTCTTACACGCTTGTGGCGAAGTGAGGGTGTTAGTTGGCTCATTGATGAATCAGAGCTTTTTGTCCCTCATTTTACTGCACCAATACAGGCTCAAAAACTAAGACTCATTGATGATAATAGCCAGTACCAAGCTTTAGAACGACGCAGTATTCGCTATCACAGAAGTAGTGCGACAGAATATCAAGATAGCATTACAGGTTTTGTTGCGGTGCGGTCTTTACAGCCGACTGCTGTACATGTGCAGCGTTGGCAACCTGATGCTCTAGCACATGAAGAAGGTGTAGGTTCAGTTATCACTACACACTTACATTCAGAGCAATTTGATTCAGCGAGTTTGAGTCTTGAACAAGCATGGCATGTTAGTCCTGCTTGGATGCAAGATTTGAAAGGGGAAGATCAGGCCACTGCTTCAAGTAGTAATCAGCTAGAAAAATTAAATCAGCACTTCACTGACATGTACGCGAGTCGGGCCAAATATTTTAAGGCTTATAGTAGCGTCCGTGATAGTCAAGTCGGCTATTGGTTTAATTTACAGGAGCATCCTGAAATTGATCAGCATGAAGGAGCAGATCAAGAGTTCTTAATCATTGCTAAAAATTTCTATAACCAAAATAACTTACCAAAAGATTTACATCAGCAAGTTAGCCAGTTGTTAACCCAAAGTCGTTGGGATAAACGTGGTTATGATGATATTGAGCGCCAAGGTAATGAGCTGACCCTAATACGCCGTCAAATTAAAACGGCACCTGAATATAATCCAGAACAGCATCGCCCAATTGCTTACCCGCAAAGAGCCAAAGTCGTGGGGCCAGAGGGAGAGACTATTCATGTTGATGAATGGGGGCGCATTAAGGTGCGTTTTCTATTCACCCGTAGTGATGATCATGGGCATGATGGTGGCGCGGGTAGCAATGACAATGATACCGACTCAGCTTGGGTGGATGTACTGACTCCTTGGGCAGGCGAAGGTTATGGAGCACGCTTCTTACCACGTATTGGTGAAGTGGTGGTCATTGACTTCTTTGATGGCAATATTGACCGTCCATTTGTGACTGGACGCATTCATGAAGCACAGCGCTCACCAACCAAGTTCGATGTGAAAGGGCAGCTTCCTGATACTAAAAAACTAAGCGGAATTCGCAGTCAGGAAATCAGTGGTAGTGGCTTTAACCAATTACGCTTTGATGACACAACGGGGCAAATTAGTACCCAATTACAAAGTAGCCATGCAGCAACACAGCTGAATTTGGGTAATTTAAGCCATCCAAAAGAACAAGCGACGAGCCAAGGCCGTGGAGAAGGCTTTGAGCTTAGAACAGATGCTTGGGGAGCTGTGCGTGCAGGTAAAGGGATGCTCATTAGTACCTATGCACAAGAGCAGGCGATTGCAGACCATCTAGAGGCCGCACAAGCACAATCTTTACTTTCACAAGGCTATGAAAGCATGAAAATGCTCAGTGAAGTTGCAGCAAAGCAACAGACTGATGCTTTGAACGTGATTAATCGCCTACCCAAATTCATCCAGTCACTTGAGCTAAAAACTACAGGACAGGCATTAGATAGTACGGTGAATCTATTTAAAGAAGGGATTAATAACGATCCTATTCACGCTTTAAAAGACTGTGGCGGCTTTATTCAAGATATTGGTGCGTTAGGGGGAAATGCAAAAGGCGTTGTAGACGAATTTAATTCTTTTTTTAGCGATGCCAAAGATGCGGTAGAAAACTTAAAAGCATTTATTGAAAATGTTGAAGAGCATGGTGCTGACATCGTTAAAGGAAAACTTGCCAGTATTAAAGACCGCATTCATAAAAATCCATTTGAAAGTATTCAAGAGGTTGGAAAAGTCTTAGCGAATATCGAGACTAAAGACTTTGACATGATGAGTGTATGTGGAACGTTTAGTAAAGGCAGTAAATTGGAAGTATCACCTTCTAAAGCATTAAGTTCTTTGCAAGGCTTTATGGAAGGTTATACCCAAGGTTTAGAAAGTAGTTCCGATATTAAACAGCAAGAACAAGGCAAAATTTTTAGACAAGCCTTGATGTTATTAGCATCGCCAAATGGCATTGCCTTGACGACACCTGAAAATATTATTCTGCAAGCTTCGCAAGATATTGCTGAAAGTGCCAGCGGTTCAATTAATTTAAGTGCACAGAAAAATATCATTGGGCATGCGCAAGACAAAATAAGTTTGTTTGCCGCGCAAAAGGGTTTGCGTGCTTATGCAGCAAAAGGAAAGCTCGAACTACAAGCACAAGACGATGCCATTGAAGCAATTGCTAAAAAGGTCATTAAGCTCATTTCTACGGAAGAAAAAATCGAGCTTACCAGTCCAAAAGAAATTGTTTTAACCGCGGGTGGATCTCAGCTCAAAATTAATGCGGATGGTGTATTTTCAACAACAGGCGGTAAGTTTGAAAGTAAAGCTGGGCAGCACTTGTTTACGAGTGGAGCAACAGTAAATGCTGAGTTGCCGAAAATGCCGGCAACTGGGATGTATAGTATGAGATTTGATTTAAGTCAAATATTTGATACTAAAATATTAAAAAATATGAAATATAAGTTAATTAATCATTCTAAGAAAATTGAAGCTGTATATGAGTTTGAGCAAGAAAGTAGCGCGAGAGTTTACAGCGATTCTGTTGATAATGTAGAACTCGCTTTAGTCCCAGGAGCTTATTTAACAGAAATTAAAGAGCTGATGCTTGGACAGGAAGCTGAATCACTAGATGGTGAGGAGATTGATGGCTGTGGGTGTGGAGAAGAGCATGAACATGATTGAAATATTTAAACGAAAAACAACGCAAGTTTCGCGATTGAATATGAAAAAGACTTTTATATCAATTTTTCTATTGAGCACAATTATTTTTAGTTTTAATCTTTATGCAAATGGCGATACGTTTGTAGTTTCGGCGAAATGTAAGGATGAATATAATTCTAGTTGTGACATTGTGAGAACTGTAAATGCTCAGAATGAAATAGTTATAAAAGGTGTCAAACTTTTAAATATTTCAAAAATAAATCAAAACTTATATAAAGTAAAAACATCTTGTGGGTCTCCATGTTTAGTTACGCTTTTCTATAGTCAAAATAAAGAGGATTCCACAGACGAATTTATTGCCATTGATAATAAAAATAATTGTTTGATTGAAAGTGATAGTGAAAAGAAAGTTATTTATGCAAGAAAATTGTTTACAAATAAGGCTAGAAAAATTGTCAATTTAAAAACTAAAGAATTTAATAGTTTGATTCAAAGGTTTGATTATTATAGTTATTTTAAAAATATGAGTTCTTTTTTACGTGATGGTAGTTTAAATTTAATAGCAAATAATGAATCAACCATATTAGCTAATAAAAAAATAGCTAATCCATGTGGAGAATAACGATGAGTTATTCTGAAGAATTTATTGATTTTATCGCAACTATAAAAGGCGAAGCGGGTATTTGTGGAGATATTTCAAAGAGAGCCGTTGCACATTGTATAATGAACAGAATAGGTTTTGGTGAATGGGCTCAACACACAAGTATAATGGGATATTTAAAAAATGATTTTGATGCTTTAACAGATGAAACTGATGCTGTTCGACAAGTTAGGTTGGAAATGAAATCTAATAAAATTTCTAAATCTACTCAGCATATTATTGATTTAGTGTCACCAATTTATAATAGACAAGAAGAGGATTTTACAAATGGCATCGTGCTATATTGGAGCCCAAAAGCACAAGCACAACTACATAAAGATAAGCCAAAAATTTATAAGTATCCACCAGCATTTATAAACTCTGAAACAGAAAAAGTTGAAATAAAAGGCACTGAAAATGATGATATGAGTTGGCATAGATACAAAGGTACATCACGGTTTTACGTGCAATTTGTAGATAAAAGTGCTAGCCCATTAGTTAACTCTAGAGTAAGTGTTGGTTACAAAAAAACAAAAGTAGTGCCAACTCTTAGTAATTTATTGACAAATAGTCAAGGAAAAATTAGATCTATTTTAGTGAAAGGAGGATGGGGAGCAAGGATTACCGTTGATGGAAAACCTGTTGTTGATAATAATCAAAAGCCAGTACTATTAATTGCTGATGGTAAAAATCATTCTGCAGTTTTGGTGGTTGCAAATGGTATAAGCGGAATCAAATCCCAAACAGATATACATACCCAACAACCGACTCCTTCGCAGAAACCGGAGCCTGTGAAATTAGAAAATAAAGCAAGTGTTGAGCAAAACGCGAAAGTAAGTAAAAGTAATGATCAGCAAAAAAATATTAATTTTAGTATTAAAGTCATAGACAGTGAAAATAAACCGATTCCAAATTTTTCTTATTTTCTAAAATATAAAAATGCAGAAAAGAAGCATAGGGTAGGTGCTAATGGTATTGAAAATAGCTTAACAGCATTAAGTGGCGAGGAGATTACATTTTTAATTAGTGGGCTAGACTCAAAACAAGAAATTATTCATTTTACAGCACAAGAAGGTATGGGCGAAAAGACGATAAAGCTTAATTTACATACTTTTAATATTCTTTTTAGACATAAAGATACGAAAAAACCTATAACAAATTTGAATTTAATTCAAAAATATAGAAATCAGATAAAGCAAAAAAAGACTGATGGTAATGGAAAGATAACTGTTAGTGCAATGCCAGGATTCGAGCTGAATTATAAATTAAGAGATGAACGGAACTTATTGACTATCAAAGTTGATAAAAATAAATCGCTTCGTGTTATCGATGTTGACTCGTCAGCAATAGAGCAAGCATCAAAAAATATAAAGACAGGGACTAAAGTTGTAGAACTAGCTCAATCTAAACAACAAGTTCCTTCATCAAAACATAAACAACCAGTTGAAACTCATGACTCTACTCCTAAAAGAGATGAAAACACTGCGATAAGTAAAGATGGTCATCCCAAAATGGTGGTTAATGATAGTAGAGAAGTTGAATTTACAGTTTTAACTTATGACGTTAAAACTAATCAATTATTTAATGGTGGTAGTTATATTGTTGAGTATAAAGGAACAAAACGTAGTCATGTCAGTGGTGCAAATGGGCTGGGTAAAAAAATTCATAAGGGGGTAATAAATGAATCTATTAGAATTATAGTTTTGGAATCCAATAAAGAGAAAATTATTTTTGATGGAAAAATTGAAAATAGTATGGCAACGATTAATTTGAAAATTCAAAAAGCAGAAGTAGCTAAGGTTGAAGGAGTAAGTGTTCTATTTAGCGGCGTGAATGAAGAGTGGAGACGAAATATTGTTTCTGAAAAAACCAAAAAAATATTAGCATTTTTAGCTAAAGAAGCGGGAATGAATAAAATATATATAACAAGCACAATTCGAACAGCTGAATCCCAAGCTAATGCAATGTATAGTCAGAATATTAGGTATACTGCGCCGGGAGAAGAAGTAAAAAGAGTCAGAGATGAATGTAAAGCCAAGAATATGAGGAAGGAACAAACTATTAGTAAAATGGTAGAGAAAATTATTGAATTACAAAAACAAAATAAAAAAGTTTCCAAACATTGTGTCAGTACTGAACAATATAACAAGGTTAATGTAGTAGATATAGGATTAAATAGTAATGGTTTTGGTACTAATAGTCACTTGAATGCACAAGGGAAAAAATTTAAGCAAGCCTGTAAGGATGCTAAGCTTAATGGTATCATTAGTGGCTTTATTTCTGGGGATGAACCTGGAGAAGGTGCAATGCATATAGAGATAACCCAATGAAAAATACTTTATTATTAATACTAGTTTTATTAATTTCTGGATGTTTCAATACAGCTAATACAGCTAATACAGCTAATACAGCTAATACAGCTAATACAGCTAATACAGCTAATACAGCTAATACAGCTAATACAGCTAATACAATTTATTATTCATATAAAAAATGCAATTTAAAAAACACTTGTAATGAATTTAATTATACAAAAAATCAAAACAGCTATGCATTATTTGCTTATAAGCCTCCGGTAGATGAATTTTATATAAAAATAAAAGATAATAAATATTATGTTGTTTATAAAAATATCTTTTCAGAAGGTGTTGAGATGGGATGGGCACAAATGAAAATAGTTACAAATAATGAAAATAATCTAGTTATGGAAACTAATAAGATATTTCAAACTTTAGGAAACTATAATTCTATAGGTAGTGGTGATAACTCTGATTATGTTCCCTCGAAAAACTATAGAAAAGATATGTATATAATTAATGACTTCTATGATGGTTACTCTTTCAAACAATATCAAAAATTAACTTTTATAAAGAAAAATAAGCAGCTTTTACTTGATTGTAAAAGTTATCTGAAAGATTTAGATCCGAAGAATAATTATTCAGGCATGTTCTATAGCGTTTGTTCTGATAAGGAAAAAATTTATTTTAAAGAAATTCCAGAGTTATAACCAAGGTTGTTTTTTACTATATTAACTCTTTAACTTTATGCCAAGAGTGGTAAGTTTTTTTACTTTTATAAATTAGAGAGACTAAATACTTAATATGAGAATAATATTATTTACACCTAATCTTATTTAAGTAATAAGATTAGGTGTAAGATGGTATATATTACTATTAATTATATTTAACTAAAATATTTTATATTAAATTACGTAAAACAGTTGATGTTCAAAATTAAGTATTAAATGTTTCAATATATTTTATTTTAGCAGAGGGTGAATATAAGTATTTTAATGATAAAAAATTCTTTGGTACTGATGGTACTTTACCTAATAATGATTTTTTACAACTTGATAAAATCATAATTAAGGATAAAGATAAGAAAATAGAAATTGGTAAAATGATATAGAGCAATACTTTTTTCCTAACAATGGTATAGATGGAGACAAGAACGAGCTTGCTGATTTTAAAATATATTATTTAAATAATAATATTTATATTTTAAATACTTTTAATAATGGTGATGCAGCAGTTTACAATATTGTTTTAAATATAAAAAATGGAAAAGTAATTGCCAATAAAGCTTGGAAGGTTGAAATTTAAAAATATTTTCTTTCTTCTACAAAAGCTAATTAATTAAAAAAGCCCAACATAAGTTGGGCTTTTTTTACGTCTCTACAATTCCTTCTAAATCTTCGAGCTTATAGTTCGGCATATCAATAATATGAGTTTGAATACCCTCTTGAACATAATCATTCACATGAGGATATAACCAGCGAGTGATCTGTTCGGCAACACTTGAGTGATACTGAATTTCAAAGTGATTTAAGCCATAAAACACGGCTTTATGTGAATCTGGAACTTTAAGCTGAAAACGTGGATTAGGGTGTTCGCCTAGCGCGCTTTTTACACTCACTAAGTAGTCGCCAATTACGGTCAATGCTTTATTACGGACCTTTTCAAATTCTAAGGTCCCTGCTACTAAAAAGGTGTTGATATGGGAAGGCAGTGGAGCAGGAGCACGGTTATCATCCATCATACCAATACGGGCATCCATATGTTCCCAATCATCATCACGAACGCTGCCGTGACGTAAGTCTAAAATACCATTACTGCGAATATTAACCAGTTGACCGAGTAAGCCGACAAAAGGGAAAGCCCCAAGTTTATCTTGTATGGTAAAGCCAAAGCGCTCTAAAACTGCCCCATGATGTGGAGAGCCAATACAGACTAGATTCTCGACCATATGAATCCATTGATACATATTTTGTTTGCCATAAAATAAGGCACTACGAGAGACTAGCCCGCCCATACTATGGCCAATGATATCAATGCTGGTAATTCTTGGATTACGTTGGACCAAGTCTTCTAATAAGTTTGAAAAACTGCGTCCATTAGCTGAAATGCGTCGACCTGTGTTGTAATTTAAATACAACATGGTGTTATGGTCACGCTGCGCTAACAGGCGCTCACCAATGCCGCCATAGTGTGCATTTGACCAAGTCAGATGGTTCATACATAAACCATGAGCTAAAATCACGATACGGCCTGCAAGTTCCCCTTGTTGTATTGCACCGTAGTGATCGTATAGCACCATGGGTAAAGCGAGGGGGCTATGCTGTTTCAGTAGATAATCCCCAAAAATCCCATTCAAAATACCGACTAAAAAATGTAGGCTTGGGGTGAGTGGTTTTTCGTGAAGTGTAGGATATTTTTCAATAATGTGACGTAAGCTTGGCGCTAAAAAACAACTCCCATATTTTTGTAAAGCGCCATAAGAAAACTGATATGCCTTTTGCACAAATGGTCGTTTTTGAAAGTTTTTAGCATTTTGTGTACTCACACCAAAAGCATTTTTTAATACTTCAATATTAATAACTTGAATTAATTCATGTACACCATTTAAGCTGGTGCTGAACAGTTGAGCTAAACCTTCTAATACGTCTGCCTGACTAGGTGGCGTACGATCCCATTTACAATAAGTTTCATGTAGTGGTGTTAAGCTCGGCATATCTTTTCCCCATATACGTTATAACCGACGTTTTAAGCTGTACTTTTTATCAACGGCAGCTAACGTTTCCATCTTAGTAGTTTAAATAACACATGTTTTTAAAATACTGATGAATGGTTAGTTGAGTGGTTTTTCTTGTCTGACAATAGTGTTTTTATATACAAACTGAGAACAAAAATGTGAGTTTATTCTCAATTTAGAGGGAAAATATATGAATATTATCTACCTCCATGGCTTTAATAGTAGCTCTCTTTCAATTAAAGGGCTGAGCCTTAAGCAGTATTGTAGCGAATTGGGCATAAATGTGCATTTGCCAGATTTAAACAGATCTCCTGATCTAGTGGTTGAGCAAGTTTCAGCGCTTATTGAATCGTTACAAGACGTGGCTTTAGTTGGTAGTAGCCTTGGCGGGTTTTTTGCGACATATTTTGTCGCGAAATATAATGTTCCAGCTGTACTGATTAACCCTGCTATGCAACCATGGAAACTGTTTGATGAGTTATTTCAAGTTGAAAGTATGCCCTATGTGGTGAATGATCAATGGTCAATTGACCATGTTCAGTTACGGCAGTTACAACAACTGGAACTGAAACAACCTGAAAATGCCGACAAAATACTCGTCTTATTGCAACAAGGCGACGAAATTTTGGATTATCGTCAAGCACAACGCTATTATAGTGCTGCAACGCCATCCTCATTGATTTTGACGGATGCTCATGGCAATCATGCTATGGAAGATTTTGAAGAAAAATTACCGTTAGTGATCGAATTCTTTGCGCACACCATCAAATAAGGAAAACGTACAACGTGACACAATATACGGCTCAATCGCTTGAAGTTCTTTCTGGTTTAGACCCTGTTCGTCGTCGTCCAGGGATGTATACCGATACGACTCGACCTAACCATTTAGCCCAAGAAGTTATTGATAATGCTGTTGATGAAGCATTAGCTGGTCATGCCGACAAAATCTGTGTCACGGTTTATAAAGATGGTTCGTTGTCGGTTGAAGATAATGGCCGTGGTATGCCAGTCGATATTCATCCTGAATATGGTCAAAGTGGTATCGAAATCATTCTGACCAAGCTCCACGCAGGCGGTAAATTCAGTACCGATAACTATCAGTTTTCAGGTGGTTTACATGGTGTGGGGATTTCGGTTGTAAACGCTTTATCTACACGTGTTGAGGTTGAAGTTCAGCGTCAGGGTAATTTATACCAGATGGCCTTTGAGCAAGGGGAACCAGTAGCACCTTTAGCTGTTCTTGAGGGTAAAGCACCGAAACGTGCGACAGGTACAACGGTACATTTTTGGCCAGAAGCTAAATATTTCGATAGTCCAAAATTTGCGTTAAAAGCACTTAAACATAATTTAAAAGCGAAAGCTGTTTTAGCAGCTGGTTTAAAAATTACTTATATCGATCAAATTAACGATGAAAAAATCGAATGGCAATTTGAAAATGGCCTCGTCGATTATTTGATGGATGAATTGCAAGACCGCGAAATTTTGCCAAACCCTGCATTTGTAAGCAGCGGTCAGGCAGACCGTGCGGCATGTGAATTTGCGATTTGTTGGAATGTGGAAGGCGGTGAACAGGTTCAAGAAAGTTACGTCAACTTAATTCCAACTGCACAAGGCGGTACTCATGTGAACGGTTTGCGCTCTGGGGTAACTGAGGCGTTACGTGAGTTCTGTGAGCTGCGCAACCTGTTGCCACGAAACCTTAAACTTTCGGCAGAAGATGTTTGGGATGGCGTGAACTATATCTTGTCGCTCAAGTTCCAAGAACCGCAGTTTTCAGGTCAAACCAAAGAGCGTCTTTCGAGTCGAGAAGCATCAAATATTGTTTTAAATATTGCTAAAGATGCTTTCGCGCTCTGGCTCAACCAACATGCTGAAATTGCCATGCAGCTGGCAGAAATGGCGATTTCTAAAGCAGGTCGTCGTTTAAAAGCAGCCAAGAAAGTCGAGCGTAAAAAAATTGTTTCCGGCCCTGCATTGCCGGGTAAATTGGCAGATTGTGTTGGTCAAACACGTGAGGACAGTGAGTTATTTATTGTCGAGGGTGACTCAGCAGGTGGTAGTGCCAAGCAAGCGCGTGATAAAAACTTTCAGGCGATCATGCCAATTCGTGGAAAAATCTTAAATACATGGGAAGTTTCTTCAGATGAAGTACTCGCTTCCCAAGAGGTTCACGACATTGCGATTGCGATTGGTGTAGACCCAGGCAGTGATGATTTATCTGAATTACGTTATGGCAAAATCTGTATTTTGGCCGATGCTGACTCGGATGGTTTACACATTGCGACTTTGCTTTGTGCTTTATTCGTTAAACACTTCCCAGCATTGGTTGAAGAAGGACATTTGTATGTGGCAATGCCACCATTGTTCCGTATCGACATTGGTAAAGATGTTCATTACGCGCTTGATGATGATGAACTTGAAACTATTTTGAAAAATATTAAAGGTAATCGTAATCCGCAAATTACCCGATTCAAGGGATTGGGTGAGATGAACGCGATTCAACTACGTGAAACCACGATGGATCCGAACACGCGTCGTTTAGTTCAGCTCGATCTAGATGATGTGCATCTAACGGCAGGTTTACTCGACAAGTTACTTGCGAAAAAACGTTCGGCAGATCGTAAGCAGTGGCTTGAGCAGAAGGGTAACTTAGCTGATATCACTGTCTAAAAAGGCGTAAAAAATCCCCGCTCAATTGGCGGGGATTTTTTTATGTAAATCTAAATTGTTGGAAATCACCACAACGATTTCTACTATTAAATTAAAATAGACAGATCTGTATATTTTAATTTAGGTCGTAATTTTTATAACCTGTGGAAATTGAAAAACATCACAATTTGCTCCACCTCCAATTCGGTCCACCACTGCAAAATCACTTGGTGCCTCGAAGGTAAGCAAAGGATGATGCCATGTGCCTGCCCGATAATTAATACTTTGCTTTCCATTCGAGACGAAAGCACATAGTTTTGAAATATCAGGAGTATTTTCGTCCAAAGCGGGTGCCACGATAATTAAAAACTTTTGTTGCTGTAGTGGAATAAATGCCTGAGAGCCTTTCGGATGGCGCTCTAGCATTGAAATTTCCAGAGGCAGCACACTGGTCTTAATATTACGGAAAATACTAATTCCTGCCTTTGCTTCCCCTTCAATTTCAGTTTCAACGAGCGCATGATAGCGCTCAGTGTGGGCATCGTTAATATGAAAAAAGTCATGCCCATCGCAACAAATGACTTCTCCAAAGGACTGAAAGTTCTCAATGGTTAATGGCTGAATTTGAACATTCTTCATGATCATGACTTGGTAATTTTTCCCCATAAACGAACACGACTAATACCACCGTCTGGAATCATGTTAATACGAATATGCGAGATTTTTTCATGCTGTAAAATCTCATTCACATATTCATGAATATGATCCATTTGCATCGGTTGGGCTTCTAGTAAGTAAGACCAAAACATACTTTGAGGAATTAACTGTGCATCGGTTGCATTTTCGAGGTAAACCGCCTGAATAGATACTTGGGCAGGGAAGTTTCCTTTAAAATGAGCTGTATCAATTTCAAGCTTTTCAATTTTTCCGCTTTTACCCAACGCAAGAATACACCAGTCATAACCCGGTGCACGGCGGCGTTTGGTTTCCCATCCATCGCCCATGTTGACGCCACGGCCTGGGTTAATCAAATTACGCGGATGTCCAAAGTGCGCATCACTATAGGCAACTACACGGCCACCATTTTCGAGAGCCAATAAATCGAGAGTTTGTTCACTATCAGTTACCTGAATATGAACATCACCATAGACACGTAAACGGGCAATACCGCCATCTGGGAAAATATTAAGGCGTATATGAGTGAAAAGTGCATCATTATTGATCATAAAAATATGATGCTGGCTCGGGCCTAGTTCAGTATTTCCTAAAACATTCTCCCATTTTGCCCCTGTCAGGTCCCCATTTGGTGCATAACATGCTTCTAATGATGCAGATGCAGGATAATTTCCTGTAAAAAAGCTGGTATCAATATCAAGAGCAGTGATTTTTCCGCTTACACCAAGCTTCACGATACACCAATCATAACCTGCGTGACGCTTACGGCGTGTCTCCCATCCATCCATCCATTTGCCGTTGTCATCAAATTTATCTTCAACAAAAATAGGTGCATCAAATTGCAGCATACGTTTTGCTTCAGCAAAGAAATCATCTGAACACTCAATGACTTGTGCACCAATTCGGGCATCTGCCAAATTGGTTTTCGTATTCAAAATCTCAGGAAGTTCAAAAGCTGGAGCGTGCAATGTTGCCATAGTGGAGTATCCGTATTTCTTGTTAAAAACATGATTTTTCATTTAAAACTGCGCTAACACGGAGCGTGCCAAGTCGAGTTTTATACATAAATATATAAGCATGGTGCATGCCAGTTTTGTGGAAAAGCTAAATAAATTTTGAACGATGGCATGTTTTTAGCATAAGCACCCTATAGGTGAATATCTATAGGAGAGTGTTATGAATGTGGTGATTATTGGTGCAGGAATGGGAGGTCTAACCACAGGCATTGCATTAAAGAAATTTGGTCACCAAGTTCGCATTTTTGAGCAAACTGAAAAAATTCTTCCTGTCGGCGCGGCAATTTCGCTGTGGTCGAATGGTGTGAAATGTCTGAACTATCTGGGATTAACTGACAAAATCGCCAAACTTGGTGGACAAATGGATGATTTGGCCTATGTGGACGGTTTAACTGGAGATGTGATGACACAATTCAGTTTACTGCCATTAATTGAAGAAGTGGGCCAACGACCTTATCCAGTTGCACGTGCTGATTTACAAAATATGTTGATGGATGAATTTGGTCGTGATCAGATTTATCTAGGCAAAAAAATGGTCAGCCTTGAAGACAAAGCTGATTCTGTAGAAGTTCATTTTGCAGATGGTAGCTCAACGCAGGCCGATCTATTAATTGGGGCGGATGGCACTCATTCACTTACACGGACCTATGTATTGGGGCAGCAAGTGCAGCGCCGTTACGCAGGGTATGTAAACTGGAATGGCTTGGTTGAAATATCTGAAGATTTAGCTCCAGCCCAGCAATGGACGACTTATGTGGGCGAAGGCAAGCGTGCCTCCCTAATGCCAGTTGCAGATGGAAAGTTCTATTTCTTTTTAGATGTGCCTTTACCAGCAGGGTTAGATAATAATCGAGATGAATATAAAAAACTTTTAAAACAATATTTTGTTGATTGGTGCCAACCCGTACAGCAGCTTATTGAACGCTTAGACCCGCAAAAAACCAATCGGGTAGAAATCCATGATATTGAACCGTTTACACAGTTTTATAAAGGTCGTGTAGTGATTTTGGGTGACGCTGCACATAGCACGACACCTGATATTGGGCAAGGCGGCTGCCAAGCCATGGAAGATGCGATTTATTTAGCGCGTTCTCTGCAAATTAATACTTTGGGGCTAGAGGATGCTTTACGTCGCTATCAAAACAAGCGCAATGAACGTGCTAATGAGTTGGTGCTTCGCGCACGCAAACGTTGTGATGTGACACATATGAAAGATGAAGCTGTTACACAAGCATGGTATGAAGAATTACGCCGTGAACAAGGTGGACATATTATGCAGGGAATTATTAGCAATATTGTGGGTAATCCACTTGATTAAAAACAAAAACAGCAAGGAATTTTCCTTGCTGTTTATCTTCTAAATTTGGATTTTAGAAGTGGTATTTAACCAATGCACTAACGTTATTTTCGTCGGCACCTTTAATACCAAATTTGTTGTTCCACACTGAGTGCTCGATACCGAGGTATAGGCGTGTATCAGGAGAAATGTGTTTACCCACATTCCATTTCCACTGAGTTGTCCAGTTTAACTCGCTCGCATGGTCGCCTTCAGCAGTTGACCAGTCAAGGAAACCATCTACCAAGAAATCTTCAGATCCTAATTTTAATGGAATACCATAAACGAATGTCATTTGATAATCGTCGTCAATGTTCTCATTATTTGCACGGTAGAAGTTTAAATTTGCATATTGGAAATATGGGATATCTAAATCAACTGCAAAACCATAAAGGAAGTTGTCGAAGTTGTTGCCGTCTTCACTGTTACCTTCCCAAGTAGTACTAATGAGTACATCTTTAATTGGGCCATACGACAGTTTTTTACCAGACACTTCGCCTAAACTTAGACGTGGTGATAACTCAAAGTAAGTACTCTTGTGGTCATTTTCACCACGCATGCGGTCCATAAAGAAAAACACATCAGCGTATTTAACTTTTGCTGCATATTCCAAAGTAATCGTAGTTTCTTTGTCATCTACAACTTCATAGTTTTCACCATAAAGTCCAGTCACACTAAAATCTTGCCAGATTGGTTTCGCCTGAACCATGGCAGTTGCAGATAACAAGGCACAAGTCGCCGCAAGTTGCTTTAATTGCATTTAAATGATCTCCCCCCAAATAAAGCACGCTAAGGATACAGGGTCTTAAGCAAAAATGAAGCCAAATTTGATCAATGGTTAAAAAAAAGCCCACCGAAGTGGGGCGCTAAAAATTAAATCTTTAATGAGTATTTCTTGTATTTATTGTTTGGCTTAAATGGGGGGTACGCGAACTGCGAAATGAAGGTAAATGATTAAATAATAAATTCAACAAGATAGCAAAGATACATGTTGAACTAATGCCCGAATGGAACAAAGTTTGTACCCAAACCGGGAAATGAGCATAAAACTCATGGTTAATAATTGGGATCATCCCAGCTGATAAAGCAGTTGCGACAATAATTAAATTTTTCTGATCGTTATAATCTATTTTTGCCAAAGTGCGAATTCCACTCGCTGCAACCGACCCAAACAAGACCAAACCTGCACCACCAAGTACGGGCATTGGAATCGCTGCAATTAAACGACCCATAATAGGTAGTAGACCTAAAATAATCAGAATGACACCACCTGCTGCGACTACAAAGCGGCTTTTGATGCCTGTAATCGCAACCAGTCCAACATTTTGGGCAAAAGCGCTTTGCATGAAAGAACCAAAGATAGGCGCAAAAGCACTTGAGAACATATCTGCACGAACACCATTGGCGATACGTTTTGAATCGACTTCAGTTCCTACAATGTCTCCGACAGCAATAATATCGGCTGTGGTTTCCGTCATAATGACTAAAGTCACAATCAACATCGACAAGATTGCGCTTAATTCGAAAGTCGGTAAGCCAAATGCAAATAAGTGTGGAAATTGCAGCCATGCGCCTGAGCTTACCTGACTAAAATCACCAAAGCCCATAAAATAGGCGAGGGCAGTACCAGCAACAATAGCCAATAAAATCGATAAGCGACGAATGCTGGCTTGCGGCAACATATTTAAAACAATCACAATGCCTAAAGTCAGTAAGGCCAAAGAGATATTTTCTACACTTCCCCAGTCAGGTGCTTTATTGTTACCACCCATCATCCAGCGAATCGCGACAGGTAACAAAGATAGACCAATAATCGTGATGACGCATCCTGTCACAACAGGTGGGAAAAAACGAATAATTTTAGAAAAATAAGGTGCAAGACACAGTCCAATTAGAGATGCAGCAATGACCGCGCCGTAGACAGCAGGTAAACCACCGCCTGTAGTGATAATGGCGACCATGGTGGCCACACCCGCGAAAGATACACCCTGTACGAGAGGTAATTTTGCGCCTAGATATTTGGTACCGATGGTTTGAATCAGTGTTGCCAATCCACCTACAAATAGCGCAGCCGCAATTAACATTCCGATTTGTGCTGAGCTTAAGCCAGCTGCCGTTCCAATAATCAAGGGCGGGGCTACAATGCCACCATACATGGTCAGCACATGCTGTAAGCCGTAAGCAAAACTTTTGGAAATTCCTAAATATTCATGCTCTGGAGAAATCGCATTTTTTTGCTGATAATTCATATTTTTCTCCTATTTATATCTGAGTTAGCTACCGCGATAAGTGGAGTAAGCAAATGGGCTGATCAATAAAGGAATGTGATAATGCTGATTGATGTCTTCTATGAAAAATTGGATACAAACACGCGGGAAAAAAGTTTTGACTTGCTGCGATGAAAAATAAGGAGCAATTTCAAATTCAAGTTGATAAGCACCTTCTGCAAAGTCTGTTATGCCAAAATCACTCACTCGACCATCTTGATTGGTGGTTGCGGTCGCTATCAGTTCATGGGTTGCTGCATGAAACAACTTTACTTCTACGTCTGCAGCTGGTTTACCTAAATTCGTATCTAAAATATGAGTGCTGATCATGCTTGTATTTCCTGAGATAGACGTAATAGAGCAATCGCTGCGAGTTGCTCATGTACAATTGTTTTTTCGATAGCTAAGTCGTTTTTTAGTCTTTCATGTAGCTTTTTTAAAATTTCATCACTACTGAGGCCTGCCGCTTTAATTAAAAAAATAAAGCCAAACTTTTGCTCATAATCAAGATTACCTTGCAGCAGAGCTTGTTGTGTTTGTTCATCTAAAGAAATGCCAGCTTGTTCTTTAGATGAAAAATCTTGCTCTTTTGCATTGAGTTGTTTTTTAGCTTCGCGTTCACCAATTTTTGGATGAGTTGCTAAAGCTGCTTGAATCTCTTGCCATGACCACATTTGACTTAATTGTTCTGCATATTCCAAAAGAGATGCTTTTGTTGAATAGGGGCGTTTTGAGATGATTTTTTCGGCCCATGCTTGAATGTGGACACAGTTTTTTAACAAAGTCTTGAGTTGTTCTGGTGGGGCTTGATTAAACTCGGCTAAAAACACTGTTATTCCTAAACTCGTTGTCTTGATATGGAGTTTTAGCAATAACAGTGCCAATAGCGAGTTTTAATTCGCTTATAAATTTTGAAAATTAAAAATCAATTATTTAGTTATGTGATTTTTATACCAATGTTCGGCAATCTCCTGTCGACGACATACCCATACTCGATCATGCATTTGAATATAGTCGAGAAATTTTTGTAATGCTTTAAAACGGCCCGGACGCCCTAAAATGCGGCAATGCATTCCAATCGACATCATTTTTGGTGCAGTTTCTCCCTCTGCATACAACACATCGAAACTATCTTTCAAATATTGAAAAAACTGTTCTGAACTATTAAAGCCGCCCGGTGAACAGAACTTCATGTCGTTACATTCTAAAGTGTAAGGAATAATCAGATGAGGACGTGATGCGCCATCAGCATTGGTAAGCGTTGTCCAAAAAGGCAGGTCATCACCATAATAATCTGAGTCATATTGTATTTGTGGAAACTCTGCGAGTAACTGACGTGTATTGGGGCTGTCACGTCCGGTGTACCAACCTATCACTTTATTTTCAAAAAGGTTTTCTAAGACAGTTAAAGCCTGCTCCATATGCTGTTTTTCGACTTCAATGTCGGTATCTTGATAGTGAAGCCAGCGGTAACCATGAGAAACCACATCATAATCAGCTTGCTTAATCGCTTCTACAATATAAGGGTTGCGGGCAAGTGCCATTGCAACCCCAAAAATGGTCATTGGAAGTTTGCGCTTTTGGAATTCATTATGAATGCGCCAAAAACCAGCACGTGAACCATATTCGTACATAGAGTCCATCGACATATGTTTAGCTGGGTAACTTGCGGCACCAATAATCTCTGATAAAAACTGTTCTGAGCCATCATCGCCATGCTCTATATGTTTTTCGCCACCTTCTTCATAATTAAGAACAAATTGCACAGCAACCTTGGCATTATTAGGCCATTTAACTTGTGGCGGTTGCCCGTGATATCCGATTAAATCACGTGAATAAGGAGACTTCTGGATTTGCTCAATAAGCTCTGCTCCAGATAGATAAGATTTGGACACGATTGCTCTCCTTTTGTTCAATTTTTCATAAAAATTTAAAAAATCAGCTTGCATATTTTTATAGATGGACTGATATTGAAGGTATGAAGATCTTCAAAATAAATTAAAAGCAGTACGTTTAAGTCAGGAGATAACAAACCATTACACCATCAAAATGTACAATTGAAGTCAGTTCATGCATGCTTAAAACATGCCAACATAAAAAAGTTTTGCATAGAAAAGATCCACAGTAAGAAAGAGAGGATGGTATTTATGAATATTGAAATCCGCACAGATAAAAACATCCATAACAGCGAACGTTTAATTACTTATGTACGTGCAGAACTTACTCAAGAATTCCAACGTCATAGCGAACGTATTACGCATTTTTCGGTTCATTTTAGTGATGAAAATGGGGACAAAGGTGGTGACAAAGATATCCACTGTATGATTGAAGCGCGTCCTTCAGGTTTGAAACCAGTTGCAGTACATCATAAAGCAGGAAATATTGACGCCTCGATTCATGGCGCGATTGAAAAATTAAAACGTAGCCTTGAACATACTTTTGAGAAAAAAGAACACCCGAGAGGTGGTCAACCAGAATTCATTGATGATGAAGTTTAATTTAAAATGCTAAAAAGCCCTTCGGGGCTTTTTTTATATTTAATGAAAATAAAACTATTCACAACATTAGGTTTGCAATGCGATGCAATCAACCTCTAAAATCTTCAGAAGAGATTAGGCATAATAGCCCTAATATATTTTTGAGAGATGGTCATGTTAACCACCCAGCAGCAAGCTTTAATTAAATCCATAGAAGAATTAGAACTCGCGCAAGTGCAAAAATTACTTGCTGAAGGACTTGATCCGAACTTTATTGATCCGGAACAAGGACCACCTGTATCAATCATTTGTGATGGAATTTTTAAATGGTGGGAAGATGTATCAGAAGCTTATGAAGCGGGTACACCACTATCAAAAGAAGAAAAGCAACAATCATTACAAGTTTACCTCGATATTCTCGAAGCTTTGATTCAAGCCAAAGCGAATGTACACCTTTGGGATGCAGAAGAGTTTTATGGTCCTTTATGGGATGCGGCAAGCTCGGCATGTGCGCCAGCCGTTCAACGTTTATTAAATGAAAAAGTTGATCCAAACACACGCGATGAAGAAGGACTCACTATTTTATCGTCAATCAGTCAGTTGTTCTTTGATTGTGACTTTGATGAAATAGACTGGTCAGAAGCGCTTCAAGAAGAGCGTGAAACATTAGAATTATTGCGCCAACATGGGGCAAAAATGTCAAAAGAACTAACTACTTGATTGGATAATAGAATGAGAACATTTCAAATTTTAACTTTTGCTTTGACCACTGTTGCCGCAGGAAGTACTTTTGCTGCAGAGTTCTCTTTTGACCGCCCAGGTGCTGGCTTTGGAACAGGGATTACTCCAGTTGGTAAATTGGCTTGGGAACAAGGTTTGCCAAGTGCAACTTATACAGAATCAACGGTTGATGGCGTCAAAGAAAAAACCGTAACTGTAAATGAAGATATGTTATTCCGTACCGGTTTAGCTGATGGTTTGGAATTACAATTAGGTTGGCAAGGTCCAGCATGGACTCAAACTAAACGGGCTGGTAAAAAACATGACACTTCAGGTTTTGGTGATGTCAGCATCGGTTTGAAAAAAGCAATTGATCTAAACGATGAAAATTTATCAATGGCTGTGTTAGCTGAAGCGATCATTGCCACTGGAAATGATGAATTTACTGCACATGACGATATTTATAGCCTAAGTTCAGCAGTCGCTTATAAATATAATGACTTAGTAGGCACATCAATTACCATGCGCTACGAAGTACAAAATAGTAACTGGGCAGTAACTGCAATTCCAACGATTGATTATAAAATCGCAGGTAAGCTGTCAGGTTATTCTGAGTTCATTTACCGTAAAGCTGAAAGCCAAGACTACGAATATGGTTTAGGGACAGGTTTAGTCTACGCCGTAAATGATCGTACTCAGCTCGATGCAAGTATCGGGGTTGATTTAGAGGGTCAAGACAAGAGCTACAACGGTGGCTTAGGCGTGGCATTCTTGTTCTAATCGAAGCAATTTAAATTTATGTTAATGAAAAAGCTTATTCATCAGGGAATTCTTTATTTTCTAGCAGTTGCTGTTTGTGTGTTTAGCCAGCTGGTTTCTGCACAAGATAAGCTACTCTCACCCGAACAAGCTTTTTCATTTTCGGTTGAATCTTCTGAGCCGCATACTGCGAGTTTGTCTTGGCAGATTCAGCCAAATTATTATCTTTATCAGCATAAATTTTCTGTACAACAAGGTACTCAACCTTTAACTTTAAAGTTACCTAAAGCGGTTGCCCAATATGATGAAAATTATGGGCAAAGTCAGGTTTACTACCATCAAGTTAATTTCCAAATTAAGACTAAGCCTTCAGAGCACTATAGTGTGACTTGGCAGGGCTGTGCCAAAGACCGTATTTGTTATCCACCCCAGACCATTGAGTTTCAAACCGATGCAGATGGCTTGGTGGGTGTGCAAAACCAAGCAGGAACAGCGCCAAAACGATTACTAGATTTAGCGAATACACAATCCGACACTTCCTCGGGTTCAGAATCTTTAGAAAAAGAGCAGAGTACAGAGACAGCAGCTGATACAACTACAACTCAAATTGCGCAAGATCAGATCTGGTCAGCCAAGTTAATTGAACACTCGCTTTGGTATGGAGTTTTATTATTTTTAGGTTTAGGCATGTTGCTCGCATTTACGCCATGTTCTTTACCGATGCTTCCTATTTTAACTTCACTGATCATTCGCGAACATAAAGGTTTAAAGGCTTGGACCATTGCGCTTACTTTTGTGTGTAGCATGGCATTGGTTTATGCAGGCTTAGGTTTAATTGCTTCTTCGGCAGGCTTAAATTTCCAACGCTGGTTACAACAGCCAGCGACTTTAATTGCTTTTAGTTTGCTGTTTATTGTTTTTGCTCTGAACTTATTTGGTTTGTTTGAGCTTCGTTTACCTCAGACATGGTTAAACCGACTTGACCGTATTCAGTCAATGCAACAAGGTGGTACTTTGGTCGGTGCTGGGGTTATGGGTGTCGTTTCTGCGCTTTTGGTGGGGCCTTGT
Organism: Acinetobacter sp. S-1; assembly: GCF_059579785.1. Classification (NCBI taxonomy): domain Bacteria; kingdom Pseudomonadati; phylum Pseudomonadota; class Gammaproteobacteria; order Moraxellales; family Moraxellaceae; genus Acinetobacter; species Acinetobacter sp. S-1. Next base: position 147,253 of record NZ_CM184207.1, read on the forward strand.
ATGACCGCACCTCTCGCCGGAACTTTGTTATTTATTTCTCAAACGCAAAATCAGTGGCAAGGTGCTTTGCTTTTATTCTGCCTAGGCTTTGGAATGGGAATTCCATTGTTACTCGCAAGTATTTTAGGGGCAAAATTCTTGCCTAAAGCGGGCGACTGGATGCATCAGATTAAAGTAATTTTTGCTTTTCTGATGTTGGGATTAAGTCTTTATTTTATTCGTCCTTTGCTGCCAGATTTGGGTATGCAAGTGCTTAGCCTCGTATTAGGCCTTGCTTTTATAGGCTATGCTGTTTATCAGTTTTTCTGGAAAAAAGGGCAACTACAATGGCTCTACGCGATTTTATTATTAATCGTTACCCCTTTTGTAGCCTATAACCAATATCAACATATTCAAAATCGAACTTTGCAAAGTTCTGCCCACATGGCCGAGTGGCATATTGCAACTACAGCAGCGGACTTTGAGAAAATTTTAGCGGCAGCACCTACTGACCGAGCTATTGTGGTTGATATCTACGCAGATTGGTGTGTTGCCTGCCAACCGATTGAGCACCGTATTTTAAAAGCACCAGAGGTTCAATCTGCTCTTGCACCTTATTATTTAATTAAGCTTGATTTGAGCCATTATGACCAGTCGCATGAAGCGCTACTCAAGCAGTGGAATATTTTAGGACCACCGACCTATTTATTTTTAAGCCCAGAGCAAAAAGAGATTCGTGCTTTACGTTTAACGGGCGCTTTTAGTCAACAAGAGCTTTTGCAGCAACTCGCGAGTTTGGCAAAATTCAAAGAATCATAAAGTATCAATAGTTTCGGTCTGATGAAATGTACGTACCTGATTACGTCCCGAAGCTTTTACCGCATAAAGTGCTTGGTCAGCCTGCCGAATAACCAGATAAGGATCTTGTGCAAAAGCTGAACTGCTTATTCCAAAACTCGCACTAATGTGAATAGGATTATTTTGAGCGGTAAAAACAGGTAATTCTTGCAAGGCTTGGCGACAACGCTCAGCAATTTTCTCTGCTTGAATAATATCTGTATGGGGGAGTAGTAAAATAAATTCTTCTCCACCAAATCGACCAATAATGTCTTCGCTACGCAAATTCTCAGAAAGACATTGAGCAATTTCAATTAAGACCTGATCACCTTGATGGTGGCCGTATATATCATTAATTTTTTTAAAATGATCGATATCAAGAAGTACCACAGCATAATCAAATTGTTGTTGATGTAGCGACTCCAAATGCATGTTTAAACTACGTCTATTTAATACATTAGTTAATGGGTCGATTTGGCTTAAACGTTGAATATAAGTTTCTCGCTGACGCCATTGGGTGAGTAATATTTCAAATAAAACAAAACAGGCCAATAAAATCGGCATAATAAAAAAAGCCATACTTCCTAACCAGAAAGAATTGGTTTGGGCATGATCCATGGCTCTAAAATTAAATAGAGGTGCATACGCTAAAGCACCTGTCATACTTAAATATGTACAAACAGTTAAAATAATTGTGGCAGGTACAAGAGCGCTATAAACAATTTTACGGTCAAATAACACCAGACCCACCCCAATCGTACCCACATAACCGACCATAGTGGCTGGGCTGATACTGCCAATTAAATATCCATCATGACATAGCATAAGTGCAAAGAACTGCACGCTAATGAAAGGAATAACTTTTTGAGCCCAATCATCATTTTTGTAGCGGTAACATGGAATAATCAAAAGGACTAATAAAAATAAGGTAAATAAATTGAGCCAGATTTGTGATTCAACTAAAGGCAGATTTGCCCATTGCCAAACACTTGGTGTAATTAAAATATAGCCTTTCCATAAAATCCAACTGAAATTCATTGCGCAAGCAAGTGTGAGCATCAGTGCGCTTTTTTGTAATGGCGTCCAGTTGATGATGTGATTATTGTGGATGAAATCGATTATCACCTGTTTTATTCTATTTACGGGATAAGTGATTAAACGATTTTTCATAATAAATAAGGGCTCCTAAATATAGATGCCTCTTCGTTAGACCATCCTAAAATTGGATTTTTTCAATAATTTATATTTTAAACATAACATGATTTTCAATTTATATATGATGACTTTTTATAAAGAAAATGATGTGAAAAGTTTTGAGGCCTATTCACATCATTTATAAATAAATTAAGTTTTATCCAGTTCGTGGGCAAATTCAGCAATATCTGCCAATGCTTGTTTTGCTTCATCAAACCACGCATTGAACATCTGGAAGTTATGCCACATGCCCGTATAAAGTTTGAATTGAACTTTAACGCCAGCCTCTTCAGCTTTTTCTCTAAAACGCTTGGCATCGTCTAATAAGATTTCTTTAGAACCCACTTGAACTAAAGTAGGTGGTAGGCCATGCAAGTCATCGAAGATAGGTGAAACACGTGGGTCATCAGCTGCGATATGATTGCCTATATAGTACTGAGTACCTGTTTGTAGGGCTTCAATAGATAATAAGGCGTCGTGCTTTTTGTTAAACCGAAGAGACTCACTCGTGAGTGTTAAATCCAAAAAAGGAGACAACAAGATCAGGCCACTCGGCATGAGTTCAGGTTGTTCTTTCAAACGTAAGCAAAGTGCTAACGCTAAATTTGCCCCGCATGAATCACCCGATAAAATAATATCTTTCGGCTGAATGCCTTGCACCACTAAAGATTGATAGATGTCATACAGAGCTTCAGTTGCCTCAGGGTATGGATGTTCAGGTGCAAGCGGATAGTCCACATGAATAATCTGCATTTGAGTACGGGCAGCTAAATCCGTCATAAAAGCATGATGTGTTTTGACACTACCAAGGAAAAAAGCACCGCCGTGAATGTGAAAAATCAGTTGAGTCGCAGAATCTTGCGGTTTGATTTCTTCACCTTTAATACCTGCTAGTCGAATCGGGCGCACAGAAACATTTTTTTGACGTGGAAAAGCACGACACATCTGATCTAGTACAGGGCGTAAGGCAGTAGCTGGCAAATTTAGCTGGCTTGGCTTACGAATTGTTGTTTTAAGAAAAGTTTCTGTAAAATAATATTTCCAAACATTTGATATATTCATATAGCATCCATTTTTATGCTAGTTTCTTGTTTTCTTGTAAATTTTATTTTGCAAGATTACAAGGTTACACGAAACAGTCACATTCAAAAATTGCAATATCTTTGCGACTTCTGAATACTGAAAATCTTGAAAGACCCAAGGATATTACAAAAATGAAAAAGATTGCTTTAGCTTTAGGACTCATTGGTATGGCTGCATTTGCCAATGCGGCTGATTCACTCAATGGAACGGTATGGAAAACGATTGATGATCAGACCAACAAGCCAAAAGCCGTAGTGAAATTTACGGAACAGAAGGACGGAACCCTAACTGCAACCATCCAAAACATTTTGACACCAGGTGAAGAAAACGCTTGTACAAAATGTGAAGGTCCGTACAAAAACAAACCGCTTAAAGGTGTCACCATTGTACATAATTTAAAAAATGTAGGTGGTAACAGTTATGAAAACGGTACGATTTTAGACCCAAAATCAGGTAAAACTTACAAACTGAAAGGTGAGTTAACCGATGGCGGCAAAAAGCTTAAATTACGTGGTTATATTGGCGTTTCTGCACTTGGTCGTAACCAAACATGGATTCGCGCGAACTAAAAGTTTTAATAAAAAAACGAGCCAAATGGCTCGTTTTTTTAGCCTTGTATATTTTGATAAGCGGTTTCATCAAAACCCACAATAAAACCCTGTGAAGTTTTTAAAACAGGTCTTTTAATCAAACTTGGTTGAGCAATGAGTGCTTCAATCAGGTGATCTTCACTGCTTAGAGCACGGTTTTGTTCTTCTTCTGAAAGCTTGCGCCAAGTCGTTCCTTTTTTGTTGAGAACGGTATCTTTTCCAATTTCTTTTAACCAGATTTTTAAAGTATCTGCATCAATGCCTTGTTTTTTATAATCATGAAAATCATAGTTAAGCCCTTTAGCCTGTAAGGCATCAAATGCTTTTTTCATTGAGTTACAGTTTTTAATTCCATAAATTTTTAACATTTTATCGGACCATGTCAAAAAGAGAGAGCACACAGCCTAACCCAAAAAGCTTTGAAGCACTACTTATACCGATACTTTTAAAACAAATGAAAATTAATGATTAATCGAAAGAAAAATGTCATGTTATTGTCATAAGACATGGTAATAATGAGCTTAATAAGAAGAAGTTAAAACTAAAAGAACTTAGCGCAAAATAAGAGACAGAAAAGAGAAAACCCGCATTTAATCATCCTGATCATGCGGGTCTCATTTCAACGTCCAATGTCACATCCTTGCAAATAAACTTATCATAAGTTTATTTTATCTTCCTACGGCGTCCTATCCTTTTGCGTCATCCTGACTGCTTCCCTGTGCCGTGGGGCTATAATGCCGTTAAAGCTGTGTAAGAAAAATACTCAAAAACGACATATGCTGTAAGCGAAAACGACAATGTAAGTGAACGAGTGTTCACTTATTCTTGAATTTTATAGTCGATAATAACGGGTGCATGGTCGCTAAACCATTGATCTTTATAAACCCATGCGTTAATTGTACGTGCTTTCCAGTCTGGCGAGCATGCATGGTAATCAATACGCCACCCTACATTTTTTGCACGAGCTTGACCGCGATTTGACCACCATGAATAAAGTTCTGCTTCTGTGCGAACTACACGGAAGGTATCGACATAGCCAAGTTCATCATAGATATGGTCAAGCCACGCACGTTCATGTGGTAAACAACCAGAAGATTTCTGGTTACCTGACCAGTTTTTGATATCTATTCGTTTATGAACAATGTTGTAGTCACCACAAATGATGACTGACTTGTTTTCATCACGCCATTGTTTCAAGATTTTTGCGTATTCACCTAAAAATAAATCTTTACGTGCTTGCGCTTCTTCACCACTTGAGCCCGAAGGTAAGTATAATGATGCAATATGTACCGGATGTGACAAACCTAAATCGAATTCCGCAGAAATAAAGCGGCCTTGACTGTCAGCCAGCTCAAACCCTAAACCATCTTTAACAGAGACGAAGGGTAGGCGGCTATATATTGCAGTCCCCGCATAACCTGCACGCTCTGCTGGAAAGAGATGGGTATGCCATCCTTCGGGTCTAAATTTTTCAGTCCATTGTTCATGGGTAATGCGGCTTTCCTGCATGCATACGACATCGGCATCTGACTGTTCTAACCATTCAAGTAAGCCTTTCGTTACTGAAGAACGTAAGCCATTTACGTTAATGGAAACGACTCGAAGAATTTTTACATCACTTGGATACTGATCCTTTGGTATCATGCGAAAATTTAACCTCAATTGTGAATTTGGAGCACCTCATGACAACGCCTGTGTCATTTCACCCGCAAGCATTTATCGAACTCGCATTATCACGCGGTGTGCTTAAATTTGGTGAGTTTACTTTAAAATCTGGACGCGTGAGTCCTTATTTTTTTAATGCAGGCCTACTCAACGATGGTGAAGCTTTATCTCTTTTAGCGCAAGGCTATGCTGATAAATTAACACAATGTGAAAATGTTGATGTGATTTTTGGACCAGCTTACAAAGGTATTCCGTTTGTAGCAGCGACTGCTGTGGCTTTATCGCAAGTCCATAACAAAAGCGTGCCATGGGGCTTTAACCGTAAAGAAGCGAAAGATCATGGTGAGGGCGGTGTTTTAGTCGGTGCTGCGGTTGAAGGTAAAAAAGTCTGGATTATTGATGACGTGATTACCGCAGGTACAGCGATTCGTGAAGTGGTAACGATTTTGAAAAATGCTGGCGCAACTATTGCGGGTGTTTTGGTTGCGCTAGATCGTCAAGAACGTGGTCAAGGTGAGCTTTCTGCAATTCAAGAAGTTCAAAAAGAATTAGAAATTCCTGTGCATGCACTGATTACTATGAAGGACTTAATGGATTATTTAGATGGAAAAGACGAAAAAGAAGCTTTAGCCAATATGCAATCTTATCGTGAAAAGTACGGAATTTAATTTTTTAACAATTTAAGGGGAAGCATAAAGCTTCCTTTTTTGTTATTAATTTTCCTTAAATAACATATAAATAATACAGTTAAAAATTATATAAAATATTCTTTCCTCTTATAAATTATTAAATAATACTTTGATTTTTTACTAAATAGTATTTTTTATTCTTTGTTTTTTTTATTTTAAAATTCACATGAAATTAATAATTATATTTAAGACTTAAAATCATCTTTAAAAGCCATATTTTTTTCTTTTTGGTAAAATATATTAAATTGATGATGAATAATAAATTTAATAATTTTTATTTTTAAAAATTTTACCTAAGTTATTGATCTTGACGAATGCTTGAAATGAGCTCATTTATAGATAAAAGCGTTAAAAGATGTAAAAAATTTTCCAGTTTTTCATTTCATAAGGATACGAGGTGGAGATATGGCAGTTTTTGGATATTCATCAGCAACTTCAGTAGTACCTGGAAGTTCAATAAGTTTTTATCTCAGTACTGATTCACCTGGGGTAACTAATTTAACCATAGAGCGTATAGGAACAACTTCAATATCATCAACAATCTCTACAACTCTTTCTAATCGATCACTGCCTACGGTAAATCCATGGGAAGGATTTGGATGGCCAGTTTCAACAACTTTTAACATCCCTTCAACTTGGCCTTCTGGACTATATCGTCTAGCTTATTCTGGACAGGATGTACTTACTTTTGTAATTCGACCAGCCACTCCAGCGGCTGTTTCTAAGGTACTTTTACAAGTCTCTTTTCTGACACCAACCGCCTATAATCCAGCAGGTGGCAAAAGTTTATATGATTTTAACAGTGGGGGCGCGGGAACTCGGGCGAGTAAAGTTTCGTTTGATCGATCTGGTGGTACTCCATCAAGTGATGGACCTGAGTCCATTCTTATTCACTGGCTCGAAACTGAAGGAATAGCGATTGAATATTGCTCGAGTGTGGACTTACATAGTATTTCAAATCTACTTATGAATTATGAGTGTCTTATCATTGCAGGACATGATGAGTACTGGACAAGAGCAATGCGGGACCAAACGGAACAGTTCGTTGCTAACGGCGGGAACATGATCATACTCTCTGGGAACACTTGTTATCGAGCTGTGAGGTTAGAACAAGGGAACCGCATGGTTGTTTTTTATAAATTTGCTGGTAGTGACCCTAACCAAAATGCTTATGATACGACCGTAGCATGGGCAGAGCCTCCATTGAACCGGCCACAGAACTCGTTCCTTGGTACTGGTTTTACTGATGGGGCTTATGGTGGAGCAGCAACAGCATATACGCTCAGGTTTCCGAGCCATTGGGTATTCAATGGTGTTTCATCTGCAACCACAACATCAGCTTTCATGACTTATGAGGCTGATGCTGCAGCTTATGTAGAAGAAATTGAGGGTTATCCGCGTGTTACAGGGGATGAAAATACACCACTTACAACGACAGTGCTTGCTTCGGCAGATCTGCGTTCATGGAATGGTAAACCAGGGCGGGCGACAATGAGTATATTTTCTCGTAATGGTACTGTTTTTAATGTTGCAACAACGGACTGGATATCTGTTTTGGGAAGTGATTCTGTTGTAGCTACTATTACACGTAACGTGTTTTCTCGTCTTAAACAGCGTATAGCTTGGGATTGGGAGAATATTGGATATGCAAATGATTGCCAAGCACTTACAGCATTGGAAGGCAAACTTTTCGCGGCAACTGCACAGAATAGGCTTGCACAACGTTATCCTGTTGGTGCAGATATAGCTTGGCGTGACATTAGTGAGGCGAATTATGTCACCGCCATGGCTGCTCTTGGAGATACGCTTTATTGTGTTACAACCGATAATCAACTTTGGTGGTATCCTGCTTCAGAAGTTGGTCACTTCTGGACTTCAATAGGGACTGGTCCGACTGGTGGAACCAAGGCATTAGCTGCTACGGGCGGGATGCTTTATGCAGTTGATAGTCTAGGAGCATTATGGAGGGCACCAGCAACGAGAACATCGCCGTCATGGACAGCAATGACGACGTTTACACAGGATGCAACTGTCAATGCAATGGCTGCTTATGGAGATATCCTATTCGCGTCGACTACAGATAATCGCTTGTTACGTACAAATTCTGACTATATTAGTGAAAGTACTGCTTGGATATATATTCATCATTGTAACTACTCTGCTGGTCTGGCAGTAGTTGAATCAATCCTATTTGTTGCTACAACCCAAAATCTTCTTTGGAAAATCGATCTTTATGGACTTCGTCAGCCTTAAGATCGTACAAATGTATAGCATTAATAAAAAGGCATACCTCTAATAGGGGTATGCCTTTTTAATATTTTTTTTAGAACTGATAATTCAAACGCAATAACACATTACGTGGTGTGCCTGGCATGCTGTCTGAACGCCAGTACTCTTTATTGGTCAAATTATTCACTGCAAGCGTAACATTCCACGGATCTGCACTATAACCAATCGCTGCATCAACACGGTTAAAGCCTTCCATTTTTACTTGATTATTAATATTTGGATAATAAGACCCGACATAGGTCACACCCACTTCGGTATACCACTGCTCGGTTGGTAAATAACGAACAAATAAATTACCAGTATTCTTGGATGTGTTTGCTAAATAGTTGCCTTCTTGTTCAGGTTTTTGTTTATCTTCTTTCACTTTTGCATCTGTATAACCATAACCACCGCGGACAAAAACATTATCAAGTACGCGACCAATAAAGCTAAATTCAAGACCACGAGATTGATGCTGACCCGCAGTTGCCCATACTTCTGGTTGCTCATTAGGATTTGGTTTATAGCGGATATTATTTTTACGAATATCAAAGATAGAAAATTGAGTATTTAAACGATTATCTAACCATTCACTTTTTACACCCACTTCATATTGCTCGTTATATTGAGGCTCTTTATCCATTTTTGTGACATCGGTGTTTCCAGTAACTTGGTTAACACCCATTTGTCCGCCAAATGGAGCAAAGCTTTTAGAGTAAGACGTATAAAAGCTATGTTCAGGAAGCGGTTGCCATACCAAGCCAACATTCGGGCTAAAGCTGCCATCTTTTACATTACGGTGTTCATTAGTCAGCTTGTTGGTGGTTGAGAAGTCAAAGTAATCGTAGCGCACACCCAGCATGAGTTTAAGTTCGTCATTTAGACCAATTAAATCTTGAATAAATACGCCATAAGTTGTGCCTTCATTATAGTTATGCTGACTAATCTTTAATGGGCCATTGCCACGACTGTACTCTCGTTCACCAGTGATTGGATTAACGTAACCATAAATGGCTGACCCATTTTGAGTTTTATTGGCTAGACGTGGCTCTCGTTGCTCATAGGTCCAGTCTGTACCCATCATGATTTGATGTTCAAGCTGACCAGTTTTGAACTTACCCTTAATATCAAAGGTATTGGTGGTGGTCTTATTGCTGGTTTGTTGCCAGTAGTAAATTTGGTCGACGTAACCTTTTTTAGTACAAGACTCATTCTTTGAGTTTTTACCATCTAAACCACAATAAGTTCCAAAATAAAAGTGGTCAAAGTTCTGTTCTGCTTGTCGGTAACTTGCTGCCCAGTGAAAGTTCCAATCAGGCGCATATTGATAATTCACATCGGTGCGGACAACTTGCAAAATATCATCAACATAATCGCCGTCTTGGGCAAACCCCATTTTAATTGAGGTTCCCGCAGGCAAGTTTTCATATGCTGGACCACGATCAGGCACACGACCTAATTTGTCATAAGTATATTGTGTGGTCCATGTGAGTGTTCCATCGTCATTTTTATAAGTGAAACTTGGTGAAAACATTTCAATCTTATTTTCAATACCAGAGCGGAAGCTGCCTGACTCACCATATTCTCCAGTCAAACGTACTGCTAAATTGTCATTAAGTACTTGGTTGATGTCAGCGGTTGTTCCGTAGTTATCATATGAACCAGCGTATGCACCAACTGAACTTTTAGAGTCAAAATTGGCGAACTTACTCACCATATTCACAACCCCGCCGCCAGCACTACGGCCATATAAAACAGAGGCGGGGCCTTTTAAAATTTCAATACGTTCGATATTTGCTGTACTACGTCGTACTTGTCCGCTTTCACGTATGCCATCACGGTAAATATCACCTGTATCAGCACCAAAACCACGAATCGTGATCCCATCACCGCGCATATCGTAACTGGTTGATACGCCAGGGGTGCCTTGCAGCATAACGCTTAAATCATTTGATCCATAAATTTTATATTTCTGAACATCAATCGTATCAACGGTTTGAGGAATATCTTTTTTGTCTAAACCATTACGTGTGACATTGGCTTTATCATAGTCGATATAACTTTTAATTGGGTCGAGCTCACTCATTGCCTCAATTTTTATGGTGGGCATGGTAGCTGCCACTTTTGCGGCTGAATCAGTCGGTTCCTCTGCGTAGGCACCTTGAATATTCAAGATCATTAAACTGAGTAAGCTCAGCGGGAAAAGACGCTTCATTTGGGGAGATGGTATAGAAACTCTTAACATAAAAATAAAATCAATTAACAAAAATAAAAGTATAAATGATAATTATAATCATTTAATTGTTTAGAATAAAAGAACTATTATCTTAAAAAATGACATATTTATTTTTTAATAACTGATTTTTAATAAGTTAATTAGCAAATTAAACGAATTGTATGAGTTGACTCATTAGTTTTTCTTGTTAATTGGGTTTTAAAGGGAGCTTTTCATCGATTAAAAGCACCCTTCTGGAATTACGCGTTATTTTTGAGAACATCTAAAATATCCATTTCTGGATCATAATTTTCATCAATTGTTTTGCAAATTGCTTGTCCCACAATGACATGCGTGCCGTTAAAGGTCATAGTGGGTGCTTCATATAACTCCCAACCATGATTCAGAGCTTTAGTTACTCGCACACAAAAAGCAGAGTCATCGGGGCCAGTTAAATAGCGATAAAGTTTCATGTTTAGCCTTTAAAAATAATATTTTATGATCATAGTTTAACTGAATTTACCTTAATTCAAGATAAAGAAATAACCGATAAGGTTTTACTGAAATTAAGAAAAACCAGTGAAAAATCTCAGTTATACTCATGCTAATTTAAATTTTAAGAAGAGCTTGAGCATGCGTGTACTTGTCGTCATGGATCCGATTGAAACCGTAAACCTTAAAAAGGATTCAACCATGGCAATGTTGTGGGCGGCGAGCCGTCGTGGACATGAATTAGGTTATGCATTACAACAAGATTTATATATCGATCAAGGCAAAGCTTACGGCCTCATCTCACCGTTAAAGGTGTTCGAAGATTACAACCATTACTATGAGTTAGGCGAAAAGAAAAAAGAATCTATCGCGGCTTACGATGTTGTGCTCATGCGTAAAGACCCACCGTTTGACATGAATTTTGTCTACACGACTTACGTGCTTGAGCAAGCTGAACGCGAAGGTTCATGGATTATTAACAAGCCTCAGTCACTGCGTGATTGCAATGAAAAACTTTTTGCAACGCAATTTCCAGAGCTACAAGTACCTACACTTGTGACATCACAGCAAAGTTTAATTCGTGAATTTATTAAAGAACATGGCGATGTAATCGTTAAGCCACTTGATGGTATGGGTGGTATGGGAATTTTCCGTTTATACCAAGACGGTGTAAATATTGGTTCTACCCTAGAAATGCTTACAGAGCTAGGTACTCGTCCAATTATGGCTCAACGCTACATTCCTGAAATTGTAGAAGGGGATAAGCGTATTTTAATGGTAAATGGCGAACCTATTCCTTACTGCCTAGCTCGTATTCCACAAAATGGTGAAGTGCGGGGTAACTTGGCAGCAGGCGGTTTAGGCCAAGCGCGTCCGCTTACTGAAAATGATAAGCAGATTGCAGCGAAAATCGGGCCTTTCTTACGTGAAAAAGGATTGGTATTTGTTGGACTTGATGTAATTGGTAATTATGTCACTGAAATTAATGTCACTAGTCCAACCTGTATCCGCGAAATTGATGCTCAATTTGGTACATCAATTGCCGATGATCTATTTGATGTATTAGAAGCTGGCCGTACAGCTTAATTATTTATTTCAGGTGATTTTCAGTGGTATTTATTGGAAATCACCTGAAAATATATGAATTAATAAAATAACAATACTAAATACACCACAGCTTTGTAGGCATATTTTCAAAAAAGCACATCTTTCTGTTATAAACGAGTGAAATTAGCTTTTCGTTAATGAAGCTTTAGGATTAAAATAAACGGCTACAAAAATAGATGACAATTTCCATTGTTTTTTGAGTTGAAGAATTAGACCGTGACCGATTCACAGCAAAGCAAACCCAAACATGTCATGATGATGGCTGCCGGTACAGGTGGACATGTTTTTCCAGCCCTCGCCGTAGCCAAACAACTTCAACAACAAGGTTGTCAGGTTTCATGGTTAGCCACGCCAACAGGTATGGAAAATCGGTTATTAAAAGATCAAAATATTCCAATATATCAAATTGATATCCAAGGTGTTCGTGGCAATGGATTAGTCCGTAAAGTTGCTGCACCTTTTAAAATTTTAAAAGCCACTTTTAGTGCAATGCGCTATATGAAACAACTTAAAGTTGATGCGGTTGCAGGCTTTGGTGGTTATGTAGCTGGTCCAGGTGGTTTAGCCGCACGTTTGTTAGGTATTCCTGTACTTATTCACGAGCAAAATGCAGTTGCAGGTTTTACCAATGCGCAGTTGTCTCGTGTTGCTAAAGTCGTATGTGAAGCATTTCCAAATACCTTTCTTGCTGGTGGAAAAGTCGTTACAACAGGAAATCCTGTACGTCATGAAATCACAGATATTTTAAGCCCAAAGTGGCGTTATGATGAGCGTGCGCAAGCAGGACAGCCTCTAAATATTCTAATTGTTGGTGGTTCTTTAGGTGCCAAAGCACTCAATGAACGCTTACCTCCAGCATTAAAACAATTACAAGTTCCACTCAATATTTTTCACCAGTGTGGTCAGCAACAAGTTGAGGCAACTCAAGCACTTTATGCAGATGCACCAGCTAATTTAACTGTACACGTTTTGCCGTTTATTGAAGATATGGCAAAAGCTTATAGTGAAGCGGATTTAATTATTTGCCGAGCTGGAGCACTCACCGTAACAGAAGTTGCAACAGCAGGTGTGGCCGCAGTTTTTGTACCACTCCCTATAGCAGTTGATGACCATCAAACTGCAAATGCCAAATTTCTGGCGGATGTCGGTGCTGCGAAAATTTGCCAGCAATCGACCATGACGCCAGATGTTTTAAATGAATTGTTCACTTCGCTGATGAACCGCCAATTACTTACTGAAATGGCAGTGAAAGCGCGTCAACATGCCCAACCAAATGCGACTCAGCATGTGGTTGATCTTATCCAAAAAATGTAATCGGATTTACTATGTCTCCATCAACAGCTGCGAACCAAGCAAAAAAACTGATTAAAGTGCCTGAAATGCGCCGTATTAAACACATTCATTTTGTGGGGATCGGTGGCGCTGGGATGTGTGGCATTGCAGAGGTTTTGGGTAACCAAGGCTATAAAATTTCCGGTTCGGACATTAAGGCGTCTAAAACTACAGAACAATTAGAGAAAAATGGCATCAAGGTTTATATTGGTCATCAACCGGAAAATATTAAAAATGCCAATGTGCTTGTAGTTTCTACAGCAATTGATCCGGAAAATCCGGAAATTAAAGCTGCAATTGAACAGCGTATTCCAATTGTACGTCGTGCAGAAATGCTAGGTGAGCTTATGCGTTACCGTCACGGTATTGCTGTGGCTGGTACACATGGTAAAACCACAACTACTAGTCTTTTGACGACGATGTTGGCAGAAGAAAACCTTGATCCAACTTATGTTATTGGCGGCTTACTTAACAGTACAGGCGTAAATGCGGCATTAGGTGAAAGCCGTTTCATCGTGGCTGAAGCTGATGAATCAGATGCATCTTTCCTTTATTTGCAACCAATGGCAGCGATTGTAACCAATATCGATGCTGACCATATGGATACCTATGAAGGTAGCTTTGATAAATTAAAAGATACGTTTGTACAGTTCCTTCATAACCTACCATTTTATGGTTTGGCTGTCGTTTGTGGTGATGATGCAAACATTCGTGAAATTCTGCCGCGTGTAGGCCGTCCAGTCATTACTTATGGTTTTAATGAAGATAATGACATTCGTGCAGTTGATATTGAACAAGATGGTATGCAATCGCATTTCACTGTGTTGCGTAAAGGTCGTGAACCATTGCGTTTAACAATTAATCAACCAGGCTTACATAATGTTTTAAATGCCTTAGCAGCAATTGGTGTTGCAACAGATGAAGGTGTTTCTGATGATGCAATTAGCCGTGCATTAGAAGGGTTTAGTGGTGTTGGCCGTCGCTTCCAAGTGCAAGGTGAATTTGAACTTGCTGATGGCAACGTTAAGTTAGTTGATGACTATGGACACCATCCGAAAGAAGTAGAAGCAACTATTAAAGCTGCACGTCAAAGCCATCCGGACCGTCGTTTGGTTATGTTGTTCCAGCCACACCGTTACTCTCGTACTCGCGATTGTTTTGATGACTTCATTGAAGTGCTCTCTCAAGTCGATCAATTATTATTATTGGAAGTTTACCCTGCTGGTGAAAAACCTATTGTGGGTGCAGATAGCCGCACTTTAGCGCGTAGTATTCGTTTACGCGGACAAGTAGAACCGATTTTGGTCGATCCGGTTGAAGGTAATTTACAAAACATCATGCAAAATGTGTTACAACCAAATGACTTGTTATTAACACAAGGTGCGGGTAACGTGGGAGCAATTTCAGTAGAACTTGCACAACACCATTTGTATGTGAAATAAACAAAAAGTATTGAATAATCGGGTTAAGGATTTAAACGTGTCAAATGCTACAAAATTCGGCAAAGTTGCCGTGTTATTTGGTGGGAAATCGGCTGAGCGTGCTGTGTCTTTGGATAGTGGTCAGGCAGTTTTGGACGCTTTGTTACGTTCAGGTGTTCAGGCTGAAGCATTTGATCCACAAGACCGCAGTGTGACTGAACTTGTAAATTATGATCGTGCATTTATTGTATTACATGGTCGCGGCGGTGAAGATGGCCAAATTCAAGGTGTGCTTGAATGGTTAAATCTGCCTTATACAGGAACAGGCGTGCAAGGTTCTGCTATTGGCATGGATAAAGTTAAAACCAAGCAAATCTGGCAGGGTAGCGATTTACCTACAGCGCCATATCGCATTATTACTAAAGAAACAGATTTAGAGGCGGTGATTGCTGAGTTAGGCTTACCTGTCATTATCAAACCTGTACATGAAGGCTCGAGTGTCGGCATGAGTAAGGTTGAGAAAGCAGAAGACTTTGCTGCTGCAATTGAAAAGGCGACTCAGCACGATGCTGTGGTGATGGCAGAAAAATGGATCACTGGTCGTGAATTCACAATTTCATTCCTCAATGGACAGCCTTTGCCGGTTATTCGTTTGCAACCACCAGCAGATGTTGCTTTCTACGACTATGAAGCGAAGTATCAACGTAATGATGTAGAGTATGGTATTCCTTGTGGTCTGAGTGAGGCTGAAGAGAAAAACCTACAAGCATTGTGTTTACGTGCTTTTCAGGCGGTGGGTGCAGAAGGCTGGGGTCGTATTGATGCGATGCAGGATGAGCAAGGTAATTTCTGGCTTTTAGAGGTAAATACTGTTCCAGGTATGACCAGTCACTCTTTAGTTCCAAAAGCTGCTAAAGCTGTTGGTTATAGCTTTGATGAATTGTGTGTTGCGATTCTTGAGCAAACATTGGAAGGTACGGCTTAAATATGGCACAACTTCCGGCTTCCATGCGCCGTAAACGTGCGGCCATCACCTCTATTCATGATAAACCGCCTACGCGTAAGCAGAAGCTTGCGAATGCTGGTGGATGGGTGCTGTTGGTTATTGCTTTTGTAGTGCTGGCAGTCGGAATTTATGGGTTATATAAAGTTATTACAGATGCAACAGTTGCAAAACTAGAAGTTGTAGGTTCAGCGTCTTCTGTTGAAACACAACAAGTGATGCAACATGTTGCTCCAATTATAAAAGCGAATTATTTCACATCTGATTTAGAACAGATTCGTGACAAAACATTAGAAATTTCATGGGTAGACCGAGTTGTTGTATCTCGCGCTTGGCCCAATGGTATTCGTGTTCGTGTCATGCCTCGACATGCTATCGCCCGTTGGGGAACAGGTCGCTTGTTAAGCGATGGAGGCGATGTATTTAGTGAGGCGGAGCCGACAATTCATCCTGAACTTCCGTTGCTTCATGGGCCGGTAAGTCAGTCAAAAATGATGATGCGACGCTATAATGAAATTAATCAATTATTCCATCCTGTTAATTTACGCTTAAAAGAGTTATATCTGACTGAGCGAATGACTTGGTTTATGCAATTTGATTCTGGTTTACGTATTATTGTTGACCAAGATCAAACAATGAATAAGTTGCAACGTTTAAGTCATCTGGCACAATCTGACTTAAAACCGGTGTGGTCGAAAATCTCAGCCATTGATTTGCGATATCGTAATGGATTATCTATTCAATGGAAGAACGCAACACCACCTAAAATTGTGAATGGTCAGTTTGTTGTAACGAGTGATGACACAAGCATTGCAGGTGGAACAAAAGCAAAGCCATAATACGTGGCTTTAAAATAGGCAATTTGCCTGGTATTAAACAACAAAGAAATGGTATGAGTGATGAGTGAAGCTGTTCCCTCAGTTGTTGCGATTGACATTGGGACGCATAAAGTTTCAGTTTTGATTGGAAAAATTCATGCGCCGGATAACATTCAAGTTATCGGTATGGCAACTGCTCGCAATCGAGGCATGAATAAAGGAAAAATTGTAAGCCTCGATAAAGTCATTGCTGCGATTAAAAATGCTGTTGCTGAAGCGGAAAATATGGCCGAATGTCGCATTCATAGCGCATGGGTATCTATTCCGAGTACCGAGTTGCAAAGTTTTTATGCCTCTGGTCGCACACCAGTATCTAATCCAGCACATGTGATTACAACAAATGAAGTCGTGCGCGCGTTAGAATTGGCAAAAGCAAGTCATGTGACTTCTGATTACTATTTAGCAAGTGCAGTGCCGTTAGGCTTTGAGTTGGGTGATTCTGCTGAATGGGTGCAGAATCCAATTAATATGACTGCCCATAGTATGACTGGACATTATCAGTTAATGATGATGCCTATAGCGACTATGCAAAACCTTGATCGTGCCATGAAAGGTGCAAATATCGGGGTTGAAAAAATGGTGGTGTCTTGTCTGGCAACCGCTGAGGCAAGCTTGCTGAAAGATGAAAAAGAGTATGGTGTTTGTCTGGTTGATATTGGCGCAGGCATTACCAATCTTGCTGTTTATCTAGATGGTCGTTTAGCTCTAGCACGTACATTGCAACGCGGTGGTGAGCATGTTACACGTGATATTGCAGCTGTATTGCAAACTACGACAGAAGAAGCTGAACGAATTAAAATTCTGCATGGTTGTGTCGATTTAAGTGCTGTTAAGCCAGATCACATGATTCAGGTAGAAGGAATTGATGGCCCTCAAACAATTAGCCGAATTGAGTTGTCAGAAATTATTATTGCCCGTTATGAAGAGATCTTTAGCCAGATTCGCGATGAACTCGAACAAAGCGGTGCAATTCATGGTTTATACCATGGGGTAGTATTGACAGGGGATGCTTGTCAAATAGAAGGTATGGTGAGTTTAGCTCGTCGTATGTTGGGTGTATCTGCACATTTGGGTAATCCGCCGTTACAGGTTTATGCTGATGATCAACATCAAGCAGCCTTACGTCGTTCTATGTATGCAACAGCAGCTGGTTTGCTCATGTTTAGCCAAAGTGAGTTGCAAGATGCTGTTGAAGAGCCTGAAGAGGCAAATGACCGTTCGGTATGGGAACGAATGGTGAATGGCTGGAATGCGTTTAATAGCAAGTTAAAAGCCATTTTTTAGGATGTATGTATTTATTGGTAGAATTGTTAGGAAGTTGTAAGAGAAAACCGCTGTACTTGACAAGGTTGGTATTGCACAGCATTCTTAAAATTAGTTATTTTTGAAAATCAAGGCAGTATACGGGCTGAAGTGACTGCCATAATGTATTAGGAACCCTAAAGGTCATGGCCTCATTTGAATTTATAGAAGATGAACTAAACGATGGCAACGGTCAAGCCCGTTTCACTGTATTTGGTGTAGGTGGTGGTGGCGGTAATGCCGTTCAACATATGGTGCAGTCTGATATTCAAGGTGTTAAATTCGTTTGTGCCAATACAGACAAACAAGCACTGGACTGTATGAATGCACCTTTCAAAATTCAGTTAGGCGAGCAAAGTACACGTGGTCTTGGTGCTGGTGCTAACCCCGAAGTAGGGCAAGTTGCAGCAGAAGAAAGCCGTGAAATCATTCGTCACCACCTTGAAGGTACGGATATGGTTTTCGTTACCGCTGGTATGGGTGGTGGTACAGGTACTGGTGCAGCGCCTGTTGTGGCTGAAGTTGCTAAAGAAATGGGTATTTTGACCGTTGGCGTAGTTACAACTCCATTTAACTTTGAAGGCCGTCGTCGTTTAAAATCTGCTGAACGCGGTATTGAAGCACTTGAAGCACATGTTGATTCATTGATTATTATCCCTAACCAACGCTTATTGAGCGTATATGGCGATATTTCAATGAAAGATGCTTATAAAAAAGCTGATGATGTATTGTTAAACGCTGTACGTAGTATCTTTGACTTGGTTGTTAACCGTGGTCACATTAACCTTGACTTCGCCGATTTGAAAACTGCAATGAGTACTCGCGGTTACGCAATGATGGGTGCTGGTTTAGGTCGTGGTGAAGATCGTGCACGTCAAGCTGCTGAACAAGCGATCCGTAGTCCATTACTTGATAATGTTAATATTATTAATGCCAAAGGTGTGTTAATTAACATTACGGGTGGTGATGATATTACGTTACGTGAAACAGAAATCATTACTGACGTTGTGAACCAGATTGTTGACCTTGATGAAGGCGAAATCTTCTACGGGACAGTATTTGATCCAGATGCACGTGATGAATTACGTGTAACAGTGATTGCAACTGGTTTAACTCGTAATGCAGCAGACGCTGAACCGAGAAAGCGTAATACGGTAAGCCATGCATCGAGTCAATCAGCTCAATCTGTTGATGAAGATGATGTTCCTGCAATCAATAAGCGTCAAAACGCTGATAATGAAGTCAGTAGCACAGCAAGTTCTACTCCGCGTTCTTCTCCAATGAGTATTCAAGATTACTTGAAAAATCAGCAACGTAAGTAAATTATCGTTAGATTTAATGAAGGGCAGTGTTTAAACACTGCCTTTTTTTATTTTTGATCAATGACTAAATATGCTAACGTATAGCGGTTTTAAAAAAGAAGTTACAAAGCATGGTGAAACAGCGTACTCTCAATCGTGTGGTAAAAGCGAGTGGAATAGGTCTTCATAGCGGTCAAAAAGTGATGATCAATTTCATTCCACATACCGTGGATGGGGGTATTGTATTTCGCCGTATCGATTTGGATCCGCCAGTCGATATCCCTGCTAATGCATTGCTCATTCAAGAAGCTTTTATGTGCTCCAACTTGGTAACCGGAGATATAAAAGTAGGCACAATTGAGCATGTAATGAGTGCGATTGCAGGTTTAGGAATTGATAACCTGATTGTTGAGGTATCTGCTTCTGAAGTTCCAATTATGGATGGTAGTGCTGGTCCATTTATTTACCTTTTAATGCAAGGTGGATTACGAGAACTGGATGCACCGAAAAAATTCATAAGAATATTAAAACCGGTTGAAGCACTCATCGATGATAAGAAAGCAATTTTTAGCCCTCACAATGGTTTTCAATTAAATTTCACGATTGATTTTGACCATCCGGCATTTGCTAAAGAATATCAATCTGCCACAATCGACTTTTCGACAGAAACTTTTGTTTATGAAGTCAGTGAGGCACGTACTTTTGGTTTCATGAAAGATCTGGACTACCTGAAGGCAAACAATTTAGCACTAGGCGCAAGCTTAGATAATGCAATTGGTGTAGATGATACAGGGGTCGTCAACGAAGAAGGTTTACGTTTCGCTGATGAATTTGTTAGACATAAGATTTTAGATGCAGTAGGTGATTTGTATTTGCTTGGTCATCAAATTATTGCCAAGTTTGATGGCTATAAATCAGGACATGCTTTAAATAATCAGTTGTTACGCAATGTTCAAAGTGATCCGAGTAATTATGAAATTGTAACATTTGATGACGAGAGTCAATGTCCAATTCCATATGTGAGCGTGACATAAGTCCTTGTCTTTACTTGGCTATGTTATAATGTAACATTAAAAAGTGTGATTATAATCACATAATAATAATGATTCTAATTAAGAAATAGAAAGCTCGTCATTTTTTATTGCTTGCCAAACGTAGTAAAGCTTGGCTAAGCTTAGGGTCGCTCACGAAGTCGGCTACACTACGTAACATTTCTTGTGTTTCCGGGGGAATGGGTTTAGATGGCTCAGATGAGGGTGCATTTGGAATATTTTTATTTCTCAATCGGACCTGAATTCGTTGTAAGTCTTTTAACCCTTCAAGCTGAGATAATTTAGATACATATTGGTTCTGTAAATAACTGAGTTGACTAATCATCGCTTGATTTTCACCAGTAATGATTAAAGAGCCATTTTGATAACACACGACCTGCCATTGTTCCGGTTGGGGCAATAAGGGTTGGATAATTTTCGTAAGTCTTTGCCATTGCGCGACTTGCGTTGTTAGAAACGTAAGGTTTCCTGTTTTTATGTGTTTTCCGGTTTGTTGAAAAACGTTATCGGGTTTAGACATGGTCATTCTCGGATGGATTCTTGTCTTAATCTTAAGCGTTCATTTCAATCGATATCAAGGAAGAGATCATAAGGAACTTGAGTAAGAACAGTTTCAAGAGGTTTTTATGCACACGCGTCGTATTTTATTAGCGTTTTCACTTGCCGCTTCGGCAGCATCAGTTGCTTTTGCAGATTATCAAACAATTAACCAATCTACTGATTCAGATCGATTGGAACAGCTATCAAAAACATTATCTCAAGGTTCATATACTCATCCCGATGATTTAGATCTTCCGGCGAGTGCGAAAGTTTCAGTGACCTTACGCCAAAAAACAGTTGAACTCAACAATGAGTCGCTCGCAAAGAAGTACGGTAACACAACCGCAAAAAATTCTTTTAATGGTTCTTCTTCAAATTCTTACTCTTGGTTAGTTTCTCACCCTCTTCCTGATACTGTACGAGTTTCTTCAAACTTTGGTGGTCGTACCATGGGTGGCCGTGCAGAACATCATGGCGGATTAGATATGGCTGCTCCGAGTGGCACGCCAATCTATGCTACAGGCCCAGGTATTGTAACTAAATCTGGCTGGGGCACTGGCTATGGTCAATATGTTGAAATTAACCACGGCAATGGTTATTTAACGCGTTATGCTCATGCTTCACGTCTAATGGTACGTGTAGGCGACCAAGTCTCTGCTGGTGAACATATTGCTAATGTAGGGTGTACAGGTCGCTGTACTGGTCCACATTTGCATTATGAAGTAGTAAAAGACGGTCAACGTAAAAACCCAACTACTTACTTGGCGATGCTTCCATAAAAGCATACTTAAAAAGGTAAGGTTATTAAATTTATGAATCTAAAACTAAGCTAAACCTTTTTTAACGCAAAGATTGTATAAAAAAACGCCATTATTGGCGTTTTTTTGTTATTTTGTTTACTGCTCGGTCAATGACTATTCATTCAGAAAATAATAGGGCCCCCCCACATTCACCCGAGGCAATAACTTGAAAGGGGTAAAACGTGGTAAAAATACAAAGTAGATTAGAGAACAAGGAACAGGTGAATTATGGCGTTTTACGGTGACTCCGACGCACAAGAAACCCAAGAATGGCAAGATGCATTCGATTCAGTTTTACAACATATGGGAACTGAACGAGCGGCATTCTTGTTGGAAAAACTTTACCAACAAGCAATTGCTAAGCATGTTCCAATTCAACGTCTCAATACACCTTACTTAAATACAATTTCTGTTGAAGAACAACCTGCAATGCCAGGCGACCAAGATATGGAACGCCGTATTCGTGCATTGATTCGTTGGAATGCCTTAGCAATGGTACTTCGTGCGAATAAAACAGGTGACGATTTAGGTGGACACTTGGCGAGCTTCGCATCAAGTGCAACATTATATGACGTAGGTTTTAACCATTTCTTCCGCGCAAACAGCAATAGCTTTGGCGGAGATATGATTTATTACCAAGGGCACTGTGCTCCTGGTATTTATGCACGTTCATTCCTTGAAGGACGTTTAACTGAAGAACAGTTAAGTAATTTCCGCCGTGAAGTTGGCGGTAACGGTTTACCAAGCTATCCGCATCCATATTTAATGCCTGACTATTGGCAATTCCCAACCGTATCAATGGGCCTTGGTCCAATCATGTCGATTTATCAAGCACATATTCAAAAATATTTGATGAACCGTGGCTTGATCAAAGAAGAAGATCGTAAAGTTTGGGCTTATCTTGGCGATGGCGAGATGGATGAGCCAGAAAGTACTGGTGCAATTTCACTTGCTGGTCGTGAAAAGCTTGATAACCTTATCTGGGTTGTTAACTGTAACTTACAGCGTCTAGATGGTCCTGTACGTGGTAACGGTAAAATCATTCAAGAGTTAGAATCTTTATTCCGTGGTGCAGGCTGGCGCGTAATTAAAGTGGTATGGGGCCGTCATTGGGACCCACTACTTGCAAAAGACAGCACAGGCGCTTTAAAAGCGGTAATGGAAGAGACAGTTGATGGTGAATACCAACGCTATCAAGTGAAAGGTGGTGCATATACACGTGAGAAATTCTTTGGCAAGTACCCAGAAGCTGCGGAACTTGTAAAAGATTTAAGCGATGAAGACATCGATAATCTCAACCGTGGTGGTCACGACCCTTACAAAGTGTTTGCTGCCTATGCAGAAGCAATGAAAGCTAAAGGTCAACCAACAGTTATTCTTGCGAAAACTGTTAAAGGTTACGGTTTGTCTGAAGAAATTGAAGCGGTGAACAAAACTCACCAAATCAAAAAAATGCAGATCGACTCTTTGAAATATGTACGTGACCGTTTCAATCTTCCATTTACAGACGATAAGTTAGAAGAGCTTCCATTCTATCGCCCAAGTGAAAACTCTCCAGAAATGAAGTACATGAAGGCGCGTCGTGAAGCGTTAGGTGGTTACCTACCTGCACGTCGTAAAGAGAGTGAAATTTTAGCGATTCCTGAATTATCTGTATTTGATGCTGTATTGAATGGCTCAGGTGGTAAAGAACAATCTACCACTATGGTGATGGTTCGTTTAATTGCTTCTTTACTCAAAGAAAAAGCGATTAAAGACCGCGTAGTACCAATCGTTCCAGATGAAGCACGTACTTTTGGTCTGGAAGGTATGTTCCGTCAGCTCGGTATCTATGCAGCTCATGGTCAAAAATATACTCCAGAAGACCAAGAACAGTTAATGCATTACCGTGAAGCAAGTGATGGTCACATGCTTCAAGAAGGGATTAACGAAGCTGGTGCGATGAGTGCATGGGCTGCGTTGGCAACAAGTTATTCAACGAATAACTTGCCAATGATTCCAATGTATATGTACTACTCAATGTTCGGTTTCCAACGTATTGGTGACATTGCGTGGGCAGCTGGTGATGCGCAAGCTCAAGGTTTCTTGTTAGGTGCAACAGCTGGTCGTACAACATTGAACGGTGAAGGTCTACAGCACCAAGATGGTCATTCACATATCTTGGCGAACACTATTCCAAACTGTGTATCTTATGATCCATGTTTTGGTTATGAATTAGCTGTAATCGTACATGACGGTTTGCAACGTATGTATGTGAACCAAGAGCGTGTGTTCTACTACTTAACTGTAATGAACGAAAACTACGAGCATCCTGCAATGCCTGAAGGCGCTGAGGAAGGCATTAAACGTGGTATGTACTTGTTCGAAAAAGATGAAAAAGCAACTGTCCAATTACTTGGTTCAGGTGTAATTCTTCGTGAAGTCATCAAAGCTGCGAAAATCTTACGTGATGAATACCAAATCCATTCAAACGTTTGGAGCGTAACAAGCTTCAATGAGTTGTCACGTGATGGTATGGCATGTGAAGAATACAACCGTTTACACCCACTTTCTGAAGAAGTGAAAGAGTCTTGGGTATCTAAACAGTTACGTGGCACAGAAGGTATCGTTGTTTCAGCAACAGACCATATGCGTGCTTACAGCGAACAAATCCGTGCTTATCTTCCAGATGGTCGCCCATTTGTTGCATTGGGTACAGATGGATATGGTCGTTCAGATACACGTGCTAATTTACGTAGTTTCTTTGGTGTTGATGCTGCACATATCGTTGTTGCTACTTTGAAAAAATTAGCTGACGAAGGTGAAGTGGACGCACGTTTAGTTAAAGACGCAATTTCTAACTTTGAGTTAGATACTGACCGTCCAGTGGCATGGGCTCCTCAAGCGCATCCAGAAGTTCAGGCAGTTGCTGAATATAATGAAACGCAAACAGGTGAGGGGAACTAAGCATGCAAATTAAGACCCCTGATATTGGTGTAGACAAAGCAGTTGTTGCTGAAATTTTAGTAAAAGTTGGCGACAGCATTGCAGAAAATGACAGCCTTGTTTTGCTTGAGTCAGATAAAGCCTCTGTTGAAGTGCCTAGCACTTCAGCAGGTGTGGTAAAAAGCATCTTAATCAAAGAAGGTGATAGCGTAACTGAAGGTACGGTATTGCTTGAACTGGAAGCTGAGGGTGCTGCACCAGTAGCTCAAGCAGAAGAAGCTCCAAAAGCTGCACCAGTAGCTGAACAAACAGCAGCACCGGCAGCGGCTCAACAGCCTTCAACTGCTGCTCAACCAGCAACGGCAACAACTAGCCAAGTGGTTGAAGTTCAAGTTCCCGATATTGGTGTTGAAAAAGCACTAGTTGGTGAAATTTTAGTAAAAGTTGGCGAACAGATTGATGTTGAACAAAGCATCGTTGTGGTTGAGTCTGACAAAGCAACTGTAGAAGTACCAAGCAGTGTTGCAGGTACTGTAGAAAGCATTCAAGTTAAAGAAGGCGATACAGTTAAAGAAGGTGTTGTGCTCATTCAAGTGAAAACAACATCTGCATCTAGTGCGTCAGCTGAGGCATCTGCTTCTACAACAGCAGCTCCGGCGGCAGCACCTGCACCAACTCAGCAAGAAACTGTAGCATCGACTGCTACTCAATCTGGACCGGTTGACATTAACGTTCCTGATTTGGGTGTAGATAAAGCAGTTGTTGCTGAAATCTTGGTTCAGGTTGGTGACAAAGTTGATGTAGACCAAAGCCTTGTTGTTGTTGAGTCAGATAAAGCAACTGTGGAAGTTCCAAGTACTGTTGCTGGTGTTGTGAAAGCAATTCACTTGCAAGCAGGCCAACAAGTTTCACAAGGTGTATTGCTGGCAACAATTGAAGCTGAAGGCCAAGCACCTGCTGCTGCACCAGCGGCGAAAGCAGAATCAGCTCCACAGGCAGCAGCACCTAAAGCGGCAACTCCTGCTCCGACTCAAGCAGTATCTGCCCCTGCTTCTTCTGGTAATGATAAATTAACCAAAGAACAAGAAGCCGAAAACGCTAAAGTTTATGCAGGACCAGCTGTGCGTAAGCTTGCTCGTGAACTTGGTGTAGTTTTATCTCAAGTTAAAACTTCTGGTGAGCATGGCCGTGTTGTTAAAGAAGATATCTTTGCGTATGTGAAGAGTCGTTTAACTGCACCGCAAGCGGCGCCAGTTGCTGCGGTTGCACCAGCGGTTTCGGGTTTGCCAAAGCTTCCTGACTTTACTGCGTTTGGTGGTGTGGAAGAAAAAGTACTGACGCGTTTGCAGCAAGTTTCAATTCCGCAATTGTCATTGAACAACTTTATTCCGCAAGTCACCCAGTTTGATTTGGCTGACATTACTGAGTTGGAAGATTGGCGTAATGAGTTAAAAGGCAACTTCAAAAAAGAAGGTATCAGCCTGACGATTATGGCATTCATTATCAAAGCGGTTGCGTATTTGTTGAAAGAAGAGCGTGAATTCGCAGGTCATCTATCTGATGACGGTAAATCAGTGCTCTTGCGCAATGAAATCCATATGGGAATTGCGGTAGCAACACCTGATGGTTTAACTGTGCCAGTACTTCGTAACCCAGACCAAAAATCAATTAAGCAAATTGCAGTTGAATTGGGTGTGTTAGGTCAAAAAGCGCGTGATAAGAAATTAACACCGAAAGATTTGCAAGGTGCGAATTTCACCATTTCAAGTTTAGGCGCAATTGGTGGTACAGCATTTACACCACTAGTGAACTGGCCACAAGTTGCAATTTTAGGTATTTCACCTGCAACAATGCAGCCAGTATGGAATGGTAAAGACTTTGATCCGCGCTTAATGTTGCCTTTGTCATTGTCTTATGACCACCGTGTAATTAATGGTGCAGATGCGGCTCGCTTTACTAATAAGCTTACGAAACTTCTTAAAGATATTCGTACTTTATTGATCTAATATTTTTAAATGAATCATTAAAACCTCGCTTCGGCGGGGTTTTATTTTGATATTTAATTTAATTGGTTTTAAGTTAATCTAAAGACGAAAAATGAAGTGTCGAGAGAGGAGAAATTTCTCGTTAGTCGGTAAAGGAGAAAGAATAAATGGTAGGATTTTTAAAAATCATGGTGCCGATTCTATTAATTGTATTTTTATTAATGGGGTTGTGGGTGAGTGTTTTAAACTTTCCTTGGGAATGGATGACCTACGTTGCAATGGGCTTGGAAGTATTTGTAGCAATGCTTATTTTGCCATTTGAATTTCAGTCTCAGCACGTAACTGGCATTAATAATTTTGGATTTATTAACTTAAGTATTTGTTTAGCTTTATTATTGGGTCTAGGACGATTGTTAGTTTGGGTGTGGATAAAATTTTTCGCCTGAATGTTTGAAAAATAGAACTACTCGAATATAATAAACGCATACTTCATTGGGGAGTAGCCGCTATTCATTTCTAAATGAATAGGTGATGATCAACATAATTGTTCAACAGAACATGGTCATCATAGCTTAAACGTCTCATCGTTTCCGAGTTGGCAAGACCTTTGATTTACCACTCTGCAGATATTTGGCTAGCAGGAGGGGTAGGTCATGGGCATTTATGCTAGCCAGAGAAACGACATGCAAGAATTTCTGATTTCTACTTCAATTGTTGCCCTCGCTGAAATGGGCGATAAAACCCAATTATTGGCCCTTTTACTGTCTGCACGTTTCCGTAAGCCAATCCCTATTCTTATTGCGATTCTTTTAGCTACTCTAATTAATCATGGTATTTCTGCTGTACTTGGACAGTGGATTACGACCGTGTTGAGCCCCGAAATTTTAGTCTGGGTCCTTGCAGCTGGTTTCATTGGTATGGCGTTCTGGATGCTTATTCCAGATAAGCTCGATGATGAAACGGATAGTATTAATAGATGGCAAAAATTTGGTGTTTTTGGTGCAACCTTTATTTTATTTTTCTTGGCTGAAATTGGCGATAAAACCCAAATAGCAACAGTTGCTTTAGCTGCACGTTATGACAGCATTTTCTGGGTTATGCTTGGTACAACAATAGGTATGATGATTGCCAATGCACCCGCTGTATTTATTGGTAATAAACTGGCTGAACGTTTACCCATTTCGCTCATTCATAAAATTGGTGCCGCTATTTTCTTAATTGTAGGTATCTCTACTTTAGTACAGCATTATTTTTTCTAACGCATTTAAAACTGCCAAAAAACGCACTCGAATCGAGTGCGTTTTTTTATAGGTAATTTTAATAGTTAAATTTCATAGTAAAGTTAATTTGACGTGGATTACCTAAAGTCACCAAATTTTCATTTAAGGCACCTGCATAATAATCTTTATCGAATAGATTACGGATCGCAAGTTGAGCACCCCAATGTCCTGCATCATAGCCAGCTTCTGTATCAAATACGGTATAGCCTGGAATATGGATATCTAACTTATCCATAGTTTTATAGGTTTCACCTCGGAATCCACCGCCGACATACCAACCAAGTTTTGAGGCAGGGTCAAATTTATAACGAGCCGACAGGCTGTAAGCATGCTCAGGAATATTGTCGAGTGCTTTTCCTACATTGCTCGCGTTTGCATCTTTACTAATTTCAGCATCAATTGTGTAGGTATAGGCAGCTGTTAATTTTAAACCTTCTAAAATTTCTGCGCTTAGCTCAGTTTCAATACCGCGAGTTAACTGTTCGCCACGTTGTACTTTATAGCCACTATTCGCAGTATCAGTGACTAAAACATTTTGACGTTTTAAATCATACCAAGCGATAGCACCTTGAACTCGTTGATCTGGGCTTTGTAATTTCATTCCGACTTCAACCTGTTTCCCTTCTTCAGGTTTGAATGGATTGTTATTTACATCAGTACCGCTATTTGGGGTAAATGAAGTGGCATAGCTGACATAAGGAGCCACAATATCATTAAGGGTATACATGACAGAGGCGCTGCCTGTAAATGCATTGTCTGTTTGTTTACTTGTACTGCCAGTCACCAAACTTGTGGTTTGAGTTTGCGCCCAGTCTTGACGACCAGATAAGCTTAAAAGTAATTGGTCATTAAGCTGAATGCGGTCACGTAAATAAAACCCTAAATATTTGAGACGGTTGATATCACGAACATTTTGAGTCAATTTTACATTTTGACCGTAAACGGGGTCATAGATATTTAAATCGCCAATATCGTATTTATCGTTGGTGTAATCACTTTTTTCCTGAAAAGCATCTACTCCAATATTAAGGTCGTGTTGCATACCATATAAATCAAACTGTTTATTTAGACGGTTATCAATGGCAAAGCTTAAATTATCAATAATTTGGTGGCGGCTATTATTTTTACGGCTAATGGTTGTGTAGTCGATTTCACCTTGTTTGTTTTTTACCCAAAAGTTGTTACCCGTGCGAGCAAAGACAGCAGTACCATCCATTTCAGTTTTTTGTACGGCAAAGTTCTGATTAAAGTTCCAACCGTTATCAAAAGCGTGTTTAAAGGTATAACCTGTACGGTAAACATCTGCTTCATATTTACCAAAATTAGGATCGCCAATATATAAACTTCGATCTATAGCGCCGTTAGGGTTATCTTTTAATGTACCAATGACAGGTAACCCTTGTTGACGGATGTATTCGCGATGCTGATAGCTTGCGATGACAGATAGATCAGTGTTATCCCCTAAGTCAAAGTTATAAGAGGGGGAGATGTAGTAATTTTTAAAATATACATAATCTGTTGGGTCATCTTGATCCGAGATACGACCATTTAAACGGAAAGCACCTTTTTCACTATTATTAGGGCTATAGTTTAAATCGAACGTTCCTTCTTTAAGGTTGTAGCTGCCATAAGTCATAGTGGCCCGAGCAAAGCTTTCAGCTTGAGGGCGTTTAGTCACTAAGTTGACAATACCTCCTGGAGCAACCAAACCAAAATTAATAGATGCAGGCCCTTTTAAAATTTGTACCTGATCCATACCTGATATTTCAGCTGCTACAGATGGGGTTGGAGAACTTTGACCAATTCTTAAACCATCGACATAAACTGAATCAGAAGAAGTTTGTCCTCGAATAATGAAATCATCCCAACCACGACGACCAAGTTTCCCAGCTCCAACACCAGCAACACCTTCAAGTGCATCTGTAAGTGTCTTTGCTTGTTTTTGGTCAAGTTGCTCACGGGTTACTACCGAAACCGACTGAGCAGTTTTAAATAAAGGTGCGTCTGATTTTAAGGCAGAGTTTGCTTTAGTTGCGACGTAAGGTGAGGTGCTTTCTTTTTGCGCTTGAACAGAAATCGTGGGAAGAACACTGGTCGAATTTTGTTGTTCTGTTATTTTTTCAGCGTGACTTGCTGTCATCGAAGTAAAAATAGCAACTGCTAACAATGTTTTTGATGTTGAAAAACGGAAGGGTTGATTCATGGGAGGCCTAAGCAGCACAAAAAGTAAATTTGATAATGAGAATTATTTTAATTTATTGTGGGTTAATTTTAAATAACATTATGATTCATTTATAAAATAAGAAAAGCAAAATCAATTTTAAAATATTATTAGAAAAATAAAGTAGTTTATTGCAAGAGTTACTGAATCCCTTTATTTTAGTATGGATATAAAAATATCTAATATTTAAAGTTTTTTTGGGGAATTGTATGGGGTTTGAAAAAACAACATCGCAGATATTATTTGATAATGGCTTACATAAATGTATTAGTTTTACCAGCTTGGTTAAAGGGGAAGGTATCCAAGCCAATCAATTTTTAATTATTGACCATGAACGTGCTGCTGTAATTGACCCGGGTGGCGATTTGACCTACGTTCCATTAACGATGGAATTAAATAAATATACACGTTTGAAAAATCTGGACTATGTGATGGCCTCGCATCAAGATCCGGACATTATTACTTCAATGCCACGCTGGCTGGTTTATACCGATGCTAAAGTTGTTGCATCAAAATTATGGGCACGTTTTTTACCACACCTAAATTCCTCATTTATGAGTGAGCGTATGAAAGGGAATTGGGAAGATCGCCTTATTGAATTACCCGACCGCGGCCAAGTAATTACTCTAGGGG
Source organism: Acinetobacter sp. S-1 (assembly GCF_059579785.1). Lineage (NCBI taxonomy): Bacteria > Pseudomonadati > Pseudomonadota > Gammaproteobacteria > Moraxellales > Moraxellaceae > Acinetobacter > Acinetobacter sp. S-1. The sequence continues at coordinate 178,045 of NZ_CM184207.1, forward strand.
AATCCAAGCTTGTGGTAGTTCCTGCTCATTTCTTACATTCGGTGGGTAATTTTCAGTTTTATGACCCAGTTGCTAAGATTCTGTTTTCTGGTGATATGGGCGCCTCGATTGTTGAAGATGCTAATCAGCCTTTAAAAGATTTCGATACGCACGTCATGAAAATGAAGGCTTTTCACCAACGCTATATGTGTTCCAATAAAGTTATCCGTTTGTGGGTCAATATGGTGCGCCAAATGGATATTGAAATGATTGTGCCTCAGCACGGTAGTCCATTTATGGGTAAAGAAATGGTCAATCAGTTTTTAGACTGGATTGAGACCTTGCCATGCGGCGTAGATTTAATGACGGAGCAAATTTTTAGCTGCCCTACTTAAAAAATGAGATCCATTATCTTGAGTCCAATTTGAAATTTTTTTAGTATTTTCCGTCGCAGAAAAATTTTTGATGACGAGAATTTGAATAAAATGTTATCTCAAGTTGCGACTCCAGATGAGTGCCTACACTGTGGGGCATGTTGTGCACATTTTCGGGTTTCATTTTACTGGGCTGAGGCCGAGTTAATAGATGAACATCTAATTGAACCTTTGACACCTGTTTATTCTTGTATGCGTGGAACTAATCGGGCTCAGCCACGGTGTCAGGCTTTGACGGGTGAAATTGGTAAAGAGGTGGGTTGTTCTATTTATACTGTACGTAGTTCTACCTGTAGAGAGGTGCAGATGGGAGATGAGCAATGTAGTAAAGCTCGTTTGGCGCACCAGCTTATTCCTCTTATTCGTGTTAACCCAGCCGATTCTGAGAATGATCATGACTATGATCAGGTGAGTTAAATATGAGCTAACACAATAATAAGTGGGAATTATTTGGAGAAGCTCTCTATCTATTGCTGAAAAAGGCAAAGATAATATGAAAATTGCATTGAAATTTGTTTATAATAGCTCACGGAATTTACCAGTGAGATTGTTATGCTGACCATCGTTCAAGAAGCGCTAACCTTCGATGATGTCTTATTACTTCCTGCCTACTCTACTGTTCTCCCAAAAGATGTCTCTTTAAAGACACGTTTAACTCGCGGCATTCATTTAAATATCCCATTAGTTTCAGCTGCAATGGATACAGTGACAGAGTCACGTATGGCGATTGCGATGTCACAAAATGGTGGTATCGGGATTTTGCACAAAAACATGGATATTGCTGCTCAAGCTGCAGAAGTACGCCGTGTGAAAAAATTCGAAGCGGGTATGGTGAAAGATCCTATCACTGTAACGCCTGAAACTACAGTACGTGAACTCATCGCAATTACCTCTGCTAATAACATTAGTGGTGTACCTGTTGTTAAAGACGGCAAGGTTGTTGGTATTGTGACAGGCCGTGATACGCGTTTTGAAACCAATTTAGAACAACCTGTTAGCAACATCATGACAGGCCAAGATCGTTTAGTCACTGTACGTGAAGGCGAGTCTAAAGAAAATATTCAAGCATTATTGCAAAAACACCGTATTGAAAAAGTCTTGGTCGTTGGTGAGAGCAACGAACTTAAAGGCTTAATTACAGTAACTGACTTCCGCAAAGCTGAGAGCTATCCAAACAGTTGTAAAGATGATCTTGGTCGTTTACGTGTTGGTGCTGCGGTAGGTACTGGTGCTGATACACCAAGTCGTGTGGAAGCATTGGTTGAAGCTGGTGTTGACGTAATTGTTGTTGATACAGCGCATGGCCACTCTGCTGGTGTAATTGAACGTGTACGTTGGGTGAAACAAAACTTCCCTCAAGTACAAGTGATTGGTGGCAACATTGCAACTGGTGATGCTGCATTAGCATTATTAGATGCAGGTGCAGATGCTGTAAAAGTAGGTATTGGCCCTGGTTCTATCTGTACAACACGTATTGTGGCTGGTATCGGTATGCCACAAATTTCTGCGATTGACAGCGTTGCTAGTGCACTAAAAGATCAAATTCCTTTAATTGCAGATGGCGGTATCCGCTTCTCTGGCGATATGGCAAAAGCGATCGGTGCGGGTGCAAGTACGATCATGGTTGGTTCATTACTTGCGGGTACTGAAGAAGCGCCGGGCGAAGTTGAGTTTTTCCAAGGTCGTTACTACAAAGCATATCGTGGTATGGGTTCATTAGGTGCAATGGCGGGAGCAACTGGTTCTGCTGACCGTTATTTCCAAGATTCAAAAGCGGGTGCTGAGAAGTTAGTACCAGAAGGAATCGAAGGCCGTGTTCCATATAAAGGCCCAATGGGTAACATCGTTCATCAAATGATGGGTGGTTTACGTTCATCGATGGGTTATACAGGTTCAGCTGTGATTGAAGATCTTCGCCAAAATGCGAAATTTGTGAAAATTACTTCAGCAGGCATGTCTGAGTCACATGTTCATGATGTAACGATTACTAAAGAAGCTCCAAACTATCGTGTTGGTTAGATTTTCGTAACCAAAACAATGAAGAAAGCCGTCATTACACTGACGGCTTTTTGTTTTTGGTGTAAAGTAAATCTGACGAAAAGAGATATGGCGGAATTGCCATATATGAAGTAAGCCACGGCTGAAGTGGCGTAAAAATGAGATAAGCTATGAGTTATTTTGGAACGGATGGTATTCGTGGAAAATTTGGGCAAATGCCTATTACTCCAGAGTTTGCTTTAAAACTCGGTTTTGCTGCAGGGAAGGTATTAAAACGAACGAGTCCAAAAAATAAGCCACTTGTTGTATTAGGAAAAGACACTCGTTTATCTGGTTATATTTTAGAGTCTGCTTTGCAGGCGGGGTTAAACGCTGCTGGCGTATATGTTCATTTACTTGGCCCTTTACCAACCCCAGCAATTGCGCACCTTACTCGTGCTTTACATGCTCATGCCGGTATCGTGATTTCTGCATCACATAACCCATATTTTGATAATGGGATTAAATTTTTCTCAAGCGAAGGTAAAAAATTACCAGATGCTCTACAAGAAGAAATTAACCTCGAATTAGAAAAAGATTTATATATTGAGGACACAGCAAACTTAGGTAAAAGTGTTCGTGTAAATGATGCGAATGGTCGCTATATCGAATTTTGTAAATCTACTTTCCCTTACCACTTTGACTTAAATAATTTAAAGATTGTGTTGGACTGTGCTCATGGTGCGGCGTATAGCGTTGGTCCTTCGGTTTTCCGTGAGTTAGGTGCAAAAGTAGTTGCTTTATATAATGAGCCGGATGGTTTAAATATTAATGAAGGTTGTGGTTCAACACATCCTGAAAATCTACAAAAAGCTGTAGTTGAGCACGAAGCAGATTTAGGGATTGCCTTTGATGGTGATGCTGACCGTGTCGTGATGGTGGATAAGTTTGGTAACTTAATTGATGGTGACCATATCTTATATATTTTAGCGACTCAGGCTCAAAATAAGCCAGCAGGCGTAGTGGGTACTGTCATGAGTAACATGGCACTCGAAGTCGCACTTGAAAAAGCGAATGTTGGTTTTGTTCGTGCTAAGGTTGGTGACCGTTATGTATTACAAGCCCTAGAAGAAAATGGTTGGGTTACTGGTGGGGAACCATCTGGCCATATTCTAACTTTAGACAAGAGTACGACAGGTGATGCGATTATTGCAGCACTTCAAGTTTTAACCGTGATGGTCGAGCAAAATAAAGCTCTTCATGAGTTGGTTCAAGACTTTAAATTATTCCCTCAAATTCTTGTGAATGTACGTTTAGAACAAATGCTTGATCCGTATTCTATTCCTGCATTGGTTGCCGAGTTTGATAAAGCAGAAGCACAGCTCAAAGGACGTGGACGAATCTTGATTCGTAAGTCAGGTACAGAGCCTGTAATTCGTGTTATGGTCGAAGGTGATGATGAGCAAGAAGTGAATGCTTTAGCTCAGCATTTAGCAGATTCAGTTCGTTCACAAGCACAAGTCGCATAAGGTGCATGACATGAGTGATGTCATTAAAGATTTAAGTGAATTACGCTTAAGCTACGAGCAAGGAGAATTGCATGAGGGGCAAGTTGAATCTAGTCCTCATCAGCAGTTTCTTGGTTGGTTTAACCATGCTCTAGCAGCCAATTTGCATGAACCCTATGCAATGTCATTAGCGACAGCAAGTGCGAATGGCAGACCTCATGTTCGAACAGTTTTGTTACGTGGGGCTACAGAAGCTGGGTATGATTTTTATACTAACTACGACAGTCAGAAAGGTATCGATTTGGCAGAAAATCCATATGCCGAATTATTATTTTACTGGCCAAGTCTAGAGCGTCAGGTGCGAGTTGGTGGTCATGTAGTCAAAATTGCTGAGCAAGAGTCTACAGATTACTATCGTAAACGACCACGTGATAGCCAGATTGCAGCGCATATCAGTACGCCGCAAAGTGGTAAGATTGAAAGCCGAGAGCTGTTACAGCAACGTTTTCAAGACTTACAACAGCAAGTTACAAGTCGTGAAGTGCTTGATAAGCCAGAGTTCTGGGGAGGTTATCGTCTGCAGCCAGATTACTATGAATTCTGGCAAGGGCGACCAAATCGTTTACATGACCGCTTGAGTTATGAAAAAATCGACGGTCAATGGACGATGCACCGACTGATGCCTTAAATGACAAAAATACAAATCAAACAAAGACCTTTATTGACACGCCCTGAACAGTTTCAGGGCGTGCCTTCGTTTATTGCCGAAATTTTGGCAAGGCGTGGAGTACAATCTGAACAGGAATTAGAGTTAAAGCTTAAGAATTTATTAGCTCCGCAGCTCAAGGGATTAGAAACTGCTGTGGCATTAATAGACCAAGCTATTGATGAGCAGAAAAAAATTGTTATTGTCGGTGATTATGATGCCGATGGTGCAACTAGCACAGCTTTAATGGTATTGGTGCTTCGCGATATGGGGGCACAAGTCGACTATTTGGTTCCAGACCGATTTAAATACGGTTATGGGCTTACCCCCGCAATTGCAGAGCTTGCACATCAAACTTATCAACCCGATTTATTAATTACTGTCGATAATGGGATTTCCAGCCATGCTGGTGTTGAAGCGGCACATGTACTGGGCATGCAAGTGGTTATTACAGATCATCATTTAACGACCAAAGAAACACCACTTGCAGAAGCAGTTGTAAACCCAAATCAGTTAGGTTGTGAGTTCCCAAGTAAGGCGCTTGCAGGTGTTGGAGTTGCATTTTATGTGCTGGCCAATTTAGCTAGTTTACGTAACAAGCAAAACAAAAGTACAAGTAAAGTCACTCAATATCTAGACTTGGTTGCTTTGGGAACCTATGCGGATGTTGCTGTCCTAGATTATAACAACCGCATTTTGGTCGACGCAGGTGTAAAACGTATTCAACAACATCAATGCCGAGTCGGAATATTGGCGTTGCTAGATATTGCTGGCCGTGAGGCTTCATCTTTGCGTGCACAAGATTTAGGTTTTGTTTTAGGTCCGCGTATTAACGCTGCTGGACGCATGGAGAGCATGCGTATAGGCATTGAATGTTTATTAGCTGACACTATGGAATCTGCGTATCCAATCGCGAGACAGTTAAATCAATTAAATATAGAGCGCCGTCAAATCGAAGGAGAGATGAAGCAACAAGCCTTATCTGCTTTAGATAGCTTGCAGCTCTCAAAAGAAGACATTCCTCCAGCTCTTATACTCTTCGAAGAAAATTGGCATCAGGGCGTGATTGGAATTGTAGCGGGGCGTTTAAAAGAACAATTTCATCGCCCCACTATTGTTTTTGCACCCGATGAAGATGGCATTCATATTAAAGGATCAGCACGTTCAATTGATGGCGTGCATATTCGAGATACGATTGAACAGGTCGCTGAACAACATCCAGAATTGGTGAGCCATTTTGGTGGGCATGCAGCAGCAGCAGGTTTAACCATACGTAAAGAAAACTTTGAAGCTTTTAAAACAGCATTTACCAATTGCATTGCAGCAATGGAAGAATCTTTGTTTCAAGCAACGCTATGGACGGATGGCGAACTTCCTGCTTCTGCCTTACAGCTAGATACTTTAAATTGGATAGAACAACTGGGACCGTGGGGACAAAAATTCCCTTTTCCTCAGTTTGAAGGACATTTTAAAGTTGTTGATTATCGCTGGCTTAAAGAAACACATTTAAAACTTAGGTTAGCCCTAGATCAATATACTTTTGATGCGATTGCATTTAATGCAGCTGGTCGTTTTGAATTTAATCCTATGCGAGATGAAGTTCATTTAGTATATGAAATGGATCGTAATGCATTTAATGGCAATGTAAATTTACAATTGCGTATTGTGCATTTAAACCAATAAAAAAATCCGCTCATTAGAGCGGATTTTTTTATGTGCTTTTTAAGCGATATTAGAAGCGGTATCCTGCACGAACACCATAAGTGTTATCGTTGTCACCGAAACCAATACGACCTTCAAGACTTACTTGTTGATTTAAGAATTTTTTAGCATTAATACCAAATTCATCTTTATCAGTTAAGTCGTTATTGTAGTAATCCACACCAAGACTTAAAGTTTTATCGATGTAGTAGTCACCACGAACTTTATATTCGTCAAGGTCACCAAACGCACCAAACGCTTCAAGGTTTACGTCATGTTGACCTACTTGAGTTACGTATTTAGCACGAACTGTTGGATCAGCGCCGTCTTTACCGTCTTTTTCGTCGTAACCTTTAACACCTAGAGCAAGTAATAAACCTGGAGCTGGTAAATAACCTACTTCAGCAGCATAAGTCGTAACTTTACTATCAATATTAGTGTTATCGATTTCACGCTCATTACGGCCTACATCACCGCTAAGGTAGAAATCTGAGTTAGGAACGTAGTATTCAACACCTACGCCATACTGAGTGTCTTTAGTACCGCTGTTATCGCCATAGTTGATAAGAGCGTTAACATTACTTGCACGGCTTAAGAAAGCTGCTTCAGCAAGTGGAGCGTTACGAGTTTGAACAGGATTAAAGTAATAAGTCCCGTCAACACCGAATTTGCTTACACTGCTGCCGTCATCTGGATCAAGATAATTGTAAGAACCACCAACTTCAGCTTGGTAAGCGTTTGCTGCGCCACTTACTGCCAGTGCAGATAAAAGAGCTGATGCAATTGCTAGTTTTTTCATGGAATCTCTCCCCTCTAAAAAGCGATTTTATAAATGTTTTGTTACAACTTTTAGTCTAGACCAAAATGCTTATGCGTCAATCTTGCTCAAGTAACCATACTGTAACTATGTGTTTTTTATGTAAACTTGATCTATTTAAATTATTGATTATTAAATAAAAGTTAATAATGTTTTATTTTATTAAAATTGAGTAGATTTTGTGTAGATCATAAAAATTGCTGTAAAAGTACCCAATTTTGTATGAGGATGTTACTGGTTAAAATTAAAATGAACTGAAGAACGCTCAGATAAATCTATCCAAGCGTTTATATCTTTAATTAATAAATTCTTATGAATTAGAAACGGAATGTTCCATTAATACCAAAAGAATCAGCATCCTCAACAGTCGTATAAGTTAAGCCTACTGCTACTTGTGGTGTAAAGAATTTTTGTGCGCGAAGACTAAAAATTGTATCTGAATCTTCTGCTGTTGAGTCTGCAAAAGATGCTCCAATACTTAAAGTTGGATCAAGATAAAGATCTGCACCTAAACGATAAGTAGTTTCATCTCCAATATAAGTTTGGCCTTCAAAATTAGTATAAAAACCTGAAATTTGAGTAACGTATTTGGCACGTAAAGTTACGGCTGTATCCTCATCTTCACCAGTTACAGCTGTAGCATTTGTGACTGAAGTAATAAAGCCATATTTAGCTGCTTGTATTGGATCAAAGCTTTCAGATAAATCTGTTACACCAGCGGCCAACAATAAGCCATCTGTTGGTAGGAAACCGACCTCTACAGCATAACCATTACCGCTATCATCAACCGAACCAAAATCATTTGCAGTGACTTCGGTTTTTGTACGGTTAAATGCTCCTGATAAATAGAGTGGGGTATTTGGAATAAAGTATTCACCTGTAATGCCTACAGAACTAAATTCGAGTTTTCCAGAATCTTCATCATCTTCTAGTTTGCTATATGCATATCCTAGTCCAATATTTGAAGATTTATTTAAAAAAGCAGCTTCAGCTAAAGGGAAAGTTTTTGCTTCTACAGGATTAAAATAATATTTACCGTTAATGCCGAAGCTATTATTTTCTGCACCATCCATATCTGTAAATTCGTACATTGTACCAACTTCAGTTTGATAGGCATTTGCGTTGAAAGCACATGCAGCTGTGATGAGTGCAAACAAAAATTTTGATTTTTTCATGGATAAAGCTCTAGAGTAATATATGTTATAAAGTTATTAAGATTTAAGTTGTTAATTTTAATGTATTTTTAATGGGTAAATCAATAATATTATATTTATTTTTCATTAATGAGATATTGAAAATCAATATGTTTGAGGGCTTTTGTTTGAGTATGGCAAGCTATGCTAAAATAATTGACTGTTTATCTGCTCTTATGGGAACACTCGCGTGGAAATTAATCCTTATCTAAACCAATTGAAAGACTTAACTGATCGTAGCCAAACACTACGGGGGTATCTTTGACTACGATCTGAAAAAAGAGCGTTTAGAAGAAGTTTTACGTGAGTTAGAAGACCCTGCGATTTGGAATGATCAAAGCCGTGCTCAGGCGATGGCGAAAGAAAAGGGCGAACTAGAAAACGTTATTAATGTATTGGATGGGTTGTCAACACAACTTGAAGATGCAAAAGCGATGTTAGATTTGGCTGTAGAAGCTGATGATGAAAGCTTGCTTGAAGATGTTCAGTCAGAGCTTAGTGCAGCTGAAGATGAACTGGCTAAACTTGAATTCCGTCGTATGTTTAGTAACCCGATGGACCCGAATCCTTGCTATGTCGAGATTCAATCAGGTTCAGGTGGTACTGAAGCACAAGATTGGGCGTCTATGCTTTTACGCATGTATATGCGTTGGATTGAACGTCATGGCTTTAAAGCAGAACTTATGGAAGTGTCTGACGGTGACGTAGCTGGTATTAAATCAGCAACGATTCGTGTTGAAGGTGAATATGCCTATGGTTGGTTACGCACAGAGTCAGGTGTACACCGTTTAGTTCGTAAATCACCATTTGACAGTGGCAACCGTCGTCACACTTCATTCTCTGCGGTATTTATTTCACCAGAAGTTGATGACAATATTGAAATTGATATTAACCCTTCTGATGTTCGTACCGATACGTACCGTGCATCTGGTGCAGGTGGTCAGCATATTAACAAAACCGACTCGGCTGTGCGTTTGACTCACATCCCAACAGGTATTGTGGTGGCATGTCAGAACCAGCGTTCGCAACATGCTAACCGTGACCACGCATGGAAACAGTTACGTGCGCGTTTATATGAATTAGAAATGCAAAAACGTAATGAAGCAGCTCAAGCTCTAGAAGACTCGAAGTCTGATATTGGTTGGGGAAGCCAAATTCGTTCATATGTATTAGATGATTCTCGTATTAAAGATTTACGTACCGGTGTTGAAAACTCTAATACAGGTGCTGTTCTTGATGGTGACCTTGATCGTTTTATCGAAGCGAGTTTAAAACAAGGTTTATAAGAGTCTGCTGAACTTTTAGTTTGAATACAGTTCATCTATGAATATGTAGAACTCTTGGATTTTTAGCGATTAAAACGGCAAAGCAGTTCAGCCTTCGAATATTAATCGAAAAAATGCGATATGAATATCGAAAAAAATAGATATGAATATCGAAAAAATGCGATATTATGTTTTCGAAATGCTGAACAAAGCTTTGTTCGTTTAAAAGACGTGTTGAGCCTATGGATATTGATGCAATTAGCAAAGCCCTTTCCAACCCTCTACGTCGGCAAATTTTGCAATGGTTAAAAGAACCTGCACATTATTTACCGGTGGAAGAATGTGGTGGTAGTTTTGAGAAGGGTGTTTGTGCAGGTCATATTGAACGTTTGGGTAAAGTAGCTCAGTCTACGATGTCTAATCATTTGTCTGTGTTACAGCAGGCGGGGCTTATTCAGGTCCAAAAATATGGTCAATGGTCTTATTTTTCACGTAACGAAGCTTTGATTCAGCAATATATCGAACATTTAAAACAAACACTTTAAATTATTAAAAGTGTAAGTCGAGGCGATTATGGCTGAACTCAATACTCCTTTAACGGTTGGTGATTTTGAAATCAAAAATCGATTGGTAATGGCTCCATTAACGCGTGCGCGTAGTGGTGAAAGCCGAGTGCCTAATGATTTAATGGTTGAATACTATCAACAACGTGCAAATGCCGGTCTAATTTTGACTGAAGCAACAGTAATTGGTTCAAAAACTGTGGGTTATGCAGACACCCCAGGGTTATGGTCACAAGAGCAGGCACAAGCTTGGAATAAAATTATTGAGGCAGTTCATGCTCAAGGTTCAAAAATTGTAGCTCAACTTTGGCATGTAGGCCGTATTTCGCATCCTGAACTTTTAGATGGTGATATTCCTGTTGCACCAAGTGCAATTCAACCTGCGGGTGAAGTGAGTTTATTACGTCCTAAACGTCCGTATGTAACACCGCGTGCACTTTCAATTGAAGAGATTCAAGAAGTTATTGCTCAATACAAACATTCAGCAGAACTGGCTAAAGCAGCAGGTTTTGATGGTGTTGAATTACACGCAGCGAACGGTTACTTAATTGACCAGTTCCTTCAAAGTAATACCAACCAACGTGATGATGAATACGGTGGTCCTGTTGAAAATCGCGCACGTTTATTATTAGAAGTCGTTGATGCATTTATTGAAGTGTGGGGCGCTGGCCGAGTAGGTGTTCATATTGCACCGCGTGGTGATTCACACGATATGGGTGATGAAAACCCATTAGCAACTTTTGGTCATGTAGTTGAACAACTTAACCAACGTAATGTTGCTTTCATTTTCTCTCGTGAATATGAAGCTGCTGATAGTATTAGTCCTAAACTTCGCGAAAAATTTAATGGTGTATGGATTGCCAATGAGAATCTAACACCAGAATCAGCAAAACGTATCTTGCGTGAAGGTCAGGCAGATGCTGTATCTTTTGGTAAAGCATATATTGCTAACCCAGATCTTTTACAGCGTTTAGAAAAAGACTTGCCATTAAATGAACTTCAACCAACAACTTTATATGCTAAAGGTGCTGAAGGTTATACAGACTATCCAGCACTAGAAGCTTCATAATATCTTTGAGATTTCGACTTACTGACCTAGTTCATTTCTTAAGTAAGTAAATCGCTTTTCTTGTAATGGTAGAGTTTAGGTATCGAAACTCTGCCATTTTTTCTATCTATGTTATATTTTCCCCAGTTTTAAACTTTGACTATTTGAGGCAAACCGCTTGGCGACCCCTTTTTGGTACAACACCGCACTCCATTTATTAAAACCTTTTTACCAATGGCGGATAAAAAGACGTGCAGAAAGCCAGGAATTATATAATCAGGAATGTCTTGAAAGATTTGGGCCGTTTGAGTCTCCGAAAAATGTAAGAGCAATTTGGTTCCATGCTGTTTCGGTTGGAGAAACCAATGCTGCGCAGCCTTTAATCGAGCATTATCTTAAACTCGGTCAACCTGTATTAGTTACTAATACAACAAAGACGGGGCAGGCGCGTGCCAAATCATTATTTTTAAAAGCACCTTATTTAGACCTATTTCAAGCAGTTTATTTGCCTGTTGATCAAAAGCATCTTTTAAAACAATTTTTTGAGTTGTATCAGCCAAAACTTTTAGCATTGGTTGAGACTGAGCTTTGGCCAAATTTAATTGATCAAGCCAAGCTACAACAGGTTCCTTGTTTATTATTAAATGCGCGATTATCAGAAAAATCAGCAAAAGGTTATAGCCGCGTTTCAGGGCTAACTGCAGGAATGCTGAAACAAATTGACTGGGTGCTGGCACAAGATAATGCGACTCGACAACGTTATGTAGAACTTGGTTTAGATCAACAAAAAAGTCAGGTAGTTGGAAATATTAAGTTTGATATCCATGCGCCAGAGGCTTTTATAAATCAGGCAGCAAAGCTATACCAGCTATGGTATTTGGGCCAACGAAAAGTACTGACAATTGCCAGTACACATGCACCCGAAGAACTACAAATTTTGCAAGCACTTCAGCCTTATTTAAGGTCAGATCCAGAGTTAGTTTGTATTGTCGTACCTCGACATCCTGAACGTTTCGACGAAGTCTTTGAAATTTGCCAAAACCTAGATTTAATTACTCATCGTAGAAGTATGAATCATAGTATTCACGCCAGTACACAGGTTTATCTGGCAGATAGTATGGGTGAGCTTTGGCTATGGTATGCCTTAAGTCAGGTGTGTTTTGTGGGTGGATCGCTTAATGAACCGGGTGGTGGGCATAATATTTTAGAGCCTATGGTTTTAAATGTACCGACCGTAATAGGACCTCGTTACTTTAATTTCCAAACTATTGTCGATGAATTCATTGACGAAAATGGTGTACTCATTGCCCAAGATGCTGAGCAAGTCGTAGCAATCTGGATGGCATGTTTAGCCGAACCTGAAGAAGCAAAGCAGGTGGTTGAGCAGGCGCATAAAGTTTTGCAGCGTAACCAAGGTTCATTACAAAAGCATATTGGTGTAATTAACCGGTATTTGGCCGAAAAACCATGAATATCGTTTTACTAGAACCTGATGATGTTCAGTCAGATTTATGGTTAATCCGTTCAAAACGCCAATTGCAGCATTTACGTGAACATCTTGATATTACGGTGGGCCAAAATCTAAAAGTTGGTGTTCGTAATGGTGCACGCTATACCACTGAAATTGTTTCGATGAATGAGCAAGAAGTTTGTATACGGCCTATCACTGAAGAAGTTGTACCTGCAAAACTTCCAGTACATTTAATCGTAGCGTTACCAAGGCCCAAAGTTTTACGCCGTTTAATTATGGATAGTGTGACTCTAGGTGTTGAAAGAATTAGTTTGATTCATAGTTATCGGGTAGATAAAAGCTATTGGCAAACTCCATTTTTGCAACAACTTGATAACTATGTGACTTTAGGTCTCGAGCAAGCAGGCGACACCATTGCTCCTGAAATTCAATTATATAAACGCTTTAAACCTTTTGTTGAAGATGTTCTACCAAACTTAATTTCAAAGGAAAGTCCCGCCTATGTGGCTCATCCGTATGCCGAGCAGAGCATGCCAGTTAATATTCCGCATGCGTGCAGTGTAGTCGTTGGACCCGAAGGTGGTTTCATTCCCTATGAAATTGATTTGCTCACAAAAAATGGCTGCCAAGCTGTGAGCTTAGGCAACCGTATTTTAAGAACTGAAACGTCTATTTCTTATATTTTAGGTCGTCTCTTTAGTTGATGTTTCTGGGTTTAAAAGTGGCTGATTTGAAGCCATTTTTAATTCCTGAATTGGGTAAGGAATATTAATACCGTTCTCATTGAAAGCTTGTTTTACTTGAGCTTGAATTGTACTTGTAGATGAGGACATATCAGTTTCAGTAGTATCAACCCACCAACGGACAGTCAGGTTAACCGAGAAATCTGCTAAAGCTGTAACGTTAACCGAGAAAGCTGGTTGACTGAGTACATTTCGGTCATTATTAAGAATATCTAAAATAATCTGTTTAGCTTTTTGTTCATCGTCGTCATATCCAATGCCGACTACAAACTCACAACGTCGCTGCTGATAAGCCGTATTTACAGTTAAAGCGCTCGTATAAACTGTGGCATTTGGAATAACAATACGACGGCCATCTGGTGAACGTAAGAATGTTGCACGAATTTGGATATCTTCAACAGTTCCTTCAAGTGAATTGACCACGATTGAATCGCCAATACGGAACGGTTCGCTCAATAAAATCAAAATACCTGAAAGCAAGTTTTGGAAAATATCTTTAAATGCGAAACCAATTGCGACCGAACCGATCCCTAACGCGCTCATAAGTTGTCCTGGGGTAAAACCCGGGATCATGATGACAAGTGCAATTAAGAATCCAAAAAATAAAATTGTCGTACTTCCTACACGGTTTAGAACCAACACTAGGTTTTGGCGCGTATAAGAACGATTTTCTAAGGTTTTACGAACAAAGAACTTAAATAATTTGGTGAGTAGCCAAAAAATAATAAAAACGATAATCGCAATACAAATATAAGGCACACGTTCCCAGAAGCTATCCACGATTTTATCAATGGTGGTATAGGCATCATGATACTTTTCGGTATGGGCTAAAACCGTTTGAGTGGTTTTAGTACCTGCTTCTTGCAAAAGTTCGCCTGTATTTTTTGCAACATCCGTTAAGGATTTTTGTTCATCAGCCACGACAAGTCTCTATTTTAAAAAGTTATGAAAGCGATGATCGGCTTTCATCATAGTAGGAGATAAAATGTGCGCCTACTATAATGAGTTCATCTGAATAATAAAGTGTTTTTTAATTAAAAGTATTCCGTTCCTTTTTGTAAGATTTGTGACGGGGTTTGAATAGTATCGGTACCAGAGAAGTAGTAAAAAAAGCCTGCGGTAGAAATAAGGCTAATTAAAATAGCGAATAAAATAAACCAAGCCATTAACTTTTCTATGAACGTTGATGGTCGAGAAGGACCATATTGATTTGGACCTGCCGTACCTGAGGCAAGCAGTAAATAAATCATAAAAAAGAACTGAACAACTGGAATGAATAGTAGTAATCCCATCCAACCACTTTTATTTAGATCATGCAAACGTCGCACGACGAGAACAACATTTAAATAAATCAGGAATAGCCAAAAAGCCCAGACTACCAAAGCACTGAGGCCAGAAAGAGAGCTATAAAACTCAAAATTAAATAAATTACTTGAAAGCTGAAAACTTCCAAGAAAGGAGGCCAGAATAAAATAACCCACGATTGTGACTAAATAAATCAGTCCATATCCACCTAAATAACTCATACGGTTAAAACGGCCATGAATTGAAAAAGGGCTATCTTTTAAAGGCAGCTGTGGTGGGCGTGAGGAAGTTGTTTGGGCAAACATATTATTTTATTCCTAGGTTGCATATGAGAGACAAAATAATCTTTGTTGATGATCAAAACCATCAAATATTGAAAAAATTATAAAAGTAAAAGCTATAGACAAATGTTTTAAATCAACTTAATTTTATAAAAATGTTCATAATTTCGTATGCTTGAGTAAGTGGTTAATATATGACCAAAGTCGCATTGTCTAGGCTTTGAAAGAGTCATCATACTGCAAAGGCATGCAAATAAGATCCAGTAAAATAATAGCCACAGTCTCGAGATGGGATGCACAAGATCAAGGAAGTTGCGTATGAATGAGATCTATCCAGTACCAGAGGAATTTAAAAAAACAGCTCGTACTGTTGAAGCAGACTACTTTAAACGTTATCAACACTCTATCGAGAACCCAGATGAATTCTGGGCAGAGCAAGCTAAAATTGTCGATTGGATAAAGCCATTTACCCAAGTTAAAAATACCAGTTTTGACAAAGACAATTTCAAAATTGAATGGTTTGCTGATGGTGAGTTGAACGTGTCGGCAAACTGCCTAGACAGGCATCTTAAAGAACATCCACATAAACCTGCAATTATTTGGGAAGGGGACCATCCTTCTCGTCATAAAATCGTTTCTTATAAAGAATTACATGATGAAGTCTGCCGTTTTGCCAACGTTTTAAAGAAATATGGCATTGGTAAAGGTGACCGCGTTGTACTGTATATGCCAATGGTGACAGAAGCCGCAATTGCCATGTTAGCTTGTGCCCGTATTGGTGCTGTTCACTGTGTAGTGTTTGGTGGGTTCTCGCCAGATTCTTTAGCAAGTCGTATTGAAGACAGCCAAGCTAAACTCGTGATTACCGCAGACTCAAGTCTACGTGCCGGAAAACTATTACCACTCAAAGAAAATGTTGATTTGGCTTTAGCATTGCCGGGTACTGAGTGTGTTGAAAATGTGATTGTGGTTTACCGTAATGCAAACCCAATTGAAATGAAGCCGGGCCGTGATTTGTGGTATCACCTCATTATTATGGAAGTGGATGCCAATTGTCCTCCAGAACCAATGAAGGCAGAAGACCCTTTATTTATTCTCTATACATCGGGCTCAACAGGTAAACCGAAAGGTGTGTTACATACGACAGGCGGTTACTTAGTTTATGTAACCAGTACCTTTAAAGAGGTCTTCGATTTAAAACAAGATGATGTGTATTGGTGTACAGCCGATATCGGTTGGATTACAGGGCATAGTTATTTGATTTATGGGCCGCTGGCAAATGGTACGACCACCTTAATGTTTGAAGGTGTACCTCAATATCCAACATGGGCACGTCTTGGTCATGTGGTCGATAAACATAAAGTTTCTATTTTATATACAGCACCAACCGCAATTCGCGCCATGATGCGAGAAGGTGATTCGTTTGTACGTGAAAGTAACCGTAGTAGCCTGCGTTTACTCGGTTCGGTCGGTGAACCTATTAACCCTGAGGCTTGGAACTGGTACTACAACGTTGTTGGTGAAGGTCGCTGCCCGATTGTTGATACATGGTGGCAAACCGAAACAGGCGGTATTTTGATTGCTCCATTGCCGGGGGCAACAGCCTTAAAACCGGGTTCAGCAACACGTCCGTTATTTGGCGTCCAACCTGCCATTGTAGATGGTGAGGGTAATGAGCTAGAAGGTGCGGTTGAAGGTAACCTTGTGATTAAAGATTCATGGCCAGGCCAGATGCGTACCATTTGGGGTGATCCGGACCGCTTTATTGAAGCTTATTTCTCGACCTTTAAAAATACTTATTTTACAGGTGATGGTGCTCGCCGTGATGAAGATGGCTATTACTGGATCACAGGTCGTGTTGACGACGTCTTAAACGTTTCAGGTCATCGTCTGGGTACTGCTGAAATTGAAAGTGCTCTTGTTTCGCATGAATCAGTCGCAGAAGCAGCAGTGGTGGGCATGCCTCATGATATTAAAGGGCAAGGTATTTGTACTTTCGTGACCTTACAGGCAGGTGTCCCAGAGTCGGAAGAGCTGCGAAAAGAGTTAATCAACTGGGTACGTAAAGTGCTTGGACCTGTAGCTTCACCAGATGCGCTGCATTGGGCTCCAGCATTACCGAAAACCCGTTCGGGTAAAATCATGCGCCGTATTTTAAGAAAAATTGCAGCGAATGAATTAGATAGTTTAGGTGATACCTCAACCTTAGCTGAGCCTGCAGTGGTAGATCAGTTAATTGCAACGGTTTATCCTGATAAGCAAAACTAATTTAAAAAAAAGCCCCAATGGGGCTTTTTTATTGAGCCTTATTTAAGATTTCGCTAAAAAATCGGCAGTATTTTCTACATTTGCAAATGTACTCAGCGCAGTTAAAAAAGCAGTTTGTACGTCTTCAGCTTTTACAGTTTTTCCATCATGGCTTAAATCGCGAGTTGCGGTTGCATCTGCAATTAAGATGGGTTGATAGCCAAGTTCTTTGGCTGCACGAGTCCCTGAATCAATACACATATGCGTCATCATGCCTGTAATCACGAGTTGTTCAATTTGATGTGTTTTTAAAAGCTCATTTAAATTGGTTTCTAAAAAACTGTTTGGATAATGCTTTGTTACGATTAATGAATCACTGCCAGCACTGAGTTCAGGATGAAGTAAAACCCCATCTGTATTTTCTTGGAAGAAACTCGCTTGTGGCGGGTTAATATGCTGTACATAAATAATCGGTAAATTTTTCTCGTTAAAATATTGTTCAAGCTGCTTTATTTTATCGAGCGCTTGATCTGGCCCAACCAATTCCATTTTGCCATTTTTAAAATAATCATTTTGTACATCGATAACTAATAGAGCTTGTTTCATGAGGTCACTCTTGTTGATATGAGATAAAACAAGATTATTCTCTGCTTGAAAAATCGGCTATAGTCAGATGAAAGCATTACCGCCAGTTTTCTTTCGCCATGAAAAATGAATATTGAATTAGACCCGATTGATCTAAAAATTATTGCATTACTCAAGCAAGATTCCCGCTTAACCAATAAAGAAATCGGGCAGCGAGTTCACCGGACGGGGCAGGCGGTGGGTACTCGAATTGCTCAATTAATGGATGCAGGGGTTATCAAAAATTACACCATTGCTGTTCAATATTCGCATAAACAATTTATTCATTTGCATTTAAATGAACAACGCGCTTTTGAAGAAATTGAAAATTTGGTTAAGCAATATGAACAAATAGATGAATGTTTCAAAGTCATGGGCAACGCGTGCTACATGATTGTCAGTCATTTTGAACCTGCAGCATTAAATGAATTTATTGAGGTACTTTCAAAATGGTGCCGATATTCGGTTGAAACTGTCGTTCGAGAAGTTGAGAAACCTTAAAAAATAAAAGCTCCAAGCCGAGTCTTGGAGCCAATAAATCTTTATTTTAGTTTGTTGTTTTTATTATCTTGCGCTGTTTTAACTGGAGTTTTTTAGGCTGATTTCGCTTGGATTTCTACCTCCTTTTCCTGTTGAAGTTCTAACTCACGAACGAGTGGTAGAACTTTTTCTCCGAAATATTCCACCTCTTCAATAAAGTGTAAGAATCCGGAAAGAACCAAATCGACACCTACATTTTTAAGCGCCACAATACGCTCTGCAATTTGCTGAGGTGTGCCAATTAAATTGGTTTTAAAGCCATCGTTGTACTGCACTAAATCTTCAAAAGTTGATTTTGCCCAGTTACCTTGTTGCTCTGGAGATGCTGCACCTGCTTCACGAGTTGCATCGCCAAAAGCATTTACGGCTTCAGTGTTGGCTTTATCAATAATTTCTTGAAGTACCGCTTTTGCTTCTTCTTCGGTATCTCGGGCAATAATGAAAGCGTTCACACCAATTTTGACCTGATGGTTATTGGCTTTTGCTTTGATACGAATATCTTCTACTTGTTTTTGAATTTCTTCGACAGTATTGCCGTTAGTGAAATACCAGTCAGATACGCGTGAAGCCATGTCACGTGCAGCACGCGAACTACCTCCTTGAAAAACTTCAATATGAGGTTTTTGCAAAGGCTTTGGTTTAAGTGTGTAGTTTTGGAATTGGTAGTATTTACCATCGAAACTATAGTTATCGGTGGTCCAGATTCCTTTTAGTGTACGAATAAACTCTTCAGAGCGGACATAGCGCTCGTCATGCTCTGGCCATTCCTCACCAATCGCATCAAACTCGCCTCTGAACCAGCCACTCACCACATTAATCGCAATACGGCCTTCAGTTAGATAATCAATTGTCGCGAGCTGTTTAGCTGCAAGTGCCGGTTTCCAAGGGCCGGGCAGAATAGCAGCAATCACCTTAAGCTTTTCAGTTTTTGCCAGTAATGCATGACTGAAACTCACGGATTCATGCTGGTTTTCTGCCCCATAGCCCGCCGTAAAACGAATTTGAGTGAGCGCATATTCAAAACCATTGTTTTCGGCTGCCTGAGCAAGTCGAACATTGTAGTCATAACTCCAGTCTGTACGCTGTTCGATGTTGCTCACAACAAGGCCACCGCTTACATTCGGTACCCAATAAGCAAATTTAATCGGTTGTTGTAATTGCGTCATGGTGCGCTCTCCCATTCGTTATTTTTATTTAGCGATATTGCGCTTAGGCAACATGCGTTAATGATTTACCAGACTTGTGATGCAAACGAGACTCTGCTGCATCAAGGTTTGGTACAGCTGCTGAAGGTAATACTTCTTCTTGCTCAATTTGCTTGTTAATACCAAGTTCTTGATTTGCTTGCTGAGTCTTAGATTTGATTACCTCTGCACGTTTACCTTTTGCTGGTGCCCATTCTAAAATTGGTAATGCACGAGCCACTGCTAGGGTAATACGGTCAGATAGTTGCTCGCTTTTTACCGTATATTCAGGGGTAAAGTCGCGATCTGTTGCATATACGCCAATTGGTAAAGTTTGTGCTTGGAAGAAGCTAAATAATGGACGAAGCTGATGCTCTAGTACTAAAGCATGGCGATCACTACCACCCGATGCTGCTAAAAGTACAGGCACATCGACTAAAGCTGTTTGTTCAACAAAATCGAAGAAATGTTTGAAAAGACCTGTAAAAGAAGCACGGTAAACGGGTGTACCTACAATTAAAGCATCTGCTGCTTCAACTGCTGCAAGATCATCTTGCACGCGCTGTGGAAGTTGGTTGCGATAAAATGCGCCGCCTAATAAAGGCCCGATTTCGCTTAATTTAATAAAGTGAACTTTAATATCGATTGCTTCTGATAATTCATCAAGAATGGCTTGAACCAGACTTTCCGTTTTAGATGGGGTATTTAATCCACCAGAAACAGCAACGATATTTAAAGGTTTTGGTGATGTGATACCAGTCATAATTTGGTTCCTAAGCCTAAAACAAGAGATTGGACTTATTAATCAACAACGACGGTAAACTGTAAAATAACGAAATTGGTCAACCTTATCAGTTTTAAATATAAAAGATAAATAGTGGATTTTTATACTTTGTTTTTCTATTAAGTTGCTGTTTTTATTTTATATAATTATAGGTGATATATTTTTTATAATAAAAAGGAAGCTTATATAAAAAACAGATTAATTTTGATTAAAAGTTAAAAAACATCTCAAAATCTTGGCTAGGTTCTGCATTTATCAACATTTTGCATAAAAATGGATAAGATGAACGTATCTTTCATCTAAATAGTAGGGTTACAATAGGCCATACTTATGCTCAAGATTACTTTAATCGCTTATGAATATTTTAATCGTTGATGATCATCCTTTGTTTCGTCATGCTTTAATTCAAGCAGTACGTTATAGCCTGCCACAGGCACAAATTCATGAAACAGCCTCGGTTGATGAGTTTTATGAGCGTTTGGAAAATGGGGCAGAACCTGATCTAGTATTACTCGATTTAAATTTACCGGGTGCTTCAGGCTTTTCGGCTCTGGTTTATGTAAGAGCACAGTATCCATCTATTCCGATTATTGTGGTTTCTGCACATGAAGAAACTTCAATCATTCAGCGTGCGATCGCTCATGGTGCGATGGGTTATATTCCTAAGTCGGCTCATCCAAGTCATATTGGCGAAGCGATTCGTCAAGTCTTAGAGGGTGATATCTGGTTGCCACCGAACTTGCCATCTAATCTTAACCTTGACCCGAGAGCAGCAGATGAAACTGCTTTAGCTGAACGTATTCAATCATTAACACCTCAGCAATTCCGTGTGTTGATGATGGTTGCGGAAGGTTTGTTAAATAAACAAATCGCATATGAGCTTGATGTTTCAGAAGCAACGATTAAAGCTCACGTAACGGCTATCTTTAGAAAATTAGGTGTGCAAAACCGTACACAAGCCGTATTGGCCATTAGCGCACTCAATATTGAAGATAAGAAAATTTAACAAGAAAAAAGACCTCGATTGAGGTCTTTTTTATGTGTGCTACTTAAGCAAGGCAATCTTGCTTTGGTGTTAGGCTGTCGCAGTACAAAGGATTGAGTGCACATTGCAAATCATCAATTTGATCTTGAGTCACATAGCCTTTCATTTTTAAATATTCAGCTACGCGGTCATCGCGTAGGCTTAAGAAGGCTGCATCATAAACGCCTAAATCAACAAACAAAGCAGCTGTTTCTAGACTGTTGAAGCGATCAAGGAAAATGTCATTGCCATACATTAAGAAGATATGGTCGAGTTTTGCTTTTTCATCAACATGGAGTCGTTCAGCAAGTTGATCGGGGTGCGTTTTAATAAAGAGTAAGTCAGATAATTCATCAAACTGAGTCATATCTAACTGATTCTCGCCGAGTTTGACATGACCAAGCCAAGCTTTGAAAACGAGTACAGCACCGCCACGGAGTAGCATGCTCCAGATTTGATGACGTGTGTCATGGTCAAGATTTTCACTTTCAGCGCTAAGAACTTTTAAAAAGTTTTCTTCTTGTTGAGCCAATTTGTCAAATAAACCTAAACCTTGAGGATGATAAGCCGCAGGTGCAAATACATCAAAATTTAGATCATGAAATACATTAAGTGCAAGGGGGACGGCACACTGATAAATCGTATTTAATGCTTTGATGTGGGCATCATTCAGTTTGCTGTGGGGGAAAATACTTTGCCAATCTAGTTCAGGAAGTAAAGCATTGGCACTGTATTGACGATAAAATTGTTGAGACGAAAGTTGGCCTTGTGGGCTGTTATCAGAAATATTCATGGCAATTGTCCTTTGCATTAATTCGTGAGCAGGGGTGCTTAATATGGAAATGGGTTATAAAAATGACTGTACATTTAAGAAATAGGTTTTGAATATTTATGTGTCAGGAAGAATGCAAGTAGAATGCGACTAAAGTCTTATATGGTTATTTTTGACTAATTATAATTTTAAAAAACAGCAATTTATGAAATTGTAACTAAGTGTACAAGTGTTCACTTACAAAAAAGGTGTGCTTTGCCATAGAAAAAGGGCTATTGGAAAGTTTGGCCAATTATTTAATCAACAAAAGTAGACTTTTTGAGCAGTTCTGCCTATTGGCTTAAATTAGGCCAATAATTTTTGCCAAAAATCTCTCCCAAACTTATTAAAAGGTTTGGGAGAGAAAATATTTAATCTACCTCACTGGCAATTTTAAGTCCCGATAACCATGCTCTTAGAGAAGCTGGCTTAAGCGGTTTTTTGAGTAAAACAATATTCAGTTCTTTCAATTGTTGAGGTAACTCAGGATGAGAGTCAGCAGTAATTAAAGCAACAGGAACATCATGTTGACGATTTTGCAAAATAAAATCGACACCGAGTTGGTTGTTGTTTAAATGCTGATCGATAAGCCAGACTTGAATATTCTCTTTTTGAATAATCTCAAATGCTTGTTCTGGTTCAGTGGCTTTAAAAACTTCGTAGCCCCATCGACCTAATAAGCTACTCATGCCCTCAAGAATTGTTTCATCATTGTCTAAACATAAAATTCGGTAAGCCTTAGTTTTTAAAGGCACTGCTTGTACGGTTGGGGTTATCACTTTTGGAGCTTCTACCACCGGAACCTCAATCATAAAGCAGGAGCCTTTATCGAGTTGCGAATAGACATGGACTGGATAATTCAACAAACCAGTCATACGCTGCACAATAGCAAGACCCAAACCTAAACCTTGCTCACCCCAAGGTGATAAATGCCCACAGCGTTCGAATTCTTGAAATAGTTTAATACGTTGCTCTTCGGCAATTCCGGGTCCTGTATCCCAGACACCAATTCGAATGTGTCCAGGTTTTTGTGCTGAACGTAATACACCAACAATCACTCGGCCTTTGGCTGTATATCGCAAAGCATTACTTACAAAGTTTTGGATAATACGTCGTATCCACTGTGGATCTGTGTCAATCCAGAACGATACATCATGAACTTTGAGTGAAATATTTCGCTGAGCAGCAATCGATTTGAACTGGAGTTCAAGATCGCTTAATAAATCGTGCAGAGGATAAGGCTGTCTTTTTGGTTGTATGGTGCCGCCTTCCAAACGCGCAATATCGAGTAGGGCAGAGAGCATACTTTCTGCGCCATACAGAGCGCGGTCAAGTTGCTGTAGAGTTTGACGGTCTTCTTCGGTCGCAATGCTTTGTTCAAGAACTGTACTAAACAGACGAGCAGCATGCATAGGTTGTAATAAGTCATGACTGGCCGCTGCAATAAATCGGCTTTTTGACATATTGGCCATATCGGCTTGTTCGCGTGCAAGCTGTTGCTCAGTTAAAGCATCGGCAAGTTGTTGGGTTCGGTCTTTTACGCGGGCTTCGAGTATTGCCTCATTCGCACGGAAAGCAGTAATGTCAGCGAACGTAGTCACAAAGCCCCCACCTGAAATAGGATTACCACGCATTTGAATAACGCGTCCGTCTTTACGGATTCGTTCAAATTCATGCGCACTTCCGACTTTCATCCAGTGCAAACGTTTGCGGACGTGTTCTTCGACTGAACCGGGGCCACATTCGCCACGTTCAGCGTTATAACGAATCAGATCGGCAATTGGACAACCCACATAGACTAAATCTTTAGGGTAGCCAAATAGTTTTAAATATTGGTTATTCCAAGCCACCAAACACATGTTTTTATCAACCACACTTACCCCTTGGGTCATGTGGTCAATCATGGTCATCAGCAAGTTTTGATTAAAACGTTGCCATTGCGAGGCTTGGTCTAAAATATTGGCGACTTGGCCTAATGCCAGACCATTATTGATCATTGCTGTAGTGAGCAAAGTACGGGCAGAGGCTGCGCCGATAATGCCAGCTAGATATTGTTCGGTGAATCGCCACCACATGCCATTGGCGATACTATTCGGGTTGAGCGTGAGATGATTTTGTTCACAAAAGTTCTCGAACGCTTGTGTTGTGGGTTGCTCACCCGTAATTCTTTTAGCAAGCGCAAATAAATCGCCTACTTTTAAACGTGCAGCATCGTGCGGTAAATAAGTTAAATCGGTAGAGGTATGCGGTGATGGCAGGGGCTTAGTTTCATAATAAAAAAAGCTTTCTGCCTGAATTTGTTCTGCCACACTTGGGCGGTAAAGTTTAGAAATCCAAATATATAAAACAATATTTAAACCAAGCGACCAAATAACGCCGTGGGTTAAAGGTGCAAATGACTCAAAGCCAAAAAGTGATTCTGGACGTAATGCATTAATTCCCAAAGGGCCAAAAAGCAAAAGACTCTGGGCTGTTTCTTGATAGGCTTCCGGCAAACTACGTAAGATGGTTGGAAATAGTAATGTGTAACTCCACATTAAAAAGCCAACAATAAGACCTGCATAAACGCCTTGGCGACTTCCACCTCGCCAATACAATCCTCCAATCAGTGCAGGAGCGAATTGAGCAACCGCACTAAATGCCAATAAACCAAATACTGAAAGCTGGTTAATATCATTAAAGAAATGGAAGAATAAAAAGCCAAGTAGCATCACCGCGACAATACTGATACGGCGGCTAAATTTAAGAACTTTAGGTAAGTGTTTATCGTGTCGTGAAAGCAACTTGAAGCGCCATAGGGCAGGCATAATCAAGTCATTACTGAGCATGATAGACAGGGCAACAGATGAAACCAGTAACATGCCTGTTGATGCAGAGAACCCACCTAAAAAGGCCAGTAGGGCTAACCACTCTTGGTTATAACTCAATGGTAATGAGAGTACTGCAACATCGGGCACAGTTAGGAATTTTGGTGCTGCATGCAAGGCCCAGCTTGCAATCGGGATAATAGCTAGAATCGTTAAAATGAGATAAGCCGCAAACCATTTACGTGCACCGCGAATGTGCTTTTCATCGCGTAATTCGACAACAGCTACATGAAACTGGCGGGGTAAACAGATAATTGCCAGACCTGCCAATAATGTCTGAATCCAGAAAGTTTCAGGCACCCCAAATAACTGAACTTCTTGGAAGGTTTGGTTTACGTCGGCCGAAACTTGTACTAAGTTCGCGGGTGCTTCAAAAATAAAAAATAAAGCGACACAGATTAGGGCGAATAATTTTACAAAAGATTCAAATGCAACGGCTAACATGAGGCCGCCATGCTGTTCGGTATTCGCGATCTGCCTCGTACCAAAAATCATGGCCAAGATCGCAAGGACACTAGTTAAAAGCAAAACGCTATTGGTAGTCGTATGAATATGAGCATTTTGCTCCAATATGACTGATGTACTTAAGGCAATTGCACGTAACTGTAGGGCCAGGTAGGGAATAATCGCAATAACTGCCAAGATCGTAACCAGCGATGCCAATACGCCGCTTTTACCATAACGCGCAGCAACAAAGTCGGCAATTGAAGAAATTGCGTGGTGTTGACGTACTCGGCCTAAACGTCGCCAGATGTCATAACCAAACCAGACAAATAACAGTGGACCTAAATAAATAGGTAAGAAAATGACGCCTTCTCGGACGGCAGCTCCGGTTGCACCG
Organism: Acinetobacter sp. S-1; assembly: GCF_059579785.1. NCBI lineage: Bacteria > Pseudomonadati > Pseudomonadota > Gammaproteobacteria > Moraxellales > Moraxellaceae > Acinetobacter > Acinetobacter sp. S-1. The sequence continues at coordinate 203,958 of NZ_CM184207.1, forward strand.
TAAAATGTCCAAGATGAACAGTAAACACCTAAGGTCAAACTAAACAAGAACATCCGGCCACGTGTACTCAGGCGGCTAGCATGCTTCTCGCCAAAAAAAGCACAAATAAATAAGAGTGCTATATAAAGAGTGAGTACCCCAATAATCAGCCAGCTGTTCATATGACCTACATGATTAAAACCTTGTGCCTATCATACCCCAAGCAGAAACAAAGCTATAAATTGATTAAATTTTAACGACCAAAGTCTAAGTTACGAATTACACGTTATTTTGCTAATTTTAATAATGAGAAACTACTATTAAAAAAGTGACCAAGGTTGGGCACAGGCAAGGAGTTTGGTTATGGATCAGAGCCAAGTAGAACAGATTCTACGCAATCCAAAGTTTCAAAAGATGGTCAAGAAAAAAAGTGCATTAAGCTGGACGCTCACAATCATTATGTTAGTGCTTTATGTGGGCTTTATGCTACTTGTTGGCTACAACAAAGAATTTTTAATGAGTTCATTTAGTGGTGGTGTAACGACATGGGGTATTCCACTAGGCTTAGGAATTATTGTTTTATCTTTCCTACTGTGTGGCGTGTATTCCTATATCGCAAACAATACCCTTGACCAGTTGAGTGAAGAAGCGTTGAAGGAAGTTGAAGCCATCACGCATGAGAAAGGATTACACTAATATGAAATGGAATTCATTAAAAGCGAAAGCCTTATTGGCAGCAGCATCGCTATATTCAACTGTTGCTATGGCAAGCCCTGACTTAGGTGAAGCAGAGCAACAAGCCACTAACTGGCACGCTATCATTATGTTTGTCATCTTTGTTGGTTTCACTTTGTTTATTACTAAGTGGGCGGCAAAACAAACTCAATCAGCACAAGATTTCTATACCGCAGGGGGCGGAATCAGCGGTTTCCAAAACGGATTGGCAATTGCCGGTGACTATATGTCAGCAGCATCTTTCCTTGGTATTTCCGCGATGGTGTTTAGTTCGGGTTTTGATGGCTTACTTTATTCTCTTGGGTTTATGGTAGGTTGGCCAATTGTTTTATTCTTGGTTGCAGAGCGTTTACGTAACCTTGGTAAATACAACCTTTCAGATGTAGTGTCATTCCGTCTTGAAGAAAAACCAGTCCGTACCTTAGCTGCCTTGAGCTCGCTTGTGGTTGTGGCATTCTACTTGATCGCTCAAATGGTAGGAGCGGGGCAGCTCATCAAATTACTATTTGGTTTGAACTACAACATTGCTGTTGTCATCGTTGGTCTATTAATGATGGCATACGTAATTTTTGGTGGCATGCTAGCAACCACATGGGTACAAATCATTAAAGCTGTTATGTTGCTTAGTGGTGCGACTTTCATGGCATTCATGGTAATGAAAGCGGTTGGTTTCAGCTTTAGCAATATGTTCACTCAATCAATTGAAGTATTCAGTAAAGTTCACAGCGTAAGCTTTGAAGAAGCTGCAAAAATTATGGGTCCGGGTAAACTTGCCGCAAACCCGATTGATGCATTGTCTCTTGGCTTGGCACTCATGTTTGGTACAGCGGGTCTTCCACATATTCTTATGCGTTTCTTCACTGTAAAAGATGCAAAAGAAGCGCGTAAATCGGTTGTGGTAGCGACAGGTTTCATTGGTTACTTCTATCTTCTAACTTTCATTATTGGTTTCGGTGCGATCCTTTTCGTATCAAACAACCCTCAATTCCTTGATGTTGCAAAAATGGCAGTATCAGGCAAGCTTGAACTTGTTGGTGGTAACAACATGGCAGCCGTGCATTTAAGTGATGCTTTAGGCGGTGACTTATTCATGGGCTTCATTTCAGCAGTAGCGTTCGCAACGATTCTTGCTGTTGTTGCTGGTTTAACACTTTCAGGTGCATCTGCAATCTCACATGACTTATACGCTAACGTATTCAAGAAAGGTCAAACGACTCCAGCTTCAGAACTTCGTATGTCAAAAATTGCGACACTTGGTTTAGCAATCTTTGCCATGATTTTGGGTATCTTGTTTGAAAAGCAAAACGTAGCATTCATGGTGGGCTTAGCGTTCTCTGTGGCATGTTGTGCAAACTTCCCAATTCTTGTTCTTTCAATGTTCTGGAAAGGTTTAACGACTCGTGGTGCAGTTATCGGTGGTGTGGTTGGTCTTGTAACAGCGGTAGTCCTTATTGTTCTGTCTAAAGCGGTTTGGGTAGATACTTTAAAAATCTCTGATACACCAGTTAACCCATTCAATGGTCCTGCATTATTTGCGATGCCATTGTCATTCCTTTGCTGTTGGTTCTTCTCGGTGACTGACAACTCTGCACGTGCTAAAAAAGAGCGTGCTGCATTCGATGCCCAATATGTTCGTTCAATGACAGGTATTGGTGCTTCTGGTGCATCAGATCACTAAAATCAAAATGGATTAAATATCTATCTCATTAAAAGCCTTGCGGGGCTTTTTTTGTTGATCGGAGACATTAAAGTGAAAGAAGCTCTTTAATAAAGAACAACTTGTTTGTCCTATTTTTTGTACAGTATGATTTCCTATAATTCAAAACATAATGAAAAAGGAAAATAATTAAATGCGATCTATCATGGACTTCTGGGCGAGCTTTCGACTGCTACCTTCTGCATGGTTGCTGCTTGTGCAATTTATCCTACTCATTTTGGCCATGCTCACTTTTCATGATGTATTTTACCGGACCCTAACGTGGGCTTTAGGAGTGCTTGCCCTACTTATTATTGCTAAGGTCATTCGTCAAACCCCAATGTTTACTTTTCTGGGATTAACTTTTGTCAGTGGAGCGATTATATCCTCCGTCTTTATTTTATTAGGCTATAACAATTTAACGATTCAGATTTTTGCCCATAGTTGTGAAGCGCTGGCTTACTTTTCGGCTGCTTACGGTTTATTTCGTTATATGTTTGCTGATCGATATTTAACAAGAGATGAATTATTTGCAGCCGCCGCGGTTTTTACTTTGCTTGCTTGGGGCTTTGCATTCCTCTACAACATTTGTCAGCTATTGATTCCTGCTAGCTTCCAAAATCCAAACAATGTTCATCATTTGCAGACTTGGTTAGATCTACTGTTCCTGAGCTTTAGCTTACAGTCAGCAACAGGTTTATCTGATTTAATGCCGCTTAGTCCACCAGCACGCGTTTTAGCCATGCTACAAATGTTTTGTGGCGTGATGTATCTCGCTTTGATTGTCACACGTTTAATTGCTCTACAGTACATTGCCCATCCAACAAAAAAGGATTCTGACAAATAAAGGAGAAGGTGTTTTAATTTTTTACACCTTTGTAACTGCAATATTATTTAAGTTTATTTAAAGTATTATCGGCTTTCTCTATTGAAAGATTTAACTTTGTTCATTCTGTGAATGTCTTTATTGGCTTTATGCCTGTCACTTTTCATTAAAATAACATGGAGGAGTTATGCCTTCCAAACAACCAGGTTGGTTCGCAAACGTTAATCCTAACGTATTTTTTGGTACGGTCATTATCATTGCTTTGTTCTTGGCAGTTGTGGTGATCGCCCCGAGTTCTTTTGAACTTCTAACGCAGCAATTAAAACAATGGATCACCGATTCATTTAGCTGGTTTTATGTTTTATCTGTAGCCTTCTTTCTCATTTTATTGATTTATATCGCCTGTTCATCAATAGGTCGAATTAAATTAGGACCTGACCATAGTCAGCCTGAATATAATAATGGGTCTTGGTTTGCCATGCTGTTTACAGCAGGGATGGGTATCGGTCTCATGTTCTTCGGGGTTGCCGAACCTGTCATGCATTATGTTAATCCACCAAGTGGAGATGCTCAGACTATTGAGGCAGCACAGCAAGCATTAAGGGTGACCTTCTTCCACTGGGGCTTGCATGCGTGGGCTATTTACGCAGTGGTCGGATTGGCATTGGCTTATTTTGCTTATCGACATAATTTACCGTTAAAGACCCGTTCAGCCCTTTATCCTCTCATTGGTAAGAAGATTTATGGGCCTTGGGGCGACAGCATCGATATATTCGCGACCATTGGTACGGTATTTGGTGTAGCAACTTCTCTAGGGTTTGGCGTTACCCAGATTAACTCGGGTTTACATTATTTGTTCGGTGTCGAGCAAAGCACCCATATTCAAGTATTACTGATTATTTTTGTGAGCATTTTAGCTTCCTTGTCTGTGTTCTTAGGTCTAGATAAAGGGGTTAAACGCTTATCAGAGCTAAACTTAGTCTTAGCCTTAATATTATTAGTTTTTGTTTTTATCGCTGGTCCTAGTATTTATTTACTCCAGACTACTATTCAAAACACTGGGCAATATATCTCTAACCTTTTTACCATGACATTCAATTTATACGCTTATCAGCCGAATGGATGGATTGGTGGTTGGACAATTTTATATTGGGCTTGGTGGATTTCTTGGTCGCCATTTGTGGGTATGTTTATCGCAAGAGTTTCACGTGGTCGTACCATTCGAGAATTTATTGTAGGGGTTCTCCTCATCCCGACAGGCTTTACCATTATCTGGATGGGCTTTTTAGGAAACGCTGCATTATTTAGCATTATTCATGAACATCAAGCCACTCTCATTCAGGCTGTTCAGCAAGACTCATCAGTAGCTCTATTTGAGTTTTTAGGACACTTACCGTGGTCAGGTGTCATGAATATTTTGGCTACCGTTTTAGTCGTTTTATTCTTTGTGACCTCTGCTGACTCAGGGGCACTCGTTACTGACTATCTAACTGCAAAAACTGAAAATTCACCAACTTGGCAGCGTTTGTTCTGGACAGTACTGATGGCTGTACTCGCCATTATTTTATTGTTAGTCGGTGGTTTGGCTGCGCTTCAATCTTCAATCATTATGAGCGCATTGCCATTTACTGTGGTTATGCTGTTCATGAGTTGGGGATTAATAAAAGCATTGCATCTTGATGTCACGAAAATGCAAGCAATTCAGGAAGCTCGAATTACCCCACGTGCCATTCATAATCCAAGAAGCTGGCAACAGCGGCTAGGTTTAATCATGCACTATCCTCATAGTGAAGAAGAGGTTAGAGAATATATCGAAAAACAAGTAGCTCGTGCGTTTGAAAATATCAAACATGAATTTAGACGCCGTCATTTAGAAGTTTCAATTACTCAACTTGAGGATGGGATGCAGCTTCGAGTCGATCATCACAATGAAATTAATTTTATTTATAAAGTTGTTTCACGTGAAACAGTACCACCAAGTTTTTTAATTGGACGTACTGAAGCCGAAGATGGGCAATATTTCCAAGCCGAAGTGTTTTTAAGAGAAGGTGGACAGAACTATGATGTAATGGATTGGACCCAAGAGGATTTGATCCAAGACATTATCGATCAATATGAACGCCATTTATATTTCTTAAATATTGTACGAAGCTAAATTTAGCTGTAAAAAAAGGACTCAATTGAGTCCTTTTTTAATTCGATTTCTAAATTAAATTAGAAACGGAATTTAGCATTTAAGCCGATAGTTTGTGTATCGTAGCTAGACTTTTTAACGTCAGCTTTCATGTACGATGCACCAACTGCTACAGCTGGAGTAATGAAGTAGTTTACGTTACCACCCCAAGCTTGACGGAATTCACCAAGGTCATTGCCTTTGATGTCAGCTGAACCATCGTTACCAACGAAAGAAGCGCCAACGCTTAACTTAGGAGTTAAGTAAAGGTCAGTTTTCAAACCGTATTGGTTTTCTTGACCGAAAGCACCAGCAGCTTCAAAACCAATTGCCATGTTAGTTCCATCGATTGGACCTACATATTTAGCACGAGCTGTAACAGCATCTTGGTCGTCTTGAATCGCAGCAGTTTGGTTCGCAGCAGTGTAGATACCGTTGCTGATGATACCGAAGTTATCTAAAGCGAATTGGTTTGCAACGCTTGTATAACCAACAGTCATTAAGAAGTTAGGTAACAACATAGCACCAACTTCTAATGCATAACGGTCACCGTTGTCATCACGAGAGATAGCGTTTTTACCATCAACATCAGTGTGGTTATAAGTTGCGCTAGCGTATACAGGAAGGTAAGGAGTAGGAACGTAAGCCTCACCTTTAACGCCGTATGTACCAACGTGGTAGTTCAAACCGTTGTTTTGGTCATACTGTTGGTAGCTATAACCTAAAGATACGCTAGAAGCTTGGTTCAAGAAAGCTGCTTCAGCTAAAGGACCCTTAGCGGTATCAACATTTTTTAAATAGAATGTACCAGCAACGTCACCAGTGAAGTTTTTATCGTTTGCAGTTGTGTCAACATATTCAGATTGACCTTGAACTTCAAATTGATAAGCATGAGCACCGGTCATGGCTAATAATACAGCAGTGGCTAAACCAAGTTTTTTCATAATCATTTCCAGCATTAACAAGAGATAAAGCTGGGGTCATTGTATTGTAACAATTTATGAAGTCAATAATCTAGAAAAGGTAATGTTAAAGATATTTGACACTTATGTTAAAATTGGTGAAAAACTAATCAAATGAAAAGTGGTTTGTCAACCTGATAAAAAAATGAACATTTACAATAAGCTAATAATTATATTTCATTAAGAATTAAGAAGTAAATGTTAAAAAGATATTACAATTGTGATTGAAAAAATAGATTGCATTAATCGGTTTTAACATTAACAAAAATATAGCTGTGTTTACAATGTGAATAAAAAACCGCCATTTTATTATCAAATTCGTTTTATTTTGAGGAATAGTTAACAATATTTGGATTCGTTTAACTAAAAAATTTAACTATTCTTAATTATTATATAAGTGAATAAAATAAAAGAAATCTCTATTTTAAGTTGAAAAAACGATTAAAATTTTAATCCTGATTAATTTAATCAACTTTACAAAGGTAGAGGTAAATCACATAATTCGATTGCAAAGTTCACTGCCTAACGTTTTTTAGGATTTAAAGTGCTTGCCCAGATACGATGTGTAGAACACATCAGATTTTACGAGCTCAGCTTTCCCCAAGGTTGAGCTTTTTTTTATCTGTAAGAAAATCTAAAAATTAAAATAAGAGTTATGTGAATTTTATTGAAAAAATGAGAGGCCAAAAAGAGCCCAGCTTAAAGCTGGGCAGTGGATGCTGGGAGAGGCATCCAAGAGGACAAGTAAATACTGTTTTTACTATCATGATTAAAAATCTTTAATCTGTAAAATAGAGTTTTTTTATAAAAAGCATTCAATTTTTCGATTCATTTTGTTATTTAAGCTGACAAAATTTAGGGATCGTATAATTATTAAAAAAGAAATGAAGGGGTTAATGATGAAATTTTAGTTATTAAAATGCTAGGATGGATTTAAGCCTAATTTATATCGTATTAAAAATGGCAGGACATTTACGGAGTACCAGCTAGAAATGTCAGGATTACGTTCAGAGCATATTAGTAATCGACTGTTCTTTTTTATGCTGGTTATTATTTTATCCTTATTATTCATGGCAGTACCTCTTATTGTGGGAAGCTATCAGGATTATATAAAAACTAGACAAGCCCTAGCTGAAATAAAAAGTTTAAGAGCAGTAGCCGATATTGCCTATAAAGTTTCTAAGGAACGTGCTCCTGCTAATAAAATGATGTCGAGTGGTCCTCATGATTTAGTAAAAAATCAGCAAGAACTAAAAAAGTTTCGTTTAATCGTTGATGCGCAAATTGATACAAGCATTTTAATTTTAAAACAAGCTGGTTATGTTTCCTTAGCCAATGAGCTACAAACTAATTTTAAAGGAAATCTTAGACAAGCCCGACGTGTCGTTGATTATTACGGTGAAACTCCATATGCAGCCAGAACTTCTGTTCAACTGGATAATGCCATTTTAGGAATGTTTGGCGCATGGGATAACTGTAGAGAAATACTACAAAAACTAATGTTGCAGTTAAAAAGTAAAGACAGCCGTATTTCTAATTACTTTACGCTTATTATCGTTCTAACTGATATGCGTGATCAGGCTGGGCGTATGGCCTCTAACATTATTGCTCCTGTGAGCTTTAATGAAGAGATTCCAAGTAATAATCGTGCACGTTCATTACAAACTCAACACCAAGCTAGATATTTATGGATTTTGGTCGATACCTTACAGCCTGAACAGGCAAAAACTCCAGAATACCGCCGGTTATATTCCCGAGTGAAAACAGAGTTTATAGATCAGGGTATTCCGATTGTAGAAAGGCTATTAGAAGAAAACCAAAAGAGTGAACCATATTTTTTAAGTGGTACACAGTTAACCGAAGCAATTGTAGGTAAATTTACCACTGTGGTTGATTTGCAGAGTTATATTCTTAATGAGAGTGTAGTCATTGCCACTCAAGAAAATACAATTGCTCGAAATGGTTTCTTTTTAACTTTATTTATTTCTCTAATTTCTTTGGCCACAGCATTACTTACTCTGATATATGCGCAAAGACGAGTATTTTCGCCTTTAATTAAAGCGAGAACTTTAATTTTAGATTTATCGCATAGTTCTGATCATTGTAAAGATGAGATGAATGTCACCACTAAAGGTGAATTTTTTTCTCTATTTGAAGCAATTGACCGATTACAACGTATGTTGCAACAACGCGACGCTTTTGAATTTCAGTTAAAGAATATTGCCAATACTGATCCACTCACCGGAGTCTCCAATCGTTTAGCTTTATCTGAATATTTAAAAATTGTTGAAAGTTACCCTCAAAAATTTACGCAAACCTGTTTAATGATTATTGATATTGATCGTTTTAAACAGGTGAACGACCAATATGGGCATATTGTAGGTGATCGCGTCATTGTCAGTATTGCCGAGCAATTAAAGCAAAATATTCGAAGTTCGGATTTAATTGTTCGTTATGGGGGTGATGAATTTTTAATATTGCTAGAGCAAGTACAATTTGTAGATGCTCGTCTTTTAGCAGAGAAAATTCGGATTGCGATTTCTTTAGAAGAAATTTGTTTATCTGGTTCAGAAGAAAAATTACATGTGTCAGTCAGTATTGGTTTTGCCATAGGCGCGGCGAATTGGATAGAGCTTTTAGAGAAAGCTGACCGTTCGCTATTAAGAGCTAAAGCCCGAGGACGAAATGCAGTTGAGGGATAAAAAAGCCGGAAATAAATTCCGGCTTTTTTTATTCAATAAATTATTTCAACATCGGTTTTAAGAAACGACCTGTATGTGAAATTTCAACCTCAGCCACTTGTTCAGGTGTGCCTTCGGCAATGATCATACCACCGCCCGAACCACCTTCTGGACCTAAGTCAACAACCCAGTCGGCTGTTTTAATCACATCAAGGTTATGTTCAATCACCACAATGGTATTACCCTTGTTACGTAGCTCATGCAAAATATCGAGTAACTTGGCAATATCATGGAAATGTAGACCTGTTGTTGGTTCATCCAAGATATATAAAGTTTTACCCGTATCTCGTTTTGCTAACTCACGCGCAAGTTTTACACGTTGCGCTTCACCACCCGATAAGGTCGTAGCAGCTTGACCTAAACGAATATAGCCTAAGCCCACCTGAGTTAAGGTTTCTAAGCGGCGGTGGATGACTGGAATGGCACTAAAGAACTCAGCAGCATCTTCGACAGTCATTTCTAGAACATCAGAAATGTTTTTGCCTTTATAGCCCACTTCAAGCGTTTCACGGTTATAACGTTTGCCATGACATGCATCGCAAGGCACATACATGTCTGGTAAGAAGTGCATTGCGACTTTAATCATGCCGTCGCCTTCACACGCTTCGCAGCGTCCACCTTTTACGTTAAACGAGAAACGACCCGCACTATAACCACGAGCTTTCGCTTCTGGTGTTTGAGCAAATAATTCACGGATTGGCGTAAATAACCCTGTATAAGTTGCAGGGTTAGAACGTGGCGTGCGTCCAATTGGGCTTTGGTCAATATCAACAACTTTATCTAAATGTTGAAGTCCATCAATCGAGTCAAACTTTTCAGCGGTTAACGTTGTTGCACCGTTGAGTTGTGTAGCTGCCAATGGAAGCAAAGTACGGTTGATTAGTGTTGACTTACCTGAACCTGAAACGCCAGTCACACAAGTCATAATGCCGAGCGGAATCGTTAAGTCGACATTTTTTAAGTTATGACCAGCTGCACCTGAAAGTTTGATGACTTCATCTGGACGTGGTGATTCAGTACGTTTTTTTGGCACTTCAATTTTGAGTTTGCCAGAAAGATACTGTCCTGTAAGAGAATCAGCATGTTTAGCCAACTCATCATAAGTACCTTCAGCAATAATCACACCGCCGTGTACACCAGCGCCTGGACCGATATCAATAATATGGTCAGCAGCACGGATTGCATCTTCATCGTGTTCAACAACTAATACTGTGTTGCCTAAATCACGTAAGCGAATCAGGGTTTGTAATAAACGGTCGTTATCGCGTTGATGTAGACCAATTGATGGTTCATCGAGCACATACATGACGCCCATTAAACCTGCACCAATTTGTGAGGCTAAACGGATACGCTGTGCTTCACCACCAGATAAGGTTTCTGCAGAGCGAGCCAGACTTAAATAATTCAGTCCAACACTCACCAAGAAATGTAAACGCTCTCGAATCTCTTTAAAGATTTTATCTGCGATTTCGCCTTTAGCACCTTCAAGGTTTAAGCCTTGATAGTAACTTTCAGCATCACCAATCGACATGCGGGTAATGTCAGCAATGGTTTTGTCTTTCACACGAACATGACGTGAAATTTCATTGAGACGTGAACCATCACATGCATCACACGCTGCATTAGAGAGATATTGAGCTAAATCATCTCGTACATAGTTACTTTCAGTTTCACGGTAACGACGTTCAAGGTGCGGCAAAATTCCTTCAAATGGTTGCACGCGAGTATGTTTACGGCCACGTTCGTCGATATAGCTTAAATCGACTTTTTCTTTACCTGTACCTTGTAAGAATTTCTTTTGTGTATCTTTATCTAACTGATTCCAAGGTGTATCAAGTTGAAAACCAAAATGATCGGCAACTTTTTGCAGCATCGAATAATAATATGGACGCTGACGATCCCAACCACGGATAGCACCTTCACTAATCGCAAGGTCAGGATTTGGAATGAGCTTTTCAGAACTAAAATGACTGCGTGTACCTAAACCATCACAAACAGGGCAGGCACCAAACGGGTTGTTAAATGAAAACAAACGTGGCTCAAGCTCTGCGACTGCGCGATCACATTCAGGACATGAGTGCTTTGCAGAAAAAACACGATCAGGATGTTCGCCATTCATCCACGATAAAACAGCAATATCGCCACCTAAACGTAGTGCGGTTTCAAATGATTCGGCAATACGGTTACCTAAGTCTTCACGTACTTTGAAGCGGTCGACTACAACTTCGATGGTATGTTTTTTCTTTTTGTCGAGTTCTGGTGGTGTATCAATATCAATGATTTCGCCATCCACACGGGCACGAACAAAACCTTGGCCTTGTAGTTGTTCGAACAGGTTACTGTACTCACCTTTACGCTCACGAACCACTGGGGCAAGCAACATAAGTGCTGTGCCTTCTTCAAGCGTTTTTACCGCATCGACCATTTCAGAAACAGTTTGCGCAACCATCGGCAAGTCGTGTTCAGGGCAGTAGGGCGTGCCAACACGTGCATAAAGCAAACGCAAATAGTCATAAATTTCGGTAATCGTACCGACGGTTGAACGTGGGTTATGGCTGGTAGATTTTTGCTCAATGGCAATCGCTGGTGATAAACCCTCAATCGAGTCGACTTCAGGCTTTTCCATTTGCGATAAAAACTGGCGGGCATAGGCCGAAAGTGATTCGACGTAACGGCGTTGTCCTTCGGCGTATAGGGTATCGAAGGCAAGAGAAGATTTTCCTGAACCTGATAACCCCGTAATTACCACAAATTTGTCGCGTGGAATATCGAGAGACACATTTTTTAAATTATGGGTACGTGCGCCTCGAATACGGATATGACTTTGGCTCATAAAACATCTCAATTATATATTGATGAAAATTTAGGTGCTGATTGCTTAGTCGCAGAGAGGTGTGACTGGTTATAAACAACAGACCCTATATATGATAACGATTTAAAATTGTTCAAGTGGTACAAAATGATTTAAAGCGACAAATTGTGACGGTTAAACGACAATCGACAAAATTTGTTTAAATAAGCAGGTTGTATTTTTAACATTCCTTACTTCAGATTTCTACTCTAGACAAAATTAAACCAGCAACATAACTTTACTAGACGACTGGTCTAATAGTTGTTTATGATGTGTGCATGAAACGATTAAATAAAAGTGAAACCACACGACAACACATTTTAGATACGAGCTTTGAGCTGGTACTACGTAAAGGTTTTGTCGGTGTTGGTTTGCAAGAGATCTTAAAAGCTTGTGACGTACCCAAAGGTTCGTTCTATCACTACTTTGCTTCGAAAGAGGCGTTCGGCTGCGCGCTGTTAGAGCAATATATGGCTGATTATAAAGTTCGTATGGAACAACTTTGGCAACGCAGTGAGCAAAGTGCCCATGCTCGTTTAATGGCCTTATGGCAGGCATGGATTGATGATCCCGTAAACGGTAGTTGGGCTGAGAATTGCTTGATTGTGAAGTTGGCGGCAGAGGTTTCTGACTTGTCAGAAGACATGCGTCAAATTCTCAATGATGGCGTGCACAAACTAACGCAACGTTTGGCTTTGCTACTCAAAGAAGGGCAACAAGAAGGATCAATTCCAAAACATATTGAGCCTTTAAAAACTGCGCAAGTCATGTATCAGTTATGGTTAGGTGCTGCTTTACTCACAAAATTGTCGCAAGACAAAGCACATCTATATTTAGCCTTAGAAACTACCCAACAACTCATAAAACCGATAGAGGAATAAAGAATGCGAAGTATTATCCATCGTAATTTTGGCGAACCTGTAGACGTTTTAGAGCAGGCGGATATGCCAAAGCCAGAACCAAAAGCAGGCGAAGTGCGTATTAAAACTATCATGTCTCCAATTCATAATCATGATGTATGGACAGTACGCGGAAGCTATGGTTACAAGCCAACTTTACCTGCGATTGGTGGTAGTGAAGGCGTTGGTATTGTAGATGCGTTGGGCGAAGGCGTTACTCATGTGCAGGTAGGGCAGCGTATTGCAGTGGCAGCTGTGCATGGCAGTTGGGCTGAGTACTTTATTGCGCCTGCTCATGGGATTATTCCACTCAATAATGAAATTGATGATGAAACAGCAGCACAGCTGATTGGTATGCCAATTAGTGCCCTCATGCTACTCGACTTTGTTAACGTTCAACCGGGTCAATGGCTCATTCAAAACACAGCGAATGGTGCAGTAGGTAAAACAGTTGCCATGATTGCTCAGGCACGTGGTTTACCTGTCATTAATCTGGTCCGTCGTACTGATGCGATTGCAGAGATGCAAGCACTAGGTATTCAGCATGTTGTTGCGACTGATCAGCCAAACTGGAAAGAGCAAGTTAAACAGATTCACGGCGACCAACCTCTTATTGCTGGTGTGGACTCGATTGGAGGAACCGCAAGTGGCGAAATGCTGAATTTACTCAGTGAAAATAGTTTGCTCGTTTCGTTCGGTAGTATGACTGGCGAAACCATGCAGATTTCATCGGGTGATTTGATTTTTAAACAAGCGACAGTAAAAGGTTTCTGGGCGAGTGTAGTTAACAAAGAAATGCCTACCGAACGCAAAAAAGAACTCATTGTTGAGTTATTAACGTTAGCAACTCAGAAAAAATTAATTCTGCCTGTAGAAGGTGTATTTAGTTTTGATGAGATTAAAACTGCCGCTCAAAGAGCAACGCAAGGTGCTCGTCAAGGCAAAGTGTTGTTAAAACCGTAACACATTAAAAGATCAGTCGAGAGACTGATCTTTTTTCATATCTTTAAAATAAAAAGGAAAATTGTATGATCGGACAAATTTTAATTGCACTTATCGCAATATTACATGTCTATATTTTAGTGTTAGAGATGTTTTTGTGGGAAAAACCCTATGGCATGAAAGCCTTTGGAAATAATGCAGAAAAAGCAAAACTCACCAAAGTGATGGCACAAAACCAAGGTCTTTATAATGGCTTTTTAGCGGCGGGGTTATTCTGGTCTTTATTGGTAGATGCACCATTTGCCACATCACTTGCCAATTTCTTTTTAGGCTGTGTACTCATTGCCGGTATTTATGGCGGTCTGACTGCCAGCAAAAAGATTATTTATATTCAAGCAGTTCCTGCTTTAATTGCTTTGGTCGCTGTTAATTTTCTTTAAAAAGCGCAAAATACAGCGTTTTGAAATGGAAATGACCAGATAGGATCAGCGCATGTGGGCGTTATTTTTAAAGTGTATGTTGGGGGCTGGGGTTGTCCTCATTATTTCGATTTTATCGAAAAGTAAGGCATTTTATATTGCAGGTTTAGTCCCACTTTTTCCTACCTTTGCTTTGATTGCTCACGTGATTGTTTATCAGCAAAAAGGAGCCGAGGCATTACAAAAAACGGCTCTGTTTGGTCTATGGTCACTTATTCCTTATGCCATTTATTTAGTTGCTGTTTATGTGCTGGCAACACGCATGTCGATGTGGTCTTGTCTAGGACTGGCAACGCTATGTTGGGTTGTGGCTGCGGCAGGTTTGATTTATGGCTGGCAGTTATTTCAACATTAAAAGATTAAGGAAAACTCCTTAATCTTTTAAATCGAACCATTTTTATGGTTACTCAACAACACGAGTTCTGAGCATGCCTTCAACTAAATTGATCATTTTTTTGCGGGAAAGAATTCGAGGCAATTGAGACGTCAAATAGTTGCTACATCCCACCACAACCGTTGATTTATTCTTATCTAATGCTTTAACTGTTGCAGACACAACGTCATCTACCGTAGAGCTTTTCATACCACTCGTATCGGCATTTGCGACCTGAGTAAAATTGGTTTGGGTGTTGCCCGGACAAACCGCCAGAAATTTAACTCCTGAAGAGCCGTATTCTCCTGCAAGAGCCTCAGTAAATTGCAATACATAAGATTTAGTTGCCCCATACACAGCAATATAAGGCAGAGGTTGGAACGCACCTGTAGATGAAATATTAATCATGATGCCTTTTTTGTTCGCAAGCATGTGGGGTAAAAATAAATAACATAAAGACGTTACACTGCTAATGTTAAGCGTGATCATTTCTTGATAGGTAGATACAGATTGATCTAGAAATTTAGTCCATTTACCAAATCCTGCGTTGTTAATTAAAATCTCTACCGTTAATTTTCTCGCCTGCACTTCATCAAATAAGCTTTGAGCTGAATTGGGTTGAGCTAAATCTAAAACGATCACCTCAACATTCACGTTATATTTTTTGCTAAGTTCATCGGCTAAATCAGTCAGCTTCTGTTCAGAGCGTGCCGTTAAAATCAGGTGAATTCCTAAAGATGCAAGTTCTTGAGCATAGGCTTTGCCTATTCCTGAAGATGCGCCTGTGATTAATGCTGTTGAATTTTTAAGTGTAGAAAGGTGAGTGCTCATTTTATTGGTCCGTAATAAAAGAAGCTATTACCATAAACCTTGTCCCTAAGGGCAGAGTCAAGCACTCATTTTGAAAGCTATTTTTAGATTTTAATAAACTGTTTTAAGCAGAAATCTTATTGGTAATATAAGTTTGAATAATCTCATCTTCTAGTTGTTTTAAATCTTTTTGCAAACGGCTTAAATCTTCTTTCTGCTCAATAATTTGTTGGTTCTTTTTCTGAATAAGCTGCTGTGCAATTTCTACAGGAAAACGATTATTTTTATATTTTAAAGCTGACAGGTCATAAAGCTCGGAAAGGCTAAATCCAACAGCTTGTGCAAGGCGAATCATCTTAACCGATTGAACATCAATCGCTTCATAAATACGATAATTACCTTTTCTTTTTGCGACTGGTAGTAAGCCTAATTTCTCATAATGCCGAATGGCCTTAGGAGTGGCTCCAGTCAAAGCCGCTAATTCGCCGATATACATATCTGTCTCGCATTTTATTGAAAATCGATCAGACTATTAAGTGCACTGACCGATTCTTTTGAAGTTTTAAATCTGATCTAAACCTAACCACTGTCTTTGATGGTAGGCGCTATCCCAAAACAACCATTCAAGTTTTGCACCCATTGTGTATGCAGCATGCATTTTATCTAAAGTATCTCCATCACAACGTGCGGCAACTTTATCTACTGTGGCAATTACATTACGAACGGCAGTATGGAACTCTTCGCCTGCATAGGTATCAATCCATGCTTGGTAAGGGTTATTTGGAATTGATTTATTTACAATGTCTTTACCGACTTCGGCATAAATCCAGAAGCAAGGTAAAAGCGCAGCAAGTACAACGGGGTAGCTTTCAGACCAAGCAGTTGCTGTTAAAAATGAAGTGTAGTGGTGGCCTGCCAAAGTTAATGGTGTATTTTTAAATTCTTCTTTGGTTACTCCAAAGTTTTTCATGAAGTCATCATGCAAGCTACGTTCAACCACAATTGCAATTTTAGCTGCATCTGAAAATTGCATAATATCGTCAGCCTCAAAGGCCTTTGCTGCTGCAACAGCAAGCACACGACCATAGGCCACTAAATATTGAGCATCTTGAATAACATAATGACAAAAAGCTTCTTTATCTAAAGTACCGTTAGCAAGTTCCTGATTAAAAGGCAGGTCGAGAATTTTTTGATATAAATTTAAATTGCGTTGCCAAAGTTCTTGAGAAAAAAGCATAAAAACATTCCATTTAAATTAAGACAGCTGAACCAGATTTTAAATCAATTTTAAAATACAAAAATAATAATGATAGATATATCGAAAGAAAATATTTAATACGATTAATGAGTTAATTAAATATTGTAAATTTCTTTATTAAACAGAGAGATAAAGTAAAGGGAATAACGGCACAAAACAACATCGTTTTGTGGTTAATTATCGATATAATAGCGGCGGTTTTTAAGAAAGATTAAATTTATTCTTGGTATAGGTCTGATCCATGAAGCATTTCCGATTTTCGATATTTTTTACGGTGGTGTGTTTAGCACTATCCGCGTATTGGGGTTTTACCCACGGACCTGAAGCGGGCGTGTCTACCATGCTTAAAGCTTTAACAATTACAGCCATTTTAGCTGTAATGGAAGTCTCTTTATCTTTTGACAACGCTGTCGTAAATGCATCGGTTCTACGTAATTGGGATCCGTTCTGGAAAATGCTCTTTTTAACGGTAGGTATTTTAATCGCCGTTTTTGGTATGCGTTTAATTTTCCCGGTGGCGATTGTTGCCGTGACTGCGGATATGGGAATGATTGAAGTAGCTAAATTGGCACTCAATGATCCGAAAACCTATTCTGAACGTTTAATGGCACATCACGCTGAAATTTCGGCTTTTGGTGGAACATTCTTATTACTGGTGTTCTTAAACTTCTTCTTTGATGAAGAAAAAGAAACCCATTGGTTCAGATGGCTTGAAGCTAAACTTTCTAGTTTAGCAAGCGTACCAGCAATGTCTGTCTTTATTGCTCTAATTGCGATGTTAATTATGGCAGCAAATGTTGATGAGTCGCAGCGCCTTGTGGTGACTATGGCAGGTATTTGGGGCATTGTGGTTTATATTGGCGTTGAAGTATTAAGTCATATGTTAGGTGGTGAGCCTGAAATTGACGAAGATGGCAATGCTATTATGAAAGATGGATCGGGCGCGGCTTCTGGCGTAGTTAAAGCGGGTATAGGTGGTTTCTTATATCTTGAAGTATTAGATGCATCATTCAGTTTTGATGGTGTGATCGGTGCTTTTGCAATTACTAGCGACGTTGTTGTGATTATGCTGGGTCTTGCAATCGGTGCTATTTTTGTCCGTTCAATGACAGTTTACCTTGTAGAAAAAGGCACATTAGATGCCTATGTGTTCTTAGAACATGGAGCGCATTATGCAATTGGTGCCTTGGCATTCATTATGATTGCAAGTGGTACTGGCGTACATGTACCTGAAGTTGTTACTGGTTTAATTGGTGTAGCGTTTATTGTTTGGGCGGTTATTGCTTCAATTCAATATTCAAAGCGCGAGCAACAATCGCCTTAAGCTAATTTTCAGTAAAGTTCGATAGAATGAAGAGGCTAAATGCCTCTTTATTTTTTTAAGCCCAAATCGTTATTTTAAATAAGGTGTTCCGTATTTTTAGAAACGAATCGGCTTATAATTTACCTAGTTTGATAACGTGTATTGATATGATGAATGCTTTGGAACGTCGCTCAACTTTTGCCTTAAGTAGTATTTTTGCGCTACGCATGTTGGGCTTGTTCATGATTATTCCTGTCTTTTCTGTAGTTGGGCAGTCATATCAATATGCGACTCCAGCACTCATTGGTTTGGCTGTAGGGGTTTACGGCTTAAGTCAGGCGATTTTACAAATTCCATTTAGCTTACTGGCAGACCGTTTTAGCCGTAAACCGCTTGTAGTATTTGGTCTATTACTGTTTGCGATTGGTGGTGCAATTGCGGGTTTATCTGACACGATTTATGGCGTAATTATTGGTCGTGCCATCGCTGGTGCTGGTGCAGTTTCAGCAGTCGTGATGGCGCTTTTAGCCGATGTGACACGTGAAGAGCAGCGTACTAAAGCCATGGCCGCGATGGGCATGAGTATTGGTCTGTCTTTCGTGGTCGCTTTTAGCCTTGGGCCTTGGCTCACAAGCCTTGTGGGCATTTCTGGTTTGTTCTTTGTGACAACCATTATGGGCTTGATTGCGATTGCGATGTTATTGCTTGTACCTAAAGTCACTCGTCATCATCGTAATTATCAACAAGGCTATATGGCGCAGCTTAAGCAAGTCATTCAAATGGGTGATTTAAACCGTTTACACGTTTCGGTTTTTGCATTGCATTTATTGCTGACAGCCATGTTTATTTATGTGCCTTCACAGCTCATCGAGTTTGCGCATATTCCTTTGGCGAGCCATGGTTTGGTGTATTTGCCGCTGTTAGTCATTAGCCTGTTCTTTGCATTTCCAAGCATCATCATTGCTGAAAAATATCGCAAAATGCGCGGGATTTTCTTAACAGCAATTACAGGGATTATTGCAGGTTTGCTGCTGCTCATATTTGGTTATCAATCAAAATATGTATTACTCGCTGGCTTAGGAATTTTCTTTATTGCATTTAATGTGATGGAGGCTTTATTGCCTTCTTGGCTGTCAAAATCTGCTCCAATCCAGTCAAAAGCAACGGCTATGGGCGTAAATGCCAGTAGTCAGTTTTTAGGCGCTTTTTTTGGTGGCACACTAGGTGGTCAATTATTGATGTTACATAATACTGCGATTGGATGGAGTGTCTTAGCAGGGATTGCTATAATATGGTTGCTAATTAGTTTTGGTTTAGCTCAGCCGCGGTATTTGTCATCGATTGTGTTGCCATTGCCGCATGTGCAACAGGTGAATGAGTGGACCACACAGCTATTGGCAATTCGTGGTATCGAAGAAGTTGTGGTGATGCCTGACCAGCAAGTTGCTTATATTAAAGTCGATAAACAGTCTCTAGATGATGCTGCGCGACGTGATTTAACGCAGTTGTTCGGTAAAGAGGTAGCCATTTAAGCATAACTCTTATAAAGTAAAACATAGAAATGTATAGGATGAAGACAGCTAATGCGTGGTGTAAATAAGGTTATTTTGGTTGGTACTTTGGGTCGTGATCCTGAAACAAAAACTTTTCCAAATGGGGGCTCGTTGACCCAATTTTCAATCGCGACAAGTGAAGCTTGGACTGATAAAAATACTGGTGAACGTAAAGAACAAACAGAATGGCACCGTATTGTTTTGCATAACCGTTTAGGGGAAATTGCTCAGCAGTTCTTGCGTAAAGGTTCTAAGGTTTATATTGAAGGTTCATTACGTACACGTCAGTGGACAGACCAAAATGGCCAAGAGCGTTACACTACAGAAATCCGTGGCGACCAGATGCAAATGTTAGATGCTCGTCAACAAGGTGAACAAGGTTTCGCTGGCGGTAATGATTTTAACCAACCACGTTTTAACGCACCTCAACAAGGTGGTAATGGTTATCAAAATAATAACAACCAAGGTGGCGGCTATGGCCAAAACAGCGGTGGTTATGGTAACCAAGGTGGTTTCGGTAATGGTGGAAGCAACCCTCAAGCGGGTGGTTTTGCGCCTAAAGCTCCGCAACAACCGGCTTCTGCACCAGCTGATTTAGACGACGATTTACCGTTCTAATCAAAGTTTCAAAAAAGGCGAGTTTATCTCGCCTTTTTTTATTACTCAATTCCAAGCAAACGTATAAGTGCCGTGCCGGCAGCTGCCAAGCAAATCACTAATAACAGCGGTACTTTTTTCCAAACCAAGAACAGTGCTAAGCCAACACCAAATATACGCGCGAAACCCGCAAAATGTTGACCTTCAAAAAATGTTGTCGTCACCGCAATCGCACAGAGCAAAACAGTCGCACCGTTTGACAGTAAAACTTGATATTTTTCAGAAAATGAGAACTTGGCACCCAAATGAAAACCAGCGAAACGAATCCCATACGTTCCAAGTGCTAGCAAGCCTATACCTAAAATAATTAGTAATTGTTGACTCATTTCTTTCTACCAAATATCAAGCCAAAAAGTGAAATCAGAATTGGAAGTCCTGAGGCCAAAAAAGGTGTGGTGATCAGCGCTAAAGTTGATCCAGCAAATGCAGCTTTTCGAGTGATTTTATTCTTTAAAGCATTAAATGTAAGTGCAATTAAAATCGCTGGGAAAATGGCATCTAAGCCAAATGTTTTCGGGTCTGGAATAGCACTTCCAATGAAATAACCCGCCGTTACACCAAGTGGCCAACTGAGCATGATGCCTATACCACATAGCCAGTAAGCAGCTTTTTTCGTCTCAAAATCGGGCTGTGCCATACCAAACAAAACGCTTTCATCGTTCATGATATGTGCCCCAAAATATCGAGAGAATTTGCCACGGATTAGTTCATTGACCGCAATACCAAAAGGTAGATGTCTTAAATTGACGAGTAGTCCTGCAATCGCAGCTGCAATTGGGCTACCACCTACAGCCAAGAAACCAATAAAAATAAATTCAGCAGTTCCTGCGAGCACAAACACGGATAGACAAAGCGGGATCCAGAGCGCTAAGCCATAACTTGCAGCGAGTGAACCTAAAGACATACCAACGACACTCGTCGCTAGACATACAAAGAAAATCGAGCGGGTAGTGTCTTTACTTAGTTTTTTAATCAAAGAGTATGTGGACATAGCATGATATAACGAACGATTTTCCATTATAATGAATAAGTCTGATCGTTTTGTCAAAACGAACGATCGTTTTTTTTATAGAACGGATGTGGTGAATGTCTCAGCCAATTGAAATTATTGCCAAAGGTTTAACGCGTGAACGTCAAAGAGCAGGGCTTTCGTTGGCAGAGGTTGCTCGTCGTGCAGGTGTTGCTAAATCTACATTGTCACAATTAGAGGCAGGGCAAGGTAACCCTAGCATTGAAACCTTATGGGCACTTTGTGTTGCACTAAATATTCCATTTGCAAGGTTGATGGAAGAACCGAGTAATCAGGTACAAGTGATTCGCTGTGGTGATGGGCCAACAGTGAGCTCTGAGATTGCCAATTACAAAGCAATCTTGTTAGCGACTTGTCCGCCACATGCCCGTCGAGATGTGTATTTACTGATTGTTGAGCCGGGCGAAGACCGTCTTTCAGAGCCGCATCCAGTTGGTTCTGTGGAGCATATTATTGTGGTTGAAGGTAAAGCTTTAGTGGGCTTAATTGATGAAGCTGTTGAGCTTGGTGTGGGCGACTATATTTGTTATCCAGCTGACCAGAAACATATATTTAGAGCATTGGAAACAGGCACAAAGGCATTATTAATTTCTGAACAAAACTAAAGAAAGTCAATCTGATTAAAATAAAAACTAAAAGCTATTTACCAGCATCCCCTACAAAAAGGGCCAATTTTGCGTATAAATTTTGCAATTGGCTCTCTCTTTTATTACAAAAATGGCTCTCGTTTCTTGAGTGCCGAAACGACAAATTAAAGCTATTGGAAGTATGCATACGGAAGCGCCGGATAAGCTCAGTGAATTTTCTGTTTTAGGAATTGGGCAGAACGGCTAAATTTTTAGGGGATATTTTTTGGCTTCGGAGGATTTCCGAGACTAGCCGATATCCTCCATATATTAAGGAAAATGATATGGCAGCTCATCAAAATGGTTCTGAAGCCAATCACTCCCAAAGTTTAAAACATGGACTCAAATCACGCCACCTGACCATGATCTCGATTGCAGGGGTTATTGGTGGTTCTCTATTCGTCGGCTCAGGCAGTATTATTTACAATACTGGACCTGTAGTTTTCTTAACTTACGCTTTAGGTGGTCTACTTGTTTGGTTCATCATGCGTATGTTAGGCGAGATGGCCGTTTTAAACCCTGATAGTGGCTCTTTTTCAACTTATGCTGACCGTGCGATTGGCCGTTGGGCAGGGTTTTCAATTGGTTGGTTGTACTGGTGTACTCTGGCCATGCTCATGGGGTGGGAAGCCTATGTGGCAGGAAAAATTCTAAACAATTGGTTCCCGTTTATACCGATCTGGGTCTATATGGTCGTGGTGATTGGCGCACTGGTTGTTGTTAATTTACAAAACGTGAAAAACTATGGTGAATTTGAGTTTTGGTTCGCCCTCATCAAAGTCATTGCGATTGTTATTTTCCTTGTGATTGGTAGTTTAGCCATCATGCACTTGTGGCCTTGGGGTAATCCGGCTGCTTCTGGTATTAGTAATTTAACCTCTCAAGGCTTTATGCCAAATGGCGGCTCATCCGTTATTACCGCCTTGCTTGGAGTCATGTTTGCCTACATTGGTGCTGAAATTGTTACGGTAGCTGCAGCAGAGTCGGCAAATCCATCGAAAGAAATTCGTAAAGCATCGAACTCGGTGGTTTGGCGAATTATTTTATTCTACGTCGGTTCAATGTTTGTTGCGGTATGTCTCATTCCTCACAACAATGAACTTTTGAAAGATTCAACTTGGGGAACCTATAGCGTGACTCTGTCTGCACTTGGTATTCCAGGGGCGCGCCATATCGTAAACTTTGTGGTTCTAACCTCGGTATGTAGTTGCTTTAACTCAGCACTTTACACGTGTTCACGTATGTTGTTCTCTTTAGCTAAACGTGGTGATGCTCCGAAAAGTTTTGGCTCTGTAAACAGTAAAAGCAGTCCTTGGGTGGGCGTGATTGTGTCATGCTTCTTCTCTGTAATTGCGGTAGTTTTAACTGCAACCGAGAGTATGAATGTTTATGATTTTTTCATGCTAACAACAGGTGCAGCCACACTCTATGTATACCTGACTATTGCTTATTCTCAGCTTCGTATGCGTAAAAAAT
Source organism: Acinetobacter sp. S-1 (assembly GCF_059579785.1). Classification (NCBI taxonomy): domain Bacteria; kingdom Pseudomonadati; phylum Pseudomonadota; class Gammaproteobacteria; order Moraxellales; family Moraxellaceae; genus Acinetobacter; species Acinetobacter sp. S-1. The sequence continues at coordinate 227,327 of NZ_CM184207.1, forward strand.
TAGAGGCTGAAGGCGTAAAAATTGACTTTAAAATGTGGATGTTCCCTTATCTAACTTACGTGGTAATCTTTGCAATTATTGGTGCAATTCTTACCATGTTGATTGAAGGCACCTATTTTAAAGAAGTGATTTACACCACAGCGCTGTTCGGCATTATTGTGTTCTTCGGTTTGTTGTCTGAAAAGCTAGGTTGGGGTAAAGATCGTAGAGCGACCCATTTAACTCATAGTCATGAAGAAAAGTTAGTTTAAATTTTTAAATAAAAAAGAGCTTTACAATGAGGCTCTTTTTTATTTGTCTTATAAAAGAAAACAGTTAATTCAGCGTAGGTACGCCTGCTTCACGTAAGCATTGGAGCAAGACGCCAAAAGCCATCACCATATCTTTTTCATTTACACAGGCAAAGCCCATCAACAGCCCGCGCTCTGCATGTGCATGTGACTGCATGTAGTATTGAGATAAGGGACGAACTTTGACACCACGTTCAAGTGCCGTTGCTGCAATCGCGACATCATCGCAAGAGTTTGGTAGTTTTAAAACCAGATGTAACCCTGCCGCTTCATCATATTCATGAATAAATTCGGGGCCAAGGTAGCGTTGAATTAAGCTCACCAAGTAGTCGCGGCGCTTGCCATAGAGTAGGCGCATACGGCGAATATGCGCTTCGTAATGGCCTTCACGAATAAATTCAGCTAGAGCTTTTTGCTCAAGCAAGTGCCCACCACGATACAGCTCGGCTGCCACAATGCGTAATGGTGAAAATAATGGCTTAGGTACGACTAGATATCCAATTCTTAAGGACGGATAAATGGTTTTACTGAATGTGCCCATGTACAGCACAGGCGCATCATTTTCTAAGCCTTGTAAAGATGGATAAGGCTGGCCTGAGAAACGGAACTCACTGTCATAGTCATCCTCGACAATCCAGCTATTGTGCTGACGGGCAATCTCAATCAATTTACGTCGGCGGTTTAGGCTTAAATGAGAGCCAAGCGGATATTGGTGTGAAGGTGTGACAAAAATGAGTTTAGGAGGCTTTGCTGGATTTTCCTCAGGAATAATACCTTCAGCATCGACAGGCATCGGTTGAATATCAAGACCATTAATACGTAACGTATTACGCATTCCCCAATAAGCAGGGTCTTCAATCCAGATTTTATCTCCCATATCACTGAGCGCACGCGAGACTAGGTCGATCGCCTGGTGAATGCCTTCAGTAATAATAATTTGGTCAGCATCGCACTGGACTGAACGTGCAACACGTAAGTAATCTGCCAATGCACTTCGAAGCTCAATACATCCACCAGCATTGCTATAAATCAGGCGGTTAATGTCAGGTTCACGGCTTAAACGTGCTTGAATACGACTAAAAATATGATGTGGGAACTCGGTTACATCCGGTGCTCCTGGCACGAAAGCTCCCCATTGGTGTGGCGACGCTGCGGCATAGCCCAATAAGTTGGAACCACGCTGCGATAGTGCATAAGAGCTTTGAACTTTCGGGCTTGAAACCACTTTTTTCTTGTTTTGTGTATTTAAAAAACTCTCTGGTAATTTTTCGGCAACCCAAGTGCCGTGCCCCGTACGAGCTTCTAAGTAACCTTCAGCCTGTAGCTGTTCATAGGCAGTGAGCACGGTATTTCTAGAAACATGAATTTCACTAGCTAAGTCGCGTGACGCAGGTAGACGAGTCTTGGGCTGGATGACTCCATCAATAATGGCACCACGCAGGCAACGGAAAAGGCGTTGATGTAGTTTCCCTTCAGTGTCCTGTTGGAGTCGTTGCAGCAAATGATCTCCAAGTAAACTACGCAATTGGCTCTCTCCTACAGTTAAAAAGTGGCTCTCGTCAGTTGGCATCAGACGAGCGAAATTACATGCATAGGCAGTCGTTGTAAAGCACCCTGAAAATTAAGCACAGGATGCAAGAAACCAAAGCTGCAACTGATGATGAAAATATGAGGGAATCAAATGGATAATCAACATTCTGCACTTAACGCACGTAAACAGCAAGCAACTCCACGTGGTGTAGGCGTGATGTGCCAGTGGTATGCGGAAAAAGCTGAAAATGCCACGCTTTGGGACAAGGAAGGCAACCAATTTATCGACTTTGCTGGTGGTATTGCGGTTTTAAATACAGGCCATCGCCACCCTAAAGTCATTGCAGCGGTGACTGAGCAACTTACTAAATTTACGCATACTGCGTATCAAGTAACACCATATGAAAGCTATGTCGCTTTAGCTGAGCGTATTAATGAACGCGCGCCAATTGCTGGTCCTGCAAAGTCAGCTTTTTTCACAACTGGTGCAGAAGCAGTTGAAAATGCGGTGAAGATTGCGCGTTCTTATACAGGTCGTCACGGCATTATCACTTTTGGTAACGGTTTCCACGGTCGTTCATTTATGACGATGGCAATGACAGGTAAAACTGCGCCTTACAAACGTGATTTCGGTGTGATGCCAGCGGGTGTGTTCCATGCGCGTTACCCAGTGCCTGCTAAAGGTATTTCAGTAGACGCGGCAATTGAAAGCGTTGAAGATATTTTCAGTGAAGATATTGCACCGCATGATGTTGCAGCAATTGTGCTTGAGCCAGTACAAGGTGAGGGCGGTTTCAATGTTGTGCCAGCTGAGTTCTTAAAACGTTTACGCTCAATTTGCGACAAGCACGGTATTTTACTTGTAGCTGACGAAGTGCAATCAGGTTTTGCCCGTACTGGTAAATTGTTCGCAATGAACTATTACGAGACTAAAGCAGACCTCATCACGATGGCGAAAAGCTTAGGTGGTGGTTTCCCTATTTCAGGTGTTGTTGGCCGTGCAGAAGTGATGGATGCACCAAACCCAGGTGGACTAGGCGGTACTTACGCAGGTAGCCCAATTGCAGTTGCTGCTGCGCACGCAGTGATTGATGCGATTGAAGAAGAAAACTTATGCGACCGTGCAAATGAATTAGGTGCAGAGTTAGTCGCTACTCTTAAAGATATTCAGCAAGCAACAGGCGACGTCGTAACTGATATTCGTGCATTAGGTTCAATGGTTGCGGTAGAGCTTGAAACAGCTGAACAAGCAAAAGTTGTACAAAACTATGCAATGGAAAACGGGTTGTTACTTCTTACTTGTGGTAAATACGGTAATGTAATTCGTTTCTTATATCCATTAACCATTCCTGCTGAACAATTCCGTCAAGGCCTTGATATCTTGAAACAAGGTTTTGCAACTCTAAAAGCAGGTAGTGCAAAAGCAATGGAGCAATCTGCATGATTCAAAATACTTTGCAGTATTTATTAAAACATCCTGATATTTCATTAGAAGCGCCTGCATCAAATGACTATGTCGAAGTTAATGATGCTGCTACAGGTGAAACTTTGGCATGGGTAAAAACCTATGACCGTGCAGGGGTTGAAGCCGCAATTAACCGTTCAGCAAAAGCGCAGGCTGCTTGGAAAAAGCAAACTGCTTTGGCGCGTGCTGATGTGTTATTGGCATGGTACAACCTCATGCTTGAGCACAAAGAAAATCTGGCTCAAATCTTAACGGCTGAGCAAGGTAAGCCATTAGCAGAAGCACGTGGTGAAATTGGTTATGCAGCATCTTTCATACGCTGGTTTGCCGAACAAGCTCGCCGTATTGATGGAGAAGTCTTAACTCCTACGTTGCCAAACCAACGTTTGCTTGTGATTAAACAAGCGATTGGGGTAACTGCCGCAATTACGCCGTGGAACTTCCCGGCTGCCATGATTACGCGTAAAGCAGGTCCAGCGATTGCTGCGGGTTGTTCAATGTTGGTTAAACCGGCAGAGCAAACGCCGTTAACCGCTTATGCACTTGAAGTATTGGCTTTACAGGCAGGTTTACCAACTGATGTTTTAATTAACATTAGTGGTGATGCGGTTGAAGTTGGTAAAACCCTATGTGAAAGCGATATTGTCCGTAAGTTAAGCTTCACAGGTTCAACTCAAGTTGGCCGTATCTTGATGCAACAATGTGCGCCAACCATTAAAAAGCTTTCACTTGAACTCGGTGGTAATGCACCAGTTGTGGTATTTGACGATGCCAATCTTGAACAAGCTGTTCAGGGCATTATGGCAAGTAAATATCGCAATAGCGGTCAAACCTGTGTCTGTGCTAACCGTATTTATGTTCAAGATGGTATTTACGATGCATTGGCAGAGCGTTTGGTTGAAGCTGTGTCTAAGCTTAAAGTTGGCGATGGCCGTCAAGAAGGTTCAACTCAAGGGCCTTTAATTGATGAAGATGCGATTGCAAAAGTTCAGTCTCATATTGCAGATGCAACTGAGAAAGGCGCAACAGTTCGTATTGGTGGTCAACGCTCGGCACTTGGCGGCACATTCTTTGAGCCAACAGTTTTAACTGGCGTAACGCAAGACATGAAAGTGTCTAAAGAAGAAACTTTTGGTCCGCTTGCACCACTATTCCGCTTTAAAACTGAAGATGAAGCAGTGGTGATGGCGAACGATACCGAGTTTGGTTTAGCTGCTTATTTATTTACTCAAAGCACAGCTCGTCAATGGCGAGTGGGTGAAGCACTCGAATACGGTATGGTCGGCATTAACACGGGCGCGATTTCAAACGAAGTTGCTCCGTTTGGTGGCGTAAAACAGTCTGGTCTAGGCCGTGAAGGTTCAAAATTCGGCATCGAAGAATATGTCGAAATGAAATACCTCTGCGTAGACTTATCTGAGTAAGGAATAAAGCGAGTTCGCTTTGTTCTGAACGAAAACATGCAGTTATGCTGTATGTGATGTTTCACAAAAAACCGGTCATGCCCATTCATGACCGGTTTTTATTTTAAGTCGATAGATAGCCATCACGACTTTCAGGCAAACGCCTGAGTTCATCAATCAGCGTTTCAATGAGTTTTTCAACCACCAGACGCTGGCCTTTTCTTGAAACATATACCAATTGCAGCGTACCAATATTCGACTTCCAGTCAGGAAGAATATGGATAAGCGTGCCTTTACGAATTTCAGATTCGACGGTTAAAAAAGGAAGGTCGGCAATGCCTAAACCATCCATGACGGCATAATACACACCAGCCAAATCATTACTTTTGATTCTTGGTTGATAAGGCACATCAACAGTTTCACCATTACGAATATTGCATAGATGCCAAATAGGATTTTGCTTTTGAGTACCTAAGCTAATACTTGGAAAGTCCTGTAATTCTGAATAATGTTCAATGATGCGACCTTGCAACAATTCAGGCGAAGCTACCAGACAATGATCGGTTTTAATCACATCACGAACAATTAAATTCGAATCTTCATTCGGTTCAAAATTTGTCCGAATCGCGAGGTCGATATCATCATGCAAGATATCTACTCGACGGCTTGTTAGCTCGAGTGCTATTTCAACTTTGGGGTAGGTTTTTAAAAACTGATTTAAAATTTTTCTAATTTGAAAATGCATCATCAGAGGTGGGCAACTAATTTTGACCAATCCTTGAGGTTCACTTTTTTGCTTTAATAACACGTTTTCTGCACATTCAACTTGAGTAATAACCTTACAGCATTCCTCATAAAACTCTTGGCCTAAATCGGTCACCTTAAAATGACGTGTTGTCCTTTGAATCAGGCTGACATTAAATTTATTTTCAAGGTCAATAATGCGTCGGCTGAGCTTAGATTTACTAATATTTTCAACATCACTGGCTGCACTAAAGCCGCCGTGTTTTACGACCAAATAAAAATAATAAAAATCATCAAAAGAGCTTATCAATGTCCGATCAATCCATTTAAATTTAAGATTAGAGCGCTTAAGCACTCTAATCTTGTCAATAGAACTTATTTTTGTGAGGTATTAAAGCTATAGCTTGTCATCAGGTTGCGGTAATCAGGAATATGATTTGAGAACAACGCACCTAGACCTTCCACATCATTACGCCAGTCGCGGTGTAACTCACACGCCATACCAAACCAAGTCATCAGCTGAGCACCTGCTTTTGACATACGGTCCCAAGCAGCATCACGCGTTAATTCGTTGAAAGTACCAGAAGCATCAGTAATCACAAACACTTCAAAACCTTCTGCGAGCGCAGATAGTGCAGGGAATGCCACACAAACTTCAGTCACCACACCTGCAATAATCAGTTGTTTTTTACCTGTCGCTTTAACTGCTTTTACGAAGTCTTCATTGTCCCAAGCGTTGATTTGACCAGGACGTGGAATAAATGGTGCATCTGGGAAAAGTTCTTTTAGTTCTGGAACTAAAGGACCGTTTGGACCATTTTCAAAACTGGTCGTTAAAATAGTTGGTAAGTTAAAATATTTTGCTGCATCTGCAAGCGCTAATACGTTGTTTTTAAATTTATCTGGGTCGATATCTCGAACTAAAGAAAGTAAACCTGCTTGATGGTCAACTAAAAGAACCGCAGCATTATCCTTGTCTAAACGCACGTAATCTTGAGCCATTTTTTATGTCCTCGTGTTATCAAAATAAATAATCAAAAATTATTGAGTAGGTCGTTATTGCCTAAAATTATGCTAGTTGAGTTTTATGTCGTGATTAAGTCTAAAAAATAGGATTAAGAATTTTAAAAATAGGACGATCTTAAAAAGAGCACATTACATTCTATGATTGTCTCATAGATGAAATAATGTGTTGCTAATCCTGATCTATAAACTGCAATTATTGAGGCGTAAAATCAATACCAGTTCAAGAAAATCCTACATATATAGGAGAGATCAGATGAAGAAATTTCTTGGTGCATATCAAAATAACCACATGCATTGGGTGGGTGATGGTTTCCCTGTATATAACCTATTCTCTTATGACCGTTTAGGCCAAACCCTAAGCCCATTTTTGCTACTCGATTATGCAGCGCCTTATACATTCTCGCCAACAACTGAACAGCAAGGTGTAGGTTCACATCCTCACCGTGGCTTTGAGACAGTGACCATCGCCTACCAAGGTGAAGTAACTCATAAAGATTCAAGCGGCGGCGGCGGAACCATTAAAACTGGTGATGTGCAATGGATGACTGCGGGTGCAGGCGTGTTGCATGAAGAGTTCCATTCTCCTGAATTTGCAGAGCATGGTGGTCTGTTTGAAATGGTACAATTGTGGGTAAATTTACCTGCTCATTCAAAAATGACGCCTGGAAAATACCAAGCGATTGAAGCTAAAGATATTCCAGACATTGCACTAGACGAACAAGGTAGTCATTTGCGCGTAATTGCAGGTGAATATGCAGATGCAAAAGGTGCTGCAACTACATTTAGTCCATTAAATGTATGGGACGGTAAATTGGTTAAAGGCCAAAAACATACCCTCTATGTACCTGAAGGTCACACCACGCTTGTTGTGATATTAGATGGCGCGGTTGTGGTCAATGATGCAAATCGTCTGGAAGGTAAAACCGTTGCGATTTTATCTCGTGAGGGTGTTGAGTTTAGTTTAAATGCAGAAGAAGACACTAAATTTTTAGTGTTGACTGGTCAACCACTCAATGAACCAATCGAAGGTTATGGTCCATTCGTCATGAATACCAAAGCTGAGATTATGGAAGCGATTAATGATTTTAATCGTGGAAAATTCGGTTCAATCATGCAAGAAGCATAAATTACCGAATTGCATTTGAATAACCTCTAAAAACAAAGTAATAAAAAGCCCGCTATCAAGTGTGAATAGCGGGCTTTTTCGCTGTAAAGATTCTGTTTTTATGATGGTTTTCATTGTTGTTGCGACATTGTTTTATGTGATTTGCTTCTCATTATTATGACTTAATAATATATTAAAAAAAGATTCTTGTAAAACAAATGATATAAAAATAGTTAAATTATCTTACTTTATTTAAAAGATTTTTTTTTAAATTTTCAAAAAATATAAGGTTTTATCGGCTTCTCTGATTTTGTAAAAAAATATAAAAACTTGATCTGATTAGTAGCTAAATATTTTCTATATAAATTGATGCAAAAAATAAAAATCTGGTAGTTTTTAATACGGTGTTTTTTTGGGGTATGAGTGATAATCAAAAAAATTCTCGAAAAATGGGACATCATTTTGAATATCGCAATTATTGGCAGTGGAATGGCAGGTCTTGCGGCAGCAAGAATTCTGAAAGATGCAGGGCATACGATCACGATATTTGAAGCACTTCCTGGCCGGGGAATGGATAGCCATAGCATTGAGTTCGATGGTGGAATTATTGATGCACCGCTACGTGTGATGAATCCTCACTTATGGAAAAATACACTCAGCCTTGCTGCTCATTTAGGTATTAAAACCTTCCCGGTTCGTACTTATATGTCATGCAGCTGGTTATTCGAAGATCGTACGGAAACATGGTTAACGACATCTCGTAGCCGTATTGGTAATTTCCCGATTATTAATAACCGTAAAGGCATCCAGCAATATGGCTGGCGTCTTGTGAAAGGGATGTTGCAATTAAAAACTGCGATTCACCAGTTTTTCAAATCTAAAAATCAAGATATTACCCTCGCTGAATTTATTAATCAGAACGATATTGAGGAAGTATTCTGGCATGGTGTGGTTATGCCAGTGCTCTATACAATCTGTACGTGTAATCCGAAAACAATTGGCGATTGGCCTGCAAAAAACTTACTTGAGTTTTTACGTCACTTAACTGATGGCGACATGTTATTGCGCATGAAAGGTGGCACACCTGCATTTGTAGATAGCTTGATTAAAGACATCGATATTCATAGCGGATCGGCAATTAAGAAAGTTGAGCAACAAGGCGAAAAAGTACTGGTTGAAAACAGCCAAGGTGAACAAAACTTATTTGATCGAGTGATTGTTGCAACGCCAACGTCTAAAATCGATGAGTTTTTAAATCCTGAACAGTTTGCAGAAGATATGAACTTGCTTAAGCAATTCCGCTTTGAACAAGGCGATCTTGTGATTCATACCGATGCGACAGTCATGCCGCCACGCCGTAAAGACTGGTCAGTACTGAGCTACATGATGGACCGTAAGTTTACGCGTCAGCAATTTACAGTTTGGATGAATGCGGTTGAGCCAACACTCGTGGGTAAAAATCCTGTATTCCAAACTTGGCGTCCAGTGGTTGATATTGACCCTAAAAAAGTTATTTCAAAAGTCACTTTAACGCGTGCGGTTGTAGACTCACAAACGGTTGCTTTAAACAAAGAATTGCAACAACGTCATTTAGACCCAAACCGTAAAGTATTCTACTGTGGTTCATGGTCGTGCGATGGCTTGCCAATTTTAGAGTCAGCAGTTACTTCTGCCATGCATATTGCTGAAATTTTAGGTGCACCTTTACCATTTGTAGGCTTAAAACCTAAGGTGGAAGTTGCCCCAGAACTCGGCTACTAAAATTGTGAAAACAAAAGTTCGAGCAGCTCTCTCTCGATACATTCCTCATAAATATGCAATTGATGCATCAAGCTTAGGGGATGATGGGGAGCTTGCTTGGACAAATTTGGGTTTTTGGAAAAATACTCAAAACTACCGTGAAGCTTGTTGCCAATTGGCTGACCACTTGGCACAAGCTGTCAATTTAAATTCAAAAGATCATCTCTTGGATTTAGGCTGCGGACAGGGTGCAAGTTTGTTGCACTGGTTCCAGCATTATCAGCCTAAAAGCCTCAGTGCAGTTGAGTTACAAGTCCCTTGTGTTCATAAAATTCAAAATCTTATTCCCGAAATAAGCCAGATTTTTTGCGGTTCATTTTTAAATTTAAAACAATTTGAATTTAAACAATACTTCGATGTGGTGATGTGTATTGATGCCGCTTATCACAGCAATTTAAATTTATTTCTAGATTCCATCGCTCCAGTTTTAAATTCAAAAGGCCGATTAGGCTTTCATTACCTAATGCGTGCCGACTCATGTCAAAACATGACCGCTCTACAAGAACAAAAGCATCGTTATTTACTCAAAGCAGCAAATGTCACTTGGAATGCTGTGCCAAATGAAAAAATGCTGAGAACTACCTTGGAACAACAAGGTTTTGTCGATATTCAAATTGAAGATTTATCTGAGCAAGTGTTACTCGGTTTTTCGCAATATATTCAAAATCAACAAGGACAAAAGCAAAGCCGAGGATTGGCAAATTTTAAAATTCAAATGACTGCAAAGTTATGCCAACAACTCTACCAAAATGGATATGTACGTTATATTCAAATCACAGCAATAAAAAAATAGGATGAACCATGTCAGCCAAATATCAAGGATCGTGTTTATGTGGAGCTGTGAGCTACCAAAGTGAAGCAGAGCCACGTTATAGTTTTAATTGCCACTGTCGAGATTGTCAAAAGGCAACAGGTTCAGCATATGCTCCAATCGCTTTTTTTCACCAATCTGAATTGAAAGTAAGTGGTGAACTTAAATACTTTGAGACTTTAGGATCTTCTGGCCGAGCTATTAAAAGAGCGTTTTGCCCGACGTGTGGTTCTCAGCTTTTTGGCTTACCTGAAATTGCCCCTGAAATGATTTCAATACGTGCAGGTACTTTAGATGACCCGAGTCTCTACCAGCCTAGAGCAGAGGTGTTTGTGAGCCAAGCCTATGCTTGGGATACGCTCAACCCAAATCTTAGACATTTTGAAAAAATGATAGAGAAGAGCAAGAAATAAAGCTTAATTAAAAAAGCCAAATATCCCTAAAATAATCACTAAAGTAAGGCTACCAATAGCTAGAAATAATATAGTTTTTCTATATTTTAGCTGCGGCATTTTACTTACAATGAAAATAAGGCAGGCGAGTATGAGCGCTAAGGGCTGAAAAATATTTAATGGCAAAGTAAACATCTCGTTCCTTGTTGTTTTTAAATTTATTTTAGAAATAAAGTAATAAACTCATTATATCGTCTTCTTATTTAATTGACGAACAGAACTTGTTTATAAATTCATATTTTTATTTCAATGATAGTAAATCAAGTTTTAAATTTAAAAGAACCATGTACGCTTTTTCGTACATACATTCGGGGAATTGGCGTCTTTTTATGACGTGATGAATTGCCTATGATGAACTCATCAGGAACAGGAAGTTCCGAAACGTAAAACAACAATAATAAGTTTAAGCATCAGGACGTGAGGTATTACAGGAAGTGTACCTAGTAACGAAATACGAAAAAAGCCCAACAGGATGTTGGGCTTTTTTCATTTCTTATTAACGAATTTCTTTACCGCCTAAGGCAGCACAGTTAAATGGTGTATTCCATTTCACAGCAGTACCTGTGAGTACTGGGCGAACAATACGCCAAGGCCAGAAACCAAATCTTTGGCTTTGGTGATAATTAATCACCACATCTGCACCATACTTACGGGCAACGTTAGCTAATTTAGGTTTTACTTCTTCAAAGCCACCATAGGTTCCTTTTGCGGCTTTAATACGTTTAATAGATTTATAGTGCTCTGCTGAAGGATTACCTTCAATTAAGCAAATGGATGGGTTTGTAGTGGTTTGAATTTGAGGTTGAGATGTAGTTTCTTGAGCATATGTTGTTAAAGGGAATGCTAGAAATAAAGCAGATAAAATAAAGCGAAGTTTCATACTTTTCCGTATTGGTATCTTAATGAATTAAAGTTTATAAAATAGGTCTTATTTATATGACCTTATTTGGTGGCGCATTATAATCTTATCTTTTTCATATTTCTTATTTTAAAATTATATTTTTTAATAAATTAAGAACGTATATTTTTCTGTTAAAAGAATAAATTGGTTTTAGAAAAAAATTTTGAAGCTCGAGTTTATAATGAATTTTTATCGAAATTTAAAAATATCTTTGTCTAGATGCTATTTGATAATTCTATATATTCGGCACATGATTAAGAAGGGATTCGCTTCTTGATTGTAAAAAAATATCAAAACTTTGACTCATTAATGGATCAATTTGGCTTTGTATCTTAAAAATAGGTGAAAATTGTTTAATGTAGTAATTCATCCAGTCAGCTTTATTTGAAAAAGCTGAATAGTCTTTAAGTCCTGCATATAACGATTGTAGATTACTTACGATCACATCAATGTTAGGATGGACAAGCCAAATCATAATTTCATTAGGTTCTAATGGAGTAGAAAAATAATCTTGTTGGGGCGAAAATTTTTCAATTTTATAGAGTTGTGCTCCCTTGTCATTAGAGCTTGAACATAGCAGTTTACTATTCTCTACTTGATAGAGACCATTTCCAATTTCTGATTCTCTAATAATTCTAGAAATAAGTAAGCAATGGGGCAGATCTTCTATAGAGGGAGTGGGCAGAGTTTTAAAAAGTTTAACAGCCCGGCTTATAACTTGATATTCACCAGATCCAGTAATTATACCATTTTGCCATGAATGCATTTTCAAGATTTTTTCAGGTGAAAATTTAATTATCCCATCTTTTTGTTGGCTAACTCTTTTATTATCTGATGCAACAATAATACTATCGTTTAATTGAATAGCAACAATAAAGGTCATGTATAAATAAGTTAAACAGTTTAAAATATTAACTTAATTATAGATTAGTTTGCATAAAATAATAGGTAAATCATGGCTGGTGGTTCACAAATCATTATTAATAAGAGTGGTATTACGGTTATTACACCCGCTAAGTTCGAAGTAAAAGCGGGACAGCATATCTTTAAAGGTGGTGCAGAAGTTGGAGTAAATCTGGAAGGTTTGCCTGCTTATGAAAAGTATGATGAAAAGTTTAATTTATTCCTCCCTTCTGGCAAACCTTTAACTAATGTGAGTTATAACATTCAATCTAATAATCAAAGTTTTATGGCAGAAACTGATGTGAAAGGGAAAACTAAAAGGATAAATACTAAAGAGGCTGAACAACTTGATGTTGATTTAAATTGGTTGAATTTTGAACCTGACGAAAATGACCCTGTGAAATAACTATTTCTTATTCATCATTTAAAAGGATAAATTTTAAAATGGCTGGTTCTCTTGATTGGTCTAGTACAACAAATAATATTGAAAATAGTTGTAAATCAGTAAATTGTGACTGTACTACGATATGGGAATATTACCAACAGATGGCAATGACCCTATTATCTAATAAAAAAGATAATCAAAATTATCGTATAGAACCTGGTTATGAGGCCCGTGCTAGACGAATTGCATCGATCTACGCTCGTATTTATTTAGAAATGTTTCCTTTTACACCGAATCAATCTGCTACTGCAGCGACCTATAGTGGCCGTTTCTATTGGATGGGCCTAGGTGCTTTTGCATCAAAAACAGTTGCTGCTGTATTTGATCATATTGTTTCTAAGACTGGGTCAAATGCAGATGCTTTAATTAAAGCGATCAGTTCTGATCATTTTAATCTAAATAGTTTTGGTGTTGCTGGTATTCATACTTTTGCAAAAGGCAATCTATGGCTCTATATGGATATTAGTGTTTGGCATTTTGTTTGGGCTAAATCATCTGCAGATTTCAAAATCTGCGTAGGTAGCAGAGATACAACAACTTATAAAAAAGTTAAAAGCTCTTTATATAATTTTCCATGGTCCAGCTGCTTAACAACAGTTAATAATCTTAAAGCAACAACAGAAATTCATAATGCATTTGAAAATACTTTACCACGTATAGAAGGAATATTTGCAGCTAATAGCTTGAGAAAAAACAAGTTTAAGTATGCGGCTAATTCTTTGATGTATCATTTATTACAAATTGCTAATCAAGAACAGGTCAATATTTTACAAAAAATCGTATGGAATGATCCAATTGTACGAAACGGTGCAGACGTTCAACGTAAAGCTGGCATCCCAAAGGCTGAATTGATTCTCTCCAGTGAATATGATGGAACAATAAAAAAAATACATGCTGTTCGCGGCAATGTTTATCCGTATGAAACTGAATTTGGAAAAAAGGTCAAGTCGTTACCTGAATCTCCAATCAGTACACCACCAAGTGGTACCTTAGTTGAAAATGAAGATAGTCGTATGCGCTGGATTAATTTAGCAGCTCAAAAATATCATCGCTTAATGTTGAGTGATGTTGGACGGCCCTATTTAGAAAAAGAGCTACGCACAATTGCTGGTTGGAATACCAGTAAATGGGATGACGGTCTAAGTCGATTCGATAAGTTATTTATTAAAATAGGAAAAGAGTCAAATGATGGAAAAGGTGGTTAGTTATATATTTTTAATTTTTATTTTTTTAAATTTACAAGCGTGCCATGCACAGCAAAAGGAACAAAAAATGTCTTCTCAACCTGAACTTTACTCATTGACTTTTGGTGTAGAGGGTGAAAAAAAGTTTAAATCTTATATGCAAACAGGTGTAGACCAGCAACCCGCGGGGATGTCTTTTTTTGACCTTACGTGGGAACCTCCGCATTTAGCAAATATAAAAATAGATTTAGGTGAGAATAGTTTTGTTATTAAAAATGTATTTTCGGCAATGGGTACGCGAATTGACTATGCCCAGCAAAATGAAGGTATCCAAATTATTGATGTAACTGCAGGGTTAAATAAGGAAGAGTTTGTTAGTCAAGAACAGGCTTATATGGCGTATAAGGAGCTATTTAGTCAGCTAGAAAAAGCCGGATGGAAGCAGTATTTTTTCCCAGGGTTATCCCGAATTTCAAAAAAAGATAACATGAAGGTTATGATTGAGGATGGTCTTATTATAGATCCTTATAATTATTTAACACTTACAGAGTGGAGTGATTTTTTTAATAACATCCCAACTGTTACTACTCGATTATATGCTAATGGTGTATTAATAGAGTTAAGTATAGATAAAACAAAATCAGAAAATAATAAAAAACAATATATGCTAAGATTTGCAATACAAACAATTAGATACGTAACGAAAAACTCAATTGAAAATGGGTATAAATTAACAGGACCTGAGTTAAAAAGTGCTTTCGATGAAATGGTATTAGTAGATCAAAAAGAAAGAAGGAAAGCTGAAATTAAAGCCAAAAAAGAAGGTTTCCATATTGATGAGTCATATCAGGACCCTGATGTTTGGCAGTATGTAAAATAAATTAAGTTAAATTCAATACCTAACCCTTTTTAAACTTAAGTTATTATCCATTTTCGAGCTGCTATAGAGATAATATTGCTATAGCAGTTTTTATTTTTTAAATAAAATTTTGCATTCCAAAACCTACAGACAACAAAAAACCCCATAAATCAAATATTCATGAGGTTTAATGATGGTGCCGGCACACGGATTCGAACTGTGGACCTACTGATTACAAGTCAGTTGCTCTACCAACTGAGCTATGCCGGCAACGTGGAGTGAATTTTACAGTTTCTTAAAAAAATTACAAGCCAAAAAATGAGCATTTAAATTTTTTCATATCATTTTTAAATTCTCATAGGGTTTAGCCTGAAAAAGTTAGGGTTTCAACACATTAATGCGCTTTCGCATGTTTTGTATAAATGACTAAAAATATCCCAAGTAATGACAGTACAACAGTTAAGCCTACAATTGCACTCCAACCACCGTGTAGCCAGAACCAACCGCCTGCTGAGCCGACAATACTTGAACCCATATAGTAAAAAAGTAAGTAGAGCGAACTAGCATGAGCTTTCGCTTGTTTGCTTTCAGCGCCAACAGAACTACTGGTAAGTGAGTGGGTAATAAAGAAACCCGTGGTAATAAATGCAATACCAATAATAATGCCGAAAAGAGAAGTGAGCAGGGTCATGAGGCTCCCTACAATCATTAAGGCAAAGCCACTCATCATCATGGTTTTTTTACCCAAGCGATCGGCTAAGCTACCTGCCAATGATGAAGACACCATACCAAAGCTATACGATAAGAAAATAAGGCTAATTTGTGTTTGGCTCAGTAAATAAGGCGTGCCGCTTAAACGGAAAGTGGCATAGTTAAACAAGGTGACAAAAACACTAGTCAGCAAGAACCCAATGGCAAACAGGCGTAATAATTTTGTATTGCTTAAATGAGCGCGCCACATTTGCATGTGAAAATCTAAATTTAGCCCTTTTTTCTGTACAAAATTACGCGAAGCAGGAAGCAGTTTTAAAAAAGCAATTGAGCAAATAAAACAGATTGCCCCAAGTAAGCCTAAGGCTGTGCGCCACGAAAAATATTCAACCAAAATACCCATGCCGACACGGCCCATCATGCCACCAAAAGCCGTACCTGCAATATATAAACCCATAGTTTTACCTAGGTGCTCAGGTGCAATTTCTTCGGCAATCCAAGCCATTGTCACTGCTGGCACGCCGCCGAGCAGTAAACCTTCTAAAGCGCGTGCTATCAGTAAACTGTGCCAGTTCGGTGTAAACATCGAGACAATATTTAAAATTGCGGCACACAGCATTGACGTAAAGATCACGCCGCGGCGGCCAAGGGCTTGTGAAAAAGCACTCGATAGCACAATCGAAATCGCCAAAAAGGCAGTCGTTAATGACAGTGCTAAAGAGCTACTCGCAGGACTAATCTGGAAGCTTTGGCTAAATGCAGGTAAGAGTGGCTGTACACAATAAATCAGTGAGAAACTGGCAAAACCTACGAGGAATAAAGCAAATCCTGCGTGTTTATAGGCTTTAGTCCCTTTGTGAATCCACTCACGGGAAAGAACAGAAGTTGCCTCAGTACTTAAAGTACTGGGTGTAGATGAAGAACTCATATCATGACCATGACAGAAAGAAAGTGCAGTGCTTGAAGGCGTGCTGCATCGAGAAAATTCGATAAATTAAAATTAGCAATTTGAATGGTATTTTTCTAATATATTTAACAATGGGTCATGATATGTTTTATATATAGCGATGGAACTAAGACATATACGCTACTTTTTAGCGGTAGCAGAAGAAAAAAACTTTACCAAAGCTGCGCAACGCTTAAACATGAGCCAGCCGCCTTTAAGCATGCAAATACGAGACTTAGAAGAAGAGCTGGGTGCAGATTTATTTATTCGATCACCTCATGGGGTAGAACTGACCGAAGCAGGGCTTGCCTTTTTAAATGCAATTCAGCCCGTACAGCAGCGTGTAGAAGATGCAGCAAACCTTGTTAAACAAGTGGCAAATGGCGAAGTTGGCCAATTGCGATTAGGCTTTACAGGCACTTCAATGTTGAACCCTCTAATTCCTAAATGTGTTCGTTATTTTCAGCAGCAATATCCAAAAGTGAATTTAAAACTTGAAGAAGCCAACACCTTACTACTCATCGATTTATTGCTTGAAGACCGCTTAGATGTCGCGATTATTCGCTCACCACGTAACATTCCAGATAGTCTCATTCTTCAAGAATTATTAGCAGAACCACTCATTGCGGCTTTACCTTCAGAGTCTTTTCAACTCGACGATGCATCACCAGAAATTGATTTAACGGCACTCCGAGAGCTTGATTTTATTGTCTCGCCACCATCCATTAGTGCAGGGCTTTTTGATGCGATTAAACAAGCCTGTCATGAGCGTGGTTTTGAACCAAAAATTGGACAAAATGCTCCGCAAATTGTGTCAATTTTATCGTTGGTGTCTGCAAATTTAGGGGTGTCTTTGGTTCCTGAGTCGACCAAACAACTGCAAATACAAGGCGTTGCTTATCGCTCTTTGAAAGCCCCTGTCCCTACGGTGGGTTTAGGGCTTGCTTATAAGAAACATGCCCCTTCGCAAATGGCAATTAATTTTGCCAGTGTGGTGCAAGTGGCTTGTCACCACGCCAACGAAATAAATGAAATCAGCTAGTTTGATTTCGGCGCTCTGTTCATTAAAAAGATGCCGAAAATAATAAAAATCGCGCCATATAAAAACGATAAAGTCGGCTGTTCATGAATGAAAACCCAAGCCATAAGCGCTGCGAAAATAGGTTCAGAAAGCTCGGTCACCTGTACCTTGGCCGCACTCATATAAGACAACGCTTTAGTGGTACAGAAAAAGCCGAGGATGGTCGGCAGAACAGCTAAACCAATCAAACCTAAAACAATGTCACTATTAAAATTAATGCTGTGAAAATTAATTAAAAACGGAACCGCAAGATAAATGCTACCAAACAGCAGTAAGTATTTAGTCAGAAATAGTCCGCCGTTTAATTTGAACTTTTTCACTAAAACCGAAAATAGGCCATAACCTGTACCGGCAATAGAAGCGTTGATCAGCATTAAAAGGCTATTTTCACCTTTCCATGAAATGATACTAATCCCCGCGACAGCCAATAATGTTCCAATAAGCGAATGAATGTAGATGCTTTCTTTTAAAATGAACCGACCAAAAAATAGGGCAGAGATGGCAGCCGAAGCCATGAGTACCACTACCACATTAGCCGCAGCACCGTGGTTATAGGCAATGGTCTCGAAAAAGAATAAAGAGAAAATCCCTAAAAAAGCACATATGGCAATTTGAGTAAAAACGCTGAGTTTACTTGGCGTGCTGCTAATAAAAGCAATCTTTTGGCTAACAGGGACTTTAAATAAAAACACACTTAAAAAGAAAAAGGCGATAATGGTTTTTAAAAAGGCAATGTCTTGTGGGTTTAAACCACTGTGCATGAGTAATTTACTAATTACACCAATAGAGGCATTGAGTGCAGCTGCACAAAGCGCAAATAGGCTTCCAATAATTAGATTATTCACTCTTATAATTCTTCCTAAGTTTTACGCATGCAGTCTACAATATTTTTTGGATGAATATTCAACAAAAATAACCAATTAACGCTTAATATTTTCAATGATTTATTTTGAATTGATTTAATAAATTTTTATTTAAGACTAAAGGCATTCTATAGACTTTTGTTTCAGAGAATTGTGATTTAGAGCGCCAGCTCATAT
Source organism: Acinetobacter sp. S-1 (assembly GCF_059579785.1). Lineage (NCBI taxonomy): Bacteria > Pseudomonadati > Pseudomonadota > Gammaproteobacteria > Moraxellales > Moraxellaceae > Acinetobacter > Acinetobacter sp. S-1. The sequence continues at coordinate 246,023 of NZ_CM184207.1, forward strand.
TATATAATTAGTTAATTATTAAAGAATTTTAAAAATGATTAAATCAATTATTACAGGCTGCGCGGTTCTTACACTTTCAGCTTTGGCGGTCACGCATGCAGAGTTTTCTTATGAACAAGAGCTACAACAAAGCTGTAATAAAGTGAAGCAATACGCGAGTTTAGGTAAGAAATTCTACGACCAAAAACAATATAAAAAAGCGCTCGAAAATTTCCAGAATCAAGCCTCTTGGACTGCATTTTGTAAAGCCAATGCAGACGAAACCACAGTTAAATTTACCGACCGTGATATTGAAGTTGCCAACAATAATGTGGGCTTAGCCTATGCCAAATTGGGTCAGCCACTTTGGGCAAGATCGTGGTTTATGCTCGATGAAAAATCAAAGTCGAGTCAGTTTAATCTTAAGCAATTACCTACACCTAAAGCCTCAAATGATTTGTCAGGTGAATACGTCCGTTACTCTGGTTTTGGTGAGTGGGATCACATCACGGTAAGTCGTAAACAGGGCCAATATGCAATCAGCTATGCTGGTTTATATATGGGACTTAGAAGCTTGATCTATGGCCCAAATATGGGTGAGTTTGACACCAAAATGCCGACTAATAAAAAGCAAACGGTTTATAAAAATGAAGACTGCCGCATTCAGCTCGATTTTAAATCTAACGCAAAATTAGGCAATTATATTCAGGTCAAACAAAATGAGGGTAACGCGGGTTGTGGCTTTGGGCATAACGTATATGCTGATGGAACTTTTTTAAAAGTTGAGTCTGGAAAATAAGAGAATAATGATTTTTATGGATTATTTTATTTAAATGTAAATAAACTGAGATATATACAATGGCATATGTCTCAGTCATTCGTAACTAATAATTGTTTTATAGATGATATTGTGCCTTTAAAGGATAATAAAGTAACATGGTTTGAAGTGTATTTAATAAAACTTTAAAGTAAATAGGTATTAATTATGAAAACTATAGAAAAAATTTTAATTGTTATTATTGTTTTAATAATTCTGATTTTCTTCTTGCTGCAATGGTTTATGCATGGTTTTAACTTGTAATTGTTTATATGAAAATATAATATTAAAAAACTTTAAAATATTGAAAATATAATTATAGAAATTTTAGGATTAAGTATGAAAAAATTATTTTTAGGTTTAACTCTAGCTATAACTACTCAAGTAATCCAAGCAGCACCGATGGGAAAACTTCCTATTATGGCAAGTAGAGGAAATTGCTTTGCAGTAACTCCTGTAGGTTTTGGCGAGCATAATGAATCTATAAGTTATTATGTAAATGATTCCCACGATTTATGGGTGAGATCATTTCAAAGGTCAAAAGGGGGAGCTGTAAGATCAATCGATTCTGCCTACGCTTATGAATGGACTTGGCGAGCATACGCTGGATATGTTGATTCAAAAATCTATACGTCATGGACTGTTAATGGACATCATGCCATAAGATTTTCTCTTATGGATATACGAACATCTACGACAAGTGCAACAACATGCAATTTAGGTCAAGGTTGGCCTTGGAGTTAAGATGTTAAAAAATATAATTATAATTTTTGGTCTAATTTTATTAGTTAGTTTGATTTTTTATTTTTATAGTAGTAATTCAAACATAGAAACTACCAAATCGGTACCTACAGAAAAAAACATAGTTTTTCATAGTAATAAACCGAATAATACTAAGGTTAATGACCTAACGCAGCAAAAAATGAACACTGCAAAAAATACAGCTTCTCAAGAAGAGTATTTTATGTCTGAAGTTAAATTTAACTCGATTATGGAAAAGGGTGCTAAAAATAATGGTGTTGTATACGTATCAATTTCTGAGCTTGATCCGATAAGTAGAAGAGATGCTGAGAGGGTTTTGAGAAATTTAAATGAAAAAGGTAGTTTAACTGGGGGAATAAAACAGCAAGAGTTTGAAGAGCTAGATAAGGCTAGAGAAACGTTAAAAGAAGAAGGAATTAAAAATATAGAGTCTAAATTAGATGGTTTTAAAGGAGTTAACGATAGTATTTTAAATGCTTATAATTTGAAACTTACAGGAGCACAAGCATTTGGTCGTTATGATAGTGATAATGGTTGGAATAGTGTTTATAAACTATATGAAAATAATAATCAAAAAGTTGAAATTGAACAATCATTTCTAAAACCTAATGAATCAAGTCATCAATTTATTACTGAGTCGATGAATTTTGAGTTAAATAATAATACTCCTGCAAGATATGAAAGATTACCTTCTGACTTAATAGATAAAGTAACATTTGTATATAACAGTAATTATTATCAAATTAATGGACAAAACTTGCAGCCAGATCAATTGATTCATATTGCAAATAAAATTATTGATTCGCAATAGGAATGATTGAAGACTTAAAAATCCATTGCTCGATCAAGCTAATGGTGAGCAATGGATTTTCTTTTATATCGGAATATAATTTTTACTTTCAATAAGTTAAAATTTTTTAAAAAGCTCGGAGTCTATTTCTCCAAGCTTATCCTAAATATTAAAGATCTTACCTAATTAATGATTGACCGCAGCAAGTTGCTCAGCGTTATAGCGTGCGCCCATGTTTGGGTATCTCGTAATAATTGCGTCGATTTCTGCCAAATCTGCCGCTGTTAAATCAAGGTCTACAGCACCCGCATTTTCTACAAGTCGCTCGATTTTACGCGTGCCCGGAATTGGAATAATGTCTTCACCTTGCGCCAAAATCCAAGCCAAAGCCAGTTGAGCCGCAGTCGCGTTTTTGCTTTGGGCAAAGTCGCTAAATGCTTGCGCCAAGCTTTGGTTATTTTTCCAGTTATCGCCCTGATAACGCGGTAATTGGCGACGGAAATCGTTTTCTTCTAGGTTGCCCACATCGAGCGTGTTGGTAATTAAACCACGTGATAGCGGTGAATATGGCACAAGGCTAATGCCTAACTCGCGAATGGTTTGCAAATGGGTTTGCTCAAACTCACGTGTGAGTAGCGAATATTCATGTTGAACCGCTGCAATCGGGTGAATCGCATGTGCTTTACGAATGGTTTCAGCCGAAGCTTCACTGAGTCCTAAATAGCGAACTTTACCTTGTTGGACCAAGTCAGCCATTGCGCCAATGGTGTCTTCAACTGGAATATTCGGGTCAATGCGGTGTGCATAATACAAATCAATCACGTCTGTATTTAAGCGTTTTAAACTGTTTTCGACCGCAACTTTAATCCACTCTGGAGAACCGTCGATATAAGACTCTAAAGAGTTTTGTGGGTTGAGGTTATCTTCTTTATAGCGAAAGCCAAATTTGGTTGCCAAGAACACTTTGTCGCGATGTTTTTCTAAAACTTTTGAGAGCAAAACTTCGTTTGCGCCGTTGCCGTACATGTCGGCTGTGTCCCAAAAGTTAATGCCGAGGTCTAAGGCTTTTTCTAGGGTTGCAATGCTTTGTGTGTCGTCTGAGGCACCATAGGCAAAGCTCATTCCCATGCAACCTAAACCAAGTGCTGATACTTTTTCGCCTGTTTGTCCTAAAGTTCTATATTTCATTTTTCACACTCTTTTTTGCAAAATCACTTGAGTAGAAAAACTATAAAATGCTTTGGCTCAAACTGACGTATAACATTCAAACCAATAATTATAAAATTCAAACAATCTGTTTTTAGGCCACACAGTCTTCACGGAACTTTTTAGGTGAAAATCCGGTATTTTTCTTAAAGAAGTTGGTGAAATACGCTGAATATTCAAAGCCTAAGCTATAGGCAATTTCGGAAATATTCCAACTGGTGTGTTGTAGCAGCGCTTTGGCTTCTTGCGTAATGCGCGAGCTAATATGCTCAGATGTGGTTTTGCCTGTTGCTTCTTTTACAGCTCGGTTTAAATGGTTTACATGCACCGACAGGCCATAGGCATAGTCATTTGCCGTTTTGAGTTTAAGCTGAAAATGGGGGGAGTCGATTGGGAACTGGCGCTCTAATAATTCAAAGAACAAATGGCAAATCCGAACCGCAGCATTACTATGTTTTTCAAACTGTTGGGTCGGTTGCATTTTCATGGCTTCATGCACAATCAGGTGCAAATAGTTTCTTAAAACGTTGTATTTATGAATATAGTCTGAATTTATTTCAGTCATCATCTTTTTGAAAACAAATGAAATTTCGTCAACTTGTTGGTCGTTTAAAAAATATAGCGGGTCGCCGTCGACTTTAAACAATGGAGAGTCTTTTAAAAAGCTTTGTCGAGACTCTTGGTTTACAAACTCTTCGGTAAATAGACAAAACCAGCCTGCCTGTTCGGGCGAATTAATTTCCCATGCATAGGGAACCATCGGGTTTGAAAACAGTAAAGCAGGGCGGTCTACCCGTATCCAGCGGTTGGCGTAGTGAAGGTCGCCTGTGCCTAAAACCAATGAAATTTTATAATAATCGCGGCGGCTATAAGGCGTGAGAAACGAGCAGGCATCGCGTTGGAACACGTTAAAATGTCCAAACGAAGTCGATGGAACCGAGTAATCGCTATCTCTGGTTAAAGAAAAGCGGCGATAAAAATCATGTATGGTTTCCATGTTTCTGCCTGCATGCGTTATCAATTTATTTAAAGTTATAAAATTCAAACTTTATTTACTGTAGCTTTTATTTATAGTGCGATCAATCGATTCATTTAAGCAGGTTTGAAAATGAATGATTTTTTATAAATACTCTGGATAACCAATGTAAGAAGACTCTATGCATTCGAAGCCCATTTGGCGGTAAAGCGTAACCGCTGGGGTGTTATCAACGTCGACAATTAAGTGAGCAATCCGTCCAGTTGCAACAATCCGATTAACTGCAAATTTTAAGACGCGTTCGGCAAAACCTTTTCGACGATAAGCAGGAAAGGTATATGTGCCACCAATAGAAACGAGTCGATCGGTTTCTATTCCCAAACGCACAATCGAAACGATTTGTTCGTCTGCTTCAAGCACAATAATTTTTTGTTGTTGAATCAGAGATTCCCAATTAGGTGCTTCATTCACTGAGCGCTCTTTATTGTATTGATGTTGATATTCGTTAAGACGGAAAATGTCCGAGAGTTCAGCCAAGCGGCCTTGAGCTTGAGAAAATTGGAGTGAGCAAACCATGATCCATTGATCATATTCTCTTAAAATATGCCCTTTTTGTTTGATCTGGGCATTTAATAAGTCTCGCCCGATTGCGGTGGTTACAATCCGACGCGGTTGAAGCTCTAAAATTGAAGTGCAGAGCAATGCTCCAGATGAAGATTTCTCTGCTGGAACCCAGAAACAGGTGCCCCCAGCAAGGATGACCGCGACTCCTAAAAGTTGCTTGGAGTTCTGTGGGTGGTACAACCGTAAGAGTTGCCACTCGGTATTGGTAACTTGTGTTTGATTAAGAAAAGCCATTGCCCCAATAGAATAATGGAATCGTTCATCAAGCCATTGAAAGATAAGTTGGTATTCTTCTGAACTGGTGGGAGGTCCCTTTATTATCATTATTCATTACCTATTCAAAAGATGGACTCAATCATAATTCACTATCCTACATTTTTATTATTATCATGATATCGTTAAATTTAAATTGAATGACTGTTTAGCTTAAATATCTAATTGAATAAACAACAATAATTATTTAACCAATTTCTATTCAACCTTACATTGACACTCAAAAATGCGCGGATTATCCTTTGCCTGCTGGCCTACATTGCCAGCCGGTTTTAGCAGACCGCGGTACAGTGCATCAGATTTAATCCTTCTGAGGATGGAATCTGCTTGTATTCCACTCGTCTCCCTGACGTTACGTTATGGTAGGGCGGAGGGGGGACACCTTCGGGTGTGCTGGTTCTGTACCCAGTCTGCTAACCCCCTTTCGTTCTGCCACCATCTTTTAGCAGAGATAGGCAGAATCCTTATTTGTACAGGAATCCGTCATATGCGTACTATTTCATCTCTCTCATTGGCAACCTTTGCCAAAATCTTTACGTCTATATCGCACTGGTCTTTAAAAAGGTTTAACCGACTCTAGGTTTTAAGCCATAGGTCATTACGACTAAAAAATCATAGCAACAATAAAACCCGAGATAGGCGAGCACACCATTTTTGTGTCGTTTTCGCATGCCTGTTTTTAGCGCTCAATTTAAGAGTGACGGCATTTCTATCTCTTTTACATACAACAAAAAATTATTTTAAACGGTATAAAAATGCCAAATTTAGAAGCTTCATTTAGAGCATTAAGCGTGCTCCACGCGGCAAAAGATTTATTTAATCAAAATGGGTTTTACATCGGGATAGATCAAATTATTGAGGAAGCCAAAATCCCCAAAGCCACTTTTTATAACTATTTTCACTCCAAAGAAAGGCTCATTCAGATGAGCTTAACTTTTCAAATAGATGCATTAAAACATGAGGTGTTTTCAATTATTCATTCCTACCGTGAACTCATGGCATTCGATAAACTCAAGAAAATTTACCTTTTACATGCGAACTTAGAGGGCTTTTATCGGTTGCCATTTAAAGCAATTTTTGAAATTGAAAAGATCTATCCAGCAGCATATAAGCTCGTCATTGACTATCGAAACTGGTTCATTAAAGAAATTCATAAACTCCTTTTAACTGTAAAACCTGCCGCTACAGTTGAAGATGCGCACATGTTTTTATTTGTGATTGATGGCGCGATGGTTCAGCTTTTGGGGACCAATAACACCGATGAAAGGGATGTGTTGCTCGACTATTTTTTAAGTCGGGTTTGATGGGGGAAAAGGCCTGACGAGAGTTGGGCTTTTATACTAAAAATTATATTCTTACTAAGAATTTTATAGTTCTCTTTCTTTGATCAGAATTATACTCTTCTATAGATTATGTAGCCTCTAATGCAAATAAAATCCATTTAAAAAGAGAATAATGTCTATGAAATTAAATGGATTGAATCATTTAACTATTTCAGTAGCAAATGTTGAACGTAGTTTTAGTTTTTATAAGGATGTTCTAGGTTTTACTCCCAAAGCCAAGTGGAATAAAGGCGCTTATTTGAGCCTTGGAGAGTTATGGCTTTGTCTATCACTTGATGAGGTTAGTATCGGTTCAGACTATACACATTACTGTTTTAGTATTAGTGAAGATCATATAGATGAATTCCGTCAAAAAATTAAACTGATGAATATACGGTAAGCGTCCGCTGAACACACCTTATGAATTCATCCTATAAGCCTTAATTTAGTCCCCACTTAAAAACAAGTGGGGACTAAAATTTATGACTACAAATCACCAGACATCCATCGCATCTCTTGCGAAAAAACGAAGAACATACAGTGCTGAATTTAAACAGCAGATCGTTCAGGCTTGTAAAGCACCGGACGTTTCAATTGCTTCGGTCGCTTTGCAACATGGATTGAATACAAATCTTGTATCCAAATGGATTCGCTTAATTGATGGTAAGCCAGGGAATGATCGCTCACCACTACCGAATAAACCTGCATTTATTGCCTTATCTTGCTCTGCACCATTAGATCCTACTCCTACTGACATGTTAACGGTTCAAATTACTTTACCCCACTCAAAAGCAGAAATTGGCTTGAAATGGCAAGTATCAGAAATATCTGCTTTAGCAGAATTACTCAAGGCACTTGCAACATGATCCGCATTGATGAAATCTGGCTTTCTACCCAACCTCTGGATATGCGAGCAGGGATGGATACTATCATGGCTCAGGTGGTGAGAGCCTTTGGCTACATTAAACCGCATTGTGCTTACCTGTTCTGTAATAAACGTGGCCATCGCATGAAAGTGCTGGTACATGATGGACTGGGCATCTGGCTGTGTGCCCGGCGGCTGGAACAGGGAAAATTCCACTGGGCGCAGGTTCACCAGGGTGAAAGCATGGCGATCAGTCCGGAACAGTTACAGGCACTGATCCAGGGTTTACCTTGGCAGCGCATTGGACGACAGCAGGTGGTGACGATGCTCTAAACTGGTCCATTCTGCTATTCTCCAAACGTTCTATTTCCTCTGCGTCATGACCTCAGGCATACTGCGGTCATGAATACGCTGCCAGACTTAAGCCAACTGACCCATGAACAACTGCTGGAATTTACCAGACAGTTGGCAATGCAGCATCAGTCTCTGGCACAATCAAATCAAGAATTAGAAAAATCAAACCAGCAATTGGATGCCAAAGTTCAACATCTTTCCATTCTCACGCAAAAATACGAGCATGAGCTCGCACTATTTAAACAGCACAAATTTGGCAGTAAAAACGAACATCTCACCGCAAAACAAATCCATCTGTGGGACGAAGCGGTTGAAGAGGATATCGCAGCAGTTGATTTGGAACTGGAGCGGCTGAATGCAGATAAAACCGATGCAGCGACAGAGAAAGCCACAGTCAACAAACCTAAACGTCGACTGCTGCCGGATCATTTACACACCATCCGTATTGAGCATGAACCTGCATCAACCCAATGCAGTTGTGGCTGCCAGTTACGTCGTATCGGCGAAGATATCAGTGAAAAACTGCATTTCAGACCGGCACAGTTCTATAAGGAACAGCATGTGCGTGGCAAATGGGTCTGTGATCAGTGTGACACCCTGACTCAGCAAGCGATGCCCGCCTATGTGATTGATAAAGGCATTGCTTCACCTGAACTGCTCAGCCATGTGCTGGTATCGAAGTATGCCGATCATTTGCCGCTGTACCGTCAGCGCCTGATCTATCAGCGGGCGGGCATTGATCTGTCCAGATCTACTTTATCTGACTGGATTGGTCGCTGCGGTGTGGAACTGGAACCTCTGGCCAATGCCTTAAAACAGGTGGTGCTGCAACAGCGGGTGATCCATGCCGATGAAACGCCGGTCACCATCATGCGGATGGGTGATGATGAGAAAAAACCGAAGAAAGGTTATGTCTGGGCCTATGCCACTACACAGTACAATCCAGTTCAAGCGGTGATCTATGACTTTCAGGATAGCCGTTCAGGTCAGCATGCAGAAGAGTTCCTGAATGGCTGGCAGGGCCATCTGGTCTGTGATGATTACAGTGGTTATAAAGCACGCTTTAAATCAGGCGATGTCATTGAGGTGGGCTGCATGGCGCATGCACGTCGTAAATTCCATGAGCTACATGTGACTGGGAAAAGTCAGATCGCTGAACAGGCATTACTGATGATTCAGAAACTGTATGCGATAGAAGCCGAACTCAGGAAAAAGACCGATAGTACAGCAGAACACCGCCGCGAATACCGACAACAGCACAGCCAACCGGTGATGCAACAACTGTATGAATGGCTCAACCAACATTATCTGACGGTGCCATCGAGTTCTCCAACCGCCAAGGCCATCAATTACAGTCTGAAGCGTTGGCCAGCCTTAAGCCGCTATCTGGATGATGGCAATCTACCCATTGACAATAACTGGGCAGAGAACTCAATGCGCCCCTGGGCCTTGGGACGAAAGAACTGGCTATTTGCAGGTTCGCTGCGCAGTGGCCAACGAGCAGCCAATATCATGACTTTAATCCAGTCAGCAAAGCTGAATGGGCTGGATCCGTATGCCTATTTAAGTGATGTGCTGAAAAGGCTGCCGACGCATAAAGCGACCCAAATAGAAGAATTACTGCCACATCGCTGGAAATCCAACTCAAATTAAAAAATAGGCATGGGGTTCAGCGGACGCTTACAATATACGTGAGTGGAAAAATAATCAAAGTGAAGGAGAATCTATATATTTTTTAGATCCTGATGGTCATAAATTAGAGGCACATGTAGGTAATCTATCTAGTCGTTTGGAGAGCTGTAAAAAAAATCCTTATGAAGGAATGGTTTTTTTTGATGAATAGTTATTAAAGTACTTTGAGTCACTAAAGTTTATAATTTCATTCGATAGTTTTGAGCTAAATCATGAGCTAAATTTAGAATATATTTTTCGGGATTTTTTTTAATAATTTCATCAAAAAAATTAGAGCTATTTTTTAGAATGTCAGGTATTTGTGCTGTGTCTGACTGACGTTGTAGAGCTAATAAAATGGTGAGCAATTCATATGTATAGTCTGGTTGGGCCTCATCTTTAAGAAGCTCTATAACATGTGAAGAAAATTCAAAAGCTTCTGCTGCTAATAGCGAATAAACATTTTCATCAATGAAGTTAGACAAGTACCATTCATCTAAATCTTCTTCTGAGGCTAATTTTTCAAGCAAACTAGATAAAGTATTTATAAACATTTTTATCCTTTCTCACTTTATTTCTAGTATAGGAATTAAAGACTATACTATTCTCGATAGTCTTTTCCTCTAACTTTTATTGTTCACTCAAAACCAATTGTTTAATCTTCACAGCTTTCTCAAAGTGATCTAGCTTATGCAACATAATCCACCAATGAGCTGCTTCCATCAGTAACTCAGGGTTATCATTCTTATTTCTAAAAAACGCGTAAAAAGACAGACCGACATTGTCTCCCTTTTTTTCAATTTTATCGTCGCATCCCTTAATAAAAATTTCTCTTAATTCATTTCTCATATTTAGTATCACTTCAAGTCTATAAAACTAAGACGGCTTATTCTGCTCGCCCCATTGGCACATCATATCTAACAAAGGAATCAAAGACTGTCCTCTTTCTGAAAGACGGTACTCAACTTTTGGCGGAATTTGAGGATATTCTTTACGATGAATTAGTCCATCTCTTTCTAATTCTTTGAGTGTATTGCTAAGTGTTCTAAACGAAATATTGCCAATGCAGCGTTGTAGCTCGTTAAAACGCATGACGGTTTTTCCATAAAGCCAATACATAATAATCATCTTATATTTGCCATTAATCAAAGAAAGGGTGTAGCCAAAACCCGTATCTTCTAATGGCGTATAAGTTGGAATGCAGTCGTCCATTTTTAAAATCTACACTATCTTTTAGTATAGTATATAACATAAATTACCGTACTTATATTTAGGAAAGCACACTTCTATAATCGATTTATCTACTTTTCGATAAGAGTGTTTTCATAATGAAAAAGACATTAGTCATTGTTACGCATCCTCACATAGACCAGTCTGTTGTAAATAAAAGATGGATTGAGGAACTACAAAAACATCCCGATCAATTTACGATTCACCAAATTTATGAAGCCTACCCAGACGGGGTGATTGATGTTGCGAAAGAGCAAGCGCTTGTAGAAGAACACAAAAATTTAGTATTTCAATTTCCAGTGTATTGGTTTAACTGCCCACCGCTATTAAAACAATGGCTAGATGAAGTTTTGGCGTACGGATGGGCTTACGGCTCAACAGGCGACAAGCTCAAAAATAAAAAGTTTATGTTGGCTTTATCTGCTGGTGGGCAAGAACAGGTTTATTCAGAAAGCGGAGAGTATCAAATTTCTTTAGAGAAGATTTTTACCCCATTTGAACTAACAGCTTTATATGTTGGGGCAGTCTATCAACCGCTTCATGCATTTTATGGTTTAGACACAAACCCTTCAGAAGACGATGATGTTCCGACGCACCAAGACATAGACAATAATGCAATTCAGTATGTTCAGAAGTTGTTAGCGTTGTCTGAGTAAGTTTAAAGATGGGACAGGCCTAAACGTGAAGTTTGGGTCTTTTCAAAGTGTAAAATAGTTTTGTTATCTTTCTGATTTTTGAATAAATAGTTTGCAAAAACCAATTTTGTCTATAAGTTGAAAAATACAATAATATGTCTTTGGAAAAAATTATGAATATCGCGCCTTTTCCATTTCAAATTACAAACTGGGAAGAAATTGAAGTCACTGAATATAGTGGTGAAACTGGAAAAGCCTATTGGAAAACTCAATTTTTTGGTGAAGAAGGAAATAAAATAAGAGTAAGACTTGTCGAGTACTCAGCAAATTACTTAGCAGACCATTGGTGTGAAAAAGGGCATATTCTATTTTGCCTAGAAGGTGAGTTAGAAAGTAGATTGAAAGACGGCCGAACATTTACTTTAACTTCAGGAATGAGTTATCAAGTCGGAGATAATTCAGAACCACATCAGTCTTTTAGCCTGAATGGGGCGAAGTTACTTATCGTTGATTAGATTTATACAAAGAATGTAATTAAATAAAGGGATAGCAATCTCTATCCCTAATCACATATCTTAATTTGCCAAAATTGTCATGGCAGTAACTAAACTTGTAATTCCTAGAAAGACATCCTTTAAGCCAGCTTGATCATCCATATAGGCAGGCGTAGTAACAAATAAGTTTTGTTTATCGACCACACAGCTTGAGGTTTGACAAACATGGTGAATTGAACCCGTTTTTTCAATTTCCTTAGCAGTGTTAACGTCAGACCCTAACGTAATAGTTGGGTGTAACTCTCCAAACGTAAGCGCTAAAAGAGCAGGCGAAATACAGATGGCTCCAATAGGTTTCTTGCTCTGATGAAACGCTTTTAAAATTGAAACCACTGTACCATGTACTCGTGCCTCTGCGCCTTTAAAGGCAAACGTTGATAAATTTTTTGCGACACCAAAACCACCTGGCAAAATAAGACCATCAAATTCATTTGCATCCAGCTTATGCAGTAGTGAAATTTCACCACGGGCAATTCTTGCTGCTTCTTGTAAAATATTTCTTCGCTCAGTCATGTTTATTTCGCCACTCACATGGTCGATGACATGAAACAAAGGTTCATCAGGTGCAAAAATTTGATATTCAATATGTACTGTATCTAAAGCTAGTAGGGTTAAAACAGACTCTCTAATTTCAGAACCATCTAAATAACCACAACCCGATAAAATGACTGCTACTTTTTTCATTTGCTTTCTTAAAACCTTTTTTAAATGTGTAAAAGATCTTAAGTTTTCTTCTAAAAATTTTTTATACGCAGATTTGCCATAAATTCGCCCTAAGTAAGCATTCTAGTTTTGCGTAGCTCGCGTGGAGTAATACCAAATAAATTTTTAAACTTTTCAGTAAATCGAGATTGAGATTGATAGCCACATTCAAAAGCAATATTCCCAATGCTGCTATTGGTGGTTTGAAGTAAATGTAATCCGTGTCCCAGTCTTACTCTATTACGAATGCCCTGAATGCTGTTTCCTTCACTTTTAAGTTTTCTTCGTAGCGTCGATGAACTCATAAAAAGTTGAGCCGCGATAAATTCAGCGGTGAGTTCTGTAGACAAATGATCAGAAATAAAGGCCTGAACTTTTTCACTCAAACTTGTATTCATGTTGAGTTTAGCAATGTTGGTATAGCCCGAATAATAAATAAGCTCTAAAAGCTCCCTTTTTCTAAACTTAAACGCAGAAGGAGGAGCAACTAAAGAGAAGTCTATAAACTGATGCAGGGCACTTTCTAAAAGAGAATTAAGTTGGCCTTGAACATAGTTTTGAGAAGTACCCGCGTTTTGAGGCAAGTCATTAAAATCTTCAAAATCAAACTCGATAAGAAGAGCGAAATATTCTTCTTGATCTGGAATATTACGCATATCAATGCTGGAGCTGTTGGCTAAAAAAATAAAAGAACCAGCATCACACTTAATATTTTCAGTTTTTCCAAGTTCTTTGTAACCACTTAACACAATAATCAGTAAGGGTTTAGAAATGGGAACGTTTGTGATTTTTTGCTCTTGGTACGCTGAATAGACCGCAAAAGGCAGGTTTAAGTTGCTATGCTCGAGCAGGCTTTTTTTAGCTAAAGAAATAAGATTCTGCATTGAATTTAAATGCTTAATAAAATTTAGATGTTGTGATGGATGTAAAATTATCAATATTTTTTTGGCTATTTCTAATGTTTGAGCCAATAAAAAAGCTTAAACCGATTAAGTTTAAGCTTCTTTAAATTCGAATTCTGGCGGTGAGAGAGGGATTCGAACCCTCGATACGCGCAAACGTATACACACTTTCCAGGCGTGCTCCTTAAGCCACTCGGACACCTCACCAAGGCGTGCGATAGTAACTAAAAAAACGAGTCCTGCCAAGATTTAAGACGAGCATTACAGAAAAAAAATAATAGAGGTGATAAGATTGCGCTAAAAATCATATTGGTTTAATTACACAATGCAAAATACGGCCAAAAAAGCGACCTTGCCTGCCACGGCTTTGGCAGCTCTTGGAGTGGTCTTTGGAGACATCGGAACAAGTCCGCTCTATGCCTTGAAAGAGTCCTTCCATGCAGCGCATGGGTTAGGAATTCAGCCTGAAAACGTATTAGGAATTTTATCTATTATTTTTTGGTGCTTAATGCTGATCATCAGCATCAAGTATGTCGCCATTGTCATGCGTGCAGACAACAACGGCGAAGGCGGGATCATGGCCTTACTCGCATTGAACTTACGTAAAGCCAAAATTGCCGACAACAAAAAAATCTACATGATTGCCATTGGTTTTATCGGTGCATCGCTGTTTTTTGGTGACGGTATTATTACCCCAGCCATTTCGGTATTGTCAGCTGTTGAAGGCTTGTCTATTGCCACCGATGTGTTTGACCCGTTCATCATGCCAATTGCGATTACCATTATCATCTCTTTGTTTTTGGTACAAAAACATGGCACGGCCTTTGTCGGTAAGTTTTTTGGCCCAATCACGATGGTATGGTTCTTATCTTTAGGATTATTAGGTCTTCACAGCGTCATTCAGACGCCTATTGTGTTAGGCATGTTCAGTCCACATTGGGCCATTCAGTTTATCTATCACCATCCAATCATGACATTCTTTGTGATGGGTGCTGTAGTGTTAACAGTGACTGGTGGTGAAGCACTTTATGCTGATATGGGGCATTTTGGACCAGTGCCGATTCGTTTAGCTTGGTTCTTTGTCGTGTTGCCATGTTTGGTTTTAAACTACGCAGGACAGGGCGCATTATTACTCAGAGATCCAGCGGCAATTGAAAATCCGTTCTATTTATTGGTTCCGCAATGGGCACTTTACCCAATGATTATTATGGCAACCATGGCAACGGTAATTGCCTCTCAAGCTGTAATTTCTGGGGTGTTTTCTCTTGCACGCCAAGCGATTCAATTGGGTTATTTACCACGTTTAAGTATTAAACATACATCTGAGTCTGAAGAAGGCCAGATTTATATCCCTTTCTTAAACTGGTTACTTTTAATCGCAATTATTATCCTAATCTTGATCTTCAAAAGCAGTTCGAACCTTGCAAGTGCGTATGGCTTAGCTGTGACCTTAACGATGCTCTGTGACACGATTTTGGTTGCCGTATTTATCTACTCGGCTTGGAAGTGGAGCCTGCCAAAAGTGTTGCTCCTGATTATTCCATTCTTTGTTTTAGAGTCGGTATTGGTCGGTGCCACTTCACTTAAAATCTTGTCGGGTGGTTGGGTGCCATTACTCATTGGTGCGATTGCCGTGACCATCTTAATGACATGGAAACGTGGTCGTGAGCTTACATTTGCTAAGCTTGAACATGACACTTTGGCTCTAGATTTGTTTGTGAAAAGTATTGGTAATAGTGTGCACTGGGTGCCGGGTGATGCTGTCTTTATGACAGGTACACCGAACGTTGTGCCACATGCCATGCTGCATAACATCAAGCACAACAAGGTACTGCATCAGCGTAATATCTTGGTCACTGTAGTGATTGAAGATGTACCATTCGTTGCGCCAGAAGAGCGTATTACGACAGAAACTTTAGCTGAACATTTCTTCCGTATTAAAATCTTCTACGGTTTTAAAGATGAAATGAATGTACCAAAAGCATTGATGCAAGCCTATGAACAGCTCGGTCTTGAATATGACTTGATGCACATCAGCTTCTTCATTTCCCGTGATCGTATTGTTCATTCGGTGGGCGATGGTATGTCTCCATGGAGAGAAAAACTGTTTATCTCTATGCAGCGTAATACCAGTCCGGTGAGTGACTTCTACCAGATTCCAACCAACCGTGTGGTTGAGTTAGGTAGTCAAATCGAAATATAAAAATTGATGTAATAAAAAAACCAAGACATAAGTCTTGGTTTTTTTATGGCTCTGATTATTGAGCTTGTTGCATAGGTGCATCTGCTGGTAAAGCACCATCTTTTGCCATCGGGTCTGCCGACTGACTTGGATCTGCCGGAGGCGGTGGAGTGTTCGGATCTTGTGGCGCTGGAGGCGCTTGGTTCGGTGCAGGTGGTACTGCATCAGTTGGTGCTGCTGGTGG
This sequence comes from Acinetobacter sp. S-1, assembly GCF_059579785.1. Taxonomy (NCBI): domain Bacteria; kingdom Pseudomonadati; phylum Pseudomonadota; class Gammaproteobacteria; order Moraxellales; family Moraxellaceae; genus Acinetobacter; species Acinetobacter sp. S-1. The sequence continues at coordinate 262,111 of NZ_CM184207.1, forward strand.
CGCAATTTCACCGCCTGCTGGAGGCGCTGGTGGAACGTCCGCAGGAATAGGAGCACCTGTAGGCGCTGCATTTGTTGGTGCAGCAGAAACTTGCTGTACTTGTCCGCTATTGACTAAATCGCTAATAGAGCCTGGTTGGCCATTTACGGTTGTGGTTACTTTTACTTTAGACAAACTTTCTAAAGTATCTCCTGGCTGGACTGCTGGCTCAGCCAAAGCGGCCATACTACATAATCCCGTGATTACGCCAATACCAATAATCTTTGAATGGATCATTAAGTGGACTCCGATTATATTTTTATCCAAATTTGTGGAGCTAACCATGTCATAAGCAATCAGTGTTTTTCAACGAAAGATACGCAATTGGCGCAATTCAATAGCCAAAGGCTCTCATAATTCCAACAGACTGTTACGTAAAACGGAATAGAGTTACAAAAAAGATGACCATGTTTTAACCATTTGAAAGATAAGAGATATACTTAAAAAAGCAGGATTGTTAAGCTGCGTGTGGACAGTGGTATTGATAGAAACATGGCAAGTAAAAAACGTAGTAAAGGTACAAACTCTTTCTCTCTAAGTGAGCATTTTGGCAAGATTATTCTTGCTTGTATTGCTGCGGGAAGTTTTGCGATTGCTTTTGGCAGTGAAAAGATTTCGCAGTGGTTTTCACCTTTAACGACTAACTCGACTTGTCTTAATCAGTTCTATCGAGAAGTTCCACCTGCTTTAAATAAAGACAGCCTAAAAAAAGACAGTTATCCACTTTGCTTTAATGGCTTTAACGTTTTGTATTCAGGTATTTCTAAAACGCCGTTATGGTCGGCAGAGCATTTAAATGCAGAACGTTTAAGTGTCAAAATTAAGCGTGAAGATAACTTCCATGAAGAAACCCGCGTTGATCAAAAACATCGGGCACTGTTAAGTGACTATCGCGGTTCAGGCTATGACCGTGGGCATATGGCGCCAAATGGTGATATGCCAAATAAAGAATCCCAATCTGATAGTTTCTCGCTCAGTAACATGGTGCCTCAAGCGCCTAAAAATAACCAAGAAGTCTGGCGTAAGCTCGAAGAAGCGACCCGTGCTATTGCCACTAAACAAAAACAAGATGTTTATGTGGTGACAGGTCCTGTTTTTGAAGGCAAACGTCTTAAGACGATTGGGCAGGGTGTCATTGTTCCTACCGCAGTTTATAAAGCGGTGTATATGCCAAAAACTGGCGCTATTGGGGCTTACTACGCACCAAACAATAACTCCCTACAAGTGAAGGTTGTGAGTGTTTGCTACCTTGAGGAGCGCTTAGGCGTTAACCTGTTCCCACAGTTAACCGAGCAACAAAAGCGCAATGTTTATCGTCTACCTTTAACAGCGAGCCAAGTTAAGCCAAATCAAAAGCTAGACTATTTACATTGGGATGGCGAAAGTCAGTGTGAGCAAGACTTAAACGCTGACCAAATTCAAGCGCTACAAGACCAATTTAAAAAGCAAAAAACTGGTTCTTCGGAGCCAATGGAAGCAAAAGTTCCAACAATTGACGAAGAAACGAGAAAAGCGATTGTGAAACAACTGGTAGAAGCCTTAGTGAATTATTTCTTGCAAATAATGAAATAAGCAGCTTTTTTTGATTGTTATTGCAACACCATAATTGATTAAAATAGAATCCATAGACAGATCTGTCTATGGATCTTATTTTAATAAGGACAATAACAATGTTTGCCTCGATGTTTCTTTTTTCGTTTGCAATGTCTATTACCCCAGGGCCAGTAAATACTGTCATTTTATCGACCAGTTTAAATCACGGTTTAAAAAGATCGCTTCCCTATATTTCAGGCGCCACAATTGGTTTTACCCTGCTTTTAATTTTTATGGCATTTGGTCTTCAGAGTTTATTAACTCAGTTTCCTGTTGTATTAAAGATTCTCGCAGTTTGTGGAACGCTATTTGTTTGCTATATCGGGATTAAAATTATTCTTTCTGCCGCAAATATTTCTATTTCCAGTGTTCCTGTAGAGCAAATGATTATTCCCAATTTTAAAGATGGGTTCTTATTACAATGGCTGAATCCCAAAGCGTGGTTGGCTTGTGTGTCAGGCATTACCATGTTTACTAGCATTGAAAACCCGCAATCGTTGCCGATCTTTATCGTTATTTATTTCTTCACGTGCTACGCGTGTTTGTTCTTTTGGGGGGTCTGTGGTGATAAATTTTCAGTGGTGCTCAATCAGGGCAACCGTTTGAAATATTTTAATATCTTGATGGGCGCTTTTTTAATTTTATCGGCTCTTTTAATTTTGATCGATTTTTTTTAAATTGATCGTATTACACTGTGAAGATATAACAACGAGATAAGACCTATGTTTAAACCATTTGAAAAGGGTACAGAGTCTTCATCAATTGAAGATTTAACATTAGAAAATGATGTAGATTGCGTCAGTATTTATGGCAACTTGCAAATTACCAAAGATAAAGTCGGGTTAGAACAGGCAAAGGCATTGCAGAGCTTTTTAAATGATGTTGTTGCGGCTTTGGAAAAAGAAGAATTGCCTGAGAAAATTGAACGTCCAGCTGAACAAGAAATTAATAATCCGTTTTTATAATTTATGCATGCTATGCGTAATATTTAGTATGGTCATGCTGCCATACAGTCTTTAATACCACGTTAGACTTTATTGAATGTGTATAGACATTTTTTACTTTTGAAAGCCCAAAAGTAAACAAAAGGCTTTGTTGATCAGAGGGTACATCCATGTACCCCTGCTCAACAGGTGACATCCATGTCACCTTCCGCGATAGTAGATTGAGTCTAAGAAGAGTTAATCTTTATCTCCAGCTACCACCTTATAAATAATTGCCCCAATCACCGCCCCTAAAATCGGTGCCACCCAGAACAACCACAACTGACTTAATGCAGCCGTTTCAGCAAAGAATGCAACACCTGTACTACGTGCTGGGTTTACCGAAGTGTTCGTCACCGGAATACTGATTAAGTGAATGAGCGTTAAGCCCAAACCAATTGCAATAGGAGCGAAGCCAGCAGGCGCACGGCGATCAGTTGCACCTAAAATAATGATTAAGAAGAAAGCTGTAAGAACCACTTCAATAATGAAAGCAGAACCTAAGCCAAACTTGTTTGGTGATAAGTCACCAAAACCGTTGGTAGCAAAACCACCAACACCGCTAAAGCCTGCTTGGCCTTGAGCAATAATATAGAGAACAAATGCAGCAGCAGTCGCACCGACCACTTGAGCAACGATATAGGGAATTAAATCTTTAACATCGAAGCGGCCACCGACCCAAAGGCCAACACTTACCGCGGGATTAAAATGGCCACCTGAGATATGCCCTAGAGCATAAGCACCTGTGAGTACGGTTAAACCAAAGGCAAGGGCTACACCTGCAAAGCCAATACCAAGTTCAGGGAAAGCTGCGGCTAAAACTGCGCTACCACAACCACCAAAGACTAGCCAAAACGTACCTAGGAATTCAGCAAAATATTTATTCATTGTGATTACTCATCTATTGATGTATTTTTTAATTAGTGTGAAATATGTCACAAAAAATTAAGCATGTGACTATATGAAATTTTTGTTTTCAGTGTTGTTTTAATCAAGAAAAGATTTGTAAGTTTTGGTTGGTTATTCTTTGTCTAAAAATTGATCCCTCCATTGCTGGGGTGTTTGATTGGTCCAATGTTTAAATGCTCTTTGAAAAGCACTTTGTTCTGAATAACAAAGTAAAAGTGCGATCTCTTGTAAGCTTAAATGCGGATCTTTTAAATACTCGGTTGCGAGCATAAAGCGCACTTGTTGAACGCGTTCCTGAAAGGTGGTGTCTTGTTGTTGTAAGTGTCGTTGGAGTTGTCGAACTGATAGGCCTAATTGAGTGGCAATATGCTCAATTTGATATTGATTCTTTTGTAGCCCAGTCAAAATTGAATGCTGTAAACGCTGATCAAGTTGGGTTGAATTTGGTAATTGTTCTAAAAGTGCTTGTGCTTGCTGAACCAATAGTTGCTGCAACGTGTGGTCAGCGCTGCTAAGTGGCTTATTAATTTCTGTAATTGGAATGAGTAACTCTGTACGTGGCTGGCTAAAACGAACGGGACATTGAAAGTATTGTTCATAGACTCTGATATTTTTAGGGGCAGCATTTAAGAAACGTACTTCATGTAAATGCACGTCTTCATGAGACATAAAAAGACGTAAGAACTGAATCACCAACGCAATCGCGATTTCATCGGTAAGCTGGGTAGGGTGTAGCTCAGTCGCTTCCCAGCGAATAGAACCATATCTCCCTTGTAGCTCAACCACTAATGGGCTCCCGTCATAAATCAGACGGTGAAAATCATGATAGCGAATTAAGGCTTCACCTAAGTTGTCGCAAGAGAGCGCGAGGTAAGCCATAATCCCTAAGTGTTTGGGTTGCACATATTTGGCAATTTCTAGCCCTAAACCTGGCTTCGGGTCTAGTTTATAAATCACTTCTAATAGATCACGCCAAACGACGTAGTCAAAGCGTTCCAGATTTTGAATTTGTTCTAATTGTTCTGGAATAGCTAAATGATTGGCTTCGCAATAAGCTTTTAATAGATGTCCCAGCCCTCCATACACTGAGCCTGTATAATTCTTTAGTTGTGGCATCCCTAACCACCTCTTTCTTGTCGTGATTTGTCAATGAAACCATAAATTCTGGTCAATACCTAGCATAACGAATTTTATATGCTCAATAAAAAGAAAAAGGAGTTAGGTGATGTTAAAAGGGTTTATTGCCGGAATTGCAGTTGCCAATGCATTTGAATGGGTAGCACACAAATATATTTTGCATGGTGTACACCGTGCTGGAAAACCACGTTATAGCCCAGTACCAAAAAGCATGGAATCTCATTGGGCACACCATCGTGAAGTCCGTAAACAACAATTTCATGATGATTGCTATGTGGAAGGCGTTGGAAACTGGCGAACTAAAAATGAGTTAATTTCACTTGCTGTGGTGGCAACCGTTTCAAGCGCAATTTTCTATCCATTTTCAAAAGGCATGGCACTCGCAGCTTGGTACAGTGCTGGAAATTATTATTATATTCATCGCCGTGCACATTTAGAGCCTGACTGGGCAAAGCATAAAATTCCATGGCATTACGACCACCACATGAACTCTAATCAAGACGCCAATTGGTGTGTGACCAAACCTTGGTTTGATTATGTAATGGGAACACGTGTGGTGTCTTCGGCAGATTTAAAAGAACAAAATCCTTTGGGTATTCGGTTGCCTGCTGTATTTGCTAAACCGTTAACTCAAGCTATAGAAAAAATCTTTCCAGCAAAATGGGTCGAGAAAAAAGAGAAGCCTCAATTGGTTAGTGACATAAATACGGTAGATGGCGCTGCATAAAAAATAAAGGGGCATATTGCCCCTTTAATTATGAATAAGCTTACAAACGCATTTCGATGCCTTGTTCAGCTAAATATTGTTTAGCTTCTGGAATCGTATATTGACCAAAGTGGAAAATACTTGCCGCCAATACTGCGTCTGCACCACCTTGTAGAATACCGTCTGCAAGATGTTGTAAGTTGCCCACACCGCCTGAGGCAATGGTTGGAATGGTAACGCGGTCATTAATGGCACGCATTAAAGCAATGTCATAACCCGCTTTAGTACCATCCGCGTCCATACTGGTAATCAGCAACTCGCCCGCACCATAGTCAGCCATTTTTACAGCCCATTCAATGGCATCAATACCTGTTGGTTTACGGCCACCGTGAGTAAAGATTTCCCATTTGTTATCGCCAGTTTTTTTGGCATCAATCGCAACCACAATACATTGTGCGCCAAAGTGCTGAGAAGCTTCTTGAACAAATTCCGGATTAAATACGGCAGCTGAGTTAATACTCACTTTATCTGCACCTGCATTTAATAACGCACGAATATCTTCAACTTTACGTACACCACCACCGACAGTTAAGGGCACAAATACGGTCTCGGCCATACGTTCAACAGTACGGTAAGTGGTATCGCGGCCATGATGTGTAGCGGTAATGTCTAAGAAAGTAATTTCGTCTGCACCTTGTTCGTTATAGCGACGTGCCACTTCAACAGGGTCGCCAGCATCACGAATATCGAGGAATTGAACGCCTTTAACTACGCGTCCGTTATCAACGTCTAGGCAAGGAATAATACGTTTAGCAAGCATAGCTTTTTCCAAAAATAATCGCCGTTGGTGAAAGTTCCTACACAGGCGCTACACCTTCATGGAGGGAAGAGGTATTCTATCAAACTTCACAGATGTTTTTTGCAGGTTTTCCATGTCGGTTTATACCCCGTTGAGTTTAGATGAAGTTCGCACCTTTGCTGCACCTTATGGATTAGAGGTGTTGGAGCTGAACCCAATTCAGGGAGGTATTCAAAACACCAATTATTTTCTGGTTGATGTAAACCGCAAACAATATGTACTCACCGTGTTTGAAGAGTTAGATGCACAAGGGGCGGGCGAACTCATTCCTGTGCTTGAGCAATTGGGGACTCATCATGTACCCGTTGCCGTGCCATTAAAGCACAGCGGCCAAGCGGTTCATTTTATTGCGGGTAAACCTGCACAAATTGCACCACGTCTTATGGGCCACCATCCCATGCAAACCACAGTAGCGCAAGTTGCAGCGATTGCCGATGCACAGGCGAAACTGCATGTGGCTTTACAAGATTTTCCGCTTGAGCGTGAGTATCGACGTGATCACCAATACTGGACAGGTGTTGCAGAGCAGCTTAAACCAAATATGACTCAAGATGACCAAACGTTACTTGAGCAGGTCTATCAAGCTTTTAATGCGAAAACAGCGCAGTATTCAAATCGACCAACAGGTTTTATTCACTCAGATTTGTTCCGTGACAATACTTTGTTTGAAGGTGAGCAATTACAAGGTATTCTAGATTTTTATGAGTTAAATCAAGATGAATTGCTATTTGATATTGCGATTACCATCAATGATTTTTGTACCGAATATCCAGCAGCACATTTAAACCCCGACAAAGTAGTTGCTTATTTAGAGGCATACCAAAAAGTTCGTACGCTTACATCAGATGAGCTTGCATGTTTAGATGTGTTCTTGGCAATGGCAGCGTGCCGTTTTTGGTCAATGCGTTTGCAAGTTGCTCAAAAAAATAAAGAAGAAGGACGTACCGGCGATGACATTTTGCAAAAAGACCCGCAAGAAATGCGAGCAATGATGCAAGACCGTTTAAGTCATGTAAAAGCATAAAAGGGAATAAAGATGCGAGATCAGGGGCGTTTAGTCGAATGGTTCGACGAAAAAGGTTATGGCTTTATTCAGCCGGATGATGCTGAAAAAGAGCGAGTCTTTTTGCATATCAAAGATTTTGCACGCCCCGGACCTCGGCCAATTATTGGCTGTGCACTGGAATATCGGGTGATCCTCGATGAACGAGGCCGTTTTCGTGCTCAGCAGGTCACCTATTTAAAAGCATCTCAAACCCGAAAAGCGTCCAAGCCTGCAAAAGCAGAATCTTCTTTTCAGGCCAGCCCTTGGTCTGCAATGCAAATGGGGATCGTGTTTTATTTCGTTTTAATGGGAATTATGAGTTTTATTCATATTTTGCCAGCTTATACCTTGTTATTTGTTTTAATGATGAATGCCTTAAGTTATTGGCTCTATTCTCAAGATAAAGAAGCCGCACAATTGGGTAATCGACGTGTGCCTGAACAAACACTGCACATTGTTAGCTTTTTAGGAGGTTGGCCAGCTGCATGGTGGGCACAACAAAAACTGAGACATAAAACACAAAAACAACCCTTTCGTAAGATTTATTTTTGTACCATATTCTTTCATTTACTTTTGATTTTGTGGCTAATTTCTCCCTTAAACGTATTGCGGGGCTCATAAAAGTAAATCGTTTTAATAAACTTGAGAGGTATAAAAATGAATAGTTCTATCGACCAAGATCCAAATCGTACTTTAACACTTATTTTATATGTACTTTATATTGTTGCCATTTTTACAGGCGGCTTACTTGCGGTTATTGCTTTAATTATTAACTACGTAAAACGTTCTGATGTACAAGGCTCGATTTTCGCGAGCCACTTTACATGGCAAATCAGAACATTCTGGTGGTATCTGGCTTGGAATATTATTGCCTTTCTGCCGTTTATTTTCCTGTTCTTTACGGGCGAAAATACTAATCTATTTGCAGGCGTTGCCGTTTCATCGACCGTATTCTGTGTGGGCGTAATTGGTGCTGCGTGGATCTGGATTGTATATCGTGCAATTCGCGGCTTGATTGCGCTAAATGATAACCGTCCGATGTATCAATAAATTATGATTATTGAACATGTACATTTGAGTATAAAGTCTGGGCAAAGTGAAGCATTTCTTGAAGCATTCGAGCAGGCTAAACATATTGTTTATCCAATGGAAGGCTTTAATGCTGTCCAACTGATTAAGCATGCAACCGATCCCCATCATTATATTTTAATGATTTTCTGGGATGAAATTGAAAATCATACAGAAGGGTTTAGAAAGTCGGAAGCTTATCAGGAGTGGAAGAGTTTGCTCCATCCATTTTATGACCCAATGCCGACGGTTGAGTACTACCAGCCTTGTATTTCATTGAAGAAAAAATAATAGATAGTAAAAAAGAGAGCGTTAAGCTCTCTTTTTTATTCTCGAATTCTTTTAGTTTTTTTAATGGGTAACTTAAGTTTTAACTCACTGACTAAAACGCCTAAGACCACTAAAGCACCCCCAAAAAGGGCAATCAATGGCAAACGCTCACCTGCAATTCGACCAATAATGCCTGCCCAAACAGGTTCTCCTGCATAGATAATTGCAGCACGTGAAGGATCAACCACACGTTGAGCCCAGTTCATAACAAATTGAATAAGTGCACTCGCTAAACCTAATGCAACAGCAATCAGTACTAGGGGCCATGAAAATGCTGGAATCGTATGTTCACCCACCACAGGCATAATCGCGAAAGAAAGTAGAGAAGCGACACCAAGTTGAATGATTGTGACGCGGCGTAAATTTACCTTTCCAGCAAAGTAGCTAATAAAAATAATTTCTAAAGCAATCGCAAAGGCACCTAGGATTGTTAAAAGCTGCCCAAAACTTAAGGAAATTTGCTCAAAACCATTACCCGTTAATAAAACAAGGCCAGCAAAAGCAAGGACTGCTCCCACCCAAGTCATGATATGGGGAGTTTTTCTAAAGATGAGCCACATTAAAATAGGAACAAGCGGAACATATAGCGCTGTTAAAAATGCTGATTCACTACTCGGAATGGTTTGCAGGCCAATGGTCTGGGTGCCGTAGCCTGCCGCAATCACAAGACCAATCGCACAACCAGCACCTAAATCTTTTAACGTGACGCCTTTTATGCTTTTTAATGAGATAAGAAGCAAAGTAAGAGCTGCTACAGCAAAACGACAGCCTACAAAAAACATAGGCGATGAAAAACTCAGTGCATACTGCACAGTAAGAAATGTTCCACCCCAAATGATCGTAATCAAAATGAGGGCTAACTGTGGGGCTTTGCTTGAACTCAGAGAAATTGGTGACATACTCAAGTTAAATTAAATTGTGCAATATACTGCACATATTGCGCTATTCTTGTATTTTGTGCAATATATTGCTCAAATTTTCTTGCTAATCCATTTTATGAGCCAGTCGAGTACCGTTTTACAGCACGTAGGCACAAATATTCGTTTATTAAGAGATGAACGAGATTTGAGTCAACAAGATTTGGCAGATCAGGCAGGTGTGAGTAGACGAACCATTGCTGCTTTGGAAACTGGGCAGGTCAATATTAGTTTGGCCAAACTCGATGCGATTGCAGCAGTGTTGGGTGTGGATTTTAAAACGATTGTGAGTGCACCTGAGCATAAAGAACATGCTGTAGTAAATGCACTCGCTTGGCAGGGTAAAGATGAAGAAAGTAAAGCAACCTTGCTCGCTTCAGTTCCATCTCGTTCCCAAGTTGAGCTTTGGATATGGTCTTTGGCAGTGGGAGAGTCTTACGTGGCGGAAGCAGATGCAGACGGATGGCAGGAAATTATTTACGTATTAGAAGGTGAGTTGACCATACAATTTACTGACAGCAAAAAAATAATACCAGCTGGTTCATCTTTTATTTTTGAAAGTTCTGTTACTTATACCTATATCAATAGTGGTAACCAAGTGCTTAAATTTACTCGTAATGTGGTGTATTGATTTGGAATTTAAGCTTTTTAATAAAATATATATTTTTAAAATTTATGCAGTTTATTGAAGGCATATATGATGTATATGACCTATCTTAAAAACCTGTGAATTCAATTTAAACAAAAAATACGAATAAGAATAAATAAGGCAAGTTATAATATTTCGTGTGTAATGAAATTATTTTTAACTCGTTTTAATAGAAAAAAGATACAGAAATGAAGTTCTTATTAAGTTCACAAGATATTCAAAACTATAAATTTTTATGGCAGGTTTCTAAAGAAAATTATAAGAAGCAGAAAGGTAGTATGTTTCTCATGTTTTTATTAGTAATGTTTACAGCATTCTTTACGACATTATTGCCATACCTATTAAAAATTATTATTGATTACTCTGCACAGGCATATAACTTTCCACTAGATATTCGACTTCCATTTAATTTCTTATATCTAATCGTACTCGCTTATGCTGCAGCATGGTTAGCGAATGAGTTGTGTAATTGGACGAAAAATATTTTTAGTGCTTATTTGATGGTTGATTTCAAAGGAGCATTAATTTTTGCGGGGTTAAAAAATTATTTAAATCTTAAAAAAGATGAGCAAGATCAAATTGAAGCTGGAACAGTCATCAGTGATCTTGCGAGAGGAAGTTCTGCTTTTGGTGAGATAAATCTAACATTACTGCTTCATTTGGGGCCAATCATTTTTCAATTGGTTATGATCTTTGCCGTTTTATTTACAACTATTAGCTTACTTTTTAGTATCAGTTTTTTATTGGTAGCTATCGTTATTTTTTTAGTTTCCTTTCATATAAATAAAAGAAGTAGTCCTTTATTCAATTCGATGTATCAACAAGATAATCAGGTAAATAGCGATTTGATACATCAGATCTCAAATTCATATGAAATTAAAGTAAAAAATGCAGTACCGTTTCAATTGTCAAAATTTAATACCACATTAGACTCATTCATCAAAACGGCTAAAGATAGGAATAAAAAAATAGGGCTATTGATGATTTCTCAATTGTTCCTGATCTTTTTGTTTTTACTATTTTTTATGTTATTTACCGTATTTCTTTCAACTAAAAAGCAGCTTACACCGGGTGCTTTCGTGTTGATAAGTACTTATATTATTCAACTCACCAATCCATTTTTAGCGGTTTCTCAAAGCTTGATGCGTTTAAATGGTAACTTTGTAGCCTTAGCAAAATATCGAAAATACTTTGATCTCAATAAAGAAAATTATACACATTCTATCGTTCAAGACTCCAATGTTCTCTTTCAATTTATAAATGCTAAATTTTTACTTGGGAAAAGAGCCGTAGATCATTTTAATTTAACAATATTAGGCAATAAAACGTATGTCGTGATTGGGCCAACTGGCTTGGGAAAGACTTCTCTAATGAATTATTTAATGGGCGTGTACCAGATTCAATCAGGGCAGCTTTGCTATAAGAATATTGATATTAGCCAAAATTTCTCTAAACATATTTTTGATGAGGTTGTTTACGTTGCACAGCAACCAGTTATTTTCCCTTATTCCCTTAGAGATAATTTAGTTTATAACTCCTCGCACATATATGAGGATTCTTACTTACTTCAGATGCTTGATCAATTTAATCTATTACATATTTTGAAAAAGCATCAACTAACGCTCGATGATGATTTAACTGAAATTTATAAGAATTTTTCAGGAGGAGAAAAGCAAAGAATTTGTATTCTTCGAGGTCTTTTAGCTCGTCCGCAGCTCCTTATCCTAGACGAACCGACTGCTGCCTTGGATGTAGATACTGCAAAAAATATACTTGAATATATTCAGCAGGTTGTTCCATCTGTAATCATGATTACGCATTCGCCCTATGCAATGGAAATTGCGGATGAGGTAATCGATTTAGAAAATTTATTAAACTAAAGATAATCAAAAATAAAAAAGAGCCTAATCAGGCTCTTTTTTACATCTTAAGAATTAAAGACGGTTTTCATCCAACAAAAGCTGAGCTTCACGAAGGTTTAAAGTACCTTCATAAATTGCGCGGCCTGTAATCGCACCTAAAATACCCGGTTGACCTTTTAAGTTACGAACGTCATCAAGGTTGGTTACACCACCAGAAGCAATTACTGGTAAGCCTGAGTATTGAGCCAAGTTTACAGTTTGCTCAACGTTTACACCTTGCATCATACCGTCACGAGCAATGTCTGTATAAACAATGCTAGACACGCCTGCATCAGCAAAGCGTTTCGCTAAATCAGTTGCTTTCACATCAGTAACGTTTGCCCAGCCGTCAGTTGCAACCATACCATTCATGGCATCAATACCAACAATGATGTGGCCTGCAAAACGTTTACAAGCTTCTTCTACAAATTCAGGTTCTTGAACAGCTTTAGTGCCGATAATGACAAAAGTCACGCCAGCTTCTAAATAGTGTTCAATCGTTTCTAATGAGCGAATACCACCACCAATTTGAATTGGTAATTCTGGCTGAGCTTTAGCAATCGCTTCAACAACAGGTTTATGAATTGGAGTACCTGCGAAAGCGCCATTCAAATCAACCAAATGCAAACGGCGCGCACCTTCATTTACCCAATGCTGGGCAGTTGCAACCGGATCGTCAGAGAAAACAGTATCGTCTTCCATACGCCCTTGTTTTAAACGCACACATTTACCATCTTTCAGGTCAATTGCTGGAATGATTAGCATGCTTCCGCTCCTTGCTTCATCATGTTTATGAAATTGTGCACATCTTAGCAAAGTATTGATCAATCGCTAAGCCTTAGAAAAGACTTTTATTACTTTACGCTTGAAGTGCGGTTTGAATAGTTTGTGAAATGTGAGCGGGTAATAGTTTTTGGTTTCTGAGCTCTTCAAATACGAGTAATGCCGCATAAGCATCAGCAGCGGCATAATTTATTTGCTGAGATGTAAGTGGCTTTCTTGCCCAGTTTGAAGTTCCGACTTTTTTCGACTTTGCCAGATATTGTCCAAATAACAGTGCCACCGCTTTTTGTAAGCCCATTTGCTGTTTAAAACCAAAGTGACTAAAACCTTTAGCAAGGTCGATACAACTTTCTAGCTCTATGCCTTTTTTATGAAAAATGTGCTTATCATTTTTAAGGCCAAAACCGACTTTAATTTGCTTCTGGTTAGATAAAATGGGCTGTAAGAATTTTAAAGTCGATGAATTGACATGAAATAAATAGGCTTTTTGTATTGTAGCAAGTTGAATTAAGTGTGGACCAGTTGAGATTTCACCCACTTTAAATGTAGGTTTAGACTCAGAATCAAATCCCAAAATTGCAGCGTTTTTTAATTCTTCTTCAATACTTTTGCATTGCTCAATATTTTCAATCACCACAATATTATGGTGGTTAAGATTTTCAAAAGGAGGAAGCTGCTGAATAGAGGCTTTATCAAGGAGGGCAACGGCTTCGGACATATTTAACAGCGTACAAATGAATTGGGCTATTCACTTTATATATGAATAAAGCCTAGAGGACTAGGCTTTATGAATGTCTTTAAAAATTACTGAGACTGAGAAGGTGTACCAATGACTACACTTTCACTTTTCTCGACATAGCCTTCATAGGTTGGAGACATGATTGTGGCAACGACAGCAAAAACCAAAGCAAGTGGAATTAGGATAATATAAATCCAGCCTAAAACGCGTTCCCAACCAAGAGTAGGGCGCTTTGGGCCGTAATCATTATTGCCTTCTGTACCTTTCGCCGCAAAGAGATAAATCATAAAAATCAGGTTTACGGCAGGGATCAGCATCAGTAACGATAGCCATCCTGTATTATTGCGGTCGTGCAAGCGGCGGATGGTAAATACAAAACTTACATAGAGGCAAACAATATAAAGAATGGCGATAACAATCATGCCTGCCGTAGAAAGACCCGTTAGTTCCTGACTAGATGTAAACCCAAAAGTAAAAGCGATGATGACAACGGCGATACCGATGACGAGTGAAAATAAGAATGTCCAAGCAGCATAAGAGAGTCGCCCAAAACGACCACTAGCTTTAAAGGGGGAGTCTTGTTGAAGTGGTTGATTTTCGAAAGGTGAATTCATTTTGTTTTCCTGATCATTTGGTTTTATTTAAAAGTATAAATATTCAATATTTTGTTGAATAAAACATCATTCTATAAATGATTAGTTATCATTGTAAATAAAAAAAGATCAGGCCATCTAGACCTGATCTTTTTCAGTTTTAAATCAGTTTAAATATTCCATTCCACAAAGTTTTTAAGTAACTGCAAACCAGCAATATGACTTTTCTCTGGGTGGAATTGAGTCGCGAATAAATTATCTTTATGAATTGCTGTGCAGAAATTCACACCATACTCACAAGTCGCAGCCACAACGCTTTCATCTTTTGGTTCGACATAGTAGCTATGTACAAAGTAGAAGCGAGCATCTTGTTCGATGTTATTCCACATTGGATGGCTTGGGTCCATTTGGTGAACTTGGTTCCAGCCCATGTGTGGTACTTTTAAACCTTCCATTTGAGGGAAATGTTTTACGACACCGTCAAAAATACCTAATGCGTCTACACCGCCATTTTCTTCAGAACTTTGTAGTAATGCTTGCATGCCTACGCAAATCGCAAGAACAGGTTTATTAAAAGCAGCTTTACGTACAACTTCATCAATACCTGCTTCACGCATACCTTGCATACAGTCACGCATTGCACCCACACCTGGAAAAACAATTTTGTCGGCTTGTGCAATTAACTTTGGATCATTGGTCACATCGACTGTAGCGCCCACATGCTCAAGTGCTTTAGCCGCTGAGTGTAGATTGCCCATGCCATAATCAAGTAACGCGATACGTGTCATTAGAGGCTACCTTTTGTCGATGCAATCGTGTTTTCTGCACGTGGATCAACTTCACATGCCATACGTAAAGCACGAGCAAGTGCTTTGAACACACTTTCGATTTGATGGTGGCTATTTTTACCTTTTAAGTTATCGATGTGTAAGGTCATAAGCGCATGGTTTACGAAACCTTGGAAAAACTCAGAAAATAAATCGACATCAAAGGTACCGATGCGTGCACGAGTAAATGGAATATCCATAAATAATCCCGGACGACCAGATAAATCTACAACAACGCGAGATAAAGCTTCGTCTAATGGTGCATAAAAATGACCATAGCGTTTTAAACCTTTTTTATCGCCTAAAGCTTGTGCAAAAGCTTGTCCAAGCGTGATACCACAGTCTTCTACGGTGTGGTGGTCATCAATCTCGAGGTCTCCGTCACAATGAATATCGATATCAAATAAGCCATGTCGCTTGATTTGATCAATCATATGGTCTAAAAATGGAACTCCAGTGTTTAGTGTGCCTTGACCAGTACCGTCGAGATTTAAACGAACTCGAATTTTGGTTTCATTGGTATTTCTAACCACTTCACTGATACGTTGCGTCATGGACACGTTCCTCAAAAAACGTCAAAAATGATTGGATGTTAACGACAATTTCGCTGTGACGAATTCGTGACAGCATCATAGTTTGCTCAGGAGGGTTAATCAATGCCTATTACCGTACATGCTTATAGTTCTCTAGATAATTCAGAGATCCGCGATCAGCTTGAGCGACTGTATGATACAAGTCCGGAGTTTGGTGACGGGCACGATGCGATTGAACAACTTGAACAAGATTTACAACAGTATACCACGCTATACACTGCCGAATTTAACACCAAAATTATAGGTGCAATTTGGTCTTCAGGACAAGGCGAAAGCAAGGTTCTTGAATATATTGTTGTGCACCCTGCGAACCGTGGTCGTGGGGTAGCTGAGCGCTTAGTCGAAGAAGCTTGCCGTATAGAAGAGTCAAAAGGTGTTAAAACTTTTGAACCAGGCTGTGGCGCGATTCATCGCTGTTTGGCTCACATTGGTAAACTACATCACTAAAAGCTTCTATTATTTTGTGATTGTGATTTAAAAATAATCACTTGTTACAAAAAAAACGGAAGTTGCTTGACGTCTTCTTATAAACATTGTTTAATACGCCCACTTCGGCGTGATAGCTCAGTAGGTAGAGCAACGGATTGAAAATCCGTGTGTCCCCAGTTCGATCCTGGGTCTCGCCACCATTATTTGTGTTTTCAATCCCTGATCCCATCAGGGATTTTTTTTAAGTATAAAAAATACTCATTTAAATCAGAAACTCAGGATAGTTGTTGACTATTGTTCTGAGATACGGCTTAATACAGGCCATCGGCGTGATAGCTCAGTAGGTAGAGCAACGGATTGAAAATCCGTGTGTCCCCAGTTCGATCCTGGGTCTCGCCACCATATTCGAAAAAGCCCCATACATAATGTATGGGGCTTTTTTCATGCCTGTTTATTTAATAAAAATATTAAGTCTTACCTGTGTATAAATCTCATTTTATCCACAAGCAAACAGGTTTATCCCCAATATCGCCTTAACTTTCTAAAAATAGCCCAACCGAAACTTGGGTCTAATCATGAGAACTATCACGAATAAGTCGTTTTCCTAAGCACACGGCTTCTACCTCGTCATAGCCAAGCTGTTCGTAAAAGTTCAACACATTCAAATTGTCTTTACGGACTAATAATTGAAGTTTTGGGCAGCCGCGAGCAATGAGGCGCTTCTCAAGCTGCTGAACGAGCGCTGTAGCGATTCCTAAGCGTTGTTGGTGGGGGTGAACAGCCAGATAGTTAATCCAGCCTCTATGGCCGTCGTAGCCGCCCATAAGCGTACCAATCAGTTGCTCATCTTTAATAGCAACTAAAAACAAATCATCCTGTTGTGAGACTTTTCTGAAAATATCGGTTTCAGGATTATTCCAAGGACGGGTCAGACCACAGTTTTCCCATAAAATAACGACGTCATCCAGATCTGCATTTGTAAATTGACGAATAATAAACATATGGATTTCTACTTTTTGTTTTGATGTGCTGAAAAGATAAAATAAAAATTCGGGCTTGAGCAGTTTTTTATTAATAATTTAAACAAATAAAAAAGCACCCCCGAAGGAGTGCTTGAATTAAACCAGTGATTTAAGCTGATTTTGCAACTGGTGCTGCTTGAAGCATTTGACCTGTTTCTTCGAAGTTTGCATGCCAAGACAATGCTTCACGAAGTAAGTGAGGAGTATGTCCACCTTTAGCACATGCACGGTCAAAGTAGTCATTTAATGCATCACGATAAAGTGGGTGTACACAATTATCGATAATAGCGCGAGCGCGTTCACGAGGCGCTAAACCGCGTAAGTCAGCTAAACCTTGCTCTGTCACTAAAATATCAACATCGTGTTCACTGTGGTCAACGTGGCTCACCATTGGCACAATAGAAGAAATATCGCCGCCTTTAGCAATTGATTTGGTTACAAAGATCGCCAAGTGAGCGTTACGAGCGAAGTCACCTGAACCACCAATACCGTTCATCATTTTAGTACCGCACACGTGAGTTGAGTTCACGTTACCGTAAATATCAAACTCAAGAGCAGTGTTAATGCCGATAATCCCTAAACGACGAACTAATTCAGGATGGTTAGAAATTTCTTGTGGACGAAGCACTAATTTGTCTTTGTAAGCTTCGATATTGCCAAAAACTTTTTCACCACATTTTGCAGAAAGGGTAATTGAGCTACCAGAAGCAAATTTCATTTTGCCTGCATCAATGAGTTCAAAAGTACAGTCTTGTAGTACTTCTGAGTACATGATGAGGTCTTCAAAATCAGAATCTTTTAAACCTGTTAATACAGCATTGGCAATGGAGCCAATCCCTGCTTGTAATGGACCAAGGTTTTTCGGTAAACGACCTTCTGCAACTTCTTTATTAAAGAAAGCAATTAGATGGTTTGCAATGCCTTGAGTCTCATCATCTGGAGGAGTTACTGTTGATGGTGAGTCATGTGTATCGTTAAATACAATACCTACAATTTTTGCAGGATCAATTTGGATTGCGGTTGTACCAATACGCTCATCCACTTTTGTTAATGGAATTGGAGTACGTGTTGGGCGATAAGTCGGAATATAGATGTCGTGCAAACCTTCAAAGCTTTCGCTTAAAGATGTGTTGATTTCAACAATAACTTTTTCGGCAAAAATAGCAAAGCTTGCAGAGTTACCTACAGAAGTTGTTGGAATAATGCCACCATCTTCAGTAATCGCAATTGCTTCAATCACCGCAACGTCTGGACGTTTAAGTTGCTGGTTACGCATTTGCTCAACAGTTTCTGATAAATGTTGATCAATAAACATAACTTCGCCGTTGTTAATCGCACGACGTAAAGTGTTGTCTACCTGAAATGGCATACGACGAGATAAAACACCTGCTTCCGTGAGTTGTTTGTCTAAGTCATTACCTAAGCTAGCACCCGTAATTAACGTGATTTTTAACGGATTTTTCTTTGCATGCTCTACAAGTGCTTGTGGAACAGCTTTAGCTTCACCGGCACGAGTAAAACCACTCATACCAACGGTCATTCCATTTTCGATGAATTGCGCAGCTTGTTCAGCACTGATGACCTTGTCATGAAGAGAAGCTAGGCGAATACGACTTAAAGACATTGGACATCCTCAATATTGTCAAAACATACGGGATTTTAGCTATGAAAAATTGAAAAGTGCATAGGTGTTAGGCTAAGGTCTAATTTTGTAAATAAATGGCGGTATAAATTATATTTATGGTTTTTATTTAATTGATTTTTATTGCTTTTATTTGTCATTAAAACAAGGCTTTTAATTGCTGATTGATCAAATTAAAAGCGCTCACTTAAAGTTTGTTTTATTTTTTCCAAAGGATTCGTCGTGGTATTTTCTTCGGTACTCGGTTTTGGGATTGGCAAAGAAATAATAACTTCTAAACCACCTTGTTCACGATTATGAATTTGAATCTCACCATGATGTATATCGACAATGCGTTTAACAATAGCCAGCCCAAGACCACTGCCTTGGATGGTTCTTGCTGAGTCACCGCGAACAAAAGGTTGCATTAACTCTTCAATTTGATCTGCCGGAATGCCTTCACCATGATCAGCAACGGTAATTAAAATACATTCATTTTCAACTTTTGCACTGAGCTCTATTGGTTCAGCACCATAGCGTTTTGCATTATTAATCAAGTTGGCAATCAATCTTTTTAAAGAAAGGCTACGTGCTGGAATAATAGGTACATTCTGCATCTCGAATTGAATATCGAGAGGTTTAAATTGCACAACAAGTTCTTGCAAAAGCATGTTGATATTGGTGTCTTTCAACTCCTCATCTGAACCATCGCGCATGTACGAAATGAACTGATTAAGAATTGCATCCATATCATCTACGTCATAAACCAAACCTTCACGCAAAAACTCATCAGGCAGCATCTCTGCTGTTAAACGTATGCGTGTAAGAGGGGTACGTAAATCATGTGAAATACCTGCCAACATAATACGTCGTTCACGCTCAGTCTGATCGAGTGTATAGACCATACGATTAAAGGCTTGGTTTACTTGACGAATTTCTAATGGACCGTGGTTGGTATCAAGATACGGCGCTGTTCCGGATTTACTGTATTCATTGGCAGCATTCTGCAAACGACGCAGAGGGCGGTTCATCTGTCGAACCAAAATTAAAATAATGATAGCCGACAGTAATGGAACACCCACGACCCAACCCACTAAAAGTTCAGGACTGTAGTTGGCATAGGTTTTTAAAGGCTCACGAACCCAGTTCCCATGCATTTCAGGTGTTTGAATCCAAATGCGTGGGCTCGGTTTAAACTGAAAGTAAACGGTAACGTCTTTAGTCCCAATCTCATTTGCCAGCTTTTTTTCGACATGATTGGTAAAAAACTCGGCAATGACCTTTTCTCGGACACTTGGATATTCTTTGGGGTTGGTAACGTATTCAATACCGACTCGATTACGCAACCACGCATCAATATCTACTTCATTTTCACGATGAAAAATTCGTATATCAGGATTATTGACGAGCTCAAGCTCGACCGCAAGATAACGGGCGTGCTGTTGAATTTCAGGTAAATAAAGAGTGCGCCAAAAGAACCATAAAGACATAAATAAGCTAAAGAACACTACCAGCAGTACCAAAATAGTGGTACGCATGGCAGCAGAACGTGGCTTTATTTTGTCGAGAAAACGTTCCCATCGAGTCCGTTTACGCTCTGAATAGGTCACGTAATCGGTAAAGTTCTGTGGGGCGATTGGTTCTAAACTCACTCTATCTTATCTCAAGCTTATTCAGCACCATCTGGAACGAACACATAGCCCACACCCCATACCGTTTGGATGTAACGTGCACGTGCAGGGTTATCTTCAATTAAACGACGTAAACGAGAAACTTGAACGTCAATTGAACGTTCCATTGCACCCCATTCACGGCCACGCGCTAAGTTCATCAATTTATCGCGTGTTAATGGTTCACGTGGGTGTTGTACCAATGCTTTTAATACAGCAAATTCGCCAGTTGTTAAGGTAACGATTTGCCCTTCGCGTGTCAGTGTGCGGGTAGACAAGTCTAAAGACCATGGACCAAAGCTTACTACTTCAACTTGTTGGCTTGGTGCACCCGGAACTTCACGAACTTGGCGACGTAATACTGCGCGGATACGTGCTAAAAGCTCATTTGGGTTAAATGGTTTTGGTAAGTAGTCATCTGCACCAGCTTCAAGACCAGCAATACGGTCTGAATCGCTACCACGTGCTGTTAACATGATGATTGGCGTATCAATATTTGATTGGCGTAAACGACGGCAAATACTTAAACCATCTTCAACCGGTAACATAAAGTCGAGTACGATAAGTGAAAATAACTCACGTTGTAATAGGCGGTCCATTTGCGAAGCATCGTGGGCAGTTTTTACAACAAAGCCTTTATCTTCCAAAAAACGTTGCAAGAGGGTACGTAAACGCACATCGTCATCGACCACTAAAATACGTTCGACACGATCCGTTTCGTTGTGTACGGTTTCAGGATGTTCAGCAGGTACAACTAAACTCATGATGTACTCCCTTTTAAAGTCATAATTTATATATTATTGGGTCGGATAGGCTTATTGCCAACAAGCCCTCAGTATAATGCCGATGTTCTTGTTTAGACTATGTATCAATTTGCTCAAAATTACAATTTTCAAGGTGGTTTGAAACCAAAAAACAACATCTTAAGCCCATAATTTAGCAAAGATAGATCTAAAACAACAAATAGTTAAATTTTCAATAAATTTCTAATTACTCAATAGTAATAACTAATTGTTTCAAATCAGTTATTTGAAATAAATATAATATACTTTTGATTGCTGAATAAGATAAAAAAACTGAGTAAATAACAAATTAGAAGAATAAAGTAGTGCTCAACCTTAATATTTTTGTCTTTTGGGCTATGTATCAATATGATCAATTTCTCATAAATTATATTAATTTTTTGTCACGTTCATGACACAAGTCATACGTTTATATTTTTTAAAGATTAAAAGGGAGGGTTCGCTCTCAAATTTTTCATACTTAAATCACTGTTTTTATGTGCTCTAGTAGTCGTAAAAAGTATAAATATTCAGAGTCAATACAAAAAAACGTTTTGAATACGCAAACAAGTGTGGATTTTATGGGCTTGGTCTTTATAATCAGTGCTTTTAAACTTTATCCTTGTGGGATCAAACACGATGACTGACTTAGTTCAGCAGTTGGCAAGTGAGCTTGCCGTACGTCCAAACCAAGTAGAAGCTGCCATCCGCTTAATTGACGAAGGTGCCAGTGTTCCATTCATTGCCCGTTACCGTAAAGAAGTAACACAAGGTTTAGATGATACGCAGTTACGCCAATTAGATACTCGTTTAGCGTATTTACGTGATTTATATGAGCGCCGTGAAAAGGTCATTCAGTCATTGCAAGAACAGAATAAATTGAATGATGACTTGTTGGCGCGGGTGAATGCAGCCGAAACAAAAAATGCTTTAGAAGAAATTTATGCACCGTATCGTCCTAAGCGTACAAGTAAGTCTTTTAAAGCAAAAGAAGCAGGTTTAGGACCGATTGCTGAAAAAATTATTGCAGAACAAGTTGACCCGACAGAAGCATTGGCTGGTTTTAGTCATGAAGACTATCCAGATGTTGAAAGTCAGTTAGATGCGATCCAGCATATTCTGATTGATGACTGGGCACAAAATATTGCGCTTACTACAGAATTAAAAGCAACTTTTGCAAAAACTGCGGTTTTAAAAAGTACAGTTGCTTCTGAAGAAAAGAAAGAAGTCGGTAAAAAATTCCGTGATTACTTTGAATTTTCTGAAGGTTTAAACAAATTACCTTCACACCGTTTATTGGCGATGTTGCGTGGTCGTCAAGAAAATGTATTAGGTTTAAAAGTTGATGGTGAAGATGATGCGCCATTAGCGCGTATTGAAACTGAATACAACCTTGAGCAAATTCAACCTCAAGCACGTCAAGATTTCTTAAAACAAACTGCAAAATTATTCTGGTTAGGTAAAGTTCGTCCTCAAATCGAGCATTCATTGCTAACAGAGAAACGACTTACTGCCGAAGCAGAAGCAATGCAGGTATTTGCTGAAAATCTTCGTCATTTATTATTATCAGCACCAGCGGGTGGTCGTACTACTTTAGGTGTTGACCCTGGTATTCGTACTGGTGTGAAACTTGCGGTAGTAAGCGATGCAGGTGATGTACTTGCCCATAGCACGATTTACCCATTCGCACCTAAAGAAGATAAAGAAGGTTCTATTACTGAACTTGCACGTCTATGCCGTGAATATAATGTAGAGCTTATTGCTATTGGTAATGGTACAGCTAGCCGTGAAACAGAAGCTGTAGTGGCTGAAATGATGGCTGCTAATACAGACCTTAAATTAACACGTGTGACTGTAAGTGAAGCGGGTGCATCTGTTTACTCTGCAAGTGAGCTTGCTGCGGCAGAACTTCCAGAGCTTGATGTTTCAATTCGTGGTGCAGTGTCGATTGCTCGCCGTTTACAAGATCCACTTGCTGAACTTGTTAAGATTGATCCGAAATCAATTGGTGTAGGCCAATATCAACATGACGTAAATCAAACTGGTTTGGCTAAAACACTTGATGCGGTAGTTGAAGACTGTGTGAATGCTGTTGGTGTTGATGTAAATACAGCATCGCCAGCAATCTTGGCTTACATTGCAGGTTTGAATAAAGCCATTGCTCAGCAAATTGTTGAATATCGCAAAGAGCATGGTCGTTTTGATAACCGTCAAGCTTTGAAAAGCGTACCACGTTTAGGTGAGCGTACGTTTGAACAAGCGGCTGGTTTCTTACGCATCCAAAATGGTTCTGAACCTTTAGATGCTTCTGCTGTTCACCCTGAGAGTTATGGTCTTGTTGAGAAAATTGTTGCAGCAAAAGCGACAACTGTGAAAGACATCATTGGTAATACTGAAATCATTCGCCAAGTAAAAGCTGATGAATTTGTTGATGACAAATTTGGTTTGCCAACGGTTCAAGACGTATTAGCTGAACTTGAAAAACCGGGTCGTGACCCACGTCCAGAGTTCCGTACTGCTAAATTCCGCGAAGATATCACTGAAGTTGGTCAATTAACTGAAGGTATGCAACTTGAGGGTGTGATTACTAATGTCACAAACTTTGGCGCCTTTGTTGATATTGGCGTGCATCAGGATGGTTTAGTTCATATTTCTGAATTAGCGAATGAGTTTGTTTCTGATCCGCATAAAGTTGTAAAACCGGGCCAGATCGTACAAGTGCGTGTTATGCAGGTTGATGTTGAACGTAACCGCGTGAACTTAAGTATGCGTGCTGAAGGTTCTGCACCTGTAAAAGCACAGCGCCCACCACGCCGTGAACAAAATACAGAACAGCGTTTTGAGCGTAAGCCTCAAGGTAAACGTCCTCAACCGCGTAAAGATCAAGCTGAACGTCCTCAGCGTAGCAAGCAAGAGAAGCCACAAGAACAAAAGATTGGTGGTTTAGGTGCATTGTTATTACAAGCGGGAATTAAAGGTTCTAAATAAGAGTCTTTAGTTGATAAAAAGGCCTCCAATTGGAGGCTTTTTTATGGGTTAAATATTATGTTTTCAATAACTATATAAAAGCAAAATAAGAAAAAAGCAGTCGTAAAGATGAGGTGAATCTTAAGATCAACAAATCGTTGTTAAATACACAATTAAATACACAACGTTATAGCATAACTAAACTTTAATGATATTCAGTTGTTCGACATCATCAACCCAGCCTTGAAGCATTTACTCACTTTCAGGCTGTAATAGTACAACTTTGCTTATTTCTTTTTATTATAAATGGTTGTTTTATGTCGGTTTTAAACCTGAAAAATAGATTTCATTTAAAAGACCTCTTATCCGGAGTTGTCGTATTCCTCGTGGCATTACCACTATGCTTGGGTATTGCTTTAGCCTCAGGTGCTCCCATCATCTCTGGTATTATTGCAGGTATTGTGGGCGGTATTATTGTAGGTCTACTAAGTGGTTCTCACATTAGCGTTGCAGGCCCAGCGGCAGGGCTGACTGCTGTCATCCTTGTACAGTTAGAACAATTAGGCGGCAATTATGCCGCCTTTTTATTATGTATTATTTTTGCCGGTGTCCTACAAATTCTATTTGGATTATTTAAGTTAGGTTTTTTTGCGAACTTTATTCCAAATAATGTCATTTTGGGATTACTAGCCGCTATTGGCGTGATTCTGATTGCCACGCAATTACCTTATCTGTTTGGACTTTCTGATTTTTCATGGAAACAGGTTTGGACTTCAACACCAGATGCATTCCTTCAACGTTTTGATGGAGGTGCTGCGCTTATTGGCTTGCTCAGTTTATTTTTAATTTTAGCGTGGGATAGCAGTCCGCTTAAAAAATTAGCTTTACCTTCTGCTTTGATTGCGGTTGTACTCGCAGCAGTTTTAAATTTTATTTTAGTGAGTATGGGCTCTTCATGGGCAGTGCAAATTGATAACCTCATCCAATTGCCGAATATCTTACAAGCACCCGAAGATGTATTAATTTTTCCTGATTTTAGCTATTTAGCTGAGCCTATGATTTACACAGGGGCAATTACTCTGGCTGTTGTGGCATCTTTAGAAACGTTATTGAATTTAGAGGCAGCAGATAAAATCGATCCTCAAAAACGCTCTTCTCCGCCGAATCGTGAACTCTGGGCACAAGGTACAGGGAATATCGTATCGGGCTTAATAGGTGGCATGCCCGTGACTTCAGTGATTGTGCGAAGTTCGGTGAATGCGAATACAGGCGCGCGTAGTAAATGCTCTACCATTATTCATGGGGTATTGTTGCTGTTAGCGGTTTTATTCTTCGTGCCATTAATGAACATGATTCCTCTGTCTGCATTGGCTGCGATCCTCATCGTGACAGGCTTTAAACTTACCCATCCAAAACTATTCAAACAGCTTTATCAAAAAGGTTGGAAACAGTTTTTACCTTTTATTATTACCTTGGTTGCAATTTTACTGACCGATCTTTTAATGGGAATTTTAATTGGTCTGTTCACCAGTAGTGCTTTTATTCTCTATGGCAATTTTAATAAAGGTATTCGTGTTTATAGAGAGAAGCGTTTGCATGGCGTAGTGACTCGTATTGAGCTTCCTTCCCAAGTCACCTTTCTTAACCGTTCTGCACTTATTTCGGCATTAGAACATGTGCATAAACATCAACAACTCATTATTGATGCAACCCAATGTGATTCGATCGATCCTGATATCTATCAAGTTATTCAAGATTATCAAAGTGAAACGGCTATTAAACGCCAAGTAAATCTTAAATTGGTCGGGTTCAAACAGCACTATCAAGACGTTGATGATGCGGTACTTGATATTGATATTAGTACACATGATTTGCAACAAAAGTTGAGTCCACAACAGGTCGTTAACCTACTTAAAGAGGGGAACGAGCGTTTTGTAAAAAATGAACGCCTTCAACGTGATATTTACCGACAAATTCGTGTGACTGCAGATGAAGGGCAACATCCGATCGCAGCAGTCCTTGGGTGTATGGACTCACGTGCTCCTACGGAAATGATTTTTGATGTGGGTATTGGTGATCTGTTCAGCTTGCGAATTGCAGGTAATATTGCTGGGCAAAAAGTATTGGGTTCACTTGAATTTGCGTGTCAGGCTAAAGGTTCTAAAGTAATCGTTGTTTTAGGACATACTGATTGCGGTGCGGTGACGAGTGCATGTCAATTGCGTTTAGAACAAAAACAAGTATCGGATGTGAAGGAAATGCCACACATTCAATATGTACTTGGACCATTAATGCATTCGGTTGATAGCGTATATGACATTATGCAACCACGTGAATTAGGTAATGCTTTTATTAGTCAAGTCACAGCAATGAATGTTCATTACAACATCCAGTACATTATTAATAATAGTAGTGTGCTTAAAGATATGGTTGATCGAGGTGAGATCGTAGTTGTGGGTGCAATTTACGATGTGAAAACAGGGCACGTTCAGTTTCTCGATTGATCAGTTCTTTAGTTAAAAAAAAGCGCCTTATTTAAGGCGCTTTTTATTCGTTATGTGATTAATTCAAAATTACCAGTGTTCACCTGGGAAAATACGTGCATATGCTTTTTGCGCCCAGTTTAATTTCTCGGTTTTTTGTCCCTTCGCTGCATCTGAACTTGGGAATAAACGGAAACCAATCGACATGAACATATTATTAATGCCTGGCGCTACAGAATAAGTCATTGAAGCTAAGCGGCCTAAGTTGGTTGCCATACGTTTTGGACGTTTCACAATTGCATAAGCAATTAAGTCAGCAGCCTGCTCAGGTGAAAGTGTTGGTACATATTTATAAATTTTAGTTGGTGCAATCATTGGGGTACGAACCAATGGCATATAAATTGAAGTAATTGCGATTTTGTGTGCATGAACTTCGGCAGATAGACAGCGGCTAAATGCATCAAGCGCTGCTTTAGACGCGACATATGCAGAGAAGCGAGTAGCGTTTGCTAAAACACCAATCGAGCTAATGTTAATGATTTGTCCATCTTTACGCTGAATCATATGCGGCAAGATATTGAGAACTAGGCGAACCGCGCCAAAATAATTTAATTGCATCGTGCGTTCAAAGTCATGAAAACGATCATAAGATTCATGTACAGCACGGCGAATAGAGCGACCTGCGTTATTAATTAAAATATCAATGTGATCAACAGTCGCTAAAATTTCTTTAGATACTTGGTCAATCATTTCCATATCGTTAAGATCACACGGGAAAATTGATGCCTTACCGCCACGTTTTTCGATATCTGCTTTTACTTCTTCCAAAGTTTCTTGAGTACGGGCAACCAGTAAAACATGGGCACCAGCATCAGCAAGTTTGTTTGAAATCGTTAATCCGATTCCACTCGAGGCGCCTGTCACTAAAATGACTTTATCTTGTACCTTTTCCTGGAACAGAGCTTCTAATTTTTTATTCACAGCATTTTACCTAAGTAGGGGCAGGGACTATTTATTCCGGTATGTAATTTTTATTTTTTACAACCGTAGGTTCATCCAAATGAACTCATAAATGTTGTTCTTATCTTAATAGATGTTTAAAAATTGTCTAGTCTGTAAATATATGAAATTTAACAATTTATTTAGAGTAAAAACTCTAAAATAGTATCTTAATCCATTAATTATTTTAGTTATATAATGAACAAAAAAATGAAAAAAGCCTCTATTTCCAGAGGCTTGATAAATAGTTTAAAAGTTATACAGCTGAAAGTGCTTGTTCTAAATCGGCAATTAAGTCATCAATATGCTCAATTCCAATGGAAAGACGAACCATATCTTCACTTACACCAGCAGATTTAAGTTCTTGTTCATTAAGTTGACGGTGAGTTGTAGTTGCAGGGTGGCAAGCCAAACTTTTAGCATCGCCAATATTAACAAGACGAGTAAATAGCTGGAGTGCATCGATGAATCGAGTACCTCCTTCGCGTCCATCTTGCACCCCGAAAGATAAAATTGCAGAAGGTTTGCCTTTTACATATTTTTGAGCAAGTTGGTGCTGTGGATGATCTTTTAAACCTGCGTAGTTCACCCATTTTACTTTTGGATGGGTCTGTAAATATTCCGCAATTTTTTGCGCATTTTCAGTATGACGTTCCATGCGGAGGTTTAGAGTTTCTAATCCTTGTAAAATTAAGAAAACACTCAGTGGGCTAATTGCCGCACCTGTATTACGTAATGGCACTACGCGAGCGCGTGCTATATAGGCAGCCTCACCTAATGCTTCGACATAATTAACTCCGTGATAGCTTGGGTCTGGTGTATTTAAAACTTTAAAACGCTCTGGATATTTACCCCAAGGGAATTTGCCGCTATCGATAATCGCACCACCAATGCTATTACCATGACCACCAATATATTTAGTAAGAGAATGAATAACGATATCGGCGCCATATTGAAATGGTTTTAATAAGGCAGGGGTGGCAACCGTATTATCGACGATGACAGGTACGCCATATTCATGTGCAATTTTTGAAATTGCTTCTAAATCGATAATATTTCCGAGTGGGTTACCAATCGACTCAACAAAAACAAGTTTAGTTTTATCATCAATTAAATTACGTAAGCTTTCAGGCTGTTGATAATCAAAAAAGCGAACTTCAATGCCTTGTTTTGGTAAGGTGTGGGCAAATAAATTATAAGTTCCGCCATATAAAGTTGAGACGGAGGCAATGTTGTCTCCTGCTTCTGTAATCGTTTGGACAGCATAGGTAATCGCTGCCATTCCAGAAGCCAAGGCTAAAGCACCAATTCCGCCTTCGAGTGCAGCAAGGCGTTGCTCAAGTACAGCAGTAGTCGGGTTCATAATCCGGGTATAAATATTGCCCTGAACTTTTAAATCGAAAAGGTCAGCGCCGTGCTGTGTATTATCAAATGCATACGAAGTTGTTTGATAAATAGGGACCGCAACCGCTTTTGTTGTTGCTTCGGGTGAATAGCCAGCGTGAATTGCTAATGTTTCATCTTTATAAGTCATGATTACTTCATCTTCGTGAGTTAAATATTGAGCGAGTCTAGCCTAAAATTTATGTACAAAATTGCAGAAATTCTGGTTTGTTTTCTAATTTTAGGAATAAAGATAGAAAAATATACGCTGAAAAGCTGTATAAATCTTATCCATAAACATTTTGCAACTTATTGAAAAAGAAAATTGTTTGATAAATCCGTACGATGGAAATCATAACTTCAAGTTGTTGGGGTTTTCAGCGTATAATACGCGCGATTATTTATCGCTTATGCGATGTATTGGTTTTTCAATTGAGGAGTCCTGCGTGGCCCAATATATTTATACGATGAACCGAGTGTCTAAGATGGTTCCGCCAAAGCGCGAAATCTTAAAAGACATCTCTTTATCATTTTTCCCGGGTGCCAAAATTGGTGTGCTCGGTTTGAACGGTGCAGGTAAATCTACCTTGCTTCGTATTATGGCTGGCGTAGATAAAGATTTCTCTGGTGAAGCTCGTGCACAACCTGGAATTAAAATCGGCTATTTAGAGCAAGAGCCACCTCTTGATCCGACTAAAGACGTTCGTGGTAACGTTGAAGATGGCGTGCGTGAAGCTTTAGATGCTTTAGAACGTCTTGATCAGGTATTTGCAGAGTATGCAGACCCGGATGCTGATTTTGACGCACTTGCAAAAGAGCAGGAAAAATTAGAATCAATTATCCATGCTTGGGATGCACATAACTTAAATAACCAGCTTGAAATCGCGGCAGATGCGTTGAACCTACCAGCTTGGGATGCAGACGTAACTAAGCTTTCAGGTGGTGAACGCCGTCGTGTAGCACTGTGCCGTTTATTACTTTCAAAGCCAGACATGCTACTTCTTGACGAACCGACGAACCATTTGGATGCAGAATCTGTATCTTGGTTAGAACGCTTCTTGAAAGATTTCCCTGGCACAATCGTTGCGATTACGCATGACCGTTATTTCTTAGATAACGTTGCCGAGTGGATCTTGGAGCTTGACCGTGGACACGGTATTCCTTACCAAGGTAACTATTCTTCTTGGTTAGAGCAAAAAAATGCTCGTTTAGAACAAGAGCAGAAACAAGAAGAATCTTTTGCTAAAGCATTGAAAAAAGAACTTGAATGGGTTCGTTCAAATGCGAAAGGTCAGCAAAAGAAAAACAAAGCACGTATGGAGCGTTTTGAAGAGCTTAACTCTAAAGAATTCCAGCAACGTAATGAAACGTCTGAAATCTACATTCCACCTGGCCCTCGTTTGGGTAATAAAGTTGTGGAAGTGGAAGGTATCAGCAAATCATTTGACGGCCGCGTATTGTACGAAAACTTATCGTTTACTGTGCCTCCAACAGCAATTGTAGGTATCGTTGGTCCAAACGGTGCGGGTAAAACGACTTTATTCCGTATGATGACTGGCGAACAGCAACCTGATACAGGTACTGTGACTTTAGGTGAGTCAGTTAAAGTGGCTTACGTGGGTCAGATTCGTGACACTCTAGACAATAACAAAACTGTTTGGGAAGAAGTGTCTGGTGGTTTAGATATTTTGAAAGTGGGCGATTATGAAATTGCTTCACGTGCTTATATCGGCCGCTTTAACTTTAAAGGCCAAGACCAGCAAAAACGCGTAGGCGAATTGTCTGGTGGTGAGCGTAACCGTTTACAACTTGCGAAAATTTTACAGCAAGGTGCAAACGTTATCTTACTGGATGAGCCATCAAATGACTTGGATATTGAAACTTTACGTGCGCTTGAGGATGCAATTCTTGTATTCCCGGGTACGGTAATGGTGGTATCGCATGACCGTTGGTTCCTTGACCGTATCGCGACACACATCTTGTCATTTGAAAATGAACAGCCAGAATTCTACACAGGTAACTATGCAGAATATGAAGCATACCGTCAGTCACGTTTAGGTGAAGACGCTGTTCAAAAACGTACTAAATACAAAAAAATTAGCGGATAATCTCTGATAATTTAAAAACCAGCCTAAGGGCTGGTTTTTTATTTTAAGAAAATGCGAGCTTGCTAAACGCTTCTTGTAAGCAGCGTTCAGCATCGGGATGCCCCTGACTTGCTGCTTTTTGTAGCCATTTTTCAGCTTCACGATAATTTTTATCTAATCCAAATTGGCCATTTAGATAACCAATACCAAGCTTAAAAGAAGCATCAGAGCTACCACGTAAAGCTGCTCGTAAGTAGCACCACATAGCATTTCGGTCATTAGGAGTTACATCTAACCAATTTTGCATACGTTCATGGTCTTGCTCGGCTAGTTCCTCAAAGCGTAAACCCTGTTCAATTTCATCAACTGCTTGTGAATGCATATCAGAAGGTAAGTTTTCAAAAGCAAACAAGTGATTAAGCCTATACTTGATTGATTTCATATTCATGATAGTCTCCCTTGTTCCTCAATTTAATTGAATTGACTCACACTTTTAAGCTAGTCCCTTATATTGAAATATTATGTTTTTTTTTGTAAATGTGATATAGCGCATTTGGATGAAAAATAATGAAGTTTTGGCTTACATAAAAGTTACACGTGTTTTTACGCTAAGTGAAACTACTATGAGAATAGTGGCATTCTTAAGGGAAATTAGAGCTTTTAAAATTAAAAAATAGCTATTATTTAACGCAAAAGACTTTTGAGAAAATTTATAAATATCAAACAAAAGAAATTTCTTTAAACAAAACTAGCTTAAGAGCTAGTTAATTAGTTTTGCCCAGGAACTTCTATTTTGTAAAGTTACCTCGTAAGTCTGCCCAGATCAGAGAAGGGGCCACCGTGACCACATCAAATGCCATCGCTAACGGATAAAGTGCCATACGGGTCGCCTTTTTCAAAGGATGTTTTTTGGTAATTTTATTTTCCTGTTGCAGGATAATTGGATAAGGTTGCGCTAAGGTTTTTTCGACTTTTTTAGTTCCCTGTGATTGATAAAGCTGGCCTTTAAAGAAAATATTGATATAGGGATAAGGTGCTGTTTGCTGATTTTGAATAATATCGAAATTTTGTCTAAAGCCGAGGGATTTTAATAAGTCTTTTTGCGAGTCATTTAAATCAACCATACGCGTGTTATAGCGTATTTGTAAAACACCATGAAAATGATTTGGGTCATCCATGGTCAGTACCAGTGGGGACGGATTGGTCAGACTTCGCTGATCTGCTGGGATTGCATGAAGAAGTTTTGATAGCTCAGCGCTTCCCTCGGTCATTAAATAACTAAAATCTTGACCTACAAAGACGATCCCTTGTTCTTGCTGGTTTTGAACAGCTTGTCCTAAAGCAATGATTTGATCTTTTGCTAAAATGATTTTCTCGGTTTTTGTGGTTTCGTTAGGTAAAGCTTCTGAAAGTAATGTCGTGGCACAAGCACTCAAATTTAAACAGACGACAACGAGTAGGGTGGAAAATATTTTATACATTGCAGGAACTCAAACAGGAAATTAATTTTTCTAAAGAAAAAACTTTTTTAAAACAGCGATAAATTAACCAAAAATCATTTTGTAATTTTATTACATTGCTATCGCTTGCTATAGTGACTTTGTGCAATTTACTGTCATGGTGTACCGTTGCCACGTTCTACAGTTTTTATGTCCGTCTTGTTTAGTTTGCTTATATTCCAAAGCTTATGGAATGTGGCAGCGGCATTTTGCGTCCATAAAAATCAGGAAAGGACATTACAACATTTCGGTCATCATGCAGATTTAAATGTATATCAATCTTCAGACCATATGCAGACTGAACATGTGGGTATTGTAGAAAATTCTGATAATGCTCCATTAAGCTGGCAAGATCATCACGATCATTTACCTTCATGTTTTCATGTAGTGATGACTGAAAATGCACAACAAGCTCAAGAACCTTTTGTGCGTGTACATGAGCTTTCACAAATCTATTACTGGTCTAATTCTTATCAGTCTCCGTATCTTGGCTCTTTAAATCCCCCTCCTGTCTTAACCCTGCTATAGGTGGGGTAGCCGAAAAATAACCCACCAGAAATTTATTTATTTCAAAGGGTTATTTTATGCTTAATTATATGTGCAAACAAAGCGCAGCAATCTTCTATGTAGATTACTCGCTTAAACATTCACGTCTTTATGTTAATGACAAGGCGGGATATAAGGTTCTGTCAAATCTTTCCGGAAAACAAAAATATCATTTTAATGAATCGGTTATCTCATCTCTGATGATTCACAGTGATGGAGGTTTATGGAAATGAATATTTTATTTACCCCCCGTGTTAGAACTGTGAGCTCCCGAGTGATTGGGCTGATTTTAGCTATTATTCTTGCTTTAAGTTTTAGTAAATGGCATTTCCAGGCGGCATTTATAGAACATATTTTATGGTTCTTTGGATGGTTTTTTGTGGGCATCGGAGTAATGGGAAGAATATGGTGCAGCCTTTACATTTCCGGATTTAAAAATGCCAAGTTGGTGACAGACGGTCCCTATTCTTTATGTAGAAATCCACTCTATCTGTTTAGTTATCTGGGTGGAGTCGGGATCATGTTGATTACAGAGACGTTTATCTTTCCAATAGTATTCACGTTTTATTTTCTCTGTTACTACCATTTTGTTATACGCCAAGAAGAAGCCTTCCTGAGTGAAAAATATGGAACTGCATATTCAGATTATATAAAGACAATTCCACGCTTTTTACCAAGTTTCAAAAATTTTAAAGAGCCTGAGTTCTATCAGGTTTCACCGAAGCATTTCCGTATTTTTTTGACGCAGGTGGTGTGGTTTATCTGGGTTGCGGCCTTAGTCCAACTTTTTGATGAGTTGCGACTGCATGGTGTTCTCCCTTCATTGTTTAGTTGGTTCTAAAAATGAAATGAAAGTATATCCGCATGCTTCTTAGAGACTCAGAAGATTTGTCCTGAATTGATTAACAAAGGCATGCGAAAAATTAATTTTATTTCTGGGTTAAGTCCTTAAATAAATTATGAATATTTAGATCTGGTGATTATTATGTCTATTAAACTAAATACAAAATCGGTTTTGATGGTTTTACTTCTTTCAACAAGTTTGGCTCATGCTGATGGAGGGTTAATATTCCTCGAAAAGAATATTAAGGCTCAGCAAGAAACAAAAGCTAAAGCTGAAGAAAGTAAGAACCCTCATTTAACTTGTAAGCGTAAATAATTTCTTTTGTAGGAAACTAATTACTTAATAATTAGTTTCCTATGAGTAAAGATAGAGATTCTTAATGATTTATTCTTATCTTTACTCAGGCGAGATTAGAATCGCTTCTATACTGCTACTTATAGATGTAATTTTATTACATGCCCACTGCCTGCTATAGTGGCTTTGTTCAACTTCTTAGTTTAATGGTGTGCTGTTGCCACGTTCTGCACTTTTCATGTCCGTCTTATTCTGTTTGCTTATATTCCAAAGTTTATGGAATGTGGCAGCGGCATTTTGCGCCCATGAAAATCAGGAAAAGGCATTACATCATTTTGGTCATCATGCAGCGTTGAGTTATGAAGCTTCACAGCATAGCCATACGGAAAAGACAGATATCGCGGGGACTCATAAAGCTCCCTTAAACTTGTCCGATCATCATGACCATTTGCCTTCATGTTTTCATGTTGTGATTGTAGAAGCACAAGAAAAACTTGTTTCACCGTTAATACAGTCATCTGAGCCAAAACAACAATATTATTGGTCCAATTCTTATAAGTCCCCTCATATCTCTAAACAAGACCCGCCTCCTGTTTTAACCCTGCTATAGGTGGGGTAGCCGAAAATTAGCCCACCAGAAATATTATTTATTTCATAGGGTTATTTTATGTCTATTTTTTTATACGAAAAAAGTTTCGTTAGTCTGAGTACGTCTTGGGTACTTAAATCATTAGTTGTTGCAGTTGCGCTTTCAACTAGCGCTATAACAACTGCTGCTAGTTCAAATCAAAACCTCACGCAGAATACTCAACTGCAGCAAGTACAGAATGTTTTAACGTTTGAACAGGTGCTCGATCAGGTTAAGCAGTTTCAGACTCAAACAGGAATTTGGCAAACTCAACAAGATATCGCCGAGAGCAATATCAAACAGAGTCAGCTATGGGAAAATCCGACGGTTTCTGTACAGCAAACGGGTTTTAAATCTGGAAAAGATCAGGAATTAGAACTTGGGATCTCGCAAAAACTAGATATTTTTGGTGTACGTTCCGCAGCAAAAAAACTGGCAAGTGTTCAGCAAAATCAAGTTGAGTTAAATCAGGTTTTATATCAGGCTCAACTGAAGCTGGCGGTAAAATATTTATGGTCACAAGTATCTATTTTAGAGCTTGAACATGAAGTTGCTAAAGCCCAGTTAAGAACGAGTAAAAATCTTCTTGATGCTACCCGCTTACGCTTTCAGGCAGGCAGTATTGCTCAGGTTGATTTAGATCGAACTCTCATGACGCATGTTGAAAATCAGCGTTTATATCAGGAAGTTGAATTATCACTGAGTAGTGCTAAAAGAAAATTGGCTAACTTATGGGGTGAGACAGAAGATAGCTTCACATTACGTCCAGATATAAAAAGTGCATGGCTTTTAAAAAATGAAGATGATATCGATCAATATCTAAAACAGAATTTGTTAGAACAGTCCCTGCGGCTTCAAGCAATACAACAAAATTCTGAAATTAATTATTTAAAGGCAAAAAATCGGCCTACGCCTACTGTAAATATGGGAGTGGTTCGTAGTAAAACCGCAGAAACGAGCAGTACCGAAAATCAGATTCGAGTAGGTATAGCAGTTCCTTTAAACATTTTTAATCGCCAGCAATATGCCCTAAAAGTTGCACAAAGCAAACTCGATTTAATTGACCAGCAGCAAAGCTTTTATAAAAAGCAAAGCCAGAATTCTATTCGTACTCTACAGTACGAGTTAGCGGGTTTAAAGCAGCAATATAATTTAATGAATGAGCAGCAAATCCCTTTATCAGAGACGGTACAAGAGAAAATGTTGCTTGGCTTTAAAGTCGGTAAATTTGCAATTACCGATGTTCAGCAATCTACCCTTCAATTACAAGAACAACGTTTGAAGAAAGTTCAACTCCTTAAATCTGCTTGGCAAAAAGCAATTGAGGCAGAAAGTTTAGCTCTCGGGATCGATCCAAATATGGTGATGTCTGGAGATGCATTAAATCAAATTAATCAAAATTTATGGCAAGACACCTATAAGTTGCCGACAGTTGGAGGGGTAGAGTAATGTCAGTTAAAAAAATGAAAAACCAATGGTTTATTGCTATTTTGCTGCTGATTGTCTGCCTTGCTTTAAGTGCTTGGTTATTTTTCTCTGGAAAAAAACAGCCTAATACTGAAGGTGAAGAAGAGCATGCAGAGGGTGAAGCTGGTCATGAAGAATCTGAAAAAGAGGAAGGAAGTTTAAACCTAACTTCTAAGCAACTGGTTGAATATGGAGTGAAGTTAGAGCAAGTAGGACGTGGAGAAGTTGAACAGAGCCTCTCTTATCCTGCCAAACTGGTTGTAAATACAGACCAGCAAGCACATGTCTCTTCAACGTTTTCTGCGCGTGTAGATAGCGTAAATGTTGCGTTGGGACAACAAGTTGAAAAGGGTCAAGCGCTTGCAACTTTATTTGTACCGGATTTGGTCGATCAACAAGCCAATTTAAGCATGGCACAAGAAGCGTTGACATTAGCGCAGCAAGATTATCAGCGTGAAAAGCAATTGTGGGAACAAGGTGTTTCAGCACGTCAAGATTATCAGCGTGCTTACAATGCTTATCGTCAGGCACAAATTCAGGTACAAGCTGCAAATAGCCGTTTATCTGCCTTGGGAGCGAATCGCTCAAGTAAAGGCCGATATGTTTTAACTGCGCCTTTAAGCGGTGTAATCAGTAATAAAGATATTGTCATTGGTGAGCAAATTGGTCCTGAAAAACAATTATTTGTTATTGATCGCCTAGATCAGTTATGGGTCGAATTTGTGCTACCAAGTGCAAATACCAATATTCAGCCTAATCAGGAAATTGAATTTAAATCACTGCAAACGAACAACATTTTTAAAGCACAGGTACAAAGTTTAACTTCAGAAGCGGATACTCAAACTGGTCGTCTACAGGTTCGTGCCAAGGTACTCACACCTTCAAAAGAATTACGCCCTAACTTAATGGTCAATGTGTTACTGAAACAAAATAATGCAGCGACTGTATTACGAGTTAATAAGACAGCGATACAACAGATTGATGGCAAGAATGTCATCTTTATTGCAAAACAGGAGAAGGACAAAATTCATTTTGCTCCTGTTGCGGTAGAGTTAGGCAATTATTCTTCAGATGCACAATGGGTAGAGGTTAAATCTGGAATTACTGAAAAGCAGCAATATGTGACTCAAGGTAGTTTCTTGCTCAAGTCCGAACTTGAAAAAGGGGAGGCTGAGCATGGACATTAATAAACCTGATTTGCCAAAGGCTGAAGGTTTGTTTGATCGAATTATTCAGTTTTCAATTAACAACGCCATTTGGGTCATGATGTTTGTCATTGCTTGGATTGGTGTCGGAATTTATAGCTACCAAAAACTTTCAATTGATGCCGTGCCTGATATCACCAATGTACAGGTACAAATCAATAGTCAGGCTAATGGCTTTACTGCGCCGGAAGTTGAGCAAAGGATTACTTATCCGATTGAAAATGCCATGTCTGGTATTCCAAATCTGGAACAGACTCGTTCAATTTCCAGATATGGCCTTTCTCAGGTCACGATTATCTTTAAAGATGGCACAGACATTTACTGGGCAAGACAGCTGATTAACCAGCGTTTACAAGAAGCAAAGAGTGCTTTACCAGATAGCATTGATCCGCAAATGTCTCCAATTTCAACTGGACTCGGTGAGATTTATCAATGGGTTGTAAAAGCAGAGCCAAATGCTAAAAAGGCAGATGGTTCAGCCTATAGCGCGATGGACTTGCGCGAAATTCAGGACTGGATTATTCGGCCCCAGTTACAACGCGTACAAGGAGTGGCAGAAGTTAATAGCATTGGTGGATATAACAAAACCTATGTGGTCTCTCCAGATCTGACACGGTTACAACAGTTGCAAATTCCACTCACTGATTTACAGGATGCGCTTCAAAATAATAATGAAAACCGTGGTGCTGGATTTATTGAAGAAAATGGCCAGCAACTCACAGTTCGTGTTCCCGGTATGCTGACATCAATACAAGATATCCAGAACGTTACGGTTGCCACTAAAAACGGTTTACCCATACGGGTTGCAGATGTTGCATCAGTATCGATTGGTCATGATTTGCG
Source organism: Acinetobacter sp. S-1 (assembly GCF_059579785.1). Lineage (NCBI taxonomy): Bacteria > Pseudomonadati > Pseudomonadota > Gammaproteobacteria > Moraxellales > Moraxellaceae > Acinetobacter > Acinetobacter sp. S-1. Next base: position 300,551 of record NZ_CM184207.1, read on the forward strand.
TACGGGTGGTGCTACCTATAATGGACAGGAAACTGTTTTAGGTATCGCCATGATGATGATGGGTGAGAACAGTAAAACCATTGCCAAGGCGATTGATGACAAAGTTCAGGAAATTCAAAGATCGCTCCCTCAGGGCGTTGTGATTGAAACAGTCTATGATCGTAGTAGTCTCGTAGATAAAGCAATTAAAACAGTAGCTAAAAATTTAATTGAAGGGGCGATTTTAGTCATCGTTATCCTTTTTATTTTTTTAGGAAACTTTCGTGCTGCTTTAATCACTGCTTGTATTATCCCATTGGCAATGCTTTTTACCTTAACAGGTATGGCAGAACAAAAAATCAGTGCCAACCTGATGAGTCTGGGCGCTTTGGACTTCGGGATCATTGTTGATGGGGCTGTTGTTATTGTTGAAAACTGTATTCGGCGTTTGGCTGAAGCGCAGCATTTAAAAGGTCGTTTATTAACACGTTCAGAACGTTTCACTGAGGTCTTTCTAGCCGCTAAACAAGCGCGACGACCATTAATATTTGGTCAGATCATCATTATGGTCGTGTACTTGCCGATTTTTGCTTTGGCAGGCGTAGAAGCAAAAATGTTCCACCCTATGGCAATGACCGTTGTTTTAGCTTTATTGGGAGCGATTATTTTATCCGTGACCTTTGTACCGGCAGCTGTCGCTTTGTTTGTTACAGGTGAGGTGAAGGAAAAAGAAAGCCGCTGGATGATGTCACTGAAAAAAGGTTATGCAGACTTACTCGATAAAGCATATGCCTTTCGATATGTTGTTGTCACAGCAGCGGTCAGCATCTTAATTTTGACAAGTGCTATTGCAACAAGAGTGGGGAGTGAGTTCGCACCTCAACTCAGTGAGGGTGATTTTGCACTACAACTCATGCGTGCACCGAGCACAGGCATAGAAGAGTCACTTAAGATTCAGGAGAATGTGGAAAAGCAGTTACTGAAAGCTTTTCCCGAAATTAAAGCCATTTTTGCAAGAACAGGAACAGCCGAGGTTGCTACCGATGTCATGCCTCCTAATATTTCCGATGGTATTGTTCTATTAAAACCACACGATCAATGGCCAAACCCTAAAGAAACGATAGATGAATTGCGTACCAGAATGCTGCAATTCGTGAATCAGATTCCTGGTAATAACAGTGAATTCTCGCAACCGATTGAACTACGTTTTAATGAACTCATTTCAGGTGTACGTAGTGATATCGGGGTGAAAGTTTTTGGGGATGATATGCAGGTCCTCAATCAGGAAGCGGAAAAAATAGCCCAACAGTTACGTAGCATTCCAGGTGCTAGTGAAGTCAAAGTTGAACAGACTGATGGTTTACCACTACTGAATGTAGATGTTGATCATGCACTAGCTGCTCAATATGGATTATCAGTCAAGTCTATTCAGGATATTGTCGCTACGAATATTGGAGGACAAAGCGTAGGGCAAATTTTACAGGGTGATAGACGTTTCGATTTCGTGATTCGCTTACAGGAAAACATGCGTACGCCTCAGCAGCTAGCACAATTACCGATTCGCTTACCAAACGGCGGTCTGATCCAGTTACAAGACGTTGCTAAGGTTGAGAATATTCTGGGCCTTGCTCAAGTGAGCCGTGAAAATGGCAAACGCCGAGTGATTGTGACGGCAAATGTGCGTGATCGTGACCTTGGGTCTTTTGTACAAGAGGTGCAAAGTAAACTGGCGCAGCAAAAGCTACCTAGCGGTTATTGGTTGGGTTATGGAGGACAATTTGAAAACCTTGCTTCTGCCACTGCAAGAATGCAAATCGTCGTACCGATGGCGCTCATCATGATCTTTGTATTGCTGATGGCGGTATTTAGTAACTTTAAAGATAGTTTACTTGTCTTTAGCGGGGTTCCTTTCGCTTTATCTGGTGGATTAGTGGCTTTATGGCTGAGAGATATTCCGCTTTCTATGTCTGCTGGAGTCGGGTTTATCGCTCTATCAGGTGTTGCGGTATTGAATGGTCTGGTAATGCTCACATTCATTAAAGAGCTAAGAGCAACTCTAGATGTTCATGCTGCAACTTGGAAAGGTGCTGTACTGCGATTACGCCCTGTATTAATGACGGCATTCGTTGCTTCCCTCGGTTTTATTCCAATGGCTTTGGCAACTGGAACGGGTGCAGAGGTACAACGACCTTTGGCAACGGTAGTAATCGGTGGCATTATTTCATCTACGATACTAACGCTGGTTTTATTGCCAGTCATTTATCGATGGATGAATGAAAGCAAGACGAATAAAGTTGGGCATTCATAATGTCATCGATTTGAGATATCTTTTTTTGATGAAAAAGTTTGAGTCAGAAAAGTATTTGAAACAGGTAAAGGTAAACATGAATTCATGGTTACTTTTACCTCACCATAAAGATAAATAATAAGGAGTCCGCAAAATGGGTGGACAACATGGTCATGACCATAGTCATGCTGTAATGACTGAAGGTAATGCCAAGAAATTAACGATTGCCTTGGCGCTTACTACGACATTTTTAATTGTTGAGGTTATTGCAGGTTTAATCACGCAAAGTCTGGCGTTGCTCTCTGACGCTGCGCATATGTTTACAGATGCAGCTGCTTTGGCAATTGCTCTGGTCGCAATTCAGATTTCAAAACGTCCCGCTGATAATAAGCGTACTTTTGGTTATCAACGCTTTGAAATTCTGGCCGCTTTATTTAATGCACTCATGCTGTTCGTGGTGGCAATTTATATTTTATATGAAGCCTATATCCGATTCTCTAAGCCACCTGAAATTCAAAGTGTGGGAATGTTGGTTGTAGCGACTATTGGTTTGGTAATTAACCTCATCTCAATGAAAATCCTGATGTCGAGTGCCAATAACAGCCTAAATGTGAAAGGTGCTTATCTAGAAGTATTGAGTGATGCACTAGGTTCGGTAGGCGTTATTATTGGTGCAATTATTATTTACTTCACTAATTGGTACTGGATTGACACGCTTATTGCGGTACTGATTGGATTTTGGGTGCTGCCAAGAACATGGGTTTTACTTAAGCAAAGTATTAACATTTTGCTCGAAGGTGTGCCAGAAGAGGTCGATATTGAGAAGCTACGTGCAGATTTACTTTCTTTAAATGGTGTGGAAAGTATTCACCAACTCAAAGTATGGGCGATCACTTCTAAAAACATCCATTTAACAGTGCACTTATTTGCGCCTGAAGCTGATCGTACCAAGTTGTATCAAGATGCTGTTGAAATGCTTTCCCATGAACATGGTATTGGTGAAGTGACATTGCAAATTGAGGACGATGCTGAGATCAATTGTCAGCATATTGCTCAACATGCTTCGCATAAACATGATGATGCAGATAATGCACATTCACATCAGCATTGAGCTGATGTGAACAGTTTTTTTTAAATTTCCCATTCGTTATTGCAGTCACGGCATTTCCAGTGTTTTTGTGACTGCATAAATGCTTGCATAGACAATTTGAAATCAGGCAAATCACGCCAGAACATAAAACCTGCCCCTACAGTAACCACAAATGCAACTACTGTTGCGATTTGAAGAGAACTACCTGCACCATTGCCAAAAATCCACATAAAGATGCTAATGACTACTAACAGTAAAAGCACAAAAATTGCAGGAATCAAGATAACCAGACTTTTAGGAACGACAGGTTTTGCGCTGTTAACGCCTTGGCTCACAGGCATAATTTTAACACTTTGACATTTAGGGCAACGATATTGCATGGGAACTCCACATTTAGTTTGAATCTATTCTAACGGAAATGTGCAGAAAGAAAAAAATTTGTAATATATCGATGAAATGCATTGAGTTAGCAGAAAAATTACTTATGGATAAACAAAGAAATATAAAAAACGGATGATTTATCCGTACACATAAAAAATAAAATAATATTGTAGAGCATGCTAATCTACAGAAAAATGAAGTGTGATTAGCACAATAAATGAGCTTAAATACTCGAATAGGATGTGGGATAAATATAAAAAGGAGAGAGGGACTTGGGTCAACAAGATGACAATAAGTCGCAGCCTACAACGACAGCACCGGTTTTAGCTACCCCAGATACCGCTAAACCGTCATTATCTCGTCGATTACTGCATAAGACATTGCAACATGCCCAAGATGCAGTTGGGTTTGCTAGCGACACGACACGTAATATTGCAGAGGTTGCTGATGCTGCTTTGGACGCGCTCGATCAAGTAACTACGCATACACGACGTGGAGTTGTCGGAATGACAAATCTGGCAGCAGGCACGGTAAGAGATATGGTGTCTGAAACCAGTGAAACAGCACGCCAAGTCGCGTTGATTATGGCGCGAACTTTTTTGGGCAAAAGTACCTTAACGTTGTACTTACCCGAAATGTTATTAAATAATCAAATTCGTAAGCGCATTGATCGCTCAGAAATTGATGATATTAAAATCAAGTGCGGCAATGACAGTTTCCAAGTCGAGATCGATGGGCATTATCATCGCTTCATGTATCGTTTGAGTTTAGATTTTAAAGTATTGGAATGTCGTATTGGGCAGGAAAAATTCTTACGCTTGCGACAAATGGATGAAAGTCTTGATGTTCAGATTCGACATGGCGGCACCTTGTCAAATTGGGCTGTGCGCCGTATTGGTCGAGTTGGTTTCGAAGTCGTAAATATGTTGCCTATTCCATCACTCATTAATCACTTGATTGGCGATATTCCCGGAATCCAACGCGATGGGCATCGCATGTGGTTTATTGACCTAGAGCAAGCAGGGTTTATTGACTTTATTAACAACCGTTCATGGATGGTTGAAAAGCTTTTAAGTTTGACTGATTTTAGTATTTTACCAGGCTTGAATATTTTGAGAGAAAGTCGCGAGCTTGTGCAGCAGCTCGTAGATCAGTTTGAAATTAGAGGACTGCGAGTGCAGTCAGGTCGTCTTGAAGTACAAGTAGGAATTGCGGGTTGATAGAGCATATAAAAAGTTAATCATTGATTGGCTTTTTATTTTTTAGGCAAGAAAAAAGCCACTGACGTTATGCAGTGGCTTTTTAGAATTTGGCGTCCCTACGGGGATTCGAACCCCGGTTACCGCCGTGAAAGGGCGATGTCCTAGGCCTCTAGACGATAGGGACTTATATGAGGCATACATCTGAAAAATATTGGCGTCCCTACGGGGATTCGAACCCCGGTTACCGCCGTGAAAGGGCGATGTCCTAGGCCTCTAGACGATAGGGACGTTTCAGAGGTGGGCGTATATTAGGTCGATTTAATAAAAGTGTCAAATAGTTTTCTGAAGAAATATTAAAAAAAACAATCAAGCGATTAAAAATAACTCAAATTGTAGAAAGTATATACATTTAGCCCTCATTTTTCTGAAAAGGTTCAATAATTGCCTTTATGACCGACGGATGTTGTAAATATCCTAAAATTTCATGCGGTTGGTTGGCAAAGGTATAAATTTTCTGATTGATAATGGCTGGATCAAAATTAAATGGAGCTTCGCATAAGGGAAAAGCGGTCAAAAAATCGTCCTGAGAGTAAAAATTAAACCAATCACCGTAAATACATGGCGGTCTGGAAATTGGATTCGGGAGCTTACTTTGAATCACGCGAAAAGCTAAAGGCGAAGCTAGGGTAATAAAACGCCTAACTGAGAATTGATAAGATGGATCTGATAATAATTGGAAAGCGATAACTGAACCAAGAGAGTGTCCCACCACAATATAATCTTCTTCTTCTCGCATTTTCTTTAAAATTCTTTGATGTACTTCCTGCATGAACTCTGGATTAGATAAATACATATAGGTTTCGATAAGGAATTGTTGAATCAAACTTTCATGCAGTTTAGGAAAGTTATTTAATAGAACAACTAGTTCTTTCAGTACGCGATCTTTAACTAGTTGAGAAGTGAGATAAAGTCGTTCTGAGAAGCTTTGCTCAGCTTGATCGGTTGAGGGACGTAACAACGGAACAAATGGAGTGTGCTCTTTAGGTGGGGGATTACTTGGGTGTACGTTAATAGGGAAATAATTATTAAAAAATGATTTAGGTAACAACGTGTTAAGGTCTAATTGATTGCTTAATTGGTATTTGGTCATTAAGTCGCCATAAAATGGCATGTGAATATGAAGATCACGGATATTAACTCTGCAAGGCATTTGTTTTAGGCCGAGCTTAAACACTTTTAACCAATGCTCTTTCAAGCGATGTGCTGTGTAGTTTTGTTGATTCATCCCATGGATAAATATAATTTTCATTCTATACAAAGAATTGTTTTTAATATAAATTTTAATCTACCGTGGTCTGATACATAAAACCAGTATGTAGGCAAAAAAAAGTGTAGCTTTTTGCTACACTTTAATTGAATAACGACAGTTTTAGTCTTTATTACGATAAAAAATGAAATAACTGGCATAGCATAAAGCTGTGAAAATGAGACAGCCTACAAAGCCAGCTCGCATTTCAGGGTCTGCTGCCATACTTAAACAAGTAATAAAACAGAAAATAAAACCTAAAATTGGCACAATAGGAAAGAAAGGCGCAGCATATTGTAAGTCTTTAACAGTATGGCCTGATTTATACCATTGGCGGCGGAAATTGAACTGGCTTAAACAAATACTCATCCATACAATCACCATGGTAAAAGCTGCTACACCAAGCAGATTCTTAAAAATAGTCTCAGGTGCAAATTGCTCTGATAGCAAACCTGGAATTGCACCGAACATGGTTACAACTAGAGCTACGATTGGTGTTCCACTTTTTGATAAAGTCGCAAACACACTAGGTAGTAATTTTTTTTCTGACAGAGACCACATCATACGTGAAGCTGCATATAAGCCAGAATTTGCTGCTGAAAGTAGAGCAGTAATAATTACAAACCTAATAATGTCATCCGCATATGGAATGCCAATATAATTAAATACGGTCACGAAAGGACTGCTACTTACACCGTCACCGCCTAAACCTGCAAGTTGGAAAGGAAGTAAAGCGCTAATAACAATGATGGTACCCACAAAGAAAATAAGGAGGCGCCAGATCGCGGCATTAATCGCTTTTGGTACATTTTGAGCCGGATCTTTTGTTTCGCCAGCTGCTACACCAATTAATTCGGTTCCTGAGAATGCAAAGTTAACAATTAACATGGTCGTAAAAATAGGAATTAAACCATGAGGGAACCAGCCTTGAGCCGTAAGATTGCTAAATAGTGGAGCAGTTTGGGCACCATGGAATGGAATTAAACCAAAAATTGCTAATAGGCCGAGCACAATAAAGGCAATGACAGTAACGACTTTAACAAGAGCCAGCCAAAACTCAGATTCAGCAAAAATACGCGTTGAACTAATATTTAAGCCAAAGATAGTAACTGCAAAAATAATTGTCCAAATCCACATAGAAATCTGTGGAAACCATTCTTGCATGAGTAGGGCTGCGGCAGTGAATTCGGTTCCAAGCGTTGCAGTCCAGGTGAGCCAGTACATCCAAGAAATCATATAACCAGTACTTGGACTGATATATTTTTTGGCATAGGCACCAAAAGAACCTGAAACAGGCATGTGTACAGCGAGTTCTCCTAGGCAGAGCATGACCATGTAAGCGATCGCGCCACCAAGAATATAGGCAATAATTGCGCCAATAGCTCCAGTTTGTGAAATGACTTCCCCTGAACCTAAAAATAGACCAGTTCCGATCGCTCCGCCCAGTGATAACATCACAAGATGGCGAGTGCTCATGGCTCTTTTTAAAGGTGCAGTACTGTTCTGATGCTGATGAGCATCTAGTTGATTGTCAGATGGCTGCATATTACACATTGAGAGAATTAAGAAAGACGCTATTTTAGATAAAATAGACAAATGTGCAATCTAGAAAGAGATAAAGAATAAACAGTAAGGTGACGATAGAGTCTTTTTATAATTTTTAAAGCAGAATATGGCGTCCCTACGGGGATTCGAACCCCGGTTACCGCCGTGAAAGGGCGATGTCCTAGGCCTCTAGACGATAGGGACTTGATGAGGCAAACACAAAGGAGCGTGGTGGAGTCAAGCGGGATCGAACCGCTGACCTCTACAATGCCATTGTAGCGCTCTACCAACTGAGCTATGACCCCAGTTTGTGTGAGCGCAATCTTAGGGTGAATGCGCTCACACGTCAACAAAAAAATGAATTAAACTTCGCTAGTTGCGTCATTTTTCGGCAATTTTAAGCTCTCATTGAGTTTTTCCCAATTTTTAACTTCTTTCTTGCTCGGTCCGCCCACAATTTCTAAGGCATGACGTAAGCGAGCGAAAGTTAAATCAGGCCCAAGCGTAACCATTGATTGCATCACTGGTGTTGAACTCGTTGAACCGGCAATTGCGATAAAGAACGCTGGCATGAAATCACGTAGTTTAATGCCCATCTGATTCGCAAGTTCCATTAGGGTTTGGCTAACGGTGTCATTATTCCAAGTAAACTGACCTTCAAGACGCCAAATTGCAAATTGTAAACTTTGACGAACTTGCTCTTGAGTCAATTTTTTACTTTCAAACATTTCAGCAGTAATTTGTGGCATATGGTTAAAATAGAAACCAGCCCAATTCACAGCTTCTGAAAGTAAATTAATACGTGGTTGAATAGCGGCAGCAATGTCTTCTAAAGTGTTGCGATCACTCTTCCATGTTAATAAACGGTCTAATAATTGGCCAGGTGTTAAACCTTTGATCCATTGACCATTTAACCAGTTCAATTTTTCAACGTCAAAAATTGGTCCGCCTAGTGATACACGTTGAATGTCAAAGTTATCCATCATGTCTTGTAATGTGAAAACTTCTCTTTCATCTGGCATTGACCAACCCATACGGCCTAAATAGTTGAGTAAGGCTTCTGGTAATACACCGATATCGCGGTAGTAGTTAATTGATGTCGGATTTTTACGTTTAGATAGTTTTGATTTATCTGGGTTACGTAACAGTGGCATGTGGCAAAGAGTTGGCATTTCCCAACCAAAATATTGGTAAAGCAACTGATGCTTTGGTGCAGAAGGAAGCCATTCTTCACCACGCAATACATGAGTGATTTCCATTAAATGGTCATCAACAACGTTAGCTAAATGGTAAGTTGGTAAACCATCTGTTTTAAGAAGGACTTGCATATCGACTTGAGCCCAAGGAATTTCAACTTCTCCACGTAGCAAGTCGTTAAATTTACAAACACCTTCTTCAGGCACTTTCATACGAATGACATGAGGTTCACCCGCTTCAAGACGTCGAGTCACTTCTTCTTGAGAAAGTTTTAAACCGCGGCCGTCATATTTTGGTGTTTCGCCACGTGCTTGTTGTTCAGCACGCATTTGGTCAAGTTCTTCTGCTGTTGCGAAACAGTAAAAAGCATGACCTTTTTCAACAAGTTCTAATGCGTATTGCTTATAAATTCCCATACGTTCAGATTGGCGATATGGTGCATGTGGGCCACCTACATCTGGACCTTCAGACCAATTCAAACCTAACCAACGTAATGAATCCAAAATCATTTTTTCAGACTCTGGTGTAGAACGAAGTTGGTCTGTATCTTCAATCCTTAAAATAAATTCTCCACCATGTTGTTTCGCAAAACACATGTTAAATAAAGCAATGTAGGCTGTGCCAACATGAGGAAAACCAGTAGGGGAAGGTGCAATACGAGTACGAACTTTCATAGATAAGGGGTCAGAATAAAAATTGAAACTATTATAACGAAAAAGCCCAGTATTCTGACGTTTTATTTAACGTCAGTCTGGGCTAAAACTGAAACGTAGAGGGGGTGTTTCAGATTTTAAGAAGCATGGGGCTGAAAGATTGCCTGAACAAAACGTGAAAAACGTTCGTGTTGTGCAGCAAGAAAATTTTGGGTTGGAGTAACGCGAATAGTATTAAGAACCTTAAGCTCATCATTTGTAGAAGGTAACACGATAGGGTTACGTTTCTGCTGATCTAAAGCTTTTTCAATAAGCGAAGTTTGCTTATCTGAACCTGTTTTGTTTGGAGTGTCTTTAAGTACTGCTGCTGCAGAAAACTGTGATGCTAAACCCAGCACCAAACTTAAGCTTAAAGCTTTTCCATAATGAATTTTCATTGTTAATCATCCCCTCTGTTCATTACATTTCATCTATTTTTTGAGTTTAACAAAATGTAAAATTACGGTAATGCTACGATTTAAACATAAATATTAATAAAAAAGTGGAACTGTGTCACACTTTTTACAAAATTTACCTATATTTTAAATTGGTCGACTCAAATGTAGACCATATGTATCCTTTACGCTTCATTATTTAACAAATTAATGTGTAGATAAAGTGAAGGCCCTAAATAAGTTGTAAGAATAATTACAAAATTTTTCAAAAATGAAATAACTTCGACGTTCTAAGCTATATATCTAAAAAAGATTAATAAAAAAGATATAAATATAAGTAATTGATTGTAAAAAATAAAATTAAAAATATAGTTAAACTAAAACGAATGATGGATTTTGTAAATGAAAAAAATATCAATAGTAGCGGTCGCTTTATATGTGGGAATGGTGACAACAGCGGCTCAAGCAGCGACCTCTTTTTTAAATGTTTCTTATGATCCTACTCGAGAGTTCTATCAAGAATATAACCAAGCATTTGGTAAGTTTTGGAAACAGCGAACAGGGCAAGATGTTGAATTTAAACAGTCACATGGTGGATCTGGAAAACAAGCCCGCGCGGTAGCCACGGGACTTGAAGCTGATGTAGTAACGTTAGCATTAGCGAATGATATTGATGAGATTGTGAAAGCTGGGTTTATTCAGCCGAACTGGCAAAAAGAATTCCCAAATAATTCTGCCCCCTATACGTCAACTGTCGTGTTTCTAGTACGAAAAGGTAACCCGAAAAATATACGCGACTGGAATGATTTAACAAAACCAGGTGTGGAAATTATCACCCCTAACCCTAAAACAGGTGGTGCACCGCGTTGGATTTATCTCTCTGCGTGGGGATATGCTTTAAAACAGCCGGGTGGAAATGATGCTAAGGCTCGAGAGTTGGTGAAAAAGCTTTATCACAATGTGAAAGTTCTAGATTCGGGAGCTCGTGGTTCACTTACGACATTTGCCGAACGTGGCATTGGTGATGTTTTGTTGTCTTGGGAAAATGAAGCTTTGTTGGCGACGAAAGGACCTGATAAGGATAAATATCAAATTGTTTATCCATCAGTTTCAATTTTGGCAGAACCATCTGTAGCGATTGTAGATAAAACCGTAGATAAAGATGGAAACCGGACCTTGGCAAAAGGTTATCTGAACTTTTTATATTCACCTTTAGGCCAAGAATTAGCTGCTAAACATTATTTCCGCCCGCGTAATGCTCAAGTGGCTGCGAAATATGCAGCGCAATTCCCAAAAATTAAATTATTTACCATTAATGATGTGTTTGGTGGCTGGGCTAAAGCTCAGAAAACTCACTTTGCAAACGGTGCTATTTTTGATCAAATTTATGATGGCAAGCAGTAAATAAAATGATCTAAAAACAATAGTCCAAAAAGAAAACTTAGAAGTTAAATATTCATAAAGAAAGCAAGCAAACTTAAAAAAGTAAGCTTGCTTTCTTTTTTTGCTTAAAAAATGCTAACAAAACGGTTTTATCTATGAAAAATTAATATTTTCCTACAAAAAGCCGTTTGGCGTTGGTCATAAACAAGGTGATAATGTGCAGTTACATTTTTACGCAATGATTTAACACCTATGTCGCATATTTCTGTCTTACTTTTTGAGACCGTTGAGAGCTTATTGGCAGATCGCACAACAGGGGTGTATATCGATGCAACCTTCGGACGAGGTGGGCATACACGTTTATTGCTCTCGAAACTTGATGAAAATGCACGAGTATATGCATTTGATAAAGACCCTCAAGCTTTGGAAGTTGCAGCTGCTTTGGCGCAAGAAGACCCGAGATTTACCATTATTCATGCCAGTTTTGCTGATATTAAAGAAAAAATGCAGGAAATTGGTGTGATGAGTGTTGATGGCATTATGGCTGACTTAGGGGTGTCATCTCCTCAACTCGACCAAGCTGAGCGTGGTTTCAGTTTTATGCAGGATGGTCCTCTAGACATGCGAATGGATAATTCTAAGGGGTTAACCGCAGCTGAGTGGTTGCTTGAAATTGAAGAAGAACAATTAGCAAATATTATTTATCAATATGGCGAAGAACGTTATAGTCGACGTATTGCAAAAGCGATTAAACAAGCTGGAAAACTAGATACAACAGCCCAATTGGCAGAACTTGTTAAAACAGCTCATCCAAAATGGGAAAAACATAAACATCCAGCAACACGTACATTTCAGGCAATTCGTATTGCTATTAATAAAGAACTAGATGATATTGAAGTATTTTTACCACAAGCTGTAGACTTACTAAAACCAAAAGGGCGTTTGTCTGTGATTAGCTTTCATTCTCTTGAAGATCGTTTAATCAAACAATTTATTCAAAAAGAATCGACTTTGGCAGAAGATATTGGCTGGGGAATGCCTCAGCAACAGGTAGATACAAGAAGGTTAAAGAAAATTTCACGGGTTCGTGCGAGTGAAGAAGAAGTAAAAGCGAACCCACGTTCACGTAGTGCATGGCTTCGGGTTGCTGAACGCTTGGAACAAAAAGGCGCGTAATGAAAAGCAGTGATGAAATTGAAACCACCGAAAATAAAGTGGTCAAAAAAGTTGTGGCATACACCGTATTAGTGGCGCTTGTTTTTATCAGTGCCATGATGGTGGTATTTCAAGTATTTGAATATCGTCATGATTATAGAGAGCTTAGCTCTTATATGCGTGAACGTGATGATCTCAATGCTGAATGGGGGCGTTTGCTTATTGAGCAACAAACCTTCGGTGCAACAGCACAGATTGGTACGCGTGCTGTAACCCAACTACGCATGTTTTCGCCACCTGCTGCAGAAACGGTGGTAATTTCTTTACCGATGACCTCAGAGCAAAATAAGTAAGGCCTTGCTGTATGGTAGATAAGCGAACAAAGCAAACACGGAAAAAACAGCAGTCTATTTCGGAAAAACCAACTCTTGCCTTCGATATGTGGCGGTTTTATCTGCTCTGGGCAACAGTACTGCTCTGTTTTGTTGTATTAATTGCACGTGCATTTTATGTGCAAGTGATTAATAAAGACTTTTTACAAAACAAGGCCAATGCCAATATTTTGCGTACTGAACGTATTGAGGCAATGCGTGGGGTTATTAGCGACCGTCATGGTGTGCCTTTGGCCATTAGTACGCCTATTATGAAAATTGTCATTGATCCACGTGATTACTTTGATACCAAGCATTTATATGACGAAATTACAGCGGAATTAAAAAAAGATCCAAATAATCGTAAGTTAAAACGACAATTACCAGATAAAAACCTAAACCTTGATGAGTTAGCGGATGTGGTTGGTTTAGATCGTGCAGATCTAAAAAAACAGATGAATGCGCGTCCACGTTCTCGTTATTTGGTTTTGAAAAAAGAAGTGCCGCCACAGCAGGCAGATCTCATTACAAAGGGTAACTTCCAGGGCGTTTATGCTGAGAAAACATATAAACGTTATTATCCTCAACCGCAGCCAAATGCTCAGATTATTGGTTTAACCAATAGTGAGGGCCAAGGGATTGAAGGCTTGGAAATGCAGTTGAATAAACAACTGTCTGGGGTAGATGGCGAACAAAAAATTATTCGTGATAAACGTGGTAACCGCTTAAAAGTTTCTGAGGTTATTCGTGAAGGTGAGCCAGGCGAAAACATCACTTTAAGTATCGACTCTCGTTTGCAATATATTATGTACCGTGAGTTGACTGCTGCTGGTGTTGCAAATAACGCCCGTTCGGCGACAGCAATTGCTGTAGATGTTAAAACAGGCGAAATTCTGGCTATGACCAGTTGGCCATCTTATAACCCGAATGATAAAAACGGTTTATCTAATAAAGATGCCATGCGTAACCGCGGTGCGATTGATATGTTCGAGCCGGGTTCTACCATGAAGCCTTTTACAGTTTCTGCTGCACTCGAAACTGGACAATATACCCCAAATACGATTGTCAACACTTCGCCAGGTTCAATGCGTTTAGGCTGGCATACTATTCGTGATACGCATAACTATGGTGCTTTGACTGTTAGTGGCGTAATTATTAAGTCATCAAACGTGGGTTCGGCAAAAATTGCGTTGTCACTTCCTAAGGAAACATTGCCAAGCTTCTTTAACCGTGCTGGCTTTGGTAAGCGTTCTGCTGTGAAGTTCCCTGGTGAAAGCTCTGGTTTAGTACTTCCTGTAAGCAAGTTAAACTCTTCCCAAATTGGTACCATGGCTTACGGTTATGGTCTAAATGCAACTATTCTTCAGTTGGCGCAAGGCTATGCAATGCTTGCAAACCATGGGGTAAAAATGCCTCTAAGTTTGCATAAACTCGATCAAGCACCTAAAGGTGAGCAAGTTCTTGCTCCAAAAATTGCTGATCAGGTTTTGCTTATGCTTGAGCAGGTGACGATGCCGGGCGGTACTGCAAAGCAAGCTAATATTCCAGGTTATCGCGTTGGTGGCAAAACAGGTACAGCTCATAAACTTCGTGCAGACCGTAAAGGTTATTCAAATAATGAATACCGTGCTTTATTTGCAGGCGTAGCTCCGATTAGTGATCCTCGTTTAGCGGTTATCGTAGTTGTTGAAAATCCACAAGGTCGTTATTACGGTGGTTTGGTTGCGGCCCCTGTTTTCGCACGCATTATGCAAGAATCATTGCGCTTAATGAATGTGCCGCTTGATAAGCCCCTTGATACTCCAGAAAATCCTATTCGCAGGTAAGCTATGTCTGTTTCTTTCCAAGAAATTAATCCAGTTGAGATCGATGCACAGTGGTCTAAACAGCCTTTTCAAGGCTTTAGTTTAGACAGTCGTAAGGTTGCGTCAGGCCAGATCTTTATCGCTTTGACCAGTTATAGCCAACCTGAAAAAACACGCGCTTTTGCTGAGTCAGCTTTAGCGAATGGTGCACTTGCCATTATTAGCGAGACGGAGTTGGGCGTAGCAAATGAGTGGGTATGTTCTGATGTGCGTCAACGTATGGGTGAATGGCAAGAACGTTATTTACAGCATATAGATCCCGTAGTACCAGTGCGTATTATTGCAGTGACTGGTACAAATGGTAAAACCACAATTTCGCGTCTAGTGGCTGAATTAATTAGCTCTCAACAACAGCGCTGTGCTGTGATGGGTACTACAGGCAATGGTATTTTGCCAGACTTAACACCCTCAACGCACACTACGCTTGATGCTTTACAACTGCAAAATGCATTGCATGATTATGCAAAACAAGGTGCGACTTTTGCTTCTTTAGAGGCAAGCTCACATGGTTTGGAACAAGGTCGTTTAAATGGTTGTGCGATTGAGATTGCTGTTTATAGCAATTTGAGTCGTGACCATCTGGATTACCACGGCACTTTAGAGGCTTATGCAGAAGCGAAGGCTCTTTTATTCCGTTTTAGCTCTTTAAAAGTAGCCGTTATTAATTTAGATGATGAGCATGCAGCTCTCATGATTAATGCAGCAAAGCAAAATCCTGCTCAACCGAAAATTTTAACGTATTCACTTACTCAAAATACTGCTGATTATTATATTACTGACCTGAGTTACAGTTTAGCGGGGGCGACATTTAATTTAGTGAGCCCGCAAGGTTCTTTTGCTGTGCAAAGTCCATTGTTAGGGCATTTTAATGTCGAAAACTTGGTTGCAGCTCTTATTGCTACTGAGCAAGCAGGTTTTGATTTAAAAGCGCTAGTAGCTTTCGTTCCTAAACTAATTGGTGCTCCAGGTCGAATGCAAGTTATTCGTGATGGTGAGCGTTTATTTGTTGTTGATTATGCGCATACACCAGATGCATTAATTCAAGTGCTTAAAACATTAAAACGTCATGTTTCGAATCAACTTTGGGCTGTATTTGGGTGTGGCGGGGACCGTGATCGCGGTAAGCGCCCATTAATGACTCAAGCAGCTTTAGACGGCGCAAATCCAGTTATTTTGACGTCGGATAACCCAAGAACAGAAGACCCTGAACAAATTTTTGCTGACATGAAGCAAGGAATCGATTTTTCAGGGCACCGTATGCATGAAATTCATGACCGCCGTGAAGCAATTAAATTTGTTGCACAGCAGGCTCAGGCTGGTGATATTGTTGTGATTGCCGGTAAAGGACATGAAAATTATCAAGAAATTAATGGCGTACGTCACTGGTTTGATGATGTTGTTGAAGTGCGTTCTGCGATTGATGCACAACATCACACTGTAGACGCTGCTTACCCTGCACAATAGGACAAATTATGCATACTTCAACCACCAGTACCGTGCCTTTGGAACCGTGGACAGCTCAACAATTACAACAGGCAACACAGGGCTACTGGCATAAAGACCAAATCCCTCAAACTGAAATTAAACGTATTTTGACGGACTCTCGTCATGCGGAAACTGGGGATGCCTTTTTAGCACTAAAAGGTGAGCGTTTCGATGCGCATGATTTCGTTGCGCAAGTTGCTGCAAATGGTTGTCAAATAGCTATTGTTGAACGTCCTCTAGATGTAGATATTGCACAACTCGTTGTTGCTGACACCCGATTGGCTTTAGGGCAACTCGGTGCTTATCGCCGTGAGCAAAACTCACAATTAAAGGTGATTGCCTTAACGGGGAGTAGTGGTAAAACTACAACCAAAGAAATGCTGGGAAGTATATTGTCGCGCTTAGCACCGACACTAATCACCCGAGGCAATTTAAATAATGACCTTGGTGTACCAATGATGTTGCTAGAGCTTCGCAAGGAACATCAATATGCGGTGATGGAGTTGGGTGCAAGCCATCAAGGTGAGATTGATTACACATCAAAACTCGTTCAGCCTCATGTTGCGGGCATATTAAATATTGGTACAGCTCATTTAGGCGAGTTTGGTGGTCGTGAAGGTATTTGCCGCGCAAAATCGGAAATTTATCGTCATATTTTACCAAATGGCGTTGCAATCGTGCCGCAACAAGATGACTTCACTGCCGAAATTCTTGATGTTGCAAAAGCTCATCGTATTTCTACATTTGGTGTAGGAGGCGATGTCTATGCAACAGATGTGGAGTTATTGCCTCAATCAACGAATTTTAACCTTCATACACCGCAAGCTAGCAGTGCAGTTAAGCTTCCTTTTGCGGGTGAGCATAATGTTCAAAATGCGACCGCAGCTGTAGCTTTTGCTTTAGCAATTGGGATTGGACTAGAAGATATTGTCCAAGGACTAGAGCAAGCTCAGGGAGCGAAAGGTCGTCTTAACTTTATTCAAAAGTCACCTTACTTATTTATTGATGATACCTACAATGCCAATCCGACTTCTATGCGCGCTGCTGCACAAGTGTTGTTGCAGCAACAAGGCGTAAAAGTGATGGTGATGGGGGATATTGGTGAGTTAGGTGATAGCAGTTGGCAAGAGCATCATGATTTAGGTCGTGATCTTGCCGAACTTCCTTTAGATCATATTATTGCAGTTGGACAGTTCGCTTCAGCTGCTCTCGAGGGTGCAGACTCTCATTCTAATAAAGTGAAAGCATTTCAGACACAAGCTGAGGCGCTTCCATTTTTAATCAATCTAATCCAAACACATCAACCCCAGTCCATGAGTTTCCTGTTTAAAGGTTCTCGCTTTACTCATATGGAAACGTTGATGGCTGATTTGATGGAGAAACTTTAATGCTGTTATGGTTGTTTGAACAACTTGCGGGCTATCACAGCTCGTTTCAGGTCGTTCGTTATTTAACATTACGTTCTTTACTCAGTGTATTAACTTCACTGACCATTGGTCTGGTCCTTGGGCCGATCATGATTCGTAAATTACAAGCGTTAAAATACGGTCAGGCAGTAAGTTCGTTTGCTCCTGAAAATCATGCTAAAAAAATGGGTACACCAACGATGGGCGGAATTTTAATTCTGCTTTCAATTGGTATTAGTACTTTACTATGGGCTGATTTATCTAACCCTTATGTCTGGATTGTGCTTGGTGTAATGGTTGTATTCGGTGCTGTAGGCTGGGCAGATGACTGGATTAAAATTCGCTATAAAGACAATGCAGGTTTACCTGCACGTAAGAAGTTTTTCTGGACTTCTGTTGCATCGCTGGGTGCTGGTATTGCGTTATATTTAATCGCAACTCAACAGTCCAATGCAGAACATACCGCAAACATGTTGGATTTATTGATTCCATTCTTTAAGAATCTTTCAATTCCACTCTCAATTGTTCCTTTAGGTTTGGCATTTATTGTATTTACCTATCTGGTGATTAATGGTGCTTCTAACGCTGTTAACTTAACAGATGGTTTAGATGGCTTGGCAATCATGCCGGTTGTCATGGTAGCTACAGGCTTAGGCGTATTTGCTTACTTGTCTGGTGACATTCGTTTCGCTAACTACTTACATATTCCATATGTGAAATATACCTCTGAACTCGTAGTAATCTGTTCTGCCATGATTGGTGCTGGTTTGGCATTCCTTTGGTATAACGCGCATCCTGCTCAAGTATTTATGGGGGATGTCGGTGCTTTGGCTTTAGGTGCGATGCTTGGAACAATTGCAGTTATGGTTCGTCAAGAAATCGTATTTGCAATTATGGGTGGTGTATTTGTAATGGAGGCAGTATCTGTATTCTTACAAATCGGCTCCTTGCGTATGCGTAATAAACGTGTGTTCTTAATGGCGCCGCTGCATCATCACTATGAAAAGCAGGGCTGGAAAGAAACGCAAGTTGTGATCCGTTTTTGGATTATTACAATTATATTAGTAGTTTTAGGTCTAATGACTTTAAAATTGCGATAGTTCTTATTTTAGTGTCAATATAAAGCCAGTTCTACTGGCTTTTTTTATTGGAGAGGTGAATGACAAAAGTTGCTGGTCTAGACCAATTATCTGTGATTAATCAAAAAGTAGTTGGAGAGGGCGAAGTATTACCTCAAGTTGTACTTAAAGATGGAAGTCAGGTTCAAACAGGAACTGTAGCGACAATGCTGCACAATATTGAATTGTATAATACTGGGCAAAGAGGACAAATTGAGGAAGAGCTAAAGATAGCAATTCCAACGTTAGTCAAAGTAGGTCTGTTTGATTTGTTTCAGGTAGATGAATGGATTAATGGTACAAATGCAGGCCGCACCTTTGTTGGACTACACGCAAAGACTTATTTACAACAAAAAGAACAAGAGAATAATTAAAAGTGGCTAAGCAAATTTTAATGTGTCCTGTGTGTCGTCAGCCCCTAAATTTAACTGAACGAACTTGGCGATGTGAGCAAGGGCATAGTTACGATGTGGCTAAACAAGGCTATGTCAATTTACATGTTGTGCAACATAAACATAGTAAAAACCCAGGGGATACGCCCGAGTCAGTCGATGCGCGCCGAGCTTTTTTACAAAGTGGTTACTATCAGCCATTACAGCAGGCTGTAGTCGATTTATTAAAGCAACTCAATGTAAAAGCGATACTCGATATTGGTTGTGGTGAGGGCTACTATACAAGTGCCATGCAGCAAGTCGTTGAGCACTGTGTTGGTGTTGATATTGCAAAAACTGCTGTACAGCGTGCGGCAAAGCTCAATCCTAAAGTAACTTGGGTTGTAGGAACAGGGGCGACTTTACCGGTGCTAGACCATAGCATGGATGCTTGCACCAGTTTATTTAGCCCAATTCCGCAAGCAGAAATTGCGCGTGTTTTAAAAGATAAAGGCTATTTAATGGTTGTCACGCCTGCTTCTGAACATTTGTATGCCATGCGTGAGGCTTTATTTGAGCAAGTTAATCCTCACACACCAGAAAAGTTTGTAGAGCAACTACAAGATTTGTTTGAGTTAAAGCAAGAGCAGATTATTGATGCACCTTTTGTGCTTGATCAACAGGCTCTAAAAAATCTGATTGCTATGACGCCTTATGCTTATAAAGCTTCTCCTGAGCGCCGTTCGCAGTTAGAGCAGCAGTCACAATTAGAAATAACTGCATCTTTTCAAATTTATGTCTTTCAGAAGCGCAATAAAAATGCCATCTAACGATCTATTTTAAGAGCGCAAAAAGAAGCCATCTGATGATGGCTTCTTTTTTGCTATTCAATCTGATTAATCAGATTTTCTAATTCATCTTTTTCTCGCTTAGGAGCGGACTCCTGTGAAGGTCTCATGGCAGGAGGCGCAGCTTTTGACGGAATAACAATTTCTTCACCTGGTAAATCGGAAAAGTCATTGTCATTGCTTAGTTTTGGTTGTGGCGGTGCTGGTCGATAGAGCGGACGTGCTAGTGGTGGAGCCGCACGATAAGTTTTCTTATCGGCTACTTCTGTCACCGTTTCTTGTTGGTCACGTGAAATAGGACCTTTAGCATCTTTATCTAAACGGACCCAAGCTGCTGGCGTACCTTGCAATGCTTGACCCATAAAGTTAATCCAGATCGGTAATGCAGCAATACCACCATATTCACGACGGCCAAGCGTAGTCGGTTGGTCAAATCCAACCCATGCTACAGTCACTAACTTGCCGTTGAAGCCTGCAAACCATGCATCTTTTGCATCATTTGTAGTACCTGTTTTACCACCTAAATCACTACGGCCAATTTTAAGTGCAGCACGACCTGTACCATGCTCAATTACATCACGTAAGATGTTCGCCATATCATAAGCAGAGCTTGACTTTAAAATACGTTGAGCTTGGCGATATTGACTGTTGTTTTTGTCAGTCTGTTTAAGATTAAGCTGCTTAGCTGCGTTTTCTTTCTGTTCTATGTCTTTATTCGTAACTTCAATGACTTCATCATCAGTCGTTGTAGGTTTTTGTTCATCACCTGTCGTGTCAGGTGCATTAATACATGGAATACATGCGTATTCTGGTTTGGCTTCATAAATGACTTTGCCGTAAGCATCTTCAATACGTTGAATGAAATGCGGTTGAACACGGTAGCCGCCGTTTGCAAACGTTGCATAACCAGTTGCCATTTGAATTGGTAATACTTGAGGAGTACCTAAGGCAATGGTGTAGTTACGAGGAATTTGATCTTCTTGTAAACCAAAATCCATAAATAATTGGCGAGTACGTTCAATCCCTACTGTTTGTAGAAGTCTTACTGATACGGTGTTACGAGACAAATATAAAGCACGACGTAATGGGATCATACCTAAGTAACGGCCATCAGAGTTTCGTGGTGTCCATTTGCCAATCGTAATTGGGCTATCATTCACCATGCTATACGGGGTCATACCTCTTTCTAATGCTAAAGCATAGAGGAATGGCTTGATTGTAGAACCCGGTTGACGCCAGCCTTGTAAGGCGCGATTAAATTTTGATTGATAGAAGTTATAGCCGCCTACGATTGCTTCAATTGAACCATCATTAGGGTTAATTGCAATGAGTTGACCTTGAACTTTTGGAACCTGAACTAAAGACCATGCTGTTTTATTATCGTTTGGGCGTAAACGAACAATATCTTTAACTTTAACAATTTGGGACGCACGTGAAGGAGCGCCACCTACGCTATTTGCATTGCGATAGGGGCGTGCCCATGACATGCCGGACCACTGAACCGTAACGGTTGAGCCATCTTGCATTAATGCTTCAAAAGAGCTGCTATTTACCTTAGTAACTTGTGCAGGATAGGTGTTGGCATATGCTCTAAATTCAGTTAACGGTTTGTCATGTGCTTCTGCACCACGCCAGCCATGGCGACGGTCATAAGCTTCAAGGCCATCTTGCACAGCTTTTTCTGCAATCGCTTGGCGTTTAGCATTAATTGTTGTGTAGACTTTATAACCAGAATCAATGGCTTGTTCACCGAAATGCTTTACAAGTTCTGAACGAACCATTTCCCCAGCATAGGGATGAATATTATTTAAATCCCGATTGGGCATATTTAAATTGATCGGCTCTGCAACTGCTTTTTGATATTCTGCTTGAGAAATATAACCCAGCTGTAACATACGGCCTAAAATCCAGTTGCGTCGTTCGAGTGCGCGCTCAGGATTAACTACAGGGTTATATTTAGAAGGTGCTTTTGGCAAACCTGCAATCATTGCCATTTGAGCAATACTGAGCTCATTAATGCTTTTGTTATAATAAATTTTGGCTGCTGCCGCGATACCATACGCATTTTTCCCTAAGAAGATTTTATTCACATAGAGGCTGAGAATTTCTTCTTTGGATAAATTTTGCTCAATTTTTCGAGCCAAAAAGATTTCGGTTATTTTACGTTTTAGAGTTCTTTCTGGACTCAAATAATAGTTCTTTGCAACTTGCATGGTGATCGTTGAACCACCAGTTTGCACATCCGAACCCGTCACACTTTCGCTCAAAGCACGACCTAAACCCTTAAAACTGATCCCGCTATGTTCAAAGAAAGAAGAGTCTTCTGCTGCTAAAAATGCATGAATAAAAGCAGGGGGAATTTGTTTGTATTCAACCGGAATAGAAAGCTTACCACCGTACTCGGCAATCAGTTGATTGTCTGAAGTGTAGACCTGTAATGGTTTTAAGAGGGGTGCTTTTTTTAGTGAACTCATTTCTGGAAGCGATGGGGCGATATAGAGATACATGCCATAAAAGCCCATCGGAAGTGAGACTAAGATAATAATAATGATCAAAAAAATTGGACGCACGAAGCCCAAACTGGATAGCTTTTTCATGATAAGTAAGCTTTAATAAGATCGAATACAAACTAATTGTGGTCAGTATAGCCTTTAGACATGCGGATTGTTAGATGAGATATTGTATCCGTGTAAAAATAAAGACCTAGATTATTGGTTTGTAATTTTTTTTGGGGATAAAAAAATAATAGGACAATAGTGTGCTCAGGTTATATCGTAAACCGAATAAGGGGTTAATGGGCGTCGATATTAGTTCGACTTCTGTTAAGTTGTTAGAGCTCTCTGTTAAGAACGGTAAATATTGGGTAGAAAGCTATGCTTTAACGCCTTTACCTGAGAACAGTGTAGTTGAAAAAAATATTTTGAATCCAGAAGCAGTTGCAGAAGCTTTGGAACGGGCGATGAATTTAGCAAATCCCCACACCACTAACGCTGCAATTGCTGTTCCAACATCGACGGTTATTCATAAAACCATCGAAATGGATGCAGATATGAACGATGATGAACGTGAAGTTCAGATTCGATTAGATGCGGAGCAATATATACCGTTCCCTTTAGATGAGGTGAGCCTTGATTTTGAGGTTTTACCAGATCGACTGCCGAATCCAAATCGTGTGAATGTACTTTTAGTCGCAACACGAACAGAAAATGTTGAAACACGCGTAGAAGTACTGGAACTGGTTGATTTAACGCCTAAGCTTGCTGATGTTGAAAGTTATGCTGTCGAGCGTGCTTTTAGTGTGTTTGCTGATAGCTTACCCATGGGTGCAAATACCATTGGCATTTTAGATATTGGCCATACCATGACCACATTATCGGTTATGCAAAATGGCAAAATCATTTATACCCGTGAACAAGTCTTTGGCGGTAAACAGCTTACTTTGGAAATTCAAAGCCGTTACGGTTTGTCATTAGAAGAAGCGGGACGCGCTAAAAAAGAACGTTCTTTGCCAGATGATTATGACATCGAAATCTTAGAACCATTTTTAGATGCTGTAGTTCAGCAAGCTGCTAGATCTCTACAATTTTTCTTCTCTTCATCCCAATTCAATGAAATTGACCATATTTTGCTAGCGGGTGGCAATGCCAACATTCCAGGGCTTGCTAAATTGTTGCAGCAGAAACTCGGTTACCGAGTCACTATTGCCAATCCATTTTTACAAATGGGTTTCTCTCCTCAAGTCGACGTTCAAAAAATTGAAAATGATGCTTCTTCATTAATGGTTGCATGTGGCTTGGCTTTAAGGAGTTTTGATTAATGGCAACAATTAATTTACTCCCTTGGCGTGATGGGCTTAGGGAGCAGCGTAAAAAACAATTTATTATTTTATGTTTTGGGGTCGTTGTTTTGGGGATAACCACTGTATTTGCAGGGTGGTTTTATTTGAATCAAAAATTAAATGATCAAGAACAAGCAAATCAGCTCATCATCAGTACAAACCAGAATCTAGATCAACAACTTAAAACCTTAAATGGCTTGCAAGAACAGCGGGATGCAATTATTGAGCGTATGAAGCTCATTCAAGGTTTGCAAAGCCAGCGTCCGGTCGTTGTACGTTTGGTGGATGAATTAGTACGTGTGACCCCGGCAGCCATGTATTTGACTAAATTCAGTCGAACCGGAGATAAATTTACGATTGAAGGTAAAGCGGAAAGTCCAAATACAGTTGCAGAGTTATTACGTAATCTCGAAGCATCGCCATGGTATCGCAACGCTTTTATGAGTTCTTTCTTGGCGACCGAAGAGAAAAAAGATAAGGCTATCAGTTCTTTGCTTCCTAGAGTTGAAGATAGCTATGGCAGTTTTGTTGTTACTGTTGATGTAGGGGAAATGGGGGTGACTACAACAGATGATACCGCCAATACATCTGTAGATATGAATAAAGAGGTGGCAAAATGAGTCCTGATGAACTTCATGAGCTGTCTTTAGAACAAGCTCCATCTAAGAAAAAAAAGATCACCTTAGAAAAATTTCTTCAGCAATTTAACACGCTCGATATGAACAGTTATGGCAGCTGGCCATTATCTGTGAAAATTACGTGTTGGATTTTTATTTTCTTTGCTGTATTGGCTTTGGGGTATTTTGTTGCTATTCAGCCAAAGCTACAAGCAATAGATAATGCTCAAGCACAAGAAAGTAATTTATTAAATGAGTTTCGAGAAAAAGACTCAAAATTACGCAACTTGCAGCAATACCAGCTTCAACTTCAAGAGATGCAAGCCAACTTCAATCAGCAGTTAGAACAATTGCCAAAAGAAACCGAAATTCCAAGTTTAGTTGAAGATATTAACTTAACGGGGGTGAATTCTGGTCTGAAGTTTAAAAATATCCGCTTAGAAGATGAAGTGAAGCAGGAAATTTTTATTGAACAGCCTATTACTATCGAGGCAACTGGGGATTATCACGCTTTCGGTGCTTTTGTTAGCAGTATTGCGGCATTACCACGTATTGTGACGATGCATGATTTTATTGTTGAAGCTGCTCCTGTTAAGGATGGTAAATCAGATATTCCTGTGCTTAATTATTCTATCAAAGCAAAAACTTATCGCTATATGGGTGCTGTAGAAAATCCTGAACATCAGGAAAAAAATGCTTCGGCTTCCTCGGTAGCACCTGATTCTTCTACTGCTAACACACAGCCGAAATAGGAGAATTACGATGAAACTTAAACAATTTTCTCTTTCTATTTTGGCATGTTTAGCTTTAGCTGGATGCGACTCTAGAATCGACGCCGTAAATCAGCAAATGGCCGATATACGTAATCAGCCACCACAAGCCATAGAACCAGCGCCTGTTTTTACGCCTGTGCCACAATTTAATTATGCAGCCCATCAGTTAAAGAGCCCATTTTTACCAAGCTCACTTGCTGCTGAGCTCAAAATTATGGCGGGGAAACGAGTATATCCGAATTTCTCACGTGCACCACAGCCACTCGAAAGCTATGCATTAGAGTCCTTAAATATGAAAGGAAGTATGCGTAACAGCCGCGGGCAAGTCATGGCTCTAATCCAAACACCTGATCATCAAATTGAGCGAGTGCAGATAGGGAACTATATCGGGATGAATCAAGGTCGAATTACCCATATTGGTCCTACTCAGATTGATCTGGTGGAGATTGTCCCTGATGGGCGAGAAGGCTATGTGGAGAGACCAAGAACCTTAGTGTTAATTGGACCCGCACCCTAAAATTTAGGGAATAACAAAGAAAAAATTATTTTTAAAGATTATTTATTGGGGATGGTTAGACAATGAATCACGTATTCCGTCAGTTTTCTATGGGAGCTGTGGCGATTGCAATTATGCAGGTTGCGTCTGCACAGGTCAGCATGACTAATATTGTACCGATGCAAATAGCGGGTCAGGGAACAGAAATTCGAGTGATATTTAATGGCTTGCCACCGCAACCACAGGCCTATCAGCTTGAGAATCCTTCACGTTTGATTTTAGATTTTAATAAAGCGCAGCAGAATTTAATACAGTCAAAAGTAGCGATTGGAACGAATGAAGCGAGTTCGGTCGATGTAAGCTCCGATGATCAGCGTTCACGTTTAACTGTAAATTTGAAAGAGGCAGGTGCTTTTACTACTCGTATTGAAGGCAACACTTTTATTTTAAAGATTAATTCTGCGCAAGCTGTAGCTAAACCTGTATCAGCAAGTGCAATGCAAACCCAAGGTGTTTCAAACATCGGCTTCCAACGCGGTAGTCAAGGGGAAGGCCTTATCGTTATTGACCTGTTGGGAGGTAATACCCCTGTTGATGTGCAACAACAAGGTAGCAAAGTTGTAGTAAGAACGTTAGGCTCTAAAATTCCTACACATCTAGCTAAACGCTTAAATGTAAATGATTTTGCGACGCCTGTTTCGACAATTGAATCTTATAATGAAAAAGGCAATGGCGTTATTACGATTCAATCTACTGGTAGCTATGAATATATGGCTTATCAGGCAGAAAATAAATTAACCATTAGCCTCAAGCGTCCGCAGGACAAAAATGTAACCTCTTTATATAAAACACCTCATTACTCTGGTAATAAGCTTTCTCTCGATTTTCAAGATATTGAAGTTCGTCGCGTTTTACAGTTACTTGCTGATTTTACTGGTATTAATATGGTCGCGGCTGATAGTGTGCAAGGTAATATCACTTTGCGTTTAAAAGATGTACCATGGGACCAAGCTCTTGATATTATTTTAAAAACTAAAAATTTAGATAAACGCAGAAATGGAAATGTAATTTGGATTGCTCCAGTTGCGGAACTGATCAAGGCTGAAGAAGAAGAAGCAAAAGCTGTTGCACAGAGCGTGAAATTAGCCCCATTACAAACTGAGTATATTCAACTTAAATATGCGCAAGCTCAGGATATTATGAGTTTAATTACTCAAGGCTCAAATAATAGCAATGGTATGCAGCGCACATCTGATGGTGGAAATTCTACATCTACTAATTTAAATACTGGTGTTGATAGTTTAGGTAATAATGTAGGAAGTTTATTGAGTCCCCGTGGAACAATTACTCAAGATGATCGTACCAATACCTTAATTATTAATGATACGGCTCAGTCGATTGATCAAATTCGTAAAATGATTGATCTGTTGGATGTACAAGTTAAACAGGTTATGGTTGAGGCGCGAATTGTAAGAGCATCTACTTCTTTTACCAAAGAGCTCGGTGTTAAATGGGGTATATTATCGCAAGGGA
Organism: Acinetobacter sp. S-1; assembly: GCF_059579785.1. Taxonomy (NCBI): domain Bacteria; kingdom Pseudomonadati; phylum Pseudomonadota; class Gammaproteobacteria; order Moraxellales; family Moraxellaceae; genus Acinetobacter; species Acinetobacter sp. S-1. The sequence goes on from NZ_CM184207.1 coordinate 327,884, forward strand.
TCACTAACAATAATAATTTGTTAGTTGGTGGTAGTGAAACGACCTTGTGGAATTTACGAGAGCCCAAAAAGGATGAGACTACGGGTGGTTATAAATACACGATTGAACGTCCAGATAACTTAAATGTCGATTTAGGTGTAACCAATCCGGCTGGGAGTATTGCCTTTGGCTTGATTAGTATGTCTGATTTTATGCTTGATCTTGAACTTTCTGCATTACAAGCTGATGGCTATGGTGAGGTGATTTCTACCCCTAAAGTAATGACTGCAGATAAACAGCCTGCAAAAGTTGCAACAGGTCAACAGGTCCCATATCAAACTACAACTAATTCTGCTGCTGGTGCTACAGCAAGTACCTCTTTTAAAGATGCTCTATTAAGCCTAGATGTTACCCCGAGCATTACGCCTGATGGTAAAATTCAAATGAAATTGGATATTTCAAAGGATTCGGTTTCGGGTGCGGCTCCTAATGGTGAATTGATCCTAAATAAAAATAATATCAAGACAAATGTGTTGGTGAATAATGGTGAGACAGTCATTTTAGGAGGGGTGTTTGAGCAGACAACCCTTAACTCTCAAACCAAAGTTCCTTTCTTTGGGGATTTACCGGGAATTGGACGCCTATTTAGGAAAGATCAGAAATCTGATGATAAGCAAGAGTTACTGATTTTCGTTACGCCACGAATTGTTAATGACACTTTGGTGAGAAATCATTAATATATTTTTTAATGAAAGCAATTGAAATAGGTGGCGCCTTGCCAAGCAAAGCGTTTGAAACCCTGCCAAATATTTATTTGGTAGGGCCCATGGGGGCAGGAAAAACAACCGTTGGACGTCATTTAGCCGAACTATTAGGGCGTGAATTTTTAGATAGTGATCATGAAATTGAACGCAAAACAGGTGCCACTATTCCCTGGATTTTTGAGAAAGAAGGGGAGTTTGGATTTCGTACTCGTGAAACCGTAGTGTTAAATGAGTTGACTTCCCGTAAAGCCTTAGTGTTGGCGACGGGAGGAGGTGCGATTACTCAAGCACCCAATCGCGAATTTCTAAAGCAACGTGGTATTGTTGTTTATCTTTACACTCCTGTAGAACTACAATTACAACGAACTTACCGCGATAAAAATAGACCTCTATTACAAGTTGAAAACCCTGAACAAAAATTACGTGATTTGTTAAAAATACGTGATCCTTTATATCGTGAAGTTGCGCATTACACGATTGAAACCAATCAGGGGGCTGCTCGTGATCTTGCTCAAAAGATTTTGCAACTTATTTTGTCCAACCCGCTAAAATAGCCAAACTTACTTGTGGTTTTATAAACTCATGCAAACTTTACATGTTGAATTAGGCGAACGCCGTTATCCTATTTTTATTGGCAGTCAACTTGATCCTAAGCAGTTGCTTGAGCCTTATATTCATGGTCAACAGGTCATGATCGTGAGTAATGAAACGGTCGCTCCTTTATACTTATCTCATTATCAAGAAGCTTTAAAAAGTTTGGGTAAAACTGTAGCGACTTGTATTTTGCCAGATGGTGAGAAATATAAAGATATTCAACATCTAAATTTAATTTTTGATGCTTTACTTGAAGCTGGTTTTAATCGTGATTGTACGGTTTTAGCTTTGGGTGGTGGTGTTATCGGAGATATGGCTGGTTTTGCGTCAGCATGTTTCCAACGTGGTGTTTATTTTATTCAGGTTCCGACTACACTTCTTTCACAAGTAGACTCAAGTGTGGGTGGTAAAACGGGGATTAACCATCCTCTTGGTAAGAACATGTTGGGCGCATTTCAGCAACCTCAAGTTGTTTTGGCTGATATGGCTCAACTCGATACTTTACCAGATCGAGAGTTATCTGCTGGATTATCAGAAGTCATTAAATATGCCTTGTTGGGTGACGCTGATTTTCTTGTTTGGTTAGAGCAGAATATGGATGGGTTAATTGGGCGAGATGCTGAACTTTTAGCAGAAGCTGTTTATCGTTCATGTGCTCATAAAGCGCGTATTGTTGCTAACGATGAAAAAGAGCAAGGCGAACGAGCTTTACTCAACTTGGGTCATACTTTCGGTCATGCGATTGAATCTTACCTTGGCTATGGCACTTGGTTGCATGGTGAAGCAGTAGCGACAGGCATGGTGATGGCGGCTGATTTATCACAACGTTTAGGTTGGATTTCAAGCGATGATGTAGAGCGTACAAAAAAAATTATTCAACGCGCTAATTTGCCGATATCATGTCCAAAAATTCCATTGGATGAATTCCTTGGATATATGGCGCATGATAAAAAAGTTCTCAATGGTCAATTACGTTTAGTGCTGTTAAAGCAACTTGGGCAAGCAGTAATTACTAAAGACTTTGATGTTGAACTCATGAAACAAGCTATTTTGGCAAATCAACACGGATAATAAATTAAGGTAACACATGACTGTATCACGTACACTTTGGCAGAATGTTCAACAATATATCTGGTTGGTGGGTGGTATCGTCTGCTTGTTGCTGGCTTTTATTTTTTGGGTAATGACCGATAGTAAAAAGCTGGTTGAAGTTGAAAAATCAGCTGATTCAGATGCCCCAGTGCAAATTCAGCCAGAGAAGGTAGCAACAACGGCTAATTTAGGGGCTTTAGCTGATGAAGTTAGACCTCTTGATTTAACAACCCGTACGGTTGCTTCTGGTCAGCATGAGGCAGAGTTCCGCGGTACAAAATTTATTAATGAAAACAAGAAACAATGGACGCTTGAGCTTTTCCGTGCGTCTGATGAAGATATTATTAAAAACTTTTTAAAAAATCGTCCAGAACGGAATAAATTTATCTACTTCCGTTTAAGCGGAGATAAGCAATCTGAACAATATGTTTTGACATATGGTGTATTTAAACGTTCTGAAGATGCAATTCAGCAGTTAACCCAACTTAATCTTGATTTACCTGAATCAATTAAACCTCAACCGCAACAATTTTCGACCTATGCGGCATTAGTCAATGATTTAGGTGCGGATGAAATGAAAGGTGGTATTAGCCAAACTTATGAAGTGCGGTTACGTCCAGCTGCTCTGCCTAAAATTGATGAGTCCTTACTCATAGAAGGCGGTGTGGCTACTCAACCTAAAGTGGCGGCTCCAGCAACAAACTCTACAACTCGTACAACGATTATTCGTCGAGATGCTGAGGGGAATGTTGTAGATGTACATCAGTCTAATTCGGCAGTTGATGTGGCTAAAAAGGCTCAACAGAATCGTACAACAGAGCCTACAGTAAAAAATGCAACAAATGAGGGCACAAGAGGTAATTAATTATAAGGATATATCGCACAAATATGGTGCAATAATAATGGTTATATATATTTTTTGATCACCTGTGGTGCATATTTAGTCATTTATTAAAATGATAACGCGAATAAAATCGATCTATTTTCAATAATTATAAATACTTAATTGCAAAAAATAACATTGGCATAGTTTTTGCTTTATTCTTGTGCTTATTAATGTGCTGTAAACTATTTTAGCGCTCTAAAGAGTAAATTCTATGCAGAGTCGAGGGGTCGAACTGCTTTAAAAGAGTGCGAAATAAGTCAAAACATTTTTCTAGCAAAAACCAGTGTACGTAAAAATGGAACAGCGTATATTGGCTTATCAGCCCAAAAATTTTTTTTGTGAAACATTGAGCTAACTGTCGTCCGTAGGCACTATCGCAAAAAGAAGTTGTTTGTTTGACGCTCGAAAGAGCCTTATTGAAAGAAGGGTACGCTATGCACATGCCATCGCCTAATACTGTAGCTCCCGCTCAAGGTTTATATCAACCTGATGAGTTTAAGGATAACTGTGGTTTTGGACTGATCGCCCATATGAAGGGTGAATCAAGTCATCATCTAGTTGAAACCGCGATTCACAGTTTAAGTTGCATGACGCACCGTGGTGGTATTGCCGCAGATGGCAAGACGGGAGATGGTTGCGGCTTATTATTGGCGATGCCAAAGCAATTTTTCCGTGATGAAGCAAAAAAACTGAGTGATATTACACTGAGTGAAATTTTTGCTGTGGGTACTGTTTTTTTAAATACTGATCCGGCATTAGCGCAACATTCTAAAAATATTTTAACGAAAGAAATCGAGTCAGATGGCCTACGTGTACTGGCTTGGCGTGTTGTCCCTACAAATAACGATGCATTAGGTGAAATTGCGCTTCAATCTTTACCAGCTTTTGAACAGGTCATTGTGAACTGTCCAATGGGCGTAACTGAAGTTGAATTTAACCGTAAATTATTCTTGGCACGTCGTCGTGCAGAACAACAATTACAAAATGATCCGTCATTCTATGTGACTACGCTTTGTTCGACAGTAATCAGCTATAAAGGCTTGATGATGCCGGCTGCAATTGCTGAGTTCTATACAGACTTAGCAGATGAGCGCTTAAAATCACATATCGTGGTATTCCACCAACGCTTCTCTACTAATACATTACCGCGTTGGCCGTTGGCTCAACCATTCCGTTACCTTGCTCATAATGGTGAAATCAACACAATTACAGCAAACCGTAACTGGGCGTTGGCGCGTACTCCTAAATTTGAAAACCCATTATTACCGGGTCTTACTGAGCTTAACCCAATCGTTAACCGTACAGGTTCGGACTCTTCAAGCTTAGATAACATGCTTGAGATCTTAGTAGGTGGTGGTATGGATTTATTCCGTGCCTTACGTATGCTCGTACCACCAGCTTGGCAAAACGTAGAAACTTTAGATGCAGACTTACGCGCATTCTATGAGTTCAACTCTAAACACATGGAAGCTTGGGATGGCCCAGCAGGTCTCGTTATTCAAGATGGCCGTCATGCAATCTGTATGCTTGACCGTAACGGTTTGCGTCCTGCGCGTTGGGTAATTACCAAAAATGATTACATTACCTTGGCATCTGAAATCGGTGTTTGGGGTTATGAGCCTGAAGATGTAGTTTCTAAAGGTCGTGTAGGTCCTGGCCAAATTTTGGTAGTTGATACCTTAACAGGCAAAGTACTTGATACTAAAGATGTTAGTACACATTTGAAAAACATGCGTCCGTACCGTGAGTGGTTGCGTGATCATGCGATTCGTTTAAATGCAAACCCAGAACTTGAAGAGCAATTAGTCGATAAAGGCTTAACTGGCGATGCTTTAAAAGCGGCTCAAAAAATGTTTATGGTGACATTTGAAGAGCGTGATCAATTGCTACGTCCTATTGCTGAAAGTGGACAAGAAGCTGTTGGTTCTATGGGTGATGATACCCCAATGGCTGTATTGTCTCGTCAAGTACGCCACGTAACAGATTACTTCCGTCAACAGTTTGCTCAAGTGACAAACCCGCCAATTGACCCGCTACGTGAGTCAATTGTAATGTCGCTTGAAACCTGTTTAGGTCGTGAGCAGAATGTATTTGAGCAAGGCCCTGAGCATGCTGATCGTATCATCATCTCTAGCCCTGTATTGTCAAATTCAAAAATGCAGCAAATCCGTAGCATTGAGCGTCCGGGTTATGAAGCAGTTGATATCAATTTAAACTATGCCGAAGAAGAGGGTTTGCAAGCTGCGATCACGCGTATCTGTGAAGAAGCGGCGCAAGCGGTTCGTGATGGTAAAACTTTAATTGTTTTAACTGATAAAAATATCCGCCAAGGTTTATTACCTGCAAACGCAGCACTTGCAACAGGTGCGGTACATCATTACCTCATTAAAACTGGCTTGCGTACTGATGCAAACATCATGGTTGAAACTGGTTTTGCACGTGATCCGCATCAATTTGCGGTATTACTTGGTTTTGGTGCAACCGCAGTTTACCCATATCTTGCATATGATGTGATCAATGATTTGATCGCTAAAGGTGAGCTTTTAGGTGACCCAATTCATGCGCAAGCAAACTTCCGTAAAGGTATTGAGAAAGGCTTATTAAAAGTTCTTTCAAAAATGGGTATCTCTACAGTTGCTTCTTATCGTGGCGGTCAGCTTTTTGAAGCAGTAGGTTTATCATCAGAAGTGGTAGATCAGTGCTTCTTAGGTGTTCCAAGCCGTATTCAGGGTGCAACATTTGCTGACCTTGAAAAAGACCAGAAAAAATTAGCAGCGACAGCTTGGTCAAATCGTAAGCCAATTGATCAAGGTGGTTTACTTAAATTTGTATTTGATAAAGAGTACCATGCGTTCAACCCAGATGTGATTAACGCATTACACAAAGCCGTTCGCTCTGGTAAATACGAAGACTTTAAAGAATATGCTGAGTTGGTGAATCACCGTCCAGTAGCGACTATTCGTGACTTATTTAAGTTAAAAACAACGAACTCAATTCCAGTTGAATCGGTTGAATCAGTTGAAGATATCTTGCCTCGTTTTGACTCGGCAGGTATGTCTTTAGGTGCTCTTTCTCCAGAAGCACATGAAGCAATTGCAATCGCGATGAATACGATTGGCGGTCGTTCAAACTCTGGTGAAGGCGGTGAAGATCCTGTTCGTTACGGAACAATTCGTAACTCGAAAATCAAACAGATCGCATCTGGTCGTTTTGGTGTAACTCCTGCATACCTAACTTCTGCTGAAGTATTGCAAATTAAAGTTGCTCAGGGTGCAAAACCAGGTGAGGGCGGGCAGTTACCAGGTGGTAAAGTAAATGGTTTAATTGCACGTTTACGTTACTCGGTACCGGGTGTAACGTTAATTTCACCTCCACCCCACCATGACATTTACTCAATCGAAGATTTGTCTCAGTTAATTTTTGACTTGAAGCAAGTTAACCCGAAAGCAATGGTATCTGTGAAATTGGTATCTGAGCCGGGTGTAGGAACAATTGCAGCAGGTGTTGCTAAAGCATATGCGGACTTCATTACTATTTCTGGTTATGACGGTGGTACGGCGGCATCTCCACTTTCTTCAATTCACCATGCAGGTTCTCCATGGGAATTGGGTCTTAGCGAGGCGCATCAAGCACTTCGTGTAAACGACTTACGTGGAAAAGTACGTGTACAAACTGATGGTGGTTTAAAAACTGGTCTTGATGTGATCAAGGCAGCAATTTTAGGCGCGGAAAGTTTCGGCTTTGGTTCAACACCAATGATCGCTCTAGGTTGTAAATACCTCCGTATTTGTCACTTAAATAACTGTGCAACCGGTGTTGCAACTCAACAAGATCATTTACGTCAAGAGCACTATATTGGGGAGCCAGAAATGCTCATCAACTTCTTCCACTTTATTGCGGAAGAAACTCGTGAATGGTTGGCTGCATTAGGTGTTTCTTCATTGAAAGACTTAATTGGTCGTGTTGATTTGCTTGAAGTATTACCAGGTGAAACTGAAAAACATGCTCACCTTGATTTAAGTGCTCTGTTAACTTCTCATCCTTCTGCTGAAGGTAAAGCACAATACTGTCAAGTAGAAGGTAATGCACCATTTGATAAAGGTATATTGGCTGAGAGAATGGTCGCTGAAATGCTTCCTGCAATTGAGTCAAGCGCTGGTGGTCAGTTCAACTTCAACGTCGTGAACTGTGACCGCTCAATTGGTGCTCGTGTTTCGGGTGAAATTGCTCGTCGCTACGGCAACTTGGGTATGGAAGCACATCCAGTTGTAATGAACTTAACTGGTACAGCTGGTCAGTCTCTTGGTGTTTGGAATGCTGGTGGTTTACACATCCGTCTTGAAGGTGATGCAAACGACTATGTAGGTAAAGGTATGGCGGGTGGTCGTATTTCGATTTTCCCACCACAAGGTTCGCCTTTCCAAACACAAAACACAGCAATTATTGGTAATACCTGTTTGTATGGTGCGACTGGCGGTAAGCTTTTTGCAGCAGGTACAGCGGGTGAGCGTTTTGCAGTTCGTAACTCTGGCGCATTTGCTGTAATCGAAGGTGCGGGTGATCACTGCTGTGAATACATGACAGGTGGTGTTGTGACTGTACTTGGTAAAGTAGGCCATAACTTTGGTGCGGGCATGACTGGTGGTTTTGCTTATGTACTTGACCTCGATAATGACTTCGTAGATTACTACAACCACGAGTTAATTGATTTAAATCGTATTTCAACAGAATCTATGGAAGATCATAAAGAGTTCTTGTTGCGTATTATCGATGAGCATATCAAAGAAACTGGTAGTGCTTGGGCTTATAAAATCCGCAATGAGTTCGATTTCTACAGCCGTAAATTCTGGCTTGTGAAACCAAAAGCTGCTAATTTGCAAACGCTTTTGAAAACAACACAAGCTGACCCACAATAATTCCACGACTGCAAAGACATAGGCAGGTGCGGGCAACAAGGAAATCCGCGCCTACCCACGGAGAGAGACATGGCAGAACGCCTAAATAATGACTTTCAATTTCTGGATGTACCACGCCAAGATCCAGAGAAAAAAGATATTACTGTCCGCAAAGCAGAATTTGTGGAAATTTATAAACCTTTTACATCGGAAACTGTCACTAATCAGACTCACCGTTGTTTAGGCTGTGGTAACCCATATTGTGAATGGAAATGTCCTGTACATAACTACATTCCAAACTGGTTAAAACTGATCGCTGAAGGCCAAATTTTCCAAGCTGCTGAGCTTTGTCATCAAACCAACACACTACCTGAGGTATGTGGTCGCGTATGCCCACAAGACCGTTTGTGTGAAGGTGCTTGTACCTTAAATGATGGTTTTGGTGCAGTAACCATTGGTAATGCTGAGAAATATATCAATGACACAGCTTTTGCTTTAGGCTGGCGTCCAGATATGTCAGGCGTAAAATGGACTGACAAAAAAGTTGCAATTATTGGTGCGGGTCCTGCTGGTTTAGGCTGTGCGGATATTCTAGCTCGTGGCGGCGTTAAACCAGTTGTATTTGATAAGCGTCCTGAAATTGGTGGCTTACTTACATTCGGTATTCCAGAATTTAAAATGGAAAAAGATGTAATGAAACGCCGTCGTGAAATTTTCACAGGTATGGGCATCGAATTCCGTTTAAATACTGAAATTGGTAAAGACATCACGATTGATGAATTACTTGCAGAATATGATGCGGTATTCATGGGTATGGGAACTTATACCTACATGAAAGGTGGTTTCCCAGGTGAAGATCTTGATGGTGTTTATGATGCACTTGATTTCTTAATCTCTAACGTGAACCGTTGCCAAGGTTGGGAAAAAGATCCAAGTGAATACATTAGCTTAGATGGTAAAAAAGTGATTGTTCTAGGTGGTGGTGATACCGCTATGGACTGTAACCGTACTTCTTTACGCCAAGGTGCTCACGATGTAACTTGTGCATACCGTCGTGATGAAAGCAACATGCCAGGTTCTGCGCGCGAAGTAAAAAATGCCTATGAAGAGGGCGTTAAATTCCTGTTCAATCGTCAACCGGTCGAAATTGTTGGTGAAAATGGCAAGGTGACAGGCGTAAAAGTAGTAACGACACAAATGGGTGAACCAGATAGTCGTGGCCGCCGTAGTCCTGAGCCAATCCCAGGTTCTGAAGAAGTATTACCAGCTGATGCAGTTTTACTTGCTTTCGGTTTCCGCCCAAGCCCAGCAGACTGGTTTGCTAATGTGAATATTAATCTTGATGGTTCAGGCCGTGTTGTTGCAGCTGAAAAGCAAGAATTCAAATTCCAGACATCAAACCCGAAAATCTTTGCTGGTGGTGATATGGTACGTGGCTCAGACCTTGTCGTGACTGCGATCTGGGAAGGTCGTCAAGCTGCCGAAGGCATTTTGGATTATCTTGGTGTTTAATAAATTAATTTGTTAAATAACTGAAAAAAAGCCTACGTCAAGTAGGCTTTTTTATTGTCTACCATTAGTCACTTTGATGTTTTTGGCAAATATAATAAGCTTTTTTGCCCTTTTTAGCGTTTAAAGCTCGCGACATACTCGAAACTTCCTTCTTCAATACAGTGGGTGTTGAATATGAACATCGCAGGTATGACGGCAGAAAAATCATATTTAAATCGTCGAAAAGCGTTGGGTATTACAGTGCGTCGTCTTGAATTTAATCCAAAGGCGATTAAGCGGCACTATTTTGCAAATTCACCCCTCATGTCGCATTTTTTAACTGCACTCTCATCAACATTTCCTGTAGGAGAGCAGTTTTTTGTAAATAGCGTCCGTAATGTGCGTGATAAAGTCTCAGATCCTCAGCTACAAGCACAAATTGCAGCGTTTATCGGACAAGAGGCCATGCATTCCAAAGCACATGGTGAGTTTAATGAAGCTTGGCGACGGGATAATTATAATCTGGACAGTTTTCAAAATTGGCTAAATGAGCGCGATAAATATTTAAGAACAATTCCACCTAAGCTGCAATTGGCACTCACCTGTGCATTTGAACATTTCACTGCTTTACTCGGGGGATATGTTTTACAACATCCAGAGTTATTAAAAACCCTAGATGAAGATGCGCTAAAACTTTGGGTATGGCATGCGATTGAAGAAATTGAACACCGTTCGGTTGCATTTGATGTTTATCAACATGTATATGGTGATGATCGTATCCGTCGCTTACTCATGCGTAGCGTCACTACTGGATTTGCGAGTCTCGCTTTTTATGGGACAACTCGTTTATTTTGGCAAGATAAATGGAATAGCTTACCTAAAATTGGGGGTAATTTATTTGGATTATATTTGCTGATGAAGATGCTTGTTCAGTTAATGCCGGAATACTTCGCATATTACAAAAAAGACTTTCATCCGAGTCAAAAAGATTATGGCAGGATGGTTAATTATTGGAAAAGCTCTTTAGCAGAAGAATATCAAATGGCAAGTTTTGAACAAGAAAAAGATCAGCGATTGAGCTAATAGATAACCGGATTTAAAAGTCCGGTTTTTTTAAATCAATAAAATAAAAGCAACACAATAATGCCTAATTCATCATACAATCAGGTAAAGAGGTTAAAAATATAAAGAAAAACTTGAGGATAATGTGACGATGAAAACGTTGAAACAATTTGCAATCGCAACAACACTTGCCAGTACCTTACTGTTTTCGGGATGTGGCTATAACACTCTACAAGTAAAAGATGAGGCTGTAACAGCAGCGTGGTCTGAAGTACAGAACCAATATCAACGTCGATCAGATTTGGTACCAAACCTTGTAAACGTCGTTAAAGGCTATGCTAAGCACGAAGAGCAAGTATTAACCGAAGTAACTCAGGCACGTTCTAATGTTGCAGGTTTAAAAGTTGATAAAGAAGTTTTAGAAGATCCGGCTTTACTTGAAAAATATCAACAGGCTCAAAGTCAATTAACAGGGGCATTATCTCGACTCATTGCTGTTTCGGAAAATTACCCAGATTTGAAGGCCAATACTCAATTCCAAGAATTACAAGTTCAGCTTGAAGGTACTGAAAACCGTATTGCTGTTGCACGTAATCGTTATATTACAACAGTACAAGACTATAACTCATATGTGCGTCAGTTCCCGCAGGCAGTAACAGCAAAAGTAATTGGTATGCATCCAAAAGCCAATTTCTCTGCAGAAGCATCTGCACAACAGGCTCCAAAAGTTTCTTTTGATTAATTTTATAAATCAAAGGAGTGCCGTATGAGAAATACTCTATTGCTTCAATCAAAGCAAATTAAGGTCTTTATCTCGACCTTAATTTTGCTCTGTTGTGGTGTTCTTTTTCAGAATACGGCATGGAGTGAAACTAATATTGCAACTGCTACCGATGAGGCTGATGCAATAGTTGCTGGCAAAATTATTCAAAAGCAACAAACTCAAGCTGCTGCAACTAAAATAGAGGGGCAAGCTGCTTCAAGTCTTGCTCCTCAAGTCCAATTTACTAATGATATGGCTGATGGGGAATCAATTCGTGGTTTGCCAACTTTAAACCAGCCTGTTATTGATCAAGCCAATATCTTAAGCGAGGCTGAGAAGCAGCAACTTAATCAAAAAATTCTAAGTTTATACCAACAAGGCAAAGCGCAGATTGGTATTGTGATTGTTCCTACCACTGGCCAAGAAGATATCTTTGATTATGCGTTACGTGTTGGTGAAAAGTGGCAATTGGGATCATCTAAACGTGATAATGGATTACTCATTGCAGTCGCTGTAAATGACCGCCGTATACAAATACTAACTGGTTATGGCCTAGAAGGTGTGTTGCCAGATATTGTGGCAAGTCGGATCATTCGAAACCAAATTACACCTTATTTTAAACAAGCCCAATATGCACAAGGTTTGAGTGCAGGTATCGATGAAATCGGAAGAATTTTAAATCTTGACCCAGAAGTAGCACAGCAAGCTGCTCAAGATTTAAAAGAACGTCAGCATCAAGCTGCAGAAGAACAGCAAGCCAAGCAGACAACGCTGACAATGGCTTTATTTATTCTTGTTGCTGGAATTGTGGGTTCATTTATTGTCGGTCGTCCGCTTAGTGCATCTACAGCTGGTGTTGCTGCTGCAGTAGCAGGATTCGTAAATGGAGCAGGGCTAGTCACTAGCTTACTACTTGGTTTTGGTATTTTCTTTTTACTCATTACATCAATTGCCCAATTTATTTTACAGGCCATTCTGAGTGGTTCTGGTGGCGGTGGACGTGGAGGAGGCTTCGGCGGAGGTGGCGGAGGCTATGGTGGCGGCGGAGGCCGTTTTGGCGGTGGAGGTGCTTCAGGCTCATGGTAACAACATCAGAAACAACACAAATTATTACTCAACCAAAAATTGAGGAATCTGTAGAGCCAAGCATAAAACGTTGGTTTAAACATCTATGCTATTTACCTGCTAGTAGTCGTTATTTTTCAAAACAAGATAAGCAAGCTATTGCCGATGCTGTACAACAGGCAGAACATGGCCATGTTGGAGAAATACAGGTTGTAATTGAAGGCCATATTCCAGTATCACAAGCCTACAGACAAAATACGCGTTTAAGAGCACAGCAATTATTTGCAGAATTAGGTGTTTGGGATACTGCATTAAATAGTGGTGTATTGTTATACCTAAATTTATGTGAGCGAACAGTAGAAATTATATTTGATCGTGGTATTAGAAATGCGACTAACGATCAAGTCTGGCAACAGATTTGTGAAGCAATAGTACAGAAGCTTAAACAAAAAAAATATCAACAAGCTGTAGTGATGGGCGTACAACAAATTGGAGAGGTGATGTCACGGTTTTATGACGAAAACATGCCTGATCAATCCAATGAATTAGAAAATACTCCGATTATTCTTAATTGATTTGCCTTGTCGCATTCCTACATTAGTTAAGTTTCATAATTTTTACTTTTAAAGATGACTGACAAAAAATGTCACCTACTTATTTATTTCTAAAGAGATTTTGTTCACATAAATAAATATAAACTTTGAATTGTGTATTTTATTTTTTTTAATACGTGAAGTGTTTTTATAAAAAGTTATATGACAATTTTTGTCAATTACTTACACCGATTTAATATTTAAGAATAATGGGGTCTGATATAAGTATTTGTTTTTTAATTAAAATAAAAGTTGGCATGGATGCTGCAATATAGTTGATAGCTGAAAAAGCTTATATAAAAACATACATACAATCTTTGGGGAAAAGGCTATGAATGCACAAAAAGGTTTTACATTAATTGAGCTTATGATCGTGGTTGCCATTATTGGTATTTTGGCAGCAATCGCGATTCCACAGTATCAGAACTATGTTGGTCGTTCAAATGTGGCAGCTGCAGTACAAACATTGACATCAAACAAAACTGGTTTAGAAAATTACGTAATGGAAAATGGCTTCTTCCCCGATGGAAAAACAGCAGAACAGGCAGAAGTGAAAACGAATGGGGTGGTTACAACACCATTCATCCCTGATCAGCGTTTAAAAGAAGGGATTGGTATTGTTCAGCCATCTTTCGGTACGATTGAGCTTCAACAGAAATCAACAACGGCTGGTACTGGTAACATTGTTATTACTTTCAATACAGGTAATCCGGGTATTAAAGGTAATAAAGTTCAATTGCATCGTGCAGAAGATGGTACATGGACTTGTGAAACAACAATTGATGCTAAATATGCAGCTAAGTCCTGTTCAAAGGTTTCAGCATTAACAGCTGCGTCATAAGTTACTTTTTAAGAAAAAATGCACTCAATTAGAGTGCATTTTTTTAATTAAAAAGATTATTAGATATTTTCTTATGTATTTTTTAGGACATAGATACTACTCCAAATTATATATTGAAATTTTATAAAATAAATACAATAGTAAAAATTTAAACCAATGATAAAAATTATTTAAGTTTATTGTCATATGAACAAGTTTCTAAATGGAACGGAAAGATATAAATGGAAACGAATTCTTCCTCCTCTCTTCCATGTATAATTCTTTCCAGTTTTGGTCTCTAACCTCTCACTATGCAAGTATTCTTCCTATTCCTCGCTGCAATTCTGTTAGGTTTTGCATGGTTGTCTCCATTTCACTATAGCCCTTGGGTTATGTTTTCGAGTGAAGTGAGTACTTTTGGGGCTGGATTATGCGTATTAGTCGCTCTAAATCAGCAAAATATTAAAATTCCTAGAGCACAACTATTGTTGCTGCCATTTACTTTAATTCCGATAGCACAGTGGGGCTTTGGCCTAGTTTTTGATTTAAGTACAGCCTTATTAAGTTCATTTTACTTATTAGGTTTTTGGTTTATGGTCTTGGCTGGCTACAACCTATCTTTAGATCAAAAAAAGAGAGATCAAATTTTTTCAAGTTTTAGCTTATTAGTAATTATTATATCGCTATTAACTAGTCTTATAGCAATTTTTCAATGGTTGAATATTGAATCACATTTAATTTATATCCTTCATCTGATTGGTAACCGTCCTTACGGAAATTTTGGTCAACCCAACAACATGGCAACATTCTTAATTATTGGGTTGTTAGGATGTTTATACTTATATGAAAAGAATAAAGTAAAACTTTGGTTGTTATTGCCTTCAGCACTGATTATTTTGTTCACAATTGCTCTAAGTCAATCACGAACATCATGGATCGTTTTTCCATTCTTATTCATTTACTGGATACTTAAACAATTTGGGAAACAAAAAAGATTTGGAGTTTTTCAAGGTTTTTTGTGGTGCGTCGGTTTTTTCGTAATGGCTGGTGTAATTCTACCATTTGCTACTAATTTAATTGAAGCCTGGTCAAGTACTGATGTAACCGAAGCAAGTAGTTTGGTTGAAAGAGCAAGCTCTGGTTATTTGCGTTTTAATATCTGGTCACAAATGTTGCTTGCTGTACAGCAGCACCCTTGGTTAGGTTATGGTTGGAATCAAACCAGTGTGGCACAAATGACGGTTTATCATGCTTTCCCAACAGGAGAGTGGACGACTAGTGCTCATAATGTGCTGCTCGATTTAATTATCTGGAATGGTATTCCACTGGGTACTGTAATCATTACCTACTTTACTTGCTGGTTTATTTGGTTAAACCAACAAGCTAAAAATACCATCTCAATTATTGCAATTATGATGGTATGTACAGTACTTATTCATGCCATGCTAGAGTTTCCACAGCGCTATGCTTATTTCTTACTTACTTGTGGATTCCTACTGGGTATTGTACAAGCACAAACTACTGTACTTAAGGGAATTATCCTCAACAAACATCTTCTTCGATTATCATGGGTTGTAAGTTTATTGCTTATTATTGCAATTCTACGTGATTACAATGTCTATGTTCTGAATAGTAATTTGCTTTTTAATAATAAACGTCCAAACGCTGAATTTATGGGAAGCGGTAAAATTTTTGTTTTAACGCAGTTTGAGCAGCGTTTAAAGTGGATTGAACTTAATCCCCAAAATGTTTTATCTGAAGGTGATTTGATTGAATGGGCAAATTTTATAAAGAATAAGCCTACTCCATATAACTTACGTAAATACGCAAAATTGCTCGCTTACAATGGGAAACTAGAGCAGGCACAACAGCAGATATTTATTTTGCAGCATCTCTATAGACAGAAAATAACGCTATCGGAATTACTAAAAGAGAAGTAATAAAAAAAATCCCCTTAAGTATAAGGGGATTTTTTATGAGAAATTACATTTGGCTTTGGATATAATTTTCAATACCAACATTGCCAATAAGATCAATTTGAGTTTCTAGCCAGTCCCAATATTCTTCTTCTTTTTCTAGAATTTCTTGAACAAGGTCACGAGTGACATAATCTTGCTCTGTTTCAGCTAAAGCAACCGCTTTTTGAATTGCTTCTATATTTTCTTTTACTTTACGAATGTCACAGTGCAGAACTTCTTCTGTGTGTTGACCAATATAAAGCTTACCTAAATGTTGAAGGTTAGGTAGTCCTTCTAAAAATAAAATACGTTCAATGATTTTATCTGCATGCTTCATTTGACGAATTGATTCTTTATATTCAGCAGAGCCAAGCTGCTCAATTCCCCAGTCATTAAACATGCGTGAATGTAAAAAGTATTGATTAATTGCAGTTAAATGATGATACAGCACTTGGTTAAGCTGATTAATGACATCACGATTGCCTTTCATTGTAGCTACTCCAAAACAATTTCTGCCTCAAACTTAATTAAGGCAATCTATAAATCCATTTTAGTGAACAATCATGGAGATGGCGAGTAATTTATGGAACAGCAAATGAAAATCGCAATCAAAAACAACACAATATTAAAAAGGAGGTTTTTATGTCAAAAAAAACCGCTTGAATGAGGAACTATAAAGGTTCCGCAAAAAGCGGTGGAGGAGTCAATAAATTTTGTTAAATATTAATTTTTATTATGCAGCTACAGAAATGCGAGCAGCGATTTCTGCTAATTCTTCGCTAATAATAGCGCGAGCTTCTGGTGCACAGCGTCCACAGCATGTACCAAGATCAAGCAAATCGCGAATTTCACGATAGCTTTCAGCGCCATTTTCAATAGCGTCTTTAATATCCTGATCGGTAATGCCACGACACAAGCAAACGTACATGGGAGTGATCCCCAAATATAAATGCGATAATTGATATTATTGATAATTATTATCGTTTGTCAATGAAATTCATTTAAAATCTCATTTATCATTATTGGGATTTTGGATAAAAAAATACCACCTAAGCGGAAATCTAAAAAGAATTTAGATTTTTATGCCAAGGTGGTTCGTTTTTTAAAAACTAAATATTTAAAATTGGATAGTTTGAAAATTTATATCTTATTGATTAATAATTACAATTCCGTCCATTTCCACTAATGCACCTTTTGGCAAGCTTGCTACACCAAGAGCTGCACGTGCAGGGTAGGGCTGAGCAAAATATTCACCCATAATTTGGTTTACGAGTTGGAAATTTGATAGATCAGTTAAAAAAATATTGAGCTTAGCAATATCTGCAAGTGAACCACCAGCAGCTTCACAAACTGCTTTTAAATTATCAAATACACGACGAATTTGAGCTTCAATACCTTCTACAAGTTCCATACTGTATGGGTCTAAACCAATTTGCCCTGAAAGATATAGCGTATTGTCTACTAAAATAGCTTGAGAGTATGTGCCGATAGCAGCAGGGGCATTTTCAGTATGAATGACTTGGCGGGACATTTGGTTCTCCTTGATTAAATCTATTTCCATCATAATCGATGATAGCTTTGGACAAAAGTATCATCGATTTAATTGATTAAGTGAATTTGGAAAGTTTGATTTTGTTAAGGAAACAAAAATTTATAACCAATAGTCTCTATAAAGATTTAACTTACTTTTGAAATTTCCATTTGTGGAGCAGGAGCGTCTAAACGTTCAATCCGTGGGAAACCATAGTGCATGCGTAAATCACGAATGACTTTTGCAATATGTTTACGGTTATTCACTACAATATTCACAAAAGTTCTTTGCTCATTTGAGTGAACCATCTCTACCCCAGCGTTATTTTTACGACATTGATAGATTAGGTCTGATACTTGTTCATCATTCATTGCCATATAAATAGCGAGGTAGGCTGTAAAACGTACATCATCTACATCATCTGCTTTCCATTGAAGCGGCATGATATTTTCAGGATGTAAATGTTGTTCATGTAATAAGTTATGACAGCGAATTCGATGCACAATTAACCCTCGACGTGTTAAATGTCCTTGAATTGGATCGCCTAAAATTGGATTGCAACAGTGTGCATATTTAACGTCGACTCCTTCCGTACTTTGAATAAGTCGATCTGAGTTTTCTACTTGCGGATGTTTGTCATGAGCAAACAGGTGGTTTGCTACAAGTTGAGGTAGTAAATCGCCAACCGCAATTTGTTCAAACAATGTATTTTTATTATCGATGTGACGCCATTGCAATAGATCTAACCAGTCAGCTTCAGAAAGATCATTGATTGATCGATTAAAAAGTTTCAATGCTCGAGAAAGGGCTTGTGCACCAACTAGACGTTGTTCTTCGATATCTTGATCTTTAAGCACATGCTGTAATGCACGACGCGCTTTTTGCGTATTAATAAAGCTTAGCCAGTCTGGGTTTGGTGTCGCTAAAACATCCGTAATAATTTCGATAACCTGACCACTAACTAGTGGGGTAGAGAGTGGTTTAATCTCTCCATCGACTTTTGCACCAACTGCATGGTTACCTAAAAATAAACTTGCTGAATAAGCAAAATCAACTACGGTAGCGCCTTGTGGTAGCTCATGCAGTTGGCCATGAGGCGTATATACCCAGATTTTTTCTTGATGTAGATAATCCAGCAAATCATTAAAAGTTGTTTTAGCACATTCGCCGTCAATCAATGTATTTAAGTTCTGCATTGAAGCCTGAATGGCAGAGCGGCAAGTTTGCGGTGCATTTTCACCTAAAACCACCCCAAAACGGGCAGCTTTACGCATGAGCTCGGTTTGAATGGTAAGAGATAGTGTTGTTTTTTCGCCTTTAAGCTTTATCAGTAAAGACTGATTACCGCCAGGTAGTGGGCGACGAATATGATCTTGGTACTGGATAACCTGAAAGTTTTCTCTTAATGCTTCTTCTAAGCGGTCACAGTCGGCAATGCTTTGTAGAACAATTTCAAAAGCATGACTATGGGTAAGCTCTTGGAGATCCATCTCGTTTTTAACGAAGTGGCGTAATAATTCGATATTGTTATTTTTCTTTTTAATACGGCCTTGAATATGATAATTATGCAGAAGTTCAGCGAGGTTTTGTTCCCAAATACTTTGATATTTACAGCGTTCTGGCTTTGTCTGTAGCAGAGCATTCTGAACGTTATCAAACATATCAAGGTCAAGGTTTTGATAGCAGAGATTCTCTAGATTATCGCCCATTTCATTCATGCCGACTAATCTTGCCATCGGTACAAATATATCAAAAGTTTCTTGAGCGATACGGGCTCGTTTATCTGGGCGTAAAGCACCTAGAGTTGTCATATTATGATAGCGATCTGCTAATTTAATAATGATGACACGTGGATCTTGTAAGGTCGCTTGCAGAATTTTTCGGAATGAAGCTGCTTTATTGTATTCTTTATCGCTTGATTGGCTAAGTTTAGTTACACCGTCGACTAGCTCTGCAACGGTTAGGCCAAACTTCTCAATAATATCTTCTTTTGTATATTGAGTATCTTCAATAACATCATGCAAAAGTGCTGCCATTAAAGTTTCAGCATCTAAACGCATGTTTGCAAGAATACAGCTTACAGCAATCGGATGCAGAATATAGGGTTCGCCACTTTTACGCGTAATGCCAGTGTGCGCTAGATCGGCAAAATCGCAGGCAGCAAGCACTTTTTCGACTTCGCTTACCGATAAGTAAGGGTCGATAATTAATTTGAGCTGTTGCTTGGCTTGGCTGACCTCTTCGCCTGGCATAAATCACCCTTTTTCCTATTGCTGAAAAACTAAATCTATCTGCTTCTTAATGAAAAGCATATTGCGGAACTTGTCAATTTTTTCATTTGAAAAAGTGTATTTTTTTTTCAATGAAAATAATTGCTTTTCCCAATATGTTTGAATATGGCGCAAAGCCAAATAAAAAACCATCGCAGAAAAACGATGGTTTTTTTATGAAACAGGGTGAATTAGAAAGAAAAACCTTCTAAATTCAAGCTGTTTGTAGAAAGGGCAAGATCAAGACTAGAAGTTTGGTAATCTTGCTCACGTTGTTTAAGAATTTCTTTCGTAACGTGCCCTGCCGCGATTTCGCGCAAAGAAACTACAGTCGGTTTGTCGTTATCCCATTCTACAGTTGGCTCCATGCCTTGACGTGCCAATTGACGAGCACGTTTACTTGCAACGAGCACAAGCTCAAAACGGTTGTCTACATGATCTAAACAATCTTCAACGGTGACGCGTGCCATAAAAGTTCTCGTTTTGGAATGGTGAATTTGAACAGACTAAATAGTATAAAAGGCTTTCGATCTAGACTCAAGTTATTCCTGTTTTGGTTGAGGAGTAATCAAGTCCTGAATTAAAGCTTGATGACGTTTTGCTTGCTGAGATAGCACCAAACGGTTTGCTGTAATTACAGCTTCAAGCTCATGTAAGGCTTTATTAAAATCATCATTAATAATGATGTAATCAAAGTTCGTGTAGTGCTGCATATCTTCTACTGCACAGCTTAAACGATGCTCAATGACTTCAACTGAGTCAGTGCCGCGATTAGATAAACGCTGACGTAGATCAAATTGAGTTGGAGGTAAAATAAATATTTGCTTGGATTCAGGGAAAAGCTTGCGGACTTGTTCTGCACCTTGCCAATCAATTTCAAGTAAGACATCGTGTCCTTGAGCTAACTGTTGTTTTACCGTAGCTTGAGAAGTGCCATAGTAGTTACCAAATACTTCAGCGTATTCGATAAAACCATCATGGTTGACTTGGTCTAGAAATTCATCTTTTGTAGTGAAGTGATAGTGAACACCATCTAACTCACCGGGACGTTGACCTCGGGTTGTATGTGAGACTGAAACATGTAAATTGCTCACACGGTCAAGCAGGGCTTTCACCAAAGATGTTTTGCCCGTTCCTGATGCAGCAGAAACGACAAACAATAGACCCGACATGATATTTTTCCTGATATGATAAAATATCTTCGCTATTGTAGTGTACCGTGCGTTTAAACTGAATAGTTTTAATTGCAAATATTCAAGAGAAATTCCCCTGTTTTATTAATTTTGAGGCTGTTATGGAAATTGTGTTAGCTAATCCGCGTGGTTTTTGTGCCGGTGTTGATCGAGCCATAGCAATCGTCAATCGGGCTTTAGAATGTTTCAATCCTCCTATTTATGTACGTCATGAAGTTGTACACAATAAATTTGTGGTAGATGACCTGCGTCAAAGAGGGGCTGTTTTCGTTGATGAGCTGGACCAAGTGCCAGATGATTCTATTGTAATTTTCAGTGCGCATGGTGTTTCAAAAGCAGTTCAGCAAGAAGCAGAGCGTCGAGGCTTAAAAGTTTTCGATGCGACTTGTCCATTGGTGACTAAAGTACATATTGAAGTGACTAAATATGCGCGTGAAGGTACTGAAGCTATTTTAATTGGTCATGAAGGGCACCCGGAAGTCGAAGGTACAATGGGGCAATATGACAAATTAAAAGGCGGTGATATTTATCTGGTTGAAGATGAAGAAGATGTTGCTGCACTTACCGTACGACATCCTGAAAAACTTGCTTTCGTAACACAAACAACGCTTTCTATTGATGATACAGCTAAAGTTATTGATGCTTTGCGTGCAAAATTTCCGCATATTCAAGGTCCGCGTAAAGATGATATTTGCTACGCAACTCAAAACAGACAAGATGCTGTGCGTGATTTAGCTGAAAAGTGTGATGTGGTTTTAGTTGTAGGTTCACCTAACTCATCAAACTCAAATCGATTACGTGAGCTTGCAGAGCGTATGGGTAAAGCCGCTTACCTTGTAGATAATGCTGATCAGTTAGAGCAGTCATGGTTCAATGAGACATGTAAAATTGGTGTTACTGCTGGTGCCTCTGCGCCAGAAATTTTGATTAAACAAGTGATTCAACGTTTACAAGATTGGGGTGCTCAAGCACCGAAAGAATTAGATGGGCGTGAAGAGAACATAACTTTTAGTCTTCCTAAAGAATTACGCATTCATGTGACTCAAGCGTAAAGTGTGATGTATTTAACATACTGATTTTAAAAATTTAAACAGATAATTGTTGATATGACAGTTATCTGTTTTTTTATACCCTTTATCTGCTTTGTATTTGTTTTGTAAACATAAGACGTAAAATTTAATTAATAAATAAAAAATTTTAAAGTTTATTTGGGGTGTGGGGATGAGGGGAATTATTCCGCAAGACGGGTTCACCTTGGTTGAGCTTATGGTGACGATTGCGGTCATGGCTATTATCGCGATGATGGCTGCACCATCTATGTCGAATTTATTAGAAAGCAAACGACTAGATGGAAATCAACGAGATCTAATCAATACTTTATCGGAAGCAAAGAGCCAAGCCATACTTGGTCGACAAGACGTTTCTATTAATCTGAATTCAACAGCTTTAAATACTCCCACTTCCTTGAATTGGAAAGCTGATTCCAATAACAGTCTTGAACTTAAAAATATCGCTGCTGATGGTACGCAGAGTTCATTAACAGCGACGACTTTAACTTTTAATGCGAATGGGGTAATAACCAATATCACCCAAGACACACTTTTATCTATCTGTAATTCAAAAATAAATAAAAAGAAAATTCTTATTTTAACAAAGCTTGGCACATTAATTTTTAAAGCTGAGGAGACATGTTAATGCAGGGTTCTAAACAAAAAGCTCAAGTCGGGGTGGGTTTATTAGAAGTGTTGGTTGCCTTAATTTTAATTGCGATAGGGGTTTTAGGATATGTTGCCTTGCAAGTTCGGGCTATGGATGCTTCTTCAGAGGCATTAAGCAAATCTCAAGCGATTATGATCATGAGAGGATTAGCAGAAAACATTCGCGTAAATAGTTCTCAAGCTAGTCAGTATCCCGCATTTGTCCGTAGTTATAGCAATTATTCATCTACCACCGCAGCTCCTACGTTGTGTTTCAATACAGCTTGTACACCTTCTCAGCTTGCCCAATTTGATGCATATCAAGCAGCAAAAAATGCTGATCAACTTGGCATGAAAATCACAATGACAAATTGCCCAGGGGTTACAAGCACGATGGCCCAGCAGAGGCAATGTCTTTTTGTTTTTTGGGGAAAAACCGCTCCAGTAATTACAACAAATGAGGGAGTCACGAGCGCGGATGTGTCGAGCTGTATGAGTACAAATGGTGTTTATGTCAATAATTCGAACTGTTTAATGATGGAGGCATATTAATGGCTCACTCATTTGTATTATGGAAACAACGAGGCTTTACATTAATTGAGCTGATGGTTGCATTGGCTTTAGGTCTAATTTTAGTAGCCGCGGCAACTCAATTATTTATTGGTGGACTTCTATCAAGTCGTCTACAAAAAGCAAATGCTGAAATACAAGATAGCGGTATTTTTGGCTTGGAATATATTGCCCGTGATATACGCCTTCTAAATTATGGAAATGTAACCAACCCAATATTAACTGATACGACCCCTTGGGGCGGTGTTGTATTAACTGCTTCAACTGCAACCAATAACAACAATGTTAATTTTGTCCCTAACGTTGGAACAAATACTTATATTGCTGACACATTACTTAGTCGTGGTGCAGGGGATACGGTGAGTACTGTGAGTAATCACTGGAAAGGTCTTTCAAATATACAGAACAGTTCAGATGCTGCTGTGCAAAGTGATCAGCTGACTATCCAATTTATTGCACCTACGAATATGACCAATTGTGAAGGTGTAAATGTACTTGCAGGTGATTTAATTGTAGAGCGTTATTTTTTACGTCTGGATAGCAATGGTAGTTCCCAGCAAGATTATGCACTTGCATGTGATGCAAATACTCCCTCTGCTGTAGCCACAGCTCAACCGACCACTGTTGCTGGGTTAGGCGACGCTGGTCAAATTGTATTGCCGCGTATTGATCATTTCCATGTGCTGTTTGGTGCAAAAAATGCGGCTGGCAATTTTGCTTATTATACCATTCCCCAATATCGCGCTGCTGCACAGGCTGCCCGAGATGCCACGCCATCTGTGATGCCGCCACGAATTCTTTCAATACAAATATCTGTATTAGCGCGCTCTACTAATAATGCCCAAAGCAAAGCAATAGATCCTGAGCAATCTTTTTTTATGTTAGATCAAACCGTACATGCTTCTGATAATACAACTCGATTCTTACGCCGCACTTATAACTTAACAATTGCTCTACGCAACGCGATGGGGGAAAGTCTATGACCCATTTAATTCATAAAAGTAGATCTAAGGAAAAAGGGGCAACCCTTATTGTTGTGCTTATTATTTTATTGATTGTTATTTCTGTAGGTGTTTTAGCAATAAGAGTGGCTATTGTTTCTTTAAAAGTTGCTACCAATAGTCAAGTGAGCCAATTAAATTTTCAGTCATCTGACACACCTTTAGAACTCATTGTGCAGATGAATCCTACCACCCTAACTAATATTACCAATGTGATTGGTGCCGCGCTTAAAGAGCATGAAAGTAATCCTGGTGCGGAATACAACTTTTGTTATAAGCCTGTTTCTACAGCAACAAATTTTGCTCAGACCAGAGGCGCAAGTTTACTTCGAGCAGGAAGTGCTAATAATGCGGTTGTTGAAGATGGCGGAGTGGCGGGTTTCTGCGATTTAACAAGTGACTATGGTAGTAATCGTCAAGCAGTGGTTACCCAAGTTGCTGTAAGTGTTCCAACAGATGCTGCTAGCGATATTCCTGGCTCAAATTTACCACGAGGAACAAACACCTCGGAAGGTACGCAACTACCTAAAAGCATGTTGTCTACACAACGTATTCGAGTGATTACAACTGCTTTTTTGCCAGCCTATGCATCTACCTCTATTGAAACTTTACAAAGCGATTGCTTAAGCACAAGTTCGGCAAAAATTAGCGACAATTTTGATACCGCATTAACGGCTAAACAAACATTGGCGGAGTGTTTGGCAAATCATAACGTGCCTTTTAGTACTCAAGTTCAAGAATTTAACTATACCAATAAACTCACTCAAATTACGGCACCAGGTTCATAACGGGGAATATCGTGAAACTAAAATTGAAGAATTTTAAGCCAAATAATTTATGGTATGCCATCTGTTCGAGTTCGGTTGCTTTTACATGGCTAATGACAAGCTCCGTGGTGCAGGCGAGTGATTTACAAATTTATGCTTCACCTACAGCGGGTAAAAAAACCATTGTGATGATGTTGGATACCTCCGGTTCAATGGGGGTAAATAGTAGTAGTAATTCAATTAATGCAGATTATGGAGTGTGTTCAGATCGTACAACTGTGCAAACTGATAGTGGAGGGAGCGGGTCGTATACATATTCCAGAACGTACTGCTCGGTGGCTTATTCGACTTCAACTTCGTCGAATTATCAAAGATTAAAGGACAAGTGTTACAATCCTAATAAAAATGCTGATGGTAGTTATAGCGCTCGAACAGATTCCTTGAAATGCTATGATCGAATATCAAGGCTAAAGGATGGTATGTTTGCATTTTTGGATAGTAATAACTCCAGCTTAACAAATGTCCGGGTGGGATTGGGTCATTATTCCGTCAATGGGTCAGGAAATGCAGGAAAGATATTAGTACCAGCCGCTACTCTTGGTGCTACTAATTCAACCCAAAGGAATGCTATACGTACAGCTGTGATGGGGCTGACTGCAAGTGGAGGAACACCTACAGCCGCTGCATATGCTGAAGCAGCTGCATATTTGATGGGAACAACAACTAACGCACCAGTACAAATTGCAGTTGATGTTTATAGAAAGGAAGAAACAAGAAGTATAAGTAGTTATCAATGTCCTAGCAGCAGCTATCCTTATTTGAGAACCAATGTGGCACCGCCGCTTTGCTATGAAAGATATGAGTCTTGGAGATCTCAACCATATCGAGGTAATAGTACCGAAGCTATACCAGTATATG
Organism: Acinetobacter sp. S-1; assembly: GCF_059579785.1. NCBI lineage: Bacteria > Pseudomonadati > Pseudomonadota > Gammaproteobacteria > Moraxellales > Moraxellaceae > Acinetobacter > Acinetobacter sp. S-1. The sequence goes on from NZ_CM184207.1 coordinate 353,793, forward strand.
GTCCTATTATAACTACTTACTATAGATGTGATAGCTTGAATGCTACAGATTTTAGTAATGAAATACAGACTTGTCGTTTTAATGGTTGGGTTTCTTTAGGGGGAACGGCTCCATCTAATCTTGCTCAAGATGGTTATTATACTGACGGAAACAATACTATTTATTACAAACAGGAAATGCAACTAGGAGCTAACTCGTATAGTGGTTTTAGTAGTTCTATTTCTGACTCTAAAAAAGCAGACTTACTTAGTTACGCCTCACCACTGCCAGCGGCTGCTGATCGAGTAAGTTGTGATGGTCAAGGAGTTTATATTCTATCTGATGGTGAGCCGACAAATAAGACTGATTCGACCCTTAATTCTGTTATGAATGCTAGTCTGAGTAGTACGAATTTTGATTGCGCTGCATCAGGTGCACTAAGTAGTACTAACGATTGGCATTGTATGAGTAACTATGCGAAAAGACTTTTTAATGGTGGTGTAATCCAAAGCATAGTTGCTAATGCGACGAATCCTGTCAATGTTCCCATACAAACTGCTTTTGTGGGTTTTGGTAATGACTTTACAAGTTTAGGATCTAGTGATGTCGTTAATGCATGTAAATTGACATCCCGAACTCAAACAGATCGCGCAGGTGATGATGCTTGTTCGCCGAATCAAGGAACAAACGCAATTGCTAATCCAGGTTATGGTAATGGAGGGTTTTTTGCAACGCAAACACCACAAGGTGTGACTGATAGTGTTATCGCATTTATTAATAACTTGGGTGCAGCACCTTTAGCACCGTTAACAACAGGTGTGATCTCTGTTCCTTATGATGCACTAAATCCTAAAAATTTACAGGAATATGGTTACTTACGTGCTTTTGAGCCAAACCCGGCTAACACCTACTTAACATGGCGAGGAAATTTAAAGAAATATCATGTTGTTTTATCGGGAACAAATGCTGGTGCTTTTGAAGCTAATACTGGTGGGTTGGTTTATAACGCAACTGGGGCATTTAGAACGGGTACAAAAGATTATTGGAATAGCTCTACTTATAATGATGGAGGTAAAGTCTTTTTTGGCGGTTCATATGCAAAAGTTCCTTTACCAATTGCTGGACAAAATGAAACACGCGATGAAGAAGGAAATATCACAAAATATTATTACGCAGTACAAACTAAAATCCGCAACTTATTTACTGATGTTTCCGCCGTCGCATCAGATGGTAGCTTAACGAAGCTATCAACTTCTGGAACTAATTTGCTAAAAATTCCAGCTACTCCACCAGAAGGAACTAATCCTTTTGATAGTGTGGCTAATACAGCAAGTTATGTTTTAGGAAAATTTAATGCATCAACGGGACAAGATATTTTAAAAGCTTTCCCAATTAGCTTGAAATTAAAAATATTAAATTATCTAGGTTACTCAACTGATATTAGCGCTACGACTTTACCTTCTTCATTAGTTACATCGAATGAACCATATTTATCGATGGGCGGTAGTATTCACTCTTTACCGGTACAGCTTACCTATAATGGAACATTAGATGAAAATGGGAATTTAACATCTGCGCGTGAACAATCCATTCTCTATGGAACGATGGAAGGTGGTCTGCATATTGTGGATGCCTCAACTGGTGTAGAACAAATGGCTTTCGTTCCCGCTGATATATTAAATAATCCAGTTGCATCAAAAGCTTTAGTGGTTGGTCAAAGTGATGCTTCAGCCCCTGCTCACGGTATGGATGGAGCTTGGATATCTGACCCTGCATATAGTATTACTACAACGGTAAGCGGTAGTTCAGCAGTATCAAAAGTAACTGCAAAGCAAATGAATATTTATGGTGGTATGCGAATGGGGGGCAGCAGTTATTATGGCTTAAATGTCTTAAATCCTGCTTCACCTAAGCTCCTCTTTAGAGTAGGAGCAGACCAAACTGATTATAGTCGTATGGGGCAGAGTTGGTCTAAACCTGTACTTGCAAATATACGTTATAACGGGGTGATTAAACGGGTCATGATTGTTGGTGGTGGCTACGACCAATGTTATGAAAACCCGAATATTACCTTGAGTAACTCTTGCTTTACGAATGGAAAAGCAAAAGGGAATGCTGTTTATATTATTGATGCTAAAACTGGAGAGCGCTTATGGTGGACTAGTGATACAGGCTCTAATATAGATAACTCTAATATGAAGCACAGTATTGTTAGTCGCATTAGTACCTTGGATCGAGATGCTGATGGTTTGGTAGACCATTTATACTTTGGCGATTTAGGCGGACAAATTTTCCGTATCGATCTTAATAATAACCAGACAAAAACAAATTCAACTTATAGCAGTTTCGGTATTCGAGTTGTTCGATTAGCCAATTTAGCAACGAATGACTCAACTTATGATGCCTCGAACGACTATACCGCTGGGAATGCGCCGCGTTTTTATGAACCGCCAACAGTGACAATTCATGATTATGGAATCCGCACTTTTATTACTGTCGGTATTGCTTCAGGTGACCGTAGTACACCTTTAGATGTTTATCCGCTTACAGGTCGTGAGGGGATGTCACCGAGCACAGCATTAAGCGGAAGACCTGTAAACAACGTTTATGGAATTATCGACAAAGACTTTATTAAAAAGAATTTAATGTTTTTAACAGATAGCCAGCTTGAAACGAAAGATATTACTCGATCAACGCTTCGAAAAAATCCACAAATTTTACGGTCTGGGGAAACACGAGTAGCACAGATTTTCTTTCCAAACACTGGGACGGGACAAAACGGTTGGTATCGCTCGCTTTCTAGTATGAGCGATGGCACAGAGAAAGCTAATAATAGTTTCCGTATTAAAGGTGGACTGAAAGCTTTTGAAGAGCCTATGGCAATTACAGGGACTTTAATTGTGCCTGTTTATGATCCACAGGGAACAGGTATTGTAGCGGCAGACCCATGTTTACCCCGTGTAGTAGGTGAAACTGACCAGCAGACGTTCTGTTTACCATTTGGCGCGTGCCTTAATTCTGATGGGTCAATCGATCAAAATAAAGAGAATCACAGTGGGTTTGAAACACAAACGGGGAATACCTGCCCAGTAGGAGTTTCTGAATGTAATGAAAATGTTATTGGCTCTGGTATTCGTGGCGTAACATTTGTACCAACGGAGGATAACCCACCTGCGACTAATAGTTGTGGGAAATTAAAGCTGTCTGGTAATGAGCAAGGGACTGGACAGTGGCAATGTACGAGTCATTTAGTTCCTACGCGTTGGTATGAGCGTTATCGTTAAGGGATGACTGATGAATAAATATTATGTTCTGCGGTTTAATCAGGGGGTTACCTTGATTGAGCTCATGGTTGTCATCGTGATTGTCGCTATTTTTGCTTCGATTGCTATCCCTTCATATCAAAGTTATAGCCGTAGAGCGACGGCTTCTGCTGCTAAAGGTGAAATTCTAAAATTGGCAGAACAGTTGGAACGGCATAAATCCAAGAACTTTACCTATAGAGGATTTACCACCACATCTGTAACTTTGCCACGGGGTGGTTATACGATTGAAATTAGTGATGATACGACGACAGGAAATTTATTGACGAATGCTGCTGCAAATGGGCAAACATGGGTCATTAAAGCGACAACTACAGATTCAAGAAACTTTAATTTTATTGCTAAGAATTCAGGTTTGCGCTGCCAAAGTTTAACAGCTACAGCTGTTGATAATGACTGTGGTGGAACAGTCACTTGCAATGTATGTGAAACAAATAGTGAGAATTGGCAATGAAGAATGGTTTTACCTTAATAGAACTCATGATTGTAGTAGCAATAATTGCAATTTTAGCAGCTATAGCGACACCTTCGTATTTGCAGTATTTACGCAAAGGGCATCGTACAGCTGTTCAGTCTGAAATGATGAATATTGCCCAAACATTAGAATCAGAAAAAGTAGTTCACAATCGTTATCCGTCGAATGCGACGATTACTTCGATTTATGGTTCTAGTGTCAGTCCTCAACAAGGCCAAGCCTTATATAACTTAGCTTTTTCTAGCATAACTGATTCAAGCTGGGTGTTAACTGCTACACCTATTGCTACTAGTTCTCAAGCTGGTGATGGGATCATTTGTCTTAATGATCAAGGGCAAAAATTCTGGGCAAAAGGTGCAACTGATTGTGCGTTATCTGCCACATCAAATTGGCTACAGTAATTTTAAATTCAAAACTGCGGATAACTCAAAAAATAATCTTTCTTTCAGGGCGAAAATCACGTAGAATGTCGCCCTCTATGAAAGGGGTTTGAAGTGTTGCCGATGGTCGGTGCAGGGATAATCCGTAAGAATTATAAGGCTTTTATCATGGTTGTTATTCGTTTAGCACGTGGCGGCGCAAAAAAACGTCCATTCTATCAAATCGTTGTGACTGACAGCCGCAATGCACGTGATGGTCGTTTTATCGAGCGTATCGGTTTCTTTAACCCGACTGCACAAGGTCAAGCAGAAAAACTTCGTTTAGATGCAGACCGTTTTGCTCACTGGGTTTCTCAAGGTGCTCAACCTTCTGAACGTGTTGCTTCTTTAGCTGCTCAAGCTAAAAAAGCTACTGCATAATTTTTTGTAGTAGGTAGCCCATGACATCAACACAGAATGTTCCCGAAGATCGTATTCAGATTGGACAGTTACGTTCAGCTTATGGATTGAATGGGTGGCTCTGGGTGTATTCAAATACAGAACCTATGAGCAACATGTTTGACTACCTGCCTTGGTACATTGAGACCAAGGCCGGTTGGCAAACAATAGATGTAAAACGTTGGAAACCACATGGCAAAGGCCTAGTTGTTGCGTTGAAAGGTGTGAGTGATCGCACTGGGGCGGAAAGCTTGGTTGGCGCTAATATCTGGATTGCTAAGTCTCAACTGCCAAAAGCAGATGTAGATGAATACTACTGGTCAGATTTAAAGGGCTTAACCGTGTTAGGTCTTGATGAAGAAGAACAGGAAGTAAACTTAGGGAAAATTCATGAGTTGTTTGAAACTGGAGCTAATGATGTGATGGTGGTGCATGCTACCCCAGACAGCATTGATTCAGAAGAGCGCATGATTCCTTGGCATAAAGATGTAGTACAACGTGTTGATCTTGAAGCTGGTCGTATTTACGTCAATTGGGGCGTAGATTATTAATCCTTTTAGGATTAATACAGCAGGAAAATAGAGGAGTCTGTGATGTTTTTTGCAGTCATTACGCTTTTTCCTGAAATGTTTGAAGCGATTACAGCCTACGGCATCAGCGGACGTGCGGCAAAACGAGATATTGTACAAGTCACTTGTATTAATCCTCGTGATTTTGCTGAGGGAAACTACAGAAGAGTGGATGAACGTCCATTTGGTGGTGGCCCAGGTATGGTGATGATGGCTGAGCCTTTGGCGAAAGCAATTGCACATGCCAAACAGCTTGCCTTACAAGCAGGACGTGTTCATGTTCCTGTGGTGTATATGTCCCCACAAGGCAAAACCTTAAATGAACAGGCAGTACAGCAGTTTGTTGATTATGACGGCTTAATTGTACTGTGTGGACGTTATGAGGGGGTAGATGAACGTTTGATCCAGCATTATGTTGATCAAGAATGGTCAATTGGTGATTATGTTCTATCTGGTGGTGAACTGCCCGCTATGGTGTTACTTGACAGTATTATTCGCCGTTTGCCGAATGTAATGTCAGATGAACAATCAGCAGTACAAGATTCTTTTGTTGATGGTCTTTTAGATTGTCCGCAATATACAAAGCCTGACCATTTTGAAGGGCTGGATGTGCCAGAGGTATTAAAATCTGGACATCATGGCAACATTGAAAAATGGCGCTTTTTGCAGCGATATCAACGAACTCTAGAGCGTCGACCTGAGTTGGTCGAAAAGGTTGAGTTGACTAAGCAGCAAAAGAAATGGCTAAAAGATATGCAAGTGAATAACGGTAACTCTTAATCGTTATTCTCAAGAACGAAAGTTCTGCAACAAGACGAGAAGCAATGCTTCGAGTTAAAGCATAAAACTATTTAATGAATAGTTTTATGTAAATTTATAGGCTCTTTATAGACATATTGTCGTAAAGGGAAAGATAAACGGGTTGATATGCGCTTTAGCCTCTATCCCCAGCGGAAATTCAGACCTCTTCTGACTCCGCACATATTGGAGATTCCCACAATGAGTGGTAAACATCCTTTAGTTCAAGCTGTTGAAAATGCACAGTTAAAATCTGATATCCCTGCTTTTGCTCCTGGTGACACTGTCATCGTTCAAGTAAAAGTAAAAGAGGGTGATCGTGAACGTCTTCAAGCATTTGAAGGTGTTGTAATCGCTAAGAAAAACCGTGGTTTGAACTCTGCGTTCACAGTACGTAAAATTTCTAGCGGTGTTGGTGTTGAGCGTGTATTCCAAACTCACTCACCAGTTGTTGCTAAAATCGAAGTGAAACGTCGTGGTGACGTTCGTCGTGCTAAACTTTACTATCTTCGTGACTTGTCTGGTAAAGCTGCACGTATTCGTGAAAAATTACCAGCTCGTAAAGCGTAAGCTTATAGCGAGTAAAAAAATGCGCCTTTTGGCGCATTTTTTTGTTTAAAAACTATAGTCCTTGAAGTTTCAAGCGGTTTGCGTGTTGACGATAAACTGATACAGGATCGGAAGCGAAAATAGAACGTATACCAAGTACTTGGTTCACTTCATCTAAATGATTCCAGTTGTAATCATCACGAATTGTTTTACCAAATTTGGCACTGCATCGGGAAACAAGTCCATCATTATCACCAAATGGATCGACTACTAAACTACTGCCTGTAAGCGCAATATCAAATGGATCTAATGGGTTGGTCAGCGCTTTATTCCCCGAGAAAGAATACATATAAATACCTTTCTCTTGGTATGTCCCTTCACCACAAGAAGTAGTTGGTACACCCATAGGGAATTGAGCATTAAATTGAGCTGAACCTTGAGTTGATAAGCTATGAGCACCTGCTAAAGAGTCATGCGGATAGCTTGTTGGGTCTAGGCCTCCTGCCCAAGTAATGGCTGCTGAAAACCAGTTTACTAACGTTGCCAGTCCAGACAGAGGAGTACCCTCAACGTTCAGGATCACATCTGCCATTGGTGATCCCTTGTGAGGTGCACCAATTGTAGTGAGTGAGGCAACTTTTTCTGGCATGATACCGGCCACATAGCGAATTGTCGGGCCCCCATGGCTATGACCGATCAAGTTGACTTTAGGCTTACCGGTAATAGCAATGATCTCTTCTACTTGCTGGGCAAGTTGTTCACCACGCACTTCTGTTGAGTTAAAAGGTGACACTCTGGTTGCCCAGACATTTCCTCCATTACGAGCAAGATCCGGAAGGATTTGATACCAGTAATCGAGACCAAGTGTATCTGTCCCAACTCGGTTAAAACCTGCCATACCGTGGTTAAAAACCAGTGGATATTTGGTTTGTGCATAAGATGAATAGACGAACGAGTTTTTAACTTGTTCAGCATTTGTGGCATAGGCCGCTGAAATACTCAATCCAGAGAGCATTGCAGCGCAAAAAAACGTTAACTTCCTTTTCATTTTTTACTCACTATTTTTATTTTGTATGAAAAGCAGCTTCTTACTGCTAGTGCTTGTTTAGCCAGTTCCTAAAAGAAAAGGCTTAATAATTAAATGGCAGTTCACCTCCCTGATCATGGACCGTTTCAAAAGTTCGAAGTCTTAATTGTTCTTGTGATGAGTTAAATTGCTGTTGACGTAATTGTTGTATAGCTTGGTTTTTAGCACTATCGCTCATATTGCTTTTAATAATTTCATCTCGTCCGCTCAGGTAACTTGTGACCCTTTGCTGCCAAGCACTACGCTGTGTATCTAAAGTTTCTAATCGTTGAGTCGCCTCGGCTCCAACAAGTGCCGTACGCATTTGTCTAAGTTCTTCTGCTGAACCATGACGTGCTTTAATTTGTTTGGTCAGTGCATGTAAGTCATCAAGTTTAGAAAGTTCTTGTAGGTTTTGTTGCCAGTCTTCAGGTAGTTGTTCAAAGCGTTCTTTAAGCTTCTGAGCCTTTTCAATTTCGCTTAAAGAAGAGTCCTCAAGTATTTGCATACGATCTAGTGTGTAGTTCTGATAGATATCTTCATTTGAGAAGAGCCCATCAATTTCAGTGGCCGAAAAGAAACGTTTTCTTAGATCTTGAATTGAATTAAAGATCTTTTGAAAATAATTTTTATCTTGTTGTTTTGATGGAGGCGTTTGGATTTGAGCAAGCTGTTCACGGTATTTTAAGTAGCGGGTCCATAAATCCAGAATCTGTGAGCGAGCTGGCACTAAATATTTTCCCTGAATAAATTGTCCAAAGTGATTTTTAATTTGCTCTAAATCATTTTCTCCATATTGGGTAATAAAATATTCAAAGCAGTCACGTGTTTGACTGTTAACGACCAAATGTTGGGAACTATCAATTTTTAACTGACAGTTAACCTCGGTATCTAGCTGACTTTTACTATGGTAAGCATCTGCATTTAGCGTTGAGTTATTTATGGGTGGAGCTGATGCTAAATTTTGAGCTGTCTTTTCACTGACTTGGGTTGATGTGTTTTTTGAGTCAGGACTTAACCAATATACACATGCAATGAGGCTCAAAATAAAAAATCCGAGCACGCACCACAATACCTTCTTCTGCATCCCTTGCATAAAGATATCTTCCTTAAGTTTTAATTTGTTGTTTTTTTACTCGATCATTAATGTGCCATAAAATAAGTGAAAAGGCACCTAAATATTGTGAAAATATCTTGCCGAATTTGCTAACATGTCGGCACTTTTTTCTAGCTTTGTGTTCCAGTAAAAATGACGACAAAAAATCAAAAAATTTCTCGTCGCCATATCAGTGGTGTATTTCTATTAAATAAACCATTAGGCTTAAGTTCAAATGCGGCTTTGCAAAAAGTGCGTTGGTTATATCGCGCCCAAAAAGCAGGCCATACTGGAGCGTTAGACCCCTTGGCGACAGGTTTGCTTCCGATTTGTTTGGGAGAGGCGACCAAGTTCTCACATTATTTGCTGGACTCAACAAAGCGTTATCAAACCACTGTTCGATTGGGACAGACCACAACAACAGGTGATGTGGAAGGGGAGATTTTACAAGAGCGTCCTATTCCGGTGCTTAGCCAAGAACTTATTGAACAAACCTTAGAAAAATTTAGAGGTGATATTCAACAAGTTCCACCCATGTATTCGGCTTTGAAAAAAGAAGGTAGGCCGTTATATGAGCTGGCGAGAAAAGGTATAGAGATTGAGCGTGAAGCACGTCCAGTCACGATTTACGCTTTAGAGCTTATTGAGTTTACCGAAAATAGTATCACTCTGGATGTAACCTGCTCTAAAGGGACATACATCCGTGTACTAGGTGAAGATATTGGTGAAGCACTTGGTTGTGGTGGGCATTTAACGATGCTGAACCGGACTCAAACAGGACATTTTGAGCTTATACCGAGCTATACCATTGAATATCTGGAAAGTTTAACAGAAGAGCAAAGAGAAGCTTTGCTACTTCCAGTTTATGCACCAGTTGACCATTTCCTAAAAATTCAAGTTCCGGAAGGGCGTGAAAAATATTTTTGCAACGGTTTAGAAAGCAATATTGAGCATTCTGCAGAAGCAGAAGTTTTGGTGTTTTCGGGTGAGCGCTGTTTAGGCTTAGCCGAGATTACCGATAAAAAACGGTTGGTACCTAAGCGTATCTTAAATTTGTAGTAGATGTAGAGTATAGAGCATGGGCATGGAATGGGACGTTATCCTTAGTTTGATCTTTTTTGCGTTTACTGCAGGAGCAATTGATGCTGCTGTAGGCGGCGGTGGACTTATCCAGATTCCGGGGATCATGAGCACTTTTCCTAACATGTCGACTGCTACGGTGATTGGTACCAATAAAGTCTCATCCATTTTTGGTACAGCATCGGCGGCTTATACATTTGCTAAAAAAGTTAAGTTGCAATGGAAGCTTTTAGCCGTTATTGCCATTTGTGCCTTGATTAGTTCTTTTGCTGGCGCGGCATGTTTATCACTTATTCCTCAATCGGTATTGCGTCCTTTCGTTTTCGTGATGTTGATTGTGATTGCGATTTATACCCTAGTTAAAAAGAACTTCGGTCAAGTTCATACCGAGCAAAAAATTACCACGAAAATGTTAATTTTAGCTGGTATTGGTAGTTTGGCCATTGGTTTCTACGACGGTATTTTTGGGCCGGGTACTGGTAGTTTCTTTATTTTCTTCTTTATCCGTTTTTTACAAGTTGATTTCTTGCATGCTTCAGCTTTGTCAAAAATTGGTAATTTTATGACTAACTTAGCTGCGCTGAGTTTTCTCATCCCGACTGGTCACGCTATTTTACATATTGGTTTAATGATGGCAGCGGCTAACGTGCTAGGTTCTATTGTTGGGGTACGTACTGCACTTAAATATGGCAGTGGTTTTGTACGAATTATCTTTTTAATTTTGGTGAGTATTCTGATTTGCCGTTTGGGCTATCAAATGTTTGTTACGGGTTAAATAAGATTGAAAGTATGAGCTGTCTCAAAAATACAGTTCATACTTTTATGTATCATTTACAGCTATAAATATAAAAATCATTACAGAAATTTACTAGAAAGAGAACTGTGTAAAAAATAGTCTCATTTTAAGCTACTTAAACATTATAAATTTCAACGTATGATAAACCTTGAAATAAAAAAGATTTTTTAGCTAAAAATGAGGAAGAGAATGAATATTTTCGAAGCATTAAGAGAAAGCCATGAAAATCAACGTAACCTTTCTGAACAACTCATTCAGACACACGGTTTAACCGAAGAACGAAAAGAATTATTTGATGCATTAAAAAATGAATTATATGCTCATTCGGTTGCCGAAGACCGTTACTTATATATCCCTTTAATGTTTGATGATGTTGGTTTAGATATTACGAGACATGCTTTATCTGAACATCATGAAATGGATGAGTTGGTTGAACAACTTGAAAAAACCGATATGAGTAGTCCGAGTTGGTTAGCAACCGCCAAACAGTTGAGTGAAAAAGTCCATCATCATTTAAAAGAAGAAGAGCATAAATTTTTCCAGCAAGCCGGAAAAATTCTTAAAGACAGCGAAAAGGAGACACTCGGCAATAAATATTTAAAAGAATATAAAAAGTATAAAAAGCAGCAGTAGATTAAACCTACGCAGCTTTTTTAGTACTTCTTAAAGTAACACCAATAGAGGCCAGCATTACGCAAGCCAAAGCCACCCATTGCAGCATGCTGATTTCTTCGTGAAGTAATAGGAAACCCGTTAATGCTGCCAATGCTGGTGCTAAACTCGTTAGAGTTCCGTAAGTTAATTTATTAAGTTGTTTGAGAGCCATTAAGTCGAGTGCATATGGAATTGCAGTCGCTAACACCGCAATAAGTAATGCTTTACCCCAGTACTGTGTTTCAAGTAATGCAGGAGCATTGTGCCAGATTCCAATTGGCAATAAGGCAAGTGCAGATACACCGATCCCAATCGTTAAGGCGTGCATCCCGATATTTTGGGTCACAACTTTATGACCGAAATAGATATAGAAGGCCCAGCAAAGTCCGGCGCCTAGCGCACATGCTGCACCTACATACGAGAAATGGTGTTGAATAGGGTTTTGCCAAGGTACCATGAGTGCAATGCCTAACATGGCTAGTGCTACCCAAATGTAGTCACTCTTTTGTTTAATAGAAAGAAGCGCAAGGCCTAATGGACCAATAAACTCTAATCCAACAGCAATACCTTGGGGTAATTTTCCAAGTGAGGTATAAAATAGGATATTCATTAAGCCTAAAGATGCGCAGTACATCAATAAATCACGCCATTTTAAATAGGGTAAGCGTGACCAGATTTTCCAAGATCGGAACATAATTGCGACAATAACCGTTGCAAAACTCAGCCTTAAAACTGTAACGGTGAGAGGGTCTAATGTTGCAATGAGCTGCTTAGCAAATGAAGCGCTGATTTGATACGAAACCATCGACAAAATCATATACAGCACAGCAATAATTGGAAGATTTTGCATGGAAAATACTCTAGCGCTTCATCTGATGTCTAAAAATAATGGTGGACAATTATAACGAATACTATGTTTTAGCTGGCAGATTTTATTAAATTAACTGGCTGCTTTTTCACGTTCTTGGCGAGCTTTTTGGGTGGTTACGGTACAACCAACGGAAGCAGTGATAATGGTTGCAAGTGCTAGCCATTGATTCCATAAAAGATATTCACCCAAGAAGATAAACCCAGATAGTGCTGCAACTGCGGGCTCTAGGCTCATTAATGTTCCAAAGCTTAAAGGTGTCAAATTGCGCAGTGCTAACATTTCTAAAGAGAATGGAAGAGCACTGGCTAAAATGGCCAAACCAATAAAATAAAAAAGATAGGGAAGTTCTATAACTTGTGCAATTGAGCCTGAAAAAAAGGTAATGGGTAATAAGATGCATGCACCTACACTCATTCCCAAGCACACCGTATGATTACCTGAAATACCAGAAGGTTTTTGCCCAGCAATAATATAAAGCGCCCAACAAGCCCCTGCACTAATTGCAAATAAGACGCCGATCCAATCTAGACTATGTGCCTGATTAAAAGGGAAAAGTAAAATCAGCCCAATAATTGCGAAACTGACCCAAACAAAATCATATTTTTGGCGTGCGTGGTATAACGCTACACTTAAAGGTCCAATAAATTCAAAAGCAACCGCGATCCCAATCGGTAAGCGTTCGATCGACAGATAAAACAGTGCGTTCATGCCTGCAAGCGCAAATCCATAAGCTAAAATTGCTTTCCAGCGGACCTGACTAAAATTAATTCGCCAAATTTGAAAAATAATGGCGAGAATAATTGCACCTAAACATAGGCGCATTGCTGAAACAGTCAGTACAGGGAAGTTCTGAAATAAAATTTTAGCTAAAGATGCGCTACTTTGAACGCTTAACATGGCAAGAATAAGAAAACCCAAAGCATGTAGCTGAGATTTCTGGTTTAAAGTGGACATTTTATTATTTGATCAATTGGTATACTTTTCACATGATAATGTAAATACCCATAAAAAAGCCACAGACAATGCTGTGGCTTTTGAATTTACAGTTGGTATTAGAACAATACGCGCACACGAATTGTACCTTCAACTTCATGCAACATATCTAAAGCTTCTTGAGAAGCAGAAGCGTCAACATCCATTACGAGGTAACCGATGTCACCTTTAGTCATAAGTGACTGACCAGAAATGTTGATGCCTTGTTCAGCAAATAAGTTGTTGATTTTAGACAATACACCTGGCACGTTTTTGTGGATGTGCAATAAACGGTGTTGACCAGCTGTCAATGGTAACGCGATTTCCGGGAAGTTCACCGCAGAAAGTGTCATACCTTTGTCAGAGTAAGCAACAAATTTCTCTGCAACTTCTAAACCGATGTTTGCTTGCGCTTCCATGGTTGAACCACCAACGTGAGGAGTTAAAATCACGTTGTCTAAGCCGCGAAGTGGAGATTGGAATTCTTCACCATTTGCTTTTGGTTCTTTCGGGAATACGTCAACCGCTGCACCAGCAATATGACCAGACCTGATTGCATCAGCTAAATCTTCAATCACTACACATGTACCACGTGCAGCATTTAAGAAAATCGCGCCTTCTTTCATTTTCGCAAATTGTTCTTTAGTGAAGAAGTTACGTGTAGACGGAACATCTGGCACATGCAACGTTACAACATCTGCAGTTGCTAAAAGTTCATCTAAAGAACCAACTTGGCGAGCATTACCCATTGGTAATTTCGTTACTGCATCATAATAAATAACATGCATACCCATGCTTTCAGCAAGAACTGAAAGTTGAGAACCGATGGAACCGTAACCCACAATACCTAAAGTTTTGCCACGAGTTTCAAAAGAACCGACAGCAGACTTGTCCCAACCACCACGATGACAAGCCGCCGATTTTTCAGGAACACGGCGAAGAAGAAGAATCGTTTCAGCAAGTACAAGCTCTGCAACCGAACGCGTATTTGAATACGGTGCGTTGAATACAGGAATACCACGTGCCATTGCTGCTTTAAGATCAACTTGGTTTGTTCCGATACAGAAACAACCTACTGCGATCAATTTATTTGCAGCTTCGAAAACTTCTTCAGTCAATTGGGTACGCGAACGAATACCAATAAAGTGAGCATCTTTAATTGCTTCTTTAAGCGCTTCGCCTTCAAGAGCAGTTTTACGATAGTCAATATTGGTGTAACCCGCAGCGTTTAGAGTATCGACTGCGTTTTGATGAACGCCTTCTAACAAAAGGAAACGGATTTTATCTTTAGGTAGTGAAAGATGTTGGCTCATTACGGCTCCGCTACAAAGGCCAAATTTGGTGGCGGTATAATAACATACTGGGCGGTGCTATAGATATTTCGTTTATACCATCGCCTTATGGCAATTTTATCTATCTCTAATCACTTCTGTTTATGGCTTGTCGAGCATTTTAAAATATGCTTGGTAGGGGGATAAATGTGATTTTTCTCTGAAAGCCCCATAGAAAGTATTTATTTACGTTAAACATGTTTTGTAGTGACAGTATCTCTATTCTGAACTTTATCGCTTGCGCGGATACATGTAGAATATAGAAGTTCCTTGAACATTATGGCTTTGCTCAGGTGAGAACCTTGAGAATTATGAGGTCATAGTCCCACCACAGTTTACTTCTTGCTAGGTCTGCAAACGATGAATGCTCCAGTCGCTTTAACACCTGAGTTACTCACCCAATTAACAGCAATTGTCGGTGAAAACCGTATTAAAACTGATGCTGATAGTCTCGAAAACTGGGGTAAAGATCATACCAAGCATTTTAATCCGAACCCATCGGTCATCGTTTTTCCGTCAACGACTGAACAAGTTCAGGCGGTTGTGAAGCTTGCGAACCAATTTAATGTTGCGATTACACCATCGGGTGGTCGTACTGGTCTCTCTGCTGGTGCGGTAGCAACCAATGGTGAAATTGTCATTAGCATGGACAAAATGAACCAAATTCTTGAGTTCTTCCCGGCAGATCGTATGGTTCGAGTGCAAGCTGGTGTTGTGACTGAGCAATTGCAGAATTATGCAGAAGAACAAGGCATGTATTATCCGGTGGACTTTGCTTCAGCGGGTTCTAGTCAGATTGGCGGTAATATTGGTACCAATGCTGGTGGTATTAAAGTTATTAAATATGGCATGACACGTAACTGGGTGCTTGGCTTAACCGTAGTGACTGGTAAAGGTGATATCCTGCGTTTAAACAAAGGCATGGTTAAAAATGCAACTGGTTATGCATTACAGCATTTGTTTATTGGAGGTGAAGGCACACTAGGTTTAGTGACTGAAGCAGAAATTAAACTTGAGCGTCAACCACAAAACTTACAAGTTTTAGTTTTAGGTGTTCCTGACTTTGATGCAGTAATGCCTGTGTTACATGCTTTCCAAAAAGACATCGACTTAACTGCATTTGAGTTCTTTGGTGAACTTGCAATGCAAAAAGTTTTAGATCATGGACATGTACAACGCCCATTTGAAACTCAATGCCCGTTCTATGTATTACTTGAGTTTGAAGCTCCATATGAGCCGATTCTCGATAAAGCAATGGAAATTTTCGAGCATTGTATGGAGCAGGGTTGGGTACTTGATGGCGTAATGAGCCAGAGCCTTGACCAAGTAGAAAGCTTATGGCGTTTACGCGAAGATATCTCTGAATCAATCGCGCCATTTATTCCATATAAAAATGATATTTCAGTATTAATTACACACGTGCCTGCATTTATTCGTGAGATTGATGCGATTGTTCAAGAAAACTATCCAGACTTTGAAATTTGTTGGTTCGGTCATATCGGTGACGGTAACTTGCACTTAAATATTTTAAAACCTGAAAACTTAACCAAAGATGAGTTCTTTGCGAAGTGTCAGGTGGTAAATAAATATGTGTTTGATACCGTTAAAAAATACGACGGTTCAATCTCTGCTGAACACGGTGTCGGTATGACGAAAAAGCCATATTTGGAATATTCACGTTCGCCTGAAGAAATTGAATATATGAAAGCTTTGAAAAAAGTATTTGACCCGAATGGTTTGATGAACCCAGGTAAATTATTCGATCTTTAAATTAGATCTATTTTGTAGGACTACATAGTTTCTATAGAGTAACCGACAAAGCCATAGCATCATAAAGCTATGGCTTCTGTTTTGGTGATAAAAATGCAACGTTTATTTTTAATTTCAGCGCTTTGTGCTGGGCTTTTCACTGGGTGTGCGACGACCAGTAAATTAATTCCTTTTGTGGGTTCGGAAACTCCGATGCAACAAGTACTTAAAGCCCAGCCTGAGATCGTAAAAGAGCATAACAATACCTCAGTTCAGCAAGTATTTAACCGAGCGGAATCTCCAACAGTTTCCCGTATTACCGTTATCCAAACAGGTTTAATGGATGATTCTGTTTCTGCAATCCGAACAGAATATTCATTCAAATTGGTTGATGAAAAGTGGCAATTGCAAAATAAGCAAAAGAGCTATCAATGCGCGAGAGGGAAAGGCTCTAGAGGTTTTCAAACCCAGCTTTGCTCTTAAAAATAAAAAAAGACGATAAATATATCGTCTTTTTTTATAGTCTAAATTATACGCCGCTTTCTAAAATTTTAATTTTGACGTCAACTACATCATCTTTAACGGCTTCATGATGCGCTTGCATATGAGGCGTCGCTAAATGTGCTTCAAGATGGGCAACACTTTGCCATTTTTCTAGCATGACAATCGTATCAGGCTCGTGAGTTTGGAAGCTCGCATTTGATTTGTGATCAACTAAAGGTTCATAACCATGACAACCATCTTCTGCTAAAACAGTTGGAATGATTTTCTGAAAGGCATCCAATACGTTCTGGCGATGCTGTCCACCCGATTTAGTACGAATTTCCGCAATAATGGTTAGCATGGATTTCTCCTTATTAGGCTGCTGCAAATACAGTATTTAAGTGTGCTTTATATTCTTCAACATAACTATCAACGTTAGGCATTTTAATTACGTCATTTACGATAAATGTCGGAAGGGTGCTCATGCCTAAGAACTGATTGGCTTTATGAAATGGTAAATAAACACCATCTACACCTACGCCGTGGAAGAATTGATCTGCATCTTCAAATGCTTCCATTGGAGCATTCCAAGTCAATGACAGCATATATTTTTTGTCATGAATTAGACCACCTGAACCATATTTTTTTGAGGCATCAGAACGGCTACGGCCATCACTTGCATAAAGTGAACCATGACCAGTGGTAAAGACATCATCAATATACTTTTTGACTGTCCAAGGTGCGCCCATCCACCAGCCTGGCATTTGATAAATAACAACATCTGCCCATAAGTATTTTTCAACCTCACTTTCAGCATCATAGTTGCTGTCTGCACGGGTGACTTGGACTTCATGGCCGAGTTCCGTGAGGTGTGTGGTTGCTAGGGTGGTTAATGTGTCATTTAATTCACCGTTTGAGTGGGCAAATTGTTTAGCACCATTAATCACTAAAATCTTACTCATGGAGGTTGCTCTCATTAAATTCCTGTATTTGACGCATACTCTATGAGATTTACTGTTGTAGAAAAATGCATGAATAGGAAAAATATTGTTGATAAAAAATCAATAATTATTATTGGATTTCTATTTAAAACTAATCTATCTCATTAATATCAATAAATTTATAACTATTTACAAAGCTCAAAAAGAAAAAGTGGCCTATTATCTTTAGCATTAATTTTGAGTAAATAGAGGGGAAGAGTGATGAAAAAGAATGGTTTGTTGATTATTTTCAGCTTAAGCATATTAACAGCTTGTGCTCCACCTCAAAATTCTTCTGCTCAACTTGCTGATAGTCCTATACAGGCTGTATTACTCGATCAACCAGATCTTTTAAATGATGCAAGCAATTTAGATATTTCACAGCAAATGAATGCTTCGGATGATCCTTCCAATGCTCAAGTTACTATTTTGCAAACAGAACCTAGTCCAGATGCGGTGTCGAAAACACGTACTGAATATTTATTAAAACGAGATCAGCAAATCTGGAAAATTGTGAATAAAAAGCAAAGCTATCAATGTACAAAAGGAGATGAAACCACAGACTTTCAAGTTAACCCTTGCCCATGATGCTTAATTTTTTATCGAATATGTGGATAACTTTGAGTTTGTACACAACTATAATTTGCATGCCTTTTTGTGTAAAAATCTGAAATTTAAGCTTCTTGAAATTGCATGATTGCTGATCAATTTAAAAAGTGCTATTGTTGCGCTCGGCAATTGTGCCAATTGGTAAAAATTACCGAATCTCACGTCATATATTTTTTCTCGTTTTAGACACCTTGTGAATACGGTGTTTCACACTCTAAACATGCACTCTCACGGCATATAACAACTTAACTAAAGATTGATTGACCATACATGTCATCGTCATGACTACATCTTATTTTATAGATAGTCGTACAGACATATGGCCGCTATTTTGAAGTGTACAACTCATGAAAAATATTCAAACGACAACGTTGAACCGTACAACGTTGATGTTTCCTTTGGCCTTAGTGCTATTTGAATTTGCGGTTTATATTGGTAATGACCTGATTCAGCCAGCCATGTTGGCAATTACTGAAGATTTTGGTGTAAGTGCAACTTGGGCACCGTCTTCGATGTCATTTTATTTATTAGGTGGCGCATCTGTTGCATGGTTACTTGGTCCTTTGTCGGACCGTCTCGGACGTAAAAAAGTACTATTAGCAGGAGTTTTATTCTTTGCTCTATGCTGTTTTTTAATTTTACTGACGACGCAAATCGAGCAATTTCTAGCTTTAAGATTTTTGCAAGGAATTGGCTTAACCGTAATTTCAGCAGTTGGATATGCGGCTATTCAAGAAAGCTTTGCTGAACGTGATGCGATTAAAGTCATGGCACTCATGGCAAATATCTCATTACTTGCACCCTTGCTAGGACCTGTACTTGGCGCTTTCTTAATTGATTATGTGTCATGGCACTGGGGCTTTGTCGCCATCGCAGTATTGGCATTACTCAGTTGGATCGGGTTGAAAAAACAGATGCCAAGCCAGCAAGTCAGTGTAACCAAGCAACCTTTTAGTTATCTTTTTGATGATTTTAAAAAGGTGTTTGCCAACCGCCGTTTTTTAGGTTTAAGTCTCGCATTACCTTTAGTGGGTATGCCTTTAATGCTATGGATTGCTTTATCTCCAATCATTTTAGTAGATGAATTAAAGCTCACCAGTGTGCAATATGGCTTAGCTCAATTCCCCGTATTTTTGGGTTTAATTGTAGGCAACATTGTCTTAATCAAAATTATTGACCGTTTGCCTTTGGGTAAAACCGTCATGATGGGTTTGCCGATTATGCTAACCGGTACACTCATTTTAATATTAGGTGTAGTGTGGCAAACCTATCTCATACCATGTTTGCTTACAGGCATGACGCTCATCTGTTTTGGTGAGGGAATTAGCTTTTCAGTCTTATATCGCTTTGCACTCATGTCATCTGAGGTATCAAAAGGAACAGTTGCAGCAGCAGTTTCAATGTTACTGATGATGAGCTTCTTTGCAATGATTGAGCTTGTACGTTATCTCTATACACAATTTCATTTATGGGCTTTTGCATTGTCTGCATTTACCTTTATTGCTCTTTGGTTTAGCCAACCGCGAAGTGCTTTGAAGCAGGAAATGCAAGAAAGACTGCAACAAGGCAACAATTAAATAAAAAATACCGGAATTGATATTCCGGTATTTTTTTATTCTACTTAATCTCTTGTTCTAAAAGTTTGTCTTTAAGTGTTAATAATTCTGGCAAGGTTTCTAGCAATAAACTGATTTGTTTTAACACGAGTGTGTAATTCTCTGAAAAGTGCTCATGAGTAGTTAGGCTTTGAATTTGCGCTAAAGTCTGCTCAAGGAAATTGAAATCAATATAAGCCGGATCAAATAAGCTCTGTTTAAGAATTTGCTGACAATCCAGTAAGAGTTGTAATACCTGTTGATCATCAATTTTCTGTCGTTGGCTTCCTAACGCTGCTACGTAACTCAGTTGGCTGTGGCTATAAACCAGATAACGAAAAGCATAATGGATGAGTTGAGGGTTCGGATTCGGTTCAGCACTTAAGCTTGAAATCATGTTGGATAGCTCAATCTGAGCGTTATGCGCAGCACGACGAATTCTACGATATTCGATGTCTTGATTTTTGCCATATTGATATTGCTCAACAATCACATTGAAATAATCTAAGGTCGCTTTGCTGCTTTTATTAATATTGTTGGGGATGTTACGAAAGTTCCAGTCGGGCCAAATAAAGTTTACGGCAAGCCATGCAATAAAGCAGCCTAATAAGGTATCTATCAGTCGAGGTAAAATAATACTGTAGCCAGCGCCTTTTAAGTTGAAAATTAATAGCACCATAAGGGTGGCCATGAGCGTAGCCAAAGCATATTTCTTTTGACGTAAGTAAAAAAAGCAGACTCCACAAATAATTGTAATGATGAGCTGGCCTTCAATACTCGGTACAAAATATAAAATTGGTATTCCTAATAAAACCCCGAGTAATGTACCAATCGTTCTTAATTTAAGACGGCTTTTAGTCGCAAAATAAGTAATCTGACAGACAAACAAACTGGTGAGTAAAATCCAGTAGCCATGCTGCGCAAAGGGTAACAGTGAAATTGCGTAACCTGCGGCAAAAACCACAGCAATTCGTATGGCATGCCTAAACAGCGCTGACTGTGGCGTAAGTTGTTGCCGCAGCTTTAAGATAAGATCTGAAAATCCTTGAATATCGTCATCAAGTAAATTTAAGTGTTCTTGTCTTGTTTGAGTGCTATTTTCAGGAACAGGTTGGGCATATTGCAGTTGTTCAAACTGTTCATGCATTCCTTTTAAATTATCAAAAATAAGTTTTAAATTTTTAACTTCAAAATTTTGTGGATGTTGTTGTATCCAATCTTTTAAAGAACTTTCTAAATGTCCTAATACTTTCTGACTTTCTTGCGAAGGCTGATATGGTTGGTTATATAAAATACATTGAGCTAAGTCTTGGCATGCTTGTGCTTGTAGACGCAGGTTTTTTTGGAAACGGAAAATAAGATCACTACGGCTAAAATTCTGTTGAATATGTTCGTAATGTAAATAATTTGAAGTGGCTTGCTCGTGAATATCTCGTGCGAAAAAGTATAGGTTTAACCAATAGATACTTTTATTACTGACTCTGGAAGCTTTGAGCCGAGTAAGTAGAGAACTGCGTATTTGATTGAGACTTTGGGCAACTTGCGTATTTTGTAGAGATAATTCATATAAAAGCTGCTCAACATTCTCTTTATTGTCCGGATCAAACAAACGAGCTTTTGCTTGTAGTAGAACAGAAATTTCTTTAAAAATTTGTGAGAGCTTATCTTGTAAGGGGAGTGTCGGTTTAATAATAAAAAATAAAATAGAAGTTAAACCGTACCAGAGAGCACCATAAATAAAATAAGTAGGTTGTTGATACCAATGTGTATATTCGCCTAAACCGAACATACTATAAATAGAGAGCAAAATAGTGCCAAAAGAAATCGTGGCATAACGTTGCCCTAAAGCGCCTAGTAAAATAAAAAAAGCGCTTGAGATAGAGAGATATAAAATAAAGAAAATTTTGTAAGGTGCTAAAAAACCGAGAATGCTACTGACTGTAAAAAAGAACAGGCAGACATAGACCAAGTTGCGTAATCGAATACTTAAGCGATCATCAAAGTCTGTTAATGCTGCTGCAATTGCCCCTAATGTTACAGGAACAATAAGTTGATTATAGCCCAGCCAAAGCAAACCTAAAGTTGTGCCAGTGAGTACAATCAGAATTTGCAGGCAATAAATTAAAATAGAGTTTGTCTTAAAGCTATTAAATATTTGGGTCAGATAATTCACGGCTTTTGTTCTAAATTAGAGAATACGTGAGAAAGCAGTATGTAACTTTAAATTTTTATTACTTCAAAAATATTATTCTTTTTATCTACAAAAGTCAGTCATTTTTTAAGATTTTATTAGACTTAAATCAAGTTGTAACGATCAATAAATTAACAAAATTGTGGATATCTTTTTAGATACCCACAATTTGAAAAACACATAAATTATTTAATCACACCACACGCAATTCGTGCTCCGCCACCGCCAAGAGGTTGAGGTGAGTCTGAATAATTGTCGCCACCAGCGTGGATCATAATCGCTCGACCTTGAATATCAGCAAGTTTCAATCGAGGGGCGATTACGGCAGTTGTTGCAACACCTGTATTATCGACAACTAAAACAGGTAGATCGCCTAAATGGCCAGTGGTTGGAGTACCATGATGAGGAGCTTGGTTCGGGTTATAGTGGCTACCCGCAGCTAAAGCAGCGCCAGGTTTTCCATCTTTTACGGCAGGTGCACAAGAAGCGTTTTCATGAATATGGAAACCACGAGTACCACTTGGTAAATCAGCAAGAGCAGGGGTAATAATTAAGCCTTTGTCGCTATCTTGAAAGCTAATCGTACCTATTTTTTTTCCAATACCGCTAGCTGTCACTTCATTTACGTCGACCACTTTTTTAGTATGCATTGAGGTTAATGCTTGAGCTGTGTCAGATACAGTTTTAGTTACCGAACTACAGCCAACCGTAAAAAGGGCTGTAAGCGCACAAACTGCGCTAATTTTATTAAACATCTGCATGATTGGATGTCCTTATAAATATATATGATCGTTTGATTCAAACAAACAGAGGTCTGACCTACAAGTTAATTTAAATAGTTAATTTGTATCTAGAAACATTTTTAAATTAAATAACTATGTCACTCTTTGTCATTGGACGATTCACTTTCAGAATCATAAATCATAGTCGTTTTTGGCATAGGTTCAGGTTCAATCGTTTCATGTAACCATTCACGCCAAATTGCCAGTAAAATAGCCAAAATTACAGGACCAATAAATAAACCGACCAAGCCGAAACTCGCAATACCGCCTAATACACCAAACATAATTAATAAGAACGGAATTTTGGTGGCGCCAGAAATGACGAGTGGTCTAATCACATTATCTGAGCTACTGACAATCACCACGCCCCAAACGACAACGCCAATAGCTTCCATGGTTTGTCCCTGAGAGAACAACCATAAACCTACGCCTAAATAGGAAATTGGGGTGCCAAATGGAATTAAAGCCAATAAGAACGTAGCAATAGTGAGAACCATAGGGTTTGGTACACCTGCTACGAAGTAACTTAATCCAGCTAAAACGGCTTGAGCAATTGCAGTTAAACCTACGCCATAGACTACTGCACGAGTTGTCTCGGAAATCGTATCAAGATAGTGATGAATACGAGGGCCAATGACCATTTCTAAAGCTTTACTCACTTGAGACAAAATCATTTGACCATCACGGTAGAAGAAAAATAGGCTAAATACAGCAAAGCCAAGTTTGACAATATTTTTGCTAATCTCACCGAGCAGTACACGGCCATAACTTAAATGACTTTGTACCCAAGCTGCGATATTTTGAATGGTGCTATTAGGATCGTTGTTTAACTCATTGAGTGTACGAGAAATTTCTTTTCCTACAAAAGGAAGCTCGCGTATAAAATCTGGAACGCTTAAATGGCCCGAAAAAACCTGACGTTGTAAGTCAAAATATAAGTTGCGTCCTTCATGCTGCAAAATGAAAATAGCGCATGTAAACGGTACACCAACAACCAAAATGACCAGACTAATCATTAGAGTTGCATTTAAAGTATTGCGGGTTTCTCCAAAAAAGCGCTGAATTCTTAAATAAATAGGCCAAGTCATATATGCAATGATGGCAGCCCAAAGTACAGGAACAATAAAGTATTTCAGGATATTAAATCCTAAAAAAATCAAAATAAAAAACAGCCCAAACAATAAAACGCGCTGTAAATTAGGAGCGTATGGATGCACGAACAATATTTCTCTAATTTTCTACGTAGAATAAAGTCATATTAACTGAAAAATAACCTGAGGCAAATTTTAAGGTCACAATGTAAAAAACCTTATACAACTCTTTTTAGAGGCTAAAAGTTAATTAAAACCACTCAGCTTTATCTTCAATTAACTTGTTTAGAACCGGTTGCCATTGATTTTGGATACTAATAAAGTTCTTTTGCGGTTTATCAAAAATGCTTAAACCTTGCATTGCTAAGCTGCCATACGCAGTGCGCTCAGCAATCCATGCAACAGGTTCCTGTTCAATTTTTTCAAAAAACTGTTGGATATCTTTTGAACTTGCACTGTTTGGTTTTACACGATTTGCAAGAAGTAAAATCTGAACTTTACCTTTACGAATACGTTTAATATCTTGTAAATGCTTTAAAAAACGACGAGTACTGTCTATATCAAAAAATGAAGGTTGAAGTGGAGTAATAATGGCATGCGCTTCACTAATAAGCTGTTCAGCATGCTCACCTGACAGAGCACCAGGCGCATCAATAATTAAATAGTCCAGATTTTTGGGTGCATCACCAATTGATTTTTCATGACGCCAGTCTAGGCTTTGAATCGTTGCAACAGTATCAGGGCGCTGTTTTAACCATTGTAAGGCCGATTTTTGATTGTCCGAATCTGCTAATGCTACTTTATATCCTTTTTGTGCCAATGCCGTTGCTAACGTAATGGCTGTCATGGTTTTTCCGCATCCGCCCTTTTGATTTGCAATAAGTATCGTTTTCATAAATCCAATTATTTTCAGCAGCACATTTGTTTATGTTTTATACCTTAGCATCTTTTTGTGAGAAGTAGATGACTGCATTTGACAAAAGTTTAAGCTGTTTCGTTATTTTAGATATGATTAGAGCTGTAATCTTAATTCGCGCTTTTTAAGGAAAATTTATGTCTGTATGGCTTGCCATGCTTATTGGTGCTGGCATTGGTATTATCATCACTACTATTATTTTATCAAATACACGTAATGGACGAATTAAGGCTGAATATGAGCAATATATTGCTGAACTTGAACTAGAGCATCAACAGGCGCTTACTCAAGCACAAAAGAGAAGTGTAAATACAAGTCGTGCGGTGTTGAAAGGAAAAATGGCAGAACAATTTGCTCCCGTTTTACCTGAATTTCAGTATTTACCAAGTGATGCAAAATTCATGGGCGATCCGGTGGACTATATTATTTTTGATGGATATACCGATTTCCGTGATGGCGATGGTACGGCAGAAGACATCAATATTATTTTGCTTGATGTAAAAAGTGGTGGAGCTAGACTTACGAAAGGTCAACAAGCAATTGCCCAAGCTGTTCAACAAGGTAAGGTTCGTTTCGAAACGTTGAGAATAGATTTCGAAGATTAACAAGCTGTTTAATTCAGCACAAAAATAGACGAAATTGATCTGTATTGTTACTAAATTTCGATATTTTTTTCATCGCTTAAAGCTATTATAAATTGAAGATCTATTCACTTTGATCTAGCAATATTTGAGGTGTAACACGATGAAAAAACAACGTTTGATGATGGGCTTACTCGCCGTGATTGGCATGAGTTCAACATTTGCATCGACCTCAAGTGAATATAATATTGCCAATGGTTTGAGCCCGATAGAAAAAGATCAATCTATTTCTGTATTACAACCTTTTCAAGGAAACTTCAGAATCTTGGGTTCAAAAGTTTATCAAAATGATGAACAAGCTAAGTTTTCTCCTATCGACTATGCAGTAAGTTGGGGATTGTTTGCAAAGCCTGAAATCGCACGTCATATTTCAGTGAAACAATATGACCGTTATTTAAACTGGAAAATTCCTAAATTACCTGTTCCAGCAGAGCAAGCGATGCAAATGGTATCTAACATGCACATCATTCCTGCAAATCCTGAAATTGCTCAGCAGATTAAACAGGTTAAACGTGGTGATTTAGTTTATCTAAAAGGTGATCTTGTCGAGATTAAGGACAAAAACTTAGTTTGGAAATCCTCACTTACGCCGACTGATACGGGTGATGGTGCATGTGAGTTATTCCGCGTTCAGGCAATTCATTGGGTTGAAAAGCAAAATATATAATTTAAAAAAAAGCCTTCATAAGTTTGAAGGCTTTTTTATAACCAAGACATTGCTTATTTCTGTTGCGATGCTTTCCAATATTTTAATTGATTTTGCGCTTGTAAATAGTCGGCAAGATCATTGATCTGTTCATCTTTAGTGGCTTGCTTATCACTCAAGTGTTTTTCTTGGTTTTCCCAATATTGATAAAGTAGACCCTGAATGTAACGACCTTGCTCAGTTTTTAAATCTAAATCTTTTAACATGGTCAAAGAAGAGCGCACATTATCGAGAGTACGCTGTTGCTCAAACTCTGTAGTGAGGGTTCCAGCTTCATGCATTTTTGCTAATTCACTTTCCATCTCGTCACTCATTTCTGTAAAGCGGCGGTCATAATCCTCTAAGAGCGCAATATCGTGTGCATCATCAGCAGTGGCAGGGAAGGTCTTAACAGGTCTTTCATTTAGTTTTTCTAAAACCTGATCGGTAGATGAGGTGACAGAAGGTTGCTCCGTCTTAGCAGGCTCATCCGCTTTTTTACAAGCAGTCAGAAATAGGCTAGAGCAAAGCAAAGACATTAATATGATTTGAGGTGTTTTCTTCATAACTTTCAACCAAACCTATTCACTAATTATTTAACGGGTAACGTACTTTTTTGAAAGTGATATGCATACGTAACATATGGAAAATCAATCTGATCTAGAGGACCTAATCCCGTAAAATCATAAACAATTTTTTCAAACTGTGCTTTGAGTTGTAATTGATCTTTTTCAGTCATTGCAGCAATAAAGCTCGTAGAGAGTAAACGTTTGCTTACGACTTGTTCGACAGAACCGTGTTGTGACTGTGTGAATGTTTGTAGGCTATCAAATACGAATAAATCTTGTTGTTCAAATACGCGTTTCCACTTTTCACTATGATAACGAGGTGTGTCACCTTCAAGTGGAAGTAGGAAGTCAGCTAAAGCCTTGACCCAATCTGTACGTTCGTCTCGTTGATTCCAAACTAGCCCTAAATGTCCTTCTGGTTTTAATACTCTATGCATTTCTGTTAGGGTATCAAGGTTGTCAAACCAGTGAAAAGATTGCGCACAAACAATGGCATCAATTTTATGATCTGCTACAGGAATTGAATGGCTAAAAGCCTGTAATGTTTTGATATCAGGATAAACTTGTTGAAGCTGCTGTAACATCTCGCCAATTGGCTCAACTGCAATAACATCTGCATGCGTTTGTTTTAAGTAGGGTAAGAATTTGCCAGTACCCGATCCAAGATCAATAACAGTAGAGTTTTCCTGTATTTGTAGGCAATTTTGCAGCCAACTTACTATTTCTGCGGGATAATTGGGTCTAACTTGCTGATATAGTTCAGCAGCTGAACTGAAGCCTTTTTGAGCGGCAGGATGTAAGGATTGTGTCATATTTTGCGCTTTTTAATCTGACTGGCATCTATAAAATAAGATACTCCGCAATCATAAATTGGCAAAACACCTATTTTGTTTCATTTTTGACGTTGTATGTGGGAGTAAATTTTCTTTCGGTGTGAGCATGGATAAGCAAATTATTTTTGAAGACGAACACATTAGAGCCATTTTTTTACCAGGCGATTCTAATACATTGGTTCTCTCTTTTGGCGATTTGATTACCCGAGCGAGTGGCTTATCTATCAATGCTGAAAAGTCTCTAATTAAATACCAATATAATGTTATTGGGGTAATGCCAAAACAAAAATCATGGTTTCCTCAAGCAAGCATGGTTGAGCTGGCAAAAGCAATTTCGCCTATTCTAGAAGGCTTTAAAAATATTGTGGGTTATGGCGGTTCAATGGGCGGCTATGCGGCAATCAAATATTCTAATTTATTGAATATGAACCGTGTGATTGCATTTGTGCCTCAATATTCAATTGATCCAGAGCATGTTGAAGACCGACGTTACGCTGAGTTTTTTGATGCTATAGCAAATAAAGACATGCAGATTCAGCCACAAGATGTCGATACAGCGCGTGAATACATTATTGTTTATGACCCTTACTTTTCAATTGACCGTGAACATTACTTAAAAATAAAAGAGCTGTTACCAAGCTTACATACGATTCATTTGCCATTTACTGGTCATGAAGCATTGTCTGTATTGGCTAGTTCAAGTTTATTACATGATTTTATTGAACATGATTTCGATGAAATCTATTTTTATCAGCAAGTTCGTAAGGTCAAAAAACAAAGTAAGTTTTACTTCCGTAATGTACTTGCGCATGTTCTTACTCAACATGATGAAATGTTGTTAAAAATATTGCGTCAAAATGATTTTCAGTTAGATGAACGTTATTTTGATAACCCACTTAAACAGGCTATTACACATAGTCTGATAAAAACAAATCAAGCAACTGAGTTGGACTTTCAAAAGCTCGGTATTAAAGTACAGCGAATTCAAGAAGATGCAAATTATAAAGAAGGCTTGCAGACTAGCTTTGGTTTAATTTTGGTATTTAACCTCATCAATTCAAAGTTTGAAAGTTATACAGTAGATACTCTACTGGCGAATAAATCTTATTTGGTTCCAATTGTGGCTGAGCAAACTGGTGTAGTGCACATTGAATTAAATAATGAAATTTATTTGTTAGCGATGAATGATCGTAAGATTATTAAATTGTTCAAGCGTGAAGAGCCCTTAACATCGGATATGGGTCCGTTTGTAATCAAAAAATATTCGGATTCTTTAGCGATTAGCTATAAGCAATTAAATTTATCTTGTGATGAACAAGGGCTGTGTGAGTTTACGGAAGGTTCAATTCAATCTACCGAACAGTTGAGCACCATCAGCTATTAAAACTTTATAGTGTCTAAATAAAGCTCAGACCTTTAGGTTTGGGCTTTATTTTTTGCTTAAAAAATATTTTTTTATAAACTTATTTGTATATTATTTTAAAGCTCATTATTTAAATAAATAGTAGGTTTATTATATAGTGATCTGCTGTATTTAAAGTAGGCATAACTAGTAATGTATATAAATATTATATTTAAAAATAAATGGGTTTTACTAATACATAAATTATAGAAATAATATAAGATTAATTAAAATACAGTTATAGCTATAAAAAAATATAAATAAATGTTTTTACTATATATTTTATTTTTACCTGAAGAACTTGGTTAAAATAAGTTCACTATTCAAAGATAATTGCATATTTATTTTTTTCTCCTAAAATGATTTTTTACTAAATTGTCGTTACAGTTTTTTATATGCAATCATTAAATTATCGGAATAATGATGCATCGCAACATGGAAGTTCTGCACCTTTGAAACGAGCAATGAGTACTCGACATTTGGTGATGATCTCCCTTGGCGGTGCCATAGGTACAGGTCTTTTTTTAGGGTCTGGTGATGTAATTTCCCAAGCAGGCCCAATTGGCGCAATTATTTCTTATTTTTTGGGCGGTTTAATTGCCTATACCGTGATGTTATGCCTTGGTGAACTTGCGGTTCATGTGCCGGAATCAGGCTCTTTTGGTGAATACGCACGTCGTTATATTGGTCCGGGTACGGGCTATATGATTACTTGGCTCTATTGGTTAACTTGGACTGCAACTTTAGGGACTGAGTTTACTGCAGCGGCTTTATTGGTGCAGGAGTGGTTTCCATCTACCTCGGTATGGGCTTGGACTCTTTTTTTTGGTGCCTTAGTTTTTTTCCTTAATATCAGTTCAACTCGATTATTTGCCGAATCTGAATTCTGGTTGGCACTCGTTAAAGTTATTACAATCATCTGTTTTATTGGTTTGGGTCTACTGGCAATTTTTGGTTTTATTCCTTACCACGGACATGAAACAGCGCCATTATTTAGTAACCTGACTGCCCACGGTTGGTTCCCAAACGGTCTCTTCCCAATTTTTGCCACTATGCTTATTGTTAACTTTGCTTTTTCGGGCACAGAATTAATTGGGGTAGCGGCGGGGGAAGCTGAGAATCCAGCACAGACAGTTCCTAAAGCAATCAATGCGGCTATTTGGCGGTTACTAATTTTCTTTGTTGGTACAATTGTGGTGATTAGTTCATTACTGCCGTTCCAACTTGCAGGCCTTAGTGCAAATGAAGTAAGTAATAGTCCTTTTGTGACGGTATTTAACTATATTGGTATTCCATATGCAGAAGATATTATCCGCTTTGTAATTATTACGGCTTTACTTTCTGCTGCAAATTCTGGTTTGTTTGCTGCTTCACGTATGATGTGGTCGCTTTCGGCGAAAAATCAATTACCAAAAATATTTTCTAAATTAACTCCTTCTGGAACACCGATTGTTGCCATTACTGTAACTATGTTTGGTGCAATTCCAGGATTACTTTCAGAAAAATTCGCACCAGAAACAATTTTTAAGAATCTATTGGGGGTTGCAGCTTTTACGATGGTTGTGGTTTGGATTGCGATTTGTATTTCGCAGTTTAACTTTCGTAGACAGTGGTATAAGTCAGGAAAAACAGCAAAAGATTTGCGTTTCGCGGCACCTCTTTTCCCTCTTACCCCAATTGTGGGTGGGTTGTTCTGTCTCGTGACCTGCATCAGTATGGTCTTTGACCCATCCATGCAAGTTGGTTTTATCTGTTGTATTGTTTTTATACTTCTATGCTATGCAAGCTATTTCATTTTTTATCGAAAGAAAGATCTGGTGCAGAGCTGAGCTTTCTAGAGTCTAAAGAATGTCTTTTTAAAGGTCCCGTAAGGGGCCTTTTTTGTGTCTTACTGGAAGTTTAAAAAGAAGGAATTTATATATTTTTTTTAAAAATGAAGTTTTATTTTTGATCATGAAAACAAATATTGTTTTGTAAAATTACCATTTATCGGATTCTTATTAATATTTATTTATTATTAATATTTGATTAAGTCTATGTTTAGCTTGGTTATTTGATAAAGAGGTTTTTGGGATTTTATGAAATATGAATTAGAAATGGACTTATTATAGATTTAATGTAGAGAGGGTATAGTTTTTTGACAATTTTACGAAGGTGATTAATTTTTAAGTTATTGTTATTTATAGTTTTAATTTTTTATATTTTTTTAAATTATGATTTTATGTTTCCTATAAAATTTTTTTATTAAAGTTAAGGTTTTTTTAATATTTGTTGTTTTTTTTATTATAAGGATTAGTGCGATTTGATTATTTTTTCTCTGCTTATTTATTTTAAAATGTTCTAAATGAGTGTGCTCTATGCTATATTTATTGGAAGATTTTATAGCTATGTTCCGGCTTAATTTTAAGCGGTATGTGTAGAGATAATTAATCTGTAGCATTATTGAACAATGTTTATTTTTAAAAAGACTAATGGAGGGATCTATCGATTAGTCAAAATAATTTTTATGGACATATGATTTTTTTATAAATCATCGTTCTTTTTAACTCCCAAACGGTTATGCCATTTCTTTTGTATTTATATTTCAGCCGACTGGATTAAGTGGGTTGTGGTTAAACTTTGCTTTTATAAAGATAGCTTTATAAACAGTAAGTTAAATGAAAGAAAGCTTGTAAAAGATATCGATATATAAAAGTAGATCATACTTTTAGTATCAACAAATGGAATTTAAAAAACCTAATGCTTTAGAAGAGCAGAAGGTTTAGTAAATAAACTAAGACTTTGTTATTGCAAGGTTTTAGTTGCTGAATAATAAAGACTACGGATTTATCAAATCTGAGTCTATGAAGGTATATAGGAAAAAAGATGTCAGATCTTTCATACGTAAACGAACATAGCGATGCATGGCAAACTTACTTGGCACAAATTGACCGTGTAGCGCCATATTTAGAACACTTAGCTGATTATATTGATACTTTAAAACGTCCTAAGCGTGCGCTTATTGTTGACGTGCCAATCGTGATGGATGATGGTTCGATCCAGCACTTTGAAGGCTACCGTGTACAACACAACTTGTCTCGTGGTCCGGGTAAAGGCGGTGTTCGTTACCATCCAAATGTTGATTTGAATGAAGTAATGGCGTTGTCTGCATGGATGACAATTAAAACTGCTGTTTTGAACTTGCCATTTGGCGGTGCAAAAGGTGGTATCCGTGTTGATCCACGTAAATTATCAACTCGTGAATTAGAGCGTTTGACTCGTCGTTATACGACTGAAATTGGTCATATTATTGGGCCTCAAAAAGATATCCCTGCTCCAGACGTTGGTACGAATGCCAATATCATGGGTTGGATGATGGATACTTATTCTACTAGCCAAGGTCACACTGTAACTGGTGTTGTAACTGGTAAACCAGTTCACTTAGGCGGTTCTTTAGGTCGTGTGAAAGCAACTGGTCGTGGCGTATTCGTTACAGGTCGTGAAGTAGCAGCAAAAATTAATTTACCAATTGAAGGCGCGAAAGTTGCTATTCAAGGTTTTGGTAACGTAGGTAGTGAAGCAGCTTTCTTATTTGTTGAATCAAAAGCGAAAGTTACACACGTTCAAGACCACACTGGCACAATTTTCAATGCTGATGGTATTGATCTTGAAGCATTACGTGATCACGTAAATGCAAACCAAGGTGTTGGTGGCTTTGCTGGCGCGCAATCAATTGCTGACGAAGATTTCTGGACAGCTGAAGTTGACATTATTGTTCCAGCTGCACTAGAAGGCCAAATCACTGTTGAACGTGCTCAAAAACTTAAAGCTAAGTTGATTTTAGAGGGCGCAAACGGCCCGACATATCCTAAAGCTGAAGATGTATTAGTTGAGCGTGGCATTGTTGTAGTTCCTGACGTGGTATGTAACGCCGGCGGTGTAACTGTAAGTTACTTCGAATGGGTTCAAGACATGGCGAGCTACTTCTGGAGCGAAGAAGAAATCAACGAGCGTTTAGACAAGTTGATGGTTCAAGCTATGGATGACGTTTGGAATACAGCGAACAGCAACGCTTGTACTTTACGTACAGCAGCTTACATCTTGGCATGTGAGCGTATCTTAAAAGCTCGTAAAGAACGCGGTATTTTCCCAGGCTAATCTGCGGAAATTACTTTAGAAAAAGTGGTTTGAGCAAATATAAAGGATGTTATAGGGTTTATTTGCTCATTCCCTTTTTTCTGAATTATTCAAATTTAAGTGTTATCGAATATATTAAATAAATACTGAGGTAAGCATGGAACAGCCAATTTCTGTAACTCGAAGCAACTTTAACGACTGGATGGTTCCAGTTTTTGCACCGGCAAATTTCATTCCGGTACGTGGCGAAGGTTCACGTATTTGGGATCAAGAAAATAAAGAATATATCGATTTTGCAGGCGGGATTGCAGTAAACGCATTAGGTCATGCGCATCCAGTGGCAGTGAATGCTTTAACAGAACAAGCAACAAAACTTTGGCATGTAGGCAACGGTTATACAAATGAACCCGTTCTGCGCCTTGCAAAACAACTCACCGAAAATACATTTGCAGACAAGGTTTTCTTCTGTAACTCAGGTGCAGAAGCGAACGAAGCGGCATTAAAACTGGCGCGTAAAGTTGGTTTAGATAGCGGCGTTGCTGGCAAAAGTGGCATTGTGGCATTTAACAATGCGTTCCACGGCCGTACCTTATTTACCGTTTCAGCAGGTGGTCAACCTAAATATTCACAAGACTTTGCACCACTTCCAAACGGTATTAACCATGTTGCCTTTAATGATTTAGAAGCTGCCAAAGCAGTCATTAATGAACAAACATGTGCCGTTATTGTTGAGCCGATCCAAGGTGAAGGCGGCGTTATTCCTGCTGACATCGAATTTTTAAAGGGTTTACGTGCACTGTGTGATGAGTTTGGTGCCTTACTTATTTTTGATGAAGTACAAACCGGTGTTGGCCGTACAGGTGCACTATATGCTTACATGAACTCTGGTGTTATTCCAGATGTGTTAACGACTGCAAAAGCACTAGGTGGTGGTTTCCCAGTGGGTGCAATGTTAACAACAGATAAGTTTGCTCCGCATTTTTCTGTCGGTACACATGGTACGACTTATGGTGGTAACCCGTTAGCAAGTGCAGTTGCAGGTGCAGTATTTGAGTTTATTAATACGCCTGAAGTACTCGAAGGTGTGAAGCATCGTCATCAATATTTCGTCGATGCACTAAATGCATTAAACGCTGAACATCAGATTTTTGAAGAAATTCGTGGTCAAGGCTTACTCATTGGTTGTGTATTAAAAGCTGAATATGCAGGGAAAGCGAAAGACATTACCACATGGGCAGGCGAAGAAGGTTTACTTGCTTTAATCGCAGGACCTAACGTGGTTCGTTTTACACCATCTCTGATTATTCCTGAACAAGATATTGATGAAGGAATTGCTCGTTTAAAACGCGCATTGGCAAAGTTGGCTAAATAAAAAAAAGGAAAGCTAGCCATGATGATCGTCCGTCATGCCGAGTTTCGAGACCTTGAAGATATTTATAAATTAGCAGGTAAGTCAGGTGTAGGCCTGACTTCCTTGCCACAAAATATGGATACACTTTCGGCTCGAATTTCACGTACTCGCAATACCTTAAATGGCAATGTCCATAAAAGTGAACAAGGCTATCTGTTTGTTCTTGAAGATACAGAAGCTCAACGTGTTATTGGGTTAAGTGCAATTGAAGTTGCTGTAGGGCTCATTGAACCTTGGTACAACTTTCATGTTGGTACTCAAGTACACGCTTCAAAAGCATTAAATGTCTATAAGTCATTACCTACTTTATTTTTAAGTAATGACAGAACAGGTAGTAGCGAACTCTGTACATTATTTTTAGATCCAGAGCGTCGTGAAAACCAAAACGGTAAATTCTTATCGAAGATCCGTTTTATGTTTATCGCTGCCTTTAAGCAATATTTCGAGAAAAAGTTAATTGCTGAAATGCGTGGTTTCTCAGACGAAAATGGATGTTCTCCATTTTGGGATGCGATTGGTCACCATTTCTTTAATATGGATTTTTCAACAGCAGACTATTTGAGTGGAATTGGGCAAAAAGTATTTATTGCAGAGCTTATGCCACGTTTCCCAGTCTATGTAGATCTCTTGCCAAAAGATGCGCAAGAGGTAATTGGAAAAATGCATCCACAAACTTTACCTGCTTATCATGTGCTTGAGTCGGAAGGCTTACGCTATCAAGGATATGTCGATATTTTTGATGCTGGTCCAACCATTGAAGCCAATATTGATGAATTGCGAGCAGTAAAAGAAAGTCAGTTACTAAACGTCAAAATTACAAGTGAGGCTGCGGTCGGTAAGACCCAATATCTCATTGCCAATGATAATTATCATGACTATAAGGCAATGTTGTTAAAGCTTGATCTTGTTGATAACACAATAAATTTAACACATGAACAAGCTGAAAAACTCGGTGTACAAGAAGGTCACGTTGTTCGTGTGTTATCACTAAATCCAATGGAAGTATCCTGATGTCAAACTCTTTATTTATAAACGGTGTCTGGTTACAAGGCAGCGGTGCAACATTTGAAAAAACAAATCCAGTTGATAACCAAACTGTATGGTCAGGTGCCGAGGCTACTGCTACTGATGTAGAGCAAGCTTGTCAGGCAGCGCGTACTGCGTTTCCAGCTTGGGCGCGTTTACCACTTGCAGAACGTGTAGCGATTGTTGAAAAATTTGCCGCTTTGCTTGAAGAAAATAAAAAGCATTTAGCAGAAGTCATTAGCCAAGAAACCAGTAAGCCATTTTGGGAAACATTAACTGAAGTTCAATCAATGATTGGCAAGGTTGCGATTTCGATTCGTGCTTACCACCAGCGTACAGGCGAAAGCTCAACTGAAATGGCCGATGGTGTAGCATCTTTACGTCATCGTCCGCATGGTGTACTTGCGGTTTTCGGCCCATATAACTTCCCGGGCCATCTACCAAATGGGCATATTGTTCCTGCATTACTTGCTGGCAACACAGTTGTATTTAAACCAAGTGAATTAACGCCATGGACTGCTGAAGAAACTGTAAAACTTTGGCAGCAAGCTGGCCTGCCAAATGGTGTGATGAATTTGGTGCAAGGTGGACGTACCACGGGTGAAGCATTAGCTGCTTCACATGAAATTGATGGTTTATTGTTTACTGGAAGTGCAAACACTGGCTATCACTTACATAAGCAAATGGCAGGTGCACCTGAAAAAATTCTTGCGCTTGAAATGGGCGGCAATAATGCATTGATTATTGATGAAATTGTTGATGTCGATGCAGTAGTTAATCTTGCCATTCAATCTGCTTTTGTTTCGGCAGGTCAGCGTTGTACATGTGCACGTCGTATCTTGGTAAAAAATGGTGCTGAAGGTGATGCATTTATTCAACGTTTTGTTGAGGTTGCTAAAAACCTAAAAGTTGGTCGTTGGAACGACGAACAACAACCATTTATGGGTGGGGTAATCTCGTCAGTTGCTGCAACAAATATGATGCATGCTCAGCAAAAATTACTTGAGTTGGGTGCAAAAAGTTTATTAGCCATGACACGTCCTCAAGAAGACAGCTCGCTACTTACTCCGGGTATTGTTGATGTAACAGGTGTGAAAGATATTCCGGATGAAGAATATTTTGGTCCGCTTACGACTATTCAACGTTATGACAACTTTGATGAAGCATTAAAAATTGCTAACGCAACTCGTTTTGGCTTGTCAGTTGGTTTGGTTTCACCAAAACGCGAACTGTTTGATGACTTACTCATTGAAGCACGTGCCGGTATTGTGAATTGGAACAAGCCATTAACTGGGGCTTCAAGTGCTGCACCATTTGGTGGTGTAGGGGCATCAGGTAATC
This sequence comes from Acinetobacter sp. S-1, assembly GCF_059579785.1. Classification (NCBI taxonomy): domain Bacteria; kingdom Pseudomonadati; phylum Pseudomonadota; class Gammaproteobacteria; order Moraxellales; family Moraxellaceae; genus Acinetobacter; species Acinetobacter sp. S-1. Next base: position 390,590 of record NZ_CM184207.1, read on the forward strand.
ACCGCGCGAGTGCTTTTTACGCTGCTGACTATTGTGCTTGGCCAATGGCATCACTTGAAAGTGACAGCTTAACCTTGCCAGAAAAATTATCTCCAGGGATTGTGTTGCCTTAAACACTAGGGAAAGAAAAAATGAAAGGATATGAAGTAAATTTCGATGGTTTAGTGGGACCAACACATCACTACGCGGGTTTGTCGTTTGGTAATGAAGCATCGACAAAAAACCGTAATAATATCTCGAATCCAAAATTAGCAGCGAAACAAGGTTTGCTAAAGATGAAAGCCTTGGCTGACATGGGAATGAAACAAGGTGTACTTGCTCCGCATGAGCGTCCACATGTTCCAATGTTACGCCGTTTAGGCTTTACAGGTGATGACATTAGCGTTATTGCTCAAGCAATGCGTCATTCACCTGAACTATTGTCATCTTTAAGTTCAGCTTCTCCAATGTGGACTGCCAATGCGGCTACTGTTTCACCTTCGGCAGATAGCCAAGATGAGCGTGTGCATTTCACAGCAGCGAACCTGAACAATAAGTTTCACCGTTCAATTGAAGCTGAAACTACAAGCCAAGTTTTACAAGCGATCTTTAAAAATGAACGCCACTTTGTACACCACGAAGCATTGCCACAAGTGGCTTTGTTTGGTGACGAAGGTGCAGCCAATCATAACCGCTTAGGGGGTGATTATGCTAAGCGCGGTGTTCAGGTGTTTGTTTATGGTCAACAACATTTAAATAATGGCTTGCCGGGACCAAAACGCTATCCGGCTCGACAAACGCGCGAGGCAAGTGAAGCAATTGCACGTTTGCACCGTTTAGATGATGCACATACCGTTTTTGTTCAGCAAAATCCGGATGTAATTGATCAGGGCGTTTTCCATAACGATGTGATCGCGGTAAGTAACCAACAGGTTTTATTCCATCATCAACATGCCTTTTTAAATCAAGATCAAGCTTTTGCAGAAATTCGTCAAAAAATGGCAAGCATCGGTGAAGATTTTATTTCGATTGAAGTGCCTGAAAATCGCGTTACTGTAGACGATGCCGTAGCAACCTATTTATTTAATAGTCAAATTTTGACTCGTCCAGATGGTGGAATGACCATTGTTGTACCAGAAGAGTCTCGTCAAAATGCAGCAGTGTGGGGCTACTTAAATGACATGATTCAAATGGGCACACCAATTGATGCTATTCAGGTATATGACTTACGTGAAAGTATGCGTAACGGTGGTGGTCCAGCTTGTCTACGTTTACGCGTAGCTTTGAACGAAACTGAGTTGAATGCCGTAAATCCAAAAGTTCTAATGAATGATCAATTGTTTGGCACACTCAATCAATGGGTAGATAAACACTATCGTGATCGTTTAGCACAAGAAGATTTGGCTGATCCACATTTGTTAATGGAAAGCCGTATGGCACTTGACGAACTGACTAAAATTTTAGGTTTGGGTTCGGTTTATCCTTTCCAAAAATAATGAGGAGGTGACATGCAAGATTTTCTAGCACTAACCTTACAAGGTGAGCAGCCTACAACTCGCGAAGGAAAACAAAATAATTTTTCTTGGCGTTGGTTGGGTGAAGGACTTCTTGAATGCACCCCAAACGCACAGTACGACAAAGCTGTCGTACTGTCAGCTGGAGTGCATGGTAATGAAACAGCACCAATTGAATTGTTATCTCATCTTTGCACGGATTTATTTGCAGGGCGTTTAAACCTTGCTGTGAGGTTGCTGCTTGTATTGGCTAACCCCTATGCAATGCGTCAAGGCAAACGTTATGTGTATGATGATGTAAATCGAATGTTTTGTGGCGGGTATAAAACTCTACCCGTGACTGAAGAATCAAAGCGTGCTGAAGTTTTAGAGCAAGTTGTCACGACTTTCTTTCAAGAAAGTGCAAGTGACGCTAAACGCTATCACTATGATTTACATACAGCAATTCGTGCTTCATTGTTACCAACGTTTGCTTTATTTCCCTATCAAACGCATGGCTATGTTGCTGATTTAACAGCAAGTCTTGAAGCAGCCGATTTAGATGCTTTGGTTTATCACAATGCAGTAGGTAAAACGTTTACATATTTTACGAGTGAGAATTTTAAAGCGGCGAGCGCAACTTTAGAGTTAGGCAAAGCCTTACCATTTGGGCAAAATGACTTGAGCCAATTTGCTGCAATTGATGAAGTTATTCGTAATGTAGTTTCTGAGCAAGCCTTACCGCTACGCAATAAAACAAAAATTCGAGTCTTTAAGGTGTCTGATTCTTTAATTAAAAAAGATGAAGACTTTCAGATGAATTTATCTGCTGAAGCTCCGAATTTTTCAACTTTTACCAAAGGTGAAATCATTGCAATTCAACCTTCTGGTAATTATGTCGTTGAGCAAGATCAAGTCTGGATTTTATTTCCAAACCCAAATGTGAAGCTTGGTTTGCGTGCAGGCTTAGTTTTAACTGAAACGAGCTGAATGCTTGATTTTTGGTAAATAAAAAAGGGCAATTAATTGCCCTTTTTTATTTATAACTGATTAGTTAGTACCAAAAAGACCTTTAACCCAAGATTTCTTTTCAGCTTTTTGTGTAGTCGCTTGAGCGCCTGCATTTACGTTTGCATTTGCATTAATACCAGCAACATTAACACCAACGTTTACACCTGTTTGAGCGTTAACTCCATGAGCTGGTTGAGCTGCATTTAACTTCGCTTGAGCATCTGCTTTTGTGTCAGCTACAAACTCTTTTTGCTCGGCTTGGTTTTGAGCTACACGAGTTTTTACAGTATCTACATGTGCTTGAGCATTAGCTTGTTTTTCAGCAGTAAATTCTTTTTGGTCTGCTTGTTTTTCTGCAACTTTAGCTTTTACAGCATCAACACTTGCTTTTGTATCAGCTTTCGCTTCAACTGCTAGATTTTTAGTACCGTTTGCAGCTTTAGTCGCTACATTTTTAGTACCAGTTGCAGCTTTAGTTGCTACATTTTTAGTACCTGTCGCAGCTTCGGCAGCAAAATGTTTTGTACCATTTGCAGCTTTAGAAGAAAGTTCAGTCACTTTGCCCGTTGTTTTTTTTGTAGCTTTAACTGTAGTGTCAGCCGCTACATGACCAGCATGCTTTGCTGTGCTACCCACAGTATGTGCAGTATTTTTGACTGTATTGGCTACGCCACTAACAAGACCACCCGGTTGTACATTTACTTGAGCAGAAGCACCTGCATTAACGCCCGCACTTTGTGCAAAAATAGAGGCAGAAGCAAGAACACTTGCAGTAACGATAGCTGTTTTCATCATTTTCATTGCGATATCCTTCAAAGAATATACCCTTTTAGTGAGGTATTTCATAAACGCAAACGAATCATAGCCAAGGAAATATGGGCTTGGGAACTAACTTCATCAAAATGTTACAACAGTGTTACGTTGAGTAAACAGACTAGGGATAAATTGTGAAGATTAATAAAAATTAATAATAAAGTGAAAAAGAACATTTATTTGTTAGATATTCTAATTAAGCTCGCTTGTCTTTCCTTTTTTAAAAAATATCCTTTAATTTTTTCTCTTTCGTTTTTTCCTGACTTGTTCTGTATATCTTTAAATGTGATGTGAATCTAATTATTTATTAGAGGAAACGGCATAATTATTGCTTATTATGAGAATGGAGTGCTTTTTTAGCACTTTTTTGAACCATCTTCTGCCAGAAATATAAATGTACAGGGCAGAACTGTATTTTTGCTTATTCGGGAAAAGGTACTTTGGCTTTTCTCAGGTTTGTATATTTCATGAAATAGAAATTTCACATGAAATATATTGAAAGAAATGGCACTTTATTTCGAATAATCAAAAATAAAAATAGATATCTATAAACAAAAAAACAGAGATATGACAGATGAAAATTATTGCTTCCCTTCTTGTATTGGTCGGCTTGGTCGCCGTTGTTCTCTATCTTAAGCCAACAAGTGGTGCATCTGATGTGTTCAATTCTGCTTTACATGAGTCGAATTCGCCACAACCAGACACCGCGTCCTTTCTTTCTAAACTTAAGGAGCCTACTCAACCTAAAAATCTATCTCAACATTCAACTCATCCTCAATCGGTATCAGCTGATACCGTCCCTTTTTATGACACAAAAAGTGATCTTTCTATTCAACCGATTGATCCAGAAAAAGATCCAGCAAATGAAATAAAAGCGAAATAAGCAAATTGTTAGTTGAAAAACTACGGAGAAAAATAATGCAAAGTAAAACGTTATTTCTATTAGGTCTATGTACAATATTAAGTACAACTGCATCCGCTCTTCCTTTGGACTCTAAAGGTGCTAAACAGCGGTTAAATCAAGCAGCAAAACAAAAAGTATTTCAGGGCAAAATCGATTTGGATGCCTTGGTTAATAATGATTCGAATGATTTAATCGTCGAATACAATATTCCTTCGGTGAGTGTGCCTTCCGGTTTAGAACGGCGGAGTTATATTGCAACAAATAAAAAGAATATACAGGCAAGGTTTAACCGTGCTGGTGGTGTACAAGTACTTCGGGACTACAATAATTTGCCTTTAGCTTTCTATCGAATTAGTAATCGCGAAGCTTTGGTGACTTTATTAAATGATCCAAATGTTAAAGCGGTTTATCCGAACCGTATTAACCAGACTACGACCAATGAAAGTTTACCTTTAATTAATCAACCACAAGCCAATACCAATGGTTTTACGGGCGAAGGCTCTAGTGTGGCGGTGATTGATACAGGTGTGAATTATCTTCACTCTGATTTTGGCTGTACGGCAGTAAATACACCATCAAACACATGTCGAGTGGTTTATTCATTTGATAGTGCACCAGATGATGGCGCTTTAGATGATGATGGGCATGGTAGTAATGTTTCAGGGATCGTATCTAAGGTTGCTACCAAGACCAAAATTATAGGCATTGATGTCTTTAGAAAAGTGAGATCCCAAGGTAAATGGGTAAGCACAGCTTATGATAGTGATATCCTCGCAGGGATTAACTGGGCTGTAAATAATGCACAAACCTATAATATTAAAGCAGTTAACTTGAGCCTTGGCGTACCGGGTGTTAAATATACCTCTGAGTGTAGTGATAGCAGTTATGGAACGGCATTTGCCAATGCACGAGCTGCTGGTGTGGTGCCTGTAGTCGCTTCAGGTAATGATGCATTTTCAGATGGTATCTCATCTCCTGCTTGTGTAGCTGGTGCAGTAAGAGTAGGTGCTGTTTATGATAGTAATATTGGTGGTGTGTCATGGGGGAATCCAGTGAAATGTTCCGACCCAACCACAGCGGCAGACAAAGTGGCGTGCTTTAGTAATGGTGGTAGTCTTGTGACCTTATTGGCACCGGGAGCAATGATCACGGCGGGTGGTTACACCATGGGGGGTACATCTCAAGCGACACCACATGTGGCAGGTGCAATTGCTTTATTACGAGCAAATCGTGTGAGTCCGACAGAAAGTATTGATCAAACGATTAGTCGTTTAAAAACGACCGGTAAACCAATTACTGATCCAAGAACGGGATTGGTTTTCCCTCGTATTGATTTACTGGCTGCAACAAATGGTTTGACTATTAATTAAATAGCTTATTTATAATTTTTTAAATTAGGTCCAAGAAATTTATAAATGGCTATAACCCGTTGCAAAGGGCAACTTCTGCAACGGGCTTTTTATGTAAAAGTATTAATTACACTTTGCTAGATTTGCTGGATTAAAGTTGTTTTGGAGCTTCTTGAAATTATTCTGAATTTCTGGATCTTGAATATTAAATGTCGTTGAGCTTTTGGTTGTAGAGTTGGTTGCCTGATTTAATATGCCTGATTCATCAGGATACTGCATAGTCGATGAGGTCGCTGAAATCAGACCATTATTATTAAAAGTCCAGTGCTCAGTTACATGTCCGCCCCCTAAATAGCCAGTAAATTCAATCATACAAGCCTGTTTATCTTGTTTAATGAGTTTGGCTACATTACCTGTGGTAGAGGGATAAGCCTCGATATTTGTATCTTGTTCTAAAACTTGTGCCTGAGAATAAGATGAAGAAGGAGGTGTAGAGGTCGCACATGCAGTTAATGCTAAGCAGCATAGTGTTGTAAAGAGGAGTTTTTGACTATTCATAAGGCAGATTCCCAACTTTCTTATAGTTAATGACATTATTTCTAGATGAATATCTGTGTTTATAAGAGCGCGAAGTTATCGCGCTATCCAAAAAATTAGTTAGCTGTTGTGCTCGATTTACTTAATTCACCTTGCTCGATCGGAATATTTTCACCATTTCGGCTACTGGTAATATTTTGTTTGGCTTGCTCTATTTTCTGTTCGGTAAATACTTTGGCGGTATCTGCTTTTTGTTGAACCACTTCTGCTTTTTCAGCAGTGAATTCTTTGGTATTTTGCCATTTCTCACTAATTTTATTCGATGTTTTTTCAGAAGCACCTTGAATAGAGTTTCCTAAATTTTGTATACCTTTGCCTGTTTTATACAACAGTACGCGCCCTAAGCTAGGATTGTCACCATAAGGTTGTGTTTTAGGTGTCGTTTCAACAACTTGCTGTGGCTGTGTTGTTTCTGCAAATAAGGTTGATGAAGCCAATATAGAACTTGCAACGCATAACACTTGTAAGGTTTTCATATGGATCAATCTCCCCAACCAGAATCAAAACATGAAGTGGTGATCTTACTGTTAAAAATAAAGCTTGTACTGCAATGAGATAAAACCCATACGATTTGATTACGATAAATCATCATTTAATAGCGCTAAACGAATCATTGCAATGATTCATAAACTAAATTCAGTCTTAATCAATTCTATAAACATGTCTCTGGCTTTATGGTTGCTCACATTTTTATGCCAGAAAAAGTGATTTTGCATAAAAGCAAGATATTCAAATTTATAACTTTGGATATGGGCCAAATTTTTATATTGCTCATAAATGCTCTTGGGCACCAGAGCCACCCCTGAGCCTGCACTGACACAGCCAATAATCGTGGCATAGCTGGTAATGCTGGTGATGGGAAGAGAGATATTCTTCAGTTTAAGCCATTCTTCAAGGGCTGCACGGTAAGGACAGCCTTCAGTCCACATAAAAATTTCTTTACCAATCAGGTCTTCTTGGCAATGAATCTCTCCCAAAGAGTGAGATGCAATTAAGACCATATCTTCTTGGTAAATACCGAGCTTATTGAGCATCGGAAACTCAATATTGCCCGCGACAATTGCACCATCAAGTTTGTGCTGAGAAATATCAACTAATAGCTGTTTCCATGTGCCTGTAATAATTTGAATGGAAACCTCAGGATAGCGTTGATGATATTTCGCCAGTAAGTTGGGTAGGCGAGTCGTGGCGGAAGATTCAATCGCCCCAATTTTTAATGGGCCAGAGGGTGGTGCATCAGGATGAATACTTCGTTTCGCTTCATCGCATAGCGCTAAAATTTTATGGCAATAATCGAGAAAGATTTCTCCTGATGGGGTGAGGTTTAAACTTTTTCCTTCTCGATAAAACAGCGGTGTGCCTAGTTCTTCTTCGAGTTGTTTAATACGCGTTGTAATGTTGGATGGTACGCAATGCAGTTGCATTGATGCCTTAGCCATTGTTCCGCACTCAACCACGGTTTGGAACATTTTTAACTGAGCGATATCCATATTTTATCATTCACTTTTAATGAATAGTTAACTCAATATAAGTTAATTTTATTCAACTATCTATGTGCATATGATGAAAGAGTTCCATTTCATTAGTGCAGATTTAACATGGCAATTTCTCTTGCTGCCGAAACCCAGCCTCCCGCATTTAAGCTCTATTTATGTATTGCTGTGACCGTCTTTTGTTGGGGCTATTCACCTATTGGAGTACATAGTGCTTTGCATTCATATACACCGCAGCACATTGCCTTGCTCCGCTTTTTGATTGCTTCGTTTTTTTTGCTGCTTTTGGTCATGAAAAAAGGCATTCAGCCTTTAAAGTGGAAAGATGCTCCTGCACTTGCTGTATTAGGTTTTTTCTCTGTAACTCTGCATCATTTGCTGATAAATACAGGGCAGCAATATGTGACTGCGGTTGCCTCCAGCATTTTAAGTCAATCTATTCCGTTTTTTACATTTATTATTTCAGCTTTGCTTTTTAAGGAACAAATCAGTTTCAAACAATGGTTATGTATTTTGTTGGGACTGGGCGGCGCCGTGTTAGTGGTCAGTGGTGACCATGGTTTTGGTGTACCGAGTCCTTATAGTTTATTGATTGTTCTAGCTGCAATTGCATGGGGTCTCTACTTTAATTTATATAAGAAATTTGCTTTAAATTATGATGCTTTGAGCATGATGTGTTACATCATCTGGTTCGGAACCATTCCTTTACTATTTTATAGTGCCAATTTACCCAATGAAGTTTTACATGCTACTTGGCAAGCCAATATGTCGGTTGTCTTATTGGGTATTTTCCCAAGTGCGATGGCTTATGTGCTTTGGGGTTATGTACTTAAAAATATGCCGTTAACGATTGCATCGAATTTTTTATATTGTTCGCCCATTGTCGCAATGGGTCTGGCAGTTGTTTTCTTAAATGAAAAACCGTCAATAATGGTGCTGCTTGGTGGAGTAATTATTGTGGGGAGTTTGGTGTGGATGAATTGGGGGAATAGGCGTACTATCGAATAATCTATAGATCATTAAACTATCTATAGACTAATGCTATGTCATACGCTACTTGCTTTAAGAGAATAAGATGATTGTTGTTACCTTGACCTATAAAAAACCATTAGCCGAAGCTGATGCTGTATTGAAAGAACATATTGCATTTTTAAATCATTACTATGAGCAAAAGAAGTTTTTAGCGTCGGGGCGCCGAGAAAATAGAGTAGGTGGGGTAATTTTAGTTCTAAGCTCTTCGATTCAAGAAGCTGAAGAAATTATGAAAAATGATCCGTTTTATATTCATGATGTGGCTGATTATGATTTTATGTGGTTTGAGCCGTCGAAAAGTTTAGAAGAAATTAAAGACTTTGTTTGATTACATTAGAGAACTACTTAAATTTAAGTAGTTCTCTAGTCTTTTGGTTAATATTTATTATTGCTCAACAATATAAATACTATTTTCGAATACATCTCCTTTACTCGTTTTAACTACACCAACACATAAATTGTCAGGAGTTTGGATAAAAGAAACTAAGGATGTATCTGCATTAGTTTTACAGTTTTTTTGCTTGTTCTCATCAAATGCTTTTAAGTTTAATTGATGTTGCAAATCTAAAGTGAATACTTGGCTAAGAGCGCTAAATGCTTGATCTGCTTTTTTCATAAATAATAAATTATTTTGAGCTTCCCATTCAGCTAAAGAAATACGTTCTTTGCTTACATAGTGATATAAGCGTTTTGTATCTGCATTATTGTCTGCCGCATTTTTAAATTGGGTCTTTAAACCAAAATTTACTTTTACAATTGGCTTTTCACGGAAAGAAAGGCGTGAATAAGGCACAATTTTAATTTCAGATGCCTGATTTAAACTTAGAAGTTTTAGAGTAGGATCTGCTTTATTTTTGGCGAGAGAATCGTTAATTTTTTGATTTATTAACTGGTCAAATTTAATAGGTTGATTGAGAGAGCTTTTTTCAATGGCTGAACTATTTGCATTTTTATCAATTGCCATTGCAACACCTACTCCGATAAGGCCAAACATTCCAGAAACTGGACTGGCTGAAGCACTACTTGCATCGCCAACTAATATTTGGCTTTCCTTTACAAAGTAATCACCTGCACCTGATTCAGTCATTGAAGAAAGTTGTTCTGAAGAAACAGAAAGAGAGGTTTGTTTACCCGCTGCTGGATATTGAATCGATTTGGTCGTTGCACATCCAGTGAATAGTAATGTTGATATGAGTAATAAATTTAAGTTTTTCATTGCAATGGGACTTTGTTAAGTTTGGTAATTATTTGTTTTAGTTTATTGAATTGTGGATAAAAAGTGAAGGAAGTAAATAATTCTTATTTATTAATTGAATGTAAAATAATCACTTATAATTATATTGAATGAAATTCTTCAATAAAAAACCATGTTTCCAACTAGAGTGAAAACATGGTTTTTATTAAAGCTTAATTATACAAAAATTAATTTTTATATAATTTTAACCCTGCAACACACTCACATCAGCCACAGCAGTAAACAAGTTACGTAACTGAGCCAATAAACGTAAACGGTTTGCTTTCAGGTCAGCATTATCTGCCATGACCATTACGCCATCAAAGAATGCATCAATCGGTGCACGAAGTGCTGCAAGCTTAGAAAGGGCAGCAGTATAGTCTTTTGCTGCAAGTAATGGTTCAACCACAGGTGTCACTGCTTGAAGTTCAGCAAATAATGCTTTTTCAGCGTCTTCAACCAAGTTTGCTTCAACTACAGAACCTTCAGGTGTTGCTTCTTTTGCAAGAATGTTAGCAACACGTTTGTTTGCAGCAGCAAGTGCAGCAGCTTCAGGTAATGTGCGGAAGTGGTTAACAGCATTTACGCGCTTGTCAAAATCAAGTGGAGATTTTGGTGCAAGTGCTTGAACGGCTTGAAGTACGTCAACAGCAACGCCTTGGTCTTCATACTTAGCACGATAACGACCTTCCAAGAATGCAACCGCGTCAGCACGAGTTTTGTCGTGGTCTTTAACGATATCGCCATAACCTTGCAGCGCAAGATTCACTAATTCTTCAATCGTTACATCTAATTCGTTTTCAATGATTAAACGTAAGATACCAATTGCTGAACGACGAAGAGCAAACGGGTCCTTAGAACCTGTTGGTGCTTGTCCAATACCGAAAATACCAACTAACGTATCTAGACGGTCAGCAAGTGCAATGGTTGTACCTGTTTTAGTTTTAGGTAAAACATCACCCGCAAATTTTGGTAAATATTGCTCACCTAAAGCTTCTGAAACTTCAGTGTTTTCGCCTTCAATACGCGCGTAGTAAGTACCTGCAATACCTTGAAGTTCTGGGAACTCACCAACAAGCTCAGAGGTTAAGTCGCATTTAGCAAGTAATGCAGCTTTTTCAGTATCGGCTGGGTTTGCACCAGTGATTGAAGACAATGCAACTGCAAGTTTTGCAATACGTGTTGATTTGTCCCAAAGCGTACCAAGCTGTGCTTGGAATACCATGTTTGCTAATTTTTCTTTACGAGATGCAAGCGGTTGCTTTTGATCTTGTAAGAAGAAGAACTCAGCATCAGACAAACGAGGGCGAACAACTTTTTCGTTACCTTCAATAATTTGAGTCGGGTCTTTAGACTCAATGTTTGAAACAGTAATAAAGTAAGGCTGTAATTTACCTTCGCTATTGATCAAGCAGAAATATTTCTGGTTGTCTTGCATCGTCGTAATAAGAGCTTCTTGCGGAACAGCTAAGTAGCGTTCTTCAAAAGTTGCACGTAACGCCACTGGCCATTCAACGAGACTTGTTACTTCGTCAAGTAAATCAGCTGGAACAATCGCAGTTGCGTTCACTTCATCAGCTAACTTTTTCACTTGTTCTTGAATGGTTGCTTGACGTTTTTCAAAGTTTGCAACAACGTAAGCTTTTTCTAAAGCAGCTAAATAATCATTTGCATGCGCTAACGTCACAGCTTCAGGTGCATGGAAACGGTGACCATAAGTCACGTTACCAGCTTTATGATCTTGAATAGTTGCGTCAACAATTTGATCGTCTTTGAGTAAAAGAACCCATTTCACTGGACGTACAAACTCGGTACGGCTTGCAGCAGAGCGCATACGCTTAGCAATTGGTAAGTTGTCTAATGCAGTTTGTAAAATTTGTGGAAGTAAAGCGTCAAGGCTTTGACCTTTCACATCTTTTAAATAGCAAACTTTTTCAACTTTACCTGCTTGGAAAGTAGAAAGCTGATCAACTGTAATGCCTTGGCCACGCATAAAGCCTTCAAGTGCTTTAGTTGGTTTGCCTTCCGCATCGTAAGCCGCTTGAACAGCAGGGCCATCAAAGCGTTTTTGTGTATCAGCTTGTGCAGCATCGATATCAACAATTTTAAGGGCTAAGCGACGTGGCGCTGCATAAGCTTCGATTGATGCGAAGTTTAAGCCCGCATCTTTTAAGCCTTTTACCGTTTCTGCCTGTAAAGCATCACGTAAAGTTTTCAAGCTTTTTGGTGGAAGCTCTTCACAGCCAAGTTCGAATAAAACAGTATGTTTGCTCATTAGTTTTTCTCCGCCTTTGCTGCTTCACTTTCAGCTTGTGCTTTTAACTGTGCCAATACTTCATCACGTAAGTGTGGTTCTGCCATTGGGAAGCCAAGCTCTGCACGTGCTTGTACATAACTTTGTGCAATTGCACGAGCCAAAGTACGTACACGTAAAATATAACGTTGACGCTCAGTCACAGAAATTGCGCCACGTGCATCAAGCAAGTTAAAGGTATGAGACGCTTTAACGACTTGCTCATAAGCAGGAAGGGAAAGTTTTGCTTCAATTAAACGGTTTGCTTCTGATTCGTAAAAATCAAACAGTTCAAATAGTTTTTCAACTGGAGCGTATTCAAAGTTATAAGTCGATTGTTCAACTTCATTTTGATGGAATACGTCGCCGTAAGTTACCGTGCCGAATTGGCCTTTGGTCCAAACAAGGTCATAAACCGAGTCAACACCTTGAAGGTACATTGCAAGACGTTCTAAACCGTAAGTGATTTCGCCTGTTACTGGGTAACATTCAACACCACCGACTTGTTGGAAGTAAGTGAACTGAGTTACTTCCATACCGTTAAGCCAAACTTCCCAGCCTAAGCCCCAAGCACCTAGGGTTGGAGATTCCCAGTTGTCTTCTACGAAACGAATGTCGTGAGTAAGCGTATCAATCCCGATTGCTTTTAAAGAATCAAGATAAAGCTGTTGAATGTTGTCTGGATTTGGCTTAAGCACCACTTGGAATTGGTAGTAGTGTTGCAAACGGTTTGGGTTTTCACCATAGCGACCATCTTTTGGACGACGTGAAGGTTGAACGTATGCAGCATTCCAAGTTTCAGGCCCTAAAGCACGTAAGAATGTTGCGGTGTGGAATGTTCCAGCGCCCATTTCCATGTCGTAAGGTTGTAGTACGACGCAGCCTTGTTCGGCCCAATAGTTTTGTAGAGCAAGAATTAAGCCCTGAAATGTATCAATGTGCGAGATGGCGCGACTCATGTAGCATCCACGAATTTATGAGAAAAATTGCCACTAAGTATAAGGATTTTGTGGGGGAGTGGCAAAGGCTTAATCACAGGAATATGTGTTTAGCCGATTTGTTTTCGCCTCAGCCATTCCAAGCCTAACCAGTAACAAAAGCTGGTAAATAAAATCATAAGATAAAAACTATAAATCTTATAAATATGCCACCAAGGAGAAGGGAATGAACCGACAAAAATTAAGCGCGTAATAGGGCTAATCAAAATCCAGATGACAGTTGCGCAGATAAAAATACTTATCAGATTTAAACGATTTTTACGCGCGAGAAAATATGAAGTGATATATGCGAAAGGAATAACCAGAAGGCCATAAAAAAGTAAATAAAATAAGAAATGGGCTAGAAAAATAACTGCAACCGAATAAAGATTAAATTCCGTATTGAAGATGATTATTCCTAAGGCAGATATACTCAACAAAGGGATGGGAGCTAGCGCAAGTGCGCGAATAATCATTTTTTTGTTATATTGAAGCATATTAAAAATTATAGAATCGAGAATAAATTATGCTGAAATTTTGCTGCAAACTCATTGTTTTATCCAGCCTTTTTTGTAGTCCATGGCTTTACGCGCAGACGGAAACTGATGAGCAAGATGAATACAACCAATGTGTAGAACAGACCATTAAAGAAATGCAGCTTGAGAGTATTAACAACATGGTCGTGCATAGCTGTTCTGAACAAGCTAAAAAGACTTATGAAGAAAAAATTGTTGCTCTCATTGATCAAATTCGCACACAAAGCGAAGAATATAAACAGCCAGAGCGTTATCAAGATATTTTAAAATCTCAGCGACTTTGGAAAGCTTATGTAGATCAGGAATGTAGTAATGCAGGCTCATACATTGGCTCACCGATGTATTCGTATTGCCCAATGCAAGAGTATGCAGCGCGTGTAAAACAGCTTGAAGAATACATTAATTAAGACGAATTATTTTAAACGTCACCTCATGACGCTTAGCATACTTCACTGGATTAAATTTAAGAATGCAAAATGATATTTTTTGAACGATGCCATAAATGAGTCGTTTGATATGTCTGATCGCATTCGGGAAAAACTACAGATTCTTGCTGATGCTGCTAAATATGATGTGTCTTGTTCATCAAGTGGCAGTGACCGTAAAAATAAAGATAAAGGTTTAGGAGATGCCAGCCATTCAGGAATTTGCCATAGCTATACCGAAGATGGCCGCTGTGTATCTCTCTTAAAAATTCTATTTAGTAATGTATGTATTTTTGACTGCGCCTACTGTGTTTCACGCCGTTCTAATGATGTCCAGCGTGCAGCATTTACGGTGCAAGAGGTTGTAGACTTAACCATTAATTTTTACCGTCGTAATTATATCGAAGGCTTATTTTTAAGCTCTGGCATTTTTAAATCGGCAGATCATACGATGGAGCGTATGCTTCAAGTCGTAAAGAAGTTGCGCCTTGAAGAAAACTTTAATGGTTATATTCATCTAAAAACGATTCCGGGAGCATCGCCTGAACTGATTCATGAAGCAGGTTTATATGCTGACCGGATGAGTATTAATTTAGAGATGCCGACCGAGGTTGGGCTAAAAACTTTTGCACCCGAAAAATCACATCAGGAAGTGCAAAAAGATTTAGGTTTGGTCCGTGACAGGCTCATTCAGCTTAAAGATGAACGCCAAATCATTAAGCATGTGCCGAAATATGTACCAGCGGGGCAGACTACGCAAATGGTGGTAGGTGCTCATCAAGAGTCAGATCAAGACGTCTTGTTTATGGCAGATAAGCACTACAAAGAATTTAAACTCAAACGCGTCTATTTTTCTGGTTATATCCCAATTAATACCGAAAATAATTACTTGCCCGCCGTTGGTTCTGCACCGCCATTACTGCGTGAAAATCGACTCTATCAAAGCGATTGGTTGATGCGTTTTTATGGTTTTGAGGTTAATGAAATCGTCAATGAAAAACACCCAAACTTAGATCTTGATGTAGACCCGAAATTAAGCTGGGCTTTAAGGCATCCTGAACAGTTTCCAGTAGATTTAAATCGTGCCGATTATCAAATAATTTTGCGTGTACCGGGCATTGGTGTGAAATCGGCTAAGAAAATTGTGCAGGCTCGCCGTTTTGGAAAAATTCATATCGATTTACTTAAAAAACTAGGCGTGGCTTACCAACGTGCAAAATTCTTTATTCGCTGTGAAGACAGTCCTAAATTCCAAAAAGAATTATCCTCAAGTTTTATTCGGCAGCAGATTTTAACGCAGGGATCTTCGAAATATGTGCAGCAACTCTCGCCACAATTAAGCCTTGGGTTTTAGTCATGTTTAATGATGAAGTAGCTTACTATTTTGATGGTTCGATGGTTGGGCTGCTGAGCTGTGTTTTTCGTGCATTTCAATTTAAAGAATTACAGGTTAGGCTTTGCTTGAATGATGCAGCTCAACATGGCTTATTTGCTGATAAAATTGAGGTTTCAAATAATGAGCAACATGCCGAGCGTGTTTGGTCAGCGCTACAAAAAAAGCTTTCATCTTCTTCATTAAAACAATTTTATTTTGCCTCTTTATCTGAATCTTTAGATGCCTATCAGCACTTATTTAATTACTGTATCTATGTGTTTACTAGTCATGTTTCCATAGAAAAAGATTATTCAAATCCTAGTGTTTTAGCGATTGCACAATGGACGAAAAAGGTCGGGCGAGAGAAGCATCGGATGGAAGCTTTTATTCGGTTTAAGAAAACCAAAAATGAGCTTTTTTTGAGTCTAGTACGTCCCGATTTTAATGTTTTGCCGCTTATTCAGCCCCATTTTAAACGGCGTTATCAAGATCAGCGTTGGCTTATTTATGATGAGAAACGTAAATTCGGACTATATTATGATTTGCAAGAAATACATGAAGTTTCACTCGAAGCCTCTGAAGTTGACCGCAATTTAAAAAATGGAATGAGCCAAAGCTTTCAGCTTGAGCTTGATGAGCAGGAAGTTTTATATGATCAGCTTTGGAAGGATTATTTTAATAGCGTAAATATTAGTGAACGCCAAAATATAAAACTTCATGTGCAATATTTGCCGAAGCGTTACTGGCGTTATTTAAATGAAAAATTGATGGAATATTAAAGTTTTAAAATCATAAAAAATAGTTCAGCCAGTTTTCTTATTGTTGAAAGGTATAATTTAAATGCACTTTATGTGGCTTTGGGCGTATACTTTTGCCCGTTATAAATGACGGCATATCCCCTAAGGTGTACTGTGAGTGTTATACAGCGAGAATGGTTACAGATTTTAAAGCCAAATTTTAAGGTTTTACCCTTAAAAGAACGGTTACTTTGCGGTATTGGAGCGTTGTGTGGTTTAGCAATTTCCTCCTTAATTAGCTGGTATGTTCTGGGTGGAATTAATGCATGGTACATCGCCCCAATGGGCGCCTCATCTGTTCTTCTTTTTGCTGTGCCGACCAGTCCTTTGGCCCAACCATGGAATGTAATTGTTGGTAATACGTTAGCCGGAATTATTGGTGTTGCCTGTGCACAGTGGATTCCAGATTTAACCACAGCTTTTAGTGTGGCTGTGGGTTTTGCTATATTTTTAATGATGACCACCGACTCTTTGCACCCGCCGAGTGGTGCAGTCGCAATTACGGCTGTGTTGGGTGGTGCAGCAATTCATAAGTTGGGCTTTTACTTTATTTTTTATCCAGTTTTACTCAATTCGTTACTTCTACTTGGGTTCGCTGTTTTCTTTAATCGATTGATTGGGCGACATTATCCGGTTACCGCGCATTTAAATGAGCGAAGTAAAGACCCAACGCCAACTCAAAAAGTATCAATTCAGCCGAAAGATATTGAGTATGCATTAGGCCATCACACTGAACTTTTAGATATTAGCCAATACGACTTAGAAAAAATCATTTTAGAAGCTCAGGAACATGCCAATGAGCGTATGGTAAATCAATATATCTGTCAGGATATTATGAGCCGTGATGTGATTAAACTACATGAAGATGATGATATTCATCAGGCACTCGATAAGTTTAAACAAGTGAACTTAATGAGCCTACCTGTAGTAAATGCAGAAAACCATTTGGTCGGAACTTTAGCGTTATATGAAGTCGTAGAGTGGTTTAAAGGTGCAGCCGACCCGAGGAATTCTTGGCAGCATTATGTAAAACAAATTATGAGCCGTCGAGTGGTTACCGTACTGCCAACTCAACCTATTCAAGATTTAGTGCCATACTTTGTTGAAAAGTCTTTTAATTACATTCCTGTTGTTGAAGATCGTAAGCTTATAGGAATGATTAGCCGTGCAGATATGATTGCTGCATTACAGCAACAGTTAAATCGAAAGTTATAATTTTTAGAATAAAAAAAGCTACGGTTGATTAGGGGATGCAACCGTAGCGACCAAAGTTATGAATTAACGTACTTGTTCTTCATTTACTGTTCGGACGGATTGTCGATAGCCTTCAATATGTTCTGGCTGTTTTTTCGGAATCACTAACCATAAAACCAGATAAACTAAAATTCCTGGAAAGGCAGCACTCATAATTGAGATCAAAACAAAAATGACACGTAGTAAAGTTACGTTCCAACCAAAACGTTCAGCAATACCACCCATTACACCGGCGATCATGCTGTGTCGGTTCGAGCGATATAAACCAGAACTGGCCATCTAATTCTCCTTAAAGATAAAAGTTACAAGAAGCTATTGCTCTTGCTTAATAAAAATATGGAGACGAAATAACGGGTTTAAAGTCCTTTAAAAAGTAAAATAGTTAAAATATGTAAAGGATTGAAAGGAACGAAACCAACATCTACTAAAATGCACCTTTTCAGGGCTTAAGAGTTTAAAGCGGCAATCAGCTAATACTTGATTTGAAGTGTAAATAGAGCTGTTGCTGTTATCTGTGAATAATGTATATATCTTTGAAGTGGTCTCGTTTTTCAGTTAAGCATGTGGTTGTAGTGGCTGCGATGTGCATGACACTGAGTGCTTGCGATATAAACCATACCAATTCAAAAGATCACTCGACTACAAGTTCTAGTTCTAATCATGAAGAAAACTTAATAAAAAGTAGTACATCTATAAAAACATTGGATTATGTCGCTGGACGAACTTTCTTACCTGAAGATACCTCAGATCAAACCCAAAAATTAAACGCAGCCTCATTGCAATATGTAGGGCGATATCATACTCGTATTTCATGCGAGGATGCTTTTGCTGATTGTGAATCAGGCGAAGCAGAGTACATTTTAAATTTATTACCAAATGGGTCGGCTTATTGGAATGTTGTTCATTTTGGTCGTGTGGGCAGTAAAGACGGGGCTAAAAGTGCCGCTGTAAATCAATTATGTCCTACTCTAAATTGGAAAGTGGATGAAAAAGAGCGTGAGTTAACGATTCAATGTCCATTATCTAAAGTTAATTTTTATTTTAATATTGATTCAAATAAAAGATTGGTCACAAATTTAGAAAAATTACTTTATAGCGACTATGGAAAAAATCGTGAATTTTTAGAGCAAAACTATTTTGTTCCAAATCGGGCTTATGTTTTAACTAAAGAATAGATATCCGATAAATATAAAAAAGAGCGCAATATTAAATTGCGCTCTTTTTATTTTATGACTTAAAAATCATTAGTAGTCGAAGCTAAAGTGTTCAACTGGTAATGATGTTAATGTGCGAGATGTAGTCACCATCGATTCTGCATGACCTTGAGCGCGTGGCAATAAACGATCAAAGTAGAAATCAGCAACTTTGATTTTTGCTTTATAGAACTCAGCAGTTTCTTGGCCGTTACCTGCTTCTAATTTTTCAGAAGCAACCACAGCTTGTTGAGCCCAGAAATAAGCCATCATCACGTAGCCTGAGAACATCAAGAAATCTACAGAAGCAGAAGATACGATGTCGCGGTCTTTACGTGCAGCAAGCATGATACGAACTGTTAAAGTGTTCCATTGAGCACAAAGCTTAGTTAAGTCCCATGCAAAACGACGTAAATATTTATTACGTGCATGTGCAGCACAGAATTTTAAGATTTCAGCAGTGTATTCACGAACTACTTTACCTTTTGAACTTAACAACACTTTACGACCAATCAAGTCGAGTGCTTGAACACCAGTTGTTCCTTCATACAAAGTCGCAATACGTGCATCACGTACAATTTGCTCCATACCCCATTCTTTAATGTAGCCATGGCCACCGTAAACTTGCATACCGTGGTTAGCAGCTTCTAAACCAAGTTCAGTTAAGAAACCTTTTAAAATTGGTGTATAGAAACCAAGTTTATCATCGTAGTCTTCAAAAGCAGCTTGGTCACCACGTGCTAAAGCATCTGTCATCTTGTCAGCGATTTGAGCAGCGTAGTAAATCATAGAGCGACCGCCTTCAGCGATTGCTTTTTGAGTTAACAGCATACGGCGTACGTCTGCATGGTGAATGATTGCATCAGCAACTTTATCTGGATCTTTTTTACCAGAAAGGGCACGCATTGACATACGATCTTTGGCATATGGTAATGCGCCTTGGAAAGATAACTCAGCGTGTGCAATACCTTGAACAGCAGTACCAATACGTGCTGTATTCATGAAGGTAAACATTGCATGTAGGCCTTTGTTCACTTCACCGATTAAATAACCAGTTGCATTATCAAAGTTGAGTACCGCAGTTGCAGATGCGCGGATCCCCATTTTGTGTTCGATTGAACCACAAGCGACTGTGTTACGTTCACCAACACTGCCATCAGCTGTAGGCATGAATTTTGGTACGATGAATAATGAGATACCGCGAGTACCAGCAGGTGCATCTGGAAGGCGTGCAAGTACGATGTGAATGATGTTTTCAGTTAAATCATGTTCACCAGCAGAAATGAAGATTTTTGTACCGGTGATTTTGTAACTACCGTCTGCTTGAGGTTCAGCTTTAGTTTTTACCTGACCTAAGTCTGTACCACATTGAGGTTCGGTTAAGCACATTGTGCCGCTCCAAGTGCCTTCAACAAGCTTAGGCATATATGTTTGTTTTTGCTCATCAGTACCGAATTGCAAAATAGTGTTCATACAACCAGAACTTAAACCTGGGTACATGGTAAATGACCAGTTTGCAGTACCCATCATCTCTGATTTAATCAGGTTTAAAGACATTGGTAGGCCTTGACCACCAAATTCTTCTGGGTAAGAAAGACCTTGCCAACCGCCCATTAAGAATTGGTCATAAGCTTCTTTAAAGCCTTTAGGCGTAGTTACTTCGCCGTTGTCAAAATGGCAACCTTCTTCATCACCAGATTGGTTAAGTGGCGACAATACGTTTTCACAATAATCTGCCGCACCTTCAAGAATCATATCAACAGTATCTGGATCTGCATTTTCACCATTTGATAAAGTTTTATAGTGAGCAGGGTAATCTAGTACTTCATTCATTAAGAAGCGGATATCGTGTAGCGGGGCTTTATATGCTGGCATGGCTTTAATCCTAATTTTGAATCATTGTGGGATTATCTGTATCGATGATTTGATTATTCACTCGCATGATAAAAATACAATGTTAATCGCACCCGAAAGAAATGTCAGAAAAGCGAATTTTGTCGAAAATAAATACACCTGAAATTATAATTTCTGCTACATTCAGGACTTATACTTTTATGTGAAAAAACAACTAATTTTCTTATTTTTAGCAAGTTTTGTTAAAAAGATAAAGCGATAAGGTTTTAAAAAAGGTTATGCATCTAAAATATCTCAGTTTATGTTTATTTAGTTTGGGTTTGACCGCTTGTGCGCAGCATAACCTACGTCCATCGGTAGCATCTACTCAGTTAGATCAAAAAGTCATTCAGGGTATGAATGCAATATATGAATACCCAAGCTATGACTATCGTGGGCATTTTAAAGTTAGTGTTGATCCAAATCAGTCAAAAAAAATAAATAATGTAGAAAAAACAGTGCAGCTAGATGCTGCAGTGCAAAAAAAAGTAGATCAATATTTACGTGAACAAAAAATTAATTTGAATAAAAAACAGAAGCAGGCGCTGTATGCCGCAATTGCAAATGAGCAAGCGGACTCGGGCATTTCTGGTGAATCACGCTCAGAAAAAGTAAACGCCGTATTAATTAATTTATTAAATGATCTTCAATTTAATTACGATGGTTCGGTTCATTATCGTCAAAAAATGGGGTCTTTAAACCTTACAGCAAGGTATGAAAAACCGACACTTTTGGTACAGGCAAAATTGCCAATGGTACTTGATCTGAAGGATTATAAATTTTACGTTAATTATTTCGGATTAATGCCTTATTTGGTCAATAAAGATAATCAAAATAATTTGGCATATGTCGATTTTTCAAAGTATAAAAATCTGTTTACGAATGTCGATATGAAGAAATTCGTTGAATATGCGAAAGCTTCTGGTGCTGTATCTTATCGTTTGGCTGAACCACAAAATTTACAGCGTTTATCAGTTAGTGACGCTGAGCGTAAAGCGGGGATTGTAGAAAAAATTCGTTTAAAAGATACGGTTGAAGCGTTATTGCTACAATCGGAGCTCTATAGTCAGGTCAATGCTAAATATCTGCAAAAAAATGTTTTCGGTTTTGATGAAGAAAAGATTGCCGAAACTATAGCAACCGAATTAGCTGCTTCGGAAGCGAAGAGTAAAGAAGGTAATGCTGATGGGCAAAAAGTTTCTTCTGAAGATGCAGCCGCAGTTAGCCAGCAACTTTATTCACTTATTAATGCTCATTTTGGTAATGCCTTAGATTCTGAGCATGATGAAGACCGATCAAGTGCAGCTCAAGATGGGGCAGACGAAGAGGAAGCTTCTGATACGGCCCAAGCCGAACAAGCCGAAGATATTGCTGTAGCAGATGCTGAAGAAGTCACACAAGATGAAGAAGTGGCTTCACTTACAGAAGATCAGTGTGTCGAATTACAGTCTCAAAAAAGTTCCGTTGCCTTAGGTGATATTAATTACTGTCAAATTTACGGTATTGATGTGCTTGATCAGAGCGCTGGAAATACCGAAAAAACTCAGATTAAAGCTCGTCAAGCTGCGTTGAAACAAACTTTTGCTGCTTATGATCAAAACCAGTTTGTTGATGATGAAGCATTCAAAGCTCTATGGAACAAGCATAAGGCAGAAATTGAACAAGCTTTACCAAAACAAAGAAATCCGGTTGCGATTGATGTCGGACTGGATGAAAAGGGCCGTTTAGTCAACGCGGATTATGATATTGCGTATACACCAGCTGAATTTAACCATCGCTTTAATATTAAAGCAGACATGCAAATTCTCAATTATGGTAAAGCGACTCCAATTAATCAGCAGCAGCTTAAACAAGCTAAATCAGTTGCAGAGGCAAGCAAAGGTTCTTTATTTGAAAACTTCGTAAAAGGATTTAGTGAAAAACTTGGGCAGGGTGATGTTTCTGAGCATCCAGTTGGTGCACATAGCGATGTACAAGATTTAGACTCGACTCTGGCACTGTTGGCTAACCAAACTTATGATGCAACACATGCTTATGACAAGACGTATAAGGCTGTGTTTATTGCAAAATTGACTGCCGAAAAACCGTCATATATTCATTATTATTCAGTTCAACAGTTGCAAGAAATTGCCGAGGTTTATGCTTATTGGTTCTCTGAAGAGGAAACTTATAACCCTCAAGGGAAAGCTTTAGAACGTATTGAGGCGTTACAGAAAAAACATCATCTTGAGCAAGAAGATCAGTTTGATAATGACTTAGGCCGAGCTGTGGACCATATTGTGATCACAACAATACAAGGTGAAGCTGGGCGTGAAGCATGGCAAAAACTACAGAAACAATATAAGCAACCTGAACAGCTTTTCTCAAAACAGTATCAATTAGAGTTTGAAAAACAAAATGGTACTTCTGATGAAGAAAAACACTTATTGTCAGAAACAGCTGATATTTTAGGTAAAGCCTATGTCGCTGCACGCAAACAGCAACTTACGGAAAAAACAATTCAGAATTTAAAACCTGAACATAATGAATTTATTGATTATGAGATTTTCCGAGATGTTTATAAGCAGATGGTTACAGCTAAAAAATAATAGCTGAGATAAAAAAGAACCTACTTCGTGTAGGTTCTTTTTTGACTTATAGAAAATCTTTTAATTCTGGCTTTATGCCATTCCAGATATAGAAAGCTTCAATCGCTTGACCAACGAGCATGCCAAAACCTTCTGCATAAGGCACATTGCGTTGTTTCGCTTGATCAAGGAAGCTAGATGGCTTGCCATAGGCCATCTCATAGGCATATTTGAACTCTAGACTTTCTGGTAGTTGTAATGCATCACCAGATAGGCTTGCAGAAGTTGCATTAATTACAATATCAAATTCCCCTTCTAGCTCATTTAGAGAAATTGCTTGTAATTGAGCTTGTGGGACTGATGCTTTTAGGTCATCTACAAGTTGCTCTGCACGAGCGAAAGTTCGATTTGCAATCACAATCTTTTTAGCACCAGCTTGTACAAGCGGGTAAATAACACCACGAGTTGCACCACCAGCTCCTAAAATTAAAATAGTCGTATTTTCTAAGTTCCAATCTAAAGCTTGAATTGCGGCAACTAAGCCTTGGCCATCTGTATTGTCACCATGCAATTTGCCATCTTCCATCCAAAGTGTATTTACAGCTTTGGCAATTTGAGCACGTTCAGTCAGCACATCACACAAAGCAAATGCCTGTTCTTTAAACGGCACGGTAACGTTCATGCCACTCCCGCCATTTTCAAAGAAACTACGCATACTCGGCTCAAAACCATCAAGAGGGGCAAGACGTTTTTGGTAGTCTAGGTCAATACCTGTTTTTTGAGCGAAAGCATGATGCAATTCAGGAGAGCGTGATTGTTCGATGGGGTTGCCAATTACTGCAAACTGTTTGGTCATTCTTATATCCAAAATTTTAAAATGGCATGAGGCAGATAAGGTCTGTACTGAATTTTCAGCAGGCCTCACTATAAGCCAAATTTTAATAAGAAAAAATATTTGAATGAGATTCAGAAAATTGGAAATAAAAAAGGAGATTCTTTAGGGTGGAAGCCAAAGAATCTCCAAAAAGCAAAAAATTAAGCGACTTTTTCTTTTAGGTTTAACCAGTCACGTGGTTTTAAGTAATAGTCGGTTAAACGTTTCTCTGGTGAGTCTTCATCCCATTCTGGACGATATGACCAAGCTGCAAGATTAGGCAGGCTGACTAAAATAGACTCAATACGTCCACCTGTTTGTAAGCCAAACAATGTTCCGCGGTCATAGACTAAATTATATTCGACATAGCGACCACGACGGTAAAGCTGGAACTCTCGTTGAGCTTCGGTATAAGGCTGTTCACGATGTTTTTCAAAAATTGGCAAAATGGCATTTAAATAACCATTGCCTACAGCTTGGATATATTTAAAGCAGGTTTCGAAATCCCAGCAATTTAAATCATCAAAGAATAAACCACCGACACCACGCTGTTCATCTCGATGTTTTAGATAGAAATAGTCATCACACCATTTTTTATGTTCAGCGTAGACATTGTCACCAAAAGGCTGGCATAGGTCATATGCGGCTTGATGCCAATCGATAACATCCTGTTCATCTGGATAGAACGGTGTTAAGTCAAATCCACCGCCAAACCACCAAATTGGATCTTGTCCTTCAAGTTCTGCAACGAATAAACGTACATTGGCATGGGAGGTTGGAATGTTTGGGTTTTTTGGGTGAATGACTAATGACACACCAAGCGCTTGTGCTTTAGCGCCAGCAATTTGAGGATGTCTTTCTGTAGCAGAAGCAGGCAGTTTACTAATGTTGATGTGAGAAAACATCACACCACCTTTTTCAATCACGGTGCCATTTTGTAAAACTCGTGAACGACCACCACCACCTTCTGGACGTTCCCAATCATCAATAATGAATTCACCCGTACCACCGCCAGCTTTTTCTTGTTGTTCTAAACCAGCACAAATACGGGCTTGTAAATCGAGGAGAAATTCGCGGACACGTTGAATATCTGTTGAAGTCGGATGTTGCATAGTGACCCTCAAAGATGATTGAGATAGGAGATAGATACATCAAAACACAAAACCATAAAAAAAGTAAGGGATTTTTAAGAAATGTCTTAAAAATCCCTTCCAATTATTTTTAAATTTATAATTTTATTTTAGAAGTCATCTTTTTGATAAAGGTGATCCATGCGTTCACGTTTAGTTTTTAAATATTGTTCATTAAAAGGATTACGTCCAACCGTTAATGGAACACGACCAACCACATTAATACCTTGATCCTTGAGTGCCTGAATTTTCAAAGGATTGTTAGTAATTAACTTAACTTCTTTTACTTTTAAATGATCAAGCATAATGCTACACATGTCATAACGGCGCGCATCAGCTGGCAAATTTAAAAGTAAATTTGCATCTACCGTGTCATGACCTTGATCTTGTAAGGCATACGCACGAATTTTATTTGTAAGTCCAATACCACGGCCTTCTTGACGTAAATATAAAATAACGCCTTGACCTGCTTCGTTAATGAGCTTTTGAGTTGCCTGTAATTGAGGGCCGCAGTCACATTTTAATGACGCAAAAGCATCACCTGTTAAGCATTCTGAATGAACACGTACTAAAACAGGGCCTGTGGGTGGATTTTCTAACCCTTTAGAAAGTGCCACATGTTCTTCACCTGATACTGGATCTTGAAACACAGAAATATTGAATTCACCAAAAGCGGTCGGGAGTTTTGATGTTGCAATGAACTCTATAGGCACAGATTAACTCATCTTTTAACCGAAAACGGTTTAAAGTATAGCGTAATGCTGGGAGATTGGTCGAATTGTCATAATCATTTTGAGCACTAAGGTTTTCTTTTTTGTATAAAGAAGACGATAATAGTTGATAAATAGTCAGATTATTCAGGATAATCTGCCAACCATACCCATACTGTATGAGAGACTGCTTTGCATGACCTCGTTCGCAAATGTGGCTGATTGAAGGTGACTTCATTCGATTGTATGATCGACCCATTTTGACCCAGCTTAGGATTTGCCAGGCTTATAAAGGCTTTGCCACATATGTTGTATACCGAAATTCCAACTCAACGCCCTGTTACGCCATTGTTAGATGCAATTGATCATCCTCAACAATTACGTCAGCTCGAGCATAGCCAATTGGTTCAAGTGGCTGATGAGTTGCGTCAATATATTTTATATGCAGCAGGCCAGAGTGGTGGCCATTTCGGTGCTAACCTCGGCGTGGTTGAGCTGACGGTTGCGCTGCATTATTGCTTTAATACTCCAAATGACCGATTAGTTTGGGATGTAGGACATCAGGCGTATCCACACAAAGTCTTGACTGGTCGCCGTGAGCAAATGATAACAATCCGTGCTAAGAACGGTTTAGCAGCATTTCCAGCTAGAGAAGAATCAGTTTTTGATACTTTTGGTGTAGGGCATTCATCAACTGCAATTTCGGCAGGTTTGGGAATGTCTTTAGCACGTCGCTATCAAAATGACCCATGTGAAGTCGTTTGTATTGTGGGTGATGGCGCAATGACAGCAGGTATGGCATTTGAAGCCATGAACGATGCTGTGGCACACGATGCCGATTTAATTGTTGTACTTAATGATAATGACATGTCGATTTCTTGCAGTACAGGTGGTTTTGCTAAGCATTTAGCTGCAATTTGGGAAAAAGGCCATTTAGTTAACGTCGATGAACATGGTGAGGCGTATGTACAGCCACATCCGAAATGGACGTACAACTCTCGTTTACATCAATCAGCAACAGATGCGGCCGATAATTTATTTAAAGCGATTGGTTTCGATTACTTCGGCCCTTTCGATGGGCATGATGTAAATCAACTTGTTCAAGTATTTAACGCATTAAAAAAACGTAAAGGTCCACGCTTAGTCCACGTCTATACTAAAAAAGGTAAAGGCTTTACTCCGGCAGAAGCAGACCCTATTACCTATCATGCAATTGGCAAAATTAATGCAACTTCTGCAGGTAAAACACCACCAAAATATTCTGATGTATTTGGTCAATGGTTGTGTGACGAAGCTGCACAAGATGAACGTTTATTAGCGATTACCCCAGCCATGTGTGAAGGTTCGGGCATGGTTAAGTTTGCTAAAGAATTTCCAAAACGTTTCTTCGATGTTGCAATTGCCGAACAGCATGCAGTAACACTTGCAGCGGGAATGGCGTGTGAAGGGTTAAAACCTGTTGTTGCGATCTATTCAACATTCTTACAGCGTGGTTACGACCAGCTTATTCATGATGTTGCATTACAAAATCTTGATGTAACTTTCGGGATTGATCGTGCTGGTTTGGTGGGTGAAGATGGACCAACTCACGCAGGTGCATATGACTATGCATATATGCGTACAGTACCAAACATAGTCATCATGGCGCCAAAAGATGAAAATGAATGTCGTCAAATGCTACATACCGCTTATGCTTATAATGGACCAGCAGCAGTACGTTATCCTCGTGGTGCTGGGGTAGGCGTTGAAATTCAGCAAGAGCTAACTGCTATTGAGTTAGGTAAGGCAGAAGTAGTTGCTGAAATTAAATCTGCTTGTGATGAGCAGATTACGATTTTAGCGTTTGGTAGTCGCGTTATGGTTGCCATAGAAGCTGCTGAGCAGTTTGCACAAAAACATGATGTTGGCGTGCGTGTTGTAAATATGCGTTTTGTGAAACCATTGGATGAAAAAATTATTCGTGATTTGGCTGAACATACACAATTATTTGTAACTGTTGAAGAACACGCAATTATGGGTGGTGCAGGCAGTGCAGTAAATGAGTTCATGGCACAAGAACAAATTGTTAAACCTATCATTAATTTAGGTCTGCCAGATTTGTTCTTGCAGCAAGCGTCACATGGTCAAATGCTACAAGATTGTGGGCTAGATGCTAAAGGTATTTTGAGCTCAATTGAACGAGCTTGGCTTAAGCTAAATCAGGTGGTTTAAGCCTTTAATAAAATTTTTGAAACATTTTTTCCCATAAAGCGCATTCATTTGCTAAAATGTATGCGCTTTTATGCATTATTCTTTGTCAAAATCTTCAAATTTGTATTGTAGTGGGTGTTCAATGGAACCTATGGTGGTTATGGCTGCGCGTGCGGCTCAAACAGTTGGTCAAGAGCTTTTAAAAGCGCATCAAAATCGTCATAAACTCGATTTGCAAGTTGAAGAGAAAGGCATTGATGGCCCAGTAACACGTGTAGATCGTTATTTGGAACAATTGACGATTGATACATTACGTAAAAGTTATAAAAACCATAGCTTCTTAGGTGAAGAGTTCGGTTTGCAAGAAGGCAAAGGTCACGATGCAGACTGGTGCTGGGTAATCGACCCGCTTGATGGCACGCAAAACTTTATTAATGGTTTCCCTCATTTCTGTATTTCTATTGCAGTTCAGCATAAAGGCGTTACTCAACACGGCGTAATCTACGACCCAGTACGTGACGAATTATTCTCTGCAAGTCGCGGTCGCGGTGCAGTTATGAACCAACGCCGTATCCGTGTAAATGTAAAAGATACTTTAGAAAATACATTCTTGGCAGTAGGCCATCCTTACCGTGCTAAACGTGCTGGTGAGATCGTATCTTATGCAGAACAACACTTTGCTTCATTATTAGCTGTTACTCAAGCAGGCGCACAAATTCGTCGTGGTGGTTCAGCTGCTCTAGATTTAGCATATGTTGCTGCTGGTCGTTTTGATGGTTTCTTTGAACTTGGTTTAAAACCATGGGATATCGCTGCCGGTGAGCTTATTATTAAAGAAGCGGGCGGTGTAGTGGTTGACGCACGTGGTGGTAATGAGTCTCTTGAAAACGGTCAAGTGCTTGCAAGTTCACTCAAAATGCTAAAACCTTTAATGCAAACTGTAGTTCCAGCTTGGGCTCAAGCTGCAAAATAATTTAATTATTTATAAATAAAACCCTCTTTTATCAGAGGGTTTTATTTTTTAAGTGATTGGTAAATTTTAGTTAGTTCAATAAATATGAAGAAAGTTGATTAAAACACATGACTTTTAATTTCTTTCTGCTATAATCCGCCCACGCACTTAAATTTCCGTTCATTACCTGAACATTCTGTTCTATTCATTGTAAGCGCACGCTGTCCATAGAGAGGACCATTTCTTGCGCCCCGATCGCTCAGCGATTCTTCAGGTTCGGCCGTAATCAAGCGTGCGTTTAGTCCACATCGTCGTTACTCGGATTGCTGCTGAAAAAAACGTTTCAGTTAACTTTGCTTTGCCGCTTTGTGCCGATGTCTATTTTGTATTTATTAAAAATGGAGCACCCACTAGGGTGAAACTCTCTATGAGCAAAACTTTTGCCGAATTTTCTTTGCATGAAACCTTACAACAAGCGCTTGAAGGTTTAGGTTTTACTACCCCGACTCCTGTGCAAGAACAATCTATTCCTGCAGCTTTAGAAGGAAAAGACCTTCTAGTATCTAGCCAGACTGGTTCTGGTAAAACTGCGGCATTTTTATTACCGACATTACATAATTTAGCTGGTCAAGAAACTTTTGTTCCGTTCAAAGAACGCATGAAAGCTGTGACCCAACCTAACATTTTAGTTTTATGCCCAACACGTGAATTGGCTCAACAAGTTAGCCAAGATGCGATTGCTTTCGTACGTCACATGAAAGGTGTTCGTATTGCTGCAATCATGGGTGGTATGCCTTTTGGTAAGCAAATCCAACAGCTTAAAGGCGCGCAAGTTATTGTTGCGACTCCTGGTCGTTTATTAGATTTAGTTAACCGTCGTCAATTAAAGTTAGACAAAGTTGAAGCTTTAATCGTTGACGAAGCTGACCGTATGTTAGACCTCGGCTTCTCTGAAGATTTAGAAGCGATCAGCGATTTAGCTGGTAATCGTCGTCAAACATTAATGTTCTCTGCAACTTTCGCTGACCGTATTATTCGTCTTGCTGAGCGCATGATGAATGAACCTGAGCGTATTGCAATTGAAACAGGTCACAGTACAAACACTGACATCACCCAAACTTTACACTGGACAGATGGTTTCGAACATAAGAAGAAACTTCTGACTCACTGGTTGGCTGATGAAACTCTTGATCAAGCGGTTGTATTCGCGAGTACTCAAGAAGATACAGATATGTTGGCTGAAGAACTTGCAGAAGCAGGTCACTCTGTAGTTGCACTTCACGGTGCAATGCCGCAAACAGTTCGTAACCGTCGTTTACGTAGTATTCGTGAAGGTCGTGCAAAAATCTTGGTAGCAACTGACGTTGCTGCACGTGGTCTTGACGTACCGACAATTTCACATGTAATTAACTTCGGTTTACCAATGAAACATGAAGACTATGTACACCGTATTGGTCGTACAGGTCGTGCTGGTCGTACAGGTCAAGCAATTACTTTAGCGACTTATCGTGAACGCGGTAAAATCCGTGCGCTTGAAGACTATTTAGATGCACGTTTAAGTGTTTCTGAAATTGAAGGCTTAGAGCCATCTCCACCTCCTGCTCGTTCAGGTCGTGATGGCGGTGGCCGTGGTCGTGGCGGCAACGGTGGTCGTGATGGTCGTCGTGGTGGCGGTTTTGGCGGTGGTCGTCGTTTTGAAGGCGAAAGCAACTTCAAACGCCGTGAAGGTGGTCGTGATGACCGTCCACGTCGTAGCTTTGATGACAAACCACGTGGTGAACGTCCATTCGGTGGTGAAGATCGTCCACGTCGCGAGTTCAATTCAGATCGCCCACGTCGTGAAGGTGGTTTTGAAGATCGTCCACGTCGTGAGTTCAACTCAGATCGTCCGCGTCGTGAAGGTGGTTTCAACGATAAACCGCGTTTTGACTCAAATGATGACAACCGTGGTAACCGCGTAGATTACAAACCACGTCGTGAAAATGGTTTTGGTGATCGTCCAAAACGTAGTTTCGGTGGTGAAGATCGTCCACGTCGTAGTTTTGATGATAAACCTCGTGGCGAGCGTCCATCATTTGGTGGCGAAGATCGTCCACGTCGTGAGTTCAACTCAGATCGTCCACGTCGCGAAGGTGGTTTTAATGATAAACCGCGTCGTAGCTTTGATGATAAACCACGTGGTGAGCGTCCAGCGTTTGGTGGCGAAGATCGTCCAAAACGTAGCTTCGGTGGTGAAGATCGTCCACGTCGTAGTTTTGATGATAAACCGCGTCGTAAATTCGACCGTTAATCAAAAGTTCGTTTAAAGAAAGGCCAGTAGAAATACTGGCCTTTTTTATTTTTCAGTTTTGTTATAAAATAACAAAGTGTGAATTGGTTCAATTTTTTATTAAATAATGAGTAAAAGTAAACGAAAAGAAACAATAATGGCACAGTTGAAGAACTTATTAGTTCAGCATGGTTTGCCTTATCTTTTTATTGCACTTGTTTTGTGTAATGGGGTTTATTTTGCCTATGCTTTTATAACTGGAAGTTCTATTGAGCAGTTTCAAATTTCTGAATTAACCTCTTTTTACGAACATACCTCTTCTATTTCTACCAACTAAGTTACCTTTGCTTTTGTCAAAATAACAACAAGTTTGCCAATTTTCAGTGTTATAGTATGCGTGCATAAAAGTGCAGGAACGATTGCCATTATGAATAATAAAACTCCTCTCTCGACTCAACCACTTATTGAAGTGAAAAATTTGAGTTTTAATCGAGGGGAACGCGTCATTTATGACAATATTAGTTTAAATATACGTCGTGGCCAGATTACGGCCATTATGGGACCTTCTGGTACAGGTAAAACAACATTATTACGTCTGATCGGTGGACAATTAGTTCCTGATCAGGGCGAAGTTTTGCTCGACGGTAAAGATATTGCAAAAATGTCCCGTCAGGAACTTTTTTCAGCCCGTGCACGTATGGGAATGTTATTTCAGAGCGGTGCTTTATTTACGGATATGTCGGTCTATGAAAATGTGGCGTTTCCGATTCGAGCACATACCAAGCTTCCTGAAAATCTAATTGCTGAACTGGTTGCATTAAAACTGGAATCAGTAGGCTTGCGTGGTTCTGAACAATTAATGCCTACAGAACTCTCAGGTGGTATGAACCGTCGTGTTGCCTTAGCACGTGCGATCGCACTTGACCCTGATTTAATCATGTACGATGAACCGTTTGCAGGGCAAGACCCAATTGTAAAAGGCGTGTTGACACGTTTAATTCGTTCATTGCGAGAAGCTTTAGATTTAACCACTATTATTGTTTCGCATGATGTTCCCGAAACCCTTTCTATTGCTGACTACATTTATGTTGTAGCAGAAGGAAAAATTCAGGGGGAAGGAACACCAGAAGAATTACAGGCATATGCTTCTCCATTTGTGCGCCAATTCTTAACAGGTTCGGCAGAAGGACCAGTTGAATACCAATTTAGTCATCAAGCCTATTTAGATAACGAGGTTCGTCCATGAATACGATTGCCTGGTTAGGTAGACTCGTTATTGAGCGGATTCGAGGGATTGGTGTTGCGGCACTAATGCTCTTACAAATTGTTTTTTCTTTTCCTTCATCTGGTGGGTTTGGACGATTTATTTACCAAATGCATCGGGTAGGGGTGATGTCTTTGTTAATTATTACTGTATCGGGCCTATTTATTGGTTTGGTATTGGGTTTACAAGGATATTCAATTTTAGTGAACGTCGGCAGTGAATCAATGCTAGGCACCATGGTGTCTTTAACATTGCTGCGTGAATTGGCACCTGTGGTTGCTGCGTTATTATTTGCTGGTCGAGCAGGTTCTGCATTAACAGCAGAAATTGGTTCAATGAAGCAAAGTGAACAACTTGCCAGCATGGAAATGATCGGGGTTGACCCATTAAAACAAATCGTATCACCACGTCTTTGGGCGGGAGTGGTCAGTTTACCGATGCTAACTGTCATTTTTGCTGCGATTGGTATTGTGGGCGGTAAAATGGTAGGTGTCGATTTTCTTGGCGTCGATGAAGGCTCATTCTGGAGCGGTATGCAAAACAACGTGCAATTTGGGCATGATGTCGTAAATGGCATTATCAAAAGTATTGTGTTTGCTTTGTTATGTACATGGATTGCGGTATATCAAGGATATGCATGTGATCCAACTCCAGAAGGAATCGCAACTGCAATGACGAGAACAGTTGTATATTCTTCATTATGTGTTTTAGGTTTTGATTTCGTGTTGACTGCGGTCATGTTCGGAGGGATTTAATGAAATCACGTAGTAGTGAGCTGGCCGTAGGTATCTTTGTTATTATCTTCGGTATTGCCTTGTTCTTTTTAGCCATGAAAGTTAGTGGCCTTGTTGGTACTAATTTAAATGATAGTTATACCATGAAGGCTCAGTTTGATAACGTCAATGGTTTAAAGCCTCGTGCTAAAGTAACGATGAGCGGTGTCACAATTGGTCGTGTTGATTCAATTACCCTTGATCCAGTTACGCGTTTGGCTACGGTAACCTTTGGTTTAGATGGAAAATTGACAAGCTTTAATGCTGAGCAGCTAAAAGAAGTTCAAAAAAATGCTTTAGATGAACTACGTTATAGTTCTGATTATACGCAGGCTTCTCCAGAGCAACAAAAAGCAATGGAACAGCAACTGATCAGTAACATGTCCTCCATCACCAGTATTGATGAAGATGCTTATATAATGGTTGCAACCAATGGTTTGTTGGGTGAGAAATATTTGAAAGTCGTTCCAGGTGGTGGTTTAAACTATCTTAAACGTGGCGATACAATTTCAAATACCCAAGGAACCATGGATTTAGAAGATTTAATTAGTAAATTTATTACTGGTGGTGGCGCAGGTAAAGTTGCCGCTGGTTCATCCTCAGCAGAAGAAAAAGCTCCTGCAAGTACCGACAGCAGTGCACAGCCGTCATTTGTTGAGTAAGAGTTTATTTGAAGGAGTGGTTCCAGGTGAATACGTTGTTTAAACAAACCCTGACAGCAAGTCTTTTGTCTACTATGATTGCAGGTACAGCTTTTGCTGCACCTTCAGAAGCACCGCCTGATTTTATTAAGCGCGTTGCTGATGGCTTGATCGCTCGTTTAAAAGCAGATCATGCTAAGTTGCAGAACAATCCTGCTTTAGTAAAATCAATTGTACGTCAGAACTTAGACCCATATGTTGATTCACAAGCGTTCACTCGTATTGTGATGGGTACTTATGCGACGAATCAGTATAGTACAGCTGCACAGCGTGCTCAGTTTGAAACAAACTTCCGTAATACATTAATTGAAAATTACGGTAGCGCATTTGCTAAATATACAAATCAAAGCTATACCATGCGTCCTTACAAGGCAACTGCGGGTAAAAACCCTGTAGTGACATTGGACTTTAATCACAATGGTGAAAAAATTCCTGTTTCTTTCCAGTTGGCTGACAAAGGTACTCAATGGAAAATCCGTAATATCAATGTTTCTGGTATTGATCTAGGATTACAGTTCCGTAATCAGTTTGCTGCAACAGTGAAACGCAATGGCGGTGATTTAAATAAAGCAATTGCTACGTTCCAACCTGATGCAGACGCAGCTGTTAATCAAAACAAAAAGAAATAAGTAGGTGACGTGTGGTTCAGTATCTCAACCAACAATTGGTTGTTTCGGGAAAAATTGATTTTGAAAATGCGGAACAACAGTATCAAGCAGGTTTAGCTATCATAAAGAAGCAACAAAGCTTCCCACTTGTGGTGGATTTAACTGAGCTTGAGCATGGTAGTACCTTGGCCTTGGCTGTTTTAGTTCAATGGTTACGAGAGACTCCAAAAAATACTGGTTTGCATTTTAAAAATGTCCCTGAAAAAATGCTGAAGATCATTCAAGCCTGTCATTTGCAGGATGATCTGCAAATGATCTGATGTTGTTGATGTAAAAAAGCACCTATATTTAGGTGCTTTTTTATGCTCGAAATTAGCATTTTATTACAAAGCTTAGATCCATTTTTTCCAGCGGAAATAAATGATCGGCCCAATAAAGAAACCCATAATAATCAGCAAAACAACGAAGAAACTGGTCGTACCATGTGCAAAAGGTAATACGTCTGTGTTCATACCGTAAATACTGGCAATAAGCATCGGAGGAGCTAACATACTTGGTAAGATCGAGAATCGACGAATCGTATCATTCTGTTCTGTGTTAATGAATCCAGACGTCGTATCAAGTAAGAATCGTACTTTTTGGAATAAGAACGCATCATGTTCTACCAGTGAGCGTACATCTTCACTGAGCTCTCGAATGTCTGCATCATAAATATGACTGCCTAATGCACGTGGACGCGATAAGAAAGTAAGTACACGTCGTAAATCAATGAGACAAAGCTGTGCTTTTCCTAGCATATCTTCTTGTTGAGCTAGGCGTGTAATCATGTCATCGAGATCTAGAATTTTTTCACGTTGGTGGTTATTAAGAACCTCGGTGGAGTATTTTTCTAAATCTTTGTGGATATCTTCTAAGATATCCGCAAGCTCATCGAGTTTTGCTTCAAGAAGGCCTAATAAGATCCAGGTAGGATCTTTATAGTCCATGTCATAGTCATTTCGGCGAGCACGGGCACGAAAGGCACGAAACGCAACTAGTTTTTCTCCACGCATCGTAAAGAGGCGGTCTTTATGTAAAATGAAAGCTACGGTTTGCACCATGGCAAGCATATGTGATGACTCTTCAGCGTCGCCATCCACCTGATAATTTTTATTTTTCGTTAAAAAATAAGTACTGATGTGCAAAATACCGTCATCATCACGGTAAAATCGTGCAGAAGATGAAATGTCTTCAAGCGACTTTAGTGTTGGTAAATTTTGGTCATAGGCATCTAATACCCATTGTTGCTCTTCTTGCGAGGGTGCAATAAGATCAAGCCAGACTAATTCGGGATGTAGATCAAATCCACCATTGATGGTGGCATCTTCCAGACTTCCGCGTTCTGTGGCATAAAAGGCTTCAAGCATGTGTCTTTTTTCCTCACGCAGTCTGATGGAAATGGATGGGTGTATTTTAGACAAGGATTTGCCGAAAAACACTTGCCAATACGCTATTTTGCAAAAAAAAACTCTATCAATAGTTTAGTTTGTCAGCATGACAGTTCAATAAAACGGTTTTTTACACTATGAAATCAATTTGTATTTTCTGTGGTTCATCTCTTGGTTCAAATCCAATTTTCCAACAAATTGCCCAAGCTACAGGCGAGGCTATTGCAAAACAAGGGAAGACCTTGGTTTATGGTGGTGGTCGCTCAGGCCTAATGGGTGTGGTGGCCGATAGCGCCTTACAAGCAGGTGGACAAGTCATTGGCGTGATCCCTCGTGCTTTAGTTGATCGTGAGTTAGCTCATCCGGGTCTAACCAGATTATATGTGGTTGAAAATATGCATGAGCGTAAAACCAAGATGGCGGATCTTTCAGATGGCTTTATTGCTTTGCCGGGTGGCGCTGGTACATTGGAAGAAATCTTTGAACAATGGACGTGGGCGCAATTAGGGATTCATCAAAAGCCTTGTGCTTTCTTAAATGTAGCGGGCTTTTATGAAGATTTACTTAAAATGATTCAAGGAACGGTGGATAATGGATTCAGCCAAGCACGGTTCGTTGATAAATTGATCGCATCAGACAAAATTGAAGATATTCTTCAACAATTTGAGCAATATCAGGCTCCTGCTCCAAAATGGACAAATGCAGATGTCCAACCATAAACGAGGTTAAATAGGTGAAAACAATTACGGTCGCTGCCGCAGTGATCTTAAATGAGCAAAATCAGTTGTTGCTTGTAAGAAAGCGTAATACACACGCTTTTATGCAAGTGGGTGGCAAGCTGGAACCTAATGAGGCACCAGAGATCACCATGCAGCGAGAAATTTTAGAAGAAGTCGGAAGCTCTTGTGTGATTGAGCAATTTATTGGTCATTTCGAAACAGCAGCTGCCAATGAGCCAGATCATATTTTGGTGAGTCATTTATACCTTGTTCAGCTCGACCAAGCACCTAAAATTGCAGCCGAAATTGCAGAAATGAAGTGGATAGATTTAAATGATTCGGAAACTCAACTTGCACCATTGACCCGAGAAATTGTCATTCCTTGGTGTGAAGAGTATTTATCTACGGTGCAATAGCCTAACTCTTCGGCGTCGCTGCTAGGCACACGGTATGAATGGATGTGCAGCCTAATTGTTTAAGTGCCTGACTGAGCGCATGAACAGAGCTTCCCGTGGTTATCACGTCATCAATAATGAGAACGCGGCGATAACGTCGTTTCTCTTGATGATGAGGTAAAAATTGTTGTTCGATATTTTCAAAGCGTTCTAGCCGAGAAAGTCCTTTTTGAGAGTGTTCATTTAAGCGTTGAATTGGTTGCCAAACAGGTATTTTTAAGTGTTTGCTTAATATATTGGCGAGTAGTAATGATTGATTGAAACCACGCTCGATTAAACGCTGATTGGAAATAGGCATGGGTACAATAGCTTGTACCTTGGGAAATTTTAATTGTTTTAAAATTTCACCTAATAAGATTTGATAATGTAACTTTTGTTCATATTTAAACTGCTGAATAATCCGGTTAACTGGATAAGCATAATTACAGGCCACAAGAACAGAGTGATTATTACGTTGAATCGTTTGTTTAAGCCAAGGCAGCTGTTCCCAACAGTCTTTACAAAGTGAATATTTTTCTCGCGCACCTAACTCGCACAGTGAGCAAGGTGAAAATAACTGAATAAGAGGTTGGAAGTTTAAAAAACTAAACATACGCGTAGCGAGGCGCCTCAGGAAGCCAACGCTTTAATAGAGCATCTGCCTGTTCTGGATAATCTTTTAAAACTTGCTGTGCCACATAGTGGGCTTGACTCAGTAGGTGATCATCTCGCTCTAAACGAGCCACTCTAAATCCCATATCCCCAGTTTGTTTAGTCCCTAATAATTCACCCGGTCCACGTAATTCCAGATCTTTTTCTGCAATCACGAAGCCATCATTACTTTCTCTTAAAATAGAAAGTCTCTCTTGTCCATTTTGAGAGAGAGGTGTTTTATATAAAAGTACGCAAAAACTAGCTTGAGCACCTCGACCTACGCGACCTCGTAATTGGTGTAGCTGAGAAAGCCCTAAACGCTCGGCATTTTCAATCACCATAATGGAAGAGTTAGGAACGTCTACTCCAACTTCAATCACTGTCGTTGCGATAAGAAGTTGTAATTCATTATTTTTAAATGCTTGCATGACGGCTTGCTTTTCATCAGCTTTCATTTTGCCATGCACCAAGCCAATGTTGAGCTCAGGAAAACGTTCTTTCATCTCTTGGTAAGTTGCTTCGGCGGCTTGAGCATCTAAAGTTTCAGATTGTTCAACCAGTGTACATACCCAATAGGCCTGTTTCCCATCTCTACAATTCGAAGCAATTCGTTGAAGTACTTCTTCGCGACGATCAAGAGGAATCGTAACTGTTTGAATTGGGGTACGGCCTGGTGGTAATTCATCAATTATGGATGTGTCCAAGTCGCCATAAGCACTCATTGCTAGAGTTCTTGGAATGGGGGTTGCCGTCATCACGAGTTGATGTGGGGTGAACTGCTCAGCACCTTTATTGCGTAAAGCTAAGCGTTGATCTACACCAAAACGATGTTGTTCATCAATAATTACTAGCCCTAATTTAGCGAAGCCAACATTATCTTGAAATAAGGCATGGGTACCGACAATAAGTTCCGCGTGGCCTTCTTTAATCTGTTGTTCTGCTTGGGCACGGGCTTTACCTTTTTGTTTGCCAGATAACCATGCCACGGTTACACCTAATGGTTCAAACCAACGTTTAAAGTTTAAATAATGCTGTTCTGCAAGAATTTCAGTTGGAGCCATTAATGCAACCTGCCAATCTGCTTCTAAAGCATGGCAAGCGGCTACAGCTGCAACTAGGGTCTTTCCAGCCCCTACGTCGCCTTGTACTAGACGTAGCATAGGTTGGTGTTGTTTTAAGTCATTTAAAATTTCTTTAGATACACGTTTTTGTGCATTGGTCATTTGAAATGGTAAAGCTTCTAATAGTTTTTTAGCTAATACTTTACTGCTTGAAAAAGCAGGTGACGCAATTTGTCGAATATAAGCACGGCGGTTAAGTAAACTAATTTGGTGCGCAACCAACTCTTCAAAAATAAGCCGTTGCTGAGCAGGATGCGAGCCTTGAGCCAATTGGAGCATATTGGCATCAACGGGAGGCTCATGAATATAATATAAAGCCTCTTTAAGCGCATAGCCATTGGTATATTGTTTTGGGAGTAGCTCTGGTAAGGCGTCACTATGATGCTTTAAAGCTTGTTTAACGTATTCGCGTAATTTAGGTTGAGTTAACCCATCGGTACTTGGATAAATTGCTGTAAGCTGAGTTTTTGGTAGAGGTGTATGTTCATGAATGAGCTGAATTTCAGGATGATACATCTCAAGGCCGCGAGCACCCACACGGACTTCACCAAAAATGCGTAAGCGATGACCGGGTTTTATTTTATCAGTCAGGTTCTTATAAATATGATAAAAGCGTAAGGTGACTTTACCGAATTCATCTTGCACCAAGGCTGCCATAGATTTTCTTTTTCCCGGGGGGAAATCAATTGATTTGACTTCTCCTTCGAGTAAATAGCTCCGCCCAACCACAAGTTGATTCATTGGAATAATCGTACTGCGGTCTTCATAATCACGTGGCAGATGAAACAGTAAATCATCTGTGGTAAAAATATTTAGTTTTTCGAGCAGGGCTGCTGAAGCCGATCCAACGCCTTGTAACTGATGGACTGAAGTCATGTCCCCTCAACGAGTTTTCTATGCATATATTATTTATCGGTTATGGTAAAACATCTCAGCGTGTTGCTAAACAACTATTTGAGAAAGAACATCAAATTACCACAATCAGCCGTAGTGTAAAAACGGATAGTTACGCAACGCATCTTGTTCAGGATATTTTTACGCTCGATTTAAGTAAAATTGAACCTGTAGATGTCGTATATATTTTACTTTCTCCAAATGAGAGTACGGTTGAGGGCTATCAGCAAACTTATGTTGATAGTGTTGAACCGATTCGAGAAGCATTAAAAATACATCCAGTGAAAAAAATAATCGTTGTCTCCTCTACGCGGGTATATGGTGAAAATGCAGGAGAGATTATTGATGATTTTAGTGAAATTCATCCAAATGATGCTCAAGGCCATATATTGCTTAATATGGAGTTACTCTGGCAAAAATATTATCCAACTCAATCTGTAATTGTTCGCCCTACAGGTATTTATGGAACTTCCATTGCCCGTTTAAAAAAAATGGCTGAAAATCATCAAAGTTATCCAAATATACATTATAGCAATCGAATACATATTGATGATTTAGCAAGATTTTTAGCTTTTATGGCTGATTATGCAAATCATCAAGCAAGCTATATTGTGACTAATAATCAACCATTGCCTTTGCATGAAATTATTGTGTGGTTTCAAAAACAATTGGGATTGCCAGAATTAACTTTAGAATCAAACCAAATTTCAGGTAAAAGAATTTATGCAAAACATTTGCCAGCAACGGGTTTTCAATTAGAGCATCCGATTTGCTTTAATGACTATTTATTATGTTTAAATGTTCATAGCACTAAATGAAATTTTGATTAAACTTTAAATAAGAACATAAATACCTGATGAGGCAGTCAAATTGCCGATAAAGATAAAAAGGTTGAAAGTGAAAAAAATTTGTTTAGCTCTTATCTTGAGCATAACAGCTGTTGCGAGTTGGGCTGAGGATCAGGTGTGGTGTGCCTATGATCCTATCGGGTCCCAAGGGGATATTACTCGCCGTTTAAATGACATTCGGCTATATGCCCAGCAATATCAAGTCAAATTTAAAGTAGTTACCTATCAAAAAGAACAGCAGGCTATACAAGCTTTTGATGATGG
This sequence comes from Acinetobacter sp. S-1, assembly GCF_059579785.1. Taxonomy (NCBI): domain Bacteria; kingdom Pseudomonadati; phylum Pseudomonadota; class Gammaproteobacteria; order Moraxellales; family Moraxellaceae; genus Acinetobacter; species Acinetobacter sp. S-1. The sequence continues at coordinate 431,637 of NZ_CM184207.1, forward strand.
GAAATGTTCGGGTTTAGCTGCATCCAATTTCAATACTTATCGTTATAACCAATTTATGGGAAGTACCGCGGGTATAGGACTTATTCCTAATAACCGTACGGCCAAAAGCTTTTTGCAGCTTTTAAATCATCCTACAATCGAGAAAAGGTTAGTTTCTAAGAATTATGAAGCTATAGGAATGATTCCAATTGGAACTGCTTACATGGTTCTAAAAAATAAGAACCTCTCTAGAGTCGCTCAATTAAGAAATCAGCGTATTGGGGTGCTACCCAACAATCCACCACAACAAGCACTGGTACGAAGTGTAGGTGCTCAGCCAGTTTATGTCGATTTATCTAACGCGATTGCGCAGTTTAAGCAAAATAAAATCGATATTATTGCTGCCCCAGTGTATGGATTATTGCCGTATAACTTACAAAAAGAATTTGGACCAGATACTCAAGTCATTAATTTTCCTTTGGCATATTTTGGTGTCAATTTAATTATTAAGCCGCAAGCTTATCCTACTAATTTTGGCCGGAAAATTCGAGGATGGTTCGTTCAAAATAGCCAATTGCTGACGAATCGTGCGACACAATGGGAAAATCATTTACCTGCTTATTATTGGGTAGATGTCTCTTTTTATGAGAAGCAAAGTTATGACGTAATGGTTGCCAAAATACGTAATCAGTACGTTCTTTCAGGTTATTACGATGCTTATTTCGTTCAGCTTATGAAGCGCTTACGTTGTATGGATGATCCACGTTATTTTGAATGTCCAATTCGCTAATAAAATAAAAGGCAACCGAAGTTGCCTTTTATTTTGACTGAAGACATTAAGCTTTTTTGCGTTTTAAACGGCGTTTAGCTTGTTGAGATGCCATTGCTTCAAGAGCATCTTTCAATTCTTCGTCAGTAAAGGTGGTGATATGCTGCAACATTTGCAAGGTTACTTCATCAAGCACCAACTGTGCGCCAGCAGCCATTTGACGGAAGTTGTCATCAAACTCAATTTGGCCTTGGTCATTGGTACGAATGTAATTTTGCTGAGTAAGTACTTTTAAGAAGCTTTGGAATAAAGCTTTGTCGAAGAACTCTGGCGAATTAAATTCATATAGAACTGATAAACGTTGTCCTAATAAATGACTTAACTCTTCAACTTGTTTAGCAGAGATATTACCTGAACCACGTTGAGTAATGAGCGCAAGTGTCATGTAGTAACGCTCAAGACTTTGCTTAACTGGCGTTGCTAAAACAACAAGCTGATTATGCTCTTCAGTATTTGGCGCAGAGCTAATCAAATTACCTTCATCGTCTTGTTGAATAAGGTTAGATTGAACTAGAGCATCTGCATATTGCTCAACTTGTGCCTTAAGCTCGCTGCTCTTCCATTTAAGGAATAACTCAGCTTTCAAGAATGGATAGAGCGTATAGATGACATTAGTTAAATCTGAACGACTGATTTTTCCATTATGTTCAACAAGTGATGCTACTAGAGAAGGTAAAACAAAGGCGTGCAAGATGTTATTACGGAAGTAAGTCAGAAGAACCGCTTGGTTATCTTCAATTGCAATAATATCACCAAGTGCATGCTGAACACGTTTAATGAGTTTAAGCTTTAAACCATACGCAATAATTTCTTTACCAGAAAGTGGTGTTACTTCCATACGTTGGTCATATGGGAAGTTTGATGCCAAGTTGCGGTAAGCTTCAAGCTGCTTAATACAGATCTCTTCATCAAGTGTATGCTTTGGAGTTGCAAGCAAAATAATAGAAAGTAAAGAGACGGGGTTAATCACCACAGCTCGGTTAATGTTTTCTAAAATTGCATGTGCAGAGCTATTTACTGCATCTGAAACAGCTTGAGGAATTGGGTCGTCATTTTTCTCGATATAAACGTTTTCTGCATTATGTTGCTTAAGCAGATCATCAAGGAAAACAGGTTCACCAAAGTTCACGTGGACTTTACCAAAAATACGTTCAATTTTTCGTAAGGTTTTCACAATACCAAAAATAGATTCGGCTTCTTTTGGCTTACCTTGCATTTCGCCTACGTAAGTTGAGCCTTCCATGAGTCGTTCATAACCAATATAAGTTGGTAAGAAAACGATCGGTTTAGCACGGCCACGTAAATGGCTGTGAACTGTCATGGCAAGCATACCGGTTTTAGGCGGTAATAAACGTCCAGTACGTGAACGTCCACCTTCAATAAAGTATTCAAGAGGCGTGTTGCGTGACAAAATACTATATAGATATTCTTTAAATACAGTAGTGTAGAGTCCATTTCCACGGAAAGAGCGGCGAATGAAGAATGCACCGCCACCACGTAGAAGCTGTCCAACAAAAGGTAAGTTTAAGTTATCGCCCGCAGCAATATATGGAACCATTAAGCCACGTTTATAGATGACATATGACAATAGTAAATAGTCAATGTGACTGCGGTGGCACGGTGTATAGACAACTTCATAGTCTTTCGCTAGTTCACGAACGGTACTAAAGTTATGTACTTCTACGCCGTCATAAAGCTGGGTCCATAGGCGTGTTAAGGCAAGATCGGCAAAGCGCACTGCTGAGTGTGAATAATCCGATACGATTTCATTCACATAGCCAATCGCACGGCGTTCAGCTTCAAGCATGCTCACTTTTCCGCGAATACTTTCACGGCGGATTGCTTCTTGCACATCACGAGATTTAACAACCGATTGCATGACATTGCGGCGATCCGACAAATCGGGGCCTAACACGACTTCACGCTGACGGTCTAAATAATCATTTAACGTACTTACAATATAAGTTGCTGGTGAAAGATTTGGATAATGCTGCTGTGCATATTCAACCAATTCACGTAGCGATTGTGGTTCATGAAATTCTAAATAAGACTGACGGCCATGCAAACCAATATTAACCAGCTGCTTAACTGTGCTTGGTGTTGCCCATGTGTCTGAAAATAATAATTTAAACCAAGAATCTTCTTTATCTGGCGAACGGCCCCATAAAACTGTAACCGGAACAAGCTCTATATCAAGTTCAGGGTTTTCTTGTAAAACTTCAATCAGTTTTATTAAACGCGGTGGAAAAGCATGAGGAGGCGGATTCAGTAAATTATTTTCATCATTGTGCTGTAAAAATAAAACTGATGCTTTTTCCTGATGAGTGCCAACAACTAATGGATCTAACGCAGGTTTTAAATTTAAACGACGCGTTTCTCCATCAACCACCAGAGCATTGCTTCGAGAGTGGTTTTGTAAGACGTAACAAACCACTTTTTGGCGGTCAGTTTTTGCTTCTGTTTCTGTTGTTTCTGATACTGGTTCAGTAGGAACTTCCCCAAGAACATGTGGTGTTACCACGAGGTCAAGTAGTTTACTCGAAAGCCGACGATACATTTGACCAAACCCACTCTTGGACATAAGAACTCCTACTTCTTAAAGACAAATCCCAGCACCAAATGCAGAGGGTAATTATTTTGCGGCATTTATTAAAAAAACAATATGCTACTTTCTTATAAATTATAATGCTTTTGGCATATTTTATCGTTAAAAATCGTATTTTTAGCTGTTATATGAGCAATGTTCGTCAGAAGTTGACTGATTGTTCCATGTTCAAATAGTTTTTTATGGCACAATAGATTCTACACATCTGTACTTTAATACGATTTTTTACCTGAAATATGAAGGTATCTCTCATGAATGCGTTAACCCAAGAACTAGTCGATCTTCTCACTTTAGAAAAGTTAGAAGAAAATATTTACCGTGGCATAAGCCGTAATCTTGTCGGTAAACGTGTCTTTGGTGGACAGGTTTTGGGTCAGGCTTTACGTGCGGCATCTTATACAACCGATCGTCCAGCGCATTCTTTGCATGCATATTTTTTGTATGGCGGTGATATTAATGCTCCAATTATCTATGAAGTAGACCGTTTACGTGATGGAAAGAGTTTCGTAAGTCGTCAGGTTCGTGCAATTCAGCATGGACGAGTTATATTCTCGGCGATGGTTTCTTTTGCTAACCCCGAAGAAGGCTTGAACTATCAACATCAAGAACCAGAGTATCCTGCACCAGAGACTCTTAAATCTGAAAATGAACTCAAAGAAGGTATTTTAAATTTCGTACCTGAAAATGTTCGTGCTAGTTTCATGCGTGAGCGCCATGTGGAAATTCGCCCAATTGATCCGGTAAATCCGTTTCAACCGCAACCTGAAGCTCCTTATAATGCGCACTATATCCGCACACATGACCGTATTCCAAAACAATTAGATGATATTGCCCTCCATCAAGCGATTGTTGCGTTTTATTCAGACTTTACCTTAATGACAACTGCTTTGAGACCGCATGGGCTCAGCTATATTTCTCCAAGTTTACAGTGTGCGAGTATTGATCATGCCATCTATTTTCACCGCCCGCTGCGTGCTGATGAATGGATGCTTTACGATATGGAAGCAACCGTTAGCGCAGCCTCTCGCGGCTTGAACTTTGGCCGTATGTGGCAAAATGGCCAACTTGTATGCAGTACCGTGCAAGAGGGTTTAATTCGTTTGCGGGAAATTGAAACACAATAAGCTTATTTATAAAGCCATCTGATTAGATGGCTTTTTTATTTTTAATTGAAACGATGTGACAAAAAATTGCTCGTATGAAAAGCAAGCTCATGTCATATTTGCAAAAGGATTGCCAACTGAAAAAAATAATGCTGATATGAACTTAAACACACAAATTCTTATTGCTGCCATTTTAGGCTTAACCTTTGGTTTTATATTAACGTTGTATCCCGATACTGCGTTTGTAAAACATAGTTTATATGGGTTAGGCATATTAAGTAGTGTCTTTATTGGGCTGCTTAAAATGTTGTTGGTGCCTTTGATTTTTAGCTCGATTGTTGTGGGTGTATCTAATTTGCAGGCGGGAGGGCAGTTAGGTCCAGTCTGGAAAATTACCTTTTTATGTTGTTTGACTACAACAACATTAGCTTTAATTTTAGGTATAAGTTGTGCTCATCTATTTGAAGTAGGGCGCGGTATAGATATCTCTATTTTCCAAACGTCTATGCAAAACTATCAGGCACCAGATAGTTTAAATCCTGCAAGTTTTTTCACTAATTTTATTCAAAATACATTAATCAACCCATTTAAAGCGTTTAGCGATGGTAACGTTTTAGCGGTTGTGGTGTTTGCGCTATTTATTGGTGTTGCTTTAGTCCATGGCGGTGAGCGTTTTAAAAGTATTCGCTTATTAAGTCATCAATTTTTTGAAATGATGATGATGCTAGTCGGCTGGGTAATGAAGCTAGCACCTTTGGGTATTTTTGCTTTATTAGCAAAGTTAATGGCAACGGAAGATATTTCGGTACTCAGTCGTTTGGCTGAGTTTGCTGTTGTAGTGACAGGGACTACCATTTTTCATGGCGCTGTTGTTTTACCGTTACTACTTTGGATTTTTGGCCGCATGAGTCCTTGGGCTTTTTTCAAAGGAACACGTACAGCGCTAATTACAGCATTTGCAACCAGCTCTAGTTCTGCCACAATGCCCCTTAGTATGAAATGCGCACAGGAAAACTTAGGGGTTCGTCCGCAAACAGCTGGTTTTGTAATTCCTTTAGGTACACAGCTTAATATGGATGGCACAGCACTATATGAAGCAGCTGCTGCATTGTTTGTCGCAAATTTGGTGGGGCTAGACTTAAACCTGACACAACAAATTATTGTGTGTTTAACAGCAATGATTGCATCACTAGGGGCCCCTGGCATTCCAAGTGCAGGTATGGTTACCATGATTATGGTTTTACAGTCTGTAGGTTTACCGGCTGAAGCAATTGCAATTTTACTTCCGATTGATCGCCTATTGGATACGGTAAGAACAGTGGTAAATGTGCAGGGTGATATGATGATTAGCGTGGTTGTTGACCGTTATACAAAAGATAAAGATATCAGTGTCTAATCTCCTAAATAAAAAAGCAGGATTTTAAATCCTGCTTTTTTATTTTTAAGCCGCTTGTAACTCGGCTCTTTTTGCTGCTGGAGATTGCGATAAATAACTTACCGCATCTTCAGTGCTGCCTTCTTTAACTGGATCATACCAAGGCATGAGGTAATCAATTTGTTGGGCAATCAGCCAAAATGGATTTGGTAGCACTTGGTTATCTTTGCGACTAATCTTAAACCATTCTACAGCAACCCATACTGGGAAAAATCTAGATTTAGCAGCATCAGCAAAACGTGGATCTTGTTTCATAATATGTGCAGCGCCATCTACCCATAATCCAAGCACCAGTACAATCACTGCAAGGCTTAAATAGTAGCGTGGAATATATCCACCACCCAAATGGCGATATAAATCAAAAGCAACGGTACGGTGTTCAATTTCTTCTGAACCATGCCATTTAACCAGATCAACCATTTCAGGGTCAGCGCCTAATTCTTCCCAACGCTCGTTATAGAGTGCATATTTCCCTAATACACAGGTCATATGCTCAACAGTTGCAATAACGCCTAAACGGAAAAGGTCCCATTGCCCTTGTAGAAATTGAGGGACTTCTTTGTCGAATGGTTTATCTGCTAAGGCAGTGGTAAATAGATAATTCATAATGTCCAGATTTCGCTGGATATCAATATTACGTGCGCTTAAATATTCTTTATTGGCAGAAGTATGCGCATTGGCATGCATAGCTTCTTGGCGGATAAATGCTTGCACATCCTGTTTAAGTTTTTCATCTTTAATTTGTGGTAAAACTTTATTGTACAAACGGCAAAACCAGAATTCTCCGGCAGGCAAGATGTTATTAATTTCATTAATAAAATAACTTGCGAAAGGCTGATTTGGAATCCAGTCAACAGGGGTATCTTTCCAGTCAAATTTTACTTTACGTGGAAGAATTTTATAGTCAATAGAAGAACCTAAAGCCTTGTTCTTCAAAAAAGATAACAATTTCATCATTTAGTCCTGATTTTTAACTCGATGAAGTTATAACGAGTATAAAAAAAGCCCCTACATTTGTGTTTAGCAATAGGGGCCAATTTGAAAATAAATTTAATAAGGAAATTGTATCTGTTTTGACGATTTACTCTTCAGTATCCTCATCTGATGCTTCAGGGATCGCGTCAACGTCAAATTCCGGCTCTTGATCAAGCGTAAAATGCAGGCGTCCAGCCATAACACTTGCTAGCTCTTCTAAACCTAACTTATTAAGTGAGGAGAAAAGTTGAATCGAGAAATCAAGCTTCATTTTTTTCAGTTGTTGCTTAACTTCTAATAGCACTTTGTTTGCAGGGCCACGATTAAGTTTGTCTGCTTTCGTTAAGAGAATATGAACAAAGAGATGACGTGAATAAGCCCACTCTAGCATCATCATGTCGAAATGCTGTAGAGGATGGCGAATATCCATAAGTAATACTAAGCCTTGTAAGCTTTTACGATGGATTAAATAGTTCTCTAATTCTTTTTGCCATACTCGTTTCATATCTTCAGGTACGGCTGCATAGCCATAGCCAGGAAGATCGACTAAACGTTGATCGGGGTTGCCTAGACTAAAGAAGTTAATCATCTGAGTACGGCCAGGTTTTTTAGAGGCGCGTGCTAGCTGTTTTTTGTTGGTTAGTGCATTGATAGCACTGGACTTACCGGCATTTGAGCGTCCTGCAAAAGCGATCTCGTAGCCACTATCTTCAACACAAAGTGCCAATTTAGGTGCACTCATTAGAAACTCAGCTTGGCGTAACCAGTTGAGTGATTGCACAGCATATGCCGTGATCGCTGGATCTGGTTTCTTTTCATAGCTGATCTTTTGCTTGGGTGCGAGTCTGGCTTTGGTGTCTTTCGATTTTTCACTACGACGCATAAAAAATAACTTTTTAAATGAGAGGGCTCGCGCCTAGTATAAAGGAGCTTGGGTATTCTTGCTAATTTTCAATAAGTCGACTTATCAAAATCAGTAGAGCTTAGATTTGTAAAAATGCAATAGGGGAGTTGGCAGGAGCAGATTTTGATTGCTGCAAAACTTCTCCGAGTGTGTATTGGTCTAGACTTTGATAAAAGCTTTCTAAAGCCTGATCTAAAATACCTTTTAAACCACAGTGACTGCGTAATACACAAGGTGGTGTATTACATTCAACGATTTGATTGTCGCCCTGTAATATTCGAACGATTGAACCTAAATTTGAGTTAAGTGCATCTGGATTTAAGCGAATTCCTCCGCCTTTTCCACGAATGGTAATAATCCATTCCTGCTTGCCCATGAAGTGAACAACTTTAACTAGATGGTTTTGTGAAACATGCAAATCTTTCGCGATTTCTGCAATCGTGTAGGGTGCATCACTTGGGCGTGCAACATACATTAAGAGTCGTAATGCATAATCGGTAAATTTATTAAGCTGCATGATCACCAAAAATGGAAGAGATTAAAAGGATGATCATCTTAGCCTGAAAGTCTAAATAAGAAAACTTTCAGGCAAGAGGTTTTTACATTACAGCGTTAAAGGGGCTGAAACCTGTACTTGATCACCAACTCTATAATGCTCAAGTAGAATATTAGCAACTGAAAACTCAGTATGATTTTCTTCAGGCTGCACTTCAAAGTGATACGAGTTATCTTCTTGAGCTTCAGTAAATTTAAAAGCTTTCGGTTGTTCAAGTTGTTGCTCGGGAACTTGTACTTTAACTGAAATAAAGGCATTTGCTGGGCTAGTCAGTACGTCTTCATGGTCAGTTGCTTTTAAAGTGAAGCGTTTGCCAGATTCCAAAGGATCAATTTGAGTAATTTCAAATGAACGCCAGCCAGCCCATCCACCTTTTAAGCTTTCAAGTTGTTCATATTTTTGTTTTTCAACACCAATCAAGATATCAGCCAACTGTAAGTATGCTTGTTTCCACGCTTCAATAAGCTCTGATTCGAATGGCACGTTGAGTACTTCACTAATTGAATGAAGCAAGTTGTCCCCAACAATTGCATATTGGTCTGGTTGAATATCTAAGCTCACGTGTTTAGTAGTGATGCGTTCTACCGCTTTAGCGAGCACGGTAGGGTTCTCAATATTTTCTGCATAAGCAAGTACAGCAGCTGCAAGAGCACGTGGCTGACGTAAGCTGGTTTGGTCATCTAAATTAAAAACATTTTTTAATTCGGGATTGTTATTAAGCATGCGCTTATAAAAGTATGTAGTCAGCGTAACGCCGTGTTCACGTAAAACCGGTACAGTAGATTTAACAAGTTCAATTTGTTGTGGAGTCATGGCTAGACCTTATTTATCTGGCTATATAAGATGTATTTAAAATACATCTTTAAAAAATTAATGGCAATAACTTTTTTATAAAAAACCATAAAAAAATTAGGGGATATAAAATCCCCTAAAATTAACGCAATTTTTTTAATATTTTTATTTACCAAATAAAGAGCCGAGCAAGCCCCTTACGAGTTTTTGGCCGGTACTTCCTCCTAAACTGCGTGCAGCACTTTTGGCAAAAGTTCCCACAATGTCTTGTGTGAGTTTAGCTCGTTCACGGGCTGCTCTTTCTTCCTCTTTTAATTGCTCACGTGCCAAACGTTCCTGCTCTTTAGCTTGCTGTTTTGCTAAAGTTTCTTGTTCTTTAGCTTGTTGTTTTGCAAGTTCGGCGTCTTGCTGCTGTTGTTCGCGTTCAGCAACTTTATTCTGTAGCATTTCATAGGCACTATCACGATCTACAGCTTGTTCATAAACCCCAGCAATAATACTTTGCGAGATTAAAGTCTGACGCTCTTCTGGAGTGATCGGTGTAAATGCAGAGTACGGAGGCATAACCCAACCACGTTCTACAATCTGTGGTGTACCTTGCTCATCTAGACAGCTAATGAGTGCCTCACCAACACCAAGTTGGGTAATAGCTTCATCAACTTTAAACTCGGGATTAGCACGGAAAGTGTCTGCTGCGGTTTTTACAGCTTTTTGATCTTTAGGGGTGAATGCACGTAATGCATGTTGAACGCGATTACCAAGTTGACCAAGAACGCTTTCGGGTAAATCGAGGGGGTTTTGAGTAATAAAGTAGATACCCACCCCTTTGGAGCGGATTAAACGTACCACTTGTTCAATTTTGTCTTGTAGAGCTTGGCTGGCATTATCAAATAACAAGTGAGCTTCATCAAAGAAAAACACGAGTTTAGGCTTATCCATATCACCCACTTCTGGTAGCTGTTCAAATAACTCTGAAAGCATCCATAAGAGGAAAGTGGCATATAACTTAGGTGTATTCATGAGCTTGTCAGCAGCAAGAATATTGATATAACCGTGTCCGTTTGCATCGGTTTGGATAAAATCCAGAATATTTAAAGCTGGTTCCCCAAAGAACTGTTCTCCACCTTGGTCGGCAAGAGCGAGTAAGTTGCGCTGAATGGCACCTAGGCTGGCTGGAGATAAATTACCATACTCGGCTTTAAACTCAGCTGCATGTTCACTCACAAAAGTGATCATGGCTTTTAAATCTTTAAAATCGACTAAAAGTAAACCTTGGTCATCTGCAATACGGAATACAGCAGATAAAACACCTTCTTGGGTATCATTTAAGTTGAGTATGCGTGCTAATAAAATTGGCCCAATTTCAGAAATGGTGGTTCGGATAGGATGACCTTGCTGACCAAATAAATCCCAAAAAACAACTGGATTCGCTGAGAATGGAACACTATCAATTTGTAAAAGTTTTAAGCGTTGATTAAATTTATCCGAAGCTTCACCAGCTTTTGCAAGACTCGAAACATCGCCTTTAGCATCGGCAAGAAATACCGGCACACCGATTCGAGAGAAACTCTCTGCTAGAACTTTTAACGTAACTGTTTTACCTGTACCTGTCGCGCCTGCAATAAGTCCATGACGGTTAGCAAACTGGGGAAGTAAAACAATTTCTTTTGATGTGTCCTTAATATTTTTAGCAATAACAATCGGTGTACCCATATATTTTTATCCTATGGTTTGAGTCACTATAATCTTGTCGTTTTACAGTTGTTTCAGTGCATTTTCGATATCTTGTATCAAATCTTGCGGATCTTCTAGTCCTATACAGAATCGGACCAATAATCCTTGTTGTAAATGTGTATTCTCAAGTTTTCTCATCATTTTTAAATCATAAAGCATAATCAGGCTAACAGGTCCACCCCAGCTAAAGCCGAGCTTAAATAACTCTAATGCATCGCAGAAACGACGTACTGCTGTAATGTCATATTCAGGTTTAAAAATAACACTCACTAAGCCAGCACTTTGACCGTCTATGCAGATTTCTTGCCAATATTGATGGCCTGGTGAGGATTCATCACTTGGGTGTAGAACTTGTGCAAATTGAGGCTGGTTCTTTAGCCATTTAAGTAGAGTGTGAGCATTGGCTGACTGTTGTTCATAGCGTAAAGACATATGAGCAAGGCTGCGTTGAACTTGAGCTGCATCATCTCCAGAGATTGCGATGCCCAAAATAGCATGCGTACGGAATAAGCGGTGATGAAGTTTCTCATCACGAGTTACAATGCTACCCATTAAAATGTCACCACCACCACTTGGATATTTGGTTAGTGCGTGAACGGTTAAATCAACAGATAGATGTTCATCAGAAAAATTGAAAGCATTAAACGCAAGCCCCGCTCCCCAGGTGTTATCTAGAGCAGTCAATACACCATTTTTTTTAGCTTTTTTGACTAGATTTTTAAGATCAGGAAATTCTAAAGTAACTGAACCTGCAGCTTCTAACCATAATAGTTTACTTCTTTCGGTGGGTTGAAAACTTGCAGCGTCAATGGGGTTATATACTTTAACAATAATGCCATATTGACTTTGTAGATAAGTTAAATGCTCTAGATTTGGACCGTAAATATTGTCTGGAACCCATACTTCGTCATTAGTGCTTAAAAATGCTGAGTTCACAATATTAATTGCGGATAGGCCACTCGGTGCAAGTAAACAATGCAAGCCACCTTCAATTTGCGCAATATTGTCGCCTAAGGTGAATGTGGTAGGGGTGCCATGTGTTCCATAGCTATAGTCATACTTATCAGTCCAATGACGATCAAAAAGGTGCGAAGTTGATTTGAAAATAATAGTTGATGCGCGAAATAAGGGAGGTTGCACTGTTTCAATGAATTGCGGAGCCTTTCTTGGGGCATGAATGAGGCGAGTCTGGAAATCGTTATGCTTTTTCATAGTGCGTTATGTTTTAAATGATAAAGTTAGATTAAGAGAAATTTAAACTCTTCGCTAGATTTATAAAGTTTTGTAAGAGGTTTCGTTACAGTAGACCTATAAAACAAAAACTTGGCTTTATTTTTGCAAAGACCACTACAACATTCTAACAACAATAGGTTTAAGCGCATGAAGTCGCATTTAAGAGTTCATTATTTTCAACATATCGCGGGTGAGGGTTTTGGGAGTTGTTATTCATTTTTAAAAGCTCACCACGCGACTATTAGTTCTACGGAGTTTTTTGCACTTCCGGTTGATCGGTCACTTGAAATAGAAGCTTTACCACAAATTGATGAGGTTGACTTATTATTAGTCATGGGTGGTACCATGAGTGTAAATGATGAAGCGAATTATCCATGGCTTAAGATAGAGAAAAGATGGTTGCGTCGTTATTTAGCAGCAGGAAAGCCTGCTATAGGTCTCTGTTTGGGTGGGCAGCTAATTGCTAATGCACTAGGCGCCGCAGTCAGTCGAAACCGCTATCAGGAACTTGGCTGGTCAACAGTTCAGAGGGTGGCAAATTTACCTCAAGACAGTTTTCCATTGCCTGAAAAGATAAAGGTGATGCAGTGGCATAGCGAAACATTTGAAATACCCAAGGGTGCCATACACTTAGCCGAGAATATAGCTTGTCGTAATCAGATGTATCAAATTGGAAAAAATGTACTGGGTTTTCAATTTCATCCAGAAATGACACCGGCAGCTTTAGAACTCTTACTTGAAAATGAAGAAGAGCTATCTATTTTTAATGGAGAATATGTGCAGCCTGTGAGTGAACTACAATATTCAGAAGCACAAAAATTTGAACAAGGTAATCAACTCTTAAATAAAGCGATTGAATTTGTTATAAACGCCTAGAGTGAGTTGAGAATACTAGGTTAAAGTGTGTTTTGAACAAAAAATAGAAAAAGAGAATTGCATAAGACTTAAACAATCGTTATAATGGGCGACCCTCAAAAGGAGGGGCATTTACTGCGAAGAAAGTAGTAAATGTGCATTACAGTCGTGGCATCGATCATGACCTTAGTGATTTTCACTGCCTTTGACACTTACCAATGGGTGAGATGCGTCAAGGGTGATTCTTTATATGTTTGGCTTGGAGTTTACTGGTATGTCTAACCAGAGAATTCGTATCCGTTTGAAGTCTTTTGATCATCGTCTGATTGATCAATCTGCTCAAGAGATCGTAGAAACCGCTAAGCGTACTGGCGCACAAGTTTGTGGTCCAATTCCGATGCCTACTCGCATCGAACGCTTCAACGTTCTTACTTCACCGCACGTTAACAAAGATGCGCGTGACCAGTACGAAATCCGCACCTATAAACGTTTGATCGATATCGTTCAACCTACAGATAAAACTGTTGATGCATTGATGAAATTAGATCTTGCGGCTGGTGTTGATGTTCAGATCGCTTTGGGTTAAGGCTTTCGGTTGATTAACTTCTAAGTTAATTAGGCCGCTTTTTTAGAGGTTTATGCACATGGCTATTGGTTTAGTCGGTCGCAAATGTGGTATGACTCGCATCTTTACAGATGCAGGTGTTTCTGTACCTGTTACAGTCATCGAAGTCGATCCAAACCGCATTACGCAAATCAAAACACTTGAAACTGATGGTTATCAAGCTGTTCAAGTAACTACTGGTGAACGTCGCGAATCTCGCGTAACTAACGCTCAGAAAGGTCACTTCGCGAAAGCTGGTGTTGCTGCTGGTCGTTTAGTTAAAGAGTTCCGTGTTACTGAAGCTGAGCTTGAAGGCCGTGAAGTTGGCGGTACTATTGGCGTTGATTTGTTCACAGTTGGTCAAGTAGTTGACGTAACTGGTCAATCAAAAGGTAAAGGTTTCCAAGGTGGTGTTAAACGTTGGAACTTCCGTACCCAAGACGCTACTCACGGTAACTCAGTTTCTCACCGTGTATTAGGTTCTACAGGTCAAAACCAGACTCCTGGACGCGTGTTCAAAGGCAAGAAAATGGCTGGTCACTTAGGTGATGAACGCGTAACAGTACAAGGTCTTGAAATCGTATCTATTGACGCTGAACGTTCTGTTTTAGTTGTTAAAGGTGCAATTCCTGGTGCAACTGGCGGCGACGTGATTGTACGTCCTACCATCAAGGCCTGAGGGGAAATACCGTGAATTTGAAAACTGTTTCCGGCTCTGCTGTTGAATTGTCTGAAGTTGCTTTCGGACGTGAATTTAACGAAGCTCTTGTACACCAAGTTGTTACTGCTTACTTAGCAGGTGGTCGTCAAGGTACTCGTGCTCAGAAATCACGTGCAGACGTTTCTGGCGGTGGTAAAAAGCCATTCCGTCAAAAAGGTACTGGTCGTGCTCGTGCGGGTTCTATTCGTAGCCCTATCTGGGTTGGCGGTGGTAAAACTTTTGCTGCTCGTCCACAAGATTGGTCTCAAAAAGTAAACCGTAAGATGTACCGCGGTGCAATGCAATGTATCTTAGCTGAACTTGTTCGCCAAGATCGTCTTGTATTGGTTGAAGAGTTTGCTGTTGCAGCTCCAAAAACTAAAGAATTGCTTGCAAAGCTTAACGACTTAAATGCTGCTCGTGCATTAATCGTTACTGACGCTGTAGATGAGAACTTATATCTTGCAGCACGCAACCTTCCACATGTAGATGTGGTAGATGCAACTGCAATCGATCCTGTAAGCTTGATCGCGTTTGATAAAGTTGTGATGTCTGTAGCTGCTGCTAAGAAAATTGAGGTAGAACTCGGATGAACAACGAACGTATCTATCAAGTCCTAAAAGGACCAGTCTTCTCAGAAAAGGCACAAGTATTAGGTGATACTGTTGGTGTTCAAGTATTTAAAGTAGACATCAATGCTACTAAACTTGAAATCAAAAAAGCAGTTGAAAAACTTTTTGGTGTAGAAGTTGTTAAAGTTAACACAACTATTACTAAAGGTAAGACTAAGCGCTTTGGTCGTACATTGGGACGCCGTTCTGATGTTAAAAAAGCATACGTCACCCTGAAAGCTGGCCAAGATGTTGAAATGGCTGACTTGGGCGATACCGCTGAAAGCGCAGCGGAATAAGGACGAAAATTATGCCGATTCAAAAATGTAAGCCAACGTCTCCAGGACGTCGCTTTGTAGAGAAAGTGGTTCATGACCATCTTCACAAAGGCGCTCCTTACGCACCGTTGGTTGAAGCTAAAAAACGTACTGGTGGTCGTAATAACAACGGTCACATTACTACTCGTCACGTTGGTGGTGGTCATAAACAACACTACCGTATCGTTGACTTCAAACGTAACAAAGACAGCATCCCAGCTGTTGTAGAGCGTATTGAATACGATCCAAACCGTACAGCACATATTGCTTTGTTGAAATATGCTGATGGTGAGCGTCGTTATATCATCGCACCTAAAGGCTTACGTGCTGGCGATAAAGTACAATCTGGTAACGATGCTCCAATTCGTCCAGGTAACTGCTTGCCACTTCGTAATATGCCGATCGGTTCTACACTTCATAACGTTGAACTTAAAATTGGTAAGGGTGCGCAATTAGCGCGTTCTGCTGGTGCTTCTGTTCAGTTGTTGGGTCGTGATGGTTCTTACGCAATTATTCGTCTTCGTTCAGGCGAAATGCGTAAAGTACATGTTGAATGCCGCGCTGTAATTGGTGAAGTTTCTAACCAAGAAAACAACCTTCGTTCATTGGGTAAAGCTGGTGCTTCGCGCTGGCGTGGTGTTCGTCCTACCGTACGTGGTATGGCGATGAACCCGATTGATCACCCGCACGGTGGTGGTGAAGGGCGTAACAAAGGTATTCAACCTGTAAGCCCATGGGGTCAAAAAGCTAAAGGGTACAAGACACGTACCAATAAGCGTACGACTAAGATGATTATTCGCGACCGTCGCGTCAAGTAAAGGAATCTGACTAATGCCTCGTTCTCTGAAAAAAGGCCCATTCGTCGATGCGCACTTGTTCGCTAAGGTTGAAGCGGCTGTTGCTAGTAACTCTCGCAAGCCGATTAAAACTTGGTCTCGTCGTTCGATGATCCTTCCAGATTTTGTTGGTTTAACAATTTCTGTTCATAATGGTCGTAACCACGTTCCAGTAATTGTTACTGAGCATATGGTTGGTCATAAACTCGGTGAATTCGCGCCAACTCGTACCTATCGTGGTCACGGTGTTGACAAGAAATCTAAACGTTAATAGGTGTCATGATGGAAGTAACTGCTAAATTACGCGGTGCCGCTATCTCGGCACAGAAAGCACGTTTGGTTGCAGATCTTATTCGCGGCAAATCTGTTGCGCATGCTTTAAATATCTTAAACTTCAGCAATAAAAAAGCTGCTGTTTTAGTAAAAAAAGCATTGGAATCTGCGATTGCAAACGCTGAACACAATAACAGTTTAGATGTTGACGATCTTAAAGTATCTACGATTTACGTTGACGAAGGCATGAGCCTTAAACGTATTATGCCACGTGCTAAAGGCCGTGCAGATCGTATTACTAAGCGTACTTGTCACATCACCGTTAAGGTAGGGGTTTGATATGGGTCAGAAGGTTCATCCAATCGGTATCCGCCTAGGTGTTGTGAAACGTCATAACGCTAACTGGTATGCGAATCCGAAACAATACGCTGAATACTTGCTTAAAGATCTTCAAGTTCGTGAGTTTTTAACTAAAAAACTTAAGAATGCGATGGTAAGCAACATTCTTATCGAACGTCCATCAGGCGCTGCTAAAGTAACTATTAGCACAGCTCGTCCTGGTATCGTAATCGGTAAAAAAGGCGAAGATATTGAGAAATTACAGCGCGAACTTACCAGCATTATGGGTGTTCCAGCGCAAGTAAGTATCAACGAAATTGATCGCCCAGACTTAGATGCGCGTTTAGTTGCTGAAGCAATCGCTTCTCAATTAGAAAAGCGTGTAATGTTCCGTCGTGCTATGAAGCGTGCGGTTCAAAACACTATGCGTGCTGGTGCTAAAGGTATCAAAGTTGAAGTGTCTGGCCGTTTAGGTGGTGCAGAGATTGCTCGTACAGAATGGTATCGTGAAGGTCGTGTACCTTTACATACGCTACGTGCAGACATTGACTATGCAACTATGCGTGCAGAAACAACTTACGGTACGATTGGTGTTAAAGTTTGGATTTTCCGTGGCGAGATTTTAGGTGGCATGAAACAAGTCATGAACCCTGCTCCTGCTGAAGATCGTCCAGCTAAACGTGGTCGTGGTCGTGGTGAAGGTCAAGAGCGTCGTGGTCGTCGCGGTGACCGTGCTGCTGACAAGGGAGAATAATCCATGTTGCAACCTAAACGTACCAAATTCCGTAAGGTGCACAAAGGCCGTAATACTGGTCTAGCGCATCGTGGTAGTACAGTATCATTTGGTTCGATTGCAATCAAAGCAACTGAACGTGGTCGTATGACTGCTCGTCAGATTGAAGCTGCACGTCGTACTATTAGCCGCCGTATTAAGCGTGGTGGTAAAATCTTTATTCGCGTATTCCCGGATAAACCAATTACTCAAAAGCCTCTTGAAGTGCGTATGGGTAAAGGTAAGGGTAGCGTGGAGTACTGGGTTTGCCAGATCCAACCAGGTAAGATCCTGTACGAAATTGAAGGTGTGAACGAAGAATTAGCGCGTGAAGCATTTGCTTTAGCTGCTGCTAAACTTCCGTTTAAAACCACTATCGTGACTCGGACGGTAATGTAATGAAAACTAAAGATCTACGTGAAAAATCGGTAGAAGAGTTGAAAGCTTTGCTTGATGAGCAACAGCTTAATCAATTCCGTCTTCGTATGGCGAAAGCAACTGGTCAGTTGGGTAAATCGCATGAAGTGCAAGTTGCTCGTAAGACAATTGCTCGTATTAAGACACTCCTTACCGAAAAACAGGGGAACGGACAATGAGTGAAAAAACAGTCCGCACGTTAACCGGCAAAGTAGTAAGCGACAAAATGGACAAGTCTATTGTTGTTCTTATCGAACGCCGCGTTCAACACCCGTTGTATGGCAAATCAATTCGCCGTTCAACTAAGTTACACGCTCATGATGAGAACAATGTTGCTAAACTTGGCGATGTTGTGACCATTAAAGAAAGCCGCCCAATTTCTAAAACTAAAGCTTGGACTTTAGTGGAAGTAGTTGAAGCAGCTGCTGAGTAATTCGACGTTCTTGTTGCATCATCGGTCAATTTCGAGTACTCTTTGAGCCTTTCGAAATTGTGACCGGTGATGCTCGGTTTTGGAGTAGGGCAATGATTCAAACCGAAACTATGCTCGACGTAGCAGACAACAGTGGTGCTCGCCGCGTACAATGTATTAAAGTACTTGGTGGTTCACATCGTCGTTATGCTTCTGTTGGCGACATTATTAAAGTTACTGTAAAAGAAGCAATCCCACGCGCACGTGTTAAAAAAGGTGACGTGATGAATGCGGTTGTAGTTCGTACTAAATTCGGCATTCGTCGTCCAGATGGTTCTGTGATCCGTTTTGATGATAATGCTGCAGTTATCCTGAACAACAACAAAGCTCCGATTGCTACTCGTATCTTCGGACCAGTGACTCGTGAACTTCGTACTGAACAGTTCATGAAAATCATTTCATTGGCTCCTGAAGTTCTATAAGAGGCAATCATGGCTAAGATTAAAAAAGGCGATCAGGTTATCGTGATCGCAGGTAAAGAAAAAGGCAAACAGGGTACTGTATTGTCTGTTTCTGAAGACCGCGTTAAGGTTGAAGGCCTTAACTTAGTGAAGAAGCATCAAAAGCCGAATCGTGTAACTGGCGCTGAAGGCGGTATCGTTACTCAAGAAGCTTCGCTTCATATTTCAAACGTGGCAATTTTAAATGCTACAACCCAGAAGGCTGACCGTGTTGGTTACCAAGTGATTGATGGCGTGAAAACTCGCGTTTATAAATCAAATGGTGAATCAGTGGCGGTAGCGAAGTAATAGGTTGAAAAGGCAATGGCCAGACTTAAAGCACGTTACAACGAAGAACTTAAAGCGAAGTTACAAGAAGAACTTAGCATTAAGAACGTGATGGAAATTCCACGCATCACAAAAATTACCCTAAACATGGGTGTAGGCGCAGCTGCAACTGATAAGAAATTATTAGATGGCGCTGTAGTCGACATGCAATTAATTGCTGGTCAAAAACCAGTAATTACACTTGCTCGTAAATCTATCGCTGGTTTCAAAATCCGTGATGGTTGGCCGATTGGTTGTAAAGTTACTTTACGTGGCGACCAAATGTACGAATTCTTGGACCGTTTGATCTCAATCGCAATCCCTCGTATCCGTGACTTCCGTGGTTTCTCTTCGAAATCATTTGATGGTCGTGGTAACTACTCAATGGGTTTGAAAGAGCAAATCGTTTTCCCTGAAATCGATTTCGATAAGATTGATCGTATTCGTGGTATGGATATTACTATTACTACGACTGCTCGCACCGATGACGAAGGCCGTGCGCTTATGCGTGCATTCGGCTTCCCGTTCAAATAAGAGGTCGATATGGCTAAGAAAGGTATGATTAATCGCGAATTGAAACGCGAAAAAACAGTTGCTAAATACGCTGCAAAACGTGCTGAATTAAAAGCTACGATTGCAAACGTAAATGCAAGTGAAGAAGAGCGTTTCGAAGCGATGTTAAAGTTACAAGCATTGCCACGTAATGCATCTCCGGTACGTCTTCGTAACCGTTGTGGTTTAACTGGTCGTCCTCATGGTTACTTCCGTAAGTTCGGTTTAAGCCGTAACAAATTACGTGACACAGTAATGCAGGGTGATGTACCAGGCGTTGTTAAGGCAAGCTGGTAAGGAGCGACTAAATGAGTATGCAAGATACCGTTGCCGACATGCTAACACGTGTTCGTAACGCACAAATGGCTAAGAAACAAACTGTTTCTATGCCTTCTTCTAAGTTGAAAGTTGCAATTGCAAACGTACTTCAACAAGAAGGTTATATTTCAAATGTAGAAGTTGCTCAAGAAGAGACAAAATCTACTTTGACAATTACTTTAAAATATTTCGAAGGCAAACCAGTTATCGAAATGGTTAAACGCGTAAGCCGTCCAGGTCTTCGCCAATACCGTGGTAAAGATAAACTTCCAAGCGTTAAGCAAGGTTTAGGTATTGCAATTGTTTCTACAAGCAAAGGCATCATGACTGATCGCGCTGCACGTGCTGCGGGCGTTGGTGGTGAAGTTATTGCTTTTGTTTCTTAATAGGTGATTCCTCATGTCTCGTGTGGCTAAAGCCCCAGTAACTGTACCTAATGGTGTAGCAGTTACTCAGAACGGCCGGCAGGTCGAAGTGAAAGGCAGCAAAGGTACATTGTCTTTCAACCTGCATGCGCTGGTCGAGCTAAAACAGGAAGAAGGTAAACTTCAACTTGCTCCAGTTAAAGAATCGAAAGATGCTTGGATGCAAGCTGGTACTGCTCGCGCTGTATTGAATAACCTTGTTAAAGGGGTTAGTGAAGGCTTCGAACGTAAGTTGCAGCTAGTTGGTGTTGGTTATAAAGCTGCGGTTAAAGGTACTGTTGTAAACCTTAACCTTGGTTTTTCACACCCAATTGACTACGCTTTACCTGAAGGTGTAACAGCGGAAACTCCAACTGCTACTGAAATCATTTTGAAATCAGCAAACAAGCAGTTGTTAGGTCAAGTAGCGGCAGAAATCCGTGCATATCGTTCTCCTGAACCATATAAAGGTAAAGGTGTTCGTTATTCGGATGAAGTCATTCTTCGTAAAGAAGCTAAGAAGAAATAAGGCGCGAGGTTCTTATGAACGAAAAGAAACAATCCCGTTTGCGTCGTGCGAAAAGCACACGCTTGCACATTCGTGCATTGGGTGCGACTCGTTTGTGTGTAAACCGCACTCCGCGTCACATCTATGCTCAAGTTATTTCAGCAGATGGTGGCAAAGTTTTAGCGCAAGCTTCAACTTTGGATGCATCTTTACGTAGCGGTACTACAGGTAATGTAGACGCGGCTACTAAAGTAGGCGCTTTAATCGCAGAGCGTGCGAAAGCAGCTGGTGTAACTAAAGTTGCATTTGACCGTTCTGGTTTTAAATATCATGGTCGTATCAAAGCCTTGGCTGATGCTGCTCGTGAAAACGGCTTGGAGTTCTAATCATGGCTAAAGTTGAACAAAACGAAGGTCTTGTTGAAAAGCTGGTTGCCGTTGATCGTGTAGCCAAAGTTGTTAAGGGTGGTCGTATCTTCTCTTTCACAGCATTAACTGTTGTGGGTGATGGTAATGGTCGTGTTGGTTTTGGTCGTGGTAAAGCTCGTGAAGTTCCAGCTGCTATTTCTAAAGCACTTGAAGCTGCACGTCGCAACATGATTACTGTAGACCTTGCAGGTACTACTTTACAACACCCTGTGAATGCTCGTCATGGTGCAAGCCGTGTATATATGCAACCTGCTTCTGAAGGTACTGGCGTAATCGCTGGTGGCGCTATGCGTGCCGTTCTAGAAGCTGCAGGTGTACATAACGTACTTGCTAAATGTTATGGTTCTACTAATGCTGCAAACGTAGTAAACGCAACTTTCAAAGGTTTGCGTGATATGACTTCTCCTGAGAAAGTCGCTGCGAAACGTGGTAAATCAGTAGAAGAAATTCAAGGGTAATCAATCATGAAAACGATTAAAGTTACCCAGACTAAATCTTCTTCACATCGCTTGAAAAATCACAAGCTTTGCTTACAAGGTTTAGGTCTGCGTCGTATTGGTCATACTGTAGAAGTGCAAGATACGCCTTCTAACCGCGGTATGATCAACAAAGTCTACTATATGGTTAGTGTAGAGGAATAAGCCATGACTCTGCGTTTAAATGAACTTGCGCCTGCAGAAGGTGCAAAACGTGAACACCGTCGTTTAGGCCGTGGTATCGGTTCTGGCGTTGGTAAGACTGGTGGCCGTGGTGTCAAAGGTCAAAAATCACGTAAAAGTGGTGGCGTTCGTCCAGGCTTTGAAGGCGGTCAAACTGCGATTTATCGTCGTTTACCTAAATTCGGTTTCACTAGCCAAATCGCTTTAAAAACTGCTGAAGTACGTTTATCTGAGTTAAGCAAAGTTGAAGGCGACATCGTTAGCCTAGAAACTTTGAAAGCTGCGAATGTTGTTCGTCGTGACCAAATTCGTGCTCGTATCGTACTTTCTGGTGAAATCACTCGTGCATTCACTGTTCAAGGTGTTGCATTGACTAAAGGCGCTAAAGCTGCGATTGAAGCAGCTGGCGGTAAAGTCGAGGAGTAATCTCGAGTGTCTATGTCTCCTAGTTCTTCAGGTCATGTCAACATGATGAAAGGTCAGCCATTTCATGTGAAATACCGTGAAATTATTCGCCGGATGAGTTTTCTAATCGGTGCATTGCTGGTCTTTCGACTAGGAGCGCATATTCCAGTACCAGGCATTAATAATGCTGCGTTAGAAAATTTATTTCATGCGAACCAAGGAACTATTCTTGGGCTATTCAATATGTTTTCTGGCGGTGCTTTAGAGCGAATGTCTATTCTTGCTTTAGGGATTATGCCGTACATTTCTGCGTCAATTATTGTGCAGTTAATGTCTACTGTAATTCCATCACTTGAAGCCTTGAAAAAGGAAGGTGAGCAAGGTAAGCGTAAAATTAATCAGTATACGCGTCAGGGCACATTGTTGCTTGCAGTGGTTCAAGCAGTTGGTATGTGCGCAGGTTTGATTGGTCAGGGTATTACTCTGTCAGTTGGTCTTGCGTTTTATATCCCAGCAGTAACTTCACTTGTCGCTGGAACTATGTTCTTAATGTGGCTAGGTGAGCAAATCACTGAAAGAGGTATTGGTAACGGTATCTCAATGATTATTTTTGCAGGTATTGTTGCTGGTTTGCCTAAACTAATTATGCAATCAGTTTCTTCTGTAGATAATGGTCAGACAAGTTTAATTGGTCTTGTAATTTTTGGTCTTTTGTCTTTAGGTGTATTGGCAGCTATTGTGTTTATTGAAAAAGCACAACGTCGCATTCCAGTAAACTATGCGCAAAAGCAACAAGGGCGTCGTATATTTACAGCACAGCAGACGCATTTGCCATTAAAAATTAATATGGCTGGTGTTATTCCTGCGATTTTTGCAAGTTCTTTACTCTTGTTCCCAGCAAGTCTTGGTCAATGGGTGGGAAGTGCAGATCCAAATGCTGGTTTTATTAAAAGCAGCTTACAAGATTTAGCTTTAGTATTGTCGCCTGGACAGCCTTTGTATTTGGTGCTCTTTGGTGCGTTAATTATCTTTTTCTGTTACTTTTATACGGCTTTAGTATTTAGCCCTAAGGAAGTATCAGAAAATCTAAAACGCAGCGGAGCTTATGTGCCTGGTATTCGCCCAGGTGAGCAAACTGCTCGTTACTTAGATCATATTCTTAATCGTTTGACGTTTATTGGTGCGATTTATATTACGGTCATTTGTTTAATGCCAATGATTCTACAAAGCTCTTTTGGGATTCCATTCTATTTGGGTGGTACCTCATTATTGATCGTAGTTGTCGTGGTTATGGACTTTATGGCTCAGCTACAAGCGCATTTAACATCTCATCAATATGATAATCAAACATTAATGAGAAAAACGACTGCTCATCCTAAGGGATAAGCGCACTTAGAGGTTTCATCATGAAAGTACAAGCTTCTGTAAAGAAAATTTGTGGTAGCTGTAAAGTTATCCGTCGTAATGGGGTTATTCGCGTAATTTGTAGCGCAGAACCTCGTCATAAGCAGCGTCAAGGTTAATCTAATCAAGACCTGTTGATTTCAGTAGGCGAATTGGGTTAATATCCGCCCCTCAAGATTTTTGTGGGGCGGTTGATTATCTCTACTGCCTTTTTGGAGAAAGTGAATGGCTCGTATTGCCGGTGTAAACATTCCGGATAACAAGCATGCTGTTATCTCCCTCACTTACATCTTTGGTATCGGTCGCCACACTGCTAAGAATATCTTAGCTACAGTTGGTATTACTGAAACTACTAAGATCCGTGAGTTGGACGATGCTCAGCTTGATGCGATTCGTGCAGAAGTTGCTAAGGTTCCTACCGAAGGTGACTTACGTCGCGAAATTTCCATGAACATTAAACGTTTAATGGATTTGGGTTGCTACCGCGGCCTTCGCCATCGTCGCAGCTTGCCTGTCCGTGGTCAACGCACCAAAACTAACGCACGTACCCGTAAAGGTCCGCGCAAACCGATTAAAAAGTAAGATTTCTGGAAGCTAAAAGATGGCTAAAGATACTCGCACACGCAAGAAGGTCACTCGTACCGTCTCTGAAGGTGTTGCACACATTCACGCGTCTTTTAATAACACCATTGTTACGATTACTGATCGTCAAGGTAATGCATTGGCTTGGGCCACCTCAGGTGGACAAGGCTTCCGTGGTTCACGTAAATCAACTCCGTTTGCTGCTCAGGTAGCTGCTGAAGTTGCTGGTAAAGCAGCTTTAGATTACGGTTTGAAAAATCTGGATGTTCTTGTAAAAGGTCCTGGTCCAGGTCGTGAGTCTGCGGTTCGTGCATTAGGCGCAGTGGGTTATAAGATTAACAGCATTACCGATGTGACTCCAATTCCTCACAACGGTTGCCGTCCACCTAAAAAACGTCGCGTGTAAGGAGAAACATTCATGGCTCGTTATATTGGTCCAAAATGCAAACTCTCTCGCCGCGAAGGGACAGACCTGCAACTTAAATCTGGCGTTAAACCATTTGACGTCAAAACTAAAAAAGCTAACAAAGCACCTGGTCAACATGGTCAGGCACGCGGTGGTAAGCAATCTGAGTATTCACTACAATTACGTGAAAAACAAAAAGTCCGTCGTATTTACGGTGTGTTAGAACGTCAATTTAGTAACTACTATAAAGAAGCAGCTCGTGTTAAAGGCGCAACAGGTGAGAACTTGTTGAAATTGCTTGAAAGCCGTCTTGATAACGTTGTTTATCGCATGGGTTTTGGTTCTACACGTGCAGAAGCTCGTCAGTTAGTAAGTCACCGTAGCATTACTTTGAATGGTCGTCGTGTAAACATCGCATCTATTCAAGTTAAAGCTGGTGATGTAATTGCGGTTCACGAAGGTGCTAAACAACAATTGCGTATTAAAAACGCGATTGAGTTAGCTGCACAACGTGGTATTCCAGCTTGGATCGAAGTTGATCATTCTAAGCTTGAAGGTACGTTTAAAGCTGCACCAGATCGTTCTGATTTACCTGCTGAAATCAACGAAAGCTTGATTGTAGAATTGTATTCTAAATAATCCTTGAGGTAGCAATAATGACGCGTACTGCAAACGAGTTTCTAACTCCGCAAGCGATCAAGGTCGAAGCGGTAAGCGGGACCTCGGCAAAAGTGATTCTAGAACCTTTAGAGCGTGGTTTTGGCCACACTCTAGGTAATGCTTTACGTCGCATTCTATTGTCTTCTTTACCTGGCGCTGCTGTGGTTGAAGTAGAAATAGAAGGTGTCGAGCACGAGTACAGTACTTTAGAAGGCTTGCAGCAGGACATCGTCGAGCTCTTGCTGAACCTAAAAGGATTGTCTATTAAGCTGTTCGATCAAAATGAAGCATATTTAACATTAGAAAAACAAGGTCCTGGCGATATTACTGCTGCTGACCTTCGTTTACCTCATAATGTTGAAGTGGTTAACCCAGAACATTTAATCGGTACTTTAAGTGCTTCAGGCTCATTAAAAATGCGCTTGAAAGTTGCTCAAGGTCGCGGTTATGAAACATCTGATTCTCGTTTCCCTGAAGGTGAAACACGTCCTGTTGGTCGTTTGCAATTAGATGCTTCTTATAGTCCGATTAAGCGTGTTTCTTACACCGTTGAAAATGCGCGTGTAGAACAACGTACCGATTTAGATAAACTGGTAATCGACCTCGAAACAAATGGAACGGTTGATCCTGAAGAAGCAATCCGTAAAGCGGCAACAATTCTGCAACAACAAATTGCAATTTTTGTTGATCTTCAGAAAGACCAAACTCCAGTTGCTCAAGAGCCTCGTGAAGAAGTTGACCCAATCTTGCTTCGCCCAGTAGATGATCTAGAGCTTACTGTTCGTTCTGCTAACTGTTTGAAAGCAGAAAATATTTACTACATTGGTGATCTTGTTCAACGTACTGAAGTTGAGTTATTAAAAACTCCTAACCTTGGTAAAAAATCGTTAACAGAGATCAAAGATGTTTTGGCATCGAAAGGCTTACAACTCGGTATGCGTCTTGAAAACTGGCCACCAGCTAGTCTTCGTATGGACGACCGTTTTGCCTATCGTAGCCGTTAATTAAGTAGGACTATCACCATGCGTCATCGTAATAGTGGTGTGAAATTAGGCCGTACAAGCAGCCATCGTAAAGCGATGTTCCAAAACTTGGCTAATTCTTTATTTGAACACGAGTTGATCAAAACAACTGTGCCTAAAGCTAAAGAATTACGTCGTGTTGCTGAGCCTTTAATCACTCTAGCAAAAAACGATACTGTAGCAAATCGTCGTTTAGCATTTGCTCGTACTCGTAATGCTGCAACTGTTGGTAAATTATTTACCGTACTCGGCCCTCGTTACAAAGAACGTAACGGCGGTTATCTACGTGTTCTTAAAGCGGGCTTCCGTGCTGGTGATGCAGCACCGATGGCTTACGTTGAGCTTGTAGATCGTGAAGTAAACACTTCAGCTGAATAATTGATTTTATTCAAAAAAGACCGGTTTTATACCGGTCTTTTTTATTTCTAGTCACAAAATAAATTATAAAAATGTCCTCAAGTGACATAAAAAAGCAGATAAACGGTCAAACTTGACATTGTGTATTGTCAAAATTGTGTTTTAATAAACTTATATTCTCAACAATGGGTATAAAAATAAAATGGAAAAGCAAGTTGATATTTTAATCATTGGCGCAGGTATTTCAGGAATCGGAATCGCTGCCCATTTGTCAAAAAATTCACCTCAAAGACAATTCGAGATTTTAGAACGTCGTGAGTCTTTTGGTGGAACATGGGATCTTTTCCGTTATCCTGGTATCCGTTCAGATTCAGATATGTCTACTTTTGGTTTCAACTTTAAGCCATGGTGTAAAGCGAATGTATTAGCTGATGGTGCTTCTATTAAAGGATATTTAGGTGAAGTAATTAATGAATTTAAATTAAAAGAAAAAATTCATTTTGGTCATCGCGTACTTTCTGCTAATTATGATTCGGCTTCAAAAAAATGGCAGGTTGTAGTCGAAGATAGCAATAAAAAACAGCAGACTTGGATTGCCAACTTTGTTGTAGGTTGTACAGGTTACTATAATTATGATCAGGGTTATGCGCCTTCTTTCCCAAATCAAGAAGCATTTAAAGGGCAACTCATTCATCCACAGCATTGGCCTGAAAACTTAGATTACACAGGTAAGAAGGTGGTTATTATTGGTAGTGGTGCAACAGCGATTACTTTAGTACCAGCAATGGCTAAAGGTGGGGCAGGTCATGTGACCATGTTGCAACGTTCACCAACCTATATTGCTAGCGTTCCTTCTATCGATTTCATCTATGAAAAAACGCGTAAATTTATGTCTGAAGAGGCAGCTTATAAATTTACCCGTGCCCGCAACATTGGTATGCAGCGCGCTATTTATGCGTTGTCTCAGAAACATCCTAAAACTGTACGTCGTTTACTTTTAAAAGCAATTGAAGTGCAGCTTAAAGGTAAGGTTGATATGAAGCATTTTACACCTTCATACAATCCTTGGGATCAACGTTTATGTGTAGTGCCAGATGGGGACTTGTTTAAGATTTTACGTGAAGGCAAAGCAAGTGTAGAAACTGATCAGATCGAGAAATTTACTGAAAAAGGTATTTTACTTAAATCTGGCAAACATCTTGATGCTGATATCGTTGTTTCTGCAACAGGATTACAGGTTCAGATTATGGGTGGAGTCCAAGCGACTCTTGATGGGAAACCAATCAACTCATCTGAACATATGCTTTATAACGGCATAATGCTAAGTGATGTGCCGAATATGGCTATGATTATTGGCTATGTGAATGCCTCATGGACACTCAAAGTAGATATCGCTGCCGAATATATTTGTCGCTTATTAAACTATATGGACAAAAATAGTTATGATGAAGTGATTCCATCGGGTGATAAGACTGTGATGGAAGAAGATACTGTAATGGGTAAACTATCTTCAGGTTATATTAACCGTGCAGCACATGAACTTCCTAAACAAGGTAAGCGTGCTCCATGGCAGGTGACTAATAACTATTTAGAAGATAGAAAATCTTTGAAAAATGCAAAATTTGAAGATGGCATTCTTCATTTCCATAAGCGTTCTGAAGCGAATGAGCGTAAACCAAAATTAGTATCTTAAGTCGTATTAAATAAGAAAAGGGGCGTAATGCCCCTTTTCTTATGAAACTATTAAAGTGTTCTTGAAATTAATTCTTTCATGATTTCATTTGTACCTGCATAAATTCGATTTGCTCGATGATCAATGTATGCACGTGCAATTGGATATTCAAGCATATAGCCATAACCACCATGCAATTGAAGGCACTCATCTACAATCTTCGAGAACATATCAGAAATTTTATATTTAGCAGCAGCTGCAGCTTCTACACTTAATTTTTCTTCAAGTTGTAATTCCATACAACGATCTAAATATGTCCGGCAGAAATCGATTTCTGTTCTAAGTTCAGCAAGTTTAAAACGTGTATTTTGAAATGCACCAATAGGTTTACCAAATGCTTTTCGATCTTTTGTATATTGAACAGTATGTGCAAATGCTGCTTCAGCACCTGCCTGACAAATAATAGCAACTAACATTCGTTCCCATGCTAATTCTTTCATGAGCATGATAAAGCCCATACCTTCCATGCCTAAAAGGTTTTCTTTAGGAACGCGAACATTATCAAAGAATAATTCGCAGGTATCTTGGCCTTTCATACCAATTTTGTTTAGAGGTTTACCTTTACTAAAACCAGCACGATCTGCTTCTACAATAATTAAGGATAAGTTCGCCGAACCTTTATCACTATTGCCAGTCTTACAAACGACTACGGCCATGTCGCATAAGTAGCCATTCGTAATAAAAATTTTAGAGCCATTAATGACATATTCATCACCATCAAGTACGGCGGTTGTTCTTACCGCTTGTAAATCTGAACCAGTGCCTGGTTCCGTCATTGCAATAGCAGTAACAACTTCTCCAGTTGCCATTTTGGGTAACCATTTTTGTTTTTGCTCTTCATTACCAAAATTATTAACGTAATTAGCAACAATATCGGAATGTAGAGAAAAACCAGTACTTGAGTCCATCGCATATGCTTGTTCTTCTATAAGAATCATACTGTATAGGCGATCTACCCCAGAGCCACCATATTCCTCTGGCATTGTGGTGCAAAGAAGACCTAATTCTCCAGCTTTATTCCAAAGATCTCGGTCAACATGTTGCTGTTTTTCATATTTTTCTATATTGGGAACGACTTCCTTTTCATAGAATTTACGCACTGTCTCACGGAAGGCTTCGTGTTCTTCATTGAATAATTGTCTTGGTAACATATTTGGAATAGGACGGATGGCACCAGATTGCATTTGTATTTCTTCCTTGGTTCAGGTGTGATGTTATGCCCTAAACATACGTAAGCATTTCATGCCCTACAATGTGATGAATGCTCAATTATGCGGATAAGATGATAAATTTGGTCAATTTGATATTTTTAGCGATCTTTAGGATGTGATCAGGTAAACTAGGCGCACTATCAACACAGATGGGGACGTAAATGTCTGACGAAATGACCTTGGAAGAACGTAAAGTAATTTATCGAGCACGCCGCGGCTTAAAAGAAATTGACGTCTATTTTGACCCGTATGTAAAAAACTATTATTTAAAAGCTGATCCGGCAGAAAAAGCATTATTTGCAGAGTTAGTCGATCAAGAAGATCCAGATTTATTAGATTGGTTCATGGAAGTTTCTGAACCTCCACGTACTGAGTTACGTGAATTTATTTATAAACTAAAACAGTATGTGCATGGCTAAACTGTTTTGATAAAAGAATTAAATTTTGAGCTGAAATATAGTCGTGTCTCGGTAGTATTTCAGCTTTTTGTTGGTTTGGGTTTAGCAATTCTGCTTTATCAATTATTAACACCCATGTGGTGGCTATGCGCTGTCATTCTTCTATTTATTGGTTTTATTTTCTTTTTAAAGCAAGTACAAATATCTCAAATTGAATATTTAGATCAAAAATTATGGTCGGTTGCATATTTCTCGGAAAAAGAAATTTACCGTGCAGAAATTACTAAAATAATTGATTATCAGCTATTTGTAGTTATTTATTTTGAAGAGACTCCTACGAATATAGCTATTGTTTGGTTCGATCAGCTTCCTATTCAGCAGTGGAAAAGATTAAAAGTTTTAGAAAAACTCTATTAATTGTTCGACAATTCTACAATTGTATATTTATTTAAAAACCATAAAAAACAAAAACTTAATAATTTTTTTCTTCATTAAACTTCGGATTGTCTAATTAGAATATAGAAAAAAGCCAAGGAAAGACAATTGTCTGACAATTTCACCTATGGGTAGCTATTTGATCGGTTAAAGTACAAACACCAACGTAAAGTGTGTCGGAGGTCTCAAAATGGAGATGCCAACATGGTCGTTCTTGGTCATTGCCATAATTCTGGCAGTGGTGATAGGAAGAGCAGGAACTTTACTCAGGGAACATCTTAACAAAGTTAGTTTTAACAAGGTTAAGAGACAGAGGATGCAAGGTCGTCGATCAGTCAATTATTAAAATTGGTTAATCGATTAATTTCATCAAGTGTCCAGTTTATAACTGGGTGCGATTGTAGTAAGGAGGTCTCTCATGGAGATTTCAATGTGGATGTTTCTGTTAATTGCAGTTGTTATGGCTGTAGTAGTAGGAAGAGCAGGAACTTTACTTAAGGATTATATAGAACAAAAATAATATAAGCCGTTAAAAGCTTATCCCAGTTAATAAGTAGCATGTGCTGAACCGTCGCAATGCTACTTTTTTTTGCCTAAAATTTCTGTTTCCTCGAAAAACTGTCAATTTTATCTGCTGTGAAGTGTGTCAAAGTATAAGCGCTACAATTAGAGTAATTACTCTTTTATTCAAGATATGCATCTGCTAATGTACATCTGAAAAGGAAAAAACAAATTACATAGAGGACAGGAAGATGTCTAAAGTCCAAAAAATAAGCCAAGGTTTGGCGGTGAGTTTTCTTGCAGCTTCAGTTTTATCAGGTTGTTCATACGTCGTGAAAACCGGAGCAAATGTTGCTCTAGGTTTTACGGAAAAGCACGTCGTTCCACCTATTTTGGCAATGCAAGATGCTGAAATGGTATGTAATACCGGTAGTGCGTTAACACCTGCAATCATGTCTACTAAAGGGATGGGTGCAGATCCGACACGTGTTGCAGTATTAATGTATGCAGCATCAGGTGTATGTGCGGAAAATCAAGCTTTAGAACAAGAACTGCGTTATTTACGTGCTTCAAAAGCAGGTCAAGTGACAGAAGCCCAAGATGCACGTATTGCACAGAAGCGTTGGGCAGCAATTGCAGCTGAACGTCAGTATACAGGCTATAAGTTATTTGCTGATCGTTGGGAATCTAAATATAAATATCACTTAGGTGACTCTTGCCCAACGATGCGTAATGATACTGATCAAACCGTTTATTTGCTTGGCATGATCAGTGGTCTTCAGGCTGTGACCAACGATATTAACTCAGGCGGCGCAGTCAATGTTCCTAAAGATATTGCTGCTATTGTAGAGCGTGGCATGGTTTGTCTAGATAATGAAAAATTCTGGGGCGCACCTAACGCAACGCGTGCTGTTATCTGGACTTTATTGCCAGGTGCTGATGAAGGGAAACCTGATCCATACCAAACTTTAAAACAGTCAATTCAGATTGGTGAGAAAAAAGGTGTTCGCTTATCTCATGCCTTATATGCCGTAGCTGCTCAAGCAAGCGGTGATGATGCAAAAATCCGTGATGCATTAAGATCTTATGCAGCGTCTCAAGCTGATGACAAACCTGTCAATCCTAACTTTAAGTTAATTGATAGTATGGCTGGCCTTATTGTACGTGGTATCTCTGACCGTTACTGGACTGAACATACTGGTGTACGTACCGGAGATGATGGTATGTCTCATTTCTGGGATGATAAGAATGAAGGTGCAGCAGAGCTAGATGAGTTGTTTGATGGGGGAGCCGCTTCAGAAGTTCCTGCTGATTCATCTGCTCCACCAGCAGCGCAGTAAAGAATATTTGAAAGGCTAACTTCTTGCGAGTCTATTGTTAAGTTCTACAATAATCGTAAGAAGTTTAATTTCAAGGAGTGTGCCATGAAGGATCATGTACTGAATAGTAAAGTGCTTTTGGTCGCAGTGTGCATTTCCATATCTGCTTGTCTACAGGTGTTTCCTGATACTTTTATTTATTGGCGCGAAAGTTTACTTGGCGAATTCTGGCGTTTATGGACTGCTCATTGGGTACACGTTGGATGGGTTCATTTCCTTTTAAATATGATGGCATTCGCCTGTTTACCCTTTATCTTTCCACATACAAAAGCATGGCATCTTCTAAGTCTACTTTTACTATTGCCACCCTTTATTAGTTTGGTGTTCTACTTTTATTTACCTTATATCGAAGCTTATGCAGGCTTGTCTGGTGCCTTACATGGGCTATATACAGCGGTTGCTTTAGTCTATCTGCAATATCGTAAAGAGCGAAATTTTGCTTTGCTGGTTTTAGGGTTAATTATTGCCAAACTTATATGGGAAAACACTTTTGGGCAAACAGGAACCGCTCAGTTAATAGGGAGTCCAGTTTTAACTGAAGCTCACCTATATGGAGCAATTGGTGGCGCAATCTTTGGAGGATGCTATTGGCTTTTCCAGAGATTAAAAAAGAAACATTGACAATACAAACTGTTAAAAAAGAGATTTTAGTCATTCTTTATTAACAAAGTTTGATGCAAATTTGATCGTTGAATAAAGGGATTGGTAGAAGGGGGATGGATTTAACCCCTGACCAAGAAAAATTGCATGACTCAATTCTTTAATTTTTAGGGACTTGAGAGAACAAAATTGGAATATTTATGCAAGAACATCAAGAAAAAAGATCTGGATTAGGTCTGCTGGGTTATATCTGGAACGAATGGATCTCAACATTCGTCATCCTCATTCTGCTATTAATGACGCTAATTATTGGTACCGGGGAAATGATCCACGGACAATTATTACGTATCGGGGAACGTCTTTATGGCGACCCTGCTACAGGTATGCAATATTCTTTTTTGCGTGCTGAGCCTGAAAAGCCAACTTGTGATCGACATCCAAATATCGAGGCTCAAGTAAAAGAACAAATGAAAGCGAATGCGTCTGATGATTTCGCGAGTTTCTTTGGTGCAGCATCGGAAAGTGATGTCCGTGCATCACTACTCGCAGCGCAGCAACAATGTGATGAAAAATATCAGGCATATGATAAAACTATTAAATATATCGAAGCTAACCCAGGGGTACGTACTTACCGTGCTATCGAGACTGGTTTCTTTGGTATTTTTAAATTTGGTACAGAAAACCGTGCCATTTTACTGGTCTTTATGGTTCTGATTTCTGCGATTACTGCATCGTTGAAATATCACCATATTGGCTTGCGTAACCCAGCAACAAAAATAGATTACAAAGTGTATTCCCTATTTATGTTGATTGGTAATGCGCTGCTTAGTACCTCTGTCATTAGTCAGTATCGTTCAGTCATAAATTCTGGGGTAACACCTACCTATGAAACAGTAACGATTTACTGGATCTGGATGATTCTATTTGTTGTTCTGACTTTAATTAGTTTGTATCAATTATTTGTTTCACCTCCACCAAAGCGTGAAGGCGGGAATATAGGCTTAGCCTTATTATCGGTGCCTTTATACGCTTACATGGCCCTAATTACAGGTATTGTATTTACATTCTTTATGGATTATCCAATGGGGCAAGGGATTTACCTTGGTTTATTGGTTGAGTTCTCGGGTATCTTCTTAAACCTTGCCTTGTTTATTTGGGCAGGTATGCTTTTAACTCAAACACGCGTTATGGACTTGTTCCTTAATGTGCTTCGTCCATGGAACTTGGCGCCAGAAACCTTAACTTGGTTAATTCTAATTGCTGCTGCTGTACCCACAGCCTATACAGGTGCATCAGGCATTTTCGTTATCGCAGCAGGTGCAATTATTTATAAAGAAGTCTGGAATGCGGGTGCTCGCCGTCAATATGCTTTGGCTGTGTCTGCCATGTCAGGTTCTTTAGGGGTAGTTGTACGTCCATGTCTACTGGTCGTTTTAATTGCAATGCTTGATAGCCGTCATGTTACGTCGGATGAGCTGTTTGGGCATGGTATTTATGTATTTTGGTTAACTGCATTTATTTTCTTGGGCGTTTCACTACTTTTGGCTGAAGAAAAATTCCGTGTGAATTCACCAAAAGTTGCGATTCCGGGCATGATGCGTGCCTTTGTACCCGTAATTCCATACATTCTGATCACTGCTGTTGTTCTTGCGATCTATAAATATGCACTAGATACAGGAATGAATGAATTTACTGCACCAGTAATTTTGCCATTAGTCCTGATCGCAATGATCTTGTATGACAAATTAGTTGCAACAAAAGAAGCACCTGCAATCAATATTCATGAAGCGATTGTTCGTGAACACGAACAAAAATCACCATTTCTTCGTGCACATGATCCGCATAGCTCTCAATACCGTCTCGGTTTTGGTGGAGCACTTCGTTTTGCGACCTCAGAAACTGTAGGCCATATCGGTGCTTTAATTATCTTGATGGCATTGTCCGCAAGTGTAGGTGGTTTAATTGAACGCTCTGAAGTAGTCGAATTATTACCGACTCATTTGGGCAGTATTTACATTTCACTTGCATGTATTGCGCTATTACTTGCCATTATTGGTATGTGTACAGATCCATTTGGTGCTGTAATTTTAGTTGCTGCAACCATTGCACCTGTGGCATACGAAAATGGTATTCATCCAATTCATTTCTGGATGATTGTGTTGGTTGCATTCGAATTTGGCTACGTAACACCACCAGTTGCCTTGAATCATCTACTTACGCGGTTGTCCGTCGGAGATGATGAAGTGAACGCTGCTGATGCTGAAGCGAAAGAGAAATATACAAGCTTCTACTTCCGTTATGAGCGCTGGTTGCTACCAATTATTGTCTTGTTCTCATCATTGGTATTAGTGACTTATGTGCCATACGTATTTAAGTTATTCGATTGGTATAAATAACTTAAATCAAAGTATTGGTTATACAAAAAAGCCTTCCTAAATGGAGGGCTTTTTTAATAAATAGATTAAGTAAATCTAGAACAAGATGATTAGAATTATTTAAATTTGAAAAAAAGCTAAAGATGTACAGCTTTAGCTTTTTTTAAGAGTTCATTGAAAAACTATTGCTGTTTAAGCTGAGCTTCAAGCAATTTAACTTGTTCTTCTTTGAGTTTAGTTAGTTGATCCGCATCTGCATGCTGAGCTTTTAAGGTGGCTTCCTGATCTTTTAGCTGGCGATGAATATCTTCAAGTTTAGATACTTCTTCTTTTGCTAAAGACTCTTGGGCAGGGACAGGCTCTTTAAGTACATTTTCACTAACAAGTTGCTGAGAGCTTGCATTTTCAGCTAAGGGTTCAGAACTTGGTAATGGCTCAGCCGATTTCGGTTTAGTAGGAGCAGGAGTCGAGACAGGTTGTGGATCAACCAGTGGTGCTGACGACTCGGTTTTTTTAAAAAACCATTGCGCTGCAAAAAAAAGCACTACGAGAATGCTTAAGCCCCCAATTAAAATCCATAATAATTTTGAGTTTTGTTTTCTTTGTAGTGGCATGTTTAAGACCTTTAGTCGGGACGACGTGGCTTGAACTGTATTACCCCAATTTCATCCGGTTCAGCAGGTGTTTCAGGCTCATCAACATGAGTCGGACGATTTTCGCTATAACCGCATTCGATACATTCAATCCATTCGTCTTCTGCGGTGGTTAGCATGATAATCCGATCCATGGCTTCACATTTTGGACATTTTGCCCCAGCAATGAAACGTTTTTTCATCTTTATCACCCTAACCACACGATCAATTTAGGCCCATAGTTTAAGCGGTTTTGTTGTCATTCGTCCAACCTTGATGACGTAACAATGCGTCAATTTTAGGCTCGCGTCCACGGAAATTAACAAATGCCTCAAGCGCAGTGTCTTTTCCACCCACAGCTAGAATTGCCTGACGGAATTCTTTACCCGTTTGAGTGTTAAAAATGCCTTCATTTTCAAAACGATCAAATGCATCGCTCGCTAAGACTTCTGCCCATTTGTAAGAGTAATAACCTGCGGCATAACCGCCCGCAAAAATATGACTAAAACTATGTTGGAAACGGTTGTAGTCGACAGTAGGAACGACCGCATAATGCTTACGAATATCGTTTAAGGTTTGCTGAATTTGCTCACTGTTCAGGGCAGGTGTCTTGGTATGAATGGTCAAGTCAAATAATGCAAATTCAAGCTGACGTAAAGTTTGCATACCAGATTGGAAGAATCGAGCATTTAATAAAGCATCTAGTAATTCTTGTGGCAAAGTCTGTTTACTATCGATGTGTTCACTTAATACATCTAGGCTTTCTTTATCCCATGACCAGAATTCCATAAACTGGCTTGGTAATTCTACTGCATCCCAAGCAACACCATGAGTTCCTGCAACCGAGATATTATCTACTTCGGTCAACATATGATGTAAACCATGTCCGAACTCATGGAACAAAGTAATCACTTCGTCATGAGTCAATAAAGCAGGTTGGTCACCTACTGGAGGAGTAAAGTTACACACCATATAGCAAATTGGTTTTTGTAAGCCATGAAGTGTTTGCATGCGCGAGCGGAAGCCGTTCATCCATGCGCCACCACGTTTACCTGTACGTGCATAGATGTCAAAAAAGAAGCCACCAATCACTTGACCTTGGTCTTCTAATTCAAAATAACGTGCATCTGGATGCCAGACAGGTGCTTGTCTTTCGATAATATTAATACCGTATAGGCGCTGCACAATCTGGAATAATCCCTGAACAACTTTAGGTGCAGGGAAATAAGGTTTTAAAGCTTCTTGAGATAGGTTGAATTGTTGCTGTTTCAGCTTTTCAGAATAGTAAGTTGTATCCCAAGGTTTAAGCTCATCCACACCATCTTGTTTAGCAATATCTTGAAGTTCGGCAACTTCTTGAAGCGCAGGAGCGCGCGCATGCTCTGCTAGGTCAACCAAAAACTCATGTACTGTTTTTACGTCTGGTGCCATTTTACTTGCCAGAGAATATTCAGCATAGTTATTGAAACCAAGTAGTTTCGCCATTTCCTGACGAAGGCTCAAAATTTCTTCCATAATTTTGCTGTTATCAAACTCAGTTGGTTCAGACTGATCAGATGCTCGAGTCACATAAGCTCTATAAAGCTCTTCTCGCAATGCACGGTCATCTGCATAAGTCATAATTGCAAAATATGCTGGGAAATCTAGGGTTGCTACAGCTTGGTCAAGTTCACGTTGTTTGCCGTACTGTTTTAATAACTCAATATTACTTGCTGGAAGACCTTTTAGCTGATCTTCGGTAAGTGGTTTAAAGTAAGCTTGTGTTGCATCAAGTACGTGGTTTGAAAAATCAGAAGAAAGCTGTGAAAGACGCGCAGAAATCTCTGCATAACGTTTTTTCTCTTCACCCTCTAAGGCTACACCTGAAAGTTTAAAGTCTCGTAAAGCTAAACGAATAGCACTTTGTTGGGCTGGGCTAAGAGATGTATAACCTTGACCATCATGGATGTGTTGATAGGTTTGATAAAGCGCCGTGTGTTGACCAAGCTGAGTGTAATATTCACTTAATGCTGGTAATAAAGATTGATAGACTTCTCTCGTTTCTGCATTGCTCATTACCGCGTTTAAATGCGATAAAACACCCCATGATTCACTTAGATTATTTTCAAGTGTATCGACTTGCTCAAGTACAGAAAGTTGCTGAGCTACATCTGTAGGTGCAGCCGTAAGAGTATTTAAAAATTCCTGACCTGCTTGGATTGCTTGTTGAATGTCTTGTTTTAAATTTTCTAATTCAATTTGGTCAAAACGCGGAGTTGGTAAAGTCGCTTGCTGTAAAGTCATTGCTAATAGCCACATTATTTTTTAAACATGGTATTAGATGTAGGTCCTCTCAAGTCGGAAATCAAGCTTAATGTGTAAAATAACCCTTTTAAAAAGAAATAAGCCTCCAATTGGAGACTTATTTCTGAAGTGTGATAATTATTTACTCACTATTCAGCCTTTGATTTTGCATTCGACTTTTTCTTTTTAGGCTTAGATTTTTTCTTCACCTTTTCTGATTTAGTCTCGGCTTTTGCTGAGGTTTTCTTACCAGATTTTTTGGTGTAAGAACTTGGCTTACTTTTTTCTTTCTTTTTGTGAACAGGTCGCTCACCATCACTACTGACAGTTGGTTTACTGAAAACTTCTTCAGTCGCCTGCGTAGTAGTTTTAGTCGTACGCGGCGCACGGCTACGAACTACTCGGCCTGCATGGGTAACTTGCTTAATGAGCTGGAAGTCAATTTTACGTTCTTCCAGATTGACACCAGCGACCTGAATTTTAACTTCATCGCCCAAACCAAAGACTTGACCACGATTTTGACCTACTAGATTTTGACTCGCTTGGTCATAAATAAAGAAGTCATCGCCGAGTTGGCTAATATGAATCATACCATCGACATATAAATCTTTCAGTGTCACGAATAAACCAAATTCGGTCACCGCACTTACAATACCAATGAATTCATCACCTAGATGCTGCTGCATGTAGTGACATTTCAACCAAGTTGTTACGCTACGAGAAGCTTCATCAGCACGGCGCTCTGTTTGAGAGAAATGTTCACCTGCATCATCTAGTGCAGCACCAGAGAGTGGGTAAGGCTTTTGTTTCAAGTGTGCTTTAATGGCACGGTGTAACAATAGGTCTGGGTAACGGCGAATTGGCGAAGTGAAATGCGTATAAGCTTCATAA
The DNA here is from genome assembly GCF_059579785.1 of Acinetobacter sp. S-1. Classification (NCBI taxonomy): domain Bacteria; kingdom Pseudomonadati; phylum Pseudomonadota; class Gammaproteobacteria; order Moraxellales; family Moraxellaceae; genus Acinetobacter; species Acinetobacter sp. S-1. Next base: position 470,887 of record NZ_CM184207.1, read on the forward strand.
GCCAAACCATAGTGCCCTGCATTTTTAGCGCCATAATAAGCTTGCATCATTGAACGTAATAAGACGGCATGAATACTTGATGCATCAATGCGATCTTTGGTTGCTTCAATTACTCTTTGATAGTCTGCTTGAGTTGGTTGGTCAGGGAAGGGTAGACCCAGTAATTTAACAAAGTCTTTTACTTTCTGAATACGTGAGAACTCTGGAGCTTCATGCACGCGATACAACATTGGAACATCATGTTCTAATGCATATTCAGCCGCAGCAACGTTAGCAAGTAACATGCACTCTTCAATAAGTTTATGTGCTTCATTACGTGTACGTGGCAAAATTTCTTTAATCCCGCCTAGCTCATCAAAAGTCATGTAAGTTTCAATGGTTTCAAATTCCATTGCATGACGATCAGCACGTAAATTTTTCAAAATCTGATAAAGCTGGAAAAGCGTATTTAACGATTTATGAACATCACGGTCTTTTGGAATCGCATCTGTTGCGCCGTCAAAATATTGTGCTACCTGTGTATAGGTCAAACGCGCTTTTGAATGCATCACTGATGGATAAAAATCGTAACCAGTTACACGGCCTGTACGAGAGAGTTTCAAGTCACAGACCATACATAAACGGTCTACATGAGGGTTTAGAGAGCATAAGCCATTTGACAATGCCTCTGGTAGCATCGGTAATACGAAATGCGGGAAGTATACCGAAGTACCACGTTCCTCAGCTTCTTCATTGAGGGCTGAGTCTAAGCGTACATAATGGCTAACATCAGCAATTGCGACAACTACACGATAACCGCCACCTGGACGTTTTTCAGCATAAACCGCATCATCAAAATCTCGAGCATCTTCACCATCGATCGTAACTAATGCTAAATCTCGTAAATCAATGCGGCCTTCACGGTCTTGAGCAGATGGTTCTTTAAAGCTTTCAGCTTCTTTTATAACTTCATCTGGAAATTCGTAAGGTAAGCCAAACTCAAGAATAGTCTGCGGAATAATAATTTCTGTATCAGCTTTGTCGGCCATAGATTGAATAATATGCGCCGTCGCAAATTCTTCACGAGTCGGATAACTATCTATTGCGACACGTAGCATATCGCCAACATTTGCTTCAGCATGCGTTACCAGTTCTTTTTCTAAAGGAATAGGCTGGTGCTGATTTGGATTGTTGGGCTGAATAAAATATTCGCCATCATGAACCGACAATTTACCAATTAATTGTTTAACACGATGTTGTAAAACTTCTGTGATAAATCCCCAAGGTTTGCCTTTACGATCAACTGAAGTCTGTCGCACTCTAACTCGGTCACCGTTAAAGACTAAACGTAATTCACGTTCAGGAAGTAAAAGGTCACTTTGACCATCAATATGTGCTGTGCCTAAACCTTTACTATTGATATAAACAGTTGCTTCATAGGTCGGTTGATCTGCCACCAACTGAAATTTAAACCCGTCTTTCATGATTTGACCGTCACGAACCATAGCACTTAAGCGATGACTGAGTGCTTCAATACTTTTTTGGTCATGAATATTAAAATGATCGACAAGTTCTGCATGAGATTGCGGTGTCTGCAATTGTTCCAATGTATCTAAAATAAGAGTACGGCTTGGAATAGGATTGTCATAACGTTCAGCTTCAGCTTTCGCTTCGGGGTCAGCCCAGTTTTTTGTCATGTCGTTTGGTTTCACGCTTGGCAGATAAGTTTAGCATAAGTCATGCAGACCCGAACTGCACGTTTAGGTTTGCAATAATGTGTTATGCACTACAGTATTTTGATGAAGAAATAATATCTATCTTAACAAGCGTTTGATCGAAAAAGACGAAAATAATGAGAAAATTGCTTAAAAAATAATTCATTGAACTAAAAAACAAGAAAATTTCACTATGATGACTTGAACAATAGGGTTTTAGTTTGTATTATGGCGGCTCGTTCCGGTGAGGTGGATGAGTGGCTGAAATCACTTCCCTGCTAAGGAAGCATACCTATTACTGGTATCGAGGGTTCGAATCCCTCTCTCACCGCCATTTACTTAATGCGCTCATAGCTCAGCTGGATAGAGCACTTGGCTACGAACTAAGGGGTCGGGAGTTCGAATCTCTCTGAGCGCACCAAGTAAAATAGAACGAATCGCTGAAAGGCACACAAGTTACGCGCTCATAGCTCAGCTGGATAGAGCACTTGGCTACGAACTAAGGGGTCGGGAGTTCGAATCTCTCTGAGCGCACCAACTTGAAGAATTAACCGCTTTTATAGCGGTTTTTTTGTGCCTATTTTTTAGTACTTTAAAAAAATCTAAATTTATAACTTTTTAATTATATTAGAGATAATCATAAATGAACTTAGCTTTATTTGACTTTGACGGCACGATCACTCATAACGATACATTCAGTCTATTCCTTAAATTTTCTTTAAATAAAAAAACTCAAATACTAGGTGGTATTCGACTTGCACCTTATATAGCGGGTTATAAGCTTGGATGGGTAACCGATAAAACCATTCGAACTAAACTCTGTCAGCTGGGATACGTGGGCTATAATGCGGACTCCCTAAAATATATGGGGCAAGAGTTTGCTAAAAATGTCCTTCCTACCTGTGTGCGTCAAAATGCTTTGGAGCGTATTCTTTGGCATAAACAACAAGGTGATCGGATTGTTGTTGTATCTGCATCATTAGGTGTTTATTTAGAAAGCTGGTGTCAATCTTTAGATTTAGACGTTATATGTAATCAACTTGAAATACGTGATGGTATTTTGACAGGTGATTTTATTAATGGTGATTGTGGTTATTTAGAAAAAGTAAATAGAATAAAAAACAAATATGATTTAACTCAGTATTCTACAATTTATGCTTATGGTGATACACCTAATGATTATGCAATGTTAGAGCTAGCGCATAAGAAATATTATAGATGGGAAGAAGTGAATTAATATTTAAAGATATATTAATAAATAAAGCCACTTGTAATAAGTGGCTTTATTTTAATGACTTATATTAAACAGTATTGAAAGAGTTTTCTAAGAAGTTATCGGTAAGTAATGATGTAGGTACGATAGTATGCGTTGTATTAGTTACGCTTGATACTGTCGAAGTTACACCACCGAGTAAGCTACCACCAGTTAATCCACCTAGTAAATTAGAAATAACATCTAATCCGCCTTCACCAGTCACACCGCCCGTTAAGCTACCCACGATATCTGTTACGATGCCGATAGGGTTGTCTGTACCGCCAGTAACGCCACCAGTTAAGCCGCCTAGAAGGTCGGTCACTAAGCCAAGAGGACTATCACCATCTACGCTACCAGTTAAACCGCCAAGTAAATCAGTGACTAAGCCTAGTGAGCTATCTCCACCAGTAACCCCACCAATAGTTCCTGTCAATCCACCAATGATTTCTGTTACTAAGCCAGTAGCAGTTGTGCCATTTGTAATTAGCGTATCGAGAATACCGGTAGCAGATTCAGTAGCACCTTGAATGTCTCCACCCACTAGATCAGAAATGACTTCAAGCGTGCCATTTACTGTGTCACGAGAAGTTTCGAAAGTTAATGTGCCGAGGTCTGCAAGTTCAGAAACAGGATGTTCTGCTTGTGGAAGAATGCTGATAATTGTATCTGCAACTGTATCAATGCCAGTGTTGATAATTTCAGTTTTTAAGCTTTCTACGCCCTGAAGGATATCAATACCGCCTTGAACAACATCAATCACTGGAGAGATTGGAGAGGTTCCATCACCGATACCACCAGTTACACCGCCAATAATGTCAGTAATTACTTCAAGCGGGTTACCGTCAACACCACCAGTTACACCGCCGATAATGTCAGTCACGACTTCAAGAGGATTACCACTAACACCGCCAGTTACACCACCAATAATGTCGGTTACCACGCCAAGTGGGCTATCACCACTTGTTGCACCGCCGATAATGTTATTAATAATTCCAGTAGCAGTTGTGCCATTTGTAATCAGCGTATCGAGAATACCGGTAGCAGATTCAGTAGCACCTTGGATATCACCACCAACTAAATCAGAAACAACTTCAAGTGCACCGTTTACTGTGTCACGAGAAGTTTCGAAAGTTAAAGTGCCAAGATCTGCTAGGTCTGAAACAGGATATTCAGTTTGTGGAAGAATACCAATAATAGTATCAGCAACAGTGTCGATACCAGTATTGATGATCTCAGTTTTTAGGCTCTCTACACCTTGTAGAATATCAATACCGCCTTGAACGACATCAATCACTGGAGCGATTGGAGATGTGCCATCACCGATACCGCCAGTTACGCCGCCGATAATATCAGTAATTACTTCAAGCGGATTACCGTCAACACCACCAGTTACACCACCGATAATGTCAGTAATTACTTCAAGCGGGTTACCGTCAACGCCACCAGTTACGCCACCGATGATGTCAGTAATTACTTCAAGCGGGTTGCCATCAACGCCACCAGTTACACCACCAACGACATCTGTAATGCTTCCGACAACGTCAGTAACAATACCTGTCGCAGTTGTACCATTAGTGATTAATGTTTCAACGACACCAGTAGCAGACTCAGTTGCGCCTTGAATGTCTCCACCCACTAGATCGGAAATGACTTCAAGCGTGCCATTTACTGTGTCACGAGAAGTTTCGAAAGTTAGAGTGCCAAGATCAGCAATTTCAGAAACAGGGTGTTCAGTTTGAGGAAGAACACCAATGATAGTATCAGCAACAGTGTCGATACCTGTGTTGATGATTTCAGTTTTTAGGCTTTCAACACCCTGAAGAATGTCGATACCACCTTGAACAACGTCAATAACTGGAGCAATTGGAGAAGTTCCAAGATCAATACCGCCAGTTACTCCGCCAATAATATTAGTTACTGTGTCTACAGGACTTGTAGAACCGATACTGCCAGTAACAGTACCAACGGCATCAGAAACAAGGCCTGTTGTGGTTGTTGTAAGAGTATTTGTTACTGTAGATAGAGTATCTGAAAGTAAACCAGAAGTTGATATCTGGCCTTCAATAGAAGAACTACCAGTTACAGTAGTGTTCACCGATACAATATTACCCAAATCTTGAGTAATTTTTGATATCGAAGATACGAGGTTTGTTAGTAAGAACATGTTGGTCTATTTCCTATATAATTTTGTATTTTTAAGTAAGTATTATTTATTGCGCTTTATAATTAATGAGATGTGTATCTCAATAATTGCGATTTAGTATTGGTTAGATCTCAAAAGCTGTCAATGTGTATTTTTAGTCACATTTTTTGTTATTAAATAATATTTAAAGAAATAATAATTTATTTAATTTAGACATAAAAATAATAATAATTTTTATATTATATAATTTTAACTAACTATTTTTTTAATCATATTTTCACTTATTTGAGGCATTATCTTAGTCAAATTTCAAACAGTCTTATAATGGTTAGGTTCAACCAGAAATATATTATTTATATAATGTTGACTAAAACAGTAGCCTTTATGTTCTAGATAGATGGCAAAAAGCTTCAAAAATTCTATAAAACTTATTTGAAAAAAAATATTTCAGATACATCTTTGGTGAGCAAAGTTTCAATAACTTTAGCTACAAAGCTATGTAAACTAGAGTGATGGCTAAGAACTAGACGTTTGATGACAGAAAGATGAAAAAAGGCTTCCTAAGCCTTAAAAAATGCGTATAATGCGCAACATCAAGTACGCGCTCATAGCTCAGCTGGATAGAGCACTTGGCTACGAACTAAGGGGTCGGGAGTTCGAATCTCTCTGAGCGCACCACTTGAAGAATTAACCGCTATTTATAGCGGTTTTTTTGTGCCTGTTTTTTATTATTTTAATTTAAAAGCTAGTGCTCATGGCAACCAGCTCTTAAATGATTTGAAGTTGAAAAAAATTAGCCAAATGTTTTAAAACGGCTTTCGTCTTCAATAAAAGCTTTTTCACCTGCTTCGCCTTCAATTGAACCAAATACTAATTGGGCTCTTAGTTTCCATTGCGCAGGAATATCAAAAGCAGCATTAATTTTCTCATCGATAATTGGGTTGTAATGTTGTAAAGAAGCTCCAATACCTTGCTCAGCCAATACATTCCATACTGCAAATTGTGCAATTGCTGTTGAGTGTTCAGACCAAACTGGGAAATTATCAGCATATAATTCAAATTGCTCTTGTAGACCTTTAATCACATCTTGGTCTTCAAAAAATAAAACTGTACCAGCACCCGCTGCAAAACTTTGAATTTTTTGTTCAGTTCCAGCCAGTGCTTCGGCAGGAACAATAGTTTTTAATACATCTAAAACAATATCCCAGAAATTTTGATGAGACTCATTAAATAAAATTACAATGCGAGATGACTGAGAGTTAAATGCTGAAGGGCTATGTTTGACCGCTTCTTGAATTAACCCTTCAATCTCCGAAGGAGTATGTTGTAAGTTTTTCCCGATCGAATAAATAGAACGACGTTTTTTAATTAATTCTAAAAAGCTTGGCTGATTGAAAAGAGGGGACTCTTGAGTGGCTTGAGTAACCACATCTTTTGAGACTGTTGCTTTTTGATTTAAGCCAAATAATTTTGCAAAGAAAGACATGAGACATTCCACTAAGAAGGTAATGCTCTTATGGTAGAAATTTTAAAAACTGAAATAAGCTCAAAAAATATGAATCTACGTTCTATATATGCAACGTAGTTGATCTTCGAATCTCATAATAAGCTCTACTTTTAAACAAAATAAAAAATAGCCTTTGATTCATTTTAAAGCTGAAATGAATATGCTCTAATAGTTTCGATTTATTGAGTATTGATGCAGTGCAATGACTGAGCAAAAAACAGCTTTATCTTTACGTTACTATTTGAATTTAGAAGAGTCACAAGATGGATTTTCATTAGTGACATTTGGGAAAAAGCAATTTACCCGTTTTCTTACACCTGCAATTAGTATCGCAATTATTATTTGGGGATTTTATTTAGGTCTCTCTGGTGTTGGACGATATTATGTCGGGTTAGGCGTATTTTTTCTGGTGATGCAAGGCCTGATGCGTTACTGGCTTTTACCTATGTTATTTAAGCGTCAATTTGTTCGTTACCAATTTGGAAAGAGTGAGCAGGGAATCGATCTATATCAAGATTATTTTGAACTATATGCTAATGGCCGTAAGCAAGTAGTGCAGTATGCGGATGTACAAACTTTTGCTAAAGGTAAGTTGACCTACATGCTTGAGCTAAAGAATAAAACTGTAATTATTGTACCAAAGCGTGCCTTTGCACAGGTTTCAGATCAAACCATATTTGAAAATACATTTAAGAAATAAATTTTTAGAATTATTAGCTGCAACAACAAAGGAAGCCTCATGAATACACGTCCTTCAAAAATCGTTTGCGTGGGCAGAAGTTACGCCGATCATGTCAAAGAATTAAATAATGCTATGCCTGAAAGGCCTATATTATTTATTAAACCGCCTAGTAGCTTGATTGGTTTAAATGACGGTATTTCTTGGAATCCGGCTTGGGGCAGTTGTCATTTTGAGTGTGAATTGGTTTTACGTATTGATCAACCTTTGAAAGGTGAAACTGACCCTGAAAAAGCTTTAAAAGCGGTTGGGGCAGTGACTTTAGGCCTTGATTTAACAATGCGTGATTTACAGAATGATCTGAAAAGTAAAGGCCACCCATGGGAGCGTGCTAAAGCTTTTGATGGTGCTTGTGTTTTGGCAGACTGGGTCGATTTGAGCGAAATTACAGATTGGCAAAAGACCAAATTCACTTTCCATATTAATGATGAATTACGTCAAGATGGAAATACTGCACTATTAATGTTTACTATTGGTGATCTGTTAACTGATATTAATCAGGTATTTTCACTAGAACCGGGTGATGTGATTATGACAGGTTCACCTGCTGGGGTTGGACCATTACATGCAGGTGATCAGTTGAAAATGACATTAAAAGGGGCAACGCAAGATTTTTCATGGGAAACTTTTGTAAAAGCATAACTTATTCTAAGTTGCTAATAAAAAACCCTATTATTTTTCAATAATAGGGTTTTTTATTGGTTAGGAATGAATGTTTATATTATTGAATGGCTCTGTTGTATTATTTCTCTTCAAAAATTGTTGAAAGTGGAATAGAAAGTTTGGCAGCTAAATAATCATTAGACTCGACAAGAGCTGGTCCAATTTTTTCCATCCACTCATCGTCATCGTGTATATTTTGAACATCTTGACGTAAAGGTAATGGGTATGGAAGTGCTGTAAAAAAACTCCAGAAATCAACTTGGGACAAATTGCGTGCTAGAACATATTCATCTTTATCGGTGCGTTTAACCAAATTTTGTTCTTCAAGTAAAAGTACATAAGCTGGCCAACGGCCAATTTCTCCACGCCCTAAAATTTCTAAAGCTTCTTTGTCACTTACGCTTTCACCGAGTTTTTGCTTTTTATAAAATAACTCAAGAACATCTAATAACATTAGAACAGGGTGCCGTTTTTGCTCTTTACCTGAATGAAATGCAGTTAAAGCAAAACTTACTTCTACTCCTAATAAAATAATATTCCAAGAAAGAAAGATCCATAGAAGGAAAATGGGTACTGCTGCAAATGCACCATAGATAAGTTCATAGCTAGTAAAATTTGACATTACAAAGCTAAAAAAGTTTTTGAGTATTTCAAAAAGTACAGCACTTAAGCAAGCAGCTATACCTGCTGAATATATAGGCACTGTTCGATTTGGAATCGTCCAGTACAAAATGAAAAAACCAACAATAGTTAATAGAAAAGAAATAAACCAGAGTATGAACGCTCCATCAAGTTGATAGCCAGCAAAGTTATTGCTAAGAACATTCATTGAGGCAACTGTAGATGAAATGACGAATGCGCTTCCTAAAATAATTGGGCCTAAGGAGATGATCGTCCAGTAACGCATAAAGCCCATAATGCCACTACGGGTTTCTTTAACGCGCCAAATACGGTTAAAGACAGTTTCAATCGAGGTGAGCATTAAAACTGTAGTGACGAATAAAAACAGCACACCAATAACGGTTAAGTTGCTAGATTTTTCTGTAAAAGCATTTAGCGCTTTATCAAATGCGATCGTGCTCTTTGGTAAAAAATTACTATAAATTAAATGTTGGAGCTGTTGTCTTGCGGGTTCTAACGCTTTAATGGAAGAAATAATTACTAAAAAGACAGTTAACATTGGCACAACGGCGAATAGCGTTGTATAAGTGAGAGACCCAGCTTGTTCGCGGCACCGATCAGCTTCAAAACGCTTAAATACATATAAAACGAACTGAAACCAGGTCTTATTATAAAAAGGAAGCTTACTTAAAAAACGTTGTAACATGCGTTGTCTATCCCGATTTTTTTAATCATCATGTTGGGCGATTGATAACTTATCAAAGTATGAGCTTAAATACTCAAATAGTAGATTAGAGCAAAACAATAACTTATAGAATGAAAGACATTCTGTAAGTTTACTAGGTGCTATATAAAGAATTGTAGCCATAAACTTTTTTCAAAAAAGTAGGCTTTCTGTTGTCTGGGCAAGGGTTTACCAAAAGTAGATAAACCTTTTACCCGACGAGTTCAAGAAATTTGCTCGCGTTATCTTTTGTGCTACAGCATCAATCACCGCTAGAATTTCATAAAATTGGTTTCGCCAAAAAAATAAAAAATCCCGTATAGTGTTCTTTTTAACAAAATTTATGAAACCGATGCAACCTTACATTCTTGTACTCTATTACAGCAAATATGGTTCTACTAAAGAAATGGCTCATTTAATTGCCAATGGTGTTGAGTCTGCGGGTATGTCAGTGAAAATTCGGACAGTACCAAATATTGCTCCAGTCGTCACAATCGCTGAGCCAAGCATTCCAGAAGAAGGGGATATTTACTGTACCTTAGATGATCTAGCGAATTGTGCAGGTTTGGCGTTAGGTTCGCCTACCCGTTTTGGCAATATGGCAAGTGAAATGAAATATTTTTGGGATCAAACGACGAGTCTTTGGCTCAACGGGGCATTACATAATAAACCTGCTTGTGTTTTTACTTCTTCTGGTTCAATGCATGGTGGGCAAGAAAGTACTTTACTCACTATGTTACCGCCGTTATTTCATCATGGGATGATGATTATGGGATTACCAAATGCAATTCCAGCATTATCTAACACTAAAACAGGTGGAACACCTTATGGCGCAAGCCATGTAAGTGGACCGCGTCATGACCAAAACTTAAGTCAGGATGAAAAGATTTTGTGTGAAGCTCAAGGCAAACGTTTAGGAGAGGTTGCCAAAAAGCTTTTAGATTAATTTTGAGCAAATAAAAAAGAGCGGATATCCGCTCTTTTTTAGGTGTACATCTTATTCTTTTACAAAAGTAACTTTGCCATCTGTAAGAGAATGAACACGTGCTAATGATTCAACTCTATAGCCTTTTTCTAGCAATAAATCACGACCCGGTTGGAATGATTTTTCAATCACAATACCTACACCAACAACTTCTGCATTTGCTTGGTGAATTAAATCAATCAATCCTAATGCTGCTTGACCATTCGCCAAGAAGTCATCAATAACTAATGCTTTATCAGTTGAATGAAGGTGCTTATTTGAAATCGCAATAGTACTTTCAGTTTGTTTAGTAAAAGAAAATACTTTTGAACGATATAAATCATCTTTTAACGTCAATGATTGATATTTGCGAGCAAAAATTACAGGTACACCAAGTTCTAAACCTGCCATGATTGCAGGTGCAATACCTGATGCTTCAATGGTAATAATCTTGGTAATCCCTGCATCTTTAAAGCGAGCGGCAAATTCTTTACCAATCTGCTGCATTAATACAGGATCAATTTGGTGGTTTAAGAAAGCGTCGACTTTCAAGACTTGATCAGATAGAACGATACCTTCTGTTAAGATTTTCTGTTCTAGTGCGTGCACGGGAGAATCCTCTAGACGGATGCTTTTTAAAGCAAATGCGTATTTTAAAAAGCATCCAAAAAAATGCAAGCTTTAATTCGTCTTACCTGTATAACTTGTTAATAACAACCCATAAGAAGTTTTACCATCAATATGGCTTACTTTAACAGGTAAATAGTCTAATTTCGGTGCTAGCCAAAAGATTGTGCTGCGTTCAGGCTTTTTGTGTTGTAAAACGACTTTAATGGTATCGAATGTTCCATAAGAGGTTTTAATTTTCTCATTACCTTGTTTTACAAATCGACGGTTTTCAACTTCTTTTGCATCTGCAAGGGGGTAAGATGCTTTAAGAGAACCATTTTTTAAGTCTTCACGAAGCTGTAACTCTGCATTTAGCTCATCAAGAACACCTGCCTGCCAAGCGAATGAACGGGCTTTATCATCTTTCTTTGTAGAAATGATTTTGCTATTGGGATTGAAGTTAATACTCATAGTGTTGTTATGAATCAAAATTTTGCTGGTGCGGCTAAAACTTTGAGACCCGATTTTGCCATTAGTGAAACTGAATTTACTTGTTTCACTTGCAGAAGCAATTCCACCTGCTTTTGCAGTGAAATTATAAGTCCAGTTATTACCTTGCTGGCTTAAGGCACGTGTAGCCGTACCCATACCCTTGTTATTATAAGTAAACTGATAATTTGCCTGAAATGGGCTCATGGCAAGAGCATGACTTGAGAAGCCTGCAAAAAGCAAAGTTGTTGAAATACCTGTTGCGATGCCAAATGATTTCAGAAATTTTGTTGCCATAAGTAAGTATCCTTGTACAGACTAAAAAGTCAGTGCTGATGCATCTGTAACTTAAACATATTATGCCTGTTGATCATGGAGAAAAAATCAGGATTTATGCTAAATGTGTAATCTATTTGTGTTTTTTGGCAGCCAATTAATTTTCATTTATAACGATTTATTCATCTTTTTGCTGGATTGGCGTTATTTCTGAATCTTCTAATTCATCTTCAAAATCGTCATCCTGATCACGAGAAAGTAAGGCTGCTAAATTCACATTTCCAAACACGACTAACTCAGCTTCACGAACTCTTGCATAATTTACATGTACTTTGCCTAAAGTCTCGATGATGCTGGCTTTTTTACCAAACCAACGATTGAGATCAAGGAATAAAAGTTCGTCGCGTTCTTCTGCTACATTAAAACGTTCAAGAATCATCCCTAATGGATCTTTTTTCAAAATTTTATGGTAGTAAAAAACTGCGGCTTTTACGGCGATTTTTTGCCAAAAGTTTTTATATTTCGCCTCGATAATTTGTGTATTGCTAATTTGTTCAAAAACTAAAAGTTGTTGTTCTTTATTAAATTCCATCTGGATCAGTTTTAAATCAACCGATAATGTGGTTTCTAAACCTTTTACGTGCATGGTTGCATATAATCTTAACCAGTCATGATAAAGATCAGCATGTAGGTCATCTAAAAATTCAACATTATTGGTGACATAACGTTGCAAAGTGGCATTCAGAAAGGTTTGCGATAATGTAAAATCTCTTTCTTCCTCAATGAATGCTTCTGCTTTTTTATAGACTTTTTGAAGACGTCTGACTAATGAGGAAAATAGCGTTTGCATAAAAGAACTTCCAGAAGATAATTTACTAAAGAGCCCACACAATCTTTATTATGATAAAAAACGGGTTTTGATCTTGCAGTGTAACAAATTTAATTGATACATTTTGACAAAATGAAAATGGATAAAATCCTATATTTGAAGTGAATCACACTTTTATCCAGATTTGAATATCAGTTTATGTTTTATTCGGTATTAAACCGTGGGGAAAAGGCATTTATATGCTTTTAAGATTATGTTGAACAAAAGAAGTCTATCTATAGAGTCTTTTCATTATTGGTGGAAAGACCAAGTCTTTATTGCTGCAACAATATTAGCAATCTTACTGCATATTCTTGTATTGCTCATTAACTTTGCTATGCCTAGCCCATCAGAGCAGTCTACTAAAGAAATTGCAATTTCAATTCGACCAACCAATGAGCCAGTTGTTCAGGCAGATTTTTTGGCACAAGCAGACCAGCAGGGTTCAGGTGCATTTCGTGAGGCTCACCGGACTTCTAGTGATACTCCAAATCCGATGCTTAATGATGCTTCAACGGGGAATGCAGAGTTAGAAACTTTGCAAAAGATTCAGCAACAACGAGAGCTTAAATTTGAAGAAAAAGTTCTAATGACGGTTTTAAGTTGGCAGAAACAAGCTGATGCAAGTCAAAGAAAAAAAGAATTAGAACAACTACAAAGTCAATTTCAAGCAAAAGCTGCGATGGTTGCAAGCCTTGAAGCACAATATTTGCAACGTAGACAAGATTTTAGTCGCCAGCAAAAAATAAAAACAGTAGATGGAATTCAAGCGAAGAAAGATGCCTCGGCTGCTTATTTAGATAAGTTTCGTGAAAAAGTAGAGCTTTACGGTAATCGCTATTATCCCGAAGAAGCGAAACAACAGCAGCTCAAAGGTGAAGTTCGTTTAATGGTGATTTTGAACGCTCAAGGCGGAATTCGTGCAATCCGTTTGCTTGAAAGCTCAGGGCATTCAATACTTGATGAGGCTGCAAAGTCTTCAGTACGTCGCGGTGCGCCATTTGGGCATTTTGATGCAAATATGAAAGATATTTCGGAGTTGCGTATTGTTCGTACTTGGCGTTTTGATCCAGCGGAAGCTGAATTTGAGGTTCACTAATTAAAAAAATGTGGATAGCTTTTAGGATATCCACATTTTAAGAATCATCGCATTATTCCTGATAAGGATTTGAAATATTAAGTTTTGCTAAAATTTCAATTTCTAAGCCTTCCATCTCTTCAGCATCTTCATCACTAGTTTCGTGGTCATAACCGAGTAAATGTAAAACACCATGAACTAATAGATGTGCAAAATGATTTTGGGCAGTTTTTTTCTGCTCTAATGCTTCTTGTAATACCACCGGAATACAAATAACTAAATCACCTAGAGGTAAGGCATCTAGCATTGGTAAAACTTCTTCGGGAATATCACTTGGAAAAGATAAAACATTAGTCGGTTTATCTTTTTCTCGGTACTGCAAGTTGAGTTGCTGACTTTCGTCCAGATCAACGCAAGCAACCCCAATTTCACAATCTTCTTTATAACCAACGTGGCGTAAAGTTGTCTCAATAATTTTTTTGAGTTGAGCTCGTTTGAGCTCTAACTCAGGTGATTGAAAGTCTTGTTGTAAACTTAAACTGATTTTCAAAATGAATCCTTAAGCATCCTGATGTTGCAAGTCTGCTGCTGTATCGTTTTCAGCAACTAATGCTTCTTGACGTGCTTTGCGTTCAGCACGTGCTTCAGCATTAAGACGCTGTTGTTCACCATCCCATCCTTCATACGCTTCAACAATTTTTTGAACAAGTTGATGACGTACAACATCACGGGAATGGAAACGGGTAATATGAATTTCTTTAATATTCTCGAGTACACGTAGTGCATGTGCTAAACCAGATTGTTGGCCTCGAGGTAAATCTACTTGGGTAATGTCACCTGTAATCACTGCACGAGAACCAAAACCTAAACGGGTCAAGAACATTTTCATTTGTTCAGGCGTTGTGTTTTGAGCCTCATCCAAAATTACAAATGAATGGTTAAGTGTACGACCACGCATATATGCAAGAGGTGCAACTTCAATCACTTGACGCTCGATTAACTTGGCAACTTTTTCAAAGCCGAGCATTTCGTAAAGAGCATCGTAAAGAGGGCGTAGGTATGGGTCGATTTTCTGAGTTAAATCACCTGGTAGAAAACCTAACTTTTCCCCAGCTTCTACAGCAGGACGTACAAGTAAAATCCGTTGGATTTCATTACGTTCCAGCATATCTACTGCGGCGGCAACTGCTAAATAGGTTTTACCTGTACCCGCAGGGCCAACACCAAAAGAAATATCGCTTTGCAAAATACGCTGTACATAGCGTTTTTGATTGGCACCACGTGGGTTAATACGCCCTTTTCGAGTCTGGAAATAGACATCCATTGGTGCATCATGTTCATCCATCTCTTCTCCAACTAACTCGAAATTACGTTCAGTTTGAGAAGATTGGATTAACAGATGCAACAGATCCGCACTGATTTGCTGGGATACCTCAGACTCTTCGTAGAGTCGTTGCAATAATGCCTCGGCTCTCCCAACAGCATCTATCTCACCATCGATATGAAAAACATCTCCACGATGAGTAATTTTGACATCTAAACGCTGTTCAATTTGCTTAAGGTGCCCATTATAGGCACCCAAGATGCTCTTTAAACGTTCCATTGAAATTTCAGGAAATGTTACGGTACGTCGAATCGCTGCAGTCAAGAGAAAACCTTTCAGTAGACTTTAGAATACCTCTACATTACGCCACGTCAGGCTCAAGATTCAAGAGCTCACCGTAAACTAAATTTAAAGTTTTAATTTCAGTAATCTCGATCTCTGCAAAACGTCCTACCCAAGAAGCATCACCTACAAAAGTAACTAGACGTGTATTATCGGCTGTACCTAGTAAAATATTAGGGTCTTGGTCCGAAACTTTTTCAATAAGAACACGTTCAATTTTGCCAAGCATTGCATCAGTTTTTTCAATGCTAGACTGTTTAATCACTTTCTGAACTTGAGCTAAACGCTCTTTCTTAACGTGCTCAGGCGTAGTATCAGGCAAGTCTGATGCAGGTGTACCTGGACGTTTTGAATAAACAAAACTATACGAGTGATCAAAATCTAAGTCTTTGATAAATTGAAGTGTTTCGGCGAAGTTTTCATCGGTTTCACCAGGGAAACCAATAATAAAGTCACTCGATAAATGCATATCTGGACGTATTTTTCTTAATTTGGCAATCTTGTCGATATAAACATCAATCGTATGATTTCGCTTCATTGCCTGTAAAACATCATTTGATCCACTTTGAACAGGTAAGTGTAAATGCGACACCATTTGAGGCAAATCTTCATAACACTGAATTAGCTCGTCAGAGAACTCAAGTGGATGCGATGTTGTATAACGTAAACGTCCAATACCTGGAATTTCTGCAACGAGTCGTAACAATTCAGGGAAGGTACAGATACCACCTTCAAAGGTTTCTCCGCGATATCCATTTACATTCTGACCCAGAAGTGAAATTTCACGGACACCTTTTTCCGCAAGACCTGCAATTTCTGCAAGTACATCATCTAATGGACGAGAAACTTCTTCACCGCGTGTGTAAGGAACTACGCAAAAAGAACAGTATTTAGAGCAGCCTTCCATAATAGAAACGAATGCTTTAAAGCCTTCTACACGTGGTTCGGGTAAAAAGTCGAATTTTTCAATATCTGGGAAAGAAATATCAACCAGTTTGATTTTATCTTTTTTAGGTTTTTCTACTTGAGCATTATGTTGATCAAGCATTTGCGGTAAACGGTGTAATGTTTGTGGACCAAAAATCATGTCTACATAAGGCGCACGTTTTTGAATGTTGTCACCTTCTTGAGACGCAACACACCCACCGACACCAATCACAAGATCAGGATTTTTGTCTTTTAGTTTGCGCCAGCGACCTAATTCACTAAATACTTTTTCCTGCGCTTTTTCGCGAATAGAACACGTATTCATGAGCAGAATGTCTGCTTCATTAGGGTTGGTCGTCAAAACGTAACCGTGAGAATCCCCTAAAAGGTCTGCCATACGGTGACTGTCATACTCATTCATTTGACACCCTTGAGTTTCAATATAAAGTTTTTTTATTGAAACATCAGTGGTGTGCGTTGGCTGGGTAACAGTGTTTTCTGAGGCAGCTTTGGCACCATTGGGAATGAAGGTTTGAACCGTCATGCAGGCTCCTAACAGATCGATCTAAAAAAGAATAAATTGGCCCAAAATGGGTCAAACCATCTATTATAGCAGTATTTGAGCTGAACCGATAACAGTAAACTTTCAGAACATGACACAGTTTTTGTGAAGTAAATTAGGTGAATTTTAATGATGTTGAATCATAGAGTTACATAACACAACAAAAGAAAGCACGAAGAATAATTAAACTATGCGTTGAAGGTGAATAGTCAGGGTTTAGCATATATATGAGACCAAGTAGAAAGAGCTCATCAATCCATAGTCGTGTAATGAAAAATAAATATATGCATCGTAGCTGGTTAGGAGCTATGTGTTTACTTGGTTGTTCATTTACCTATGCTGCCGAAGAGCAGTTTAATGATGCACTAAATGCTGCAAATAGTGGTAATACAGCGTTATTAGACCAATATCAGCTTGCTATGCAAAATGATGTGTTGGGATACTATCCAGAATATTGGAAACTTAATACAAACCTTGGCTTTCAACCTACTGCCTCTATCGTAAGCTTTGCTCAACGCTATCCACAATCAGCAATGGCTGAAAAATTAGCAGCCGATTATGTTGAAGAAAAAGTTAAACAAGCTGACTTTGCATCTGCACAACCCGTCTTATCTTATGTCACCAACCCCGACCAAGCCGAAAATTGTGCTTTGGCACAGGTGCGGGCGAGAAGTGGTGATGCATTAGTTTTTGCTGAATATAAAGATGTTTGGTTAGCAACTGAGTCACAACCAGAATCTTGCTTAGGTTTAGGGCGCATGATGTTATCTAGTCCTTTAATGAGCGCACAAGATAAACAACAGCGTCTGTGGGTACAGCTGCGTGCAGGTCTGTCTGGGCAGGCGCTTGCTACAGCACAGACTTTGGGTTTGAATTTGTCTTTGGCTCAGCTTAACCAAATTCAGGCCAACCCACTCAATTATTTATGGAGTGCGCCTAAAACAAATGATGCAGATTATGCTTATTTGATTTTCGCGTTAGGGCGTTTAGCTAATAATGACTTAAGTAATGCTTTTTCAAATGTGCAGCGTGTTGCCCAAGGTACGCCACAAAATGTACAAAAATATTTATATCGTACGGTAGCCTATATTGGTGGCACCACGGTAATGAAAAATAATTTTAATCGTGAAGTTCTTCAATACTTTGATGCAAGTTATGGTTATCCATTAAGTCCGGAAGAAGCTGAAATTTATGCGCGTCAGGCGATTCGTTTTGGCGCGTGGGAAAGCTTAATCCGTGCGATTGATAGTATGACCGTGACCCAAAAACAAGAAGACCGCTGGCAATATTGGCTTGCTCGTGCGACAGAGCAGCGTGGTGATAGTGCTTCTAAAGCAACAGCACAACAAATTTATAGAAAATTAGCTCAGGCTGGTGATGACTATCATAACCTTTTAGCAAAAGATCGCTTAGGTGAGCGTTATAACCACCAACCTTATGATGATCAGCCGACAGCAAGTGATTTAAGACGTTTAGATCAGAATATTCACTTTAACCGTGCTTTTACTTTAAGACGTATTAATGCAAATCCAAGTTATACGAATCGAGAGTGGAATTGGGCAGTTCGTCAAGCTTATCTTCAGCACGATGATGGGCTACTTTTAGCTGCGGCAAAGCGTGCTCATGATATGGGATGGTATGATCGTGCAATTTATGCAGCAGATCGTACAACAAATAAGCATAATGATACTTATCGCTATGTGACTCCACATAAGACTAATGTCGTAAGTCATAGTTACAATGCAGGAATTGATCCAGCATGGGCTTATGGTTTAATGCGTCAAGAAAGTCGGTTTGTTACTTCTGCGCGTTCTCACGTTGGGGCGGGTGGTCTTATGCAAATTATGCCTGATACAGCGAAGTTGATTGCACGTCAAATGGGTGAAACTTATAATCCGGCTGCATTAAATGAAATGAATACCAATATTCGATATGGAACATTTTATTTGTCGATGATTCAGGGACAATTAAGCAATAACCCTGTTTTGGCGACAGCAGGTTATAATGCGGGGCCTAATCGGGCTAGACGTTGGCAGCCGGACTATCAATCAATTTCGGCTGACCAATATACTGAGACAATTCCATTGTTAGAAACCAGAGACTACGTCAAGCACGTTATGACGAATGCAACACATTACGGCGTAATATTGGGTCAAGGCGCCCAGTCGTTATCGCAGCGTATGAAAGTCATCCCAATGCGTACGTCGCCTTAACTTTAAGGTGGTTGATGATGGATCTTCTTTTAATTGGCATATTCAAGTTTTAATTAAATGAAATATAGATATTTGGAACTTCGTTCAATTTTGCAACTTGCATGGTGGCTCATCTGTGCGGGAGTAGGGTTGATGAGTTCCGTTTTACATGCCGAACCTGTTAATTTACAGGGGTATGTTATGCATGTGCAAATGACACCTGCCGCATGTGCATTAGATCCCTCTAAACAAAAACAACGTAAATGTCTTGAAGGATATTCACTGACAATTACAGGTCTCATGCCAGAAACAAACCAAAGTAACTGCTCAACAGACAGTTCTGCAACCTTGTCTCCATTGCAAGCCAAAGTCGTAGCTCGGGTTATGCCTGATAATAATGCTCGTGTACAGCTATGGAAAAGTGTAGGCGGATGCGTTCCTATGAATGCAAGCCAATATTTCCGTACGGTTATTAATTTTGCTGAACGTTTAAAAATTCCGGCCAGTCTCACAAGTTCAACAAATGTTGAAATGCAGCAATCCGCTTTAAGACAGCAGTTTGTACGTCTTAATCCGAGCTTACCTCAAAATGGTATCCGTTTTAGTTGTCAATTATCACGTTCGGATGTGGTCTTAACGGAAGTGAAAGTTTGTTACACGGTAAAGGGCCAATATAAACAATGTGCAAATCATGTGGTATCGAATTGCCCTGGTGAAATCATGATTAAAGGTAGTTATTAAAGTTTACGAACATTTCGTAAGGAAATGCTGACCATACATTGAATCTATTTGTAAAGATTAATTTGTATTTTCTATCAGACTTTTGGTGAAAACGAGTCGCTTTTACATGCATCTGCCAAATCTTTAGAGTACAATCTTTGCCGTTTATGATGATTTGGTTAGATGGAATTCCTATTTAGCCCGATTAAGGACACTCATTGGAGACAATTACATGAAGCAACCCGTTCGTGTTGCCGTGACTGGCGCTGCAGGTCAAATTGGTTACAGCTTATTATTCCGTATCGCAAGCGGTGAAATGTTAGGTAAAGATCAACCTGTTATTTTACAATTGCTTGAAGTTCCAGTTGAAAAAGCACAACAAGCGCTTAAAGGCGTAATGATGGAACTTGATGACTGTGCTTTCCCTTTATTGGCTGGCATGATCGGGACTGATGATCCGAAAGTTGCATTTAAAGATGCTGACTACGCGTTATTGGTAGGTTCTCGTCCACGTGGTCCTGGTATGGAACGTGCTGACTTGTTAAAAGTTAACGGTGAAATTTTCATCGGCCAAGGTCAAGCATTAAACGAAGTTGCTAGCCGTAACGTTAAAGTATTAGTTGTAGGTAACCCTGCTAACACTAACGCTTACATCGCAATGAAATCTGCTCCAGATCTTCCAGCGAAAAACTTCACAGCGATGTTGCGTCTTGACCACAACCGTGCGTTGACTCAAGTTGCTCAAAAAGCTGGTGTTGCAGTTGCTGATATCGAAAACTTAACAGTTTGGGGCAACCACTCTCCAACAATGTATGCTGACTACCGTTTTGCAACTGCAAATGGTGAAAGCTTAAAAGACAAAATCAACGATCCAGCTTGGAACAAAGACGTATTCCTTCCAACTGTTGGTAAACGTGGTGCTGCGATCATCGAAGCGCGTGGTTTGTCTTCTGCTGCTTCTGCTGCTAACGCTGCAATTGACCATATGCGTGACTGGGCGCTTGGTACAAACGGCAAATGGGTAACTATGGGTATTCCATCTGATGGTTCTTATGGTATTCCTGAAGGCGTTATGTTCGGTTTCCCTGTTACAACTGAAAACGGTGAATACAAAATCGTTCAAGGTTTAGAAATCGATGAATTCAGCCGTGAGCGTATCAACTTCACTCTAAACGAGCTTGAAGAAGAGCGTGCAGCAATTGCTGACATGGTAAAATAATTCATCAACTTGATGAGTTAAAAAAAGCACTCTTTAGAGTGCTTTTTTATTGAATTCTGAAAAAGCAAACACAAAAAGCAACAAGAAAATATAGACACTATCATGCAAGTAAAAACGTTTTATTGTTAGATTAGTTAATAGATGATTTAAAAGAAGTTATAGGAGAATAACAATGTTTGAACAGCAACCGACTTTAGAGCTTTTATTTGATCAGTTGGGTTTAGATTCTGATGAAGAAAGTATTGAAAACTTTATCAAAACACATCAATTGCCAGCCGAGCAAAAATTACATGAAGCCTCTTTTTGGTCAAAAGGTCAAAGCGATTTTTTGAAGAGTCATTGGGAAAAAGATGATGAGTGGATTGTGGTGATTGATGAGCTTAATGAACAACTGCATGAAGACAGTGTGAAAAAATAAGTTCAAAAAATAAAGCCTGTTTTACAAGTAATACGTAAAACAGGCTTTATTGCATTAAGAGTTTAATGTGTCTTTACTTTTAATTTATCTTTATACCATGGCTCATGACGTACAAGGTCAAATACAGGTTGGCCATGAAGCAATTCAAGATCACATGTAGACGTTGATAAATATTTAGTTAACCAATGTCTTGTTAATGCTGACTCTTGTCGTGCTGCTGACGCATATGCCAAGAAGAAATAGATATCAGCATGTTCATGATGTGCTAATGGCTTCAAAATTTGTTGAGTAATCAGCGCAAAACGTTTTTCTTTATTGAGTTCAAAATAAAGCATATAGGCTTTGGCTAAATGTAAAGACAAATTAAGATATAAGCTCAATGGCATTTCTTCATATTCCATACGAGCTTGTTCAAGCAGAACAATAGCTTCTTGTAAGAAATGAAGTTGTTCTTGGCGAACACGACTTAATACTACAAGTTGCATGCGTAACTCAGCACGCTCTAAAGCAAGCTCAGGCGTATTTTCAGTCAAATAAAGTTGGTCTGTTTCACCAATTCGGTTCACAATTGTTTTACTTTCAATAGACATACGCCATCACCTTTTTTAATCAATAGCTCTTATATCGGGTTCATTTAGCAAATTTAAAGAGTAACCTTTAGACCCAAATGGAATTTCCACTACGAAGCCAAGCTGTAATAGAGAGTCTTTGTTGTTTTGAAATTAATACTTCATGTAATAAATCACTTTGAAATATTACCAGTCGATTGGGTTCAGGATTAACAATATGCCATTTCTCATTTTTATCTTGTAGTCGCAATTGTCCACCCCAATCTTCTTGCCATTCTGGATGTAGATAATAGACAGTTGAGATAATACGATCATTTTTTTGTTGAGGATTGTCTCGGTGTAAAGCATAAAATTCACCCAAATTATAACGAGCAAAATGAGCTTCAAACTCTTTAATACCTAAATAGAATGCTTGATTTAGACTTTGTGAAAATAAAGTTAAGGTTTCAATATGTTGCTGAGCAATAGGGAGCCGATCATTAATCCAGAGAATATGGTCACTACGAATATTACTTACGACGCCGTTTTGAATGCCTGCTTCTCTAAATTCATTCATATGATGGCTACATTCTTGAGAAACCTGTGCGCGATATTGATCTGGATATGCTTGATTTATAATGGCAAAGCCATGCGCATTTAAATCATCTAAAATTTGATCCAAATTCCATGAATCAGGAAGTGAGTGAGAGTGCATATAACCTCGGGTAGATCGTAAAAATATCAAGCAGCTCTATTTTAGATGATCACAACCTTACGAAAGAATATTTTTTTCATGTTAAACTATTTGTTGAATTGAGGAATTAAAGTCAACATGAATTACCGTCACCATTTCCATGCGGGCAACTTTGCAGATGTTATGAAGCATGTGCTTTTGCTACAGCTTCTCAACCGTTTAAATGCTAAAGATAAACCTTATCGTTATATCGATACGCATGGAGGGGCAGGCAAATATGATTTATCTCTGGCACCTGCACAAAAGTCTGGAGAATTTCTCACAGGCATTCATCGTCTAGTTCAACTATCTGAAATGGAAAAGCGTCAGGCACCTGAAGCAATCCAACAATATTTGAAGTTAGTCGAACAATTGCGTTCTGAAGAAGGTAAGGGAAGTTATCCTGGTTCTCCTTGGTTTGCCCTTCAAGGCATGCGTGAAATCGACAAAGCGACTATATTTGAAATGCAGCGCGATGTATTTCAGCAATTACGTCATAACATTCGTGATAAACGTGCAGGTTTACATGAGCGCGATGCATATGAAGGCTTGCTTGGCGTAATTCCGCCAAAAGAAAAGCGCGGTCTGGTTATGATCGACCCTCCTTACGAATTAGAACGTAAAGACTTTCCGCAATTAGTTGAACTTTTACAACAAGCTTATAAAAAATGGCCAACAGGCGTTTTTGCAGTTTGGTATCCAATCAAAGACCGAGCGATGATTGAGCGTTTTGAAAAGAAAATGTTTAAAACGGGCATCCGCCGTCAGTTAGTTTGTGAAATTTGTGTATGGCCAGATGACACACCTGTAGGTCTAAATGGTTGTGGTCTATTAGTGATTAACCCACCTTGGCAGTTCTCTGAACAAGCAGACCAAGCACTACAGTGGTTATTCCCGCATCTTCGCATGCAAGAAACTGGTGGTCATGCTGCTGTTCGCTGGTTGGTAGGTGAGTAACAGTTAACTTAAATCAATGCACATGTTTGGAATAGAAAATAATGACAAATGCGCCTAAACCAGAGCAAGATTTAACTCATAATGAACATTCATTTGATGGGATTACATTTGAAGTGGTTGAAGAAGAAGATAATCCGGAAGGACAAAAAGTGAAGCGCCGAGGTATTTATCTTTGGCCTAACTTAATTACAACCGCTGCTCTGTTGTCCGGTTTCTATTCCATCATTGCAAGTATGAATGGGGATTTTAACCAAGCGATCTATGCCATTTTTATTGCAGCGCTATTAGATGGCTTAGATGGTCGAGTTGCTCGAGCAATTGGCGCACAAAGCGCTTTTGGCGAACAATATGATTCTCTCTCAGACTTGTTAGCTTTTGGTGTGGCTCCAGCAATGCTGATGTATAGCTGGAGTTTGCATGATTTAGGCCGTATTGGTTTGGCTTGTTGTTTTGTCTATACAGCCTGCGCAGCCTTCCGACTAGCGCGTTTTAATGTGCAAATTGGCGTTGTTGATAAGCGTTATTTTATCGGCATTGCAAGTCCACTCGCTGCTATTATCATTATTTCACTCGTCTGGGTTGCTCGCGATTATCCTTTCATTTTTGATTTACGTGATATTGCGATTCAAACTATTAATGCTGTTCTTATGGTAATTGTGGGATTACTCATGATTTCCAATATTAAATATTATTCTTTCAAGCAGATGGATCGTAAACGCGTTCCTTTTGTAGTTATGTTGCCAGTAGTACTGATTTTTGCGGCAATCACTTATAATATTCCAATGGGCATTTTGACAGTTTCAATTATCTATGCTCTATCTGGTTTTGTTACGACTTTATTTGCACGCAAGAGTAATGAAACACTAAAAACATAAAATAGAAGAGGTTCAGTATGCCTAAGTTGATAAGTGAAATTAATCAATTACAGCAGCTGGGCCCTAATGCTAAAGAGGGGGTTGTTTATCAACCTTCTCGTGGCTTTTTTAAAATTGTTTATCAAGGCTTGATCCTTCCAAATTTACCAACCCCACTTCGTTATTTTAATTATATTAGTTTAGTGGGACAGCCACGTATTCCTCTGTGTTATAACACCCATAGCATTACAACTTCAGCTATCGACACTGCAACAGTGCTTGTAAGTAATAGCCAACATAGTGTGGGACATTTAAAAACATATTCTATTCGACGCCAATGCCAGTTTGATTCGGCGCTATATCAATTTGATAAAACCGACCTGATTCAATGGCAAATTCCCATGATTCGCCTTCAGCGATTAGACTCGGAAATGGGGTGTGATCTTACAATTCAGATTCCAGAAAATATATCTAATACCTCTGCTTTGCAGTGGGGCGTTTCTGACTATTGGTCAACACTATGTATATGTGAAGGTGAAATTTTTTATAAAGGACATAAATATCAAATTGAAGGGTTGGGGCGATTTAAACACGCGCGAGCTTTGCACTTGCCGTTCTTATCTTTATGTTTCTATACGTGCCAAATTATTAACTTAAATGAAACGACGCAGCTTACATTCTTACAAATAAGAAATCAGTGGAATATCATCCTATGTTCAAGATTAGATATTCAAGAATTTGGGAAGCCTGTTGAAAGTTTTACAGAAGACGTAAATTTACATATCCACCGAGTTTATCCAAAGGTTAAAACACCGAATGGTAAAGAGATGTACTTGCCTAGGGAGTTTTCTTGGCAATGTGAGAAAAATAGAAAAATAATTTTTGAACTTTATGCACAAAGCCGAGGTGACTATAAGTTTGGTTTGGCGGCGGGATATGTGGGAAGCTTTCAATATCAATTAAGCTGGAATGAACAGTGTCTGCAAGGAGAGGGTGGATACTGTGAATATATTGATTGTCGCCCACTTAGATGGCAAGAAAAGAATCAAGACGAGAAAATTTTAGATAAATTGATGCTTTTACAACCATGTTTATATAAAAAATGACTATTTTTATCATTTCTGATTAAAAAGCGAACTGTTGTTGCACTAATATTAAAAAAGGGGTTGCAAAGGGGATGAGATGGTCTATAATGCACATCCATCGGCGGTGATGCAGATAGAAACTTGTTGAAAAACAGTTACTTGTGATTAAGTTAATTGCTTTAAGTGATGAATTTGATGATAAGTTGGTTTGATAGATAAGTTTTAAAAATATCGAAATTACCTGTTGACTTTTAAGAGATTAAGAGTAATATAGCCGACCTAGCTTGCTGGTGACGAACCAGGAAGAAGATCATTAAGAGAATTGAAGAACAACTTGTGTGGATTTTTACTGATTGATTAATCGAAATAATTTTCATTGATTGATTGGTTTAAATTACTCGAAGTTTATTTGAGCGAAATTTAAGTCAGTAATTGATGAGCCAGAATTGGTACCTTGTCTTTAAATAAGGTACAAAATGATTTTAACTGAAGAGTTTGATCATGGCTCAGATTGAACGCTGGCGGCAGGCTTAACACATGCAAGTCGAGCGGAGAGAGGTAGCTTGCTACTGATCTTAGCGGCGGACGGGTGAGTAATGCTTAGGAATCTGCCTATTAGTGGGGGACAACATTTCGAAAGGAATGCTAATACCGCATACGTCCTACGGGAGAAAGCAGGGGATCTTCGGACCTTGCGCTAATAGATGAGCCTAAGTCGGATTAGCTAGTTGGTGGGGTAAAGGCCTACCAAGGCGACGATCTGTAGCGGGTCTGAGAGGATGATCCGCCACACTGGGACTGAGACACGGCCCAGACTCCTACGGGAGGCAGCAGTGGGGAATATTGGACAATGGGCGCAAGCCTGATCCAGCCATGCCGCGTGTGTGAAGAAGGCCTTATGGTTGTAAAGCACTTTAAGCGAGGAGGAGGCTACTTTAGTTAATACCTAGAGATAGTGGACGTTACTCGCAGAATAAGCACCGGCTAACTCTGTGCCAGCAGCCGCGGTAATACAGAGGGTGCAAGCGTTAATCGGATTTACTGGGCGTAAAGCGCGCGTAGGCGGCTAATTAAGTCAAATGTGAAATCCCCGAGCTTAACTTGGGAATTGCATTCGATACTGGTTAGCTAGAGTGTGGGAGAGGATGGTAGAATTCCAGGTGTAGCGGTGAAATGCGTAGAGATCTGGAGGAATACCGATGGCGAAGGCAGCCATCTGGCCTAACACTGACGCTGAGGTGCGAAAGCATGGGGAGCAAACAGGATTAGATACCCTGGTAGTCCATGCCGTAAACGATGTCTACTAGCCGTTGGGGCCTTTGAGGCTTTAGTGGCGCAGCTAACGCGATAAGTAGACCGCCTGGGGAGTACGGTCGCAAGACTAAAACTCAAATGAATTGACGGGGGCCCGCACAAGCGGTGGAGCATGTGGTTTAATTCGATGCAACGCGAAGAACCTTACCTGGCCTTGACATAGTAAGAACTTTCCAGAGATGGATTGGTGCCTTCGGGAACTTACATACAGGTGCTGCATGGCTGTCGTCAGCTCGTGTCGTGAGATGTTGGGTTAAGTCCCGCAACGAGCGCAACCCTTTTCCTTATTTGCCAGCGAGTAATGTCGGGAACTTTAAGGATACTGCCAGTGACAAACTGGAGGAAGGCGGGGACGACGTCAAGTCATCATGGCCCTTACGGCCAGGGCTACACACGTGCTACAATGGTCGGTACAAAGGGTTGCTACCTAGCGATAGGATGCTAATCTCAAAAAGCCGATCGTAGTCCGGATTGGAGTCTGCAACTCGACTCCATGAAGTCGGAATCGCTAGTAATCGCGGATCAGAATGCCGCGGTGAATACGTTCCCGGGCCTTGTACACACCGCCCGTCACACCATGGGAGTTTGTTGCACCAGAAGTAGCTAGCCTAACTGCAAAGAGGGCGGTTACCACGGTGTGGCCGATGACTGGGGTGAAGTCGTAACAAGGTAGCCGTAGGGGAACCTGCGGCTGGATCACCTCCTTAACGAAAGATTGACGATTGGTAAGAATCCACAACAAGTTGTTCTTCATAGATGTATCTGAGGGTCTGTAGCTCAGTTGGTTAGAGCACACGCTTGATAAGCGTGGGGTCACAAGTTCAAGTCTTGTCAGACCCACCATGACTTTGACTGGTTGAAGTTATAGATAAAAGATACATGACTGATGATGTAAGCTGGGGACTTAGCTTAGTTGGTAGAGCGCCTGCTTTGCACGCAGGAGGTCAGGAGTTCGACTCTCCTAGTCTCCACCAGAACTTAAGATAAGTTCGGATTACAGAAATTAGTAAATAGAGATTTCGGTCTTGGTTTATTAACTTCTGTGATTTAAGTATCACGGTATTAAGCATGACCTGACGAAGGCGTGTTTATTCATTAACAGATTGGCAAAATTGAGTCTGAAATAAATTGTTCACTCAAGAGTTTAGATTAAGCAATTAATCTAGATGAATTGAGAACTAGCAAATTAACTGAATCAAGCGTTTTGGTATATGAATTTAGATTGAAGCTGTACAGTGTTTAAGTACACAGACAACAGATAGTAGCGATGAAGAATCGCACGGACAACACTCACTTGTAGGTGTTGACGACTGTTTGGGGTTGTATAGTCAAGTAATTAAGTGCATGTGGTGGATGCCTTGGCAGTCAGAGGCGATGAAAGACGTGATAGCCTGCGAAAAGCTCCGGGGAGGCGGCAAATATCCTTTGATCCGGAGATTTCTGAATGGGGGAACCCACCTACTTTAAGGTAGGTATTGCAACATGAATACATAGTGTTGCAAGGCGAACGAGGGGAAGTGAAACATCTCAGTACCCTTAGGAAAAGAAATCAATTGAGATTCCCTCAGTAGCGGCGAGCGAACGGGGATCAGCCCATTAAGTTATGTGTGTTTTAGTGGAACGCTCTGGGAAGTGCGAACGTAGAGGGTGATATTCCCGTACACGAAAGGGCACACATAATGATGACGAGTAGGGCGAGGCACGTGAAACCTTGTCTGAATATGGGGGGACCATCCTCCAAGGCTAAATACTCCTGACTGACCGATAGTGAACCAGTACCGTGAGGGAAAGGCGAAAAGAACCCCTGTGAGGGGAGTGAAATAGATCCTGAAACCGCATGCATACAAGCAGTGGGAGCACCTTCGTGGTGTGACTGCGTACCTTTTGTATAATGGGTCAGCGACTTATATTCAGTAGCGAGGTTAACCGTATAGGGGAGCCGTAGAGAAATCGAGTCTTAATAGGGCGTTTAGTTGCTGGGTATAGACCCGAAACCAGGCGATCTATCCATGAGCAGGTTGAAGGTTGGGTAACACTAACTGGAGGACCGAACCCACTGTCGTTGAAAAGCCAGGGGATGACTTGTGGATAGGGGTGAAAGGCTAATCAAGCCTGGTGATAGCTGGTTCTCCCCGAAAGCTATTTAGGTAGCGCCTCGGACGAATACCATAGGGGGTAGAGCACTGTTTCGGCTAGGGGGTCATCCCGACTTACCAAACCGATGCAAACTCCGAATACCTATGAGTACTATCCGGGAGACAGACTGCGGGTGCTAACGTCCGTAGTCAAGAGGAAAACAATCCAGACCGCCAGCTAAGGCCCCAAAATCATAGTTAAGTGGGAAACGATGTGGGAAGGCATAGACAGCTAGGAGGTTGGCTTAGAAGCAGCCACCCTTTAAAGAAAGCGTAATAGCTCACTAGTCGAGTCGGCCTGCGCGGAAGATGTAACGGGGCTAAAACTATGTGCCGAAGCTGCGGATTTGACATTAGTCAAGTGGTAGGGGAGCGTTCTGTAAGCCGATGAAGGTGTATTGAGAAGTATGCTGGAGGTATCAGAAGTGCGAATGCTGACGTGAGTAACGACAAAACGGGTGAAAAACCCGTTCGCCGAAAGACCAAGGGTTCCAGTCCAACGTTAATCGGGGCTGGGTGAGTCGACCCCTAAGGCGAGGCCGAAAGGCGTAGTCGATGGGAAATTGGTTAATATTCCAATACTTCTGTGTAATGCGATGAGAGGACGGAGAAGGTTAAGTCAGCCTGGCGTTGGTTGTCCAGGTGGAAGGATGTAGGTATGTATCTTAGGCAAATCCGGGGTACTCTATACTGAGATCCGATAGCAAGCTGTACTTGTACAGTGAAGTGGCTGATACCATGCTTCCAGGAAAAGTCTCTAAGCTTCAGTTACACAGGAATCGTACCCGAAACCGACACAGGTGGTCAGGTCGAGTAGACCAAGGCGCTTGAGAGAACTCTGCTGAAGGAACTAGGCAAAATGGTACCGTAACTTCGGGAGAAGGTACGCTGTTGTTGGTGATGGAACTTGCTTCCTGAGCTGACGACAGCCGCAGAAACCAGGCCGCTGCAACTGTTTATTAAAAACATAGCACTCTGCAAACACGAAAGTGGACGTATAGGGTGTGATGCCTGCCCGGTGCTGGAAGGTTAATTGATGGGGTTAGCGTAAGCGAAGCTCTTGATCGAAGCCCCAGTAAACGGCGGCCGTAACTATAACGGTCCTAAGGTAGCGAAATTCCTTGTCGGGTAAGTTCCGACCTGCACGAATGGCATAATGATGGCGGCGCTGTCTCCAGCAGAGGCTCAGTGAAATCGAAATCGCTGTGAAGATGCAGTGTACCCGCGGCTAGACGGAAAGACCCCGTGAACCTTTACTGCAGCTTGACACTGAACTTTGACCTTACTTGTGTAGGATAGGTGGGAGGCTTTGAAGTTGGAACGCTAGTTCCAATGGAGCCGTCCTTGAAATACCACCCTGGTAATGTTGAGGTTCTAACTCTGTCCCGTTATCCGGGACGAGGACCGTGTCTGGTGGGTAGTTTGACTGGGGCGGTCTCCTCCTAAAGAGTAACGGAGGAGTACGAAGGTGCGCTCAGCGTGGTCGGAAATCACGCGTAGAGTATAAAGGCAAAAGCGCGCTTAACTGCGAGACCCACAAGTCGAGCAGGTACGAAAGTAGGTCTTAGTGATCCGGTGGTTCTGTATGGAAGGGCCATCGCTCAACGGATAAAAGGTACTCTGGGGATAACAGGCTGATACCGCCCAAGAGTTCATATCGACGGCGGTGTTTGGCACCTCGATGTCGGCTCATCTCATCCTGGGGCTGAAGCAGGTCCCAAGGGTATGGCTGTTCGCCATTTAAAGAGGTACGCGAGCTGGGTTTAGAACGTCGTGAGACAGTTCGGTCCCTATCTACCGTGGGCGCTGGAAATTTGAGAGGATCTGCTCCTAGTACGAGAGGACCAGAGTGGACGAACCTCTGGTGTACCGGTTGTGACGCCAGTCGCATCGCCGGGTAGCTATGTTCGGAAGGGATAACCGCTGAAAGCATCTAAGCGGGAAGCCTACCTCAAGATAAGATTTCCCTAGGAATTTATTCCTCTAAAGAGCCGTTCGAGACTAGGACGTTGATAGGTTGGATGTGGAAGCATAGTGATATGTGAAGCTGACCAATACTAATTGCTCGTGAGGCTTGACTATACAACACCCAAGCAGTTGTATATGAAGCATCAATCGATTCATAAACATGCAAAGCAACTTGATTTAGTTATACTACTAGCTAAAATGAACAACGAAAAATCAGACCAATCAGCCCATCTGTAAAGATTTGGAAAACGCAACGTATCACACAGTGAATAAAACGAAGCAAGTATCCATACCAGTTGTGCTGGCGACCATAGCAAGAGTGAACCACCTGATCCCTTCCCGAACTCAGAAGTGAAACCTCTTAGCGCTGATGGTAGTGTGGGGTTACCCATGTGAGAGTAAGTCATCGCCAGCTCATTATTCTAAACACCCCCGTTCTAATGAATGGGGGTGTTTTTTATTGCGTGGAATTTGTATCCTCAATCTTTAAACATTAAAACTTATTCAAATTATAAAGAAATAAATCTACTCTAAAATTATTTACCTAATTAGAAATTTAATATGCAATGGATCGTAATTAAAACTTTCTCGTTTCCTTATGAGGCACAAATTGCAAAGACTCAACTAGAAGCATTTGGAATTCCTGTTTATATTGAAAATGAGCATACAATTAATATGGATTGGTTTTATTCTAATGCTTTAGGTGGGGTTCGTTTATTAGTTCCAGAGAACTATGTTGATGAAGCGAAGTCATTTCTTGAAAAAGACTTTAGTGATGAGCTTGAACAAAAGTTCGGGGAGAGTAAAGAATGTTGCCCTGAGTGTGGAAGTTTGGATATAGAAGTTAATACTAAAGGAAAAAAATCTGCCTTTTTAGCGTTTATGTTTTTTGGCCTACCTTTATTTTCTTTTAAAAATGGTAATAGATGTAAGCGTTGTGGACACTTTTGGAATTAAATATATAGTAAACGATTATTGATTATCTTAATTATGGAGCCTAATGAAGAGATATAGGTATGAAAGCTATTGATATTAAAAAATAAATTATTTTGATGGCCATTCAATTTAATAAATATAAGGACTTATTTAATGGTAAATAAAAAACAGCTCACTCAAAAGCAAATAGAGTTACTCCTTGAATTATTAAGGAATAGATTTGAAAAAAATACACATCGTCATACAGAAATGGATTGGTCGGATGTGCAAAATAAACTAATTAAGGTTCCTGATAAACTTTGGTCATTGCAGGAAATGGAAAATACAGGAGGAGAGCCTGATGTTATTGTTTTTGACCAGCAGAAAGACGAATATTTATTTGTAGATTGCTCTCTTGAGACACCTAAAGGTCGTAGAAGCCTTTGCTATGATCGTGAGGCTTTAGAATCTAGAAAAGATCATCCTCCTAAAAATAGCGCAATAGATGTAGCTAAGGAAATGGGAGTTGAACTTTTAACAGAAGAGCAATATTACCAACTACAAGAAATTGAAGAGTTTGATCTTAAAACATCAAGTTGGCTCAAAACCCCAAATGAGATTCGTAAACTAGATGGAGCACTTTTTGCTGATCGTCGATATGGTCGTGTCTTTATTTATCATAATGGAGCGCAGTCTTATTATGCTGCTCGTGGTTTCCGTTGTTGCTTAAGAGTATAGGCATTGCATTGTATTTGAATAAAAAGAATAGGCTTTGATGTTTTATGCCAAGAAAATGGAGATTCTTGCAACTTTTGATTGATGGCAAACATGACAAGATATGTTCTGGAATTAAATAAAAACATCAGGACACCTGTAGAAATGCAACCCAACCCAATTTACTATAATGAACAACATATTGCTTTTGCTGATAATGTTCGTCGATTTGTACAAAAAGAAATGGCTCCTTTCGTTAATGAATGGGATGAGGCTGAGACATTCCCAAGAGAGCTATATAAAAAGGCTGCTGAAATTGGTCTATTAGGTTTAGGTTTTTCTGAGGAATATGGCGGTATTCCCGATGCAGATCCATTTTATTCATTACTGGCTGGTGTAGAAATGGCAAAAGCTGGTTCGGGTGGAGTACATATTTCACTCATGGTACATACAATTGGAGCACCACCGATTCAGCATTTTGGTAGCGAAGAATTAAAGTCAAAAGTTTTACCAGGGATTATTTCTGGTGAAAAGATTTCAGCATTGGCGATTACAGAACCAGGCGGTGGTTCTGATGTGGCTGCATTACAAACTAAAGCTGTTCGTGATGGTGACTATTATGTTGTCTCGGGTGAGAAAACATTTATCACATCGGGAATTCGTGCAGATTACTATACTGTTGCAGTGCGTACAGATCCAACCAAAACAGGTGCTGAAGGCATTTCAATGTTGCTCGTTGATGCGCACAGTGAGGGAATTACTAAAACACCTTTAAAGAAAATGGGATGGTGGGCTTCTGATACAGCTCATTTGCATTTTGATCAAGTGAGAGTACCTGCATCAAATCTGCTCGGTAAAGAAAATGCTGGTTTTAAAGTTATTATGAATAATTTTAATATGGAGCGTTTTTTCTTGGGTGTAGTGGCGTATGGCTATGCTTTAGTCTGTTATGAAGAAGCTTTAGATTGGGCACAGCAACGAAAAACTTTTGGTAAGCGATTAATAGATCATCAAGTGGTTCGTCATAAATTGGTAGATATGGCAACGCAATTAACCTCAACACGTGCTTTGCTTGAAGAAACTGCATGGAAAATGACACAGCCGCAATTACAAGGCCCTGAGTTAGTCGCACAGATTTCGATGCTTAAGAATGTGGCAACACGTGCTATGCAATTTTGTGCTGATGCTGCTGTGCAAACCTTAGGTGGTATGGGCTTTATGCGTGGGACAAAATCTGAGCGTATTTACCGTGAAGTGAAGGTGAATATGATTGGTGGCGGTGCTGAAGAAATTATGAAAGATTTGATTAGTAAGCAGCTCGGTTACTGATTTATGGATTAGGTGGTTTTGTACTACCTAATCTTCTTCGAGTATTAGTTGTAACGGATCAACCCATTGTTCGTTTAAAACTGCCCATCTCTCATGATCTTTCCAAGTTTTTCCGCCAATACGAAGATATTGGCGAGAAAAGCCTTCTTTTATGAAACCGGCATTGGCAACCAGTTGAATTGAGGCAATGTTATCAGGTTGTATATTTGCTTCTAGCCGATGCAAGTTTAGTTTTTCAAAGGCCTCTTTGATTAATAACTTTAGCCCTTGTTTCATGTAGCCATGACCTTGATAGGGGTGGAATGCTTCATAGCCCAAGTAAGCTGAATAGAAATGACCTCTAATGACATTAGAGATGTTAAAAGTTCCAACAATACTGTGGTCTTGAGTTAAGCAAACAAAATAGCGATGCTCTTGTTCTAGATATCTTTGAAAGTCGGCTGGTGGATATGTCCAAGGTTGGTGTAATTGAATACTACGTTCATAGGCTGCTTGAATCTCTACAAGGTCACCTTTCTTGGGTTTACACAAATAGACTAAACTCATTTTAATGCCATCTCCCAAACCATTTCGGTTAACTCATCAATTTTGACTTTACCTTCAGATTTATACCAAGTGACAGTCCATGAAATCGCACCACCAACTAATCTTCGCCAAATAAAGGCATCATGTTTTATCTTGCTTTGAGTGCGTAACTTTTCAATGACATCTAACCAGATTTGTTCATATTCATTACGCATTTCTAAAAGATAATCTTGTTTTTCTTTTGACAGCGCAAACCACTCATAAACCAAAACAGCCATAGCTGCACCAGTATCTCCAGTAATTGAAATGAGTTCTGCTTTAATAAGAGCTCGTAATTGATGTTCTGGATCGGTAGATTGAGCTGCTGCCTCTTCTAAACGAGCAAGATTGTGAGTGATAGTTTGCTCCATTACGTGAGCGAGGATGTCATCTTTACTTTTGAAGTGGTGGAACAAGCTACCTGATTGAATCCCAATAAATTGAGCAAGTTCGCGTACAGTAGTTTTGTCATAGCCTTGCTTGTGAAATAGATAGGCAGCCCCCTGTAATAAACGACCTCGTGGACTATCATCAAAGCAAGAAATATTTGGAATCTGTTCAATTGAAGTAGCAATCATACGAAAGCTGAATCCTTTATATAAAAATATTTACGGAAAAAATTTTGCTAAATCTCATCATGTTTTAGGCTAGTTGTCGAGTTTGGCAGTTTTAGTCAATTTCACAATAACATTTTGCTCTTTACAAACCAAGCGCTTGCTTGGTAATGTTGAGTGTAATTTTTAAACAAAATAATGAGAAACAAGATGGCCAGTAATCAACAGGATGGTGAGTGTGTCATAAAAATAGGTTGTGCCTCAGGTTTTTGGGGAGACACCAATACTGCCGCTTTCCAATTAGTACATTTGACCGATATTAATTATTTGGTTTTTGATTATTTATCCGAGATCACCATGTCGATTATGGCAAAAGCGAAGATCGTAGAACCAAAACATGGCTATGCTTTAGATTTTGTCAGTCGTGTCATGGCGCCTCTACTTAAAAAAATTGCAGAGAAAAAGATTAAGGTGATTAGTAATGCGGGTGGTGTTAATCCACTGGCGTGTCGAGATGCCTTGCAAAAAATAATTAAAGAATATGGTCTAGACCTGAAAGTTGCCGTGGTTTTAGGCGATGATCTTTTAGCGCAGCATGAACAACTCAAGCAACAAAATATTCAGGAAATGTTTAGTGGAGAAGCTTTGCCAGAACAGGTGGCGAGCAGTAATGCTTATTTAGGCGCGGTCCCTATTCGCAATGCTTTAGACTTAGGCGCAGATATTGTGATTACGGGTCGTGTGGTTGACTCTGCTGTGGTACTTGCACCCTTACTTCATGAATATCAGTGGTCTTTAGATGACTATGACAAATTGGCGCAAGGTTCGTTGGCAGGTCATGTGATTGAATGTGGAGCCCAATGTACGGGTGGTAATTTTACCGATTGGCAATTGGTACAGGGCTTCGACAACATGGGCTTTCCAGTGGTTGAAGTGAGTGAAGATGGCTCATTTGTTGTAACTAAGCCTCAAGGTACAGGTGGTCTGGTTTCTACTGCTACAGTTGCAGAGCAAATTGTTTATGAAATTGGTAATCCTCAAGCGTATTTACTACCCGATGTAATTGCTGATTTCAGCCACGTGCATTTAGAACAAGTTGGGGAGCACCGGGTTCGTGTGACGGGTACAAAAGGTCAAGCACCGACTGCGCGATATAAAGTCAGTGCGACCTATCCAGATGGTTATCGGGTTTTAGTGAGTTTTTTAATTGCAGGACGTGAGGCACCACAAAAAGCACAAGTCATTGCTGATGCGATTTTGACTAAGTGCGAACGTGTTTTAGCAATGCGTTCGGTACCACCTTTTAGTGAAAAGTCTGTTGAAATTTTAGGTATTGAAAGTACCTATGGCGAACATGCCCAAACATTAAATAGTCGTGAAGTTGTGGTCAAAATAACTGTAAAACACATGTTCAAAGAAGCATGTATGTTCTTTGCATCTGAAATTGCGCAGGCTTCAACAGGTATGGCTCCAGCTTTGGCAGGGATTGTGGGAGGGCGTCCAAAAGCATCTCCAGTGATTAAATTATTTTCATTTTTAATCGATAAAAATCAGGTCAATGTTGAAATCGATTTTGATGGCCAACGTTACGCGGTTGAAATTCCACCAGGGGTTTCTACAGAGCAATTGCCTACATTGACGGCAGGTGAAAGTGCAGTTTATCAAGGGAATGAAATTGAAGTTGCTCTGATTGAAATTGCGCATGCCCGCAGTGGTGATAAAGGCAATCATAGCAATATCGGTGTGATTGCACGTAAAGCAGAATATTTGCCATGGATCCGTGCAGCACTTACGGAAGAGGCTGTTGCAAGCTATATGCAACATGTCTTGGATGCTGAGAAAGGGCGAGTAATCCGTTATGAGTTACCGGGTTTGAATGCACTGAATTTTATGTTGGAAAATGCCTTGGGTGGCGGTGGTGTTGCAAGCTTACGTATCGATCCACAAGGCAAAGCATTTGCACAGCAATTATTGGATATGCCTGTTAAAGTTCCGGCACATCTTTTAGAAAAATAAAATGAATGGATGAAACAAAGATGAGTTATCAATCAATATTTAGATCAGATGCTTTCGCCAATAAAGTCATTATTGTGACAGGTGGGGGCTCAGGTATTGGCCGTTGTACGGCACATGAACTTGCCGCTTTGGGTGCACAAGTAGTGATTACGGGACGCAAAATTGAAAAATTAGAGAAAGTAAGCCAAGAAATTATAGAAGATGGGGGCTTAGTTCATTTCATTGTTTGTGATAACCGTGAAGAAGAACAAGTGAAAAATATGATTGCCGAAGTGATTGAGAAATTCGGCAAATTAGATGGCTTGGTAAATAATGCTGGCGGCCAGTTCCCCTCAGCTTTAGAGAATATTTCAGCGAATGGTTTCGATGCAGTGGTGCGTAATAACTTGCATGCAACTTTCTATTTAATGCGTGAAGCTTATAACCAATGGATGGCTAAACATGGTGGCAGTATCGTCAACATGACAGCTGATATGTGGGGCGGCATGCCAGGGATGGGACATTCTGGTGCTGCGCGTTCAGGGGTTGATAACTTAACTAAAACAGCATCGGTTGAGTGGGGCAAATCTGGCGTTCGTGTAAATGCGGTTGCACCGGGGTGGATTGTGTCATCCGGTATGGATAATTATAGCGGTGATTTTGCCAAAGTGATTATTCCAAGCCTTGCTGGAAATGTTCCGTTAAAACGTATGGGAACTGAATCAGAAGTTTCATCGGCGATTTGTTATTTACTGTCAGATGCTGCGGCTTTTGTGTCAGGTGTAACTTTGCGTATTGATGGCGCTGCATCGCAAGGAACACGAATGTATCCACTAGCTGATGCGACAAATAGTCAGTCTTATAATGGTTTCCATCGCGCGTTTATTCCTGAAATTTTTCAGAAAAAGACTGAGGCTGAGGAGGAGTAACAGTGACTATTCTCCAATCCGAAATTGCTGTTGGTAGTGAACATTATCAAAAGAATAAAGAGGCATTGCTTACTCAACTGAGTGAAGTCCGTGCCATTCAACAAAAAAGTATTGATAAATCGTATGCTGCCAAACCGAAGTTTGACAAGAAAGGCAAGATTTTGCCGCATGAGCGTGTACGATTATTACTTGATGCCGATTCGCCTTTTATCGAACTATGCGGTTTGGTTGGTTACAACATGCATGATGATAAAGATGGCTCGGAAGCTGGTGGTGGGGTAATTGCTGGCCTTGGTTTTGTCAGTGGTGTGCGTTGTCTGGTCTCTGCAAGTAATAGCGCGATTAAAGGCGGGACCATGTCACCCATGGGTGTACAGAAAACCTTGCGCTTGCAAAAAATTGCTTTAGAACAAAAACTCCCACTGATTACGCTGACCGAAAGTGGCGGTGCCAACTTAAATTATGCGGCAGAAGTATTTACCTATGGCGGCATGACCTTTGCCAATCAGGCACGTCTTTCTGCGGCAGGTATTCCCCAACTTGCAGTGGTGCATGGTAATGCAACGGCAGGAGGGGCTTATCAACCCGGACTTTCCGATTATGTCATTGCTGTACGCAAACAAACCGAAATGCTTCTTGCAGGTCCACCTTTACTTTTAGCTGCGACTGGTGAAGTAGCAACAGCTGAAGAATTGGGCGGAGCAGAAATGCATGCGCAAGTTGCCGGAACCGCAGAATATCTGGCTGAAAATGATGCCGATGGGATTCGACTGGCACGTGAAATTTTTGAACACCTGAATTGGAAAGAGCAAATCAAGCCAGTTGAAACGACTTATAAAGAACCTCGTTACGATTCCGAGGAACTGTTGGGTGTGATTCCAAGTGACCCTAAACACCCATTCAATATGAAAGAAGTGGTTGCCCGCATTATTGATGATTCAGATTTTCTAGAATTTAAGCAGGAATATGATGATTTAGCGGTGTGTGGCTGGGCAAAGATTGGCGGATTACATGTCGGTATTATTACAAATAATGGCCCGATTACACCTCAAGGGGCAGCGAAGGCAGCTCAGTTTATACATCTGTGTGAACAGACTAAGCGTCCATTATTATTTTTGCATAACACTACTGGTTTTATGGTGGGAACCGATGCAGAGCAAAATGGCATTATTAAACATGGCTCAAAACTGATTCAAGCGGTTGCCAATTGTACCGTACCTAAAATTTCGATCGTTGTAGCAGGGTCATATGGCGCTGGCAACTACGCGATGTGTGGTCGGAGTTTATCACCAGACTTTATTTTTGCTTGGCCAAATTCGCATGTTGCTGTAATGGGTGCTGCACAAGCTGGAAAAGTACTGCGTATTGTTGCCGAAGGAAAACAAAAAGCTTCCGGTCAGGAACCGAATCCGCAAATGCTCGATTTTCTTGAGCAAAGTACGGCCATGAAATTGGAACAGCAATCTACCGCGCTTTTCAATACGGCCATGCTACATGACGATGGCATTATTGATCCCCGAGATACCCGAAAATTATTAATTTTCCTTTTACAAACCATTTATGAAGCACAGCAACGAGAGCTAAATCCAACTCGTTTTGGTGTGTCCCGTTTTTAATCAACCTTTACCGCAATTAAAAAAATTAATAGGAATAAAACCATGAAATTTACTGCCGAACATGAAGCATTACGCCGTACAGCTCGTCAATTTGTTCAAAATGAGCTGAATCCACATATTCCAGAATGGGAAGCTGCGGGACGTTTCCCAATCCATGAAGTATTTAAGAAGATGGGTGATCTTGGTTTATTAGGTATTTGCAAGCCAGAAGAAAATGGCGGTTTAGCGTTAGATTATTCGTATAACCTCGTGGTTGCTGAAGAAATTGGCTATGCAGCCTGTGGTGGGGTGCCTTTGGCAATTGGTGTGCAAACCGATATGGCAACACCAGCCTTGGCCCGTTTTGGCAGCAAAGAATTACGTGATGAATTTTTAACACCAGCGATTGCTGGGGAATATGTTGCATCCATTGCAGTATCGGAAGTACATGCTGGTTCGGATGTTGCTGCCATTAAAACTACAGCTAAAAAAGATGGCGATGACTATGTCATTAACGGCAGCAAAATGTGGATTACCAACTCATTGCAGGCAGACTTCTTTTGTCTTTTAGCCAATACGTCTGATGATAAACCACACGTTAATAAATCGATGATTATCGTACCTGCAAAAACCAAAGGGATTAGTTTTTCAGAGCCACTTAATAAATTAGGGATGCGTTCAACAACCACAGCGCAGGTTTATTTAGACAATGTACGTGTACCTCAGCGTAACTTGGTGGGTGTTGAAGGTATGGGTTTTATGATGCAAATGATGCAATTTCAGGAAGAGCGCTTATGGGCATGTGCCAATGCGATTGGTGGCTTGCAGCATTGTATTCAGCAAACAATTAATTACACCAAAGAGCGTACTACTTTTGGTCAACCTCTCATTAATAACCAATATATCCATTTCCGCTTTGCTGAACTTATGACCGAAGTGGAAGCACTCAAAGCATTAACTTATCAAGCATGCGAACAGCATATTGCGGGCGAAGATGTCACGATGTTGGCGTCTATGGCAAAGCTCAAAGCTGGACGTTTAACTCGTGAAGTTGCTGATAGTTGTCTGCAATACTGGGGCGGCAATGGCTTCATGTGGGATAACCCTGCGTCGCAGCTGTATCGTGATGGCCGCCTAGGGTCTATTGGGGGCGGGGCAGATGAGATTATGTTGGGGATTATCTGTAAGTTGATGGATATTCTGCCTAAAAAGCACAAATAAATATAAGGAATACACCATGACACTTTCAGCATCTCTACAAGCTTTAGATCTTGATGACAGCATTCAATTAGAACAAGACAGCAGTATTTTATACCTTTGGTTAAATCGACCAGAGAGCCGTAATGCCATGAACTTGAATATGGTGAATGCCATTCAACAAGTTTTTGCTGCTATTCGCGATGACCTTTCGATTCGTGCGGTGATTATCCGTGGTGAAGGCGGGGCTTTTTGTGCAGGTGGGGATATTAAAGACATGGCTGCCTTACGAGTTGAAGCAACTCATGTCGGCAGTCTACAACCTTATGCTGACTTTAACCGCCGTTTTGGTGCCATGCTTGAGCAAGTCGAAGCTGCGCTGCAGACTGTTGTGGTCATTTTAGAGGGGGCAGTGTTAGGTGGGGGATTTGGTCTTGCATGTGTTTCCGATGTTGCCATTAGTCGTGACAATACCCAGTTTGGTTTACCTGAAACGGGTCTAGGTGTAATTCCTGCGCAAATTGCTCCTTTTGTGGTGAAACGTATTGGCCTGACTCAGGCACGCCGACTTGCTTTACTCGGCATGCGTTTTGAAGGACATACAGCACTAAGTGTCGGTGTGGTTCATCAAATTGCACATAATGAAATTGAGCTTGAACAAGCTTTACAGGAAACTATTCAACACATTAAACGTGCCGCACCCGAGGCTTCCCGCGTGACTAAAGCACTGTTACATCGAACGCTCAATGAGCCTTTGAGTGATTTATTAGATGATGCTGCACAGCAGTTTGCTCAAGCAGTTGGTGGTATCGAGGGACAAGAAGGAACGATGGCTTTTATTCAGAAACGGTTGCCGAATTGGACCGATGAATCATAAGCGATAGGAATAAAAATAATGAAATTTTCAAAAGTACTGATTGCCAATCGTGGTGAAATTGCAGTTCGAGTCATGCAAACTGCTAAGGCAATGGGCTATCAAACTGTCGCAGTTTATTCCGATGCAGACCGTCATGCTCGCCATGTGCAAGAGGCCGATGAAGCTGTCTATATTGGTGCTTCAAAAGTATCTGAGTCATATCTTTCAATTACCAAGATAATAGATGCATGCAAAAAGACAGGTGCTGATGCAGTTCACCCTGGCTATGGTTTTTTGTCAGAAAATACTGATTTTGCTCAGGCATGTATCGACAACCAGATTACATTTATTGGGCCTACTGCTTCTGCAATTGAGTTAATGGGCAGTAAACGCCTCTCAAAAATTGCCATGATTGAAGCAGGTGTCCCTTGTGTACCGGGTTACGAAGGCGATCGTCAAGATCTTGAATATTTAGCAGATCAAGCTGAGCAGATTGGCTTTCCAATTATGGTAAAAGCTTCTGCGGGTGGCGGCGGTCGTGGCATGCGTTTGGTACAACAAGCAACTGAATTGATTGAGGCATTACAAACAGCACGTTCAGAAGCTGAAAATGCCTTTGGTTCAGGCGAGCTTATTTTAGAAAAAGCTGTCATTGCTCCGCGCCATGT
This sequence comes from Acinetobacter sp. S-1, assembly GCF_059579785.1. Taxonomy (NCBI): domain Bacteria; kingdom Pseudomonadati; phylum Pseudomonadota; class Gammaproteobacteria; order Moraxellales; family Moraxellaceae; genus Acinetobacter; species Acinetobacter sp. S-1. The sequence continues at coordinate 513,131 of NZ_CM184207.1, forward strand.
CGAAATTCAGATTTTTGGCGATACACACGGCAATTATGTTTATTTGTTTGAGCGTGATTGTTCAATCCAGCGCCGTCACCAAAAGGTCGTTGAAGAGGCGCCGTGTCCGGTCATGACACCTGAACTACGTCTGCAAATGGGTGAGGCAGCTGTGGCAGCGGCAAAAGCATGTGCTTATGTCGGTGCGGGAACGGTTGAGTTTTTACTTGATGCATCGGGTGCATTTTATTTTTTGGAAATGAATACCCGCTTACAGGTAGAACATCCTGTGACTGAGCTTATTACAGGATTGGACTTGGTTGAATGGCAGTTGCGTGTTGCCAATGGTGAGCATTTACCACTGCAACAACATGAATTGACTTTAAACGGACATGCTATTGAAGTACGTTTGTATGCAGAAGATCCACGGCAAGATTTCTTACCACAAACAGGACAAGTTCTGCGTTGGCAGCCAGCAACTTTGCCAAATGTACGAATAGATCATGGCATATTAGCAACTGATGAGGTTAGCCCTTTCTATGATCCAATGGTGGCGAAGGTGATCGCATATGGGAAAACCCGTGAGGATGCGATTCGCTTACTGGCTCGTGCCGTAGATGACTGTGTTTTACTTGGAGTGAACAGTAATAAGCAGTTCTTGGTCAATTTACTACGCCATCCAGTTGTGGTGGCTGGTGATACCAATACAGCATTTATTCAGCAGCATTTTCAAGATGATGGCAGTCTAGATAAGCAGATTCTATCTTTAGAAACCTTAGCGATTGCTGCGGCATTATTTAGCCAAAGCAAAGGAACTGTGGCATGGCAAACGGGTCTTGGTGTGTCATTACCTTTGAAGTTGAAATGTGATGATCAGAGTATCCAATTACAGCTCTCATCCGAGAACAATACCTTTAAGGTACAGCTCTGTGATCAATCAGTTTGTATGGAAGTGCTTGAGAGAACACCAGAGCAACTGATTTATTTAATTGATGGTGTACGTCGCCGTGTGCAATATGTATTAAATGATGATCAGCTTTATCTAGATCGGGATAATGGCAATGTTGCAATTCGCAACGTAACTTATGCTGCCCCAGAAATAGCTGATGTGGCGGGTGATGGCAATATTCGTGCGCCGATGGATGGCGCTGTGGTAAATATTTTGGTTAATAAAGGCGATCAAGTCGTGAAAGGTCAAACTTTATTAGTGCTTGAGGCTATGAAAATCCAGCAACAGATTAAATCTGATGTGGATGGTGTAGTTGAAGATGTGTTAGGTCAGCAAGGACAGCAAGTAAAAAAACGGCAAATGTTATTTAGTATTCAAATTTAATTAAAAAACCGCTCTATTTGAGCGGTTTTTATTTTCGATCAAAAGTCTTGATTTATTCTCCATCAGCCTCTGCAATCAACTGACTTGCTTTTTTTAGGCTATACAAGAGTTGTCCTAAAAGTACCTCTTTATTGCTGAGCGTGACCATAACCATCGGGTGATGAGTTGCTGGAATAGCCGTCAGAATAGCCTTACCATTATCTGCATCTAAAGTAATGTTGTTACAGCCAGTGAGCTGAATCTCTTTTAAAAAAGCAGTGACCATTGCCAAAATTGAGCTACTCACCGCCGCTAATTTGGTGGTGTTATGGTAGTTTTTATGACTTACTGTCGCTAATTCAAAACCATCAGAAGAGCAAATCATGACAAAATCAACACCACGCGTATTCATCAAAATATTATGAGCTTCAGTTTTTGCTAGCTGTAGCAATTGTGTCGGGGCGGTGCGTTTCTGAGTTGGAATACTAAGCATGATCATTCCCTTGAGATGTTAAACCTACTTTGATTTCAAGTGATGCAATTAATGATTCAACCATCATTAAAATTTGTTCTTGCTCGCGTGCATCAATAAAAAACAATGGATATGACAGTCCGTTTTCTTTTATCCAATGACGATATTGTTGAAGTGACGATTCTTTATTTTCATCAACATGAGTAATACCAATCGCAATATTATCGTTATAATTTTTAAAAGTTTCTAAGTAGCTTTCTAGCTCGTCAATCGGATTAGGACTATTGTGATCTAATAATAAAATAACGCCGATTGCACCTTCACAAATGACCGACCATATAAAATCAAAACGGTTTTGTCCTGGGGTACCATAGAGTCCGATTTTGATTCCATCATCTAAAGTAATTTCACCATAATCAATGCCTACAGTGGTCTGGGTTTTCTGGTGGCTTTGTACATCAGTGTTGAATGCTTCTGTTTCCAGAATTGGAATTTCAGATAGCGATTTAATCGCTTCTGTTTTTCCTGCCCCCATGCTACCTGCAAAGACAATTTTATATTGCTGTATAATCATAACTTCCCTTAAAGACCAAATCGCCGTCTAATTTTCCCTATAAAATTTTTAAAAAAATGATTCTCTGTATTTGAATTCTCTAAGTACGAATTTGGCGTGTAAGTGCATTTGCTTGCAGAAATAAATTTTCCATTATTTGCCATTAAGCAAGCTGTAACGAAGCGTAAGACATCATCAATTGATAAGTTAAGCTGGTTAGCCACATCAGTAATTTTAGCTCCCTGTATAAAGCATGCAGAGAGTTGTAGGCTCACTTTTCTATATTCTTTTTGATAGGGCTGTGGCCAATGATCAATTTTAAAATAGCTATCCTTCGAGGCTAGATTTTCAAAATTGTTTGAATTCCAAATCAGATTCCATAGCCAGTCCTGTAAATAATAATCTTTTTTACGCGAAACCTTAGTGAAGTCTGAAGTATTAGCAAAAGTAAAATCAAAGCTTTGATTGGTTTGCGTATGTTGGCGTGATGGCTCTAACCAAGCGATTTGAGTTCTATTATCAATAATGGCTAGAGTACCTTTATCATCAAAAATATGTAGTCTGGCATTTTCTGGACTGTGTAAATTCCTTATAAACTTATCATCAATCAACAGTGGCTCATTTGATAAATCTGAAACTACAGCAGTATTTTTTTTGTTCAAATACAATAATAAGTTTATTTCTATCCAGTTAAGTAAAGACTCTACTTTTTCTAGTGGCAGATGCAGGGTGTGTTCATCAACTTGATATCCATTTTTTGAGGGAGTTTTACTAATTTTTAAATAAGGACATTTTTTCTTTTGAAGAATATTTTGAATACTATCTGAATCAAAAAAGTTTTCGTTAATTAATAATAGATCAATATGAATATTAGAAATATTAACCCAATTAATATCATACTGATTAGATATTAAGTTTCTAATTAAAGTTTTTAATTCATCCGAAACTTTTAAGCTTAAACCAGAGGTTGCAATATTTATGCAATGCCTATCCATAGTATCACATTAAATTTTATTGAATAAGAGAGGGGTTTTAATGTGCTCTTTATAATAGGTATAAAAAGCACATCTTAGATTAATTAGCTAAAGTCTAACTCTTTTTCAAATGACTTTAACTCGTGGCGAGCCATTGCTAAATTTGACTTACTTCGGTCAAGGACTAAGTAAAGGAATAAATTATTATTACTTTCTAGAGGTCTAATTAAATGGTAAGCCTTACCTAATGTAATTAAGATGTCTTCAATATTGTCATTTAATTTTAAAGCATTGGCGATGTTTCGTTTTGCGCGGATTACTTCTGTATTGCCGGCAGCCGCCAATTCTAAATCAATTTCCCCACCACCTTGAGTTGCAAGTGATAAACCACTTTCTGAATCAACAAGTGCAGATGCAATAAAACCATCAATTTCAGTTAAGCTATCTAAAGAAAGTTTAGCCATGTTTTTATCTCTCAGGATTCTAAAATTATATTTACTACTTTTTCCTAAAAGTAGTTGAAATTCATTATATTTCTGCTTAATTTGAAGTCAATAAATCAAAGAAATAGAGAAATTGTTATTTTGGGAAATAAGTGACAGAAAATGTCAGATTATAAAAAATATTATAAGATTATTTTTACATTATACTTTTAATATTGTGCTGAGTTTTACATTATATATTTTAAAATCTGAATAAAACAATTGTAATAGAATGTTAATAAAATATTGAAAAATAAAATATTCTAATTTTAATCATAAAAAGGGGAATAATGAACTCCCCTTTTTTTATATAAAAATTAAATTAAACGAGCTGTGTATAAATACAGTAGAGATAGCCCAAAATTGCTAAAGCAACTACAGGGGCAACAATCTTTGACCATGTAGGTACAGAAATTTCAGCAGCTTGTTCTTCAATATGCACGTCATCATGATGAGGTTGGGCTTGGTGAACCATTTGGTTGAACTCCTTCATTGTTGTATCCAATGATAGCTCTTCTTGTTCCACAGGTTTAGAACCAATTAATTCATTTAGGTGGTTTGTTGACCAAACCCAATCTTCAGCTTGACCTGATAAATGTTCAATCTGACCTAAAATTAATTCTTTTAAGCCATTATGCCCAAAACCACCTGTTTCATCGAGCTGATTAAGTTCTGCTAACTGCAAAGTTAAAATTTCAGAAATACTCTGTTCTAGTTCTGAATTTTTTAAAGTCGACTGATTATGTTTAGAAGTCGTTAAATGACGAGCAACTTCTTGAATATAAAGTGGATCTGAGGTTTTGATTTCTTGATAAATCTTATTATCATTCTGACGCCATAAACTAATCAGTTTTCCAAGCGTAAGAATATTCACCTCATCAATCAGTTTATTTTTTTCATTAACTGGATATTGATTTAAAAGCTGAGGCTTTTGAATTTTTATCTGCTCAGCAAAGTATTGGACTAAATCAAATGCCATGCTTTCTTCCTCTAAATTTAATCTAAAATTCTTAACGATGGTTTTTTCTTAGTCGATGTTGTTTCAGTTGCTTCTTGTACTTCTGACTCTACTGTATTTTCTACAGGTGTTACATTGGCATATTCTTCAGGATCAAAGAATAAACCTTGTCCATTTTCTCGTGCATAAATCCCTAAAACTGCTTGAATAGGAACATAAATGTCTTTTGATGCTCCGCCAAAACGAGCTGAAAAAGTAATAGCTTCATTGGTAATAAGCAATTGATGAACTGCATGGGGCACAATATTTAGAACAATTTGCCCATCTTTAACAAATTGTTGCGGAACGTCGGTATACGGTTGTGTCGCATCAACTAATAGATAAGGAGTAAGCTGGTTATCACAAATCCATTCATAGATTGCACGAGCAAGATAAGGACGTGTAGGGGTTAAATCAATAGTTTGCTCAGACATATCACGCTATTCCATATTTAATAGTTCATTGTAACGGTTTTTCTCTTGAGGCGTCATTGATTTAGCAAAAGAAGGCCGTTCAAAGATACGTTTACAGTACAAAAATATAGGTCGACAGTGCTGTTTTGGTAAATCAATTCCCATGCTATTTAATCTTAAAAAGATAGGGGCAAGCATGCAGTCTAAGATTGTAAAATTCTCAGACATGAAATACGGAAAATGCTGAAATAGGGGAGTAAGTGAAATTAATGTTTCACGTAGTTCTTTTTGAGCTTTTTGCTTTTGTTCGACATTTAGTGAGTCAGCATGTTTTAACATGTGATCTGCTAACTTAAACCAGTCGTTTTCAAGTCTCCAGATATACTGACGCTGTTCCGCACGCATCATAGGTGCATCAGCATAAAGCTTACTTTGACGATAACGATCATCTAAATATTCAGCGATGATAGGCGCTGAAAATAATTTAAGATTTTGTTCGACCAACATCGGTAATTGGTTGTAAGGATTTAAGCTGGCTAAATCTTCGTCTTCATGGTCAGTTATGATCAATTGATATTTGATTTGTTTTTCTGCTAATAAGAAACGAATCCAGTGAGAACGGAAATCATCAGCATGACTGTAAAGGGTAATCCCCTGAATAGAGGTGTTTTCGACCGACATATCACAAGACGACGTGGTTGAGTGAATCGATTAGGATACTAAAAATGCTCTAGGAAATCACGGTTCTAAAGAGATAGTTTGTTTATATTTATAAGTTTGCATTTTGTGGCTCTATTTTCATAATAAAAAAGCCTTGGAAAAATCCAAGGCTTTTTGTCCAACTCGATAAACGAATTAACGTTTAGAGAATTGAGGACGCTTACGAGCTTTACGTAAACCAAGTTTCTTACGTTCAACTTCACGAGCATCACGAGTAACGAAACCAGCTTGACGTAGAACAGGTTTTAAAGTTTCGTCAGCAGCGATAAGCGCACGAGTAATACCGTGACGGATCGCGCCAGCTTGACCACCGATACCACCACCTTTAACAGTGATGTAAAGGTCAAACTTTTCAGTAACTTCTAAAAGTTCTAAAGGTTGACGAACAACCATACGAGCAGTTTCACGACCGAAATATTGCTCTAAAGTACGGTTGTTAATAACGAGTTTACCTGTACCAGCTGACAAGAAAACACGTGCAGTTGCGGTCTTACGGCGACCTGTACCATAATTAGTAGCCATGTGCTGTATCCCTTAGATGTCCAAAACTTGTGGCTGTTGAGCAGCATGCGGATGCTCAGTACCAGCGTACACTTTCATTTTTTTGATCATTGCATAACCAAGAGGACCTTTTGGTAACATGCCTTTAACCGCTTTTTCAAGAACAGCTTCAGGTTTGTGAGCAATTAACTTCTCGAAGTTAGTCTCACGGATACCACCAGGGAAACCAGTATGGCGATAATATTTCTTATCAAGTGATTTTTTACCAGTCACTTGAACTTGTTCAGCATTAATCACAACGATGTAATCGCCAGTGTCAACGTGAGGAGTATAAGAAGTTTTGTGCTTACCGCGTAAACGACGAGCGATTTCAGTCGCAAGGCGACCTAAAGTTTTGCCAGAAGCATCAACAACATACCAGTCATGTTGAACTTCAGCTGGCTTAGCGCTGAGAGTTTTCATTAAACCACTACCTATTATAGTTGGTTTGGACTATGGAATCTGTCCAAACAAAAGGAGCGAGCATTCTAAACGAGTTTGTCCAAACTCACAAGAAAAATCCAGTTTAAGCCATATAATTTAATCCATAAACTGATAAATGTTAGATATGTTAAAATCAAACAAATTCTTGTTATGTGTCTGGAGTGATTGTGCTGCCATTATATGTCACTTCCGGTGAGCCGGCTGGTATTGGTCCAGATATTTGTTTGAGCTTGGCTAAGCGGGTTGATGAACGCCCTGTTGTTATCTTGGGTGACCGAGACTTATTAGAGCAACGTGCCCAAAAACTTGGGATCGATATTCAATTTATAGAATATACCGGACAGCCTGAGTCATCATCTCTGAATGAACTCTATATAGAACATGTGCCTTTAGAAGCAGCTGTTATTGATGGTCAATTAAACCCAGCTAATGCAGCCTACGTATTAGAACAACTGCGTCGTTCAGCAGATTATGCAATGTCAGCTAAAAGTGTGGGAGTAGCCACGGCACCCGTGCAAAAATCGGTTATTAATGATGCTGGTATTTTGTTTAGTGGTCACACTGAATACTATCAAGAGTTTGCAGGTGTAGAGCGTGTCGTAATGATGCTTGCAACCAAAACCTTGCGTGTCGCCTTAGCAACTACACATTTACCCTTAAGAGATGTAGCGGATGCAATTACCAAAGAGCGATTGCATCAGGTCATTGATATTTTACTGCATGACTTAAAAACTAAATTTAAGATTACAGACCCACGTGTACTCGTGTGTGGTTTAAATCCTCATGCAGGTGAAGATGGTTATTTGGGCCGTGAAGAGATTGAAACCATTAATCCAGTACTCGAAAGTTATCGAGCGCAAGGGTTTAAAATGAGTTTAAGCTTGCCGGCAGATACCTTGTTTACTCCAGAACATCTTAAAAATGCAGATGCTGTACTTGCCATGTACCATGATCAAGGTTTACCTGTGTTAAAATCACAAGGGTTTGGTGAAGCCATCAATATTACATTGGGTTTGCCTTTCATTCGAACTTCGGTTGACCATGGCACTGCGTTGTCTTTGGCTGGGACTGGTTTGGCAAAAAGCTCAAGTTTAAATGTCGCTGTTGATTTAGCTTTATCTTTAGCAGCGAGCTAAATTTTTCATGTTGGAAATGTTCTATGTATCAAATTAATGCCCTAAACCCGAAAGATGAAGGGCATAAAGCTCGTAAACGTTTTGGTCAAAACTTCTTACATGATCAACGAGTCATTGCCAAAATTGTGCGCTCTGTAAGTCCGCGTACAGGCGACAATATTGTCGAGATTGGACCTGGTTTAGCTGCCTTAACATCTCCTTTAATTGGGGAATGTGATGAATTAACAGTAGTGGAGCTAGATCGTGACTTAGCTGCTGGGCTACCAGAACGTGTTCCACATCCTGAACGTTTGACGATTATAGAAGCTGACGCATTAAAATATGACTTTAGCGAACTGGTAAAAGATGGCCGACCATTACGTGTAGTCGGTAACTTACCTTATAACATTTCAACCCCATTACTTTTTCATCTCTTGGAATTTGGCAGCAAAGTTAAAGATATGCACTTTATGCTCCAAAAAGAGGTGGTTGACCGTATTACTGCTGAACCGAATACAAAAGAATATGGACGCTTGTCGGTAATGATTCAGTATTACTGTCAACCAACATTTTTATTTGAAGTGCCAGCTGGTGCATTTAACCCGCCACCTAAAGTAACGAGTGCTGTTTTCCGCCTTGTTCCTTATGATCAAAAGCCAATTACAGCAAAAGATGAAAAAGCTTTAGCTCGACTGGTTGCCCATGTATTTACTCAGCGCCGCAAAACATTAAGAAACAGTCTTAAAGGTATGATTGCAGAAGATGGCTTTGAAAAAGCTGGTGTTGATCCAATGGCTCGTCCAGAGACCTTAACACTTGCCCAATTTGTTGCTTTAGCCGATCAAATGGTGGCGTAAATGACTAAGCGTTTTAACTATGTTATTGGCGATGTGCAGGGGTGCTTTGAAGCTCTAAAAGCCTTACTTAAAGAAATACGTTTTGATCCAGATCAAGACTTTTTATGGTTTGCTGGTGATTTAGTCGCGCGTGGTGAAAACTCGGTAGGGGCATTACGTTTTATTAAAAAGCTTGCTGATCGTGGGGCTGCTGCAACTGTACTTGGAAATCATGACCTGACTTTAATTGCAGGTGCACGTGGTTTAAAAGAGATTAAAGCAAAAGATCGTACTCAAGACGTTATTGATGCGATTGATGGTGATGAGTTAATCGATTGGTTACGTAAACAGCCATTATGTTTATTGCCAAACGAGCACACCATCCTTACTCATGCAGGTATTCCTTGCATTTGGGATGCACAAAAAACTGCTAAGCTGGCAAAAGAAGTTGAGGCGGTACTGTCACATCAAGATTTATCTGTCTTGGATGCTTTTTTAGCAGAAATGTATGGTTCTAAACCAGATTTGTGGGAAGATAACCTAACTGGTTCAGCGCGTTTACGTTGTATTACCAATTATTTGACTCGCATGCGTTTAACCAACGCAGAAGGGGCTTTAGAGTTTACTTTTAAAGATGCTCTAGATGCGCCAATGCCAGAAGGCTATCTACCTTGGTTTGAATTTCCAAGCAAAGCTGCTCAGACTCATCAGATTATTTTTGGTCATTGGGCTGCGCTAGAAGGTAGAACTATTAATGAGCAGATCCAGAATATTGATGGCGGCTGTGTATGGGGACGAAAGTTAATGGCTTATCGCCTTGAAGACAAAGAAATCTTTGCTGTCGAAAATCCTGTACAAGTATAGGAAAAGCCATGCTTTTCACGAGCGCAAGACGAGAGTTGTGCCCGTGTGAAAGTAAAAAAGCCGCATAAGCGGCTTTTTTATTGGGAACTCTTATTCTACTCGAATCCAGATTTGATTACGCCCTAAAGCTGAAACTCCGAGATAACCGCGCATATGTAAGCGTTTGCCAGTTGAGCTAAGCTTCGCCTTAAGACCGTAAACTTTGCCAGTATTCGGATCTAAAATTTTACCACCCGTATAGTTAAGTCCATCTACCTGTTTTAAACCAGTTGCGATATCCAGACCTAAAATCGGTTTATTGGTATATGGCACAGGACAATTATCACAAATTTCTTTAGGCGTATAACCTGGGCGTGGCGTTACTTTGATAATTTTCCCGGCATATGTCCCGTTCGCTTCTTTTCGTATTTCTACCTGTGCTTTAGGAGCACCTGTCTTATCATCAATTGTTTGCCAGAGACCTGTAATATCTGCTGCGAATGTAGCAGTATTAATCCCCAATAAGAGCAGAGCTCCAATAAAAATTTTCCCCATAATTAAAAATCCTTTTAACTTTGAAAGGTCATCTTATTTGGAATTGATAGACCGTTCAATGTTTATTTAACCAACTTCTTAATTATGGTGTTCCAAAAGATAACATTAATGTTGGTAGCCAAATTGCAGTAAATACGCCATTCAATGCCATACCAAATGCAGCATAACGACCTGCGACAGGTCCACGTTGCCAAGCTTGAGCTGTTCCAATGGCGTGTGCAGCTAAACCTAAGGCTAAACCTGATGCTCTCTCATCATGAATATGTTTAAGTAAGAATGGTGAGAATGCTGCGCCAATTACCCCAGACAAAATAACAATAAGGGTTACGAGTGTTTCAGGAGCATGTAATAAAGTTGCGATGTTCAGAGCAATTGGAGTAGTTACTGCACGGGTAGCAAATGCAAGAATGGTGGGTTCAGACATATGTAACAAGTAAGCCAGCCCCATAGGTAGAGCAACGGCGCTAATACTTGCAAAAAGTAAAATACCAATGACCGATTTAATTGGAAGATCATCGTAACGCATTGCAGCTAAAGGAATGGCTAAGGCTACAGTGACATAACCTAATAGATGGCCAAATAAGTCATTCACATAAAGACGATACTGCTCATATGGCACATGCAAAACTGAAAGTAAGCCAATTACAATGAACATGCCGAAAACTAAAAGTGGAACTTGCGGGAAACGTCGGTTTAAAGGCTTTGCACACAGATAACCAATGAGTGTGATCAAAAATCCGTAGAAAATCGTAAACATTTTATTCTCCTTATAACCAACGTTTTGCCATTTTTGCATAGACCCACAAAGGTATAAGGGTACTGACCACTAAAACAAAAAGAAATAATGGAATTTCTTTACCCATATGTACGAGCATAATTAATGAACCTGCACAGATAGGTAAAAACGCGAATCCACTTTCTTTCATGATTTTATTATTGGTATCTACTATTCGAAGTGGAATTTTTTTAAACTTTCTCCAAATCAGTAAAATAATAAGTAAGCTGATTAAACCGACCAGATTACCTAATTCTGGATGACCAAAAGCACGCATGACAACGACAGAGCCTTCACGAAAACCAATAATGAGTAGTAATGTAATTACCCATGCTGTCCAGTCTATACTTTTGATCTTATCCATATTTTTTATCTCTAAAAGTTTACTTATCAAGTTTTAACTGATATCGCCCTTGATTTCAAACTCTTCCAAGGGGCGCTTAAATTGTCTTGCGTGTTCTCCTAAGATTTCATCCAATGGAAGCTTTGCTTGGCGAATCAGCTTTTCTAACTTATGTGGCGCAATCTTCACATCAATATGTAATAAGCCTGCATCATCATAATGTTCAGACTCAATAACATTTAAGGCATAAAGTTGAGTACGTAATTTGCCATAAGCAGGCTTAAGCACGAGTGAAAACTTTTGAATTTGGCCCATTAAGCATTCTTGTACTGCTTTTTGGAGCAACTCTAGACCTTGACCAGAATGAGCTGAAACATAAACTCGATCTGGGACGTGTGGCTCAGCATAAATAATTTTGGCCTCTTCACCACTTAGATCAATTTTGTTGTACACCCGAAGTACGGGAGCATCAGCACCAATGTCTTTTAATACGCCTTCAACCGCTTCAATTTGGTCAAGCATGTCATGGCTACTACTATCAATAACATGTAGTAAAAGGGTCGCTTCTAGCGTTTCTTCAAGTGTTGCTTTAAATGATTCAACCAAATCATGCTGTAAGTTTCGTACAAAACCTACTGTATCTGCTAGCACAACAGTACCGATACCATCCCAGTCTAAACGGCGTAGGGTTGGATCGAGTGTTGCAAATAGTTGATCAGCTGCGTAGACATCACTATTAGCTAAAATATTAAATAAAGTCGATTTACCAGCGTTGGTATAACCTACTAATGAAACCGTTGGAATAGCTGCTTTTTGTCTTGCTGCACGCCCTTGCATACGAGTCTGTTGTACTTTGTCTAATTTATCTTTTAATTGGGTAATACGAACACGAATGAGACGGCGATCTGTCTCTAGTTGTGTTTCACCGGGACCACGTAAGCCGATACCACCTTTTTGTTGTTCAAAGTCGGCAGACCAACCACGAATAAGACGAGTAGATAAATGTTTAAGCTGAGCAAGTTCGACTTGTAACTTACCTTCATGCGTACGGGCACGCAGCGCAAAAATATCTAAAATTAAGCCTGTGCGGTCAATAACTCGGCATTTTAATATTCTTTCTAAATTTCGTTCTTGAGCAGGTGATAACGCATGGTCAAAGATAACCAGACTCGCTTCTAGCTCCTGAACTTGCTCTGCAATTTCTTCGACTTTTCCGGAGCCAATAAAAAATTTAGGATTAGGCTTATTACGCTGAACCTTAATATGTTCAAGGATATCTGCACCAGCAGACTGTGCAAGTAGAGCAAACTCTTCGGCATCCAGATCATCTAATAATTGTACAGAAACACTCACTAAGATTGTGCGTTCACCGCCTTGATGCCGATCAACATATTCCACGTGGCTATAAATCCTGAAAATGGGAAAACTTTATTCTAGAGGAAACTTAAGCAAAAGGGGAAAGCGTTTGTTCTTATCCTTTAGATTAGTTATATGAGATTAGTCTAGTGTTTAGATTTATTTTATTTGCCGTTCTCTAACGTCAATGCAAGTTTATTACGAAACGTATAGAATGACTTGAGATGGGTATAACAATGATTAATCGTTAGTGAAATTTTATGGCTCAAACGCAAAGTATAGTTAATTCAACGTTAAAGAAATTATCAAAAATAGGTTTATACGGAAAAAAGGTCACTTCTGCCACGGCCGCAATTAGTGAAGGTTTTTATCTAGTTTATCGACATGGGCTTTATAAAGATCCTAATAATCCTGTTAATACACGTTATGTCCAATACTTTTGCCGCCGTTTATGTCAGGTTTTCAATTTAGATATAGAAGTGCATGGCACAATTCCTAGAGAACCAGCTTTATGGGTAAGTAATCATATTTCTTGGCTAGATGTTGCAGTTCTAGGTTCTGGTGCACGAGTTTTCTTTCTGGCTAAAGCTGAAATTGAAAATTGGCCTATTCTTGGAAATTTAGCCAAAAGTGGTGGAACGTTATTTATTAAGCGTGGATCTGGCGATTCCGTCAGAATTCGTGAGCAAATTGCTGAATTTTTAAAACAGAATATTCCAGTATTATTTTTCCCTGAAGCCACAACTACAGATGGGCATTCTGTTAAAAAAGTACATGGACGATTACTAGGAGCAGCGATTGAAGCACAGCGTCCAGTACAGGTTTGTTTGATTTGTTATGTAAATCGCGAGGGACAATTAGATACAGTTGCGCCATTCATTGGTGACATGACATTTGCCGAACATATTCAACGCGTACTTGAAATGCCTAAAGTAACAGCTCATCTGTTAACTTTGCCTCCTATTTCAGTGGAAGGGCATGACGTCAAAAGTTTAACGCGCGAAGTTCAAGAAAAAATGGTGGAAGGTTTGGCCCAACTACATCAGAAAGTACTTAAGCCAAGAAACTAATTACATAAATCCTTCAAGTGGCAGCCATGAAAGAAATTTCATGCCTGCTTTTTGCCACCATTTCATCTCAGGTTCCTGTCTATAAATTACAGGACCATTTGGAGTTTCTTGCTGCCAGTAAATATGATTGTTAGTGTCGAGCTTTAATTTATAAGCATACTTATTTAAATTTTCATCCATTGTATGGTGAATCGTCTTAGCCAGTGATGGGCTATCTAAAATCACACCAATTTCAGTATTTAAGTAAGCTGAGCGCGGATCAAAGTTAAATGAACCAATAAAAACCTGCTCATCTAATGCCATAAGTTTAGTATGCAAACTTGATCGGCTTAAACCTTTCATATTTACTTTAGCTTTAGTGGCAAGCTCATCTGTATTTTTATTTAAATCTCTTTTATCTGGTGTTGGTAAAAATTCATAAAGTTGTACGCCGTTTTTAAGCAGTTCTTTACGGTATTTTCCATAAAAGGCATGTACAACAGCAACGTCATTCGCTTTGAAAGAGTTCGTTAAAACTCGAACCTCAACACCTTCTTTGGCAAGCGTGCTTAAAATCTTGGCACCTTGTTTTTCAGGAATAAAATAAGCAGAGATTAAGTCAACGTTACTTTCTGGTTTTTCCAAATGATTAATTAGTTGGAAATTGAGGTGTTCTTCTTTCTTAGCTTTCGATTTGATCTTATCAGGTGAGTCTTTTACGACTTCTGCTTTGACCCAATCGAATTGAATATTGTGATTTAGCCATTGATCAAATGCATGAGATTTTGCGGTTAAGTTTAAAAAGTTTTGAACGGTAGCTTGTTGATAGTGTGCTTCAAGTTGTTCTTTTAAGCCTTCATAGCGTAAACGGTGCTGCTCAGGACTTACGATACTTTGAACCGAATATGCATATTCATGATTCCAGTAATCATCAAACGAATTTACGATATCATCAACAGCAGCGCCTACCAACATTACATCGACATCAGAAAACTGATAGCTATCGCTTACATTGTAATATTGATTGGTCATGTTGCGCCCGCCAATAAGGGCAACCTCATTGTCGGCAATAAAGCTTTTATTGTGCATACGACGATTAATACGTTTTAAATCCAGCACCATATCCATCGCACGGTATTTGCGGAAACGGTAGGGATTAAAAAGCTTAACTTCAATATTTTTATGCTGAGAAAGGGCCAGTAAAATCCCTTCCATTTTTTTTGCATTATTGTCATCAATAAGAAGTCGGACTTTTACACCTCGATCAGCTGCACGAATAATCGCGTGTAAGGCTAAAGCACCAACTTTGTCGTTGTCCCAAATGTAATATTGTAAATCTAAAGTCTTTTCGGCTTTATCAATTAATCTAAGTCGAGCCGCGAGAGCCTCCAGAGGATCATTTAGAACATGGAAACCCGTTAACTTTGGATTTTGCTGGCGTAAAGGTGTAATAATTTTGGCAAGTGAAGTCTCAGAGGTATCAATATCTTTTGCATATTGTACTGGCTCAACACCATGTTTTGGCAGAGTACTACATCCTGTCAAACCCACAGCAAAACTTGAACATAGGACTATAGAGGCTTTTATCAAAAAGCCTTTAGCTTGTTGATTCGTTTGAAGCTGTTTGGAAGGAAAGGATTGTGCCATAATCAGTACATACGATAAGGTGAGCTAGAGTATAATTCGTGCATATTGAAAGATAAATATTGAATTTGATTACTAGCAATCAATATAAGATAAGTCGAGAGTCGTAATGTGGAATCCAAATTCAATCATTTTTTGTTTTTACTTTATTTTTTCAATACTTGCTCTATGGGGAATTTCTGAGGCTTGGATTCATCAATCACGAACCGAGACGATTCATCCATTTAAAGCTTTTGTACATCTACTCGCATTTTATCTCTCTTATCTACTTATTCCTCTCTGGTTTTTTAATTTATATGCTGCTTGGATTGGTTACTACTCAATTCATCAAGGTATTTTCATCTTTTTCTTAAGTGGCGTGTTAATTTACGCCCGATTTATCGAACCTCATTTAGTGCGTGTCGATACTCATCAATATCGCTTAAACCCAGATCGTAGTTTTGATAAGCCAGTAAAAGTAGCCTTAATTGCAGATTTACATATTGGTTTATTTTCAGGGCATGAACGTCAGCTCAAAACCATAGTTAGAAAATTAAATGAACAGCAACCTGATTTAGTGGTAGTCGCTGGTGATTGGACATATGAGCCGGAAGACAGATTGATTGAAGAGTTAAGAGTTTTAAAAGAAATTCAGGCACCTGTATATTCGGTTCCTGGAAATCATGATGAGCAATATCCTGGCCCACCAATTCAGCAACTATTAAAAGATGCCCTATTTTATAATGAAGTTGTTGATATCGAAGGTAAGATTGTTGATTTTGAAGAATTTCGTTTGATTGGTATTGGTGACCTCTGGGCAGGCAAAACCGATATGCGTTCTATGCCAGATTTACCGCAAGACAAGCCTTGGTTAATTTTATCTCATAACCCCGATACGGTAGATATGGTACCTAAATTACCGAATCGACCATTAATGTTATCTGGGCATACACATGGAGGGCAGGTTGAGCTTCCATGGTTGACTAACTATATTATGAAAAAAGTATCAATTTTAGGTCATAAGCGCGGTTTCTACTCTCATGAGCATGCGGATGTCTTTGTTACCGTTGGCACAGGAATGGTTGGAATTCCTTTGCGTTTCAGAGTGCCACCAACCATTGATATTATTGAGCTAGTTTAAAGTAAAAAAGCCAATCACAGAGGATTGGCTTTTTTATGAATTAAATTTACTTATGGAATAACGACAATCGCAACACGTCGGTTAATCGCACGGTTTTCATTGGTTGTATTTGGCACATAAGGTTGTGTTGAACCACGACCAATTACGTAGATGTTTTCTTTTTTAAATCCACGTGTTAAGAAAAGGTTTGCCACACTTTGAGCACGCTCTTCAGATAACTTTTGGTTATATGTAGCATCACCAACATCATCAGTATGACCAACAATTTTCAATTTATTCAGGTCATATTTATTCAGTTGATTTGCCAGACGTACTAACTCAGCTTCATGACTTTGTTTTAACTGCGCATTATTAAAGTCAAATAATAAGCGTTCTGGTAAACCTAAAGTCCAGCCTTCATCAGTAAGAACGAAACCTTCTTTTTTGAGCAATTTTACTTGACGATATTTTAATGGACCAAAACTCAGGCACCCTGCAAGAGTAATGCATAGCAATGCAATAAAAGAGAGTTTTAAAGATCTTGTATTCATAGATTAGCCTAAATTTAATTTTCAGGTTTATAGATAAACCAGTGTTCATCCGAATTTTTAGCCTTATACATTGCTTGATCTGCTTGCATAATGAAATCTTCGGGGCTAGATGCAAATTGTGATAAAGCAATACCTACACTGAAACTGAAGTAAATGGTTTGACCATTTAGATGCAAAGGTTCTTTACAACTTTCGAGTAAATTTTCAGCAATAGATATTAAATGATCAGCATGACTAATGGAATGCAAAATGACAGCAAATTCATCACCGCCTAACCGTGCAATAAAATCTTGATGACGCAAACGAGTTTGCAGGCGATTCGCCATTTCTTTTAAAACTTCATCACCAGCTAAATGGCCAAATTGGTCATTAATTGCTTTGAAGTTATTGTTATCTATAAATAATAATGCAGACTTATTATCAAACCCTTTATCTTCAAACATGTCTAAAAGGATTTGGTAAAAATAATGTCTATTAGGTAATAAGGTGAGCTGGTCGTGATGAGCCTGAAAGGATAATTTACGATTTTCCTTTTGCAGCTGATTATCCCATATTTGAATTTCTTCAAGTAACTCATTAAAAACGGTATTTAAATCTTGAAATTCTTTAATTCGGTTGTAAGGGAAGCGAAGATTATAAGCTTTTTGTTCACTTACAATTTGAGCAATATTAGTAAGTGGGTAAATAGCCTGCATAATTTGACGATAAGTTAGATTTACTGACCACCATAAAGCGCAAACAATAAACAACATTGCAATCGCAAGCCCTACCATAATCATTTTTAGGAACTGCAATATTTTTTCAGAGCTACCAAAAAGTGTAAGTTCACCTACATTTTGCTCGTGATGATAAATTGTAAGATGAACAGGCTCATTTAAAAACCAGTGATCAAACCAGCCTTCTAAAATTGAAGTTTGACTTGATAATTTAAAACTTTGGGCGATCAGATGATGTTCTGAATCATAAATATGAATAGTACGAATTGAATGATCATTCGTGTACTCATTCAAAATCTGCTCTATTGTAATTTTATCATTAAACACGACTGCGGGCTGAATACGCTCTAATAGAGTATGACTAAGCAATTGCAAATTCTGTTTGGCATAAGTTTCCATAGTAAAAACGGAAATTGAGACAAACGTAAAAGAGCAAATAAAAAAAGTAATAGCAAAAATAGTAAATTGAGACTTTCTAAATAATGCGTGTAGTGAAGTGGACTGATACAACTTTGATATCATGATCCTTACTCCGCATTCTTAGCCAAGAGTAATACTCTCGGATCAATATGGACTTTGGAGTGACTTAAAGCATCTAAGTTAACTTTAAAGGTAGTGTAATTATTCTGAGTATATAAACAAAAGATACTTCCTATCTCGCACTCTGAATTATTAATACTTAAAGAAAGTAAAGAATGATAAGGATAGTTTTGAATAAGGTTTTGTTGTTGCTGTGGAGAGGTACTAGAAAAATAGACAGCCTGACAATGTGACCGAGCAAAATCTTTCGCATTTACAGTTTGAACACGATAATTATAAGACATTTGCTGGATATAAGATTGAAAAGTAGATGTAATAGAAGGGTTATCAATTACACAAAGAGTAGGAGTATTTACATTCTCCCACTTACTGTAGCTTAGAATAGATAAAGTAAGTACATAGAAATTATGTTTTGAATTGGCATAACAAGGCCCACTCGTAGCAAGTACTACAAGTATGCAAACAAATACTTTTTTAGCGAACTGCCACATGGTGAGTTAATGCCAAACTATTGCACGAATAATCTATTCTACATGAAGTTGATAACGTAAAAAAAGTTTAATATCTCATCTAAAAGTGACCAAAAAGCTTAAAAAGTATCCAGTTGATAATATTGATTTAAAAAAAGGGTTGCAAAGGGGATGAGATGGTCTATAATGCACATCCATCGGCGGTGATGCAGATAGAAACTTGTTGAAAAACAGTTACTTGTGATTAAGTTGATTGCTTTAAGTAATGAATTTGATGGTAAGTTGGTTTGAGAATAAGTTTTAAAAATATCGAAATTACCTGTTGACTTTTAAGAGATTAAGAGTAATATAGCCGACCTAGCTTGCTGGTGACGAACCAGGAAGAAGATCATTAAGAGAATTGAAGAACAACTTGTGTGGATTTTTACTGATTGATTAATCGAAATAATTTTCATTGATTGATTGGTTTAAATTACTCGAAGTTTATTTGAGCGAAATTTAAGTCAGTAATTGATGAGCCAGAATTGGTACCTTGTCTTTAAATAAGGTACAAAATGATTTTAACTGAAGAGTTTGATCATGGCTCAGATTGAACGCTGGCGGCAGGCTTAACACATGCAAGTCGAGCGGAGAGAGGTAGCTTGCTACTGATCTTAGCGGCGGACGGGTGAGTAATGCTTAGGAATCTGCCTATTAGTGGGGGACAACATTTCGAAAGGAATGCTAATACCGCATACGTCCTACGGGAGAAAGCAGGGGATCTTCGGACCTTGCGCTAATAGATGAGCCTAAGTCGGATTAGCTAGTTGGTGGGGTAAAGGCCTACCAAGGCGACGATCTGTAGCGGGTCTGAGAGGATGATCCGCCACACTGGGACTGAGACACGGCCCAGACTCCTACGGGAGGCAGCAGTGGGGAATATTGGACAATGGGCGCAAGCCTGATCCAGCCATGCCGCGTGTGTGAAGAAGGCCTTATGGTTGTAAAGCACTTTAAGCGAGGAGGAGGCTACTTTAGTTAATACCTAGAGATAGTGGACGTTACTCGCAGAATAAGCACCGGCTAACTCTGTGCCAGCAGCCGCGGTAATACAGAGGGTGCAAGCGTTAATCGGATTTACTGGGCGTAAAGCGCGCGTAGGCGGCTAATTAAGTCAAATGTGAAATCCCCGAGCTTAACTTGGGAATTGCATTCGATACTGGTTAGCTAGAGTGTGGGAGAGGATGGTAGAATTCCAGGTGTAGCGGTGAAATGCGTAGAGATCTGGAGGAATACCGATGGCGAAGGCAGCCATCTGGCCTAACACTGACGCTGAGGTGCGAAAGCATGGGGAGCAAACAGGATTAGATACCCTGGTAGTCCATGCCGTAAACGATGTCTACTAGCCGTTGGGGCCTTTGAGGCTTTAGTGGCGCAGCTAACGCGATAAGTAGACCGCCTGGGGAGTACGGTCGCAAGACTAAAACTCAAATGAATTGACGGGGGCCCGCACAAGCGGTGGAGCATGTGGTTTAATTCGATGCAACGCGAAGAACCTTACCTGGCCTTGACATAGTAAGAACTTTCCAGAGATGGATTGGTGCCTTCGGGAACTTACATACAGGTGCTGCATGGCTGTCGTCAGCTCGTGTCGTGAGATGTTGGGTTAAGTCCCGCAACGAGCGCAACCCTTTTCCTTATTTGCCAGCGAGTAATGTCGGGAACTTTAAGGATACTGCCAGTGACAAACTGGAGGAAGGCGGGGACGACGTCAAGTCATCATGGCCCTTACGGCCAGGGCTACACACGTGCTACAATGGTCGGTACAAAGGGTTGCTACCTAGCGATAGGATGCTAATCTCAAAAAGCCGATCGTAGTCCGGATTGGAGTCTGCAACTCGACTCCATGAAGTCGGAATCGCTAGTAATCGCGGATCAGAATGCCGCGGTGAATACGTTCCCGGGCCTTGTACACACCGCCCGTCACACCATGGGAGTTTGTTGCACCAGAAGTAGCTAGCCTAACTGCAAAGAGGGCGGTTACCACGGTGTGGCCGATGACTGGGGTGAAGTCGTAACAAGGTAGCCGTAGGGGAACCTGCGGCTGGATCACCTCCTTAACGAAAGATTGACGATTGGTAAGAATCCACAACAAGTTGTTCTTCATAGATGTATCTGAGGGTCTGTAGCTCAGTTGGTTAGAGCACACGCTTGATAAGCGTGGGGTCACAAGTTCAAGTCTTGTCAGACCCACCATGACTTTGACTGGTTGAAGTTATAGATAAAAGATACATGACTGATGATGTAAGCTGGGGACTTAGCTTAGTTGGTAGAGCGCCTGCTTTGCACGCAGGAGGTCAGGAGTTCGACTCTCCTAGTCTCCACCAGAACTTAAGATAAGTTCGGATTACAGAAATTAGTAAATAGAGATTTCGGTCTTGGTTTATTAACTTCTGTGATTTAAGTATCACGGTATTAAGCATGACCTGACGAAGGCGTGTTTATTCATTAACAGATTGGCAAAATTGAGTCTGAAATAAATTGTTCACTCAAGAGTTTAGATTAAGCAATTAATCTAGATGAATTGAGAACTAGCAAATTAACTGAATCAAGCGTTTTGGTATATGAATTTAGATTGAAGCTGTACAGTGTTTAAGTACACAGACAACAGATAGTAGCGATGAAGAATCGCACGGACAACACTCACTTGTAGGTGTTGACGACTGTTTGGGGTTGTATAGTCAAGTAATTAAGTGCATGTGGTGGATGCCTTGGCAGTCAGAGGCGATGAAAGACGTGATAGCCTGCGAAAAGCTCCGGGGAGGCGGCAAATATCCTTTGATCCGGAGATTTCTGAATGGGGGAACCCACCTACTTTAAGGTAGGTATTGCAACATGAATACATAGTGTTGCAAGGCGAACGAGGGGAAGTGAAACATCTCAGTACCCTTAGGAAAAGAAATCAATTGAGATTCCCTCAGTAGCGGCGAGCGAACGGGGATCAGCCCATTAAGTTATGTGTGTTTTAGTGGAACGCTCTGGGAAGTGCGAACGTAGAGGGTGATATTCCCGTACACGAAAGGGCACACATAATGATGACGAGTAGGGCGAGGCACGTGAAACCTTGTCTGAATATGGGGGGACCATCCTCCAAGGCTAAATACTCCTGACTGACCGATAGTGAACCAGTACCGTGAGGGAAAGGCGAAAAGAACCCCTGTGAGGGGAGTGAAATAGATCCTGAAACCGCATGCATACAAGCAGTGGGAGCACCTTCGTGGTGTGACTGCGTACCTTTTGTATAATGGGTCAGCGACTTATATTCAGTAGCGAGGTTAACCGTATAGGGGAGCCGTAGAGAAATCGAGTCTTAATAGGGCGTTTAGTTGCTGGGTATAGACCCGAAACCAGGCGATCTATCCATGAGCAGGTTGAAGGTTGGGTAACACTAACTGGAGGACCGAACCCACTGTCGTTGAAAAGCCAGGGGATGACTTGTGGATAGGGGTGAAAGGCTAATCAAGCCTGGTGATAGCTGGTTCTCCCCGAAAGCTATTTAGGTAGCGCCTCGGACGAATACCATAGGGGGTAGAGCACTGTTTCGGCTAGGGGGTCATCCCGACTTACCAAACCGATGCAAACTCCGAATACCTATGAGTACTATCCGGGAGACAGACTGCGGGTGCTAACGTCCGTAGTCAAGAGGAAAACAATCCAGACCGCCAGCTAAGGCCCCAAAATCATAGTTAAGTGGGAAACGATGTGGGAAGGCATAGACAGCTAGGAGGTTGGCTTAGAAGCAGCCACCCTTTAAAGAAAGCGTAATAGCTCACTAGTCGAGTCGGCCTGCGCGGAAGATGTAACGGGGCTAAAACTATGTGCCGAAGCTGCGGATTTGACATTAGTCAAGTGGTAGGGGAGCGTTCTGTAAGCCGATGAAGGTGTATTGAGAAGTATGCTGGAGGTATCAGAAGTGCGAATGCTGACGTGAGTAACGACAAAACGGGTGAAAAACCCGTTCGCCGAAAGACCAAGGGTTCCAGTCCAACGTTAATCGGGGCTGGGTGAGTCGACCCCTAAGGCGAGGCCGAAAGGCGTAGTCGATGGGAAATTGGTTAATATTCCAATACTTCTGTGTAATGCGATGAGAGGACGGAGAAGGTTAAGTCAGCCTGGCGTTGGTTGTCCAGGTGGAAGGATGTAGGTATGTATCTTAGGCAAATCCGGGGTACTCTATACTGAGATCCGATAGCAAGCTGTACTTGTACAGTGAAGTGGCTGATACCATGCTTCCAGGAAAAGTCTCTAAGCTTCAGTTACACAGGAATCGTACCCGAAACCGACACAGGTGGTCAGGTCGAGTAGACCAAGGCGCTTGAGAGAACTCTGCTGAAGGAACTAGGCAAAATGGTACCGTAACTTCGGGAGAAGGTACGCTGTTGTTGGTGATGGAACTTGCTTCCTGAGCTGACGACAGCCGCAGAAACCAGGCCGCTGCAACTGTTTATTAAAAACATAGCACTCTGCAAACACGAAAGTGGACGTATAGGGTGTGATGCCTGCCCGGTGCTGGAAGGTTAATTGATGGGGTTAGCGTAAGCGAAGCTCTTGATCGAAGCCCCAGTAAACGGCGGCCGTAACTATAACGGTCCTAAGGTAGCGAAATTCCTTGTCGGGTAAGTTCCGACCTGCACGAATGGCATAATGATGGCGGCGCTGTCTCCAGCAGAGGCTCAGTGAAATCGAAATCGCTGTGAAGATGCAGTGTACCCGCGGCTAGACGGAAAGACCCCGTGAACCTTTACTGCAGCTTGACACTGAACTTTGACCTTACTTGTGTAGGATAGGTGGGAGGCTTTGAAGTTGGAACGCTAGTTCCAATGGAGCCGTCCTTGAAATACCACCCTGGTAATGTTGAGGTTCTAACTCTGTCCCGTTATCCGGGACGAGGACCGTGTCTGGTGGGTAGTTTGACTGGGGCGGTCTCCTCCTAAAGAGTAACGGAGGAGTACGAAGGTGCGCTCAGCGTGGTCGGAAATCACGCGTAGAGTATAAAGGCAAAAGCGCGCTTAACTGCGAGACCCACAAGTCGAGCAGGTACGAAAGTAGGTCTTAGTGATCCGGTGGTTCTGTATGGAAGGGCCATCGCTCAACGGATAAAAGGTACTCTGGGGATAACAGGCTGATACCGCCCAAGAGTTCATATCGACGGCGGTGTTTGGCACCTCGATGTCGGCTCATCTCATCCTGGGGCTGAAGCAGGTCCCAAGGGTATGGCTGTTCGCCATTTAAAGAGGTACGCGAGCTGGGTTTAGAACGTCGTGAGACAGTTCGGTCCCTATCTACCGTGGGCGCTGGAAATTTGAGAGGATCTGCTCCTAGTACGAGAGGACCAGAGTGGACGAACCTCTGGTGTACCGGTTGTGACGCCAGTCGCATCGCCGGGTAGCTATGTTCGGAAGGGATAACCGCTGAAAGCATCTAAGCGGGAAGCCTACCTCAAGATAAGATTTCCCTAGGAATTTATTCCTCTAAAGAGCCGTTCGAGACTAGGACGTTGATAGGTTGGATGTGGAAGCATAGTGATATGTGAAGCTGACCAATACTAATTGCTCGTGAGGCTTGACTATACAACACCCAAGCAGTTGTATATGAAGCATCAATCGATTCATAAACATGCAAAGCAACTTGATTTAGTTATACTACTAGCTAAAATGAACAACGAAAAATCAGACCAATCAGCCCATCTGTAAAGATTTGGAAAACGCAACGTATCACACAGTGAATAAAACGAAGCAAGTATCCATACCAGTTGTGCTGGCGACCATAGCAAGAGTGAACCACCTGATCCCTTCCCGAACTCAGAAGTGAAACCTCTTAGCGCTGATGGTAGTGTGGGGTTACCCATGTGAGAGTAAGTCATCGCCAGCTCATTATTCCAAACACCCCCGTTCTAATGAATGGGGGTGTTTCTTTATTGTGATAAAAAACCTAAATCCCCGACTAACTTTAGAATGAATTATGATATAAATCACATTATTTAAAATGATAACAAGAGTATTAATCATGAAATTTTCAGAATTTAAAATATTTTCCTTCATATTGTCTACAATACTCAGTTGTAGTTCTATAAAGGAAAATTTGTTATTACTCAACTCGATAAAGGAGTATGTCTATTATTTATAAATAAAGGAAATTCAACTGAAATTCAGAAGAATTTAGAAAGCTGGCTACCTCCAGAATCTACAGGGCTAACTTATAAGAAAGAGGTATTCAAAGATAAGAATTTGACCACAACAAATTATATTATTTCTAAAAATGGGAAGCCTTTAGAGACATGGATATATACTAGTTCATCTGAAAAGAATGCTTCATTAGTTGCGGTTATTTCCCATCAGATGAATTAATTAAAGCAATGTGAAGTAGAGAAGAGCCAATTTTGATTAATAAAAGGCTCTTCTAAATGGATTATTTCAACTGTCTGCGAGCATGTTTTAAAGCAGTGCGAAGACCTTCTTCTAGAGTAGGGTGATAGAATGGCTTCTCTAGAATATCATTTAAAGTCAATTCTTCACCTATTATCCAGCTTAATAAATGAGCCATATGTTCTGTTGCTTCTGTAAATAATTCAGCACCAAGAAGTTTTTGACTTTCTTTCTCAATATAAACCTCAATCGCACCTCTGTTTTTCCCAAGAACTATAGCTCTTCCTTGCCGTTCATAAGAGGCTTCACCTGTAATAAAGTCTATACCATTGTCTTTTAGTTGTTTATAACTTTGCCCGACGGTCGCCATTTCAGGATGACTGAATACAATTCCTAATGGAGTAAGCGTCTTAACTGAATTAACCTGTGGGTAATTCAAACAGTTATAAACAACTTTTTTCCCTTCATGTGCCGCCTCATGTTGCAGTGATGTTGAAGTATAAGCATCACCCACAATAAAAATTGGATATGTATCTAACTGCTTGGTTTTTGCATTTATAGATAATAACTTAATATCTTTAAAAGAATTATCAATATTTTCTAGTTTTAAAGTATCAATTAAACTTGTACGGCCTGTTGCTGCTAAAACATATTCAACTTTGAGAGTTTTCTCTGTTTCATCAAGTTGGTAAGTTAATAAAGCGTTTTCTTCACTGCATTTAACTTCATTTGGTAGAGTTTCGAATAGAATTTTTAACTCTTTGCCTAGCTCTATTTGTGCAAGTTGTTGAAGCCTAGAACTAGTAAGTACTCCAATCCGTTTACTACGAGCAAAGATTGTAGTTTCTACACCTAAACGATGCATTGCTTGAGCAATCTCAAGGGCAATCACCCCACTTCCAATGACAGCGATAGATTTAGGTAGGGTTTTTAACTCAAATATTTGATCTGTTGTTATAAGCCGATTACCAAGTTCTTTCTTCCAGGTTTGATCATAATTAGGAGTTGAACCGACAGCAAGAATAAAACTTTTTGATTGGTACTGTTGCCCATTAACTTCTATAGTTTGTGAATCAATAAAATGTGCTTTACCAGAAATTTTATGTTCTGCAGGCCATTGTTCTACATCTTTTAATGTTGTTTGTGTAAAACGATCACGTAAAGTTTGTACATGCTGCATCACTTGATCTGTATTAATTTTTGCAGACACATCCAAAGCAACTTCTTGAGCATTTTGAATGTCAAACATGCGGTTTGCTGTAGAGATGAGGACTTTACTTGGCATGCAACCTACACGAGCACAAGTGGTATCCCATGGTCCATCATTTATAATTAAAATATTATTGGTATGTTTAACGGCTTCTTTATATGCGCTAATACCAGCAGTACCAGCGCCAATGATAATAATATCGAACATTGTCATTAAGCTATTTTAATAGATATTTAGAATATATAGAAAAACCCTCTTGAACAGAGGGTTTGGTTCTAATTATTTAGCTTTAAAATGTAAATTTTTGCATAAAAGGTGTTTTTAAAGTGGTTGAAATAGTCCCATTTTGATTAATAGACTGACCTTCAATACTTATACCATTAATGACATGCTTAAAGTTTAATGTAGTTCCATTCGGAGACTGTTTAAAAGTGAAAATATTTGGTCCTTCTAAATAAATACTGCCATTAAATTTTTGTGCATTCGTTGTTGGAGATTGATTCTCAACGCGACTTCCTTCAATGCCAGTAATACTTGGTAAACTCAATACTTGACTACCACTGAGTTTCACTTGATATGTCGCATTGTTCGTATTGCCTGGAGTAGAGTTCACAATAAATGAAATTGGCTCTGCAAAAGGAACATTTGGGTTATCATTAATAAGTACGTTGAAACCAGAACCACTCTGAACTACGTAGAGATCACCATCAGTTGATGTATTATCTTTATATACACTCATTGCACCAGTAGTAACTTCTTTTTCAGTCGGTTGAGCTGTATCTGGATCTTGAACAATAGTCGATGTAGTGATTTTATAATCACTTGTTGTTGAATTAATTAATACGAATCTTTTTTGCTTAGTTTGTTCAAGTCCCCATGACTGTTGGAATGGATACGCAAAGGCTCCAGTAATTGTTACATCTTGGAAGTTCTTATCATTATTTTCATTTTGAAAAATATAAATTCTGGTATTTGATTGATAGTCCTCTAAATTCGGAGATGTATTATCATTCGCCAGTTTAATATTTTTTAAATCTTCTGCTGTAATATCAAAGTCCCAGTCACTATATCCAGTGAGTAAACTTTTAATTTCTTCACCTTTGAATACATAGCAGGCGCGGTAGTCTGTAGTACTTTTAATAAAGCATTTATCACGATAGTGGTCGGAGTACTTGGTAAGATCTACTTTGCGAATATCTAAGGTTAACTTGAGTGGACCTTGAGCGAAGGTGTCTAGTGCGTGATCAATGTAACCTTTTGATAACTTTTCATCGTTGAGATCATAGGCGCCAAACAAATATTTTCCTTCTTGCTTTACACTATTTAAAACAGAAGTAGCCAACTCTTGATCTGTTGATGGTGCGGTTGGTGTTGTTGTAGAGCCAGAACTTGAATTTTGGTTATAGTAGCCATCATTGCTACCCCCACCACAAGCTGTCAAAAAAGCAGCCAAAGTAACTCCACATACTCCTTGAGTAAGTTTCATGATTATCCCCATTAAAATGATAAGTTATTTAAAATAATTTTTTAGGTTTATAAAATAACATATATTTCATGAGGTTGCTCATGAAGTTTATAGGCAGGGTAACTGATTAAATGCGTGTACCCATCGTTACCCCGACAGTAGGTTTTACTTGCATTGAGGAGCATGCGCTAATGATTAAACAGCTTAAAAGAACGAAAATAAATTTATTCATAGAAAATTAATAAATGAATCAAAAGATATAAATACTCTAAATTAATATTATTTTTAGTTCTGTTGAGTTCGTGCAGAGATATGCAAAATAATTTATCAAAAAACCCTACTTTAAAGAAGAAAATAGGGTTTTAAAGAGTACCAATTTTTTAAACTTAGTCGTCTAATAAATCCATTTGTTTTGCTAATTGATATAGGTTGTTTGAACGGTTTCCTGTGCGGCAGAACATCAGCACAGGTTTTGGCAATTCATTATAATGATTAGCAAAAGTACGTACATCTAGTTCAGTAATTTGTCCAGCTACAACAGGTTGATAAACATAGTCTAAGCCTACTTGACGTGCTGCTTCTTCAATCTGAGCGCTTGTAGGTTGTTCTGGGCCGCCTTCCATATCTGGTCGGTTATTAATAATAGATTTAAATCCTTTTTCTACAACTTGGCCAACGTGTTCTGGACCAATTTGACCTGCGAAACCAACATTATCTGACATTTCGTCACTCCAAAATTTAACAAAACCTCTTATGCTGTATCATAGCATTAAGCTTAACCTGAGATACAAGACACTAAAACGTTGTTCCTACATAGATAAAACTTATGTCATAGAACAGCTCTAGATTTTTAAAAGGCGATCAGGATGTTTTTTGTAAATTCATTACTTCGACCA
The DNA here is from genome assembly GCF_059579785.1 of Acinetobacter sp. S-1. Taxonomy (NCBI): domain Bacteria; kingdom Pseudomonadati; phylum Pseudomonadota; class Gammaproteobacteria; order Moraxellales; family Moraxellaceae; genus Acinetobacter; species Acinetobacter sp. S-1. The sequence goes on from NZ_CM184207.1 coordinate 541,884, forward strand.
TAATGCTACGGAGCACATATGCACGCTTATACGGTTGAGCCTTTATATGTTCCATGTGATCAGGAAATGATCGCAGCTGACTTTTATATTCCAAAAACAAATAATAAATCTGCGGTAATTATCATGGCGCATGGTTTTGCTGGATTGCGTCAATTTAAACTTATTCAGTATGCCCAGCGATTTGCTCAAGCAGGTTACGCTGTTATTTTATTTGATTACAGATATTGGGGTGGTAGTACTGGCAAGCCTAGAGAAATGGTCTCAATCAATTCACAATTAGAAGATTGGAAGACAGTGATTCAGTATGCTTCGACTTGTAAACTCGTAGATAACCGAAGGATTGTGCTTTGGGGAACTTCTTTAAGTGGGGGATATGCACTAAGCCTAGCTTCTGAGTTAAAGAATATTCAAGCGGTTTTAGTACAAATTCCTTATGTAGATGGCGCTGAAACTGCCAAACTCTATCCTTTGCAGCGCTATCCGCAAGCATTGAAGCTATCAAGTCAGGATTATATGGGATCAAAGATGGGGCTTAATCCAAAGAGATTACCTGTTGTTGATCAACATAACCTATGTTTTATGCCTACAGCAGATAGTTATTATGGCTATTTATCGATTGTAAATCCTGATTATTATTGGAGTGGGGAAGTCCCAGCTCGTGTCTTTTTTAATCTGATGCGCTACCGTCCAATCCAAGTTGTGCGCCAGATTAATATTCCTGTTTTATTTATTGCTGCTCAAAAAGATTCACTTATTCCTATTGAATCAAGCCGCGAAGCTGCGACAAATATTGCGCCTTTTGTGAGTTATCATGAATGGGATATGAAACATTTTGATATCTATCACGGTTCATGGTTTGAAAAAGCAGTAACAACCCAATTAGAATTTTTACATCAGCATATAGGAGTGATGTAAATGATTATTGTATGTGCATCGTGTGGTGCTAAAAACCGAGTTCCAGAAGAAAAACTTCCGGAGCAACCAAGCTGTGGGCAATGTCATCAGCCCTTACTACCGCTTGCACCAATTGAGCTAAATGAGCAGAATTTTAGTAACTACATCACGAATAGTGATCTACCTATTCTTATAGACTTATGGGCAGAATGGTGTGGACCTTGTAAAATGATGGCTCCACATTTTGCGCAGGTCGCAAAACAGAATCCAGGCGTTATCTTTGCCAAGATTGATACCGAAGAATCTCCTCGCTTGAGCCAAGCTTTTCATGTGAGAAGTATTCCGACACTTGTCTTAATGAATAAAACGACAGAGGTCGCGCGTATTAGCGGCGCATTACGTGCGCCTGAATTGCAACAGTGGCTCGATCAACAACTTCAAACGAATTTCGGGAGCTAAGGTGTCAGAAGCTTATACCAAACCAGAAGGAATTTTATCCTTACAAACGATTGCCATGCCAGCAGATACAAACTGGAGTGGTGATGTATTTGGTGGATGGATTGTGTCACAAATGGACTTGGCTGGAGCAATTCACGCAGAACGTTTCAGTCGTGGTCGCTGTGCTACGATTTCTATTAATCAAATGACCTTTTTGGTTCCGGTAAAAGTTGGCTTTGTCATTAGCTGCTATACCAAGATCTTAAAAGTTGGAAATACTTCTATTCAGATGCAAATTGAAGTTTGGGATAGTCATGATGACTCTCGTGAACCAATACGCATTACTGAAGGAGTCTTTACCTTTGTAGCAGTAGATGTAAAAGGTAATAAGCGTCAAATACCTGAAGAAGCGAAACAGAAGTTTTTGGAAACTCAATAAGAATCAGAAAGCCTGAATATTAGTATTCAGGCTTTAATTTTTATTCAAAAGAAAAACTAGTTTTTAAAAATTAAAACATCGTATTTGTATTTTTGCTTTGCTCAGGAATATTTTGTATCACATCCCAATGCTCTACGATTTTTCCATTTTCAACACGGAATATATCAACAATTGCTCTTCCTCGATCTTTTTCATTTTCAGTCGAATGGACATGTAAAACGACAAGATTACCTTCAGCAATCGCACGTTTAATCTCATTTTTAGCTTGCGGATTCTTTTGGAATTTTTCAGTGAAGAAATTAACGAAAGGTGCTTTCCCATCTGGAACATTAGGATTGTGCTGAATGTATTGTTGACCAATATAGCGGTCTGCATATTCTTTGACTTTATGTTTTAAAAAGACACCTTCATAAAAGTCGGTCACTATTCTTTTGTTTTGAGCACTTACTTTATCAATAGCTTCTGATTTAGCCGAAGTTACTTTACTGGTTTTAATGCTGGGTTCAGTCGCGTGAGCCGTTATTGTTGTAAATATTAAACTGGTAAATAAAGAGGAAAGAATTAATATTTTTTTCATTTTTAACCTCAAGATACAAAATATTAGTTTTATATCTTGAGGTAAATAACCGTCTAAAAATACTTTAGATTAGTTATTATTTCTTACGTTTAGGTAACCATGCCCAGAGCATTTGGCATTGAATTGGTTCATTGCCTGCATCATCAATCACAGTAACAGGAATCACAAGTTCGCCTTTCTCATTATCTGCAATAAACTTTTGTTGTTCAGCAGACAATGTCGCTGTAGCAGTCAAACCGCCTTCAACCACTTTTAAATAATCGACATGTAATGATTTGATTAATAAAATTCGATTATCAGGAATATGTAAACCGGTTAGAAAACCCGTTGCAGTTTCTGCTAAAAGAGCCATAGCCGCAGCATGCACTCCTTTAATATGATTTTGCATATTTTTTTGGTTATCTAAACGGACAGTAACGTGGTTTGAGTCTACTTCTAGATAGCGGATATTTGCTGTACCCACCATTGGTACGATACGGCCAAACGCCTTGCTCCAAAGCGTGCTCCGAATACCTTTAGGGAATTTTGAAGTTGCTTTTACCAGTTTTGATAGACGATTGGATTGAGACATGGGATTACCTTAGCTTTAAATGGCCGACAAGATATTAATCTTTAAAGTTATTAAACTGTAATGGCACACCGAATTGTTGTTCACGTAAAAAAGTCATGACTTGCTGTAAGGTGTCACGCTTTTTATCAGTCACACGAATTTTGTCGCCTTGAATAGAAGATTGCACTTTAACGCCACTTTCTTTAATGGCTTTATTAATTTTTTTTGCAGTATCAGAGTCAAGACCATCTTTAAGTTTAATGACTTGTACAAAGTTCTTACCAGAAGCCGAAGCTTTTTGTGGATCAAGTGCTTGAACATCAATTTTACGTTTATAAAAATGATTTTCTAACATGTTATAAACTTGTTCACACTGGAAATCACTTTCGGTACTGATTTTGATTTCTTTATTTTTTTCATTTAATTCGATAGAAACATCATGACCACGGAAGTCAAAGCGTGTTGCAATCTCTTTTTGTGTGTTTTGTACAGCATGATTAACTTCAAATAACTCTAATTCAGAGACAATATCGAAAGAAGGCATAGTTTAGACCTTTACAAAGTGAAAGAATATTTGAGATGCTAAGAGGGTTTTCTTCATTTGCCAAGTGTTGTTTACATCAAAGGAGTGCACAATGATCCGTAAACAAGAAATTACAACATTTGAATTCCCAGAAAATGCTGTTATCTGGGATGTCCGTGATACTAATGCTTATGCAGAAGGGCATGTTAAAGGTGCGGTGAATCGCCCAATTAATGATTTGAATGCTGATATTTTGAACCAGGTCTCTGCGGGTCAGCCGATTTATATTTTATGTGGTGGTGGTAGCAAAGCTCCTCGTGCAGCTGAGAAACTAGAAGGATTGGATGCCTCGCGTGAATATGTCGTGCTGATGGGCGGGACACGTGCAGCTCGTGATGCTGGCTTGCCTCTAGAGCAGGGCGCATAAAAAAAGCACCTTCGGGTGCTTTTTTATTGAAATGAATTATTGCGGTTTAAAATAAGGCTTTTTAGGTTTCACTTTCTTTTGGAACCGTTGAGGATTCAATTTTTGTAATAAGCGGTCTGGTACTGGACAAGCTTCTCCTAACATTTGAGCAACTAAGATTTCACTGCACAGCGGGGCAAATAAGAAGCCTTTAGAGCCAAGCCCAGCAAAAGTAGCAATTCGGCTATTGTCCTGCATTTTTCCAACCAGAGGAAAATAATCTAAGCTTTGTGCCCGTATAGATGCACGCCCTTGCCATGTCGAAGGTGATGGTAACTTTTCAGCATATTCAGGGAATACACCGTGGATTAATTCAAAGTTATGCACATGGTCTTCGGGAAGTACATCTTGATCTTCACGATTTGGGTAGAAAGACGCACCCAAAATCATCTGTGAGGCATCAAGTTGCATGCAATAGCCGCCATAGCTATAAGCTTCATTTAAAGGCAGGGGAGCAAACGTATTATCAACCCAGCTCACTTGTCCACGTATTGGTTTTAACTGTGGATAGCTGTCGAATAAAGCAGCACTTTCTCGAGCGCAGCACACAACGACATGGTCTGCTTCTGCAATAATTTCATTGTCGGTTTGCAATTGAACTTTATTTTCACAAGAAATCAGTGCTGTGACATGGGCAATTTTGAGATTGATACATGGATGCTGCAAAATTTCATCACGTAATTGATGTGGTGAAACGGAACCAGCCTCAGTTAGTAATATGCTTGAATAATCAGTTTCAAGTGAGCTCGCTGAGTTGGTAACAACTTGAGCTGGATACTGATTTACCAAATCTAGAAGTTCTTCTGCATTTTTCAATGCAATTTGTTGAATTTGAAGTGGACGGAATGCATTAAAATTTTTATAAAAATTTAAAGCATGTTGCCAACTTAAGGTCATGAGATGTTCATGACTTTGTTCAATTGGGCATAGTTTCGGATTAAGTAATGCCAAAGGATTTCCAGAGGCACCCGATAATGCATTGGTTTGCTCGTATAAGGTTACTTGGTGGCCACGTGCTGCAAATGCCCACGCCGTGCTTAAACCTGCTACACCAGCCCCTATAATCGCAATATGCTGTTGCTCTGTAGTCAATGCGTAAGTTTGATCTAATTCTAAGGAATCTTCAACAGATTCAGGCAGATTCCAGACTGCTTTGAGCATTTCTCGTTTATGGCCAAAACCACGTGGACGAGAAATATCAATACCATGTGCTTTTAGCCCACGTTTTAGAATGCCAGCAACACTAAAAGAGGCAAATGTAGTGCCATAACCTGAAAGACCGACAATATTGTTTAAAACATTCTGTTCCCACATGTCTGGGTTGCAAGACGGTGCAAAGCCATCTAAAAACCAGGCATTCACAGCTTTAGTTTTAGCCATGCTTGGGAAAATCTCTTGCGCATCTCCAAGCCATAAATCGATGCTAAAACGTTCTTTAGGGAAAGTTAAACGATGACATCCGGCAATAGGCAGGGGATATTGTTCAATTAACTGCTCTGCAAGCGGTTTAAGCTCATCCCAGACATTTAAAGCGCGAATAAGATCAGCTTTACTTAATGGAAATTTTTCTACGCTAATTGCGTGTAAATGGCTTTGATTATTAGGACGAACTTGCTGCCAAAGTTGCCAGAGTGCAAGAATATTTAAACCTGTACCAAAACCGGTTTCTCCTACACTGAAATATTCAAAATCTTTTAGATTGGCTAATCGTTCTGATAAGTCGTTACCATTTAGAAAAACATGTCGTGTTTCAAGTAGGCCATTATCTTTAGAGAAGTAGACATCACCAAATTGTTTAGAAATGGGAATCTCGATACCATCGATAAATTCCCAGTCCAGCTCTGCTGTTTGGATACGGTTTGATACGTTCATTGAATTTAATAGATCGCTTGGTATTACCACTGGCGTCGACGTTTTGTATGAATATAACTAGCAATAAAGAAACCTAGCAATACACCGCCTGCTAAGGTAACAGCGCCATATAAAAACATTTGCGCACTTCGTTCGCTTTGTAAGACTTGAACCTGAACAGAGAGATTATCATTTTTTAGCTGTAACTCTTGGTTCTGGGCCAATGCTTCAAGGTTGGCATGTTCTAGCTGTTTTAAGCGAGATGCTTGATCTTGAACCAGGGCTTTGATTTTTGCGTCTTGCTGTTGCTTGTTCTTTGCGAGCTGTTCTGCTGTAAGTGGTTGTGTTGCAGTTGGTGCTGTCGTCGCTGCAGTTTTGGCTCCAGTTGAAGATGTTGGAGCTGGTTTAGCGGCTTGAGTTGAAGGCGCACTTGGGGAAGGAGTTGCTGGTGTCGCAGCAGGTTCAACTGCTCCAGCAGTTGAACATATCAAACACAAGCCAAGAAAGCTTTTGATTGCAAGCTGCATGCGATTACCCTTTTGGAAATGCTTTATTAAACGGTTTTACATCAACGTGAGCATAAATGCCTTCTTTAAGAAATGGTTCTTCTTTTAACCATTCATCTAATGCTTCGCGACTGTCGAATTCAACAATCATTGTGCTACCAAAGAAGCCTGCTTGCGGATCATTAGGATCTTTTGGCATAGCACCCGCTGTAACAAGGCGGCCTTCATCATCGAGTTTTTGTAAGCGTTCGATATGCTGAGGGCGTACTGCCAAGCGTTTTTCTAAAGTTCCTTCGTTATCGGTACAGCTTAGAACAAAAAAAGGCATGTAATCGTATCTCTATAATCAATCTGGAAGCACTTTAAGCGTCTGGTGACTTAAAATGTTTGCGTAAAATAATGAACTGAATAATGATAAATGAAAACATCACGATCATGTCACCAAATGCAGTAAATTCGCCCCAATATTTTCCACCGTGAAATAAAAATGCGAAGAATACATGCAGACAAGACATCACAACAAACATCGCAGCCCAAGCAAAATTGAGGTTTTTCCAACCTTTTTCACTCAAATCTAAAATCGGGTCAAATAAGCGTTGAATGAGCGGTTTACGGTCTTTACCAAACCAAGGTGAAACCAAGAATGCGCCTGCGAAAACTAAATTTAAAATCGCAGCTTTGAGACGAATATAGAAATCGTCACTTAACATGAGGGTGATGCCACCAAAAATGACAGTCATAAACAATACAAACCACTGTTGTTTATCAAGACGGAATTTTTGGAAAACGAATAGGGCACCATATACCACAAGCATTGAAATAATTAAGCCAGTCGTCGCTACAAGAATATTATTATTATCGGCACCACCAGCAGACCCGATCAGTTTCAGTAAAGGATGCTGGGTGTCAGTTGGATCAACTGTTTTATATAAATAGAAGAAAATAATTAATGGAACAAAGTCCAGAAGTGCTTTCATGTTAGAGTATCTGATCAGGTTTGGCGAATGGCATAGTATAAAAGATGCAAGGCATAGATTTACATACACATAGCAATATTTCTGATGGAACTTTGTCTCCGGAATTACTGGTGCAAGCTGCTATAGATGTGAACTTGCATACGTTGGCTTTGACTGACCACGATACAATGGATGGGTTGCAGCGTGCAAAAATTGCTGCACAAGGCCATGATTTAAATATTATTTCTGGTACAGAGATTTCTAGTCAGTGGTCGCGCCCTACTACTAAGAAGAGTTATGGTGTACATATTGTTGCTTTAAATATGCAAGATGAAGCACCAATTTTAGAAGCATTAGAACAACAAAAAAGAATTAGAGCGCAAAGAGCTAAAGTGATTTGTGAGCTATTAGAAAAATGTATTGGTTTTCAGATTTATGATGATGTTCTTGCCAAAGTAGAAAATCAGGCGGATAGGGTAACAAGAACTCATATTGCTAAAACATTGGTCGAGAAAAATGTCGTGACTCGTCCTCAACAAGCATTTGATCGTTTCTTAAAAGAAGGAAAACGTGCTTTTGTAAAGTTTGAAGGACTAAGCTTAAAAGAAACCATTGATGTGATTCATCAAAGTAAAGGCTTCGCAGTATTAGCACACCCGACCCGTTATGATTTATCTGCAACTAACGTTCGTTATTTAATTGAATTATTCGCGACTTCAGGTGGAGACGCAATTGAGTTACCTCCACCAATGGAACCTTTATCTACTCGCCAGATGATTGATCGAATGATTGAACAATATCAGTTGGCAGTTTCAATTGGCAGTGATTTTCATGGTGAAAATATGCCATGGATTAAACTCGGAAATACGCCTAAACCCACTGATAAGCAGTATGGGATTTGGGAGAATTTTATTTAAACTCTTTATAGTAAGTTGTTATCTTGAGCCTGAATTGGCGGTGGGGTAGGTTTACCGAGAGTCCCTAATAGTTCAATCTCGATACTACGTACCATTGCATCTAGCGGTAAATCATTACTTTGAGTACCGAAAGGCTCTTCAATTTCAGAGCTTAGTGCATCTAGACCTAAAAATGTGTATGCCAAAATTCCGACGAGTAAAGGTGTTGCTAATCCAAGCAATGAACCCAGACTAAACGGCAACATAAAACAGAAAAAATAGACTGTACGGTTAAGCAAAACTGAATAGGCAAATGGAATGGGCGTATTGGCAATCCGGTCACAGCCAGTTTGTACAACACTTAAATCTGAAACATTTTTATTCATTTGTGCATAGATGATGTCAGAAATTTCACCTTCTTTAAGTGCCTGCAACAATTCCCAGTGAATGAGACTGAGTGTGTACTGAGGAGCATTATTTTGTTGGTAGAGTTGAGTGAGTGCTTGCTGACTCATACCACTGGTTTGTATTAACTCAGTTGGGTTCGCCGTCTGACGACGTAAACGGTCACGCAATACATTAGCAAAAACAATCACATGTTGAATAACACGCTCACGGCGAGCTTGAGTTAAAATACGGCAGTCACGGTCAAAATGGCGTGAAGTTGCAATTAGAACGCCCCATAATTTTCGGGCCTCCCACCAACGGTCATAACATGCACTATTTTTAAATCCTAGGAAAATAGAAAGTACGACACCAATGAGCGTAAAGCCAACCAGAGGAATCTCTGGAAAGCGATAAAGATTGATGTATTCGACTCCACCAATGATTGCCGAGATCAGCATCACAACGCCTAAGGATGGCAAAATTTTGGGTAAAATTGTGCCTCGCCAAGAGAATAATACTTTGAAAATACTAGGCTGTTCCCGAACAATCATTTTATTTTAAACGTCGCTATTTTTGTTTTGATCTTCTAGGCTTAGTAGTACTTTGTCAATATCATTGAGCTGATATTGTTGCTGGGTTGAGCAGTTGTTGTTCAGCAAAGGAAAAGCTCCCTTCTGGTGAGATAATAAAGTGGTCAAGCAGACGAATTTCGACAAGCTGACAAGCCAGTTCAAGTTGCTGAGTTAAGGCAATATCTTCGGAAGAAGGCTGCGCTGAACCAAAGGGATGATTGTGTGCAATAACGAGCTGGCAAGCATGTTGCTGTAAGGCGTAGCGTAGGGTTTGATTGACCGAAACTGCGCAATGCTGAACTGAACCAAAGAATAGCTTTTTAAAATGAAGCTTTCTTAATTCGGCATCTAGGCACAAAACAGCAAAGACTTCTTGTTTTTCGCCTTTTAATTCATAGCGCAGATAATCCAAAACTAAATCTGATGAATGAAGGCTGAGATTATTTGTCTGGAAGTGATGATCGAGATAACGCCGTCCAAGTTCTTTGACTGCCAGTAATTGTGAATATTTCGTTGCCCCAATGCCATTAAATTGAGTTAACTCACTAAATGAGGCATCAAACACGGCATTAAGATTACCGAAGTGCTGAATGAGTAAACGAGATAACTCGACTGCTGAATATTGCCGTGAACCTGAGCGAAGAAAAATCGCGAGTAGCTCAGCATCTGATAAACTTTGTGGACCTTGTTGTAATAACCGTTCTCTTGGCCGTTCTTGTTCAGGCCAATTTTTAATAGAAGTATTCATATTCCCCAGCATTATTCGCTTAAAATTTTATTTTGTTTGCCCAATCAATCTTGGGTCTGCGCGTATTTAATGCTATTGTGAGCGCCACTGCAACAGAAAGGTATCCTGTTCGTGAGCTTTGATCTAAGCGTTATTCCTCATAAAAACATTGTTTTAGCTGTTACTGGCGGAATTGCTGCCTATAAAAGTGCCATCTTAGTCCGCCGCCTCAAAGATTATGGCTTTGACGTGCGAGTAGTGATGACACATGGTGCTCAGGCATTTATTACACCACTAACTTTTCAGGCTCTTTCTGGTAATCCTGTTCATACTGAACTTCTAGACCCTGCGGCTGAAGCGGGTATGGGTCATATTGAATTAGCACGTTGGGCTGATTTATTACTGGTCGCACCTGCAAGTTGTGACACATTGGCTAAATTTGCGAATGGTTTGGCAGATGATTTACTCAGTACAGTTTTTTTGGCAACAAAATCTCCTGTTTGGGTAGCTCCGGCGATGAATCAGCAAATGTGGGCTGCTAAAGCTACACAACGTAATTTGCAAACCTTGGTCGAAGATGGCGTACATGTAATTATGCCGGATGCGGGTGAGCAGGCATGTGGTGATGTTGGCTTAGGCCGTATGCCTGAGCCAGAAGAAATTGCTCGCCAAGTCGCTGGCTATTTCCATCAAGCTCAACGTGCCATCGCTGAGAAATTTGGACTGTTGGCAGGTAAGCGTGTAGTTATTACTGCTGGGCCGACACGTGAAGCGATTGACCCTGTCCGTTATATATCAAACCATAGTACTGGAAAAATGGGCTTTGCTTTAGCCGCTGCCTGTTATGCTGCTGGCGCGCAAGTGACTCTGATTGCTGGACCTGTAAGTTTAGATACGCCAAATGGTGTTCAACGTGTAAATGTTGCCTCAGCACGACAAATGCTTGACGTCAGTATGAGTTCACTAGAAACAGGCTGCGATATTTTTATTGCCACTGCCGCAGTCGCAGACTATCGCGTAGCAGAAGTTGCTGAGCATAAAATTAAAAAAGCAGGGGATGAGTTGAATGTTTCCCTTGTCAAAAATCCAGATATTGTGGCAACAATCGCAGGTCAGGAAAAACGTCCATTTATGGTGGGCTTTGCAGCCGAAACGCAAAATGTTGAAGAATATGCTGCAGGTAAACTTGTTGCTAAAAAATTAGACATGATTGCGTGTAACGATGTATCACGTGCTGATATTGGATTTGCTTCTGATGAGAATGCGATGACAGTTTTCTTTGCTGAAAGCTATCACATGAAAAAGCGTGAGTTGGAGAAAGCATCTAAACAGGAAATTTCTCAACAATTGGTTGAAGCTATTTCGGATGCATTACGCCGTAAATAATTTTTGAATCAAATAAAAAAACCGCGAATGAATCGCGGTTTTTTTATTTGTCTTGTTTTAGACAACTTAAGGAATTTCATCTTCAAATTCAGGTTTAACCTGAACGATGAAGTCTTGACGGTTAAGACCACGCCATAATGCAAATGCAGTACCGATATAAATCGAAGAATAAGTACCGACAAATACACCAACAAACATTGCCACAGAGAACCAGTGTAGGCCATCACCACCTAAGAACATCATTGCTAGTACAACCAGCAATAAAGTCATTGATGTATGAATGGTACGACGTAAAGTCTCAGTTAACGCAATATCGACGATTTCACGAGGAGTCGCACCGCGAATCTTACGGAAATTTTCACGAATACGGTCTGACACTACAATGTTATCGTTAAGAGAGAAACCAATAACAGCAAGTACCGCAGCTAACACTGTAAGGTCAAATGGCCATTGGAATAATGCAAAAGCACCAATAATAATGATGATGTCGTGGAATAAAGACATTACGGCACCCATCGCGAGTTTGAACTCAAAGCGGATGGTTACGTAGATCAACATTAAGATAAGTGCAAGTGCAACCGCGCCAGCAGAACGAACATAGAGTTCGTTACCAACCTGACCACCTACAGAGTCCACTTTATGAACTTCAGCAGCATTATTTGGTAATTGTACAGCCTTAGTGATCGCGTTATTAAGGTCTTCAACCTTAACTTCTTGTACTGGCATGCGCACAAGTAAGTCTTTATTACTACCTAAGGTTTGTACTACAGCATCTTTAAAACCAGCTTTATCGAGTGCATGAATAACTTCAGATTGATTGGCTGGTTGAGCATAGTTAAGCTCAGCTGAAACACCACCTGTAAAGTCCAAACCGAGGTTAAGACCTTTAGTCGCAATAAAGAAAATACTTGCCAAAGTAATAAGGATCGAGAAGATTGCTGCAGGTTTAGCAATCTTCATGAACGGGATGATTTTTGCATCATCCGGACGACCATATTGTTTTGAATCTTGTTGAGTCACTTTAGTCATCATCGATCTCCTTAAATGCTCAACTTTTTCAAATTACGGCGTTTACCATAAATGATTTGTACGATTGCACGAGTTACTGTAATTGCAGTAAACATCGAACAAATAATACCGATCATTAATGTCACGGCGAAACCTTTGATTGGGCCTGTACCAATTGCAAACAGAATGAATGCAACGAGGAACGTGGTTAAGTTCGAGTCAAAAATGGTGTTATAGGCTCGATCATAACCGGCCACAATGGCCTGTTTGGGTGAGGCCCCCCAGAGCATTTCTTCTCGGATACGCTCACATATCAATACGTTCGCATCGACCGCCATACCAATGGTAATAACGATACCGGCAATACCCGGTAAGGTGAGGGAAGCTCCAATCCATGACATCACGGTTAAAATCATTGCCAAGTTAAACACAAGAGCAAAGTTCGCTATTAAACCGAATACACGGAAGAAAACCACCATCCAGATTGCAACGAGCAAGAAGCCGATTTGAGTAGACAATACACCTTTATCAATGTTTTCTTGACCAAGGCTTGGACCTACTACACGCTCTTCAACAAAGTACATTGGCGCAGCCAAAGCACCAGCACGAAGCATTAATGCAAGTTCAGATGCTTCTTGAGGAGAACTTAAACCGGTAATACGGAAAGTCGAACCTAAAACAGCTTGAACTGTTGCAGCGTTAATGACTACAGACTCAGTGTATGGCGTACGAACTTCTGTTTGTGCACCAGTTTTTGGATCTGTGACATAGTTAATTTTTTGCTTGTTCTCGATGAACAATACCGCCATGCGTTTACCAACTGCATTACGGGTTGCATCGGACATTAGCTTACCGCCAGCACTGTCGAGCGTAATATTTACTTCGGCACCGCCAGAGTCCTGACTAAAGCCAGAGCTTGCATTTTGAACACGCTCACCAGTCAAGATTCGGTTACGTTGCAACAAGAGTTGACGGCCGCTATCTAAAGACTCATAAGCAAAAACTTCTGTACCCGGAGGTAAAGGTTGACCATTATATTTACCCGTATATGGATCGATATATTGATCATTTAAGTCAGAAACTAAACGGAATTCGAGGTTCGCAGTACGGCCTAAAACACGTTTAGCTTCAGCTGTATCTTGTACACCCGGTAATTCAACAACAATACGGTTGCTACCCTGACTTTGTACCAATGCTTCTGCAACACCAAGTTCGTTAATACGATTACGTAATGTTGTTAAGTTCTGATTTACTGCATATGACTGAATTTCTTGGCGACGTACATCGGTATAAGTAAGCTTTAAAGTAGAACCTGTAGAGCTTGCTAATGCCTGTTGGGTATATTCATTCCCATTACGACGTAAAAAATCCATTGCTGCATCACGGTCAGCATTGTCAGCAAATTGAACAGTGATCACATTATTTGTTAATGCAAGACTGTTAAATTTGATCTTGTTTTCACGGAACTGACGACGCAAATCGGTGGCAGAGGTTTCCATACGTTGGGCAACGGCTTTGTCCATATCTACTTCAAGCAAGAAGTGGACACCACCACGTAAGTCCAAACCAAGTTTCATTGGTTTTGCCCCAATCTTTTGCAGCCATTCCGGTGTGGTTGGTGCAAGGTTTAGGGCGACAACATATTCATCACCTAAGTCACGACGTAATACTTCTTTTGCCTTTAACTGTGCTTCAGATGAACTGACACGCAATAGGGCAGCATTATTTGTAAAAGTATTGTCATGGCTCGCAATATTTGCTGTTTTTAAAATTTGCTCTGCTTTTTTCACCACACTTTGATCAATTTGGGTACCAGCTTTGGCACCGGAAATTTGAACAGCGGGCTCATCCGGATATAGACTCGGCAGTGCGTATAATGTACTGATTACCAGAACAACCAGAATCAGTAAATATTTCCATGCAGGGTAACGCATTCGCTTTCTTCTTAAATGAAAAAGCCGTGCTAAAGCACGACTGTTTTATGATTAAAGGTTATTTAGAGTGCCTTCAGGTAATACTGAAATTACGCTGGCACGCTGAATTTTTACTTCTACACCACGGCTAAGTTCAACAACTGCATAGTCACCTTCAATTTTGGTTACTTTGCCCATTAAACCACCAGCGAAAACAACTTCACTACCAACACCTAAGCTCTCAATCAAAGAACGGTGTTCTTTAGCACGTTTTGCTTGAGGGCGCCAAATTAAGAAATAAAAGATTGCAACGAATACGACAATCATCAAGATGTTTGGCAAAATACCATTAGTTGGGCCAGCTGCCGGTGCTGCATGAGCAGCAGAAATTAAAAAGCTCATTTTGATTTCCTAAAGTTAAAAATATGAGTCAGATAACTGACATAATCCTAATTCGTTTTGCAATTTACCTTGTCTTGAGGTTGAGCGCAAATCTGGCTTATTCATCAACCGGACATGGTGGAACTTCTAAACCACGACGGGCATAAAAGTCCTGAACAAATTCATCAAATGTGCCATTGTCTAATGCATCACGCATACCTTCAGTTAAACGTTGGTAATAACGTAAGTTATGAATAGTACCGAGCATAGACGCTAACATTTCTCCACATTTTTCAAGGTGGAATAGATAAGCACGGGTGAAGTTCTTACAAGTGTAGCAATCGCAATGTGGATCGAGCGGGCTCTGGTCATGGCGATATTTACTATTACGAATACGTACCAGACCATCAGTGACAAAATAATGACCGTTTCGCGCATTACGAGTCGGCATTACACAGTCAAACATATCGACACCGCGGCGCACCGCTTCAACGATATCTTCTGGTTTACCAACGCCCATCAAATAACGCGGTTTGTCATGCGGCATTTTATTCGGTAGATAATCTAAAACTTTGATCATCTCTTCTTTAGGTTCACCTACAGATAAACCGCCAATTGCATAACCGTCAAAGCCGATTTCTAAAAGACCATTTAAAGACTCATCGCGTAAGTCTTCATACATGCCACCTTGAATAATGCCAAATAACGCATTGTGATTTTTGAGCTCATCATGATGATGGGTTTTACAACGTTTTGCCCAGCGTAAAGAAAGCTGCAATGATTTTTGAGCTTCTTCATGTGTTGCAGGGTAAGGCGTACACTCATCAAAAATCATAACGATGTCAGAGTTCAAGACCTGCTGAATTTCCATAGAAATTTCAGGTGATAAAAATACTTTTGAACCATCAATCGGTGAGCGGAAAGTAACACCTTCCTCTTTGATTTTGCGCATTGCGCCAAGACTAAAAACCTGGAAACCGCCAGAGTCAGTCAAAATTGGCTTATTCCATTTAATAAAGTCATGCAAACCACCGTGTTCTTTAATCACTTCAAGACCCGGACGCAAATATAAATGGAATGTATTTCCTAAAATAATTTGTGCCTGAATGTCTTCGATGTCACGAGGTAACATGCCTTTGACTGTGCCGTAAGTCCCCACTGGCATAAAAACAGGTGTTTCAACAACACCATGTTCTAAAGTTAAACGACCACGACGGGCGCGCCCCGACTGACCTAATTTTTCAAACTTCATCTAAAAATCCTGAACACGAGCAGAGGCGAAGAAACAGTTCGCTGCTAAAAAGAGGGCTATTTTCCTTGATTCTGCGATGTAGTTCTACTACTAAATGTAGCTGTTATATAAAAAGATTGGAGAAACTAAGGATAGGTTTTATGGCATAGATATTTTAATGAAGGAAATATCTAAAATTCAGGCTTATAAAAATTATAATCGACTTGGTAAAGCTAATCGATATTGCTAAATATTTGCATCCATATTATAGATGATTAACAATATCGATCAGAATTTAATTTTTAAGCTTCTAACTTATCAATCAACATTGCATCGCCATAGCTAAAGAAACGATAGCGGCTTTTAACTGCATGTTCGTAGGCAGCTAAAATGTTGTCTCGATTTGATAGCGCTGATACCAACATGAGCAGGGTAGACTCTGGTAAATGGAAGTTGGTAATTAAACGGTCTACGATGCAGAACTCATAACCCGGATAGATAAAGATTTGTGTGTCGCCCGTCCAAGCTGCAATTTTACCGCCATGAGCTTGAGCTGCACTTTCTAAAGCACGTGTCGCAGTTGTACCAATGGCAATCACTTTATTGCCGCGTGCTTTAGTCGCCAAAATTAAATCAATAGTTTCTTGAGGAACATCACACCATTCACTGTGCATGACATGATTGGTAATGTCATCAGTACGAACAGGCATAAAGGTGCCAGCACCGACATGTAAAGTCACAAAAGATTTTTGAATATTTTTTTGCTCTAACTTTGCTAGTAACTCTTCATCAAAGTGCAAGCTCGCAGTAGGAGCGGCAACACTGGCAATTTTTTCAGGATTATGGAAAACCGTTTGATAGCGTTCAGTGTCAATTTCTTCCGCTTCACGGTTAAAGTAAGGTGGAATAGGTAACTGGCCATATTGCTCAAGAACAGGCAAGATCGGCTGTGAAAACTCAACCACAAATAAATTTTCGTGACGGCCACGTACAATCACAGGAATATTATCTGCACCAACAAAAAGCTCTGCACCCGCTTTAGGCGAGTTACTCGATTTGATATGACAATACGCTGTGGTGTGGTTCAGCATACGCTCAACCAAAATCTCAATAGCACCGCCTGTAGAGCGTTTTCCTTTAAGTCGAGCTTTCATGACCTTGGTGTCATTAAGCACCAACAAATCACCTTCTTCGAACAGATCGATAATGTCTGTGAACATGTGATCGTGATATTGACCCTTTGAATCTAGGTGCAACAACCGCGAAGCACTACGTGATTCGAGAGGGTAACGGGCAATGAGTTCATCAGGTAATTCAAAGGAAAAGTCAGACAGTTGCATATTTGAGAAAAAACACCACAAAAATTGAGCCTAGTATAAACTTTTTCGCTTTTTTATGGCTGTGCTTCTGACCTAAATCATGAAAAATGTTTAAATGATCTAAAAGTGAACGATAATATTCACTTAGGGTTTGACAAGTTTTACAAACGCGCTAATATACGCAACACAAACATACTTCCTCTCCCGAGGTGGTGAAATTGGTAGACGCGGCGGACTCAAAATCCGCTGTCAGAGATGACGTGTCGGTTCGAGTCCGACCCTCGGGACCAAGATTCAGAATCGTAAGATTCTACGAAAACCCCTAAACTAACGGTTTAGGGGTTTTTTGTTGGGTATAAAAAAGTGGATAGAGCTTAAGAAATTATGAAATGAGTATTTGATCCCGAGGGTCGGACTCGAATTTCTAGCTATAAATTTAGAGCTTATAAAAATCTTTCATTTTTTAAGCTTAAGAAGTTCTTCTTTAAATACCAAACATCTTTGATAAAAGCGAAACTGAGCAAGAATCTAAACTCTTATTCAACTAATATTTTTGACCATCTTTTAATAATATTATCAACTCGCATTTCTAACATCTTACAACTGTCTACCTTCAAATATTTGTTGTATTTTCCTCAAGCATACCTACTTTATGTATCTGAAAATCTTTAATTGAAACTTCACATTTCTATTTTGAAAAGAACGTTGCTCTTTTAATGTACTGTGTTAAAGTTTGTAGTAGATCATAATGATTATAAGTACATTTATTGAGAGCGGTTCCGACCAAAAACGACATAATCTGTGAGGCGGGCAATGACATTCCAACGTTTAGAACT
Organism: Acinetobacter sp. S-1; assembly: GCF_059579785.1. Taxonomy (NCBI): domain Bacteria; kingdom Pseudomonadati; phylum Pseudomonadota; class Gammaproteobacteria; order Moraxellales; family Moraxellaceae; genus Acinetobacter; species Acinetobacter sp. S-1. The sequence continues at coordinate 559,740 of NZ_CM184207.1, forward strand.
AAATCAGGTTGAGCAGTTAAGTGCTTGTAGGATATCTCTGTTGCTTGGATTAAACGCCGAGCAGAACTACATCGAGCAATTTTTCCGGTTTAGTCTTCGTCTTTTGAATTGTAAAAAAGCCTTATTGACTTTTAATCAGGAACCTTACTTTTGGCACCGTTGCCCTGAAGGCATGACGGCAATCTCGTTTAAACCATCAAAGCATTTAAAACAGTGCTTCGCCAAACAACAGGTGATTAATCACTTACATCCTTCATATCAAAATTTAATCAACTATTTAAAAGAATTAAATATTGAGTGCAGCAGGGCATTGGCTGTGCATCTTTTACACCCTGATAAAACCTCAATGGGGTTTGCTGTCTTTTTCGATGATGATGCGTCAACGTTTGAAGATGATGATATTCAATTATTGCTCGATTATTGTTCTAGTTTTATGCAACAAGTCGAGTTGAAGTTTAACTACGAAGAGTTAAATGAATTATACGAGCAACAAGTGGCACTTAATTCGAGTAAAACAAAATTTTTCTCGATTATTTCGCATGACTTACGTGCGCCTTTTCATGGATTGCTCGGATTTTCTGAGGTACTCGCTAAAGAGCGTGAAACTTTAGATGAATCTAGTATTCAAAATATTGCAGACTATTTATATGACACCTCACAATCGACCTATAACTTGCTTGAAAGCTTACTAACATGGGCGATGGCCGAGGGAGGGCGTTTTGTTTATCACCCAATTAATTTTAAGCTTAGACAAGTCAGCAATATCGTTTGCGATGTACTGCACACATTAGCTTTAAAGAAAAATATTGAACTGGTTAATGGTGTTCCAGATGATTTAAACATCTACGCCGATATCAATATGATGACTTCCGTGATTCAAAACTTAGTGTCAAACGCGCTGAAATTTACCGACGTTGATGGATCAGGCAAAGTCTTTATTGAAGCTCAACAAGCGGATGCAAATGTAGAAATTACTGTTCGAGACACAGGTCTGGGTATGACCGAGCAACAAATGGCAAATTTATTCCATCCACGTATTACTGCTAGCTTTAAAGGTACTGCAGGGGAAAAAGGTGCTGGTTTGGGTTTGAGTCTTTGCAAGCGTTTTGTCGAGATTAATCAGGGGCAAATTACTGTTAGCTCTAAAGAAGGGGTTGGAACGACATTTAAAGTTCTATTACCTTCAGCTCATGAAAGTCATGAGGTGCATACCGAACATCATTCTTCATCAGAAGCAAAATTAGTCTAATCCCTTTTCCTAACACTACTCGAACTGCTATAACTAAAAACAGAGTACGAGGAAAAGAGCTTTTTATATGAATGCGGAGCAGTTACAAAAAACATTGCGTGCCAGTCAGTACGCAGAACAAGTTTTAGGTTTGCATCAAGCTGTTTTAGAACAAGATTATCAAATAGATCAATTTACTGCACCGCTCTCGACCGAACAGATTTACCAATTTGTACAGACCACGCTAGATGGAATTGGTGATGAAACGCTTTGGATGCGCGGAATGCGCATTTTACGTAGCCGTTTAATGTTCCGCTGGATCTGGCAGGATGCCAATCAGCTTACCGATGTTGTCACACTCACTCGCGAACTTTCTGATTTTGCCGATGCCAGTATTTGTGCAGCAAAGGATTTTGCGCGTGTAGCACTTGTGGCGAAACACGGTGAACCTGTGAGCTACTCTGGCAAAGTTCAAGATTTGATTGTTGTTGCCATGGGTAAGCTTGGTGCTCAAGAGCTTAACTTGTCGAGTGATATCGACTTAATTTTTGCCTTTGATGAGCAAGGTGAAACCAATGGCCGCAAATGTATTGATGTACAGCAGTTCTGTATTTTGTGGGGACAAAAACTCATTTATTTGCTTGAACACATTACCGCAGATGGTTTTGTGTTTCGAGTCGACATGCGCTTACGTCCTTGGGGGGATGGCTCGGCATTAGCGATTAGTCATGCAGCTTTAGAAAAATATTTAAGTCAACATGGCCGTGAATGGGAACGTTATGCCTGGATTAAAGCGCGTGTTGTCACGGGAGGTAAAGAAGGACAGGATTTGTTAGAAATGACACGTCCTTTTGTGTTCCGCCGCTATGTCGATTACACCGCTTTTGCTGCAATGCGTGATATGAAAGCGATGATTGAGCGCGAAGTTTTGCGTCGCCATATTGAGGATGATATTAAACTCGGAGCGGGTGGTATTCGTGAAATTGAGTTTATTGTTCAGGTCTTTCAGCTTATTTATGGCGGGTCTAAACGTGAGTTACAAGACCGCCAGTGTTTAGTTAGCCTTGAGCACATTGGTGAAGCTGGCTTATTAGAAAAACAAGCTGTATTAGAACTTGAAGATGCTTACCTATTCTTACGCCGTGTTGAACATGCAATTCAAGCTCTCAACGATCAGCAAACCCAATTATTACCAGAAGAATTGGACTTAAGACAACGCATTATTGATACCTTAGATTTCGCTAGCTGGAATGAGTTTCTCGATGTTCTTAATGAAAAACGTCAAAAGGTAAAAGTTCAATTTAAGCAGCTCATTGAAGATACCAGCTCTAATGCAGCAACTGAAAATTTCGGACAGTTAGAGCAGCAGTTAGATGAAGTGTTGGATGACAATGCGAAAAATCTGATTCATGAGTTTTGGCATGGTCATGCACTTAAAAAACTTCCTTCAAATGCTGTGCAGCGTTTAAAAACATTTTGGCCTCATTTAATCGAAGCGATCTTACAGTCTGAACAACCTCAAACTGCATTGTTGCGTTTAATGCCGCTGATTGAATCAGTCATGCGTCGAACAGTGTATTTGGTGATGTTGATTGAAAGTAAGGGAGCATTGCAACGCTTAGTGAAAATGGCGACGGTGAGCCCGTGGATTTGTGAAGAGCTAACGCAATATCCAGTACTGCTTGATGAGTTCTTATCGATGGATTTCGAGTTGCCAAAGCGTAAGGACTTGGAAGACTCATTGCGTCAGCAATTGCTTCGCATTGAAATTGATCAGGTCGAAGACCAAATGCGAGCACTTCGCCTGTTTAAAAAGAGCAATGTGTTAACTGTTGCTGCAAGTGATGTCTTAGCTGAAAGCCCTCTTATGAAGGTTTCCGATGCATTAACTGATATTGCTGAAGTGAGTGTTAATGCAACCCTACATTTAGCTTATCAAACTGTGGCGAAGCGCCATGGTTACCCAAAAGATGTTGATGGGAAACGCTGCTCACTCGACTACAAAGCTTTTGCTGTCATTGGTTATGGCAAAGTGGGTGGTATTGAGCTGGGCTATGGTTCTGACTTAGACCTTGTCTTTATTCACTATCTAGATGAACAATCCGATACGGATGGAACCAAGTCAATTAGTGGCTTTGAATTTGCTATGCGTGTTGCTCAAAAGTTTATGTCTTTGATGACTACGCAAACGCTAGATGGTCGTGTCTATGAAATTGATACACGCTTAAGACCTTCAGGTGAAGCAGGTTTATTGGTAACAAGCCTGAAAGCCTATGAACACTATCAGTTGAAAAGTGCATGGCTTTGGGAACATCAGGCATTAGTACGTGCGCGCTCTATTGCAGGTGATGAGGTGCTTTGCCAGAAATTTGAAATATTTCGACGCGAGATATTGACTCAATCTAGAGATGAGGCTTATGTTCGTGAGGAAGTGTTGAAAATGCGTCAGAAAATGAAAGACCACCTAGGTTCGTCTTCTGAACAAAAAAAACATGGTATTTTTCATTTAAAACAGGACGCAGGTGGTATCGTCGATATCGAATTTATGGCACAGTATGCTGTACTTGCATGGAGCGGGACGAAACCCGATCTCGCCCATTATTCTGATAATGTAAGAATATTAGAAGATGCTGCTAAAGCAGACTGCTTATCCAGTGAAGATGCCACAGCATTAATTCGAGCCTATCTTAGTGAACGTGCCGAAAGCCACCGCTTAGCCCTTGCAAATCAATCCATGCAAGTCAGCGCAGCGGACTGGCGTAGTACCCGTGCGGTCGTTTGCAATTTATGGCAAAGATTAATAGACCCAACCGCCTCGGTTGAGTTGGATAGTGAATGATTTTATAACAATTTGGAGTGTTCCATGAATTTGGCTGATCGTGATGGTTTTATTTGGCAAGATGGAAAATTAATTGATTGGCGTGATGCAAAGATTCACGTTTTAACCCATACATTACACTACAGTATGGGCGTATTTGAGGGTGTTCGTGCTTATGAAACACCTAAAGGTACTGCCATTTTCCGTCTTCAAGACCACACAAAACGTTTGTTAAATTCAGCAAAAATTTATCAAATGAAAGTGCCTTATGATCAAGCAACGCTTGAACAAGCACAAATCGATGTTGTTCGTGAAAATAAATTAGCTTCTTGCTATTTACGCCCTTTGATCTGGATCGGTTCAGAGAAACTAGGTATTGCAGCAACAAATAACACAATTCATGCTGCTGTTGCTGCGTGGGCGTGGGGTGCATACCTTGGTGATGAAGCGATGGCGAAAGGTATTCGCGTAAAAACTTCATCATTTACTCACCATCATCCAAACGTGACTATGTGTAAAGCAAAAGCATCTGGTAACTACACGTTGTCAATTCTTGCTCACCAAGAAGTTGCACACTCAGGTTATGATGAAGCAATGTTAATGGACCCACAAGGTTATGTATGCCAAGGTTCAGGTGAAAACGTATTCTTGATTAAAGATGGCGTTTTACACACTCCAGATATCGCTGGTGGTGCGCTTGATGGTATTACACGTCAAACTGTGATGACAATCGCTAGAGATCTTGGTTACCAAGTTGTTGAGCGCCGTATTACACGTGACGAATTCTATATTGCAGACGAAGCATTCTTCACAGGTACTGCTGCTGAAGTAACACCAATTCGTGAATATGATGATCGTCCAATCGGTTCGGGTACTCGTGGCCCAATTACCACTGAAATCCAAAAAACTTACTTTGATGCGGTTCAAGGTAGAAATCCGAAATATGAACACTGGTTAACTTACGTAAAATAAGTTAATCCGTTAACATAAAAAGGCGAACATAAGTTTCGCCTTTTTATTTTTTGGCTTAGGGAGCTTCTATGCATATTGTCTATGTGTCTGATGGTAAGGCAGGGCACCGCTCACAAGCATTAGGCTTGTTTCAGGCAATGCAAAGACAACAGCCAGAAACAACTTTTGAAGAGGTCCTAATTTCTGAGTTACCTATTATTTCTCTGATTCAAGCACTTTTCTATTCAAAAAAATCCTTATTTAAACAAGTGCCTGACTTTGTATTTGGCGTGGGAAGTCACACACATTTTCGTGTTTGGTTACTCGGTAAAATTTTCAAAAAGGCCAAAACTATTATTTTAATGAAGCCAAGTTTACCTATTGGTTGCTTTGATTATGCTGTTATTCCAGAACATGACGGTATTCATGCTGATAGCCATGTAATTGTCACGCGTGGTGCATTAAACCCCATCCGTAATGAAAATCGCCATCAAACCGCGAGAGTTTTAATCGCTTTAGGTGGTTCATCTAAACGACATCAATGGAACCAAAATAAAGTATTAACCAGTGTTCAAAAAATTGTTGAGAATAATCCAGAAGCTGAAATTATTCTGACTACTTCACGTCGAACCCCAACAGAGTTTGTCGATATTTTAAAACAACAAAGTTTTGCCCAGCATTTACACATATTTCCGGTTGAGCAAACACCTCAAGGCTGGATTTTCGAAGAAATGCAAAAAGCAGAAGCTGTGTGGGTAACAGAAGACAGTGTATCTATGATTTTTGAGGCTCTTACTGCGGGTTGTCGAGTCGGGGTGATGGCAATGGAGCGCTTGAAAGACGACCGGATTACGCACTCAGTTGATCAAATGTTAGAATCAAAATTAATTTCACAGCAGACCTCTGTTGTACAGTTACCACAACCTTATGCTTTTAAAGAAGCGGACCGTGTGGCAACATATCTTTTAGCAAAAAATTAAATTTTTTATTTTGAGTAAATAAATGAAAATATTGCATATTGCAAATTTTGGCTTTAATAAACAAGGCGCCCATTTTTACTGCACAGACCGTAAAATTTCTGCCGGATTAATTGAAAATGGCCATTTCGTTTATGATTTTAGTTTTCGTGACATGGCTCGAATGGGTACCATTTTTAAAACAAAAAAACTGGGTGCTAATTGGGCTAATAAAGAAGTCCTAAAAGTCGTTAATAATATTGAGCCGGACTTGGTACTGATTGGGCATAGTGACTTAATGAGTCCAGATGTTCTAAGACAAATTAAAGAATCTTATCCAAATACTAAAATTGCATTTTGGTATGTTGACCCGCTTTATCTTGAAAACAAACTCGACTTTGTCAAAGCATTCTCGCCATATTTAGATGCTATTTTCTGTACAACAGGTGGTGAATATCTACAAAAGTTAAAACAGCCTCATTTAAGTGTGGCCTACTTGCCAAATGTGGGGCATCGTAATGTAGAAACACTACAGCAATTTTCAAACTCTAACACAGACAAGACCTTTATTTTTTGTGGTGTAGTCTATAAAGAACCTGAGCGTGAGAAGTTCTTAAAGGATTTGGCAGATGCTTTGCAACAAGGTCATGTGAACTATCAATATTATGGTTGTTTTGAACAACCGGGTGTTTATGGTAAAGCGTATTATAAAGTTCTGTCTGAAACAAAAATGGGACTTAATTACTCACGCCGTAATGATGTAACCTTGTATAGTTCTGACCGTATTGTACAGCTGACTGGTAATGGTTTACTCACTTTTAGCCCAAGAATTCCGGGCTTTGAGAAGCTCTATACTGAGCAGGAAGTAGTTTACTTTGATGATCAGTTTGACTTGGCCAAGAAGATCCAATTCTTTGATCAAAATCCAGAGCATGCTGAAAAAATAGCGAAAGAGGGCTGGGAGAAAACACGTAAATCTTTCAATGCTAAGCGCATCACCCAATTTATGGTTGAAGTGACATTTAAGCAGCCACTTTCAGAAGATTATGAATGGTCACATGAGGTTTATGCATGATGTGGTTCTTGTACGTTGCGGTGGGCCTATTAGTACTTACTGCACTGTTATATGTGCTGGGTAATTATACATTCTGGCTTCCGTTTCGTTCGAATAAACTACCACGCATTGTGATGTTGCATCAGGTTACTCCTAAAGATGCAGCCTCTGGCATGAACATGCCTCCTGAAAAGTTTGAACAACTCTTACAACTGTTAACTCGTAAAGGAGCTATCTTTTGCTTTGTTTCTGAGCTTGAGCAATACCGTAATCAAAAGAATGTGGTTGCCTTAAGTTTTGATGATGGATTTATGGATAATTATCTTTATGCCTATCCATTACTCAAAAAATATAATGCGAAAGCAACCATTTATTTGGCAACTCAAATTGAAGGCATCGAAAAGCTCACTCATGATCAAATCCATGAAATGGCCAACTCTGGTTTGATTGAATTTGGTGCGCATACACAACATCATGTGAACTTACTTAAGCTTGACGATCAAACGGCTTACGATGAGATGCTTCAGTCTAAGCGTGATGTTGAAGCATTAGTTGGAAAATGTCCGAGCTTTGCCTATCCATTTGGTCGATTTAACGAAAAACACCAGAAAATGGCCCAAGAAATTGGCTTTAAAAACGCAGTGTCGACTCGTAAAAAAATCGAAGCCTATGAAGCTGTTAATCAATTTAATATTCCACGTGTCAGCACGCATGGCGCCATGAATGCGTTACAGATGCGTATCGCCCTTGCTAAAGGACGTTATAAGTTATGAATAAAATTCCATGTAGTGTCTATATTGTCACTTTAAACTGTGGTGCTTGGTTAGAGCGAACTTTGCAAAGTGTCAGTGAGTTTGATGAAGTTATTATTTTAGACTCGGGCAGTACCGATAATACCTATGAAATTGCTCAGCATTTTGAAAATACGCAAATTTCTCATCAAGACTGGCAAGGTTACGCTGGGCAAAAAAGTTTAGCTTTAGAAAAATGCCGAAATGATTGGGTGCTCAACCTAGATGGTGATGAAGTTTTATCTAGCGAGTTAAAACAAGAAATTGTTGAGACCATTCAGCAAAACAAACTTGATGCTTTAATCACACCGATTAATGATGTGTTTTTAGGTGTTCCAAACAGCAAACATACTAAAAAACATGCAAAGGTGCGTTTTTTCCGTAAGTCCAAAGGGCATTATGACCTTGCCAATAAAGTCCATGAAAATGTGATCGTAGATGGTGAATGTCAGCGTGCCCAACACGATATTTATCATTATGGTGAATCGAGTATTTTCGTTAAGGTCGAAAAAAATAACCAATATTCCAACTTAAAAGCATTAGAGAAATACCAAAAAGGAAAGTCTCCAAGCGTTGCTAAATTGGTTTTAGTGATGCCTGTGACTTTTATGAAGTCTTATTTTATTCGCCGTAGCTTCTTAAATGGTTGGCGTGGTTTCGTAAATAGTATGATTAACGCATTTTATGCATTTCTAAAAGAAGCCAAGCTTTTTGAACAAACCATGAATAAAGATAAAAATAAGTAGGCAAGCTATGAAAATTGTTCAGATTATGGCAACAGATGGTGGAAAAGTCGGTGGATTAGAAAAGCATACTTTTCAACTCTGCGCAGAATTATCACAAAAGCAAGAAGTCCATTTACTTTTAGACTTAAACTATCGAAATGCAATACCTCAATTAGAACATCTTCATTGTCATTATTTTGATTTTTCTAAAGGAAGAATAAATATCAGTCTTCTTTATTCACTTTTTAAAGAAATTAAAAAAATTGCTCCTGATATTATTCATGCTCAAGGTGGAAAAGCATCAAAAATGTTGAGTTTTCTTCTGCCTTTTTTAAAAGTACCAAGTGTGGCAACCATTCATGGTATGAAAAATAACATGCGTAGTTATCGTCATTTTAATGAGGTAATTACTGTAAGTCTGGCTGTTGCAGATAAAGTTAGTGAATATCGATCAGTTCATGTTGTTTATAATGGTGTTGCTCAGGAAAAAAGATTGAGTGCTGATATACCTAGAACAACTCTAAAAAAAGCTATCGCAATTGGCCGATTAGATCCAGTAAAAGGCTTCGATCGACTTATAGAAGCATGGCAAGGTTTGGAGATTCACCTAGAAATATTAGGTGAGGGACCCGAGCATGAACGTTTAAGTCAGTTAATTCAAGATCTGCATTTGCAGGATAAAATTAAATTAGTGGGTTATCAGCAAGATATTTATCCGTATTTAGCAGCAAGTGATTTAGTGGTGGTATCTTCCTTGAGAGAAGGAGGTCCATTAATTGTTGCGGAAGCATTATTGGGACATAAACCTGTAATTGCCACTGATGTGGGGATGGTAAGAGAATTTATTCCAGAAAAATATATTGCAAAAGATAACACTGCATTGGAACTTAAAAAGTTAATTGAAATTGCTAGTGAAAATTTTGAGCATATTCATTATGAGTTTAAGCCTGCGTTTGATAAAGCAGAAGCTGAATTATCTTTAAATGCAATGGTTAATAAAACACTAGATATTTATAAATTAGCGTTGCGACAACAACGCTAATTATCTTTTTGGGTCAAACGGATTGCATCCACAACAACGAAATTGGAATGTACATCAATAGTGTGACATCCATCATCTTTTTTGTTCCATTCAGGATATATTGTTTCGTACAGTCTTTCCTCATATTCTTTCGGACTTAATTTTATGATTTCTTTAAGCTCAATATGTCCACCATAACGCTTTAAAGAGTCTTGACTTGGACGAACCAGTTTATTCCGATAGAAAAAAGGTTTTCCAGCCATCCTATATTGAATTTTTCCTTTACAAACTGGGTTCATTGGGTGTTCTTGCCAGTTTGGATTTAAAATATCTTCGGTAAAGAATAGATCTAAACGGTCACCAAATTTTTTACAATCACGACGTGTTGAGGTAAAAAGGTACCATAAGCCTTCATGGTAAAAAGGTGTGCTGTCGACTGCTTCAATATTTTCAATAAGGTTAGAATGCTTTTCCCATTTCAGCGGAAACTCAGTACATTTCCAAAGTTCGATGGTCTTGTTGGCAGAAGTTTCTGGGACCATATACCAAGTGTTATCTATTTTAAATACGCAAGGATATGAGAGGTGGTAATCAAGTTTTAAAATGGTTTCAGGTGGTGTGTAAGTGCCGTCTTTAAAGACCTCTAAAACCGAAAGGAAGCCTAGTGGATGCTGGTCATCGACTTCTTCAAAAAAAATGAAATGACGCCCATTTTCATAAGCATAAAAGCTATCTGCAAATGTAAACTTTCTAGGGGAATGGATCTCAAAGAGTGAATCTAATTGCTCAAGTGTAGTAAAAGGTTGCTCTAACCAGCCAAAACGCATATACCAATGGGAGTCAAAAGTTTTCGCTTTTCTTGCTTGTTTGTACTTGTACCATTTTTTTTGGATTGAACGAATCATGATAATACAGGAAAATGAAAAAGATATATTAACTCTATTTTATATTAGATATGATACTAGCTGTTTAAAAGGGGAAGAGCTTAATGAAGATTTATGTTGTAACTATCGAAGATGAAAAATCAACTCGTTTAAGTAATTTCCTGGGCCAAAATTTTTTTGAACAAGGAAATTTACCTATAACAAAGCTAGGAATCAAAGGGGGAGAGCTTTCAGCAAAAGAATATTTTGAAAAAGCTGTAAAAGGAAGAGTAAAGCCTCTTACACCTGGCGAGTTAGGTTGTACTTTGTCACACTTGAAAGCTTTAGAGCTATTTTTAACTACAGAAGATGAATATGCTTTGATTCTTGAGGATGATGCGATTCTTCCTGAAAATCTTACTTATCAAGATTTAAAGTCTGAGTTAATAAAATTAAAATTACCTTCCAATGTATTATTTAGCTTGGGAGGAATTCAAATGAAAGAAAGTCTAAAAGTTCGAGGTAAAATTAAGAAATATACAATTTTTGATAAAGCAATTTTAGAAGTTGTTCCTGATTTTTATCATAGAGTTAATTATACAGTATCCTATATCGTGGATAGGGTAATGGCTCAAACATTGGTGAGTTATCATCAACCCATACGTAAAGCTGATGATTGGAGTTATCTATTCGATTATGACTCTACTTCACATATTTTTATGTCCTTTATTGTCGATCATCCTGTTATTGAAAGTGGTGAGGCTAACTCACAATTAAGTTCAATTGAATCTGAGCGAGTTGGTAAATGTGAAATTATTAAGAGTAAATATGGAACAGGAATTCGTAAAAATATCGCAAAGTTGGTGAATAAAAGATATGTGTTTTAAGAAAAGGAAATTATCATTTCCTTTTCTTAAGTTTTATTATTCTATTTTTTAAATAATATTTTAAGATCTTCCATGGTCTCCTTCTAAAATAGTTTAAAATCTCTTGCATGAATATGAAATCTTTTTCAACCAGCTCAATTTTTTTTCGAGAATTAGTTAACTCAATTTGTTTATCCAATAAGTTGGCAGTTAATTCACTGTAAATATCACTGGACGAATCATTTTGAGTGGCAAGGGAGAGTACGTGTTTAGCTAAAATTTTCTTGATAGTGCTAATATCATCAGACCTAACCCAATAATATTTTAATAGATAGGTTAAATATTTTTTTTGAAAAGATGTAAGTTCTAATTTTGGAGATGAGGTAAAAACTTCCTCTAAATCTGTATAATTTTCAATTTTATTCGTGATTTCATACCATTCACTTTTTCCAAAACATGATACATCTTTACCTAAAATTAGGGCTTCTAAAGAGGCACCTGAGTTGCAGGATAAGATTTTATCAGCATTTTTGATTAGTTTGATGATGTGTGCATTACTAGTATATAAATATGGATTTTCTTCAGTTTCAATAAATTGTATAGCTTTAACAACTTCTGAATTGCAATAAGGATGAACTTTTACGACAAGATTTTTTTTATATTTCTTTGAAAAATATGAGGCTTTCTTGAGAACCTCGACCATATCTAGATTAGCATGAGCAGCAACACTGTCTGTTCTTACTTGTAGTGGAAATAAGATATAATCATTTGGCAATTTCTTGTTTTCATTTAATTGAGGATGTTTAGAGTCTCCTTCAATTAATTGATTCTGAAAATAACTTAAAGTTTGCTCTATATCTATTGTTGTTATTTTTTCAATTTTTTGTTTGTAATAATCAAAGTTTAAAGATATATCACTCCATCCAGCATAGCCAGTTCTATCTAAACTAAAAAGACCATTTATAGGGGCCTCTTTATAACTCAGTACATTATTAGGATTCTCAAAGGAGTGAAATGATATTAGTAGGTTTTTGGGGGAGAGTCGTTTTACTCCATAGGATGGAAATAGTGTTGGAATACATACTAGTTCGGTCTCTAATTCTAAACACCCTTTAATAATGTTTTGTATAAAAGAAATCTGATGAGCCTTATTATCCTTCAGCCAATCTACAGGATATTCAAAATAAAATTTGGAATGCATAAAGTACTTCTAACGAATGCTTGAACAATATTTAGTTGGTTTCTTGATGTAGAGTGATTACTCTTTATTTGCATTTCCTTTTAAAACCATATAAATCAGCGCAACAAATATAAGCAATGCACCAACCAAGCTACTTACACAGAAAAATAAAATACGTTGATTTGTAGTCATATTAAATAATTCATTTGCAAGAATATAGCGCATGAAAAACCATTGTGCGAGGGAGAATACAATCACGACTAAAGCATGTCGACGTACATCAGGGCGCATAGCCATATAGCTGACCTCTTAATTAAAAGCTCTTTATTATGCCACTGACCTGCTTTTTCTCAAAGCATAGCTTATGAAAATTGAATGTTTGTTTGATATTGTTTAATAAAAAACCCTGCATAAGCAGGGTTTTTTAATTTGAAAATTTAAAAAATTATTTAGATTCTTCAGCTTTTGGCTTTTCACGTAAGCGGATGCCCAAGTCACGAAGCTGGTTTGCTTCAACAGGAGCAGGTGCTTGAGTAAGTGGACATTCAGCAGTCTTAGTTTTCGGGAACGCAATAACGTCACGAATTGAAGTCGCGCCAGTCATAAGCATAACTAAACGGTCAAGACCAAATGCCAAACCACCATGAGGAGGAGCGCCATAACGAAGTGCGTTAAGCAAGAAGCTAAATTTCTCTTCTGCTTCTTCATCAGAAATACCAAGCGCTTCAAAAATCGCTTTTTGCATTTCTAATGTGTAAATACGAAGTGAACCACCGCCCACTTCAGTACCATTCAATACCATGTCATAAGCAACAGAAAGTGCTTCACCTGGATTGCTCTTCACGTCTTCTACGCTAGATTTAGGTAGCGTGAATGGGTGGTGAACAGAAGTCCATTTACCATCGTCAGTTTCTTCAAACATTGGGAAGTCAACAACCCAAAGTGGAGCCCACTCACAAGTTGAAAGGTTCAAGTCGTGACCAATCTTGACACGAAGCGCACCCATTGCGTCATTTACAACTTTAGCTTTATCAGCACCGAAGAATACGATATCGCCATCTTGTGCGCCAACACGTTCCAACAGTTCAAGTACAATCGGTTCAATGAATTTCACGATTGGAGATTGAAGACCTTCAATTCCTTTAGCGAGTTCATTAACTTTAATGTACGCTAAACCTTTAGCACCATAGATGCCAACGAATTTGGTGTATTCATCAATTGCACTACGTGGCAATGATGCTGCACCTGGAACACGTAAAGCAACAATACGACCTTTAGGATCTTTTGCAGGGCCAGCGAATACTTTGAACTCTACTTCTTGCATTAAGTCTGCAACATCAACGAGTTTCAACGGAATACGCAAATCTGGTTTGTCAGATGCATAGTCACGCATTGCTTCGCTATATGGCATACGGCGGAATTTTTCAAACTTTACGCCAAGCAAGTCGTTAAATAATTTAACAGTCATGCCTTCCATCAAATCCATGATTTCATCGTCGTTTAAGAACGATGTTTCAATGTCGATTTGAGTGAATTCTGGCTGACGGTCAGCACGTAAGTCTTCATCACGGAAACATTTCGCGATTTGGTAGTAACGATCAATACCACCCACCATCAATAATTGTTTAAACAATTGCGGTGATTGTGGAAGTGCGTAGAAGCTACCATTTTGTACACGACTTGGTACTAAATAGTCACGCGCGCCTTCAGGAGTTGCACGAGTTAAAATCGGAGTTTCAACGTCTAAGAAACCGTGATCGTCTAAATAATTACGGATCAAGTTAGTTACTTTAGAACGGAAACGTAAGCGATCTAACATTTCTGGACGACGGATGTCCAAGAAACGATATTTTAAACGGTGTTCTTCTGACACGTTAATTGTGTCATCATTTAACGGGAATGGCGGAGTTTCAGAAGCAGCAAGAACTTCGATTTCTTTGCCTAAAACTTCGATTTGACCACTCACCATATTTTGGTTTTCAGTACCTTCATAACGGCGACGAACACGACCTGTAATTTTTAATACATATTCAGAACGTGCTTTATCTGCTGTTGCAAATGCTTCTGGAGTATCTGGGTCAATAACCACTTGAACGAGACCATCACGGTCACGCATATCAAGGAAAATAACACCGCCATGGTCACGGCGACGATGTACCCAACCGCATAGTGTAACGGTCTGGTCGATTTGGGCTTCAGTTAAAGAGCCACAGTAATGAGTTCGCATCATGATGAAGATTATCCAAACTATATTGGCTGAAAGGACGGATGCGTAAACCGCGCACCGTCAAAAAAGTAAGTTTTCGATTATGCCTTGTTGGATGGTTTGCCACAAGAACTAGATCAAAAAACCGCAGAAATTAAGCTGAAAATGAGCAATTTGGCAGCAACTTTAAGTATTCACCCCATTCTTTTTTGCCGATCTAAAACCAAGAATAGTAAGCATCCTAAGCTAAAGCTACTTAGCCAGCCTTGCATAAATTCATTAATAGAACGACCAGTGAAATAATAGGTATCGACATGCCAAACTTCATGAGGAATGTAGCGGGCATAATCCCAAAAAGAGAATAAACCTAACACTGTAGATAGAATTAACAGACACCATGCGAAAATTTTAATTTTATAGTTTACTTTCCAGTGTTGTTTATAGCGCTGATAATAATGAACACACATCCAAGCAATAAAAGGTAGCGCAAGAGCAGAGGAGCCTAGCTGTAAAAGACGATGTAAGGGATAAGGGTGTCCCAAAAGATGAACTGTGGTCGCTAATACATCTTTAAATATAAAAGTCCGAAAGTCAGAATGTGTTAGGCCATCCCAAATTAAATGAGTGGCAATCCCTAAAATAAGCGCGAGTAATGTTCCAATCAAAAATAAAAAAATACGTTTTAAAGAGTGGAGGTCAAGATCATGTTGAATGCCCAAAAAACGATAAATTACAGGCCGGTAAAGTAAATACCAAATAGCACAGAATAATAATCCTAATGCAAGATTTGGGTAGAAAAGTCCTTTCCATTGATGTGTCAACATCCCTGACTGCATTGTAAATAAGCGGTAAAGATCGGGTGTCATACTTCCAATTGCTAGAGCTGCAACTGGTAAAGTGTTTCGGCTAAGCTTTGAAAGAGGGGGTGCTATAACGGCATGAGAGATTGTAAAAGGCATTATAAAACAGAGATTACTCACATCATTTAATTGCCCAGTCTAACGAATCAGCCGATTGGAAATGTTTTTTATTGCAAAAAGACTGAAATGTTATAATATAACAAAACAAAAGGCATAGCGATCAGAGAATCACCTCATGTTGTTCTATAAAAATATTTTGACCTTATCCATTTTAGCTGTCATATCCGTACCTTCGTTTGCAGCAGAAAGTGAAAATGTTGAAAAGCTAGAAACCATTCGAATTAAGGCTCATCCACTTGAGCAAACTTCACAAGATTTTGCTGTGGCAGATACTGTTGTTGATCAAAAGCATCTGTCGCAAGGCGCTGCTACCATTGGGGATGCACTCAGTAGTGAAGTCGGAATTTACGCGAATCAGTTTGGGGCTGGTTCGAGTCGTCCAGTGATTCGTGGACAAGATGGACCACGCGTTAAAGTACTTCAAAATTCATCAGAAAATATTGATGTATCGACCTTGTCTCCTGACCATGCTGTCACTGTAGATCCTGTGCTTGCAAAACAAGTCGAAGTAATTCGCGGCCCTTCAACTTTACTGTTTGGTGCGGGGACCGTCGGTGGTTTAGTTAACGTCATTGATAACAAGATCCCTACGCAAATGCCTGAAAATGGTTATGAAGGACAAGTTGGCTTACGTTACAACACTGGAAGTGATGAAAAACTGGCGAGCGCTGGCGTAACTGTTGGCTTGGGCAGCCAAGTTGCTTTACGTGTTGAGGGGTTAACTCGTGATGCGAATAATTATATTGCTCCCAATTATATTCATGAAGGTGAAAAAGAGCGCCGTGTAGACAATACTTTTGCGCAGGGTGACTCGGTTAATGTTGGTCTATCTTGGATTTATGACCGTGGTTATACGGGTATTTCTTATAGCAACCGTCGGGATCAATATGGCTTACCGGGGCATAGCCATGAATATGAAAGTTGTAGCGCTCATCTAGGTGGAAGACCACATCTGCATTGTGGAGACCATGAACATGAAGAGGGTGAAGAAGCTCACGATCATGAACATGAAGAACATGAGCACGAACATGGCGGCCCATGGATTGACTTAAAATCTGAGCGTTATGATTTTAAAACTGAGTTAAATGATCCATTTGCAGGCTTCCAAAAGTTACGTGCGCAAGCAAGCTATACTGACTATCAGCATGATGAAATTGAAGAGGGCGCAATTGCAACCCGATTCCAAAACAAAGGCTATGATGGACGCATTGAGTTAGTACATAACCCGATTGCAAGTTGGGAAGGGGTAATTGGCGCACAGTTAGGTCAACAGAAATTAGATTTAACTGGTGAAGAAGCATTTATGGCCCCGACCACTACCAAAAAGTGGAGCGTATTTGCTTTAGAACATAAACAATGGAAAGACGTACATTTTGAGCTTTCTGCCCGCGCAGATCAGCAAGAAATTGATGTAGACGATAATTCTAAACAGGATTTTGATGGCTCGGCATTTTCTTACGCAGGTGCTGCAAATTGGGAGTTTGCACCAAACTATAAACTTTCTTTTGTCGCTTCACATCAGGAACGTTTACCTTTAGCTCAAGAGTTATATGCAAATGGTGGACATTTTGCGACGAATACTTATGAGTTAGGAAATGATCAACTCAGTAAGGAAAAATCGAATAATGTTGAGTTAGGTTTGCATTTTGATAATGACAAACTTGATTATCATCTTCATGTTTACCATAACTGGTTTGATGACTACATCTATGCGCAAACCCTTGACCGTTATAAAGACTTCCGTTTAGTTCAATACACTCAAGATAAAGCTCGTTTCTATGGTGCAGAGGGTGAAATTGGTTATCAAATTACCCCAATATACAAGATCAGTGCTTTTGGTGACTATGTACGCGGTAAAATTGATGCCGAGGGTAACGCTCCACGTATTCCAGCGGGACGTTTAGGTACTAAAGTTGATGCAGACTTTGGCGATGGTTTTAGTGGTTCTGCTGAGTACTATCATGTCTTTAACCAAGATAAGATCGCAGCTTACGAGACCGAAACTGAAGGCTATAACATGCTCAATCTTGGCGTGGCATATTCTGGACAATATGGTGCAAAAACAGATTATCGTGTTTATATGAAAGCAAATAACTTGTTAGATGACACGGTTTATCAACATGCTTCATTCTTATCAAATATTCCACAAGTTGGACGTAATTTTACTGTGGGTGTTGATTTTACTTTCTAAGGCTTTAACACGAAACTAAACTTGAAAAATCAAGTCAAAAGACCTAATTTGAAACCATCAAGTTAGGTCTTTTTTATGCGTATTTTTCAACGAATTCATCACAAGTTAAATTGGTCAGGGCGTCGTTATATGGCGGTATTACTTTGCGTTGTTGCTATTGCATATGTTGCATCGGCGATTTACCACACAGTAAAACCATTACCACAAGGGATTAACTTTAGTGGCAAGCTTAGACATGCCGATGTTAAATTTTTAGCAGACAAAACTTATCTTGATGCAAAAGGGCAACAGCAGGTTGACCAGCACATCTTTGATGAAATCTTGAAAATGATTGATGAGGCAAAAACCACGATTGTGGTGGATATGTTCTTGTTTAATTCAGAAGTGGGTGATTCAAAGCTGAAGCAAAGACCATTAATGCAAGAGCTAACCGATGCATTAGTAAGTAAGAAAAGACAAAATCGTCAAATTCAGATCGTTATGATTACCGACCCGATTAACTCGGTATACGGTGGTCTAAGCCCTGAACACTACCGCCAGTTACGTCAGGCAGGTGTTGATGTGATTGAAACAAATTTAACCCCTTTGCGTGCTTCTAACCCATTCTGGTCAGGCTTCTGGTACATCTGCTGTCAAAATATTGGCAATAACCCTGAAAAGGGCTGGTTACCAAATCCATTCGGTGATGAAAAAATTACACTGCGCAGCTATTTAAACTTATTTAATTTTAAGGCCAATCACCGTAAAACAGTTGTTGTTGATACCGATGCTGGTTGGAAGTCATTGGTGACCTCAGCAAATCCACACGATGGCAGCTCTAGACATTCTAATGTCGCATTGGTTGTAACAGGGGCGACAGCTGCTGATGTTCTTCAAACTGAAGCTGCAGTTGCACAAATGTCAGGCAGTAGCTCCCCATCGCTCATTTTAGGTGACTTTGAGAAAGACGTAACTAAACCTCAAGTGCAAGTTTTAACTGAGGGCGCAATTTATGAATCTGTATTGAAATTGATTAACTCAGCGAAGCCGAAAGAGCATCTTGATTTAAGTATGTTCTATCTATCTGAACGCAAGATTATTCAAGCACTAAAAAATGCTCAAGAACGAGGTGTTATTGTTCGTGTTTTACTCGATCCAAATAAAGATGCATTTGGTAGACAAAAGAATGGTATTCCAAACCGTCAGGTGGCTTCAGAGCTACATGCTGCTGGTATTCCAATCCGTTGGTGTGATACCCATGGCGAACAGAACCATAGCAAAATGATCTTAAAATATAACGCTCAACACGCTGAGTTGATTGTAGGATCTGCCAATTTTACGGCCCGTAATTTAAAAAATTACAACCTTGAAACGGATATGTTGGTCATTGGCAAAGTTCAAGATCAAGTTTTTAAAGATGCACAAGATTACTTCAATACCTCGTGGTCAAACCTAAAAGATAGACAGATGAGCGTGGATTACGCGAAATATGCAGATGAGTCTAAAGTGAAGTATTGGATTTATCGTTTTATGGAATGGTCAGGGTTGTCGACTTTTTAATCACTATCTTTGGAGTTTTCCAAAAAAATAGCAAGATGATTGGCGACATGGATGTCGCCGTTTCACTGTGTTGCAGGGAAGCAACATCAGTGAAACAAAGGTTTTTGTCACTTTTGACCTCTCAAAAGTGAGGCATTAGCCTATACAAAAGACATAAGAACATCACTGTAAGCAAAGGCTGTGCTATAAGTCCGATTTAAGGTACTGGCGGAATCAATTGATCCAACGCTTTATCATCAAGTTTTTCTATTTCACTCAAATCTGTCTTAATTTTCCACTGCGACTCGTCGTCAACAGGATTCGGCAAACGTGCTTCAAGCCAGTCACAGACCACATCTGGAGAAAACTCCGGATGATTACACTGAATAATCCATGATAAAAAATCTTTGGCTTCACCATTCATATAAGGTGGTGGTGAAACAGGAAAGAATAATGTGGGTAGGCGTTCATTCGTCGATAGGTAATTTAAAACATGACCTAGTTCTTGAACTGTTTGCCATGCAAGTGCATGCTCTACGTCAATACTGAACTTAAACCACCAAGCATGTTCGCCATCTGCTCCATGAGCCATGATACGGGCTTCTTGTACACTTGGAACTTTGCAAAAGAATTGATGAAGACGCTCAAAACTGATTTCAGACACAGCAATTGACCTAGTTTGAAAAATGCTAATGGTAGCACAGATACAGATTCTTCATATTTTCTTTATAGTCATTACAAAGTTTAGCAATCAAAGCTGTTTTATTCATGGTTTCTCCTCGACTGTCTTCTAATCTAGCTCCATATCAAGATTAAAAGGAAATAGGCCATGAAAAAGCCAATCATTCTTGTACTTTCAACATTGATGTTAGGTATATCAGCTACCGCGATGGCTGATTCAGGTCATCGTTGGGACAATAAACATGGTAAAAACTATGATCGATATGAGCATCGTGATGACCGCCGTCATGATTATCGTAATGATCATCGAGCGCCAGTTTGGTCAAATGCTGATCGTGGTAAGCATTATGGTAACTATGTTGCTTTTAAACGTGGTGAACGTATTCCTACTCAATATCGCCATAGCCGCTATTATGTTTCGGACTGGAGAGCGCACCGTTTATATGCGCCACCACGTGGATACCATTGGGTTAAAACCCCTAATCAATACTTATTAGTAGACTCAAGACATAACATTTATCGAGTTCGTTAAAAGTAAAATAACAAAGGCCTCTATTTTGAGGCCTTTTTCTATGCTAACTCGTCATCTTGCGGTTGAGGGGTTTTCAAATTATTTGAGGTTTTTGCGTGTTTCTCTTTCATTACTGATGGGTAGTGCCATGAAGCAAATCGTACAACTAAAATAGATAAGGCTAAAATCAAAATTGAGCCCGTAATAATGACTTGATCGATATCCGCTTTATGATCATGTTGAATATCTGAAATGAGTAGTCGGGTTAAGGCTGTAATTGCAACATAAATAAGAAAGCGCACAGGCATATGATTGGTTTTAAAGTAAATTCCAACCATTGCTCCTAATTCCAAGTAGATAAATAATAATAAAATATCATCAATTGAAGCGTACTTTTTGACAGTCAGAATTTCAAAAACGGTATTGGCTGCCGACCATGCCACCATACACCCAATAATAAACAAGGCTAAATAATGGAAGGCTTCTACGGCGTAATGTCCGAAGCGGTCAAGTATCCGTTCGTATTTTTTAGAATCAGGCATAATGAGATCTTTTGTTTACTTCATAATATTTAGAAATTAAACAAATTTTGTGCCAATGGAAATAGTAAATATAAAATAAAAAACGCCTGATTATTCAGGCGTTTTTATGAAGATTTAATTCAACTCAGGTAGTAAGGTGATATCCACTATAAATACAAAGTCTATTTCAAGTTTTTATATTGTTGAATGACATCTTCAAATGCAATATGACCTAAAAAGTTGCTTATACTCTTTGTTGACTGTTCTTGTTCAATTGCATGTGCAAATTTAACTGCTGCCTCATTCTGTAATTGTTCATAAAGTCGTTTGCAGTTTGGAAATTGATCAATATCAATAACATTATGATATTTCAACCATCGTGCGATACCTGCGTAGTATCCGTCCACAAAAGACAATTGATCGCCCATTAACCAAGTTTGATTTATCAGGCTATTCTCTAAAGCTGTAAATGCTCTTTTAACTTGGGCTGCTCCATATTCACGTAATGCTTGTTTATTACTTTCTGAGGACGAGTGTTCAAGGCTATACCAGAGTGGGCTAAATGCATTGAATAAAGTCGTATTCAAAAAAGCTAGTTTCTGATTAAACATATTAAATTGTTCTGTTCCTTGTTCATAATGAAAAGCCGCATTCAGGCTTTTTGCCATGACATGGTTCAAGATAGCTATGCTTTCCGTTAAAACTTTACCATTATCGTAGAGCAGTGCAGGCGTTTCACCGACTGGATTAATTTGGCGGTATTCCTCGGTGTTGCATTGAGCTGGCATCTCGATTCTACAGAGTTGATATGGTAAACCTGACCATTCCAATGCAACTATTGAACCAAATGAACATCCAGAAGGTACGCCATAAAATAAAGTGAAAGTTGACATGATGATTACTCTTTTTTGATGTGTAAAATCATCATAAGTCGACAGAAAAGTTTCTAGTAGTCAGGTATTATGAAACTTATTGTCTACATATATGGACATTGAAGAATGCTACTTAGACAAAACTTGAATGATGTTTATCTCTTTGTTGTTGCTGTAGAGCATCAAGGATTTTCTGCCGCAGCTAAACAGCTCAATTTACCTAAATCAACTATTAGTAAGCGTGTTGCAATATTAGAAAATAAGCTGGGCTTAACGTTAATTCATCGTAGTTCACGTAGTTTTGTCTTAAGCGAATCAGGAAAACTGTTTTATCAACATGCCAAAAATGCAGTAGATGAGTTTCGTTACGCAGAAGAAAATTTATTAATACAACAACAAGAGCCAAGTGGTGTAGTCAGGCTCAGTGCTTCTGTACCCATTGCTCAGTATCTTCTATCTGATTGTTTGCCTGAACTTGCAGAACGTTATCCTAAGCTGTTATTACAAGTAGAGGTAACTGATCGTTACGTTGATGTTATGAGTGAAAACTTTGATATTGTGATCCGTAGTCATTTTCAACCATTGCCGGATTCTGGATTAATTCAACGTGTGCTTAAAAATGATAAAATCATTGCTGTTGTAGCGCCTACCTACTTAATGAAATCGGCTCCTATACATACACCAGAAGATTTGCTTAAACACGAAGGCTTATGGCCTGAATTGCAAATGAATCCATGGCATTTTCAAAATATAAATGGTCAGAAAGAGATAGTACGTCCAAACATCCGCTTTGTAGCAAATGAGTCGGAGATCTTAAAGGGGGCTGCAAAAAGGGGATTGGGTATTACGCTTTTACCTGAAACTTTTTGTATGAATGAACTATCTGAGGGTAGCTTAATTCATGTTTTGCCAGACTGGTCTGCTGGTAGCGTAACGACAAGTTTATTGATGTTGACAAGACGAGGGCTTTTACCCAGTGTCAATATTACTGCTGACTTCTTGGTCGAGAAATTAAAAACTTAAAAGCTATCTATCTTTTATGATTAGAAATAAAAAAACGCCTGATTATTCAGGCGTTTTTTATAAAGAGCTTAATTAAGCTTGATTTGTAAAGTAATCTTCACTAAAGCCCATAATTAAGTCAGAACCAGCTTTGATTTTAGCAATACGCGCATCAATATCCGGCAAGATACGTTCAACAAAGTACTGAGCCAAAGCAAGTTTGTTCTGATAGAAATCACCAGACTTATCTTTAGCAGCGGCAGCAATTTTTGCAAACATATATGAGAAGCTGAGTAAACCAACCGCATGTAAATAATCAACCGCAGCTGAGTTCGGGAACTCTACATTTTCAGCAGCTTGCTCAATAATAAACTGAGTGATTGCTTCAATTTCAGTTGCAGCATCTAAAGTTGCATCTTTAATGAAGTTCAAGTCAGTGTCTAGGTCATTTGCAAAGTCACGGATTTCAGTGATGTATTCAGCAATGAAAGCGCCGCCACACTTAATGGTTTTACGACCAATTAAATCTTGAGACTGAACGCCGTTGGTTCCTTCGTAGATTTGAGCAATACGAAGGTCACGAATACATTGTTCCATACCCCATTCACGGATGTAACCGTGACCACCAAAAACCATTTGAGCATCTAAAGTTGCTTGGAATGCGGTATCTGTGAGGTAAGCTTTTGCAATTGGAGTTAAAAGCGCAACACGGTCATTGGCTTTTTTCACTGCTGCTGCATCAGTTGAGAATTTAGTAATATCGAGTTGTTGACCTACATAGACAGCAAATGCACGAGATGCTTCATTATTGGCACGTACATTTAACAACATACGACGTACATCACCATGCACTAAAATGCTGTCAGCAGGTTTGTTTGGTGATTGAACACCAGCTGCACTACGACCTTGTAAACGGTCAGTCGCGTATTGAGCAGCATTTTGATAAGCAAATTCAGATGCACCTAAACCTTGAATACCCATTGATAAACGTTCGTAGTTCATCATAACGAACATTGCAGCAAGGCCTTCGTTTTCTTTACCAACGAGGTAACCTTTAGCTCCATCAAAGTTCATCACACAAGTTGCAGATGCCTTGATACCCATTTTATGTTCAATAGAACCTGGACCAACATGGTTACGGTCGCCTAAAGAACCATCTTCATTTACAAGGTATTTCGGTACTATAAATAACGAGATACCACGTGAACCAGCAGGGGCATCTGGAGTTTTAGCAAGTACCAAGTGAATGATGTTTTCTGCTAAATCGTTGTCACCACCTGTAATGAAGATTTTAGTACCTGTGATGTTATATGTACCGTCTTCATTACGTTCTGCTTTAGTTTTGATAATACCTAAGTCAGTACCTGCATGTGGCTCGGTTAAGCACATGGTACCTGACCATTCACCTGAATAAATCTTAGGTAAATAAGTTTCTTTTTGTTCTTGAGATGCGTAGCTGCTTAAAGCCATACCAGCACCTACTGAAAGAAGCGGATAAAGCATGAAAGATGGGTTAGTCGCAAATAACATTTCATCAGAAAGAACGGTGAGCATTTTTGGCATGCCTTGACCGCCCCATTCTTCATCGGCACCTAAGCCAATCCAACCACCTTCTGCATATTGACGAAATGCATCTTTAAAACCAGCTGGTGTGAATACTTCGCCGTTTTCATAGCGAGCACCTTCTTCATCACCAGTACGGTTTAATGGATGAGTCACGTTCTGAGCAAATTTAGCCATTTCTTCTAAAATTGCTTCAGCTGTTGCAGCATCTACATGAGCGAGTTTCTCATTAGACTGCCAAAATTGTTCTGCTTTAAATACATCATTTAAGATGAATTTCATATCAGCTAAAGGAGCATTGTAAATTGGCATAATCGTTCACCTTTTTTGTGCACATTGGCCTGTGCTAGATATCCTGTAAAACGAAATGGATATGGAATTTAAAGTGTAAATTTATCATTGATTTTATAAAAAAAGGACCGTCAAAACTGAGCAGTCCTTTTTTGTTTTTTAACATTGCATATCGCAACTAACTATGGTTAGAAAGCGAAATGTTCAGCGTCTAATGACATTAATGGATCTAGACCACCAGCGATTACATCTACGTGAGAACGTACACGTGGCAAGATTTTCTTGAAGTAGAAACGAGCAGTAGTTACTTTCGCATTGTAGAAGTCAACATCGGTTGTACCTTCTGCCAATTTCTCTTGTGCTACAAGCGCCATACGAGCCCATAGGTAAGCTAAAGTGATATAACCTGCGAAGTATAGGTAATCTACAGCAGCAGCACCGACTTCATCTGGGTTTTGCATCGCACGCATACCGATTTGCATAGTAAGATCGCCCCATTCTTTGTTAAGCGCCGCAAGCGGTTCAACAAATTCTTTCATAGCAGCGTTGTCTTTGTTTGCTTCTACGAATTTATGGATGATCTTAGTGAAGTCACGTAGCATTGCACCTTGAGTTTGCAATACTTTACGACCTAACAAATCAAGTGCTTGAATTTCAGTTGTACCTTCGTATAAGCAAGCAATACGTGTATCACGTACGATTTGCTCCATGCCATGCTCAGAAATAAAGCCATGACCACCGAAGACTTGTACACCGTGCTTAGCAGATTCAGAACCTGTTTCAGTTAAGAATGCTTTTGCAATTGGAGTCAATAAAGACAAGATGTTGTCAGCAAACTTACGCTCTTCTTCAGTTTCGCCTTTTTCAACGATATCTGCGTATTGAGCAAGTAAGTAAACAAGAGCACGACCGCCTTCAGCAAACGCTTTTTGAGTTAAAAGCATGTTACGAACAGCAGGGTGAACGATAATAGGATCTGCTTCTTTTTCTGGAGCTTTAGGACCAGAAAGTGAACGCATTGCTAAACGTTCTTTCGCGTAAGTTAACGCACCTTGGAAAGATGATTCAGACGCAGCTAAACCTTGAACAGCAGTACCAATACGTGCTGTGTTCATGAAGGTGAACATACAGTTCAAACCACGGTTTTCAGGTCCAATCAAGTAACCTTTAGCTTGGTCAAAGTTAATGACACAAGTTGCGTTACCATGAATACCCATTTTGTGTTCGATAGAACCACAACGTACCGCATTACGTTCGCCAATAGATCCATCTGCATTTACATTGAATTTAGGAACGATGAATAATGAGATACCTTTAGTACCTTTGGGTGCACCAGGTAGGCGAGCAAGAACGATATGGATGATGTTCTCAGCCATGTCATGTTCACCAGCAGAGATAAAAATTTTCTCGCCAGAGATTGCATAGCTACCATCAGCATTTGGTTCTGCTTTAGTACGGATAATACCCAAGTCTGAACCTGCATGAGACTCAGTTAAGCACATCGTACCTGTCCAAACACCTGAAACAAGGTTTGGTAAATAAGTATTTTTTTGTTCATCAGAACCGTGATGTTCTAACGTACGTACAGCTCCGTGAGACAAGCCTGGGTACATGCCCCATGCCCAGTTAGAGCTACCCACCATTTCAGAAATTGCGATACCTAAAGAGTTAGGTAAGGCCTGACCACCGTATTGTTCTTCTGCTGATAAAGACGGAAAGCCAAGTTCAATATATTTTTGATAAGCTTCTTTAAAACCTGTTGGAGTAGTGACTACGCCATCATTCCAAGTACAACCTTCACGGTCGCCCACTTGGTTTAGAGGAGAAAGTTCATTTTCACAGAAGTCCGCCGCAGCTTCTAAATATTGATCAACCAATTCACGGCTTACGTTACCTTGGAAATCAGGTAATTTTGCATAGTGTTCTTCAGCATTTAATAATTCATGCAAAACGAATTGCATATCACGTAAGGGCGCTTTGTATTGTGGCATATCGGGTTCCTCAATACTGGTGAAACCAGAGTTATAATCTTAATCTATGATAATGTGCCATGAGGCACCTTGGACTATTACATCGTGCAACAACTTGCATAACTGTACAAGCACCTCAGGACCTTTACTTTGTGACTGCAAAGTCAAGAAAAAAATGCTGAAACTATGTAAGTGCTTTGAGTGTAAATACTTTTGGTTATGTTTATATGATACAAATAGTCAAAATCGTAAACAGTTATGTATAAACAAAAAGGCGCCTATAGGCGCCTTTTTGTTTCATAATTTTAGAATTATTTTGCTGGAGCTGGTACTGGAGCAGAAGCGTTAACTGGTGGTTGAGGGCGCTTTGGTTCAAAACGAAGGTTACAAGTACCTTCAAGTGTCTTATCTCCAACTTGAACATTTACTGTTTGTCCATTCGCTTTACCATCACATGCTTTTTGGATTTGTTCAAAGCGAGCTTGACGTTCTGCGCGGTGCTGTTCCCATGCAGCTTTTTGTTCTGGAGTGAACTCACGGTGCTTCATACGGTGGTGACCCTCACGTGGGCCATCTTGCATCATTCCACGCTCTGGTTTAGGTGGTTGAGTTGTCGATTGACACGCAGCCAAACTTCCCATTGTTACAATTGCCGCACTGAATAATGCAATTTTTGCCGTCATTTTCATATCTAAAGCCCTTTAATGTTGTGTTTACTGATGGGTTAAAGATTAGATAATAAAGATGTAGAAACAATGGAGAGTTTTTCTTTTCGTTGTTGGTTACAATGCAAAATATAGGGTAAAAATGAGAGAGTGCTTTTGAACGTTCTACGTGTTCCCATTGCATTACGGTTATTTTTGACAGTCTTGCTCACCACATTGCTTATTGCGACTGCAAGCTTGAGCGTTTTGCACTGGACAATGCAAAAGAACTTTGCCAAATACGTGGCTGACGTTGAAATGCAGAAGCTCGACCGCCTTATAACCAATCTGGGTGATGTCTATACCGTGTACCATGATTGGGGAAATGCGATTCAGGCACAGATTTTACAAATCGAAGGAACCGCAGCTCCTGACGACTATGATCGTCTCTCACAGTGGTGGCTTCGTCGTCAATATGATATTGCCATACAGCAGCATTCTTTTGATGAACATGCCCTTATTAATATTTCACCGCAAGTTGCACCGACCAATAAAAATACTATTTTTAGTGATGAAGAGTTAAGAACGCTTGAGCAAAATTTACCTTCTCAATATCAACCCTTTGAAGGGCTAAGATTCCCCTTAAGTGCAAACCAGTTTCGTCCAAGTGATGATAAAAATAAGTCAAAGAAGGGAAGCCTAAAAGATATTGAAACCCAAAATGGGAAGAAACGTTTTATTGCTTTACCAGACCGTTTAGGGTTGAGTTCACGTTTATCTTTATATGATGCACGACACCAGTTTGTGGTAGGTGAACCGCCTTCTTCAGATCAAATGTCATTTCGCCCGATTATTTTAAATAATAAAGTCGTGGGATATTTAGGTTTAAAGCCTGTTTTAGATAAAGAAGACGCTTTGAGTATTAATTTCTTTAGTAATCAAAAGCGTTATTTACTCTTAATTTATGCTTTAACCTTACTATCAAGTTTAGTTGCAGCACTGTTAATGGCGACTTATTTTAAAAAGCCAATTCAGCGTTTATTAAATGCAACCAATGAATTAACCAAAGGAAATTATCAACACCAAGTAGTTATTAAGCGAAATGATGAGTTAGGTGATTTATCAACCCAGTTGAACCATTTGGCAGAGATTTTACATCAGCATGAAGAGTCACGACGTCAATGGGTGGCAGATACTTCTCATGAATTAAAAACGCCTTTGGCTGTATTGCAAGCACAAATTGAAGCGATGCAAGACGGGATTCGAAAAGCAACCCCAGAACATTTAGATGCAATGATGCGTCAGGTTTCAAGCTTGAAAAAATTGACCCAAGACCTTGCAGACTTGGCGCAGGCAGATGCTCAGCAGCTTAAGTGTTATTTGAGCTCTGTAAATCCATGGGAAGTGGTACTACAAGAAGTTGAAAACTTTAAACCCAAACTTGAGCAGGCTGGTCTCGAAATTCAAGTTGAAGGAACAAGTTCTCCGCTATTATTAGACCGTGACCGGTTTAAACAGATTATTGTTAATTTAATTAGTAATAGTATTCGTTACACGGAAACAGGTGGCAAAATTCATATTCATACAAGCCAGACTCCTCAAGAGTGGACTTTGTATGTTGATGATAGTCCTTATGGTTTAAGTGATGAGCAGTTATCCCGTTTAGGTGAACGTTTCTATCGCGTAGATGATTCGCGTACGCGTAGTACAGGTGGAACAGGGCTGGGCTTAGCTTTGTCTTGTAAGATTGCGCAGGCGCTTGGTGGTACACTCAGTTTTGAACATTCACCATTAGGTGGTTTACGTTGTGTACTTACTTTTAAAAAGCAGAGTTAAATATAAAAGGAAAAATATCTCATGAAACATGTGATGTTGGTTGAAGATGAAGTCGAATTAGCGCATTTGGTGCGTGATTATCTTGAAGCTGCCGGTTTTGAAGTAAGTATGTTTCATGATGGTCAAGATGCCTATGCGAGTTTCCAGCAACGTAAACCTAATTTAATGATTCTGGACTTAATGGTTCCACGAATGGATGGTTTAACGATTTGCCGTAAAGTTCGTGAACAGTCAGACTTACCGATTATTATGGTCACTGCCCGTACCGAAGAAATTGACCGAGTATTAGGTCTTAACATGGGTGCTGATGATTATGTATGTAAGCCATTTAGTCCGAAAGAGTTAGTTGCTCGTGTACAAGCTGTGCTACGTCGTTTAGAGCGTAAGGCCGAGCCTGAGCAAAATGATTCTTTCCGAATTGATAAAGCACAACAAAGAATTTGGTATCAACAAAAATCATTGAGCTTAACGCCAACCGAATTTCGTTTACTTGAGCTATTTTTAGAGCATGTGGGGCAAGTTTATTCACGTGCACAATTATTAGATCACATTAATCCAGATAGCTTTGATGTTGCCGATCGTGTGATTGACAGCCATATTAAAAACTTGCGCCGAAAAATTAGTGAAGCGGCTGAAACTGGTAACCGCCATGAGTGGATTCAAGCAGTTTATGGTGTAGGTTATCGCTTCGAATATCCTGAAGAGTAAGTCTTTATAAAAGTTATTCTGTGGATAACCACAATGTTATCCACAGAAAATGTGGATAGTTTTGAAGAGTTATGGATAAATTATAATCTTGGTGTGATTGGGTACTAATTGCCAAATTTCATCTATATCTACATTTCTAACAGCGATACATCCTAAGGTCCAATCCTTATGGGGCATATAAGTCGAGCTAAAAGGCATCGATATTAATGATTTTGGAACAGATCCATGAATCATGATATCTCCTCCCGTTGGTTGATTATGTTGCTTGGCATAAGCAATATCTTTCGCATCGGGATAGGAAATATGCAGCGATTTATAGTAAGCACTTTGTGAGTTTCGCCAATCTATAGAATAAATCCCTTCTGGTGTTTTACCATCATTTTCAAAGTGTTTATGTCCTTTAGGATTAAAGCCGAGACGAATCGGATATTGCCGAATTACCTCTTCATTATTTTTAAGTAGAAGTAGGCGTTGGTTTTTAAACACTTCAATTGAGGTAACTTGCGTAAGCGTCCGCTGAACACACCTTATGAATTCATCCTATAAGCCTTAATTTAGTCCCCACTTAAAAACAAGTGGGGACTAAAATTTATGACTACAAATCACCAGACATCCATCGCATCTCTTGCGAAAAAACGAAGAACATACAGTGCTGAATTTAAACAGCAGATCGTTCAGGCTTGTAAAGCACCGGACGTTTCAATTGCTTCGGTCGCTTTGCAACATGGATTGAATACAAATCTTGTATCCAAATGGATTCGCTTAATTGATGGTAAGCCAGGGAATGATCGCTCACCACTACCGAATAAACCTGCATTTATTGCCTTATCTTGCTCTGCACCATTAGATCCTACTCCTACTGACATGTTAACGGTTCAAATTACTTTACCCCACTCAAAAGCAGAAATTGGCTTGAAATGGCAAGTATCAGAAATATCTGCTTTAGCAGAATTACTCAAGGCACTTGCAACATGATCCGCATTGATGAAATCTGGCTTTCTACCCAACCTCTGGATATGCGAGCAGGGATGGATACTATCATGGCTCAGGTGGTGAGAGCCTTTGGCTACATTAAACCGCATTGTGCTTACCTGTTCTGTAATAAACGTGGCCATCGCATGAAAGTGCTGGTACATGATGGACTGGGCATCTGGCTGTGTGCCCGGCGGCTGGAACAGGGAAAATTCCACTGGGCGCAGGTTCACCAGGGTGAAAGCATGGCGATCAGTCCGGAACAGTTACAGGCACTGATCCAGGGTTTACCTTGGCAGCGCATTGGACGACAGCAGGTGGTGACGATGCTCTAAACTGGTCCATTCTGCTATTCTCCAAACGTTCTATTTCCTCTGCGTCATGACCTCAGGCATACTGCGGTCATGAATACGCTGCCAGACTTAAGCCAACTGACCCATGAACAACTGCTGGAATTTACCAGACAGTTGGCAATGCAGCATCAGTCTCTGGCACAATCAAATCAAGAATTAGAAAAATCAAACCAGCAATTGGATGCCAAAGTTCAACATCTTTCCATTCTCACGCAAAAATACGAGC
The DNA here is from genome assembly GCF_059579785.1 of Acinetobacter sp. S-1. Classification (NCBI taxonomy): domain Bacteria; kingdom Pseudomonadati; phylum Pseudomonadota; class Gammaproteobacteria; order Moraxellales; family Moraxellaceae; genus Acinetobacter; species Acinetobacter sp. S-1. Next base: position 591,238 of record NZ_CM184207.1, read on the forward strand.
ATGAGCTCGCACTATTTAAACAGCACAAATTTGGCAGTAAAAACGAACATCTCACCGCAAAACAAATCCATCTGTGGGACGAAGCGGTTGAAGAGGATATCGCAGCAGTTGATTTGGAACTGGAGCGGCTGAATGCAGATAAAACCGATGCAGCGACAGAGAAAGCCACAGTCAACAAACCTAAACGTCGACTGCTGCCGGATCATTTACACACCATCCGTATTGAGCATGAACCTGCATCAACCCAATGCAGTTGTGGCTGCCAGTTACGTCGTATCGGCGAAGATATCAGTGAAAAACTGCATTTCAGACCGGCACAGTTCTATAAGGAACAGCATGTGCGTGGCAAATGGGTCTGTGATCAGTGTGACACCCTGACTCAGCAAGCGATGCCCGCCTATGTGATTGATAAAGGCATTGCTTCACCTGAACTGCTCAGCCATGTGCTGGTATCGAAGTATGCCGATCATTTGCCGCTGTACCGTCAGCGCCTGATCTATCAGCGGGCGGGCATTGATCTGTCCAGATCTACTTTATCTGACTGGATTGGTCGCTGCGGTGTGGAACTGGAACCTCTGGCCAATGCCTTAAAACAGGTGGTGCTGCAACAGCGGGTGATCCATGCCGATGAAACGCCGGTCACCATCATGCGGATGGGTGATGATGAGAAAAAACCGAAGAAAGGTTATGTCTGGGCCTATGCCACTACACAGTACAATCCAGTTCAAGCGGTGATCTATGACTTTCAGGATAGCCGTTCAGGTCAGCATGCAGAAGAGTTCCTGAATGGCTGGCAGGGCCATCTGGTCTGTGATGATTACAGTGGTTATAAAGCACGCTTTAAATCAGGCGATGTCATTGAGGTGGGCTGCATGGCGCATGCACGTCGTAAATTCCATGAGCTACATGTGACTGGGAAAAGTCAGATCGCTGAACAGGCATTACTGATGATTCAGAAACTGTATGCGATAGAAGCCGAACTCAGGAAAAAGACCGATAGTACAGCAGAACACCGCCGCGAATACCGACAACAGCACAGCCAACCGGTGATGCAACAACTGTATGAATGGCTCAACCAACATTATCTGACGGTGCCATCGAGTTCTCCAACCGCCAAGGCCATCAATTACAGTCTGAAGCGTTGGCCAGCCTTAAGCCGCTATCTGGATGATGGCAATCTACCCATTGACAATAACTGGGCAGAGAACTCAATGCGCCCCTGGGCCTTGGGACGAAAGAACTGGCTATTTGCAGGTTCGCTGCGCAGTGGCCAACGAGCAGCCAATATCATGACTTTAATCCAGTCAGCAAAGCTGAATGGGCTGGATCCGTATGCCTATTTAAGTGATGTGCTGAAAAGGCTGCCGACGCATAAAGCGACCCAAATAGAAGAATTACTGCCACATCGCTGGAAATCCAACTCAAATTAAAAAATAGGCATGGGGTTCAGCGGACGCTTACTAACTTGCTTGGTCTTTATGAGTTCTAATATTTCTTCATTTGAGAGTGCTTGATGACTTGACGTAAAAGTCGGTAAATATTTTTCATAATTATAAAAAGCGATTCCCAGTGGAACGATAAGAAGTGTGCAAATAATGATGGAGCTAATTTTCATATATTATTTTTTATACTTAATGAACTCTCTTAAGTGTTGAGAATGACTTAAGAGAGTTTAGTTTTTTAATATTAAGACGAACAGCTCACTGCTACATCTGGAACATCACTTGGTAACGGCCCTAAATCTTGTGGTTGCTCAAGCTCTGGTTGTCTTGTGTAAGGATGATTAAGCAGCTTAAACAAACGGTCTACTTCGCTAAAATCATCTCGTTCTGCTGCTTCAATAGCACGCTGAGCCATGTGATTACGTAAAATATAAACTGGATTTGCTTTTTGCATATTTGCATCCAGCTCATCAATATCTTGATGTTCACGAATGCTTTCATATTGGCTAAGAAACTCATCAAACTGTCGAATATCAAGGCAATCATCTCGTAGAGTTTTATATTCTTTATTTTGAAGACGAATAAAACTTTGAGTGTAATCGAGTTGTTCAGTTTGTAAGATTCTTAAAAACGCAAAACTACAATCAAGGCTGTCTTTGTGGAAATGGGGAAGTCCCATTTTTTCACATAAACCTTGTCCATAGTGTTCTAAAAAGATTGGTTCAAATTGTTCTAAGCAACGTGCTAACTCTTCTTTAAACTCATCTTTTTTTTCAGGCTCAGCAAGAGGGATTAAGTTGTTTAGCCACGTCCATAAATTCCAATGGCCTATACTTGGTTGATTTTGGTAAGTATAACGACCTTGGTAGTCCGAGTGATTGTTGATCCAGTTCGGGCGGAAACGCTCCATAAAACCATATGGGCCAAAATCGAGTGTTGAACCCGTAATATTTAAGTTATCGGTATTCATCACGCCGTGAGCAAACCCAACCAATTGCCATTTCGCAATCATAATTGCAGTACATTCAACTACCTTTTTAGCAAAGGATAAAATTGGATTTTCAGTTTCTAAGCATTCTGGATAATGCCATTCAATACATTTTTGAGTGAATTCTGACAGCAATTCAGGCGCATATTGATTAATCCATTCAAAATGCCCTAAACGAATATGACATTCAGATGTTCTAAGTAGCATTGCGCCTAACTCTAGTTTTTCACGCTGTACACCTTGAGTCGAGGTTGTAAAACCGACTGCATGACTAGATGCGACGCCTAAAGCATTTAAAGCATGTCCTGCTAAATATTCACGGACCACAGAACGTAATACTGCTCGCCCATCTCCCATTCTTGAATAAGGCGTAGGACCTGCACCTTTGAGATGAAGGTCGATGGTTTGGCCCTTTGTATTCAGTATTTGTGCAATTAGTAAACCACGTCCATCGCCGAGTTGTCCTGCCCATTGTCCGAATTGGTGGCCAGCATAGACCATCGCAAGAGACGGAAATGCAGGGAATGTACGCTGTCCACTACAGATCTCAACCCATGCATTTTTATCATCTTCTGACCATTGCAGTTCATCAGCCAAAGCACTGTTAAAATGTCCTGCTTTTGCACCCCGTAAAGGTGATGGTTGCTGAACATGGAATAATTTAGATGGAAGTGAAGGGTAGAGCGGATTAAACTGCATAGGCTTAGCAAAATAGAGAGAGCGGATTTCACTATAACACAGTTAAAAAGCAGGCATAAAAATAGCTCCCGTAAGAGCTATTTTAGATCAGGATTTATTTTAGTCTGACACCACGTTGGTATTCTTTTTAACACTACGCATCAGTGTTTCTAAGCATTCGCGGTGATGACTTAAACGGTGTTCAAGCAATTGGAAATCAACTTTAAGCTTATGATCCATTCTATGAATCTTTTCAGCCATTGCTGCTTTTTTAGCTTGTAACTCTTGTTCTTTAAGTTTTGCCCAATCATTTAAGGTGTGTGTAAATGCTTCGTACTCTTGTGCAATACGTTGCTTCATTTGAGTAATGTCTGCATTTACATCATGACCATAAATAGCGAGGTCTTGTTCAGCGTATTTAAATTTCATCGCCAGTTCTGCTTTTTTAATATTAAAGCTGGGGATACGACGTAAATTTTTAGCTAAACCAATTTTAGAACATGACCAGATCAACCATTTAGTTGGGTCATATTGCCACCATTTCACACCATTACGATAGTCGTATTGGAAGATATGGTGATAGTTGTGGTAACCCTCGCCCCAAGTGGCAATGGCTAACCAGAAATTATCACGTGCTGAGTTTTCGTCTGTATAAGGACGTTTACCAAACATATGGCAAAGCGAGTTAATAAAGAATGTAACTTGATGGCTAATGATTAAACGTAAGAGACCACCTAGAAGGACTACACCCCATAGGTCGCCAGTTGCCCAACCAATTAAACCTAAAATACCAACATGAACTGCAACTACAAGTAGCGCGTAATATTTATGCTGGAACATGACCAATTTATCATTGAGTAGGTCTGGTGCATTTTTAAAGTCTGGCTCAGATGGTGAATGATCGCGGATCATCCAACCCATATGGGCATACCAAAAACCACGTTCAATTGAATATGGATCTTCATCAACATCATCAACATGTCGATGGTGAGTACGGTGACCAGATGCCCAGAACAAAATACTATTTTGTACGGCAAATGTTCCACCGATCATTAAAAGAATTTTAAGCGGTAACGACGCTTCATAAGCTCGGTGAGCCCAAAGGCGATGGTAACCAGCAGTAATCCCCATACTACTTAGAGCTAAAAGAAAAAATAAGCTTACCCATGCGCTTACACTAAAATCATAAAAATACGCATAAATCGGGATTATGATTGCGGCAAGAATTGGTAAACCAATTAAGGTAATGCTAGCGGTCCAGTTAATTGGGGCTTTGAGTGGGGCGGAAGTCATATCCGGCAGCGCTCCTAGAATCCTTGTGAAACAAGGTACAAAGACAAAACGACATAGCAAAACCAATCATCAAGATATATTGCTATTCTATCCTTCATATTAGCACGTGCTTAGTGAGAATCACTAGCATTATTGTACAGATGTATTGAAAGAACCGTAACAGAATTAAACTATGTCAAAGAGTTTTTCAAGCAGGAGAAGTTGTTTAATGAACGTACAACGATTGAAAAAAAAGAACAGCATTGATATTTCAAGAAAATTATCATTGAAGTGTATCTTGGTCACAATCAGTCTTGTATTAGCCGCATGTCAAAGTGCACCCGAACAAACTACGAAAAAAGTTCAACCAAAAAGAACAGTTCATCAGACTCAAACCCCTGTTGTAAAAAAGAGAGTGAGTCCAGATGGCATTCAAGATATTGATTGGCAGATCACTCAGATCAGTGGTCATAAGGCAAAATTCTTTAACCAATGGCCAACTCTTTCACTGAACTCAGCAGTCAAAACAGTATCGGGACATACTGGTTGTAATGCTATTTTTGGCCGTTATACATTTAATTTCAGCCAGCAAAAACTTGATATGCAAGTAAATGCAGGTCATTCAAGCTGTGATGGTGCTTTGGCTCAAGAAGCAGAGCTGGTAGATGCTTTGCAACGTATCCAACGCTTCCAACTCGTAGGTAATACGCTATATCTACTTGACCAGAGTGGTCAGCGCCTCATTCAGGCACAAAAGAAATAAAAGGTGGTTTTTACCACCTTTTTTATATTTATAAGGCTTCTAACATCGTGGTTGGAATATCTGTAATTAAGCCCTGAATTTCTAAATCACGTAGTCTTTTTGCTCTTTCTACATCATTGACTGTCCAGACACTAATGTTCAAACCAGCTTGATGTGATAGTTGGATCATTTCATCTGTTGCCAGTTGGTCGTGCCAACCAATATGACAGCACCCATATTGATGCGCGAGTTCAATTGCCGTTGCCCCAACAGGAAGTTCAACTAACAATCCACGTTTAAATTGAGAGTTGATATCACGTAAGGCAGTTAAAATTTGAAGATCAAAACTTGTGATGGTTACGACTTTCTCAAAACCCTGTAATTCCGTCTCAAGCTTTTGAACGAGTTGTTCGGCTAACGCCATATCTCTTACAGCTTTAACTTCAACTTCAATATGATCGAAATTATCAAGTAAGTTTAAAACAGCTGTAAGTGTAGGCGTTGGTTCAGGAGTCGGCCAATTGGGCCAGCTTTGACGATGATCAAATGACAACGCTTGAGCCAAAGTCGATTGCTCTACAATTTGATCTACTCCAGCTGTACGCAAAAAATTGTCATCATGAATAACAACTAACTCTTGGTCTTGAAGCTGACGAATATCGAATTCGACACCACGAATACCTAAATTTTTTATGTGCTGAAACCCACCAAGTGTATTTTCAGGAGCTTCTCGGCGTGCACCACGATGACCAATAATGCGCATGATTTTCTTCTATGAAATATTTTGACTATGGTCTCTTTAAAAAAGAGCAGAGACCATGTTTAATCTAATCTATTTTTAAATAATCTCATTAATATTTTTTTGCCAAAGCACTTCTTGGCCACCTTCAGCACGCTGTAAAGCGCGTGATGCGACAAATAACCAGTCAGATAGACGGTTTAAAAGTTGGAGTGCTGTAGCTTGAATATTTTGATCACGAGTCTGTACTGACATGAGCGATCGTTCTGCACGACGACAAACGGCACGAGCTTGATGAGCATAACTACAAGATAAAGAACCAGACGGTAGAATAAACTCCTTAAGCATCGGTAAGTCTTCATTCATACGGTCAATTTCTTTTTCAAGAAATTCAATACAAACGGGCTGAAGTAAATTGTAGTTTGGAATACAAACCTCTCCACCTAAATCAAAAAGCCAATGTTGAATCAGACTTAAGCTTTTATCCCAATCAACCTTGTTAGTTACTTGGCTATCTGTGATTTGAGCACGAAGTACCCCAATAATGGCGTTGAGTTCATCAACATCACCAAGTGCTGCAATTCGTAAATCGTCCTTGGCAACACGAGAACCATCGCCTAAACCTGTTGTACCTGAGTCGCCTGTGCGTGTATAGATTTTGCTTAAACGGTGTCCCATGATGGATATCCTGAACATAAAAAAGGGATAATGTCGGTCAGAACATTACCCCGAAACTGGAGTTAAGAAAATATTTTTATAATAAAGTTTTGCTTAGTAGCTTAAGGTCACACCAGCTGATGCAAGGCGGCCACCATTTACATAGTAGTATCCTTGGTCTTGATAAGCTGTTTTATAATCCACGTCTCCAATATTTTGGATATTAGTAAACAATTTAATATGCGGATTCATATTCCAATAAGCATTAATATCTACAGTTGCGTAACCTGGATTCTTGTAATTACTATCCCAGTCTTTCGACTTTGATTTTGCAACGAGAGAAGCGCTAATACCATAAACTTCATTTTGCAGGCCTGTTGTTAAGGTTAATCCTTGACGAGGGCGGCGATTTAAATCCTGATGAGTCTCTTCATTCTCAGGTTTGACATAGCTATAAGTTGCTTTTGCAAATAGATCATCTTTCTGCCAACCAACATAAAATTCACCACCTTGGTAAGTTGCTTTATTAATATTAGTTAATTTGCCAAAGTTCACTGAGCCGATAAGATCTTCAACTTCCGTATAGTAAGCAGATAAACCAGTTTTAAAACCTGCTGGTAGAGTTTGATCTATACCAATTTCATAAGATGTACTTTCTTCTGGTTTTAAATCTGGGTTGCCGTTCCATGAGTTGAAAAGTTCATTAAGCGTTGGTGATTTAAAAGCAGTACCAATATTAGTATAGATACTTGTTTTATCTAAAAGTTGGTAACGTGCAGCAATTTGACCAACAGTATGTGAGCCATATTTTTCATTATCTTCTATACGAACACCGGCTTGAGTGTTTAATCTATCACCATTGAATTGATGTTGAAAATAATACCCCGTCGAGTCTACGTTTTCATTGTATGGTGCTCCATAAGATAGAATATCTCCATCCAATGTACGGTGGGTGGCACCAACTAAGAGTGTTTGCTGTGGTAAAAACTTCCATTTGCTATATAGCTCTACTTCCTGAGTTTTGCTATGAACGAAATCAGTAGAGTCTTTTTGATTAACTTCATCTTTGAATTGTGATAAACGAGTATTTAATTCTAAGTTATCTGTTACATTTAAACGGCTACGTAAATTGATAATCTCATTTTCGAAGTCTTGTTTAAGCAATGCACCATTAAATGTATAAGCATCATAAAGACTTGAACCTTCATTATGGCTATAGTCGACAGAAATACCGTAATCTTTCTGCTCAACACCAAACTTTGTACTAAAACCTTTTTGATCAAATGATGCTGTATCCGATGAGTTAGTTTTTTGGTTAGTTACTTTAGTTGCATCAGACTCTAAGCGTTGTCCACGAATTTGGGCATAAAAACCATCTTCATATAAATCAGCACCAATAACTGATTTATAAGTTTTATTCTCACCAATTTCACCTGTGATAAAAGCTCTATTCTTTTCAGGTGTTTTTGAAACGAGCTGAATTACTCCGCCAATGGCATCAGTACCATAGAGAACAGAGGCAGGCCCTTTCAATACTTCAATTTGTTTAATATCTGTTGTGTCAATAAATGCAAGACTTGCTGTTCCTGAGGATGCATTATTTAATCGAATTCCATCTCGTAGCACGAGAGTATGATCAGATTCTGTACCTCTTAAATAAATCTCTGCAAGTTGTCCCATACCACCACTTTGTACCATATTGATGGAAGCATCGGTTTGTAATAATTGTGGTAAAGAAGCGATAGGAGATTGTTCGAGAACTTTTGGTTCAATAATATCAATACGTGCCGGAACTTCACTTGCTTTTTCAGCACTTTTTGAAGCAGTCACTACAATTGGATCAAGCTGAGTTACATTCATTGTATCTTCAGCAAAAATAACAGGTGAAAACCCCATCGCAATAGCGATAGCCCCTACCAGACGAGTAGGTTGAAAAGACTTAGACATAACATGCTCCATACATTCACCCCACGTGAATGATCGGGTAGATAGATGAAACAAGTAGGTCTCCGGACTTCAGCGCCATATTTAATTTATGGACATATTCACCTTCCCACATTACTGCAGTGGCGTAAGTCGAGAACGACTTAAAAAATATGCTTTACATTGTTACCGTTGCGGGGGCAGTGCCGGACTTTCACCAGCTTCCCTAAAGCATGAATTGCTTACACTTGCTTCCAATTTTACGCAGTATAAAGTGGCGATTTACTTCATACAATGTCATTTGGAGCAATTCCCCGAGAACTTTTACGCAAGGGACAAAAATTGCATTACAATGGCGCTTATTTTAAGAAATGGTTGTAGTTTAGGCAGATCATGAGCCCATCAAACCAAAAACGTACACGAGCAAAAATCTGTGGAATTACTCGTATTCAAGATGTTCAGGCAGTTGTTGCTGCTGGAGCAGATGCGATTGGTTTTGTTTTTTTTCCGCCAAGTCCAAGACATGTAACAGTTGAACAGGCCCAAGAATTAGCAAAAGTAATTCCACCTTATGTACAAATGGTAGGTTTGTTTGTAAATGCGAGTGCTACTGAAATTCAGGATGTACTTGATTGTGTTCCCCTAGATGTATTACAACTACATGGCGATGAAACTCCAGAACAATGTCAGGAAATTGCTCGCCATTGTAAACGTCGCTGGTATAAAGCGATTCAGGTTAAACCTGATCTGGATGTAGTTGCTGAAATTCAAAAATATCAGGCAGCTGGTGCCAGTGCTGTATTGCTCGATGCGTGGCATCCTGAGCTCAAAGGGGGCACAGGACATCAGTTTGACTGGTCTAAATTCCCAAAACTTGATATTCCCTTAATCTTGGCAGGTGGTTTAACCCCTGACAATGTCATTGACGCTATTCATACTACCGGTGCTTTTGCAGTAGATGTGAGCGGAGGCGTAGAGTCCGCAAAAGGTATAAAAGACCAACAACTCATTGAACGATTTATGCAAGGAGTCCAACGTGGATCAGCAAAACAATGTGATTGACTATACACAGTACCCAGATGCTGCAGGGCATTTCGGTATCCATGGCGGACGTTTTGTGTCAGAAACTCTAATGGCGGCATTAGAAGATTTAGAAAATCTCTATTCCCGTATGAAAAATGATGAACAGTTTTTGGCAGAATTCGACCGTGACCTCGCCTACTATGTAGGTCGTCCTAGTCCACTTTATTATGCTGAGCGATGGTCAAAAGAGTTAGGTGGTGCGCAAATTTACCTTAAACGTGAAGACTTAAACCATACAGGTTCACACAAGGTAAATAACACGATTGGTCAGGCGTTATTGGCAAAGCTTTCGGGTAAAAAACGTATTATTGCCGAAACTGGTGCAGGGCAGCATGGTGTAGCGACAGCAACAATTGCAGCACGTTTAGGTCTCGAATGTGTTGTTTATATGGGCGCTGAAGACGTTAAGCGTCAAGCGATGAACGTTTATCGTATGCGTTTGTTGGGTGCTACAGTTGTTCCTGTACAAAGCGGCTCTAAAACGCTGAAAGACGCCATGAACGAAGCGATGCGTGATTGGGTAACGAATGTTGATACGACGTACTATGTGATTGGTACAGTTGCAGGCCCGCATCCATATCCTCAATTGGTTCGTGACTTCCAGTCAATTATTGGTCGTGAAGCGCGTAAACAGATTTTGGAACAAGCAGGTCGCTTACCAGATGCATTAGTTGCCTGTGTGGGTGGTGGTTCAAATGCAATGGGCTTGTTCTATCCATTCTTAAACGATGCCAACGTGAAAATGTATGGTGTTGAAGCAGCTGGTTTTGGTATTGAAACTGGTAAACACTCTGCACCATTAAATGCGGGTCACGTGGGTGTATTACATGGTAACCGTACTTACTTGATGAGTGATGAACAAGGCCAGATTATTGAGACACATAGTATCTCGGCGGGCCTTGATTATCCGGGTGTTGGTCCTGAACATAGCTTCTTGAAAGATATGAAGCGCGTAGAATACGTGCCGATTAATGATACAGAAGCTTTGCAAGGTTTTCGTGATTTAACCAAAATCGAAGGGATTATTCCTGCACTTGAAAGCTCGCATGCGATGGCCTATGTGTCTAAGCTTGCACCGACGATGTCTAAAGATCAGATTATTATTGCGACTGTTTCAGGTCGCGGTGATAAAGATTTAATGACAGTTGCACGTATTGATGGCGTAGAAATGGTTGAGATATAAGAGGATACAATGCCAAGTTTGTTTATGGTGATGTTAGGCGGGCGTCATGCACGTGCTAATACAGAAGTTCATGATGTAGTCATGGCTGTAGGAGATACTTTGGAAGAAGTTTATCCTCAACTTAAACAGGCTTGGTTTGGTGAGGCTCAAGGATTACATATTGATGCTTGGGCCAAGCTCTCTGGTGTTAGCTCTCAAGGGCAAAATTATCAAATTCACTTTACAGACGCTGCTCCACAACCAGATGATTTAAAATTATATTTAATTAATCTGGGCGGATATAATGCAAGTGAATTCGGTGAACTTCACCGTTATGAGTTTGTGGTTGCACCAAATGCGGTAGTTGCCAAACAATTAGGTAAACAATTTATAGATCGACAGTGGCAAAAAGCACATACAGATCGAGTCATTGATATTGATGACTGCTTAGCGATAGATTGTGTAGCAGGGCGCTATATTCATTTAATAAAAGGCGATTTTGCTGAAACAATTTGGGAAAATACGTATTTGACCGTGGTATAGGTCATTTGAAATCTAATATTCATATGGAAGTGGGTAAATGGATTTAATTCAAGAAAATGGACAGCCTCGCTACGGGCGTTTTGAATCTGTACCGTCAACCATTCACGTACAACATTATATTTATAAAACCCCTTACGGTAAGGTCCTTAAAGGCTGGCGTAAACAATTAAAATATAAAAAATTTAAATTCTGCGGCATTCAACATAAACACTATAGTATTGGTCTGGCAATTGCAGATATTGGCTGGGTTGGGCATGGCTTTTTCTATATTTATGACCATGAAACTCAGCAAGTCATCGAGTGGAATGCCATTCAGCCTTTAGGTCATAAAACCTATCTCGATGAACAGCCATTGTTTAATCAAAGCTATTTTTCTAAATCGCCTTATCAGTTTGATATCCAGCATGCCAATGGTGTGCGATACATTCGAGTCACTAAATATGGTGAGATTCAACTTAGCGCTCGTATTTTTTGTGCTGGAACCGATATATTAAGCTTGTGTACACCAACAGGAATCAATGGTTGGACTTATACCCAAAAGCAGACCACATTGGCTGTAGAGGGAATGTTTATTAATAAGCAAAACCAAGTCGTACAATTTGATGAAAAGACATTTGCCTCTTTAGATGATACCTGCGGTTTTTTGCGACCTGAAACGGCTTGGTTCTGGCTTTCATGTAATTTCTGGGATGAGCAAGGGCGTCGTATTGGTTTAAATTTAGCTTCTGGTGTTAATGAAAGTTTTGGTAATGAAAACTGCTTGTGGATTAACGGCGTTTTATTTCCACTAACTGATGTTTTATTTGAAAAAGTAAATGATGAGCTTTGGCAAATTAGCTCTTTAGATCAAAAGCTTAATCTCCAAGTGCATATTGGTTGGTGCCGATATGAAAATATAAACTTAAGAATGATCGGCAGCCAGTTCAATCAGTGGCAAGCTAAAATTAGCGGCACGATTGAGCATGAGGCAACCGATATAATCAATTGCAATGAGCAATACGGTTTACTAGAACAACATTATGCAAAATGGTAACAAGCAGGTTATAAACCTGCTTGCCAGAATGCCTCACCAGCTGCAATAGGATCATTTGTCTTTTCGAGTGTTTCAATCCAAACAGGATATTGACGAATGACTGGATGCTGACTTGGATGAAAGTCTTTTTTAAACCAATCTAAATATTGGTTTTTCATAGCGGTTAATGTGCCATTTTTGCCAAAGAACCAAGGTAAACCTTTAACATTCATCAAGAGTCTTTCTCTTGGACTAAAGCCATCACATTTCAACATGATATTCGTGCGGTAAAGTGTAAAGCCAAACATCAGTACTGTCGTAAGAACCAAGACAAAACGACGAGTCGACTCAGGAACTTCACCCACCTGTTTCATAACATCAAAAGCAACATCGCGGTGCTCCATCTCTTCAATGGCATGCCACGCGAATAGCGCTCGAACATAGGGGTGAGCATTTTCCAAAGTTTTTTTATTGCTATAAAAAGTTTCCGCCATTAACGCTGTTAAATGTTCAGCTGCTGCCGTCATCGCAATATTGTATTGTGGTGAGCGTTTGGTGAGTTCAAAACGAAAAACTCTTTTAAGTGTGGCTGTGAACTGGTCAACAGGCATACCTTGCTCTTTCATGAGCTGATTCATTTTGTCATGTGCAATACCGTGTTGAGCTTCTTGTTTAATAAAGTCTGCAACCCGTTTTTGTAGTTCGGGATCATCAATTTTGTCTCGGAACATACGAACACATTCAATAAAATAACGCTCTCCATCTGGAAAGGTTAAGCTGAGCGCATCAAACATACGAGTCAAAAAAGGATCATTATTAAACCAAAAGCGAGGCGCTTCGTTTAAATGAAAATCTAGATCTTTACGAACTACTGGCTCGACCTGATAAGAAACATGTGCGTTCATATTTTTATTTCTCGCATCTAACATGTTCATTAGTATGTCGCTAATAGTCGGCTTTGTTTTGACAGTTATTGCCAATTTTTATACAGTTTGCGACAAGATGGCATTAAAAAAAGGATGAGCCATGCAGGATTTTACGATTTCAAATGGCTACTTTTATCTGTGGAATACTTATCTAAAAGAAAAAGGAGTCGATTGGCAGGCATTAAACCTTACAGATGTTCAGGCCCGTCAAGTTCAAAATATCTTAGCTTCATCTATTGATGCTCAATCTTCTTTAAACTTTTTTCTTGAACTTTTAGAGCTGACAGAGTCTCGTCTACAAGTTTCTAATTTAGCCCTAGAAATGGCAACTTGTATTACACCTGCCAATTTTGGTGTACTGGGATATATGGCTTCTCGAAGTGGCAGCTTTGCAGAGGTTCTTGAATATGTCATGAAATTTCATCGTCTCGTGATTGACGGTGAGCAAGTCGTGCCTATGCAAGTTGAACAAGATGCTTCTAACATTCGTTTGTATTGGCCGCTAGTTGATGCCAGTAATATCATACTTTGTGAACTGACTTTAGCTGCTATGGTTCAGCTTGCTAAACAAATTGCTCCTTTCCATGATTTTCTCTTGCAGCATGTTGAGTTTGTGCATCGCTCACGTGGTCCCTTAGTTCACTATCAGCGTTTCTTTCAATGTAAATTATCATTTGAGCAACCTTACTATGCATTAACTTTTGCAAGTGAGGGATTGAATGTTCGCCCTCGACATGCAGACCCCAGCTTAATGCAACTTTTAGTGAAACAAGCAGAAGAGGCATTAGCTCAGCGGAAAATACATACAGATTTAGCCCAGCAAATACATTGGATTGTTCATGAATATTTCAAACACAAGCAACAAGCCCCTAAAATAGAGGATATTGCCATCGAGTTGAATATTTCAGTACGGAGCTTGCAGCGTCAATTACAGTCATTAAATACTTCATTTAAATTAATTTTAGATACTGAACGCATGAAACGCTGTGAAATATTACTTCACCAAAATGAAAGCCTTACTACAATTGCTGAACAGTTGGGATATTCGGATCAGTCGGCACTTGCACGGGCTCATAAAAATTTGACAGGACAAACTTTACTCACGCGGAAAAGGGAATTACAACTCGCCAATAAAAATATTGAGAAATAAGTTTTGCGTGATTGTTTTTTGATCTGATGGCGATCTAATAATGGCTCGAAAATAGGAAGCTTTGATCATTGAGAAAAGTTTCAAAATATTGATAAATGTACACCATGGGTTGTATGAATCATACAATCGAATATCGCCATAACGTTAGACCTGTTCAATGGACAAAAAATAGCGTTAAAATGCGATGTTCTTGTATTTCTACAAACAACTCCTCAATTTTAAATAATTCAAGGAAAGCACAACCCTATGTCACGTCTTGCCACCCGTTTTGAAAAGCTTAAGTCCCAACAACGTAAAGCGCTTGTATCTTATGTTATGGCGGGTGATCCACAGCCACAAGTAACGGTTCCGTTACTGCATAAAATGGTTGCGGCAGGAGTAGATGTCATTGAGCTTGGTTTACCATTTTCAGATCCAATGGCTGATGGTCCGGTAATTGCGCTTGCAGCTGAACGTGCGCTTGCAGCAGGGACCAATACGTTGGATGCACTTAACATGGTAAAAGAGTTCCGTGAGCAGGATCAGGAAACACCTGTTGTTTTAATGGGTTATCTGAATCCGGTTGAAGTGATTGGTTACGAGAAGTTTGTTTCTCATGCGAAACAATGTGGTGTAGATGGTTTACTACTTGTAGATTTACCACCAGAAGAGTCAAAAGAGTTTGGTGCTGTGTTGAAACAACATGATATGGACCAAATTTTCTTACTTGCGCCAACTTCTACAGATCAACGCATTCAACATGTGACAAATCAGGCAAGTGGTTTTATCTACTACGTTTCACTTAAGGGTGTAACTGGAGCAGCAACACTTGATACGGCAGAAGCTGCTGCGCGTATTCAAAAAATCAAAAATGCCACGAATATTCCAGTGGGTGTTGGTTTTGGTATTAGTGATGCCGCTTCAGCAAAAGCAATGGGTAATGTTGCTGATGCCGTGATTGTAGGTAGTGCTTTCGTTAAAAATTTTGCAACGTTGGCAGCGGATGACGCTGTTGAACAGACGGTGAGTAAAGTCAAGGAGCTTCGAGCAGCGCTCGATGAGTTAGTATGAATCAAGAAGTGAAACCAGGGAAAGTTCTTAGCCCTTCGACACCATGGACAAAACGTCCGGTTCCAGGTATTGAAGTCGCAGATGAGCAACAAATTCTCAAAGCAACATTTACTGAGCCAACGATTGAATGTCCTGAATGTCATGCACTAGTGACACGTACAGCAATTTCTTTCAATGCATATGTTTGTCCGCAATGCGACGAACACTTACGAATGAAAGCTCGTGACCGCTTGAACTGGTTCTTCGATAATGTTGTAACTGAATTGGGTCAAGAATTTACTGCTAAAGATCCATTAAAGTTTGTTGACTCTAAACCGTATCCAGATCGTATGCGTGAAGCGCAAAGCAAAACTGGTGAAACGGAAGCGTTAATTGCCATGCAAGGTAACTTAAATGGCGTAGATATGATTGCTTGTGCTTTTGAGTTCGACTTTATGGGCGGCTCAATGGGTACAGTTGTAGGTGACCGTTTTGTAAAGGCTGCCGAGCTTGCAATTGAAAAACGTCAGCCATTAATCTGTTTCGCAGCTTCTGGCGGCGCGCGTATGCAAGAAGGTATGTTATCGCTTATGCAAATGGCGCGTACTTCTGCCGCGATTCAAAAATTAAAAGATGCTGGCTTACCATATATCGTTGTGTTAACACATCCTGTGTATGGTGGTGTAACAGCTTCTTTAGCAATGTTGGGTGATATTCATATTGCTGAACCTAAAGCGATGATTGGCTTTGCTGGTAAGCGTGTAATTGAGCAGACTGTACGTGAAACTCTTGAAGAACCGTTCCAACGTGCTGAATATTTGCTTGATCATGGTGTAATCGATCAGATTGTTCATCGTCATGCTTTACGTGATACTGTATCTCGACTTGTATCGAAATTGATGAATTTACCTTGAACCAACAAGCTCCACTTTCAATAGACTCTTTAGATACATGGCTCAATTATTGGAGCCATGTTCACGTTACAGGGATAGATCTTGGTCTGGAACGTGTAATTCCTGTTGCAGAAAAGCTGGGTGTAACTCAGCCTAATGCTAAAGTTTTTACAGTAGCCGGAACGAATGGTAAAGGCTCAACCACAACCACACTGGCTGCGATATTAAACGCACAGGGTTATAAAGTTGGGTTATATCAGTCACCGCATATCTATCACTTTAATGAGCGAGTTAAGTTAGGTGGAGTTGAAGTCGATGATCAAAGTCTGATTGATGCTTTTGTTCAAGTCGATCAGGCTCGTCGCGATTGTGATTTAAGCTTATCTTTTTTTGAAGCAACCACTTTGGCTGCTTTTGTTATTTTTAAACAACAACAATGTGATGTATGGGTGCTCGAAGTCGGTTTGGGCGGACGTTTAGATGTCGTCAATGTGATTGATCCCGACATTGCAGTGATTACTAATATTGGCCTAGATCATATAGACTGGTTAGGCGATACCATCGAAAAAATTGCTTTTGAAAAAGCAGGCATTATTCGTCCATATATTCCGGTTATCTTCGCGGGTGAGCAACAATTACCGCAAGCAATTCAAGATAAAGCACAAAGTTCACAAGCAGACTTATATACCGTTAATCGTGATTATTTTTATAAGCTCGCAGAAGATGGACAAAACTGGTACTTTGCTTCGGAAGGAACCACTTTAAAACTTCCTTTAGGTACATTAGCGATTGAAAATATTGCAGGAGCAGTTGCGGCCATTTTAAATAGCGGACTTGAGATTTCTCAGTCAGCATTAGAAAAAGGTATTCAATCTGCTCGCTTAGCAGGGCGTTTTGAACAGCGCCAAGTGGACGGGAAAACGGTCATTTTTGATGCTGGGCACAATCCACATGGTGTTGAATTTTTGTTAAAGCAATTGCGAAATTTCTTAGAATACAATAAACAGTACACAGAAGTTGTCGCAGTATTTTCAATGCTGGCAGATAAAGATATAAAATCAGTAGTCGATTTATTGAAACCTACTGTTTTACATTGGAAAATTGCTGAATTGAATGTGCCGCGTGCTGCACCGATTCAGCAACTCAATGATGCCTTGCAAGGCCAGACAGTACAACAATATGGCAATATCAAAGAGGCTTTTAAATCAGCGCTTGAGCAAACAAATAACAATCAGCTGATTTTGGCCTGTGGTTCGTTTCATACTTTAGAAGCGATTTGGGAGTATTTGGAAGAATGTCAATGAATAACAAACAACGCTGGATGGGTGGCGTTGTTTTACTAGGAGGTGGTGTTTTATTGGCAGCATTACTTCTAAAAGGAAATGAGGAAATAAAACAGGTTGAAGCTCAACCATCCGCATCCACATCGCCAAAAACTCAAACTAAACCAAAACAGACAACTGAAGGGCAAATGGTACAACTACAACCTCTTGCGGTTGATGTTGAAACTGAAAAACGTTTGCTAGAAGAACAGCGTCGTGCGCGTGAAAAGGCCGTTGCTGAACAAGAAGCACGTGCAGCTGAGTTCTTAGCAATGCAGCAGCAAGCTGAAGCTGATGCTGCTCGTAAAGCTGCAGCAGAGTACGCTGCGATTAATGCGCGCCGTACAGCGGCTCAAGAAAGTTCAGATAATATTCCACCGGAGTTAGTGGGTGAGGCGAAAGCTAAAAACCAGCAAACCAATACGGTGAATAAAACAACTGATACTTCAAAAATAGATGCAGACAAAGAAGCTGCAGAAGCAAAACGCCAAGCAGAAGCAGACAAGAAAGCGGCTGATGCTAAGCGTCAAGCAGAAGCAGACAAAAAAGCAACTGAAGCAAAACGCCAAGCAGAAGCAGAAAAGAAAGCAGCTGAAGCTAAACGACAGGCAGAAGCAGACAAGAAAGCTGCTGAAGCCAAACGACAAGCAGAAGCTGATAAAAAAGCCTCTGATGCTAAACGAAAAGCTGAAGCTGAGAAAAAAGCTGAAGCTGAAAAAGCACGTGAACTGCTTGAAAATGGCGATAAAAAGTGGATGGTTCAAGTCGCTTTGGCTGCTAACCAAGCAAATGCAGATGCAGTTGTTTCTAAATTACGAGCTAAAGGCTATAAGGTCACTACAAGCCCAACCAGTAAGGGGATTCGTATTATGGTTGGACCTGCAAAAGACCGTGATACAGCAGATGCTGCTCGTAAGAAAATTACTTCTGATTCAAGTTTAAACATGAAATCAGCGTGGGTGATTGACTGGGTACCGTTAGACCAACGTTAACCAGATTAAAAATTCCACTCAAAATGTTACTAAGATGGATTCGACAGTTGCTGTTGAATCCATTTTACATTTTCAGGTGTAAATAAACGGTCAATGTTCTTCCAGATAATATGATAACCGTAACCACCTTGTTTCATTTCCTTAACCGCATCGTCAATTGCCCAATTTTCAAAAATAATGCGATACATGGCAACGCTGGCGCCGGTACGGTCTGAACCATGGTAGCAGTGTAATAAAACGCGCTGGTCATTCTGCTTGGCAATTTTGATTTGTTGCATGACTTCTAAGAGATCTTGTCGGTCAATTGCCCAAGTGTTGATAGGAATATGCACAAGATTAAAATTTTCATTTTTAAAAACTAAAGTATCTGCGTCTTTGGCTCTTAAATTAATGATCGTTCCAATTTGATGATTCTTTAATTCAGAAATCATTGCAGCATCAGGCTGTTCACTGCGATAAACATCATTACTAATTTGATAAAAGTTATGAGTCTGAGAAACTAAGCTTCCCCAATCTTGTGGTCGATGCTCATGGGCGATACTTTCGTGCTGCATACACCCTTGTAAACTTATACAGATGACAAGTGTAAGGAGCGATAATTTTTTCATGTTTGATACCGTTTCAGCTCATCAGGGTCGTGAGCACAAATTATTTCAATCATTGGTTCATGTTGAGCTAAATGCTGTAAACGCTTGAGATTAAAAAGACGTTTTTGATTGTCTTCTGCAAATGTTTTTTCCAACAGACCAAGTGATCTTAATTTATTTTTAGGGTTTAACTCTAGGTGTGAGTAGTAGGCATCTCCACAAAATAATAACCATTGATTTTGTTGCTTTATTGCAATACCGCAATGTCCAGCTGAATGCCCCAACAGTGGTACCATTAAAATTTCATCTTGAAACAGTGGAAATCCTTTTACTTTTTCGAGGTTAAACCATGCTTCACCTTTTTGATATTCAATAAAGTTCCAGTAGCGATGATCTTTATATTGATTGGTTCTATAGCGAAGTTTGCCCTTAAAATTTGGAAGTTGGGCTGCGTTATATTCTGCAGCTAAAACATGCACAGTGGCATGTGGAAAATCTGAAATTCCACCAGCATGATCAAAATCAAGATGAGTGACAAAGATGTGCTGTACATCCTTCGGATTAAATCCTAGCTTTTGAATTTGTTGGATCGCACTAAATTCAAGATTATGCTCAATTTTGCCTAAACGCTTAACTAATGAGCCTAGGCGTTGCTTCATATGTAAGTAATCTTGCAAGCCAAAGCCTGTATCGATAAGCACTAAGCCTCGATCAGTTTCAACTAAAAGACAATGACAGATGACTTCAGCTCGGAAGCCTTTTTGTCCAAATAAAGGGGCGCAAACTGGGCACATGCTGCCACACTTTAAATGATGAATTTTATAGATCATGATTTTTATTTTTTTACCGAATCGCTTCGAGTTATAACTGATCTGAACAATAAAAACCATGAGTATTCAATACATAAATAAAAAAGCCATCACTACGGATGACTTTTTCGGGTGTGATATTTAATCTAAGTGTTTGCTTATCTGGTAGGGAATTTTTCAGATGCTTGCCTACGCACTGCGTTTGTCTTGCAAGCAATAAAACCTTTAGTCGGTTTTATTGCTTTCAGGCTGTGGCGTGAGGCGTAAATAAGGTTTAACAGCTGTATAACCTTTAGGGAAACGTTGTTTAATTTCTTCTTCATCTTTAAGTGATGGCACAATAACGACATCTTCACCTTGCTGCCAGTTCGCAGGTGTAGCGACTTTATGCTTGTCTGTTAATTGTAATGAATCCACAACACGTAAGACTTCGTTAAAATTTCGGCCCGTCGAAGCAGGGTAGGTAATGATTAAGCGAACTTTTTTGTTAGGATCAATAATCACTAATGAGCGCACTGTTAGAGTTTCACTGGCATTAGGGTGAATGAAGCCATAGAGCTCAGATACTTTACGATCTTTATCTGCAATGATTGGAAAGTTTACAGTTGTATTTTGTGTTTCATTGATGTCGTTGATCCAGCCTTTGTGAGACTCTACATCATCTACTGACAAAGCAATCGCTTTAACATTACGCTTCGTAAATTCATCTTTTAATTTTGCTGTATAACCTAATTCAGTGGTACATACGGGAGTATAGTCGGCTGGATGTGAAAATAAAATTCCCCAACTATCCCCTAAAAAATCATAAAAATTAATTGTGCCTTCACTCGATTCTTGTTGAAAATCGGGAGCAGTATCTCCTAATCGTAGTGTCATGATCTTTCCTCAATTGCTCATAATTTGTTATTCGATTGAATGAATATGCAGCATTTACTTTATGATTAAAATTATTGTTTTTGTATTTTATTATGAACTTTTTATATAAGTGTAAATATATATGACTAAAACTCATTATTTTAAGTGCTTAATCAATGTAACTTTAAGGTAAATTTGCTAAATTAGATTTCTCGGAAGTTATGCTTAATCGATGAGCGTTAATGGTGTGTTTTTGGTGCTCGGCACATTAAGGGGAGATTAGATGAATGAAAAACCATTCGTCTAACTATCAGATTTTTTTTAGGGGTTTTGTGCAAACCCCTTGTACTTCAAATTTCTGACACCATAATAAACGACTGAGAAAAAGTTTATTCATTTGACCAAGCAAGATTTAGAGAGTTTATCCATGTTGGCAAGTCTGATCGGAGGTATCTTCGGTACAAAAAATGAGCGTGAACTCAAACGCATGCGCAAAATTGTTGAGCAAATCAATGCGCTCGAGCCGACGATATCAGCTTTAAGCGATGCAGACTTATCTGCAAAAACTCCAGAATTCAAACAACGTTATAATAATGGCGAAAGTTTAGATAAATTACTTCCAGAAGCGTTTGCGGTTTGTCGTGAAGCTGCTAAGCGTGTGATGGGTATGCGTCACTATGACGTTCAGTTAATCGGGGGTATTACCTTACATGAAGGTAAGATTGCCGAGATGCGTACTGGTGAAGGTAAAACCCTTATGGGCACTCTGGCGTGTTATTTAAACGCTTTGAGTGGCCAAGGTGTACATGTCATTACTGTGAACGATTATTTGGCACAGCGTGATGCTGAGTTGAACCGCCCATTATTTGAGTTTTTGGGTCTATCAATTGGTACAATTTATTCAATGCAAGGTCCGTCAGAAAAAGCGGAAGCTTATCTTGCTGATATCACTTACGGTACCAATAATGAATTCGGTTTTGACTACTTACGTGACAACATGGTGTTTTCTTTAGCAGAAAAGAAACAACGTGGTTTGCACTATGCCATTATCGATGAAGTTGACTCCATCTTAATTGACGAGGCACGTACACCATTAATTATTTCTGGTCAAAGTGAAGACTCTTCGCATCTGTATTCTGCAATCAATACGATTCCTCCTAAATTACATCCGCAAAAAGAAGAAAAAGTTGCAGATGGTGGGCATTTCTGGATTGATGAAAAGCAACGTTCAGTTGAAATGACTGAAATTGGTTATGAAACTGTTGAACAAGAACTTATTCAAATGGGCTTGTTGGCTGAAGGCGAAAGCTTATATTCAGCAACAAACCTAAACCTTGTTCACCATGTATCTGCTGCCATTCGTGCGCATTTCCTATTCCAACGTGATGTTCACTATATTATTCATGATGGTGAGGTGGTTATTGTCGATGAACATACGGGTCGTACGATGCCGGGTCGTCGTTGGTCAGAAGGTTTGCATCAAGCTGTTGAAGCAAAAGAAGGCTTGGAAATTCAGCCTGAAAACCAAACTTTAGCGACAACAACATTCCAGAACTATTTCCGTCTCTATAAAAAGCTTTCAGGTATGACAGGTACTGCTGATACTGAAGCTGCGGAAATGAAAGAAATTTACGGTCTTGATGTTGTGATTATTCCAACTCACCGTCCAATGATTCGTAACGACCAAAACGATTTAATTTATTTAAACCGTAACGGCAAATATAACGCGATTATTCAAGAGATTATGAACATTCGTGGGCAGGGTGTGGCTCCAATTCTGATTGGTACAGCAACCATTGAAGCCAGCGAAATTTTATCTTCTAAGTTAATGCAAGCTGGTATTCATCATGAAGTGTTGAATGCAAAGCAGCATGAGCGTGAAGCTGACATTATTGCTCAAGCGGGTAGCCCGAATGCAGTAACGATTGCAACTAACATGGCGGGTCGTGGTACGGACATTATCTTGGGTGGTAACTGGAAAGCTAAGCTTGCCAAACTAGAGAACCCAACTGCAGAAGATGAATCACGTCTAAAAGCACAATGGGAACAAGACCACGAAGATGTATTGCAAGCAGGTGGTTTGCATATCATTGGTTCTGAACGTCATGAATCACGTCGTATTGACAACCAGTTACGTGGTCGTGCCGGTCGTCAGGGTGACCCTGGTGTTTCTCGTTTCTATTTGTCTCTTGAAGATGACCTTATGCGTATTTTCGCAGGCGATCGTGTTGTTGGCATGATGCGTGCGATGGGTTTGAAAGAAGACGAAGCGATTGAACATAAAATGGTGAGCCGTTCGATTGAGAATGCTCAGCGTAAAGTTGAAGCGCGTAACTTTGATATTCGTAAGAACTTATTGAAATACGATGACGTGAATAATGAACAGCGTAAGATCATTTATTCTCAACGTGATGAAGTATTAGCTGAAAACACCTTAAAAGACTACGTTGAAGAAATGCATCGTGAAGTGATGCAAGGCATGATTGCTAACTTTATTCCACCAGAGTCAATTCATGATCAGTGGGATGTGGAAGGTTTAGAAAATGCTTTACGTATTGATTTAGGTATTGAGCTGCCAATTCAAGAATGGTTAGACCAAGATCGTCGTTTAGATGAAGAAGGTTTGGTTGAGCGTATTAGTGATGAAGTAATTGAACGTTATCGTCAGCGCCGCGCTCAAATGGGTGATGAATCAGCAGCAATGCTTGAGCGCCATTTCGTTTTAAACTCTCTTGATCGCCATTGGAAAGATCACTTGGCTGCAATGGATTATTTGCGCCAAGGTATTCACTTACGTGGCTATGCGCAAAAGAACCCTGAACAGGAATATAAGAAAGAAGCTTTCAACCTGTTCGTAAACATGTTGGGTATTATTAAAACTGATGTTGTGACTGATTTGTCTCGTGTACATATCCCAACACCAGAAGAACTTGCAGAAATGGAAGCTCAACAGCAGCAGCAAGCTGAATCAATGAAGCTTTCTTTTGAACATGATGATGTAGATGGTTTAACTGGTGAAGTTACACTTTCTCAAGAAACCATGAACGAGTCTGCTGAACAGCAAGCTTTCCCTGTTCCAGAAAGCCGTAATGCACCATGCCCATGTGGTTCAGGACTAAAATATAAGCAATGTCACGGTAAGATCTAATCTGCCTTCACAAAAAAAGCAGAACAATTGTTCTGCTTTTTTTATGTTTGTAGTAAGCCTGTGAATAATGTTTGCAGTTTTAAGCATTAAATGCTATTTACTTCTCATCCAGAGTGTATGTTGGAAAGACAATGAAAAAAGTATTACAACCTTTATTTTTAACTGTTCTTGCTGTACCAAGTTTTGTTTTTGCAGCAGAAGCAGCTTCAGCCCCTCAAACGACAACGGTTGACAAAGTACTTGCAGCAAAAGGCCCAACTTCGGCTCAAGCTGTAGTGAAGCAAGAAAATACTACAGTGATTAGTCCACGTACAGGTATTCGCTATACGTTGGGTAATACAGGTAATCGCCCAATTATTTTACAAACTACTGCGATTGCTCCCGCAAACTCAGCAAATATTAATCGTATTGTGGCAAGTAACCCAGCTCTCTCTGCAAAAAGCCAAGAAAAAGCAAAAGTTGCTTTAATCGGTGAAGCAGCTGTAGCAGGACCAGCGGCAGTTGCAGCAAGCAATGTGACAACGTCAGCTGCAACAAATAGTGTTGCTCCAGCAAATCCTGCATCAATGAATTAATTCATTTACGTATAAAAAAGCCAGTTCAAATTGAACTGGCTTTTTTTATAGGGGTGTCTTTAAAACTTTAAATCTGATTATTTACATCATCATTTTTTGTTTCACGAATAAGTAAGAAGGCAACTAATGATAAAAGTGATGCAGCAGTAAGATAATAACCAACCGCATATAAACCATAAGTTTCAGCAAGTTTAGTCGCAATCAGTGGGGCAAACGATGCACCAAAAATACCAGCCAGGTTAAAGGTTAATGCTGAGCCTGTATAACGAACTGAAGTTGGGAAAAGTTCAGAAAGAACTGTACCAATTGGACCATAGGTTAAGCCCATAATTGCCAAGCCAGTACATAAGAAAAGGAATACGATTAAGGTATTTCCAGACTCTAACATACTAGAGAAGAACAAACCGAAAATCGCAGCAGCGATACAGACGCCAATAGAAGTTGTTTTCCGACCAAATTTTTCTGCAAAAATAGCCGATAAAGGAATGAATGCGGCAAAGCAAAGTGTGGCAAACAATTGAAGTTCTAAAAACTCTCCACGCGCATAACCCAGTTTAGTGGTTCCCCAGTTTAAGGCAAATACGGTAGTAAGATAGAACACAACAAAGGTGCAGATTGCTGCAACTGTACCAAGAATAAGCTTACCTGTATGTTTGGTTAAGACTTCTTTAAATGGAATATTAACTTCTTTTTGCTTATCTAAAACCTTTTGGAAAGCTGGAGTTTCATGAAGTTTTAAACGGATATATAAGCCAACAATAACCAATACAGCACTGGCAATGAATGGAATACGCCAACCCCATTGCATGAATGCTTGCTCAGGAATAACTGCACTCAATAATAAGAATGAACCTGTTGCCAGAATAAAGCCGATTGGAGCACCTAGCTGCGGAAACATGCCGTACCATGCTCTTTTACCTTCTGGGGCATTTTCAGTCGCTAATAATACTGCGCCACTCCATTCACCGCCTAAACCTAAGCCTTGTCCTAAACGACAAACAGCTAATAGTAATGGTGCGACAATCCCGATTTGGGCATAGGTGGGAAGTAAACCAATACATACGGTTGAAATACCCATGGTCAGTAAAGCTGCAACTAAAGTTGCTTTACGGCCAATACGGTCTCCTAGATGGCCAAATAATGCGGCACCGATAGGACGAGCAATAAAGGCAATTGCAAAGGTTGCCAGAGATTGTAAGACTGCGGCACTGCCACTACTAGCAGGGAAAAACAGGTGAGGAAAGATAATCACGGCAGCTGTTGCATAGATATAAAAGTCGAAGAACTCAATGGTTGTACCGACTAAGCTTGCAAACAAAACTCGTGTTTTTGAATTAGTGGCTACTACAGGAGCAGCAGTCGCAGAAGTTGACTCCATATAAGTCCTTATATCCGTTAAAATTTATTTTTAATGACTATTCTTTTTAAAGACGTATTTTTCTCAAAGAATAGCGTGAAAGAACATCATCCATGACTCTTTCAGGATCACTGAATATGAGTGAAAAATGGACTAAACTACGTACCAATAGATTGCAAGAAAATGTGCCCCTGCACCTAAAAGCACAAAAATATGCCAGATCGCATGGGTATATCTTACCTTTTTTAACGCGTAAAACAATGCTCCAACCGTATAAGCTAATCCGCCAATAATTAACAAAATCAACGCGTCTTTACTCAGATAGGTGCGCATATCATCCATAACAAATACAGCAAGCCAACCCATAAGAACATAAGCAAGTAGCGAAATTTTCTGAAAACGATGAATAAAAACTAACTTGAAAAGTGTACCAATTGCAGCAATGCTCCAGAGAGCAATAAGTAAAATATGAGCTTTTTGCGTAGGTATAGCAATGCTTAAGAACGGGGTATATGTTCCCGCAATTAAATAATAAATAGCAGTGTGGTCGAGTTTTTTATACCAGTAGCGTAGGTTTTGTGTTTGAGCAAAATGATAGAGTGTAGAACTGGTAAAAACTAAAATTAGGCTAAATGAATATACCCATAAGCCCACCCATTGAGCAGTGGAAAGATAAGATCCCTTTATAATTAAAAAGATAGAAGCTACAACCGCCATAACAACGCCAGCACCATGACTATAGGCATTAAATAGTTCTTCTTTTGGATCGTAAGTTTCCAACACAGATTTACTCATAACTTTAATTTTTTTTGATTAAAAATACAAATGTATAGAAATACAAAACAGTCGTAAAGTTATTTTATTTTTAATCCTAGACCCTTTAAACTTCTATTTTATATGAGTCTTCATTTTTCAGGTATATCCGTGTCGGTTTTCTCCTTTGAGCAAGAACAGCAATTCTTTCATGAAATCAAGCAAATGCTTGACCAACAAGCTTTTGAACGTTTGATCTTGAGCCAATATAAGGGAGAGCTGGCGCAGCTGGAAAAAATCACTTTCCGCGTTGTAGA
This sequence comes from Acinetobacter sp. S-1, assembly GCF_059579785.1. Classification (NCBI taxonomy): domain Bacteria; kingdom Pseudomonadati; phylum Pseudomonadota; class Gammaproteobacteria; order Moraxellales; family Moraxellaceae; genus Acinetobacter; species Acinetobacter sp. S-1. The sequence goes on from NZ_CM184207.1 coordinate 618,192, forward strand.
GCTACATGGACAAAAACAGCTTTCAGCTCTATACCATCACACGACTCAAGATGTGACTAAAAACTATTCATTTCAAGAAGGCTTGCAGCAGATTGAGCAATTAATCACTCAGTGTAAGCAAGCAAACTTATTTTCGACTACTCAAGAAATTCAACTTAAAAAAAATAAGAAAAAAGCCATATTAAATATGGGTAAAAAGCAGGCCGTAAATACGACACAAACGGTTCAGGCGCATGACCGTGAAAAGCAGCGCTATGTACAGCAGGGCAATGCATTTTTAAAAGAGCTGGGTATTACTGATGAAAAAGCTCAGGTCATTCCAAGCATGGCCCGTAAATGGAAACAGATTAATAAATTTATCGAAATTTTTGCGAGTGCCTATGAACAGATTGATGCGTCTCAACAAGAGTTACGCATTGTCGATTTTGGCTCGGGGAAAGGTTATTTAACTTTTGCATTGTATGATTATCTGCAACAACAACAGAAGACGCCATTAATTACTGGTGTAGAGCTGCGCCGTAATTTGGTGGAATTTTGCCAGAACGTTGCAGACAAAGTGCATTTTAACCACTTAGACTTTTTTGAAGGTGACGTTCGTAGTTATCAACCGGAAAAGCTGGATGTAATGATTGCCTTACACGCATGTGATATTGCGACAGATTTTGCTATTCATACTGGAATCCGTTTAAACGCTTCGATGATTATGTGTGCGCCATGTTGCCACAAAGAGTTACGCCCTCAATTACATAGCCCAGAAGTTTTACAACCAATGCTACAGTTTGGTATTCATGCTGGACAACAAGCTGAGATGCTGACTGACACTTTACGTGCGTTACTTTTAAAAGCGTATGGTTATGAAACCAAAGTTTTTGAGTTTGTATCGCTTGAACATACCAGCAAAAATAAAATGATTTTGGCAACGAAACGCAAAAACGTTTCACAGCCTGACACCAAGATTATGGCTCAAATCCAAGCATTGAAAGAAATGTACGGAATTAAAAAACAAACGTTGGAATTATTATTGCAAGATCAGTTGCCGATCGAAAATATCGGCTGTAAGTGCTAGGACGGTGAATGGATGTATAAAATTGTAGAGGGTGGTTGGGAACAGCTTGAGCAAGATGCCAAATACATCCGTGAACAAGTCTTTATCCGAGAACAGGGAATTGCACCTGAAGATGAATGGGACGACTTGGATGCCACAGTTCTACATTTTATTGTCTATGACAAAGAGCAGCCTATCGCTACAGCACGTTTGTTGCCGCAGCATAGCGTAGGGCGTGTTGCTGTTTTAATGCCTTATCGAAAGCAGGGTATTGGTAAAATTTTAATGCAGCATATTATTGACTATGCACGTCGTCATAAACTGCCTTACTTAAAGCTTTCAGCGCAAACCTATGTGACCGCTTTTTACGAAGCTTTAGGCTTTAAAGTACAAGGTGAAGTTTACCAAGACTGTGGTATTCCACATATTGATATGGTTTTGAAGTTAAATTGAGACTTCTTTTTAGAAATCTCAATTTTAATTTATTTCATTGCATTCCAACTTTCGATGGCCTGTAAGCCAGTTTCTAAACCGACTTCATAACTGTAGCGAAGCTTTTTTGGATTGGTAGTTAAACGGCCAGCCATATTTTTAAGAGGCGGTGGACACACTTCTAAAATTTGCTGGTCTGGATTTTCACCACGAACAAAATCGACCGAAGCGTTATAACGAGCACAGCGGCTACGCAAGCTACTAGCGAAACCATAATGATGTTTAAACGCATATTTTGCGAGGAATTGATCACCTCGACTACTTGCTTTGAAATAGTTTTTCGGACGAGTACGTAAAACTAACAGTTTTTTGACGCCACTTTGCTGAGCCGTCCAGCGAACGGGTAGGGCATCTGCAACACCACCATCAAAATAAGGTTCACCCATAATATCGACGGGATGACGCGTTAAAACTGGAATTGAGCTAGAAGCACGAAGCGCATTGAGTAAATTGTCTTTACCCGCACGAAGATATTCTGCATGACCTGTTTTGGCATGCGTCAACACCATATAAAAATCAGGATTTTTGGAAAAAAGACTCTGTTGATCAAGAGGATGCTCTTGCTCACCAATTTCCCACATCCATTTTAAATCAAGTAAATCGCCGCCCTTAAAAAAGCGCTTGTAATCGATAAATTCAGGACGCAGTGAATGATCAATATAAAATGTTAAAGTGCGGCCTTGCTGGCCTGCTAGGTAGTTGGCGACATTAGTTGAACCAGACGATACACCAACATATAAATCGAATGGGTCGAACTGTTGTTGTAAAAACGCGTCAAGTACACCACTGGTAAAGGCACCACGCATGCCTCCACCTTCTACAACCAGTGCGTTGCGGGAAAAATCTGTCATTTGAAAAATATCTGATTACTGAGTTGAGTGCTTATGTTCTTGCATATCCATTCCAGGCATATCGTCATGTTGCGCGTGTTGCTCTGTAGAATGTTCAGCTTTTTGCTGCATTTGCTCTTGTTGTGCTTTGCGCTGTGCTCCTGGCATATAGTCAGGTTCATTACTCATTGCTAAATAGAAAAAGCCAAGGAAAATCGCACTTAAAACACCAACGATCAGAACAAATTTCCAGCCTAGAACTGCTGACTCGGAAGAATTTTTATCGGACATAAGGATTTCTCGAATGTGCTGTAGAAGCACAAAAATGAAGTCTATTTATAGCATATTTAGGTGTGAGGCTGAAATCTTAAAGGTCATAAAGAAAAACCCATATAAATAAAATATATTTATATGGGCAAGGTTTATGCAGTTTTTAAATATTTAATAAGTCTAAGTTATTGAATATTTTGTTTCTGCTCAGCTTTGGTTTTTAGCAGTGCAGGCGGTGTAAAACGTTCACCATATTTGGCAGTTAACTCTTCAGCTCGTTTTTGTGCTTTATCAGTGCCGTATTGATTTAGGAATTGAATTGCTCCACCCGTCCAAGGTGCGTAACCAATCCCAAAAATAGAACCGACATTGGCATCAATTACAGACTCCAACACACCTTCTTCATAACAACGTAAAGTATCTAAGGCCTGTACAAACAGAATGCGATCAATCATATCTTGTTCAGAAATATCGTGATCTTTTTGCCAACGGTTCAAGCCTTCCCAAAGGTGCTTTTTACCATTTTCAGGGTATTCATAAAAACCAGCTCCAGCAGCTTTACCTTTACGGTTTAACTCATGAATCATGGTGTGAACCACTTCATCTACAGAAGTTTTAGGTAAATCTTTTCCTTCGGCCTGAAGAGCTTTGCGTGCTTCACTGGCAACATGTTCGGTTAATGTTAAAGATACTTCATCTTGAATAGCGAGGGGGCCAACTGGCATACCAGCTTTCAGTGCTGCCATTTCAATACGCGCTGGGTGGACACCTTCGGCAAGCAAGCGCATACCTTCTTGAATGAAGGTACCAAACACACGACTGGTAAAGAAACCACGGCTATCATTAACAACAATCGGTGTTTTTCCAATTTGTTGTACAAAGTCATAAGCTTTGGCAAGTGTCTCTGCGGAGGTGTTTTTGCCTTTAATAATCTCGACTAATTGCATTTTGTCGACAGGGCTAAAAAAGTGTAGGCCGATAAATGCTTTATCATCCTTACTTGCTTGAGCTAAACCTGTAATTGGCAGGGTTGAGGTGTTTGATGCCATCACACCGTTAGGCGCTAAGTATTGTTCAGCTTCTTGAGTGACTTTAGCTTTGAGTTCTTGGTTTTCAAATACCGCTTCAATAATTAAATCACAACCTTGTAAGTCTTGAGCTGAAGCTGTAGCGGTAATGAGTGATAAAACCTGATCACGTTTTTCTGCGGTCATGCGGCCTTGTGATACACGTTTATCTAAGAGCTTTTGTGAATATGCTTTGCCTTTCTCAGCATTTTCAACAGATACATCTTTAAGTACAACTGGAATGCCTTTTATGGCTGTTGAATATGCAATCCCTGCACCCATCATGCCTGCACCCAAAACACCCACTTTCGTGGCTTGCCATTTTGCAACGTCGGCAGGGCGGCTCGCACCAGACTTAATTGCATTTAGACCATGCCAGAAAGTGCCGATCATATTTTTAGAAATTTGGCCTGTGGTAAGCTGAGTAAAGTAGCGAGACTCAATACGCAGAGCAGTATCGACATCAACTTGAGCACCTTCAACTGCGGCAGCCATAATTGCTTCAGGGGCAGGGTAACAACCTTTGGTTTTGTCTCTTAACATGGCTGGCGCAATTGCAAGAACTTGTGCAACTGCTGGAGTTTTTGGATCACCACCCGGGATTTTGTAGCCCTTTACATCAAAAGGCTGTTGAGATTTTGGATTAGCCTTGATCCAAGCAATTGCTTTATCTAAAAGCTCTTGTTCATTTTCAGCAGTATCGTGAATTAAGCCTAAAGATTTTGCTTTATCAACACCGAACTGTTTGCCTTCCATTAAGAAAGGAAATGCATTTTGAAGCCCAAGCAGACGTACCATGCGCACAATACCGCCGCCACCCGGTAACAAACCTAAAGTGACTTCTGGTAGGCCAAATTTACTTTTCGCGTCATTGATTGCAATACGGTGATGGCAACTTAATGCGATTTCCCAACCACCGCCAAGTGCAGTGCCATTTAATGCTGCAACGACTGGAATGCCTAACGTTTCAATTGTGCGTAAATGACCTTTTAGCTTTTCAACCATATTGAAAAAGTCAGTCGCATGTTCAGGTTGAACTTGAATTAGCTCATCTAGGTCACCGCCTGCAAAGAAAGTTTTCTTAGCTGAGCGGAAAATAACACCTGAAAGTTCTGTTTCTGATTTAAGTTTCTGAGTCGCCTCATCAAGCGAGTCACGAAACTCGGCATTCATGGTGTTCGCAGATTGACCTGTTGAATCAAGCGTTAAAATGACAATATTGTCGGCATTTTTTTCGTATTGAATTGCACTCATCTTTTATATCCCTAATTTTTATACGCGTTCAATAATGGTGGCAATACCCATTCCACCGCCAACACAGAGCGTCGCTAAACCGCGCTTTTTATCTTGTCGTTCAAGCTCATCAAGTAGTGTGCCTAAAATCATGGCACCTGTTGCTCCTAATGGATGGCCTAAAGCAATCGCACCACCATTTACGTTGACTTTTTCAGCAGGGACGTTGAGTTCATTAATAAAACGCATTACAACAGCTGCAAAGGCTTCATTGACTTCAAATAGGTCAATATCATCAATCGTGAGGCCAGCTTTTTCTAAAGCTTTACGTGCAGCAGGAGCAGGGCCAGTCAGCATGATGGTTGGGTCAGTCCCGACTAATGCAGTCGCCAAAACTTTAGCGCGTGGTTTCAAATTTTGTTCTTTTACCGCTTTTTCAGAAGCCAATAAAACTATAGCTGCTCCATCGACAATGCCTGATGAGTTACCTGCGTGATGAACATGATTTATTTTTTGTGCTTCTGGATATTTTTGTAAAGCAACTGCATCAAAACCCATTTGCCCCATCATTTCAAAACTTGGGTTGAGCTTCGTTAGACCTTCGAGTGTTGTATTGCCTTTAATGAATTCATCTTTATCTAAAATCACTACACCTGCGTGATCTTTTACTGGTACGATTGAGTGATTGAAATAACCATTTGATTGAGCTGCTGCCGCTTTTTGTTGTGACTTTACAGCAAAATTATCAACATCTTCACGGCTATAGCCATCTAGGGTTGCAATGAGGTCAGCGCCGATACCTTGTGGAACAAATGATGACTTAAGATTTGTTTCTGGATCTAGAGCCCATGGTCCGCCATCAGAACCCATTGGAATGCGTGACATTGATTCAACGCCACCAGCAACCACTAAATCTTCCCAACCAGAGCGGACTTTCATTGCTGCCATATTGACTGCTTCTAAGCCTGATGCACAAAAGCGATTGATTTGCACCCCAGCAACATCATCATTCCAACCTGCTGCAATCGCTGCAGTTTTGGCAATATCACCACCTTGATCGCCAATTGGTGTTACGCAGCCCAAAACAATGTCATCGACTTTAGACGTATCGAGTTGATGGCGCTGCTGTAATTCATTTAATAAGGTGGTGAGTAAGGTAATTGGTTTTACTTCGTAAAGAGAGCCATCTTTTTTTCCTTTTCCGCGTGGTGTGCGAATGGCATCAATAATATAAGCCTCGCTCATAACAGTTCCTTTTTTATTACTTAAACTTTGTTGTGTTTTGAGTGTACTGGTTTTAAAAGGCAACGCAATGACGATAAGCGCACCAGTCAGGTGATGATTTTTGCCAATAGAAATACAAAAAAGCCCAAGTTGAACTTGGGCTAAATGTGAAACTAAAGAGATTTAAGAGTTAGTGATAACCATGTAGCTGGCGATATAGGCCAGGAGTTACACCCGTCCACTTTTTAAATGCGCGGTGGAACGTACTGGTTTCACTAAAACCAACTTGTTGAGCAACGTCTTCAAGTGTTAATTCTGGGTTAAGTAACAAGTGAATCGCAGCATCTCGGCGTAAAGCATCTTTTACGCCTTGGTAGCTTTTACCTTCGGCAGCCAAGCGGCGGCGTAAAGTTTGCGGAGATAAATACAACATTGATGCAACGTCATTAAGCGTTGGCATTTCTTCACCAATTTGGCTTTTAAGTACTTCACGAATACGAGAAGTTAGCGAGTTGGTGTTTTTGAATTTTACTAAAAGCTGAGCAGGTGCTGCTTTTAAGAATTCTTCTAGCGTTTTCTCATCTTGGCGGATTGGTAAATCAAGATAATCAGCTGCAAAGGTAATTTCAGTACGCGGTGCATCAAACTGCATAACTGGTGCAAAAAATAATGCATCATATTCATCTGCATGTGCAGGACGTGGATAGCTAAAATGAACACGTTCTAATGGCAAGCGGCGTTCAATCAACCATGATGCTAGACCGTGCCAAATCATAAGCATACTTTCAGTAATGAAATGGTCTGGATCTAAAGTTTTTGGAATGAGGGGAACTAGGCGTGCTTCATGTTTGTCACGCTCTAGAGTTACAGACCATTCATCGCCAAATAATTTGTAGAATTGAGATGACAGTTCAAGGGCTTGACCTAATGTTTTTGCGTGAATAATCAACTGACACATAATGGCAAAAGTGCCCAGACGACGCGGTTGTACGTCAAATCCAACGTGTTCATCCTGTGTGACCATCCACAACATTTTTATAAAACGAGTATATTGTTCTGGTGAGATTCGAGCTTTAGGTTGACGTAATAATTCCGCTTCAATACCCACATGTGAAAGGAGCATTTCAACATCCATGCCAAGGCGTTTTACGCCTGTCAAAGCCGCATTCACGAAGTGGATGCTAATCGTATCGCGACTCATATTGAATCCTTCAGTCTCTTTGATGTTCACTTTAAATTGACCTAAATGACCGTCTAAAAAAATAAATTGGCGATTTACAACAGAGTAAAAGCACTTTTTACATGTTAAATTGCCGAAATGATCAAGGTAAATGGCTGAACATGACATTGTTTTAGTATATTTGCTTAACTAATATAAAAGAAAATTCGAATAATAGTGGTTAAAAATACGATGACGACAGCATTAAATGGACTTAAAGTTCTCGATTTCTCGACGCTCTTACCTGGACCTTTTGCCACAATGTATCTGGCCGATATGGGAGCAGAAGTCATCCATATCGAATCTCCATCACGACCAGATCTAATCCGAATCATGCCGCCATACGCAAATGGTCAAGCAACAGCACATAGCTATCTAAACCGAAATAAACAGTCGATTGTTCTCGATTTAAAAGATAAAGCGAGTATTGATCTGATTAAAGCCAAAATTTCTGAGTTTGATATTGTCATAGAGCAGTTCCGACCTGATGTCATGCGCCGTCTAGGATTAGACTACGCGACGCTTGCCGAAATTAACCCGCGTCTCATTTATTGTTCAATTACAGGATATGGACAAACAGGAAGCTATAAAGACAGGGCTGGGCATGACATTAACTATTTAGCTTTAGCTGGTATTGCTGGATATAGCGGCCGACAAGACAGTGGTCCGCCACCGCTCGGTATTCAGGTTGCAGACATTGCAGGTGGTTCACTTCATGCTGTCATTGCGATTTTAGCTGCGGTCGTCGAACGCGGACATAGTGGAATGGGACAATATATTGATATTTCTATGACTGATTGTGTTGCTAGCCTAAATAGTATGGCGGCATCCGCCACACTTGCTGCACAGGTTGAACAGGCACCAGAGCATGGCATGCTCAATGGCGGCATTTTCTATGATTATTATATGACTCAAGATGGCCGTTATTTTTCAATAGGTAGTCTTGAACCACAATTTATGTCTGGTTTGTCAGTAGCCCTTGATTTGCCTTTATTATTACAAAAAGGTGCTTCTTTAGATGTAGAAGACCGACAGGAAGTTAAACAAGCCATTCAAGAGAAAATCAAAACGAAATCATTTAAAGAATGGCATGAAATTTTTGCAAATCTTGATGTGTGTGTAGAACCTGTTTTAAGCCTAACGGAGTCCTTAAACTCGCCTTTAGCACAAGAACGTGGATGGATTGTGGATGTACCTTTGCAAAATAATACAGCGGATACAGAACCACAATTGGCTTGTCCAATTAAGTTTTCAAGATCGAAAATGAGATATTCCTTTATAGGTCAAAAACTTGGTGAAGGGCAGTGGTAAAGAGCTGGGGTCATTTTTCATACAATGTGTATTAAGATTATTATTAGATTAATCAATCGATTAACATTTTGAATAATTTCTTTACATAAAATTAGCGTACCCTTTATAAACAAAGACATAAAAGGTATGTAAACATGAAAACACATAAATCCTTGATGGCTTCCTGTTTATCCGTTTTATCAATTACTCTTTTTATACAGCATGCACAAGCTGCTGCTGCATTCGACCCAAATAGTCCTTGGATGTTGGGTGATTGGAACGGTCAACGCACCGCGTTACAAGCACAAGGTTATGATTTTTCTTTTGGATATACCGGCGAATATGCCGGTATTTTAGATTCAAAAAATACGTCTACGCATGGTAGTGCTTATACGGGGCAACTTGCACTAGGAACTCATTTTGACCTAAATAAAATTTTAGGTTGGCAAGATACGGAAGCTCAAATCACATTAACATATCGTGATGGGCAGTCGCTTTCTGAACATTCACCAGCTTTAGCAGGGCACTTAAGCTCGGTACAAGAAGTGTGGGGGCGTGAGCAAACTTGGCGTTTAACAGATTTATGGATTAAGAAAAAATTCATGGATCAAAAATTAGACGTTAAAGTCGGTCGTTTTGGTGAAGGTGAAGACTTTAACAGTTTTGACTGTGATTTCCAGAATTTAGCGCTTTGTGGTTCGCAAGTCGGTAACTGGGTGGGTGATCAGTGGTATAACTGGCCGGTTAGCCAATGGGCAATGCGTGTTAAATATAACTTGCAACCTGACTTATATACTCAAGTTGGTGTATATGAATATAACCCAGAAAATCTGGAGCGAGGCAAAGGTTTTAACTTAAGTACTGATGGTTCTCACGGTGCAATTATTCCTGCCGAAGTGGTTTGGTCACCTAAATTAGGTGCTCAAAGTATGGCGGGTGAATACCGTTTAGGTTATTACTACAGCACTGCTGATGCCAAAGAAATTGCAGATGAAACTAAAAACTCTCATAAACAAGGTGTTTGGGTAACTGCAAAACAAAAATTATTCCAGCCTGCTGATCAAACAGATCGCGGTTTAACAGGTTTTGTGAACCTGACTTTCCACGACTCTGATACCAACAAAATTGATAACATGCAAAATGTAGGCTTGGTCTATAAAGGTTTGCTCAATCAACGTCCTCAAGATGAATTGGCACTCGGTGTTGCTCGTATCCATATCAATGATGACTGGAACGATGTTCAAACTAAAGAATATGACACTGAATACAATACCGAGCTTTACTACGGTATTCATGCCACTAACTGGTTAACTATTCGTCCAAATGTGCAATATGTTCGTCATGTTGGTGCATTAAAAAATGGTGATAACACTTGGGTTGGCGGTATTAAATTCTCAACTGCATTCTAAGCGTAATTACTCCGAAAAACGGATTGTCGAGGGCTAAGTCATTGATTGAATTATCCTGACCTTCCGTTTTTTCTTGATGCCTGAATTTGTTTTAGATGTATTGGTGATGCCATTTTTCTATAAGGTTCTTGGCACATCTTTCCTATAAAAATGATGATTGATAAGAGGTGGTTTATGAATCAACCTACTTCAAGATCAGGTTTAACGACTTTTACCGTAATTATTATTGGGTTACTGGCGTTATTCCTGTTAATTGGAGGTATTTGGCTCGCTACACTAGGCGGTTCAATTTACTACATTATAGCTGGAGTATTACTCCTCATTGTTGCATGGCAACTCTACAAGCGTGCTTCTACTGCTTTGTGGGTTTATGCTGCATTAATGCTAGGAACTATTATCTGGAGTGTCTGGGAAGTTGGAACAGACTTTTGGGCGCTTGCACCACGTTTAGATATTTTAGGTATTCTTGGTTTATGGTTATTGGTTCCGGCTGTAACTCGTGGAATCAACAACCTTGGATCAAGTAAGATTGCCTTATCTTCAACTTTAGCAATTGCAATCGTGTTGATGGTTTATTCTATCTTCAATGATCCGCAAGAAATTAATGGTGAAATCAAAACACCTCAACCAGAAACAGCTCAAGCCGTGCCTGGTGTTGCTGAAAGTGATTGGCCAGCTTATGGTCGTACTCAAGCAGGTGTGCGTTATTCTCCATTGAAACAGATCAATGACCAAAACGTAAAAGACTTGAAAGTTGCTTGGACTTTACGTACTGGCGATCTTAAGACAGATAACGACTCTGGCGAAACGACCAATCAGGTTACACCGATTAAAATCGGTAATAACATGTTTATCTGTACAGCTCACCAGCAGTTAATTGCGATTGATCCTGCTACAGGTAAAGAAAAATGGCGTTTTGATCCGAAACTTAAAACGGATAAATCGTTCCAGCATTTAACTTGTCGTGGTGTGATGTACTACGATGCAAACAATACAACTGAGTTTGCAACGAGTCTTCAAAGCAAGAAATCTAGCTCTACACAATGTCCACGTAAGGTATTTGTACCAGTCAACGATGGTCGTTTAGTGGCTGTAAATGCTGACACTGGTAAAGCATGTACTGACTTTGGTCAAAATGGTGAAGTGAACTTACAAGAGTTTATGCCATATGCTTATCCAGGCGGTTACAACCCAACATCTCCTGGTATCGTGACTGGTTCAACTGTTGTGATTGCTGGTTCTGTAACAGATAACTACTCCAATAAAGAGCCATCTGGTGTGATTCGTGGATATGACGTTAACACTGGTAAACTTCTTTGGGTATTTGATACTGGCGCAGCAGATCCAAATGCAATGCCGGGCGAAGGTACTACTTTTGTTCATAACTCACCAAATGCGTGGGCACCTTTAGCATACGATGCCAAACTTGATATCGTTTATGTACCAACAGGTGTAGGTACACCAGATATCTGGGGTGGTGACCGTACCGAGCTGAAAGAGCGTTATGCAAACTCAATGTTAGCGATTAATGCTTCTACTGGTAAATTAGTGTGGAACTTCCAGACGACCCATCATGATTTATGGGATATGGACGTACCATCACAACCATCTTTAGCTGATATCAAAAATAAAGCTGGCCAAACTGTTCCTGCAATCTATGTATTGACGAAAACAGGTAATGCCTTTGTGCTTGATCGCCGTAATGGTCAACCGATTGTTCCTGTAACTGAGAAACCGGTTCCACAAATAGTTAAACGTGGACCACAAACTAAAGGTGAGTTCTATTCAAAAACTCAGCCATTCTCTGACTTGAACTTGGCGCCACAAGATAAATTGACTGATAAAGACATGTGGGGTGCCACTATGCTTGATCAGCTCATGTGTCGTGTATCTTTCAAACGTTTAAATTACGACGGTATTTATACGCCACCATCTGAAAACGGTACTTTAGTTTTCCCTGGTAACTTAGGTGTATTTGAATGGGGCGGTATGTCAGTTAACCCTGATCGTCAGGTTGCTGTAATGAACCCGATTGGTCTGCCATTCGTCAGTCGTTTAATTCCTGCTGATCCAAACCGTGCACAAACTGCAAAAGGTGCGGGAACTGAGCAGGGCGTACAACCGATGTACGGCGTACCATATGGTGTTGAAATTAGCGCATTCTTATCTCCGCTTGGTTTACCTTGTAAACAACCGGCTTGGGGCTATGTAGCTGGCGTTGATTTGAAAACGCATGAAGTGGTATGGAAAAAACGTATTGGTACAATTCGTGACAGCTTGCCGAACTTGTTCCAGTTACCAGCTGTGAAAATTGGTGTGCCTGGTTTAGGTGGTTCAATTTCTACTGCCGGTAATGTCATGTTTGTTGGTGCAACTCAAGATAACTACTTACGTGCGTTTAACGTTACTAACGGTAAGAAACTTTGGGAAGCGCGTTTACCAGCAGGTGGACAAGCAACACCAATGACTTATGAAATCAATGGTAAGCAATATGTTGTGATCATGGCTGGTGGTCATGGTTCATTTGGTACGAAAATGGGCGACTATTTAGTGGCTTATGCCTTACCAGATAACAAATAAAAAGCTTTTATAGAAAGGGCCTGGATTTATCCGGGCTTTTTTTATATCGATTTATATTAAAGCTTATCAATAAAACCGTTATTAAATATGCAAAAAAAGCATTTTATTGATGAATAAAAGCTCGCTATGCTATCCGCCTTAATAATGAATCTACTAGCCATACGCCATGTATTTATATACCGATTTCGACCAGCAGCTGGTTAATGAACGAGTTGCTCAGTTCCGTGATCAAACAGAACGCTATTTAGCTGGCAAACTTTCTGAAGACGAATATCGTCCATTACGTTTGCAAAATGGTTTATATGTGCAACGTTATGCGCCTATGCTGCGTATAGCTGTGCCGTATGGCTTAATGAATTCTAAACAATTACGTAAAGTTGCTGAAGTTTCAACTGCTTATGACCGTGGTTATGCACATGTATCTACACGTCAGAACATCCAGTTGAACTGGCCTGCGCTTGAAGATGTGCCAGATATTTTGGCTGAACTTGCAACTGTACAAATGCATGCCATTCAAACCAGTGGTAACTGTATTCGTAACACGACAACTGACCAATATGCAGGTGTGGTTGCTGGTGAAATTGCAGACCCACGTCCAACATGTGAGTTGATTCGTCAGTGGAGTACATTCCACCCAGAATTTGCATTCTTGCCACGTAAGTTCAAAATTGCTGTTTCTGCACTTGAAGAAAAAGATCGTGCGGCAACTGCATTCCACGATATTGGTGTTTATATCGTGCGTAATGAAGCAGGCGAGATCGGCTATAAAATTATGGCTGGTGGTGGTTTAGGCCGTACCCCAATCATCGGTAGTGTGATTCGTGAGTTTTTACCACGTGAAGATTTAATTGCTTATTTAGAAGCGGTTTTACGTGTTTATAACTTGCATGGTCGTCGTGATAACAAATATAAAGCGCGTATCAAAATTCTAGTTAAGGCATTAACTCCTGAAGTGTTTGCACAGAAAGTTGAAGCTGAATTTGAACATACACGTGAAGCATTGAAGATTCAGCCAGAAATCTTGAAAAAACTGGATGAAGAGTTCACTCCATTTGCTTACCAAGATTTAGCAGATGAAGACTTCACAGCTTTATTTGCTGAGCATCCAAAATTCAAACAGTGGTTCAACATCAATACGCATGCACATAAAGTAAAGGGCTATCGTATTGTTACGATTTCTTTAAAACGTGCAGGCATCGCACCGGGTGATATGACCACCGAAGAAATGAATTTTATTGCAGATCTTGCTGATAAATATACGTTTGGTGAACTTCGCACAACTCACGAACAAAACATTGCTTTGGCGGATGTACCTCAAAAAGATTTGTTCGATGTATGGCAAGCGCTTGAACAACAAAATATGGCGCGTGCACATATCGGCTTTATTACCGATATCATTAGTTGCCCAGGCGGTGATTTCTGTTCACTTGCAAATGCGAAATCAATTCCAATTGCTGAAGCGATTACACGTCGTTTTGATGACTTAGACAAAGTTTATGATCTTGGTCATTTAGATCTAAATATTTCTGGTTGTATGAATGCTTGTGGTCACCACCATGTAGGTAACATCGGTATTTTAGGTGTAGATAAGAAAGGCGCTGAGTTCTATCAAATTACATTAGGTGGTAATTCAGACCATGATGCATCAATCGGTGACATCTTAGGGCCATCTTTTGCAGCAGATGCTGTGCCTGATGTTATTGAAGAAGTATTGAATACTTATCTTGATTTGCGTACTGAAGGTGAGCGTTTTGTTGATACATATCGCCGTGTAGGAATTCAACCATTTAAGGAGCGTGCATATGCTTAATACAGCTCTACCAGTGCTTTATAAAGATGGCACGATTGCAGATAATACTTATCAAATCATTGCTGAAGATGGTGTTATTCCCCAAGGTGATGTTGTGGTCACAACAGCTCAACTCGATCAATTAGCTAACGTTCAAGGCAAAAAAGCTTTGTATGTGACCGTAAATGATTCACCTGAAGAGCACACATTTCCATTAAGTGAACTTGATGCAATCTTCATTGAGTTTGCAGGTTTTGGTGATGGTCGTGGTTATTCATTTGCTGCACTATTGCGCCGTCAAGGTTTCCAAGGTGAATTGCGTGCAACTGGTGATGTGTTTAAGGATGTCTTAAACTACTTAAAACGTTCAGGTTTTGATAGTTTTGTGATTAAAGAAGGTAAAGATGTGCAAGAAGCGGCAGCTGGTTTGCAAGACTTTACCAACCCATACCAAGCTTCAACAGCCGTACCGCAAGCAAGTTATCAAACTGGTGCTTAAATAGTTTTTAAATATAAAGGCTGAACTCAGGTTCAGCTTTTTTTATGAATAATTTTTAAATGACTCAACTGAAGAACAACAATGTTAGGTTTAATTTCAAAAATAAATCCTGGTGCTTGGTGGCTACTTTTTGCTATTGCGACAGATGTACTCTCAACATTTTATTCTGCTAAGGGGAATGGCTTAGTCAATAAAACAGCTCAGGGTATTGCTCTGGTTTTGTATATTATTTCTTTTGCATGCGCTGCTATTGCTTTGAAATATATGCAAGCCGGAATCTTATATGTGCTTTGGTCTGGGATAGGTGTATTAGCAACAGCTTTTTTGGCAAAGATTTTTCTTGGTCAGAATATTGATGTGGCAGGATGGGTGGGAATTGGTTTTATTACTGTAGGTTTAATGATTATTGCACAATATTCCAATATCGATGTTTAAAGCCCTTATAGAAATAGTGGGTATCTCTATAAGGGCTAAATATTGAAAATATTAGGTATCAAGCTGGCAGTTAACCATCCACTTTATACCGAACTGATCGGTAAAAGCACCGTACAATGCGCCCCAGAACGTTTTTTCTAAAGGCATTTCAATTTGACCATTAACAGATAAAGCATCAAAAAGTTGTTTTGCTTTTTCTTGCTCATCTTTTTCAAGATTGATCGAGATATAGTGATTATTTCCTTGGGTAAAAACGCTGTTAGGAGCACAGAACTGATCATTTGTATCTGAGGCCATAAGCACAGTGTATTCATTAATTGGCAGTGAAACATGTAGAACCAGATTTTTGTCGGCTTCCGATAACGTCACACCTTCAGGCGCTGGCATATCGCCATAACGACTTAACATACCGAATTCACCACCAAATACTGATTTATAAAAGTTAAAGGCTTGTTCTGCTTGGCCTTGGAAATTGAGATAGTGATTGAGTTGCATTGTTATTGTCCATTGTTGTTTTCGTTTAAAGGAGTAAGTTATAACTTAAAAGTGATTTTGTGGGTCATTTTTTGTAGTTTTTTCATAAAAAAATCCCACCGAAGTGGGATTTTAAAATAATGAATTTGGATTAAATGAGTTCAATTGCAACTGCTGTTGCTTCACCACCACCAATACAGAGTGCAGCAATACCTTTTTTACCGCCAGTACGTTTGAGTGCGTGAATAAGAGTAAGAATAATACGAGAACCCGTAGAACCTACAGGGTGACCTAGGGCACAAGCACCGCCATTGATATTCACTTTCTCTGCATCAAGTTTGAAATCATCAATTGGGCACATAGTAACCATAGCAAAAGCTTCGTTGATTTCCCAAAGATCGACGTCTTGAGCATTCCATCCCGCTTTTTTAAGAACTTTTTCAATAGCACCAACTGGAGCGATCGTAAATTCTGAAGGATGCTGAGAGTTTGACGCTGTCGCGATAATTTTTGCAAGCGGTTGCAAACCACGCTGTGCTGCAACTTCACTTGAAGTTAATACTAATGCAGACGCACCATCCGAAATAGAACTTGCATTTGCGGCGGTAATCGTACCGTCTTTTGCAAAAGCTGGTTTGAGTGAAGGAATCTTGTCAATCTTGGCATTTAAAGGTTGTTCATCCTGATCAACAACGACATCACCTTTACGACTAGGTACAGTAACTGGAACGATTTCGTCTTTGAAATAACCTTCAGTAATTGCTGTTTGAGCACGTTTTAAAGAGCGAATCGCAAAGTCATCCATTTGTTCACGTGTATAGCCACGAGTATTGGCCATATCTTGAGCAAATGAACCCATTAAACGCCCAGTTTCAGCATCTTCAAGCCCATCAAAGAACATATGATCTTTAATTTCGCCATGGCCCATGCGATAGCCAGCTCGTGCTTTTGGTAAAACATAAGGTGCATTTGTCATAGACTCCATACCGCCAGCAACAACAACTTCAGCACTACCTGCTTTAATCATATCAGCGGCTTGCATAACAGCTTTCATGCCAGAACCACAAAGCTTGTTAATCGTTACTGCACCTGTAGAGTCTGGTAAGCCAGCTTTACGCATCGCTTGACGTGCTGGACCTTGCTTTAGGCCAGCAGGCAGTACACAACCCATAATGACTTCTTCGACATCAGTAGGCTGTAAACCTGCTCGTGCGATTGCTTCTTTAATCGTTACCGCACCCAATTCAGGCGCTGTAAGTCCTGATAGTGATCCTTGAAAACCACCCATGGCAGTACGAGCACCATTTACAATTACGATGTCAGTCATTGTTGTAATCTCCGATTGTTCTTAATCTCAAAATAAGAAATGTTTAAAACCTAGGCAGTATATTGCAAAAATCAAAGAGAGATATCTTCTGCATTAGACTGTAGAGTTCTAACAATTTTTAAGATCTTCTAAACGGGTGTGTCCCATTTTGCTGAGAACTAATTTAAAGTTTTTAAGCTGGTTATAAGAACAGTAAGTAAAAGTGCCGTTGGATTCGCGTGGCAGTCCTGTGTCGCTCTGAAATACAATACTATTTAGTTTTTTTCCAAACTTTTGAAATTTTAAAGAACCGTAGCGATGAGCAAGTTCAACATTGGTTAATACTTCTTCATTGTTTTCCCTTTGTAGATTCTGATTCATGTCTACAAAGCTTATAAGACTTGTATCCCAGTTACTATTACATGTAGAAAAATCAACACTTGGGCAAAGTACGACACTCTTATGTCGTAGAACTGCGTCGTATTTAGCTTTTTGTATATGAATTGTGAGTAGTCGAGACGAATTTTTTAATTCTACAGAAGCCATAAATTGATGATATAAAGGAAGCGCTATAGTGGCCATAATCATAAGAATTGCGAGCGTTATAGTGAGTTCCAACAACGTGAAACCGGGAGATTTAAACATTAAAATTCCTTAATATATAAATAAATATTTTGATTTTATGCTTTCTATCAATGATTTATAATGATTTTTATAGTGAGGAAACACAAAATTAAATAAAGGTTATCAGGATGCTAGAATACTGGTAAAATCACCGTAAGCGAAAGAAAGAAGTTGTTCATATTTGCTAGTTGAGTGAAAAATTACCGAATTACAACGGAAATTGTAAGTAATTTTGTCAATAATTTACTTGATTAAAATTATCAAGCACTTGGAAAGTCTATCAAGTGTTTGTATGATTCAAATGTGAATAGCTTAAAAATAATACTGGGGTGAAAATATCTCAGGGGCCAATAAATTTAGGCTGAGCTTGAACAACAATTGTTATCTCTGGAGGATATCCATGAAATTGAGTCGTATTGCACTTGCTACTATGCTTGTTGCTGCTCCATTAGCTGCTGCTAATGCTGGCGTAACAGTTACTCCATTATTGCTTGGTTACACTTTCCAAGACAGCCAACACAACAATGGCGGTAAAGATGGTAACTTAACTAACGGACCTGAGTTACAAGACGATTTATTCGTTGGTGCAGCTCTTGGTATCGAGTTAACACCATGGTTAGGTTTCGAAGCTGAATATAACCAAGTTAAAGGCGACGTAGACGGCGCTGCTGCTGGTGCTGAATATAAACAAAAACAAATCAACGGTAACTTCTATGTTACTTCTGATTTAATCACTAAAAACTACGACAGCAAAATCAAGCCATACGTATTATTAGGTGCTGGTCACTACAAGTATGACTTTGATGGCGTAAACCGTGGTACACGTGGTAACTCAGAAGAAGGTACTTTAGGTAATGCAGGTGTTGGTGCTTTCTGGCGCTTAAACGATGCTTTATCTCTTCGTACAGAAGCTCGTGCTACTTATAACGCTGATGAAGAGTTCTGGAACTATACAGCTCTTGCTGGTTTGAACGTAGTTCTTGGTGGTCACTTGAAGCCTGCTGCTCCTGTAGTAGAAGTTGCTCCAGTTGAACCAACTCCAGTTGCTCCACAACCACAAGAGTTAACTGAAGACCTTAACATGGAACTTCGTGTGTTCTTTGATACTAACAAATCAAACATCAAAGACCAATACAAGCCAGAAATCGCTAAAGTTGCTGAGAAGTTAACTGAATACCCTAACGCTACTGCACGTATCGAAGGTCACACAGATAACACTGGTCCACGTAAGTTGAACGAACGTTTATCTTTAGCTCGTGCTAACTCTGTTAAATCAGCTCTTGTAAACGAATACAACGTTGATGCATCTCGTTTGTCTACTCAAGGTTTCGCTTGGGATCAACCGATTGCTGACAACAAAACTAAAGAAGGTCGTGCTATGAACCGTCGTGTATTCGCGACAATCACTGGTAGCCGTACTGTAGTAGTTCAACCTGGTCAACAAGCTCAATAATTTGAGTTCTTGAACAGTAAAAAAGCGACTCGTTAGAGTCGCTTTTTTTATGGCGATTTTTAAAATATTTAGTCATTTCTGTGTCTCCTTAATAATGACTTTCGATCTTGGTTTAAATTAGTTACCAATTACCTTTCTTCAATTGCTGTTTAGTGTCATGTCTATCTCTGCGATGTTGAGCACGAGGTTTTTCCGTTTCGTGCATACCACCTTTGTGAAGTAAAGGGGATAGAGCTACTTGATTACGGACTTTGATCTTTGGCATTTCTTTAATTTTCATGTTTTAACCTTTAATACATAAAACTTGTTTAAGTGTATGAACGACTTCAATGAGATCTGACTGATTCGCCATGACTTCATCAATGTCTTTATAGGCGCTTGGAATTTCATCGACAACGCCATTGTCTTTACGGCATTCAATACCTTGGGTTTGTTCAATAAGATCTTGCTGATTAAAAAGAACTTTTGCTTTACTTCTGCTCATCTTACGCCCAGCCCCATGAGAACAAGAACAAAATGATTCAGGATTTGCTTTGCCTTTAACGATATAAGATCGTGCGCCCATTGAACCTGGAATAATACCTAACTCATCTAAGCCTGCTCTAATTGCACCTTTTCGGGTAATCAATAGATTTTCGCCAAAATGTGTTTCACGGCTTACATAATTATGGTGACAATTAATCGCTTCTTTTGTCATTTGAAACGAAGGTAGAAGAGGTCGAATTGCTTCTAAGACTAATCGCATCATTTCTTTTCGATTTTCAAAAGCATATTCTTGTGCCCACTCTACAGCTTCTACATAATCATTAAAACTGTTTGAACCTTCAGCAAAATAACTTAAGTCTTTATCCGGTACATGACCAAAGTGATGCTGCGCTTCTTTTTTGGCTAACTCAATAAAGTAAGTACCAATAACATTACCAAGCCCTCTGCTACCTGAATGTAGCATTACCCATACGTCTTGATTTTCATCAATACATAACTCTATAAAGTGGTTACCACCACCTAAAGTCCCAAGTTGCTTTTGCCATGTTGCATCAAATTGTCGAAGCATACGAACAAGGCCAGGATGCTTTTTGATAATTGGCTCTAAGCGTTTTTCAAGTGGAATAATGCTGGAAGCCTTTGCCTTAACCTGTTTATGTAAAGCAAAGCCAACCGGGACTTTGCGTTCGATCGCATCACGCAAACGACTTAAGTTATCAGGTAATTGTGAAGCCTTTAAACTCAAGCGAATTGCATTCATTCCACATCCAATGTCAACTCCTACAGCAACAGGAATAATGGCGTGTCTAGTAGGAATAACACTACCTACGGTAGCACCTTTGCCCACATGCACATCAGGCATAACTGCAATATGAGAATAGATGAATTGCAGCTGTGCCATTTTCTTGAGTTGTTCGATACTTTCACTATCTATGTCTTGAGTGAAAATTTTAACAGGGACACCATAGAGTGCCTCCTTGTTTAATATTTTTTGTATGCCCATAATTTTTCTCTTATTTTTGTCCGAGCAGGCATAAAAAAACCTAGCGAATGCTAGGTTCTAAATTTAAGCATTCGGACAAGTGGTGTGAATTTGTACACTTGTCCGTGAGCTGACATCGTGCCAAATAATTTAATCTGTTTTACCTTGTGCTAATGGCATGATGTCCTCCTTATTTAAAAGTGCCGTTGAAAATCTGAACGGCATTTTACGCTTTTTAAATCAAAGATCAAGCTTTTGATTTTTGATTTACTTTAATGACCAGTTTTAATCTTGCTCAGGCTTCACATTCATTTGATCGTAAGAGATCAATTTGGTTTTATTTTTCCACTTATAGCCTAACCAAATGATCAAGAACAAAGGCAAGCTAATATAAGTTGAAAGTAAGCCTAACCAATCAATTTTTCCACCTAAAATGGCTTGATAGTTCTGCCCTAAAATGATGATTGAACAGAGAATAAAAGCAAACCAAGGGGCAAATGGGAAAAATTTGGCACGATATGCTAAATCTTCTAATTTATAGCCTTGAGCAATATATCCTTTACGGAAACGATAATGTGAAATCGCAATTCCTAACCAAACAATAAAACCGCACATACCCGACATATTGAGTAGCCAGTTAAATACTTGTTTTTCACCAATAAATGTCGTTAAAAAACAGAATGCAGCAATAAATGTCGTTGCGTATAGCGCGTTCATTGGAACGCCACGACCATCAAGTTTTGCAAACCACTTTGGTGCACGGCCTTCTTGAGCCATTTTAAACAACATACGAGTTGAGGAATACATGCCTGAATTACCTGCTGATAAAATAGCAGTAAGAATGACAGCATTCATTAAACTCGCAGCAAAAGCAAAACCTACTCTTTCATAAAGTAAGGTGAAAGGAGATAGTGCGATATCTTCAGTGGCAGCTGCTTGCAGTAAATTCGGGTCATCATAGGCAATCAGAGTGCCGATAATGAAAATACATAGGATATAGAATAATAAGATTCGCCAGAAAATCTGTTTGATTGCAAGTGGAATTGTCTTCTTTGGATCTTTTGATTCGCCAGCAGCAACTCCAACCATTTCAGTTCCTTGGAAAGAGAATCCGGCAATCATGGCGACACCAATCATGGCTTGTAAACCGCCTACAAAAGGTGCCTCTTTATAGGTCCAGTTTCCGAAAGTTGCCACACCTGGAGTTAGCATAATCTTGATGATCATGGCTAAGCCAATAATAATAAATGCAACAATCGCAATTACTTTAACCATCGAAAACCAGAATTCGCTTTCCCCAAATCCCTTTACTGTCATGGCATTGATCAGAAAGATAACGATAAGGAACAGGGCACTCCAATAGAACCCTGGAATATCAGGGAACCAGAACTTCATAATAAACTGAACCGCAACAAGTTCGAATGCAACCGTAATTGCCCAGTTATACCAATAGTTCCAGCCTAGAGCGAAACCAAAGCCTTCTTCGACATAACGACTGCCGTAAGTAAAAAAGGCGCCGGATGTTGGTGTATGAGTTGCAAGCTCACCTAAGCTGGTCATTAAGAAGTAAATCATAATGCCAATGAGTGAGTAGGCGAGTAGCGCTCCACCAGGGCCAGCGTTTGCAATGGTTGATCCAGAAGCAAGGAAGAGGCCTGTACCAATGGAACCACCAATGGCGATCATATTCAGATGACGAGCCCCAAGCTTACGCTGGAGTTTTTCAGGAGCATGTGTTTCGCTCATGGAGATTCCTTACATAGTTTGTTATGCACAGGCATATAACACCTTAAAGCCTTGATGATCAGTTTTAATCTGGCACTGACCAAAGTGCTTCTCAATTAAGATCGGATAGTTTAAAAAACGGTTTGCTACAATCCATAGCTCACCTGATGCCTTTAAATGTTTTTTAGCGTTCTGGCAGAGTCCTTCACTTGCATCATAGTTGGTATGAATACCTTGATGGAAAGGGGGATTACTGACAATGGCATCGAGTTCTGTTGGAGCGTCTGCAATTCCTGTAACAGGCTGCAATCTCAACTGGTCTGAACCTATTCCATTTCGACTAAAAGTCATTTCCGTTGACCGTAAAGCGAAAGCATCAATATCTAGGGCATGAATAATATTACTTGAATTTATTTTTGCCAAATAGCAACTGATAATTCCAGCACCACACCCGAAGTCGGCAATTCTACCTGATTTCACCTGATTAAGATAAGGGAGTAAAACAGCAGTTCCGACATCTAGATGATTTTGGCTAAACACACCGGGAAGGGCACAAATCGTAAGTTCTTGTTCATTAACGTGAACAGTGTAAGTTTTAAGCCAACTTTCGAGAGGTTTAAGCTGTTCTGTTTTTTCAATCTTTAAGTGCCATAGCTGACAGTGACGTGCACTATCAAGTTTAAGTACTTTGCCGAAACTTTGTAATTGTTTGGCAGCGCGTTCAACACCACCTTTTTTTTCACCTACTAAAAAAACAGACTGAGCAGTTTTAAGATTGCTCATTACGACATGCAATATGTAATTTAACAGTTCTTTAGATTTGGGAACAAAAATGACAGCTTGATCGAATTCTTGTAATGGAAACTCAACTGAGAAATGCGCATTTGTTCCACTATTTATAAAGCTCTGGTAGTCAGCATGGTTCCATGTCCAGACTGAAGCATCAATATCAGCTGGTAGTTGGCTAACTAAGGCATCATTCGGTGCATTAATGAACAAGATTCTACCTTTTAAATAGTCTTGCTGTCTTAATATCACTTCACTTCTAGGATCCATGTACATCTCTCATGAAGAAGAATGCCCAGTGGAAACTGGGCAATAATCAAAATTAAAAAATAGTTATTTGTGTGTTTCGGGAAGTACAACATTTAAAATTAATGCTGCTATACCACCTGTCGCTACGCCAGAGCTAAAAATATTTTTAAATAATTCTGGAAGGTGCTCCAAAATTTGAGGAACTTGAGCAACACCCAAACCTAATGCAAGTGAAATTGCGATAATTAAAAGTGCTCGGCGATCAAGGTGAATCGATGAGAGAATGTTAATACCTGATGCAGCTACGGCACCGAACATTACCATCACAGCACCACCTAATACCGCCTGTGGTACGGCTTGTATTACACCAGCTACTGCTGGAAATAAACCTAATAAAATAAGTAAAGCAGCAATCCAGATACCCACATAACGACTTGCAACCCCAGTGAGTTGGATGACACCATTATTTTGAGCAAAAACAGAGCTAGGGAAGGTGTTAAATAAACCTGCGAGTAAAGAGTTCGCACCATTCACTAAAACACCACCTTTAATACGTTTCATCCATTCTGGACCATTAACGGGTTGGTTTGAAAGTTTACTGGTTGCAGTCACGTCACCAATCGCTTCTAAAGATGTGACTAAATAAATAAAAGCCATTGGAATGAATAAGCCCCAAGAAAAGCTTAAACCAAAATGCATCGGCGTTGGAATCTGTACAAGAGGCGCATCTTTAATACCTGAGAAATCTAGGTAACCCATAAATCCTGCAAGAATGTAACCAATCACTAAAGCAATTAAAATTGCTGAGCTTTTAATCCACACCACTCGGATACGGTTTAGCACAATAATAATAGCAAGTACGGTACATGACATAATAAGGTTATCTGCACTTGCAAAAGTATGGTCTTGCATGGCTTGGTAGCCACCACCCATACTAATCAAGCCTTCCTTAATAAGTGTTAAGCCAATTAATAAAACAACAATACCAGTCACCAAAGGAGTAATTAATCTTTTTACCCATGGAAGAATTTGCGAAACACCCATTTCAATGAAGGAGCCAGCAATTACTACACCAAAAATTGCAGCCATAACTTGGTTTACAGGCGTTCCTGCGGCAACCATTGCACTACCAATACCAATAATTGGACCAATAAAGTTAAAGCTTGTACCTTGTACAATCAGAAGGCCAGCACCAAACGGGCCAACTTTTTTACATTGAAGAAATGTAGCAATACCCGAAATCACCAAAGACATCGATAAAATCATGTTGGTTTCGGTGCGTGATACGCCTAAAGCTAAACAAATTAAAAGCCCTGGTGTAACAATTGGTACAATAATCGCAAGCAAATGCTGGAAAGCTGCTAAAAAAGCGATCAAAGGTTTTGGTCGATCATCTAAGCCATAAACAAGGTCAAGATGGTCTTGAGAGTGTTGATTGGACATGGGTGTAGGTCCGCCGCAATTTTGCAAATTGGCGCTATTCTAATCGAGATACCTATCTTTACAAAACGAAATACAGGCTATTGGAAAATTTTTTTGTCAATGTCAATAAACTGTCACTACTCAAGAGTAGTGTTTTTCTGTATAATTTGCCCTCAAATTTCAGGCGTTTCGAATTTTCATGTCAGATATCAAAAATCTCCGTAATATCGCAATTATTGCGCACGTCGACCACGGGAAAACCACACTTGTCGATAAACTACTTCAGCAATCTGGTGCTCTCGGTGAACGAGCAGGCGAGATTGAGCGTGTCATGGACTCAAATGCGCTTGAAAGTGAACGTGGTATTACCATTCTTGCAAAGAACACTTCTATTACTTGGTTAGATAAACGTACTGATACAACTTACCGTATCAACATCGTGGATACCCCGGGACACGCCGACTTCGGTGGTGAAGTAGAACGTGTTATGTCGATGGTTGACTGCGTATTACTTTTAGTTGACTCTCAAGAAGGCCCAATGCCACAAACTCGCTTTGTTACACAAAAAGCCTTTGCTCGTGGTTTAAAACCAATTGTTATTATCAACAAAGTTGACAAACCAAGTGCGCGTCCAGATTGGGTTATTGATCAAGTGTTTGATTTATTTGATAACCTTGGTGCAACTGATGAGCAATTAGATTTCCCAATCGTTTATGCATCAGGTTTACGTGGTGTAGCGGGTCCTGCTCCAGAAGAACTTGCAGAAGACATGACTCCGTTGTTCGAAACGATTGTAGACATCGTTGAACCACCAGCAGTTGACGTTGATGGTCCATTCCAAATGCAGATTTCATCACTTGACTATAACAGCTTCGTAGGTGTTATCGGTGTTGGTCGTATTCAACGTGGTTCAGTAAAATTAAATACTCCTGTTACTGTAATTGATAAAGAAGGCAATACACGTAACGGTCGTATCTTAAAAATCATGGGTTACCATGGTTTAGAGCGTATCGATGTTGAATCAGCATCTGCTGGTGATATCGTATGTATTACTGGTATCGACGCACTTAACATTTCTGACACGATTTGTGATCCGAAAAATGTTGAAGCATTACCAGCTTTATCTGTAGATGAACCTACAGTATCTATGACTTTCCAAGTAAACAACTCTCCGTTTGCTGGTAAAGAAGGTAAATTCGTAACTTCACGTAATATTCGTGAACGTCTTGATCGCGAATTAATTCATAACGTAGCTTTACGTGTTGAAGACACTGACAGTCCAGACCGTTTTAAAGTATCTGGCCGTGGTGAACTTCATCTTTCAGTTTTAATTGAAAACATGCGTCGTGAAGGCTTCGAAATGGGCGTATCTCGTCCACAAGTAATCATCAAAGAAATTGATGGTGAAAGACAAGAGCCTTACGAAAACGTAACTTTTGACGTTGAAGAACAGCATCAAGGTGCTGTAATGGAACAAATGGGTCACCGTAAAGGCGAGATGACCAATATGGAAGTTGACGGTAAAGGCCGTATCCGTATTGAAGCAACTGTACCTTCACGTGGTTTGATTGGTTTCCGTTCTGAATTCTTGACCATGACTTCTGGTACAGGGATCATGACTTCAAGCTTCTCGCATTATGGTCCTGTTAAACAAGGTACTGTTGCGAAACGTCAAAACGGTGTATTGATCTCTATGGTTCAAGGTACTTGCTTGGGCTATGCATTGTTCAGTTTACAAGACCGTGGTCGTTTGTTCGCTAAACCACAGTTAGAAGTTTACGAAGGTATGATCGTGGGTATTAACTCTCGTTCAGACGATATGGTTGTAAACCCTACTAAAGCGAAACAATTAACTAACGTTCGTGCGTCTGGTACAGATGATGCTTTAACTTTAGTACCTGCAATTGAATATACGCTTGAACAAGCGCTTGAATTCATTGAAGATGACGAGTTAGTAGAAGTAACACCTAAATCAATCCGTATCCGTAAGCGTTACTTGACTGAAAATGAACGTAAACGTAACCGTGATAAATAATTTTTCTTAAATGAAAAAGAAAAAACCGCTAAATTAATTTAGCGGTTTTTTTAATCGTTATATTTGAAATTAAAGTGGGCTTAAAATCATATTTTTGTTGTAAGAGAATATGTTGTTAAAGTGTGAAATAACTTTCTTTTTTTGATAAAAATATTAAATTATCAATATCATGGCGAGTACTATCTAATTCGATAAGATGCCAATGAAAAAGAAAAATATGACGTGTTTCGGCCCCCCGACATCTGGAGATGTTTAGATGAGTATTATTCAAGAATTTAAAGAATTTGCCATTAAAGGCAATATGATGGATTTAGCCATTGGTGTGATTATTGGTGGTGCTTTTGGCAAAATCGTGGACTCTTTAGTAAAAGATATTATCATGCCGCTTATCACTGTAATTACTGGTGGTGGTGTTGATTTTTCACAAAAATTCATTGTATTAGGTGCAAACCCTAATAATTTACAATCTTTAGATGCTTTGCAAAAAGCAGGTGTTAATGTCTTAACTTATGGTAATTTCCTCACCATTTTAATTAACTTCATTATTTTGGCTTGGGTTGTGTTCTTAATGGTGAAATTATTAAATAGACTTCGCCGTGATAAAAATGAACCAGAAGCTCCAGCTGCAACTCCTGAAGATATTCAATTATTACGTGAAATTCGTGATGAGTTGAAAAAGCAAGCCTAATAAGATTTGAAATAAAAACGGTACCTTGAGTGCCGTTTTTTATTACTTCATATTTTATATTGGAATCAAGATATTGATAAAATTGCAAAATCGCAGATCAGACCAACTATGAATATTGAAAAAGGGATCAATTAATGAATCAGCTTTTTGTGTATGGAACATTATGTCCAAATAAAGCAAATGCTCATATTCTCGAACAGATTGGGGGAACGTGGACCAAAGCTTCGGTAAGAGGAATCATACATATTTTAGATTGGGGACCAGATCAAGGCTTAAAAGCAATTGTGTTAGATCCTCAGGCAGAGTGGGTAGAAGGCTATCTATTTAGCACAGAAAAACTTGCTGAAAACTGGCAGATGCTTGATGATTTTGAAGGCTTTCAATATGAACGAGTTATAGTAGATGTAATGCTTGAATCAGGGGAAATTGTTAAAGCTTGGACATATCAAATGAATGCTCATGCTAAAAATATTTAAATACAAAAGCTGACTTCACGAACTCAATTTTTCTCTTTTAGATCTAGTTTTAAAAATAATATATAGAGGCTCTTGTTTGAGCCTTTTCAAATCAAT
Organism: Acinetobacter sp. S-1; assembly: GCF_059579785.1. Classification (NCBI taxonomy): domain Bacteria; kingdom Pseudomonadati; phylum Pseudomonadota; class Gammaproteobacteria; order Moraxellales; family Moraxellaceae; genus Acinetobacter; species Acinetobacter sp. S-1. The sequence goes on from NZ_CM184207.1 coordinate 646,376, forward strand.
CAAATAGTCTTCGTTTTCTTTCTAATAACCATTAGTCCTTTTATCCAACCTTGCTTGGAATATAAGTGAGTGTGGAAAACTCACACTTAAAAAGGAATTTTAAATGAAGAAGTCTCCTTGGATTATTGGAACTACGTTTTATGCTATATCGCAAATTACTTTTGCTACTGAAATTGGAGGATATGTACGTACAGGCATAGGAGTTACAGAGAGCGGGGAATTACAAGAATGTTTTCAGCTCACTGGCGCACCTTCAAAATACCGTCTTGGAAATGAATGTGAACAATATGCGGAGCTATTTGCCAAACAGAATCTTCTAAAATTGAATGATAATTCTGAGATTAGTATTAATGGAATGCTTCAATTTTATAACCAGTATGGTCAAAGTTTAAGTTTTAGTGGTGACGATGGCTATACGCGCTTAAACCAGATCTATCTAGATTGGAAAAATATTTCTTATTTAAATGGAGCAAATCTTTGGTTAGGCAGAAGGTTTTATAATCGAAATGATATTCACATGTCTGATTTATTCTATTGGAACCAAAGCGGAACAGGGTTCGGGATCGATAATTATAAAATTAATGATCTGTCATTAAGCTATGTTTTCTCTAGAAAAGATAATGTATTTCAGAAAAAATATATTAATAGACATGACTTTACCATAAAAGACATTCAGCTAAATGGTACAAATAAACTCAATACAGGCTTATCTATTATTGATGCAGATCATACAGGTTGGGCCTTAACATTGCAGAATATAACTTCCGATGTCTTAAATGGTAAGAATACAGTTGCTTTGCAATATGGCGAAGGAGCAGGTATGGGGCTAAGTTATACTGGCAACCCTGAGTTGGACCGGGATAATTCTTCTTTAAGATTCATTGAAGTTTTAGATTGGGAATCTGAAAATAAAATTTTCAATGGACAGGCTCAATTTATATATCAAAAAGATAAATTTAAGAATCAGAAAGATAGCGAATGGTTTTCGATAGGCTCCAGAATGGCTTATGTTGTACAAGACCATTTTAAAATATCGACTGAAATTGGCTATGACCGGATAGATAGCAATGATCAAAATCGAAGCCTAACAAAATTGACTATTGCACCAACTTGGTCACTAAAAGAGACAGGATATTACGACAGACCTGAACTTCGGTTGTATTACACCTATGCTTTTTGGAACAAGGATGAACAAAATTTGAGAGATCGTTTATATCCTGATAGTGATTTTTATAACACAGGACATGGGTCAAATTTTGGCATGCAACTAGAATATTGGTGGTAAATTTAAAAAATAAAAGAGGTCGGTAAAGCCCTCTTTTATTGAGTAACTGGGCTATCGGTTATGAGTTTAAATTAACTTGTGAGGGGGCTTATCTTAAGCTACCCATTCTGAATTTAACTTCTAAAAGATGATAGCCAAATTGGCTTTTGATTGGGCCTTGTAACACACGTTCAGCAGCTGTAAAAACAACTTTGTCGATGACGGGCACCAATTGCCCTTTTTTGACTTCACCAAGTTCACCACCACGTTTTGCCGAATTACAGGTAGAGTATTGCTTGGCAAGTTTGGCAAAGTCAGCGCCACTTTGAAGCTTCTTTTTTAACTGCTCAGCTAAGTCTTTATCTTTAACTAAAATATGTCGGACAATTGCTGTTTGCATGTTGTCTTCCTCCAAAAAATTAAGGCTTTCTCAGCTTTTTAAGCGGTTGGCACTGTGGGCAAAATACACTGGCACGCTGACCGAGTTTTAAGTTTTCTAATGTGGTTTCACAGTTAACACACATTTCTCCAGCACGACCGTAAGCAAGAAGTGTTTGCTGGAAATAACCATTTTCTCCCATGGCATTGCTGTAGTCTCGTAATGTCGAGCCACCTAAATCAATTGCCGACTTTAAAATACGCTTAATCTCGACAACAAGTTTCTCAATTTGTTGCATGCTTAAGTCACCAGCAGGCTGTGCTGGGTGAATACCAACATTAAACAAACTTTCAGTTGCATAAATATTGCCTACACCGACGACTACATGATTATCCATAAGTGCAATTTTTATGCCGACAGACTTATTCTTGAGTTTTGAAGCTAAATATTCTGCATGAAAGTCAGTACTTAAAGGTTCAGGTCCTAAAGTATCTATGAGTTTGCCTTGAGTCTCGTGGTTAAGCCAAAGAATACAACCAAAACGGCGAGGGTCATGGTAACGTAATTGCTGATCTTCAAATTGAATAATTAGATGGTCATGCTTTCTCAGTTCGTCATTTGGTTCGGTCAGACGAAAGCTTCCTGACATGCCTAAATGCCAAAGCATTTGATCTTGTTCAAACTCTGCCAAAATATATTTTGAACGTCGATTTAACCCAATGAGACGTTGCCCAACAAGTTTCTGAACATCATCTGGTATAGGCCAGCGTAAGCTAGGATTGCGTACTTCAACACTTAGAACTTTTTGATTCAATAATGGAAATAAACTGGTTTTGGTGGTTTCGACTTCGGGTAACTCAGGCATGCCAACTCGCAGAATTAACAGATATACTGGATTAATCAAGTATAACGTGTGGTATGTAATATTTCAGAGATTACTATGTCAGATATTTTACCATTAAGCTGGTTTCAACGAGAAACCTCAGAAGTAGCTTATGATTTAATCGGCTGCGTATTGTGTAAGCGACAACCTGATGGCCAAGTGATCCGCTGTACAATTAGTGAAACTGAAGCTTATTTGGGCGTTCGTGATAAAGCTTGCCATAGTTACAATGACAAACGCACCGCTCGAACAGAGGTAATGTATTGCCCTGGTGGCACAATTTACGTCTATTTAATTTATGGCATGTATGAAATGCTCAATCTTATTACTCAGACAAAAGGTGTGCCTGAAGGGGTAATGATTCGTTCTGCATTCTTAAATGGTGCTTCAACCAAAAAAGAATATAAGCTTTTAGCTGGACCCGGCAAATTGACACGCTATTTAGGGATTGATCGGACTTTAAAAGGACAAACCTTGGGAGAGGAATCTGGACTATGGGTTGAAGCGGCATCAACGCAACCAGAAGTAGTTCTAACGCCACGGATTGGAATTGATTATGCCGAAGAAGCAAAACATTGGCCTGAACGATATTGCTGGAAAGATCATCCATCTTTGAGTCGATAATTTTAATCTGGAAATCAGTTTTTAGATATCGAGGAAGAGTGTTCCAGATTTACAACAATGCAGATCGAATTCAATATCCAGACAAGACACCGCTTTTTGTTATCATAACTACAATATAAATAAAGGAAATAAGCATGTCCTTATTACGCTTAGACCGACTTCATTACTGTATTTTGATGAGTATGGGCTGTATTTCTAGCCCACTTGTTTGGGCAGAAGATTTAACACAAGACGTAACTGTATTGCCAACATTACATGTGGAAGCAACTCGTACCGATACAACCTATTTGCAGACACCGGCCTCGGTTTTTCGAATAGATGCACCTCAAGTTCATACTTCTTCACAAGTAAATTTAACCGAAGTTGTAAAGGGTATACCGAGTTTACAGCTTCGCAATCGTGAAAATTATGCACAAGATTTACAATTATCTATGCGTGGTTTTGGTGCACGTTCAACTTTTGGTGTTCGAGGCATTCGCCTATATGTGGACGGTATTCCTGCAACAATGCCGGATGGACAAGGCCAAACGTCTAATATCGATTTAAGTAGTCTGGACCATGTCGAAGTTCTAACAGGACCTTTTTCTTCACTTTATGGAAACTCATCGGGTGGGACAATTTTAACTTCTACTAAAGAAGGGCAAGGCAAAGATTCAATTGAGCTGAGCTATTCGGGAGGCAGTCACCATAAAAGCCGAGCAGGGCTCGTGCTACAAGGTGGAGCAAAGGGTGCGAATGAACCAAGCTATGTTATTAGTTCATCATACTTCGATACTGATGGTTACCGAGAACATAGCGGTGCAGAAAAAGTACTAAATAATGCAAAGCTCAGTTGGAATCTTGATGATGGTAGTAAAATCAACTGGGTAACCAACTATGTAAAAATTCATGCAGACGATCCGCAGGGTTTAACCCGTGACCAGTGGAATGCAAATCCAAAGCAACAAGTTCCGTTTTTAAAGCAATTTAATGTTCGTAAAGATATTGAACAAACTCAAACGGGTGTGACGTGGTCTAAACCGATTAATGATAAAAATGAACTCTATGCCATGGCATATTTAGGTAATCGCCAAGTCACTCAATATCAATCTATTCCTAAATCAACACAAGATGCCAGCATCAATCATGCAGGTGGGGTGATTGATTTTGAGCGTGATTATTATGGCGCTGACTTCCGCTGGACGGGCAAAGAGTTACTTCCTAATACTACTCTAAGTGTTGGTGTTGCACTCGATGCAATGGATGAAGATCGTAAAGGCTATAATAATTTTGTAATGGTAAATGGTAAAGAATCTTATGGCATCAAAGGTAATTTGCGTCGTGATGAAGATAATACTTTGTGGAATATCGATCCCTATTTACAAGCATCATGGCAGTTCTTACCAACTTGGCGTTTAGATACGGGTGTTCGCTATAGCAATGTCCATTACAAATCTAAAGATAACTATTTAAGTAATGGCGACGATAGTGGTAAGACTGATTACAGTAAAGTTTTGCCTTCGGCTGCTTTAAGCTGGCAAATTTTACCTGAACTCATGGCCTATGTGAGTTATGCCAAAGGATTTGAAACGCCAACTTTTACTGAAATGGCATATCGCCCAGATGGAGAAAGTGGTTTTAATTTTGATTTAACCGCATCCACAAGCGATACCTATGAAACAGGCTTAAAATCACAAAACCAATTAGGTGATTTTACTTTGGCAGTTTTTCAAACTAAAACCAAAGATGACATCGTTTCAGCAGGAAACTCAAATGGCCGATCAACCTTTCGTAATGCAGATAAAACCTTACGTGAAGGCGTAGAGTTTGCATGGAATAAAAAGTTGTGGCGAGATTTAACAGCGACTGCTAGCTATACATATTTAGATGCAACTTTTGATGCTGATATTCCAGCTTTAGGAAGTATTGCTCAAATCCCATCAGGCAATGCCATCCCTGGAATTGCTAAAAATCAAGCTTATGCCTCTTTGGCTTGGCAGCCATCGCATGGTCTATATGGTGGTGTAGATGTACAGTATATGGATAAAGTATACGTGAATGATACCAACAGTGACGCAGCACCAAGCTACAGTGTAACCTCAGCTAATGTGGGTTATGCATGGGTAATGGGCGACTGGAAAGTGAATAGCTTTGCCCGTGTAGATAACCTATTTGATAAAAACTATGCAGGTTCAGTGATCGTAAATGATGGTAATGGACGTTACTTTGAACCAGCGGATGGGCGTAACTGGAGTGCAGGTTTACGTGTAATTAAGCAATTCTAGGAATTAAAAATGGCAAAATTATTTGAAACGGTTAACTTTGGTTCACTACAACTGGTCAATAGAATTGTAATTGCTCCGATGTGCCAATATTCGGCTACAGATGATGGTGAAATTACTTATTGGCATGAACAGCAATGGGCAAATTATGCATTGTCTGGTGCAGGCCTTTGTATTGTAGAAGCAACAGCTGTACAACCTGAGGGTCGGATTAGCTATGCTGACCTTGGGCTCTGGAATGATCAGCAACGTGACCAGATCAAAGCATTGTTAGCTAAGGTTCATACACTTTCACCGATGCCATTTGGAATTCAGTTAGCACATGCAGGACGTAAAGCGTCTACTGAAAAACCGTGGTTAGGTAAAGGTCAGATTGCAAAAGATCAGCCTCATGGTTGGCAAACGGTTGCTCCAAGTGAAAGTACCTTTTCAGTGCATGATGCAGCGCCCCATGCTTTGACCATTGCTGAGATTAAACAAGTTCAACAAGACTTTGCAGCGGCTGCAAAACGTGCTGTAGAAGCTGGGTTTGAGTTGATTGAAGTTCATGCTGCACATGGTTATTTACTTCATCAATTCTTATCGCCAATTGCCAATCAGCGTACTGATGAATATGGCGGTTCTTTAGAAAACCGTATGCGTATGACTCTTGAGGTTCTTCAGGCAATTAAACTCGCTGTACCAGAAGGTTATCCTGTTGGTGTTAGACTGTCTGCAACCGATTGGTTAGAGAGTATCGAGCACTGGGATGTTGAATCTACGGTTGGTTTATCAAAAGCTTTAGAGCAATTGGGCGCAGCCTATGTGCATGTGTCTAGTGGTGGTTTGCACGAGCATCAATCTATTACGATTGGGGCTGGTTACCAAGTTCCATTTGCTGAACAAGTCAAAAAGCATGTGTCTATTCCGGTCATTGCTGTAGGGCTAATTACTGAGCCAGAACATGCTGAACAAATTTTGGAAAACCAGCAAGCTGATGCTATTGGTCTTGCTCGTGCAATGTTATATGACCCAAGATGGCCTTGGCATGCAGCAGCGGCTTTAGGGGCAGAAGTTAAAATTGCGCCTCAGTATTTACGTTGCCAACCACATGGATTAAAGCAGCTTTTTAACTCTTTTTAATTGTATTGGGCAAAGTCATCTTTGCCCATTTTTCTTTCGTGAAGTGAGGATGGTCAGTGGTTTTTCAGGTTATTTTACCTATCTTGATATTGCTATTGATGGGCTATGTCTGTGTCCTCATCAAATTGGTAACACCTGAACAGATCAGGGCTCTTAGCGCATTTGTAATTAAAATTTCCTTACCGGCTTTTTTAATTCACTCATTGGCAAATAAAAACTTACAAGACATTTGGCACCCAGCTTATTTTCTTGCTTATGGTGGCGGGTCTTTAATTTTATTTTTCTTTGCTTTTATTCTCTATAGAAAATATTTTAAAAATAGCTTAACCCATAGCGCCGTCATATCGATGGGGGCATCTATGTCGAATACTGGATTTATGGGAACAGCTATTCTAACCATGTTGATAGGTAATCACGCTGCGATCTATATTTCTTTAACACTCATCATTGAGAATTTATTGATTGTGGCGCTGATGCTCATTTTGGCCGAAGCTGGTTTACATCAACAGCAAAATCTTTTACCGCTGTTAAAACAGACTTTTTTAAACTTACTCAAGAACCCTGTCATTATCGCTATTTTGGTTGGGATGGGATGCATTCTTTTAGATGTTAATCTTCCTGCAACGCTTGACCAATCTTTAGAGTTACTTGGGCGTACAGCTTCGCCTTTGGCCTTGTTTGCAATTGGCGGAAGTTTAGTAGGTATTGGAATAACAACGGTAAATATAGAAAGTGTTTTGTTAGCGACCTTTAAAGTTGTACTAATGCCATCTGTTATTTTTACACTTTTTTTAATAACTCCAAATGTAAGCCGTGAAATGCTTTACGCAGGAACATTAATCGCTGCTTTACCGATGCCGATTGCTTTCGGCATTTTTGGACAAGCCTATGGCTTAAATGAAAAGGCGTTAACACCACTTATGATTAGTACAATTGTTGGTTTTATTGGTGTGAGCTGGCTTATTGCTTTGTGGTGGTAAAAGAAAAGCCCCATAAGGGGCTAATTACTTACTATTTTTTAGGCGCTGGCTGTGCGGGAGCATTTGCAGCCTGTTTGCTCTTTTCTGCAATAATTTTATCAACCGAAGCTAACGATTCTTTAGCGTTAGGCACATTTTGATTGGCAAGTTCAGTAAAGATCTTTTTAGCCTGCGGTAGGTTTTGCGGAATGATATTGCCATTCGCCATCATGGTTGCTAAAGCCATCGACGCAGGCGCATAGCCTTTTTGCGCAATTGACTGTAAAGCTTCGATACCTTGGCGTTTCATTAAAGGATTTTTATTTTCAACACCTTGGCTAATGTCATAGAGTGCTTTGACCTGAATAGCAGGGTAGTTACCTTTTCGAATTAAAGGCGCCAATTTTTGAAGGGCAATTTGATGTGACTGTGGTTTTTTTTGAGCAAATAAAATCGTCGCAATTTTCACAGTTGCATCATCAGAACCTTGAGCTGATGCCTTTTGAATATATTGACTGAATTTGTTGCTATCTTTGGCAACCCCTAATTCACCAGTCTCATAAATTTGTGCAAGGGTGTAACTCGCTTGGGCGTAACCTTTATTTGAAGCATCCTCATAATATTTTAGAGCTTTAGAAGAGTCTTTTGCTGTACCTTGGCCCATTTGAGTCATATAGCCTAAGTTATAAATAGCTTGGGCGTTACCTGATTGGGCAAGGCGTTGCATTTCTTGAAATGCGGCAGAGTAATTTTTTGCTGCGTAGAGTTGCTCAGCTTGTTTAAAAACATCGGTTTTAGCAGCAGTCGCTGTGTTATCAGCTGCAAAAATTGATGCACTTGAAAGGGTGATTAGGCTTGCGATTAGTAATTTCTTCATTTCTTTTTAACCTTTTACTTCGTAGCTACATCAATCCATTGATGCATGAAAGAGTTTCAATTTCTCATCATAAATATTGATTGCTGAAAGTAAACAGCCGATTTGTATATAAAGCACTGCACTTTGGACAAATTGTGGAGAAAAAATACCCACTCATATTTATAAAACAGAGTGGGTAATATTGTTATTTTGCTGACTGAAGTAATGCTTCAATTTGCTTGGCATCAGTTGGTACGCCAGAGAGTCTTTGGCCATCTTGCAAGAACAGGGTAGGTGTTCCATCGATATTTAATTTTTGGCCTAAAGCAATATTTTTCTGAATTGGGCTTGAGCAACTTTTGCTATTAGTCGGTAATTTGCGATTAAGCATATAGTTTGTCCAAGCTTCTGCCGGATTCTTTGAACACCAGATTTGATTTGAAACTTTTTCAGCATTTGGATGCAAACTAGTAAGAGGATAAAGGAACACATATACGGTTACGTTATCAACCCCAACCATATTTTGTTCTAGGCGTTGGCAATATGGGCAATCTGGATCACTAAAGACATAGAGCGTACGTTCACCTTTACCTTTTACATATTTAATTGCCTGATTTAATGGCAAACTTTTAACGTCAATCTTACCTAACTCAGCAATACGTTCTTCAGTCATATTTTTTTGTTGTTTAATGTCGACTAAATTACCAACAAAAAAGTACTTCGCATCTTGGTTTGTATATACAATGCGGCCGCTTGTATACACTTCATAAATACCTTGCACAGGCGATTGATAAACACCTTTTACAGGCAAATCGGGATAATTTGTCTTAAGATTTTGTTCAAGTGTTTTAACATCAGCATGAGCAGAACCGAAAATAGCCAGACTCAACATGAGTGTAGCAAGTTTAGTTTTCATCTTTTTTCTCTTTAATTTCAACAGGGCTAATGATGGCATATAAAGCTTAAAAAATTGACGTTCTAATCTAATGAAATCATTAGTGTTTTGTATCTATAAAAAAGCCCACTAACTTAGCAGTGGGCAGTTTGGACTAATAAAAATTATTATTGTGGTCTTGCAACGTCGCCACTTAAAGCTTCAGGTAACCCAAGAACTTGAAGCCCTAACTCTTGTAGAGAAGCAGGTTTCGCAACAACTAAAGCAAGATAACCTTGATCATTTGCAATACTATTGACGACTTCAACATCATTATTTAATTGAGTTGCTGAAGCAGGCGCTTCACCTGTACCCTGAACCAGATGTAACCAGTGTTTTGGTTTTGCTTTAAACCAAAGACGCGCCACAATTTCCTGACCTAGGTAACAGCCTTTATCGTAATTGACGCCTTCACGTTGATGTAAACGTAATTCTTGGGGCTGGAATTCATGTTCAGTAGCCTGTGTAATCCAAGCTTGACCTGTCATAATGGCTTGTTTTTGCCATTCGGAAATATCAGTTTCAGCAGTATTGAACTCAGTTTGATGATTCACAACTTTTGGGAACACAATGCCTTGTTCACTTAAGATCATTTTTGAAAAAGCACCATACTTTTTAATATGTTTGGCAAACTCTTCAGCTTGATCTTGAGTAACTACAATTTCAAAACTTTCAGGATTAATCTTCTTTAGCCATAAGCCAAAGTGAATACGGCCTTTAAGATCACAAATCGCTGTATAGCGAGTTTCATTTTCAGCTAAACGTTCAGTATCTACAGTAACTTGGCCTTGTAAAAACTTTTGTGCATCTACACCGTTTAAAGCATATGAGGAGAAAGCGAGCAGACTCATGATTAATCTCAAATTCAATATGTTTCTTTATGATTGCTGACTATTTTGCTCCATTTTTACTAAAAAATCAGCCATAGTTTTCGTAATTTGAGTTTGTCCTGAAGCTGGCTTTTTTGTTTAAAAAAACACCAAAAATATACGTTCGGATAAATCGGAAGGTTTAAGCTAATAGCCATAATTTCAATAATTTTAAGGAAATTAAAATAAGGAGAATATGATGGCAACAGGAACAGTGAAATTTCATCGCGTGTTTAAGGCTCCAGCCGAGCGAGTTTACCGTGCATTTTTAGATCCAGATGCTTTAGTCAAGTGGTTACCGCCCCACGGTTTTACTGCGAAAGTTCATAGTTTTGATGCAAATGTTGGTGGCTCATACAAAATGAGTTTTAGCAATTTTTCAACAGGTTCAACCCATGCTTTTGGCGGAACATATGTGGAGTTAGTTCCAAATGAACTAATTCGCTACAACGATCAATTCGATGATCCAAATTTACCTGGGACTATGCAGGTTACTATTACATTAAAAAGCGTATTGGTAGGTACAGAAGTGCATATTACGCAAGAAGGAATACCGGAAGTTATTCCTGTAGAAGCTTGTTATTTAGGGTGGCAAGAATCCCTATCTTTGCTTACCTTATTGATTGAAGCTGAAATTCCAGATCAATAAAAAGTTATTTTTTAGGTCACATGAAAAGTGGGTAGATTTATTTCTGCTCACTTTTTCTTTTTGAGCTTTATTCAAAATGAATAAAATATAGAATAATTTTATCACTTCAAAATATAAACAATATACAGAGAAAAACGATGGATATACATATTAAAAGAATTTATGAAAAGGCCGACCCTAGTGACGGTAAGCGAATTTTGGTTGACCGCCTATGGAGCAGGGGAATTAGTAAAGAGAACGCTCATTTAGATTTGTGGCTAAAAGAAGTGGCTCCTTCAACTGAACTTAGAAAGTGGTTCCATGCTGCAACACCAGATCATTGGGAAGAATTTAAACAGCGTTATTTAGAGGAACTTGAAACCAACTCCGCCGTTGAAGAGCTACAACAAATCGCATCAAGGAATACAGTCACACTTTTATATTCAGCAAAAGATGTTGAAAACAATCACGCAATTATTTTGAAGGAATATTTATTAAGTAAAAACTTAAAATAATATATAAATTTTTTTTTGGTAAAAGTCTCTTATTTAAAACTTTAAAAAATGAGTCATTTCTCGCATAATATACTTTTTGAGATTTTTTTCATGTCTTTGCCAAACTGCCCAAAATGCCAATCAGAATATACTTACCAAGATGGCGACTTATTGATTTGTCCTGAATGTTCACATGAGTGGAAAGAAGGAGAAGCATCAGCAACTGAAGAACAAGAAATTATTAAAGATGCAAATGGAAATGTCTTGGCAGACGGTGATAGCGTCACTGTAATTAAAGACTTAAAAATTAAAGGCTCTTCTTCAGTCGTTAAAGTAGGTACGAAGGTAAAAACGATTCGTTTAGTTCCAGATGCAAGTGATGGTCACAATATTGATTGTAAAATTGATGGTATTGGTCAGATGAAACTTAAATCTGAATTTGTAAAAAAAGCTTAAACTGTTAATTATTATTACATTTCAGCAGAGATATACGTTTATATCTCTGCTTTTTAAATTCCTAACATCATTATAATTTTATTACGAAAAAGTATAAAAAATGGACTGTTCAAGGAATATTTACGCCTTTATATTGTCATTCATAACAAATAACTTTCGTCCAGAATAATAACGAAAGTCATACCCACACCAACAAAAAAATGAGGTTTTTATGGCAGGATGGTACGAAATTTCACAGGCGAGTGATGGACAATACCGCTTTATTTTAAAGGCAGGAAATGGTGAGCCTATTTTAAATAGCGAGCTATATAAGGCAAAAGCCTCTGCTGTAAATGGTATTGAGTCAATTCAGAAAAACAGTGGTGATGACGCCCGATATGAGCGTTTAACTGCAAAGAATGGGAAACCTTATTTCAATTTAAAAGCTGCAAATCATCAAATTATTGGCACGAGTCAGTTCTATGCGAGTGAAGCTTCACGAGATAAAGGAATTGAGTCGGTTAAAAACAATGGTTCATCAACGACTGTTAAGGACTTAACGGTTCAGGCATAAAATTGAGTTAAAAAAAGCAGCTTCGAAAAGCTGCTTTTTTATTTATGTATTTATTAACGCACTAATTTAGCTAAAAGCTCTTCTTTAGTTAAATTGCTCGCTTCAGCATCGCGGCGGCCTTTATATTCAAAAGTACCAGCATCAAGACCTTTTTCACCAATCACAATACGGTGTGGAATACCCATTAACTCAAGGTCAGAGAATTTAACGCCTGGGCGTTCGTTACGATCGTCAAGTAACACATCAAAACCTTGAGCTTGAAGTTCTGCATAAAGGGATTCTGCTGCTTCAAGAGTACGTGGTGATTTGTGCCCATTCATTGGAACAATTGCAATCTCAAATGGTGCAATGGCTTGAGGCCAGATAATACCTTTGTCATCGTAGTTTTGTTCAATTGCAGCTGCAACAACACGTGTTACACCAATACCGTAGCATCCCATAGTTACTGTAAATGGTTTGCCATCTTCACCTAAAACTTTACAGCCTAAAGCTTCAGAGTATTTAGTACCAAGCTGGAAAATATGACCTACTTCAATACCACGTTTAATTTGTAGTGTGCCTTTGCCATCTGGAGATGGATCGCCTTCAACCACATTACGTAAGTCAAAAACTTCGCTAATTTGCGCGTCACGCTCCCAGTTTACGCCAACCGCATGTTTGTCAGCTTCATTTGCACCAGCAACGAAGTCTGAAAGAACAGATGCAGCACGGTCAACAATTACAGTTAAGCCTTTTTCAACTAAACCTTGTGGACCTGTAAAGCCAGCAGTTAAACCAAATGCTTGAAGTTGTTCTTCAGTTGCAAAAGTAAGAGGCGCAGCAACTAAAGGATGTTTCTCAGCTTTAATCTCATTAAGTTCGTGGTCACCACGTACAAATAGAGCAACAACAGGAACATTACCTTTTTCATCAGCAATGCCTTGAACCAATAATGCTTTAACAGATTGCTTTGGATCAGCATTTAAGAATTGGCAGACATCATCAATCGTTTTTTGGTTTGGCGTTTCAACCAATTTAAATTCTTGTGTCGGTGCTGCGCGTTCACCCACCAAAACAGCCTCAGCCATTTCAACGTTTGCTGCATAATCAGATTCAGTTGAAAATGCGATGTCATCTTCACCACTAGCCGCCAATACGTGGAATTCGTGTGAAGCTGAACCACCAATAGAACCTGTATCTGCTTGAACTGGACGGAAATCCAAACCTAAGCGAGTGAAAATACGGCTATAAGTGTCGTACATCACATCATAAGTTTCTTGTAATGATTCTTGAGTTGCATGGAAAGAATAAGCATCTTTCATGATGAACTCGCGTGAACGCATTACACCAAAACGTGGACGGATTTCATCACGGAATTTAGTTTGAATTTGATAGAAATTTACAGGAAGCTGCTTATAACTTTTTAATTCGTTACGCGCCATATCTGTAATAACTTCTTCATGCGTTGGCCCAAGTACAAATGGGTTCGTATGACGATCTTTAAAACGTAATAACTCAGGGCCATATTGTTCATATCGACCTGATTCTTCCCAAAGACTTGCAGGTTGAGTCACGGGCATGAATACTTCCATTGCGCCTGAACGGTTCATTTCTTCACGAACAATCGCATCTACTTTTTTAAGCACACGTGTTCCCATCGGCAGCCATGTATATAAACCAGATGCCAATTTACGAATCATCCCCGCACGTAACATGAGCTGGTGTGAAATCACTTCAGCATCATTTGGGGTTTCTCTCAACGTTGCAAATAAAAAGCGGCTTGCGCGCATGGAAAAAGTCCTAAAAGTTAAGCGTTATAAAAACGCAGATTATACGATAATCGCTGCATTATGACATGAATCGTCGTGTTTGACGCAGCATAAAGTTTTTCAAGTCATCCAGATAAGTGAAAATGACGGGTACAACCACAAGAGTCAACAGAGTAGAGGTTATCACACCACCAATAACCGCATGAGCCATTGGTGCGCTTTGCTCACCGCCTTCGCCGAGACCTAAAGCTAAGGGAACCATCCCCATCACCATAGCACTTGTGGTCATCAAAATTGGACGTAAACGGGTCTTACCAGCTTGTAAAATAGCGTCATAACGGCTCACACCCTGATCCATCGCTTTCTTAATAAAATCGATCAGCAAAATCGCATTTTTAGTGACGAGCCCCATCAGCATGATAATACCAATAATCGAAAACAGATTTAGGGTGCTTTGGAACAAGAATAGGGCAAGAAAAACACCAATCAATGACAAAGGTAAAGAGGCCATAATTGCTGCTGGATGAATAAAGCTATTAAACTGAGAACCTAACACGATATAAATAAATACAATCGATAGGGTAATGGCTGTTAATGCGTATCCCGCAGATTCAGCCATATCGGCGTTTGCTCCTTGAGTATCGAATGTATAGCCCGCAGGTAACTTAAATGCCTTTTGCATTTTGTCGATGTCTTGACCAATATCTCCGCTCGGGCGACCAGAGGTATTTGCCTCAATAAGAACCTCACGTTCAAGATCACGTCTGTTAATTTGCGAAGCACCGAGCTTTTCTTCGGTCGTTGCGACTGCACTCAATGGAACTAATATATTTTGTCCAGCTGTATTGGTTTTATTAGAGTTGATATATAAATTTTGAACATCTTGCGGAAGCATACGTTTATTTTCATTTAAACGTAAATTCACATCATAAGTTTCGCCGTCGCGGTCTTCCCAAGTGGTGACATTATCGCCCGCAATTAATGGTCGAATGGCATTCGCAATTTGGGAAACAGATAAGCCCAAATCACTTGCCAGCACGCGATTAATATGAACACCCAAAGTAGGTTTGGGTTCTTTCAATGAACTTTCTAAATCAACTACGCCTTTAATTTTTTCCATTTCAGCAATAAAGCGATCTGAAATTTTCTGTAGTTCATTTAGGTCAGATCCTTTAATAGAAATCATGATTGGCTTTTGTCCGCCAGAGACAGAGTCTTGTGCTGCGGCAACAGAGGTCACTCGAATACCCGCTACAGTTTGCAAACGATCACGGAACTCATTGTTGAGAGTATTCAGATCTGAGCTACGTTCTTGTTTCGGTTTTAAGGTCACCCCTAAACCAGCATGATTTTTACCAGAGTCTACTTCACTGTTAACCACGCCATAAGTAGAAACGACATCGGGGAATTGTCTAATAATTTGATCGACCTGATGTAATTTGGCTTGGGTATATTCTAAAGAAGAATCTACAGGAGTCTCGAACTGGATACGGACTTCACCTTTATCTGGTGTAGGTACAAATTCGGTCCCGATGAGTTTAGATAGTCCTAATGCAGCAAATAATGAAGCGATTGCAACAATGACGGTAATAAAACGAAAGCGTAGAGCAAGCTTTAATAGCTTTTCATAAACATGAGTAAGCCGATCTAGCAAATTAGAAATATGGTTAAAAAAACGTTGTAGCCAATTATCTTTTTTCTTTACAGGATCTTTCCAATGAGCTGAAAGCATTGGATCGAGCGTAAAGCTAATAAACATTGAAATTAAAACAGCGGTACTGACCGTTACACCAAATTGATAAAAGAAGCGTCCAATCAGACCACCCATGAAGGCTACGGGTAGAAAGACTGCCACAATAGTAAGCGTGGTTGCGAGTACGGCTAAACCAATTTCTTTTGTCCCTTCAAGAGCCGCGGTCACATGGTCTTTGCCCAGTTCAGTATGTCGGACGATATTTTCCCGAACTACAATTGCATCATCAATGAGTAAACCAATACTGAGTGACAAAGCTAACAGCGTCATCATGTTAATGCTAAACCCAAATGCCCAGATAAAAGTTAAGGTTCCGAGCAAAGTAATCGGTAAGGTTAAACCGGTAATAACTGTAGAGCGGAAAGAGCCTAAAAAGAGTAAAACAATGAGAACTGCTAAAGCAGCACCTTCAATAATGGTTCGAACAACATCTTTGATTGAAGCGCGAATACCTTTAGAGCTATCAGCTACGACTTTGTAATCTAAACCCGCAGGCATTTGATCTTTTAATTTCTCTAACGTTTGATAAGTCTGATCGACGACTTTAATTACATTGGCATCGGAACTTTTTAAGATATCGACTGAGACCGCAGTTCTTCCATTATAAAAGGCACTCGATTGTAGTTCGGCTTGTGTGTCCTCAACAGTTGCCACTTGCTTTAAAAAAATGGGTGAACCATTTTTATTGGCAATCACCAAATCACCAAATGCAAGGGGATGAATAACTTTTGATTGAATCTGTACAACCAGTTCAGAATTTTTTTGCTGTAAGGTCCCTGCAGGCACTTCAATATTTTCATTTTTTAGCGTGTTAATGACCTGATCAATACCAATGCCGTAGCTTTGCAATTGTGCAGGAATAACCTTTATTCGTATTTGCCGTTTAGCGTCGCCCAATAAATTCACATTACCGACACCCGAAACCGTTTTAAGCTGAGGTACGATTTTTTTATCTACATACGAACTTAATTGCGCCAAACTCATGCTATTTGATTCAAATACGACTGACATGATTGGGCTAGAAGAGGGGTCATAGCGTTGCACAATCGGTGTATCAATTTCATCACGGAACTGCGCTGTGACGGGTGCAATTTTGTCACGAACATCCTGAGCAGCAATCGCCGAAGAAGTATCAAGATTAAACTCGGCAATCACCATTGAAAGGCCTTCACTTGAGCGTGAAGTAATCTGTTTAATTCCTGAAATTGTATTGATTTGATCTTCAAGTTTTTTTGTTATATCTGACTCCACAGCCTCAGGTGACGCACCCGCATATTGTGTGGTGACTACTACGAATGGGAAATCTATATTTGGAAACTCTTCGACAGTCATACGTTTCCAAGAGGCCAACCCGAGTACCATTAAGCTGAGCATCATCATAATGGTAAAAACGGGGTATTTCACACTGATTCGAGTAAACCACATACGCTATTTGCTACCTTATTTATTTTTGTCGGTTGTAACCGTCACTTTTTTATTAATGTCGGAATCTTCAAATTGAATACGGCTGACCAGATCTGTGCTTTGTAAACCTTCGACTAAAGCAATATTGTCGTTATAACGCTGTTCAACCACCCGAATTTTAACTTTTTGAATGGTGTGATTGCGTATTACCCATACAAACGGGTCATGTTGTATATTTTGAATGCTGTCTAAAGGAATAGTTTGGCCTTGATGAGTGTCATTGCGCAGAATGTTTCCATTAATGAAAGCTCCAATACTTAACGAGTCAATTTTTTCTTTAGGAGCAGCAAAGAACTCAATTTGTCGACTATCTTGATCTGCAACAGGTGAAATGCGAGTTAGCGTTGCATTTAATTGTTTTGAATTACCCTGAATTTGATATTGAATGTTACTACCGACCTTAAGTGCAGATTGCTGTTCAATTGGCAACTTGGCCTGTATTTCAAGTTGATCAGGATTTACGATTTCAAATAGTGTTTGTCCAACTGAAACAGTTTGACCAGGTTCAACTTGGCGTTTAGTAATCACACCTGAAATTGGACTAGTAATAATACCGTCTTGATCCGCTTTTTTAGCAATATCAACATTCGCTTGTTGTGCTTTTACACTTTCAAGCTGGCCTTTATAGTCAACCTGGCTTTGTTCAAACTCGACACGAGCAATAAAACCTTGATTAAATAATCTTTGTTTTCGGTTCATCAAATTACGAGCAAGTTCAGCTTGTGACTGAGCTGATGCAAGGTTGGCGCGTGCTTGCGCTAATCTTGCAACATTGTCCTGATTATTCAATCTCACCAGAACTTGGCCTTTTTGTACCTGTTGACCCACATTTGCAGTGACATTCGTCGCCGTTGCACTCACTTGTGCCTGAATGGAACTTTGCTGAACCGCTCGAATAGTTCCTGTAAATGCAGTTTGAGAGTCAAGAGCTCCTTCTTTAACTGCAATAAGGTCTTGAGGAATAAGCTCAATTTTGACAGGAGCTGATTCAGTAGTTTTGGTTGTTTCTTGCTGATTACATGCAGCTAAAATTAAACATAAACTAATAATACTTAGTTTAAAAAAAGTAGAAGGGGTGAGATGCATTGTGTGCATACAGCATCATCCTATAATTCAAATTTTATTTTGCCCCTATTCTTGATAAACCTTTGCAGTTATTCAAGCTTTTTTAAACGATCGATAATATTTTCATACTCATTGTTGGTTCGGTTATAGGTCTTGGAAAGTGTTTCAAGTGTTTGTTTAACCCGATTAATATTATTTAGATTGTTTTCAATCAAAGCCTTATGACGCTCAGGAATCGGTTCTCCTTTTCTGAAATACTCCATTTCCTGACGCTTAAATAAAATTTTGTCTTGTTGTAATTGATTAAGTTGTTCCTGCTGATAATTAATTTGCTTTTTTATAGACACTAATGCCTGATCTCTTTTAATCGAAGCTGTCTTACTATTGCTATAAGCTTTTTTTAATTTGATATCTTGTTCTTTATGTCGCGCTAATAATGCCCGTTGACTTGATTGATTTAAATCAGCTTCAGCATTATAAGAATGGTTTCTTTTTATTACTTGCATATTACGATCTAGAGCTTCATAACCATAACGAATATGAGCAGGTGTAACCGATGTACTAATATTGGCAATACCATGTTGATCATAATAACGATACCAAACCGCTTTAGGTGTATCGGCAATAGCAACACTAAAGGGTAAGAAAAAGAGTGATCCGAAGGAAATAATGCCTATAGATACAGACAAACAGTTCCTGTAAAAGGCATATTTCATCCTGTCATTCATTGAAAATCCCCAAAAAAGATAGCTAAGTCGCTTATTTTTAAATATTTAATCTTGATTATATTAATTATTATTTAGCTGAATAAAAATATAGTCATTATAAAAAAATGATAATTTTAATTAAAGTGTGATGAGGTTAAAAGTTATTGTTTATAAATGAGAAAGTAGACAAAAATGCCTCATTGAAAATAGAAGGTGAGATATGTTAAAAATGCGTATAAATGTGTAAAAACAAATTTAAGTTAAATTGCATTTATATTTTATTTTTATGGGGATGGAAGATTAAATGGAAGATGCATTCCAAAATCTGAAAGTAATGGTGATTGATGACTCAAAAACCATTCGCCGTACAGCAGAAACCTTATTACAGCGCGAAGGCTGTGAAGTGATTACTGCTGTGGATGGATTTGAAGCTTTGTCCAAAATTGCAGAAGCAAATCCGGATATTGTTTTTGTCGATATCATGATGCCTCGTTTAGATGGTTATCAAACTTGTGCTTTGATAAAAAACTCTCAAAATTATCAGAATATTCCCGTTATCATGCTCTCTAGTAAAGATGGTTTATTTGATCAGGCAAAAGGGCGTGTGGTAGGTTCAGATGAATACTTGACGAAACCTTTTAGCAAAGATGAATTGTTAAACGCGATTCGTAATCATGTAAGTTCATAAACAATAATTTGAGGGCAAAAAAATGGCACGTATTCTCATTGTAGATGATTCACCAACAGAAACTTTCCGTTTTAAAGAGATCCTAACCAAACATGGTTATGACGTGCTTGAAGCATCAAATGGTGCAGATGGTGTAACTCTTGCAAAAGCAGAGCAACCAGATCTTGTATTGATGGATGTTGTAATGCCGGGTGTAAATGGTTTTCAGGCAACACGTCAGATTACTCGTGATGAAGACACTAAGCATATCCCTGTTGTTATTGTGAGTACTAAAGATCAGGCAACTGACCGTGTATGGGGCAAGCGTCAAGGTGCAATCGATTATTTGATTAAGCCAATCGAAGAGAATCAATTAATTGATGTAATTAAACAATTTCTAAATTAACTCATCCATCCATAAAAACATAAATAACGGGCATTTTGTACCCGTTTTATAGGATCGAGTATGGCAGCGAATGGATTTATCGAGTTACTTCGTTTGTCTAAACGGGGTAATAAGAATTACGCTTCAGTTCAAAATGAAGCACAGCGATGGTCAGGAATTGCTTTTGAAATGAGAGGGCAATACTTCGTCGCACCACTTGGGGAAGTGTCAGAAGTAATCTATCCGCCAAAATATACACCTGTTCCAAATACCCAAAGTTGGGTAAAGGGATTGGCAAATATTCGAGGAAGATTACTTTCAGTGTCTGATTTGGCGCATTTTATTTTAGGGCAACGAAGTTCATTTTCGTCAACTCAAAAAGTATTGTGTATTAGCCATCGCGACCAGTATGTGGGGTTGGTCGTGGATCAGGTTTTGGGGATTCAGCACTTTAATAAAAAAAGCTTTTTTTCTCAAAGCTTAGACTTAGAGGAAAATCTAAAAGAATATTGCCAAGGTTATTTTCATCAACATAACCAGCATTGGCATGTCTTTTTATTTAGTCGTTTATTGCAAAACCCACATTACATGAATGCATCGACAAAATTTATAAACTAATTTTTACGCTGTGAAAACAGAGTATTTTTCTGGGGAAAAGCTATGGGCTTTAAGCTTAAAAAGAAAGGCAGTAGTCGAGTTGCGTCCGAAAAATCGGGTGTCAATTTTATTGCAACAATCCAGTCAAAAATTGAGCAATTTGCCAGTTTATTTGGGGAAAGTGAAAAGTCCAAGCCAATCCTATATGCAGCACTTTTATGTTTTGTGCTTGCATTAGTTTCTCTAGCCTATCTGTTCTATAACGTTCCACGTCATAACCAGTTAATTCGAAGTCTCGGTGAGTTGCGTTTGTTATCTCAAACGATTTCTAAACAAGCAACTGAAGCAACTGAGTCTGGCTCTCAAGAGGCAATCACCAAGCTACAGCAGTCTCAAAAAGACTTTAATGAAAACTTACTTGAGATTGAAAATATTCACGGTAAATCGACTGATGAATATCAAAAAGTTCAAGTTATGTGGACTGAACTTTCAAAAAACATCGATTTGATTTCAGCACATCAAAAAGTCCTTAACCAGTTATATGACACCAACATCTCTATTAGCGAAACCGTCCCTGAGATTCAGGCAGAATATAACTTGATGGTTGACCAAATGGCGCGTCAAGGTTTGCCAAGTAGTCAGGTAATTATTGCTAAAAACCAGGTATTTATTGCCGAACGTATTTTACGTTCTATTAACTCGGTATTAAGTGGTACCGATGGCAATGTATCGACTAGCGATTTTGGTGTAGACATTGATACGTTTGGTACGTATTTAAATGCTGAACTTAATGGTAATGCTGAATTGGGTGTTGATCGTATTGCTGATCCGGCTTTACGTGAATCATTAGAAAGTATTAAATCTGAATATGACAAAGTCTTAAAATCTGCTGCTGCCACGGTATTAAAAAATGGTAACCAGATTGTCAATGTTCGTCAGGCATCTTCTCAGATCTTCTCTAAATCAGATGTGATGTTAGATAACTTGGGGCATTTATCTGATGTAGCAAGAAAGAACTGGCTTACTTTATTGTTAGGTGCGGTGCTAATCAGTTCTTTAGCAGGCTTAATCTTCTCTGTATTTAAATTGATCACATTACGTAGTGTGATGGATAAGCAACGTGTTACTCGATTACAAGACGAATATGACCGTAACCAAAACGCGATTTTACGTTTACTTGATGAAATCGCCGATCTTGCAGATGGTGACTTACGTTCATATGCAACTGTATCTGAGGATTTTACGGGAGCAATTGCCGACTCGATTAACTTTGCGATTGACCAACTACGTGACCTTGTATCCCGTATTCATGAAACCTCTCAAGAAGTTGCTCGCTATACACAAGATACGCAGAGTATTACGAACCAATTAGCAGAGGCGTCTGAGCATCAGGCTCAAGAAATTGCTGGTGCATCAACAGCAATGAATGAAATGGCGCAATCGATTGACCAAGTATCTTCAAATGCATCTGAATCTGCTGAGGTAGCAGAGCGTTCGGTACAAATTGCCTCTAATGGTGCGCAAGTGGTAAACCGTTCAATTGAAGGTATGGACACAATCCGTGAACAGATTCAAGAAACGTCTAAACGTATTAAGCGATTGGGTGAGTCTTCACAAGAAATTGGTAACATCGTATCGCTCATTAACGATATTGCCGACCAAACTAACATTCTTGCATTAAACGCAGCAATTCAAGCATCTATGGCTGGTGAAGCAGGCCGTGGTTTCGCCGTAGTTGCTGACGAAGTACAGCGTCTTGCAGAGCGTTCTGCATCGGCAACTAAACAGATCGAAACTCTGGTTAAAACAATTCAGACTGATACAAATGAAGCTGTTATTTCGATGGAACAAACCACCACTGAAGTTGTGCGTGGTGCAAACTTGGCAAAAGACGCGGGTATTGCCTTGGATGAAATTCAAAAAGTATCGGGTGACTTGGCAAACTTAATTGCCAGCATTTCTGATGCAGCAAAACTTCAATCTGCATCTGCCAGCCATATTGCGACCACCATGACAGTCGTACAAGAAATTACTTCACAAACGACAACTGCAACCTTTGATACAGCACGCTCTGTTTCTGAACTAGCAAACATGGCAGAGTCATTACGTGAATCGGTAACGGACTTTAAATTACCTGATTAAATTGGGGATGAGAATAGCTGTTTCAGTACAGCTATTCTTCTAAAAAGTATTAACAACACCAGATAAATATTGGGGAAACAGCTATTTTTCTGGTGTTGACTCTGTCGTTTTTCTCCATTTGGGAGACAAGCAAAAGAAGCCTTTGCTATGAAAGAAATATTAAAAACTTTAACTGAAGCAATGATGCTACCGGAAGATAGCTACTCTCAACAAGACGATGAATTTCTTGAAATATTTGTCGAAGAAATTGAAGAAATTTTTGTTGAATTACAATCTTTGATTCACGAATGGATGCAATCTAAAAATATTGCTACGCTTACTGAAATCCGCCGTCATTTTCATACATTGAAAGGTTCTGGGCGAATGATTGGTGCCAAATCTTCTGCTGAGCTTGCTTGGACTGTAGAAGATACGCTTAATCGGGTAATTAATCAGAGTCTCGAATTAATTCCTAACATCCAACAATATGTTCAGTTGGTATTTAAGTTCTATTTCTTTAAGTTAGTAGATGACTTCAAATCTAAAAAAAATCATACCCTAGACTTTAGGCCCCTAATTTTATTGGGACAACAACTACAGCAACAGCAAAGTATAGAACCCGCGTTAGACGAACTTTTATTATTATCAGATATTCTTACTGCTGAAACTCAAACTGGTTTAGAAACAAATGACTTAGAACCAGAATCTACAGAAGTTTTAACTATTTTGACTCCAGAAGTTGCTATAGAAACTGAACAGACTCTTGCTGAAACCTTAATTTTATTTATGGAAGAAGCAGAAGAGCACTTAGCGACAATTGATCAGTTTTTGGAAAAAGAAATACATCAGCATGAAAGTTATAATGCTTTAATACGTGCGTTACATACATTACGTGGCAGCTCTGCCATGGCTCATGTAGAACCAATCTTTGAAGCCAGTACCAAAGTTGAGCATTTATTTAAAATACTATTACAAGAAGAGCTTTCTTCTCACTCTGAAGAAATTTCATTACTCCGTGATTATCGTCAGTTTATTCGAAATAGTTTAGATCTATTGGCTGCACATTGCTCTACTGAGCAATTGGAATCTGATTTACAGAAATTTAATCAGGTTTGGGATACTTACATGGAGCAGCATGGAGAGCATTCAAGCCCACTCATGCCGCCACATGGTTTAGTGTCTCAGCTATTACAGCTAGATGTTGCTGAATTACTTGATGCGGAATTAGACTTTGAGAAGGGAATACGTACAGAGTTTCCTCATTATCTTGAACGTTTAAGTGAACAAGCAGATGTTTTGCTGCAACATACTCAGTCGCAGGCAATGATTGGTTTATATGAATATACTAACCAGTTGAAAGAAAGCTACGACATATTGCTTGATCGACCTGATTTATTGCAATCAGATTATATTTTTGAAATTTATCAAAAAGCGCACCAACAATTAATTCAGTTATTTGATGCATTAGCTGCGGGACAAAGAGTAAGTATCATTGAGCAACACCAAAATGTCTTGGATGAGCTAAAACTATATACTCAATATATTCCAAATCTTAATTCCGAATCATTAGAAACTCATCAAGACGTTTTTGAACCATTGTTTAATGCTGAAGTTGAACAAACGGCGAATGAACCTCTGATAGAAAATGTATTCACTGATCAGGTCACCATAGGGCAGAGTGTACAACTAGATCGACAATTCATTTCATCTGAGCATGTAAACCGTCATTTTGATCCAGATCTTTTAGATATTTTTCTTGAAGAAGCCGATGAGTTGCTTGAGGGAATGGATACAGATCTTAATCTTTGGGTTGATGATCAAGAAAACTTTGCCGCTCTCAATAATCTGATGCGTTATTTGCATACCTTAAAAGGTGGGGCAAATATGATTCAGGCAACTTATATTGGTTTAATTGCACATGAGTTAGAAAGTATTTATGAGCGTTTAATTCAAAAACAGTTGATAGCTTCGTCTGCTCTCATTGATTTTATTCGACTAGTTCAAGATGACTTGGCTGACCGTCTTCAAATAGTGCGTGAACAGCACCTAGATTATGCTGCTTCTCATACTATTCAAGCACTTAAAAATGCAGGTCAGGTATTTGATTCTCATATTAAAGAGAGCAAAACAGAACCTGAAACGTATGTTATACCTGAATTAAATTTTGAAGTATTACAACAAGAAGCGATAAATAATACGGCGTTAAACCTCAGTGAGTTAACTTCTGGTTCTGAGCAGATTGCTAAGTCTAATAATCAACTTGTTGAGCAAACCGAATTACAAGTTCTTTATGCTGATCACAATCATACAGAGAATATCCCAGATCAAGATATTAATACTGTTGTCGAGCAGACGTTTATGGAGGAAGCGGCCGAACTATTAGAAATGGCCGATCATCTATTAAAACAATGGTTCGAGCAACGTACTAACCGTAGTATCTTGCTTCAACTACAAAGGGCAGTGCACAGCTTGAAAGGCGGTTCCCGTATGCTGGGACTTGAAACCGTGCAAGCGATTGCTTATCAACTTGAGAATGCTTTTGAACAATTTGCGCTTCATCATTTCAGCTCAAATATTTATGACAACTTATTAGAGAGTGCAATTGTCTGGTTAAAAGAGGCAATTTTTAAACAAAATTATCAACACTTCGATGGTTTACAACAAAGTCTGGAAAATATCCAGTTCATTGAAACAGCAATTCAAATTCCTAGTAAGTTAACTAGAACTGATCTATTCAGCACGGAACCTGTAATGAGTTTTGTGCAAGGTGACGGTACAGAACCACCGCCAATGATGAGTGATTGGGAACAAGCACAACGCCTTGATCAAAATAATGAGATGATTCGAGTCTCGGCAGATTTAATTGAAAAAATGATTGATCTGTCTGGTGAAAATTCGATTAACCGTTCGCGAATTGAAATGGATTTAAGCCAATTTGGTCATACCTTAGCGGAAATGGAATTGGCTATTCAGCGACTTGCAGATCAGTTGCGTCGAATGGAAGGCGAATTAGAAACCCAAATTATTGCAAAACACGGTATTGAGAACTCACGTTATACGGAATTTGATCCTTTAGAGATGGACCAATATTCTTCATTAAATCAGTTATCAAAGTCTCTTGCCGAGTCTGCATCAGATTTAGTAGATTTTAAAAATACATTATCTGAAAAGATCAGAGACACTGAAGGTTTATTGGTACAGCAATCGCGTATTCAGGCTGAAATTCAAGAAGGTCTTATGCGAACACGCTTAGTACCATTTTCTCGATTGTTGCCTCGTCTGCAAAGAATTGTGAGGCAGACTTCTACCGCGTTAAATCGACCAGCAGAGCTTTTTGTTAATAATACAGAAGGCGAGCTGGACCGGACAATGTTAGAACGTTTGGTTACGCCACTTGAGCACATGCTTAGAAACGCAATTGACCATGGACTAGAAGACCGTGCGCAACGTGAGCAAGCACAGAAACCAGAAACGGGACGTATTGAACTCAATATTCATCGTCAAGGTACAGATGTTGTAGTTACATTTAAGGATGATGGGCAAGGTATTGATATCGAGAAGGTTCGTCAAAAGGCGTTAATGTCTGGTTTGATTAATCCAGAGCAAGTATTAGAACATCAAGATATTTTACAGCTGATTTTCCATCCTGGTTTAAGTACAGCCGATCAAGTCACTCAGATTTCAGGTCGTGGTGTAGGGCTGGATGTCGTGCAAAGTGATATTAAGGCCTTAGGTGGCCATGTGAGTGTCGACTCTGTATACGGGCAGGGAACTGTCTTTACCATACGTGTTCCAACGACAGTAGCTGTTAGTGATGCTTTAATGGTTAAAGTTGCTGATCAGCAATTTGCAATTCCATTGGCTCAGATTGATCGAATTGTACGAGTTTCACCAGCATCATTAGAACAATATTTCGGAAGTGCACAAGAGCTCTTTGAATTTGAAAATAAGCGTTATCCATTACGTTATTTATCTGAGTTTGTTGGTAATCAACCAATTCCGCGCTTAAGTGGAATGATGTATTCATTACCAGTATTAATGATTAAGGCAAATAATGGACAAACCGTCGCATTATTAATTGACCAACTGATTGGCTCACGCGCACAGATTGTAGTTAAGCCAATAGGACAACAATTCTCTAGCATTGGTGCGATTGCAGGAGCAACTATTTTAGGTGATGGCCAAGTTTGTCTAATTTTAGATGGACAAAATATTGCTCGCCAAATTCAATCTACTCGCCCACATAAATCGCTTAATGAAACTATTTATAGAAAACGCGAGTCTGACGAGCGACGTCTTATCATGATTGTAGATGACTCGGTAACTGTACGTAAGGTGACGTCTCGCTTACTTGAACGTCAGGGCTATGATGTAGTTACAGCTAAAGATGGGGTTGATGCCATTGAGCAGTTGGAAAATATTAAACCAGATCTCATGTTACTTGATATTGAAATGCCGCGAATGGATGGCTTTGAGGTACTTAACCTCGTTCGACATCATGATCTACATCAAGATATGCCAGTGATTATGATTACATCACGAACTGGTGAAAAACACCGTGAACGAGCATTTACTTTAGGTGTGAACCAATACATGGGTAAACCTTTCCAAGAAGAAGACTTACTTCACAATATTGATGCGTTATTCATGACATTTGAAGGGAGACTTGCCTAATGAAAAGTAATATAAGTACATCCTTAATTAATGAAATGGACCAGCAAGAGCTTCAGCATTTAATTACTGTCTCAACTGGTTTTATTGATGCATATATTATCGAGTGTCATCAGCAAGTGCCGATGCTATTGCCGCAAAATATAGTGTTATCTGCTATGGATGTTAAAAACGGTATCAAGCGTATTGAATGGCATGATGTAAAACTCCCTGTTTATTCGGTTCACAACGAAATAGATTCTCGAGCAGTAGCTTTAGTCATTGAAAGCGAAGACATTAGTCAACGTTTTGCACTTGTGTGTAAATCGATGCCAGTTTCAGTTCGTCTGCGTATTTCTGAAGTCGTAGATGAAAATGAAGATATACAAGAGTCTTTACAGCACTCAACTGTATTTAAATACGTTCGTATGGACAATCAACGCTACCATGTTCCTAATTTGCAATATATTCAAAATTCACTTCATCTATAAAATATCTAAAAAAGGAACTCATTTTGAGTTCCTTTTTTTATCAAAAATAGATGAAATTCTTTTATAGAATATAAATTTATTTGTTTAAAAAATCATTGAAGTGCTTGCTTTATTTATATCGTAAATTTATATTTTATATGTATTCCAAATGCTAAAATATAAGAAATTACCCATATTTACTTTTAATAAAGCCTCATACTAAATTTTAAAAGGAGATAAATTGAAATTATAGTTAAAGGATGAGCCTAATTTTATTATATTAATCATAGCGAAATAACCTAGAATAAAATCTTCTATAGCAGAAAATAAATGTCAATTCATAAAGAGCTACATATTTTAAAAACAGATGATCATGGTGAATTTGCTTTATGGGAAATTTCTAAAAGAAATAATTCTCTAATAAAAAAAGAAGCAATTTTCTTATCTCATGGTGCATTTTCGGATAAAACTGTTTGTATAGGCATTGCAGATTATTTGGCAAATCATGGTTGTATTTGTTTTATTTTAGAGTGGCGAGGGCATGGTACTAGCCCAAAAACAGATATACCATTTAATTTTGAAACTGTTGCATTATATGAATATAAAACTGCATTTCATTACATTCGCCATCATTTTAATATAACCTCCTTGCACTGTGTAACACACAGTGGTGGAGGGCTATGCTTAACCATGTTCTTAATTAATTATCCTGAATATTTAAAAAATATTCAAAGTATTACTTTTGTTGCTTGCCAAGCATTTGGAGCAGTAAATAATTCCTTTGATTTTATTAAATTGTTTTCTGCAAAATTAGTTGTAAAAGGTCTAGGTCAGATTCCTGCTAATAAATTTAAGTTGGGGCGAATAAATGAAACCTATTACACGATGCGTCCATGGTTTAATTGGAACTTAAAGGAAAATTTTATAAGTGAATTTAAAGATATAGATTATAAAAAATTTATGAGTTCTATTAGAGTTCCAATATATTCTATTTGCGGGACTGGCGATAAATTTATTGCCCCTGCTAAAGGATGCTATAAATATTTGCAAGCTTTTGAAAATGAAAATAATATATTTCGAGAATTTGGCTATTCCAATAGTAACTTAGAAAATTATTCTCATAGTCGAATTGTACTTAGCCAAAATGCTGCTAAAGAAGTCTGGCCAACTATATTGCAATGGATAGATAAGAATTCAAAAGCAGCTTTTTAAGCTCTTTATATTAAAACTAATTTTCTAGTTTTTGAATATAAATAATATTTAAAATTTTTAAAGAATGTACTGATACTTTAAATATAAAAAACGCCCCCAAAAGGGCGCTTTTTCAATTCATTAGATTTTAACTTTTACTTAGCTAACAAATTTTCCAAAATTTGCTCATAAATATCAGTTAGTGGATCAAGGTCTTGTACATCAACATGTTCGTTAATTTGATGAATTGTTGCGTTCAGAACACCTAACTCCAATACCTGTGCACCTGTTGGAGCAATAAAACGGCCATCAGAAGTACCACCACTCGTTGAAAGCTCAGTTTCAGTACCGGTTACGTTCAAAATAGCAGTTTGCGCTGCATTAACGAGTTCACCCACAGGTGTTAGGAATGGTAAACCAGAAAGATTCCAAACGATTTCGTACTGTAAACCGTGTTTATCTAAAATCTCATGCACACGTTGTTTAAGTTGTTCTGCTGTTACTTCTGTTGAATAACGGAAGTTAAAAGTAACTTCTAGTGCACCAGGAATGACATTTGTTGCGCCAGTGCCAGCATGAATATTTGAAATCTGAAATGATGTTGCTGGGAAATATTCATTTCCATTATCCCAAATAGTTTGGCACAGTTCTGCTAAAGCTGGTGATGCTTCATGAATCGGATTACGCGCCAAATGTGGGTAAGCCACATGACCTTGCTTACCTTGAACTTTTAATACGGCATTAAGTGAACCACGACGACCATTTTTAACAATATCACCCAATTTATGGGTACTAGAAGGTTCGCCTACCAAACACCATGTCATCTTTTCGTTACGTTTTTCAAGAGTCTCAATCACTTTAACCGTACCGTTAATAGCAGGGCCTTCTTCATCAGAAGTAATTAGAAAAGCAATTGAACCTTTATGATCAGGATGTTTTGCGACAAAACGTTCAGATGCAACGACCATAGCTGCAAGTGCTGTTTTCATATCGGCCGAACCACGACCATATAATTTTCCATCGCGAATTTCAGGTACAAACGGATCTGAATTCCATGCTTCTAACTTACCTGTCGGAACTACGTCAGTATGACCGGCAAAACAAAATACAGGTTCTTCAGTTCCGCGACGCGCCCAAAGATTGTCAACTTCACCAAAACGCATTGGTTCAATATGAAAACCAATTTTGGCTAAACGGTCTGCCATGATGGTTTGGCATGTATGATCAATAGGAGTAACAGAAGGTTGTTGTAACAGTTCTAAGCTAAGCGAGAGAGTGTCTGAATGGTTCATACCGAAAATTGCGTGCTGATCAGGTGAAATATAGTCCGATATAATAGGCGAATCTCTAGGGGATGGGTACGTAAAAATAAAAAAACCTTATCGGAATGATAAGGTTTTTGAAGTAACAACTCTAACTTACATTTTATCTTGTGTTTTTTCAGCAGTATTTGTTACAGCATCACCTGCTTTAGAAACATCTTGCCCAAAACCTTTAAACGTATTACACCCTGTTAAAATAACAGCAACCATTACAGACGCAGCTAAAACTTTTTTCATCATTTTCTCCGTTTAAATTTAATAATGAAGTAAATTTAGATTAAAAAACAAACGGAAAAAGAAACATGACTGTTTAATAGTAAAAACGTTATAAAATGTTTCTAGAAGCTTAAAACTTATTGTTAATTAGCTTAATTTTTGCAGGTGAGGCTTAATGTTTAAGTACGAAAGATGTCTAAACATATAAAACAAAACCTCTTCACTATTTTTACAATATAGACCGTCTGTCCACCAATGTGCTTGATTTGAAGTCTGCTCTTTATTTGGACACAACCATTCGTGTCTTTCCAATCGATAAAAAGAAGAATGGGGAATGGTAGTCCCCCAATATCCCAAACGACGCTTTAAATTTATCCAGTCTGGTAGCGACTTTTGAGAATTTAACTGAAGTGGCAGGTAGAGTTGTCCTTTTAAAACCGCAAAACGTTGTTGAATCCTAAAATTTAATGCCTCAGAAAATTGAAATTGCTTATTCGTAAAATGATAAAGTTTCTTGCTTAAAGTATCTTGACGGTTTAATCCAATCCATTGTTCTAAATGTAAGTCTGCCTCGCCCAAATAGTATTTTAACGCGACCTCCCAATGTTCAATTTGTTGAGTTTCTTTATTTAAAATTAAAAAATCTAGCTCACCTAAAGTTTTTGCTCCATCAATCTTTTGAATACTATGACCTAACAGTTGGTAAGGATGATAATTATCCTCTTGTAGCCAGAACCAAAGTAAATTCTCAAACCGTAAACCTAAACGTGTACTTTTAAGTTGAGATAAAAACTGGATTAAAGGCTCTGGTGACTGATCAAGCTCTTTTAACCGTGGTAAATAATTTTGGAAATGCTCTTCCCATACTTCGGTTGGGTGCAGCTTAAAGTCGTGTTGTATAGAAAAACTTTTTGGTAATTGGCAAAGTAAATTTGGACTAGCAATACAAAAAGCTAGCTGTCGCACTATAGGATGTTGAAATTGAAGCCATGGTTCGAAATAGGAAGTTTTCACTGAGGCAATATTCATATATTTAATACTCGGAGTAATTCATCCTAATTTCATAAGGGATCAACAAACAATATTAGAAAAACACTTTATACTAACGCTAACAGCAGGTTAAGGTTTATATATGCGAACATTGTTCTGGCGCTCTTTGGTCGTGATTTTTATCACGCTAGGCATTATTGGAGCAATTTTACCAGGTATGCCCACAACAGTGTTTTTGATTCTAGCTGCATGGGCAGCTTCAAAGGGATGGCCACAAATGGATGATTGGTTGTTAAACCATCCCAAATATGGCCCAACATTACGTGATTGGCGAGCCAATGGTACAGTACCACGTAAAGCAAAATGGATTGCAAGCATAATGATGGCAATCAGTGGCCTTATAATGCTATTTACTTCAGCACCGCTTTGGGTCAAGATTTTTACTGATACTACCATGTTCATCGTTGCAGTTTGGTTATGGCTACGCCCTGAGCCAAAATTAAAAGATTGATAATCTTTTAATTTTGGCGCAAGACAAGTTCTTCATATAAATTTTTACTTAAACTCAAAGTATTTGAGTTGATATAAGAGAATAAGTTCAATGTCTCAATTTAAGCTCGAAGAAGCAGATGTCCTCATCGATTTAGCAAATCAAACATTAACTTTGCCTAAACATAATAAGTTTTATGTCATTTCTACTGGAAAGAACGGAATCGGTGAGCAAGAGAATACTGGTAGGACTCCACGTGGATGGCATAGGGTTGCAAAAAAAATTGGTGCACAATCTCCTCAAAATGCGGTTTTTATTGCACGTAAGCCAACAGGGGAGGTCTATAGTAGTGAACTAGCAGCACAATTCCCTGAGCGAGATTGGATATTGTCACGCATTCTTTGGTTAGATGGCTTAGAAGAAGGCTTCAATAAAGGCGAAGGTCATGACACCATGCAGCGTTATATCTATATTCATGGCACACCTGATAAAGAACCGATGGGTGTTCCCATGTCACATGGATGTATTCGAATGCGTAATGAAGAAATCATTGAGTTGTTTGATTTAGTCGCTGAAGATGCATTGGTTTATTTGTCTGAGCAATCTTTAACCTAAAATAAGATTTTAAAAATTCTTATTTAATTAGCTGAATGATCAAAATATTAAAATAAGTGCTTAAATAAAATACAAAAAATTGTTTTTTACTTAATAATGACTTATTTTTAATCATTCATTCGCATTTTTTTGAAAAGTTGTCGAAAAGCGTTTGACACCTGTTAAAGATTCTCTATAATGCACCTCACAAACGATGAAGACGTTAAGGGCGCTTAGCTCAGTTGGTAGAGCGTCTGCCTTACAAGCAGAATGTCGGCGGTTCGATCCCGTCAGCGCCCACCAAGCCTTTACGTTAAGCTCTCAAGTGCAGCGGTAGTTCAGTTGGTTAGAATACCGGCCTGTCACGCCGGGGGTCGCGGGTTCGAGCCCCGTCCGCTGCGCCACTTAAGACTTAACATCGTTTACCCCACAATTGCGATATTGTGAAAGTGCAGCGGTAGTTCAGTTGGTTAGAATACCGGCCTGTCACGCCGGGGGTCGCGGGTTCGAGCCCCGTCCGCTGCGCCACTTTTCAGTTCGGGTTGTGTTTGGAAGATGATTTAAGATGTAAAAATTTTAAATCGAAAAATTAATAATTTATTAGTTTTTTCTTCTTGGGGCGCTTAGCTCAGTTGGTAGAGCGTCTGCCTTACAAGCAGAATGTCGGCGGTTCGATCCCGTCAGCGCCCACCATATATGTGACCATACTTTATTTTAAAGTATTGTAGTGCAGCGGTAGTTCAGTTGGTTAGAATACCGGCCTGTCACGCCGGGGGTCGCGGGTTCGAGCCCCGTCCGCTGCGCCATTCTCTTGATTCCCTTGTCTAGAGAATGTAGAGTATAAAGATACATTCGCTATCTTTTCTCATTAAGGGCGCTTAGCTCAGTTGGTAGAGCGTCTGCCTTACAAGCAGAATGTCGGCGGTTCGATCCCGTCAGCGCCCACCATAATTTCTATCAGAAATTTAAATTCCCTAAATTCATATTCATCTATAAATATCTTATACTTACATGTAAATTTATTTACTACGTGACTCAGTGTAGATACAACGTTTCTATTTTAAAATTAAAGTCCTTATACCTTTAAGTTATTCTTTTTATTGATCGCTAGTTCTTAATTTTTTAGCATTAGTGTTTTTTTACTCTTGCTGTTGATGGGCTTCCTCCTCCTTATTAAATTTCTTTATTAGTGGCTAAAGATAAGAATCTAACTTGCAATTTATGATCTTCAGCTTAGATCAACTCTGTATTTGTACCGATCACTAATATTTTCACAAATAAAAAAACTGCTATTTTTTAAATAGCAGTTTTTTTATTAAATTATTTTTAATATTCGTTTAAAAGCCATCCACTTGCATATGCGAAATATTCACGTAACCATGCATTGTAGCGAGTAGCTAATGGTGTCTCGGCCGCTACCCCATAAACTTGGGTATAGCCCTGTTTTTTTGCAATTGCTATTGCTCGAGGAATATGAAAATCACTTGTCACAATAGCGATTGGCTGGTCTAAGGTAATGTGGTGCTGTTCTAATAAGGGTTTACTATTTTTTAAGTTAAGCTCTGTGCTGGTGCTTTTATCTTCAAGGATCATTTGATCTCTTGCGATATGATACTTTTGTTCAAGATAACGAGACATAACCAATGCTTCGCTTTCTTTTTCTGAAAAATCAAGACCACCTGTTAGAACAATCTGTGCTTGCTGCTGTTTTAGGGCTAGAGGGGCGGCCGTATCTAAACGTTTTGCAAGAATTGTGGATGGCTGACCATTCTCAACACCGCTTCCTAAGACAATAATTGCTTTTACTGGAGGAATATTATTTGAAGTATCTTTATTTTCTTTAATAAAGCTAAAAAAATAGCCTAAGCCAATTAACCATATCCAGAAGCATAACCATCCAAAACGCCAAAGTGTGTGTAAGCGATAGTGATAGAAGAAAAAGCGTTCTAAATGATAATAAAATAAGGAATATAGGCAGAAGAAAGTACCTAAAATTAAAGGAATAACGGTGCCTACATTAATTTTATTGAGACAAATTAGAACTAATCCATCTAGAAATAAAATCGAACCAATGATTGCTAGGAAAATACGGATCCACTTACTGACTTGCATTGTGCTTAGAGTTGCAATTTAAATTGCAGACAGTGTATGCAAAATCATTCTGAATGCAATAAAAAACCGAGTAAAGCATTTAAGCTATTACTCGGTTTTAGTTTTTATTGATCTTTAATAAACATCACGGCGGTAACGGCCTTGTTGTCTTAAATCATCTACCTGTTCTTCACCCAGAATTTCGATAAGGGCTTGATCGACTCCACTTGCCATACCATCTATACTACCGCATACATACAGAACAGCACCGCGTTCTATCCAGTTTACTAATTCTGCTTCATTCTGACGGATTACATCTTGAACATACATGCGTTGTTCTTGATCTCTGGAAAATGCTAAATCGAGGCGTTTTAACATTCCTGTGGTTTTCCATGCCTCAATAGTTGATTCATAGAAGAAATCACATGCTCTTTGACGTTCACCAAAGATTAACCAGTTTTCAGTGTAATCATGACGTGTACGGGTGTGTAATAGGCTCATTAAGCCAGCAATACCTGTTCCGTTACCAATACAAATAATAGGGCGGTTGTCATCAATAAGATGGAATGATTCATTGGTACGAATACGCAAAGCAATTTCATTATTAACTTGGGTATGTTGAGTCAGCCAACCCGAACCTAAACCTAAATTACCAGAAGCATCATATTGTTGACGAACAACCAAACGAAGGACTTGCTGAGACGGAATGCTCGCAATCGAATACTCTCGCGTTGGTAGAGTAGGGAGCTGCTCTAATAAATGATCCAGATTGGCAAATGGTTCAATTTCACCAGTTAAATCTTTATTCCAAAGTGCTTTTTCGATTGAAATCTGTAGTGAATCAACTTTTGAATTTTTAAGAATATGATGCTTTTGCAAAAAAGCATGAATACGTTCAGGACTATTACCAGGCTGGATTTCAGCAATATCACCCGCTTGCCATATCGCCTCATGATTTGCTTTAAGTTCAATATTATAAGCAGGCTGACCTAAGCTATTTGGGTTGAGTAAATCACGTTGATGTAATGTCCAACTATCAAATACTTTTTCCAGATTTACAGCATGTAAATCTAATTTGGTTGCCTTCGCGAGAGATTGATTCCAATTTTGAATATCCGATGGGTTTGCATTATCAACTTCAATTGTATTGAAGAGAGCATGGGCACCATTTGCTTTAAGCCAAGCATCTACTGCATGGCCAAAACTACAATAAGTGTCTGGATATTCTTTAGAGCCCAGCGCTAGAACAGCATAGTTGATGTGCTTAAGATCCACATTCAATTTTAAAAGTTTTTTAGCAAAGCTTGTAGCAAGATCAGGAGCATCACCAGTACCATAAGTACTGATCACAAATAAAACCTGCTGATGTTGCTCTAAATCAGTTTGTGTTAGCTGCTGTACAGGTTTTACCTGAACAGGTTGATGAGCCTCTTGTAAACTTGTTGCCGTACTCCAAGCGAGTTGTTCAGCTACGCCGGTTTGAGTTGCATAAGTAATAAGCCAAGGCTTTGCATTTGGATCAATGTATTGTCCTGCTAAAGACTGACGAGCCGCCTGTGTTAATTTTTTCTGTTTACGGCGTTTAAGATACAGCATCCACCCAGTAACCAAGAACAAAGGCATTGCTAGAGAAGCAAGCATTGCAACGAATTGATAAATTGGTCCAAAGAAGCTACCGCGGTGTACGGGTAACATGCTGCTCATAATCTTTTGATTAAGCTTTTTGTCTTCGTAAAGCTCCATCTTTTCGATGTTGCCAGTTTGATAATTATAGATGGCTTGGTTACGTGCCCGTTCGTGTTGTGGGGTAGCATCGACAAAGCTTAACTCAATTTTTCCATCATCTTTTTTCGGTAAGCTTAATGTTAGAGTCGAATAATCACGTCCAACCTGACTATTGAAGCCACTCCATGTTTGATTAAGTGCTGTAATGAGTTGAGTATTATCTAATTGAGGCTCTGATTTTTTATCATTATTACGGTCAGATGGTTTACCTTGTTGTATTCCACGATTTTGATTTTGAGGAGCAGCGCCATGATCTTGTCGTTTAGGTTGTTCAACTCCCATCACTTTGAACATGCCACTACGCCACCAATCATAAGACCAATATAGGCCTGTACATGCGAAAAGAAGATAAAAAACAACGACCCATGTACCGACAACAGCATGTAGATCCCAAATAAAATTCCGGCCTTTGAGTTTCGGTTTAACAGCCAACCATTGACGAGCAGAGTGCTTTTTAGGCCAACGTAAATATAACCCACTGAGTACGAAGTAAATTAGCATGAGTGCGCAGGCACCAGTAATTTGTTTACCAACTTCACCTGCTGTTAAATTACGATGAATTTGTTGTATGAGTAACAACAATTTTCGGCCTTTAACATCTGGAAGAACCTCAGCATTATAGGGGTTCACCATCATATTGTAGCCACGGCGTTCACCTTCTTTTTCAATATTTACAATAGAAGAAGAGGTTGGGTCCTTGGCGATCGTAATGCTATTAATTTTGATTTCAGGTTGGGTTGTATTGAAATGTTGATATAGCTGAGCAGGAGTTAATTTTGGAGTGTTTTCAGCTTGTACAACATAACTATCAGAATTCACCCATTTTAAAATTTGTTGGTCATAAGAATAAATTGCACCTGTAACACCCATAATGGATAAGATTAGGCCAGCAGTAATACCCAGAAACCAATGAATTTGAAATAAAATTTTTTTAAACATGGTCGAAAATGTAAATATGATGGAGATCTTGTAACGAAGTATAGCCGAAGATTGGGGAGATAATATGGATTTTGGAGATAATATTAATTTTCATTATCATTTATTTTTAGCTTAATAAAAAACCTCCATGAGGAGGCTTTTTATAAAATCTAGAATTACAAGGTTTTTGGTTCGCCTACAGATTCTTTTAAGTGTGTGCGGATTGTGTTGAACGAGAAGTTTTTAGAATCCATGCGCTTAGGCAGGATATAAGCACCTTGTTGTTCTTGGCCTTTAGGGTCTTTTACTTTGAAATTGACCAAAATAAAATCAGGTGTATTGTACCATTCGTAGATATTTTTCCATCCAATAGTACCTACGCCTTCTTGTAAGCCCATTTGTTGACGCATCACAATACCATGAGGCTGCACACCTAAACGAATACCTTTGATTTCCTGTACCGGAAATTCATTCATTTTGCGTTTAACGTACCATTCTAATCCGTATTTACGACCTAGGTAGTAAAGTACTACAGCAACAATAGCAACCCAGCAAAAAACAGTAGAGTAGTTCTTAATAAAAATAAGACCTAATATAGCTAGGGCTAAAACGATACCCATAATTGCCCAAATTTTTGTGCTGATTTTATTGGTGCTGCGCCAGATAAGAAGCTGTGCATTACGTTGTTCAGCTTCTGACACGTCATAGGGAACAGGCTGAAGCGTATAAGCGTATAAAGTTTTCGCGGTCATAGTGCAAATAACAAATTGTAAACTGTTTTAAGTTTAGCATTAATTGGCATAAGTCAGGAAAGGATATTATGCCAATTTCATACTAATTTCCGACTCAAATTTATAACGATGCAAGCTCGCTGGCATCGTTATCAAGATCATGACTTAGACGTTGTTTTAGCATACTAAAACGGTTCAATACACCAAGCATGAGTGATAGCTGCTGTAAAATGATGAGTGATTTTTGATCCTCTTCATTATTTTGGCTCAAACGTTGACGTATCGTCTGGAGCATATTTTGTGCTGTAAGATCAGGCATCTCATCTCTCAATAAAGCCCCCTGAATATCATCTAGCGCTTGGTCTAAGAGTTTAAGAACAGCTTGATCTTGAATGCTTTCTCGATGTGCTCCAAGTGCGGCGATATAACTTAAAAATGTATGGTTTAAACATAAAAATTCAAAGATATCCGACTTACGGGTAGGGTCAAAGTCTGGCTCTGTTGCTAAAGTTGAAATAAGTGAAGCAACCTCGGCATCTGTATTATGAGCAGCTCGTCTTACAATACGGTAATTCAACGCATGATTGCGACCTTCATGATATTGTTTAACAACTTCAGCTAAATAATTGCATTGAGCTTGTAATGAACGTCTGATGTTGCGAGGTAAGCGTCGGAATTTCCAGTCAGGCCAAATAAAGGTCACACCAAACCAAGCTAGGGCACATCCAATTAAAGTATCTACAAATCGCGGAATAGCAGCAGCCATTGCCGAGCCATCTAGATTAAAGTTAATTAATGCCAAAATTGTAATAAATGCGGTTGCTTGAGCATATTGCTTACTGCGTAACTCAAAAAACAGTACCCCGCTCAAGATCAACATTAATAGTTGTCCTTCGACGGAAGGCACGAGAAATACAATGGTAAGACCAACAATAATTCCGACTAATGTTCCGACAATTCGTAAGCGTAAGCGACGTTTGGTTGCGTTGAAGTTAGGTTGGCTTACAAATAGGGCTGTAAGCATAATCCAATAGCCGTACTCGATATTGGTCATTTGAATCAGCACATACCCAATAAAAAGAACGATTGAGACGCGAATTGCATGGCGGAAAAGTACAGATTCAGGAGTTAAATTTTGCTTTATTCGGATGACAATATCGTTCCATCCTTGTAAATCATCATCTTTAAGCTGGTTCTCTGCTTGTTTAACTTTATCAGACTGAATGTGTTGTTCCGTTTCTAAGTTGAGTAACTGAGAGTCGATAGATTTTAAATTTTGGTATAAAGCGAAGAGAGCATTTACCCATAACAGATCATAATGCTGATCACGTCTTAGTTTCTCTAAAGATAGTCTTAAGTTCTCAAAACTCTGCTTGAAACGTTTGTTATGGTTATAAGGTTTACGTTGTAAAATACATTCGTTTAACTCTTGGCAAGCTTTGCCTTGAACCGCCAAAATTCGTTGAAATCTAAATAAAATATCACTGTGCTGAAAAATTTTGGCTAACTTTTGATAGTCGATATGGGCTGAGTCAGCACGCTCATGAATGTCTTGAGCGACAAAATAATAATGTAAGCTTCGGCGTGTATCTTTTTGCCCACGGTCACCTTTTAAACGAGTCAATAAAGCTGTTTTTAAGTCATTAAAAATCGTAATTAACTTACCATTTTCTAATGACAGCTCAATCATACTTTGCTGATAGCTGGCAGGAGTCATATCTACATCAAATAAATTTGATTTTGCAAATAGAAAATCACCTAGAGATGCATA
The DNA here is from genome assembly GCF_059579785.1 of Acinetobacter sp. S-1. NCBI lineage: Bacteria > Pseudomonadati > Pseudomonadota > Gammaproteobacteria > Moraxellales > Moraxellaceae > Acinetobacter > Acinetobacter sp. S-1. Next base: position 686,384 of record NZ_CM184207.1, read on the forward strand.
AGACGCTGCGAGTTTATCTTGAAGTTGGCGAACCGGAAATAATAAAAAGCTAATCGTTGCGATGAGGCCATACCAAGCCGCACCTGCAACTAAAAGAGCCGGTTGAATATACCAGTGATCGAAAAGGTGAACACCCAACATGGTATAGACCGAAACAACCAAACAGCCATAAGAAATGGTGGCGTAACGACGTCCTAATGAACCTAGTAAAATCCAGCCAATACATGAAGCAATCAACCCTAAAGCAAAAGCCATTGGGTAGGGGAAAAGTAGTTGTACGGAAGCTGCGGTAACGAAGAACCCAATATAAGTATAAATTAGGTTCATGATTCGCACGGAAAAGCGATCATCAATATCACTCAAACCTGCTGCGACTACACCTAAAGTGAGTGGAATAGTTGCTAATTGATAGCCTAAAAAATAAGGCACGAAAGCAGTTCCTGAAAAGGCTATCAGCATTCGCACGTTATACATAAATGTTGTGTTATAAGTCGCTCTTTTTAGGCGTTTAAACCAAGATTTCAAATGAAGTCCTTGCTGATCAACCTGAGTGATAAAGGATTTGTGTATTTCTACACCAATGTTGCACAAATCATACGATAGACAGTGTAAGCTTGTCTGTATGCAAATGAGTGAAAAATGAAATATCGTTATGTCTGAACAAACAGCCCAGCGTCAATACTCTATTGGCTGGATTATGTTGCTCGCTTTACTTACGGCTTTAGGGCCGTTATCCATTGATATGTACTTACCTGCGTTACCACAAATGGCCCATGATTTTGGGGTAAGTACGCAAATGGTGGCAAATACACTACCAGCTTATTTTTTTGGTTTAGCCATTGGGCAGTTGGTTTATGGTCCTTTAAGCGATCGTATCGGTAGAAAGAAACCACTTTACTTTGGCCTCGCGCTTTATGCAGTCGCAAGCTTATTTTGTGTAATGGCTACTAATGAATGGAGCTTGATTGCGGCCCGTATTTTACAAGCTTTAGGTGGTTGTGTTGGCGTAGTCATGGCTCGTGCAGCAATACGCGATAAATTGGACGTTCAAGGCTCTGCACAAGCTTTCTCAAGTATGATGATTGTCATGGGGCTTGCACCAATTTTGGCTCCTATGATCGGAGCATGGATTTTAATTTGGTTTCCGTGGCAGGCTATTTTTATTGCGCTTTCAATTGTGGGTGCGCTGTGTTGGCTGTGCGTACATTTCTTTTTTAAAGAAACTTTGGCAAATGATAAAAGGCTTAAGCTATCACTCTATCAAGTGGTGACTTTATATGGAGCTATTTTCAAAGATGCAAGTTTCCGCTTACCTATGTTTGCAGGCTGTTTAACGGGGGCAGCACTATTTTGCTATATCAGCTCAGCACCTGCCGTGTTTATGGATCAGTACGGACTTAATCAGCAAGAGTTTGCTTACGTATTTGGACTAAATGCTTTTGGCATCATGTTAATGTCCTCTTTAAACAAGCATTTAACAACACGTGTTGAAATTACCAAACGCTTAAAATCGGGTTCACTTGTGCAAGTGACTGGAGCCATCATTGTATTTATTGCTGGTTTAATTCCTGCGGCGCCTTTATGGCTGGTTATGGTAGGGTTATTTTTAGCTATTTCAGGCATTGGTTTAACAGGCCCAAATGCTATGGCGTTAGCAATGTCCAAACAAGGTGCTCGCGCTGGAACAGCAAGTGCAATTATGGGAAGTATGCAATTCGCTTGTGGCCTTTTAGGAGGCGTGCTTCTTAACTTCCTGATTTGGTCTGCATCGCTCAATATGGGCGTAATGATGGTGTTATTTACACTAAGTGGTTTTATTGTCGTATTGAAAGCGACACAACAGGTCAAAACCAAGCCATTCTCATAGTTTTTAGAGAATGGCCACTTATAGCTTATTCGTCTAGAAAAACTGCAAAATTTTCAACAGGTTCTCTAGGCGTGATAAAGGTATTTACAATGTGGTTAGGATCGGCATGACCTAATGCAATTGCACATACCAGTTCTTCGTCATCTGATGCACCTACTATATCTAAAACAATAGGGTGAAAATGATTCCAAGCTGCTTGTGGGCATGTATCTAAGCCACGTGCCTTGGCAGCGACCATCACGTTTTGGATCATCATTGCGATATCCATTTTAGAGCCGATTCCCATCGTTTTATTTACGGTAAAGAAAAGGCCGACTGGTGCATCAAACAATTTAAAATTACGTAGCTGCTGTTCAGCCATTTTTTCTTTTTCGCCCTTTTTGATTTCGAGTAAACCGTAGAGTCCCCAGCCATTCTCGCGGCGGCGGTCAATAAAAGGGGATATCCATTTTTCAGGGTAATAGGCAAAAGTCTCTTTATATTGTTCTGCTAGCTCAGGATTTTTTGAAACTTCAATTTGTGCAGCGCAGACACGTTCAACCATTTCATCACGCTTTTTACCTGTGACCACATAGACTTTCCATGGTTGGGTGTTCGTTCCAGAAGGTGCTCGACTTGCGACTCGTAATATATCTTTAATGACTTCTGGCTCAATTGGAGTATTTAAAAAAGCGCGGACAGAATGTCGAGAAGTGATAGCTTCATCAACGAGACGAACTTGTTCCAGATTCATGCGTACTCCTATATCTTTTCTTAAATACTTAATACTTTTTGAAGTTTAATTTCATGTTTTGAAAGTACTTCATTTATAAGCAAAAAATATTAGAAAAGGGATATCCTTAAAGATATGATGATGTGTTTATTTTGAATATAATGTCTAATTAACTCTAATGTGAATATGCCACTTTAGATCTAAATAGACAAAAAAGTATGATGTTTTTGACTATAAAAATAAATCTATAGCATCAGTTGGATTAAAAATTACTCAATTGAAAAAAAGGTATAATATGTTTAAAAACAGTACAAAACAGATGATTTTGGATAAAAAACAATCGGAAATAACATAAAATTTTAATGAAAAACATACACAAAATTTTAAATTTCTGCATAATACCGACTTTTTTACGCAGGTATGATTTCTCCATACTCATGTTAGGAAAGAAATGGCTGCATACAAAATCCCTTTACAAAAAGGATTTGAATGTAGAAATGGAGAAATACACGAGGAATAAGGAGCTTTACATGAGTTTACCGCTCATCAACAAGCAGTTCATGAAACAAGGATTGGCGATTACCATTGCAACCATGAAAATGAACGTAACTCACGCAACTACTGAGCCACAAGAAATACAACAGCTTGGTACAGATCTAAATGCACTCTTCTCCACTCAGCGGGAAAAGGGCGCAGATAGCCGCGTTATGGCGATGGCTCGTTACAGTCTTTGAAATTCATATCCATTTTAGACATTCGCTCTCAAGTATATGTAAATATGCTTATTGGCTTAAATCCAGATTTTTATAACTCGATTAATTGATGGGAATCATTAAACGAGCTGATTTAGCGGTGGTCATTTGTTAGTTTCCAAGTTTGTAGCCGAGTCGATGCATTCTGTTCACCCAAATGGGAATATGTTCAGTGGTGCGATGAATTCATTTTATCTGAAGGGTGCTTTCTCTCATGCGACCTTCAAAGGCTTAGTGCTGGGCATTATGTTGCTTAAACTTGTGACGTTAATTGCTATTCAAGTGACATTAAAAGTTTTTCCTTAAATGTACTGAAGAAGTCCCTATTTTGAGGGGCTTTTTTGTTTATTGCAGTATTTTGGCTTGTGCTATTAGCACATTAGCAAGAACGTAAGCGGACCGAGTATGAACGAACAACTCAATGCCACACTGATGTCGTGGGTACAATTTTTTAATGATCCTTTATGGGATTTTCTGGTTATTTTCTTGCTGGCTGTCGGTATTTTTTATACGGTCTTAACGGGGGCAGTGCAGATCCGCATGTTCTTGCAAAGTATCCGTGTCATGAAAAGCAGCCGTACAGAAGGCGAAGATGAGCATGGACTTACACCTTTCCAAGCTTTTGTAACGGGTCTTGCAAGCCGTGTTGGGGTGGGTAACATTGCAGGTGTGGCAATTGCGATCGCAATTGGTGGCCCTGGCGCTGTGTTCTGGATGTGGGTAACTGCCGTACTTGGTATGAGCTCTGCTTTTATTGAGTCTACACTTGCTCAGCTTTTTAAAGTTCGAGATAACAAGACTAAACAGTTCCGCGGTGGACCAGCTTACTATATTACCCAAGGTTTACGCAGTAAAACCTTTGGTGTGGTTTTCGCACTAGCACTCATTTTTACCTACGGTTTCGTATTCAACTCAGTCCAAATTAATGCGATTGCTAATGCTTCTTCACATGCTTGGGGTTGGGACAAAGCTAATCTTATTGCTCATTTAGGTGGTGTTGATCTAGAAATTTCATGGGTTGGCCTTGCGCTTGTCGTTATGGTTGCATTGGCAATTTTTGGTGGTATTAAACGTATCGCTAAATTTGCAGAGATGTTTGTACCTTTAAAAGCGGGTCTTTATCTAGCCGTTGCTCTCTATATTGCAATTAGTAACTATGCAATTTTGCCTGATATTTTAAAGCTGATTGTGACTGAAGCTTTCCACTTCAATGCTGCGGCAGGTGGTTTCTTCGGTGCGGCAGTGTCAATGGCAATGATGCAAGGTATTAAACGTGGTTTGTTCTCAAACGAAGCAGGTATGGGTTCTGCGCCAAACGCAGCTGCTGCATCTGATGTAAAACATCCTGTAAACCAAGGTTTAGTACAGATGCTTGGTGTATTCGTAGATACGTTCATTGTATGTACAAGTACTGCAATCATCATCTTAGTTTCTGGCGTTTACCAAGACGCAGGTTTTGTTGGTGTTGAATTAACACAACGTGCCTTAGAAACTCAAGTTGGGCATTGGGGATCTGATTTCCTAGCGGTTCTATTATTCTTATTCTGTTATTCAGCTGTATTAGGTAACTATGCTTATGCAGAAGGTAATGTACAGTTTATTAATAACAACCCGAAAGTCATGTTTATCTTCCGAATTTTCGTATTGGTGATGGTGTACTTCGGTGCAATCGGTAGTGTTCCACTCGTTTGGTCAATGGCTGACTTGTTTATGGGTATCATGGCAACCATTAACTTGATTGCAATTTTACTATTAACGCCAATGGCACGTACTTTGTTAAAAGATTACCGCGAGCAATTAAAACGAGGCATTAAAGAGCCTGAGTTTAAAATTGACAAGTATCCGGAATTGAAGAAAAAAGTTGATTCAGATATCTGGTAAGTTTCAAAAGGCCTCTTATACATAAGGGGCCTTTTTTATATAGGGGACAAATAAAATACTTGAGTCTAAATTTTAAACATGACAAATTAAATAAATTCACTACAGCTTTTCACGAAAGTAGCAACTAAAATTGCAATCCGAACTTAAACCTCATAGTGCGAAGATGGGCCATGAAACAGCTTAAATTGTGGGTTCTCGGACTCTCTATGGTGTTGGCGGGATGCCAGACCACCACACACTTGTCTGCTGCTCTAAAACCGCAAACGACAGAAGCTTATGCTCGTCCTGTCGATCAACCTTTTGCAAGAATTAAAAAAATGCAAAAACGTCCTGTTGTTGCGCTTGTATTGGGTAGCGGTGGAGCACGAGGTTATGCTCATATTGGGGTGATTGAAGTTTTAGAACAACATGGTATTCGCCCGGATTTTATTGTAGGTACGAGTGCGGGTAGTATTGTTGGGGCAATTTATGCGAGTGGTAAAACACCTGCTGAACTGCGTGATACTGCTTTAAAAATGAAAGCTGGTGACGTCCGTGACATTAGTATCGGTCTAAAAGGTTTTTTTGATGGTAAAAAAGTAGAGAACTACGTTAACCAGCAAGTAAATAATATGCCACTCGAAAAAATGAAGATTCCAATGTATGTGGTGGCAACTGAACTGAAGCATGGCACTAAGACCGTATTTAACTACGGCAATACTGGGCAAGCCGTGAGAGCCTCTGCTTCGATTCCGAGTATGTTTGTGCCGACTAAAATTGGTAAATCTGAATATGTAGACGGTGGGTTGGTGAGTCCTGTACCGGTTGAAGTAGCTCGTGATTTAGGGGCTGATGTCATTATTGCAGTTGATATTTTAGCTCAGCCTATTTACACAGAAACATCGAATGTCTGGGGACTGTTTAACCAGAATATTAATATCATGCAAGGGCGTTTGGCAGCAGAAGAATTACAATATGCAGATGTTGTTATTCAGCCAGATTTAAGAGAAAAAGCACATATTTTTGATGTCAAAGGCCGTGAAGCTACTATGAAATCTGGTATAGATGCAGCTAATGCCAAGCTTTCTGATATTCAGTTTGCTATTGATGAAAAAATAGCTGAACAAAATATGTCTACGGAAGGCTTGAGTGCTCAAAGCCAATAAATAAACGTTAATATTCTGAAAATTATAAAAAAAGCCCACATAGGGCTTTTTTTATGGAAGTCTAAATCTTCAATTTTTGGAATAAAATTTTTTGTATATTAGAGACATGTTGGATATGCTGAAAACTCTAATGGTTAATATGAAATATTGTTGCCGTTTTTTAAAAATAATTGATTTGTAGTGTATTGAGGCTGACTGGATAAATGATACAGCAACAGGTTAAAAATGGCTTTCCAACATTAGATGATGTTCATGCTGCCGCAGAGCGTTTGGAAGGTTTAGTTGTAAAAACTCCCTTTGTTTTCTCAGAGACCATTTCTAAAACCTTAGGGGCTGAGATGTGGTTGAAATTTGAAAACTTACAATTTACAGCTTCATTTAAAGAGCGGGGTGCTCTGAATAAACTGTTGTGTTTATCTGAGCAAGAAAAGCAACATGGTGTTATTGCAGCTTCGGCAGGCAATCACGCACAAGGTGTAGCCTACCATGCTCAGCGGACAGGTGTGACTGCAACTATTGTAATGCCGAAATCTACGCCAAATGTTAAGGTGCAACGAGTACGTGAGTACGGTGCGCGCGTTATTTTGCATGGGCAGGACTTTTCAGAAGCTGCTGCTGAAATGCATCGTGTTGCGCAAGAAGAATCTTTAACGATTATCCACCCATTTGATGATGCTGAAATTATTGCGGGTCAAGGCACCATTGCACTTGAAATGCTTGCGGCTGTGCCTGATCTGGATATTTTGGTTGTGCCAATTGGTGGTGGTGGTTTAATTTCTGGTATTGCAATTGCTGCTAAAGCGATCAATCCAAAAATCAAAATTATTGGGGTGCAGTCAGTTGTATACCCAAGTATGGCAAAACTACTTTGCAATTATCAACATGCGGTTTCAATGGGCTCTACTGTTGCTGAAGGTATTGCGGTAAAAACTCCAGGTGAGCTTACGACCCAAGTTGCTAAAGAATATGTTGATGACATTGTCGTTGTTACTGAGGACATGATTGAAGAAGCGATTGCACTATTACTTAATATTGAAAAAACAGTATGTGAAGGAGCAGGAGCGACAGGTATTGCTGCAATTATGTCGCGTCCCAATCTGTTTTTAGGTCATAAATTAGGTGTGGTGCTGTCGGGTGGAAATATTGATACACGTGTTATGGTCTCTGTATTACAACGCCATTTAACCCGTACAGGCCGTATGGTTCGTATTCGTGTTGAATTACCGGACAATCCAGGTGCTTTAGCTCGTTTGACGGCCATTATTGCTGAGCAAGGTGGTAATATTTATGAACTACGTCATGAACGCTTTGCGGCAACAAGCCGTGCCAAAGAAAGCGCTGTAAGCGTTGATGTAGAGTTAAAGAGTGCCTCAGACCTAGATTTGCTCATTCAAGCAATGCAATTAGAAGGCTATATTGTTCGTAAAGAAGAGATTTAATCTCTGATATCACTGTGTTATAAAAGCTGTATATGGCTCTATCGAGAGTCATATACAAGGTAATTTAAATGGATTAAATTGCCAAAAAAGGGATTAATTTACAAAAAAACGATCAAATCCTTCAATGGAACAGGAAAAACTGACAATTCTCTAAACTTTACCCTTCACAATTTTAAGGTTTAGGTTTTAGTATTCCTTTCATTGTAAATTTGAAGAAATATAGGGATATCCACGCTCAATGTTCAAATCATTTTTTCCATCACCAAGGTATTTTTTTATATCTGCGGTCATTTGGATCGCGCTCAATATGGTGCTCTGGTACTCAGGTGGGAACACATGGGGAACTTTTATCGGCTTTGCTAAGGGCTACCATGATGTTCAACCACCATTAGGTGTGAGCCGTTTTTGGTCTCCCACTTTCTTATGGTTTTATGTTTGGTTTTTAGTCTCTACTGCGCTTTTTGCTGGTTTCTGGAGGACTATATCGAATAACCCTTGGCAACGTTGGTCTGTGTGGGGCTCGGCGTTTATTTTATTCAATATCTGGTTTAGCGTTCAGGTTAGTGTAGCTGTTAATGCATGGTATGGGCCTTTTTATAATCTCATTCAAAGTATGTTGGATCACGGTGGTGGTGATATTAATAAACTTTATATGGGAACAGTTACATTTCTTTTAATTGCGATGGTCGGTGTGACTTTAGCTGTTATTAATGCTTTTTTTGCTAGTCATTATGTATTCCGCTGGCGTACAGCAATGAATGAATATTACACAGAGCATTGGGAAAAGCTTCGTCATATCGAGGGGGCTTCACAGCGTGTTCAAGAAGATACCATGCGTTTCGCCTCTGTTTTAGAAGACCTCGGAGTAAATTTTGTTAAGGCTATAATGGTTTTAATTGCCTTTTTACCTATTCTTTTTGAACTTTCTAAACAAGTTAGAGTACTGCCTATTGTAGGTGAAATTGATCATTCATTGGTCTGGGCTGCAATTGTATGGGCTGTTTTTGGTACTGTTCTATTAATGGTGGTTGGTATTAAATTACCTGGTTTACAGTTTAATAATCAAAAAGTAGAAGCTGCCTATCGTAAAGAACTTGTCTATGGTGAGGATCATGAGGAGCGTGCACAGCCAAAAACATTAAGAGAATTGTTCTCAAGTGTTAGGCTGAATTATTTCCGTTTATATCTGCATTACTCTTATTTTAATTTAGTTAGTATTTGGTATATCCAATTAGATATTTTATATAGTCTAGTTGTTTTATTCCCTTCTATTGCCGCAGGTAAAATGACATTGGGTTTAATTACGCAAATAGGTAATGTTTTTGATAAAGTCCGTGAATCATTCCAATATTTAATTAGTTCATGGAAAACGATTATTGAACTGCTTTCAATTTATAAGCGTTTAAGAATATTTGAGAAAATTTTAGATTAAAAAGTAATCATATCTCTGAAAGATGCCTTGGTTCAAGCCATGGCATCTTTAGAATATTAAGTATTTAGTAGAATAAAAGATTTGGTAAGTTTCTTCGTTTATAATTTTGATTTATATAAAAATATATTTTTGAAAATATTATATTTTCGCGGTATAAAACTTGCTTCTATATTGGTTTTAATTTTGCCATTCGCTTAATTAATAAAAAATAATCACTTTAAGCTATTGTTTTAGATCATTAAATATTTAAATATGAGGTTAAGTCTTTGAAATCTATTTTACTTAAAAGTGCTCTTACGATTGCACTTATGACTTCTGCTAATTTGGTACGTGCGGAATTAGTAACAAATTCTCAAATCAAAAAAATATCAGGTATAGATCAACAATATATTGATTCCTCTATTAATGAAAAGAACGATTTTTATTCACATGTAAATGGTATTTGGTTAAAAAATACTGAAATCCCAGCTGATAAAGCAAGTTGGGGAGCTTTTAATCAGCTCCGTGAGTTATCAATCAGCCAAGTACATGGAATTGTAGAAGAGCTCTCTGGTCAAAAGTGGGTGGATGGTAGTTTAGAGCAAAAAGTAGCTACTCTATATGCTAGCTTTATGGATGAAAAAAGTATTGAGAAGCAAGGTATTAGTCCTCTAAAAAATAAGATAAATCAAATTGATAAATTGAAAAATAAGAATCAAATTGCAATTTTAATGGCACATTTTGCTCGTATTGATGTCAATAGCCCAATCCGTCTAAGCATTGAACAGGATATGAAACAATCTACTGAAATGGTGGCTGGTTTGGAGCAAAGTGGTTTGGGTCTACCTGACCGTGATTATTATTTGAAAGATGATAAAAAATTTATTGAAACTCGTGCACAGTATTTAAAGTATATTGAAAAAACTTTAACACTTGCTGGAGACTCGCAAGCAGCACAACATGCTCAGGAAATTTTAAAACTTGAAACTCAGTTGGCAAAAATACAGTGGAGCAACGTTCAAAACCGCGATCTTGCAAAACGCTACAATAAATATAAACCCGCAGATTTGTATAAATTGACCCCTGCATTTGATTGGCAAGGTTATCTAACTGCAACTGAATTAAAAGGAAAAATTGATACTATTCAGGTAAATCAGCCAGACTACTTTCAGGGCTTAAATACAATTATTCAAGATACACCCTTAGATATATGGAAAGCTTATTTTAAATTGCATTTGATAAATAATTTTTCTCCATTACTAAATAGCGCTTTTGTAGATAATAAATTTGATTTTTATAACAAGACACTTCGAGATATTACGGAACAAGAAACACGTTGGAAGCGGGGTGTACAGCTTGTTGATAAGGTTCTGGGAGATGGTATTGGTAAACTTTATATTAAAAAATACTTTCCTGCTGAGAAAAAACAACAGATAGAATTATTGGTGCAAAATCTGATTCGTGCTTATGACCAAAGCATTACAGAATTGGACTGGATGAGTCCTGCGACGAAAATACAAGCTCGTAAAAAGCTTTCTCACATGTCAATAAAGATCGGGTATCCAAAAAAGTGGCGTGATTATTCTGGTCTGCACATCGCTAAAAATGATTTAGTTGGAAATATAATTCGTGCAAGTGAGTTTAGATACCAATATGAACTTAATAAATTGGGTAAGCCGGTTGATCGTGATGAATGGTATATGAAACCACAAACGGTGAATGCTTATTACAATCCATCATTGAATGAAATTGTATTTCCAGCAGCGATATTACAACCACCTTTTTTTAATATAAAGGCAGATGATGCAGTGAACTATGGTGGTATAGGTGCTGTGATTGGCCATGAAATTAGTCATAGCTTTGATGATCAGGGGAGTCAGTTTGATGAATTGGGCAATATGAGAAACTGGTGGAATGCTGAAGATCATCAGCATTTTAAAGCTAAAACACAAGCGTTGATTGAACAATATAACCGTTATGAACCGATTGCTGGTTATCATGTTAATGGTGAATTAACATTAGGGGAAAATATTGCAGATAACTCCGGGTTAGCAATTGCCTATAAGGCTTATCAAATTGCATTAGATGGTAAGCCAGCCCCTGTAATTGATGGACGGACTGGTGAGCAACGTTTTTATATGGGGTGGGCTCAAGTTTGGCGTGCGAAAACCCGCGAAGCTCAAGCGATTATCTATTTAAAAACTGATCCTCATTCCCCTGATAAAGTGCGTGGCAATGGAGCTTTAATGAATCAAAAACCATTTTATGAGGCTTTTAAAATAAACGAAGATGATCAGATGTATTTACCACCAGAGAAGCGGGTAACTATTTGGTGATTAAGAAAACCCGCGAAAGCGGGTTTTCTTATTAAGTATTGGATTAGTGCGTTGTATTATAAAAATTAAGGATAGGGCCAACTAAAGATTGTTGGGATTTATCTAAGGTGACTTGAATTTCTTTATAGTTAAAAGTGTCTTCATCATCATATTTGGCAATGCCATGGGTTTTATTGTTCACTTGTGGAATTTGATAACTAAAAAAAGCCACTTTTTTAGAGGGATGAACAATATTAATGAGTTTTTTAGGATCTTTGAATCCGCCAAATTCATTTTCAAGACTTTCTTTTAATAGTTCGGGAAAATAAAGCGTTGCATTTGGTAGTCCACAGCCAACGCAAAATGAGGAGTCGTAAAGTTCGATTGCTTGTTTGTGGTCTGGACTCATTATTAGGGCAAAACCAGTTCCATTTGCACCTGCATTTGCCTGCACGTCGTGCCAACTTTTGGGAATAAGTACTAAACCCGTTTCAGGTAATGCAATAAGTTTTAATTGTTTGGCGTGTTGAGCCTCGAGTTTGAAATTAAAACGGCAGCTTTTAGGTGTACAGGTTTCAAAGTCTTTAAGTAAACCATTCTCTGTTGGGCTTTGTGCTGTAACACCATAAAACGGGACTGTAACGCCGTTTAAAAACTTTGCCTCTCCTAGAGCGTAGAATTGATTATCTGCTTTGCGGGTTGCAGCAGAGCTATAAAACTTTGGAAAATGAGGTGTAAAGCTTTTTACTTCTGCATAAGCAGTTGAATTTAGGCTGACTAATGTTGCCCATAATAAAAAATTTAGTTTTTTCATTTTTAGAAAGTAATCAATTTAAATCTTATATAAATCTAGCATATTCTTTTAAACTAGACGGTAATTCAAAATTTTAAACTGTTTTTAGCTTAATAAGAAAAACAGACCAATCGAGACATGAAATAATGAAAAATATGCTTTCAATCTGCTGTTTAGCGGTAATGAGTTCTTATAGTTTTGCTCAAGACATCAAAGGTATTTCATTTTCACACCAAGAGTGGGAAGTTTCTTGCAGCAATACGGGAACATGTAAGGCTGCAGGGTATCAAAATGAAGAAAATGGTGATAACCCAGCTTCAATTTTATTAACACGTAAAACAGGCCCAAAACAACCTGTGCAGATTGAATTTGCTTTGTCAGACTATGAGCAAAGCATGCCAGCAAACCAGCTTAAAAATATTCATTTTTATATAAATGGCAAAGATTTAGGCGCTGTGACTGTAGATGGTACTGAGTTACCACTTATGGGTAAACTCAACAGCTCACAAGTCAATGCTTTACTACAGCAGTCCAAACAGAAGACCGAAATTGTATTTAAAAATGCTCAGCATGAATGGAAAATTTCCGATGCTGGAATGACTGCTGTGTTACTAAAAATGGATGATTTTCAGAAGCGTATCGGAACTGTTGGTGCTTTGGTTAAAAAGGGCAGCGCCAATGAAACCAAAGTGCTTATGCCTGAGCCAAAACTACTTGTTAAACGCATTAAAACTACAGTCAAACCTTATTTAACGCTACAACTGAAAAGCAAGCAGTATCAAGCCATACATCGTAGTTTGATGGCTGCTAAACCGAATCAGAAAGAAGATGGCTTTTGTGAAGGCGTTTATGGCGGTAATAGCGATGGAGCTGAACCACAGAAAATTGAGCTATATAAACTAACCAATAAGAAAGTTCTGGCGACTACGTTGTGCTGGAGAGGGGCTTATAATGAAGGATATGGTGCTTGGGTGTTAGATGAGTCTTTAAATGGTAAGGCAACATTTGTGACTGAGTCCGCTTCAGATTTTGATAGCGGTATTATCAGTAGTGCTCAAAAGGGAAGAGGCATTGGAGACTGCTGGGCAAGTGAAGAATGGGTGTGGGATGGTAAGAGTTTTGTACATACTAAGGATATGTGGACGGGTATGTGTAAAGGCTTGGCAGCAGGTGGAGTGTGGGAGCTTGATCGAATAGAGTCTGTGGTGAAATAAGTATTTTGTGGTTACAGAGTCATAACAGGTAACTTTAGTGACTCTGTGATAAAAAGAACAGATTGTTTATTGGAGCCAGACCTATGTCACATCATCTTTACGCTATTGTTCGCCGTAAGTTTTCACACCTGAGCCGTTCAATATGTGTGGCTGCTGCTGTGTTGGGGACTACTCAAATTGCGATGGCTGGACCAACGGTTGATCAGCTCAGTGATTGTTTAGTTAAGGCTACAACGGCTTCAGACAAAACTACTGTACTTCAATGGACATTTACGGCTTTAGCTGCTCATCCAGATTTAAAAGCATTTAGTAATGTAACACCTGAGCAAAAAGATCAGTTAGACCAAAAACTGGCTCAGGTTTTACAACGTGTGATTGTGGAGCAATGTTCTGCTCAGACCAAAGCTGTAATTCAGGCTGAAGGTGTGAAGGCAGTTGGAGAGGCCTTTCAACAGTTAGGTCAAAGTGCGGGTGAAGATATTGTTAAGGACCCAGCTGTTAAACAGCAGTTGCAGGGCACATTACGCTATATTGACTTAAATAAATTGGTGACGACGTTTTTAACACCAGAAATTTGGAATAAATTAGGGATTACAAGATAAAAGTCTAGTTTTCTATTTTAGTAATAAAGCCTGCTATCTAAGAGTAGGCTTTATTGTATTTGGGATAAAGAGATCTTTTTAGATCGTAATTGTAGCCCCTAAAACTTTCACAAATTGAGCTAACCAAGCTGGATGTGCAGGCCAAGCTGGAGCAGTCACCAAATGACCATCTGTAACTGCTTCAGTCACAGCAATATCTGCGTATTGTCCACCTGCCAATTTTACTTCGACAGCACATGCTGGATAAGCAGAACAGAGGCGGCCTTGTAATACATCTGCCGCTGCGAGTAACTGAGCGCCATGGCATACGGCTGCTATTGGTTTTTTCACTCGATCAAACTCACGCACAATTTCGATAATACGTTCATTCATGCGTAAATACTCTGGTGCACGACCACCCGGAATCACTAGACCTACATAGTCTTCGGTATTAACGGCATCAAAATCATAGTTAATCGCAAAGTTGTGGCCACGTTTTTCGCTATAAGTTTGCTCACCTTCAAAATCATGAATAGCCGTTGCAATATGGTCGCCGTTCTTTTTATTCGGGCAAACAGCATGCACGGTATAACCTAAACCAGTTAAGAACTGAAATGGAACCATAGTTTCATAGTCTTCGGCATAGTCACCGACCAACATTAAAATCTTTTTAGACATAATTTATCTCTCTTTTTAAAATATAAGTTATCTAAATTATTAATTTAAATTAGCACAGTCACTGAGTAATTTTTTAGGAAAAAAGTGCATTCTTTAGTCGAAGAATGCTTTAGACGGATATAAAAAAGCCCCGATAAATCGAGGCTTTTTCTTGAGTTGGCTAGTCAAATTAACCAATCAATTTTTTCATTAATTCATTTACTTGAGCAGGGTTAGCTTTACCCTTAGAAGCTTTCATGACTTGACCAACAAGACCGTTAAAGGCTTTTTCTTTACCAGATTTGTACTCTTCAACCATTTTTTCATTGGCTGCAAGTACTTCTTTAATGATCGCTTCAATTGCGCCAGTGTCGGTTTCTTGCTTTAAGCCTTTTTCCGCAATAATGTCATCGGCAGATTTACCTTCCGATTCCCACATAAAGCCAAAGACTTGTTTAGCAATCTTACCGCTAATGGTGTTGTCAATAATGCGTGCAATCATGCCGCCAAGTTGTTCAGCAGAAACAGGAGAGTCTGCTAAGTCTAGGCCAGCTTTGTTTAACGCACCTGAGAATTCACCCATTACCCAGTTTGCTGATACTTTACCTTGCTTCGCACCGCCAGCAGCAGCCACAACAGCTTCATAGAAGTCTGCCATTTCGCGTGAGAGCGTAAGTACGTGAGCATCGTACTCAGTTACACCAAAGTCTGCGATAAAGCGCGCACGGCGAGCAGCAGGGAGCTCTGGAAGTGCAGCGCGAGCAGCTTCAATTTGCTCATCAGCAATAATCACAGGTAACAAATCTGGATCGGGGAAGTAGCGGTAGTCATTCGCTTCTTCTTTAGAACGCATTGAGCGCGTTTCCATTTTGTTCGGATCAAACAAACGAGTTTCTTGGTCGATACTTCCGCCGTATTCCAAAATTTCCATTTGGCGTTCAATTTCAACATTGATCGCTTGCTCAATGAAACGGAATGAGTTGAGGTTTTTAAGCTCACAGCGTGTACCAAACGGCTGTCCCGGACGACGTAAAGATACGTTACAGTCCGCACGGAATGAACCTTCAGCCATGTTACCGTCAGAAATACCTAACCAACGTACTAGTGTGTGAATTGCTTTGATGTAGGCAACTGCTTCTTCAACCGAACGCATGTCTGGTTCAGAAACGATTTCAAGCAAAGGCGTACCAGCACGGTTTAAGTCAATGCCAGACATACCTTCAAATTGGTCATGTACAGATTTACCCGCATCTTCTTCAAGGTGAGCACGAGTTACACCAATACGTTTAGCCGTACCATCTTCAAGTTGAATGTCGATGTGACCCAAGCCCACAATTGGGTTATCCATTTGGCTAATTTGGTAGCCTTTTGGAGAGTCTGGGTAGAAGTAGTTTTTACGTGCAAACACAGATGCTTGGTCGATGTATGCATCAATTCCAAGACCGAAGCGAATTGCAAGATCAACTACTTTTTCATTTAAAACAGGGAGTACACCCGGCATTGCCAAGTCTACAAGGCTCGCTTGTGTGTTTGGGTCTTGACCAAATTCAGTTGATGAACCAGAGAAAATTTTAGAATTGGTTGCAAGCTGAGTGTGAATCTCGATACCAATAACGACTTCCCAACCGTCAATCAATTTCAACTTTTGAGCTTCAGCCATTATGCATTCTCCTCAGCAATTGCCGCACGTTGAGTATGGAAATCGGTATTTTGTTGGTATTGATGAACAATCGACAACAATTGTGATTCTGACCAATAGTTACCAATCAACTGTAAGCCTACAGGTAAGCTGTCTTTATCAAAACCAACAGGAGCATTAATCGCTGGTAAGCCTGCCAAGTTCACTGCAAGTGTATAAATATCGCCTAAATACATTTCTGTTGGGCTTAAGTTCGCACCAATTTTATATGCAGTTGTTGGCGCAGCAGGAGCAGCAATCACATCTACATTTTCAAATGCTTTTAAGAAGTCTTGTTGAATTAAACGACGTACTTTTTGTGCTTTCACATAATAAGCATCGTAATAACCCGCAGAAAGCGCATAAGTACCAATGAGAATACGACGTTGAACTTCTGGACCAAAACCTTCTGAGCGAGAGCGTTTGTAAAGATCCATCAAATCAGCTGGGTTTTCACAGCGGTAGCCGTAACGAACGCCATCATAACGTGACAAGTTAGAAGATGCTTCAGCTGGTGCAATGAGATAATACGTTGGGACATACGCTTCAGTCATGTTGAGGTCGATCTCAACAAGCGTTGCACCCATTTCTTCAAGCTTTTTCAAAGACTCTTCAACACGTGCTTTTACATCAGCATCTAAGCCTGCAACGTTAAAGTACTGTTTAGGAATACCAATGCGTAAACCTTTTACAGATGTGTTGTTTAAATTTGCAACGTAGTCATCAACTTCTTTTTTAACCGAAGTCGAGTCTTTTGCATCATGACCTGCAATTACATTCATGAGGTAAGCACAGTCTTCGGCAGAACGAGCCATTGGACCCGCTTGGTCTAAAGATGATGCATAAGCAATGATCCCGAAACGAGATACACGACCATAGGTTGGTTTTAAGCCTGTTAAACCGCAGAAAGAGGCAGGTTGACGGATTGAGCCACCTGTATCAGTACCTGTAGCAAAAGGTGCTAAATCAGCTGCTACAGCCGCAGCAGAACCACCTGATGAGCCACCAGGAACGTGGTCGAGTGCCCATGGGTTACTTGTTGCACCAACATACGAGCTTTCTGAAGTTGAACCCATTGCAAACTCGTCCATGTTCACTTTACCTAAAGTGACAAGACCAGCTGCTTTAGTTTTTTCAACAACAGTTGCATCGTAAGGAGAGATGAAGTTGTCTAGTATTTTTGAACCGGCAGTTGTTTTAATACCTTTGGTACAAAAGATATCTTTATGCGCAAGAGGAATACCCGTTAAAGCTGTTGCATTACCTGCTTTTAATGCAGCATCGGCAGCGTTGGCTTCGGCAAGAGCTTGTTCAGGCGTAACCGTCACGTAACTTTTTACCAGTGGGTCAATTTTAGCAATACGTTTTAAATAGTGTTCAGTCAGTTCGCGAGATGAAAACTTCGCTTGGCTTAAGCCCTCAGCAAGTTCACGAATTGATAAGCGATGTAAATCAGTCATGAGTAAAATTTCTTTACATTCAAAATAGGGAAGATGGGTTAATTGAGTAAAAGTTATTCAATCACGCGAGGAACAAGATACAAACCATCTTGAGTTGCAGGTGCAACTGCTTGGTATTCATCTCGATGATTGCTTTCCGTTACCACATCAGCACGTAAAGGTTGAGGATTGTCAAAAGGACTTTTCAAAGGTTCTACGCCTTCCGTATCAATGCCTTTTAAGGTTTCCATCATGCCTAAAATTTTATTTAGACTTTGAGCATATTCAGCAGATTGCGTATCATTGAGCGACAATCGAGCAAGATTGGCGATTGCTGAAACTGTTTGTGCATTTAAATCTGCTGAATGCTGTGCATCCGATGTAGACATAACATCACCTAATCAGTATTAAAAATTTTCAAAATATCGTGCGTTATAATAAGCGATTGACTTGTTCAAATCATCACATTTAGTTTAAAGTTGCCACCTTGCATCCACATGAAAGTTTAACTGAGAACGAACCGTGATTCTAAAACGACTAATTGGCTTGTTTTCGCCGGATCTAGCCATTGATTTAGGTACAGCAAATACACTTATTTATGCACCAGGCCGCGGCATTATATTAAATGAACCAACAGTTGTGGCAATTCGTCACAGTGGTTCACAAAAAATTGTTGCTGCTGTAGGTCTAGATGCTAAGCAAATGCTGGGCCGTACGCCTGCGAATATTTCTGCAATTCGTCCAATGAAAGACGGTGTAATTGCGGATTTTGAAGTGACTGAAACCATGTTGAATCAGTTTATTGGTAAAGTTCACGAAAAACGTTTGTTCCCACCTGCACCTCGTGTAGTTGTATGTGTACCATGTAAATCAACTTTGGTCGAGCGTCGTGCGATTCGCGAAGCAGTATTTAATGCTGGTGCCCGTGATGTTCGTTTGATTGAAGAGCCTATGGCAGCAGCAATTGGCGCAGGTATGCCAGTTGAACAAGCATGTGGTTCTATGGTTGTGGATGTTGGTGGCGGTACAACAGAAATTGCAATTATTTCATTGCAAGGTTGTGTCTATGCTGACTCTTTACGCATCGGCGGCGATGTTTTTGATGAGCAAATCATCAATTATGTTCGTAAAGCTCACGGTTGTGTGATTGGTGAAACCACTGCTGAAATTATTAAAAAAGAAGTAGGTATGGCTGTTTCTGATGGTACAACATTAGAAATCGAAGTACGTGGCCGTAACCTTGCAGAAGGTGTGCCTCGTGCAATTACCGTAACTTCTGACGAAATTACTCAAGCTATTTCTGATCCGTTACAAAGCATTGTAAGCGCTGTGAAATCTGCTCTTGAGCAAACTCCTCCTGAACTTTCTTCTGATATTGCTGAGCGCGGTATTGTGTTGACAGGTGGTGGTGCGCTACTTCGTAACCTTGACAAGTTATTGGCTCAAGAAACTGGTTTACCAGTTGTTGTTGCTGAAGATCCTCTTACTTGCGTAACCCGTGGTGGTGGTAAAGTATTAGAATTCTTCGACAACCCGAACCATGACATGCTTTTCGTCGGTTAAGTTTAAGGATTAGGCGGTGCAACCGAATATTTTTTCAAGACAGCCGCCATCTTTCCGCTCGTTCATTATTGCGGTCATTACATGTTTGGTTGTGCTGTTCTTTGATTGGCGCATGCCTTATGTAATTCAGCCAGCAAGGGATGTCTTGTACGCTGCATATAACCCAATTTATGCATTGGCTAGTTATCCGGTACTGTCGAGAGAATGGCTGAATCAACAAACAAAATCTGAAGCACAACTACGTCGTGAAAATACCGCGATGCAGGCTGAGCTTTTACAAGCTCAAGTCCGCTTACAGAAGCTTTCTGAACTGTCAGCTGAAAATACCCGTTTACGAGGCCTTCTTGATACACCATTAATTATTGATGGTCGTATGGAAATTGCCGAAGTGATTGGGACAGATGCAGACCCATTACGCCATATCATCATTATTAACCGAGGCTCTACGGACCATCTAAAGGTCGGTCAAACGGTTCTGGATGATAAGGGGATTATGGGGCAGATTATTAATGTATACCCTCATAGTTCACGTGTGATGTTGTTATCAGATAAAGAACATTCACTGTCGGTACGTCTTGAGCGTACTGGAATGCGGGCGATTGTTTCTGGTACAGGTGATTTGGGCCGTTTAAAAATGGAATATGTCCCGACCAGTGCGAATATTCAGGTGGGTGATAAAGTGTTTAGCTCAGGCTTGGGTGAACATTTCCCAGCAGGTTACGCAGTGGGTACAGTGGCCAAAATAAAACGCCATAATTCAGGTGAGTTTGCTGAAATTGATGTAACACCATCAGCACAATTAGCAACAGGCCATCATGTAGTTGTACTTTTCTCTGAATCATTAGCGAAGGAGCAGCCATATGCCGATCGCTAAACTTAAACGAGAAAAGCGTAAAGACCCATTATGGGGAATTATTCTCTCCGTTATTGTGGGTTCTGTACTCATGGTTTATCCGCTATCTTATGATATTTCAGGATGGCGGCCACTATTCATGTTGATGATCATGCTATTTTGGGTAGTATGTCAGCCAACATGGTGTGGGGTCTGGTTTGCATTTGGGATGGGGATTTTTACAGACTTACTGCTTGATGCGCCTTTAGGGCTCAATGCCTTAAGTTTTGTAATTGTGACTTTTCTTACCCGTTTTTTAATTCGGGAACGCCGTATTTTAACTTTTGTTAATTTATGGACGATAGCAACGCTGGTCATTATTGCCCATTTAGCATTTATGTGGGTAACACAGACGATGGGTGGAATTCATTTTTCGATTGCTAGACATTGGCAACCTTTGATGACAAGTATCATCACGTGGCCGGTCGTCTATTATTGTTTGGCAAAATGGCGCATATAGTTTTAGCATCTAGCTCTCCTCGTCGGAAGGAGTTGTTACAACAGCTAGGCTTAGATTTTGAAATCTATAGTCCTGACATTGATGAGTCTGTTCATGAAAATGAGCTGGTTCATCATTATGTTGAACGGTTGGCTAGAGAAAAAGCTCAGACTGTATTGAAGCTTTTTCCAGAAGCAATTGTTATTGCTGCCGATACAAGTCTGGGACTTGATGGCCAAATTATTGGTAAGCCTGAATCGAAAAATCATGCTTTTGAAATCTGGAAACAATTATCTGGACGTTGGCATGATGTGTTTTCTGGACTGTGCGTTGCGACTCAACAACAAATGTTAAGTCAGGTAGTGCAAACACAAGTTGAGTTTCAGTGCCTGACTACACAGGATATGGAAGATTATTGGACCACCGGTGAGCCTGTTGGAAAAGCGGGTGGATATGCAATTCAAGGAATTGCCTCGCAATATATTCCCCAAATTCAAGGAAGTTATAGTAATGTGGTAGGACTTCCTTTATACGAATTTGCACAGTTATTCAAAAGAGTAAAGACATAAGGGGTTGTTATCATTCTTCATTGAATAGCATTGTCGATGAACACTAGACAACGTTAAAGTTAACAGCTTCTCTGACTCTTTAATAAAAATTTTATAATGCTTTGAGTTTATGTATGTCAGAAGAACTACTTATTAATGTCACGCCTATGGAGTGTCGGGTGGCATTAATCGAAAATGGAACTGTTAATGAACTGTATGTCGAGCGTACAGTTAAACGCGGTCTAGTCGGCAATATCTACAAGGGTAAAGTTGTACGAGTGCTTCCGGGCATGCAAGCTGCCTTTGTTGATATTGGTTTGTCTCGAACAGCCTTTTTACATATCAATGATATGGTTTGGCCTCGTTCGCAGCCTACCCCAAATGTCTTTGAGCTATTACATCCTGGGCAAACCCTTACTGTCCAAGTAATGAAAGATATGTTGGGCACAAAAGGTGCACGTCTAAGTACAGATCTTTCAATCCCTTCTCGCTACTTGGTATTAATGCCGTATGGTAACCATATTGGTGTTTCGCAGCGTATTGAGTCTGAAGAAGAGCGAGATCGTCTGCGTAATATTATTGAAGGTATTCAATCTGAGCATAATTTACCCGGTAGCGTGATCGTCCGTACGGCTGCAGAAGGTGTGGATGAGGCAGAAATTGCACAGGACATGTGCTATCTGAGCAAATTGTGGGAGTACATTCAGCGTAAGCAGACTGACGTTGCTGTTCCTTCTTTAATTTTTGAAGAGCTTCCATTACCTCAACGTATTATTCGCGACTTAGCAAGCGAAGAAACTGCAAAGATTTATGTAGATTCGCGAGAGATTCATGCAAAACTGCTTGAGTTTGTAGATGAGTTTGTCCCGAATATGAAGAGTCGTCTCATCCATTATCCGGGGGAGCGACCACTATTTGATCTTTATAATGTTGAAGAAGATATTCAAAAAGCCTTACAAACTCGGGTAGCTTTGAAGTCGGGTGGTTATCTGATGATCGACCAGACTGAAGCCATGACAACGATTGACGTTAATACAGGTTCATATGTAGGTGGTCGTAGTCTTGAAGACACTGTTTTTAAAACCAATATGGAGGCGACTCAAGTTATCGCGCGTCAACTTAGACTGCGTAATTTGGGGGGGATTCTCATTATTGATTTTATTGACATGCAAGAAGCAACTCACCGTGAAGAGGTGATGCGTCAGTTTGAGAAAATGCTTGAGCGAGATCACGCGAAGACCAAAATTACTCAAGTGTCAGAACTTGGTCTGGTCGAAATGACGCGTAAACGAACTCGTGAATCATTAGAACACTTGCTATGTGAATCATGTCCAACATGCCAAGGGCGGGGTTTTGTCAAAACAGCGGAGACAGTGTGTTACGAAATATTTCGTGAGATATTACGATATACCCGCGCATTTGAGTCAACGAGTGGCTTTACTGTTGTTGCCCATCCTTCTGTGATTGACCGATTATTAACAGCAGAAGCACCAGCAGTAGCCGATTTAGAGCATTTTATTAACCGTGTTATTAAATTTCAGGTCGAAAATTTATATACGCAAGAGCAATACGATATCATTTTAAGTTAAAGTTGTAACAAGATATCGCTTAATCCTTGTTACAACTGAAATTTTACTTTCATTCATGAATTTTAAATACTACTTACATACAGTAGCCCTAGACGTTCTCCCTATTAAACGTCTTAGCAAACAATAAGAGGTATAACCCATGAATGTAAGTGAAAACTTAATTAGCAACGGTCTTAAACATGTTTTAGAAAGCACGCCAGTAAATAGCTGCTATATGTTGAATGACCAAGGTAAAGAAGTACCGATTACAACTGCAATGATTCGTTCAGTATGTCATCAGTTGCTTAACCAGTGCCGCACAATCAAAAAATAAGGGGCCAATTCAAAGCCCCTTAATTTTCTAACTTGCTGAATGATGTTTCAGCTGTTTCTCTGCAATAATTTCTTCAAAACGTTGTATCTCATCTTCTAAATGAGTCAAAAGGTTTTGCATTTTCGGCAAAGCATTTCGACAAGCGGTTAATCCAACTTCAAGCTTATCTAAATAACTGGTCATGGTAATGTTTAGAGCTTGTCCATCCATAACAATCGAAGCAGGGTAGAGGGCATCTAATTTCGCGCCATTCCAATAAAGCGGCTCACGTGGTCCTGGTACATTGGAAATCACTAAATTGAACGCCTGACGCTTAGGAAGCATTCCTGACATGATGTTTAATCCTGCCGGACCATAAACAACCGCACTATAGTTTAAAATTTCATTCGCAGTCATACGGCTAAAGCGTTGCTTTGAATTCTGCATGCTGCGACGAATGATTTCTAGGCGTTCTAACGGTTGATCTTTATGCGTCCCTAAATTTGCCAAAATCATAGTAATCCGGTTACTCATGTCAGAATCATCTGTACGTAATGAAGCTGGAACCATGGCAATAAGTGGCTTTTTAGGTAAGCTGTTTTGGCTAATCAAATATTCACGTAAAGCGCCTGAACATACAGCTAGGACAACATCATTAATCGTCACGCCTAATGCTTTTGAAATTTTTCTAAGGCGGCTTAATTCAAATGATTGGGCCGCAAAACGACGTGAAGCACTGACTCTTTGGTTCAAAATAGAAACTGGTGCCTGAAAAGTAGAAACATAATCAGGATTTTTGCCCATTTCCTTGAATATTGTTTGAGATAGCTCGTGCATAACTTTTGGAGCTATGTCGAGTTGAGACTTAATACCGCCTAAAATACTTTTAATTTTACTAGTACTTGGAGTTGGTACTTTTAGACGCTTAGCTCTTTTGCTCTCAACACACCATAAAGGGACAACATGTTTCTCTTCTGGTGTTTTTGATAGAGATTTCTCGATCAAACGCATACCCGCAACACCATCTACCATTGCATGATGGATTTTAAAATACATGGCAAAACGATTGCCTTCGATTCCTTCAATAATGTCACAAGTCCAAAGTGGCTTTGCACGATCAATTAGTGAGCTATGCTGCTGTGAAATATACACCAATAGTTCACGAATACGGCCAGGATGAGGTAAAGCAATGTGGCGAAAATGATGATCGATATCGAACTCTTCATCTTCATCCCAAAATAGACCACTTAAGCGGTTATTGAAGGGCGGAATAGGAATGCTTTTTGAGCGTTTAATATCTTCTACTAAATCATGTACAAAGGTATCTGGTGCATTTTCAGGAATTTCAAATAAAAATAATCCACCGACATGCATGGGTTGCTGTCTTTTTTCAAGTGACAGAAAAATGAAATCAATTGGGTGTAATGGACGCATAAATCATTGTGCCTCATGCATTTTTCTAAGAAGCCCTTATATGAGCTCTTATTAGAATTATAGAACCGTAAAATTAAGTATATAGCGTTTAGAGTAGAGAAAATATGACTTTGTGTACGGAACATGACATAAAAAAAACCACTGATTTACCAGTGGTTTTTTGATATCCAGTTACTTTTTCATATTACCTGCGTGTAAGCCACACTCTTTTTGAGTGGCTTCTTCCCACCACCAGCGTCCTTCACGCTCATGTTGATTAGGTAATACAGGTCGCGTACATGGTTCACAGCCAATAGAAACAAAACCGCGCTCATGAAGAGGATTATATGGAATTTCCATCATACGGATGTAGCTCCATACCTCAGCACTTGTCCAGTTCGCTAGAGGATTATATTTAATGAGTTGCTTACCTGGGCCAGAGAAACCTGCATCAGCTTGTACTACAGGAATCTCTGTACGCGTACCAGGACTTTGATCTTTACGTTGACCCGTAATCCAGCCATCTAAAGTCGCAAGTTTTTTACGCAAAGGCTGAACTTTTCGAATACCGCAACATTCTTGATGCCCATCTGTAAAAAAGCTGAATAAACCTTTTTCGTTTACCATGTTTTGAACAGCTTCAGATTCAGGGAAACAAATTTCGATATTGATATTGTAGTGTTTACGGACAGTTTCAATAAATTGATAAGTTTCGGCATGCAGGCGGCCTGTGTCGAGACTAAATACACGGAATGGTTTGCCTAAGCGTGAAGCAATATCAATTAAAACAACATCTTCTGCTCCCGAAAACGAAATTGCAATTTCACCTTGTTGGCTTAAGGCAAGTTCTAAAATTTCTCGAGGGCTTTTGGTTGCATATTCAGCAGCAAGAGCATCTACGATATCAATAGTCGGAATAACGGTCATGTGTGTTCCTGGCAAAAGGCTTGGGCGCATTGAGTTATGAAAAATATTCTAAAGGATAGTTGATAAAGTGCTTAGCACTTTAATTTCGATCCTTATGAATAAAATTGATTTGATCAATAACAACGCAAAACTGAAAATCTTAATGGTATGATACAGCAATTTTTAACCAACGTTGGAAGCATTCATGGAAATCGTATGCCTAGATCTTGAAGGAGTTTTAGTTCCTGAAATCTGGATCAATTTCGCTAAAAAAACAGGGATTAAAGAACTCGAAGCAACAACTCGTGATATTCCGGATTATGATGTTTTAATGACTCAGCGCCTTAATATCTTAAAACAACACGGTTTAGGCTTAAATGACATTCAAGAAGTCATTGCTGAGATGGGGCCATTACCGGGTGCAAAAGAGTTTGTTGAATGGGTGAGTACGCATTTCCAACTCGTGATCTTGTCAGATACCTTCTATGAATTTGCACATCCTTTAATGAAGCAATTAGGATGGCCAACAATTTTCTGTCATAAGTTAGAGACAGATGAAGAAGGTATGATTACCGCTTATAAACTACGTCAACCCGATCAAAAACGTGAGTCTGTTAAAGCACTGCATGGCTTGAATTTCCGTGTAATCGCTGCAGGTGATTCTTATAACGATACAACCATGCTTGGTGAAGCGGACCATGGTTTCTTATTTGATGCGCCTGCAAATGTGATTGCTGAGTTTCCACAATTTCCAGCTATTCACGGTTACGATGCATTAAAAGAAGCAATCCGTTCTGTTTCACAGCGTACAATCCCAGCTTAAGAATAAAGAATAAAAAAGGCGCTTAAAGCGCCTTTTTTTATATGCATAATTTTTTAAACTTAGAATTTATAACCAAGTTTTAAACCATAAGCGATGGCATTGTTGTCAGAGAAGTCTGCAACATATTCATCACTACCAGCTTGTGCACCTGTTTGAGCTTTAGCATCACCCAACCAGAAATATTTTACACCGCCAGCAATAAACGTTTGTGGAGTAGGGCTATATTGAAGACCTAAACCTACGTTCCAGTAACCTTCTGTTGGTCCTAGTGTTGTTACAGGGTTACCTGCACCAGAGTCCCAGCCTACAGACATATTACCAGCCCATTTATCGTTCAGTTTACGACCTACACCAGCGTTCACAGACCATTGGTCATCAGAGTATTCAACTAGGTTAAAGCCATTTGGACGTCCAACAAGACCACCTACAGCTTCCGATACTTTGCCGAATTTATATGGTTGAATTGAGAAATCTTTCCAGTTCACCCAACGTACATTCGCAAACGCAACAGTATCAGCCATGATTCCTGTTTGGAAATCAAGGTTTACAGACTGTGGTGTAGTAATTGTAGTTTTGCCTTCTGTATTAATAGCTTGAAGTTTAGACGCAGGAACATCTAAGCCCGCAAGTACTGAAGTAAGACCAGGGAAATTTAATATAGATAAGTCTTCATTAATATTCACTTTATGATCAATTTCAGATCGATAGGTTAAAGATGCTCTGAGTGCAATTTCAGGAATTTGATAAGCTGCACCTGCTAACCAACCTACACCAGTAGTTTCTTTAATATTTGCGTCATAACCATTATAAAGGCTATAAGCTTGACCTCGTAAACTTACATTACCTTTAACTGTTTGTAATACAGGACCCGCATAGAAGTTAAAGTTTTGAGTTGGTTGGAAACCAAGAACAAAAGATAAATTTTGTGTATCAACTTTAACTTTAGTTCCACCTGTACCTAAATAATTATTTGCAGCATTAATAGCAGCTTGGGTGTTTTGTAATGCTGTCAGTCCTGCACCTACAGTTGTATTTCCACCTTTAGCAACTTGTTGTAACGCGCCTAAGATCTCTGTTTGAGTCGGTTTTGTAGGATCACCGCCAGTAGCATTCGTCACAGCTATAAGAGCTGGTGTAAATGCTGATCCAGATGCTTGAACTAACTTGTTAATTGAGCTGGTTGCTAAGTCAGTTAATGCCTTTTGACTTAAAATAGTATCAGTGCCTGGATTTGAAACGAATACATTATTACCTGAATATTCTGCATCTGCTCCAAATGGTTGATCATAGAGTAGGCCGAAAGAGAATTTATCGTTGAGTTGTAATTTTAATGCCGCACTTGGAAAGTAATAATCATTAGCCATATCGCCAATATCGCGGCGTGTTGCGCTTGATCCTGCTTCTTTACCCGCTACATCTGGGTCTAAAACAGAAATACCTGCTTCAAAATAATTACCCGGTTGGAAGAATGCAGACATTGATTGTCCAGAGCGATCCAATGCTGCTGCAAAAACCCCAGTCGCAGGCAGCGTTGCTAAAATCATTGCAGTGCTCAGATGTTTTAATTTCATTTTAATCTTTCCTTGAACTTCAAGACATTTTTTTAAAAGTAACAGAGTTAAACCGTTTAAACTGTGTTGCCTTCAAAGCTCCTAATTACAAGTAATAGAAGCTTTGATAACTCCATGTAACAAAAATAGCATAATTAAAATAAGAGTAAATCTATTGTATGAACTGAAGAGTACTCACTTTTTATACAAAATCTGTCAATAATGAATGAAAAATGAAGGAATATTTCTATTGTTTAATTAATTTAATTAATTGATATTTATATTTTTTATATATCAGTAATGGTCTTTATTTTTATGACATTTTTGTCACAAATCCAAGAAAAATGGTCAAAGATTTTTTTGTAAAAATATGAATTAAGTGATTATGAAATGAGTATTGGTTGTCATTTTTAGTTGATAAGTCCAGTTTCTCTACATCTGTATATTATTGATTCAGTTTTATATTCTTAGCCTTATAAAAAAAATCACCTTAATTTTTTTACCATTTGATCTATTTTTTGAGCGAATTTGGATTCTATATTTGAAAGTTATATGCGATAAAAAAACCGAAAATAACAATCTAGATTCGGTTATTTAACTTTTATAGCTAAAACATAGCATTAGAGTGGATATAGTTTTCCATCAAATTGCTCAAGCTTCGGAAATGTTAATGACTCAAGCTGGTCCAGATGAGTAAGGTAGATTACATAGTCTTCAAGAAGGGTTTCTCGTGCTTCTTGGCTAATATAAGGTACATGGTAAGCAATGAATGGAGGCAGAACTTCAAAACCAGCATATGCCAAAGTACCACGTTGAATCGGGGATAAATAATTTTCAATTGGACCATGAATAGAGTTTTCTCCAAACATGTGTGTTCTACCACCGAGTGTTAAACACAACATCGCTTTTTTACCTACCATGCCACCGTGGTTGTAAAACCGTTTGCCTCCATAAAAAAGCCCTGAGACAAATACGCGATCAATCCAACCTTTTAAAATTGCTGGCACAGATGTCCAATAAAGTGGGAAATTTAAAATGACTAGATCTGCTTTTTTTACCTTTTCAATTTCTGCTTGAATATCTGGAGCTAGAAGTTGATTTTTGCTGGCATTTCTTTGTTCTAGTGCATAGTTAAAATAGTCAGGCTGATTAAGCTCTAAGAAATCCTCTTTAGATGCAATAGGGTTAAATTGCATCGCATATAAATCTGAAATTTCTACACTGTGCCCCAATTTTTCTAAGGTTTGCTTAGCTGTATTTTTTAGAGCAGTGGTGAAAGACTGTGGTTCTGGATGAGCATGGACAATAAGAATGTTCATAAGGTAGGACCTGTATTCTTTTCAGAAATTGTGCTGTCTTGCAATTCAGCGGATTTTGTTTTGAATAACTATGCATCAATTTAAAAGCATGGCATAGTTCATGAACTGACAGTTTTTACCATTTCGCGCCATTTTATTTTGCTCATTGGGTTGTTTATGAATCCAGAATTACCCGGAACTTATATTAATTTAATCGTCGAGACTATTAAGCAGTGGGGTGTCTCTGGTGAGCAGCTTTTAAATGGAAGCGGAATAACTTTAGACCAATTAGAAAAGCCTTACTGGTATGTTGAATTCAACATCTTAAATCAGCTTATTGAACGGGCGATCGAGTTATGCAAAGAGCCAGCACTAGCAGGGTATTTAGCTTTAAGCATGACGGCTTCATGTTATGGTTCAGTCGGAATGGCTGCCATAGTTTCTCCAAATTTAGGAGAAGCACTGAAAATACTTGAACAATTCATTGGTTCACGTTGTAAGGTTTTTAAACCGGAATTAAAACAAGAAAATAATGATGCATATTGGTCAATTCATCAGCCTGTCAATGCATTTCAGCTGAGCCCAAATGCCAACATTTTTTTGTTAGTCGGTTTTGTTCAAATTGCCAAAAAATTAACAGGGCTTTCTCATTTGGGAAAAGTTGAATTACCAATGCCAGAGCCGATAGGTTTTGGCCAAATCAGTCATCAACTGGCTGTAACTTGTTTATTTAACCAAAAGCGTAATCGTTGGATATTTCCAAAAGAGTATTTAGCACAACCTGTATTAACGGCAGACCCAATGCTAGCGCCGTTGTTAAATGCACAATGTAAGCGGGATATAGAGAAATTAAACTTAAAAAGTGGTTGGAAAGGCCAAGTCAAACAAGTTGCCGAAAAATTGCTTTTAAATGGGAATATTGACGCATTAAAAGTTGGGCAAGTGGCTCAAACCATGAATATGTCAGGGCGAACCCTGCAACGCTATTTAGCTCTTGATCACACTAGTTTTACCTTTTTAGTAGACTCACTGAAAAAAGAGCAGGCCCAGAAACTTTTAGCTCAAAATAACATGTCGATTGAAAAAGTCGCTTTAATGCTGGGTTATGCCGAGACTTCTCACTTTACCCGTGCATTTAAGCGCTGGATGGGTGTCACGCCTAAATATTTCCAAACACAACAGAAGATGGATGATTTAAGTTAAAAGGCCATAAATTTATGGCCTTTGATTTATCATTTGAGTCAATTAAGTAGATGATTCTGGCTTAGATGAGAGTGATTCAATCACTTCAAAATAGCTAGGCGGTGCAGGAACATGTCCGCGGTCTCTCAATAGACGATGCATGCGCGGCAGTTTGAAGTAGGGCACCGAAGCCATTAAATGGTGTTCCATATGGTAATTGACATGAATAGGCGCTACAAAACTTCTAGCAATCCAACCTGCACGTGTTGTTCGTGTATTGGTTAAAGCAGTATTACTCGTTTGCATACCTGCATGTTCGGCCATTGAGCGAATTCTTAAAAATAATGGAAACGGTGTTAAATAAGCTAGGGGCCATAACCAATAAAACCGTTGCTGACCAAAAGCTTTTAAAACACCATAAAGAGCAACATTGGTAGCAATGGCACCACTACTGTTTTTTATAAGACTTTTTGCATAATCAACGAAATCTTTATTGCTTCGATCTAACCAGACTTGATCATTTGCAACGGTCCATTTCATTAGATCTAGGTCCATTAATACTCGGCCAAAGCTAAACTTTAATCCTGTCATACCTGTTAAGTCGCGTAAAAATTTACGAGTAAGAGATTTTTTGCTTACAGGAAAACCGGAAACTAAAGAAAGATCGGGGTCATCTGGAGTAGATGTTTTTGCATGATGACGAACATGATGTACGCGATATTTTTGTAGATCATTCCAGATTGGACGGGCGCATAGCCATTCGCCTACAAAGTCATTTATTTTTTTATTTTTGAATAAGCTTTTATGAGATGCATCATGCATCAAAATTGCTAGGCATAACTGGCGACCTGCCAATATAGCTAAAGCTAGCATACAAGCAAGTAATTTGCCCCAGCTAGGTAAGTAATCCCACATCATGATTAAACTGGCAAATGTTCCGCCAATAACAGCCCATGTACTTGCAACAGCCCAAGCACCGTATATATCTGAGGGTTGTGTGAGCTCCTGTATTTCTTCTCTGCTAAATAGATCGGTCACACTCACTTGTGCATTCATTTTTATTCTCCCAAATCAGATTTTGGCATTCATATTTTATATTACAAATATAATCATAAAATTTTAAAAATTGAAATATTTGTTTGTAAAAAAATAAATCGCCTATTATTGGGCTAATTCATTTTCATAAAGTTTTTGCCATAGCTTTTGTCCAATCGAATCGAGTTGCTGTACATTTTGAGCAAACTGATTGCGGGCATGTTCATCAACAAATGGAGAAGGCAGTAGAGGATCATTCATGAGTAAGGTAATGGTTTCACGTCCTAATAACAAAGCTTGGGTAGCAGCCTCATTTAAGGATAGATTTTTATATTTTAAAAGCCATTCTTGAATATCTTGACTATACATTTCATAGTTCTTTTCAAGCTGTTTGGTATCCCACAAAGAATGAATTAACGAAACTGTTTTTGCGTCAAATTTTTGAATAATAGAAATTTTAGCTTCATTTTCAAGACCCGCTAAAATGAGCTCTTCACATGTTTTTTCAAAGCTATACGCTAAATTATCTGGACGTATATAAATTCCTGTTTCGAGTTCTCTAAAACCAAATTGACGTAAAGCGTGTTCTCTCTTTTTTAAAGCGGTTCGATCAATACGACCTAATGTCCCCGTAAATACTGCCAGATAGTGTTGTTGCCATTCTTTGGTCTGCTTAATGCCATTTTTACGATTCAAAATGACTTTTGCCCATTCTTTGGTTGATGGCGAAAGTTGATAAATACCGCGTTCGACACTTTCTATCATGCCTTCATTTAATAGCCGCGTTGTAGCCACACGAATACCGTTGTCACTCATATTAAAAAGTTTAGCGGCAATCAATATTTGTTTAATGGTGAGTTGAGGGTAGGCCGAGGAAAGAAATAAATCGATAATGAGATGGCGTGCATTAATCTTAGTATTTTTCATTCAGATTGAATTTTTGATATGAGTTGCATTTGATCAGAATAATATCATGTTTTTTTAAGAACTTATTAAGATCATTTTGTAGAGTAAGTTAAGGTAAAAGCTTTGTCTATAACAAGAAAAACTTTGGCAGTTCTTAACCAAGTTTTATCTTTTTACGATAGTTAACCCAAGTTTGTCATCATGATGTGATACATTATCGCACTTTAAATAAACTGCCTTTAACTAGGGGCAATAACCACAAACGTTAGAAATGATCTGATATTGAACATGTGTTGAGTCTAATTTGAGACTTACCAATTTCGATAAAACAAATTTTAGGTCGTTCTAATGATTAACTTTCTTTGAGCAAGTTATGGAAAATTTTGAAGTTATAAAAGCACTGTTTTTAGGCTTTGTCGAAGGCTTAACTGAATTTTTACCTATCTCGAGTACAGGCCATTTAATTTTATTTGGTCATATTATCGATTTCCACTCAGACGGCGGTCGTGTATTTGAGGTCGTAATCCAGTTAGGTGCTATTTTGGCAGTGTGCTGGTTATACCGACAAAAAATTATTAACTTGATTAAGGGATTCTTTAGTGGTGATGTGGAGTCACGTCATTTTGCGATCAGTGTGCTTATTGCATTCTTTCCAGCAGTCATTATTGGTGTTCTAGCTGTCGACTTTATTAAAAGTGTTCTATTTAGCCCAATTGTGGTTGCGATTGCCTTAATTGTCGGTGCCCTAATCATTTTCTGGGTTGAATCTAGACAATTTGAACATAAGACACTCGATGCAACTAAAATTACTTTTAAACAAGCGCTTTTAGTAGGTCTTGCTCAATGTGTGGCGATGATTCCAGGAACTTCACGTTCAGGCGCAACAATTGTAGGCGGAATGTTTGCAGGTTTATCACGTAAAGCTGCTACAGAATTCTCTTTCTTCCTTGCTATGCCGACCATGTTGGGCGCTGCGACTTTTGACTTGATTAAAAATGCTGACGTACTTACCTCAGACAATATGGTTAATATTGGAGTTGGTTTCGTTGCTGCTTTTATTGCCGCGCTGTTTGTTGTAAAAGCATTAGTACTGTTTGTAGAACGTCATACGTTACGTGTATTTGCTTGGTACCGAATTGTACTTGGTGTAATTATTTTGATTGCAGCAATGTTCTTTAATTTATCGGCTTAAATAGCCTAATAAAGTGAAAAAACCTAGAATGCTCTAGGTTTTTTTATGCCTAAAAATTGATTTGAATTGCCTATTTATACAAAGTAAACGTAAGACAGATGTTTTCATTTTAGGTTCATTGTTATATTGGTTATTAGATTACCTCTCACAATAAAACTATGTCGCAAAATCATCTTACAGAACATTTGGTCGATGCATTTTTGCACTTGGCTCCAGCAGAAGGTCTCTATCCTACTTTTATCTCTAACATCACCTTAATGCGGGTAGATCATTCCACACCACCTATTGCCGTGCTGCAAGAACCTTCAATTGTTTTAGTGATACAGGGATTAAAGCGAGGGTATATTGGTAAAGAAATCTTTCAGTTTCAACAAGGACAGTGTTTATTTATCTCAATTGCAATACCGTTTGATTGCGATACTGTTGTTGAAAATAATGAACCCATGTTGGCAATCGCAATAAAATTTGAACCACAAATGATGGCTGATCTCATTACTAAAATGGATAAACAACAACAAGTGGTGACTGAAGATGCTCATTCAGAAGATTTAAAATTAAGCTGTGGGCTTAGAGTGATTGACATGAATGTGACTATTTCGGAGGTTGCTCTACGATTACTCAATTTACTTCGTTCTAAACAAGATACTTTTATATTGGGTGAGCAAGTTAAAAGAGAATTGGTTTATCGTGTGGTGCAGGCTTCAGGCGGCAATCTAGTCGAGAGTTTATCGGCTATGGTAAGCCGCAATGGTGTGATTTACACCATTTGTGAAATTATTCAGCGTGATTATTATCATAACTTAACGGTTCAAGATTTGGCGAAACAAGCGGGCATGAGCATATCGCTTTTTCATCAGACTTTTAAAAAGGTGACGAATTATTCTCCCTTACAGTACATCAAAATTACTCGGTTACATAAAGCACGTGAGTTGATCATGAACAATAAAATGGGAATCGCAGAAGCCGCCTATGAAGTGGGTTATGTCAGTGCTTCACAATTTAGCCGAGAATTTAAACGACTGTTTGGCATTCCACCCAAGTCCTCAATTATTTAACGTAGATTAGTAATTTTGAAATATAAATCAAACATGGAGCATTTTATGACCCTTCCAACAACCATGAAAATTATTGAAATTACGGCTCCGGGTGGACCTGAAGTTCTAAAAGTTCAAGATGCTAATATTCCAGAACCTCAAGCAGATGAAGTCTTAATAGAGGTAAAGGCTGCAGGAATCAACCGCCCTGATGTATTGCAGCGTATGGGTTTATATCCTATGCCTAAAGGTGTTACTCAAATACCCGGACTTGAAGTCGCTGGTGTTGTGGTCGCTGTAGGTGACCAAGTAGATCAATTCAAGGTTGGCGATAAAGTTTGCGCCCTAACAAATGGCGGCGGTTATGCAGAATATTGTGCGGTAACTGCAACTCAAGTATTACCAATACCTGAAAATTTATCATTTACTCAAGCTGCTGCGATTCCAGAAACATTTTTTACAGTTTGGGCAAATCTATTTGATATTGGCCGTTTAAAGAAAGATGAAACCGCACTGATTCATGGTGGGGCAAGTGGTATTGGAACCACAGCTTTAGCCATTTGCCACGCTTTGGGGATTAAAACTTTTGCTACGGTTGGTAGTGAAGATAAAGTTGAAGCACTCTCAAGTTTAACGACAGCAATTAACTATAAAACCCAAGATTTTGAGCAAGAAGTTTTGAAACATACTCAAGACCAAGGGGTTGATGTCATTTTGGACATTGTGGGCGGCTCTTATTTCACGAAAAATTTAAATCTATTAAAACGTGATGGCCGACTGGTCATTATTGGTTTTATGGGTGGTCGAATCGCAAAAGAATTTGATTTACAAAAACTGATTTTAAAGCGTGCCACAATTACGGGCTCAACGATGCGAGCACGTAATAGCCAAGAAAAAGCCCAGATTGCCCAATCTTTGCATGAGCATGTATGGCCATTATTGGCTCAAGGTAAATGTTTACCGCAAATCTATAAAACGTATGCTTTTTCAGATGTACAAAGTGCTCATGCATGTATGGAACAAGGTGATCATATTGGAAAGATCGTTTTAGAAATGAATGCGTAACGCTATAATCATTGAAGTTTGGGCGAACGACAGGTTCGCCTAAACTGAATTTTATAATTCTAGATTCTGCCTATTTCTCTATAAAAATTGCCAAATTCTATTGGCAGATTGCACCAGTTCCATAACTTCACCTATAAATTAAGTAAGAAATAAAAATTGGTTCTTACCTTATTATTTCTTTCCATACTGATGAAAAAGGATAGTAACAATGAATACCGCAAATATTGATGATAAAAATCCTACTCCAGATTTGGCTGAAGATAATGCCTTTTTCCCATCACCTTATTCACTAAGTCAATATACTGCTCCTAAAACCGATTACGATGGCACGACTTATTCAACGCCTTATGCGGGCAATAAAAAAGTTTTAATGATTGCAACTGATGAGCGTTATATTCAGATGCAAAACGGTAAGTTCTTTTCAACAGGTAACCATCCTGTAGAAATGCTTTTACCGATGTTTCATTTAGATAATGCTGGCTTTGAAATTGATGTTGCGACACTTTCAGGTAATCCAGCTAAGCTTGAAATGTGGGCGATGCCAAAGCAAGAACAGGTTGTATTAGACACTTTTCAAAAATATGCAGACAATTTAAAAAATCCTCTGAAACTCTCAGATATTTTAGAAAATGTAGTAGGGGAAAATTCACCTTATGCGGCTGTCTTTATTCCGGGTGGGCATGGTGCATTAGCTAAGATTCCACATAGCCTTGAAGTAAAAAAAGTCCTTAAATGGGCAGTTGAACAAGATAAATTTATTATTACTTTATGTCATGGGCCTGCTGCATTATTGGCTGCGGCTGTAGACGAAGCGCCTGAAAACTATATTTTTAAAGGTTATCAAATTTGTGTATTCCCTGATGCTTTAGATGCAGGGGCGAATATCGATATTGGCTATATGCCGGGTGCGTTACCTTGGTTAGTTGGTGAAAACCTTGAAAAACTCGGTGTGGAAATTTTAAATAAGGGTATTACCGGACAATGTCATAGGGACCGTAAATTGTTAACAGGTGATAGTCCGCTTGCTTCTAATAATTTAGGCAAACTTGCAGCTGAAACGTTGTTGGCTGAAGTGAAGGATTAAGTGATGAAATATGTACGCCCTGCGGGACTCGAATTTAATGATTAAAATATTGATTTGTATAATTATTTTATTTTTAATTATTTTTGATACCGTAACTTGTACCGTAAAAAGTAAAACCCTCAAACAAATAAGGCATCCTTTTTAGGATGCCATTCTGTGCTTTTCTATCCAACAGTCTATATCAGATTCAAGCCATCTCGCAATTTTTCTTTTGCCCTCCCCAAATAGCATTGAAGGAGGGAAATAGCCTGTTTTCATCCAGTCATAAATAGTTGACTTTGGAAGGCTGGTTTTTAACTCAACCGCCTTCAAGTCAAGCAAACGACTTTGCTTTTCTGACATTCACCCCTCCTTACTTTCCGCTTTCATAAAAGTAATCCAATGTGTATTGCTGCGTTTCCCGCTAATGTGGCCAAACAATGGTTTTTGGTCAGTCAGTTCTAAAAGTTCACTTACTTTGATCTGTGTTTCATTCCATTTGAAAATTAAAACACCACCATTGGCCAATACTCGAAAGCACTCTGCAAAACCTTTGCGAATATCTTCACGCCAATCTTCTGACAACTTTCCATACTTGGCAGCTAACCAACTTTGTTTTCCAGCTTTAACTAGGTGGGGAGGGTCAAACACAACTAGAGTGAATTGTCCATCCTTAAAAGGCATGTCGCGAAAGTCCATCATCACATCTGGTTCAATCACTAAGGAACGACCATCACACAATGTATGTTCCTCTTTTCTGATATCCCCATAAACTACATTTGGATTGTTCCGGTCAAACCACATCATACGAGAGCCGCAACATGGATCTAAAATTTGTGCATTCATCCCTCAGCTCCCGATTCGCTTGCTTCAACCATTGCCTTATATCCAGTCTTGCTAAGTGTTGACATTGGTGCGACTGAAGATCGTTCGTATGCTTGGAACATCTTCTCAGTTGGCACCTTTGGCATTAGTACATAACCCTCTGGCACCGCCTGAGCTTTGGCTTTTTCTAGCTCCTTTTTAAGGCGCGCTATCACTTCAAGTTGAGTCAAAAAAGCTGTTAAACCACCATTACAAGCATCGGCAAAATATTCAAAGTCAGGATCACCACTTTCATTAATATAAAGTCCTTGCTCTTCATTCCATTCACACACCTCAAGCTGATACTTAAACTGTGGAAGTTCTTCAAAAGCCTCTCTTTCCTTATTCAAATCTGTCATTAGCCTTCTCCCAGAAAAGTTGTCTCTAACCACCAGTTCTTGTTTTCTTGAAGATATTTTTCATGCTCTTCGTTGCTGCCTTGCCATTCTTCAAAAGTGATTGAGTCTGCAATGCATTGCCCAACCGTTGGGAAGGCTTGCAATGCTTCTTTCTTAAGACGATAAACAAGCTGCTTACCAATTTTTTGTGATGGAACAGGGTGGAGAAGTTCTGAGTCAGGTTCTTCTGGAATATTCACTGCCCAAAGTTTTGTGTTATTCAAATCTGTCATGCTGCCACCTTAGCCTTAATGCGCTCTTGATATAACTTTGCGTAGTACTCTTGAGCATGTGGAATTTTGTCTTTGATCTTTTGGATCATTGCTTCGTCACGTTTGTAGGTGACAGTTGTTAAACGTTCTCTTAAATCAATACGCTCGACTAAATCAATTAGCTGCTCTCGGTCATCCCAATCATTTGTAAGCTCGACAGGGCAAGGGAGCAGCCAGAAATGAGTACGGGACAAACACTTTCAGGATATCAATGTCTTTCGTCAACAACGCTAAGTATCTGGTGGTTCATGAAGGTGAAATTGATTTTACAGATGAAATCAAGCCTCACCATGGCGATCGTGTATTTGAGCGTGAAGTGGTCAAGCGTCTGGTGGAGTCTTTGGATTTGGTGAATTTTCACAATGGTTTGAAGCAAGCTCGGCATTATTTAACACAAGGTTATTGTTTGAGTGAGAAACATACATGGAATGACTTGGCTCAAGCCATCCGCGACCACGAATCAATATACGGAGGCGGTGAAAATGCATAAGTACGATTGGTCAAATGTACCTGCCGAAGTTAATTGGATGGCAACAGATCAAGATGGTTGGGCTTATGGTTTTGTTAGTCAGCCAAAACCTCGTGAAAGTTATGGCTTTTGGAGTCCAGTTGAGTTTGTTGTGTCGATCCCAAAAGAGGGCAATCCATTTAAAGGCGACTGGAAGGAGTCATTAGAGCAACGACCAAAAGGAGCCAGCCATGAGTGAGTTTAAAGTCGCTGTTATAGAAGGTTCCAACGGAATTGATTTGTACAGAAATAAGGATTGTGTTGCGAAAAGCCGCTTTAGCTATACAAGTGAGCAAGCAAAGAGAATTGGTGATCGTCAGCTAGACCGCTACATGAAAATGGCAGAAACGCTCGGCGACGACTTCCCCATAGAAAACCACATCAGCCCGCTGTGTAAGACAATTGGAGAATAAAAATGACAACTATGTTTATTGATACATATGGTGAGATGAGCTTTGTAGATAACGAGCGCCTTAAATTCATTATGCATTACTTAAAACAAGGTGCTGACGATTCTCTAGTTGAAATGAAGGATGGTCGATTTGTACGTGAAGATAGCGAGCTTTCTTTCACTGAAATATGGCTTCCATCAGCAGAACATCAACAAAGAAAGATTGATGAACAGCAAGCGAAAGTGGAGGAGCTGGAAGGCAGAAATCAGATGCTAAGCGATTGCACATTGGAAATGGGTTCCAAGCACATAAGAGACACAGACCTTATCAATCAACAAGCTAGCACACTATTTAGGCTCAGAGAATTTATATATGGCTCAGGTGATCTTCGAGAATATTCAGATGAGGAATTGCTAGAGCATCAAAGAATTTTAAAAGCGATTGTGACGGGAGAGCAAGCGCTCAAGGGGGAAGGATGAACCCTATACAGTTTTTCTTGTTTTGGGTGTGTGTAGCTATGTTGATGATTCTTTCTTTTGGGCTATACGGTCATTTCTTTGGAGTGCCCTACTGATGATTAAAAAAGGCCAATTTGTTGAAGTTATCTCATATGAAAACACACGACAATTTTGTGGGCGAAAATCTAAATACGAAATAGGTGACAGCTTTGTAGTTGCTGAAATATCTGAAAACACTAGAGGGCACGGAAAAATCCTTAGTGATGATGATTTTAATTTCGTCCATGAGGATGATGTTTCTTGGGAAAAGGAGCTGAAATGACCACATTCAAAGAGGCTCAAAGGGTCCAGTCACAAAAGGCAGCTCGTTCAAAGCGATTTAATCGAGTGCCTACAGAAGATCAAGAACAGATGACGCTCATGAGTTGGGCGCATCGTGTGAAGTATGGGTCAGGTCGTTTGAGTGATTACCTGTTTCATATTCCTAATGGTGGCTCAAGAAACATCCTTGAAGCTGCAAAGTTTAAGAAGTTGGGCGTGAAGGCTGGTGTTCCAGACCTTCAGCTAATTGTTCCAAATGGTGAGATACACGGGCTTTGGATTGAATTGAAGTCAAAGAAAGGGAAGTTACAACCAAGTCAAAGGCTCATGATTCAACGCTTAGAAGAACAAGGTTACATGTGCAAAGTCTGCTTCGGTGCAGATGAAGCCATAGATGAAATTAAAAAGTATTTGATGATTTGAGGTGGCGTGATGGGATTGGTGAAGGTTTGGGATAAAGAAATTAAAGGCAAGCTGTATGCAGTTGGAGATATTCACGGCTGCTACAACTTGTTGATGAATCGCCTCAAGGAAATTGGCTTTGACTTTGATAATGATCTTCTTGTTGCTGTTGGTGATCTTGTTGATCGCGGTGCACAGAATCTTGAATGTATCGAGTTGCTTTCTAAGCCATGGTTCACGTCGGTTCGTGGTAATCACGAGGACCTCTGCATTGGTGGTCTGCATGACCAGTCATACAAGCGTTGCCATATAGACAATGGTGGTGAGTGGTTCTACATGCTTGATGGGCAAGCTATGTACAACATTGCAAAAGTATTCTCTGAACTACCCGTTGTTTTGGAGATAAACCACAACGGCAAGAAGTTCGGAATTGTGCATGGGCATATCGAACAGAATGATTGGAATGAGTTTAAGGACTCGTTTGGTCAGCCATCTAAAAACCGCGCTCCATCCGATCTAGCTATGTGGGGCCGAGAACGCCTTGATACTGATAATCATCAATACACGCATGTAAATGGTGTAGATGCAGTGATTATGGGGCATACAGTAACTCAAAAACCATGTAAGCGTGACAACTGCTATTGGATTGATACCGGTGCAGTTCATTGGGGAACTATAACAATCTTAGATTTAGAAACTATTTGAGGGTGACGGTATGAATGCAGTAGTAACACCAGTAATGGATTGGAATAAATACACAATTGATGGATGGCTAGAGCAGTTCGGCGCTTGGTGTGAAACTGTGCGCATGAAAGGAGGGGATTTGCCAGACGGATTGCATATCAATCAGATCTATTGGTTGATGCGTGAGGCTGGAAAAGAAGTGCCAAAGGGTAAGGCTTACATCCGTTGTGAGATTAATGATTTTGAAGCTGATCAAGTGCAGGCATTGTTGCGCAGCATCTTTAAATCAGAGTCAGTGGATTATCAAGCTAAATTTGCAGTGATGTGCTTGGTTCGACATAAGGTAGAAAACAGATCATTAAGTGCTGTGGGTACCATCACAAATCAATCTAAGGCACAAGTAAATATCATGGTTGGGTGTGCAAGATTCTTTCTTCATGCACATGATAAAAGATTAAGGATATCATGAGTTTATTTATATTTATGGTATAATATTTAAGCAAGCCATACAGGTGCTACCAACACCTATATGGCTCTAATCAATTCGTTAAAAGGGCAACAAAATGACTGGAAGCAATTCTATTGTCATAGCGGAAGCTATGCAAACAAAAAAAGCAAGAGTGTATCTTACTCAAGATAGTTTCATACAAAAGTGTATAGAAATCCACAAGGATAAGTATGACTATTCTTTAGTAAAATATGTAAATAAAAAAGAAAAAGTATCAATTATCTGCCCAGTGCATGGAGTATTTGAACAGAGACCAGAAGTGCATTTGAGAGGTATGGTCTGCCCTAAATGCTCTACTAAAGCAAAGCTAACGAAAGAAGACTTTGTGAGAAAAAGTAAAGAAAAGCATGGTGATAGATATGATTACACTGAAACTGTATATATCAAGTCTACATTAAAAGTAAAAATTAAGTGCTATAAACATGGGTTCTTTGAACAAAGGGCAAGTGCACACTTACTAGGGCAAGGTTGCCCAAATTGTTTTTTAAGCTCACTTAGCAAAACCCAGTATCAAAAGCTTTGTAGCGAAAAATACAATGGGAAATCGAGCATCTATTTAGTTCGTTGCTATAGAGAAAAAGAGTCTTTTTTAAAAATTGGTATATGTGCAACGACTGTAGAACAACGATTCTCAACTATTTCCAAGATGCCATACAAATATGAGCTCATAAAGCAGATTGAAGGAAGGGCTTCCGGAATCTGGGATATGGAAAAGAAGATTCACAAGTTCTTATCAAAATTTAAGTATTCTCCAAAAATTGGCTTTGCTGGAATGGGTGAATGCTATAGAGATGATGATTTAGTTCATGAAAAGTTTGAAGAAGTGTTGACTCGTTTAAACGCGTAGGGTAAATTATGTGATAGAGTGGCAGAGTTATAAGCATATGTCACTTGTCATTTAAAAGCTCACTTAACAGTGGGCTTTTTTATTGCCTATCGAAAAGTGAGAAGAACAATGGCGTGGCTATCAAACCGACATGCACCAACTAAATCAAATCAATTATGTGTATTAGCAATTAAAGTTGACAGTGAGTCTATTGATTACCTGCCAGCAGTATGGGACATGTGTGACAGTGAAGATAAGCATTTCACTCTTACAGTAGATCGTCCTGATCTTGGCGATATTGTCAAATTAGAACAAGTTGAAGCTTATATGATTTTTCATCCTCTAACTGTTGAAGATAAAAAGCATTTCTAAAAGCTTTCGCTACGTTTCCTTTGCTTTTTGGAGGTTCACATGCTCCGAATCATCAGGCAAGTATTCTGTTTTCATGTTTGGGAACATGAGTTGGATTATAACGACGACCTAATCAAAGAATGCAGAAAGTGTGGAAAGATTAAGTGTTTGTAGCCCTGTCGTTTGACGGGGTTTTCTTTTTTGGAGAATAAAAATGCAACCTCATGAACAGCGTGTAGTAGAAGAGAAAAATCAACTCAAAGAACGTTTAGATAAGTTGATTGAATTCTTGCAGAAAGGACAGCCAAGTTTTATTGATGATAAGAATTGGCAATTGCTAAATGAACAAGCTGATGCAATGAATTGGTATTACACAATTCTTGATAGTCGGATTGAATTGTTTGAGTAAAGTGTATGGACACAATCGAAGCGAAGAAGAATTTAGAAATCTATAAACGTAATCTTAGCCGGTTAGAAAACTATAACCACTTATTCAGTAGCCATACGTTTAAGACTGAATGTCAGCGTGAAGTAAATACTCTCAGAACCAGAATAGAGAACCTAGAAAATGCGTTCGAAAAAGAGGCTAAGCGAAATAAGAGCACTACCATGCGTTAGATGTGGTCAGAGTCCTAGTCAAGCCGCTCATTCAAATAGCTCGAAGCATGGTAAGGGTAGAGGAATCAAAGCCAGTGATGAGTTTACAGTACCCTTGTGTGCGATTTGCCATGGTTTATTCGATCAATTTAACTTAGGCACAAGACAAGAATCAGAAGCCATGTTTGAGCGGTGGTTGGAAAAAACTGAGCGGATGTTGAATATTGATGAAAAATCACAAGATTTATTTTGATATAGTGAATACTTATCAAGCAATACAGGTAGTTAATCGATGAAAGTATTCAAAGCTGATTTAGAAGGTGGTCGCTTTAAGTTCCAAGAACTGGATTCTATTCCAAGTGATATTCAATGGGATTATTCAAAAAAATGTTTTGATCCAGTTAATCAAATATATATTTTTCATAGGCATAATCTTTCATTTAATGAGTTAGATGAATTGAAAAGACAGTTCTTTGATGAAAAATAGAATAAAGCCACCCTCGGGTGGTTTTTTATTGCGAGGTCAAAATGGAATTCCGACAAGTTATTAAGAACCATTGCGACATTTCACCAGTAACCAACTTTCTTAATGTGAATCATGGTAAGGCAGCGAGTGAAGGGAAGCCTTTAGTCGTATTGATCGCACCACAAGAGAAAGATCGCTCAAAGGCTCAAAACCGTTTGTACTGGATGTGGCTTAATCAATGGAGTAAGAAGCAGGGAACGGACAAAGACTACGAGCATCTGTTCTTCAAAAGAAAGTTTCTGTCTGTCATCTACTACCGGGATGATGTTGGTCAGTATAGAAATACATTCGATGCAGTAAAGGTACTGAAGAAGCAGAATCATCCAATGTATCAATATGTCGCTGACGGTCTAAATGAATTGATAAGCACTACAGATGCAAGTACAGCTCAATTCACTGAATATCTAAACGACATTCATGCCTTCTGCAATAAACAAGGATGTTATTTGGAAACGCCTGATGATCTTAAGTATGTACTTGAATAGTTGCTGGTTTCATATTATTAATGTTTCTCACTTTATAAAATGAGAAACTAACAAATGGTAATGAATAATATTGAATATGATGCGGTGGTTGAAAGTGCAAAAATCAAAGCTAAGAGCGACATTACTGTAGCAGTTTTAAACAATGCTGCGAGCACTGGTTTGGTTGCAGTTAATGATGCAAGTAAAGAAAAACTTTTAGAGTTTATCAAAAAGCTCCATGATCAGATTGATGAGTAATATGAACCGCCTAAGTGGCGGTTTTTTAATGGGTGAGATTTATGAAAAGACCTTATCCGCCTGAACAAGATAGTCCATATGCACATGATGAAGACCTAATTGATAGTG
This sequence comes from Acinetobacter sp. S-1, assembly GCF_059579785.1. Lineage (NCBI taxonomy): Bacteria > Pseudomonadati > Pseudomonadota > Gammaproteobacteria > Moraxellales > Moraxellaceae > Acinetobacter > Acinetobacter sp. S-1. The sequence goes on from NZ_CM184207.1 coordinate 730,995, forward strand.
GTGGTTTATTACATTTTGAACCTGCTAATAATGATCTATGGCCTTGGATTGAAGAAACCTTTCTCTGTTATTGGGGCAAACTTCACAATCCAGATCATGAACACCTTCTAAGCTTTCAACCTCCTGAGATTTCATTCTTATGGGCCTATGCTAAATGTGAGGCGAAAGATAAACGGGTATATGGTCAAACCGAGAAAGTTATGATCAATGTAGGAGGGTGGCGTAAACAGCGTCAGGAACTGCAATTGATCAATTGGTTTGGTGATATTCCTAAATACATAATTACTCTGGATGCTCGTGTATGTCAGGTAATGAGTGATACTGATTTTTGTGCACTTGTAGAGCATGAGCTTTACCACATTGGACATAAGAAGAATAAAGATTCTGGCGAGTTTGAATATACATCGGTAGGTGAGCCTAGATTGTATTTACGTGGGCATGATGTCGAAGAGTTCCATGGTGTTGTTCAGCGTTATGGCGCATCTGAAGAAGTTCAGAAAATGGTTAATCTTGCGAATGAAGGTCCAACTATATCTAGAGCCAACATTGCTCATGCATGTGGTACATGTTTGTTGAAACTAGCTTAGGAGATTCTTTACATATCTATACGACGAGGGGGTTATGGCAAAACTAACTGATCCTATGAAAATCTTTATAGTTCAGTCTCTTGCATGCTTTGAATCACCCCAGCAAGTAGCAGACGCTGTAAAGAATAGATTTAACATCGAAATTGATCGCATGCAGTGCGCTGGGTATGACCCAACGAAAGTGACAGGCGAGAAAATGGCAAAGAAGCTTAAAGAACTTTTTTATAAAACAAGAGAAGAATTTAAGTCCAATGTCTATGACATTCCTTTAGCTAATAAAGCTGTCCGCCTCAATGAACTGCAAAAAATGTATGAAGACTGGGGCAAAAACAAAATCATGAAGCAAGGCATCATCAAACAGATAAAGGATGAAATGCATGGACATGATTTACAACTTTTAGATATTGAATTGAAAAAACTGGAAGTCCAGCGGCTTAGAGATGGCGAAGATGGTGCAGGTGATGATCCAACGCCAGTCAATGTCACTATTCATGTTGTAGATGCGAGTAAAAAAGATGCCGAACATCAATCCAACACTGAATGTGCCTCAGGCTAACTTCTTACAATTACCAAATAAATTTAGAGCGTTCGTTGCTGGTTTTGGTTCAGGTAAAACATGGGTTGGTTGTTCAAGTCTTTGTGATAAGTCTTGGTCATTTCCAAAGGTGCCCTTGGGGTACTTTGCTCCAACGTATCCGCAGATCCGGGATATCTTTTTCCCTACGATTGACGAAGTTGCGTTTGATTGGGGATTAAAGACAAAGATCTATGAATCGAATAAAGAAGTTGATCTTTATTATGGTCGTCAGTATCGAAGCACAATCATTTGCCGGTCAATGGAAAAGCCTAACACTATTGTTGGTTTCAAGATTGGGCACGCACTGATTGATGAGCTGGATGTAATGACTAAGGTAAAGGCTCAACAGGCTTGGCGTAAGATCATTGCTCGTATGCGATATAAGCAAGCTGGATTGTTGAACGGCATTGATGTAGCAACAACACCAGAAGGTTTTAAATTTACTCATGAACAATTTGTCAAAGAAGCAAACCTAAGTGATGCTAAACGTGCTCTATATGGAATGATTCAGGCTTCAACTTATGACAATGAAGCCAACCTTCCTGATGACTACATTGCATCATTGTTTGAGTCTTATCCACCTCAATTGATTTCTGCTTACTTAAAAGGGCAGTTTGTCAATTTAACAAGCGGGGCGGTTTATCCAGACTTCGACCGAACCTTAAACCATACAGATGAGGAAATAAGACCTAATGAGGCTTTACTCATTGGTATGGACTTTAACGTCTTGAAGATGGCAGCTGTGATTTATGTCATTCGAGATGGCAAGCCAAGAGCTTTAGATGAATTGGTAGGTGTTCGTGATACGCCAACAATGGCCGATCTATTAATTGAAAAGTTCCCAAACCATGAGATGACAATTATCCCTGATGCAGCAGGCCAAGCTACTTCATCGAAAAAGAGTAGCGAATCTGATCATGCGATCTTGAGACAGAAAGGTTTAAGGGTAGAGGTCAATTCTACAAACCCGAACATTAAAGACCGAATTAATGCAGTAAATGCTTTGATCTTAAATGGCAATGGTGAGCGAACCCTCTTAGTCAACACAAATAAATGCCCAAGACTCACAGAGACTTTTGAGCAACAAGTTTATGACGATTTTGGAATGCCAGATAAGAAATCAGGCTTGGACCATGTCGGAGATGCAGGCGGATATCCTCTCGCCAAACGCTTCCCGATTATTCGTCCTGCAAGATCACTAGATATAGGAATGGTTTACTAATGCCAGTTAATACTGAACATCAAGCTTATGCAGACATGAAAAAGCGTTGGAAAACTATCGACGACGTCTGTGATGGTTCCACCAAAGTTAAAGAACGTGGGGAACTTTATTTACCCAAACCCAATGTATCGTCTGACTTAACGCAGAATGATCAATATTATCTGGCTTATTTAACCCGTGCTGTCTTCTATGAGATTTCTAAAGACACATTAAATAAAATGGTCGGCGTGGTATTTGCTGAGGATCCAACATTCGAACCGGATGGAATGGATTTTCTTAAATACGATGCTGACGGCACAGGTAAATCGATTTATCAAGTAGCTCAATCTTCTGTGCAAGGTCTGCTTAAACATGCACGTGGTGGTTTATTTGTGGATTATCCAACGACTGACGGCAATGTGTCTTTGCAACAGGCTGAGAGCTTAGGTATTCGACCAACGATCGTATTTTATGAATCGTTGAGTATTATCAACTGGAGCCTAAAGCGAGTTGGTTCGGTCTATAAGCCTGAACTCATTGTCTTGCATGAGAAGACTACGGAAAAGGATCCAGAGGACGAGTTCTCTAAGAAAGAAATCAATATCTACCGTGTACTTCGCCTTAATGAAAAGAATGAATACTATGTACAGATTTATACTGATCAATCAGGTGAATTAAAAGGTGGTGGTGCCTTCTTCCCAACGAATTCATTAGGCCAAAGATGGAATGAAATTCCTTTTATTCCTTTGGGGTCTTTGGCTAATGATTGGAATATTGATCCGATCCCATTAGAACCAATTGTCACAATGAATTTAGCTCATTATCAGAACAGTGCAAGCTATGAAGAGATGGTTTTCATTTGTGGACAAGCTCAACCGGTTATTAATGAACTTGATGAAGGTTGGCGAGATTGGTTGCAGAAAAATGGTGTCCGCTTAGGTTCTAAGAATCCTTTAATGCTTCCGAAAGGCTCATCATTTGACTACAAGCAAGTAAGTGAAAGCACCTTAGCCAAGCAAGCTATGGATGCTAAAGAAAAGTACATGCAGGCGATGGGCGCTAAGATTCTTGAGACTGAACAAGTCAACAAGACTGCTACACAGTCAAATAATGAAAAGCTTGCCCAATACAGTGTTCTTTCTTTGTGTGTGGCGAATACTAATGAGGCGATGGAATATGCGCTTAAATGGTGTGCTGCTTATTACGGAAGCGGATCTAAAGCGAAACTCACAATTAAGCAAGATTTTGCCAAGGGCAAGATTGACCTTGATACGCTTAAGTTCTATTGGGAAATGGTGCTTGCTAATCGCATGAGTATGGAAACATTCCATGAGTTGCTTACAACTGGGAAAGTTCCAGAAATTAGCTACAAAAAAGAGCAGTTACGAATTGAGAATGAAAATACTAATAGATCTATGGTGGTTTAAATCTTAGGAGTGACAAATGAACGCCCAGTTGTCACAACAAGCACTTCTTGATGCTCTGGTATCACATCAAGCTTATCTTTATCGGCTGTCTTCAACTGAAATCAAAAACCTCTTAAGTCAGTTTGATGCACTCTCTAGCGAGATGCTTTCTAAATTAAGAGATTTACTAGATGACTTGAGTGATGCTGAAAAGACTGCATTGATGGCAGGGCAATACACAACGCCTGTTTTAAAAGAAGTTAGAACACTTGTTCAGACTTGGCAGGCAAGTGTAGCGTCAGGATTGCTTGAGAGCTTTACAGTAAGCGCAACAGCATTGGCTGTATACGAAGCTACATACCAGTCTAAAACACTCACTAATCGAAAAATAGACCAAAACGGAAAGACACTGTTCAACAAGGCAAAGAAAACGCCTTTGAGTGGTGGTGTGCTGCTTGATTATCTGTTTGAGAAGATTGCGGATGATGCAAAAGTCCGTGTAGAGCAAACTATTCGAGACGGCTTGTCTAAAGGTCAGACTAATCAGCAGATAGTTCAGCGAATTAAGGGCAAGAAAGCGCTTAATTACCAAGACGGTTTGCTTGATCAGAGTAGAAACCAGATTTCTACAATGGTTCGTACTGCTCGAAGTCATGTTTCTAATGTTGCATTGAATGAAACATATCAATCCATTGGTGTTGAATATGTAAAGTTCATTGCAACGCTTGATAGCCGTACTTCGAAAATCTGCATGGGTTACTCTGACAAAGTCTACAAGAAAGATGAACCTCATCCTGTGCCGCCACTTCACCCGAACTGTAGATCAATTCTAATTCCTGTCTCTGATGACTCAGGAAAAACAATCGGCATGCGTCCATTTAATAACAAAGTGAATGGAGAAGGTGAAATAGGCGTAGTTGACTCGAATACGACGTTTAAGGGTTGGTTTGATAAACAAGATGTAGCTTTTCAAAAGTCTTGGCTTGGGCCATCGAGGTACAAACTATTCAAAGAGGGTAAGTATTCTCTAGATAAGTTTGTTGATCCTTTAACTGGACAGCCATTCACGCTTGCTGAGCTCAAAAAGCTTGATGAAGAAATGTTTAAGAGGTTGGGATTATGATTTATTTCTTTTGCGTTCTCCTCTTTATTGCCCTTATTTATGGAAAAGCTGATGGCATAGGAGCTTTTGCCTTAGGAATTGTTGATTTGGCTTTAATTGCAGCAATCCTATTTTTATGGTGTGCAGATAAAAAGGTTTTTCTATGACCACATCAGAACAGCAACTTATTAATGACCTAATCCTCTGGTCTTGGACTATTCCAAGAAAGTAAATAATTCAAACCTTAGCACCTTCGGGTGCTTTTTTTATTGTGAGAAAAGAAATGTTCGGAATACTTGAAAGTCTTACAAAAGCTACAGTATCAGCGGCATCAACTGTGGTATCTGCAACTGTAGATACAGTGATGATTCCTGTTGATTCTGCAAATGGCAAGGATGTGTATGGACGAACTGCTAAGGCGGTGAACAACACATTGAAGAACCTTGAAGATGCCAGCAAGCCAGTTTCTGAAAAGTAAAATCTAATTCTATTTAGAGCACTCGAAAGGGTGCTTTTTTATTGCCCGCAGTTTGTGACTGCAAAACCGCTCAGGGAGCAAAACATGAAATACAAACTCGATAGCCTAGAGGGCTTATCAGATGAAATGAAGGCACTTTACGAAGAAAAAGACGGTGCATTTTATTTAAAAATTGAAGGTCTGCCGCAGCAAGATGCTGATATCGAAGGTCTCAAGAAGAAAAACGAAGAACTGCTTGCTGAAAAAAAGGCTGAGCAAAAAAAACGTCAAGAGGCTGAAGATCAAGCACGCCGAGAAACTGAAGAAGCAGCGCGTAAAAAAGGCGATGTGGCTGCATTAGAAGCATCTTGGAAAACCAAGCTCGAACAGGCAGAAGCTAAACATGCAGAAGTGACCAAAGCACTGCAAGACCAAGTCTATAAATTAACTGTCGGGCAAACAGCACAATCATTAGCAAGTGAGCTTTCTATCAAAGGCTCGGAGGCAGTATTGCTTCCACACATTACAAACCGTCTTCAAGTTGAAACTGACGAAAACGGTGAGGTCAAAGTACGTGTACTAGATTCGCAGGGCAAACCTAGTGCTTTAAGTATTGATGACCTTAAAAAAGAGTTCCGCGGCAATGTGGCATTCAAGCCATTAATTGTTGCTTCAAATGCGTCAGGAAGTGGGGCTTCTGGCGGTGGTTCAGGTGGTGGAGCTGCCAAGAAACCAAGTGAAATGACCACGCAAGAGCGATTGGAATTCCAAAAGAATGATCCTCAAGGGTTCCAAACAGCAATGGCGAATGGCGAATTTAATAATTAATTATTGGGAGTAACTCCATGCCTTCTTTAGTAGAAGTATTTAACCGTGACGTAGTTTTATCTTATCTACGTCCAAACCCTGTGGCAGTTTCGCCACTCGTGCAATCAGGTGCGTTTGTATCTGATGAATCTTTACGTCCATTGCTTACAAGCGGTTCTTCAACATTCGTTGTTCCATACATTAACGGTGTAGACGGCAATGTTGAACAGAACTATGGCAACACTATCTTGACTGATATTGCAATGCCTCGCTTTATTGATGCGGGCGAGATGCAAGGCCGTGTAGCTTTCATGAACGAAGGCTTCGTCGAGTCAGTTCTAGGACAGTACTTATCAAAAGTAAATTCACTAGAGCTTATCGGTGGAATGCTGAATAAGTATTGGCAGCAAGCTGCTGAAAACCGCGCTTTAGCAACAGTAATTGGCTTACGTAATTATGACCAAGCGAACGGCAAGCGATTCACTACTGATATCTCATTAGCAACAGCTACAGATGCTTCACGTTGGTCAGTAGATGCATATATTGATGCTGAAAGCACAATGAATGCTGCATTACGTGGTCGTGGTGTGATGTTCGTTCACTCTCGAATTGCAGCAAAAATGCGTAAGCAGCAATTGCTTGAACAAGTAACCACAAGTGATAACTTGCCTCCAATCACTGTATACAACGGTCGTGCAGTCATTGAAACAGATACAAATACGCAAATTGGTACAGGTGCTAATGCTAAGTTCATTACCATTCTGGCTGGTCCGCGTGCATTTGCTTATGACTCTGTGCCTGGTGCTAAAGACTTGAAAGTTGAAGAGACTCAATCAACTGGTAATGGTGCTGGTCATGAGATCCTTTGGACTCGTCGCAACATGCTTATTCATCCACAAGGGTTTAGTTTCATTGCTCCGAAAGACACTTTAACGGGTGGTACTGCTCGTGAGTCATTAAGCGCATCTTGGGCTGATTTGCAGAAAGCGGAAAACTGGAATCTTGTTTCATCAGTTGAAGACACTTCAATCCGTTTCTTAATTACTAACCTTTAAGGAGAGCAGTCATGGCTGAGAAGCAACCAGACTACAAATACCAATACCCAACAGACCGCCGATATGCTGATGACGCAACAGACACATTAGCAGCAGGCACAATGTTTGACCCTGCCAAAACAGCGGGTGACTATGGCATTAAGGATCCAGAAGTAGCAGTTCCTGTGCCAGAAGCACCGCTGAATGGTGGTGCATAACTAAAGCAGGGCGGCTTTCGGGCCGTCCTTCTTAATTAGATTTTTAGGATTAAGCTATGAACTATGTAACAGTCGAAAGTGTGACTCAAAAGCTAGGGCCTGACTGGTGGGGAACTGGTGATCCAGTTATTGCTGTGATGCAGGCTAATGCGTGGCTTAATGCTAGAAATTTACCCGACTATCCAGAAGGTGAGGTGCCAGATTCAATTCTTACAGCTGGAGCTTATTTAGCAAAACTAGCAGCAGCAGGGCAGCTATATACCACCAAAGAAGGTGTAGTTGCTTCTAAGACCGTATCCGCTCAATCTGGAACATCAGTAAGCAAGACCTATGTTGCAGGCAAAGAAGAGTCAGTTAGTGGTGATATGCAATTCATCCTTGATCTGCTTGAACCATTCTTTAGCGAGAAGTATCACATCAACACATATGTCATTACGGAGTAAGCCATGGGGATGCGTGATGAGATTCAAAAAGAACTTGGCGCTGCCTTTGATGCTGAAGATGAACTGGCGGATGCAGTCGATTTCTTTACCTGTACTCGAAAGATATTAACTGGATCTAATCCCGCTACTGGTGAGGATACATACACCGAATATGTATATGGTGGTCGTGGCGTCCTCTTTGGGAGTTGGGCTAAAGATTTGGTGAAGCCTATAGATTACCGCGCAACAGACTCTAAAGCAGTGCTATTGCAAAATGAAGTGAAGGACGCAGCAGGCACTTTAGTTGATCCAGATGTTAATGATATTTGGGTGATTGAAGGTGGGAATTATCGCGTTGTTAGCTATGGTCAGGACCCCTCATCAAGTGTGTGGATCTGTCAGTTAAGAAAGGTATAACACCATGGGCTGGACAAGCAAACCGAGTGCCTTCACTAAAACAATTGAAGCCGATCTAACCAAAAAGCAAAAAGATATTGTGATTGATGCATTAGGTGGAGTTGTATTAGCCAGTCCTGTAGACACAGGAGCTTATAGGGCATCACACAGGGTTAGCATTGATCAAACTGACCAATCATTTAATGAAGCTGAGAAAGACAAAGGTGGTGGCTCAACCATTAGCAAAGGTACAAGCGCTTTATCTCGTCTAGTGCCTTACTCAACTGTCTATATTCAAACAAATGCACCTTATGCAACCAAAATTGAATATGGCGATTTTACTGATAAACCAGAAACCCCCAAGACAGCAGGCGGCTATTCAAGACAAGCACCTCAAGGTGTCTATGGCCTCACTTTTAACTACATTGTTCAGAAATATGGTGGATAACAATGGCAATGACTTTAGATCAAGCACGACAAGCCATTATCACCAGAGCAATGGCATTCACTGGAATTGAGCAGACTAGAATTAAATATCCCAATAAAGACTTTACTGTACCAGTTGATGGGCTGTGGTGTGATATTAATGTGCTATGGGGCGGTTCAATCATTGCAGCAATTGGTGATACCCCATGCACAAGACGTACAGGCATTATCTCCATCAACTGCATGGCTCGTCTGAACACGCATGAAGTCGCAATAACAAAGCTTGCAGATGCTTGGTTAGCTCACTTTGAATACTTTAAGAGCGGCCAGTTAGAATGCCTGCAAGGTCAAGTGCAGAACCTCGGCAGTAACGGGGATTTCATTCAGTACAACATTTCAATAAATTATCGCGTCAATTAACGAATTTAACTTTTAAACGAACCTGTCCTTAGCGGCAGGTTTTTTTATGCCTGAAATTCAGGCGAACACTGGCTAGGTTGATCCCCGAAAAGCACACTTTTCATGTTCAGTGTGCCTGCCAGTTCTTTTCTTTGAACATGAGCTAGTAAGAGGAACTCTTATGAACATGATGACAACATTGAATTTACGAGCATTGGTTACCAATAATAACGGTGAGCCAAGAACAACAAGTTATGCAGTTGCTCAAGCATTTGGAAAGAGGCATTCAGACGTTCTCCGCTCCATTAAAAATATGAAGTGCTCCACTAAATTTCGTGAGCGCAATTTTGCGTTTACCTTAGAAAACAAGAAGATAGGAAACACAAAGCGACAAACAGGGTTTTACCAGATGACTGAGCGAGGCTTCATGTTCCTTGTGATGGGATTCAATGGTGAAAAAGCAGATGCCATTAAAGAGCAATTTATTGATGCATTTGAGTGGATGGCTAATCAACTCAGTCAAGTTTTCCAATCAAAATGGGCTAGATATAACTCTCTAACGAATTATCACCAAGGCAGAAAAGCACAAATCAGTGGATGTGCGAGCGCAATGGGCCAGTGGCGATGGGAAAAAGAACCGCTAGAGAATGAAATTAAGGAATTGGAATATCAGCTTCAGCCACAGCTTGATTTAAATGGTGGATTAGCATGAAAACTACCGAAGAGTATGCATATCAGTTCAGCCTTGAACTACTCAAGAATTGCGAGACCTATAAAGAAAAAGAAGCAGCCATTGAAGAAGCTTGGAACTTAGCGCTGAAGTTTACAACCTTCGGCACTCTTATTCAGGAATACAATCAGCATTCTGGCTTCATTGATCCTTTGCCAAACGCCTGCATACCTTAACCAAAATACCCAAATCCAACGCCCTCAATTCGAGGGCTTTTTAATGCCCGAAAATTAAGGAGAACTTAGATGAGTTCTGGTGCACGTCAGCTAACACAAATAGCTAAAGAAACAACAATTGGGGTTACACCAAGCCCATTTGATCGTCAAACATTTGAATTCACCGAAAATGGATTGGATGCAACCGTAAGTAAAGAAAATTCAAACTCTATTACTAGTGGACGTCTTGCTCGATCATCAATGATTACTGGCGCTGAATATGCTGGTGATTTAACTTGTGAAGCTAAATACAGTTCATTAATTCAAGACTTAATGGCCGCAGCCGCTTTCAATAATTGGGACAACAATGTTCTGACCTTTGGCGGAAATGTGCGTCAAACATTTAGTGTGCTTCGCGGCTTCACTGATGTGAATGACTACCACATTTTTAAAGGTGCACATGTAAACACCTTTGGTATTGATATCCCAGAGCAAGGCTTAATCACCATGACTTTCGGGTTAATGGCTTTAGGTCGTTTAGGTGCAACTACTCCTCCATTGGGCACAGTAACACCTGCCGATGACAATCCTAAAATGTCCAACATTTCAGTTGGAGACATTTTGATTGATGGTGTTTCTCAAGCTGGCATCTCATGTATTTCAGCATTCACTTTCAATTGGGATAACTCAATGCAGATCCAACGCTGTTTAGGCAGTGGTATTGATCCTAAGAAGATTCTTGAAATGATTGCAGCAGGAACAGGCTCATTTACGGCAGCTTGGTCTCAAAACACTTCTGAGATGTATGCTAAGCAATTCACGAATGCCAATATCTCTTTACGAGTGCCAATTACAGACAGCGAAGGTAATGAATATGAACTATTTATTCCTAAAGTTGAAATCACTGCAAGCCTTCCATCTGGTGGTACAGGCGACATCTTAAATACTTCTTTTGACTACACTGTAGTTGATGAAGCTCCAACAATTACCCGTACACCAGCAACGCCTTAATACTGATTTGGCAGCTTAATTGCTGCCTTCGTTTTTGGAGATATAACATGGCTCTTGAAGTCAATATTCAAAGAAATAAAGACGTCAGTTTGTGGCGCGAATATAAAGATGAAGAAGGTAATGTACTTGCTGAGTTCAAGATTCGTGGCATTGGTTATAAGCCTTATCAAGTAGCTTTAGAACGTGCTAATAACCAAATCACAGCTAAAGGATTTGATGTTGCTAAGGCTTCACCCGATGACAAACTCTTTCATGAGTTACTACTGGAAGCAGTTGCATGCCATTTAATTGAAGACTGGAAAGGCGTGGTTTTTGTCGAAGAAGGTCCTAATGGCGAACAGTTAAAGTCCGAACCTACATACAATGCAGAGAACGCTACGAAATTGCTTAACATGGGCGATTTAGGAGTTTCTCTCTGGTCCTTTATTCGAACTGAATCAGAAAAGATTCAATCAGAAGCTAATCAATATCGAGATGATGTTGTGGGAAAGTCGTCAGCCTCTACGAGTGGGCAAAGTTCGGTTCAGAAGAAGAAGCGAGCGACTACAGCAAAAAGCAAAGCGCAGTCGCAAAAGCTTTAAATCTCAACAACACTAAGGTTTTAACTAAGCCTGACTATTCTTATGTAGCTAATTCCATTCTGTCTGCATATAACACCATTGCACGATCTAGACGCTATGAACAAGGTGTTCCTCTGGCGCTAGATATCTCAGCAGTGAATGCTTATGTGGAGCAATATGATCTACCTGTAGAACGCTACATCTTTAATGACTGTATCTTTACGCTTGACGATATGTTCTTGGATGAGGCGCATAAGAAGGCGACGCAACGAGTGACGAAGACTTAAATGCTGACGTGCGATACTTAACTGTGAACAAGCGACGTGATATAGCGCACTTGATGTTACATAATACGCCTATTCTCTTGACATTCCCGTAAAGATTCCTTATTGACAGAAATGTCATTAGTGCGTACCCTTGTTCCTATAGAGACCCTGTTATCAAATGATAAGAGGGTTTTTCTGTCATAAAAATTGTATGTTTTATGACACCCATTAAATATAAGGGCGATAAAAAATGAACAAAGGTATGAAGTACTTTACAGAAGGTCTGCTAGCAGCTTTTGTATTAGCACCTCGTGTCCCAGTACATGCTGTTGAGCCTGCAAAAATGGAAGATCCGCGACCAATTGGTAATGCAGCAAAACATTGGGAAGCAGTCGGTAAAAACATGACAAAAGCTACCAACAGAATCGCATGTGACTTGCGCAGTAAACAACCTGAACTTAACTCATTATAAATACCTAATTAATGTCTCAACATCGTCGAACTAAACGTGGCATCGCAACAAAAAATGGCAATGATGTATCAGTTGCTGTGGAAGAGGCGGAAAGCTACTCACCATACCCGCCTCCTGATTTGGTTAAGGCATTTGAAGAAATCCAACCTGGTCTAGCTAGTCGTTTAATGCAGATTGTTGAGAATGAACAGACTATGAGTCATGAAGTGGCTCGCCATCAAATGGCAGAAAATAAGCGCATCAACACTGCAAACATTGAGAATCAAAAACATAACTCTCAATTATTCCTTCTTGGTTTAATATTTGGAGTGTTGATAGGAATAGGGATTCTATGTGTAGCAGTATATGCGCTATATGCTGGTTATCCTTGGGTTGCAACGGCTGCTTTCTCAACCTTAGCAGCTATTTTAGTAATCCTAGTGCTTCGCAAAGTGCCTGCTTCTAATGGTGAGCAGACATCTAAGCCGTCTACTCAAAAATAGTAAGCAACACCCAAACAACCGCTATCTCTAGCGGTTTTTTATTGCGCCTTTATTAACCACTTGTTAAATTACCCCTAAACATAGGGGTATTTCATGAAAAAGATAATTTTATTAGGTTTTGTGGCTTTACTAGGTGGCTGCAAAGAAGCTAATACTGGGGTTGATAAAAAAGTATTCAATTCAACTTATGATAAGTGTGTTGATTATCTAACCAACTCATTAAAAAGCCCATCCAGCCTAAAGATTGGAGAGGCAAATATCTCTACAGTTATTCCGCCAGCTGAGGATATTACTAATGTATTTGGTGATCTCATTACTAAGGATGGGATAGTTAAGGACAATATTAAGGATGAGAAAGCTAGGTTTCGAGAATTAACAGTTGATATTGATTATGAGGCCCATAACTCATATGGAGCGTCAATAAGAGGATATTATCAATGTAGCTTTATTTATCGATTGAATAAAGATGAGGTAAGCCCTGAGCCATTGAATACTTATCTATACAATTTGAAAAGTGATGGTGAAGATATTGGTTTGGCTGCACATATTCCTCTTGCTGAGTTTCAAGGTTCAAACTTTTATTTAAATAAAGCCATTAAAAGAGTTGTTGGTGCAAAAGATAGTCCATTCAATGAAATTGATACCAATCGCTATAAAGAAATTGAAACAATCTATAGAAATCAAAAGCACGAAAGAGAAGCTGAAAAGTTGCGTGAAAGTTGGGATGAATCTATGCCTAGTGCAGAGGTGGCAGCCGCTGCTGCCGCGGCCGATATTGCAGCTGTGGCTGATGAAACTGAAAGATAGTTAAATTTAGTTAACAACCCACTCAATGAGTGGGTTTTTTATTGCCTAGAGGAAAGTAAGATGGCACAAGAATCACGTCTCGTTATTGTAATTGATGCTAAAAATGCAGAGCGTAATGCGCGTAATCTAGGCAATGAATTAGATAGCATTGAGCGCAAGGGAGACTTTGCAACCAAATCAATGGATAGTTTGTCTGTGGCAACGCGCCAACTTGCTGGCTACATGGCTGGATTGGTTACAGTTGGGGCCGCAGTTTCAAAGATGGATACTTACACGGGCATTCAGAACCAACTGAAGCTAGTGACGGATGGGCAAAACCAACTAAATACAGCAATGGATAATACCTTTGAGATTGCACAACGCTCGCGGTCATCATGGGAGTCGACTGCTACTGTCTATCAAAAACTAGCAATGAATGCCAAAGATGTTGGGCTAGCTCAAGAGGATATTGGTCGATTAACAGAAACTATCTCTAAAGGTATTGCATTATCAGGAGCAACAGCAACCCAAGCTGATGCTGCCATTATGCAATTAGGTCAAGCTCTTGGTAGTGGTGCATTGCGAGGGGATGAATTCAACTCAGTAATGGAAAATGGCTATGGATTAATGCAGTTGATAGCAAAAGGGATGAATGTTCCTATTGGCCAACTTAAATCTATGGCAGAAAATGGAGAATTAACCTCTGAGAAGGTCACCAAAGCATTATTAAAAATGTCAGATGAAGCTGACAAACAATTTGGCAAAACTGATTCAACAATTGGTCAATCATTAGGCTTATTAAGCAATAGTTTAACTCAGTTCATTGGAGAGGCTGGTCGAAGCTCAGGTGCTGCGCAAGTACTTTCAGGCTCAATAGAAGGTCTTGCTAACAACTTTGAATTATTGGCAGATGGTGCAGTTGTATTAGGAATTGGAGCAATCACCAAAGCGATAATCTCGAAAACAGTTGCGGTTCAATCGGATCTTATTGCTTCTGCTGCTCAAAAGGTTGCTGATCAAGCACAAAAACAAGATGCACTCGTACTCACTACTTTAAAAGTAAATGAAGCTAAAGCGCACCTTGCAAATGTTCAGGCAACTAATGCTGAGACGCAAGCCAAATTTGGTGCAACTGCTGCAAACGCACGATACAAAATTGCTTCAGATGCAGTAACTCAAGCGGTAATAGCCCAAACTGCGGCACAAAATGCGTTAAACAAAGCAACAAGCGTAGGTTCTAAAATTTTTGGTTTAGTAGGTGGTTGGGCAGGCGTTCTAACTATCGGTGTTACAGCATTAGCTGCTGGCTACATGTATATGCAAGACCGAACAGAAAAGGCCAACCAAAAACTTAAAGAGCAAGCAGAGGTGGCAAATCAAGCAGCAGAAGAGTTACGTAAACTTCATGGTGTGGAAAAACAGTCAGCTATAAATGATATGACAGCTGCGTTAGAAGCCCAGAACAAGGCTTTACGCGATGCAGAATTAGCAGCAGGTGCGGCTTTAATTGATATTCAAAACTTTGCACAAGGAAATGTAGAGGTAACAAAAATATCCAATGAAGCTCGTCTAGGAACAATTAGCTACACAGAAGCACTGAGAAGACTCAATGGCATGAGTATTCCGCCAGACCTCTATAACGCACTTAAAAAACAAGTTGAAGGGTATGATCAGGCATATTTTGCAGGCGTAAAGTTGGTAGATGGCTTAAAAGCTGTAGGTATAGAAGCAAAACTTCAAGGTAATGCAGCACAAAACGCAGCTAATCAGAATAATATCCATGCGAACAGTTTGGATGGTGTTGCAGGTGCTGCAAATAATGCAACTAATGCACTAAGTGACTATCTAAAGAAATTACAGCAAAGTACTTTTAAGACAGAGCTTTCAAACAAACTTATTGGGAATTATGGTTTTGACCCTGAAAGAGCAAAAGCCTTTGCTGAGGCATATGTTCAGAATGGCAATAAGATATCTGCGCAAGATGCAAAAATTATTGATCAGAATCTTGCCGCCAACCGAAAACTCCAAGCAAGTGAGGAGGCAGTCGCCCAAGCTAAACGTAATAGTGCAGCTGCTGCACGTAAGTCTAATTCGGAGTCAAGCAAAGCAAATCGAGAAGCCATAAAAGAGGCGAACGAAGCTAAAAGATTGTTTGAGGAACAAGCTAGATTACGTGATCAATTTGCAGATAGTTACGCTCCTAAATTGACTCAAATTGAAAATGATTTACAGCGCGAGTTAGCTGAAATCCGAAAGGCAAACTTTGGAAATGAAGAGAAAGACTATATTGCAAAGGCTACGGCTCGTGCTGAATTAAACAAAGAATTGTATTTGCGTGAATTAACATATGAGATCAATCAATTTCACTGGAGTGAAGAGCAGAAACTCAAATACTCATATGAAACTAAGCAGATGCAAATCAAGGAAGGAACTGAGTTAACGGATGATTTAAAGCAGATTCGTCTTGATGCACTTAAGCAGGAGTACGATCAAGAAGTTGGGATGATTCAACTCGCTCAAGAGCAACGTCTTTTTCAGGCTAAACAAGCTCTACTGACAGAAACCCAAGCCATGCAGGAACGTTATAGATTGGAGCGAGAAGAAATTGCCAAAACGGCAAAAGATGAGGAGGAAAAACGTAAGCGACTGGCATTATCTAAAGCCAATCAGGATAAAGAGACTCGCGATAAAGTGAATAACGCTGTTCAAAACTGGGGTGGCATTCAGGCGAGTATCACTGGTAATAGTGGTCAATTCGCTTTAGAACAGGAGCGCTTTAGCCGTTATGATGCTTCTCAAAAAGTATTTGATAGTCAGCTTGCTGATATTGAAACTCAGGAACAAGATCCAAATGCAAATATGGTAGCTCTAAATGCACAACGTGAACAAATCATGAAGGAACACTTTGAGCGTTTGAAATTGATTGAATCTACTTATCAAAATGATTCAATGAATCTCCAGTTGGGTTATGGAGCTAATGTTACAGGGGCATTGGCTGGCATGTTTAAAAATATGCTTGGTGAGTCATCAAGTGCATACCGCATTCTTTATGAAAGTCAGCGGGCATTTGCTTTGGCGCAGGCTGGTATGAATATGTGGAAAGCTGCTTCAGATGCTTATGCAAATGAGCCAGGTACTTGGTACCAAAAAGCGGCAGCAGCAGCGATCGCGACAATTAAATCGGGTACATTTGTATCTCTCATCCAAGCTGCAACACCGCAAGGCTTCTCTTCAGGCGGCTACACAGGCGACATGGGCCGAGGTGATGTGGCTGGTGTGGTTCATGGTCAGGAATATGTATTGAATGCGGCAGCTACCAAGCGAGTTGGCGTAGATACATTGAATGCCATTAACTCTGGTGGGAGTTTTGAGAGAACAGTTTCATCTTCTGGACAGCCTGTCACAATCCAAGTCTATGTAACTGATTCAGGTGTTAGTACTAATGGTGCTAATACTCAGGACCAGAAGCAACTTGGGCAAATGATCGGAAATGCAGTTAGAACGATTATCCGTCAAGAGCAACGACAAGGCGGTTTATTATCAAAGTAACCCACTCGAAGGAGTGGGTTTTTTATTGGAGATCTAAAAATGAAATCTCTTAGAAAGCAAAAACGTCGATTTACTTTAAAAGAACACCAAAAATCAGAAATTACTTTAGGTGCGCAAATTGGTGAAGCCGTAAAGAAATTAATTCTGAATGATAAACGACAAGGAGGCTTACTTTCTAAATGAGCAACCTTAAATTCACTTTCGAATGCGACTTAGACGGAAATAGTAATACTCAGCGCTTTAATACGTTATCAAGCAAATTTGGCGATGGTTATGAACAGAATACTTCAATTGGTATTAATAACCGATCTGGTGAATGGACTTATCAAAGAACGGCTTACAAAGCCGAAATTATGCAAATCAAAGCATTCTTTGATGATCACAAAGGTGCTGACTCGTTCCTTTGGGATTCACCTTTAGATGGTGAGGTACGAGTTAAAACAGGCGAATATCAACCCCGTTGTTTAGGCGGTGATATTTGGCAAATCTCAACGACTTTCACCCAAGTTTTTTACCCTTAATTTAAACCCCTTTAAAGCCCCTTTTTAGGGGCTTTTTTATGCGAGTAAGAAAATGACGATTCAAACTTTAAATCTAGGTGTTGCCCCAACTGGTGCTGGTGGCGATACATATCGTGCAACTGGCGCAAAAATTAATGAAAATTTTACAAATAACACTCATGCGGCTAGTCGGTATGTAGGTACAGCAGCAGGTAATTTGCTTGAGGTTGGGTCCTTCGGTGTAGGGGGAGAGGCTAATTTTTACAATGGTAACGCCAGCAATTTTTTTGATACTCATAAAGATAAATCTGGACTTTTCTTTAGCAACATTCAAAACATTAATATTAACGGGAAAATACTGCCAAATTATTTTCCTTATATTGTTTCTTCAAAAGTTGGTGCTGGCTTTTTTACTATTGGGGCCTCTGTCACAGATAATCGGGTATGTGTAGTTAGGGGGTTAAATACACAAGCTTACCCTTTGCAAGTTGTTGATTTATGGCATACAGGCATTACCACGATTGATAGTAATGGCTTTATAAAAGCAGCGTCTCCAATTGTTAAATTATTTGCAGAAAAAATTGAACTTAATGATGAGGCCGCTGAACAGCCTATTACTTTTGAAAAAAAGGATGTTGGCCATTACTTAATTAAAGGCAGCTCCGGGTTTTCGAAAGACGGTTGGTGGATTGAAATTCCAAATGATACGCACGGCAACAAGATCTGCGCTGTTGAATACCAAACGCTAGAAAATGGTGATCTTGAAATTAAAACTTTCAAGAAAAAAATGAATGAAGAAGGTGATATCGTTGCTAATCATGATGCACCAATTGATATTCCAAGTAATGTAAATGGTCAGCCTCGTTGGATTGATATTCGTTTAAATGAAATCAAAAAGCCAAAAGTAATCACGACACTACGTACTGAAAAACAACCACGTATGGTGCAGCAAATTAAATATGCGCCACAACTGACTTACATCACTAAATATGAAGACTTATTTGATGATGAAGGAAAAGCAGTCATTGTAGATGGCAAGAACTATCAGAAACCTGTAACTCATATTCAAACAGATCAATACGGAACACCTATTCTAACGAATCAACCAGTGATGAATGAAAAGGGTGAACCATTGCTTGAATGGGTGCAGGTAATCGATGGCGAAGGTAAACCAGTTTTTGATGATGTGCCGGTTCTTGATAAAGATGGAAATCAGATTTATGACGAGGTAACCCATGAGTCTGAATAGTGATTTTCAGAAGCTATATGTTGATGGATTAATCCATTTGTATGAACTAGATGCCAGCTCACTTGGTGCTGGCATTTTGCGCTTCCACGGGCATATAGCTTTTCAAGACTGGCAAAAAATCTATTCATCGATCGGATCTGAAGGATTAATCGGTGCTGATTCTGGAAGCATCGGCAAGATTTTTGATGCTGGTGATCAAAAAGTATGGAGCCGAAATATTGTCTGGCAGGGTCAAGTTTTTGAACCAATGGCTTTGGAGGTTTCGGGGCTTGAAATGCGTTCAGATGGTAAAGCCTCAGCTCCAACTTTAAGCATGGCGAACAATATTAACGGCATCCAGAATGCAGTATCTGCTTACTGTTTGCAGTTTAAAGACTTTGCTGGCGCAAAACTTAAAGTCATTACCACACTTGCTAAATACATTGATGCTGAAAACTTCACTTCAGGTAACCCAACGGCATCGAATGAATCAAAAGAGCAAATTTGGTACATCGAGCAAAAGACATCTGAAAACGCCCAACAGGTAACTTTTGAGCTCTCTAATCCAATCGATTTTGAAGGTTTGAAAATCCCAGTTCGACAAATTACTTCACTTTGTCATTGGTGCATGGTTGGCAAGTATCGCGGTGAGGAATGTGGTTACACAGGTGTAGCAATGTTCACTGACAAAGATGAGCCAACTGATAATCCGGCACTTGATCGATGCGGTGGACGTTTACGTTCTTGCCGCTTGCGATTTGGTGAAAATAAGCCGTTACCGTTTGGTGGGTTCCCAGCTTCAAGCTTATTGTGAGGTTTTATGAAGCTTACAGCAAAAATCAAAAACACAATCATGGCGCATGCTGAAAAATGTTATCCGGAAGAATGCTGTGGGTTAATTGTTGGTGGTAAATATTTACCATGTACTAATATTGCCCCAACAATTTATGATCAAAATGGCATTATTAAACAGGATAAAACAACTAATTTTGAAATTGATCCTGAAGATCTGGTGTCTGCAGAAAATCAGGGTGAAATTCAAGCTTATGTTCATTCGCATCCAGATGGCACGTCCCGTGCTACTGATTTAGATCGTATCCAAATTGAACTACATAAAAAGCCATGGGTCATTTGCTCCTATCCGGATATGGATATTCAAGTTTATGAACCTTGTGGTTATCGCGCCCCCTTAGTGGGGCGTAATTATATTCATTATTATCAGGACTGTTACGCATTAGTTCGTGACTTTTATGACCGTGAGCTAGGTATTCATTTACCAGACTTTGAACGAAAAGATGGGTGGTGGGAAGACAAAGATCATCCGTCAATTTTGATTGATAACTTTCCGAAAGCTGGTTTCTATGAAGTGGACACTCCGCAATATGGAGATATGTTGATTTGTCGAGTACCACGAACAGAACACCCAAATCATTGCATCATTTGGCTTGGTGATAATGCAATGCTGAAGTCCGAAGAAACTGAACCTTGTATTGGCAATACATTAATCTTGCATCAGCTTCACGGCCGTAAATCTATACGTGAAATCTATGGGCCGCAATGGTCAACCAGAACGGTAAAAATCTTGAGGCATAGAGATGTTAAAAACAATTAAGTTGTACGGCATTCTAGGGCAAAAATTTGGCCGCGAATTTAAGCTCGATGTCGAAAATACACGTGAAGCAATGCGTGCATTATCTGTTCAGATCGCTGGCTTTGAGCATTTTATGTTGCATGCACATGAGAAGGGTCTACGCTTTGCCGTATTTTTAAAATCAAAGAACTCAAGTAATAAGCGAGGCAAGAAACGCCCAGCAATTTACGATCATGAAACTAAGCGCCTAATCACTGGTGACAATATCGGTGAAGAACAGCTTGATATGAATACTGAAGCTGAGGTTATTCATATTGTTCCACGTGTAGTTGGTGCAGGCGGTAATGGAATATTACAGACTGTATTGGGTGCTGTGATGGTCGTGGTGGGGGTTTTAGTAACTGTAGGCACATTGGGCGGTGGAGCACCACTCGGTGCTGCATTGATTGGCTCAGGTATTGGAATGATGCTTGGTGGTGTCGCGCAGATGCTCATGCCAAAAATTGATAATACTCAAGACCAAAACCAAGATGGCAACCGTGCCAACAAAGGCTTTGGCGGTGCAGTAACTACAGTTGCACAAGGTAATCCTGTTCCAATTCTTTATGGTCAACGGGAAATCGGCGGCTTCATTGTGAGCGCAGGTCAATATCCTGAAGATCAGATGTAAATTTTACTTAACAGGCGCTTTCTAGCGCCTTTTTTATTGCGTGAGATTTCTTATGAATGCAGTAGTAGGCGCAAAAAAAGGCAGCAATAAACAACGGCAACCTGTCATTTCACCAGATTCTGCTCAATCGAAAACCTTTATCAAGGTTCTATATGGTTTAGCTGAAGGAGAAATTGAGGGGCTAGCAAATGGGCTTCAGTCAATTTATTTAGAAGAAACTCCACTTCAGAATGCAGATGGAAGCCTTAACTTTGAAAATGTAAAAGTTGATTTTAGAAATGGTACTAATGATCAGGAATACATTGAGGGTTTTCCTGCAGTAGAAAGTGAAACTGCCATCGATGTGGAGTTAAAGTCTGAAACGCCATGGGTTCGAGCTTTTAGTAATCTTGACCTTGATGCTGTTCGTTTGCGCTTAAAGTGGGGTCCTTTGCGTACTCAGAATGCTACAAATGGTGATGTATCAGGCGTAACGATCGAATACGCAATCGATTTACAGACTGATGGAGGTGTCTGGACTGAAGTACTAAAAACCAAGATTTCAGATAAGACTTCTGCAAATTACGAGCGAGCACACCGCATTGATTTGCCTCGAGCTGATTCTGGTTGGCTTGTACGTGTACGCCGTCTGACGCCGAACTCATCTTCTGAATATATCAGCGACAAGATGTATATTGCAGCTGTTACAGAAGTGATCGATGCGAAATTACGTTACCCAAACACAGCATTATTGGGCCTTCAATACGATGCTGAGACTTTTGGAAACGTTGCTAAAGTTGCAATGGATGCGAAGGGGAGAATCCTAAAAGTCCCTACAAATTATAATCCGGTTACACGACAGTATGTTGGAATGTGGGATGGCACGTTTAAAGAGGCTTATTCCAATAACCCGGCATGGATCTATTACGATATATGCACAGTAGACCGTTATGCTTTGGGTGACCGCTTAACCCCGCTAATGGTTGATAAGTGGTCTTTATATCGTTTAGCACAATACTGTGACCAAATGGTGCCGGATGGGTTGGGCGGTCAAGAACCACGCTTTACTTGTAACGTTTATCTTCAGAGTGCCGAAGGTGCCTTTGAAATTTTAACTAAGTTAGCAGGTGTATTCCGTGCCATCACATTTTGGGATGGCAATAGCATTATTTGTGATGCGGATATTCCTCAAGATACTTACTTCACTTATACCCGGGCTAATGTTATTGATGGCAATTTTGAATATGCAGGTACTCGTGCTCGAGACAGGCACAATGTTGTAAAAATTGCATGGGACAACCCAGCCAATCACTATAAGACTGAATATGAATTTGTCCGCGATGAAAAGGCAATTTCTGAAGCAGGCCAAGTTCGTATTTTAGAAATAGAAGCTTGGGGATGTACCTCACGAGGGCAAGCGCAGCGAGCAGGTTGGTGGGCATTAAAGTCTGAACAGTTAGAAACCAGAACTGTTAGTTTTAAAGTTGGTTTGGATGGCCATATTCCGCAGCCGGGAAGAGTTATTGATATTGCAGATCCATTGTTTGCTGGACGGGCAAACGGAGGGCGTGTGTCTAAAATATCAGCAGATCGTAAAAGCATTACGCTAGATCGTGACGACGTTGTGGCAGTTGCTGGTGACCGATTGATTATTAATGGCGAGGATGGCAAAGCTCAAACTCGAATTATTCAATCGATCTCGGGTCGAGTTGTTACTGTTACTCATGAGTTTGATGCTATTGCCACCCAAAACGTATGGGTTATTGATGCCCAAGACTTGGCAACAATGAAGTTTCGAGTGATCTCGATTACTCAAGACGAAAGTCATCAATTTTCAGTGACAGCGCTTCAATATAATCCAGCAAAGTTTGATGCGATCGATAAGGGTGCTTATTTTGATGAGGTTCCGATTTCGGTTGTGAACCCAA
The DNA here is from genome assembly GCF_059579785.1 of Acinetobacter sp. S-1. Lineage (NCBI taxonomy): Bacteria > Pseudomonadati > Pseudomonadota > Gammaproteobacteria > Moraxellales > Moraxellaceae > Acinetobacter > Acinetobacter sp. S-1. The sequence goes on from NZ_CM184207.1 coordinate 753,934, forward strand.
CAATTCAGGATCCTGTAACAGATGTCGTTGTTACTAGTGAAAGCCGAGTTGATCAGGGCATCAATGTAGCAACAATGATTGTATCCTGGACTCAGGCAAAAGGAGCCGTTAAATATCAGGTCGAGTGGCGTAAAGATGACGGCAGCTGGATCAAGCTTCCAGTTACTGGTAATAACTCAGTCGAAATACCTGGTATTTATGCGGGGCAGTATCAAGCACGTGTTACAGCGATTTCAGCTTTCGAGATTGCTTCTTTACCAGTTTATTCGGTATTGACTGAACTCTCTGGTAAGCAAGGCCTGCCGCCTAAACTGGCTTTTATTCAAGCGACAGGGATTTTGTTCGGTATAAAACTTAACTGGGGCTTTCCTTCAATTGGTGCGCTTGATACGGCTTATACTGAAATTGAAGTATCGCCAGATGGTACAAGTAACATTGCTCAATTGGGCTTATTCGCTTATCCAACAACGACTCATACTCTCCAGGGTTTGCAGCCAAATTTAACTCAATTTTATCGTGGCCGTTTGATTGACCGGATCGGGAATATTGGGCCATGGTCGGATTGGGCTCATGCGACAACTTCTGCAGATGCAACAGATGTTCTTGAGCTCTTGAATGATCAAATCAGTGAAACTCAACTTAGTCAGGATTTAAAAACTAAGATTGATCAAATTGAGATTATCGATATTCAGATTCCTGAGATTAAACAGGATATCAAGAATACGAAAGATCAGATCAATCAGGAAATTATTGATAGACAGGCGGCAGTTAAAGCTACCAAAGACCAGATTGAGCAAGAAGTCATTAATCGCCAGAACGCGATTCAACAGGCTTCAGATGGTTTATCTCAACAAATTATTGATGGTGATGAAAGTGTTCTTGAGGTTGTAAATACTGTTAAACAGTCAAGTGATGAGGGTATTGCAGCTGCTCAAGAAAGTATTCGGGTTGTTGCTAATGACCTTTCGCTTGTTGCTGAAAAAACGGACGGGGTATATGCACAGCTTAACCCTCCGTTAATTGGCTCTGAGTCTGATCTGATCGGTAACGATCAAGGTTTTGCAGGTACATGGTCTGTTCAATCAGCCATGATTGAAGGAGATCTTGCACTAAGCAAACGTATAGATACTACAGTTGTTGAGGTTAATGATTTACGTGCGTACGCCCAGCAAGAAGTTCAAGCTCGAATTGAGGGCGATAAAGTAACAGTTCAAAAGATTGATACTTATATTGCAAGCAATGATGGTGCTTTAGCAACTGTACGCCAATCTGCACAAGTCGCGGTAGATCAGTCTACTGCAAATGCTGAAGCAATTGATTTAATTAATCTCGAGCTTGATGATAAAGCTTCAACAGGCGCACTTGATCAAGTTAAGTCAGACATTAAAGATGTTGATAACAAGATCATTGCTCAGACAACGAGAATTGACGGTGTTTATGCACAGCTTAACCCTCCGTTAATTGGCTCTGAGTCTGATCTGATCGGTAACGATCAAGGTTTTGCAGGTACATGGTCTGTTCAATCAGCCATGATTGAAGGAGATCTTGCACTAAGCAAACGTATAGATACTACAGTTGTTGAGGTTAATGATTTACGTGCGTACGCCCAGCAAGAAGTTCAAGCTCGAATTGAGGGCGATAAAGTAACAGTTCAAAAGATTGATACTTATATTGCAAGCAATGATGGTGCTTTAGCAACTGTACGCCAATCTGCACAAGTCGCGGTAGATCAGTCTTCGGCAAATGCTGAAGCAATTGATTCAATTAATCTTGAGCTTGATGATAAGGCATCAACTGGTGCACTTGAGCAAGTTGAGTCAGACATTAAGAATGTAGATGACAAAGTTATTGCCCAAACTACAAGGATTGATGGAGTTTACGCGCAACTCAACCCACCCTTAATCGGTTCAGAATCCGATCTAATCGGAAATGAAGGGGGTTATGCAGGTGTCTGGTCAGAGCAATCTGCACGTATTGAAGGCGATTTGGCTCAATCTAAACGTACAGATCAAGTGTCTGCACAATTGAATGACAGCAATGCTTTGTTTCAGCAACAAATCAATGCAAATGCTAGTGCTATTTCTTCAACGATAAAAGTAACGGAAACGTTGCAAACTAAAGTCGGTGAGAATAGTGCGTCTATTCAAAATGTCAGTGAAAGTGTGGATGGCATCTATGCTCAGCAGTTTACCAAGTTCGATGTAAATGGCCATGTTTCCGGTCATGGATCATTGAATGATGGTGCTACTTCTACCTTCATTTTTAACTATGACCGCATTCAATTTGGTACTCCAGTGGGCATTGATGGAATAGAGCCAAAACCCCTAATGATATTGCAAAACACGCCTGTGACTTTGCCTAATGGCACAGTTATTCCGCGTGGTTTATATGTTGATAATGCTAGTTTTGGGTATATCAATGCGAATCGAATCTGGGCTGAAAACTTAAGTACTATTAGTGCAGACTTGGGAACAATTAAAGTCAAAACTGCGAATATTGAAGATGGCGCAATTGATACTCTAAAGATCAAGGATGAGGCTGTAACTGTACCGATAGGAGTTAAAGCAATTGATATCAAAACTATCAATAGTTTTTCAGGAGGATCAACTGGTGGGTTGCCTAATAATGATTTTAACAACCATCTATCAGCGTGGGAAAATCATATAGGTACACTTTTACAAGTTACTCTGAATAGAAGTGGTGGAAAAGTTAGACTTGATGCCTCAGTAAATATTTGCACCCCAACCTTCGGGGCATTTAGTGTAAGTGATGGACGAGGTAATTCAATTGCAGCTAACGATAGGGCAATGGCTTCCTTTTATATTTCAATATATAAAAATGGGTCTTTAATTGGCAGGGGCTCTCTGGGCGCGAATATTGAGACTGGTAATATTAACGTTAATTTTAATGGTACAGCGGTTATCGTTTCAGCTATTGATGATAACAGTACTATTGGCAATGTTACCTACACACTTAAAGCAGGATTTGCTCGACAGGAGGGCGTTAATATCCCATTAAATGTGGAATCAAGAAGCAACTTTATGATTACTTCAAGAACATTAAGTGTAATTGAAATGAAGAAATAACAGCACCCAATTGGGTGCTTTTTTATTGCCTAAACGAAAGGGGGAAGGCATGACTGAAAATGAATCATACGGGTTGAGATTCGAAAAGAAAATTGACTCCATTCAGAGTGATATTCGCATGTTGTCAGATCATGTTACTCGACTGACTTTCATTAATGAAGCGCACAAAGAGACTAGCGAACAGAACAAAAAGGACATCGATACATTAGATATCAAAGTCGCGAATTTGGAAAATCGTACAGCTTCGCAAGATGGTGGAATTTCTGTGCTGCGTGTATTGCTGGGAATATTTGCAGGCATCGTATTTTCATTGTGTGCGTGGGTTGGATCTTCAATTATTCAATTAAGCCAAGACCAGTCTTTAATTAAAGAGAAAGTATCACGGTTGGAGGAAGCAAAAAGATGAACAGTGAAAATACCCGCGCTTATCTAGCTTTTGCATTGGTGGGACTAATGTTTGTTTTAGTGATTGCTTTATTTTTTGTGGATATGCCACGAGAAAATAGCAATCTGATTAATACGGCATTGGGCTTCATTGCAGGGGCTATGACAACAGCATGCGGCTTTTATTTTGGTAGTTCTGAATTAGAGAAAAAGAAAGGTGAATCCAATGACAACTAAACCATTCTTCGACGCTGCCCGTGTAATTGCAGGTGGTAAACTCACTCAAGCACAAGTAGACGAACTAAATAAAGTGGTCAATAAACTTGCACCAGGTGGGAAAACTACAAGTGATTTTGGTGTAGACCTAATAACAGGTTTTGAAGGCACACGATTCACAGCTTATGACGATGGGGTAGGAGTCTGGACCATTGGCACTGGCACCACAGTTTATCCAAATGGCGCGAAGGTAAAAAAAGGGGATACTTGTACACCTGAGCAAGCTAAAGCCTACTTCAAACACGACTTGGCCAAATTTGAAAAGACTGTAAATGAATCTGTGATAGTGCCTTTAAGTCAAAATCAATTTGATGCATTGGTTTCACTGACTTACAACATTGGCTCAGGTGCTTTTAATAATTCAACCTTATTAAAAAAACTGAATAAAGGTGACTATCAAGGCGCTGCTGATCAGTTCCTAGTGTGGAATAAGGCGGGCGGTAAGGTTATGAAAGGCCTAGTTCGTCGCCGAGAAGCAGAGCGAGCACTCTTTTTAAAGAAGTAACTTATATGTGCAAGCGTACCAAAGTTGCATCGATCATCACATTGCTGTGTTTAATCTTCTCAGGTTGCACAGCTCACTCAATTAATAGTAACGTTAATGTCTCTATTTGTGTAAGGGCTTTGTGATGTCGCAAGTCATGATCATGGTTTCTGAATCTGGCAAGATGGAGCACACATGCAATCTTCTTGCCGAAATAAATAAAAAAGGTGAAGTCATAAAGATTTATGATCACAATGGAAACGAGCTAAAAATTAACTTTTTAAATAATGAAGTTTACTTTAATAAGACTTGGTGGCAATTCACTAAGATACAATCACTTATCTAGTTGGTAAGGTCTTGGCATAATCTGCTTTTATTTGATCACAATAATCTGCCCAAGCTTGCATCATCTCCCTTCTTTTTTCTAAATGCTTAGTCCTGTTATATGCTCGTCCGTGCATATCTTTAACTTTGTGTGCTAATTGCTGCTCAATGATTTCAATAGGGTAGTTAAGTACTTCCTCTAATATTGTTCTTGCAGAAGCTCGGAAGCCATGTCCGCAAACTTGTTCAGATGTATAGCCTAACCTGCGTAACGCTTGGTTAATTGTATTTTCTGACATAGGTTTAAGTTTACTAGTCATAGATGGGAATACATACTCACTTTCCCCGTCAGGATCATAAGTCAGTTCCTTTATTTTCAGCAACAGTTCTTTAACTTGTCTAGGAATAGGCACAAGGTGTTGAACGCCAGTTTTGTTTCTAGTTTTCGGTGGAGTATATCTCCAAAGATCAACTTCTAAATCAATGTCTGGCCACTTTGCATAACGTAATTCACCGGGGCGAACAAATACATAAGGAGCAATTTTTAAGGCAATTTGAGTAATAAATGTGCCTTCATAAAAATCGATGTCATAGAGGAGTGGGGCAAATTCATTCGATTCAGTCAGAGCTGATAAATGTTTTACCTTAGGTGTTTTTAAAGCGCCTCTTAAATCTTGGGTTACGTCTCTCTCACATCTACCAGTGGCAACACCATATCTCATGATTTGACCACATTTAACTTTAACCTTTTTCGCTGTTTCTAATTTTCCTTGCTTCTCATAAATGCGACAGATATTTAAAACCTCTACTGGGGTAACTTTATCAATAGGTTTTTTCCCAATATTCGCGTTTATGACTTGAAGTAATCTTTTATGGCCACGGATAGTTGATTCGGCAAAATCTTGTTTGCTTTCCCATTCTGCAGCAACTGCGCCAAAAGTATTTTTTTCGGAGTTTACGTGTTCTTGTTCAACTCTTTTACGTTCAACTTGGGGGTCTATGTTTTGTGCCAGTAATGTTCTAGCTTCATCTCGTTTAGATCGAGCATCTGCAAGACTCACCTCTGGATAAGAGCCAAAACCAATAGTATTTCTTTTTTTTGTATATGGGCGTGAATAGTCAAAACGCCAAAACTTATTTTGGTTTTTATCTATAAGCAAATAGAGACCCGAACCGTCAGATAGTTTCAGGGATTTTCCATTTTCTGATTTAGCTTTCTTTATCTTTGTATCAGTAAGTGGGACAACGGTTTTAGGCATTTTTGCGGTACCATTTTTGCGGTATTTAATGAGGTACTGTATTAAGTACCGTAAAAAAACAAGAATTATCTCGGTCTATGTCGGACTATTAAAGACTATAAAAATTTAATAATCAATTATAGATAAAGGGTTCCCGTACTATTTCGGACTAAGGTGTAATTTAATTTGGTGCGCCCTGCGGGACTCGAACCCACGTCGGTCGCTTAGGAGGCAACTGCTCTATCCAGTTAAGCTAAGGGCGCATAATTTTATGATTATAAACAAAAAAGCTATTGCGAAGGCAATGGCTTTTTTACGTTTTAGTTATTAAAAATTTTGCCAGAGTGGCCAATAAAGATAAAGTTGAACCATTCAACGGTTTCAAACACTTATATCTGTAGAAAAACAGTTTATAAAGCTAAAAAATCACAAAAACTTCATGTTGATCTTTCTATGATCTGAAGCAAAACACGAAAAGGTTTAAGACAAGCAATTGAGTAGATGAAACTGTTCCCGAAAGGTTGTTTGTTAAAAATCAGATTTAGCTACCTATAATTCAAAAGGGCATAGCATGAAAAAAATTGATGAACAGGACTTATCTAGAATTATTGAAATGGCATGGGAAGATCGAACCCCATTTGAAGCAATTGAGCGAGAATATGGCTTAAGTGAAAGCGAAGTGATTCGTTTAATGAGATATAACCTGAAAACCAATAGTTTTAAACTTTGGCGTAAACGTATGGCAGGGCGTAAAACTAAGCATCAACAATTACGTTCACCAGAGGTTGAACGAGCTTACTGCTCTCGTCAGTATAAATATGCTTAACGTCTAATTTTATTGTCGATGAAATTTTAATTCTTACAACGCGTAATTTACTGATAATGAATAAAAAAGCCATTGTCTAGACAATGGCTTTTTAGATTTATTTATTCTTCAGGATTCTCAATGGAATCTAATTTTTTAGGATTTAAATAGTCAAAAAGTATAAGCATTGCCGTAATCCAAATAGGGATCATCATTACTGACTCTTTGAAGCCTTGAGTCCACATAATATAGAGAACCACAGCAATAAACGCTAAAACTAAGTAATTACTAAAAGGTGACCATAACGCTGGAAAAGATGTCTTAATATTCGCGTGCTTAACAAAGCGTCTATACTTCAAATGTGTAATTGATATCATTGCCCAGTTTAGAACAAGTGCACCAACCACAACGTACATAAGATGTCCAAGAGCATCTTCAGGTACAAAGTAATTTAAAAGAACGCAACCAAAGATTAATAAAGCAGAAAGCAGAACAGCGGGAATAGGAACCCCTTGTTTATTGGTTTTTGCAAAAACTTTTGGTGCATTACCTTGTTGAGCGAGACTGTATAGCATACGGCTATTTGCAAACATCCCACTGTTATAAACAGATAGAGCAGCAGTTAAAATAATAAAGTTCAGTAAGTGTGCAGCCCAACCAATTCCCATTTGGCTAAAAATCATAACAAATGGACTTTTGTCGAGACCGCCAAGATCTAATTGGTTCCATGGCACTAATGAAAGTAAGATCGCTAGTGAACCTATATAGAAAATCAAAATACGGAAAACGACTTGGTTAATTGCTTTTGGAATCGTTTTTTTCGGATCTTTTGCTTCTGCTGCGGCCATACCAATCAGTTCAATACCACCAAAGGCGAACATCAAGAAAGCCAACATATAGAAGAGGCCGCTAAAGCCATTTGGAAAAAATCCACCATGAGACCAAAGGTTACTAAATGAAATATTTGAGCCTACATCTGCTGTAAATAGCAAATAAAGCCCAAAAACAATCATAGAGATGACCGCTGCAACTTTAATAATAGCGAGCCAGAATTCGGACTCACCATAAAATTTGACGTTTGTTAGGTTAATTGCCGTAATCACGACAAAGAAAAATAAGACAGACGTCCACGCTGGAATATGAGGCCACCAATAATTAATATATTTGGCCACTGCGGTGAGCTCGCTCATCGCAACCAGAACGTAGAGTATCCAATAATTCCATCCAGTTAAAAATCCGGGAAATTTCCCCCAGTATTTATACGCAAAATGGCTGAACGATCCTGCAACAGGTTCTTCAACAATCATTTCTCCCAGGTGGCGCATAATTAAAAAAGCAATTAAGCCACCAATGGCATATCCTAAAATAATGGATGGTCCCGCAGATTGAATCACTTGCGCCGAGCCTAAAAATAATCCGGTACCAATTGCTCCACCCATAGCAATTAATTGGATATGTCGATTTTTTAGTCCTCGTTGCAGTGTAGAAGATTCGTTGGTCAAAGGTCTTCACTCACTATGAATAAGTAAATTATTCTAATAGATGGAGTTATTTTAGCCTAGACTACAAATTAATAAGCAGTGACTGAAAAGTAATTGTAAAAATTATTTAAAATCATAATCTTGCTTTTAATATTTCTATTTCGAGTGAAAAGTACTCTAAAAAATATAATTTCAGATAGACTTTTTTTCTTAGATTTTGCTTAGATTAGGTCATTGCAAGAGCATTGTTAAATTCACAAAATATGCTCGCGTCAATACGATTGATGTATAAAGCAGATCGCTATCTCTTGGCCTTAAAACAATTTAAGATGCAGAGAAGGGTAAACAAGAATGCTTGTTTTGATATAGAAGAACATAATAGTAAGGATAACAGTTGATATGAGCTCAGTACCGCAAATTAAAATTCCAGCAACTTATATGCGTGGTGGAACCAGTAAAGGTGTCTTTTTTAAGCTTGATGATTTGCCGGAAAAAGCCCAAGTTGCAGGACAAGCCAGAGATCAGCTCTTACTCCGTGTAATTGGTAGCCCAGACCCCTATGGGAAACAAATTGATGGAATGGGTGGTGCTACTTCGAGTACGAGTAAAACCGTTATTCTCGCTAAAAGTTCTCAGCCAGATCATGATGTCGACTATTTATTTGGTCAGGTTTCAATTGATCAACCTTTCGTAGATTGGAGTGGTAACTGCGGTAATTTAACCGCGGCTGTTGGTTCTTTTGCGATTTCAAATGGCTTGGTTGATGCAGATCGTATTCCTGAAAATGGCCTATGCACTGTTCGAATTTGGCAAAAAAATATTCAAAAAACTATTATTGCGCATGTGCCTATTACCAATGGTCAAGTTCAAGAAACTGGGGACTTTGAACTGGATGGGGTGACCTTTCCTGCCGCTGAAGTTCAAATTGAGTTTTTAGACCCAGCCGATGACGGTGAAGAAGGCGGTGATATGTTCCCGACAGGAAATATCGTTGATGAATTAGATGTTGCTGATATTGGCCGTTTCCAAGCGACATTTATTAATGCCGGAATCCCAACTATTTTCTTAAATGCAGAAGATTTGGGTTACCAAGGTACAGAGTTGCAAGATCATATTAATAGTGATGCAACTGCACTAGCACGTTTTGAAAAAATTCGTGCCTATGGCGCGTTACAGATGGGCTTAATTAAAGATATTTCAGAAGCAGCCGCACGTCAGCACACACCAAAAATTGCTTTTGTCTCTAAACCAAAAAACTACACAGCTTCAAGCGGTAAAAACGTTTCAGAGAACGATGTCGACTTACTCGTTCGAGCTTTGTCGATGGGCAAACTTCACCATGCCATGATGGGAACAGCGGCAGTGGCGATTGGCACGGCAGCCGCTATTCCGGGCACATTGGTAAATTTAGCTGCGGGCGGTGGCGAACGTGAAGCAGTACGTTTTGGTCATCCATCTGGAACATTACGTGTTGGTGCTCAAGCGGAACTGATTAATGATCAATGGGTCGTGAAAAAAGCCATTATGAGCCGCAGTGCACGTGTGTTAATGGAAGGTTGGGTACGCGTTCCAGGTGACAGCTTTTAAAAGTTGTTAAATAAGAAAAAGCCTCTCAATCATGTAGAGGCTTTTTACAGTTGCCTTCAAAAACTCATCACCCACTTTTAACAGTGAATCGTGTATGATGTAGCGCATGAATGCTTCATTACATTCAATAAAATTTCTCTACTGATTTTATCGAGGCGACTGTGTCATCACTCTCTCAAGTTAATGCGGATGTTTTAAAACAAGCTCAACAACGTATTCAACAAGATTTATTGACGACACTGGCCGCGTTCTCAATTCCAGAGCCTTTAAAAAGTGCAGTACACCATGCAGTCATGCTTGGTGGAAAACGTGTGCGTCCGGCTTTGTGTTATGCCACTGCTTCTTTACAGCCAAATCCAAATTTTGCTGCGGCGCGCCGTGCTGCGGTTGCAGTTGAACTTATTCATTGTTACTCGCTAGCGCATGACGATTTGCCTTGTATGGACAATGATTTACTTCGTCGTGGTCAGCCAACTTGCCATGTAGCATTTGGTGAAGATACCGCTTTACTTGCAGGTGATATTTTACAGTCGATGGCTTTTGAGGTTTTAGGGAGTCGTTTGTTTGATGAACAAGGGCAGGGCACCGATGCGGCGATTGTATTAAAACAAATGCAGATTTTAGCAACTGCCAGCTCCAAGATGGTCTCTGGACAGGTTTTAGATTTACAAGCTGAAGGCAAGCAAATTACTCAAGACGAACTTGAAAATATCCATCGTAATAAAACTGGTGCGCTCATTCAGGCGGCCATTATGATGGGTGCCGTGACCATTTTCTCTGGAACAGATCAAGCAATTCCAAACTTGCGTCAATATGGGCAGACCATTGGTTTGGCTTTTCAGGTATTAGACGATATTCTCGATATTACTTCGAGTACTGAAACCTTGGGTAAAACTGCAGGTAAGGATGAACAAGTACAAAAATCGACGTACCCCGCCTTAATGGGGCTCGAACAAGCAAAGTCATATGCTAAAGAGTTGCATGATCAAGCTTTTGAAGCTTTAGCTCATTTTGGTGATGATGCAAAAGAATTAGTAGATATCTCACAATTCCTTTTAGCGCGTACTAATTAATAATATTAAATCAATATTCATAACTTCTATTCATATTCAATGAATAAGGGAGAAAAGAATGAATGGTGCTCAGCTTCATCAAGCTGCAATTGAAATCGCTCGCAATCTTCCCTTTAGTCAACAGTCCCATCCTTTTGGTCCAGACTATGAAGTTTTTAAAATTTTAGAAAAAATATTCATGCTGACCGCAGAAGTAGCTGGCGTCAAAATGATTAATATCAAATGTGATCCTTATAAAAGTCAGGAATATCAAGAACTCTATTCATTTATTGTTCCGGGCTATCACATGAATAAAAAACACTGGATTTCGATTACACCGCATAAGAACTTAACAACCGATTTACTTCAAGATTTAATTAGCGACTCTTATGATTTGGTTGTAAAAAAACTCCCTTTGAAAGATCAGAAAAGATTAAAAAACCAATAATATAAAACATAAAAAAACGGCGACATCATAGTCGCCGTTTTGACTTCAATTGCGTATTTAAAGTAACTAAATTAATTATGTTTTCCCATAATTCCGCGAATTGTATTTAAAACATCGGCTGGTAAAACCACTGTTTTAGCATTGCTTGATTTCGCCATATCTTGCATCGCTTTGACATACTGTTCACCTAACAGGTAAGCAACTGGCGTTTCTTTATCACCCACTGCACTTGTCACCATCTCAATGGCTTTTTGCGAAGCTTCAGCCAAAACAACTTGTGCTTCTGCATCACGGCGAGATGCTTCTAAGCGACCATCAGCTTCTAAAATTGCAGCTTGTTTTTCACCATCAGCTCTTGTTACTGTCGCACGGCGTTGACGTTCTGCCGCAGCTTGAGCTTCCATGGCAGCTTGCATGGTAGAAGAGGGTTGAATATCTTGAATTTCGACAGTTTTTAAAGTGATGCCCCAATCTGAAATATCATCAGAAATCGCAGCTTTTAGCTTCGCTTTAATATGATCTCGTGAAGACAAAGCATCATCTAGATCCATTTCACCGACAATAGAACGTAATGAAGTTTGTACAAGGTTTTGAATTGCCCATGTATAGTTTTCAATACCATAGACCGCTTTTTCTGGTGTGGTTAAATTAATATATGCCACAGCATTCATGAGTAATACAGCATTGTCACGCGTAATCACTTCTTGAGATGGGATATCTAACACAATGTCTTTAGTGGTAACTTTATAAGCCACTTCATCAACATAGGGAATCACAAAATTAAGCCCCGGATTAAGGGTAGAGTGATATTTCCCTAAACGTTGAACAATCCACTTATAACCCTGAGGAACAATACGAACCCCTTTAAAAATGGTGACAGCCACAAAAGCCAAAAAGGCTAAAACAATAATAGTACCGACTGGCATAAAAATACCCTCTCTTTATCTTTAATGTTTATGAAGTACCATGGGACTGGACAATTAAGTCGTTACCCGAAATATCAATAACTCTAACACGATCACCAACTCTGACTGGTGTGGTGCTTCGGCAGTTCCATTCATCGGCCCCTAAAATGGGCATTGGAAAGCGAACGATAATTTGATCATGGTCGAGACCGGTTTGGATCACCATACCAATTTGACCAATAGTTGCTTCACGGGGTAATCCCGCTTTAGTCTTATCAATTGATAATGGTTTAATAAATTTGAACCAAAGAATGGTGCATAGCACTGACAGAACTATCCATAATACAATTTGCGTTGTGAGGCTAATATCTGGAAATAACCAGTAGAGAAAGCACACCATAATGGCGGCAATACCAAACCAAAGCGCGGCAAAGGCGGGTAGAATCAGTTCAGAAAGAATAAGTAAGATACCCAATACAAACCAGTGCCAAGGTTGTATAACAAACTCCATAGATCTGCTCTTTTATATATCTTTATGATGGGTAAAAGTGACTCAATATCACTTTTACCACTGTAGCAGATGATGGGGAGTGTGGATAGAAAAAAACCACCTCAATTAGAATTTAGGGCGTGGCGCAGGCTTAAACGCAGCTGGAGATTTTTTGAAGTTTGCAATTGCTGTTTCAATTTGACGTATTTGCGCTTGAGCTGCTTTTTCGCCTTCCAAAATTGCTTGGTTACTTGATTTGAGATCAAGAGTACCTAGATGACCAACTTTAGGTTGAATGACAACATTGGCCTGCTTGAGCTCTTCATTAATACTTTGTTGACCCATGATATTAATGGTTTGATCAAGTAATCCCCACATATTGGCTGGGCGATTTCCTGCTGGACGCGCAGAAATATCGACTGCAATCACAATATCCGCACCCATATCACGAGCAGTTTTAACAGGAATTGGGCTAACCAATCCACCATCTACATATTTCTGCTTGCCAATTGTTGCTGGTACAAATACATTCGGAATACTACAAGATGCACGTACGGCTTGGCCTGCATTACCTTTAATGAAGTCAGCTTTTTGACCATTATCGAGGCGTGTTGCCACGGCAGCAAAACGGATTGGGAACTTCTCAATTGGTTTATTGCCTACATTACGGTTAACGTAGTCCTGTAACTTTTGTCCAAGAATAATACCCTGACGATTAAGTGTTAAATCGCGGATATCTGACTCTTGTAACTTTAGAGCCAGACTTTGCAATTGATAAGGTGTTTGTCCACTTGCGTAGATACTTCCAACAAAGCTACCGGCACTGGTACCCGTGACAATTTTAGGTTTAATTCCGTGAGACTCTAAAACCTTAATTACACCAATATGTGAAAATCCTTTTGCTCCACCGCCACCTAAAGCAAGTGCAATCACAGGTTCACGGGCTTTCATTGAGGTTGTCGGTGTTAGTGTTTTGCTAAATTTATCACAGCCAAATAGTGCTAGAGAGATAAATCCAATACTGGCAAATTGAGCAATTTTCATCTTTAAAAATAATCTACGTCGAGATAAATTAAGAGGGCTCATGAGACCAGATTTGCTCAATTTTTGCTAGGTTTTTTTCACTAGATTTTGTAAAGGTTCAGCAAGCCAATTACGATTTTTAGGTGAAATTTTTCCTTCATAACGCTCAAAAATCTTTTTTAAATCTTCTTCATAGTTGCCGCTTGGGGTTAAGTGCCCTAAACAGTGAATAGTCTTATGATCATAATCAAAAGAAAACATGACAATGGGAATATTGGCTTTTGCAGCGATATGATAAAAGCCACTTTTCATTTTTTTTGCTTTTTTACGTGTGCCTTCGGGCGCCATTCCAATCCAGATCTTGTCATATTTTTGAATGGTTGCAACGACTTGCTCAGTAAGTCCATTGGCTGTGTCACGTTTAACTGGAATGACTCCAGCCCAATCTAAAGCTCGTTTAAACGGTGGTTTAAAAAGGGCATCTTTACCTAACACCGTAATTTGAATACCTAATCCGAAAATCGCAAGAAAGCCATACCATCCATCAATATTAGAAGTATGGGGGGAAATAATCGCCACTGCTTTTGGCAAATTAGGAACTTCACCTTCAATTGTCCAACCTTGCGCTAAAAAAAGTTTTTTAAATAGCGCTCGGCTTAAAGCAGTACCGCGTTGAGGTACTAAATCAGGTAAATTAGGGAAATGTTGATCCATATTTTTTAAATTTTAACTTGTCCTAGTTTTATCTTAATCTTTTGAAATATATGCTTCATTGGCAAAATGTAAGAACAACATGACATTTGATGTTATTCCTCATTAAACAAATAAAAAGTAGGTTTCTATGTTGCGGCAGCAAAATCTTTATCTTCTGCTATTTTCTTTATATTGGGCCCAAGGACTGCCTGTTGGGTTTATGACCCACGCTTTACCCGTGATCTTAAGAGCAGAAGGAGTTTCACTCGCCCATATTGGTGGCTTTGGCTTATTAATGTTACCGTGGTCAATCAAGATTTTTTGGGCGCCGTGGGTCGACCGACACGCACTTTCCCATTTAGGACATTATCGTAGTTGGATTCTACCTACTCAGTTTTTGACTGTGGGTGTACTGTGTATTTTGTCTTTTTTCCCCGTTCAAGCTTTAGATCAACCTATTTATTTATTCGCATTTTTTATTTCCCTTCTTTTTATGAACTTAACTGGAGCAACACAAGACATTGCTACCGATGCTTTAGCAGTCAACTTGTTAAAACATGATCAGCAGCATTGGGGCAATACATTTCAGGTCATTGGTTCACGCATAGGTTTTATTGTTGGGGGAGGTGCCGTACTTTGGTGCTTAGACTGGTTAACATGGCAACCCACTTTCTTGCTATTAGCAACCATAGTATTTTTAAATACTTTACCTATTTGGTTATTTAAAGAGCCTCAACATACTTCTCATGCGAGTCGCGAACTCAAACTTAATCAGCAAAATTTAGTCCTAAAAATTAAAGCTTACCTAAGATATTTCTCTCAAAATAAAGAACTCCGTTCTTGGTTGGTGGTACTGATCACTTTTAAAGTAGCAGACGGCTTAGCTGGACCATTACTTAAACCTTTAATGGTTGATATGGGGTTAAGTTTTACTCAAATTGGTGTTTACATCACGATGCTCGGTGCAGTAGCAGCACTCGCTGGGGCGGCAATAGCAGGAGGCGTGCTTAAATACTTTTCAAGACCAGCAGCATTAATTGGCTTTTCAATTTTTAAAATTATGAGTCTAGGAGCCTATGCTTATTTAGCCTATGCCTATGAACAAAAAATTCAGTTGAATGTCTGGGTTATATATACAGTCAATGCTTTAGAAGATGCATTTGCGGCAATGCTATTGGTGGTTATGTTGACTCTAGTCATGCATTACAGTCGAAAAGAATATGCGGGGACAGATTTTACCTTTCAGGTTTCAGTTATGGCGACTGTTAGCGGTCTTCTTTATAGTTTTAGCGGTGTGATTGGAGATTTACTCGGTTATTTCCATTATTTGATAGCTATTGTCATTATTGCAGTGATCAGTTTACTGCCTATTTTCCTCTGGAAACATGAGAAACTACAGGAAAAATAATGTTAACTAAATGAAATAAAGAACTTTAATATTGCTCAAGCAGTGATCTAAGCTTTATCTACTACCTTTGTCTATGTTTTTAAAAATGTATATTTTTAGCTATTTAAATGCTCAATTAATTGTGCCATCTTGTGTGGGTAGCAAATGGAAGCTAAATGGAGAAAAAATGGATTTGGATAACAAGAAAAATCATGTGAATCAATCAAAATGGGCAGAAAAATGTTCAATTAGATTGGTTATTAGCCTAAAGTCTAAAAAAGAATAATGAAATAACGATTTAATCATTCTATAAGATAAGAGAGTTGTGTAGGATTCGTTACAACATGAAGTTAAGGTAAAAATCTGTAAATCAAAGTATGTTTTTTATGTCTTTGTTTATCGGTTTTAGTCTTGCACAACGTTGAAATTGGTTTTGGTTGCGGTAATAAAATTAATGTAACCAATGTGGAGGAGAGTTGATTTTTTAGCCCCTAATTTAATGGCGTAAATCAACTTGGCATGGATAGGCAACATAAAATATATTTTTAGGAGTTTTTGATGGATCTATTCCTTAATCGTAAATCTTTCGTTATTAAAAGTTTAGCTCTTACAGTTACAGCTTTAATGATGAGTGGGGCACATGCTGCGACTTCCGACAAAGCGGAAATTCAACAGCTTCGTAAAGAAGTTGAAGCGTTAAAAGCTTTAATTCAAGAACAACGTCAAGTTCAGCAACAACAACAGCAAGTACAGCAACAACAGCAAGTACAGTTAGCTGAAGTTAAGGCACAACCTCAAGCTGCTGCACCAGCTTCTCCATTAGCATCATTAAAATCTAAAACTGGTGCTGATGTGAATCTATATGGTTTTGTTCGTGGCGATGCTAACTATATTATCGAAGGTGCGGATGGTGACTTCGCTGATGTAAGTAAGTCTAATGGTGAAGCAAAAGATAAATTGCGTGCTACTGCTAAAACGACTCGTCTAGGTTTAGATTTTACTGCTCCTGTAAGCAATGCCAAAGTTGGTGGTAAAATTGAGTTGGACTTTGCAAGTGGTGACAATAACAAATCTGAAAACGTACGTATTCGTCATGCTTACTTAACTTATAACAACTGGTTGTTTGGTCAAACTACATCTAACTTCTTGGCGAGCCACGCACCAGAAATGATCGACTTTTCGACGAACATTGGTGGTGGTACAACACGTATTCCACAAGTACGTTATAACTATAAATTAGCTCCTGCGACTCAATTATTTGTTTCAGCTGAGGAAGGTAATAGTTCAGCAACAGGTGACTCAGTTAAATATAGATTACCTGTATTAACAGCTAAAATTACTCAAGGTTATGCTGGTGGTAATGGTAATGCTTCTGCTCGAGCTTTTGTTGAAAACTACAAATCAGGAAAGGGCGATGACCAGACTGGGTGGGGCGTTGCTGCAGGTACTGACTTTAAAGTAGCAGATCCTTTAAAACTCTTTGCTGATGCTTCTTATGTTGTAGGTAACAGTAACTACTTATATGGTAGTAATTCTGCTTATACTTTAGTTAATGATAATATTGAGCAAAATGAATTTGTAGCTGTACAAGTGGGTGGAACTTATAAGATTTTACCTAACCTACGTGCTACTTTAGCATACGGTGCTCAATTCGCTGATGATGGCACAGACTATGCTAAAGCATATACTGCGGGTAATGAAAAAGTTCAGCAAGCATGGCTCAACGTCATTTATACACCAGTTAAACCAATTGACTTAGGTATTGAATATGTTAATGGTAAACGCGAAACCTTTGCTGGTGATGATTACAAAGACAACCGTGTTGGTTTAATGGCTAAATATAGTTTCTAAAAACAATATTTAGTTAAAAGCTCAAAAGACGAGGTTAAATCTAATCTCGTCTTTTTTTATATAAATTAAAAGAATTAGCTTGCTTTAAAGCTTCAGAATTAGATCATTTTTTATTTAAGTCATTTTTAAGTTTCAATTTCTACATTAGAGCATCATAAAAAGATTGTAGTCACCCAAGATGCTGAATTTTTTTTCTACTTTAAAACATAAACAGATTTCACTGTTTATGTTTAATTTGATTATAGCCATTTGGTTAGGGGCAATTCTAAATATTGGTTTTTATCACCAAGTCCATATTTTAACTCCATATTTTGGAATAAAGGCTATTCTATTTTTAGCTGCTACTGTACTTATTGTGGTTGCTGCTTATTATGCGGTTTTACAGATTTTAAACTGGAAATGGACCGCTAAAATTTTTGCAATTTTACTGGTCGTGATTGGTGGTTTTAGCTCTTATTTCGTGAATACCTTAGGCGTAATTATCTCGCCCGATCAGATTCAAAATATGATACAAACCGATGTATCTGAAGTTTCTGATCTAATTTCATTACGTTTTGGACTCTGGACAGTTTTCTTTGTTGTTTTACCTATTATTTTAATTACTCAGGTAAAACTTAAAAAAGAAAAAACATCTCATTTATTGTTGAAAAAAATTAGTTCAATTATTGCTTCTTTCGCAATCGTTGGTCTTTTGCTATTTGTTTATTATGTTGATTTCGCAGCGATCTTTCGTGAGCATCGTGATCTAAAAGGTATGATTTCACCTCAAAATAGTATTTCATCTTTAATGTCTTATTATCATAAAAAGGCACCTAAGAAGAACTTGCCATTAATACACTATGGTGAAGATGCTCATCAAATTCAGCAAGTACAAAGCAACTTGCCTAAATTAATGGTTTTAGTTGTAGGCGAGACTGCACGTGCAGAAAGTTTTGCATTAAATGGTTATTCGAAAAATACGAATCCGGAGCTTTCTAAACAGGAGGTTTTGAATTTCTCGCAAGTTAGCTCATGTGGTACAGCAACAGCTGTGTCGGTTCCATGTATGTTCTCTGGCATGCCACGTGTTGACTATGATGAACAACTTGCAAGTCATCGTGAAGGTTTATTAGACATTGCCAAGCGTGCGGGCTACCAAGTGACTTGGATTGATAATAACTCTGGGTGTAAAGGGGCTTGTGATCGTGTGGAGGAATACCAAATACCAGAAAAGTTAAAGCAAAAATGGTGTAAAGACGGCGAATGCTACGATGATATTTTAATTGATAGCTTAAATGAGTATTTAGCGACTATTCCTAAAGGAGACATCCGTCCACGCCTGATTGTTTTACATCAAGTCGGAAGTCATGGTCCAGCCTATTACAAGCGTGCGCCTGCCCAATATCAACCGTTTAAACCGACTTGTGACACTAATGCGATACAGGGTTGCTCTCAAACGGAGTTATTAAATAGTTATGATGACACGATTGTATATACAGACCATGTATTAAGTCAGATCATTAATAACCTAAAAGACCTATCGAAATATCAAACAGGTTTATGGTATTTATCTGATCATGGTGAATCAACTGGTGAACATGGTTTATATTTACATGGTTCACCGTATGCAATTGCACCGAGTCAACAAACACATGTACCAATGATAATGTGGTTTTCTGATAAATGGAAACAACATAATCTTGCACAAGTAAGTTGTTTAAGCCAACAAACGAAAGAAAAGTTAAGTCAGGATAATTTATTCCCAAGCTTATTAAGTTTGTTAGATGTAAGAACTCAGGTCATCAACCCTCAACTGGATATGTTGCACTCTTGTGCCCATGTGAATTAAAGCGAGCCTAAAACATGACAAAAATCTTGATGATTGAAGATGATTTTATGATTGCACAGTCAACAATAACGTTGCTGCAATATCATCAATTTGAAGTGGAGTGGGTCAATAATGGCTTAGAAGGCCTAGCCCAGTTGGCTAAAAATAAATTCGATTTAATTCTTTTGGACTTAGGGCTACCGATGATGGATGGCATGCAAGTCTTAAAGCAAATCCGCCAAAGAGCAGCGACTCCTGTTTTAATTATTTCAGCACGAGATCAGTTACAGAACCGTGTTGATGGCTTAAACCATGGTGCAGATGATTATTTGATCAAACCATACGAGTTTGATGAGTTACTCGCTCGTATTCATGCGCTATTACGCCGTAGTGGGGTAGAGGCTCAGCTTGCAAATCATGAGCAGCTTTTACAAAGTGGTGATCTGGTTTTAAATGTTGAACAGCACATTGCTACCTTTAAAGGACAGCGTATTGATTTGTCTAATCGTGAATGGGCAATTCTTATTCCTTTAATGAGCCATCCAAATAAAATCTTTTCTAAAGCAAATCTTGAAGATAAGTTATATGATTTCGATAGTGATGTGACCAGTAATACGATTGAAGTATATGTGCATCACCTGAGAGCTAAACTCGGGAAAGACTTTATCCGAACTATTCGAGGATTGGGTTACCGTTTAGGGCAATCGTAACTTAATTTTGGAACTTCTTAACAGTGCATTATTCATTAAAAAAACGGCTGATTTGGGGCACCTCAATTTTCAGTGTCATTTTAGGTTGTATATTAATTTTTACTGCTTATAAAGTTGCACTTCAAGAAGTTGATGAAATTTTAGATACGCAAATGCGTTATTTGGCTGAAAGAACAGCTGAATATCCATTGAAAACAGTAAGCAGTGAGTTCGATTTTCATAAAACTTATCATGAAGAAGACCTGTTTGTAGATATTTGGGCTTATAAAGATCAAGCCCATTTATCACACCATCTCCATTTATTGGTTCCACCTGTTACACAAGCTGGCTTTTACTCACATAAAACCAGTAATGGCTTAATCCGTACCTATGTTTTGCCATTAAAGGATTACCAGATTCAGATTAGCCAGCAAGAAAAGGTTCGTGAGGCCTTTGCTTGGGAACTTGCAGGTAGCATGTTCATTCCATATTTGATTATCTTACCATTTGCTATTTTTGCCTTAGCTGCAATTATTCGTCGTGGGCTGAAGCCGATAGATGACTTTAAAAATGAACTGACTCATCGTGACTCAGAAGAGCTGACGCCTATTGAAGTCTCAGATTATCCTCAAGAACTGCTACCTACAATTGATGAAATGAATCGTCTTTTTGAGCGCATTTCTAAGGCACAAAACGAGCAGAAACAGTTCATTGCAGATGCAGCCCATGAACTTCGAACCCCTGTGACTGCTTTAAATTTACAAACTAAAATTTTAATTAGTCAATTTCCTGAGCAGGAATCGCTGCAAAATTTGAGTAAAGGATTAGCGCGTATTCAGCACTTGGTGACACAGCTTTTAGCGCTGGCTAAGCAGGATGTATCTTTAAGTGTGATTGAACCGACGAGAGCTTTTCAGCTTAATGATGTCGCTTTAAATTGTGTTGAACAGCTTGTTAATCTGGCTATGCAAAAAGAAATCGACTTGGGCTTTGTTCGTAACGAGCCAATTGAAATGCATAGTGTTGAGCCAACTGTTCATTCAATTATTTTTAACTTAATTGATAATGCCATCAAATATACCCCTCATGAGGGGATGATTAATATTTCTGTTTTCACTGCTACAGATGGCGATGCGTGTATACAAATTGAAGATAGCGGCGCGGGGATCGACCCAGAACATTATGATAAAGTTCTAAAGCGTTTTTATCGTGTACATCATCATCTTGAGGTGGGGAGTGGTTTAGGTCTATCCATTGTTGACCGAGCAACTCAACGTTTAGGTGGGACTTTGACACTAGACAGAAGTTTAGAGCTTGGTGGACTTTCAGTTTTGGTTAAACTTCCAAAGATTTTACATGTTCACGAAACAAGGACTTGAGTTAGACAAGTTCTTGTTTGATTCGTTTTTCAAACTCAAAGCGGCGAATACAAACGGCATAAAATAAGATATTTACTGCCCAAATAACCCAACCTGTCCATAAATTATGACTCAAGAAATGTGCTCCACGCATCATTTGTGCCCATCCCATCATAAAGCCTAATAAAATGCCTGAAATGAGATAAAAATAGGCACGTTTCGGTTGTTCAAGACGATAAACAAAATAACCTGTCATTAAAATAAAGCCAGCGCTTGCATGTCCACCCGGAAAGCAATGCCCATGTTTCGCAGTAAAGTCCCAAATATAGCCACCTAAGCTGTTAGGATGAACCATATTCCAAGGGCAGGCATGAGCCGATTGTGATTTTAAGAGACCAACCAGTGCGCTGCCAACCATGCTCACAAAAAACATATAGCCATATTGCCAGCGATAAAGCTTTAATTTCTCAACTTTAAATGATGCAAGCCATAGACCGAAAAAGATGACATAAATGCCAGTAATGATCTGTTTTACAATTTCATGATTAAGCCTTTCCAGATACCAATTGTCTCGATTGAAAAAATGACCCGTTGAATCGATCCAAGGCTGGATGAGGTACATATCAATTTTCCCACCCACTGGAAAAATGATTAAAAGCAGCAAAAAACTGAGAAAAAGAAAGATGATATTAATTTGGAAAAATTGTTTTTGTTGATTCATGCCATGCAACATCAATTAGATTGTGAGTAAAGGCATTACATAAAATAAAACTTAAATTGCTCTTAAACTATACTGAAGAAAGAGGTTCAATCTTCTTTAAAAAATAAAAAAGCGACGAGAAGTATCGTCGCCTTGAGCACTTTAGAAAGTATTAAAACATACCTTCTTCAGAATTTGCTGAAATTTTATGAATAGACAAATCTGCACCACGAAACTCGTCTTCTTGAGATAAACGAATGCCAATGGTCGCTTTAAGTAAACCGTAAACAATAAAGCCGCCAGCAAGCGCTATAGCGATCGCGAGCGCTGTTCCGATGAGTTGTGAAGCAAAAGATACACCGCCTAAGCCACCCAGCCATTGTTGACCAAATAAACCTACTGCAATACCACCAAATGCGCCGCATACGCCGTGTAAAGGCCATACACCTAACACATCGTCAACTTTAAGTTTGTTTTGAGTATAAGTGAATAGATACACAAACATAGCCCCAGCTGCACCACCAATCACAAGTGCACTGATTGGATGAACAATGTCAGAGCCTGCACAGATTGCGACTAAACCAGCAAGTGGGCCGTTGTGTAAGAAACCAGGGTCATTTTTCCCAATCGCATTTGCTGTAATCGTACCGCCAACCATAGCCATGAGGGAGTTAATGGCAACCAGACCAGAAATAGCATCAACACGCTGTGCACTCATCACATTAAAGCCAAACCAGCCTACAATCAAAATCCATGAGCCAAGTGCTAAAAATGGGATAGACGATGGCGGGTGAGCACTTACACGACCATCTTTCTTATAACGACCAGAACGCGCACCCAATAAAATGACAGCAGCAAGTGCAATCCAACCGCCCATGGCATGAACTACGACTGAACCCGCAAAGTCGTGAAAAGCTGCGCCAAAGGTTGTTTCTAACCACTTTTGCAGACCGTAGTTACCATTCCAGACCATACCTTCGAAAAATGGATATACCAGCGCAACTAAAGCGAGTGTGGCAATTGCTTGTGAACGCATTTTTGCACGTTCAGCAATACCACCCGAAATAATGGCAGGAATTGCCGCAGCAAAAGTGAGTAAAAAGAAGCAACGCATAAGGTTATAGCCATGATCACTTGATAAAACCGTACCATCATGGAAGAAGTGCTGGCCATAAGAGATGTAGTAGCCAACAAAGAAATATGCGATTGCAGAAAGGGCAAAGTCAGTCAGAATTTTACTAAGTGCGTTCACCTGATTTTTATGGCGAACCGTACCAAGTTCCAAGAATGCAAAACCTGCGTGCATGGCAAGAACCAAAACAGCACCAAGTAATAAGAAAAATAGATCTACATTTTGCATAGCATGCTCGAAAAAAGTGCTAAATTCCATTTTGGAACAAATCTGGGTCTGTAAATTGCACCAAAATAGATTTAAGGAATCTAAAAACCTAAGTTTGTCGAAACAAACTCAATTGCATAAAAGTGAATATGCAATAAGCGCACCAATTTGGATTAAAGAAGTAGTTTTTGGCGATAAATGGTGCGTTGATTTGGTTAAAGAGGGGCGGTTTTGGCGCTTTTTACGTTACAAGTCATCTAATACGCTTATAAATTGACCTGAAAGAGTTCGTTCTCAAAGTTTAAAAAGACTCGCTCATATTCAATTAATGATCTGACCAAACCGATTGTGCGACTTCAATAAAAGCTTTTGCAGCGGGACTCATATGCTTTTTATTTTTGACTGCGAGACCAATAGAACGTTTAAGGTTCGGTTTAAAAGGGCGTTTAACTACATTTGGATAGAGTGAGAGTAACTCTTTGGTGAGCACCATATCAGAGACAATCGAAATCCCTAACTGGTTATGGACCATGCTGACGATACTTAGAATTTGTGACACATAAAATTTGATATCTGGTTTCACATTGAAGTTTTTTAAAATTAATTCGACCTGATGTCGACTACCTGCCATTGTCATAATGAAAGGACAATTTTCTAGCTGTGCTGGATAAATATAGAGTTGTTGGGCGAGCGGGTAACCACTCGGAATTAAGGCCACAAAACGATCTTCAATTAAGGGGAATGTATCAAAACGCTCATCTGGCATAATCAAAAAACCAACCTCTATACGCCTTTCTAGTAACCACTGGGCAACTTCTTTATCTTCACCTTCATCAATATAAATTTCGATTTTTGGGTAACGTTGCCGAAAGGTTTCTAAAATTTCAGGTAATAGATAAATAGAGGATGAAGCCCCAAAAGACCCTATACGTAATGTTCCTTCATTTAAACCGTGGATGGCCGCCACTTCTTTTTCTAAGGTATCGGAAATACTCAATAATTCTTTTACATGAGTAAGAAGCTGCTGACCTGTGGTGGTGAGTTCAATATCACTTTGGGTTCTTGAAATCAGGTTAATGCCCCATTGTTGTTCTAATGATTTAAGTGCATGAGAAACTGCCGACTGTGAAATTCCCAGCTTTTCTGCTGTAGCAGTAAAGCTTTTTAGTTCAGCAATGAGTGCGAAAATTTCAAGCTGGGTAAAGGTCATTTTGTATTTGTTATGAGTAAAAACTCATTTTATCATGAGTTTTCATTATCTTTAATATATGAGTAAGCCAAGGTAGTTGCCAAACAGCAAGCCCTAACAAAACTCGAGTAAAGAAATGAATAGTATTGTTTTATCTCTTTTTCCCTTAGTTGCATTAATTGCATCGGGATACTTATTTAAAAAATATCGTTTTTTTAGCGATGAGTTTTGGGCTGGGGCAGAGAAGCTCAATTACTATATTTTATTTCCTGCTTTGCTTTTTAGTACGCTCTCGACCGCAAAAATTGACTTACAAAGCTTGAGTACAGCCATCATTGCGATGTTGGTTGTGGTTTTAGCAGTAACTGCATTTTTATATATCCTCCGAATATTTTGCCACATACCACCTGCACGTTTTGGTGTACATGTACAAAGTATGGTTCGCTTTAATACCTATATTGGTTTGGCATTAGTGACTTCGCTTTTTAAAAGCGAAGGGATGGCAATACTGGCAATTTTATTGGCGCTTTGCATTCCGCTCGTGAACGTTATTTCGGTGCTTGCTCTAACCTCTAAAGAACATATGGCAATTAAACCTGTTTTGATTGCACTCCTTAAAAATCCTTTAATTGCATCGTGTGTAGTTGGGGCAGCAGTCAATGCGCTTCATATTCCTATTTGGGAAGGCTTTACCCAGTTTATTAAGCTTTTTTCAGTGTCGAGTTTGCCCCTAGGTTTGTTATGTGTGGGCGCAGCTTTACAGTTTATGCAAATTAAAAAAGACATTGTGGTATTGGCTGCAGATACATTTGCACGAATTTTAGCAGTGCCTGCCTTGGCTTACGCTGTCTGCATGTGGTTTGGTTTACCAAATTTGCAAACACAAATTTTAGTCATTTTCTTTGCGCTACCGACAGCTTCCGCTTCCTACATTTTAACTAAGGTTTTGGATGGTGATAGTCAGCTTATGGCCGCAGTGATTAGCTTTCAAACCTTATGTGCTGCCGTGACTTTGCCAATGGTGATTTGGTGGATTTCTTAAAATATAAACTTTAGATAAGTCGCATTCTATTTTCTAAAAATGAATAGACTAATTCTGACTTAAAGAATGCTAGCTACCTTCCTCATATAATTATTGCTACACTTTTTTCTTTTTCAGGTGGATGAGTATGTCCTTTGATCTCAAAGTGAGCTTGCAGCAAAGGTCTGAACCGTCTGCACAGCAGAAAAAACTGAATCGCCTGATTGATAAAATAGAGCAACAAAAAGTTAGCCTGAGCACGTGGCAAAATGCACAAGCCGAGATTCAACAGCACATACGGCAAAAACTGATGCCTGTGTATGGCGATTTACATGAAGTTTTATTTCAGCAATTGGATCAACTTTGGAATATGTTGCATAGCCATGAGTTTTCCAAAGCAGACATGCAACGACTAGATGAAAAAAATGCCCAGCTTGCACACATGTTGAAGCGCTCAAAAATGCTATCTGCTGAGCAGTTAGAGTTAGTGAGGCAGATCGATACCTTTTATCAGCAACATGGGGTTGAATTGGCAAAAAAGAATAAGAAAGCTCAGTCAATAAAATCTGAATATGAAGAAAGTGCTGAGCAAGGTGTAGAGTTAGAAGAAGACTTTGAACAGTATGCTGCTGAGCAACAACAAGCGCGGGAACAAGCCAAACAACAAAGACAGCAACAGAAACGTGAACAAGCTGAGCAAATGGCAGCGCAGTCACTCAAAACAGTTTATTTAAAAATTGCTGCGATGATTCACCCAGACCGTGAGCAAGATGAAACAAAAAAACAGGAAAAAACTGAGTTGTTTCAACAGGCAAGTCAGGCCTATGAAAAGCAGGATTTGTTTTATTTACTCAAACTCCAGTTACAGCTTGAACAGAATAAAGGGCTAGGTGCTAAGGAACTATCTGTCGAGCAATTGAGGTTTTATAAACTCGCTTTAGATGCACAAAGTCAGCAGCTTGAAAGTCAAATAGCTGAGATTTTAGATTCTTTTCAATTAGCAACAAATGTAAAAGCAGAGCATGTACATATTAGTGATGTTTATAAAGCTGTAGATGCTGATTGTGCTGAGTTAAAGCAGCAGGTGAAGTGGGAGAAAGAACGTTTAAAGTATATGAAAAAAGTGAGTGGGGTAGAGATGTTATTGGGGCATGGGGTTTTGTAAAACCTCCCTAAATTTCCTTTTTATGATAGCTATTGATAATTAATTTAATTCCAAAGTTTGATTATTTTCATTAATTTTCAAATTAGCAGATTGCTTATTTGAATCTAATTGTTTATTAGCAATACCAAATGGGATATGGACTGATGCAATACTATCGGCTGTTTTTTCGACATGAGTAACTTGATCATCAAAGAAAATATGAGGCTGTAATATTTCTAGCACTTTTCTCTTTTCAATACCTCCTAAGAAAAATGCTTCATTAACAGTATCGATTCCCCAAGCACGTAAGCTAGTTATTACGCGTTTATGTGCTGGTGCATTACGTGCAGTAACTATTGAAATCCTCAATCGGCTTTTATAAGTTGTATTATCTTTTAAAAAGTTGAGTTCTGCTTTTTGAAGTGTAGAAAGCTGTTGTAGAAGCTTATGCAGTGGACCGGCATTGGCTGGTTGATTAGCTAATTTAGATTCATTTTCAATGAAGGCTGGTAACCCATTTTCTTTATATACCTGTTCTGAAGAATCATCTGCAATGACGCCATCAAAGTCAAAAGCAATACGTAATTCCTCATCATGAGCAATATCAAATATTTGTCCTTTTAAGATTAAGCCTGCTGGATAGCCAGCATTAATGGCTTGGTTCACATCTGTTTCGTTAGCTGATAGAAATAAACTAATATTAAGAGCATTAATATATTTATGTGGCGTACGCCCTTGTAAAAAAATGGCACGTTTAATATTTAATTTATGATGTTCAATAGAATTCATGACTCTTAACCCTGTATCAGGGTCATTTCTAGAAAGTAGAATTACTTCAACAAATGGTTTTTCTGATGGAAAAATGTCATTCAAACTTAGCAGGCGTTGAATAAATGGAAAGGCGACACCTGATTCTAATGGTTGATTTTCATGGCTTCTTTGATACTCTCGGTAAGCTAATTCTCCATTTTCTCTGAAGACAGCATCTGATTCTTCTAAATTAAAAAGAGCACTTGAAGCTAGGCCTATAACCAATTTTTGTTCAAGATTATATCCACTCATATAGATTCTAATAATAAATTAATAATTTTAAGGTGAAGTATATATTATTAATAAAAAAATTAATAATTCTCTTGATTAATTTATAGTGGATATTTAATTTCAGAGGTATTTAGAAAAAAAGTTGAAAATTTAGCAAGAAAGGATAGTAAAAATATTGTTTTTATATTTAATATAACTGTATCTTAGGATACTCTGTTCAGCTTGATCTCATTAAGCATATCACAAGAAAATTATTTTTCAAAAGATTTAATTAAAAAGAATTAGGCTGATTTAAAAATATTTGATGGTATATGAAGTCGAACCAAAAATAGTTATTAATAATTGAACATTGATTAGGTAAAGAATATTAGTTCCTAGTTTTGGCTAAGAACACAAATTATATTTTACTAATTAGAAAAAACCTATCGCTATTCCACCTAAAAAAGCAAAGCTCAATAAAAAAATAAATGTTTTATATATAAGAGTACAATGACCTAAAAATCCTCGGTATGCTTTCACATATTCTTTTGCTATTCTGTTATAGGCTATAATAGTTCTATCTGAATCTGTTACTAAATAAAATAAACTTAAAATTAAGAAAGAAAAAGCCATTTTTTGAATAAAAAAGGAATCGGTACCAGTATTTTTTGCTAAGAATAAACCTATGGTTACAGGAATAATAGTGAAGAATGCTAATTTATTTAAATAATTGAAATACTCACCAGCAATATGATCATTATGATTGGAAATTATCATTGTTTCGCTAACCTGTATTCTATTTTTGATAAATATAGAATATTTTTATCAAGAGGAAAAGCCCTATATAGGGCCTTTCCTCTTTTATCAAAGCGCAGCAATTTGCTCCATATTCGCTTTAACTTTCTCTAACTGCGCAGCAAACTCAGCAAGCTTCGCTTTTTCACCTTCAACCACCGCTGCCGGTGCTTTAGAGACAAAGCCTTCATTTGCAAGTTTACCCGCAATTTGGTCGTGTTGCTTTTGGATTTTATCCAAGTCTTTCTGCAAACGAGCAAGCTCAGCTTTAGGGTCAATTAATCCTTTCATTGGTACAAATACCGATGCGTGGCTTACAACGCTAGAGCAAGATAATGGCGGTTCTTGATCTTTATTCAAAAATTCAATGCTTTCAACTTTAGCCAAGGCTTTGAACAATGCTTCAATACGAATAATTTGTTCACGTTCAGCGTCAGATGTGTTTTGAAGTAATACTGGCAATAAACGCGCATTACCTAAGCCCATTTCACCGCGAATGTTACGTACTGCGCCAATCAAGCCTTGAAGCCATTGCATATCTGCTTCAGCTTGTTCATTGATTTTTGCTTGCTCAGGAATAGGGTATTGAGCAGTCATAATTGTTGGGCCACCTTGACCAAGCATTGGTGCAAGAGTCTGCCAGATTTCTTCTGTCAAATACGGCATAAGCGGATGAGCCAAACGTAATGAAGCTTCCATGACTGCAAGTAATACACGGCGTACTTCAGCTTTACGCTCTTCTGAAACTTCTGCATCATTCAGAACTGGTTTCGTTAACTCAACGTACCAGTCACAGTATTCATTCCAAATAAAGTCGTAAATCGCTTGAGCAGCAAGGTCTAAACGATACGTTGCAAACGCTTGATGTACAGCAGCTTCCGCTTTTTGCAGACGGCTCATAATCCATTGTTCTGGAAGTTCCCAAAGATCAGGGCGAGCTTGTTGACCAACAGTTTGGCCTTCAACATTCATCAGAACGAAACGAGTCGCGTTCCAGATTTTGTTACAGAAGTTACGGTAGCCTTCAACACGTTTTAAGTCGAACTTGATGTCACGACCAGTGTTTGCAAGCGCACAGAACGTGAAACGAACTGCATCAGTACCGTAAGCATTAATACCTTCTGGGAACTCTTTGCGCGTTGATTTTTCAATCTTCGCAGCATCTTTCGGGTTCATTAGGCCAGTCGTACGTTTAGCAACTAAGCTTTCTAAATCAATACCGTCAATCAAGTCTAATGGATCAAGTACGTTACCTTTAGACTTCGACATTTTTTGACCTTCACCATCACGTACCAAGCCGTGAACGTAAACAGTCTTAAATGGAACTTGAGATGAACCATCTTCATTTTTCATGAAGTGTAGGGTCATCATGATCATGCGGGCAACCCAGAAGAAAATGATGTCAAAACCAGTCACCAACACATCTGTAGGGTGGAAAGTTTTTAAGAAATCATTTGCTGCATCTTTTTGTGCATCGCCAGTCCAACCTAAAGTTGAGAATGTCCAAAGTGCAGATGAGAACCATGTATCAAGAACGTCTTCGTCTTGTTTAAGTTCAACGTCAGCCGCGATGTTGTTTTTCGCGCGTACTTCTTCTTCGTTACGGCCAACATAGATGTTGCCATTTGCATCGTACCAAGCTGGAATACGGTGACCCCACCAAAGCTGACGTGAAATACACCAGTCTTGAATATCACGCATCCACGCCATGTACATGTTGCTGTACTGCTCTGGAACAAACTTAATACGGCCATCTTGAACTGCTTCAATTGCAGGCTCAGCAAGCGGAGCAATTTTTACATACCATTGATCAGTCAGTAACGGCTCAATGATCACACCTGAACGGTCGCCACGTGGCGCTTTTAAGTCATACGGTTGGATTTGGTCTAACCAACCTTCAGCTTCAGCTTGAGCAACTAATTTTTTACGTGCTTCAAAACGCTCTAAACCAGCATAGTCTGCAGGCGCAGTAATGGTTTTAGAAATTTGTTCGCCAGCTTTTGCAATATATTCAAACTCACCTAAAACTTCGGCGTTTTTGTTGAAGATATTAATGATAGGCAAGCTATTGCGTTTACCTAGGTCATAGTCATTGAAGTCATGAGCAGGCGTGATTTTTACACAGCCAGTACCGAAGTCTTTTTCAACGTAGTCGTCGGCAACGATCGGAATTAAACGACCAGTTATTGGCAATACGATGTTTTTACCAACAAGGTGCGCATAACGCTCATCTTCTGGATGAACAGCAACTGCAGTATCGCCCAGTAAAGTTTCAGGACGAGTTGTTGCAACAACTAAATAGTCTTTGCCGTCTTGAGTTTTAACTGATTTGTCTTCAAAGAAATATTTAAAGTGCCAAAGTGAGCCTTTTTCTTCTTTGCTTTCTACTTCAAGGTCAGAAAGAGCTGTTTGAAGTTTAGGGTCCCAGTTTACTAGGCGCTTACCACGGTAAATTAAACCGTCTTCGTGCAAACGAACGAATACTTCTTTAACTGCGTTTGATAAACCTTCGTCCATCGTGAAGCGTTCACGTGACCAGTCTACAGATGAACCTAAGCGACGAATTTGTTTCGTAATTGTGCCGCCAGATTGTTCTTTCCATTCCCAAACTTTTTCGATGAACTTTTCACGGCCTAAGTCGTGACGAGTTACGCCTTGTAAGCCAAGTTGACGCTCAACAACCATTTGAGTTGCAATACCAGCATGGTCTGTGCCTGGTTGCCACAAAGTGTTTTTACCCATCATACGGTTATAACGGGTGAGGGCATCCATAATGGCATTGTTAAAACCATGGCCCATGTGCAAACTACCAGTGACGTTTGGTGGCGGAATCATGATACAGAATGATTCACCGTGACCAGAAGGTTTGAAGTAACCTTGTTCTTCCCACGTTTTGTACCACTTCTTTTCGATCTCGGTTGGATCGTATGTGGTTGCAATATTTTGAGCGGTTTGAGCGTCAGTCATAGTAGCTTAGATCGAATATGCATAAAAAATTGCATCTATTGTAGCAAAAAAATGCCTCGAAATTAATGTGCTGAAAACAGATAAACGGTTTTGTATTTTTTTCAAAAAACGGTAGATTTATGAAAGATGGATCACAATTTAATCGTGTAGACACACGGCACAAAAATTACAAAAGAATTGAAAAAGGATGCTGCTGATGAGTTATGAAGTTTTTTTGAAAATTTCCGATTCGACTTATACACAATTCGAGGCTATTCGGCAAAAACTGCATGATGGGGTAAGCCAAAGTCAGGCAAAAGTTTTGGGGGATGTATTGTCTGATCTTTCTTGTGAAATTATTGAGCAGGTTTTTTCTGTGCTTTTACAGTCAGGAAATGCAACCATGTCTCCAAAACAACAGGCTGAGTCTGAAAAAGTCATTCAGCAAGTTTTAGAGACTTTTCGAAAATACATGCCTTGGTCAGTTTCATTCTTTGGAAATGAACGTCTTTTACCCTTAGTTGACTACATGACCTCTCTCATGAAAGAACAAGGGCAGCAAGTTTATATTACCTATCCGGTCACACTTCAACTCGTGCAACAAGCCGAAACTCTTACTCAGCAAATTCGTGACGGTAATATGCAAAGCATTACGGCTGCATTTGAAACGCTCATACAAATTGTGGATTTAGGCGTAACAAGCCTAGTACGTGAACCTAAAAAGCGTTTAAAATTTAATTTGGTTGTCGATAAAACTCTTAACGGAGTCATCAACATGACGACGCATTTGGGCTATAAACGTTTGGAAAAGTTAGGGACACAGGTTGATCAGACTACAGCAACTCATTATATCAACCACTTTTTGGCCTTCATGCATCAAGCAGCATAATTTAAAAAGATAATAGGAACATTACATGGCCAAACTTGATACTTTGCAAAATAAAGTGGTATGGATTACGGGCGCATCTTCTGGTTTGGGTAAGGCCTTAGCAGGGGAATTGGCTTTACAAGGCGCAAAGCTGATTTTGACTTCGCGTCGTTTTGAAGAATTAGAAGAGGTTCGGGTTGGTTTATTAAATCCCGATCATCATTTGTCTGTGGTCGCAGATATTACTGATGAAAAGCAGGTTCAAGAGGCTTATAAGCAGATTTTAAAGGCGAAAGGCCGTATTGACTGGCTCATCAATAATGCAGGTTTGAGTCAACGTGCTTTAATTAAAGACACGACCATGGCAACTGAACGCGCCATTATGGAAGTCGATTATTTCTCACAAGTTGCACTCACCAAAACCGTCCTACCAACTATGCTAAAACAGAAGTCTGGCAGAGTTGTATTTGTGTCGAGTGTAGCGGGTTTATTAGGTACACAGTACCGTGCAAGCTACTCGGCTGCTAAAGCGGCAATTCACATGTGGGCAAATAGTTTACGTGCTGAGGTTTCAGATCAAGGTGTCGAAGTTTCGGTTATTTTCCCTGGTTTCGTAAAAACTAATGTTTCTTTTAATGCACTCAATGGCGCAGGGCAACCTCAAGGCCATCAAGATGAAGCAATTGAAAATGGTTTAGAGGCAGATGTTTTTGCAGAGCAAGCTGTAAAAGCGTTAGTACAGGGTCAAGAATATATTGTTGTGGGTGGGACTAAAGAAAAACTAGGGGTGATGGTTTCTCGGATGTCACCAAAACTTCTTTATAAAATGATTCGGAAAACAAAAGTAAAATAAAAAAGTGATTTTGCCGTGCTAAATTGGTGAAAAACCCGCATAGAAGGTTCGCCATGGATCAGGATTATCACCGTATTTTAGAAGTCGTCACGCGTTTTCAATTGGTCTTTGACCAGAAAAATTGGGACGCTTTTGATGAGTTGTTGGCAGATCAACTTGAGGTGGACTATTTCCAATTTAGAGGAGAGCCTTTATGTGTGGTGTCTTGTCATGAATATAAAGGTTCTCGGCAGCAAGCCTTGTCCCATTTGCGACTACAGCACAATTTGAGCAATCCTCTAATTCGGATTGAACAAGATCAAGCATGGCTAGAATGTAATTATCAAATTTATCGCTTTTCAGAAAATGATTATTTTCATTCTTTTGGTCGTTATTATTTTACTTTGGCGAAACAACAAGACCGTTGGAAAATTACCCGAATTTGCCAACATTTAACTAAAAATATTGGCAATCCACGTATTCATTTTTCTGAGGTTGGGCAGTATTAATCTTTAACTGCTGTTCCATAAGCAAAAACTTCGACCATTCCGCCTTGCATTCCGAGTTCGGTTGTACTCAGCCGAACTCCCATAATATGAGTAGCACCGACACTTTGAGCTTGTTGTTTTAAACGTACAATCGCCTCTCGGCGAGCACGTTCAACAATACTTTCATAACTGGTCAGTCTTCCGCCCAAAACGTTTTTTATAGATGCCAATACATATTTAAAGTAATCATGAGAAATCACAACATTACTGCTAATAAAGTGGCCTAGCTGATCACTCGTTGCAAAACGATTGGTATCAATTCTGATATGGGCAAATTTTTGCTCTTTTTCTAGAAGTTCATTCAAATGTTTTCGTTCAATATGACGGCCAAAAGCCCAACCAATACTGAAAAGAATGAGAAAAATAACAAGCTGAAAAATAAGATTATCCATTTTCTACCTATGCATTAAATGGATCGGGTAGATGAGGTGCTTGAGGCTGCACAACCACTGCTGTGCCATACACAAATAACTCAGAAGCACCTTGTGCAATATTGGAAGTTGAAAAGCGAATACCCACAATTGCATTAGCACCAAGTTGTTGGGCTTTTACAATCATACGCTGCATGGCTTCTTGGCGAGATTCTTCTAATAATTCGGTATAACCCGTAAGTTCACCACCCACGATATTTTTTAAACTTGCCATCAAGTCACGGCCAACATGCTTACTTCGAACGGTACTTCCGTAAACAACATCCAGCTGCTTTAAAATCTGGTGGCCTGGAACACTTTCTAAATTACTCAATAACATTGTTTTTTATCAATCTAAATTCTTAAGGTTTCAAGATAAAAAATATTCAGATGAGTTGCAATAAAAAAGCCCACCGAAGTGAGCTTTTATGAATAAGTTATTTAAAACTTATTGCTTTTTAAGTTCAGCACTAGATGGTTGATTAACCACTGTATCTGAAGTATTTGCTTTTAAACCACCACCTAGAGTTTTGTATAACTCAATTTGATTGTTTAAGTTTGCTTGTTGAAGCAATAACAAACCTTGTTCTGCTGAATAAGAAGAACGCTGTGCATCAAGAACCGTCAAGTAACTATCAATACCGGCACGGAAGCGGGCATTTGAAAGTGTGTAGTTGCGGTTAGTTGCTTCTACTAGACGTTGTTGAGCTGTTAAACGCTCACCGATGTTGGCACGAGTTGCAAGCGCGTCATTAACTTCGCGGAACGCAGACTGAACTGATTTTTCATAATCAGACAATGCAATTTTCTGATCAGTTTCAGAAATTTTTACATTGGCGCGACGAGTGCCCCAGTCAAAGATTGGTAAGTCTAAGCTTGGTCCAATTGACCATACAAAACCACCAGACTTAAATAGATCACTTAAGTCAGTTGATGCATAACCTGCAGAACCCGTTAAGCTAATGGTTGGGAATAAACGTGCTTTTGCAGCACCGATATTCGCACCGGCAGCGCTTAAGTTATATTCAGCAGCTTTTACATCTGGACGGTTGTTAAGCAAGTCGCTTGGTAAACCCGCTGTAAATACATTTTGTTGCGTAATGCGTTTTACCGGTTGGGTTGGCAACAAGTTTTGTGGAACTGATTGGCCAACTAACAAGTTCAACAAGTTTTGCGCTTGAGCAATCTGTGTTTTGTAGTTCGCTACATCATTACGCGCAGTTTCTACAGAAATCTGTGCCTGACGTAGTGGAACTTCACTGTCGATGCCCACATCAAAACGTTTTTTGTTGAGATTGTAAGAATCTTGCTGTGCTTTAAGTGTTTGCTCTGCAAGTCTTAAATTCGCTGTTGCGAAAGAATAGTTCAACCACGCTTGAGCCACTTGACTGATTAGACTGATTTGAGTCGAATCACGTGCGCTTTGCGTTGAAAGATAACTATCTAACGCAGCATCTTTTAAGCTACGTACGCGGCCCCAAAAATCAAGCTCATAGGCAGTTACACCCAGACCTACTTGATAAGTAGAGTAGGGGTTATTCGGATCACGGCTTTGAGAAACCTGACGAATTGCACTACCACTTGCTCCGATTGTTGGAAGCTGATTGTTCTGTGTAATTCGATATTGCTGTTGAGCACGTTCGATATTGAGCGTTGCTGTACGTAAGTCGCGGTTGTTGGCAAGTGCCAAATCAATCACTCCGAGCAAACGAGGGTCAGCAAAGAACTGTTTGTAACCTTGTTCAGCAATAGACGTACCAGAAGCGCTATATGCATAGCTTTGTGGAATATCGGTTTTCACGACTGGTTCTGGGCCGCGCATGCTTTGACAAGCTGCCAAAGCAAGCGCAAGTGCAGATACCGCAATGCTACGACCTGAAATAGACCATACGTTTTGCATCACGATTTATGCTCCTGAGTGTTTATGGTTTTTGGTTTGTACTTAAAGATACTACGAATCCACACATAGAATACAGGGATAAAGAAGATACCTAAGAACGTTGCACTGAGTACGCCACCGAGTACACCGTAACCAACAGAGTGCTGACTTCCTGCACCTGCACCTGTTGAAAGGGCAAGCGGAAGTACACCGAAACCGAAGGCAAGGGTAGTCATGATGATTGGACGTAAACGCATTTTTGCAGCATGTAAAGTTGCTTCAATCAGGTCTTCACCTTTTTCCTGCAGCTCTTTTGCGAACTCAACAATCAAGATCGCATTTTTTGCAGAAAGACCGATTACCGCGATCATCGCTACCTGGAAGTAAATGTTATTTGAGAGATTTGGATCTCCTTTAATAATCATACCCAAGTAAGTTAATACGATTGCACCAATAATACCGAGTGGTACCACAAGTAAAACCGAGAACGGAATAGACCAGCTTTCATACAATGCAGCCAAGCAAAGGAAAACGATTAACAATGAAAGCGCATATAAGAATGGAGCTTGAGCACCAGACTCACGTTCTTCAAGTGATAAACCTGTCCATTCATAGTCGAAACCTTGTAAGCCCATAGATGGTAACTTAGCAATAATTTCTTCCATCGCTTTCATTGAGTCACCAGAGCTCACGCCAGGTGCAGGTGTACCTTGAATGTTAACCGATGACACGCCGTTATAACGTTCAAGACGTGGAGAACCATATGTCCATTCGCCAGTAGCAAATGCAGAGAACGGTACCATTTCGCCTTTGTTATTACGTACATACCACTTGTTTAAGTCTTCAGGCATCATACGGCTACCCGCATCACCTTGAACATAAACTTTTTTCACACGCCCACGGTCAACGAAGTCGTTAATGTATGAGCCGCCCCATGCAATACGCATTGTATTGTTAATTTCGGCAATACTCACACCCATCGCTCCAGCTTGAGCTTGGTCTACATTAATTTGATACTGAGGTGTATCTTCTTGACCATTAGGGCGAACACCCACAAGACGTTTATCTTGTGCAGCCAAACCTAAGATCGTATTACGTGCAGCAATAAGTTTCTCATGGCCTTGACCACTTGAATCTTTAAGTTGCAAGTTGAATCCGGCTGTTACACCGAGTTCAGGCATTGCTGGAAGCTGTAATGGCATGATGTAAGATGCGTCTTTAACGATCATGTTCAATGCCATACCACGCTGAATCAATGCGCCAATTTGAGTTTCTGGTGAAGTACGTTCACTCCAGTCTTTCAATTTAACGAAGCCAATACCAGCATTTTGACCAACACCTGTGAATGAGAAGCCCGAAACGGTGAAAATAGATTCCACAGTATCTTTTTCATTCATGAAGAAGTTTGTCATGGTGTCAATCACTTTACCTGTACGGTCAAGCGTTGCATTTGGCGGTAATTGAACAAGCGTCATTACCACACCCTGATCTTCTTCTGGTAAGAATGAAGATGGGAGTTTTTGGAACAAGAACACTAATAAAGCAATAACTACAGCGTAAAGCACGCCAGAGAAGATTTTGCCCTTAAGCATGCGGTTAACACCATTTTGGTAGCTATGCGACATGCGGTCAAAACCATTGTTAAAGCCTCTAAAGAAACGAGCAAAAATATTATTGCTTGGTGCTTTGTTAGGATCATGCTGTTTTAAAATGGTTGCACAAAGTGCCGGTGTAAATGTTAACGCTACAATTAACGATAGAACCATTGCTGTTACAAGGGTAATCGAGAACTGACGGTAAATTACACCAGTTGTACCACCAAAGAATGCCATTGGTACGAATACCGCTGTTAATACGCTTGTAATACCAATTAACGCGCCAGAAATCTGTTGCATTGATCGTGAGGTCGCCGTGACCGGATCGGTATGCTCTTCACTCATAACCCGTTCGACGTTTTCGACCACAACGATGGCATCATCGACCAGAAGACCAATTGCCAATACCATGGCGAACATGGTTAAGGTGTTAATTGAGAAGCCAAAGATATTAATAACAGCGAATGTACCTAACACAACAACAGGTACAGCAAGTGTTGGAATAATCGTTGCACGCCAGTTCTGTAAGAACAAGAACATGACAATGAATACCAAAACTACCGCTTCAATTAATGTGTGTACAACACTTTCAATTGAAAGACGAATAAATGGAGTCGTGTCATAAGCTAGTTTATCTGCAAGACCTGTTGGATAGTTCTTACGTAATTCAGATAAACGATGTTCAACAGCTTCTGCGGTATCAAGTGCGTTGGCACCAGTTGCAATTTTAATTGCAAGACCACCAGCAGGTTTACCATTAAACTTCGAGTCAAACTGATAGTTATCAGAGCCTAACTCTACACGTGCAACATCTTTTAAACGAACCTCAGCACCAGATGCTGTGTTCTTTAAGAAGATATTTTTAAACTGTTCAGGTGTTTGCAGCAAACTTTGTGCATTCACTGTTGCGTTAAGCACTTGACCTTGTACAGCTGGTGCACCACCTAATTGACCTACTGCTACTTGTGAGTTTTGCGCTTGTAAAGCTGTCGCAATATCACTAGGAGTAAGTTGATAACTGGTTAACTTAGCTGGATCAAGCCAGATACGCATTGCGTATGAACCACCAAAGACCTGTACCTCACCCACACCAGCAACACGGCTAAGTGGTTCTTTAATTGATGAGTTTACGTAGTCTTTGATGTCCGAGTCAGAAAGGCTGTTATCTGGTGAGTAAAATGCAATAACTTGCAAGAAGCTTGCACCAGATTTAGTTACTGTTACACCTTGACGCTGTACATCTTCAGGTAAAAGCGCAGTTGCAGATTGCAGTTTGTTTTGAACCTGAACCTGGGCAATATCTGGATCAATACCTTGTTCAAAGTTTAATTGAATAGAGGCCTGACCGTTACCAGCACTGTTAGATGAAATGTAGCGTAAACCATCTAGACCATTCATTTGTTGTTCAATGATCTGGGTTACAGTGTTTTCAACAGTCTCAGCAGATGCACCAGGATAAGTTGCAGCAATTGTAACTGTCGGTGGTGCAATCGTCGGATACTGTGCAATAGGCATTTTTGTTAGCGTAAGAATACCCGCCAACATAATGACTAATGCAATCACCCACGCAAAAATGGGGCGATGAATAAAAAATTGTGCCATTCAATCTACCCCTTATGCATTAGATGCTTTCTGTTCTGCTTGAGGTTTACCTGATTGAGCCGGTTTTGTCGCATTTGGAGCTGCACCTTGTGGATTCGCTGGTTGAGCTTGGTAAGGTTTTGCTGAAACTTCTTGCCCTTCTTTAACTTTGGCAACACCGTCAACAATCACTTTATCACCAGCTTTAAGACCGTTAGTCACAATCCAGTTTTGTCCTTGAACACCAGAGGTTTCAACAGGACGACTCTCAACAGCACCTTTGGCATTAACAAGCATTGCTACAGCTTGACCTGTAGGTAAACGTGTAATTGCAGCTTGAGGAATCAGGTAAGCATTAGGAACTACACCTTGAACAATCTGTGCAGTGGTATACATGCCTGGAAGTAACAGATGATTCGGGTTTGAGAATACGGCACGTAAAGTAATCGTTCCTGTATCCTGATTTACAGAGGCATCAGAGAAAGCAAGTTGTCCTTCGATTGGGTAAGTTGAACCATCTTCGAGCTTCAATTTCACTTTCGTGTTGTTACTATTGTTCAAACTGCCTTTGCTAAGTTGTTGACGTAAACGTAATAACTCGGCACTAGACTGGTTAATGTCAACATAGATCGGATCTAACTGTTGAATCGTCACTAAAGGTTCAGTTTGGTTGGCAGTGACTAAAGCACCTGCTGTTACAGAAGAACGTCCAGACTGACCAGAAATTGGTGAGCGAATTGTAGAGTAGCCAAGATCAACATTTGCATTCGTTACTTGAGCTTTTGCAGCAGAAACTTGTGCTTCGGCAACATTAACCTGACCAAGTAAGTCGTCATACTCTTGTTTAGATACAGCGTTACTTGAAACAAGTTGCTTATAACGGTTTAACTTAGTACGTAGTGAAGCTAGATTTGCCTGTTGTTGTAAAAGGGTAGCTTTTGCATTTTCAAGCGTTGCACGGTTAGTTCGAGAATCCAGTTCATATAGAGCCTGTCCTTCACGAACGTAACTTCCTTCAGCAAACAAGCGTTTTAAAATCACGCCACTTGTTTGAGGGCGAACTTCAGAAATTTGATATGCTGAAGTACGGCCGGAGAGTTCAACGCTTTGTTCAACACTTTGTGGTTGAGCAACAATAACACCTACTTCTGCAGGCGGCATTTTCTGAGCAGCAGCAGCTTGCTGTTTCTCATCGGAGCCTTTGCTACAACCAACAAGTGCGATACTTGTTGCTAATGCGCAAGCAGTAAGGGCAGGAGCCCAAAGCTTAGCCGACATCATTGTTCCACCTCGTTTAGATAAAATCTAAAAATATATTTGTTTTCTACTTAACCTACTTTGTGTTTGTAATAACCAGAGCCAAAGCAGTGCAATCCAAATAAAACCTATGCCCCAACCGGCGAGTACATCTGTTGGAAAATGAACTCCAGCATATATTCTTGAAAGCCCCATGCAGATAAACCAAAGACAGGAAATCAAAATGATATAAGGAGAGTTAGTGTTGGGCTTATGGCATAACATTATCATTGCCATACAAGCCAGTGTTGATGCATAAACACTATGTGCACTTGGGAACGATGCACCATAACTTTCGACAATATGATATACCTGTGGAGGTCTTGGACGGTCAACACACCACTTGAGCAGCCAACCCGTGATGATACTGCCAAGAACACCCACGCTAATGAAAATAACAGTAATATATTTTTTATACCATGCTTGATATATACACACCAATAA
Organism: Acinetobacter sp. S-1; assembly: GCF_059579785.1. NCBI lineage: Bacteria > Pseudomonadati > Pseudomonadota > Gammaproteobacteria > Moraxellales > Moraxellaceae > Acinetobacter > Acinetobacter sp. S-1. The sequence goes on from NZ_CM184207.1 coordinate 794,909, forward strand.
GGATAAAAAACATACAAAAGGCATACCACCTACACGTGCTAGAAAGGTCGTAATAGAGTTAAGATAATCTGATCGATTTTCACTCAATATTTGAACGGTGAGAAGATCCAAAGATTGAAGTCTTGGTACAAAAAGACCAAGAACACCTAATCCTAAAAAAATACAACCAATAAAAAGCAATAAATAGGGCATGTATATACCTTTGCTTGTTCAAGCAGTGTCTACTACTGAAAGCCGTTAAAAGTGTACTTGCCAGTACACTTTTTTTCAAGCCTGATAGATCATCGTAAATTCATTTTGAAAATTTTTTAACATTTGGAAAAACAATCACAACAAAATTGACGAAAATCACATTTTGTGTACAAAGCAAAATTCTTAGTGGTCTGCTTTTTTCCCGTTATTTGTTGAGGTGTTTTCTTCAAGTTCTAATGGTTGTTTTGGTGGCCAGAAAAAATCGCTTGGACGAGTTAAAAAATGGGTCATGACCAATTTGGCTAAAGGTTTCCATTGTTCAAAGCGGACTCGACGCGCTCGTAATGCCACAATAATCGTTAAGGTGAAACTCACAAATAAGTTGGTGAGACCAATACATAACACACCAAGAAAGGACACGATAATCAGTCCGATATCTGGGCTGCCGTTAATAGTCATTAAACCTTGAATAAAGTTAGCAGATGCAAAGGCAATATGGCGGATATCTAAAGGTAGACCTAGGATAAAGCCTATGGTCCCCATACTTCCTAGCATAATACCGAATAAGAAGTTACCGGCTAACGCACCTAAATTACGTTCAATATATTCAGCAAAACGGTTAAGGCGATCTTGCCCAAACCAGCTAGCTAAACGGCGATGTGCTCTTAGACGCGGGCCGACTTTTCGGTAAACAGCCATGTTGTCAAAGTATCCTGCAATGAGACCTGACAAAAACAAACATACTCCAGCAATTGCTGCATGTGGAACTGCTAATGAAGTAAAGGGGTTTAAGCTGTGTAGAAGATATGTTGCTTTAGTATGGGTTAATAACGGTTCATCAAGGTAAAACTGCCAAGCAAAAGTAATGAGTGCAGCAGTAGGAATCGCAATTGAAATATTGCCTAAAATAGCAATAAATTGCGTTCGGATAATATTAATAATAAGCGCCGCTAACTCTGCAATTTGAGCCGTTTTAGAGCCTTTACGTTGCTGTACTGTTGCAGCAAGAGCCGCCGCCGTCATAGCGGGTTGCTTGGTCGCAACTGTAAAATGCAGAACATGAATCAGAATGAAACCTAGGGAATAATTCATACTGAAAGTAAAGGCTTGCATGAGCGGGGCCATTGTCATTCTTGCAGCAAGAATTTTTAAAGATGCCATAAAGGCAATAATGACACCTGCACCAGCGGCAGCTTTATACATTCCCCAAAAGCCTTTGGTATCTGTACTTACGTAATGTTCACCTGTTCGGCTAGCATTTTCTGTTACCTGAAAAGCAATGAGTTCACTGGTCGTACTGAGTAATGAGCGAACACTTTTTTCGCTGTAATGTGCCTTGGTTAAATCGGAAATCAGATGTCCTAAAGAAACATATTTTCCTTTAGTGTTATCTACGACCAGATAAAGTAATAACTCAATTCGATCAAGACATTGCTCAAGTAATGATAGTAAGTAAGTCAAACTTAAGCTGACACCAATTCTTTTGGTCGCACGGCGAATTTTTAAAACTACATCTCGGCATTGTTCCAACATAACAAATGCTTGTGATGCATCGGGCGGGGAAATAACTGCAATTTCATGTTCAGAAATTTCTTGTTTTTTATACTTTTCAATAAACTCAATAATTTCACGGTTCTGAACTAAAAACGGCGACTCATATTCTGTTAATTCTGGCTGAGCGTTAATAAATTCGGGATAAAGACCAATTCCACTAATTCGATAAGATAGGACTGTAATGGCTTTAATCATTTCACTTTGAATGACTAACTTCTCATCAACATTACTTTGGCTTTGCCCAATAAGGCTAAATAAATTTGCCCAATCTTCATCATCAATATTATTGAGCCAGATTTTGTCACTTTCTAAATAGAAAATTTTTCCAATTAATATTTTGAGTTGGCTTGAGTCTTCAATTAGCGGTAAAAAATGTGCTCCGAGTCTTTGCCCAAGCTGGTTCCAGAAACCATCTAAAGACAAAATTCCACTATCAGCATATAAACTAACTTGCTTATAGCGATTAATTAAACGTAATAAAAAAGTTTGTAGTAAGAAGGGCGCTGTAGGTGTGCGCAAAAGACTTTCAATAAAAGCCTGTATTTTTTTCTTAATTTCATCCGTATCTTGTGGGTTGGATGGTCGGATGACATTGACGAGTTCAATCAGTAGATTTTCATCAATGACAGCTTGAGGATCCTCAAGCTGTTTCTCTATTTTTAAAAAAAGATCTGAAAAATTTATATGCATAGGCAAAATAATATCTATTGTATTCGATGTAACGCAAGCTGAGTTAAGTTAATCAAAGCCTGACGATACGGTGTATCGGGTAGGTTTGATAAAGCTTGCAGTGCTGCTTCTGTTTCTTCTTGGGCACGTTGGTTGCAATAATCTAAAGCACCAGACTTCTGTACAATTTCGATGACATGAGATAGTTGGTCTACTCCACCAGTTGCGATACTGCGACGAATAATCGCATGCTCTTCACCTGTTGAGCGTGCTAATGCAGAAATTAACGGTAAAGTTGGCTTACCTTCCATTAAATCATCACCAATATTTTTACCTAATGTTTCAGCATCAGAGGTGTAGTCTAAAATATCATCAATAATTTGGAATGCATTACCAAAATGACCAGCAAACAATCTTAATGGCTCACGGTACGCTTCTTGCCCCGCCAAAATAGCAGCACCTTCTGTAGCCAGCTCAAACAGGCGAGACGTTTTACCATGAATAATTTTTAAATAAGTTTCTTCAGTTGTATCTGGTTGATGCTGCGATTGAAGTTGTAATACTTCACCTTCAGCAATTTCACATGTACCTGTTGAAAAGTCTTTCAATAAAGTCATGTTGTTTAAATCGACCAGTAAATCGAAAGCACGAGCAATCAGGAAGTCGCCAACTAAAACGGCTGTTTGATTGTTCCATGTTGCATTTGCTGTAGGGCGACCACGACGAAGCCCAGATTCATCTACCACATCATCATGGACTAGTGTCGCGGTATGTAACATTTCAATGATTGCAGCTAAACGCTGTGCATTTGCCATGTTATCTAAACCACAAGCACGTGCTGCAAGTAAACACATGATTGGACGCATACGCTTTCCGCCAGCTTCAACGACATGTTTGCTGACAGACATGACTAAACCGACTTTTGAGCTAATTCCTTCATTAATCAAGTGATCCATCGCAGCGAAGTCTGAAGCAACAGGCGCAAGAATGTCTTGCTTGAAATCGATGACCATATGAAGAAAAACCCCGTATTGGTAGATAAGTGGCGTTAGTGTATCAATTAAAGATGTGTTGCACAGGTTAACAAGTGGCTGATATTAATCATTTCTATTGTTTTTAAGCGTTTTTTGTTCTTTATTTAAGCAAAATACGATGTTTTCGGCAAAACAATAAATTTAATGACATCAGCATTAATACAACTTGTTCTTGACGCAATTTGTGTTTGGAACTGTATTTTAATTTTCATTCAGAATCAATGAAAACTGCTAAATTCCAGTCCAAGCTGTTTGATTTTGTAAGAATAGGGGATCATGCTTTACTGATAGATAGAAAATACTTGTCGTTTGATCAAATTTCACTTAAAATCTGTCGCCTTGTATAACCCCAGTGGCGATCGTTTTAAGATCGATATATCCCTTTATCGACACGACGACACGGGCTGATTGGAGTACATTATGTACGCAGTAATCCAAAGCGGTGGTAAACAGCACCGTGTAGTTGAGGGTGAAACCCTTAAAGTTGAATTATTGAAAGCTGAATCTGGTGCGACTATTACATTTGATGATGTATTAATGGTTGTAAACGGTGACAACATTCAAATCGGTGCTCCAGTTGTAGCTGGCGCTAAAGTAACTGCAGAAGTGATTGGTCATGGTCGTCACGACAAAATCCGCATCATCAAAATGCGTCGTCGTAAACACTACCGTAAACAACAAGGTCACCGTCAATGGTTCACTGAGTTGAAAATTACTGGTATTTCAGGCTAATCACGAGGAGTAAGAGACATGGCAACTAAAAAAGCCGGTGGATCGACGAAGAACGGTCGTGATTCAAACCCAAAAATGTTAGGTGTTAAAGTTTACGGCGGTCAAGCTGTAACTGCTGGTAACATCATCGTTCGTCAACGTGGTACAGAGTTCCACGCTGGTGCAAATGTTGGTATGGGCCGTGACCATACTTTATTTGCTACTGCTGACGGCGTAGTAAAATTCGAAGTGAAAGGTCAATTTGGCCGTCGCTACGTAAAAGTTGAAACTGTATAAGTTTTAGTTCGAAAAAAGCCCACATTTTGTGGGCTTTTTTTATGGCATTTATTTTTATTCATCTTCATCATGATGAATGAAATTCTACAAACAACATGAATAACATAACAAAATATCTTATTTTCTCAATGATTAGCACAGAGTTTGTCGGTTAATATGAGTCTTGAATTAAGAGCTTACTCAGTTTCATAACTATGAAAGAGAGTAAGTTGTCTTACAGCAACTAAAAAGGTGATGACATGAATATGCTTCGTAAAACTATGTGTGCTATTACACTTAGCGCGTCAGTGCTTGCTCCTGTAATGAGTACTACAGTGTTTGCTGCGCCTGTAGCAGCACCGGAGCAACAGGCAATTGGGAACCTGGTTAATCAGTTATCAGGTTTACAGCGTTTGACTGCCGACTTTGAACAAACAACTAAAGCCAATACAAAAACTGTGGCACAGAAAAAGAGTTTAAGTGCACAGCATATGAACCAGACATTTAAAGGCTCAATGAAAGTTGAGCGTCCGGGGAAATTTTATTGGGAAACAGTAAGTCCTGCTAAACAAACTATTGTAACGAGCGGAAAAACAGTTTGGATCTATGATCCGGATTTACAACAAGCGGTCCGCCAAAGCTTAGATGATCAGGTTGCAGATACGCCAGCATTATTACTCTCTGGTAATACCAACCAAATCATGAAGTCTTATCGTGTAACACAACCCGATAAATCTAAACTTTATTTCACATTATTCCCTAAAAAAGAAGATGGAGCATTCCAAAGCTTAACGATTAGCTTCGGAGCAAATAAAGCGCCTACACTTATGGTATTACAAGACTCATTAGGTCAAACCACCTATGTACGCTTTAAGAACGTTAAGGTAAATGCTTCAATTCCGGCATCAGTCTTTAACTTTACGCCGCCAAAAGGTACAGATGTTATTGACCAATAATTAAAGCCTCTTCAAAAAAGCTACTTTAACGGTAGCTTTTTTTTATATAAGAGAAACAGATACATTTTTTAACCCCGTCTTATTCTTACGCTTTGTATAGTGTTAGAGGTAAATTCATGGGGATTATTATGCGACTTTACGATAAGAAAATTATTTGTATTCTTCCATTAATGGCTGCAATGGCAATTGTGACTGGTTGCCAACCAAAGTCAGCAGCCAAAGAAGAGCAGGCTGCTTCGACTGTAAACGTTAAAGAAACGAAAGAGGCTGGTGTTCCTGTAATTCAAGCAAAAGTAATCCCGGTAAAATTGCCAAAATCAAAAGTTTGCTTAGAAGATGGTTGTACTGAGTATGATTTTCAAACAGTACAGACCAATCAAAAATGGATTAATGATTACTTCACCAATCGTATAAAGAAAGCAGATCCGAATGCTTTTGCAAATTTAGCCGATCAACCAGTTAAAGTACCTGAAGGTGAACCAAGTTCAAGTCAAAGTGCAATTTATGTTCGCTATTTAGGGCAAAACTATAATCTTGCTACCTTTGCATTACAGACCTATTCATACTCAGCTGGTGCTGCACACGGCATGTCTCATCAAGAGTTTGTAAATTTTGACTTATTAAATAAAAAGCACATTACTGTTGCTGAACTTATTCAGCCAGATGTTGAAAAACAGTTGGTTGATGCTCTTTTTGAAGCAAATACAAATTGGCTTCAAGCACATAATATTAGCCGTGAAAAACTTCAGCTAAGCGATAATTTCTACTATGGTGCTAATGGCATTGTATTTGTCTATCCAATTTATGAGCTAGCTTCATATGCAGAGGGAATGTCTGAATTAACGCTGCCATATTTTGAAGCGGGTAAGTTCATTAAACCTGAGTATTTGCCAAGTGTGCCAAACTATAACTTTTAAAATAAGTGATCTATTCTAAGAATTGTGTGAAAGCTATTCGTTATGAAGATGATCACTATATTTTTTAGTGTTAAGGCCTTACACTATAGCCAGTTTTTTACCCATATTATGATTGATTATGATCGACCCTAAGTTACTCAGAAATAATATTGAAGCCGTTAATGCGGCTTTGGCAAAACGCGGTGTTCAATTAGATGTTCAAGAATGGGCTTCTTTAGAAACTCGCCGTAAAGATTTGCAATCAAAAACTGAAAAATTGCAGGCAGAACGTAATGCCGGTGCAAAACAAGTGGGTCAGATTAAAAAATCCGGTGGTGATGCTTCTGAAATCATGGCGCGTATGCAAGCCATTGGTGACGAAATCAAAGCTGCTGAAGTTGCTTTGTCAGAGTTACAAAACGAGATTGAACAAAAAGCGCTGAGTATTCCTAACTTACCAGATGAGTCTGTTCCTGCTGGTAAAGATGAAGATGATAACGTTGAAATCTCAAAATGGGGTACGCCTCGTCAGTTTGATTTTGAAATCAAAGATCATACTGATTTAGGTGAGTGGATGGGTGGTTTAGAGTTTGAAACCGCTACTAAATTGACTGGTTCACGTTTTAGCGTATTGAAAGGTTCTTTAGCACGCCTACAACGTGCATTAACACAGTTCATGCTTGATACCCATACTTTAAAGAATGGCTATACAGAAGCTTACGTGCCTTATTTGGTCAATGCTGATTCGCTTCGTGGTACTGGTCAGTTGCCAAAATTTGAAGAAGATTTATTCAAACTTCAAGGTGAAAAAGAATATTACCTCATCCCTACAGCAGAAGTTCCAGTTACTAACTTCGTTCGCGATGAGATTATTGATACCGAACGTTTGCCTTTAAAATATGCAGCGCATACGCCATGTTTCCGTAGTGAAGCTGGTTCTTATGGTCGTGATACCCGTGGTTTAATTCGTCAGCATCAATTTGATAAAGTTGAGATGGTGCAAATCGTTAAACCTGAAACATCTATGCAAGCACTTGAAGAGCTTACTGCACATGCTGAGGGCATTTTGCAGGCACTAGGTTTGCCATACCGCAAGATTTTGCTTTGTGGTGGTGACATGGGCTTTGGTGCAACTAAGACTTACGACTTAGAAGTTTGGGTTCCAAGCCAAAATACTTATCGTGAAATCTCTAGCTGCTCTAATATGGGTGATTTTCAGGCACGCCGCATGAAAGCACGCTATAGAATGGATCAAAAGAAGACCGAATTGGTGCATACACTAAATGGTTCAGGTCTGGCAGTTGGACGTACTTTGCTTGCTGTAATGGAAAATTACCAACGTGAAGACGGTTCTATCGAGATTCCAGAAGTATTACGCCCATATATGGGTGGTGCAACGTTTATTGACTAAGCTTTGCATCTAAATTGTGCACGGTTTTTGCTTAATCCAAGTCAGATGATTAATGTAGAGGTTTAAGGTGGATATTTTTCCAATCTCTTTAAAGTTGCAACAGCAACATTGTCTGATTGTAGGTGGTGGGCATATTGCATTGCGCAAAGCAAACCTTTTAGCCAAAGCGGGAGCAGTAATCGATATTATTGCTCCTGCAATTGAAGAGCAGCTTTTACAGTTAGTCAAAACGACAGGCGGAGAGTATTTTGCCGAGTCCTTTGCTGAAAAAATATTAAATACACCATATCGATTAGTGATTGCTGCAACTAATGATGCGCAAGTGAATAAAGCTGTTTTTGAACAATGTGAAGCGCGTAATTTATTGGTCAATAGTGTTGATGATATTCCACATTGTCGCTTTATGGTTCCAGCTATTATTGACCGTTCTCCGTTAATTATTTCTGTCGCTTCAAATGGTGCATCACCAGTTTTATCGAGACAACTTCGTACTCATATAGAAACAATTGTTCCGCATGGCATGGGTAAGTTGGCTGAGTTTTCTGGTCAGTGGCGTAAGCAGGTAAAAGAAAAAATTCCCAATCCAGATGAGCGTCGGATTTTTTGGGAAAACCTCTATGCTAGCCCATTGAAAGAACAAGTTTTCAATGACAATTTAGAAGTTGCAAATGGTTTGATTCAGCAAGCCTTAACAGAATGGACTGCACCTAAAGGTGAAGTTTATTTGGTAGGCGCTGGACCGGGTGATCCAGAGTTACTGACACTAAAAGCATTACGTCTTATGCAGCAAGCTGATGTTGTGATTTATGATCGTCTTGTTTCTGCGCCCATTTTAGAGCTTTGCCGTCGTGATGCGACTAAAATTTATGTCGGTAAAGCCCGTTCAAATCACTCCGTTCCCCAAGATGGTATTAATGCTTTACTGGTTGAATATGCTCAAAAAGGAAAGCGTGTTTGTCGTTTAAAGGGTGGTGATCCATTTATCTTTGGACGTGGTGGTGAAGAGATTCAAGAGCTCGTTGAGGCGAATGTCACTTTCCAAGTTGTACCAGGTATAACAGCAGCATCAGGCTGTTCAGCTTATGCGGGTATCCCATTAACACATCGTGATTATGCACAAAGTGTTCGTTTCTTGACTGGGCATTTAAAGGAAGGTTCACCTGAACTTCCTTGGAATGAGCTGGTTTATGAAAATCAAACTTTGGTTTTATATATGGGGCTAGTTGGTTTAGAACGCATTTGTGAGCAACTTATTGCTCATGGTCAACGTGCTGATATGCCAGTAGCTTTAATCTCTAAGGGAACCACACCAGACCAGAAAGTTGTAGTTGGAACATTAGCTGATATCGCAACGAAAGTGTCTGAACATCATATTGTAGCACCGACTTTAACCATTATTGGTGAAGTGGTGAATTTACGTGAACAGTTAAAATGGCAATAAGTTCATTTGAGTTTATTGCTGGTTATTAAAGTCGAGAAAATTTGTGATTCATGTTGTCCTATACGAGCCTGAAATTCCTGCCAATACAGGCAATATCATTCGTTTATGTGCTAATACTGGTGCACAGTTACATTTGGTCAAGCCTTTAGGTTTTGAATTGGATGATAAAAAGCTCAAACGAGCAGGTCTTGATTATCATGAATGGGCACGTATGCAAATTTGGGACAACATAGAACTTTGCCTTGCCGACTTGAAAGCTAAAGGGGTTGAGCATGTTTTTCCACTCACCACTAAAGGTTCTGCAACTCCGCATACAGTTGATTTGAATCGACCTGTGGCTTTACTGATGGGGCCGGAAACACGCGGTTTGCCTGAGCATGTTCGCTTGATGTTTCCACAAGAACAGTGGATTCGTTTGCCAATGGCTGAAAACTCAAGAAGTTTAAATTTATCTAATGCAACGGCTGTGATTGTTTATGAAGCATGGCGTCAGCAGGGTTTTAAAAACTTAGGATAAGTTAATAGTTTTTAAATAAAAATAAGGCCACATTTTGGCCTTATTTTTTATATAAATCTAATTAAGCTTGCTCTAGCACTTTTTCATCATAAGTCATTTGGGCGGCTAAAACCTGTTCAATATTGGTTTCGGCCCATTCTTTTAATTGGAACGCCATTGAAGCGACATTTTGCCCCAGAGAAGTGAGTGAGTAATCAACACGAATTGGGGAGGTGTCCTGAATTTTACGCTCAATAAAACCGTCTCTTTCCAGCATTTTTAACTTCTGTGATAAGACTTTAGGCGAAATACCTTGAATATTCTTTTTGAGCAAGTTGAAGTGCTGAGTTTCCTCTTCAAGCACATTTAAAATTAATAAAACCCACTTATCTGCAATTTTTTCAAAAAATAAACGAGCAGGGCAATGTTGTTGAAAAACATTATATTTTAGACATTCATTCATACTATTTACCTGCTAATTTCTTAAAAAATTACCATAGTTACCAATTAGTAACTAATTGACACCTAGTTTCTAAAATATATCATAAAGTGGAATTTAATAAAACAAAGGTTTGCTCCCATGTCTAACTCTAATATCGCGGTTGTATATTTCTCTGGTTATGGCCACACTAAAGTCGTGGCTGAAACGTTTGCAAACGAAATTAATGCTCAGCTCATCCAAATTGATCAAGAAGGTAATATTACTGATCAAGATTGGCAGACATTAAATGATGCGAAGGGGATTGTTTTTGGTGCCCCAACTTATATGGGTACAGCACCATGGCAGTTTAAAAAGTTTGCTGATGCAACTTCAAAAGTTTGGTTTACACGTGGTTGGCAAGATAAAGTATTTGCAGGCTTCACAAACAGCGCGAGCTTAAATGGGGATAAGCAGGTTACTCTTATTCAATTACAGACTTTAGCATCGCAACATGGTGGAATTTGGGTGAGCCTTGGTTTATTACCAGCGAATACAAAAGATGCAACACGTGAAGATGTAAATAACTTAGGTGGTTCAGTTGGACTTTTAGTTCAATCACCTTCTGATGCAAGTGTAGAGGAAGTCCCTACTGGAGACCTTGAAACAGCGAAACTCTATGCTCAACGTGTACAAAATATTGTGAACAAGATTTTTGGTTAATTTGACCATAAAAAAGGCGCTTTAAGCGCCTTTTTTATTATTCATGTTCATTATGCTGTGGAGCATTATATTTGAAACCTTTGGTTTTGTAGGCCAAATAACCTACACCAATAACGGCCCAAGCTAAGCCAATTTGTAAGGCAAGCTTATCAATTTCTAGCCACATCATAAACACACTGGCAAAACCAAGTGTTGGTATAACAATATAGTTGATGATGTCTTTAAACGTTTTGTTCTTGCCATCTCTTAATGCATAGCGAGAAATAACAGAGAAGTTAACAAAACTAAAAGCAGTTAAAGCACCAAAACTAATCAAGTTGACAATATGCTCAAGATCTAAGAAACCAGCAGATAAAGCAACTACACCTACAATAAGAATGTTGTAAGTTGGAGTATGCAATTTTGGACTAATATGACCAAATAATTTCTTATTGATTACGCCGTCACGTCCCATTACATACATTAAACGAGATACACCAGCATGAGCAGAGATACCTGATGCCATAACAGCAACTACAGCAAAATATAAAACCAAAGTTTTAAACGCAATACTACCAATCGCAGCAACCATCACAGGCTGTGATTCATCCAGAGGATTAAAGTAAGTATTTGGGTTACTAGGGAAATATAATTGGATGAAGTAAGTACTTACAATGAAAATAATACCTGCAAGTAATGCTGTCGTAAAAATAGCTTTTGGCAGCGTTTTCTCCGCATCTTTTGTTTCTTCAGCAAGAGAAGATAAGGCATCAAACCCTGTGAAAGAGAAGCAGAGTACAGTTGCACCAGCAATTAAAGCACTTACGGATGTCATGTCGTTCCAAAAAGGAGTTAATGACCACAAGGCAGCTTTATCTGGATTTAAAGTTCCATCTGCATATACACCTTGAGTGAGTAAAATGTATACCTGATAAACGAAATAAAAAATTACGCCAAGCTGAATAATAACGATTGTACTGTTAAAGCGTGCGACAAATCGTGCACCAAATAAGTTAATAACAGTCATTAGGGTGGTTAAACCAATCACCCATAACCAGTTATTTACCTCTGGAAAAAGAGCTCTTAGATAAATATCTGCCAAAATAATATTAACAAGCGGTGACAGTAAATAGTCTAACCAAGAAGACCAACCCACCATAAAACCAACATTAGGGTGAATTGATTTTTGAGCATACGTATAAGCTGACCCAGAAGAAGGGTAGCGCTTAATCATATGTCCATAACTGATCGATGTTAATAAAATTGCGACTAATGCAAAGATGTAGGAAGTTGGTACATGACCGCCACTTCGCTCTGATACTAAACCAAAAGTATCGAATAACGTTAATGGCTGAATATAAGCTAAACCAATAATAATAATGTGCCAAAGCACAAGATTCTTTTGAAGTTTAGCTGTTGGTTTAGTCCCAGATAAATTTGTCAACGGCGTTATCCTCATAATCGTTGATCAAGGATCAGCTTGGTGTTAAGGATCGTTTGAGACGAACGATCCCCCCTACAGAAAAAGATAAAGTGCGCCAATCTATCCTAAATTGATGCAAATTGTCAGTACTTTCATCGATTTTTTAGCAAATTTTTTGCCATATTTCCAAATAAAAAGATGAATAAAAATTCACAGTGATAAAAAAGACCTGATTTTATATAAAAATCAGGTCTTTAGATTTAAGTCTCGAGTTTAACCTATCGAATTACCATGCCTTTTGTAAGATCTCTCGGATATCTTTTAGGCTTGCTTCTTTAGGGTTGTAAATAATTGAGCCGTCATTTAGTGCTTTTTCTGCAACTTCATCGAGCTGTGCTTCCGTTACTTTGCCAGTTTCACGTAAAGTACGTGGTAACTTGATTAAAGTAAATAAACGATCACGCATTGCTAAAATTGTTGCAATCGCTCTGTCTGCACGTTGAGTTGCTGGAGTTTGTGCATAGATATCAGCACCAGCTAACGGCAATAGTAATTCACCAATTTTCTGGCCATTTACCTGCTTATTATATTCAAGCACATACGGTAAGAATAAATTCATGCATAAACCGTGGGGCAGGTGAGCAACAGCACCTAAAGCATGACCTAAGGAATGTACAAGGCCTACCATTGAGTTTGAGAATGCAATACCTGCCATTGTAGAGGCTTGTGCTAGTTCTAAACGACCTTGTGAGTCATTTGGGTTTTCTAGGACATTAAATAGGTTTTCACTAATCTTTTTAATTCCAGCACTTGCATAAGCATCGCTGAGTGGATTGGCAGCCATACATGTATATGCTTCAACACAATGTGTTAAGGCATCCATACCTGTCATTGCAGTTAAATGAGGTGGCAATGTAAGTGTCATGCGTGGATCTAAAATCGCTGCATGTGGCATTAAGTAATAAGAAGCAAATGCCAATTTAACATTCTTTTGCGTATCTGAAACCACGGCAACCATAGTCACTTCAGATCCCGTACCTGATGTAGTTGGGATTACGAAAAATGGTTTTAATGGTTTTGGTAGGTTGTGTGCACCAGAATATTGAAGTAAGTCATCTCCACCTTCAGATACTAAAATGTTAGTTGCTTTAGAGGTATCGATAACTGAACCACCACCTACAGCAATAATCGCATCGCATTTATTCTTGCGATAAGCTTCTGCGGCAAGACGAACGACTTCTAAACTGGAGTCTGGTGGAACATCATCAAACACATGACCAATGACAGCATCGGTTGTGCTGAATGCAGCTTCAATCGGGTTGAGTAAGCCATTTGCGCGCACACCTTTATCTGTAATGATGAGCGGGCGTTTTGCACCTAAAGTCGCAAGTTCAAACGGAATATGTTCTAACGCAGCATTACCAGCAATGACTTTTACAGGACAAAAGAATTCGTAATATGGTTTAGCCATGTTATGCGCTCCGCTTGAAATAGGACTTAGCTACTTTTAAGTAAATATTTGCAGCTTCGTTGAATTTTTCTTTTAGGGTGAGTTCGGTTGGGTATTCTTTGACTGCAAGAGACGCAACCAATTTAGGTAAAATAAGAGATTCCATTTTATTTAGACAGCGTACTAAGCGAATGGCAGCAGATACATCACCATCAGCAATCATTCGGTCATTAGCAAATGCTTGGGCAGTACTTTCTTGAAAAGAAAATACTAAAAAGGCATGAGTTACATGTTTGAATGTAATAGTTAAGTCTGGCTTTCTTTCAGCTCTTTTGAGTAGCTCTAACTGTTTGTCTTCTGTGACTCGAGCAAAAAATGCTGGTCCATTTGGGAAAACATTCATTGAAAGTACAAAGTGAACAGGAAATTTAGATACTTCCTCTTGTATTTCAGTGTCCACTTGACTTGCCATGACTAAGCCACGACCAACAACATCCATCATGAGCTTAACGTAGGCAAGTTGCAGAGTAGGCTTTACAGCTTTTGTCGAAATCACTCGCGTATCCCTTGTTAAAATTATGCAAAAGCAAATTTAGAGTAATTACTCTAATCCATTTTTATTTCATCGCAAAGCGATTTATTCAGTTTTGACTTCTGGGTCATTAAAGTATCCAGTGTTCTTAATATACTCAATAAAGTCTTGGCAAAGTTGAGTGAATGATGGATAAGGAGTCACCAAATCTTGTATACGCACCATTTCTAAACCAGCGTAGCCACAAGGATTGATCGTCTGGAACCCATCTAGGGCACAGTCCAGATTTAGCGCTAACCCATGGTAGCTACGACCACGACGAATTTTAAAACCTAGGGAACCGATCTTACGGCCATCTACATATACTCCTGGTGCATCAGGCTTAGCATACGCTTCAATTCCGTATTTTTTTAAAACATCTATCATGAATTGTTCAGCAAAACTGACCAATGTACGCACGTTCCATTTTAGACGATTAAGATCAAACATGAAGTAAGCCACAAGTTGACCAGGTCCATGCCAAGTCACTTGTCCACCACGGTCAGTTTGCACTACAGGAATATCTGATGAAATTAGGATGTGTTCAGGTTTACCAGCTTGACCTTGAGTTAAAACATTATGATGTTGAAGTAACCATAACTCATCGGGCGTATCTTGATCTCGCTCATTTGTTAAGAGTTTCATGGTTTCAAACTTGCTTTGATAATCTTGTAAATCGTTCCATTGCCGAATGATTAAGTTAGGTTTATCAAGGCTCATCACAATCTCTTCCTATAATTAGTTTATGCGGCGCCCAGTTAATATCTACTAGATAAAAGCCGAAAACCTTGTAATTTTAAAGGATTTTATAAAAGGAATTCTAAATATTTGTAAGGTTTTTCGTGGTAGGGAGGTTTTTAAAATTTCCAAAAAAATACCACAGTAAGAATGCCTGACTGTGGTATTGATTGAAGAACTTAAAATTAAAGCGCAGTTCTAATCTGCGGACAAGCAGCCAAGTCAGCATAAAGTGCATGAACTTGTTCCAATTCTTCAAAGCGCAATTGTGCTGTTAAAGAATGATACTTGCCGGTGCGAGATTCTTGAACTTTTAATGTTGAGTGGTCGAAGTCTGGAAAATGTTTTACCAAAATATCGACTACAGCAACACGTAATTCTTCACCCGCATCGCCAATAAGTTTAATTGGATAATCCATCGGAAATACCCAAAGATGTTCTTGTAGTTCGCGAGATGGAGTGCGGTCTAACATAAGTTACCTCATGATTTGAAACGCCTGCATTATCGCAGGCGTTTATAGCTCTTTCTATTAAATGGGGCTTGGTTTTGAAATTTCAAGCTTTCAAAACTTAGTCATTTTCCAAGAAAGAACGTAAGTGTTCAGAACGAGAAGGGTGGCGTAATTTACGTAATGCTTTTGCTTCAATCTGACGGATACGTTCACGCGTTACATCAAATTGTTTACCAACTTCTTCAAGTGTGTGATCGGTTGGCATATCAATACCAAAACGCATCTTCAATACTTTTGCTTCACGTTCAGTTAAGTTTTCCAATACTTCACGAGTTGCTTCTTTTAAGCCTTCTGAAGTCGCAGCATCAATTGGAGAAGTGATGTTTTGATCTTCAATGAAATCCCCAAGATGTGAATCTTCATCATCACCAATAGGTGTTTCCATCGAAATCGGTTCTTTAGCAATTTTAAGTACTTTACGAACTTTAACTTCATCCATTTCTAAACGTTCACCTAATTCTTCAGGTGTCGGTTCACGGCCCATTTCTTGTAACAATTGACGAGATACACGGTTGATCTTGTTAATCGTTTCAATCATGTGTACTGGAATACGGATTGTACGAGCCTGATCGGCAATCGAACGAGTAATCGCCTGACGAATCCACCAAGTTGCATAAGTCGAGAATTTATAACCACGACGGTATTCAAACTTGTCTACGGCTTTCATCAAACCAATGTTCCCTTCTTGAATCAAGTCAAGGAACTGTAAACCACGGTTGGTATATTTTTTCGCAATTGAAATTACCAAACGGAGGTTGGCTTCCACCATTTCTTTCTTAGCGCGACGTGCTTTCGCTTCGCCAATCGCCATACGTTTCGAGATATCTTTAATTTCAGCAACGCTTAAACTCAGCTCTTTCTCAATATCTGCAATCTTTTGTTGGAATGCTAAAACATCTGGACGAACTTTTTCTAAATGCGCCTTGATTTCAGCAGGTGCTTTAGCAATTTGTTCATCTAACCAAGCTGGATTAGATTCTTGTTTAGGGAAAGATGTACGGAATTGAGTACGGTCCATACGGCCACGACGTACTGCATAACGCATGATTTCACGTTCATTGGCACGAATTTGCTCATGGGTACCACGAATCATTTCAGAGATGATGTCAAATAAACGTGGTGTAAATTTAAACATCATGAACACAGTAGCTAAAGCTTCTAAAGCTTCTTCAGCCTCTGGACTGTTACGACCATGTTTTTCAACAACAGCTTTTGTTTTAGCCCAAGCAGCTTCTAGTTCAGTAAAACGAACTTTTGCAACCTCAGGGTCTGGACCTGAATCGCCTTCAGAGTCATCATCACCTTCAGACTCTTCTTCTTCATCGTCATCATCAAGTTTAACTTCTTTCGTTGATTTTGAAGATGATTCGTCTTCTTCTTCAAGTTCTTCAACTTCTTCTAAAACTTCTGGAATATCTTCATCGGTTTCAGGATCGAGGTAGCCTGATAAAATATCTGCAAGACGGCGTTCGCCAGTTAAAAAATCATTATATTCTTTTAATACAACTTCAACAGCATTTGGCCAGTAAGCAATTGAATTAAGGACATCACGGATACCTTCTTCAATACGTTTGGCAATGCTGATTTCACCTTCACGGGTTAATAGTTCAACTGTACCCATTTCACGCATGTACATACGTACAGGGTCTGTCGTACGTCCAGGCTCATTTTCAACCGATGCAAGTACGGCAGCAGCTTCTTCTTCAGCAACCTCATCAGTTGCGTCAGCCGACTCACCGAACATGGTATCGTCAGATTCAGGTGCACGCTCGTGTACAGGAATACCAACGTCTTGAAGCATTTGAATAATGTCTTCAATCTGTTCGCTTTCAGTAATCGAGTCCGGCAGATGATCGTTAACCTCAGCGTAAGTTAAGTAACCTTGTTCTTTGCCTCGGCTAATCAGAGCCGCTACTTGAGAAGTAGGGGAATGCATATCGCTCATCTTTGCTTACTCTTTGTTGAATCTGTGGCAGTGAAAAACCGTGCATGATAGCACAATTTGCTTGAAATGTTTTGGCTTTGATCAGTAACCGTTAAATAAAAAATATCTTTGAATTCACGTCTGTTTTTTGAATATTGGGATAAAATCATTTTTTTCAAGCTTAAATCATCGAAAAAATCATAGAATTTTTTTTTGATCAAAAAAATAGTTCAGCTTTATAAATACACAATTTTTTGGGCGAAAAAAAGTACAAATATGCAGTTTAATGAAAAAAATATAAATAAAACTTGACACGATTTAATAACCAAGATAAATAGCGGCTAGACCCATTCACATTTTTTCATTAGAGGTAGTTTTAGTGTCTTCTACAGATTTTGAATTAGATGATAACTACGGTGATGATGATGATGTCGGTTTTGATGAGTCATCAGGCAAAATCACTGCGAAAGAATCATTAGAAAAACGTAGATTAATTGATGATCTATTGGCTCAACGCCGTTTAGAGCGTGAGTTAAAAGATTTTGATTACGATTTAGACGATGATGATCTTGATGATGAAGACTAATCAAATCTGAATAGGGCATCGTCAGCTTAGATGCTATGCTATCGTAGATTTCTTTTTTATAGTCAGGTAACACAATGAGTGCGTTAGATTTAGACCAATTAAGTGAATATCTAGATGGAGACCACAATGAGTATGGTCTGGATTTCGCTGCAACTCATGGTTTTCTGTGTGCAATTGCAGTAGGCCCTCAGTTTGATCGTTGGTTAGATGAATTATTCGATAATAACCATAAGAAAGTTCCTGCCGAAATTATTCAGCAGATCAAAGCGTGGTTAGAATCAATTCGACAAGACTTAGCAAATGAAAATGGAATTGAATTTCCGTTTGAAATTGAAGAAGCTGATGTTGAGTCTAGCTTAGGCGACTGGAGTGTTGGATTTGTTGATGCGATGTTCTTAAATGAAGATGCATGGTTTGCACCTGAATATGAAGAACAATTAATTGATTTAACTTTACCAATGATGGTATTTAGTGGAATTGATGAAGAAGATCCACAGATGGAATCTTTCCGTCGTAATGGACAGTTAATGGATGAGCTGGCAGAAGAAATCCCAGATAATTTGAATGAATTATACTTGATGTATCATACGCCAAATTAATTTATTAGAAGAAATAATAAATAACGTCCTTTCTAGGGCGTTTTTTATTGCCTGAATTTTTTAATAGGTAATTGAGTATAATAATATTTTTGCATTAATTTTATTTATATATAATATTTATTGTTATTTTAAAATTATACTTTTAATAGAGTTTAATTTACCTATCATCATGTGTTAGTCCATGATCGATATAAAAATCTTTAGTGCTATAACAATGCGATTTAATATGAATATAATTTGTAAAATTAGTGGCTTGCTCTTAGTAATATTACTTATAGCTTGTGGTGGTGAAAATAGTAACAGTGTTAGTGAAGCGAAAATTTCACAATCTAATCAAAATGAAGTGACTTATAAATTAATCTCTGGTACAGCATTTTCAACTTCTGCTTTGAATGGTGCAAATGTAACAGCAATTTGTAAAGATGGAATCGGTTTTAAAAATACTGTAAATGTTAATGCCCAAGGTAAATGGCAAGGTGAAGTAGATAATAGTAAGTTTCCTTGTCGTTTACAGGTAAAAGCTAATGGACAAAGCTACTATAGTTATGTTGAGCGTGAGGGTAATGTAAATATTAATCCGCTTACGGATATGGTCGTTGCTTATGCCAGTAACCAAGTTCCTGCAATATGGTATCAATCTGGAACCATGACTACAGAAAAGTTAAATTCTGCAAATTCTGCTTTGGTAGCTGAACTTATTAAAAAGGGGTATGGTATTAATAATGATGCGGATCTATTTAATACTGAGATGAAAGTAAATAGCCCTATTCATCAAGCTATTCAAGAGTTGTTGGAAGCTATTAAGAATAATGAAAACATCAAAGACTATGATGCACTGTTAATGTTAATTAAAGATGGAAATTTATCTCAATTACCTAAGAAAGTTGATATTTTGAATAACTCAATACCAATGATTTTTAATTTTAATACGAATGTCTGTCAAATACTGCCTGCATTAGAAAATATGCAGCAATACAATAAATGTTCAGATAAGGTTATTAATAATTTTATTGAAAGTAATTTGGTGGCTGCCGACTCAGATGAAAAGTGTGTTTTGGTAAAACAAGGTAATAAAGTGAGTTTAACCAAAGGGGATCAAACAGTATCAGCATTATTGGATCAAGAATTAGAAGATGGCATGAGCTTTACTTTTGATGAGGGTGAGTTAGAGATTGTAGATATTATGATTAATACCGGACCTTATACAGATATTAATACCTATAGTCAGATTGGATTAGACTTTTCTAATGATGGGAAGTTAAGAGGAGTTGTTGGGAAATCTCCAACTGTTGCGCCAATGAATTGTGTAAGTATTGAGTTTAAGAAAATTATGGAGCAGTATAAATAATATTGATTTTTAATAGATTCACTAGATGGAAGAGGAGGATCATTGGATCCTCCTGTTTTTATTACAAGCGTTTACGCTTTGCAGCAGCAATTTGTGACTGGCGCATACGGAAACCAGCTTTTTGCTTTTCAGTGGTTTTGTCGATGCAATAAACGCAAGAAACACCGTGTTCGTAACTTGGTAGAGCAGACTCTTCAGGAGTTAAAGGCCAACCGCAAGCATGACATTTAATATTCACGCCTTCCTCTACACCATGAGTTACAGCAGTACGTCCGTCAAATACGAAACATTCACCTTCCCATAAGCTTTCATCAGCAGGGGTTTCTTCTAGATACTTAAGGATACCGCCTTTAAGATGGTAAACCTCTTTAAATCCTTCTTGAAGAAGTAAAGAAGTTGATTTTTCACAGCGAATACCGCCAGTACAGAACATCGCAATTTTTTTGTCTTTATGTTGCTCTAATTCTTTCTTGACGTATTCTGGAAACTCACGGAATGTTTCAGTTTTAGGGTCAATTGCGCCCTTAAATGTACCCGCTTTATATTCGTAATCATTACGTGTGTCGATTAAAATTACATCATCACGTGCGATTAAATCATTCCACTCTTTAGGATCAAGGTAGTGACCGACTAAGTCACGAGGTTTAACCTCAACACCTAAAGTCACAATTTCTTCTTTAAGTTTAATTTTCATTTTGCGGAAAGGTTTGTCAGAACTATGGGATTCTTTGTATTCCATAGCGCCAAAGCCTTCATTGAGCAAAAATTGATGTAGTGTATCAATTGCTAAGCGATCACCAGCAACAGTACCATTAATTCCTTCACCTGCTACAATCAGAGTTCCACAAAGGTTAATTGTTTTCACTAAGTCTAATAAACGTTGTTGAAGATCGGCAGGATCTTGAACTTCTTTAAATTGATATAGTGCTGCAACAACCCAACCTGCGGTCGCTTGCTGTTCTACAGGTGCAAGCTGTTCTACAGTAGCGTTCATGGAAAACTCCAAATGTATTAAGATAGAAATTTAAGGCGCATATTTTAGCGCGAAAATTAGTAATAAGCGAGAAAACCATAAAAAGTATATGGTTTATTTAAGGAGTTTGTTTTGAGTAATGATCATCGAACGCTCTCTCTCACCCCATGTGCAGGGCGTTGTTCAACAGTTTTTGGTGATCAGGTTTGTCGTGGTTGTCGCCGTTTTAACCACGAGGTGATTCAATGGAACACTTATACGGCAGAGCAGCGTTTGGCTGTATGGAAGCGTTTAGATGATCAATTGAATCAAATCTTAGTGCCAATGCTGCCTCATGCGGACTTACAGCATGTTGAGGGCTTTATCCTAAGTAAGCGTGTTCGGTTAATGGAGGGGGCGAGCCAGGGTCGTAAGCTTTACCATGCCTTAAAAATATGTGAAAAGAATAAACATCTAGCACACGAGAGTGGTTTGGGTATTTCGGAGTCTCAAGTCAAAACAATATGGGTTGAGTTTGAAGGACGTGTTTTAGCTTTGGCTAAAGCGAGCTATGAGTTGGCTTGGTTGCGAGCAGATGGAATTAGCCATCACTTGTTAACTATGTATGAAGAAGAATAAGTCTAGAGTAGAAAAAGACGTAAATAAAAAAGCTGCCTTTTGGCAGCTTTTTTTCATTAATTTTCTTTCGAATATTAACGTTTGATGTCGCGTTGAGTTTCACCAGTATAAAGCTGACGAGGACGACCGATTTTGTAAGGACCGCTGTGCATTTCTAACCAGTGGCTGATCCAACCAACTGTACGAGCAAGAGCGAAGATTACAGTAAACATTTCTGTTGGGATACCAATCGCTTTAAGGATGATACCTGAGTAGAAGTCTACGTTAGGGTAAAGTTTACGCTCAACGAAGTACGGGTCGTTCAATGCGATACGCTCAAGTTCCATAGCAAGTGCTAATTGAGGATCGTTGATACCTAAAGCTTCAAGAACTTCGTCACAAGTTTGCTTCATTACTTTAGCGCGTGGGTCGAAGTTTTTGTAAACGCGGTGACCGAAGCCCATAAGCTTAACTTCTTTGCGTTTAACTTTTTCCATGAACTCTGCAACGTTTTCAACGCTACCGATTTCATCAAGCATCTTAAGAACTGCTTCGTTTGCACCACCGTGAGCAGGTCCCCAAAGTGCAGAGATACCAGCAGAGATACATGCATACGGGTTTGCACCAGTAGAGCCAGCAAGACGTACTGTAGATGTAGAAGCATTTTGTTCGTGGTCAGCATGAAGCGTGAAAATACGATCCATTGCGCGAGCAAGAACAGGATTAACTTTGTAATCACGGTCAGCAGGAGTAGCAAACATCATGTGCAAGAAGTTTTCCGCATAACTTAAATCGTTACGTGGATAGATGAATGGTTGACCTACTGTGTATTTGTAACTCCAAGCAGCAAGCGTTGGAATTTTTGCAATTAAGCGAATTGCAGTGATTTCACGGTGATTGATGTCTTCAATATCTAGGTTGTTATGATAGAACGCAGATAATGCACCTACAACACCAACCATGATTGCCATTGGGTGAGCATCACGACGGAAACCATTGAAGAAACGGCTAACTTGATCGTGAACCATAGTGTGAGCACGTACTTTCGTATCAAACTCAACTTTTTGTTCAGCAGTTGGGAGCTCGCCATTTAATAATAAATAACAAGTTTCAAGGTAGTCTGCTTGAGTTGCTAACTGATCAATTGGGTAGCCGCGGTGTAATAAAATACCTTTGTCACCATCAATGAAAGTAATTTTAGATTCGCATGCGGCTGTCGCCATAAAACCAGGATCGAAAGTAAAATGACCTTCTTTCAGTATGCTGCTGACATCAATTACATCTGGACCTAAAGTGCCACTGTAGATTGGTAATCCAATTTCTTTGCCATCAAGATGTAATACGGCTTTTTTGCCATTTGCTTCAGACATTCAATAGATCTCCTGTCCTGGTGAATGTTGATCTGACTCGAAATCCTAATGTTCTCATGTGCGAATCAGACGGTGTCAAAATTTGCTATAAGATTAGTGAGTACTGAAATTTTGTCAATTATACTTATGGATAAAAAATGACGTTCCCACAGAGAGTTAGTCATCAAGACCCGAGCAAAAAAGTCAGTAAAATCACTGCATCGGGATGGTATAATAAGTCAATTCAACAAGAACGTGCAGAAAAAAAATGAAGGATGAGTACAATTGTAAGCAAATTTATAAATTGCAATTTAGAATAATAAGGCGGTAGAAAATGCCAATCTGCTTAAAAAAATCATAAAACTCATGGTGTAATTTCAAATTTACACTCAAAAAAAATGGTATTTTTATTTAGTTGTAACAAAGAATATTGTTCTTTTTTTAAGTTTAATTGTATAAAAAATAGCTCATCAGACGACTTTAAAATCATAAGAACTATTTTTTAATGAAATTCACTTTCGAAAAATTAGTGTAGATCGCTTAATATCTATCTGAAATATAAGTTTGCTCACTTATTTGAAATGTGGCTCACATTGAAAATAGGAGGATATTGCGATCATTTTTCTATTGATATGAGGAATTTATAACTTTATCTTTAGTCTAAAATCGGCTTATTTAAAAGAAATTTCAGAAAAAATGAAATTAAATAAAAAGTTATTTTAAACAAGGACATGATGTGTGTAGGTATAGTTTTTTTATTGACCTAATAATGTAATATTGTTTTGAATGATTCTTATTTAATGGTTTTTTGCTGAAATGGCAAAGTGGATTGTTTGTATTTTGATACTTCGCGTTTTATAATTCAGTGTCGTTTATAGGTTAGGCATGAGCTGTGCTTGCCTAACAATGCCAGCTTTCCTTGGAATTAATTCAACAAACTCCGGTCGGAGTTTCTACCTACAGGATGCCCGCTGTGAAAAGCAACAGACCTGTCAATTTGTCCATGGGTCAGGTGTTAGCGGTAAATTTACGCTCACCCGTGGCTATTGCATCAATTTTACACCGTTTATCAGGTGTCATCGTTTTCTTATTAGTACCAGTTCTCTTATGGATTCTAGATAAATCATTATCTTCACCAGAAGGATTTGACTACGTTAAAAATGTCGTTTTTGGAAATATCCTTGTACGTTTTGTTGTTTGGGTATTTGCAGCCGGCTTGATATTCCACTTTATTGCTGGAGTTAAGCACTTACTTGCAGATTTAGGTTTTGCTGAAGAACTGCAAAGTGGTCGTATTGCAGCGACAATTTCATTGATCTTATCTGTGGTAGCCATTATCGCAGCCTTTGTATGGATTATGTTCTAATGAAAAGTGCTACAGGTTTAACTGGTTCAGGTTCTCGTGATTGGTTTATCCAGCGTGTAAGTGCGGTTGTATTAGCAGCTTATACTGTTGTTCTTTTTGGTTGGATTCTCTGCAAAGGTGAATTTGACTATCAACAGTGGGCTGGCTTCATGATGACATTACCAATGAAGATTTTTTCTTTATTGGCAATTTTATCGCTTATCGCACACGCATGGATTGGTATGTGGCAAGTTTTCACTGACTATGTCACTACTCGTCAAATGGGTCCTTCAGCGAAAGGTTTACGCCTTGTACTGACGACGGCTGTCATTATTGCAGTGTTTGTGTACGCAATCTGGGGTATCCAGATTTTCTGGGCGAATTGATAGGAAGATATCATGGGCGCGATAACCCCTAAAGAAGATTATTCAAATATTCAAAACCTCACTTTCGATGCAGTTATCGTTGGTGGTGGTGGTTCTGGTATGCGTGCATCTTACCAACTTGCTCAAGCAGGTTTGAAAGTTGCAGTACTTACTAAAGTTTTCCCAACACGTTCACATACAGTTGCTGCTCAGGGCGGTATCGGTGCGTCGTTAGGTAACATGCAAGAAGATAACTGGCATTTCCACTTTTACGATACGGTAAAAGGTTCTGACTGGTTAGGTGACCAAGACGCAATTGAATTTATGTGTCGTGAAGCACCAAAAGTTGTGTATGAGCTTGAACACATGGGTATGCCGTTTGACCGTAACGCTGATGGTACAATTTACCAGCGTCCGTTCGGTGGACACTCTGCGAACTATGGTGATAAACCGGTTCCACGTGCTTGTGCTGCTGCTGACCGTACTGGTCACGCATTATTACACACGCTTTATCAAAGCAACGTGAAAATGGGTACTCAGTTCTTCGTTGAATGGATCGCGCTTGATTTGATCCGTAACGAAGCAGGTGATGTTCTTGGTGTAACAGCGATTGACCAAGAAACTGGTAATATCGCTGTATTCCAAGCAAAAGCGACATTGTTTGCTACTGGTGGTGCTGGTCGTGTTTACCGTGCATCAACAAATGCTTATATCAACACTGGTGACGGTCTTGGTATGGCTGCTCGTGCTGGCATTCCATTACAAGATATGGAATTCTGGCAATTCCACCCTACGGGTGTTGCGGGCGCAGGCGTATTGTTAACTGAAGGTTGTCGTGGTGAAGGTGCAATCCTTCGTAACAAAGACGGCGAACCGTTCATGGAACGTTATGCACCAACTTTAAAAGACTTGGCTCCACGTGACTTCGTATCACGTTCTATGGACCAAGAAATTAAAGAAGGTCGTGGTTGTGGTCCAAAAGGTGATTATATCTTATTAGATATGACTCACTTGGGCGCTGACACAATCATGAAGCGTTTACCATCTGTATTTGAGATTGGTAAAAAATTCGCGAACGTTGACATTACTAAAGAACCAATTCCTGTAGTACCAACAATCCATTATCAAATGGGTGGTATTCCTACAAATATGCATGGTCAAGTGTGCTTACCTGAAGCCGGTACAGACAACTACACTAAACCTGTAAAAGGTTTCTATGCAATTGGTGAATGTTCTTGTGTATCAGTACATGGTGCAAACCGTTTAGGTACTAACTCACTTCTTGACTTGGTTGTATTTGGTAAAGCTGCTGGTGAGCACATTATCGACTACGTAACTAAGCATCATGGTGATGAATATGCACCACTTCCAACAAACGTATTAGAGCAAACTTTAGATCGCGTACGTAAATTGGATGAATCAACTTCTGGTGAAAATGCACAAGAAGTTGCTGATGCGATTCGTGATATCGTTCAAGACCACGCTGGTGTATTCCGTACTCAAGCTTTGCTTGATAAAGGTGTTAAAGAGATTCTTGCTCTTGAGCCACGTGTGCGCAACATTCACTTGAAAGATAAATCTAAAGTATTTAACACTGCACGTGTTGAAGCGCTTGAAGTTGAAAACTTATATGAAGTTGCAAAAGCTACATTAATTTCAGCTGCTGCGCGTAAAGAATGTCGTGGTGCGCATACTGTAGTTGATTATGAATTGCCAGCTGATCACCCAACTTATTCATACGGTCGCCGTGATGATGAGTGGATGAAGCATACTTTATGGTATTCATCAGATAACCGTTTGGAATATAAGCCAGTGCGCTTCAAACCGTTGACTGTTGATGCAATTCCACCAGCACCACGTACATTCTAATCGGGAGTATAAAGATGAGTAGAGGTACTCGTACATTCGAAATCTACCGCTATGATCCTGATAAGGATAAAGCGCCGTATATGCAAACTTTCAAGCTTGAATTGACTGATAAGCACCGTATGTTGCTTGATGCATTACTTGCTTTGAAGGTTCAAGATGAATCATTAACGTTCCGTCGTTCATGCCGTGAAGGTATTTGTGGTTCGGATGGTGTAAACATTAATGGTAAAAATGGTTTGGCTTGTTTATGGAATTTAAACGACCTGCCTGAGAAAATTGTAATTCGTCCATTACCAGGTTTGCCGGTTGTTAAAGATTTGGTTGTTGATATGAACCAATTCTATGATCAATATGACAAAATTCAGCCATTCTTGATCAATAACCAACCAGCTCCACCTAAAGAGCGTTTACAGTCTCCTGAAGAGCGTGAACACTTAAATGGTTTGTATGAATGTATTCTTTGTGCGTGTTGTTCAACTTCATGCCCATCATTCTGGTGGAACCCTGATAAATTCTTGGGTCCTTCAGCATTGTTGAATGCATACCGTTTTATTATCGACTCTCGTGATACTGCTACTGCAGACCGTTTGGCTCGTCTTGACGATCCATTCAGTTTGTTCCGTTGTAAAGGTATTATGAACTGTGTGTCAGTATGTCCTAAAGGTCTAAACCCTACTAAAGCAATCGGTCACATCCGTAACATGCTATTAGATCAAGCGGGTTAATTCTGCACAAATAGAAAACGCGCATCCTTGATGTGCGTTTTTTTTTAATTTTATAATGTAAACTTTAGACTTTGGTCGAAAAGAGCGAGGATTTTATATATTGCACCATATATTAAAAGATAAAATCGCTTATGTATTTCGCCAATTTATAGGTGGTATGTGTCAAAAAAATCAATCGTTGTTTAAGAACATGATACGATTTGCCACAAAGTTATAGGTGAAAAAAGCGTATACTAGTGAAATTAATTTAAGTAGCACGATCTTAGATCTGTGCTTAATTTTTATGGTTAAAGTCATTTTAGAAAAGTTAATTTTAAAGTTAATTTTTCTAAAAAGATTTGCAAAAAATTGCTCGGTTTTAATCGAGTATAAGGTGAGTGATGATGCCATTGAGGGCGTTGTGATTCATTAATTACCTATGGAGTTTTCTCTCTAGGTAGTATGACGCCCCATGGTCTTAGAGACCTGTTGGGTAAGTAATGCCTTTTTTACCAATTTGGCATTATGCATCATGGGTGTGCTTAAAAGGCAGCCTGTAATATTTTTTGCAATAGGAAATGGGTCCACAAATGCAAGAAGTTGCTGACGCATTGCGTCTTGACACTGAACTTTCCGCTGATAGTGCAGCGTATATTGAAGAACTTTACGAGCAGTACCTGACTTCCCCAACCTCTGTAGCTGAGGACTGGCGCCAATATTTCGATAAATATCCAAAGGGTGACCAACCACACAGCGCTGTGCGTGAGCAATTCCTATTACTAGGACGTAATGCTAATCGTGTTCAACCTGTTGTACAAAGTACTGTAAGTACTGAGCATGAGCGTCGTCAAATTGGCGTTTTACAACTTATTGCTGCTTATCGTAATCGCGGACATCAAAAAGCTAAATTAGATCCATTAGGTCTTGCTAAGCGTGAAGAGATTCCGGATTTAGATCTTTCAGCTCACGGTTTAACCAAATCAGATTTAGACACTGTATTCAATACCGGCAATCTTGAAATTGGCAAAAGCGAAGCAACGCTTGCTGAAATGATTGAGGCAATGGAATCAATCTATTGTGGTTCGATCGGTGTTGAATACATGCATATCGTGGACACAAAAGAAAAACGTTGGATTCAACAACGTCTTGAAAGTGCCCGTGGTAAATTCAATTACACAAATGATCAAAAGAAAGGCTTCTTAGAGCGTTTAACTGCTGCAGAAGGTCTTGAAAAATATCTTGGTAATAAATACGTCGGTGCTAAACGCTTTGGTGTTGAGGGCGGCGAATCTTTTATTCCTATGGTAAACGAGATTATTCAGCGTGCTGGTGCTGTAGGTTGTAAAGAAGTTGTTATTGGTATGCCACACCGTGGCCGTTTAAATCTTCTTGTGAATATTATGGGTAAAAACCCTGCGGACTTATTTGGTGAGTTCGAAGGTAAATCAATTCATAAAAAAGGTTCTGGCGACGTTAAATACCACCAAGGTTTCTCAAGTAATGTAATGACTCCAGGTGGCGAAGTTCACTTGGCATTAGCATTTAACCCATCTCACTTGGAAATTGTTGGTCCTGTAGTTGAAGGTTCTGTACGTGCACGTCAAGTACGTCGTAGAGACATTGGCGGTGATGACGTTTTACCAGTGATAGTTCATGGTGATGCGGCATTTGCAGGTCAGGGCGTGAACATGGAAACCTTCCAGATGTCACAAACTCGTGGCTATACGGTTGGTGGTACAGTTCATATTATTGTGAACAACCAAGTAGGTTTCACAACTTCTGATCCTCGTGATGCACGTTCTACAGAATACTGTACAGACGTTGCTAAAATGATTCAGGCGCCAATTTTCCATGTAAATGGCGATGATCCTGAAGCTGTTATCTTTGCTACTCAATTAGCACATGATTTCCGTCACGAATTCCGTAAAGATGTTGTTATCGATTTGTTCTGTTATCGTCGTCGTGGCCATAACGAAGCAGATGAGCCATCTGGTACACAGCCATTGATGTATCAAGTAATTGCGAAGAAAGCGACTACTCGTACACTTTATGCTGATCAACTTGTTCAAGAGAAAGTACTTGATCGTGCTGAAGCAGACCAAATGGTTGAAGATTACCGTTCTGATCTAGAAGCGGGTAATCATGTAGCAAATGCATTGATTCTTGAACCAAATACCAAAATGTTTGTTGACTGGACTCCATATTTGGGCCATGACTACACAGACGATTGGGATACTTCATTTGACTTAAATCGCTTAAAAGAATTAGGCGAGGGCATGAGCAAACTTCCTGAAGGGTTTGTAATGCAGCGTCAGGTTCAAAAAGTAATTGAAGACCGCGTAAAAATGCAAACTGGTGAAACTCCATTAAACTGGGGTGCAGCAGAAACTTTAGCTTATGCAACTTTATTAGATGAAGATTATCTAGTTCGTATTACTGGTGAAGACGTGGGTCGTGGTACCTTCTCACACCGTCATGCGAAATTGCATAACCAAGCTGATGGTTCAACTTACATTCCACTTTGTCATGTGAAAGAGAACCAACCACGTTTTGCGATTTATGACTCTCTTTTATCTGAAGAAGCAGTTCTTGCATTCGAATATGGTTACGCAACTACAATTCCTAAGAGCTTGATTATTTGGGAAGCACAATTTGGTGACTTCGTAAACTGTGCTCAAGTTGTGATTGACCAGTTTATTGCTTCTGGTGAGACTAAGTGGGAACGTGTTTGTGGTTTAACAATGTTGTTACCACACGGTTTCGAAGGTCAAGGCCCAGAACACTCATCAGCTCGTTTAGAACGTTTCTTGCAGTTATGTGCTGAAGACAACATGCAAGTGATCACTCCAACGACACCTGCACAGATTTTCCATGCATTACGTCGTCAAGCTGTACGCCCAATTCGTAAGCCATTGATTGTAATGTCACCGAAATCTTTACTTCGTCATAAACTTGCGACTTCTACTTTAGAAGAGCTTGCAAATGGTTCATTCCAAACTGTAATTGATGAAATCGATCAAATTAACAAGTCAGATGTAACTCGTCTTGTACTTTGTGGCGGTAAAGTTTATTACGACTTACTTGAAAAACGTCGTGAACAAAACTTAACTAATGTTGCAATCGTACGTATTGAACAGTTGTATCCATACCCAGAGCAACGTCTTGCGGAAATCTTGGCTGCTTATCCAAATGTGAAAGAACTCGTTTGGGCACAAGAAGAGCCGAAGAACCAAGGCGCATGGTTATTTATTGCACCGCGTTTATATGACGATATCTTAAAATCTGGCAAACAAATCCGTATCAGTTTTGCAGGTCGTGAAGCTTCTGCTGCACCAGCTTGTGGCTCACCGTACTTGCATGCAAAACAACAAGCTCAGCTAATTAATGATGCATTGGCAATCGAAGCTGAACAATCAGGAGATTCTCAATAATGGCAACCGAAATTAAAGCACCGGTATTCCCAGAGTCTGTTGCAGATGGAACCATCGCAACTTGGCATAAAAAGGTGGGTGAACCTGTATCACGTGATGAAGTAATCTGTGATATTGAAACCGACAAAGTTGTTTTAGAAGTTGTTGCTCCTGCTGATGGTAGCTTAGTTGCAATCATTAAAGATGAAGGCGATACAGTTCTTTCTGACGAAGTTATTGCTCAATTTGAAGCTGGTGCTGGTGCAGCAGCGGCTGCTCCGGCAGCAGTAGAGCAAGCAGTTGCTCAAACTCAAGCTGGTGCAGCGCCTGTTGTTGAGCGTACAGAAACTGTATCTGATCAAGCTCCTGCAGTTCGTAAAGCATTAACTGAATCTGGTATTGCTGCTGCTGACGTACAAGGTACTGGTCGTGGTGGTCGTATCACTAAAGAAGATGTTGCAAACCATCAAGCTAAACCAGCTGCTAACGTTACTCCGTTAAGTGTGGCTGTTGGTGAGCGTATCGAAAAACGCGTTCCAATGACTCGTTTACGTAAGCGTGTAGCTGAGCGTCTTCTTGCTGCAACTCAAGAAACAGCAATGTTAACTACATTCAACGAAGTTAACATGAAGCCAATCATGGAATTGCGTAAGCAATATAAAGATGCTTTTGAAAAACGTCATGGCGCTCGTTTAGGCTTCATGTCATTCTTCGTTAAAGCAGCAACTGAAGCGCTTAAACGCTATCCAGCTGTAAACGCTTCAATTGATGGCGACGATATCGTTTATCACGGTTACTACGACATCGGTGTTGCAGTATCTTCTGATCGTGGTCTTGTTGTACCAGTATTACGTGATACTGATCGTATGAGCTATGCAGAAGTTGAATCTGGTATTGGTGCATATGCTGCTAAAGCACGTGATGGTAAATTATCTATCGAAGAAATGACTGGTGGTACTTTCACAATCACTAACGGTGGTACTTTCGGTTCATTACTTTCAACTCCAATTTTGAATCAGCCACAAACTGGTATCTTGGGTATGCACAAAATTCAAGAGCGTCCTATGGCTGTAAATGGTCAAGTTGAAATCTTGCCAATGATGTATTTAGCACTTTCTTATGACCACCGTATGATCGATGGTAAAGAAGCTGTAGGTTTCTTGGTAGCAATCAAAGAATTGTTAGAAGAGCCAGCTAAACTCATCCTTGATCTTTAATTTCTTCGAATAATATTACCGAGGTAGAGTGATCCTCTATCTCGGACCATGGAGATAAACAATGTCTCAACAATTTGATCTTGTTGTTATTGGCGGTGGTCCTGGTGGTTATGAAGCTGCGATTCGTGCTGCTCAACTAGGTTTTAAAGTCGCTTGTATCGAAAAACGTATTCACAACGGTAAGCCATCTTTAGGTGGTACATGCTTAAACGTAGGTTGTATTCCTTCTAAAGCATTACTTGACTCTTCTCACCGTTACGAAGATACAGTACATCACTTAGCTGATCACGGTATCACTACAGGTGAAGTGAATTTTGATCTTGCTAAGCTTCTTGCTCGTAAAGACAAAATTGTTGACCAATTAACTGGTGGTATCGATCAATTGCTTAAAGGCAATGGCATTGAATGGTTAAAAGGTACTGGTAAATTACTTGCTGGTAAAAAAGTTGAGTTCGTTTCTCATGAAGGTGAAACTCAAGTTTTAGAACCTAAATACGTTATTCTTGCGTCTGGTTCTGTGCCTGTAAATATTCCAGTAGCTCCTGTAGATCAAGATATTATTGTTGATTCAACTGGTGCATTGAACTTCCCAGAAGTACCTAAGCGTTTAGGTGTAATTGGTGCAGGCGTAATCGGTTTAGAGCTTGGTTCTGTTTGGCGTCGTCTTGGTGCTGAAGTTGTTGTTTTTGAAGCAATGGATGCGTTCTTACCAATGGCTGATAAAGCTTTGGCAAAAGACTACCAAAAACTTTTAACTAAGCAAGGTCTTGATATTCGTATCGGTGCTAAAGTTTCTGGTACTGAAATTAATGGTCGTGAAGTGACTGTTAAATACACTCAAGGCGGCGAAGAAAAAACTCAGACTTTTGACAAATTAATCGTTTGTGTAGGCCGTAAAGCTTATGCAGAAGGTTTATTGGCAGATGATTCAGGCATTAAATTGACTGAACGCGGTCTAGTTGAAGTAAATGATCACTGTGCAACTTCTGTAGAAGGTGTATACGCGATTGGTGACTTGGTTCGTGGTCCAATGCTTGCTCATAAAGCAATGGAAGAAGGTGTAATGGCTGTTGAACGTATTCACGGTCATGCAGCTCAAGTGAACTATGACACAATCATTTCTGTTATCTATACACATCCGGAAGCGGCATGGGTTGGTTTAACTGAAGAACAAGCTAAAGAAAAAGGTCATGAAGTTAAAACTGGTCAATTCGGTTTTGCTGTAAATGGTCGTGCTTTAGCGGCGGGTGAAGGTGCTGGTTTTGTTAAGTTTGTTGCTGATGCAAAAACTGACCGTTTATTAGGTATGCATGTTATTGGACCTGCTGCATCTGATATCGTACACCAAGGTATGATCGCTCTTGAATTTGTATCTTCTGTTGAAGATCTTCAGTTAATGACATTTGGTCATCCAACATTCTCTGAAGTTGTTCATGAAGCTGCACTTGCTGTAGATGGTCGTGCAATTCACGCGATTCAACGTAAGCGTAAATAAAATAAAGAGCGGTTCTCCGCTCTTTTTCACATTCGATGGTGTGATTAAAAAAGCATCAAGGTGAAAGACGTAGACAGCAATTTGCATAAGTAACATGAGAATGTTGCGCAAATTGAAGACAACAAACAAAGTTAAGTAGGTAACTAAATGAACTTACATGAGTATCAAGCTAAAGCGTTATTGAAAGAATATGGTATGCCAGTACAAGAAGGTATCTTGGCTACCAATGCAGACGAAGCAGTTGCTGCATTTGAACAGCTTGGTGGTAAATTCGCGGTAATGAAAGCGCAAGTTCATGCTGGTGGTCGTGGTAAGGCTGGTGGCGTTAAAGTTGCAAAATCTAAAGAAGATGTTATCGAATTTGCAAACAATATCATTGGTACTCGTCTTGTAACGTATCAAACAGATGCAAATGGTCAACCAGTAAACAGCATCATTGTTGCTGAAGACGTATACCCAGTTGAGCGTGAGCTTTACTTAGGTGCGGTTGTAGACCGTTCTAGCCGTCGTATTACTTTCATGGCTTCTACAGAAGGTGGTGTAGAAATCGAGAAAGTTGCTGAAGAAACTCCAGAAAAAATTATCAAAGTTGAAGTTGATCCATTAGTTGGCTTACAACCATTCCAAGCACGTGAAGTTGCGTTTGCTTTAGGTTTGAAAGATAAACAAATCGGTCAATTCGTAAAAATCATGACAGCTGCTTACCAAGCATTTGTTGAAAATGATTTTGCTTTATTTGAAATTAACCCACTTTCAGTTCGTGAAAATGGCGAAATTTTATGTGTAGACGCGAAAGTAGGTATCGACTCTAACGCGCTTTACCGTTTACCTAAAGTTGCTGCTTTACGTGACAAATCTCAAGAGAATGAGCGTGAATTAAAAGCATCTGAATTTGATCTTAACTATGTTGCTTTAGAAGGTAACATCGGTTGTATGGTTAACGGTGCTGGTCTTGCAATGGCAACTATGGACATCATTAAACTTTATGGTGGTCAGCCTGCAAACTTCCTTGACGTTGGTGGCGGTGCAACTAAAGAGCGCGTAATCGAAGCGTTCAAAATCATCCTTGCTGATACATCTGTACAAGGTGTTTTAATCAACATCTTCGGTGGTATCGTACGTTGTGACATGATTGCTGAAGCAATTATTGCAGCGGTTCAAGAAGTAAACGTAACTGTTCCAGTTGTTGTTCGTTTAGAAGGTAACAACGCTGAGTTAGGTGCTAAATTACTTGATGAATCTGGTTTGAAATTAATTTCTGCAAACGGCTTGTCTGATGCCGCAGAAAAAGTTGTAGCTGCAGTTAAAGCGTAAGGGGAGTATCAATCATGAGCGTATTAATTAATAAAGACACTAAAGTATTGGTACAAGGTTTTACTGGTAAAAACGGTACTTTCCACTCTGCACAAGCTTTAGACTACGGTACAAAAGTTGTTGGTGGTGTTACTCCAGGTAAAGGCGGTACTACTCACCTTGACCTACCAGTATTCAACACAATGAAAGAAGCTGTACGTGAAACAAATGCAGATGCATCTGTAATCTATGTACCAGCTCCATTCGTTTTAGACTCAATCGTTGAAGCGGTTGATTCAGGTGTTGGCCTAATCGTTGTGATCACTGAAGGTGTTCCAACAATCGACATGCTTAAAGCAAAACGCTACTTAGAAACTAACGGTAACGGTACTCGTTTAGTTGGTCCTAACTGTCCAGGCGTGATCACTCCGGGTGAATGTAAGATTGGTATTATGCCTGGTCACATTCACCAACCAGGTCGTATTGGTATCATCTCACGTTCAGGTACATTGACTTATGAAGCTGTTGCTCAAACAACTAAGCTTGGTTTAGGTCAGTCTACTTGTATCGGTATCGGTGGTGACCCAATCCCAGGTATGAACCAAATCGAAGCGCTTCAATTGTTCCAAGACGATCCAGATACTGATGCAATCATCATGATCGGTGAGATCGGTGGTACAGCGGAAGAAGAAGCTGCTGAATTCATCAAATCTAACGTGACTAAGCCTGTAGTGGGTTACATTGCTGGTGTAACTGCTCCTAAAGGTAAGCGTATGGGTCACGCTGGTGCGATTATTTCTGGTGGTCAAGGTACTGCTGAAGAGAAATTCGCTGCATTTGAAAAAGCAGGTATGGCTTACACAAGGTAAGCGTATGGTCACGCTGGTGCGATTATTTCTGGTGGTCAAGGTACTGCTGAAGAGAAATTCGCTGCATTTGAAAAAGCAGGTATGGCTTACACTCGTAGCCCAGCTGAGCTTGGTTCAACTATGTTGCAAGTTTTAAAAGAGAAAGGTTTAGCTTAATCGCTTTACGCTGAATCTTAAAAAGCACCGCATCTGAAAAATGATGCGGTGTTTTTTTATTTATTAAAGAAAAATAAGAGTTTTTATAAGTATAGCTAATTCATAAATAAAATTTTTAGGCAAAAAAATACGCAATGATTGGGGTGATCATTGCGTAGAACAACGAATCTGTAAAAACAGTTTCGGTTTAAGGAGAAATGTCGTGAGGCTCATATGATGTAACCTACATAGAAGATAATAGATAAAGTTAAGATATTCTTCATCGCTATTAGCGTTAATAAGTGTTACTTCACGTTAATAGGGTAAAAGCCTGTGAATGGCTATCAATACATTAGTAATTCTAAAAAATGAATATTATTGAATCTAATAAATAAAAAAAGCCCCGAAGGGCTTTTAATTTCTAACGAGAATTAAAATTTAAATAAACCTAAACCATCTTTAACTTCGTCTAAAGTCTGTTGAGTAATAAGACGACACTTATCTGTACCTTGACGTAAAACATCCATAATATAGTCAGGATCTTTAGCAAGTTCTTCGCGACGTTCACGAATAGGTGTAATTAACTCTTTTAAGACACCTTCAAGACGTTTTTTAACTGTACCGTCACCAAGACCACCGCGACGATAGTGAGCTTTTAACTCTTCAACTTCTTCTTTATTTGGATCAAATGCATCTAAATAAGTAAATACAATATTGCCTTCAACTTGACCTGGATCTTCAATACGAAGGTGATTTGGATCGGTGTACATCGCATTAACAGCTTTTTTAATGTCTTTATCAGAAGCATTTAAAACGATGGTATTGCCTAATGATTTAGACATTTTCGCTTTACCATCAAAACCAGGTAGACGTGCCATATTAGAAAGCAAAGCTTTACATTCAGGCAAAAGATCTTGACCGACTTGGCGATTTACTCGACGTACGATTTCATTCGTTTGTTCAATCATTGGAATCTGATCTTCACCCACTGGAACCACAGTTGCTTTGAAAGCAGTAATATCAGCCGCTTGTGCAACAGGGTAGCAGAGGAAACCAGCTGGAATGTCACGCTCGAAACCACGCATTTGAATTTCAGATTTAATGGTCGGGTTACGTTCTAAACGCGCAACTGTCACAAAGTTAAGATAGAGCATTGTGAGTTCATTGAGTGCTGGCAAGCAAGACTGAACACAAATGGTAGTTTTTGTTGGGTCAATGCCTACAGCTAAATAATCGAGAGCAACTTCTAGAATATTACGACGAACTTTATCTGGATTATCTGCATTATCTGTTAATGCTTGTGCATCTGCTAATAAGAGATGTTGATGATGGCTATCCTGTAAACCTACACGAGAACGCAAAGAACCGACAAAATGCCCAAGATGAAGTTGTCCGGTTGGGCGGTCGCCTGTCAAAATAATTGGACGCTGATCAACATTACTCATTATTTATTCCACTATCGTATTGGCTTAATCAGGGGTAGTAAGCCCTGTAATATAAAAGATTGGCATTATTGTACGGGAAATAAATTTTTTTCGTCAGCGATTGGGGAAACTTTTCTTAAAATAATATTGTGAATTTATTCAGTAAAATTACAGAAATTCAAAAAAATCATCTTACAATAGCCTTAATAAATACAAACTTGGATAAGAAATGGCGAGTGGCTTACTTTTATTACTAGATGATATAGCAACAATTTTAGATGATGTTGCTTTAATGAGCAAAATGGCAGCCAAGAAAACTGCAGGAGTTTTAGGTGACGATTTGGCCTTAAATGCTCAGCAAGTAACAGGTGTGCGCGCAGATCGCGAACTACCTATTGTTTGGAAAGTGGCTAAAGGCTCATTTGTTAATAAGCTTATTTTAGTTCCTTTAGCATTGTTAATTAGTGTGATTGCACCTTGGCTTATTAACCCGCTATTAATGCTCGGGGGGTTATTTTTATGTTATGAGGGAGTAGAGAAAGTTCTTCATACCATTATGCATAAAAAAGCTTCTACATCAGAGGAAGCAAAAGCAGAGCTTGAAACTGAAGAATTAGACTTAGCAACTTTTGAAAAAGAAAAAATAAAAGGAGCAGTAAGAACTGATTTTATTTTATCGGCTGAGATCGTGGTGATTACGCTTGGTACAGTTGCTACAGCTACTTTAATGACAAAGGTAAGCGTTTTAAGTGTTATTG
Source organism: Acinetobacter sp. S-1 (assembly GCF_059579785.1). Classification (NCBI taxonomy): domain Bacteria; kingdom Pseudomonadati; phylum Pseudomonadota; class Gammaproteobacteria; order Moraxellales; family Moraxellaceae; genus Acinetobacter; species Acinetobacter sp. S-1. The sequence continues at coordinate 832,619 of NZ_CM184207.1, forward strand.
CTGTTGTGATGACGATTGGCGTTTATGGCCTAGTTGGTATGATTGTTAAGATTGATGATTTGGGATTATATTTAACAGAACAGTCGACCTCATTTAAACAAACTATAGGTCGAGGCCTATTAGCTTTTGCTCCTATTTTGATGAAATTACTTTCAATCGTGGGCACTATTGCAATGTTTTTAGTGGGTGGCGGGATTATTAATCATACCATTCCATTGCTTCATCACTTAACTGAAGACACAGTGGATCATGTGGAAACAATACCAGCAGTGGGTAACATCATTGGTGCTTTAACACCAACATTGATTAACTTTGGAATAGGACTTGTTGCAGGTGCAATTGTTCTATTAATTGTGAGCTTAATACAAAAAATGTGGCCTAAAAAAGCATCGGGTTCATGATGCCATTCTAAAAAGAAGAGGGAAATTATGCGCTGGAAAGGTCGACGAATTAGTAGCAATGTTGAGGACCGTCGAGGTGGTGGCGGTGTTAGAGCAGGCGGTATTAGTATTATTGGTTTGGTTGTTGCATTTGTTGCGTGGAAGTTCTTTGGTGTTGACCCACAGCAGGCTTATCAAGCAACGCAGCAAGTTACTGCTTCACAACAATCAAATGCAACTGCGCCAGAAAGTTTAACGGCCGAGCAAAAGGAAGCCTCGGATTTTGTTGGAACGGTTTTGGCTGATACAGAAGATACTTGGACCCCCATATTTAAACAGTTAGGTAAAAGCTATACGCCACCAACATTAGTATTGTTTAGTGGAATGGTTCAGTCAGGATGTGGTACTGCTCAATCTGCAATGGGGCCATTTTATTGTCCTGCAGACCAAAAGGTTTATATCGATACAGAATTCTTTAAAGATATGCGTCAGCAAATGGGAATTTCTGGTGAGCAGAACCAAACTGAACTTTCTAGAGAAGATCAAGCTGGGGATTTTGCACAAGCTTATGTGGTTGCACATGAAGTAGGGCACCATGTTCAAACCTTGCTGGGTATTTCGTCACAAGTACAGCAAGCCCGTGCACAAGTCAGCCAAAGAGAAGGTAACCAATTATCTGTTCGTCAAGAATTACAAGCTGACTGTTTAGCGGGTATTTGGGCGAGCCATAATCAACAGCGAACTCAATTTTTAGAGCAAGGTGACATTGAAGAGGCGATGGATGCTGCTCAAAAAATTGGAGATGATTATTTACAAAAGCGTTCCACAGGTCAGGTCGTTCCGGATAGCTTTACTCATGGTAGTAGTGAACAGCGCATGCATTGGTTTCAGGTTGGTTTAAAAACTGGTGATATTAACCAATGCGATACTTTTAATAATCCAGTTTAAAATTCTATAGGATGAGTCTTGTTAAACATAATTTAATAAGCTCATCTTTTTTGTTTCGATCATAACTATAAATAATGTTAAGAAATTTAACAGATTGATAGATTGTTCAATCAATTCGTTAAACTTGCATCCTAATTTCTGTTTTTTATGATTATGGCATTGTTTATGTCAGCTTTTTATTAAGTTTGGTCGATCTAGCAAAGTTGTTTATTTGGTCGTTGACCCAGAAGAAGGGTATTCATGGGTAATTTTTTTCTATTACAAGCGTTTACAGTGGTTTTTGCACTATCAATTGCAACCACGATCTTTAATAAGCGTATTTTAGGCTTTCCACAGGCGATTGGTGTTCCTCTAGTCTCAGCAATTTTTGTCTTTATTCTACAGTGGGGTGCCAGCCTACTAAATGGTAACCAGTTTATTACCATTAACATTCATAATATTGAAGAAGCAGTACGCCATATCGATTTTTATGATTTTTTAATTAATGGTGTTATTTGTTTTATTCTAACTTCTTCTGCACTCAAATTTAAAATTTCAGATCTAAAAAGTTATTGGAAACAAATTAGTATTTTGGCAACAATTGCCTTAGTACTTTGCGCCGTATTATTTGGCAGTTTACTCTACGGATTCCAATTACTGGTTGGATATCATGTGCCAATTCTGGTGCTGTTACTTTTAGGTGCAGCTTTAGGGGCAACAGACCCAATTGGTATTAAAGGTGTGCTTAGTTCGATTCGAGCACCACATCATTTAATTGTTAAGCTAGAAGGTGAATCATTATTTAATGATGCAATGTGTATTGCATTGTTTATGACTTTACTTAATGTTTTACAGGGTGAACATTTTTCATTGGTAGCGACATTAGAAGCTCTACTTTATGAAATTGTTGTCGCCGTCGGGATTGGTTGGGCATTTGGGGTAGGGGTGTTGCGTCTATTACGTGGTAAACACGAAATGGAGTCCCTGATTTTAACAACAGCTTTACTTGCAAGTGGAGCATATTTGGTTGCTTTGTTTGCACATGCATCAGCACCGATTGCTTGTGTAATTGGCGGTTTAATTGTTGGGAACAAATGGAAAGAAATACGAGAAGAGCGAGAGATTCAAGAAGTTAATCATTTTTGGCATACAGTAGAAGGAATCATTAACTCATTCTTATTTACTTTAATTGGCTTAGAGTTATTTATTCTTGATCTAAACTTTAGCCTGATTTTAGGCGGTATTGTTGCATTCTTTATTCTTCATATTTCCCGTTTTGCTGCCAACTTTATGGCTTTCGCTTTTTTCCCCACAATGCGTAGAACTAAAAGCTACAACGGTAGTTTGACTATTTTATCTTGGGGTGGGGTACGAGGAGGGATTTCACTTGCATTGATTTTGGCAGTAGCCAATATTCCTGCCTTAAGTCCCTATAGTAGTATCCTGATTGGATATACATTTATTAGTGTATTGTTATCAGGTATTGTGTGCGGCCTAGGCTTACCAGCTGTGATGAATGCTTTTTATTACAACCCCAACGAGGAAACTGAAGGCTTAAAAGGCTTCTATCAAAGGTTGTGCCATAAGATGAACCGAAGAGGTTTTCAGTATATTGTGGGGGAGGATGCGCTGGGTAGAGAAACAATCACCGTTTATAATCCAGATATTCTTGTAGACCAAAAAACTGAGGACGGAATTGCGACAATGCATGACCCGAATAAGTTACAAGAAGTAAAAAGATTTGAGAGTCCAGATAATTTCTAAATATAAATAGTTTTAAAATTTATAAGATATTTAAAAATGAGGTTTTGGTGTAATAGTAAAATATTACCTAAAGCCTTTTTTTTCTATATATATTATTAATAATATATTTTATTAAGATATTAATAATTGTTATATGAATATTTTAATTAAATGATTTTTCAACAAATGGTAAATAGTAAAATAATAAATTTGTTTTATATATAAAACGTTTAACGTGATTTTTCATTAAATTAACATAAGAAAAACTTAACTAAGACTTATATATAATTTCTATTAATTAAAATTTTTTCTTTAGGTACTTTAGTATTTGTTTTTTTTATTTTAAAGTGTTTAATGTAAAAATGATCACATTACTTAATGTTTTTAAGTTGTAGGTCAAAAACTTAGAAAGATTAAGTAAAAAGAATTATACATAAAATCATTTAAATCAATAATATAAAAGGAATACAGATATGCCTGAAATACAAATTATTGCCAAGGATAGTCACGATACCTTGTCAACAATCAAGGGAACTTCTGCAAAGCTTTCAGAAGCGTCGGTCGTATTGGTAAAAGTGGCTGCCAGTGATGTATTGGTAGTGAATAGGGAGGGTACCAATGCAGTCATTCGCCTGAAAAATGGCGAGACTATTGTTATTGAAGGCTTCTTTAGTGGAACAGCTGAGCCTAAAGATAACAGTCTTGTTTTTCAAGATGAAAATGGACAGTTGATTTGGGCAAAATTCAAAGATGCTGAAAATGATGCGGACGCCGATGCGGACGCTGACGCAGACAGTGATGTTGAACCACAAGCTCTGGTAGCTGAGGATTTACCTGCTGCTTTACCGGCAGAAGCACCACAAGAGTTGGTATCTGACGTTATTTACCAGCCTATTTCTTCAATTGAACCATTACTTTATCACGATGCAGGTGTAAACCCATGGTTGTGGGCAGCTATTCCTTTAGTTGCGGGCGGTATTATCGCTGCAGCATCGAATAGTGATAATGATGATGACTCAACACCAATAGATAATACACCGCCGGCTACACCTGCAGTGCCGAGTGGCTATCTGGACAATGTTGGCGCTGATCAAGGGATCAAGGGGTCAGGAAGCAGTACAGATGACACGACACCAGGTGTGGTGATTTCTGCACCGGGTGCGGGTGAGACCCCTGCACTGTATGTAGATGGAGTGAAGGTCCCTGCAAGCTATGATCCTGTAACAGGTACACTGACGCCTACCACTCCGTTGGCAGATGGTTCACATCAACTAACTTATACGCTGACTGATGCGGCTGGTAATGAAAGTGCACCGAGTCCTGCATTAACAGTTACTGTAGATACATTAGCGCCGGCTACACCTGCAGTGCCGAGTGGCTATCTGGACAATGTTGGCGCTGATCAAGGGATCAAGGGGTCAGGAAGCAGTACAGATGACACGACACCAGGTGTGGTGATTTCTGCACCGGGTGCGGGTGAGACCCCTGCACTGTATGTAGATGGAGTGAAGGTCCCTGCAAGCTATGATCCTGTAACAGGTACACTGACGCCTACCACTCCGTTGGCAGATGGTTCACATCAACTAACTTATACGCTGACTGATGCGGCTGGTAATGAAAGTGCACCGAGTCCTGCATTAACAGTTACTGTAGATACATTAGCGCCGGCTACACCTGCAGTGCCGAGTGGCTATCTGGACAATGTTGGCGCTGATCAAGGGATCAAGGGGTCAGGAAGCAGTACAGATGACACGACACCAGGTGTGGTGATTTCTGCACCGGGTGCGGGTGAGACTCCTGCACTGTATGTAGATGGAGTGAAGGTCCCTGCAAGCTATGATCCTGTAACAGGTACACTGACGCCTACCACTCCGTTGGCAGATGGTTCACATCAACTAACTTATACGCTGACTGATGCGGCTGGTAATGAAAGTGCACCGAGTCCTGCATTAACAGTTACTGTAGATACATTAGCGCCGGCTACACCTGCAGTGCCGAGTGGCTATCTGGACAATGTTGGCGCTGATCAAGGGATCAAGGGGTCAGGAAGCAGTACAGATGACACGACACCAGGTGTGGTGATTTCTGCACCGGGTGCGGGTGAGACCCCTGCACTGTATGTAGATGGAGTGAAGGTCCCTGCAAGCTATGATCCTGTAACAGGTACACTGACGCCTACCACTCCGTTGGCAGATGGTTCACATCAACTAACTTATACGCTGACTGATGCGGCTGGTAATGAAAGTGCACCGAGTCCTGCATTAACAGTTACTGTAGATACATTAGCGCCGGCTACACCTGCAGTGCCGAGTGGCTATCTGGACAATGTTGGCGCTGATCAAGGGATCAAGGGGTCAGGAAGCAGTACAGATGACACGACACCAGGTGTGGTGATTTCTGCACCGGGTGCGGGTGAGACCCCTGCACTGTATGTAGATGGAGTGAAGGTCCCTGCAAGCTATGATCCTGTAACAGGTACACTGACGCCTACCACTCCGTTGGCAGATGGTTCACATCAACTAACTTATACGCTGACTGATGCGGCTGGTAATGAAAGTGCACCGAGTCCTGCATTAACAGTTACTGTAGATACATTAGCGCCGGCTACACCTGCAGTGCCGAGTGGCTATCTGGACAATGTTGGCGCTGATCAAGGGATCAAGGGGTCAGGAAGCAGTACAGATGACACGACACCAGGTGTGGTGATTTCTGCACCGGGTGCGGGTGAGACCCCTGCACTGTATGTAGATGGAGTGAAGGTCCCTGCAAGCTATGATCCTGTAACAGGTACACTGACGCCTACCACTCCGTTGGCAGATGGTTCACATCAACTAACTTATACGCTGACTGATGCGGCTGGTAATGAAAGTGCACCGAGTCCTGCATTAACAGTTACTGTAGATACATTAGCGCCGGCACCAGTGATTACGATTGATCCTGTAACGAATGCAATCACGATTGACTTTGGTGAAGCAGTCAATGCGGTTGATGGCAGTCCGCTTACGGCAGATGCACTTGAGGGATTGCTGGACATTGCCAACGGTACATTGACTGACCTGTTAGACAACGGCGATGGCAGCTTCAGCGGTACACTGGTACCGGCTGCGGACTTTGAAGGCGATGTGGTTGTGAATGTTCCGGCAGGTATTGTTACGGACGTGGCAGGCAATGCCAACCTGACCGCAACAGAGAGCTTTACGGTCGATACATTGGCACCGGCCTTTGACTTCACGGTAACCATCAATGCCGATGGGACAGCGACGATTGCAGGCAGCACCGAGCCGGGTGCGACAGTTGAAATTCTGGACCCGGCAGGCAATCCGGTGGCAGTGACTGTTGCGCCAGATGGCACGATCAGTGGCAGCATTGCGGCACCAGCATTGGCTGGGGATTACACGGGGACAGCGACCGATGTGAACGGCAACCCTGCGACGGATACAGCGACAGCGGTAGATACGACAGCACCGGCCTTTGACTTCACGGTAACCATCAATGCCGATGGGACAGCGACGATTGCAGGCAGCACCGAGCCGGGTGCGACAGTTGAAATTCTGGACCCGGCAGGCAATCCGGTGGCAGTGACTGTTGCGCCAGATGGCACGATCAGTGGCAGCATTGCGGCACCAGCATTGGCTGGGGATTACACGGGGACAGCGACCGATGTGAACGGCAACCCTGCGACGGATACAGCGACAGCGGTAGATACGACAGCACCGGCCTTTGACTTCACGGTAACCATCAATGCCGATGGGACAGCGACGATTGCAGGCAGCACCGAGCCGGGTGCGACAGTTGAAATTCTGGACCCGGCAGGCAATCCGGTGGCAGTAACTGTTGCGCCAGATGGCACGATCAGTGGCAGTATTGCGGCACCAGCATTGGCTGGGGATTACACGGGGACAGCGACCGATGTGAACGGCAACCCTGCGACGGATACAGCGACAGCGGTAGATACGACAGCACCGGCCTTTGACTTCACGGTAACCATCAATGCCGATGGGACAGCGACGATTGCAGGCAGCACCGAGCCGGGTGCGACAGTTGAAATTCTGGACCCGGCAGGCAATCCGGTGGCAGTGACTGTTGCGCCAGATGGCACGATCAGTGGCAGCATTGCGGCACCAGCATTGGCTGGGGATTACACGGGGACAGCGACCGATGTGAACGGCAACCCTGCGACGGATACAGCGACAGCGGTAGATACGACAGCACCGGCCTTTGACTTCACGGTAACCATCAATGCCGATGGGACAGCGACGATTGCAGGCAGCACCGAGCCGGGTGCGACAGTTGAAATTCTGGACCCGGCAGGCAATCCGGTGGCAGTAACTGTTGCGCCAGATGGCACGATCAGTGGCAGTATTGCGGCACCAGCATTGGCTGGGGATTACACGGGGACAGCGACCGATGTGAACGGCAACCCTGCGACGGATACAGCGACAGCGGTAGATACGACAGCACCGGCCTTTGACTTCACGGTAACCATCAATGCCGATGGGACAGCGACGATTGCAGGCAGCACCGAGCCGGGTGCGACAGTTGAAATTCTGGACCCGGCAGGCAATCCGGTGGCAGTGACTGTTGCGCCAGATGGCACGATCAGTGGCAGCATTGCGGCACCAGCATTGGCTGGGGATTACACGGGGACAGCGACCGATGTGAACGGCAACCCTGCGACGGATACAGCGACAGCGGTAGATACGACAGCACCGGCCTTTGACTTCACGGTAACCATCAATGCCGATGGGACAGCGACGATTGCAGGCAGCACCGAGCCGGGTGCGACAGTTGAAATTCTGGACCCGGCAGGCAATCCGGTGGCAGTGACTGTTGCGCCAGATGGCACGATCAGTGGCAGTATTGCGGCACCAGCATTGGCTGGGGATTACACGGGGACAGCGACCGATGTGAACGGCAACCCTGCGACGGATACAGCGACAGCGGTAGATACGACAGCACCGGCCTTTGACTTCACGGTAACCATCAATGCCGATGGGACAGCGACGATTGCAGGCAGCACCGAGCCGGGTGCGACAGTTGAAATTCTGGACCCGGCAGGCAATCCGGTGGCAGTGACTGTTGCGCCAGATGGCACGATCAGTGGCAGCATTGCGGCACCAGCATTGGCTGGGGATTACACGGGGACAGCGACCGATGTGAACGGCAACCCTGCGACGGATACAGCGACAGCGGTAGATACGACAGCACCGGCCTTTGACTTCACGGTAACCATCAATGCCGATGGGACAGCGACGATTGCAGGCAGCACCGAGCCGGGTGCGACAGTTGAAATTCTGGACCCGGCAGGCAATCCGGTGGCAGTGACTGTTGCGCCAGATGGCACGATCAGTGGCAGCATTGCGGCACCAGCATTGGCTGGGGATTACACGGGGACAGCGACCGATGTGAACGGCAACCCTGCGACGGATACAGCGACAGCGGTAGATACGACAGCACCGGCCTTTGACTTCACGGTAACCATCAATGCCGATGGGACAGCGACGATTGCAGGCAGCACCGAGCCGGGTGCGACAGTTGAAATTCTGGACCCGGCAGGCAATCCGGTGGCAGTGACTGTTGCGCCAGATGGCACGATCAGTGGCAGCATTGCGGCACCAGCATTGGCTGGGGATTACACGGGGACAGCGACCGATGTGAACGGCAACCCTGCGACGGATACAGCGACAGCGGTAGATACGACAGCACCGGCCTTTGACTTCACGGTAACCATCAATGCCGATGGGACAGCGACGATTGCAGGCAGCACCGAGCCGGGTGCGACAGTTGAAATTCTGGACCCGGCAGGCAATCCGGTGGCAGTGACTGTTGCGCCAGATGGCACGATCAGTGGCAGCATTGCGGCACCAGCATTGGCTGGGGATTACACGGGGACAGCGACCGATGTGAACGGCAACCCTGCGACGGATACAGCGACAGCGGTAGATACGACAGCACCGGCCTTTGACTTCACGGTAACCATCAATGCCGATGGGACAGCGACGATTGCAGGCAGCACCGAGCCGGGTGCGACAGTTGAAATTCTGGACCCGGCAGGCAATCCGGTGGCAGTGACTGTTGCGCCAGATGGCACGATCAGTGGCAGCATTGCGGCACCAGCATTGGCTGGGGATTACACGGGGACAGCGACCGATGTGAACGGCAACCCTGCGACGGATACAGCGACAGCGGTAGATACGACAGCACCGGCCTTTGACTTCACGGTAACCATCAATGCCGATGGGACAGCGACGATTGCAGGCAGCACCGAGCCGGGTGCGACAGTTGAAATTCTGGACCCGGCAGGCAATCCGGTGGCAGTGACTGTTGCGCCAGATGGCACGATCAGTGGCAGCATTGCGGCACCAGCATTGGCTGGGGATTACACGGGGACAGCGACCGATGTGAACGGCAACCCTGCGACGGATACAGCGACAGCGGTAGATACGACAGCACCGGCCTTTGACTTCACGGTAACCATCAATGCCGATGGGACAGCGACGATTGCAGGCAGCACCGAGCCGGGTGCGACAGTTGAAATTCTGGACCCGGCAGGCAATCCGGTGGCAGTGACTGTTGCGCCAGATGGCACGATCAGTGGCAGCATTGCGGCACCAGCATTGGCTGGGGATTACACGGGGACAGCGACCGATGTGAACGGCAACCCTGCGACGGATACAGCGACAGCGGTAGATACGACAGCACCGGCCTTTGACTTCACGGTAACCATCAATGCCGATGGGACAGCGACGATTGCAGGCAGCACCGAGCCGGGTGCGACAGTTGAAATTCTGGACCCGGCAGGCAATCCGGTGGCAGTGACTGTTGCGCCAGATGGCACGATCAGTGGCAGCATTGCGGCACCAGCATTGGCTGGGGATTACACGGGGACAGCGACCGATGTGAACGGCAACCCTGCGACGGATACAGCGACAGCGGTAGATACGACAGCACCGGCCTTTGACTTCACGGTAACCATCAATGCCGATGGGACAGCGACGATTGCAGGCAGCACCGAGCCGGGTGCGACAGTTGAAATTCTGGACCCGGCAGGCAATCCGGTGGCAGTGACTGTTGCGCCAGATGGCACGATCAGTGGCAGCATTGCGGCACCAGCATTGGCTGGGGATTACACGGGGACAGCGACCGATGTGAACGGCAACCCTGCGACGGATACAGCGACAGCGGTAGATACGACAGCACCGGCCTTTGACTTCACGGTAACCATCAATGCCGATGGGACAGCGACGATTGCAGGCAGCACCGAGCCGGGTGCGACAGTTGAAATTCTGGACCCGGCAGGCAATCCGGTGGCAGTGACTGTTGCGCCAGATGGCACGATCAGTGGCAGCATTGCGGCACCAGCATTGGCTGGGGATTACACGGGGACAGCGACCGATGTGAACGGCAACCCTGCGACGGATACAGCGACAGCGGTAGATACGACAGCACCGGCCTTTGACTTCACGGTAACCATCAATGCCGATGGGACAGCGACGATTGCAGGCAGCACCGAGCCGGGTGCGACAGTTGAAATTCTGGACCCGGCAGGCAATCCGGTGGCAGTGACTGTTGCGCCAGATGGCACGATCAGTGGCAGCATTGCGGCACCAGCATTGGCTGGGGATTACACGGGGACAGCGACCGATGTGAACGGCAACCCTGCGACGGATACAGCGACAGCGGTAGATACGACAGCACCGGCCTTTGACTTCACGGTAACCATCAATGCCGATGGGACAGCGACGATTGCAGGCAGCACCGAGCCGGGTGCGACAGTTGAAATTCTGGACCCGGCAGGCAATCCGGTGGCAGTGACTGTTGCGCCAGATGGCACGATCAGTGGCAGCATTGCGGCACCAGCATTGGCTGGGGATTACACGGGGACAGCGACCGATGTGAACGGCAACCCTGCGACGGATACAGCGACAGCGGTAGATACGACAGCACCGGCCTTTGACTTCACGGTAACCATCAATGCCGATGGGACAGCGACGATTGCAGGCAGCACCGAGCCGGGTGCGACAGTTGAAATTCTGGACCCGGCAGGCAATCCGGTGGCAGTGACTGTTGCGCCAGATGGCACGATCAGTGGCAGCATTGCGGCACCAGCATTGGCTGGGGATTACACGGGGACAGCGACCGATGTGAACGGCAACCCTGCGACGGATACAGCGACAGCGGTAGATACGACAGCACCGGCCTTTGACTTCACGGTAACCATCAATGCCGATGGGACAGCGACGATTGCAGGCAGCACCGAGCCGGGTGCGACAGTTGAAATTCTGGACCCGGCAGGCAATCCGGTGGCAGTGACTGTTGCGCCAGATGGCACGATCAGTGGCAGCATTGCGGCACCAGCATTGGCTGGGGATTACACGGGGACAGCGACCGATGTGAACGGCAACCCTGCGACGGATACAGCGACAGCGGTAGATACGACAGCACCGGCCTTTGACTTCACGGTAACCATCAATGCCGATGGGACAGCGACGATTGCAGGCAGCACCGAGCCGGGTGCGACAGTTGAAATTCTGGACCCGGCAGGCAATCCGGTGGCAGTGACTGTTGCGCCAGATGGCACGATCAGTGGCAGCATTGCGGCACCAGCATTGGCTGGGGATTACACGGGGACAGCGACCGATGTGAACGGCAACCCTGCGACGGATACAGCGACAGCGGTAGATACGACAGCACCGGCCTTTGACTTCACGGTAACCATCAATGCCGATGGGACAGCGACGATTGCAGGCAGCACCGAGCCGGGTGCGACAGTTGAAATTCTGGACCCGGCAGGCAATCCGGTGGCAGTGACTGTTGCGCCAGATGGCACGATCAGTGGCAGCATTGCGGCACCAGCATTGGCTGGGGATTACACGGGGACAGCGACCGATGTGAACGGCAACCCTGCGACGGATACAGCGACAGCGGTAGATACGACAGCACCGGCCTTTGACTTCACGGTAACCATCAATGCCGATGGGACAGCGACGATTGCAGGCAGCACCGAGCCGGGTGCGACAGTTGAAATTCTGGACCCGGCAGGCAATCCGGTGGCAGTGACTGTTGCGCCAGATGGCACGATCAGTGGCAGCATTGCGGCACCAGCATTGGCTGGGGATTACACGGGGACAGCGACCGATGTGAACGGCAACCCTGCGACGGATACAGCGACAGCGGTAGATACGACAGCACCGGCCTTTGACTTCACGGTAACCATCAATGCCGATGGGACAGCGACGATTGCAGGCAGCACCGAGCCGGGTGCGACAGTTGAAATTCTGGACCCGGCAGGCAATCCGGTGGCAGTGACTGTTGCGCCAGATGGCACGATCAGTGGCAGCATTGCGGCACCAGCATTGGCTGGGGATTACACGGGGACAGCGACCGATGTGAACGGCAACCCTGCGACGGATACAGCGACAGCGGTAGATACGACAGCACCGGCCTTTGACTTCACGGTAACCATCAATGCCGATGGGACAGCGACGATTGCAGGCAGCACCGAGCCGGGTGCGACAGTTGAAATTCTGGACCCGGCAGGCAATCCGGTGGCAGTGACTGTTGCGCCAGATGGCACGATCAGTGGCAGCATTGCGGCACCAGCATTGGCTGGGGATTACACGGGGACAGCGACCGATGTGAACGGCAACCCTGCGACGGATACAGCGACAGCGGTAGATACGACAGCACCGGCCTTTGACTTCACGGTAACCATCAATGCCGATGGGACAGCGACGATTGCAGGCAGCACCGAGCCGGGTGCGACAGTTGAAATTCTGGACCCGGCAGGCAATCCGGTGGCAGTGACTGTTGCGCCAGATGGCACGATCAGTGGCAGCATTGCGGCACCAGCATTGGCTGGGGATTACACGGGGACAGCGACCGATGTGAACGGCAACCCTGCGACGGATACAGCGACAGCGGTAGATACGACAGCACCGGCCTTTGACTTCACGGTAACCATCAATGCCGATGGGACAGCGACGATTGCAGGCAGCACCGAGCCGGGTGCGACAGTTGAAATTCTGGACCCGGCAGGCAATCCGGTGGCAGTGACTGTTGCGCCAGATGGCACGATCAGTGGCAGCATTGCGGCACCAGCATTGGCTGGGGATTACACGGGGACAGCGACCGATGTGAACGGCAACCCTGCGACGGATACAGCGACAGCGGTAGATACGACAGCACCGGCCTTTGACTTCACGGTAACCATCAATGCCGATGGGACAGCGACGATTGCAGGCAGCACCGAGCCGGGTGCGACAGTTGAAATTCTGGACCCGGCAGGCAATCCGGTGGCAGTGACTGTTGCGCCAGATGGCACGATCAGTGGCAGCATTGCGGCACCAGCATTGGCTGGGGATTACACGGGGACAGCGACCGATGTGAACGGCAACCCTGCGACGGATACAGCGACAGCGGTAGATACGACAGCACCGGCCTTTGACTTCACGGTAACCATCAATGCCGATGGGACAGCGACGATTGCAGGCAGCACCGAGCCGGGTGCGACAGTTGAAATTCTGGACCCGGCAGGCAATCCGGTGGCAGTGACTGTTGCGCCAGATGGCACGATCAGTGGCAGCATTGCGGCACCAGCATTGGCTGGGGATTACACGGGGACAGCGACCGATGTGAACGGCAACCCTGCGACGGATACAGCGACAGCGGTAGATACGACAGCACCGGCCTTTGACTTCACGGTAACCATCAATGCCGATGGGACAGCGACGATTGCAGGCAGCACCGAGCCGGGTGCGACAGTTGAAATTCTGGACCCGGCAGGCAATCCGGTGGCAGTGACTGTTGCGCCAGATGGCACGATCAGTGGCAGCATTGCGGCACCAGCATTGGCTGGGGATTACACGGGGACAGCGACCGATGTGAACGGCAACCCTGCGACGGATACAGCGACAGCGGTAGATACGACAGCACCGGCCTTTGACTTCACGGTAACCATCAATGCCGATGGGACAGCGACGATTGCAGGCAGCACCGAGCCGGGTGCGACAGTTGAAATTCTGGACCCGGCAGGCAATCCGGTGGCAGTGACTGTTGCGCCAGATGGCACGATCAGTGGCAGCATTGCGGCACCAGCATTGGCTGGGGATTACACGGGGACAGCGACCGATGTGAACGGCAACCCTGCGACGGATACAGCGACAGCGGTAGATACGACAGCACCGGCCTTTGACTTCACGGTAACCATCAATGCCGATGGGACAGCGACGATTGCAGGCAGCACCGAGCCGGGTGCGACAGTTGAAATTCTGGACCCGGCAGGCAATCCGGTGGCAGTGACTGTTGCGCCAGATGGCACGATCAGTGGCAGTATTGCGGCACCAGCATTGGCTGGGGATTACACGGGGACAGCGACCGATGTGAACGGCAACCCTGCGACGGATACAGCGACAGCGGTAGATACGACAGCACCGGCCTTTGACTTCACGGTAACCATCAATGCCGATGGGACAGCGACGATTGCAGGCAGCACCGAGCCGGGTGCGACAGTTGAAATTCTGGACCCGGCAGGCAATCCGGTGGCAGTGACTGTTGCGCCAGATGGCACGATCAGTGGCAGCATTGCGGCACCAGCATTGGCTGGGGATTACACGGGGACAGCGACCGATGTGAACGGCAATCCTGCGACGGATACAGCGACAGCGGTAGATACGACAGCACCGGCCTTTGACTTCACGGTAACCATCAATGCCGATGGGACAGCGACGATTGCAGGCAGCACCGAGCCGGGTGCGACAGTTGAAATTCTGGACCCGGCAGGCAATCCGGTGGCAGTGACTGTTGCGCCAGATGGCACGATCAGTGGCAGCATTGCGGCACCAGCATTGGCTGGGGATTACACGGGGACAACGACCGATGTGAACGGCAACCCTGCGACGGATACAGCGACAGCGGTAGATACGACAGCACCGGCCTTTGACTTCACGGTAACCATCAATGCCGATGGGACAGCGACGATTGCAGGCAGCACCGAGCCGGGTGCGACAGTTGAAATTCTGGACCCGGCAGGCAATCCGGTGGCAGTGACTGTTGCGCCAGATGGCACGATCAGTGGCAGCATTGCGGCACCAGCATTGGCTGGGGATTACACGGGGACAGCGACCGATGTGAACGGCAACCCTGCGACGGATACAGCGACAGCGGTAGATACGACAGCACCGGCCTTTGACTTCACGGTAACCATCAATGCCGATGGGACAGCGACGATTGCAGGCAGCACCGAGCCGGGTGCGACAGTTGAAATTCTGGACCCGGCAGGCAATCCGGTGGCAGTGACTGTTGCGCCAGATGGCACGATCAGTGGCAGTATTGCGGCACCAGCATTGGCTGGGGATTACACGGGGACAGCGACCGATGTGAACGGCAACCCTGCGACGGATACAGCGACAGCGGTAGATACGACAGCACCGGCCTTTGACTTCACGGTAACCATCAATGCCGATGGGACAGCGACGATTGCAGGCAGCACCGAGCCGGGTGCGACAGTTGAAATTCTGGACCCGGCAGGCAATCCGGTGGCAGTGACTGTTGCGCCAGATGGCACGATCAGTGGCAGTATTGCGGCACCAGCATTGGCTGGGGATTACACGGGGACAGCGACCGATGTGAACGGCAACCCTGCGACGGATACAGCGACAGCGGTAGATACGACAGCACCGGCCTTTGACTTCACGGTAACCATCAATGCCGATGGGACAGCGACGATTGCAGGCAGCACCGAGCCGGGTGCGACAGTTGAAATTCTGGACCCGGCAGGCAATCCGGTGGCAGTGACTGTTGCGCCAGATGGCACGATCAGTGGCAGCATTGCGGCACCAGCATTGGCTGGGGATTACACGGGGACAGCGACCGATGTGAACGGCAACCCTGCGACGGATACAGCGACAGCGGTAGATACGACAGCACCGGCCTTTGACTTCACGGTAACCATCAATGCCGATGGGACAGCGACGATTGCAGGCAGCACCGAGCCGGGTGCGACAGTTGAAATTCTGGACCCGGCAGGCAATCCGGTGGCAGTGACTGTTGCGCCAGATGGCACGATCAGTGGCAGCATTGCGGCACCAGCATTGGCTGGGGATTACACGGGGACAGCGACCGATGTGAACGGCAACCCTGCGACGGATACAGCGACAGCGGTAGATACGACAGCACCGGCCTTTGACTTCACGGTAACCATCAATGCCGATGGGACAGCGACGATTGCAGGCAGCACCGAGCCGGGTGCGACAGTTGAAATTCTGGACCCGGCAGGCAATCCGGTGGCAGTGACTGTTGCGCCAGATGGCACGATCAGTGGCAGTATTGCGGCACCAGCATTGGCTGGGGATTACACGGGGACAGCGACCGATGTGAACGGCAACCCTGCGACGGATACAGCGACAGCGGTAGCGCTAGATACCATTGATGCTATTAATGATAATGTAACGTTTGATCCAGGTCCGTTTGTAAGTACTATTTGGGACGCACCAATAATAGCTCAGGATATTAATGTTCTTGATACCTCTATTATTGGTGATACTTCAATGAATGTTGAGTTTTCTGTTCCTAGAAATAGCGCGGATATTGGTACAGGTCATGAAGGTGATGTTGTTATTCAAGTAAGCCAAGACAATTTGATAGCAGTTGCTTCTGGTTTTAGTGTATTGGTGGAATATTTTGATGGAACTAATTGGGTACAGTACACCACGGCTACAACTACAAATGGAGGTTTAATTGCTGATGCGCTAGGTTTAGGAGTTCTAGGGATTGTAGATGATGGCAAAACAATAGCTGTGCATCTGACAGGCGTGCCAGAAGGTCAATATCGTGTTGTAGTGCAGAACGATAGTAGTGCTATTGGTGATTTGTTAGACGACTTAACATTAGCAGAACTGGGTGACCAAGGTATTTTATTAGGAGCTGACAATCAGGATGCTGTATTAGATGCGGTAGAAACTGCCTTAAATGGTCAAGTATTAACTTTAGGAACTTTAGTAAGAAATGTTTTAGAACCACTGTTAAATGCTGCTAATGCTGCTGGTGAAACCTTGGCTGTAACTGATATCGTTGCAGCAATTGTGCAAATACCATTAGTTGGTAGTCTCTTGGGAGGTGTTGATACTGTTTTAGATTTTATTGCTGATGCCTTGGTTGATAATCTACTTACTGTACTTGAGTTTACCAATGTAACCATCAATGGTTCAGAAACTTATTACACTACACCAGAATTAGCGGGTAATGTCTTTGCTGACAATGGATCTGGAGCAGATGATCGTGGTAATAGTAATGCAGCACTTGTGACCAAAGTAGATGGAGTAGATATCCCTACTGATGGTACAGATGCAGTGATTAAAGGTTTATATGGCACTTTATATATCAATAAAGATGGTGTTTATCGTTATGTTTTGAATGGTAGTGTAGATTCTAATGGTCAGGTAGATGACTTTACTTACACTTTATCAGACGGTATTCAATCAGATACAGCCGTTTTAACTATAAGTGTAGCAGATGTTATTGCACCAAAAGCACCTATAGTTTCTTCATTGGATGAAACCACCGTTACAGGTTTTGTCGGAGCTGCGGAAGCTGATAGTATTATTAATGTCTATGGTGGTATAGACAGTGATGGCGATGGTATTCCAGATACATTACTTGGTATAACTACAGCTAATCCTGATGGTAGTTATACAGTCACGTTGAACCCTGCAATAGCTTTAGGGGACACAGTGGTTGTTACCTCAAGGGATGCGGCTGGCAATATATCTACACCAACAATTGCAAGTCTGCATAATATTGTCGCGCTTGATGACCCTAATCAAACTAACTATGAGTTATCTACTACAGCAGATCGTCCAGATATTAGTGGTGGTATTTTTACTTTAGCTAATGCTGGTGTTCTTGGAGATTTAATTGATTTAGATCTGAGTGCAACATCCGCTCCTGGTGTGACCGTCGGTACAAATGAGCAAATCACTTTAACATTAACAGCAAGTGGATCTACCGGTTTAGATATAAGTGCAGTTGGGAATTTGATTGATGCTATTTTAGGCGGAAATATTGGCGGTAGTCTTGATTTGATTATTGCCAAAGAAACATCAACAGGTAGCTATGAGGTTTATAATACTGTTGCTAATGCGTATACATTAAATAATAGTGTTTTAACTTTTACCGCGTCTGGTTCGCAATCTATTTCTTTGGATGATGCTGGTGTTTATAAGTTTATTCTTGCTCCAAATTCTTCAACTTCGAGTGCTTTAAGTAACTTATTATCTCTGAACTTATTAGGTAATTTAGTATTATCGTCTAATGATGTAGTAGCAACCATTAATAATACAGATCTTATTACTGGTAATGTTTTATCTAATGATACTACTGCACCGATAGGTTTAGATTTGTCAGTTGTTTCTATTAAAGAAACTACAGTAGGTGTAGATGAAAATGTAATATCTGGTACTCCTAAAGTCATTGAAGGGATGTATGGTACTTTAACTATAGATTCAACCGGTGCTTATAGTTATCAAATGACGGCTAATGCAACTGCTTTAGGTAAGGTTGAAGCATTTACTTATACCGTACAAGATAATGATGGCCACTCAAAACAGGCAACTATTTATATTCGTTTAGACTCCAGTTTGGTTACATTAGATTGGACGGATAAAATAGGACTTGAGGAGGCTGATAAATTAGTAACGCAACTGACCGCTGATAATAAGGCTTCCGCAGGTACAGTTACTACTTTATTTGATCAGGTATTAAATGGTTCCGGTGATTCTTTAAATAGTATTCAGGTAACTGGAAGTAACGGTGCATTACCTACTTCACCTCCTGCGACAGGTAGTACGGCAATTCCAGATGATTCTGGGCGTTTTACCCTAGGTGCAGGGCAAACAGCATATATTTCTTTCACATCAATATTACCATCAAATGTGACTCAGAATTTTGGTCTAGGAGGAAATCAAACCAGTGCTTATAATGTGGTTATTGAACTAGAGAGAGATGGAGCAGTACTAGATACTCAATTGGCCACTTGGACATCAACCATCAGTGGTACAAAATATTATTATAAAGTGACTAATACAGGAACTTCATCGGCTGATTATGATTTAAATATTGCTTATGGTGATGGTTCAGGATTGTTTAACTGGACGAATACTACTGGTAAGACATTTGGTATTAATAATATTCAATTAGATATTACAGGTACAACATATACAGCATCAACTGTATCAGGTGACCTAATCTCTAATGATACATTGTATTCAAGTGTCTTTAAAATTGGTGTTGCGGCTGGATCGACTACGCCTAGCACTTATTTGGACGTAAATTCAACACCAATAGTAGGAACGTATGGAACTTTAACTGTTAATTTAGATGGAACCTATAGTTATCAAGCTAATGGTGAAATTGCTGATCTTGGAAAAGATGATGTCTTTACATATAAAATTGAGACATTGGATGGTACTGTAAACACGCAAACTTTAACAATTAAGGTAGATGCTGATAATGTTTTGATTGGTACGCCAAATGCGGGCACAGCAGGGAACGACATTGCTGTAAGTCAATCTACAAATGAAGTCTTCACATTAGGTGATGGCGCTGATTTGTTAATTTACAATGTACTTAATGGTTCAAGCCCAACAGGTGGAAACGGTACTGATCAATGGCTGGATTTTAATATGTCTGAAGGCGATAAAATTGATGTGTCATCTTTATTATCAGGTGCAACAGCAACTACTATTAATAACTATCTCAGTGTGACTATTAGTGGGAATCAAGTCACCTTGTTGGTTGACCGAGATGGTAGTGGTAGTGCTTCCTCACCTACCACCTTGCTAACTTTAACTAATGAAGAGCATGCAACAAATCCTATTACTAGTTTAGTAGATTTGTTAAATAACAACTCAATTATCTATTAATAGATAATTAACCAAATAAAAAAAGAGCCTTCGGGCTCTTTTTTTATGTCTAAACAATACGTTAACTTAGCTTTTTACATGTTCATGCTATGATGGATTGAAAACTTTATAGAACAACAAACAACGGATAGGAACTGATTTCGAGTGACAGCATTTTTAAACTTCCAAAGACAACTGAACCTTTGGTTAGAACATATCGCTCCCCATGTTTCAGATCTTCAAAAGAAGACGATTTTATTTATATCTTATGGGCCTAAAGACCAAAGATGTAACGTATGGCATAGTAAAAAAACAAACTTTTCTCAAGCAAAAATACAATTATTAGCTTTCATTAATGACCAGTTTGCATATGAGTCACTTGTTGATTATATAAAAATTGATGTTGCATATAATTTAACGAAACAAGCTTGGAAAATAGTAGAGCAGCAGGTCCATCATCAATTTCACAACAACCACTACCGTAAAGGTATTGGGTTTGATGAAAAGTGTTCAGTAGCTTTTCTGGAGCAAGAGATTTATGGAAAGGCAATTATACGAGGTTTGAGCTATGACAAACCCAACTTTTTTGATGAAACAAATCTGAATTATTCAATTAAGCAAAAATATAACGCGACTAAACCACAGATTAAACTACAAGAGCTACAAGACATTTGGACTTTTGATACCTACGCAGCATTTTATGAAAATGGGCAATTCATTAATTTAGCGAGTGGTTATGATGCGAATGGTATTAGGGCGATTTCGAGCAATAAGAAACAGCATTTTCAGTCGTTAATTGAAAAAAATTCGGCATTTTTGCATGATCAAATTCAAGAAAATGGCAAATTTATCTATGGCTATTTTTCTGCCTATGATCGAGATATTCGTAACTACAATACGGTACGCCACTGTACCTCGGTGTATGCGTTGCTGGAAACATTTGAAGTGCAGAGCAAGCCAGAATATTGGCCCAAGATACATGCTGCTATCCAATATGCACTGACCAACTTCTATAAAGAAAAAGACTCAGAAACTGCTTTCATGATTGATGGTAAAGAAGGGGAGTTTGAAATTAAATTAGGTGCCAATGCGGCTGCTATTTTAATGTTAACTAAATATCAAGAAATTACTCAAAAAACTAATTATCAAAAATATGCAGAGAAACTTGCAAATGGTATTTTAAAATTAATAGACTCAAATGGCTCAACAACTCATGTATTAAATTATCCAGATTATGATTTAAAAGAAAAATTCAGAATTATTTATTATGATGGTGAAGCTGCTTTAGCTTTATTAAGGTTATATCAAATTAACCAAGATTATAGATTATTAGAAACTGTTAAATTAATGTTTGAATATTTTATTGAAAAGAGATATGAAAAATATCATGACCATTGGTTAAGTTATTGTACAAATGAACTCACTAAAATATGCCCTGAAGATAAATATTTTATTTTTGGTTTAAATAATTATTTAAAACATTTTATTTTTATTCGTAATCGAAAAACGACTTATGCGACTTTACTAGAAATGTTAATGGCTGCTTATAAAATGGTAAGCCGCTTAAAAGAGCAGGGACGTACAGCACTTTTTGAGCAGGCGTATATGCCTGAGCTTCAAAAATTAATTGAGTTTAGAGCTGATTTTCAAACGACAGGATTTTTTTATCCGGAAATGGCGATGTATATGGCACGGCCAGATAAAATTTTACATGCTTTTTATATTCGCCATGATCGTTTCCGAGTACGGATTGATGACCAAGAGCATAACTTATCGGGTTATATCGCTTACGTTAAAGATTACAAGGATATGAACCATGAAATATCAACCCGTTGAGATCAAGCTATTAGCACATATCGACACTACAAGTTTCGATGAAGCTTTATGGCAATTCGAATTTGACGATGATATTTCAACACTACTTCTAATCGACTACGCATTAGAACAATTTCAGCAAAAAAATGTACAAGCTCAAGATGTCTATGTTGTGCCACAAAATATGAGTAAGCACATTGGACAACAAAACTTAGGTTTAAAAACATCAGAAAGTTATACATTTACCGAGTTATTGCAGTTCTTAATTTTTACTCAAGCAGCAGATGTAAAAGATGCTTTAAGTAAGATGCTCTGTGGTACAAATGAGCAAGCATCTTTAATTTTCTCTAAAAGAGCCGCTACCTATAACTTAACTTTAAAAAATGAAGTTACCCAAAATCAACTAAAGCATTTGTTTTTATTGATCAGAAAAATTTATAGCTATCCCAATGATATAAAAGAACTATTCTTTATAAAGGAGCTGAATTTTCAAGGAAAGATTTATCTCCCTCAGACACCATTAATGGGACAGAATGTAGTAGAAGTCTTATATCTTATAAATTCTTTTAGAAAAATTTATCTGACGTTCTTTGAAGAAAACCAAACGATAGGTTTCTTTTTATTCTTAGATGATATTCATCGTGCTGAGCACTTGATTCCTTACTATCATTGTTTCCAAGCACAGAATGTAAAACCTAAAGTTTGCTCAACTCCAAGTGGCATTATTAATATTTTAGGCGATACCTACTTTGGGGAAATCTACACTGAAAAACGTAAGGCTAGAGGGCAAATAGATGCTCTGCAACAGTATGGATATGGCTATTCTTTTAAAAAAATAAAAGCTTTTTTAGGTGAACATGACTTAAATATTGCTAACTTTGAAGCGGTATTTTCTTTAGAAAACCAATCTCCTTTAGATCATAAAAAGCCTTTTATTCTTAAAGCTGATGCTGAACAAACATTAGCAGAATTCAAAAATATTCACCTTAATCATGTGGTGTTGGCAAACAACCATCTAAAAGACTATGGGGATCGTGGGCTGACCTATACATTACAACAGTTGGATCAGGCTAACATTTCTTATATCGGGGCAGGTGTAAACCAAAAAGATGCTCATAATTACTTTGAGCTCTCTTTTGAAAATAAGCATTATGCTATTTTTAACGGATACTGGCACAGAGACACTGCCTATCTCGATTATGATTTTTATGCTTTAGGTTATAAGAGTGGGGTTGCGTGTTTAAATGGTGTTTTGCTTGAACAAATAGGTCGCTATAGGCTGACTCATCCTGAACATAAAATTATTGTTATTTGCCATTGGGGTGTCGACTTTAAGCCCATTACAAAAGAGCAGAATAAGCTTGCTACGATTCTAACCCAAGCTGGCGCTGACCTGATCATTGGTCATGGTGCTCATACTATTCAACCTATCCAGATCATCAACCAAAAGCCTGTTGTTTTTAATATAGGCAATGCAGTGTTTAATAGTGACGGTGAATATGAACAGCAAAATGCTTTGCCATTTGGCTGTATAGCAAGGTTAGATTTGTCAAAAGACTTACTTCGCCTTTATCCAATTTACACCAATAATTTGAAAACATTTTGGCAGCCCTATCCAGTCAATGCCGAAAATTTCTTAAAGGCGAGTACTTACATGACATCTTTACTGACCCCTGAAAATTACATCGCTACCCAAGATAACTTAGGGGCATATATTGAAATTAAATTTTAGGGATATTGTTTGTATGTCGATAAAATAGTTTGAAGTTGTACTGGCGTAAATCCTAAATTTCTTAAGCCACCACTGCCTAATTTACATTCGGCGCTTGCCATGATGTTGGTTGGAGTACGTTTTGTAGCTTTTGGCGCACAAACATGTTTTAGACCAAACACATGTCCCATTTCATGCACGCTACCAGCCTGAATATTATAATTTAGACGGTTCCAATCTAATAAAATAAAAGGTTTGCCATTATTACGAAACGCTCTACTTGTTACATCTTTAAATTTCCATTTTGTTGAATAGGCATCATAAATAAAAATAATGACTTCTTTACTTGCAGTACGCTTAGGAAAACATGTATTTACACTGGCAGGAATAGTTTCAGTAGAAATGGGATAAGGCTGGTTAATTTGTTGTTTCAAATCACAATGTAACTTTGAGAACTCTTCGTAAGGGATATAACGGTTTAATTTGAAATTAAATATTTTCTTTCCTTGGTCATCTAAATAATATTTATTAAGGATGCTGATTTCTTTACGCATCTGCGTAAAGTTATCAAATTGTGCAGCAGAAGGATTGTTTGTTGTAAAAACGAAAGTTACAGGGACTACAGGTCTATTATTACCAGGCTCCTCTAATAAGTCTGGCTTTTGTAGAGGGGGACGAGTAGTACAAGAAACACACAGTAAAGTTCCACTGATCAACAGCAATATTTTTTTCATGCGATTTTCCCTTGAGCTCATCTTGGAGTAGGTTTAATTTTATTCAAAAATTTTTATATGATATGAATAATGTCAACGTTTATGGATTCCATTTTGACAACTCAGTATGAACTACATCGACAAATTTTAGAAGTCATCGCTTTGATTCCATATGGAAAAGTTGCAACTTATGGACAAGTGGCTCGTATGGCAGGATTACCAAAACATGCAAGATTAGTCGGCTATGTTTTGAAACATCTTGAAGCTGATCATCAAGTTCCTTGGTATCGTGTGATTAATTCTCAAGGAAAAATTAGCCTAAGTAAATTTAATGAAAAAGGTGAAAATATTCAGCAATTAAAATTGGAAGCTGAAGGTGTTTATTTGTTAAATGGTAAAGTTGACTTAAAGCAGTTTGCTTGGCAGCCTTAATATTTATGTTAGAGAGTAAATACACATGCAAAAGAATAATAAATGGTGTATTGGAGCAGTATTACTTTTAAGTTTGATGGCACAGGTGAGTTATGCTGAAAAGGATATTTCAACTCAACCTTTTGCAAATATAAAGGCTTCTCAGCAAGACATAGATTTGATATGCAAGCAACTGAGACAGAAATGCAGTGGTGAAGCTATCCTGTGGAAGGGAAAAAATACGCAAGATCCGGTTTATTACCTAATAGATGAAAGTCCACAAATTGTTCAGGTTAAGAAGCAAAATAATCAATATAAAGTAGTTGATCAATGGGACTTTAAAGATTATCAACATAATAATAAAGAGCCTCACACCGATGATTTGGCACCAGATGGATTACAAATCTTTCCAGCTTTATATCCATTAAATAAAAATGAGTTTGCAATCGCAGTAGTTAATAAATGGTTTACTGGTTACTCAGGAGGAGGGCGTTTTGAAGAAAATGCTGACTTCATTAAGCTCAAACCTCATGGGAAGTATCAAGTTGCACTAAAAGATATTACTTTTTCTTCACGAGAAATGATTCGAGCATGTTTTTCAGAACAAGATTATAAAAAATCGCCCCATTGTCATGATGAGGCATGGATGATACTAAACATTCAATTTAAAGATGTGGGGCAACCATATTATTTATGGCAATTAAATTATAAAAATTATTCTTGGGAAGCTTTCAAAAGTAAAAAAACGATAACGGTTGAGCAATCGCGTGAAGAGGTTATGCCTTTTAAGAAATAGAAGCCTATCTTGTTCACTTTAGCCAGACAGGCGTCTCACTTTAGCGAACAATTAACACAGGAATATGGCTTTCCCCTAAAACTTTTTGTGCAACACTTCCCAACACGAGTTTCCGGACCCCTGTGCGGCCATGAGAACCCATCACAATCAGATCAGCATTAAGCTCTTGTGCAGCTTGAATAATTTCTTCGTGAACAACAAAACCTTCAAGTAATTTGGTTTCTACACTAAGACCTTCTTGCAAAAATTGTTGCTTGGCTTGCTCTAAAATATCTAGCAAATATGTTCTAGTACGCTCAATCAATTCATTGGTTTGCCCCGTCTTAACGTAAAGGTCAGCAATAATCGGGTCAAGTGCCATAACTTGTACAACCGTAATTTTACTGTTTAATGCTTTCCCAATTTTGATTGCTTCTTTCATAGCAACCATAGAAGTTTCAGAACCGTCAATTGGTACAAGAATATGTTGATATAACATGAGTTTATTCCTTATTGTAATGATGGTTATTTATTCAATACTTTATACTTCTTTTCTTACGATTGAAATTCGAGCACGTAATCATTTGTGTTTTTAAGCAAGAAATTCTTGCAAATATATTTTATTCGCTCTGTAATTTTTTAAGATGTGCTGTTAATGCATCTATATCATCCGTTTGTAAATATTCCCGCATTTTTAAAACTTGTTTTTCATCTAAATCATAAATTTTTAAAGCAAGTAGTTTTTCTATTTGCTCTTGAGGAAAACGGTATTTAATAATTTTTGCAGGTACGCCACCAACAATTGCATAGGGGGGGACATCTTTAGTGACCACAGCTCCAGTTGCAACAACAGCACCTTCACCGATTTTTACACCTTGCATAATCATTGCACGGCTTCCAATCCAGCAGCCATCTGCAATTATAGTGTCACCAGCGGCTAAAAAACTTCGGGTATCAAAGGGGAATGTCGATATCCAGTCTGGCCGATGAAGTTGGTTACCACCCATCATAATCACGCATTCAGCGCCAAAACAAACAAAATTACCAATATAGAGCTGATCAATTGGCTTGTCTGGAGTAGAAGGCTTGTCATGTAGATATCGCACTACACAACGTTCAAAACCTTGATCCCAATATGCCGAGTAGTAAGAGTAATTCCCTTTAATATGGATATTTGGATTTTTCACAGTTTTGGAAATAAACTCAAATTCACACCAGTGACGAACAGGGGAGCCAATTAACTTTTCAGCCATAAGGGAAATATAAAAAAAGGGAATATGCCATTATACCGAATTGCGATTCAAGCTGAACCCATAATCTCAGCCCAGCCAGTGAATCAAATATTAAAGGGGATGCTAATTTGAACTAATTATTATGAGGAATACGTGCAATGACTTTAATCTCAAAATCAAAGCCTGCTAACCAAGTTACGCCCACAGCGGTCCAGTTTGGATAAGGCTTTTGTGTAAAGATCTGATTTTTAACTTTCATAATACTTTCAAACTGCCGTTCAGGATCAGTATGAAAGGTGGTGACATCAATAATATCATCGAAAGTACAACCAGCTGCTTTCAGTGTCTCTGCTAAGTTCTTAAAAGCTTGGATTACCTGTTTTTCAAAATCAGGACAGGCGAGCCATCTTCAAGGCTACCAACCTGCCCTGAAACAAAGAGTAAATCTTTCGATTGAATTGCGGCTGAATAACCATGCTGTTCATATAATGCATGACGGTCTTGAGGAAATATTGCAGTTCTCATCAGGTTTGTTCTCCTTCAGTATTTAAATATCAAATCAATAAATGTCGCTTAGATTTCACATACGCCTCGTATGTAAACATAATTGACATACGAGGCGTATGTCAATTAAAATTTTTTGTGATGATTCCTTGGTGAAATACATGTCTGTTCGTGAACAAAAGATGGCGGAAACCCGCAAGAAACTGATTGAAGTAGCACGTCGTGCATTTGCTGAATATGGCTATGCAGATACTTCAATGGATAAGCTCACGGCAGAAGCAGGGTTGACCCGTGGGGCGCTGTACCATCATTTTGGCGATAAGCGTGGTTTATTTGCTGCAGTGGTCGATCAAATTGATTCACAAATGGCAGAATATGCCCAGCAGCATCGAGAGCAGCCTGATGATCTTTGGGAAGGGTTACTACTTGAAGGGCAGACCTATATACAAAATGCTTTGAATCCTGAGTTTCAGCGTATTGTGTTACGTGATGGACCTGCAGTGCTGGGCGATCCAGCGCATTGGCCAAGTCAAAATAGATGTCTGCAGTCTACCCGTGAGTGCGTTGAACAGCTATTGGCAGCAGAACGAATTAAAATTGTAGATCCTGAAGCGGCAGCAGTGCTTTTAAATGGCGCTGCCATGAACGCTGCATTATGGGTGGCCTCTAGTGAATATCCTGAACAGGTACTTCCTGAAGCATTAAATGCTTTTCAAATCTTTGCATCAGGTTTTTTAAAAGATGCATAGTGAATTTTTTAATATTAGTCTGAAATATAAAAAAACCCCTCAATTGAGGGGTTTTATAGTTTAAGTATATCTATTTATAAATTAAAGATATTCTACACTTACGATTTCATATTCCACTTCGCCTTGAGGAGTAACGATTTTTACTTCATCACCTTCACTCTTGCTCAAAAGGCCACGTGCGATTGGTGAGTTCACTGAGATTTTATTGATTTTAAAATCAGCTTCATCATCACCAACAATTTTATAAGTCTTGCGTTCTTCAGTATCAAGGTTTTCAATCGTTACCGTAACACCGAATACAACACGACCGTTTTGTTCTAAGTCCTTAACATCGATGACTTGTGAAGCACCCAATTTTCCTTCGATATCTTGGATACGGCCTTCACAGAAACCTTGCTGTTCACGAGCAGCATGATATTCTGCATTTTCTTTTAAGTCCCCATGTTCACGTGCTTCAGCAAT
Organism: Acinetobacter sp. S-1; assembly: GCF_059579785.1. Classification (NCBI taxonomy): domain Bacteria; kingdom Pseudomonadati; phylum Pseudomonadota; class Gammaproteobacteria; order Moraxellales; family Moraxellaceae; genus Acinetobacter; species Acinetobacter sp. S-1. Next base: position 860,939 of record NZ_CM184207.1, read on the forward strand.
CGCTTGAGTAATACGTGGACGTTCAACAGATTTCAGATGTTGTAATTCTTTCTCTAAGGCGATTTTACCTTCAGGGGTCATTGGATAACGTTGCATTTCGGTCCCTCTTAAGTTGAGAAAACACAGTTAAAAAAATGAAAAAATCCCGCCACCGATAAGGTGACGGGACTTATCGGTAAAAAAATTAACCTACAGTTAAATCTTGCAAGCGGTATACATCCATTGGCAATTTCACAGCAAAGGCTTGGCAAACAGCTTCTGCGCCATTGATAGTCGTTGTGTAATACACTTTGCCTTGTAGGGCAGCACGACGAATCATTGCAGAGTCATATTGAGCCTGTTTACCTTCAGTGGTATTGACAATAAGGTGTATTTCACCATTTTTCAAGCGGTCAACAATATGTGGACGACCTTCAGTAACTTTATTTACAGATTCACATTCTAAACCTGCTTCTTTAAGCACTTGGTAAGTACCACCTGTTGCAACAAGCTTGAAGCCATATTCAACTAATTTCTTAGCGATATCAGCGATGTATTTCTTGTCAGATTCACGTACTGATAAGAAAGCATGTTTTACTTCGCCTTCAGTTGGTAAACCAGGTAAGCGTTCATTTGAGCCTAAAACAGCTTTATAGAATGCTTCACCAAATGTTTTACCTACGCCCATCACTTCACCTGTAGATTTCATCTCAGGTCCAAGCATAGGGTCTACGCCTTGGAATTTAGCGAATGGGAAAACGGCTTCTTTCACAGCAAAGTGAGTTGGAATGATTTCTTTAGTAAATCCTTGAGACTCAAGAGATTGACCTGCCATACAACGCGCAGCAACTTTCGCTAAAGAATCACCAATACACTTAGATACGAATGGAACTGTACGTGAAGCACGTGGGTTAACTTCTAGAACGTAAATATCGTCACCTTTTACAGCGAACTGAACGTTCATCAAGCCGACAACACCAAGTTCTTTTGCCATCGCAATCGTTTGACGACGCATTTCATCCTGAATTTCTTTTGATAAAGAATAAGGAGGAATCGAACATGCAGAGTCACCTGAGTGAATACCAGCTTGTTCAATATGCTGCATGATACCGCCGATCACAACGTCTTTACCGTCAGATACACAGTCAACATCAACTTCAGTTGCGTCATCTAGGAAACGGTCAAGAAGAACAGGGGCTTCATTAGATGCTTGAACTGCTTCACGAAGGTAACGTTTAAGTTCTTCTTCGTTATATACGATTTCCATTGCACGACCACCTAATACATAAGATGGGCGAACAACAAGCGGATAACCTACTTTTGCAGCTTCAGAGATACCTTCTTCAGCAGATTTTACAATGCTGTTGTTTGGTTGACGAAGCTGTAAACGTTGGATCATTTGTTGGAAACGTTCACGGTCTTCAGCACGGTCAATCGCATCTGGTGATGTACCGATAATTGGAGTACCTGCTTCTTCTAAAGCACGTGCCAATTTAAGCGGAGTTTGACCACCGTACTGTACGATTACACCTTTAGGTTTCTCTGTACGTACGATTTCAAGTACATCTTCAAGTGTTACAGGTTCGAAGTATAGACGGTCAGATGTGTCATAGTCGGTAGAAACAGTTTCAGGGTTACAGTTCACCATGATTGTTTCGTAACCGTCTTCACGCATAGCTAATGCAGCGTGTACACAGCAGTAGTCAAATTCGATACCTTGACCAATACGGTTTGGACCACCACCAATGACCATGATCTTGTCACGGTTTGATGGATTTGCTTCACATTCTTCATCGTAAGTTGAATACATGTATGCAGTACCAGACTCAAACTCTGCTGCACATGTATCAACACGTTTGTACACTGGATAAACACCCAAGTTCCAACGTTGTTTACGGAATTGCTTTTGTGAAATGCCCATGAGGTGAGCAATACGAAGGTCAGATAAACCTTTACGCTTGAACGAACGGATGTTGTCAGCGTTTAAGTCACCAAAACCTAAAGTTTTCACTTGAGCTTCAGTTTTAACGATGTCTTGAATTTGGATAAGGAACCAGCGGTCAATCTTAGTCGCTTCAAAAACTTCATCTAAAGAGAAACCATGACGGAAAGCGTCCGCTACATACCAGATACGCTCAGGACCCGGAACTTTAAGTTCTTTTAGAATAATTTCTTTTGCATTTGTTGCACCAGCTTCGATTTTTTCATCAAAACCGCTTACACCAACTTCAAGACCACGTAATGCTTTTTGTACAGATTCTTGGAAGTTACGGCCAATTGCCATCACTTCACCAACAGATTTCATCTGAGTGGTAAGAACTGGTTCAGCTTGCGGGAATTTCTCGAAGTTAAAACGAGGAATCTTCGTTACAACGTAGTCAATTGATGGTTCGAAGCTTGCAGGAGTCACGCCACCAGTGATGTCATTTTTCAATTCATCAAGGGTATAACCAACAGCAAGTTTTGCTGCGATTTTAGCAATCGGGAAACCTGTTGCTTTAGAAGCAAGTGCAGATGAACGAGATACACGAGGGTTCATCTCGATAACAACCATACGGCCGTCTTTCGGGTTAATACCGAACTGAACGTTAGAACCACCTGTCTCAACACCAATTTCACGAAGAACTGCAACCGAAGCGTTACGCATCAATTGGTATTCTTTGTCAGTTAATGTCTGAGCTGGTGCTACAGTAATAGAGTCACCAGTGTGTACGCCCATTGGGTCGAAGTTTTCGATCGCACATACGATGATACAGTTGTCGTTTTTGTCACGAACAACTTCCATTTCGTATTCTTTCCAACCAATTAAAGATTCATCGATCAATAACTGGTGAGTAGGAGAGAGGTCAAAACCTCGTTCACAAATCTCAAGGAATTCTTCGCGGTTATATGCGATACCGCCACCCGAACCACCCATTGTGAATGATGGACGGATAATTACTGGGAAACCAAAGCGTGACTGGATTTCTAAAGCTTCTTCCATTGTTTCAGCAATGGCAGCTTTTGGACATTCCAAGCCAATTTTACGCATAGCGATATCGAAGAGTTTACGATCTTCGGCTTTCTCAATTGCGTCTTTAGTTGCACCAATTAATTCAACATTATATTTCTCAAGAACGCCGTGCTCATCAAGTGCAAGAGCACAGTTCAACGCAGTTTGGCCACCCATAGTTGGCAATACTGCATCTGGACGTTCTTTTTCAATAATCTGTGCAACTGTTTGCCAAGTAATTGGCTCAATATAAGTTGCATCAGCCATTGAAGGGTCTGTCATAATGGTTGCTGGGTTAGAGTTAACCAAAATAACACGGTAGCCTTCTTCACGAAGCGCTTTACACGCTTGAGCACCTGAGTAGTCAAACTCACATGCCTGACCAATCACAATCGGGCCAGCACCAATAATTAAGATGCTTTTAATATCCGTACGTTTAGGCATTATTCGCTCCTTAATTACTGTTTAGATGCTTCGATAAGTTCGATGAAATGATCGAACAATGGGGCACAATCATGTGGACCTGGGCTTGCTTCAGGGTGACCTTGGAAGCTGAAAGCTGGTTTGTCTGTACGGTGAATCCCTTGTAAGGTGCCATCGAACAATGATTTATGCGTTGCTTTTAAGTTAGCCGGTAAAGTTTCAGCATCTACAGCGAAACCATGGTTTTGTGAAGTAATCATCACTGTACCATCTTCAAGATTTTGTACAGGGTGGTTAGCACCGTGGTGACCATGGTTCATTTTTACAGTTTTTGCACCAGAAGCGAGTGCCAGGATTTGGTGGCCTAAGCAAATACCAAATACAGGTAATGTTGTGGTTTCAACAATAGTTTTTACAGCTTCGATTGCATAATCACAAGCAGCTGGATCGCCAGGACCATTTGAAAGGAATACGCCATCCGGATTAAGTGCCAATACTTTTTCAGCCGGAGTTTCTGCAGGTACAACGGTTAATTTGCAACCGCGGTCTGCAAGCATACGTAAGATGTTGGTTTTGACACCGTAATCGTATGCAACTACATGATATTTTAATTCAGGTTGAGAGAAGCCTTGGCCTAGAGTCCATGAACCTTCAGACCATTCAAAACCAGTTGGATCGCAACATTCTTTTGCAAGGTCTAAACCGTTTAAGCCACCAAAAGCACGAGCTTTGGCAATTGCTTCTTCTTCAGTAATATTTTCGCCAGCAAGGATGCAACCATTTTGTGCACCTTTGTCACGCAAAATACGTGTTAATTTACGTGTATCAATGTCCGCGATTGCAACAACATTGTGTTCTTGCAAATATTCACTCAAAGACTGCTCAGCACGGAAGTTACTGTGTAGTAGAGGAAGGTCACGAATAATTAAACCATTCGCCCATACTTTATGGATACGACCAGATTCAACGTCTTCTGCGTTGCAGCCAGTGTTTCCGATATGAGGGTAAGTTAATGTCACAATTTGTTGTGCATAACTTGGGTCAGTCAAAATTTCTTGATAGCCTGTCATGGCTGTGTTAAAAACGACTTCTCCAGTCGTACTTCCCGTTGCGCCGATTGACGTTCCTTTAAAGATCGTTCCATCTGCGAGGGCTAAAATGGCGGGGGTGCTCAAACCAAAGCTCCTGAATTTCGGCTGTAAAAAAGCGAGTAGACCCAAAAAAGATAGGCGATGTTGTGATAAAACATGCCCCTCCCTATCGGTCTGCTCGCTTGTAACTTAACAGCGCATTATACGCATGGAACCTCAAAAAGTCTATTTATTTTCTGCTAAAAAACATAATTCATTGCTTGATTTTTACAAAAAAATTATCCGCTCATCCGAATCAGTTACTTTTGATAAATTGTCTAACAATTTGCTGGCTGAATTTTTAGAACTGGATTTATTGTATTGCTAGTTAAAAAATAAACAATATGAGGAAATAGCATGAGTAATGATCAAGTTTCAAAAGATGTGAGCGAGAAAGCTCAAGCAGTAGTTGATTCGGTAAAAGCTGAGGTGAATGAAGTGAAAGAAACCGTAGCAGCTACTACAACTAAAGCGAAAAGAACAGTAACTGCTAAAACTGCGCAAGTAAAAGAAAGTGTTGCCGAGAAAACTGAGCAGATTAAAGAAGTTGCTACAGAAGCGAAAACTCAGGTGAAAGAAGCTATCACTGAAACTCAAGAGCAGGTCAAAGAAGTTTTAAGCGAAACTCAAGAAAAAATTGAAGCTGAAACTCATGAGTTAAACAAGAATATTCAAAATCAATTTGTTCAAATTAAACAAGATATTCTACAACGTCTTGATGTGATTAAAGCTCAGTTTAGCACTTCACAAGAAGGACTTTCTGAACTTAAAAATGCTTTGAAAGCAGAAATTAACGCACTTATCGAAGATTTGACTAAAGTCAGTAAAGAACTTAAAGGTGATATTAGCCAGATTTCTTTGAAGCACAAAGATTCTTTAAGTGAAAGTATTAAGCGTACTAAAAATAATGCAGTTGAAGCTTGGAATAAAGCACGAGATAACTAATGATCTTAGCTTTTAGCCAGCTATAAAAAAAGCGAGAATTAATTTCTCGCTTTTTTACTTTTAAAACTGATGTAACCAGTCACGCTTATTATGGAAATCTGCACTTTTTCCACTATGCTGCATTGCATAGTACTGCATACCTTCTTTGGTTTTTAAAACTGCAGTTAAACCTAAATAAAGGTTTGCCCATTTCAAGCGTTGCTGTTGCATAAATTGTCCCAAATCAAGACTAACATTTAAGCCATAATGAGTACGCTTGAGATGGTTCAGTTCGATATCGTAAGCAGTAAGGGGAGGCATACTTTCTGGATAGCGATATTCTTCAAACTGATAAGACTGCCATGCTTGAGAAGGGGAAAGGTTAATTTCCCGATAATAATCTTCATCATGCACGCCAACAAAAATTTCGAAACAAGTTTCTTCCCACAAAAAATCCTGACGAGGATGAGCCGCGACTTCTTGGGGCCAGACAATGAGTTGATTTGGATCACGAATCCAAAAACCGACATTTAATGTGTGCGGTGCTTGCTGTTCAATTGCGCCAACAACAGAAACAGCATGAAAACGATCAAAAGCTGAAAGTTCGTAACTTGCCATAGTTTGTCAAATCAAATTAGTTTGCTAAATGAGCGTGGCGAACAAGATTAGACAAATGCTGATTTTGCTTAGCTGCTTTTTTGTAAAGTAAAACAATTTTACCAATTTTTTGCACAGCTTCTGCACCAGTGGCTTCTACAATTGCATCAATTACAGCAGTACGTGCTTCACGGTCTTCACCAGTAACTTTAACTTTGATAAGTTCGTGGTCGTTTAAAGCACGAAGAGTTTCTTCGATAACAGCATCTGTTAAGCCTTGTCCACCAATCATGACAACCGGATTAAGCACATGACCAATTTGACGTAAACGTTTACGTTCATGGATAGATAAAGCGGCCATTAAAAATACCTGATTTTAAAAACGACTTAGTATAGCAAAAAACTTAAATTCAGATGTACGAAAAACTGTATAAATAATCGATCAACATTATTGGAAAAAAACTGTAAAACTTGGTGAGATTACGCTACATCCGTACTGTAATGAGAGTAATTTTCACGTACAATGAACGATCAGAAGTTTTTTTGATATTTAGTGAGTTATGGCAACACGCATTACAAACCAGAAATTGTCGAAAAGTAGTCGTGCGTGGATGAGGGAACATCTAGACGATCCTTTTGTAAAAAAAGCACAAAAGGAAGGGTATCGTGCGCGAGCAGCATATAAACTTCTTGAAATCCAAGAAAAATATAAGTTGATCAAGCCAGGCATGACGGTAGTCGATTTGGGTGCAGCTCCTGGTAGCTGGTCTCAAATTGCTGGAAAACTTGTGGGTAGCAAAGGTTTAGTGATTGCTTCCGATATTTTGCCCATGGATGCTTTGCCTGATGTCACTTTCTTACAAGGCGACTTTAGAGAAGAAGCTGTATTTGAAAAATTGTTAAATATTTTAAATGGGCGACAAGTAGACATTGTAATTTCTGATATGGCCCCCAATACATCAGGTAATAGGGCTGTTGATCAACCTAGACAGATTTACTTATGTGAACTGGCTTTAGATTTTGCTCAAAAGGTTCTTGGTCCTAATGGACAGTTTGTGGTTAAAGTGTTCCAAGGCGCAGGATTCGATGAGTTTCGTAAACAAGTGGTTGATAGTTTTGATGTGTTAAAGACAGCAAAACCAGCAGCTTCTCGGGCGCGCTCTAAAGAAGTTTTTTTGGTTGGACAAGGGCGTAAGAAAGCATTGCAATAAAGTTTACTTGCCAAGCTCCTAAAAATTGTGCATTTTGTACTTTTAGGTTATCCGCAAGCAATACAGTTGCTGTTTTTATGACGATCAGCCAAGATTGGGCATGATCAAATTAGATCGATATGGGAATAAAGCTTTGAGCGATTACTTCAAGAATGCCGTATTGTGGCTAATAATACTTGGTGTTCTGATTTTAATTTTCAGTAATATCAGTGACCGCAATAAGCCTACTGCGATGAAATATTCAGATTTCGTTGCAGCGGTGAATGCTGGCCAAATTAAGCAAGTCACAATTGACGGTTTAAATATTAATGGTGAAAAAACTAACGGATCACAGTTTGAAACTGTTCGTCCGCAAGTTGAAGACACTGAGCTTATGCCGAGCTTAAATAAGCAAAATGTTGTTGTAGAGGGAACAGCTCCTCAACGTCAAGGCATTTTGATGCAACTTCTCATTGCTAGTTTCCCTGTACTGTTAATCATTCTGTTATTCATGTTCTTTATGCGTAACATGGGTGGTGGTGCAGGCGGAAAAAATGGACCGATGAGTTTTGGTAAGTCGAAAGCAAAAATGCTTTCTGAAGACCAAATCAAAGTTAATTTTTCTGACGTTGCCGGCTGTGATGAAGCAAAACAAGAAGTTGTTGAAATTGTAGATTTCTTAAAAGACCCTGCAAAATTCAAACGTTTGGGCGCTACTATTCCTCGTGGCGTACTTATGGTTGGTCCTCCGGGTACTGGTAAAACGTTATTAGCCAAAGCAATTGCTGGTGAAGCTAAAGTTCCTTTCTTCAGCATTTCAGGTTCTGACTTTGTCGAAATGTTCGTGGGTGTGGGTGCGTCCCGTGTCCGTGATATGTTCGAGCAAGCGAAACGTCATGCGCCTTGTATTATCTTTATTGACGAGATTGATGCAGTAGGACGTCATCGTGGTTCAGGTACAGGTGGTGGTCATGATGAACGTGAACAAACCTTGAACCAAATGCTTGTAGAGATGGATGGTTTTGAAGGTAACGAAGGTGTAATCGTAATTGCTGCGACGAACCGTGTTGATGTCTTGGATAAAGCATTATTACGTCCAGGTCGTTTTGACCGTCAAGTAATGGTAGGTTTACCTGACATTCGTGGTCGTGAGCAGATTCTGAATGTACATTTGAAAAAATTACCTTCAGTTACCGGTGTAGATGTTAAAGTTCTATCTCGTGGTACTCCAGGTTTCTCTGGTGCACAGTTGGCAAACCTTGTTAACGAAGCTGCATTATTTGCTGCACGCCGTAATAAGAACACTGTTGACATGCATGACTTTGAAGATGCAAAAGACAAAATCTACATGGGACCAGAGCGTAAATCGATGGTTCTACGTGAAGAAGAACGTCGTGCAACTGCTTATCATGAAGCGGGTCATGCGATTGTTGCTGAAATTTTACCGGGTACAGATCCTGTTCATAAAGTAACGATTATGCCGCGTGGTTGGGCTTTAGGTGTAACTTGGCAGTTACCTGAACAAGACCAAATTAGCCACTATAAAGACAAGATGCTAAACGAAATTGCAATTTTGTTTGGTGGTCGTATTGCTGAAGAAGTATTTATCCAACAGCAATCTACTGGTGCTTCAAATGACTTTGAACGAGCTACTAAAATGGCACGTGCAATGGTTACGAAGTACGGTATGTCTGACAAAATGGGTGTAATGGTTTATGAAGATGAAAACCAAAATGGTTTCTTTGGTAATGTGGGAAGCCGTACGATTTCTGAAGCAACTCAACAGTTAGTTGATGAAGAAGTACGTCGTATTCTTGATGAGCAATATAAAGTTGCACGTAATATCTTAGAAGGTAATAAAGATATTGCACATGCGATGGTAAAAGCTTTGATGGAATGGGAAACTATTGATCGTGATCAAATCCGTGACATTATGGAAGGCCGTGAGCCACAACCGCCTAAAGTATATGTTGCTGAAAATCCAGTGGCTGCATTTGAACCACCAAAAGATGGTCCATCTACACCACCACCATTGCCAGCAATGAACTAATAATTAGTTAATTAAAAAAGCCACAGTCATGTGGCTTTTTTTATGGGCTTGAGTTTGTTAAAAGCTAAAAACAAATCAACACCATATATAGATGATAATTGCTAAAATACAGCCTGATTTTAAACTGGAGCTTTTTATGCAACTAATGCCTTTGCCTCAACAGATTTTACAGTGTGGACAGCTTCAGTTAGATCTATCACAGCCTCACGTTATGGGCATATTAAATGTCACACCAGATTCTTTTAGTGATGGTGGAAAGCATAATCAAGTAGATCAAGCGATTGCTTATGCGCTAGCCATGGTAGAGCAAGGCGCCACCATTATTGATATTGGTGGTGAGTCTACCCGTCCAGGAGCATCTGAAGTAAGCGTAGAAGAAGAAATACGAAGAGTTGTGCCCGTAGTTGAAGCTTTAGCTAAACATAATATTGTTCTATCAATTGATACAAGTCAGCCTGATGTTATTCGTGCAGCGAAAAAAGCAGGAGCACATATTTGGAATGATGTACGTGCGCTTACTCGTCCCAATGCTTTAAAAACGGCAGCAGATCTGGATATACCTGTAGTGATCATGCATATGCGTGGTGAGCCGACTACAATGAATCAGTTAGACCAATATACGGACGTAACCTTAGATGTTATAGCGGAGCTCCAGCAGCGCGTGAATGAAGCTTTAAATGCGGGCGTGAAAAAACATAATATTATTATTGATCCTGGCTTTGGTTTTGCAAAAAATGCGCAGCAAAACTTAAGACTACTCAAAGAATTTTGGAAGCTTGGTGAAATGGGTTATCCGATTTTATCTGGCCTATCTCGTAAACGTTTTATTGGTGAAGCATTAAAGGGTGCAACTGCAGATCAGCGTGCGGTAGGAAGCGTTACGGGGCATTTGCTTAGTATTCAGCAAGGAGCATGCATTGTTAGAGCGCATGATGTCAAAGCAATGACTGATGCAATTCTAGTTTGGAAGGCGATGATACAAGCTTAACAAAGTAGGCTTTATAAAAATCAGGTAGTAGCTCATTAATTTAATGAGCTAGATGATTGAGTCAGGGAAAAATATCGTTATTCTTTTGAAAATATGTTATAAGCGGCAAGTTTTTGCTGTTGTGTAAACTTTTGTATGTTCGAAGACTTACTTCTCCCGATGTTTGATGATGAATATTATCCAGATATTTTGGTCGCTGAACTCAAGCAGCTCATTGAACAATTTGCTAAAAAAGTTCAGAAGCCTGCCTTAGCTGAGCAGGATATCTATCGATATGCTCATCAAACTGTAATTGAAATTAATGAGATGAAACCTCAGTTCGAAGATCTAGATTCTTCTTTAGATGATAGTGCTGCTGACTATATTGCTGAAGCAATGATGATGGTAGCACAGGAAGCTGGATATTTAGATCTAGAAATGGAAGAGCTGGTGATGAATCGAGAGTGGTGATTACTCTCGATTTTCAATATCTTCAAATACATCTAACAAGTGGCAAGATGCCTTTAAATGTATTTCGTCTATTTCTTTAATTTTTAAAATTAAAACACCATTCTCTTGATAATCTGCGTCCGCTAACAAACTGACCCAATAAGTTTCTCGTTTTTGTTCCAGCGTTTTAAATTTATCTATTATCTGTTCGGGTGCTTTAACTAAATAATCATCTTTGGTAATAGAGCAACGTGAAAAATACCAATGGTTGTCTTTGAGAGAAAGGGTACCAGAGAAAAGATCTATGGCGTAAACCTTTGTTATAAAAAGGGTAGTGTAAACGAGTAATAATATTCTTATCATAAAATTCATTTTGATTAGGCATAAAAAAACCAGCATACGCTGGATTCTTTGTAGCACCAAATTCAATATTTGAAAATGGTGCCCGGGGCCGGACTCGAACCGGCACGCTTTGTGGGCGGGGGATTTTAAATCCCCTGTGTCTACCTATTTCACCACCCGGGCATGTGCGCAATAATAGAGGACAAGTGCGCGATTGGCAAGAGAAAATCAGAGTGTTTGCTTTATTTTCAATCAGTTCTTGTTGGTATTTATATAAATTGACCAGTTTATGTCATGATTTGTTCATTAAACTGAGATCAGTTGTTCATCTTATCTACCTAAATTTAAGACACTCATTGCTTAAAACTTAGGTAATTTTATGTCAGAGAAAATTTCACGCCGAGAATTAATTCAAAAAAGTTTATTTGGTTTTGGGGCGCTATCTTTGCCTGTAGCTTTTACGGGGTGTAACGATGGTTCCGATGATGAAAGTCCAGAAGCACAAGCAGATTTCCTTCATGGTGTAGCAAGTGGTGACCCATTGCAGGATAAAGTAATTTTATGGACGCGTTTAACACCAGTAGACCTTAGTGCACCTCTTAAGGTGACTTGGGAAATTGCTACCGATGATCAGTTCAAGCAGAATTTAAAGGCTGGTACGGTTCAAACGACTAAAACTGACGATTTTACCGTGAAGGTGGATGCAACAGGTCTACAAGCAGGTACGACTTATTATTATCGCTTTCGATTTGGTAGTAAAGTCTCGCCAATAGGGCAAACTAAAACTTTACCTGTAACTACTAATAAGGTTAGCTTTGCAGTATGTTCTTGTTCTAATTATCCTGCGGGTTATTTTTACGTTTATCGTGAAATGGCAAAACAGAACGTGGATGTAGTGATTCATTTGGGCGATTATATTTATGAATATGGGGCTGATGGCTATGCGACAGAAGATGCTGCAAAGCTGGGCCGTACTTTACCGTCCGATAATAATAAAGAAATTATTGAGTTAGATGGTTATCGCAAGCGTTATGCGCTGTATCGTCAAGATAAAGACTTACAGGCCGCTCATCAGCGTCATCCTTTTATTGTAATTTGGGATGACCATGAGTTAGCAAATAATACTTGGCGTGAAGGGGCTGAGAATCATACGGAAGAAACTCCAAAAGCAAAGAATGAAGGTAAGTTTTTAGAAAGAAAGCTAGCGGCTTTACAAGCTTATTTTGAATGGATGCCTATCCGTCCTATCGATGATCAGCATACTAAGATTTATCGCCGGTTTGATTTTGGGGGGCTTGTCAATTTAATGATGTTAGATACTCGCATTATTGCCCGTGATGAGCAGTTGGATTATGGCAAGTATATAACAGCAAATGGTTTGGATATTGCAAAATTCCAAGCAGATTTGACTAATCCAATGCGGACCTTAATGGGTGAAACTCAGCGTGAGTGGTTATTAGGTAGTAAAGAGAAAAATATAGTAGGTGTCTTACAAAGTTCAACTGCAACATGGAATGTTGTGGGACAGCAAGTCTTAATGAGTAAAATGTGGATTCCTGCTGAGTTGTTGGCATCGCTGGGGCAAATTACTTCAGGCGGAACATCGCCAGATACGTTAGCTAAAATGAATGCGCAAATTACAGAATTAGTCACATTAAAATTACGATTAGAGCAGGGTGATCCAACTTTAACTGTTCAAGAAAAAGCGCGAGTCACAACTTTAGTTCCATATAACCTTGATGCTTGGGATGGTTACTATGCTGAGCGAGAGTTCTTTTACACTAAATTGGCAGAGTTTAATAAGAAAATTATTGTTTTGGCAGGCGATACCCATAATGCGTGGACATCTTACTTATATAGCCAAAAGGGTGAATATGTCGGGGTTGAACTGGCGACAAGTTCGGTTTCTTCACCGGGTCTTGAAAAATATTTAAGTATTCCGCTAGCTCAGTTGCAGCAATTTGAATTTGCCTTTACGACGCTTATCGATGAATTGGCATATTGTAATTTAAATCAGCGGGGTTATTTGATGGTTACACTAGATGATAAGCAGGTGCTGTCGGATTGGATTTTTGTAGATTCAATTAAAAATGCAGAATATAAAGTAGATTCTAGTCGAGGTTATCAATTGGTGTTGGATGCGAATTTAACACCTGAAAAAGATAAGCAAAAAACTGCTTAAATATATGGGGCGAGAAAGGGATGCTAATAAGTATCCTTTTTTTAGACATAAAAAAACCAGCTTTCGCTGGATTCTTTATGACACCAATTTCTGTACTAGAAAATGGTGCCCGGGGCCGGACTCGAACCGGCACGCTTTGTGGGCGGGGGATTTTAAATCCCCTGTGTCTACCTATTTCACCACCCGGGCTTTACCAAATTTGGAGGCGGAGGTCGGAATCGAACCGGCGTCCACGGAGTTGCAGTCCGCTGCATGACCACTCTGCCACCCCGCCTACATTTGGTGATGCACATATTAGCAACCTTTACAAAAAAAACAATACTGTTTTGAGATAAGATGAACATAAAAGCAACATCTAGAATAAATTTGTCCAAATAATCATGTATTATTGGCACATTAAATTCATGTCTACCTTGGAGATGTGCTGTGGCATTGGTTTTAGACGGTCGCGCATTAGCAAAGCAAATTGAAGAAAATTTGTCAGTACGTGTTGAAGCTTTAAAAGCTAAAACAGGTCGTACCCCAATTTTGGCGACTATTTTAGTTGGGGATGATGGTGCATCTGCAACTTATGTACGCATGAAAGGAAATGCTTGCCGTCGAGTAGGCATGGACTCTTTAAAAATTGAATTGCCACAAGAAACGACAACAGAACAATTATTAGCTGAAATTGAAAAACTTAATGCTAACCCAGATGTACACGGCATTCTTTTACAACATCCAGTTCCAGAGCAAATTGATGAGCGTGCATGTTTCGATGCTATCTCATTAGCTAAAGATGTTGATGGTGTAACTTGTCTTGGTTTTGGCCGTATGGCTATGGGCGAAGCTGCCTATGGTTCAGCAACTCCTGCGGGCATTATGACCATTTTAAAAGAAAACAATATCGAAATTGCTGGTAAACATGCGGTTGTGGTTGGCCGTTCAGCAATTTTAGGTAAACCAATGGCAATGATGCTTTTGCAAGCGAATGCAACAGTAACGATTTGCCATTCACGCACACAAAACTTACCTGAGCTTGTGAAACAAGCTGACATTATTGTTGGTGCTGTAGGTAAAGCTGAACTTATCCAAAAAGATTGGATTAAACAAGGTGCAGTGGTTGTAGATGCTGGTTTCCATCCTCGTGATGGCGGTGGCGTAGGTGATATTCAATTACAAGGTATTGAAGAAATTGCTTCTGCTTATACACCAGTACCGGGTGGTGTTGGTCCAATGACCATTACAACTTTGATTCTTCAAACTGTAGAAGCTGCTGAAAAAGCTTTAGGTTAATTTAATTAACGCTAGGCTGTTATTTGATACGCGTAACCGTCATCCGCAATTGTTTGAGGCAGAAATACGTTAAAAATTTAATGTTTCTGCGATGCTTTCGATTCTAGAGAGTATCTGCCGAGTTTTGCGGATGACAATGGTTTTGCCTACTTTTCCCGAAAGAAAAGTAGGTCCAACCAAAGGTTATTCTAAAAATTCAAATCATAATGGAATGACTCTGTTATGCTTGTTATAAAAATGAATTAAAAGAAATCTGATGAGCTGCACTTTTCAACTGTCTAAAGCCCCTGAACATTTACTTCAAGCACTAAATGAAGTTATTCCTAATTGTGAGTTGATGGTACAACAATTACCAGAAACGCCTATTTCTTTATGGTTGATTCCACCAGTTTTTCCAACTAATCGCTTAGATGATGAAGTTATTCGCCGTATTTGGGATGATACGCCGTATTGGATTTTTTGTTGGGCATCTGGTTTGGCGATGGCGCAGTGGTTACTTGCAGAGCCGCACCATGTTAAGGATAAAGTTGTTTTGGATTTTGGGGCCGGTTCGGGTGTAGTTGCAATTGCTGCAAAAATGGCAGGAGCGAAACGAGTCATCTGCTGTGATATCGATCAAGTTAGTTTTAATGCTTGCCGTGAAAACGCTTTACTTAATAATGTTGAGCTAGAATATTTAGATGATTTATATAAGGCTGAGCAAGTTGATGTTTTATTGGCAGCTGATGTTTTATACGATCAATGTAACCGCTTTTTCTTAGATGAATTTTTAAAGTTTGCGCCAGAAGTCTGGGTGGCTGATAGCCGTGTTAAAAACTTTAGTCATCCCAAATATGAAAAAATTGAAGAAAGAAGTGCTTCTACATGGCCAGATCTAGATGAAGCTAAAGAGTTTAGAAATGTAAGTTTTTATAAGACGCTGTAAAAGAACAGCGTCTTTTTTATTTTATGAACAAGTATAACGAACAACTTTTAGTGTGCTTGGACGTGCTTCAAGCGCTTGGCGAGTCGCATAGTCTTCACCATTATTTAAGCTAGGTGTATTTGATAAGCCAAAAGAAGCACGAGTTTCGCCGAGTTGAATTCCATAATGCTCATCTTTCGCTGGATTAGGAATTTCATTGATACTCAAAATTGATAATTTATAAACTTTCTGAGCACCTAGCACATTCTGACAAGCGCGTTGTAATTTACGTTCATCGAGTTGCTGGTTATTACGACCCGCTAAAGTGTAAGCTAAAGTCGCCGAAGTTTTTGTTTGGTTTTCAATCTGGTATCCAGTTGAACCATTATATTGTCGAGGGGTAGTCTGACAAGCAGTTAAAACAAACATACTACTTAATGCCAAGCATAAAATACTTCTATTCATCAGTATCGTCCTTATTTTCTTATAGCTAGTATCTCATAAAATACAAAGGTTGTTGGGGCTTAATCTCATGATTTGAGCTAACATCGGCGAACGATATTAGCCCTTATTAGTAAAGTATTAATGTTCTTTGATTTTTGAATGATGCTTGGTATCTTTCATAAAAATATAAATAATGAGAGAAATGAAGATCATAATACTTACATAAATAAAGTACCAAGATTCATGCCCAGCTTCTTTAAAACTTAAAGCAAAGAACTCTGCTGTTCCGCCAAATAACGTATTAGCAATTGCGTAAGGTAATGCAACACCTAAAGCGCGAATGTGTGCAGGGAAAAGCTCAGCTTTAACTACGGCATTAATTGAAGTATAACCAGTCACCATTACAAGACCGCCAAAACATAACCAGAAAGCTGTCCAGTAGTTATGTGTATTTGCGAGTGCATCAAATAAAACGTAAGTGAATAAAACACCTGTTATTCCGAAGAAAATCATAAGGGGTTTTCGACCAATGCGATCCGATAGAGCACCCGCTACCGGCTGTAGACACATAAAAATAAATAGCGCTAAAGTTGTAATTTGGGTAGCTTCAGGTTTAGTAAATCCAGAAGTATTCACTAAATATTTTTGCAGATAAGTCGTGTAAGTATAGAAAGCTAAAGTCCCGCCAGCTGTTAAAAACAATACTGTGAACGCTTCTTTCGGATAATGTTTAAATAAAGCAAACATGCCTGATTTAGGCTGGTCTGTTTCACTTTGAGCATTTTTAAAAGATTGAGTTTCTAAGAGGCCACGTCGAATACGGAAAACTACAATAGCAAGTAAAGCTCCAATAAAGAATGGAATACGCCATCCCCAATCATGTAATTGTTCTTCAGTTAATACCATTTGTAATATTAATAGAACACATAGGGCTGTGAGCTGACCAGCAATCAATGTTACATATTGGAAGCTAGAGAAAAAACCACGTCGATTTCTTTCAGCCATTTCACTTAAATAGGTAGCACTAGCTCCATATTCTCCTCCTACACTTAAGCCTTGAATTAAACGAGCGACAACTAAAAGAAGAGGGGCAAATACACCAATACTTTCATAACTTGGTGTCACGGCAATAAGAAGAGAACCTATACACATTAAAGTGACGGAAAGGGTAAGACCCGCTTTACGTCCTTTACGGTCTGAATAGATACCCATAATCCATGCACCGATCGGGCGCATTAAAAAGCCTACAGCAAAAATTGCGGCCGCTTGAAGGAGTTGAGCCGTCTGGCTACCTTTTGGGAAAAAAGCATGAGCAAAATAGAGCGTGAAAGCTGCATATACATACCAGTCGTACCATTCAACAAGGTTACCGGCAGAACCGCCCAAAATTGATTTTAGACGAGTTTTTGTATCTAAATTAGAGTGTGGAGTTGTTGCGGTAGAAGGTTGATCAACCATGAGTCGCTCCATGTTTCGCTTGGGTTGAATGCTAAAAAAGAGAAGATTTATTCCGTTTTTACATATTTTCTAGAGGAGTATTTCACTTTATTTTTTTTATGTCTGTAAAACAATGTTTGTTATTTAAGCAAAAGAATAAGTTGAATATTTATGTGATTTCAAATTAGCCGATCAGCTCACCTTTATAATATTGTTGGGATCTTTGGTATATTATTTTTTCCAAGTAGTAAAAATTGATAAAGAATGAGTAGAGTTTGGGCGAAGAAAACCTATACCCCTTAAAAATAATGATATATTCCAAAGAAAATTTTAAGTAAATATAGTTAGGCATGATGTCTTGGCATTGTGGACTAGATGTGTGTGAATAATGAAAGGGACATTCAGATGTCAAATTGCCCGAAAAAATATATTGTTGCTTTTGATCAGGGAACAACAAGCTCAAGAGCAATTGTTTTAGACCATGATGCTAATGTTTTCAGTATTGCTCAAAAAGAATTTACTCAGATTTATCCTCAGCCTGGCTGGGTTGAGCATGACCCTATGGAAATTTGGGCTACGCAAAGTGCTGTTTGGGTAGAAGCTTTAGCTCAAGCAGGCATTAAGAGTGAACAAGTTGCAGCAATTGGGATTACCAATCAGCGGGAAACCACGGTTGTTTGGGATAAAAAAACGGGCAAGCCGATTTACAATGCGATTGTTTGGCAAAGTCGACAAACGACTGAGATATGCAATCAATTACATAAGGCAGGATGGCAAGAATACATACGTAAAATAACGGGGTTAGTGATTGATCCGTATTTTTCGGCTACAAAAATTAAATGGATATTAGACCATGTTGAAGGAAGTCGTGAGCGTGCTGAGCGAGGAGAATTGTTGTTCGGTACGGTGGACACTTGGTTAATCTGGAAACTAACCAATGGTGCTGTTCATGTGACTGATTTTACCAACGCATCACGAACCATGCTGTTTGATATCGAAAAGCTAGAATGGGATGAAAAACTTTTACAAGTTTTAGAGATTCCTCGAGCAATGTTACCCGAAGTACGTAGCTCATCTGAGGTTTATGGATATACACATACCATAAGTGGGCAAGAAGTTGGTATCCCCATTGGAGGAATCGCAGGTGATCAACAAGCCGCACTGTTTGGTCAAATGTGTGTTGAATCTGGTCAGGCAAAAAATACCTACGGCACAGGCTGTTTTCTATTAATGAACACAGGTAAGAAGATTGTCCGGTCAGAACATGGATTACTAACTACTATTGCATGTGGTGCGAGTGGTGAGGTGAACTATGCCCTAGAGGGCGCCGTGTTTAATGGTGGTTCTTGCGTGCAGTGGTTACGCGATGAATTAAAAGTCATTAAGAATGCTAAAGACTCTGAGCTTTATGCAACACGTGTGAAAGACAGTAACGGTGTATATGTTGTACCTGCTTTTACAGGGTTAGGCGCACCATATTGGGACCCAACAGCGCGTGGAGCTATTTTTGGACTTACTCGTGGGGCTAGTATTGAACATATCATTCGTGCAACTTTAGAGTCTATTGCTTTTCAAACCCGAGATGTTTTAGATGCAATGCAGCAAGATGCAGAAGAAGAGCTCCGTACACTCCGTGTTGATGGGGGAGTAACGGAAAATAATTTCTTAATGCAATTTCAGGCTGATATTTTAGCGACACCAGTAGAACGTCCAATAATGAAAGAAACTACTGCTTTGGGTGCAGCTTTCCTTGCTGGGCTGGCGACGGGTTTCTG
This sequence comes from Acinetobacter sp. S-1, assembly GCF_059579785.1. Classification (NCBI taxonomy): domain Bacteria; kingdom Pseudomonadati; phylum Pseudomonadota; class Gammaproteobacteria; order Moraxellales; family Moraxellaceae; genus Acinetobacter; species Acinetobacter sp. S-1. Next base: position 880,000 of record NZ_CM184207.1, read on the forward strand.
GCAAGATCTACATGAGTTAAGAAATAAATCTGCCATAGAAAAGGTATTTGAGCCAAAAATGTCTTCTGAGCAATCTGAGATGATTTATAAGGGTTGGCTCAAGGCAGTTAAACGTAGTCAAAGTTGGGCTGAGGATTAGTTCGTTCTTTAACTGGTTGAATTCACTAGTAGGGTAATCAATTAACGGTTAAACACTTAGTTATTTAAAATTGATTATTCTACTTTTTTGATTGTTGTTTCATCAATTTGATGTTTTAATTTTTATAAGATCAACAATAAAAAGAAAATGAGAAATGAAAATACAGCCTAATGATTATTCAAAAATATATGACATTGCCGTGATCGGTGGCGGTATTAATGGTGTTGGTATTGCTAATGATGCTGCAGGTCGTAGATTATCGGTATTTTTATGTGAAAAAGATGATTTAGCTAGTCACACCTCATCTGCTAGCAGCAAATTAATTCATGGTGGTCTGCGCTATTTAGAACATAAAGAATTTCGACTGGTTAGAGAAGCCTTAGCAGAGCGTGAAGTGTTGTTGGCTAAAGCTCCACATATTATTAAACCCATGCGCTTTATTATGCCTCATCGACCACATTTACGTCCTGCGTGGTTAATTCGGGCGGGCTTGTTTTTTTATGATCATTTGGGAAAACGAGAAAAATTATTAGGATCAAATCTGATTTACTTCAAAGAAGATAGTCCTTTAAAACCGGCTATCACACGTGGTTTTGAATATTCTGACTGTACTGTAGATGATGCACGTCTTGTGGTTTTAAATGCATTACAGGCCAAAGAGAAAGGTGCCAAAGTCGTAACGCGTACGCGTTGTATTAAAGCTTATCGGGAACAAGAGTTGTGGCATCTGGAGTTACAAAGCGGAGCAGAGTTTTATCAGGTACGTGCACGAGCTTTAGTGAATGCGGCAGGCCCTTGGGTTGAAGAAATTATTAGTGAAAATCTGAAGCTAAAATCACCCTATCGAATTCGGCTGATCCAAGGAAGTCATATTGTTGTACCAAAATTATATGACTGCCATAAAGCCTTCATTATGCAAAACGAAGATCGACGCATCGTGTTTGCAATTCCGTATTTAGAAAAATATACACTGATTGGTACGACCGATCAGGAATATACAGGTGATCCACAAAAGGTAGAGATCACAGAGGTAGAAATTGATTACCTCTTAACAGTGACCAATTCACATTTTAAAAAGCAGTTAACTCGAGCTGATATTGTAAGCCAGTACTCGGGTGTACGTGCTTTATGTGATGATGAATCTGATAATCCTTCAGCGATTACACGTGACTATACCTTGGCATTACAGGCTGAACATAAAAAAGCACCTTTGTTATCTATATTTGGCGGCAAGATCACGACTTATCGGAAACTGGCAGAGGCTGCTTTAGAAGATCTATCCCCGTTTTTTAGTAATATGGCAGAGGAGTGGACTGCAGATGAGCCATTACCTGGCGCTGAAAACTGGACAACATTAGATGATTTAACGCATCAGATTTATTCACGTGTAAGTGGAGTGTCTGAATCACTTGCTAACCGTTGGGCGCATGCATACGGCACAAGAGTCTGGAATATGCTCCAAGAGAGAAATGCAATAGAGCAATTAGGCCAGAATTTTGGACATGATTTATTTGAATGCGAAGTCAAATACTTATGTGAATATGAATGGGCAACTACTGCTGAGGATATATTGTGGCGTAGAACAAAACTAGGTCTGGCATTTGATGAAAAACAAGTAAAAGTATTAGAAGCTTATTTATCTGAGCGTCGACAAAAAGATGATGCTGCATAATAAAAAAGGTCGCATATAGCGACCTTTTTTATATATAGCAATTAGAAGCCAGTTTTTACAGCTTCAAGTAAAGCCGCTTGACGTTCTTTTAATGCTTTCGGTAAGCGATCACCGAGTTTATTAAATAAATCAGTGTGGCTTTCAATTTCAGTAATCCACTGATCTTTATCTTGAGCTGTGATTAGGTCAAATTCTTCTTTAGAGAATTCAGTACCTTCCCAGTTCAAGTCGTCATATGTTGGAACAAGACCAATTGGTGTTTCAACAGCGTTTGCACGACCTTCACAACGATCAATGATCCACTCAAGAACACGCATGTTTTGACCGAAACCAGGCCATACGAAGTTGCCTTCAGCATCACGACGGAACCAGTTTACATTGAAGATTTTTGGTAATTTATTACCAGCTGCTTCAGCTTTTGTGCTTACTTGTTGACCAAGGCTTAACCAGTGATCAAAGTAGTCAGCCATGTTATAGCCAGCAAATGGAAGCATCGCGAATGGGTCACGACGAACGATACCTTGTTGACCAACAGCAGCAGCAGTAGTTTCAGAACCCATAGTTGCCGCTTTATATACACCGTCAACCCAGTCGAAAGCTTCAGAAACTAAAGGAACTGTATCTGCGCGGCGACCGCCGAAGATAAATGCAGAAATTGGAACGCCTGCTGGATTTTCCCAGTCAGCATCGATAGAAGGGCATTGACCAGCTGCAACAGTGAAGCGAGCATTTGGATGCGCTGCTTTTTCACCATTTACGTGAGGTTGACCTTTCCAGTTAGTTAAGTTTGTTGGAACTTCTTTAGAAAGACCTTCCCACCATACTTGACCATCTTCAGTTACCGCTACGTTTGTATAGATAACATCTTTATGAAGAGTTGCCATACAGTTCGGGTTAGTCTTGGTGTTTGTACCAGGAGCTACACCGAAGAAACCAGCTTCAGGGTTAATCGCATATAAACGACCATCTTCACCTGGTTTGATCCAAGCAATATCGTCACCTACAGTTTCGATTTTCCAACCTTCATAACCTGCTGGTGGAATTAACATTGCAAAGTTTGTTTTACCACATGCAGACGGGAATGCTGCAGCGATGTAGTGTTTTTCACCTTGAGGGTTAGTCACACCAAGAATAAGCATGTGTTCAGCTAACCAACCTTGTTCGCGTCCCATGACAGAAGCGATACGAAGAGCTAAACATTTTTTGCCAAGTAATGCGTTACCGCCGTAACCAGAACCGAAAGACCAGATTTCACGAGTTTCTGGGTAATGAACGATATATTTTTCAGGGTTACATGGCCAAGCAACATCTTGTTGACCTTCAGCAAGTGGAGCACCTACTGTATGTACACAAGGAACAAACTCGCCGTCTGTACCTAATACGTCATAAACTGCTTTACCCATACGTGCCATTTTACGCATGCTAACAGCAACGTAAGGAGAGTCAGTTAACTCAATACCGATATGAGCAATGTGGCTACCTAAAGGACCCATTGAGAAAGGAACAACGTACATTGTACGGCCTTCCATTGAGCCTTCAAATAAACCATTTAATTTTTCACGCATAACAGCTGGGTTTTCCCAGTTGTTTGTCGCACCAGCATCTTCTTTATTTTGAGAGCAGATGTAAGTACGGTCTTCAACACGTGCAACGTCAGATGGGTCAGAATTTGCAAGATAAGAACCAGGATGTTTTTCTTGGTTTAATTTCTGCATGGTGCCGTTAGCAATCATCAAGTCGATTAGACGTTGATACTCTTCTTCGCTTCCGTCACACCATTCGATTTTTGCTGGTTTGGTTAAGTTTGCAATTTCTTCAACCCATGCGATAAGCTTAGGATGACGAACGAATTCTGGTGCGTTCACTGTGGTCATGGTGAGGCCTATTCAAAATATGTACAACGTACAAGTCATTCATTGAGAGGTACAATGAAAGATCAAATAAAAAAGTGGCTGTATTAAAGCACAAAATCATAAAAAAAATAAGACTAAAGACTAAGAAATAGATATTTTACTTTTTTATATTTTTCTTATTTAAATCATTAACTTGTAGTTTTTTACAATATCTTATTCTCAATATTTTTATGTTGTATGTATGTTATTTATATTATTTATTTCCTTAAAAATCAACAGCTTGATTCTTATTTTTTTCTTGAGAATTATTATTGATTATACAGATGATGTTCATTCGAAATTTACATAAAGGGACTTTTATTAGGCGTTTTTATATACAATATTTGTGATGAATCCCTCTAAGATAATAAAAATGCGGACTTTAAAACCTCTTTCTATCGTCTATAACCAAAAATCCGGTTTTCATGCGTCAAAACATGAAGATATGTATGAACAGTTAATGACTGTATTCACCGAATTTGGTTTCGAGATACAAGTTTTTGAATTAGCAGAAGATGTTTCCTTTGATAATTTAATGAGTCAAGTGATTCATCGGCATAGTCAAAATACAAATTCAGGTGTTGTCGTTGCAGCGGGTGGGGATGGAACCTTAAATGCAGTAGCGTCAAAGCTTAGACATACTAATATTCCTATGGGAATTTTACCTTTGGGAACTTTTAATTATGTCGCTAAAGTTTTAGATATTCCCTTAGATTTGTTAGAAGCTGCTGAAGTCATCGCTACAGGTACACCACGCTCTGTACATATTGCGACAATTAATGACCATGTTTATTTAAATAATGCGAGTCTAGGACTTTATCCATTATTTATAAAGAAACGTGAGCTTTATAATAAATATTTAGGACGCTTACCTTTACATGCCTATACCTCAGCTCTGGATGTTTTATTAAGAGAAAATAAATCCATGAAACTTTCCGTCACAGTTGATGGGAAGAAATATCCAGTCAAAACCCCTCTAATTTTCTTTGGTAATAACCAGTTGCAGTTGTGTGATATGAAATTAAGAATTGCCGAATGTGCAGCACAAGGTCGAGTCGCTGGAGTGGTCATTACGAAAAGTGATAGGCTTAGTTTATTAAACATGTTGTGGCAGTGGATTCAAGGCAAAGTAGAAGAGACACAAGATGTTTATAGTTTTTGTGCAGATCATGTGGTGGTAGATTGTGCAAAAAGATCAAAACTTACAGTAGCTTTAGATGGTGAAATATTAGAGATGAAAGCACCTTTAAATTTCTCTGTAGAAAAGAATGCTTTAAATATTATGGTGCCAAATGTTGTTACATCTGTCTGATCTGCATTTTGGAACAGAAGTTGAGGCATGTTTAGATGCAATCCGAATTTTTTGCACTCAACATAAACCTGAAGTCATTGTGGTGAGTGGTGATATTACTCAACGTGCCCGATATCAACAGTTTTATAAATGCCGTCAGTTTTTAGATAGCCTTAATATTCCTTATCTTGTTGTTCCTGGTAATCACGATATTCCGTTGTACCATGTCTGGAACCGTTTTTTCTCACCATTTACTCGCTACCAATATTTTTTTGGCCAGCTTGAACCAACTTTAGAAACTGAACATTTTTATATTGTTGGGGTGAATAGTATTCGCCGTCGTTATCATACTCGTGGACATATTTCGATTGAGCAAATTCAAACTACATATGAGCGATTACAGCAAGCGCCAGCGGATAAAATCAAATTAGTTGTTTTCCATCAACCTTTTTATACTCCACCTGATGATGAGCATGGTATTAAAGATTGTCCTGTATTAGGAAAAATGGCACTCGAAAAATGGAGTACAACGGGACTATTTGGAATGTTACACGGGCATTTACATAAAACTGCTGTATATGATTTAACGCAAATTTATCAGTTAAAGATAAATCATCCTATTTATGATATTCATGCAGGAACAGCGACTTCTAGCCGTTTGCATTATCATGTTCCAAATAGTTTTAATGTCATTTCAAATGAAGGAAAAATTAATCATTATTGGTTTAATGCGCAGTTGGCTGAATTCACTTCTGATTGATTTGGTTTAGATGAGTTTAAATATTTGATTGTTTAAAAAATATTCAAAAAACAGAAAAATTTTTCTTATTTCCCCTTGAAGCCTTTTTTTTCATCCCCACAAAAGTGACATCTAAATATTTTGTTATTGCTCTGGATTAAAGCAATAACGATTAATCAAAAAGACTTAGTCTGATGGAGTTAATTATGAGCAACATTCGTCCATTACATGATCGCGTTGTAATTCGTCGCGTAGAAGAAGAAACCAAAACTGCTGGTGGTATTTTACTTCCAGGTTCTGCTGCTGAAAAACCATCTCAAGGTGAAGTAATTGCAGTAGGTAATGGTCAAATCACTGAGAATGGCGTACGTGCTTTGGATGTTAAAGTTGGTGACAAAGTATTGTTTGGTACTTATGCAGGTACAACAGTGAAAGTAAGTGGTGAAGAACTCTTAATCATGAAAGAGTCAGACATTTTAGCTGTGTTGGAAGGCTAATCAATCCATAACTCAATTCATTATCAGATTCAGTATTTAAAAAGATTCGGAGTTTAATATGTCAGCTAAAGACGTAAAATTTGGTGATTCAGCTCGTTCAAAAATGATTGCAGGCGTAAACGTACTTGCAGATGCGGTTAAAGTGACTTTAGGCCCTAAAGGTCGTAACGTAGTGATTGACCGTTCTTTCGGTGCTCCGCACATCACTAAAGACGGTGTAACTGTTGCTAAAGAAATTTCATTAAAAGACAAGTTTGAAAACATGGGTGCTCAACTTGTTCGTGAAGTTTCTAGCAAAACTAACGACATCGCTGGTGACGGTACGACAACTGCAACTGTACTTGCTCAAGCAATTTTAAATGAAGGGATCAAATCTGTAACTGCAGGTATGAACCCAATGGATTTAAAACGTGGTATCGATATCGCAGTAAAAACTGTAGTTGAAAATATCCGTTCAAATGCAAAACCAGCTGACGATTTCAAAGCGATCGAGCAAGTAGGTTCTATCTCTGCTAACTCTGATACTACTGTTGGTAAACTTATCGCTCAAGCGATGGAAAAAGTAGGTAAAGAAGGCGTAATTACTGTAGAAGAAGGTTCTGGCTTTGAAGACGCGTTAGACGTTGTAGAAGGTATGCAGTTTGACCGTGGTTATATCTCTCCATACTTCGCAAACAAGCAAGATACTTTAACTGCTGAACTTGAAAATCCGTTCATTCTTCTTGTTGACAAGAAAATCAGCAACATCCGTGAATTGATTTCTGTTTTAGAAGCAGTTGCAAAAACTGGTAAACCTCTTCTTATCATCGCTGAAGATGTTGAAGGTGAAGCGCTTGCTACACTTGTTGTAAACAATATGCGCGGTATTATCAAAGTATGTGCTGTTAAAGCTCCTGGTTTCGGTGACCGTCGTAAAGCAATGCTTCAAGATATCGCAATCTTGACTGGCGCAACTGTTATTTCTGAAGAAGTTGGTATGTCTTTAGAGCAAGCAACTCTTCAAGATTTAGGTACTGCGCACAAAATCACTGTTTCTAAAGAAAACACGGTTATCGTTGATGGTGCTGGTGATGCTGCTGGTATTGCTGAGCGTGTTCAACAAATCCGTGCTCAAATTGAAGAATCTACTTCAGAATATGACCGTGAGAAATTACAAGAACGTGTTGCTAAATTAGCAGGCGGTGTTGCTGTAATTAAAATCGGTGCAGCGACTGAAGTTGAAATGAAAGAGAAGAAAGACCGTGTAGACGACGCACTTCATGCAACTCGTGCAGCAGTTGAAGAAGGTGTTGTTGCTGGTGGTGGTGTTGCTCTAGTACGTGCGGTTAATGCATTAGATGGCTTAAAAGGCGCTAATGAAGACCAAACAGCAGGTATCAACATTTTACGTCGTGCGATCGAAGCTCCACTTCGTCAAATCGTTGCAAACGCTGGTGATGAGCCATCTGTAGTGATCAATGCTGTTAAAGGTGGTGAAGGTAACTTTGGTTACAACGCTGCAACTGGTGAATATGGCGATATGTTAGAAATGGGTATCCTTGACCCAGCTAAAGTAACTCGTTCTGCACTTGAGCATGCAGCTTCTGTTGCTGGCTTAATGTTAACTACAGAATGTATGATTACTGACATTCCTGAAGATAAACCAGCTGTTCCAGATATGGGCGGTATGGGTGGTATGGGCGGCATGATGTAATAACGCATCAACGCTTTAACCAAAAAATCCCTGCTTATGCAGGGATTTTTTTATTTTTCACGTAATTTTAAGAAATAATTAAGTTCCATTATTTATATTAAAAACAGGAACAGCAGCTAGAAGTTCCTCTTTTGTTACAACCATGCTTATTTACTTGTAGGCATGGTTTTTTTTAGCCTAATAAAATAATTAACCATGTAATTGCAATGATAGAGAGTGCAACAAATTGGGCAGCACTTCCCATATCTTTTGCATTTTTAGAAAGCTGATGTTTTTCAAGAGAGACTCGGTCAACCACAGCCTCAATAGCCGAGTTGAATAGCTCAACGATCATTGCAAAAAGACATACAATAATCAGTAATACATGTTCACTACGGCTCACATCAAGAAAAAAACTAACCGGAATCAAAATAATATTAATTAAAACAATTTGGCGAAAAGCTGCCTCATTTTTATAAGCTGCTTTAAATCCTGAAATAGAGTAGCCCGTTGCATTTAATATGCGCTTAAGACCGCTTTTACCCTTATAGGGAGAATAGCTATTCATATACTTATATTTCTGACACTTTTCATGCATTATATACCCTAGCCCTTAAAAAATTATTAAATCTTTTTTAAAGATTTCGACTTTATAACTCAATAGAGAAGAAAAGATGAAAAAATTATGTGTAGCGTTGGGCCTTGCAATTGGAAGCATCCATGCAAGTTATGCTGAGCCAACAGTAACCCCACAAGTACCAGGATATTATCACCATCAATTTGGAAACTACCGTGTAACTTCTTTGCTTGATGGTACGATTTATTTAAATCCTGATTTATTCAAAAATCTAAAACAGGCCCAGAAAGCTAAAATCTTAACAAAATATGCTGCTGTTAATGAGAAAGGGATTCAAACCTCGGTAAATGCATTTTTAGTTGATGATGGAAAAAGCATAACGCTTGTAGACAGTGGAGCAGCAAGTTGTTTTGGCCCGCAACTGGGTTCGATTGCAAAAAATATTGAATTGGCAGGTTATAAGCTTGCTAATGTAAAAACTGTTTTACTTACTCATCTACATCCAGACCATGTGTGTGGTATTGCTCAAAATGGAAAAGCTGTATTTCCAAATGCAACAGTATATGCACATGAGCGTGAAGCTGATTACTGGTTAAATCCAGCTTCTGAAAAAACAGTGCCAGCAGACAAAAAAGAAAATTATTTGGGCACTGTTAAAAACGTAAAAACTGCTCTTGCTCCATACCAAGCAAAAAAAGCATTCAAGACATTTAAAGACGGCGATGTCATTCAAGGTTTTGAGGTAATCGATACTCGTGGTCATACACCAGGTCATCATAGCTTCCGCTTAAAAAGTAATGATCAGCAAATCATTTTTGTTGGAGACATTGTTCACTCACATTCATTGCAATTTGATGCTCCAAAAACTGGGGTAGATTTTGATGTGAATTCTGAGCAGGCAATTAATACCCGTCTAAAAATGTTTGCTGAAATTTCAAATAAGCAACAATGGGTTGCCGCACCACATTTACCATTCCCGGGCATTGGCCATGTTTATAAAGTAAATGCCGAGCAATATCAGTGGATCCCGCTCTATTTTGATAATGTTGTAGAGAAATAAAAAAACAGGGCATTTATTGCCCTGTTTTTTTATTAAAAACTTTATTTATTTTGCAGCTTTTTCAAAATTAATAACGGCTTCACGGCCAAGTGCTGGGTCATCTGTAAAGACTCCATCAACACCAGCTTTAAAATAGGCTTCAAACTCTTTTAAAGCACCAGATGGACAGCGCTCCGCTGGTTTATCTTGACTGCACTTTAAATGCGTTGGTAAATAATAATTTTCTGGGCGGAAAGTATAAGGATGTACTTTTAACCCAGCTGTATGTGCATCAGTGATAAACGAAGTTGTTTGAACTGAGCCACTGTCATTAAAGTTAAGAATATAGCCTTTGCTTGGCCCTACACCGTTTGCATATTTAGCCACGTCTTTTAAGCCTTGTGCTGTGGCTAAATCGGCATAAGTTTTAGTTTCGCCAGATTCAACGAAGTCGGCTGGTTGAGAGGTTTTAGCGTCATATAATTGAATGATTTGTGCATGTTTAATCGTTTTATGAAGATCAAGCTGATCTTTTAAATACTTTAAATTACTCACTTCAAAAGACTGTAAATAGACAGGTGCAATATCACGTGTATATTCGTATTTGGCTAAGGTTTTAAGAAGGGCATCTTCCATTGCCAGTTTCTGGTTTTTAAAGTAAGTCGGATGTTTGGTTTCAATATATAAACCAATAATTTTCCCAGTTTTCTTATAATTTGCTTCAGCTAGTTCAATCACTTGTTCTAGCGTCGGAACAGGGTAAAGGTCATTATAGGCTGTGTTTGCTGGTCGGAATTCTGGAATACGTTCACGCGCTTTAAGCTGCTGTAATTCACTTAAAGTGAAGTCTTCTGTAAACCAGCCTGTTAAGTCTTTACCATCAATATTTTTTGTTGTTTTACGATCTGCAAACTGGCTTAAAGTGCTTACATTGGTTGTTCCACCAATCTCATTTTCATGGCGAGTAACCAATACGCCATCTTTTGTAGAGACTAGATCAGGTTCAATGAAATCTGCGCCATCATCAATCGCTTTTTGATATGAAGCTAATGTGTGTTCAGGACGTAAAGCGCTCGCGCCGCGGTGTCCTACCACTAAAATTTTAGGAAATTGATATTCTGGTGTGGTTGGTGAGTTTTCAGTTTTATCGTGATCATTACAACCAACCAAGCTAATTAAACTTAAGCATAAAAGTGCTCTTTTAAACATAATTCTACTCATATTGTTTTAGTCGAAACGTATTTAGTCTGATGATTGAACTTGACGTGATCATGAAGAATTCATGAATTTTCAGTGACACTTGTTAAAACCTTGTTTATGGGTTTGTAGGAAATGCCAGTTCTTGCTTTGTTTTTGTTCTAATTGCATTTATTGTGTTAATTCTACTTGTCTTTTTTATATCGCTCGTTGATGATCAAGAGGGCAAATTTGGTATTGCCATCTGTTAATTGACGACCTAATTCTGAGCAGCCATGCTATCTAAATTTTTTATTCAGCGTCCCATTTTTGCCAGTGTACTCGCAATTATTATTATGGCATTTGGTATTTTCTCGGTGCTGAATTTACCCGTAGAGCGCTATCCTGATATTGCCCCTCCTAAAATTACAGTATCGGCAAGTTATAGTGGTGCGGATGCGCAAACGGTTGAGCAAAGTGTTACTCAGATTTTAGAACAACAAATACAAGGTATTGATAATTTACTTTATTTCAGCTCTACCAGTGATTCATCAGGACGTAGCCGAATTACCATTAGTTTTGATAATGGCACAAATCCAGATACAGCACAGGTCCAAGTACAAAATAGTATTAGTGGGGTCATAAGACGTTTACCTGATGAAGTACAACGCCAAGGGGTGACCGTGAGTAAGTCACTCGGCGATACTTTTATGGTGGTAGGTTTATATGACTCTACAGGTAAATCGGGCAATATTGAGCTATCGGACTATTTAACTACGCATGTGGTAGATGACCTGAACCGTATTGAAGGGGTGGGTGAGTCTGATGTTTTCGGTTCGCAATATGCGATGCGAATCTGGCTAAATCCAGAGAAATTAAAACAATATAATTTAATGCCAAGTGATGTAGCGAATGCAATCACTGCTCAAAATACACAAGTTGCTGCAGGTGCAATCGGTGATTTACCTGTCATTGATGGACAATATTTAAATACGAAAGTCACCGCAGGATCTCGACTAAAAACAGTCGAAGATTTTAAAAATATTGTAGTGAAAGCAAATCAAACAGCGAGCTATGTCTACTTAAAAGATATTGCTAGAGTCGAGTTGGGTGCAGAAAATTATCAGTCTTTTAACACTATTAATGGCTATCCGGCCGCTGGTTTAGGCATTTCACTATCTTCTGGTGCAAATGCGATTCAGACCTCTAAACTCATCCATCAAACTCTAGATCAGCTTACAACCAAGCTACCTGCTGGCTATAAAATTGTTTATCCACGAGATAATACGCCGTTTGTTCAAGAGTCTATTAAAGAAGTTGTAAAGACGCTTATTGAAGCCATTATTTTAGTTATTTTGGTGATGTTCCTGTTCTTGCAAAGCTGGCGCGCCACACTCATTCCAAGTATTACCGTTCCTGTTGTTATTTTAGGAACTTTTGCTGTTTTATATGTGCTCGGTTTTAGTATTAACACCTTAACGCTGTTTGCATTGGTGCTCGCCATTGGTTTGCTAGTAGATGATGCGATTGTAGTGGTTGAGAATGTTGAGCGGCTCATGCATGAACAGCATTTAACACCAAAAGAAGCAGCCATTGAGTCGATGGGAGAAATTAGTGGTGCCTTAGTCGGAATTACATTGGTTTTAACTGCTGTTTTTATTCCAATGTCATTTTTAGGTGGTTCAATTGGCGTGATTTACCGTCAGTTTTCCATTACTTTAGTTGCCGCTATGGCGTTATCACTCGTCGTGGCATTAGTCTTAACACCTGCGTTATGCGCTTTAATTTTAAAACCGAATCCAGAGCCTATGCGCTGGGCAGTTTGGTTTAACAAAAAAATTGATCAACTTAAAAATCAATATATCAAGATTGTCCAAACAAGCATCCGTTACAGTAAATCGGTTATCGTGATTTTTGTGGCTTTGATTGCTGTTTTTGCACTGTTCTATAGTGGTTTAAAAAGTGGATTTATTCCTAAAGAAGACCAAGGCATTTTAAGTGTTCAAATTAAGCTTGTTGATAGTGCCCCGATCTCACAAAGTCAAAAAATTGGAGAACAAGTCCGTCAATATTTCTTAACTCAAGAAGATAAGAATGTGGACCTGGTTTTGATCCGCTATGGCCGAAATTATTCTGGTACAGGCCAGAACTTGGCTCAAGGATTTATTGCCTTAAAACCTTGGGATGTGCGTACTGGAAAAGAAAACTCAGCTGACGCTATACAAAAGCGTGCAATGAAATATTTCAGCCAATTCAATAATGCACAAATTAATGTGACATTACCTGCTTCAGTCAATGGTTTGGGCCAAACAGATGGTCTAGATTTATGGATTCAAGATTTAAATGGCCAAGGGCAAGATTTTCTAGATAACACCTTCCGTCAGTTGCAAACGCAGAGTAAAAGCTATTCAAGTTTTGAAAACTTTGATAAGCAATCTACTAATAGTAAAGCAAACCTCAATATCAAAATTGACCAGAAACAAGCATTAGCAAATGGATTAGAGCTTCCTGCGATTAACAACACTTTATCGAGTGCGTGGGGTGGAACGTATGTGAATGACTTTATTGACCGTGGTCGTATCAAGCGCGTTATGATTCAAGGTGATGCCCAGTTCAGATCAAAACCGGAAGATTTATATAATTGGTCTGTACGTAATAACCAAAATGAGATGGTACCTTTTAGTTCATTTGCTAACTTTAGTTGGGGCGGTGCTCCTGAAATTGTAAAACGCTACATGGGCTATAGCGCCTTACAGTTACAAGCTGATGTTGCAAGTGGCAGCAGTTCAGGTCAGGCAATGAAAGATGTTGAACAACTTGTAAATCAGCAAAAGGATGTTGGTTTGGCGTGGACAGGTCTATCTTTTGAAGAGCAGAAGTCGACAAATCAGGCCGTGTGGTTATATTTAATTTCCGCAGGCTTTATCTTCTTATGTTTAGCTGCACTCTATGAAAGTCTAAGTATTCCCGCTGCGGTAATGACCTCTATTCCGCTTGGGGTGGGAGGAAGTGTCATTTTCTCTTATATTTTTGGCCTCCCAAATGATGTGTATTTCCAAATTGCACTGTTAACCACAATTGGATTGTCTTGTAAAAATGCAATTTTAATTGTTGAGTTCGCCGCCTTGGCTCAAGAAAAAGGGAAGAGTGCAATTGAAGCAGCTTTAGAAGGCGCGAGCTTACGTTTAAGACCGATTTTAATGACTTCTTTGGCTTTTGGTGCAGGTGTGATTCCTCTTGTCTTTGCGCAAGGGGCAGGGGCTGTAAGCCGTCAAGAAATCGGTATTAGTATTTTAGGTGGCGTAATGTTTGGTACAGTACTGGTTCTTTTCTTTATTCCAGTCATGTACGTGTTGCTGCGTTCCTTGTTTAGATCGAAAGCTACTCGTTAAGTAAATAATTTAAAAAGAGGTATTAAATCAAGTATATTAAGATTAACTTTCTCTTTATATATTTGATTTAAATGCCTCAAGAAAAAAAATTAACAGAGCAACAGGTCATCGCACTAGAACGAGATCTGGCCAAGTTTGCAACCATGATGGACAGTGCGGTTCGCATTCCTTTTACAAAGCAGGGCATTGGTGCCGATGCTGCACTGAGTACTATTCCGTTTGCCGGTGATGTCGCTGGTTTTGCATTGACGTGTTATGCGATTTATAAAGCTAAACAAATTGGTGTACCTCAACATAAGTTGACTCCAGTCATCAAACTCGCTGTTGTAGATGCTGTAGTAGGCTTTGTTCCTGTGGCTGGAACTATTTTCGATATTTTTATACGACCGAGTCGAAAAGCACTAGATGTAGTGCACACGCATATACGCGAAGAATATGCGATTCAGAGCGATATCCATGTTGTTCATCCCTATTTGCATGAAAAGCTTGAAAAGAAGCAGCAGAACTCAGCTTTCTGGCGAAATCCTGTTGTCAGTTGGTTATGGTTGCATATTCCCGATTCAGTAGGTGCATTAGTACTGCTTTTAATTGGCTTAGCTGTTTGGTGGGGCGCAAGTTACCTGTGGGGTCTCTATCAAACAATGTAATAAAAAATAAAGCCTCCATTTGGAGGCTTTATTTTTAGATTAAACGTTTTATGGGCAATCTAATTGATGTAAAGCTGCCACACGTTGTTCAATTGTTGGGTGGGTTTGGAACAAAGCAGCTAAGCTGAAACCTTGTTCTTTACCTTCCGCAATTGCGAAGGCTTTCATTTCTTTTGGCATTTGATCTGGCATTTCTGTCTCAGCTTGGAGACGTAGTAATGCAGAAATCATTGCTTGTTTACCTGCTAAACGTGCACCTGCTTCATCAGCACGGTATTCACGATAACGAGAGAACCACATCACAATGGCAGAAGCGAGAATACCAAAGACGATATCCAATACCATGGTAATAATGAAGTAACCCATACCAGGGGCTTCATCGTCTTGACGACCAAAGACATTACGGTCGATAAAGTCACCAACTACACGAGCAAAGAACATAACAAAGGCGTTCACAACACCTTGGATGAGCGCTAGGGTAACCATGTCACCATTCGCAACGTGACCAATCTCGTGCGCAAGCACTGCACGTAGTTCATCTTTGTTCATACGTTCAAGTAGACCAGATGAAACGGCAACTAAGGCATCATTTTTGTTCCAGCCTGTTGCAAAGGCATTGGATTGATATGATGGAAAAATACCAACCTCTGGCATGTTAATACCAGCACGTTGAGAAAGTTCAGCGACTGTTTGCAATAACCAGCTTTCAGCTTGGTTACGAGGAGCATTCGGGTCGATCAGTTCTGTACCGGTCGTTTTCTTAGCCATCCATTTTGACATGAATAACGAGATTAAAGATCCCACCATACCAAACACAAAACAGATCACTAAAAGGTTGCCTAGATTCAAGCCACCCGCGCCATGGTAACTACCGACACCGAAGAGTGACAAAATAATGCCAGCTACAACCAGTACCGCGAGGTTGGTAAGCAAAAACAAACCAATCCGCATCATTGAGAAAATCCTCTTATAAATAAAATGTTATCTGATTTACAAATTCGAAATCATGAAGCTAATATGCGGGGCTTGGGGGAAAAATTCAAGAAAAAAATAAGGAATTGATACATTCTTTCATGTGACAGAATGTACCTAAATTTAAAGAATAATTGGCTAAATTCGTCAAAATGGTAAAGATCAGGTAATAGATCATTACAATTTAAAACATCTGAATTAACCTAAATAGAACTGCGAGCCACAGTTCTTCTTTACTGTTTATTCAATTCGTATATGGGCAATTGCGGTGGCATTATTGGTGACATAAGTGCCTGTTGGTGCATCGGTATAGGTACCGTCAGATAAAGTCACGATTTGACGAGAAGATGAATATTTAGGTGATTGAGTCGTAATTTGAGCTGTTGTGTTTTCTGCCAAATTAGACGGATGTGAAACAGTTTGTACTGAAGCATTGGTAAAAGATGAAAAACCTGAACCTGATGCATATAGGTTTTGGTATCGACTTGTTACACGGCGCACATAATCTTGTGTTTCACGGAAAGGGGGAATACCGCCATATTTGTCGACATTACCTTCACCGGCATTGTAAGCCGCAAGCGCCATTTGTGTGTTTCCATTAAAACGCTTGAGCAACCAACTTAAATATTTAGCGCCTGCAAAAATATTTTGTTGCGGGTCATAGGCGTTAGAGACATTAAAACGACGGGCAGTCGCAGGCATGAGCTGCATTAACCCTTGAGCACCTACTGGCGAACGAGCTCTTACGTTAAATCCTGACTCGGTGTGCATAACGGCTTTAATTAGACCTTCTGAAACACCATGTTGTTGTGCAGCTTGTCTAATAATGTGGTCGAAAGCGTTCTTATTTTTATTGTAGCTTGGCAAAACAGAAGCTTCTGATGCTCCCCAGTTTGTATAACTGTGAATATTACTATCAGGGTAATAGGTCACTTTTACTTTTTTAAGGGAGTGGTCATAGCTTTTTCGGTTGGTGAGTAATGTACTACCGTTTTTATCTTGGTAAATATACATTTGACCTGCTGAACTCGAAGTTATGCCGACCGTAAAAGTGGTCATCCCCAGCAAACAAGAAACAAGAAATTGAACCGAATTTTTCATTTTATGTTATTCACAATTTTTAGGTACTCAAAACTTGCAAAAGAGTTTATCAAAAAATATTACTTAAAGAAGATTTGTGTAATTTTTTTTATTTCGACTCTTTCAAAAAATCAAGCTGATTTGTTCGAATGCTCATCAAAAAAAATTAAAAAATTTTTTTAAAATGATTCTATTGACATGGTTAACTCATTGATTATTAATAATAAAAAACATTGGTTAAAAAATGATCAATTTAAAGAAAACCCTTAACAGAAGGCCAAAACAGTTTGTCAAGTACGAAGAAATCCACAATTTTATCCACAGGTTTTGTGGAAAACTGTGGAAAAGTCCAAAAAGTAAGCATTTTGCACAAATTTTGAACGCTTCAGTCAAAATAGAGCATGTGTTTTGCATCATGCACGAGCAATGTGACGACTTCAAGAATTGAAACTATTCTTTTGATGCGATTCTCTTCTGAATCATATAAAATTGCGCGGTATTTTTATTTATGGGTATATCTCGTCTATGTACGCGCCAGTTGAGTCCAATCAGGGATTTAATTTTAAGCCTGAACTTCCAACAAGCTCGGCCTATTACCGTTTGCTCAAGAAGCTTCGCCGTCAAGTTGGGCATGCTATTCGTGACTTCAATATGATTGAAGATGGCGATAAGGTCATGGTGTGTGTGTCTGGTGGTAAAGACAGTTATACCTTGCTCGATATTTTGTTGCAGTTTAAGCGTATCGCACCGATTAATTTTGAGGTGGTTGCGGTTAACCTTGACCAAAAACAACCAGGCTTTCCTGAAGATGTTTTGCCTCGTTATATGGAAGAGAACAACATTCCATATTACATTTTAGAAAAAGACACCTATACCATTACTAAACGCTTAACACCTGAAGGTAAAACCTACTGTGCAGTGTGTTCACGTTTACGCCGTGGTTCTTTATATGGCTTTGCACAAGAGATTGGTGCGACGAAAGTTGCTTTAGGTCACCACCGTGATGACATCATTGCAACGTTCTTCTTGAATTTGTTCCATGGCGGTAGCTTAAAGGCGATGCCTCCAAAGCTTTTATCGTCAGATAAAAAGAACATTTTGATTCGTCCTTTGGCATATGTTGAAGAAAAAGACATTATTAAATATGCCGAGATTCGTCAGTTCCCAATCATTCCATGTAATCTTTGTGGTTCGCAGGAAAACCTACAGCGTGCCATGCTTAATGAAATGCTACGTGAATGGGATAAACAATATCCGAAGCGCTTACACAGCATTTTCGGGGCCTTACAAAACGTATCTCCGTCTCAGTTAGCAGACCGCGAATTGTTTGATTTCGAGGCTCTAGATTCTCAGCGCGAGTTCGATATTAAAGATCCGGAAGAGCTTAAGAACCGTTTAGATGTCGTGAACTTAAGCTTCGCTGCTGAATAAACGCTAGCATAAAGAATGTTAAAGGCACTTTATAAACAAGTGCCTTTAATGTATCAAAATACTAAAAAATGAATGTTCCGTACAAAAAGTCATAGCCCAAAATTTAAATTACATGCTATAACAAGCCACAAGCAGAATTGCTTCACATGATGTTGTCTGGATAGACAACCAGAGAAATTGAACAAATAAATTTGAGGAAGAATCATGCCTGCATTTTTAACTGAAGATTGGTTTGCGACTGTCGAAAAATTAACTGCTGAAGCAGGTGATCTTAATTTGCCGCCCGCTCTTGCGAACTTGGCAATTAATTTAGTAGTTACAGATGCTTCTGGAAATACCGAATTAGCTTTAGATGGGGGTAAAATCCAAAAAGGTTTGTCTTCAAATGCCAAAACAACTTTAAATATGGATGCTGAGACTTTACGTAAAGTATTCTTAGAGTTTGATATGGCTGCTGCTATGCAGGCATTCATGACTGGTAAAATTAAAGTTCAAGGCGACATGTCTCAATTAATGGCTTTACAAACAGCTAAGCCAAGCCAAGAACAAAAAGATTTGTTTAAGAAAGTATTAGAGCATACTGCTTAAACTTAAAAGAATTCAAATAAAAAGCTTACCCAAAGAGGTAAGCTTTTTATTTGTACAAACAATGAATTTATCAACTTTTAAAAATAAAAATTAGATATTGATTCGTGTTTGCGCCGTTTTGATATGTTCAAGATAAGCACGGATACGAGTGACATATTGAACTGCTTGCTTATATCGACCATTTCGCGTTTTATTACTTTGCAAATAGTCATAGAGGTTGACCCATTTGTTCGGATCTTTCCCTTGAGATTGCAAGCGCTTCTGAATCTGACTTACCGCACCCGGTCCCATGTTATAGGCCACCAGCGCATACCAGTTCCGATCAGGGAACGGAATATTATCAAATTCAGTTAGCATCAGATCGTAATACTTCGCGCCGCCCTGAATACTCTGAGCAGGATCGCTACGATTACTTACACCCATTGCTCGAGCAGTGCTATTGGTTAGCATCATTAAGCCACGCACACCTGTGGGAGAAACAGATTCTGGCTTTAAATATGATTCTTGATAACCAATTGCAGCAAGTAAATGCCAATCTAGATCATACTTCGCTGCGCTTTGCTTAAAGCTCGCTTTGTAAATCGGTAAACGTGTGCTTAAGTCACGTTGAATGGTTGACCATGCTTCTGGTTTCACCACATTGCGGTTATAAAAAGAGGCAAGCTGTTGGGTCACACCATTTTGCTTACTTTGGCATACAAAGCCGCTGGCGGTCTGTGTAAGTGGGTCATCAGCCTGTTTAAATACCCAACTTAACTCAGGATTTAAGCCATTTTTTTGCAAATTTGCTGTGTCACCACAACTTGCAGAAAACGACATTAAACCTTTGTTTTCGATTGTGCTTAAACCTGCTGTAGTCATCGCAAAGTTTGCTTTACCTTGCTGAACCCATCTAAGTGCAGTGGCATTGTCTGCCACGATTTTAAAGTCCAGCTTTACATTTAGGTTCTGTGCATAGTTACGTGCTAGGTCATAACCAAAACCGTGTAAAAACTGATCTTCTTTGAAAACGGTTGTCGGGCTTTCTACCGCAACAACAGTTAAAGTGTTTGTGTTAACTACAGTATTGTACTGTAGGGTTTTTCCTGCATTAAGACTATGAAATGGGAGAAATATAGTACTGAGTGCAAGAGCTTTTAACGAGAGAGAAGAAAATAAAGAGTTAAGGCAAAGCCTCGACCCAGAACTTGAATTACTGTGCATGTTGTCTCCGCTACAGATAATTTATGCCCTAAAAGTCAGACAAAAAGCTGCCATAACTTCTAAAAGTTGATAAATTCAATAAGGGGTGGGCAGTCATGACGTCATTCAAAATGACATGAAATGAAAAAAACAAACTGTGTAGAAAATCTACATAGTTTTCGAGTGGGTTAAAAAATGCTCAACATTTAAACTGCGCGCATCATAATATTGAAAAAAAGTAATGTCAAATTTTGTACAATTAAAACTTCGATATATCATCATAAACACATGAATTTCTTAAGGAAGAAAATTTATACACTTCTGATGTGAGAAAATAGGGTATAAAATGCTACATTTTGTAGCCATCGTGTTAGTACAACGTGAAATTTGATTTAGATACTAGGTAAATTGATATAAGTTAAATAATTGAAAATATAAAATAATTTAGTTTTGTTCTAATAAATTTAATTTGTTTATAATTAAATTGAAGTTAAAAGATACTTGTTAAAAAAGTATCTTTTAACTAAGGTAATATTTTTATAAGTTATTTTTCATTAAATCTTCCATAACATTACACCGGTCTGATAACCTGCTCCTAAAGACCAAAAAACAATAATATCGCCTTTATTTATAAGTGATTTTTCTAAACGTTTTTTATAGGCAATAAAAAAACTACTTACTCCTGTATACCCATATTGATCTCCAATATATTCAATTTTTTCAGTAGGTATATTGATTTTATCCTGAAGAATGTCAATATTAGATTTTGTAAATTGAGATAATAAAAAACAAGATATGTCTTCAATTTTTAAATTATTTTTCTTTAATAACTTTTCTAACGCGTCCGCAGCAAATTCCACGCTTTCTAAACCAGTAAATGGTGCCCAATGAATTTTTTGTTCCTTACTATGGTAATTCGTTAAACCATGAGGAGGAAAAACAATAGTTTTACAAAAACTACTATCTGTCTGATACATCCTGTCAATAATGCCTGAATCACCAGTATTTTTTTCAAGTATTATGGCTGCTGCTGCATCTCCTACAATTGTTGAAGGAATTGGTTGCTTTTCATCTCCGAGCATTGTTAGATGGTCAGATCCAATCACTAGTGCACGTTTGTAGCTCTCTTTAGACGCTAGTAAAACTGATGCCTGTTCAAGGGCAACAAACATTCCTAAACAATTAGCATTTATATCAAAGCATATACAGTCAGTTTTAATATTTAGTTCTGAATGAATAAGTAAAGCATTAGTTGGAGATAGATATTGTAATGTTGTAGAGGAAAAGATAATAATATCAATACTATCATGTGAAATATTATAATTTTTTAATAATTTTTTTGAAGCATGAATTGCCATTGTGAGAGCATTTTCTTCCTCATCAATAATTACATGCCTTTTATTTCTACCTACTTTTTCAAAAATTCTATTTAAACTGTCTTTATCTTCAAATTTATTTAAATAGTAATCATTATTTCTAATTGTTTCTGGATGATAGGTTGATATAGCAGAAATTTTTATACCTTTCATAGTTAAATAATCTCTTTATTATAAAAATAAAATTTTGTTTGGTTTTTAATCTATTATCGATGGCATTTTATTTATTTTTTTAATTTTAATTTTTATGTTTTTTATTTTTATACATGAGCTTATATAGGTGTATATTAAAAATCAATGAGCTATATTGATTTTCAATGACAATATAATTCAATATTATATTTCACTTAATTATATTGTAATAAAAATTAAATTATTGATAAGAGATGTTTGTTATATACCAAATCATTTTACCCTTAGGAGTTTGAACTTGTATTTCATCATCTATACTTTTACCTAAACAAGCTTTTGCCATAGGCGATTGCAAAGAAATATAATCCTTACGACCGTAAATTTCTTCATCGCCGACTATGCGAAATTTAATAGCTTCGCCTTCGTCATTTTCTAACTCAACCCATGCTCCAAAGTATGCTTTTCCGTCTTGTTCAGGGCTATATTCAACTTTATGTGCGACTTCAAATAGTTTGGTTAGGTATCTAATTCTACGATCAATTTCACGTAGTTTTCTTTTGTTGTAGTGATAGTCTGCATTTTCTGAGCGATCACCAAGACTGGCTGCCCATGACACAATTTTAGTAATCTCTGGACGTTCTTTTCTTACAAGATCATTTAACTCATCTTGTAATCGTTGATAACCTTCAGCCGTTAATAGTTTGCGATTCATCATATGGCCAAAACTTCTTTCATATAGATAGTTTCGTTAGAAACTACATCAGGAATTAAAACTTATCAGTAAGTGCAAAGGGCAGAATACCCTGAGTAAAGCGTAAAGCTTCTTATCTGTGTGAATATGTTATCAAAAAGATAGACGAATATCATTTAGTTATGCCAAGAGTGTTCTGCTGTCAAAGATAGCTAAGAATCTCAAAAGAGAGTTTTGTTTAAGATGAAAAGTAGCAATAAGTAGATAAAAACTAAAAATTTAAGGTTTTTTGTTTTTATTTTGAGCATTTAGATGAAAACTTAAGTAAAAAGATTTGCCAACTTCAATTTTTATTTATATTATAGCGCTCGTTGGAAGCGTGGCAGAGCGGTTTAATGCACCGGTCTTGAAAACCGACGAGGGTGTGAGTCCTCCGTGAGTTCGAATCTCACCGCTTCCGCCAAAAATTTTTAAACGGAATCAAATGTATAATTTGGTTCCGTTTTTTTATTACAATTTTGGAAATCTTCTAAATTTTAGTAATCCTCTCTTATTCTCATCTGAATTAATTTACTTCGTATATCGTTTTATTAGCATCATGACACTATGATCAACTTGTAAAACTACATATTAGGATTTAATGCATTTGTTAAAAATGTAGTCGCAGTTAAATTCGCTTATAAGAATTTTATTGATATGGATCTATTTGTTCAATTAATACATAACCTGTCAGGTGAGTACGATAATTTTAGAAGCTCGGTAGTACATTTAGGGTACTATCATGAAATACTAGTACAGGAGAGGACATCTAAAGTACATCTATTTCTAATTTATAAATTATGTACAAATTGAACATTTTTTGGTATTTTAAAATGAGAATCACATTGTTCAGGCATAGTGTGGTCTATATTGCATGTATTATGCACGGCTCAATGCGATTGCTATGAGCTTTTTTTTCGTCTGTAGTTTTGCATGGTAACTGGGTAAATTTATGAATATCTGGAACTTTATTAAAAGTTTTAATACTGTAAACACTTATTTAATTCTTTCTTTTTCTTTACTTTTTATAATAACCACTTATTTTTATTATATAAATCCAAGGTAAAGGTATTGGTGTTTTGCTCATCTCTAGAAAATTATAACTTTAGATAGCCCTACTAATTTAATTATTAGATAGAATCCACCCCCTAGATTTTGAAAGCATTTTCTAATTCAAAGTCTAGAGGGGGAATTAAAAGAATTTATTAAAACTTGTCCTTGATTACTAAAATTTAAAAATAATAAATATTTAAAAATCAATAAAATATTAATTTTTAAAAGGATGATTATAGTTTTATTTAATTTTAATGTGCATATTGCACATTTTATGTCTTGATGATAATTTGATCACACTAATAGAAAAATTGTTGCTGCAGTTATAGCTGTTATACCTCTTGCAGTTAACTCAAGCACAAGGATATTTCCAACCAACATATGCAAAAAAGGAAATTAAAATGAATAAGATATATCGGTTAATCTGGAATGAGGTTTTGGGAATTTGGGTTACTGCATCTGAGCTATCTAAAGCCAAAGGGAAGCGTAGTTCAGGTAGCAATATTACAAATGTGGGTATTAGTCATACATCTAGCAAAGTTAAACATAATCAATTTATTGTTTTTTCTAGGAGTGCTCTCTTTTCTGGCGCTTTAATATCAACTGGTGCTTTTGCTGCAGGTAGTGCAGACATAGGAACACCAACAGTAACTGCGGCTATCGGACCGAGCAATAGCTGTGTGAGTCAAGCGGCAACCAATCTTACTAGTGCTGTTCCATGGACATGTCTTGGTCAGACTGCAACAGGCGGTTTTACCCTCATTAATGGTGTGCAGGCCAATGCGCAAAATGTTGCTCAGACAAATCTAGATGCAAGAGCTTCTGGGCAAGAAGCAATTGCAATTGGTTTTATTGATACAACCGCTTCGGGCACGAATAGTGTGGCAATTGGAGAAACTGCTAATGCGTTAGGTAAAAACTCAGTTGCTATTGGTAAAAATATAACGGCAGATAACTCTGATATAAATGAAGACCTATCTAATAATGTAGCGATTGGATCTAACAGTATAGCTAGTACAAAAGGTAGTCAATATACTATAGGTTCTGGAGGTGCCGTAGCTATTGGTTATGGTGAGGATGCTAATGGTATCGGGGCTGTAGCGATAGGCTCATCTAATACAGCTGAGGGTGATGGTGCAGTTGCAGTAGGTCGGATAAATAATGCAATTGGAAGTGGCACTATTGCGCTAGGGGACAGTAGTTCTGCAAATGGAAATCGAGCAGTAGCATTAGGTTCAACTGCTGATGCTGTTGGTAATGCTGCGGTAGCTATTGGTGATGGTGTAAAAGCTCATGGATGGAGTGCGATTGGAATTGGACGTGTTGCAAATGCTGATGCAGATGCAGCGATTGCTCTGGGTGATTATGCTCAAGCATTAGCTTTTGGATCATTGGCTTTTGGACGTGAGTCTTATGTAGATACAAATTCTAATGAATCAATTGCTCAGGGTTTTGGAAGTTCAGTGATAACGGCACGAAATGCTGTAGCAATTGGAAGTGATGCAACCGTAAATAATCGTAATAGTGGTATTGCTATTGGTGATAATGCACAAGTAATTGTGGGAAGTCACGTTAATGATGTGAATGGCCTACCTGGATCTATAGCAATAGGTCTAAATGCTCGTTCAGTAGGTGGTAGCGAAGTTATTATCGGATCTTATGCCGCTCAAAATGCACAACGCTATGATGATGGTGTTAAAAATACCTATGGTTCAGATAGTGTTATGTTAGGCAATCAAGCTGGGCGTAATTCTCAATACCTATATGCGACATTTATTGGTGATCAAGCAGGTCAAAATAGCATTGGTCAACATAATAGTTATGTAGGGCAAAATGCGGCACGATACCGAACTGGGAGCTATAATACGGCTCTAGGTAGTAATGCGTTAACAGGAATTAGTAATACTACAAACTCTACTGGTGAGTTTAATACTGCTATTGGTACGGCTTCAGGTGTCAACCTAGAGGGAAATGGCAATACATTAACAGGTACGTATACAGGTCAACGTATTATTGGAAATAATAATTCGGCATTCGGATATAATTCTGGTTCAAATATAAAAGGAAATGAGAATATTGCTATAGGTTATGCTTCGGGTGGTAGTGTTCAAGGAAACCAGAATATTGCTATAGGGTACTTTTCTGGGGTTTCTTCTCAAGGCAATAACAATGTTCTTTTAGGCTCAAATTCTAATATAGGTGTAAATACTAATAATGTTGTAAGTATTGGAACGAATACTCTAGCTACTAAAGAGAATTCAATTGCTTTAGGTGCAAATGCAAATACTGTTAGTGATGCAACACAAGAGTCAGAGGTAAATTTAAATGGTTTGACCTATGGTAATTTTGCGGGACAAGTTACAAATACAGGGATGCAATTGTCAGTTGGTTCAGCGGGAGCAGAACGTCAAATTAAAAATGTAGGGTCTGGTGCTATTTCCGAGACTAGTACAGATGCTATCAATGGTAGTCAGTTATATGCAACGAATAATATATTAGGTAATGTTGCTAATAGCACAGTAGATATTTTAGGGGGTGATGCTGTTTTAAATAGTAATGGCACACTTTCAATGAGTAACATTGGTGGTACTGGACAAAATACAATTGATTCAGCAATAGCAGCGTCAAGAACCGAGGTTGCAGCAGGAACGAATGTTACCGATGTCGTTAAAACTACAGGCAGCAATGGACAGGATATTTATACGGTAAATGTCAAAGGTAGTACTGCGTCAGCAGGATCAAGTGCAGTTACGGTAACGGCAGGTACACCTGATGCTAACAATGTTACGGACTATGCAGTTGATTTGAGTCAAAGTACCAAAGACAGTCTGGTTAAGGCAGATACAGCCTTACAAAGTGTGGTGACGCAGATTGACGGAGTTGATGTTAAGACAGTCAATAAAGATGACAACAAGGTTAACTTTGTGACTGGAGACAATGTTGAGTTAACAGCGAATGCAGATGGCAGTATCACGGTTGGTACGTCAGCAGATGTGACGTTCAATACAGTGAACACGACGAACCTGACTGCGACAGGAGAAACCAAGCTAGGCGATAGTTTTATGGTGAATAATGGAGGCAGCTACTACACAGGTCCAATTACTGAAGGAAACCATATTACCAATAAAACCTATGTAGACCAGGCAACAGCAGCGTCAAGAACCGAGGTTGCAGCAGGAACGAATGTTACCGATGTCGTTAAAACTACAGGCAGCAATGGACAGGATATTTATACGGTAAATGCCAAAGGTAGCACTGCGTCAGCAGGATCAAGTGCAGTTACGGTAACGGCAGGTACACCTGATGCTAACAATGTTACGGACTATGCAGTTGATTTGAGTCAAAGTACCAAAGACAGTCTGGTTAAGGCAGATACAGCCTTACAAAGTGTGGTGACGCAGATTGACGGAGTTGATGTTAAGACAGTCAATAAAGATGACAACAAGGTTAACTTTGTGACTGGAGACAATGTTGAGTTAACAGCGAATGCGGATGGCAGTATCACGGTTGGTACGTCAGCGGATGTGACGTTCAATACAGTGAACACGACGAACCTGACTGCGACAGGAGAAACCAAGCTAGGCGATAGTTTTACGGTGAATAATGGAGGCAGCTACTACACAGGTCCAATTACTGAAGGAAACCATATTACCAATAAAACCTATGTAGACCAGGCAACAGCAGCATCCAGAACAGAGGTTGAACAAGGGAAAAATATTACTGTTATTTCAAGCACTGGCGTAGATGGGCAAAATATATACACTGTTGCGACAGCCGATGAGGTTGATTTTAATAAGGTTACAGTTGGTGATACCACAATTTCAACGGATGGTATTGTTATTGCCAATGGGCCAAGCTTAACGAAAGATGGTATTAGTGCAGGCGATAAAAAAGTAACTGATGTTGCGGAGGGAATTATTAGTGCAGATTCTAAAGATGCGATCAATGGTAGTCAGCTTTTTGGCTTTGCTAATAACTTGACTCAACTGTTTGGCGGTAATGCTCTTTATAGTAATAACCAGATTAACTGGAGCAATATTGGTGGCACTGGACAGAATAACATTGATGATGCAATTAAATATGTAAATGATCAGGTTGCAAATGCAAACCAAGGTTGGAATGTAAGTACTGATTCAGGTTCGAATGCGACAAGCACAGTAAAACCAGGTCAAACAGTGAATATTAATGGTAGCTCTGATAATGGTGTATTAGTAACGAATTCTGGTAATAACATTAAAGTGAGTTTGGCTGATCAGATTAAAATTGGTACAGGAGATAAAGCGGTTTCAATTGATGGCAATACTGGAACAATTCAGGTTGGAGATGTTCATATTGATGGTGAAAAAGGCAATATTTCGGCTGGAAAAGTTACTGTTAATGGCGAAGCTGGTACAGTTAATGGATTAACAAATACGACTTGGAATCCTAACAATATTGTTTCTGGGCAAGCTGCTACTGAAGATCAATTAAAACAAGTTGCTCAAAATGCAAATGCAGCTGCAACAGCTGCTAAAACAACTGTATCGTCTGGGGAGAATATTACTGTTTCAAGTACTAAAAATGCTGATGGTAGTACGAATTATCAAGTGGCAACCAATAAAGATGTTAAGTTTGATACCGTTACTTCTGGTTCGGTTACCACAAATAAAGTTTCTGTAGGAAATATTACTATTGATCAAACGGGTATAAATGCTGGTGGCAGTAAAGTTACAAATGTAGCGGATGGCACAATTAACTCTACATCGAAAGATGCGATTAATGGGTCTCAGTTACATGCGAGCAACACCAATATTTATAACTACTTAGGTGGTGGTGCCAATTATGAAACCAATACAGGCCCTACTTATAATGTGGGTGGAGGCTCTTACAATAATGTGGGAGATGCGCTGAATTCTTTAGATCAACAAGTCGCTAATGTAAGTAATCAATTAGAACAAGCATTCTATACAACGAATAAACGTATCGATGATTTAGAAGATCATGCCAATGGAGGTATTGCTCAAGCAATGGCAACTGCTGGATTACCACAAGCTTACATTCCAGGTAAAAGTATGATGGCAATCAGCGGTGGTACGTACCGAGGTGAATCTGGTTACGCAATAGGTATGTCATCGATTTCAGATAATGGAAAATGGGTTTTTAAAATGTCTGGCAGTGGTAATTCTCGTGGTGATTTTGGAGGAACTGTAGGCGCAGGTATCCAATGGTAAGCCTTTAGTGATTATTAGATACATTGAATATTTCAGTGTGTCTAATATAAAGACTACTTAAATTTAAATTATCGAATACAAAATTTATACGGGAATTAAGATATGAAAAATTTATTTATTATGTGTTTAGCAGTGGGAATTTTTAGTGGATGTTCAACTGGTACGTTAATTACAAAAGAGGGGACGACTGACAATCCTAAATGGCATAAAGCTAATGATGTTATTTTTAATAAGGAGTTAGGAACATTTCCAAATTTACAAAGCTTAAGCCAAATTCGTTCAGGTATGACAAAAGATCAGTTATATGAACTAATTGGACGACCACAATATGATGATGGGTGGAGACCAAGAGAATGGAATTATTTATTTCACTTTAATACACCTGGCAAAGGTGAAAATGGTATAACCACTTGCCAATATAAGGTTTTATTTGATCAAAATATGATTGCAAGCAGTTTCTATTGGAATCCGATTCATCCTGAGAATGCTGCTTGTCCTCCATCATTCAATCCACCAAAGAAAGAAGAGCCTAAACAGCAAGTATCAATCAAACGTTATACACTAGGTGCAGATGCATTATTTGCTTTTGATAAAAGTGATCTGAATCATATAAATCTAAAAGGAAGAGAGGATTTAGATCGTTTGGTTAGAGAACTTCATAAATTTAATGAAATTAGAACAATTCGGATTTTGGGATATACAGATTACTTAGGACAGGAGGCTTATAACTTAACTTTATCTCAAAAAAGAGCAGAAACGATAAAACAATATTTTTTGAATAGTCAAATCAATGCCCAAGTTCTTATTGCGCAAGGTCTAGGCGAGCAGGATCCTGTAAAACACTGTGCAGATGGTCTTTCAAGAAATCTATTAGTGAAATGCCTAGAGCCCAACAGGCGTGTAGTAATAGATGTTGATGGTATCATTGAGTAAAATTTCATATATTATTTCTATAAAAGGCTTATTCAGATTGAATCAAGAATAAGCCTATTTTTTTCATAATTAAATTTTCAAATTGTTATTGATAATCAAAATATTTTTTTGATATAAATTTTTGTTTTTATTTAAAATTTTATAATAATTTGCTTTCTTTGAATATTGGTTCTTTTATCTTTTTAGATATATCTTAGTTTCATAAGAAACTTAATTGTTCCCTTTTTAACATCAACACAGCTTGTAGAGAATGAACAAAGTGTACGAAGTAATTCGTTAGTTTATAAAAAAAAGCCTACATTTTTTTAAAAAAAAGCCTACAATTTATTAGGCTGAAAAAGTATAATTTTATTAAATTAAAATGATTTTTAACTTTCTAACTACTATTGAATTGGGGAAGTCTATTTCATCTCACACTGGAGTATGCATGGGTAAAGAGACATCGGCTTTGGTAACTTCTAAAGACATGATGTTGTCTCATGACACTGAAACGACATTAGAACATGCTATCAGTATTATGCCTGAGTTAGTTCGTTGGCTTATTAAAACTGGTATTGGTTACAATGAGTTTTCAACTGCACTAAAGTCGGTATTTTATAATGAAGCCATTAAAGAGCTAGACGCTATCAAACAAAAAAAGACAGACTCTGCTGTTAGCTTATTATCTGGTTTAGGGCGACGTGATGTCAGAAGTTTTTGTCAGACCTATGGTGAATATAGATTAATTAATCAGTTTAATCAGCAATTACCTATTAGTGTACCTGCTCGTGTAATAGGTTTGTGGATAGGCCAAAAACTGCCAACCCAAATTCCTTTTAATGGGGAGGAACCAAGTTTTGAGGGTTTGGTTAAGCAGATATCTTCTGAAAAGCATCCAAAATCAATATTACTCGAACTTAAACGATTGGGGTTAGTTATAGAAGAAAATGATCAAATTATTTTGCAGAATTCCAGTTTTACTCCAGATCCACACATGGATGAAAGTAAGCAACTATTTACTCAAAATATTTCAGATCATCTTGCAGCCGGAATTAGTAATCTAACGCAAAAAACCAATTTTTTAGAACAAGCTATTTTTGCAGACGAGTTAAGTCCTGAATCTGTAGAAAAGCTTAAAAAATTAAGTCTTGATATGTGGAATTTGATGTCTAAGGCTGTACTTTCTTCGGCAATAGAATATTGTAAAAATGATGAAAGATCGACTGATGCGAATAAACAGTTTCGTCTGGGTATTTTCCAATATGATAAATAAATATTGACTCACTCTCGACTTTTAAATTTATTTTTCCATCCAATTTTTTTTAAGCCTCTCCAAAGAATAGAATATGAGACTTTATAACCAAATCTATGTTCAAAAGGGTCTATTAATTCTCTGATTTTAGAGAAGGGTGTAGATTTTACAAAATCTTCAAAGCTTTTTAAGTCATAAATAGAAAAGGGTCTACCAGTACGAGTAAGTGGTAGTGGTTTTAAATCTTGTGTTGTTTCTTCAAGAGCAATCCATTCATCCAGTGTTGATCTGGCAATCTTAAACTGTTTACAGACTTTTGTCTTATGTTGCGTTTGTTTGTAAGCAGCCATTACATTCTGGCGAAAGTCTAAAGAATACGCACGCATAGAATTTAACTCATTTCCCTAGTGTCAAATGTTTAATAAAAACCTACTGTTTGAGCTATCGTAATTTTTTCTATTCAAATGTTACAGTCCTATCTCCTTTACGTAGAGTCACTCAAAGGAAATGTACCATTATTTAAAAAATATGTACATATTGCACATATTATTATTTTTTTTAAATTTTAACTTCCCTTTATATAATTTTTTTTATAAAAAATGATTTAATTGCACATTTTTGTTTGTCAAAAAGTATGTTTATTGTTAAATTATATTAGCTTTTAATAAGAGAGGAGTTCCAGACATCATCCAATTGTAAAAGAATATATTTATTTCTGAATGCCTAGATTATTGTTAGCTAATTGAATTTTATAAAATTTAAATTTTATAGTGATTGAATAATACCAAGTATTTAAGTTTCCTATAAAATATTTCATGAAAAAAACAGGTTTAAAGGAATTTTCTGTTTTTAGTTCTTACAACGTTTATTGAGATAACTCATATGCCTCATTCGCGTCTTACATTACCATTAGTATCTGTAGGTTTGTTTATGCTCTCGGGTTGTACTGGAGAGGACGGCGGATTTAATGTTGGAGTGACTTTAGGGGGGACTGGCACAGGTGAAATGACGGTTGGCACCGAAAACCCTGTTACTAATCCTCGACCAAATCCAGGTTCTAATCAAATGGAAGATGATGGTGAGTATGCTGTTGCTTATCCAAATCCTGTAACACAATATTGTGGCGGTGTAGAGCGAACAATTCAATTTGTTAGACACTATGCTCCATTTATCCCTATGAAAATGGGGGATCGGATGGATCTTTTGGGAATAAATAGTGGATTGAAGGTAAGGTATAAATTACAAGTCATTGTGAAAAATACGACATCAGAACCGATCTATGAGTACATCAACAGTTGTAAAGCTGCTATACAATTAACAGGTTCTAAAACAGAAAAAGAAACAGAAACAAATTATTGTTTAAATGATGAAACTGTTAATACTTATCAACCCAATGAAGAAAAAACATATTACTATACTTTTAATTTACCTAATATCTTGCAGAATTGGACTGCAAGTTATACTTCACAATATTCTAAACAATTATATCCAACAATGTACGATGATGATAATGAGAGCCTAAGAACTCATTGTGCTGCGCTAAGTACAATATTATTAATGGATGATTATCCATCAAGTAAAGATGGAGCTCCTCCACAAACATCTGAACAAGAAAATGGTTCTAACTCGTCGGAAGGAAACTCAAACAATGATGATAGTACGACAGAAGAGCCCCCAATCTTCGGTGGGTTTGATTTATAAGTTTAAATTTAAAGTAGACTAAATTTAACTTAATTTTTTCTTTCAAACCGCTCTTCATCTAAGCCATCTACTTCAGTATGGCTTTTTTTATCTCTTATTCTCTTATAGAAATTATTTACTTTATCCGCATAAGACGCTACTGAGCTTAAAGTCACGCAGTCACAAATTTTTTATGTTAAAAATGCACATAATTAGTTGTAGATAAAAAATAACAATTTTTTATTAAAAAAATAAATTAAAAAAAATATTAAATATTAAATATTTAAATTTGTAAGAGAATTTTTTTGAAACTATTTTCATTTTTAATATAAAAAGCATAGTTTGAAATAAAATAAAAATGTGTAAAATGCACATAAATCATGATGTGAATTTGATAACTTCACTTTGCATATATGAGAACTGCTTCACAAATATAGAGATAACAATGGTTTTTACTTTTAACGTTTAGGGAATGCTATATGTATAAATTGCGATTGTTAGTAATAGCTGTGTCAATTGGACTGTCTGCCTGTGCAGCCAACAATTATTCCCAGCCTACAGGTTTACGGTTTCAAGAAGGGGGCAACGATAAGACTCAAGTAATAAACGTAAAACGAGATGATAAATTATGTGCAGAAGATGCTCCGGAAAAGCAAAACTGTCCTATTAATTTCTATATAGACAACATTCAATCGGGTAGCTTCTATATTAATAATGCAGCGCAGTACCGTTTGAAGCCTGAAATTTACAATTTCAAAGTTAAAAATTGTACTTCTCAAGAGTGTCAATCATGTGATGTAGACCTTCAAACCAATCAGTTATCCGACAATAATTTGACCCTTTCCATAGATAAGAATGGCAAACCTTATATTTTAAATAATGGAAAAGAACTTGTTTGCTCAAAAAAAGAAGAAACTCCAACTATTGAACACACTTCAGTAATCCAATTATCAGCAGATACTTTATTCAAATTTGATGGTTCTACACTTAATGACTTGCTGCCAAAAGGGCGTCAAGAAGTAATGGATTTAGCTTCTAAAATTTCGCATGGATATGTTTCGGTAAGTGCAATTAAGTTGATTGGTCATACAGACCGATTAGGCAATCACAATTATAACCAAAAGCTGGCGCAAAGCCGGGCGGATACAGTACGGAATCTTCTAATCCAAAATGGGGTGGCTGATAGCGTTATCAGTACAGCAAGCATGGGAGAAACTCAACCTGTAACTGATGGATGTCCTAACGCTAAATCACAAGAAGCCTTAAAAGCCTGCTTGCAACCAGATCGTCGTGTAACTGTCGAAATTACTGGGATTTCTAAGTAATTACCAATTTATGGAATAAGAATTTTAGGTGAAATATGACTAATTTTATTGTAATAGAAAAAGATTCATTAGAGAAATCAATAGTTAATTCCAATCAGATTACTTTAACAGAAGCATCAATCGTTCATACGAAAATGCATCGTGACGATGTTGAGGAATTTATCCGTGACGGTAATAACTTATTACTTAAATTGAAAAATGGAGAAGTAATAGTTATTGAAAATTTCTTTACTGCTTATGATGAAGTAATTTCTGATTTAGTATTTGAAGAAGATGGATGTGTTCTTTATTGGTTTGATGGGGTTTCTGACTTTAAAGATATTCCTGGGTTAGAAGTATTACTACCAGAAGCAGGGAGTCAACTTGTTAGCCTTTTACCTTGGTTAGCTGGTCTGGGTGCTGTTGGGGGTGTAATTGCTGCCACCCATAATGATGATGATAATTCACCAAGTACACCTAATGGTACGAATAGTATCCAAGTTGCAAGTAGTGGGCTTATAACGGGTAAGACTGAAAATATTCCTGATGGTAGTAAAGTGAATGTTACCATTACGGGTGAAGATAAAGATGGCAATTTAATTAGCCGGGAAATTGAAACTACTGTTAATCCTGATGGTAGCTATACAGTAGAAGTGCCAAATGACTTTGCTGATGGGGATTTGAAGGTAGAGTCTGAGGTTGTAGATCAAAATGGTAATGTTGTAAAAGCTGAAGACAATCTGTCAGGTCAAGACGGTCTAGACCGGGTTGATGGCACCATTACAGTTGATGTGGATAACCAAGGTCATATCACAGGCGGTACCACAGATGTTGCACCGGGTAGTGAAGTGATCTTGACGATTACCGGTCAAGACCAGGCGGGTAATCCACTTGAGCAACAAGTGACAGCAACAGTTCAACCGGATGGCAGCTATACAGCAGAAGTACCTGCAGGCTTTGCTGATGGTGAATTAACAGTTGAAGCAGAAACAGTGGATCGTAACGGTACACCACTTAATGCTGAAGACAGCCTTGTGAAGACCGATCATGACAATGATCCATCTACACCGGATCAAGGTGGATTAGACCGAGTTGATGGCACGATTTCTGTTGATGTAGACAACACGGGTCATATCACAGGCGGTACCACAGATGTTGCACCGGGTAGTGAAGTGATCTTGACGATTACCGGTCAAGACCAGTCAGGTAATCCACTTGAGCAACAAGTGACGGCAACAGTTCAACCGGATGGTAGCTATACAGCAGAAGTACCGGCAGGCTTTGCTGATGGCGAGTTAACAGTTGAAGCAGAAACAGTGGATCGTAACGGTACACCGCTTAATGCTGAAGACAATCTGTCAGGTCAAGACGGTCTAGACCGGGTTGATGGCACCATTACAGTTGATGTAGACAACACGGGTCATATCACTGAACCGTACCGGGTTTGTCGGAGACTTTTTTATTTAAGTTAGGCCACCTGACCTAACGGGTTAATCTTATCATAGTACATTGCTTCAAACTCAAAAGGCGATACATAACCCAGTGCACTGTGTACACGCTTTTTATTGAACCAATCTACCCAGTTTAGTGTCGCAAGTTGTACATCTGCTAAACCTTGCCAATCTGCTTTTAGATATTCAATCACCTCTGTTTTGTATAAGCCATTCACCGTTTCAGCCAAAGCATTATCGTATGAATCACCAGTCGTACCGACTGATGCTCGTAAATTTGCTGCTTCTAAACGATGGGTATAACGAATGGAAAGATATTGCACACCTCTGTCGGAATGATGAATCACATTCTTTGGCATGCCTCGATCATGCAATGCTTGCTCTAATGCATCGAGCACCATATCTGTATTCATTCGTGTAGATACTTTCCAGCCAACAATTGCTCGTGAGAACACATCAATAATAAAGGCGGTATAGACCCAGCCTGAATGAGTTTGAATATACGTAAAGTCACTGACCCACAGTTGGTCAGGATGATCAGCAGTAAAATTACGTTTCACTAAATCATCTGCTCGTTTTTGGTCATCTCGGCTACGGGTGGTTTGTTTGTTCTTACCTCGCCAAACACCTTGTATACCTAGCTTTTTCATTAATCGAGCAACAGTACAGCGTGCAATAATATAGCCTTCACGTTTCAGTTTTTGCCAGACTTTACGTACACCATACCGACCTGAACTTTCCTTCCAAATTCGTTTAATCTCCTCAGCATGATGCAAGTCATGTAAATCTCGCTTTGCTCGATGTTCTGGATTTTCGCAGAGATCTAGAGTCCGGTAATAGGTTGAGGGTGCGATCGGTAAAATTCTACAAATCGCCTCGACTCCGTACAGCTCTTTATTATTATGGATAAAATCCACCATTATTTGTGTGGGCGGTCGAGCTCCGCCTGGGCGAAAAAAGCGGCTGCTTTACGTAGAATCTCATTGGCGCGTTGCAGTTCTTTATTTTCACGTTCGAGTTGTTTAATACGTTCTTGATCTGAAAGCTGCTGTACTTTAACTGGATTTAGTTTATCTAAATATTTTTGATACCAAACACGTAGTGTTTCAGGAGTACAACCTATCTTGGGAGCAATAGCGGTGATCGCAGCCCAATTCGATGGATAATCTTTTTCAGATTCAATCAATAATTGAACCGCTCTTTCTCTGATTTCAGGGGTATATTTTAATTTTGTCATCGGGATAGTCTCTCAGAATATTGACTCTCCGACAAACCCGGTACGGTTCACACAGGCGGTACCACAGATGTTGCACCGGGTAGTGAAGTGATCTTGACGATTACCGGTCAAGACCAGGCAGGTAATCCACTTGAGCAACAAGTGACGGCAACAGTTCAACCGGATGGCAGCTATACAGCAGAAGTACCGGCAGGCTTTGCTGATGGCGAGTTAACAGTTGAAGCAGAAACAGTGGATCGTAACGGTACACCACTTAATGCTGAAGACAATCTGTCAGGTCAAGATGGTCTAGACCGGGTTGATGGCACCATTACAGTTGATGTGGATAACCAAGGTCATATCACAGGTGGAACGACTGATGTTGCACCGGGCAGCGAAGTGATCTTGACGATTACCGGTCAAGACCAGGCAGGTAATCCACTTGAGCAACAAGTGACGGCAACAGTTCAACCGGATGGCAGTTATACAGCAGAAGTACCGGCAGGCTTTGCTGATGGCGAGTTAACAGTTGAAGCAGAAACAGTGGATCGTAACGGTACACCAGTCAATGCTGAAGACAGCCTTGTGAAGACCGATCATGACAATGATCCATCTACACCGGATCAAGGTGGTCTAGATCGAGTTGATGGCACGATTTCTGTTGATGTGGATAACCAAGGTCATATCACAGGTGGAACGACTGATGTTGCACCGGGCAGCGAAGTCACATTAACCATCACAGGTCAGGATCAGGCGGGTAATCCACTTGAGCAACAAGTGACGGCAACAGTTCAACCGGATGGCAGCTATACAGCAGAAGTACCGGCAGGCTTTGCTGATGGCGAGTTAACAGTTGAAGCAGAAACAGTGGATCGTAACGGTACACCGCTTAATGCTGAAGACAATCTGTCAGGTCAAGACGGTCTAGACCGGGTTGATGGCACCATTACAGTTGATGTAGACAACACGGGTCATATCACAGGCGGTACCACAGATGTTGCACCGGGTAGTGAAGTGATCTTGACGATTACCGGTCAAGACCAGGCAGGTAATCCACTTGAGCAACAAGTGACGGCAACAGTTCAACCGGATGGTAGCTATACAGCAGAAGTACCGGCAGGCTTTGCTGATGGCGAGTTAACAGTTGAAGCAGAAACAGTGGATCGTAACGGTACACCGCTTAATGCTGAAGACAGCCTTGTGAAGACCGATCATGACAATGATCCATCTACACCGGATCAAGGTGGATTAGACCGGGTTGATGGCACGATTTCTGTTGATGTAGACAACACGGGTCATATCACAGGTGGAACGACTGATGTTGCACCGGGTAGTGAAGTGATCTTGACGATTACCGGTCAGGATCAGGCGGGTAATCCACTTGAGCAACAAGTGACGGCAACAGTTCAACCGGATGGCAGCTATACAGCAGAAGTACCGGCAGGCTTTGCTGATGGCGAGTTAACAGTTGAAGCAGAAACAGTGGATCGCAACGGTACACCAGTCAATGCTGAAGATAGCCTTGTGAAGACCGATCATGACAATGATCCATCTACACCGGATCAAGGTGGATTAGATCGAGTTGATGGCACGATTTCTGTTGATGTGGATAACCAAGGTCATATCACAGGTGGAACGACTGATGTTGCACCGGGTAGTGAAGTGATCTTGACGATTACCGGTCAAGACCAGGCAGGTAATCCACTTGAGCAACAAGTGACCGCAACAGTTCAACCGGATGGTAGCTATACAGCAGAAGTACCGGCAGGCTTTGCTGATGGCGAGTTAACAGTTGAAGCAGAAACAGTGGATCGTAACGGTACACCGCTTAATGCTGAAGACAGCCTTGTGAAGACCGATCATGACAATGATCCATCTACACCGGATCAAGGTGGATTAGACCGGGTTGATGGCACGATTTCTGTTGATGTAGACAACACGGGTCATATTACAGGCGGTACCACAGATGTTGCACCGGGTAGTGAAGTGATCTTGACGATTACCGGTCAAGACCAGGCAGGTAATCCACTTGAGCAACAAGTGACGGCAACAGTTCAACCGGATGGTAGCTATACAGCAGAAGTACCGGCAGGCTTTGCTGATGGCGAGTTAACAGTTGAAGCAGAAACAGTGGATCGTAACGGTACACCGCTTAATGCTGAAGACAGCCTTGTGAAGACCGATCATGACAATGATCCATCTACACCGGATCAAGGTGGATTAGACCGGGTTGATGGCACGATTTCTGTTGATGTAGACAACACGGGTCATATCACAGGCGGTACCACAGATGTTGCACCGGGTAGTGAAGTGATCTTGACGATTACCGGTCAAGACCAGGCAGGTAATCCACTTGAGCAACAAGTGACGGCAACAGTTCAACCGGATGGCAGCTATACAGCAGAAGTACCGGCAGGCTTTGCTGATGGCGAGTTAACAGTTGAAGCAGAAACAGTGGATCGTAACGGTACACCGCTTAATGCTGAAGACAGCCTTGTGAAGACCGATCATGACAATGATCCATCTACACCGGATCAAGGTGGATTAGACCGGGTTGATGGCACGATTTCTGTTGATGTAGACAACACGGGTCATATCACAGGTGGAACGACTGATGTTGCACCGGGTAGTGAAGTGATCTTGACGATTACCGGTCAGGATCAGGCGGGTAATCCACTTGAGCAACAAGTGACGGCAACAGTTCAACCGGATGGTAGCTATACAGCAGAAGTACCGGCAGGCTTTGCTGATGGCGAGTTAACAGTTGAAGCAGAAACAGTGGATCGTAACGGTACACCGCTTAATGCTGAAGATAGCCTTGTGAAGACCGATCATGACAATGATCCATCTACACCGGATCAAGGTGGTCTAGATCGAGTTGATGGCACGATTTCTGTTGATGTGGATAACCAAGGTCATATCACAGGTGGAACGACTGATGTTGCACCGGGTAGTGAAGTGATCTTGACGATTACCGGTCAAGACCAGGCAGGTAATCCACTTGAGCAACAAGTGACCGCAACAGTTCAACCGGATGGTAGCTATACAGCAGAAGTACCGGCAGGCTTTGCTGATGGCGAGTTAACAGTTGAAGCAGAAACAGTGGATCGTAACGGTACACCAGTCAATGCTGAAGACAGCCTTGTGAAGATCGATCATGACAATGATCCATCTACACCGGATCAAGGTGGATTAGACCGGGTTGATGGCACGATTTCTGTTGATGTAGACAACACGGGTCATATCACAGGTGGAACGACTGATGTTGCACCGGGTAGTGAAGTGATCTTGACGATTACAGGTCAGGATCAGGCGGGTAATCCACTTGAGCAACAAGTGACGGCAACAGTTCAACCGGATGGCAGCTATACAGCAGAAGTACCGGCAGGCTTTGCTGATGGCGAGTTAACAGTTGAAGCAGAAACAGTGGATCGCAACGGTACACCAGTCAATGCTGAAGATAGCCTTGTGAAGACCGATCATGACAATGATCCATCTACACCGGATCAAGGTGGTCTAGATCGAGTTGATGGCACGATTTCTGTTGATGTGGATAACCAAGGTCATATCACAGGTGGAACGACTGATGTTGCACCGGGTAGTGAAGTGATCTTGACGATTACCGGTCAAGACCAGGCAGGTAATCCACTTGAGCAACAAGTGACCGCAACAGTTCAACCGGATGGTAGCTATACAGCAGAAGTACCGGCAGGCTTTGCTGATGGCGAGTTAACAGTTGAAGCAGAAACAGTGGATCGTAACGGTACACCAGTCAATGCTGAAGACAGCCTTGTGAAGACCGATCATGACAATGATCCATCTACACCGGATCAAGGTGGTCTAGATCGAGTTGATGGCACGATTTCTGTTGATGTGGATAACCAAGGTCATATCACAGGTGGAACGACTGATGTTGCACCGGGTAGTGAAGTGATCTTGACGATTACCGGTCAAGACCAGGCAGGTAATCCACTTGAGCAACAAGTGACCGCAACAGTTCAACCGGATGGTAGCTATACAGCAGAAGTACCGGCAGGCTTTGCTGATGGCGAGTTAACAGTTGAAGCAGAAACAGTGGATCGTAACGGTACACCAGTCAATGCTGAAGACAGCCTTGTGAAGACCGATCATGACAATGATCCATCTACACCGGATCAAGGTGGTCTAGATCGAGTTGATGGCACGATTTCTGTTGATGTGGATAACCAAGGTCATATCACAGGCGGTACCACAGATGTTGCACCGGGTAGTGAAGTGATCTTGACGATTACCGGTCAAGACCAGGCAGGTAATCCACTTGAGCAACAAGTGACGGCAACAGTTCAACCGGATGGTAGCTATACAGCAGAAGTACCGGCAGGCTTTGCTGATGGCGAGTTAACAGTTGAAGCAGAAACAGTGGATCGTAACGGTACACCGCTTAATGCTGAAGACAATCTGTCAGGTCAAGATGGTCTAGATCGAGTTGATGGCACGATTTCTGTTGATGTGGATAACCAAGGTCATATCACAGGTGGAACGACTGATGTTGCACCGGGTAGTGAAGTGATCTTGACGATTACCGGTCAAGACCAGGCAGGTAATCCACTTGAGCAACAAGTGACCGCAACAGTTCAACCGGATGGTAGCTATACAGCAGAAGTACCGGCAGGCTTTGCTGATGGCGAGTTAACAGTTGAAGCAGAAACAGTGGATCGTAACGGTACACCACTTAATGCTGAAGACAGCCTTGTGAAGACCGATCATGACAATGATCCATCTACACCGGATCAAGGTGGTCTAGATCGAGTTGATGGCACCATTACAGTTGATGTAGACAACACGGGTCATATCACAGGCGGTACCACAGATGTTGCACCGGGTAGTGAAGTGATCTTGACGATTACCGGTCAAGACCAGGCAGGTAATCCACTTGAGCAACAAGTGACGGCAACAGTTCAACCGGATGGTAGCTATACAGCAGAAGTACCGGCAGGCTTTGCTGATGGCGAGTTAACAGTTGAAGCAGAAACAGTGGATCGTAACGGTACACCGCTTAATGCTGAAGACAGCCTTGTGAAGACCGATCATGACAATGATCCATCTACACCGGATCAAGGTGGATTAGACCGGGTTGATGGCACGATTTCTGTTGATGTAGACAACACGGGTCATATCACAGGCGGTACCACAGATGTTGCACCGGGTAGTGAAGTGATCTTGACGATTACCGGTCAAGACCAGGCAGGTAATCCACTTGAGCAACAAGTGACGGCAACAGTTCAACCGGATGGCAGCTATACAGCAGAAGTACCGGCAGGCTTTGCTGATGGCGAGTTAACAGTTGAAGCAGAAACAGTGGATCGTAACGGTACACCAGTCAATGCTGAAGACAGCCTTGTGAAGACCGATCATGACAATGATCCATCTACACCGGATCAAGGTGGATTAGACCGAGTTGACGGATCGATTTCTGTTGATATTAATGACGCAGATAGCACCAAAATTACTGGTTCGACAGAAGATGTTGCTCCAAATAGTAAAGTAACTTTAGAAATTACTAGTATTGATGAAAATGGTGAAACATTAACATTTACTGAAGAAGTATTTACGAATGCTGACGGTGAATATAGTTACACTTTAACTATCGCACAAGGAAATGCTACGGAGATTGTTGCCACAGTTGAGGATCGTAATGGTACTGAACTTCAAGATAATGATCAGTTAGAGGCTGTCATTAAAGCAGAGCCAACTGCAGATGTTAATAATGGTGATAATAATGTAGTTGGTTCCTCAGGTAATGATGTACTTGCAGGGGATGTTGGCGGATTAAAAACTAATTTCGTTGCTGGTCAAGACTATAATATTTCTATCGTTTTAGATCTATCAGGCAGTATGTTATATGCAATGAATGGTACGGGTAATCCACCAGCTGGTGAATCTCGCTTAGCAATTGCCATTAAAGGTCTTAAAGCCTTTATTCAGCAAATGGTTGATCATGATGGCGTGATTAATCTACAAATCGCTTCATTCTCAGCAAATGGTAGTGTTGGAAATGGTTATAACCAAGTTTTCCTAAATGTAAGTAAAGATAATATTAATGAAATATTCACTTATCTTGATAGCTTAAAAGCTGGCGGTGGTACCTATCCAGAACAAGGATTTAATAAAGCTGTAGATTGGTTTGACGATATCTCTACTGCTGATTTTGAAAATCAAACTTATTATCTTACAGATGGAGAACCAAACAGTTCTCAATCAACTTTGGACAACGCATTTGCTCCATTAGCGGAGCAGAGTAAAGTTTTCGCAGTAGGTGTGAGTAGTTCAATTAGTGATGCTACGGTCTCTCGTTATGACAATACCGATGTCAATGGAAATAAACTCCCAGGGGATTGGAGTGGTACTAACCATGGTGAAGCCAAAGCTATTGCTGATGCAGATAAACTGATAGCTTACTTAATAGGTGGCTCCGAAAACTTTACACCTGCTGATGTTGGCGGTGATACAGTTAAAGGAGGTGCTGGAGATGATATTTTATTTGGTGATGCTATAAATACGGATCAGTTGACATGGACCGGATATGATCCTCTTCAGTATCCTAAATATTCGGGTTATTCAAAATTAATCGCATATTTAAAAGCTGAAGTTACTAGTGGTGCTGAACCAAGCCAGCAAGATATCTATGACTATATAAAAGAGAATTTCCGCGATTTTATTGCTGCTGATGCTGCTGATCCAGCGACTAAAGGAGGGAATGACACGATTTATGGTGGTGCTGGAAATGACATTATCATTGCTGGTGCAGGTAATGACGTTATTTATGGTGGTTCAGGAAATGACATTATTTCGACTGGTCGAGGTGATGATACCATTATATATGATTTATTAAATGCAGCAGATGCTACTGGAGGGAATGGTACTGATACTTGGGTAGATTACGAAGCTAATGACAAAATTGAATTTGGTTCAGATTTTTTTGAGGGTTTATTAGCAGATAAAAGTAATTTAGGTGATTATATAACTGTTGTCGATGATGGTAATGGTAATGCCACAGTTCAGGTAGACCGTGATGGTAGTGCTGGGACACATAATATGTCTGATCTATTAATTATTGAGAATCAAGCTGGCTTAACCCTACAAGATTTACTCAATAATAATCAGATTATTATTGGTTAATTAATGAAAAGGTTATAGGTCATAGATCTATAACCTTTTTTATTTCTATTTTATGTTGATTAAAAGATTATTTATTTGAATGTTTTTTAATCTAATAGTCCGTAAGTCTTAGATTTAATATAGTTTTTTTAAAATGACACTCATGAAATTAAGATTAGGGTGGATTTTATTTTCTCCTTTCTTTTTATTTATAGCAGAGGCTCATGCAGATACATTTAAGAGTTATTTAAATGCTGCGAAAAATCACTTGAGCCAATATTCTGGAAAAGAAACAGAAAATAATTTTCTAAAAGTAAGTATCCAAAATTTGAGTGATTTTAGCTTAGAAGAAAGATCAGGTCTCGAAGCTTTACCATTAGTGACTTCTTCAAATATATCAGAGAAGAATTTCATGAGAGAAATTCCAAGCGAAAATTTAAGATGGGAACAACAAGAGCTGGATTTTACTAAGGCCATACATCAGGCTTTACAACGTCGTCCAGAAATTACTCAGAGCATAGCTACTATGGCTGGACAAAGCGCGAGTATTGATGTGGCTAAAGCTGCATATTATCCTCAAATATCGGGCGGACTTACGACAGCTGAT
Source organism: Acinetobacter sp. S-1 (assembly GCF_059579785.1). Taxonomy (NCBI): domain Bacteria; kingdom Pseudomonadati; phylum Pseudomonadota; class Gammaproteobacteria; order Moraxellales; family Moraxellaceae; genus Acinetobacter; species Acinetobacter sp. S-1. The sequence goes on from NZ_CM184207.1 coordinate 924,046, forward strand.
TTAACTTCAGGAGAGCGAGGAAGACAACTTTTTACGATTTCAGCATCTCAAATGTTATATGATTTTGGAAAAGTTAAAAGCTCTGTTGATATTGAAAAAGCTAAATTAATTCAAGAACAAGCAAACACTTTAGCAAATATTGATGATATTGCTTATCAAACAGCAAATGCCATTGTTAATATTAAACGCTATCAAGAAATTTTACGTATAGCCGATCAACAAATTAATGGTATAGCACGTATTGCTGAAATTGCAAATCTACGTGCAAATGCGGGTATTAGTAGTCAAGCAGATCCTGTACAAGCACAGTCGAACTTAGAAGCTGCTGAGTCGAATAAAATTGTTCAAGAAACTCAACTTAAACAGTATCAACAAAAATTACGTAATTTATTGGGATATAACGTTTCAAATTTAGAAATAAATATTCCTGAATATCTAGTGGAAAATGCAGGTCTTTATGATGAAACAGAATTTACATTAATTCCAGAAATGATGGCTGCACAAGCTGCAATACAAGTTGCTAAATATAAAAAAGAACAAACGAAGTTAAGTAATTATCCTACTATAAATATTAAAGGAAGTTTAAGTCAGGCATTAAATGGTAGAAATCCAAATAATAATAAAGATGATGGTTTTTATAATTCTATAATGCTAGAAACAACGAGTGATTTTTTTCAAGGTGGGGCTACACGTTCCAAGGAGCGCGCTGCAAGTTATGCTGAAGAAGCGGCAAAAGCAGAGTTAGACTCCGTATATTTAGATGTATCAGATCAAGTACAGCTTATTCGTCAAGAAATAGAAAATAAACAGAGACAAATTCAGGTTCTTAGAGAACGCCAAAATTCTACGATTCGTACAAAAGAGCTATATCAAGAGCAATATAAGTTAGGTACACGATCCGTTGTTGATCTTTTAAATGCTGAACAAGCCATTCATAGCGCAGCTCAAGAAATAGAAGCTGCACGATATGATATTTATTCCGACTTAGTACAATTCATTAAAATAACTGGCCGTTCTCGAGATTTATATCGTTTAAATAATACTTCTATTCAAGGATTCCAAATTCAGCCATGAGCAATGTAATTAATTATCAGCCATGGCTTCAAGCCATTTTAGTTGTTGCCAAACATTATCTTATTGATCCATCGGAAGAGAAGCTCAGACTTCAATTTGACTGGCATCAGAACCAAACAATAGATGAAATTTTAACATTGGCGTCACGCCAAATTGGAATGAATTATCGTAAGGCCCAGTTAAACTTAGACGAAATTAGCCCATGGCATTTGCCTGTTATTGTTGAAATGAAAGATGGCCAAGTGGGTGTACTAGATAAAATTGATGCGAATCAAAATTTAAGTGTTCAGTTAAGTGGAGATCAAGGTTTAGCGCAAGTATTTACATTGGATGTTCTTAAATCGCATGTAATTAATATTTATATTTTACGACCCGAAAAATCTGTGCCAGATGCCCGTATCGATGAATATATAAAACCATATGAAGCAAGCTGGTTCTGGGCAATCATTTTACGTGATTGGAAAAGATATATAGATATTATGTTTGCTTCTTTGGTTGCAAATATTTTGGCATTAGCAACTATAGTTTTTTCTATGAATGTGTATGACCGAGTTATTCCTGCTCAATCTGTACCAACCTTGTGGGTATTAGCAGGAGGAGTATTAATAGCAGCGATATTTGAGTTTAGTTTGCGTGTAGCCCGTATTTATTTATCTGATATTTTAGGAAAACGCGCTGATTTAAGTATTTCAGATTTGGTATTTGGACATGCGTTAAGAATAAAAAATAAAGAGCGTTCTAAATCAACAGGCACGTTCATTTCACAAATTAGAGAGTTAGAAGGTGTTAGAGACTTAGTAACATCAACAACAATATCAGCAATTGCTGATTTACCATTTTTCTTCTTGTTTCTTATTATTTTTTGGTTGATTGGCGGGAACTTGTTTTGGGTAATGTTAGTTGTAGTCCCACTCATGATTATTCCTGGTATTTTAATTCAAAAACCATTGGCGAAATTAGCTTCAGAAGGAATGCGAGAAAGTGCAATACGAAATGCTTTGTTGGTTGAATCTGTTCAAGGAATTGAAGATATAAAGTTATTAAGGGCTGAATCACGATTCCAAAATCAATGGAATCATATGAATGAGGTTGCAGCTGATATTTCAATGCGCCAACGTAAGTTAGTTGGCATTATGATGGCATGGACTCAAAAAATACAAGGTTTAGCTTTTGCAATTGTTGTACTTGTCGGTTGTTTTACTGTTATGAAAGGTGAAATGACAACTGGTGCGTTGGTAGCTTGTTCAATCCTTTCATCTAGAATGTTAGGGCCTATTGCACAAATCTCGGGAGTATTAGGGCGTTTACAGCAAGCTAAAGTTGCTAAAACTGGTTTAGATGAACTTATGAAAAAGCCAGTTGATCAACCTCCTCACACACATCTCATTCATAGGCCTGCATTATTCGGAAATTATGAGTTAAATCAGGTTGAATTTAGATATAGCCAAACTGATGGAAAACCAATATTAGTAATTCCGAAGCTTACTATTAAAGCTGGGGAGAGGATTGCAATTTTAGGACGTAATGGTGCAGGAAAATCCTCTTTATTACAGTTATTAGCTGGTATGCAAGAGCCTATACAAGGTCAGATTAAGCTTGATGATATCGTTTTAGGTTTAATTGATCCATTAGATATACGTCGAGACGTAGGGCTTTTGAACCAAAATTCTCATTTATTCTTTGGCTCAATTCGAGAGAACTTAAAATTAGGAGCGCCACTAGCTACTGATTTAGATATTTTAAAAGCATTAAATCTCTCAGGAGCATTAGATTTTCTACAAGAGAAAAAGGAAGGTTTAGATTATCAAATTTTAGAGGGTGGAGTTGGTCTCTCTGGTGGACAAAAACAAGCTTTATTACTGGCTCGGCTGTTAATTAGAAAGCCTAATATCTTATTACTAGATGAACCTACAGCTGCTCTTGATGATGTTTCAGAAAAGCAATTTATTGAACAACTTCAGAGTTGGTTAGGCAATAAAACACTAATTGTTGCTACTCATCGACAGGCAATATTGGAATTAGTTGACCGTGTAATTGTTATTAATAATGGAAAAATTGTAATGGATGGTCCTAAAGAGCAGGTTTTGAAATTATCTCAACCTAAGCAACAAATAGGAGCCAAATCATGAGTTATAAACAGTTAAATTTTTCTCTTCCTAATAAGAATAAACAATTAGGACAACCCTTACCTAAAGTTAGTCTATTTATATGGATTATCTGTTTTGGAGTTCTATTTCTACTAATTTGGGCTTGGTCATTTAAATTAGAAGAGGTCTCTACAGGCACTGGAAAAGTTATCCCTTCATCAAAAGAACAAACTATTCAATCTTTAGAAGGTGGGATTCTGACTAAACTTAATGTCAAAGAAGGCGAAATTGTTGAAAAGGGGCAAAATCTTGCACAACTTGATCCAACTCGATTTGCATCAAATGTTGGGGAGACAAAATCATTGCTTCTTTCTTCTAAGGCAACCGCTGCACGTTTAAATGCTGAAGTAAATGGAACAGCTTTAGTATTTCCAAAAGAAGTATTAGAAGTTCAATCACTTGTGAATGAGGAAACGGCCCTTTATCACTCTCGACGTTCAAATTTAGAAGAGTCATTAGCTGGATTAAAAAAAGCTTTAGTTTTAGTACAACAAGAATTGGCAATGACTGAACCGCTTGTTGCTAAAGGGGCTGCCAGTGACGTTGAAGTATTACGTTTGAAACGACAAGCAACGGACTTAATAAACCAAATGAATGATATTCAAAATCAATATTTAGTTAAATCTCGTGAAGAATTAGCAAAAGCAAATACTGATGTGGAAACCCAATCCCAAATCGTAAAAGGTAAATCTGATACGCTTAAACGAGCAATTTTTAAATCACCAGTTCGTGGAATTGTTAAAGAAATTGATGTTATGACTATAGGAGGGGTTATCTCTCAAAATGGGAAATTAATGACAATTGTACCTTTAGATGAAAAACTTCTAGTTGAAGCTCGTATATCGCCAAGAGATATTGCATTTATTCGACCAGGTCAAGAAGCCTTAGTTAAAATCACTGCTTATGATTATTCTATTTATGGCGGCTTAAAGGGGACAGTTACAGTTATTTCACCAGATACTTTACGTGATGAAGTTAAACAGGATCAGTTTTACTATAGAGTCTATATTCGTACAGATTCAGATAAATTAACTAATAAAAATGGAAAATCCTTTAATATTACACCGGGTATGGTAGCTACTGTAGATATTAAAACAGGTGAGAAAACTATATTAGATTATTTGATTAAACCTTTTAATAAAGCAAAAGAAGCTTTAAGGGAAAGATAGTAAATCTCTTAATAATAAGAATTTTTAAGTGGATTTATTAAGTACCTTTGTTTTTTAATTTTTTGTAAGGAGGTGTAATTTAATATTGTAATTCGATTATTGTTTTTTATATTAACCTTCTTGATCAGCGCAAAGAAAAAGAAGTAATAAAGGCCCACCTTAAAGTGGGCTCTTTATTAAGTTTAAAGTGTATGTTTTATTACATTTTATAGTTTTTATAAAATAAATTTGGGGTTTAGTCGATGGTTATTAGGCTGAATTTTAATGGAATCTATTCAAAAGTAATTTCTTGAGTCCGAATCTCACCGCTTCCACCAGATTCTTAAAAAAGCCATTGTTAACGACAAGGGCTTTTTTTACGCCTAGTGTCTACATTACAGTAAGATTTAGCTTAAATACTGCTAATAAATCCTGAAAATTTCATATAAATCAAATAAGTATATATTTTAATCAAAATTACTATATTTATATAATATGTTTTTTATTTTCAATATCTTACCAATTAAGCTTCTATATATCAGAATTGAACAAGTTATTTGTAGAATATTCATTTATTGATATATGATGAGCCAATATTTAGAAACTGTTTCAAAACATAATTCTATTGTTCAGCGAGCAAGTTCAAGGAAGGAATGATGCTGAATTCAGTTTTCTAAACCCGATATCTGGAAATTATTTCCGCCCCAAAATTGTATTTTGACCCATTGGTTGGCAATGCCTAACTCTTTTGTAAGATAGGCGTTTCCTATTTTAGGATGTATCTATGAAAAAATTATTTAGTGTTCTGTTCAGCGCATCTGTTCTAACACTGACCGCATGTAATAAAGAACCTGCAAAAACTGAAAATACAGCATCAGCTAAAGACAAAACTGAATCAGTTCGAACTATTAAACTGGTATCAACAGGTTCAGACACTGACGTATGGAAATACGTTGCAACGCTTCCTGAAACTGCTCAAGCGGGCATTAAACTCGAAGTGACTAACCTGACTGACTATGTTGTATTGAATACATCTGTAGCAAGTGGCGAACAAGACGTAAATGCATTCCAGTCATTTAACTATTTGGCAGCTTATAACTCTTCAAATACAGCTAAAGTTGCTGCTGTTGCGACAACTTACCTAGAGCCAATGGGTATTTATGCAAATAAAGTTAAATCTGTTGAAGAGTTCCCACAAGGCGCGACTATCGCGATTCCAAACGATACTGCCAATGAAGCGCGCGCTTTAACATTATTACAGTCTGCTAAACTGATTAAACTCAAACCAGACTTTGACCCTGTAAAAGGGACGACCAATGACGTCGTTGAAAACCCTAAAAACTTACAATTAAAACCAATTCAAATGACTACAGCCGTTCGTGTTAAAAACGATGTAGACGCGATTGTGTTAGGTAATACGTTGGCACTTGAGGGTGGTCTCAATGTAATGAAAGATTCTATCTTCCGTGAGCCTATTGACCAGTCTACAAAGCTTTATGTGAATTTGTTGGGTGTTGCTGAAGCGAACAAAAACGACCCGATCTATACAAAACTTGGTGAACTTTACCACTTACCTAAAGTTCAAAAGTTTGTGAGCGAAAAATTCGGTGGAACAAAAGTTGAAGTGAACAAACCTGTTTCTGAATTTGCAGACATCAAATAAGTAATTTTTTAATTTAAAATTATTTTTAAAAGCTAAGTCTCGGTAATAGGGGCTTAGCTTTTGTTTCATTTATTTTTAAAGGAAATCCAAAGTTATCGGAACTAGATTTATATTAATTTTAGAAGACTAGCTATCAAATAATTCTTAGCATACTTAACTTATTGTCTCTTTATCTGAAAAATTTCTAAACCTTAAATTTTTACCATACAATCAAAAATCACAATAAAATTAAGGTGAAATAATGAAAAAAAATATATTGATTCTTAGCTTATTAATTATCAGTGTACAGAGTTGGGCCGAATGTAAAATTGGTGATTTAGAGATTGATCCAAGCGCTTCACAAACACCAGAAGGGACACCAAATCCAAGCAACTATATAACAATAACTGGACAGAAAGTGTTAACTAAGGCTTTGGCTAATATAAACATAGGAACACTGATAAAAACTAAAACTGATACCAATATTGCTCAGTCTAATGTGATTGCTTTTGAATATATTTTCAAGAAACCAATAAATCTAAACTCAAATGAACTAGCTTCAGGATTTATCACAGGAACAAGTAATTATGACGGTATTGTTTTTGCCGCACCAAGTTTTGGAAGTGCGTATGGTTCACAGCAAAATTTGTTCATGAGTTCTATTTCTGGAAACATAACCCCAAATCAGACACAAAAAGAAGTTTTAGCAAACGAAACAGTTAGAGTGGGAATTTATTACAATCAAATCAGCAAGAAAATTGGTTATATTGTAAATGGTGTAGATAGGGGATACACATGGAGTTATACAACTCCATTAAGCAAAATGAAGTTTGCTATTGCAATTGAAGAGGGATTTTATGCTTCTAACTCTAGTGCCCTTGGTAAAGAAATATCATATGAAATAGTTTCTGATCATTCAAAACTACAATTTACTTATCCAACAGGCACCACAGATATTTGTGGAACGCCTCTTTAAAATAAATTACATATCAAATACGCTGCCTCACTACTTTAGTTAGGCAGTTTTAAGGGTCTATTGAGTAATCTATTTTTTTTCAATAAGCATCCATTCAAACTCTACGGTCATCCATATTGGTATTACCATTTATACTCAATAAATAGTTAAACTCTTGCAAATATTCATAGATTTCAGGAGTGAGATTATATTTTTAGAGTAGTGGTGCTGATGTCTGCTGTGTTCGTAAATCTGAAAATATCTCGGCTAAATCTACTTGGATTGGTTCACTGGTCGTGCCTTGGGTTTATAAATAATTTAATTGAAAATGCTTCTATAGAACAGGGGCTTTTTATAGCTAAACTATAATAATTTATACATTCATTAATATCTAATATATTAAATACATAATAAGATATTTTTATAATATTATGAAAATTGGAAAGCTTTAGGAAAAATTTTAAGAATGTATTTAATGCATATTTGGACATTTAAGTCTATGAAAGAAGGCGAATCTTTATTCGCCTACCAAATACAAAAAGAATTTGCAGATATTTTAGTTTCAATTTTTGATCAGGAAACACTTCCATTTATTTCTGATCTTTCATATGTAGATTACGATTTATATAGTGACAGACAGCTTTATCAATTAATTAACGAATTTAAAAAACTAATTGAAATTTATACAGCTTTTATAGATGAAATTTCTAAAATAATAAGCTTTTTAGAAAAAGCTATTGAGTGTAATGAAAAAATTCTTTTTGATCCCTTTAGAGAATCTATCTTGGGCCTAAATATTTTTTTGAATTTTCCTAAAAAATCAATACACCTCGTATGAAATGAATTAAGTATCTATAATAATGGGTGCATATAAAAATATATGAAGTTAAAGATTTAAAAATTATGATACCGGTACAGCCATTCTCTTTTTTCACAATTTTTCTGTTGTTTATTGTTCCATTAATTGGTGTTGTACTAACACTAGGCTTGTTGGTGAAAGCACTATTCTTTTGGCGAAATAAGGCTCAAAAGCCTGTTAGGTTTTTTTCTCGAAAGACATTATTCATTACCGTATTGGCACTAATATGTGACCTATGGGCAGGTTATTTATTTTATATGATTGCATCGGTAGGGTATGAGTTTGCACTTAAAGAGCATTATAAAGAAAGTCGCAGCCATTTCATTTTATCTCAAGATGCGCCATATGGAGAACTGTTGATTCCCAAAGGGAGCTTAATCAGTCGTTATGATGCTTTTGACAACGGTGAGCCTCAATTACCCTTGAGTTTACGGGGATTACAAGCTGTACGTTTTCCTCATCCTGTACAAGTCGCTGGAATGTGGGTAACTGCGATGGAACCTCCTCGAATGGAATTGGCATGGGATCAGCAAATAGGTCCAGTTATGCGCTTTGACCCTAATGAGGAAAATGGTTATGGTAAATGGGTTTACGATACGAAGCGTCCCACCATCACCTGTTCTCGTGGAGAGATCGTGTTACTTGAAATTCCATCCATTCATTATGATATTGCAAAAGAATTTGGTAAACCTGAACCCGATGGACCCAATGCACGTTTTCGCCCGAGTGAATGGGGTGTTCAACAATGCGAAAAAGGTCAGGGGCCAATTAAAGTTAGTCCTGCATATACTGGTACTGCACCAAAGAAACCTTGGTTTCAACCTTACTGAAAAGCTCTATTCGACCTCTTTAAAGATTAGGTCAGTAATCTTATGCATTTACATGATCAATTTTAGGTAGTTGTGAACAGAGTGCTTGAGCTTGTTTATGTCCAAATTCACTTAAAGCAATTGAAGCATGCGAAAGGGTTTTTCCATTAATATTGGCTTCACTCTCAGCATGTCGGATCAGAAAGATACTCATATTATTTTATTGTTCAATTGCACGTATAGCACCTAAAGCGGCTACTTTTCTTCCCGCTTTTACTTTTGATATGTCGCAATCTTGCCAAAGCTCAGGAAGGCAGTTTTCTTTAGCAGACTTTAAAGCCGCGTCTAAATAACCGGGTAATTCTATTGCTCCTCCTCCTATTACTAATTGCGATGGGTTTAAAAGATTAATAACAGTTGCTATTCCAAGACCTAAAGCAGTACCTGCCTCTTTTATAACAGTTAAAGTTGCTTGATCTCCATTGTTAGCCATTAATGCTAGATTAGATGGGCTGAGTGCACATTGCTTGGTAATTGCTGAGCCACTTGCAACTTCATCTAAACGCTTAATTCCTTCATTACTTTTTATTGGTAAGTAACCTAGCTCACCAGCCCAACCACTAGCTCCTAGTAGGGGTTTTCCATTTGTTATGAATGCAGCCCCAATACCTGTCCCAATCATAATAATACCGCTTGCAGCATGAACCGAGGAATCATTTAGTTCCGCATGCATGGCAGCTTTTACATCATTTAAGATAATTGTTTTACTACATAGTAATTTTAATGCTTCATTTCCCTGCCAACCTATAAATGCAGGGAGGACATCACAATTAACAATGTGCCCATATTCGTTAACTAAACCCGGCACTGCTAGGCTTATGCTTTCGGGTTTAACTCCATGTTTTAAAATAAAAGATTGTAGGTGTGATATTAATTCTTCTGGGGTGAATGAAATTCCTGTACTAAATATCTCCTCAATTTCATCACATAATATTAATAATTTAGTACCTCCAAGATCTACACCAATTTTCTGTCTGTTCATCCGATGCCTTATGTAAAAATCATTTTTTTAAATTTTATCGCGTCTACAGAATAGTGTTTTTATAATTATCAGTGTTTGTGTAATAACTTTTAAATTTAATTCAAATGAAGATCTATCATTTTCCTTACACTGAATATTCGTGTAAACATAACAAATAGTTGTTTACTAATTTTTCTGTTTTTATGCCTTTATAAACCCCACTTAAACAATAACTCTCTCATTATTTATCCTTACTTTTTAATGATCTATTTTAAAACAAATGTCATTTTGTGTGCTTGACTGTAAAAGGACAGGGCACTATTCTTTGCCTGCTGGCCACATTGCCAGCCGGTTTTAGCAGACCGTGCTCAAGAACATTGAAAAAATTCATTTTTTTGATGTAGACCCGTTCGTCTCCCTTTTTGTAGCGGTAGGACGGAAGGGGGACACCTTCGGGTGTGCTGGGTCTTGAGCCAGTCTGCTAACCCCCTTTCGTTCTGCCACCATAATTCCTATTCATGTCTGGCAGAACTCCCAATAAAAAGGAGTTGGCTTTGTACATCCACTATTTCTTGGCAGCCTTTGCCAAAGTCTATATCGACACGACTTAAATTTATAAGCAGCTTGATAGCGATTAGCGCTTTCAGGTTTTAATTCGTCGCGACCAAAAACTTAATCAACAATAAAACTTGAGATGTGCCATGCACAGTCTTAACGGCTTTGCTATGCCTTTTTTTCTCCCAAAAAAGTATCTCGTTTACATACAACAAGAATTTTCATAACGGTAAAACTATGCCAAATTTAGTGATCTCCCCACGTGCCATCCAAGTTGTAAATAAATCAATTGATCTGTTTCACCATCACGGATTTCATACGGTTGGAGTCGACAGAATTGTGAAAGAGTCTCAAATTCCAAAAGCGACTTTTTATCATTATTTTCACTCTAAAGAACGGTTCATTGAAATCTGCATGATTGTGCAAAAAGAACGTTTAAAAGAAAAAGTAGTTTCAATGGTTGAGTACACCAGTCAAACAAGTGTGATGGATAAACTTAAGAAACTTTATGTCTTACACACCGATTTGGAGGGGTTTTATTATCTATTATTTAAAGCAACTTTTGAGATCAAACTGACCTATCCAAAAGCCTATATAACCGCAATGAGATATAGAACATGGTTGCTTAATGAAATCTATAGTCAGTTAATAAAACTAAAAACCGATGTTTCCTTTCAGGACGCCAAATTATTTTTATATATGATTGAGGGAACCATTATTCAGCTTTTAAGCTCGGCTCAAGTAGGGGATAGAGAGATGATATTAGAATGTTTTTTGAAGCAGTTTAAATAGGATGAATGAAGCATGAAAATATCCATGCTAAATCTGCTTAAATGAGTTTGCTGGATGTTTCTTCAAGCCATTAATAATTGATACGACGTTTAAATGTCTAATTTAAAAAAGCCCTTTTTGTCATAAGGGCTTTTGTTGTGGGGCTATTCTTTATATTGCCATGCTTTTAAAAAGGTACGACACACTTCTTCATTTAACTGTTTTAGTTCTTCTGGAGTTGGAATGTTTCCACTAATCAACGTAGCGGGATAGGTATAGCCCATTACCGCACCGAGGAAAGCCTTTGTTGCTTCCTCTGGCTGATCAATTTTAACAATACCAGCATTGTGTGCAGTTGCAAGAATATCGGTTAAAGATCTTTTAATATTCCCTTGAGTACGTTGCTGAATTTTAGGAAGAATTTCTTTCATTTCAACTAAGGCAATAATCAGCAATCTTTGCAGGCGAATGACGTCAATATGATAAAAATGATTTTGTACAGACTGTCCAATTTCTAACAATAATTGATCTAGACGCTTATTTTTCAATTCATGCTGCTCAATGAAAGGTGCTTCCATTTCTGCTTTTAAATGATCAAAGACTTCGATGAGTAACGCTGTCTTGGTCGGGAAGTGGTTATATAAAGTTTGTCGATTTGTACCGGCTTTTGCAGCAACAGTCTCTAAGCGGACTTCTAACCCATGTTCTAGAAATAGTTCGCGTGCTGCAGCAATGATAGTAGGGCGAATTCGAGAGGGACGACCTGGAGATTTTTTTAACATATCGGTTTTCTTGCACATCTTATTTATTTACTTTACAGTAAAGTAAATAAATTGTCTATAAGTCTGGGGTCCCAGATATGCTTGATCTAAGTTTTAATTACCGTAAGTTTATATATTTATTGCCTTTATTTGTTTTTTTAAATGGATGTGATTCTGATCAGCCTGCCCCTAAAAATATTCAGCAGGTGAGTACGATCACTATAAAACCAGAGACGATTGAATCTACCTATCAATTGGCTGGTAGAACGGTGGCCTCTGAAATTTCTCAGGTCCGTCCACAAGTCAATGGAGTAGTAATAGAGCAATTATTTAAGGAAGGTACGCAAGTAAATAAAGGGCAGCCACTTTATAAAATTGATTCATCACTCTATCGGGATAGTGTGGATGAAGCCGCTGGTAATCTTGCATTAGCAAAAGCCACTGTAAATTCGACTCGCCTTCAAGCCGAGCGTTATAAAGAATTAATTAAAGTAAATGGGGTGAGTCAGCAAGAGCTTGATAATGCTCAAAGTGCATATGAGCAAGCGAAAGCGACTGTTGCCGTAAATGAAGCTGTACTGAAAACAGCACGAACCAATTTACGTTACACACAAGTTAGTGCGCCAATTTCAGGACGAATAGGACGTTCATCCATTACACGTGGGGCTTTAGTCACCTCTGCTCAAACAGATCCTTTAGCAACGATTCAAAAACTGGACCCCATGTATGTCGATTTGACTCAGTCGAGTGATGAATACATGGCACTGCGTAAACAGCTTACTGAAAATGGAATAAAACCGACTGAACTTTCAGTACGTTTGAAGCTTGAGAATGGCACTGCCTATGCAGTACAGGGGACTTTTAAGTTTAGTGATGTTGCTGTAGATGAGGCGACAGGAAGTGTCACCTTACGTGCAGCATTTCCCAACCCCAATAATGCGTTATTGCCCGGCCTGTATGTGCGGGCAGAACTTGGAACGGGAACACGTCCTAACAGCGTCTTAATTCCTCAAGGTGCGCTGTTCCGAGACGCAGAAGGAAATCCACTTGTTTGGATTGTTGGAAAAGAGAATAAAGCCGAGCAACGAAAAATTACTCTAGGCGATGCAATTGATAATCGTTGGTTAGTGACCTCTGGCTTGAAAGCAGGAGATCAAGTCATTGTTGAGGGTCTGCAAGGCTTAAGTGCCGGCATGACGATTGAACCTACCCCAATGAGTTGAGGATTGCGTATGTTGTCGAGTTTTTTTATTGCACGACCTATTTTTGCTTGGGTCCTCTCTATTTGTATTATGGCATTGGGGACGATTTCGATTTTAACGTTACCCATTGAACAATATCCTGACATTGCACCACCGGGTGTAAATGTTACTGCAAACTATCCGGGAGCATCTGCCAAAACTGTTGAAGACAGTGTTACCCAGATTTTGGAGCAACAAATTAAAGGGATTGATGGTCTACTTTATTTTTCATCGAGTAGTAGTTCGGCGGGGCAAGCACGAATAAGTCTTAGTTTTGATCAGAATACCAATCCTGACACTGCGCAGGTGCAGGTGCAAAATGCTGTGAATCAGGCGCTGAGTCGATTGCCGCAAGAGGTTCAGCAGCAAGGGATCACTGTGACAAAGTCACAAGGCGATAGTTTACTGGTCTTTGCGCTTTACGATGAAAGTGGGACTAGATCTTCTGTCGACATATCTGACTATATGGTGAGTACACTGCAAGACCCATTAAGTCGGGTCGATGGAGTGGGTGAAATCACCGTATTTGGTGCTCAATATGCAATGCGCATCTGGCTTGATCCTCATAAATTGAACAGTTATGGATTAATGCCATCAGACGTTAGAACTGCAATTGAAGCACAAAACACTCAAATTACAGCAGGAGAATTGGGCGCATTACCCACGCGTGATGGGCAGGCTTTAAATGCAACAGTAACAGCATTATCTCGGTTACAAACCGTGAGCCAATTTGAAAATATTATTTTGCGCACACAAACCAATGGTGCGGTTGTATTACTTAAAGATGTTGCTCGAGTCGAGCGTGGTGCAGAGAGTTATCAGACTTCTACACGTTTGAATGGAAAGCCAGCTTCGGGTATGTCTATTCAGCTTGCATCTGGTGCCAATGCATTAGAAACGGCTGAACGAGTTAAAGCTGAAGTCACACGGTTAACTGCCTCTATGCCAGCGGGTTTAAAAGTTGCATACCCACGCGACAGTACGCCATTTGTAGAAGCTTCGGTAAATGGGGTGATTAAAACTTTAGCTGAAGCGATTGTTCTCGTTATTATTGTCATGTTCTTATTTTTGCAGAGCTGGCGTGCGACTTTAATTCCGGCAATTGCTGTTCCAGTTGTATTGTTAGGAACATTTGGTGTGTTGAGCGTACTTGGCTATAGCATTAATACACTGACTTTGTTTGCGATGGTACTCGCAATTGGTTTACTGGTAGATGACGCGATTGTCGTTGTAGAAAATGTCGAGCGGGTTATGCATGAGCAAAATCTTGATGCTCGGCAAGCCACCCTAATTTCAATGCAGGAGATATCGGGTGCGCTCGTGGGTATTGCCATGGTACTCGCAGCAGTATTTTTACCTATGGCATTTTTTGGTGGTTCCGTCGGGATTATCTATCGCCAGTTCTCGGTAACGCTCGTATCGGCAATGGTACTTTCTGCAATTGTTGCTTTAACACTTTCACCTGCGTTATGTGCAACATTACTCAAACCTGCAAATGAAAAACATAAGCAGAGAAAATTCTTTACTTGGTTCAATCGTAAAGTCGAACAAGGGCAGTCAGGCTACCGCACAAAGCTAGTTGCTGTTTTAGGTAAACCCAAAGTCTTTATGATCATATTCGTAGGTATTACAGCTTTGTTAGGTTGGCAATATACGCGTATGAATACGGGGTTTTTACCACAAGAAGACCAAGGCTCGGTTATGGTTCAATTTAGTACGCCTGTAGGCACGACACTAGCTGAAACAGAGCGGGTTGGTAATCAGATTGCAGATTACTTTTTGACGAAAGAAAAGAATAATCTCAATGTGATTTTCATGGTGATGGGTAGAAATAACGCAGGCAGTGGGCAAAATGTGGGAATGGCATTTGCCGGACTCAAACATTGGGATGACCGAGAAGGTAGTGAAAATACAGCCGAAGCTGTGATTGCTCGTGCAAATGCACATTTTAAGTCACTGCGTAACGCACGTGTTCAGATACTTTCACCCGCTGCTGTAAGAGGCCTTGGGCAATCTAGTGGCTTTGAATTTTGGTTGCAAGATGCTGAAAATAAAGGACGAGATGCTTTACTCGCAGCACAAAATAATGTGTTAAAAGTAGCAAATGCTGATTCTGGCCTAGCTGCAGTACGTTTAAATAGCTTAGAAGATAAAGCCCAGTTACAAGTCGATATCGATCAAAGAAAAGCCAGTGCTCTTGGATTAGCCCAAGCAGATATTAGTAATACGCTGTCATCGGCGTGGGGCGGATCTTATATTAACGATTTCATAGATCAGGGACGTGTTAAGCGAGTTTATTTGCAAGGAGAGGCAATCTATCGTTCCTTACCCCAAGATCTTGGGCAATGGTATGTTCGCGGTGCTACTGGTGAGATGACGCCATTTTCTAGCTTCTCTTCTGTGAAATGGCAGATGGGCCCTCAAATGCTGCAACGCTTTAACGGTCTTTCAGCCGTTCAAATACAAGGCTCTGCGGCGGCAGGTGAGAGTTCTGGTGGGGCTATGGATAAGATGCAGCAGTTAGTTGACCAGCAACAAGGTTTTAATCTTCAGTGGAGTGGGTTGTCTTATCAAGAGAAACTAGCGGGTGGCCAAACGATCTGGTTATATTTGGCTTCAATCATCTTTATCTTTTTATGTTTGGCAGCACTTTATGAAAGTTGGTCTATTCCTGTCTCTGTCATGCTAGTGATTCCTTTAGGTCTTATTGGCGCTGTAGTTGCTGCAAGTCTGGCAGGTTTTGTTAACGATATTTACTTTCAGGTCGCTATGCTTACCACCATTGGGCTTTCTGCCAAAAATGCTATTTTGATTGTTGAATTTGCGGCAGCTAAGTTAGAGGCTGGTCAGGCATTAATGGATGCCATTATTGAAGGTGCGGGTCAGCGATTACGGCCAATTATTATGACATCTCTGGCTTTTGTTGCAGGTGTTCTTCCATTGGCTGTATCTACAGGAGCAGGGGCTGTTAGCCGAAAAGAAATTGGTATCGCCGTAACTGGTGGGATGATTTCGGGAACTCTACTTTCTATTTTCTTTGTGCCTTTATTTTTTCTTTTAGTTCGTCGTTTAACCAATAAGTTAAACACCAAAAAGGCAAAATGATTTTACAAAACAGAATGTCATTAACAATTAGGCCCTCATGCTATAAATAGCATGAGGGCCTAAAATCTGACTAAAAACTTAGAATGTATTTTGAATAATGACATCGTCGTAAGGAAGTTTGCCCACGCGTGGGTAAGGCTCGGAAGCTGACTTACCAACAGCAATCATTAAACACACCACATGGTCTTCAGGTAAGTTAATGAGCTTCGCCATTGCGTCAAAGTCAAAACCATCCATAGGACAACTGTCTAAACCATGCTCTTGAGCAAGTAACATTAAAGTTTGAGCAAAAATACCCGCACTACGCATCACTTCGTCACGTTGGGTTTGTGGACGGTCACGGTAATATTGGTCGATTGCGCCAACCATAATATTTTGAACTTCCGGAGAAGCTCCATCCCATACACGCTTAGCATCAACTTCCCATGTATTTACTTTTGCACACAACACAATCAGTAATGATGATTCTGTAACTTGTGGTTGATCCCAAGCAATGGTGCGAATTTTTTGTCTTAACTCAGTATCTTCAATGATGACTGGACGCCAATGTTGTAAGTTAAAAGCGCTTGGCGCATTGGCTAAAACCTCTTGTAATAACTGCTTTTTGTTATCTTCAGAAAGTTGAAAAGCAGGGTCGAAGCGTTTAACTGCGCGGCGGTTACGGATGGCATCAATAACATTCATAAGATTTTCCTACTTAAGAGTTGGGTAGCTGTACTCGTTAGTTTTTATAACGTTGGGCTACATCAGCCGAAGAAAAGTTTGGTAGTA
Source organism: Acinetobacter sp. S-1 (assembly GCF_059579785.1). Classification (NCBI taxonomy): domain Bacteria; kingdom Pseudomonadati; phylum Pseudomonadota; class Gammaproteobacteria; order Moraxellales; family Moraxellaceae; genus Acinetobacter; species Acinetobacter sp. S-1. The sequence continues at coordinate 940,905 of NZ_CM184207.1, forward strand.
ATGTGATACGTGATTTTTCAAAATTATTCCATTGATTTTCGTCTTTCAGCACAGGAATTGTAATCGTTTCTTTGCGGTCAAAACCAATCAGAGCCGCATCGACCAAATCATTGACATCCATTAATGGTGGGACTTGGCTTAAGTCGATGCCAGAACGTTCCCAAATTTCGGTTTTAGTAGCAGAAGGCAATACGGCTTGAACATGCACGCCATGATCTTTTAATTCTAAATATAAGCCTTGGCTAAAAAATTGGATGAAAGATTTACTTGCACCATAAATGGTAGAACCTAATTCAGGGGCTAATCCAAGCACAGAGCCTAAATTAATAATGGCACCTTTACCTTTATGTATAAGTGATTGCGAAATTGCATGAGACAAACGAACAACTGCAGTCATATTTAAAGTAATGAGTTTTTCAATATCTTTAATATCTTGAGTTAAAAAGGTTCCGTTTAGTGCAATGCCAGCGTTATTTACCAAAATTTCAATATCAGCATCGTTTTTGAGTACATCTTCAATCTTACTAATGTCTTGATCATTTGATAGATCGGCTTGAATGAACTCGACTTGTACGCCGTATTTTTCTTGAAGATCTTTTGAGATTTTATCTAGGCGGTTTGTGTCTCGTGCAACCAAGATTAAGTTATGGCCACGTTGAGCAAATCGGTCTGCATAGACAGAACCAATTCCTGACGAAGCTCCTGTAATAAGTACTTTTGATTGAGCTGACATGTGATGTCTCCACGCTTTAATTTTTTAGATGATGATCATAATCTAAAATATATAATTTTTGATGTCAATCATAATCAATGTATAATTATGACGAGTAAGGTGAGTAAAAGTGGGTAGGCCAACATGAAAGTCAGTAAAACTCAGGTAAAAGAAAACCGAGAAAAAATTGTTGAAAAGGCGACTCAACTGTTTCGTAACAAAGGCTACGATGGTGTCGGCATTGCTGAATTAATGTCTAGCGCAGGCTTTACTCATGGTGGGTTTTATAAACATTTCAGTTCGAAAACAGACCTTGTCTCAATTACTGTTAAACATGGGCTTGAGCAGGTTTTAAAAAGAATAGAAGGTTTAAATTTAGCTCAATTTATTCAGCTTTATGTGTCTCGAACTCATCGAGATAACCGAGATTTGGGCTGCACACTAACAGCCTTATCTTGTGATGCAGCAAGACAGCCAGACGAAGTAAAAGTCGAATTTGAAGAGGGCATTGAGCAACTTATCCAGTTCATTATGAATGAACGTGCAAAACAAGTTTCTTTGGAAGCGCCAGAGTTGAGAAAGCAAGCTATTAATATTCTTGCTCAATCCGTAGGGGCAATTGCCTTGTCTCGCGCATGCCCAGACCAATCAATCCTTAGCGATGAAATATTGGAAAGCTGTAAAGAGAGTCTTTTAAAGTTAACCGATTAAACTTTTTTATCTTTCAAGCTGGTTTGGCTAAACTGAATTAACCTCGCAATATCGACTGTTCTTTCATAAATGAGTTCTGCTGCATGTTCGCAGGCTTGTTCTAATGTGATGGGACCATTTGCTAATGAGAAAGCAGCCGTAACGCCCTGCTCATAAAGCTCTTGGTAGCCTTGGCCTAAAGTTCCTGCAATCACAATGACCGGAACGTTATGTGCTTTAGCAATTTGACTCACCCCAAAAACTGTTTTACCACTTAGTGTTTGCTGGTCAAATTTACCTTCCCCTGTAATAACCCAATTTGTATGAGCAATTTTATGTTCAAGTTGATTCAGTTCACCTACGACTTTAACTCCAGCTTTAAAGTCGGCATTTAAATAACTTTTGGCTGCAAAGCCCAAACCACCAGCAGCACCAGAACCTGCTTCATTTCGTTTGTCGAAACCTAAAATTTGCGCAGAGACATCGGCAAAATGAGCAAGCGCTGCATCAAGCAGTTGTACTTGAGCAGGAGAAGCCCCTTTTTGTGGGCCAAAAATATGTGATGCGCCGTTTGGACCGCAAAGTGGATTGGTCACATCGGCAGCTAGTAAAAACCGCGTGTGCTGAATACGTGTGTCAAAGTGTGTTAAATCAATTTTTGATAGGTTGCTTAAAGCGAGACCACCTGCGGGTAAAGCCTTTTGGTTGGCATCGAGCAAAACAGCACCCAAAGCACTCAGTAATCCTGTGCCGCCATCGTTGGTCGCACTACCGCCCACAGTTAAAATAATGTCTTTTGCACCTGCGTCTAAAGCATCAAGAATGAGTTGGCCTGTTCCAAACGTTGTGCTGTGGCAGGCATCACGTTCTGACGGTGGGATTAACTGTATGCCGCTCGCTTGAGCCATTTCAATGATGGCGATTTTTTGTTTTTCTAACCAGCCCCATTTTGCCTGAACAGGCTGACTTAATGGCCCAACCACAGTTTTTTCACGCCATTGCCCCTCGCAGACTTCTAAAACAGCTTCAATGGTTCCTTCGCCGCCATCGGCCATAGGGCATAAAATCGTTTCTGCATGAGGAAAAACTTCTTGCCATCCTTTGGCAATGGCCTGAGCTACGTTTAAAGCAGATAAGCTGTCTTTAAATGAATCAGGGGCGATCACAACCTTCATAAGTGCTCTAATGTGGATAGATTTTTAATTGTTTTATACTGCTTAGTCCCAAAAAACCATACATAAAGACATGTAAGCATCAATTTTAAAGAGTTTCTCTTCTGTTAAGAATGAAAACTAATAATGTTTTGATCTGTAAAAGGCGGAGTTTCTATCTTTTTAACTCATTGTTTTATATATTTTTCTATAAATAGCGTGGTTGGCTTGAATTATTGTAATTGTAAAAAATATGGCACATATTATAAGAACAGTTGAGCCAGCTTTTTAAAATATGGTGAATAACATACCAAGTGGACTCTACCCCCAAGCTAGACAGCAGCGATTCTTAATATAAGCATAATTAAATTTGTGGTTTTATTGGATCTGTTGAATGCCTAAGAAGAATTAAGAGGATGACAAAGTGGATAATTCAGAAGAACAAAAGCAGATACAGGAAAATAACGGTTTTGCGCGAATTGAGCCATATACTCATCCTGCTGGCGGGTGGGGCGCACTGCTAAGTGTTGCTCGAAACTTAAAGCGACAAGATATTTTAGGTAAAGGTTCAATTACCTTACTCAACATTAACCAACCTACAGGTTTTGACTGTCCCGGCTGTGCATGGCCAGAAAAGAAAGATGCTCATGCCTTTAACTTCTGTGAAAATGGTGCAAAAGCAGTTGCCTTTGAAGCAACCAGTAAAACAGTGACTCCTGAATATTTCGCAGGGCATACCGTCAGTTGGTTATCAGAACAAAGTGACTTTTTCCTCGAAGACTTAGGCCGCTTAACAGACCCAGTTCGCTATGATGCTGCAACCGATAAATATTTGTCTATTTCATGGGACGATGCATTTAAACTCATTGCTCAACATTTACATGTGCTAGACAACCCAGACCAAGCGGCATTTTATACCTCTGGCCGTGCCAGTAACGAAGCAGCATTTTTATATCAACTGTTTGTGCGAAGCTTTGGTACAAATAACTTTCCAGATTGTTCGAACATGTGCCATGAAACGACAAGTGTTGGTTTGCTTGATTCGATTGGTTTAGGAAAGGGCACAGTCACCCTAGAAGACTTTGATTTAGCCGATGCGATTTTTAGTTTTGGGCATAATCCCGGAACCAATCACCCGCGTATGTTAGGTACTTTGCGTGAAGTGTCTAAACGTGGCGGTAACATTGTTGCGATTAACCCAATTAAAGAACGAGGACTTGAACGTTTCCAAGACCCACAAGCACCACTTGAAATGATGACCAATGGCAGTACACCTATTAGCCGTTATTATTTCCAACCTAAAATTGGTGGTGACTACGCACTGATGTTAGGAATTTTAAAGCACTTAAATGAGTGGGATAAAAAAGCCCTTGGCTCAGGAAAACCAAGTGTTTTTGACCGAAACTTTATTGCGGTCAATACCATTGGTTTTGATGAAATGATTGCTGAGGTTGAAAAAACTGAATGGGCAGATATCTATAAACATTCAGGTTTGTCTGCTGAACATTTAGAAAAACTAGCCAAACTCTTTTTAGATTCTGAACGTTCAATTTTTTGTTGGGGTATGGGAATTACCCAGCATCGCCACGGAACTGCCAATGTACATATGTTAGCGAATTTATTGTTGGCTCGTGGGCAAATTGGCAGGCCAGGTGCAGGGCTTTGTCCAGTTCGTGGGCACAGTAATGTGCAAGGTGACCGAACCATGGGCATTAATGAACTCCCTAGCCCTAAATTACTAGACAACATTGACCGCGTGTTTGGAATTAAATCACCGAGAAAAAATGGGCATGGTGTCGTCGAAACCATTAAAGCGATGGCTGAAGGCGAGGTCAAAGTCTTTATTGGTCTAGGCGGAAACTTTGCAGTTGCAACCCCTGATACACCGTATACCCAAGAAGCACTTAGAAAGTGTAATTTAACTGTTCATGTCGCAACCAAGTTAAACCGTAGTCATTTGGTATGTGGTAAAGAGGCACTCATTTTGCCATGTTTAGGCCGTACTGAAATTGATGAACAACTTCATGGCCCGCAGGCAATTTCAGTCGAAGATTCAATGAGTAATATCCATTTGTCGGCAGGGCGTAATACTCCAATTTCTGAAAATATTTTATCTGAGCCAGACATTGTGGCAAGAATGGCAGAGGCGGTGTTACCAGATAGCCAAATTAAATGGAAATGGTACATCGAAAGCTATGACCGTATTCGTGATTCAATTGCCGATGTCTTTGATGAATTCCATGATTTTAATTTACGTGTCTATGAACCAGGTGGATTCCACTTAGAGCATCCAGCCAATCAGCACATCTGGAATACAAAAAGTGGTAAAGCGCAGTTTATGATTACACCGCTGAGTGAAGTCTATGCCGATAAAGAAAATCAGTACGCTGCCGCATATACCGACAGTAAAGTTTATACCTTAATGACCACGCGTTCTCATGACCAATACAACACGACACTTTATGGTCTAGATGACCGTTACCGCGGAGTGTTTGGTCAGCGCCGTGTGTTGTTTATGAACCAAGCTGATATTGATGAAGCTGGTTTCGAAGCAAACCAATGGGTCGATATTGAAAGTGTTTTCTCGGACGGTGTGAAACGTATCGTGCATAGTTTCCGTATTGTGCCGTACAACATTCCGCGAGGCAGTTTAGCCGCTTACTATCCAGAAACTAATCCTTTGGTGGCATTAAGTAGTCATGATAAATATGCCAAGATTCCTGCTTCAAAAAGCGTTCCTGTGATTTTGCATCCCGGAAATGCGCCAGAGCATTTTAACTTGGCAACCGCAGTAGCCCCTGAAGATGCCGATAAGAAAGTAAGCAACCTTTAATCAAAGGCAATATTAAAAAATGTCATCCAAACAAATGGCGCTCTAAACAAGCGCCATTTTGAAATAAAGGAAATAATTTTGACACCACATTCTTATGGGGTTGAAACATTACCAGTACAGCGGTTTAACAAAACCGACTCTGAAAATGTTTTAGATCATATTGTGCAAGAGTACCCAATTGCCTTGGTGTATAACGGCATTTCGCATGCGGTGATGATGGCGACACCGACCGATGTTGATTTATTTGCCAAAGGTTTTAGTCTCTCAGAAGGCATTTTAACTAGCTTAAAAGAGCTATATGCGCTTGATGTACATCAAAATGAATTGGGTATTACGGTGGAAATGACCATTTCATCGAGAGCATTTGCTGCCTTAAAAGAACACCGCCGCATGATGGTAGGCCGTACAGGCTGTGGTTTATGTGGAATTGAAAGCTTAGAGCAGTTTCAGTTAGATGTTCCAAAAATTACAACACATGCATCAAAAATATGGCTTGAGCAAATTCCGAGTGCCATTTCCCACTTAAAAGCCCAGCAAGAAATTACCGCTTTAACGGGTGGCGCACATGCCGCAGCATGGGTGGTTGATGGTCACATCGTCGCTTTATTTGAAGATGTCGGCCGCCATAATGCTTTAGATAAATTAATAGGTTATTTAGCACAAGAAAACTACGACACCAGTTTAGGTTTTGTGGTGATGACCAGTCGTGCAAGTTATGAACTGATACGAAAATGTGCCCAGCTGAATATAAGTCTACTGGCTTCAATTTCAGCACCGACCAGTATGGCCATTCAGTTAGCCAAGCAATCTGGCCTGACTTTGGCAAGTTTTTGTAGGGGGGACAGATTTGTTTTATATACAGAAATTTAAAATATATTGTTCAAGGTGATGGACCTAAAATAAAGCTCATCTGACATTTCTTTGGCTTTTAAGCTAAGGATAGGTTTTATGGATTATTATAAAACTCTAAAGGTTCAGAGTCTGTCCAAATGTCTTGGTTACAATCAATAAAAGAATGGGCAAAAGGTCTAAAGAAGCAAATTATTATGCTTTGGTTTGCCTCAAGGCATCCTCAAATGCCGTGGTTACCCAAAATTATTGCTGTGGTGGCTGTGGCTTACGCGTTTAGCCCCATCGACTTAATTCCAGATTTTATTCCTATTTTGGGCTTTATTGATGATGCCATCATTTTACCAATACTGATTTGGTTAGCAGTTCGTTTTACGCCTCAACAAGTCATTTTCGATGCAGAACAACAAGCTGAAGAATGGTTGGATGAACATGAAAAACGACCAAAAAACTATTTGGTTGCCGTACTCATTATTTTAATTTGGCTCACACTCGCTGTCATGGCTTACTTTTATTTTGGTGGTGGGTTGTAACTAAACTGAGTCTTTAGATCCTGTACTAATTTATACCCTTAACATTGTGCTTTGCTACAACTCAAAGGATAATAACGTTTTTATAAGCTATGGGTTGCAGACAATGAAAATCGTCGCAGATGAAAATTTGGCGTTTACCGATTACTTTTTTTCTGAGTTTGGCGATATTCAACACAAAGCAGGGCGTACTTTAACCCATGCAGATGTAAAAGATGCTCAAGCATTGTTAGTCCGCTCGGTTACTACGGTTAACGCAAGTTTAATTGAAAACACAGCATTAAAATATGTGGGCAGTGCCACAATTGGGACCGATCATTTAGATATTGCAGCGTTAGAAAAACAAGGAATTACATGGGCAAATGCGGCTGGTTGTAATGCACAAGCGGTTGCTGAATATGTCATTACTGCTTTACTGCATTTAGATGCGAACCTTTTAGAACAACAAGAAAAATTTACCCTAGGCATTGTTGGCCTTGGCAATGTCGGTAAGCGTTTGGTCTATATGGCTCAGTTACTTGGTTGGAATGTAATTGGCTTTGACCCATATGTGAAACTAGACACAATTGAAAATGTAAGCTTAGAAACTTTGTTGCAACAAGCCAATGCCATTTCAATTCATGTGCCGCTGACCAAAAACGGTGAACATCCCACATATCATTTGTTTGATGAAAAAGCTTTCGCAGCGCTTCAACCAGACACAATTTTAATTAATAGTGCACGTGGTCCAGTCGTGAAAGAAGCCGCTTTAATGGAAGACATTCAACGTACCCAGCGTAAAGTGGTGCTTGATGTATTTGAGCATGAACCAGTCATATCAGAAGAACTCATAGACATGTTGGCTTTAGCAACACCGCATATTGCTGGTTATAGCCTTGAAGGAAAAGCCCGCGGTACACAAATGATTTATGAAGCTTTTTGTCAAAAGTTTGGATACGACATTAATAAGCGTTTCGAAACTCAGTTACCTGCATGTGAAGACTATTTTTCGGGACATGATTTAAAAGCGGTGTTAAAGCAAAAGTTAGCTCAGATTTATGATATTGCTCAAGATGATGCCAACATCCGTGCTTGTATTAAAGATGGCAAAGTAGAGCAAAAAGCATTTGATTTATTACGTAAGAATTATCCGCTGCGTCGTGAATGGGCAGCACATGGGGGACCACAGGCATGAGTTTAAGTTATCAACCTACTTGTTCAATTGATGCCTTAAAAGCACGTGCCAAGCTCTATACCCAAATTCGTCAGTTTTTTGCTGAACGTGATGTCATGGAAGTTGAAACACCGATTGTTTCGCAAGCAGGCGTCACCGATGTACATTTAGCTTCAGTTCAGGCTTTGCGTCATATTAATGGCAAATTGCAAACTCAATATTTACAGACTTCACCTGAGTTTGCCATGAAGCGTTTATTGGCGAGCGGTAGTGGACCGATTTACCAGATTTGTAAGGTGTTCCGAGATGATGAACACGGGCGTAAACACAACAGTGAATTTACCATGCTTGAATGGTATCGCCCCGGTCTAGACTTAAAAGCGTTAATGCATGAAACAGCCGATTTATTGCAAACCTGTTTGCAACATCGTTTTGGTGAAGTTCGTCCGTTTATTTTAAGTTATAAACATGCCTTTCAAGATCGTCTTGATATTAACCCTTTGCAGGCAACTTTGAAACAACTCAAAGATACCGCAAATCGTGTGGGATTAAATCTCGACTTGGGCGATGATCGCCTAGCTTATATGGATTTGTTATTTTCTCATTTTGTTGAACCAAGTTTAGGTTTTGATGCTCCAGTTTTTTTAACTGACTTTCCACCAGAAATGGCCTCTTTGGCAAAAGTGAAAATAGATGAAGATGGGGAAGAGGTTGCGGCGCGTTTCGAGGTTTATATTGAAGGCTTAGAGCTAGCCAATGCCTACGATGAATTACTCGATGCAGATGTGTTACGTTCACGCTTTGAAGCAGATAATGCAGAGCGGGCTAAGCAGGGTCTTCATGTTATGCCTTTAGATGAGCATCTGTTAGCTGCATTGCCTCATATGCCGGAATGCTCAGGTATCGCTTTAGGTGTAGACCGTTTACTCATGGTTGCAACAGATCAGGTCAAAATTGAAAAAGTAGTGACCTTTCCAGCAGAAATTGCTTAAAACTGACAAATAAAAAAGCCACAATATTGTGGCTTTTTTATTTAGGATTTATTTAGCTTAAGCTTGTTGAATACCTGCAACAACCCAGTCTTGCTGAGAGCCAGCAGGCTTAACAAAGTGCCAGATTTCAGTAAACGGTTGTGGCAAGCTATTTAGATCTTCACTTACTGTACCAGTGAAACGTACGCTTACTACGTATTGACCATTTTCAGTTGCACTGTCTACAACCATCGCATTCAAGTTACTAAATTCAGCAACGTCTTGATCTTGGTTTTCCATGATGTCGTTATACATAGAACTATAAAGTTCTGGTGTTAAGTAACGGCGAATTTCTTCAATATTACTTGCAGTATTCATCGATTGGATGTGATTAAAACGTTGACGTGCAATACGTAAGAACGCAGCTGGTTCACTACCATCTGGAAGTTGATTGCCATTGCTCGTGGTTACACCACCAAAAGGCGCTTGCGTTGCTGCACCGCCACCCACAGATTGACCAAAGATATTTGTATTATCGCCAGCATTACGTGGAGCTGCTTGTGGTGCAGCAGAACGGCCAAATGGGTTTTGACCGTTACTATTTGGTGCGTAAGGGTTGTTACCCGCTAATTTTTTTTTTGATCCCAATTTACGGAATACAAAGAAAGCAAGAGCTGCGGTAAGCAATACCCAAATCCAACCTGGGATTCCACCTTTTTTCTCTTCTTGAGCTTGAGCCTGAGTGGCTTGCTGTTCAGTTGATGTCGGTTTGTCATCAGCTAAAGCATTTGCTGCAACAGCACCTACGGCAGCACCAGCCACACCAGCTGCAACCATTGAACCAACACCTGGACCAGATTTCTGAGGCGCTGTAGTGGTTTGTTGAACTGGAGTCACTTGACGAGGTTGTTGATAAGACTGGCTTGAAGTAGTCGAACGTGCCATACCGTGGCTTTTACCACCACCTGCACGTTTAGCTTCAGCAAGAGGCGAAATTGCTAAAGCAGCCATTAAAATACCGGTAATCAAGCCACGCTGGTGTACTTCCATAGGAAATTCCTGTTTAGAGTTAATTTGTAATAGTATTTATGCAGGCTTTTACTCTAAATTTCAACTATAAAAGTATGTTTTTTTATGTCAATTCATCACTGAGCTGCATAGCTTCTGTCAATGCTTCATGCAAGCGCGCAACAGCAATAACTTGTACGCCCGGAATTGCCTTTTGAGGGGCGTTTCCTCTTGGTAAAATGACATATTTAAAGCCATGTTTTGCTGCTTCTTTTAAGCGCTCCTGACCGTTAGGAACAGGGCGAATTTCACCAGAAAGACCAACTTCCCCAAAAACTGCAAGTTGTTGGGGCAAGGCTTTAGTACGTAAACTTGAAGCACATGCGAGTAAAACAGCCAAATCAGAACCTGTTTCGGTAATTTTTAAGCCACCTACAATGTTGACATATACATCTTGTCCAGTGGTTTGCACGCCGCCATGACGATGCATTACAGCAAGCAACATGTTCAAACGGTTTTGTTCAAGACCAAGTGCAACACGTCGTGGTTGTCCTTGAGCATCATCAACTAAAGCTTGCACTTCGACCAAAAGAGGGCGAGTTCCTTCACGGCTAATCATGACAATTGAACCGGGAATCGCTTCATCATAACGACTTAAGAAAATAGCAGAAGGATTGGCCACTTCACGTAAGCCTTTATCAGTCATGCCAAATACGCCAAGCTCATTCACTGCACCAAAACGGTTTTTAACAGCACGAATCATGCGATAGCGAGAGTCTGATTGACCTTCAAAGTAAAGTACGCAGTCCACCATATGCTCTAAAACACGTGGACCTGCCAGTGCACCTTCTTTGGTCACGTGACCAACAATGAATAGTGCTGTGCCACTATTTTTTGCATAACGGGTTAATAAAGCAGCAGATTCACGAATTTGTGAAACACCACCCGGAGCAGATTGGAGGGTTTCTGTATAAAGTGTTTGAATCGAATCTAGAATAGCGACTACAGGTTTTTCTTGTTCTAAAACTTCACAAATGCGTTCTACACAGGTTTCAGCCATGACTTTTAATTGGTCGGTTGGCAGGTCAAGACGTTGCGCACGAAGCGCCACCTGAGATAAAGATTCCTCACCCGTAATATAAAGTGCAGAGCTTTTTTCGCTTGCCATATGGGTCGCAGTTTGCAAAAGAATGGTTGATTTACCAATACCGGGGTCACCACCAATCAGCACCACAGAACCTGTCACCAAACCGCCGCCAAGCACTCGGTCAAATTCGCTAATGCCTGTAGGTAATCGGGTTTCATGAGAAACGGAAACTTTATTTAGCGTTGTAATGTTAGCAACTTGACCCGCATAGCCCCCGATTTTAGGACGTGCGCGGTGAGCAGTGGTTGGCTCAAGTTTAACTTCAGTCAGAGAATTCCATTCACCACACTCTGAGCATTGACCAGCCCATTTAAGATGATCGGTACCACATTGCTCGCAACGGTAAACAGTTTTGACTTTGCTCATAAAAAATTGAAATTTTGCTCGATATTATATAAATATAGTTCTTAGGAAGTTCTTCGTTCTTGTTTCCAAAAATTATCATAAAAGATATTGAGGAAATTTGAAGGGATCTTCTAAGGAACTAATAAGGGAAAGACACCAAAAATAACACGATATTGGATTTTTACAAGTCAGATAAAGTTTGTTTTCAGTGGATATAAAAAATCTAATCTATTCCCCAAGGACGGTGTTTTTACTGGAGTATGTATCTAGCTGTTTATTATAGATATGGCATGGATATTGCTGAAGTGAAAACGAACAAAATAATATGAGTATTGTATTTTAAAAATACAAAAGGTTGATATCTATGAGTGCAGCAGAAATTGTTGATTGGATTAATGGCATTATTTGGAGTAAGGCACTTATTTACCTGTGCTTAGGCGCGGGGTTATTTTTTTCTATTTTGACAAGATTTGTGCAAGTACGTCAAATGAAGGAAATGGCCAGACTATTAATAAAAGGTACTTCTTCAGAACAGGGGATTTCATCATTTCAAGCCTTAGCTGTTTCATTATCGGGACGAGTAGGTGTAGGTAATATTGCGGGTGTAGCGGCAGCAATTGGCTTTGGTGGGCCGGGTGCTGTCTTTTGGATGTGGTTGGTTGCATTTTTAGGAGCAAGCACGGCATATGTGGAATCAACTTTAGGTCAAATCTATAAAGTCGAATATCAAGGGCAATATCGTGGTGGCCCTGCTTTTTATTTTGACAGAGGGCTAGGACAGCGTTGGTTAGGCATCGTATTTGCTATAGCAGCAATTATTTCTTGTGGTTTGTTCTTACCGGGAATTCAAGCAAATGCAGTAGGTAAGGCATTTACACAAATTACAGGTGAAGGGGCAATTATTTTTGGTGATATTGGTCTGTTTAAAATTGTAGCACTTGTGGTGATTGTTGGTTTACTCGCTATCATTATTTTTGGTGGGATTAAACGGATTGCACGTTTTGCTGAATTCGTTGTTCCTTTTATGGCAGCTGGTTATATTCTAATGGCTGTTGTTATTGTTATTGCGAATATTCACGAGCTACCTGGTGTAATCAAATTAATTTTTGAAGATGCTTTTTCTCCTATGGCAGGTCTTGGTGCTGCGATTGGCTGGGGGGTAAAACGTGGTGTTTATTCAAATGAGGCAGGGCAAGGAACGGGGCCACACGCAGCAGCCGCAGCGGAAGTGCAACATCCAGCTCAACAAGGTTTTGTACAGGCATTCTCGATTTATGTCGATACATTATTCGTCTGCTCTGCAACAGCATTTATGATTTTAATTACAGGTATGTATAACGTACAAGGTACATTAGAAGCTGGTCAATTTATTGTACAAAATGTTGGAGCTACTGTAGAAATAGGTTCTCCTGCTTTTACCCAAATGGCAGTGAGTACAATGTTTGGTAATTTTGGCCAAATCTTCGTGGCGTTGGCTGTGTTCTTCTTCGCTTTTACAACGATTGTTGCGTATTACTATATTGCTGAAACTAACATTACTTATCTAAGCTATATTACTAAATCTCCATCGTTATTATTTGTGACGAAGTGCTTTATTATTCTCTCTGTATCTTATGGGGTTTTAAGTGCAACCGGTTATATATGGGGTATTGGTGATATTGGTGTCGGTTTAATGGCATGGATTAATATTGTCGGAATTATTGTGACTTATTTTGTATGGAAGCCAACAATTAAAGCTCTTAAAGATTATGAAGCGCAGCAAAAAGCTGGAGTAACAGAGTACACATTTGACCCTGTTAAATTAGGAATTAAAAATGCGACATTCTGGGAAGAAAAACTGAAGAATAACCAAAAGTAAATTTTCAAAACATAAATTTATTTCTTGATCCTTAATTGAAAAGGCTACCTCACTGGTAGCCTTTTTATATATGCGAAAGTTAAGCAAGTACGACAAAAGTTGACTTGAGAGTCCGTTGTATTGCAGGGGGCTTGTGCGTATTATCGGCCCTAATTGTATGTAGCTTGGAATCATCAGCAATACAGACAAAATTGGTTAGCTGAAAAGTTGTCAAAAAATATACATTTAAAAGATACCTGCAAATGGTGCGATATCGTCTTTTTGATTTGAATTTAGCTAACGGACTAAAAAAATTACTGGAGTGTATTTATCAAATGTCGAATCAAAATCTGAGCGAGCCTCATGAACAAGGTGAGCTCCATCGAAGCCTCTCCAATCGGCATTTACAGCTGATCGCGATTGGTGGTGCAATTGGGACCGGATTATTTATGGGATCAGGCAAAACAATTAGCCTTGCTGGTCCATCAATCTTATTCATTTATTTGATTATTGGTGTGATGGTGTTTTTTGTCATGCGTGCGCTTGGCGAATTACTTCTTTCAAACCTTGCCTATAAATCATTTATTGACTTCACAACAGATTTAATCGGTCCATGGGCGGGTTACTTTGTAGGGTGGACATACTGGTTATGTTGGATCACGATTGGTATCGCTGACCTTTCTGCAATTATCTACTACTTACAATTCTTCAATAATGGTCTACCTTTCTCGCCTGTCGAAGGGGCGATGATCAGTGTTGCCGCGATTGTATTTATTATGGGTTTAAACCTGTTAACAGTTCGCTTGTTTGGTGAATTAGAGTTCTGGTTTGCGCTCATTAAGATTCTTGCGATTATTATTTTAATCGCTGTGGGTCTATGGATGATCTTTACAGGCTTTACCTCAAGTACGGGTGAAGTTGCTTCATTTACTCATCTCTGGGCTAACGGTGGCTTCTTCCCAACAGGTGTACATGGTTTCTTGGCAGGCTTCCAGATTGCAATCTTTGCTTTTGTTGGTGTAGAACTTGTGGGAACAACGGCTGCGGAAACGAAAGACCCAGCACGTAACTTACCAAAAGCAATTAACTCAATTCCAATCCGTATCATTATTTTCTATGTATTGGCATTGTTGATTGTGATGTCTGTAACACCTTGGAATAAAATTGATCCATCGATCAGTCCATTTGTAAACTTGTTCAGCCAAGCTGGTGTGGCAGCAGCAGCGATCTTGATGAACTTGGTGGTATTGTCATCAGTGATGTCATCAATGAACAGTGGTGTCTTCTCAACAAGCCGTATGTTATTTGGTTTATCTCGTGAAGATCAGGGTCCAAAAGCTTTTGGTAAATTGAACAGACGTGCGGTACCGGCAAATGCATTGTATTTCTCTGCGGCATGTTTATTGTTAGGTGCGGCATTACAGTATTTTGTTCCAAATACAGTTGAGGCATTTACACTTGCAACAACGCTTTCAACGATTCTGTTCATTTGCGTGTGGTTACTCATTATCTGGAGTTATATCCGTTACTACACTACGCGTCCTGAGCTACATGCCAAATCAACATTTAAATTACCGGGTGGTCTATTTACATGTTGGATCACGATTATTTTCTTTATTGGCATGATTTATGTGCTGTCTTTAGAACCAGATACGTTCAAAGCGCTTAAAGTCAGCCCAATTTGGTTTGTTATCTTGATCATTGGTTATTTCTTCTTCTATAAACCACGTCATAAAAAGTAATTAAATTTATTTGGTTATGATCAAACGCTGGCTGAAAAGCTGGCGTTTTTTATGCATATTGTTTTTCTCTTTAAGTTTACTCTTTAGCCGCCTGCATGATCACGGTATACTGCATCGAATTGTTTAAATCAGGTGCTCAGATGCGTCGTGTCATTTGCCTCATCAGTTTATTGAGCAGCAGTATTTTGCTTAGCGCTTGTGGTCAGTCAGGAGCATTACAGCTACCTTCTGATCCGAATTATGACAAACGTGCGAAATACTTGCTCTATCGTAATAAAGAACAGAAACAAGTTGTGCAACAGGATGAACAAGCTGAACAGTCAGTTGAAGCATCAGCCCCAACCCAAACAACTTCACCTTAAGCTTTGAAATAAGGACACATTCATGAGTTTCACTCGCATTAATGGAGTATTGCATGCAGAGCAATGTTCTATGGAGCAGCTTGCGCAGCAATTTGGCACACCTTTGTATGTTTATTCAAAAGCAGCTTTTGAAAAACATTACTTAGATATGGACCGTGCTTTTGATTTTATTGATCATCAAATCTGTTTTGCGGTGAAATCTAACTCAAATATAGCTGTTCTTAATGTCTTGGCAAAACTTGGTGCTGGTTTTGATATCGTATCAGGTGGTGAACTTGCACGCGTTTTAAAAGCGGGTGGAGATGCATCTAAAGTTGTTTTTTCTGGCTTGGGTAAAACTGAAGCTGATATTGAAACATCGTTAAATGTAGGCATTGCTTGCTTTAACGTAGAATCTTATGCCGAACTAGACCGTCTGCAAAAAGTCGCAGCTCGTCTAGGCAAAAAAGCGCCGATTTCTTTACGTGTAAATCCAGACGTAGATGCAAAAACTCATCCTTATATTTCAACAGGTTTAAAAGAAAATAAATTTGGTATTCCAAGTGATACCGTTTATGAAACCTATCAATATGCTGCATCTTTGCCAAACCTTGAAATCATTGGCATTGACTGCCACATTGGTTCGCAATTGACCGAGACTAAACCGTTTGTTGATGCTTTAGATCGTGTCATGGTAATGATTGAGGAACTAAAAAAACTTGGTATTACTCTTAAACACATTGATATCGGTGGCGGTTTAGGTGTTTGTTATAAAGATGAAACACCGCCAAGTGTTGAAGAATATGCTAACTCAATGAAACCTGCTTTAGAAAAGCTAGGTCTCAAGGTTTATATGGAGCCGGGCCGTAGCATTAGTGCAAATGCAGGTGTGCTTTTAACCAAAGTGGATTTGCTCAAGCCAACGAGCCACCGTAACTTTGCCATTATTGATGCTGCAATGAATGATTTAATTCGCCCTGCTTTATATGAAGCATGGATGGATATCCAACCTGTAGTGCCAAGTTCAGATACTGAAGAAAAAACTTGGGATCTTGTTGGTGCAATCTGTGAAACAGGTGACTTCATTGGTAAAGATCGTTCATTGGCTTTAAAAGAAAATGACTTGTTAGCTGTTCTCGGTGCTGGCGCTTATGGTTTTGTAATGAGTTCAAATTACAATACACGTGGACGTGCCGCAGAAGTGATGGTGTCAGGTGATAAAGCTCATTTAATTCGTGAGCGTGAAACGGTTGAGTCGCTTTGGGAAAAAGAAAGATTGTTGCCTGAGGAGTAAATGAAATGTTGTTAGAATTTACTAAAATGCATGGGCTAGGCAATGACTTTATGGTGGTTGATCTGATCAGCCAACGTGCCTATTTGGATACAGAAACAATTCAACGCTTAGCCGATCGCCATTTTGGCATTGGTTTTGATCAGCTTTTAATTGTTGAACCACCAGATTTACCAGAAGCAGATTTTAAATATCGTATTTTTAATGCTGATGGTTCTGAAGTTGAACAATGTGGTAATGGTGTACGCTGTTTTGCTCGTTTTGTACATGAGCGCCATTTAACAACCAAAACTAGTATTACTGTCCAAACCAAAGCAGGTATTGTAAAACCTGAATTGGGACAAAATGGTTGGGTTCGCGTCAATATGGGCTACCCAAAGTTCTTGCCGAATGAAATTCCATTCATTGCAGAACAACCAGAAGCTTTATATACACTTGAGTTAGCTAACGACCAGAACATTAATATTGATGTGGTTAATATGGGCAATCCTCACGCTGTCACTATTGTTCCAGATGTATTAACTGCAGATGTTGCTGGCATTGGTCCACAAGTCGAGTCACATAAACGTTTCCCTGAACGTGTTAATGCTGGCTTTATGCAAGTGATTGATGAAAAACATGTTCGCTTACGAGTATTTGAACGTGGTGTTGGTGAAACATTAGCTTGTGGTACAGGGGCATGTGCTGCTGCGGTAAGTGGTATGCGCCGTGGTCTACTTGCGAACTCAGTTGAAGTTGAACTTGCTGGTGGTAAGCTACAAATTGAATGGCAAGAAGGTGATGTGGTCTGGATGAATGGTCCAACAACTCATGTATATGATGGGCGTTTGGATTTACGTTATTTCCAAGGTTAATCGCATTATCTAAATTGAAGCCTCTTTTCATCAGCTAAAGTGATAAAAGAGGCTTTCTTTTATATGTACAATAATATTTGATTTAATTATCTTTTACTCAAAGCTAATTTCAAAGCAAATAACACAAAAATACTGCCAGTAATTCGGTCCATATATTTCACAAATTTAGGTTGCTTAAGATAACGTGACAGTGGCTGCATAGCCAAAATTAATAAAGTTGACCATAGCATTCCAATTACCACATGAATCATTACCAGTCCCATCACCCAAGTAACTGCCGATGCTTGTGGTGGAATAAACTGTGGAAGAAATGAAATATAAAAAATACCAACTTTGGGATTAAGTAAATTACCCAAAAAACCCTTAATAAACCAATTTTGTGAAGGAGAGGTATTTGAACTATTCTCTTGCATATCTGCAAGCTGGGTACGTGGTTTTAAAATCATATTTAAACCTAACCATGCTAGATAAGCTGCTCCCATCCATTTTAGAATATTAAAAGCGAGATCAGATGCCATGAGCAAGGCACCTAGACCACAGGCAACCACAATTCCCCATACAATACAGCCAAGACAAATACCTACTGCTGCTTGAAACGCTTTCGATTTACCTTCAAGTGTTGCTGTACGAATAATTAAAGTCGTATCCAGACCCGGGGTCAGTGTAAGTAAGGTAATCGCAATTAAATAAGGAATGAGTATGGTGGTCATGGCGGCATGGTCCAATGAATACTTGGTTTAAATTGTAATATATAAATTAGATCAGCATTAGGTTGTGCGATATCAAATTTTCATGATCACATAGTTTTTGGTACACTCAAAAAAATGAGCAAATAAATGGAGAGCAATTTGGATTTTGCATTACAACTGCTCTCAATGTGGTTAAAAGAAAGAAAAATACAGAATCAATCTGAGCACACGATTACTGCTTATGAACGAGATGTTAAAAGCTTTCTTGAGTTCTGCGAGCACAAACAACTAGATTTGAGAAATCTTGAAGCTTCAGATTTAAGAGAGTACTTAGCGCAGCGTGTCGAACAGGACCAGTTAAGTTCAAGTAGCATGCAACGTCATCTCACCTCAATTCGTCAATTTATGAAGTGGGCTGAACAAGGTAAATATCTAGAAATTAATCCTACCGACGATTTTAAGTTAAAACGCCAACCTAGACCTTTGCCAGGTATGATCGACATAGAAACGGTTAATCAAATTTTAGATCAACCTATGCCGGAAAAACCGGTTGATCAGCAATTGTGGCTAAGAGATAAAGCGATGCTCGAGTTACTTTACTCAAGTGGTTTACGTTTGGCTGAATTACAGGGTTTAACAGTTAAGGATGTAGATTTTAATCGCCAACTTGTTCGTATTACTGGTAAAGGAAATAAAACTCGTATTGTACCGTTTGGGAAAAAAGCAAAAGAAAGCCTATTGAACTGGTTGAAAGTTTACAAAATTTGGAAAGGAAATTTCGATCAAAACGATTCTGTCTTTATTTCCTTGCGAGGAGGAGCGCTCACTCCAAGGCAAATTGAAAAACGTGTGAAGCTTCAAGCACAACGAGCAGGTGTAAATGTCGATTTACATCCGCATTTACTCAGACATTGTTTTGCTAGCCATATGCTATCGAGTAGCGGTGATTTGCGTTCAGTACAAGAAATGCTAGGCCATAGTAATTTATCTACGACACAAATTTATACGCATATTGATTTCGATCATTTGGCACAAGTGTATGATCAAGCTCATCCAAGGGCACATAAAAACTAAAATTTAAAAATAAACTCAATAAATAGATAATTAAATTGAGAAGTTTTAGGTGAATGCAGAGATCATTTGTATTTTTTTACAAATTTGTTTAAGAGAAATAGTCAAAACAGCCAAATTGACAATTTTGATCTTTGAGTATTTTGTGGACGACTGGGTCTAAAAAACGTCGGATTTATGGTTTTTAAAAGTAATCTTATGTTTCTAGCTAATATGCTAAATAAGATAAAAAGATAATAAAAATCAATGTATAAAATAGAGTTTAAAAAGAATAAAATAGGCCCTCATAGCAGTCTAAAATTTTTTTATGAACTGATGATTTCATTTTTTTTGTGCTGTTCCAGAAAATTGTGACTTGACCGAAATGCCAAACACATTGCAAGATAGGGTACCTAAAAAATTTTAATTGAAGAGTTAATATACTTTTCTCAACATTTACTTTTGCTAGAACAGCCGAGGATTACATGAAGGCTCTTGTTGCTGTAAAACGCGTGGTTGATGCCAACGTTAAAGTTCGTGTTAAGCCGGACAATAGTGGGGTTGACCTTACCAACGTAAAAATGTCAATTAACCCATTTTGTGAAATCGCAGTGGAAGAAGCGGTTCGCTTAAAAGAAAAAGGAACAGTATCAGAAATCGTTGTTGTTTCTGTTGGTCCTAAAGAAGCTCAAGAACAAATCCGTTCTGCAATGGCTCTAGGCGCAGACCGTGGTATTTTGGTTGAAACTACTGATGAAATTGGCGCTTTAGAAGTTGCTAAAATTTTAAAAGGTGTTGTTGAAGCTGAAAAACCAGAACTTATCCTTCTTGGTAAACAAGCAATTGATGATGACTCTAACCAAGTAGGTCAAATGCTTGGTGCATTATTAGGTGCTGGTCAAGGTACATTCGCTTCTGAAGTGAAAGTTGATGGCGGTAAAGTACAGGTGACTCGTGAAGTTGACGGTGGTTTACAAACTGTTGAACTTACACTTCCTGCAATCATCACGACTGACTTGCGTCTGAACGAGCCACGTTATGCAGCATTGCCTAACATCATGAAAGCTCGTAAGAAGCCACTTGATACTAAATCTCCTGCTGATTATGGCGTTACAGCTGGTACTAAGCTTAAAACTGTTAAAGTTGAAGCTCCAGCAGAACGTAAAGCTGGCGTACAAGTGAAATCTGTAGATGAGCTTGTTGAAAAATTGAAAAATGAAGCGAAAGTGATCTAATACGGAAGGATAAAATCATGAGTATTTTAGTTATCGCTGACCACAACAACCAAGTACTTAACGGTGCTACTTTAAACGTTGTTGCTGCAGCACAAAAAATCGGTGGTGATATTACTGTATTAGTTGCTGGTTCTGGTGCTCAAGCAGTTGCTGATGCTGCTGCTAAAGTTGCTGGTGTAAGCAAAGTTTTACTTGCTGACAACGCTGCTTATGCAAACCAATTAGCTGAAAACGTAGCTGGCCTAGTTGCTGACTTGGCTAAAGGTTACAAATACGTTTTAGCTGCTTCTACAACGACTGGTAAGAACATTCTTCCACGTGTTGCTGCTCTTCTTGATGTAAGCATGATCACAGATATCATTTCTGTTGAATCTGCGAACACATTCAAGCGTCCTATCTACGCTGGTAACGCGATTGCAACTGTTCAATCTGACGAAGCAATCATTGTTGGTACTGTTCGTGGTACAGCATTTGATCCAGTTGCTGCGGAAGGTGGTTCAGCTGCTGTTGAAACAGTTGGCGAAGTAAAAGATGCGGGTATTTCTCACTTCGTATCTGAAGAAATCGTTAAGCTTGATCGTCCAGAATTAACTGCGGCTCGCATCGTAGTTTCTGGTGGTCGTGGTGTAGGTTCTGGTGAGAACTACCATAAAGTACTTGATCCATTAGCTGACAAGCTTGGTGCAGCACAAGGTGCTTCACGTGCAGCAGTTGATGCGGGCTTTGTACCTAACGATTTCCAAGTTGGTCAAACTGGTAAAATCGTTGCGCCTGAGCTTTATGTTGCTGTAGGTATTTCTGGTGCGATCCAGCATTTAGCTGGTATGAAAGATTCTAAAGTTATTGTTGCAATCAACAAAGACGAAGAAGCGCCAATCAACAGTGTTGCTGACTACTGGTTAGTTGGTGATTTGAACACTGTAGTACCAGAATTGGTATCTAAACTTTAATCTTTACCGATTAAAGCTAAAAAACCCTTAGTTTTTACTAGGGGTTTTTTATTATGGATAGTGTCCTGAAATGTATAACTGAAACTTTTATCTCATTTGAGGTTTGATTTTTATAGAATAAAAATCACATAGTTTTATTAAGAATAGAACGTGCTCGTTATAGCGATATGATAAGAATAATATGCAATTAAATTATACAAATATCACCAGATTGGCGGTGTAGATTCCGCACATTACACAGTGCTTTTATGCTATAGTATACAGCTATATTTTTTTCGATTTTAGTTCAGTTTCCGGAACTAAATTTTTTGCAAGATCAAGACATATAAGCAGATGGAAATTTCTATCTGTAAGAAGGAGTATGCATGAGCGTATCGGAAATCCGACCGATTGCCATTGAGGACGAACTCAAGCATTCATATTTAGATTACGCGATGAGTGTAATCGTATCTCGTGCATTGCCGGATGTGAGAGACGGTCTTAAACCTGTTCACCGTCGTGTGCTTTATGCCATGCACGAATTGGGCAATGACTATAACAAAGCCTACAAGAAATCTGCGCGTGTTGTTGGGGACGTAATCGGTAAATATCACCCTCACGGTGACTCAGCTGTTTATGAAACCATTGTACGTATGGCTCAGGACTTTAGCTTACGTTATTTATTGGTAGATGGTCAGGGTAACTTCGGTTCGATTGATGGTGATAGCGCAGCTGCAATGCGTTATACCGAAGTCCGTATGACCAAGCTTGCACACGAGCTTCTTGCAGATCTAGAAAAAGACACGGTTGACTGGGAAGATAACTACGACGGATCTGAGCGTATTCCTGAAGTACTTCCGACACGTGTTCCTAACTTGTTAATTAATGGCGCTGCTGGTATTGCCGTAGGTATGGCAACCAACATGGCACCGCATAACATGACAGAAGTTGTGAATGCGTGCTTAGCCTATGCTGACAATCCGAACATCTCGATTGAAGGATTGATGGAATACATTACGGGTCCTGACTTCCCTACAGGCGGTATTATTTATGGTAAATCAGGTATTGTTGATGCCTACCGTACAGGTAAAGGCCGCTTACATATTCGTGGTAAGTACCATTTCGAAGAAGATGAAAAGACAGGCCGTACAACTATCGTCTTTACTGAAATTCCATATCAAGTAAACAAAGCAAGAGTTATTGAGCGTATTGCTGAGTTGGTTAAAGAGAAAAAACTTGAAGGTATTTCAGAACTTCGTGATGAGTCTGACAAAGAAGGTATGCGTATTGCAATTGATTTAAAGCGTGGTGAAAACGCTGAAGTCGTTGTAAATAACTTATTCTTAAATACCCAGCTCGAAAACTCATTCAGCATCAATATGGTTTGTCTTGATAACGGACAACCAAAATTGATGAATCTGAAAGATATTATTGCGGCATTTATCCGTCACCGCCAAGAAGTTGTGACACGCCGTACCATGTTCGAACTGCGTAAAGCACGTGAACGTGGTCATATCTTAGAAGGCTTAACAGTTGCTTTAGCCAATATCGATGAAATTATCGAGACGATTAAAACTTCTGCTAACCCTGCTGAAGCGCGTGAGCGTTTACTTGCAGGTGAGTGGGCTGGTGGTGGTGTCGTTTCATTGCTTGAAAAAGCTGGTGCAATTTCTGTTCGTCCAGATGAAATCGAAGGTGAAGATCCAAATCGTCCATTTGGTCTAACCGATTCAATTTACCGTTTATCACCAACACAAGTAGGCGCAATTTTAGAATTACGTTTACACCGTTTAACAGGTCTTGAACAAGACAAATTACATGCAGAATATACTGAAATCTTAGGTCAAATCGCTGAACTTACTGCAATTTTGAATGATTTCAACTTATTGATGGCTGTAATTCGCGAAGAGTTAGCACTGGTACTACAACAGTATGGTGATGGACGTCGCACTGAAATTATTGAATCACGTATTGATTTTAGCCGTGAAGATTTAATTCCTGAAGAGCAAGTTGTATTAACGGTTTCACAAACAGGTTATGCAAAAACTCAACCACTTTCAGACTATCAGGCTCAGCGCCGTGGTGGACGTGGTAAGTCTGCAACTTCAATGAAAGATGATGACTTTATTCAACATCTCATTGTAGCTTCAAACCATGCGACTGTGCTGTGCTTTACCAACGTAGGTAAAGTATATCGTCTTCGTGTGTTTGAAGTGCCTCAAGCATCACGTGGTGCCAAAGGCCGTCCGATTGTGAACTTGTTACCTTTAGATGCGAATGAAACAGTAACAGCTATCTTGCCGTTAACTGAGTTCCCAGAAAACCATTACGTGTTTATGGCGACAGCATCAGGTACGGTTAAACGTGTTGATTTAGAGCAATTCGCTAATATCCGTTCAAATGGTTTACGCGCAATTGAACTCAATGAAGAAGATACCTTAATTGGTGTTGCGATTACTGATGGTAATCAGCAAATCATGTTGTTCTCGAACGAAGGTAAGGCAATCCGTTTTGCTGAAACTGACGTACGTGCAATGGGTCGTACTGCGAAAGGTGTTCGTGGTATGCGCGTGAGCTTTGCAAGCAGTACTTTAAGTGAAGAAGATGCAGATGTTGAAAATGATGAATCAGATGACAATGATGATTCAGCAGATTCAAATTTAGTAAGCCGTATCGTATCGCTTGTAGTTGTACCTGAAACAGGTGAAGTACTGTGTGCAAGTGCCAACGGTTATGGTAAACGTACTCCAGTAAATGACTTCCCGACTAAGAAACGTGGCGGTAAGGGCGTCATTGCGATTAAGACAAGCGAACGTAACGGTGAGCTTGTTGGTGCAGTGTCTATTGATGAAACCAAAGAATTGTTACTTATTTCTGATGGCGGTACATTAGTTCGTACCCGTGCAGCAGAAGTTGCGATGACTGGTCGTAATGCACAAGGTGTACGCCTAATTCGCTTAAGCGAAGAAGAAACTCTAGTAGGTGTTGTGTCTATTGAAGCTGTCGAAGATGAAGAAGAGTTTCTCGAAGGCGAAGTAGATACTACTGAAACTGATAGCGAAGAAGTTGTATCAAATAATGAAGATGCTTCTGAAGAGTAAGTAAAACTTAAATAAAAAAGGAAGCATAAGCTTCCTTTTTTATTTTATGAAGAAGTTTTTTTAACAAGCCGATAATAAGATAAACTCACCAATATTAATCCAAGGGTCCCAAGAAAAATCAGCTTTGGTACAACCGTGGCTAATGGAACACCCATCTGGTTAAGTTGCACAAACATTTGTACCCCATGTGTGGAAGGTAAACACCACGCAAGCCATTGTAACCATTCAGGCATGGCTTGATGAGGCCAAGCAGCTCCGGTTAATAAGAATAAAGGTACTGAGCTAAACACAATAATATGTCCGGCACGTTCCGGCATATCTAAAAGTGAACCGATCAGCATGCCTAATCCAATCACACAACTAATAAAAATTGGAACGGCAATGAGTAGACCTATAAAATTTCCACCGTGTGGATAGTCATTTAACCACAAGGTAAAACCAAAAAGATAAAAACACCCTAAACAACCAATCGTAAATATACTTGCGAAAACTCCAGCGAGGCGAACAGCTGTAATCTTTTCACGTTGCTCACGATAGCTAGCTATTAACATTGCCAAACCTAGCACAATCGTTTGATGAATAATCAAAGATGCAACAGCCGGAAAAATATAACTTCCATATCCTGAAAGTGGATTAAATAACGGCACTTGATGAATAGAAAGCGCTGGCTGGAAATGAGTGCGCTGTCCAAATTTTTCAATATATTCTTTTAATGTAGCTTCTATCGAGGTTGCTAGACCTAAACCAATTTCTTTAGTTTTTAAAAAGTTGGTTGTGCTTAAGTATAAGCCGATTCCACCTGTTTCTCCTCTGCGTAAGCTTTGGGTTAAGTTATTTGGTAAAAGTAAAATACCATCGGCTTTTTGCTCACGTACCATTTGTTCAGCTTGTAAAAAATTGCTGGTAACGGTAACGATATGAACATGGGGGCTATTTGCACTTTGGCCAATCAATTGAGAAGTTAAGAGGCTTTGTTCTTCATCAATAATGACAATAGGAATAGATTCTGCACGCTCAGCTTTATAGGCGGTAGGATAAAAAAAGCTATAAAGAATGACCGATAAAATCAGAGTTGTGAAAACTGAGCTATTACTTACAATGTCTTTAAATGTTTGCCCATAAGCCTTAAAGAATTCTTTCATTGTGTTGCCCCTTGAACTAATTTTTTAAGCAATAGACAACTTAAAAAGAAGTAAATCAGGCAATAACCGATGAGTATTAAAAAAGGAATCATTGAAATGAAAATTGGACTGCCGATCACCCATTGTTCAGTTTGCAGCTTGGCATAAGGGGTATAAGGAATAATGAGTGACCAAAATTTGGTGAAAATAGGCGCATTATTTAAAGGTAGCGTAACGCCTGCGAAACTTAAAGAAGAGCCGCCATATACCGCGATAAAGCCAAAAGTTTTACTTAAATTTTTGGTTGCAAGAATGACGGTGCTACTAATCAAAGCGTAGGCAAAATAAAGTAAAAACTGTGCGCATAACAATAAACTAAGAGAACCTGCTACGAACCAGCCACGGATTTCGACTAGCCAAAACATCCATACCCATGTCCATGCACAAAATATAAGGCTATAAAGCAGATTTTTAGCCAGTAAGCCTTGAATAAAACTTTCTCGGTTTACCCATGCTGTTAATGTGCCACGTTTAAGCTCTTGTCCAATAGCAAAGGCAACACAGCAACACAGCAATAAGTGCAATACAGCAGGAACCATGAAAGGTTCTAAATAAAACTCATAGCTCATACTTGGATTATAAAGCGTTGAGATTTTTACATGAGCGGTAGGAACATCTAAATAGGGAATACTATTTGCAAGATAACTTTGACCAGCATAGTCTGCTAAAGCATTGAGGGTACTGACCAGCATTGCTGAAGAAATCGTATTTCCAACACTAAAAAAAGACTGGTTAAATGCAATGCTGATTTGAGCATCTTGCGCTTTCACAAAGCGTTTTTCAGCACCATCTGGAATAAAAACGTAACCCCATATTTTAGTTTCATTGAGTAGTTGTTCAGCCTCAGCAGAGCTTGCCGTAATTGTTTTAATGTCTACTGTATGATTCAACGAAAGATACTTTTCAATATTACGGCTGAGTTCACTTTGGTCTTGATCAATAATCGCAATTGGTAAGTGTTCAGCTTTACCTGCGTAAAACATGCTGCTAAACATGAAAATGATAAAAGCAGGGATAAGTGTCACCATACACAAATCCCATTTATTACTTTTTAGATAGTTTAGTTCCCGTAATATACTGGCAAACATGCTTTATTTTTCTTCTTTAATTTTAAATAGAACGCTCATGCCAACCTTTAAATCTTTGACAGGACTTTCAGGCACCAGATGTAATTTGAAGCTACGAATATCATAGCCTCCAGTTTGGCGAGTCGTTTTAATGGTGGCAAATTCACCTTCAGCATCTATATTCTTAATTTTAAAATTCACATTCTGATTAAGTGCTGGAATGAATCCTTCAAGGATTTTATTTTTATAAACAGAGGCATATTGATTTTCACCCACGTTTAAACTTACCCATAAATCATCATCTTCTAAAATGCTAACAACAGGCACACCCATAGCGACTAATTCAGAAGGCTTACCATAAGTTTTTGAAACTGTACCCGAAATCGGAGAGAGTAAGCGTGTTTCTTCCTCTAAAGCTTTTGCTTCAGCTACCGCTGCTTTTGCAATTTCAACCTGTGCATCTGCTGTAGATTTTTGCTGGCTAGTGCTTCCACGTTTTGCACGAGCATATTGTTGATAAGAGGCTTCACTTAATTCTTGAGTAGAGGTCTGTGCTGCGAGCATTTCATCTCGTCTTTGACGTGAAATGACGCCTTGTCTATATAAATTTTCACCACGTTGGTAAGTAGTTTTTGCAAGGTTTGCTTGTGCTTTCGTGCTTTGCCAGTTGGCATAAAGAGTATCGATATTTTCTTGTTGAGAACCGCGGTCTACCGTAGATTGAAATGCTAAAGCCGATTGTAAGGTAGCCAAGGCTTGTTGCTTTTTAGCTTCTATTTCCGGACTAACCAAACGAACAAGGGGTTGGCCTTTGGAAATTTTCTGGCCTTCTTGTACATAAATTTCTTCAATACGACTTGGAACTTTTGTACTTACGTGAATAGTCTCGGCTTCAACTCGGCCTTGTAATTCAATAGGTTTAGGCTGATAGCTTTTCCACAAACCAAAAATAATTAAACCTAATAAGGCAATAATGATCAAACCAATAATCAGTTTAATTTTGGAGTTTTTAGGAGGATTGGCGTCATTTTTATTTGTACTTGATTCTTGATGGTCACTAACAGGATCATCTTTTTTAACTTGAGTGGTTTCTGCTGTATCCGCAACAGGAGAATCTTGTTCTGAATGAGCTGAGTCTTGATTCATTTTATACTCCCATTAACGAATATAGTCGGTATGTGGTTGATTAACGTAAGCTTTAAACTGGTCAATTGAGCCATGACTTTGCAGTAAAGTTGCGAGTGACATGACATATTTATAAGCATTTAAAGCCATTTCAGTTTTTAACGCACTTAATGCATTTTGTGCATCAATCACTTGGGTTGCTGTACCCATTCCTTCACGAAAAGAAAGTTCTTGAATACGTAGGTTTTCTTGAGCAGCATTTACGTTTCTTTGTAAAAGCTGATGACTTTGTTGAGCAGAGTTAAGCTCGTTATATGATTTATTCAAAAGTGCTTCAATCTCTTGTTTAGTGCGTTCAGTCATGAGCTCTGAAGCGTAACGCTTTAATTCAGCGGCATGAATATTCTTATTTTTATCTACCCCAGAAAATAGATTGTATTTTGCCATTACACCGACAATCCAGTTTTCATTTTCATCAAGCGCATATTCACCAAATGCAAATAGACTTGGTTTTTTTGCGGCTTGTTGAGCTTGAATATTTACGTTAGCCAGTTGAGTATCCATCTGCATTTTTTGTACAAGGCTAGATTTTTGCGAATAACTGGTTAAAAGTGATTCTAGAGACTGGCTTGGAGTGTTATTTACAAATAAAGGTGTACTTAAATCTACATTATTTTGTTGATGTAAAAGGTTATTAAGGCTAAAGCGGCTGGCGTTTAAGTTAGCTTGAGTATTTTGTAAAGTACGTTCTGCATTATTACGAGCGACTTCAAACTGCATGCGTTGCCCTTTACTAATAAATCCTTGTTGTTCCAGCTTTAGGGCATTGCTGTAATGTTTTTGCATCGCATTAAAGTTAAATAAGCTACTTGCGACCAGCTGCTGCTGTAATTGCACATTAAAGTAACTTTGTACTACTTCAAATCGCTGTATATCTTGCTGTTGTTGGCTTGAAAGTTCAGAGCGCTGTGCTTGTATATTTGCTATTTTTTTAGCGCTACTGGTTAAGCCGCCTGTATAGAGTGGCATTACGACTGAAATCGAAGGGCGTACCACCTGATCTTCGATAGTCAGATTCGCATAATCAGGAAAGCGATTTATACCATCATGTATGGTTTGGTTTGCGCCTTCTTGAACTTGTCCCAGCACATCTGATGGAATGACATTGTTCCACTGTGAAAGTTTATCGTTGAGTCCTTGGCTTAAATCATTTTCAAGTTTTTGTTTAAAAGAGCCAAGAGGTACATCTGTTTCACTATGAAAAGCGTAGGCTCTGACATTTAAATCAACTCTAGGTAATCCCAGGCCCTTTACTGCTTCAGCTTCTAATTGAGATGCTTGCTGTAATGCTTGGTTGGCTTGAGTACTATATGAACTTTTCAAAGCTTGTTGTTCTGCTTCAGCATAACTTAAGCTTCCGGCGTATAAATGATTAGTGAAAAAAAAGCCTATAGCCAAAGCAAGATGTTTTGGTTTAAATGAAAAGGGAAAAATAGAATGTCTATATCGATATGTTGGCATTTTAAATAACAATTTTTGGCATCCCTTATAGTTTAAATTTCTTGTTATTAAATTCAATTATCATCTTGTTTATTATACATTTGTATAAAAACATGGTGGTTTTTAGCTCCTTTAATTATTGAATTTACTAAGCCAATATTTTTGTAATAGCTATCAAGGTATGTGAAATGATAATCACAAGTCAAGTTGATCTTTTTGCTTAAAAATTTTTTTAAATGAGGAAGCTGGTCATTAAAACTAAAGAAATAACGACAACAATAATTGAAAAAATAAAGCTAAATACAGTCCAGCATTGAAATATTTACTTGAGAAGCTGCTGCAAGCTTAAGCAATCTGTGGTTAAATGCCATTTTTATTGTGTTTGACTTTATACAAGGGAAAAATCATGCGCGCGTACAATTTCTGTGCTGGTCCTGCTGCATTACCTACTGCCGTTTTAGAAAAAGCTCAACAAGAATTGTTGGATTGGCAAGGTAAAGGTCTATCCATCATGGAAATGAGTCACCGTAGTGCTGACTATGTTGCTGTGGCTGAAAAAGCTGAAGTAGATTTACGCAAGTTAATGAATATTCCAGAAAACTATAAAGTACTGTTTTTACAAGGCGGTGCGTCATTACAATTTTCTGCGATTCCTTTAAACCTTTTAGGTAAGAACAGTAAAGCCGATTATATTCACACCGGTATCTGGTCTGAAAAAGCGTTAAAAGAAGCAAAACGTTATGGCGATATTAATGTTGTAGAAGCTGGCATTAAAGTAGATGGCAAGTTCGCAATTTCTGAACAAAGCGAATGGAATTTATCTGATGATGCAGCATATGTACATTATGCGGATAATGAAACGATTGGTGGCTTACAGTTCGCAGGAATTCCTGATGTAAAAGCGCCACTTGTTTGTGACTATTCATCAAGTATTTTATCTGCTCCATTAGATGTGACTAAGTTTGGTTTAATCTATGCTGGCGCACAAAAAAATATTGGTCCTGCTGGTTTAACAATTGTCATTATTCGTGATGACTTACTTGATCAGGCTAAACCAGAAATTCCAAGTATTTTAAAATATGGCGACCAAGCCAAAAATGGTTCTATGGTAAACACACCATCGACTTACGCTTGGTACTTGTCTGGTTTGGTATTTGAATGGTTGCTAGAGCAGGGTGGGGTAGAGGCTATTCATAAAGTGAACCTTGAAAAAGCTCAGTTGTTATATGGTTATATCGACTCAAGCGATTTCTACAATAACCCGATCGCAATTCCAAACCGCTCAATTATGAATGTACCGTTTACCTTGGCAGACGAAGCTTTAGAAAAGCAATTCTTAAAAGAAGCGGAAGCTAATCACTTGTTAAATTTAGCTGGCCACCGTTCTGTCGGCGGTATGCGTGCAAGTATTTATAATGCCGTACCATTAGAAGGCGTACAGGCTTTAATTAACTTTATGGATGATTTTGCAAAGCGTAATGGTTAAGCAAATCAAATAAATAAAGCCCTCAAATGAGGGCTTTATTTATTGAATAAGTTATAAATTAAAAAGGCACTAAACCAAACTGGTGCATGAATATGGCAGCTAAGAACATACCCAAGACAAAAAAGCAAAACGCACCAGTATCGACCTTTACGCGCAGGCTACTGGATTGAATGAGGCTGGTAGTTTGTTCGGGTATAATCTTCATTCAATAACCTAATTATTAAAATATTAGTGAAATTCAATTAGTTTCACCCTTTTTAGCACAAATAGTCGCCTGAATCCAGATATTACCGCGAATATATTCGCCAATATTAAAGTTTTTATACAAATCGTTTTTGGTCGCAATGCGCACTAATATGGCAGGAAGATCATCTTCTAAAACCAAAGTGACATCATAAAGGGTATATTCTGCCCCCATAAATGTCATAGAAGTTTTACCAACAATATTACCTTGGAACCATGCTTCGTCTTCTTGACCAAGATTTTCACCATATAAATAAGCAACCATTTTAGAAAAATCAACGGTTACAGGTTCTTGATCTTCTGGAGTTTTTGGTTGCCATTCATTAATGAGTTCCTGTAAGTTTTCAGGAGCGATACCATTATGTTCAGTTAAAATTGCATTTAATGCACGGTGATGTTTGATAGAAGCGGGGTCATCAACAATGATTTTTTCACCTGCTGGAACAGGTTCTAATTCATAAGCCCATGCATTAAATTGGACTTGATAGTTTTGATTTTTATCATATTGACAGTAGTTAACACTAAATAAATTATCAAATGCATAAACAGTTGTATTTTTATTTAGTCTTAAACTTAACACAGCTTGTGTAGCAGAGTCGCAAGTAATGATGCGTTCAATTTTCGCATTATATTGATATGGACTTTCGAAACTTGGGAAGGCTGTTTTAAGCGCGCGAGGTTTTTGGTTTTCAACAGCAATAATTTGATTGATCGTAACTTTTTGGTCTTGTGGACCTTGAATGAGCCAAAAAGATTGATCCATGTCTTCTTCATGTTCACACAAACCCATTGGCATTACAGGTGCATCAAGTGCCAGTCCTAACCATTTTGGTACATCTGTTTCGGGATGGGGGGTCAATAGATTCCAATGTTCTCCATGACTACCAAAATTTTGGTCATTTACTTTAATAACTTCTGGACTGTTTTGATTTTTCATAAGCACGATGCTGTTGGGTTCACATTACTTGTTATATTAAATCGAGGGTGTTTGCTATTTTTCAAGTCACCATATGTAAATTCTCTTGTAAAAGCGCGTATTTAGTCATTTAAGGGGAAGCAACGTTTCTATTTATAAGTTAAAAGTACGTTTAACTTATAAAAAATTTAAATGTTGAAATTAAAAATCAGTTTAATCGTTATTTTTACTCACCTTAGAAAAGCATCTGTTAGACTAATATTTTTAGTGGAAATAGAGAATAACGTGCTGCCATTTAAGCTATGGGTAGACGCAGACGCCTTACCGAAAATTTTACGTGAAGTGATTTTACGTGCATCAGATCGTTATCAATTAGAAGTCATTTTTGTAGCCAATCAAAATGTTGGGATTACGCCTTCTGTTCGTATTAAATCAATACAGGTTTTAAGTGGTGCCGACCAAGCAGATAAAGAAATAGTTGATCGTATGGTTGAAAATGACATTGTCATTACGCAGGATATTCCACTGGCAGCTCAGGTGATCGAGAAAGGTGGAGTTGCTATTCATCCCCGTGGTGAAGTCTATACAACGGCGAATGTTAAAGCGCGTTTACATCTACGTGATTTTATGGATACGCTTCGTGGTGCAGGTGTGCAAACTGGTGGACCGCCTCCTATTTCCGAGCGAGATAAACGTGAATTTTCAAGTTCATTAGATCAAACGATTTTAAAGCAAAAACGTAAAACAGCTAAGTGAGCATCGCATGCCATCGCAAACCAATTTGGCTCTAACCTATGCCTTGTTAGTGTTTATCTGGGCAACAACTCCTTTGGCAATTGTCTGGAGTGTGTCTGATCTACATCTGATGTGGGCATTGTTATTACGCTTTTTTATTGCACTGCCTTTGGCTGTCATCATATTGCTAATTTTGAGAACACCTTTTCCAACGCATCGACAAGCAGTTCATAGCTACATTGCCGGATCTTTTAGCTTAATTGGTTCTCAAATTTTCACTTATGCCGCAACCCAATATTTAAGCTCAGGCATGATCGCACTTATGTTTGGCTTAGCACCGATTATGGCGGGGCTTATTGGTCGGTTTGCTTTTGGCCAACAACTTTATAAGCTGCAATGGTTGGGTATGGCAATTGCGGTCTGTGGGTTAGCTATTATTTGTCTGAGCGGTGCGAATCAGCATGTACACCCGTTTGGTATTGTTCTGATGCTGATCAGTGTGTTTGTTTATTCATTTTCAATTTTCTGGGTCAAGAAAGTTAATGCACAGATCCAGCCGATGGCTCAGGCAACAGGCTCTATTTTAGTGTCTTCTATTTTTGCTAGTTGTTTTATTCCATTTATTTGGCAATATGCACCAACACATTTGCC
This sequence comes from Acinetobacter sp. S-1, assembly GCF_059579785.1. NCBI lineage: Bacteria > Pseudomonadati > Pseudomonadota > Gammaproteobacteria > Moraxellales > Moraxellaceae > Acinetobacter > Acinetobacter sp. S-1. The sequence goes on from NZ_CM184207.1 coordinate 974,267, forward strand.
TGAAGCCAAATCTTTATTTGCCTTAATTTATACGGTACTCATGGCTTCACTCGTTGCCATGTTCTGTTATTTCAAACTTATACAAAATATTCAAGCAACAACTTTATCTTTAACAACGGTCATTACACCTATGTTAGCGATGATCATTGGGGCTGCTTTAAACCATGAACAACTTTCAATTATGGTTTTTGTAGGCGCTTTCATTATCTTGTCTGGACTCTTTTTATATTTCTATAAAGACATTCAGGCAAACCGGAACTTTGCTCAACATATGAAGTCTAAATAGGAGAAGATTTGGGTAATTTGTTGAGCTTATTCATTAAATTGTTCTAATTCGTAGCGAAATGCACGATCAAATTGATCTCCCAACTCAACTAGTAGAAAATAGCGCAGCAATATAATATTAGGATTGTTAAGGATAAGTCAGAACTTACTGATTTTTAAACCTTAATACAGCATCTAACGGTATGGCCAAATAGTAGATGTGGGTGCAATTTGCTATCAACATCTTATATTTTCCATCAATGACCTTGGATTTAGAAGGTATGTTTAAACCAATCTCACTGTATATAGGGTTGAGATATACTCGCGCAAGACGCAGTAATCATTTTATTTCTTTTATTGCATTGGTTTCGATGGTCGGTTTGACACTAGGTGTCGCTGTGCTGATTACAGTACTTTCTGTCATGAACGGTTTCGATCGCGAATTGAAAAACCGTGTGTTAGGAATGGTGCCGCAAGCAACAGTTTCATCTACACAAATCCTCACGGATTGGCCTGAACTCGTGAAGCGAGTTGAACATCATCCACATGTAACAGGGGTTGCACCTTTTACGCAATTGCAAGGTATGTTAACTGCGCAAGGGCAAGTCGCTGGTATTATGGTGACGGGTATTGACCCAAAATATGAAAAGAATGTCTCTATTATTCAAAACCATATTGTTGCCGGGAGTTTAGATTCACTTAAAAAGGGTGAATTTGGTATTGTGCTTGGTAAAGATATGGCTGATTCATTGGGCTTACGTCTAAATGACAGCGTGACATTGGTTTTACCTGAAGCAACGCCATCTCCAGCAGGTGTTGTACCTCGTTTCAAGCGTTTTAAAGTGGTTGGTATTTTTAGTGTAGGCGCTGAAGTCGACTCTATGGTGGGTTATATCGCTCTATACGATGCTTCAACCTTATTACGCTTACCAGATGGTGCCCAAGGTGTCCGTTTAAAACTAGATGATATTTTTGCAGCGCCGCAAGTTGCTGACGACTTAGTAAAAAGTTTACCAAGCAATTTCTATGCGACGAACTGGACCTATACACATGGTAATTTATTTAATGCCATTCAAATGGAAAAAACTCTAGTCGGTTTATTGCTTGTCCTTATTATTGTGGTTGCAGCATTTAATATTGTTTCATCATTGGTCATGGTGGTGACTGATAAAAAATCTGATATCGCAATTTTGCGTACATTAGGCGCTTCGCCGTCGATGATCACTAAAATATTTATGGTTCAAGGTACCGTGATTGGGGTGATTGGTACAGTTGCAGGTACGGTTTTAGGTGTAATTTTAGCTTTAACCATTAGCGATATCATTTCATGGTTTAACAATGTGTTGGGCTTAAATCTATTTGATGCTTACTTTGTACATTACCTTCCTTCTTATTTAAGATGGCAAGATGTGACGATTATCGTGATTGTTTCTTTACTTTTAAGCTTCTTGGCGACTATTTATCCGGCACTTCGTGCTGCCAAAGTTCAACCTGCCGAGGCACTGCGCTATGAGTAAAATTGTTTTAGAAGCGAAAGAAATATATAAACATTTTGATGACGGAAAATCTAAAGTTGAAGTCATTAAAGGTCTTTCTTTACAAGTTGAAGCAGGGCAGTTTGTTTCGATTGTCGGTGCGAGTGGTTCAGGTAAAAGTACTTTGCTTCATGTGCTAGGTGGTTTAGAGCAGCCAACTCAAGGGCAAGTATTTTTAAATGGTCAGCGTTTTGATAATTTAGGTGAAGCTGAACGTGGTTTTCAGCGTAACCAATACCTCGGTTTTGTTTATCAATTTCATCATCTATTACCTGAGTTTTCTGCGCTTGAAAATGTGGCTATGCCTTTAATGCTTCGTGCAGATAGCCAATTTAAATCTGTAAAAGCGCAAGCTGAATATTTACTTGATCGAGTTGGGTTATCTCATCGTATGGATCATAAGCCAGGGGAGCTTTCGGGTGGTGAGCGCCAACGTGTGGCTTTAGCGCGTGCTTTAGTCACTAAACCTGCGGTTGTTCTGGCTGATGAACCTACAGGTAATTTAGACCGTAAAACAGCTCTAGGTATTTTTGAATTACTTACCGATCTTAAGAAAGAACTCAACATGGCAATGTTAATTGTGACCCATGATGAGCATTTAGCTCAGGCTGCTGATTCTATTTTGCATATGCAAGATGGACTCTGGGTGAGTGGTTCTTAAAAAATTGTCATTAAATCACATTGTTAAAGCCCACTGAGTTGGGCTTTAATTTTGCCCCTAAAAAGATAATGATATGACTTTGCATGTTAAAACTTATTTTAATGGGGTGGATTGGGGGTATTGCATTTATGGGGATAGATATCCCTTTAATAATGCAATATGGGTGGTTAGGTAAAGTTTTGCTTGTTATGGGCTTTATTTTTTATATTTTTAAGAGAAATATTTTCTTAAATCGCCCCATATTAAAAACCATTTACTGTTTAGTCTGCGCTATTAGTTTTTTTACTATAGGACATCAATATGCTCAGTATGCCTTAAATGAAAGATTAGAACTGCGACAAATGCAGCCTAAATCTTTAGATATTATTGTGTATGTCGACCGTATAAGTGAAGAAAAAGAAGATAAGACACAGCAACCCGTTCAGGTATTAGGGCAGTCCTTACATCCCGTCAATTGGCTATTATATTTAAAAAATCAAAAAGTAAACTCGGCCATAGATGAGCCAAAATTAAAATTAGGTCATTATTATCGAATTTCTGGCAAAACCAAACCTGCTCATAGTTACGCAGTGGCTGGTGTTTTTGACCAAGAACAATGGTTCATTCAAAGAAATATAATGTCTGGTTTTAGTGTTCAGCATATTGAGGCTTTAAGCTCTGATGAAATTTATCAGTTGGGTTATCAACATCATTTAAAAGAGCAACAAAAATTCTTTAACAGACAAAAATTAAATATAGAAAAATTACGTCTAACATTTAGATTAATCTTAAAACAATCTCCTTTGCAAAATAAAGGTCTGTTATTAGCTTTGTTAACAGGGGATGAAAGTCTCTTAAATGATGAGATTAAAAATCAATTTAAGGAATTAGGAATCTCTCATTTGTTAGCCATTTCAGGGCCTCATGTACTCATTTTTGCCATCATGTTGTCTTGGGTATTACATCAATTAATAAGACGTTATTATCCGCAGCTTTATTTGCGTCAACCTAAACAAATATGGGCCATGATTCCATTATGTTTCGGTGTTTTAATTTATACGGCATTTGTTGGTTTTGAAATTCCCGCCTTAAGAACTTTACTCTCAGTATTTTTATTTGCTTCTTTGTTATTGATTAAAGTGCCTATTAAGCCATTTTCACTCTTGGTTTATAGTGCAAGTCTACTTTTACTTTTCGATCCCTTCAGTGTTTTATCAGCAGGCTTTTGGCTGTCTTATGGTTCTTGCTTTATTTTATTACGGATTTATCAAACTATAGAGCAGGTTCCAAATCTTGTTTCAACTAGTCTGTTATCTAAAATCATTCTTTTCGGCAAAATTTTAATTGAATCTCAAGGCAAAATATTTATAGCCCTAGGTCCTTTAATGCTGATTTTCTTTCAACAGATTTCATGGGTTGCGCCTTTTACAAATATTATTGCAGTTCCCTTACTTGGAGGAGTGATTGTTCCTTTAAATATTTTTGCTGCTTGTATATGGCTGATTTTTAATCCTATTGGAAGTTTACTTTTTCAAATTAATGATGTTCTGATCAGTATACTACTGACATGTTTTGGCTTTTTAGAGAAGTTATCTCTACCATTACAAGGTTTTAGCCTCACACCACTTGATTTAGTGTGCCTTAGCTTCGTTATTATTATCTTATTTTTACCGCGTGGGGTTTTACCCAAATCTTGGGGGCTAATATGCTGTTTACCCTTGATCATTCCAGATAAGTCGTCCCAGCAAATTCAATTAAATATTATAGATGTGGGGCAGGGGCAAGCTATTTTCTTGCAATACCCGCAGCAGACATGGTTAATTGATACGGGTGGTTCTTATGATGAGAAGGCTTTTAGTATTGGTCAAAATGTGGTAATTCCATATTTACGTCAAAAGGGAATTAAGCAACTGGATCACGTCGTACTATCTCATCTTGATCAAGATCATAGCGGAGCATTTCCTTCTATTGCTCAGACTTTTCCTATTAAACAAGTCATATCAAATGAATTATGGGCAGAGCAAATTAAAGAACCATTTACTTATTGTCATCAAGGTCAAAAATGGCAATATCCACAATTAGATATTGAAATTCTTTGGCCTAAAGAAAAAGATTTAAACTTAGTTTCTTCAAATCAAAATCAATATTCTTGTGTGGTTTATATTCATTTAAAACAGGTAAATGGCTATCAAAATTATTTAATCATGGGCGATGCAGGGTGGGAAGCAGAATATCAACTCATGAAAGAATATCCTGATTTAAAGGTAGATGTTCTGGTATTAGGTCATCATGGAAGTAAACATAGTTCAGCTTACGACTTCTTAGCGACGTTAAACCCCAAGCTTGTTGTTGCTTCTGCTGGCTTTAATAATCGTTATGGTCATCCAAGCAAAGAGGTTTTAGCGAGAGTACAAGCACTTAATCTTCCGTTTAAAAGCACAGTTGAGCAAGGAACATTAAGCTTTGTATCTCGCAATCAAGTGATGGTTTTATACACTCGACGTTTCGTACGTACTTGGCTTCACAGGAATTTGTGAAGCTTCTGCTTTAAGTCTATCTACAATTTGAAGTGCTTCATTCGGATCTATATTGTAAATATTATCTAAAGCGGGATTTGCTTTAAAACGTTTATAACTCCAGTGGTAGTGTTCTGGATAGTGCTGGATCAGTTGCTCAATGGCTTGATGAATAACAAAGGTTCCATCATCGGCACTACCTTCGTAAATTTTCTCATCCATAGGCTCAATATGCATTGTAAAACCGTCGTGTTCATTACGAATCGCATAAAGAAATAATGCTTTGGCTTTTGTTTTTTGGATGAGCTTGGCGCTTAAATTACTTGAGGCAAGTGGTACACCAAAATAATTGATCATATCCCCACCAATATTAGGTGTATGGTCGGGTAAAATTACAGTGGTTTCGCCTTGTTTGAGTGCTTTAAAAATTTGTCGAACACCAGTCTCATCGGTAGGTACCAAATTGGCTTGTTCACGGCTACGTGCTTCTCGAACAAAACGGTCTGCATCTTCATTTTTTACAGGCTTGTATAAAATAGTCATGGAAGTGAACTGGGCACACCAAGCATTCATGATTTCCCATGTACCAAAATGTGGAACAATCAATACCACACCTTTTTTTGCTGCCAGTGCTTCATGAAAGTAATGTTCACCTTCAATATGGTGAATACGTGAAATATTCTTACTATTTGATGAGCCCCAAATACTTAAAAACTCGAAGTATGAGGTTAACTCATTACGAATAGCTTGTTGTGTAATATCTATTCGTTGCTGTGGTGTTAAGTGGGGAAGAGCAATTTGTAAGTTAAGTTCTATACTTTTTGACGTTCTAGTAATTTTTAAAGTATTGACTAACCCTGCCAACATACGGGCAATAAAACGTCCAAATTGAATGGGTTGACGGCTAAAAGTTTTGAGTAAGTAATAGTTCATGCTTTTTACATCTAGTTTGGTCATCTATCGCGGTAAAAAGGAGGCAACAAGTAAAAAAAGATAAAAATATTATAAATGAAATCATATAATTTAGACAGTTTTTATCAAATCAACGTATATAATGACATCATTTTAGATTGATTTGGATTGGAATTTTATGTCCGATTGGCCACCAAAACCACAAAATGAACCTATAATCCCTAAACAAAATGGACCAGAATGGCAAATTCTTGAGAAGGCTGTACTCGCTTCAGTAGAAGAGCAACGCCGTAGTCGTCGTTGGGGTATCTTCTTTAAAACATTAACTTTTATTTATCTATTATTCATTATTGTACTCATGGGCAAAGGCTGTTCAACCAGCAAAGAAGGCTCTGCTGTAAGTAGCAGTAGTGCTCATTTGGCAGTGGTGGATATTATTGGAACGATTGATGCTTCGAGTAATCAAGCGGTAAATAGTGAAGATACGAATAAAGCGCTTAAACGTGCTTTTGAAGCCTCAAATAGTAAGGCTGTTGCACTTAACATTAACTCACCTGGCGGTTCTCCAGTTCAGTCTGATGAAATCTGGCAGGAAATTCGTTATTTGAAAAAACAGCACCCTGATAAGAAAGTTTATGCCGTTATTGGTGATATGGGGGCATCGGGTGCGTACTATATCGCTTCTGCTGCGGATGAGATTATTGTCAACCCATCAAGTTTAGTGGGCTCAATTGGTGTAATTATGCCTAACTATGGCATTACTGGTTTAGCTCAGAAGCTCGGTATTGAAGACCGCACTTTAACTGCCGGAACGAATAAAGACATTTTAAGTATGACAAAACCGATTGATCCTGTTCAAAAGCAACATATTCAATCTGTTCTTGATAATGTTCATACTCACTTTATTACCGCAGTGAAAGAAGGCCGTGGTAAGCGTTTGAAATCGAATGATCCAGCTATTTTTTCTGGCTTATTCTGGACGGGTGAACAAGCAATTCAATTAGGTGTTGCTGACCGTTCAGGTAATATTACGAGCTTGATGCGCGAACTAAACCTTGATAATAAAGTTGACTACACAATTGAGCGTAACCCACTACAATCCATTTTGGGTCGTATGGGGGCACAAATCGGGCAAGGAGTAAGTGAATCTATTACTCAAGAGGTGCAGACTAGTCAAAGCGCAAAATTACAATAAATCTGTATTTTTAGGATAACGGTATGTCAATGAAACCGGTTATACACTTTGCGCATGCCAATGGTGTGCCATCTATGGTGTATCAAAAATTGTTTGATCAATTAAAAGATGAGTATGACGTAATTTATGTTCCACTCATTGGTCCTGACAAACGTTATCCTGTGACTAACCATTGGCCTGCTTTGGTTGATCAAGTTATTGATAGTATTGTGCGTCAGGCGAAAGGACGTAAAGTCATCGGATTAGGCCATTCTCTTGGTTCGGTTTTAACATTGATGGCATCTTTTCGACGTCCTGAACTGTTTTCTCAAGTCATTATGTTAGATCCGCCTCTTATTTTAGGGCGATATTCATTTGCTTTTCATATGGCAAAATTATTTCGTCCTAAATTGGTTGATGCGATGACACCGGCGGGCTTATCTGCACGTCGTCGTGAACATTGGGAGTCGAGAGAGCAGGCTGCTGAGTTACTTCGTCCTAAAGGATTTTATAAAGATTTTGATGAAGATTGTTTTCAGGCTTATATTGATTATGCTTTGAAAGAAGATTCGATTCGCGGTGGAGTAACTTTAACGATTTCTCGTGAAGATGAAGTTGCAATTTTCCGTAAAAATCCTTCTTGGTGGTGGCTGCCTATGCCAAAACCTAAGATGCCTGTGCATTTAGTTGTGGGTAAAGGAAGTGATTTCTTAAAAAGAGGCTTTCCTCAAATGGCAAAGCGAAAAATGGGAATCCCATTTACTGTGGTTGAAGGGGGCCATATGTTCCCTCTAGAGCATCCTATTGATACAGTAAATTCTATAAAGAAATTGATTCATCATTAATTAAATTAATTTAAAGCTTATAAAAAAGGACATGCCAGCATGTCCTTTTTTATTTTTGTTTGTTAGTAAAATACTTTACCAACTTGCAAAACGAATAGGGTCTTTTAGAACTTGATTACGGAAATAGGCTTGCCCATCTTTCCATGTAAGTTGACCGTTACACAGCCACTCTGCAACTTGTGGGTAGATAAAGTGCTCAAGTGTGTGCACTCGATCTGCTAATGAAGCGGCAGTATCATGTTCTTTAACTGATATAGCTGATTGGGCAATAGATTGACCAGAATCCAGTTCAGCAGTTACAAAGTGTACGGTACAACCATGCAAACGATCACCTGTGTTTAAAACACGTTGATGAGTATTCACACCTTTGTAAGCTGGAAGAAGCGAGGGATGTATATTCAGCATTTTCCCTTGCCATTTGTTGACAAAGGTTGGTGTTAAAATGCGCATGAAGCCAGCTAAAATAACTACATCTACTTCCCAAGCTAAGAGTCGCTGATGCATTGCATCATCAAACACTTCGCGCGTTGGAAAGTCTTTATGGGAGATAACCGCCGTAGCAATATTAGCTTTTTGAGCACGCTCTAGGGCATAAGCATCTGCTTTATTAGACAGTACACCTACAATTTGCCCTGATAGATTTGCATCTATCAAGGCCTGTAAATTACTGCCATTCCCAGAGACTAGAACAGCAATTTTTATCATGCAAAGATCACACGAATTTTTTCGTCTGCACCTTCCACTGACTCAGTATTTTCTTGGATGTGTCCGATTTTCCAAGCTTTTTCACCTTGAGCATTAAGTACTTCAATTGTTTTTTCAGCATCATTTGCATCAACAGCAATAACCATACCTACACCACAGTTAAAAGTACGGTACATTTCAAAGCGTTCTACATTACCTTCGCGTTGTAGAAGTTGGAACAATTCAGGCCATTCCCAAGAAGATTCATCAATAACCGCTTGAGCACCATTTGGCAATACACGAGGTAAGTTACCTGGTAAACCACCACCAGTAATGTGCGCCATAGCATGAACATCAACTTGTTTGCAGAGTTCCAGAACTGGTTTTACATAAATACGAGTTGGTTCCATTGCTACATCAGCAAGAGGACGACCATCAATCGTTTGAGTTAAATCAACGTTTTTAACGTCTAAAATTTTACGTAGTAATGAGTAACCATTCGAGTGAGCACCACTTGATGCAACACCAATAAGTACGTCACCAGACTTTACTTTAGAGCCATCAATAATTTTGCTTTGCTCAACAACACCAACGGCAAAACCAGCAAGGTCGTAATCTTCGCCTTCGTACATGCCTGGCATTTCTGCGGTTTCACCACCTACAAGTGCACAACCTGCAAGCTCACAACCTTTACCAATACCAGTAACAACATTTGCAGCAACGTCAACATTTAAGTGACCAGTCGCGTAATAATCAAGGAAGAATAATGGTTCTGCACCACAAACTAAAAGGTCATTTACACACATAGCCACAAGGTCTTGGCCGATTGTGTCATGACGATTGAGATTAAGGGCCAAACGTAATTTAGTTCCTACACCATCGGTTCCAGAAACTAAAACAGGCTCTTCATAACCTTTAGGAATTTTGCATAGTGCACCAAAGCCACCAAGCCCGCCCATTACTTCAGGACGACTTGTACGTTTAGCGACTGACTTGATACGATCGACCAGTGCGTCGCCCGCTTCAATGTCGACACCCGCATCTTTGTAGCTTAAACCGGTATTTGGGGTAGAAGTTGAGTTGCTCATAAATGAAGTCTCCGCATTGGCGGCAGATTATAACCTGAATATACGAAACTCTTATGTTATTTATGCTCGAAAATGCTATCTTTAATAAAAATATTTTTTCATTTATAACGATTAAATCAAAAAAGGCTAGATTTTATGCAAGATCGTATACTGCGCCGTATTTTTTTACTCGCAGGTATTGTATTGCTGGTATGGGTGTTGTACTTACTCAAGCCTGTAGTCATTCCTTTTATCGGTGCTTTTTTCCTGGCTTATTTATTCAGTCCACTTGTTGATGTGCTGGTAAAAATGAAATTGCCTCGCTGGTTAGCAATTAGCGTGGTATTCGTCGGAATAGGTGTAACCTTAACTATTGCACTCTGGTATTTAGTTCCACTGATTTGGAAACAATTAGTTTATGCCCGAGATAGTATTCCAGCAGGTATTCACTGGATTAACGCTACCTTTTTACCTTGGGTGTCTTCAACATTTAATGTCCAGCAAATGGAAATTGATACAGAGCAGTTGTCTAAAGCTGTCATGGAATATGTCCAAACAAACTATAGCGCAGACAGCATTCAGGCAGTGTTATTAAAACTGGCTCAATCTGGTTTGAATTTTATTCAGATTGGTGGAACGGTTGTTTTAATACCAATTATTGCTTTCTATTTCTTGCTTGATTGGGAACGTATGTTACAAAACTTACGCCGTCTCATTCCGCGTCCATATGAAGCAACTACTTTACAGATCGTTGGTGAATGCCATAGCGTTTTAGGGGCATTTGTTAAAGGTCAGTTTCTTGTCATGCTATTGCTTGGCGTAGTGTATGCAGTTGGTTTACAGCTCATCGGTTTGGAAGTTGGCCTGATTATTGGTATGGTGGCAGGGCTTGCTAGTATTATTCCTTATTTAGGTTTTGCCGTAGGTATTATTGCCGCTGTTATTGCTAGCCTGTTCCAGTTTGGCTTGGATTGGATGCATCTATTACTGGTTGGTATCGTCTTTATGATTGGTCAAGCGGTAGAAGGCTATATCTTACAGCCATTCCTACTGGGTGATAAAATTGGCTTATCTCCTGTAGCAGTTGTTTTTGCAGTATTGGCAGGTGCACAACTTGCAGGCTTCTTGGGAATGTTAATTGCATTGCCTGTTGCTGCGGTTATTGTAGTGTTGTTGAAACATTTAAGAGAGAATTACGAAAGAAGCTCACTTTATGCTCCACCATCTACATTAGTGATCCAACATGGCGATATTGAGCAAATTCATGTACAAACCGAAAGCACTAAGCTTGATCTTGAAGTTAAAACACAGCAAGATACAGATGAACTAAAATCTCCTAACCAGAAATAATTTCAAGGTTAATTCAATATATGCGTCAACTCCAACTGGATATAGAACCTCAACTTGATGCCCGAATCAGTGATTTTTCGGGACCGGGTTGGGGGCATGTAGTCGATGCCGTGCGTCAACTACATGCTGGTCTGGTGAGTAGATTCTATATTTACGGTGGAGCGGGGACGGGGAAGAGTCATTTACTTTCTGCAATTTGTGATTCTTATTTAGAAATAGGCAAATCTGCTATTAAAGTATCTTTGCTCGAACTGCTTGATGCACCTATTGAGGCAATTACCTCTTTAGAACATTATGATCTTGTTGCTTTGGATGACATTGAATCGATTAGTGGTGTGCCTCATTGGCAAAAAGCTGTTTTTCATTTAATGAATAATCATGAAGGACAACTGGTATTTTCTTCGCGTGTAGCGCCAATCGAATTAAAGTTGGAATTACCAGATCTACAATCACGACTTACACAAGCCGTTAGTGTAAAAGTCCCGAGTGGAAGTTTATATGCAGACCGCTATGCCTTGGTGACATCTGTAATGGCTAGACGGGGTATCCATTTTGATCAACAAATTGTTGACTACTTATTATTACATGGACCTCATCAAGCGTCTCTTTTACTGCAAACCGTTGCTCAGTTAGAAAAACTGCTCAAAGGCGAAAAAACAAAACTTTCTAATGCGACTTTAAGACAAATTTATGCTTTGATTGATGAGTATCAACAATAGTTTCTTTAACTTAAGTTTGCTGTTTTGCTTAAATTAAACTTATACAATTAAAAAAATGGCTTCCCTTACATAAGTTTTCTCATTTTAGAATAGTTATATTTATATCTTCTAAATTTTATTTTAATTTTTAATATGCCACTTTTTTGTATTTAAAAAACTTTTTTAGATCTACGAAGCTTTTTGTAATCTAGCTCAAAAATGACTCTACAGACCGACCAAAATGTCTTGAGAAATTCTATTTCATGTGACAAAGTACGCACAAAGGATGCGATTGCAAAAGCGGAAATTTTGCAATATTGACAAAGAAAAACGAAAAAAGATGTAAGGAGATGGGTATGCTCAAACGGAGCATTGCTTTTGCTTTATTGGCTGCTGCTGGACACGCTTATTCTGCCGATATTCAAGTTACAACTACAACTGATGAAGACGTCGATAACACGGTCTGTTCATTACGTGAAGCAATACAATTTCTAAAATATCGTGCATCTTCTAATGCTGCTGAAGTTGAAAAATATGCAAACGGTTATAACGGTTGCGGAAATAAAGATGCTTCTTCAAATATTATTTTGCAGCGTGATAAAGAATATACTCTAAGCAAAAGTATAGTAATTACCGTTCCTGTATCTATTAGTACAGCAAAAAATGATTCTACTCTGATTGAGGAAGGTGCGCCCAATTCGCATAATGCAACGATTAAAATGATAGGTACGGATCAATTATTTCGTATTGATGATGGTAGCGTTGAAAAAGCCTCTTTTACCGTTTCATTTATTGATGTCAATTTAAAGGGTGCTGGCCTAAAGAGTGTAATACCTCAAGGTAACGGTGGATTGATTTATAACCATGAACAATTGGTTATTCAAAATTCTCGTTTAATGGATGGATATGCAACAAATGGTGGAGCAATTTATAACGCTGGTAATTTATCAAATACTACAAAAACAGCGGGTTCGGTAACGATCACTAATAGCTTGATTCAGAATAATAAAGCGAGTCAGGGAGGTGTTTTATATAGTGATATGCCACTTTACTATATTACTCGCTCTGTAGTGCGTGATAATGAAGTAACTGCTGTAGATGGTACATTATTTCATGCTGAAACTAAATTTGCAGATGAAAGTACGGGCGGATATTTAACCTCTCGTATTATTGGTTTAAGTAATAGTACGATTTTTCATAATAAGGGTAATTTTATTGCCAATGTCCGTGATGGAATGGTGATCAATAATATTACTATGATTAAAAATGTGGGAGGATTGTATTTTGATGCTCCACAAGGAAAAGCGTCTGTCTCTAATAGTATTTTAGTAGGTAATACGACAAACTGTAAGGTATCTACAACAGATAAAACGATTGTGCAGAGTAATTTAGTAACAACGGAATGTAACCGTAATGCTTCGGCAGAGTTACCAAATATTATATACCCTGCAAGTGAAAAACTAATTGCTGGAAATACAGATGAAGGAACCTGTGATGTTCCACCAGCAGATGGTTTGTTATGTCCGTATTCAACACCGAGTGATAGTTTTTTAGGATTCTTTAAACCTCGAGTTTTGGATAAATATACTAGTCTTTCGCAATCATTGTTAATTAACAAAGGTCGTTTATATAGTGATGGAACTTCTGTCGGTTTGGCGAGTTGTGAAAAGCAAGATCAACGTGGAAAGAATCGAAGTGGCTATGATGAGTTATGTGATTTAGGTGCAATTGAATTAATTATCAACCGCGATGATATCAGTACACATGGTCAAGATATTAAGTATGGAGAAATTGCCAAATTTAATATCGCTGATGTTGTAGGTGATGGAGAGTTAGTTTCTCCACAAACATGTGAAAAAATGTTTGGAAAAAGAACAGATGGTCAAGCCTGGCAGTCTGGGTGTATGAAGATTGTTCAAACCAGTACACCATCTAAAGGGACTTTATCCATTGATGCTCAGGGAAATTTAACTTATGTTCCAAATGGGAACTGGCATGGAGCAGATGTATTTAATCTATTAGTCGTTACTACTACCACACGTTTTAATGATGCTGCGGATGTTTATCTAACTGTTCCAGTTCAAATCGTGCAAGATCCACCATCAGGTATTGAAGATAAATCTGTAAGCACGGGTGGCGGGGGAAGTGTAGGTGGTGGTTTAGTTTTAGGTCTATTTGGCTTAATTGCTTTAAGACGTTTAAAGTCATAATCAAGGATGATAAAGGCTATGAAAAATTATAAAAAGGCTTTATTAGCATTAGCTGTGATTGCTGCGATGCCATTATTTGCAGATACAACGACTGGAAGAATTGATGTTACAACATTTGATGATGAAGATGGCGACAATACTAACGCCTGCTCATTGCGTGAAGCGATAAAAACAGCTGAGTTGCGTAAATCGTATGGTGGATGTACTGTTATTGATACACGTGAAACTACTCAAAAATCGATTCAGCTTAAAGCAGGAATGTACACTCTAAATAAGGAATTAGTTCCAAATGCTAATATTGCTATTTTTGGTGCTGATCCCGTAGATTGGCAGAAAAAAAGCGTATTAACCAATGATTATCCTGCACAACTTGACTTACAAACACGTATTAATGCTCAAGGTAAATCACGCATTTTCAATACTACTACCTATAAACAGCCCTTGACCTTAAATAATGTAATTCTTGAAAATGGCGTTACAACTGGCCAGGGTGGCGCGATTTATGCTGGTGCTGATATCGCTTTGCAAAATAGTCAGATTTTATCATCTCAAGCAACAAACGGTGGAGCAATTTATTTAGCTTCACCTAATATTACTTTGTCAGTAAATCATTCATTACTTAAAGGTAATAACGCAACACAAGGTAGTGTTTTATCAATGGGGTGTTTTAGTGACACTGTCTATGCACCACGTACCATCACCCTTACATCAAATAGTATTGTGAATAATGGTAATACAGCTTCAACAAGTACATTTGAGTTCTGTGGTAAACCTACTGCGACATTATCGGTTAATACCATTGCAAAAAATATAGCGAATAGTACTAGCGGCAGTATTATTAAGTTTACTGGTGATACCAATAATCCAGCCAATACATCAAGTATTTTAAGTTCAAGCAGTAGTTTAGTACTTTTAAATAATACAATTGTTGAAAACAACGCGAATAGTACTTTCCTCTACGATAAATTGGGCGCAAAAAAGCTAAGTTTTAACGTATTGGCTTATAATACCGGAAGTTATGCCTGTAAATATCTTTTAGGTGCGGCAGCAGAGCAAAAGAGTGTAGGTCTGACTCTGGATTTCAATGCACTTGACTGGACATCAGCAACAGCAAAGTGTGATGTTCCAAAGGAATCTCTGCCAGATGGTCAGACTAATATTAATATTAGTACACAAGCATTCAGCAATTTATTAAGTCCTTTACAAGCGGCAACTGCTTATACTGGGTTCTTACCTATTTACTATCCAAAAAATATTTCTTCTAGCACAGATTTAATTGACGTTGATCAAGATAGTAAAGGAAGTTGTGCCACAATTGATCAACGTGGTTTAAATCGTTTGGCAGATATTACCTCATATTATCAGCCAGAAAGTCGTAATAGTTGTGATATTGGCTCTGTTGAGTTAATGAAGCTCACTACAGGTGATCTAGAGGATGTTAGTAATATTTCATTAACAACTTTAATTGATACTTATCAACAAAATTATGATTTATTTGATAATTATATTAAGGACCCTAAGACGCCTTCTAACTTTATTACTTACTATAAAGTACGTTTAGCTGAATTTAAGAACCTAATTGATACAACTAAAGCAAATCTTAAGTATCGCGCAATCTATCTTGATTTAAAGAACTATGATTTACCTTTACCGACTGAAGACGCGAATCATGTGCTGAAGTTCTTCAACACCACAGATTATCGTATTGCAACCGAGCCATTAGGTATTGGATCTCTTGATGATAAATATGATGCTCAACAAGTTAAAGATTTATCTGATCAGGACAAGGTATTCTGTGAGTGGAATAGTGCTTTACAGCAAATTGTTTTTTATCGCAAAGACGATACGGTGACTCAAGCTGGTACCTATGCTTATTGTAAATATACAATTACAACAGCTGATAATAAATTAAGCTCAAGCGGTCTGATAAAAGCTCGTTTTAATAATATAGAACCAGTTTCTGGCGATGGAACAATTACCTTTAAATATCTTGCAAATGAAACTATTCCATTGAATTTACTTAAATATGCTAATGATGATGGTGATGGTCCTATTAATACGCTTTTAAAGCCTAAATCACAATTTTGGGTAGATGAAAAAGGCGTAGAGTTACCCATCTATTTACCAAGCAAAACATCGAAAGACGGTATTTTTAAAGTAGTTAAAGCTGATCGGGAAGGGCCGTGTCCTGGTCAAGATAAAGATAACATTTGTTATGGTGGAAATATCTATATTCAGGCAACTAACGTATTTAATACTTTTAATGATTCGTTAAGTTATAACGTTTATGATGCTGATGGGAAAATCTCATCTAAAGCTGGCACAATTAACCTTGTAAGTACCGCTACTACTACAGATGATACGCGTGGTGGAGGCGGTGGTGGTAGCCTCGGAATTTTATCTTTAGCCTCTTTACTTGGTTTAGCAGCTTATAGACGCTACCGTAAATAAACTTAAAGAATAAAAAGGCCTCCAATTGGAGGCTTTTTTATAGAAAGTTATTTAAGACATTAAAGTTACTTTATATCAAACAGATTTGTATTTAATGTTCTAAATACTTATTCATGTATTCTTCACGAATTGCTGTTCTTTCTTCACCATTCGCTTTAAGCATCCGCTCACGTAAGTCTTTTCGCTCTTGCGTACTCATTTTTTGCCATGCTTCACGCATTTTTTGTTTTTCAGCTTCAGGAAGTTGAGTAAACCAGTCCATACGTTGCTGTAAGTTGGTGCTTTGATTCGCTGGTAGCTCTTTTAAACTCTGGTAACGTTTAATGACTGCACGTTGCTCTTCTTCGGAAAGGGCATCCCATGTGTCATCGACTTGTGCATTGGCATCTTTAGAAAAAATCCAAAAGCGTTCAAAACCTGCAAAACTTGTCTGCAAGAAACTTAATGAACACAGGATAAGCGCTAATTTTTTAGCTGCCATGTTGTACTTTATCCTCACCCAACACCATTAACATCTCTAAATCTTCCACCATTTGTGGAGATAATTTAGGATTTACGATCACTTGATTTTGTGGCTTATCCACAATCTCGACTGAGTTAGGCAAAATCACAAAACCTGTAATTGCTGCGGCAAGTGCGAAACCAGTCATTTTCCAGACACTATAATAAGAGGCTGGTTTTTGTTGAATATGGTCAAACACATGATTCATGACCACTGTTTTATTTTTATGGTGATCTGCCAAACTATCAAGTTTGGATGTCACCTTTTTAGTGAAATCATCATGATTCATCAGAACCTCCCAAGGGATTTAAATGTGCCAAGTATTCTCTAAGTCCCTGAATTGCTCGGTGATAATGGGTTTTCACACTACCTTCGGTACAGTTCATGATCTGAGCTGTTGTATGGGTGTCAAACCCTTCCCACGCACGTAACATAAATGCCTGTTGTTGACGAACAGGTAGTTTTTCAATCGCTTCCCGAATTTCCTCTATCGTTACCGCCTGATCGAGAAAATCTGCAGGATTAATGGCTTTTTCATCAACTACATCGATAACTTCGTCGTCATCATTATCCAGACTAACTTTTTTGAAGAATGAAAATGGGTTTGCTCTACGAGCTTCTTTGCGGCGCCAATCCTGAAGTTTGTTATTCAAAATAGTGTAAAACAGGGGATACCATTCTTCAGTACTTTTATCGGCATAAGATTTGTGTAAAGCAATAAATGCTTCTTGAACCAAATCCATCGCAATACCTTGTTGACCTTGGGTAGCACTCTCCATCATTACCAAAGCACGACCAGTAACATCTTGCATGAAAACTTTCAGGCGTTGCTCAGCCGTGCTGGCATGAGCACTAGATGTTTCCGATCGAGACTTTTTCGGTGCTAAATCCATGGAGATGGAAAATCCTGTCATTGGACATACCCACCTTATCTTCAATATATCTCTTATATAACGTTGAAAAGAGGTGGGAGGTTGACAACAATCGGTTATTTTTTACTAGTGTAATTGATTTTTTTCACAAATATGTGCGATGTAAAATAAATTAACGTTTTATTGGCGCTGGCGGACCATCTCAAAAAAACAAATAGATCCTGCAATTGCCACGTTTAATGACTCTTGTCCACCTGGTTGAGGAATAGTCACTGATTGTGCGTGATCTAATGCATAATCACTAGCACCTTGTCCTTCATTTCCTAAAATCCACACACACGGTTTAGAAAGGTCTTTTGAGTAAAGACTCGTTGAGCGATGAGAGCTAGTAACAAAAACCGGGATTTGAAATTTTGGAAGGATATCTGTCAGCTGGAAGTTTTCAAAACAATGTAAGCTAAAATGAGCGCCCATACCTGCTCTTAAAACTCGCGGTGACCAAAGTGATGCAGAGCCTTGTGTGCAAATGATTTGTTTAATATTTGCTGCTGCTGCTGAACGTAGCAAAGTACCTACATTACCCGGATCTTGAATATTTTCTAGAATTAAGGTGTCTACATTGTAGTCGATAGTTGATGCAGTTTTAGGTAAATCAATAATCGCTAAGCAAGGTAAGCTTGTACCTAATGTGCTCAAATCTCTATATAAAACTTCACTAATAACAAAAATATGGCCTTGATGTAGCTCTGTTATTTTCTTTAAATCTTCATGTTCTAATGCTTGTTCTGTCGTAAATAAAGAAAAAATCTTCTTTTGCTGTTGTAACCAAGCCAAACAAAGATGTGTGCCTTCAAGAACGGTTTGTTGGTGCTTTTTTCGGGCGTTACTGAGTTCGATTAATCCACGCAAATGTTTAATTTTTGCATTGTCTTTTGATTCTAAAAAAATAACCGCCATAAGAAAATATCCAACAAAAGGGCACCATCATACTATGATGCCCTAAGTAATTAAAATTATTAGTGGTAGCTTGTTACGCGTTCAACTTCATTTTTAGAACCAATGATTACAGGTACACGTTGGTGAAGTTCTGTAGGTTCAATCTCTAGAATGCGTACACGGCCAGTAGTTGATGCACCGCCTGCTTGTTCAATGAGCATACTCATTGGGTTTGCTTCATACATTAAACGTAAACGACCTGCTTTTTTCGGATCTTTTAAGTCGTATGGGTAAAGGAAAATACCACTACGACATAAAATACGGTGAATATCACCCACCATACATGCTACCCAGCGCATATTGAAATCTTTTTCACGAACAGATGTCTTGCCTGCGAGTAATTCATCAATATATTGTTTTACTGGTTGTTCCCAATGACGCTGGTTAGAGGCATTAATTGCAAACTCTTGAGTATCTGCTGCAACCTGTACATTCTCATTCGTCAGCAAGAAAGTTTGAGTTTCTGGATCTAAAGTAAAGAATGCTACGCCATTTCCTACAGTTAAAGCCATCATAGTTGATGGGCCATAAAGTACATAACCAGCAGCAACTTGCTGTGTGCCAGCTTGCATGAAATCGTTTGCTTGTGTTACTGCATTTTTTGCAGGCAAAATAGAGAAAATCGTGCCTACACACATATTGATATCGATATTGCTTGAGCCATCTAATGGATCAAATAAAACGAGGTATTTACCATTTTCTTGTGCAGGTGTGAACTCATCAAGCTCTTCAGAAGCGAGACCGCCCACGTGCGGGTGTACTTTTAAAGCATCAATTAAGTAGTCATTCGAAATCACATCAAGTTTTTTCTGTGTTTCACCCTGAACATTTTCATTGCCAGCACTACCTAAAATACCAGCCAGAGCACCTTTTTGTAATGCTTGGTCGATTGTTTTACAGGTCGTGGCAATAGTATCGATGACTTGAGCCAACTCAGGTGTTAGATTCCCTTTTTGTTGTTGTAAAAATTGGGACAAAGTGAGGTTGGACATAAAAAACGCTCCTGTGCTTCAAGCATCAAAATGAGTCAGATAAATACGTGGCATATTCTAGATGAGAATGTCATAAAATAAAAATTATCTTACTTTATTTGTGTTGGATTTATGCTTACAAGCCCCAATTAAAATGGTATGTTGATTGCATTACAAAGGATTGTATATTTTTAGGAGAATCGAAATGACAACAAAGAAGTTTGATGCGACCCCCACGGCAGGTGAACCAATCAATCTAGATGAAATTTCGAAAGAAAATGTTCAGGAAGCTTGGAAAGATTATGAGGCAAAACCTGAATATAAAGATTTTAATAAGCATGATTTGATTGAGTCCATGCAACATCCTGAAGAAGACAAGAAATCTTCTTAAGTAATAAAAAAACGCTCATATTATTATGAGCGTTTTTTTATGCATATCCCTTATTTTAATAAAGGAGGGACTGCTTCGTAATTAATCTCAACGCGGCGATTTTCTTTCCACGCTGATTCATCATGTCCCGCATTAACAGGAGCTTCTTTACCATAACTTACAGCTTCAAGTTGCTGCGGGTTTACACCATTGGTAATTAAATAGCTTTGTACAGCTTTAGCACGACGCTCACCTAAAGCCATGTTGTACTCACGTGTACCACGTTCATCTGTATGGCCTGTTAATGCAACTTTTGAATTTGCATTTGCGATAAGGAACTGAGCATGAGCTTGAAGTGTTTGGTAGTCTTCAGTAGATAAATCGCTGCTGTCATAATCAAAGTGAACAACGCGTTTAGCCAAAGCCGCTTTATTTGCTTCAGTTACACCTTTAGATGAAGCACCTGCCAAATTTTGAGCATTTAATGCAGCATCTTCACTTAAACCAGAAGTGTTTACCGTGCTTGGATTTGTACCAGTCGTGGTCGTCGCTGCAGGTTTACGGCTAGCACAGCCTGTCATTACGAGTGCTACGCTAAGAAAGGGTAGAGCTAAATACTTGATTGATTTCATGATCATCTCCGTCAATGGAATTAAAAGTTATTTTGGTGCCCAGGCTGGTTCACGTACTTCACCTTGTTCGCTTGGTAAATTCATACGGAAACGTCCATCAGTAGACATAATAGACAACAAGCCACGGTTGCCTTCACGAGTTGCGTAGACCACCATTTGCCCATTTGGTGAGAAACTTGGTGATTCATCTAAACTAGTTGGGGTAAGAATATTGGTGATGCCAGTATTAATGTCTTGAATTGCAACTTTATAACTGCTGCCACTTGGGCGATGAACAAGTGCAATCTTTTTGCCATCTGCACTCAGAGTTCCACGTGCATTAAATGACCCTTTAAATGTCAAACGCTTTACTGAGCCATCAGCAAAGGTGTAACGATAAATTTGGGCAGAGCCACCACGGTCAGAAGTGAAAATAAAGGATTTTCCATCTGGTGTATAACGTGCTTCGGTATCAATTGCCGAGTCATTTGTCATGCGTTTGACTTGGCGAGTTGATAAATCCATTTGATAGATTTCAGGGTTGCCATTCATAGATGCTGTAAACAGCATTGATTGGCCATCGGGTGAGAAACTTGGTGCGCCGTTTAAGCCTCTGAAACTAGTAAGAACTTCACGTGTTCCAGTTGATAAATCCTGTAAATAAATTGCTGGACGTTTAGTTTCAAAAGAAACATAAGCAATTTTTTTAGCATCTGGTGTCCATGCTGGAGAAAGAATTGGATCACGAGATGATAAAACAGTCTTTGGTTGTTCACCATCCGTATCTGCAATTTGTAGTGTATAACGCTCGGCTGGTGTTGCAGGATTTCTTAGCACATATGCAATACGGCCGCTAAAGTCACCTGGAATACCAGTAAGTGCTTGATAAATAGCATCACTTACCATATGGCCAGCCTGACGTATGCGAGCAGCTGGTACATTTAAAAGTTCATTTAAAATGTATTGTTGCTTTTGTACATCATAAAGTTGGTAGTGAACTTCAAAACCTGTCGCTGTTTGTTTAATTTGACCCGTAACTACATATGGTATACCTGCGGCTTGCCAGTCAGAAGCTTGAATCTGATTAATTGCAGCATTGGCAGGTAAGTTTTTAGATGAGCTTGTAAAGCGCCCAGAACGGTTTAAGTCTGTTTCAACAATAGGATAGAGCCCATTGTCGTTGGTAAACGGGACAATAGCAATTTTGGGTGCCTGATCTGGTGCTTTGGCAATTTCCAGATATAACTGGGCAAAAGCAGTGGTAGAAGCAATAGGGCTTAAGGCTGTGATCAGTGCTAAAGATAGCAGGTGTTTGCGGCTCGTATTCATAAGTTTAAAGTCATAGCAGGTATTTTTGTGACTGTTGATTTTGTAGCATAGTTACATGCCTTAAACTATTTAAAGCATGTAACTCTTTCAAAATTATTGCGCTCTAAATGTAGAGCTAACACTTCTTGCTTCACGTCTTGCATCTGGATCTGATGGCATAGGATAGGGCGCTGCGGCTTGAATTGCAGCTTTAATACTTGCGTCTAAGGCATCATCACCACTTGAACGTGTGATCACAATAGAATTAACGCTTCCCGAATCGGAGAGGGTAAAACGAACACCAACTGTTTTACCACTACTGCCAGTTGGAACGTCCCAAGAGCGTCGAATTTTTTGTTCAAAATCGCGTCTAGCTGAAGAAGCAACTTTTTTAGCTTCAGCTTTCTTTTGAGCTGCTTCTTCTTGTGCTTTTTGAGCAGATGCAGCTTTGGCTTCGGCCTCTGCTTCAGCTTTACGCTTAGCATCGTCAGCAGCTTTTTGCTTGGCTTTAGCATCAGCTTCAGCTTTACGTTTAGCATCGTCAGCAGCCTTTTGCTGTTTGGCTTTCGCATCGGCCTCTGCTTTACGTTTAGCATCGTCAGTAGCTTTTTGTTGTTTAGCTTTTGCATCTGCTTCAGCTTTGCGTTTAGCATCATCAGCTTTTTGCTGTTTAGCTTTCGCATCGGCTTCCGCTTTACGTTTAGCATCATCAGCAGACTTTTGCTGCTTAGCTTTAGCAGCAGCTTCAGCTTTGCGTTTAGCGTCATCGGCAGCTTTTTGCTGCTTGGCTTTTGCATCAGCTTCAGCTTTACGTTTAGCATCGTCATTAGCTTTTTGCTGTTTAGCTTTAGCATCTGCTTCAGCTTTTCGCTTAGCTTCTTGTTGTGCCTGAAGCTTAGCATTCTCGGCCTTTTGAGCTTCACGTTTTAATTTTGCATCAGCCTCAGCTTTACGTTTAGCGTCTTCAGCAGCTTTACGAGCTTCACTTTGCTCTTGCTTAGCTTTGGCATCTGCTTGAGCTTTTGCCGTTTGTTCGGCCTTACGCTTTTGTTCGGCTTCTGATTTTGCTTTAGCTTCAGCCTGCTGTTTTTGTATTTCCTCTTTACGTTGCTGTTCCGCTGCTTGTTTCATTTTTGCAGCTTCTTCAGCTTTACGTTTTTGCTCAGCTAACTTAGCTTGTTGTGCCTGTTCGGCCTTTTGCTGTTGGGCAGCAAGTTGTTGAGCTGTTGGAGGAGGAGGCGTAGTCGGAAGATTTTGAGGAAGCGTTTCATCCACAATAGGGGTTAATACCTCTTTTGCTTCATTGGTAGCTGTAGTCTCTTGTTCAACTTCTTTTGCTAAAGGAGGAGGCAAATCTTCTGGCTTAACTAAAATAGTTGTTAGCTTTTTTGGCTGTTCAGGTGGTTTACTCAAGCCTAAAAAAAGCAAGCCAACAATGGCAATTGCATGAACTCCGAGTGTAAAGCTCAATGCAATCGCATTTTGTTTAAAGGGTGGCTTTTGATTTTTGTTCATAGCTTATTTTAAAGGCTCTGTCAGAAGGCCAACTTGAGTTAAACCTGCTTCTTGTAAACTCGCCATCAATGATACGACTTCTCCATAAGGACGAGACTTATCACCATTGACTAAAACTGTGAGTTGTTTGTTTTCTTGTTCAGCTTGTTTTTGAGCATCGCTTAAAACTGCTTCGAGTTTTTCACGAGATAATGGTTCATTATCTTTGT
Source organism: Acinetobacter sp. S-1 (assembly GCF_059579785.1). Taxonomy (NCBI): domain Bacteria; kingdom Pseudomonadati; phylum Pseudomonadota; class Gammaproteobacteria; order Moraxellales; family Moraxellaceae; genus Acinetobacter; species Acinetobacter sp. S-1. The sequence goes on from NZ_CM184207.1 coordinate 997,967, forward strand.
AATCTTCATACTGAAGATAAATATTGCCATCTTTGCCAATTGTTACCATGGCTGGCATATCTTTTGATTCGATAGGATGGTTATTTGCTTGAGGTAAATCAACCTTGATACCACTGGTAATCATAGGAGCAGTTACCATAAAAATAACCAAAAGTACGAGCATAACGTCAATATAAGGTACGACGTTCATATCACTTTTTAATGGTTTTTTTATGCGCTCAAAGCGCCCTGAACGCTGAATTGCCATTATGCATCTTCCTGTGATGAACCCACAGATTGACGTTGCAATAAAGCAATCATCTCTTCAGCAAATAAAGCGCGATCAGAATAAACACTTTCACTTTTAGCAGTGAAGTGGTTAAAAGCCAATACAGCAGGAATTGCGGCAAACAAACCAATTGCAGTTGCAATAAGTGCTTCGGCAATACCGGGTGCAACAGTTGCCAGAGTTACTTGATCAACCGCAGCTAAACCGATAAAGGCATTCATAATACCCCAAACAGTACCGAATAGACCGATGTATGGGGCCACAGAACCAATACTTGCTAAAGTCCCTAAACCATATTCTAAATGGCTTTGATCACGGCTCAAACCTACGCGTAAAATACGCTCCGTGCCTTCGATTGTTTGAGAGACAGGAGCTTGACGTTTTTTGAGTTTAAAAAATTCGCTCAACCCTTGATAAAAAATATCTTCAAGCCCTGAACGCTTTGAGTTGAGTTGAGCATTGTTGTAAAGCGTATTGAGTTCAGCACCAGACCAGAACATTTTTTGGAAATGTTCATCGTCCTGATGTGCTTTTTTATAACTCATATGTAACTTGGCAATCAGATACCAACTAAAGATCGATGCTAACAATAAAATTAGCATGACCAACTGAACGACTGGACTTGCTTGTAAAATAAGGTCAGAAATATGCAGGGTTGATTCAATGTTTGTTGCCATAGGTTACATATGCCGGTTGTTTTTTTAGTCTTGTTCCAATTCTTTACGAATAAGATCACGTATTTCTTCTGGAAGACGACGAGGCATTAAGTCTTTGCTTAAACATGCCAACTCAACCTCACCAGAAGCAAGCAAGATTTCACCACGATAAATATTTTGTTGCAACACAAATGACGCAGCTTTACATGAAACTACACGTGCTGTAACAGTAATTAAATCATCCATTAAAATAGGACGCATATATTTTACGTCAATTTTATATACGACAAAGTTGTAGTCTTTTTGGTGCCAGTAATGGTCAACGCCAGCAGCACGGAGCCATTCGGTACGGGTACGTTCCATATAGCGAATATGGTTGGCATGGTAAACAATACCACCTGCGTCCGTATCTTCAATATAAACACGAATGTTGAATTCAAAATGATTCGCCATGAGAGTATTCCGTTTTAGTTCACTATAGAGCTTTATATTTAAAATATGGCTTTGAATAAAACATTAGCTCTACTCAAAAGCCATACATCTGCTTTTAAATACGGGGCAGTTTAGCAGATTGCATACTAAGTCCTATGGCACAACCTTTCAATTGCGGTTACTGTATTTCTAAACTAAAAACGCTACATCTTATGGCTAGCAAGCTTTTTAAGTTAAGAGGGCTTCCATGCGGTTTGAACTTGTTTTGATATATTCGGATAATCTAATACGAATCTTACATGTAGCTCGGTCCCTGTTTTTAAGGCCTTGTTATCTACAATAAAATAAGGACTATGATTTGGTGCAGCCTGAGTTAAGTCCTGATTTTCTGGAGTTGCGCCCAAAAAAACAAAAAATGAGGGCATTAACTTACCATAATAGGCAAAATCTTCACTTGCGCTTGCATTATGATCTAGAACATGAAGTTTTGAATCGCCAACAACTTCGGCTAATGTAGGTTGAATCAATTGGGTAAGCGCCTTGTCGTTCATGGTTACTGGAGCATAAGGAGCAATTTCAACTTTGGCAGTCACGCCGTTGGCTTGAGCGTTATGCTCTATCATGGTGGGTAAACTTTTTAAGATATTTGCTCGTATCTGTTCGTTGTTAGAGCGAATGGTTCCGATCATATTGACTTGTTCCGGAATTACATTTCCTGCCGTACCACCTTGAATATTACCGATAGTGACTACACCCATGCCTTGGGTGAGGTCGGTTCTTCGGCTAATAAGACTCTGTAAATTATTAATCATTTGTGCAGATGCATAAATTGGATCTCTACCTAACCATGGGGTCGAGCCGTGAACCTGCTTACCGTTAACCTGAATACGCAAGTGATCTGCGCTATTTAAAATGGCACCATCTTTATAATAAAGGTGTCCACTTTGCATACCAGATATGACATGTATTCCAAAAATAGCTTCGGGTTTATAATCTTTAAATGCACCGTCTGTGATCATTTTTCTTGAGCCGATTTGATCACCCTGCTTAAAGTTGTCTATATCTGCTCCACCTTCTTCAGCGGGTTGAAAAACAAAGACAACAGTACCCGATATTTTATCTTTATTCGCAGCTAGAATTTTTGCTGCACCTAATAGCATTGCTGTGTGTGCATCATGTCCACAGGCATGCATCACATAAGTTTCTTTACCTTGATAAATTGCTTTTTGTTTACTAGAAAAGGGAACTCCGCTTTTTTCTTCCATAGGTAGCGCATCCATATCTGCTCTAAGCGCGATAATAGGACCGGGTTTATTACCTTTTAAAATGCCAATAACCCCTGTTTTTGCATAACCTGTTTTGACTTGAATGCCATAAGACTTCAATTCTTTTTGAACCAGTGCTGATGTTTTAAATTCCATGTTGCCGAGTTCAGGATGCTCGTGAATATGTTGTCTTAATTGAATAACCTGATTTTCATTTTGTTGTGCAGCATCTTTTACCCAATCTGCTAGGCTCAGCTGACTCATTAGAGCAAGTGGAAAAATTAAAGCGGCTTTTTTGTACATGTCCTTATCCTAAAAATATTATTGTTCATAAGATTTGATATCTACATTTCTTATAATGCAGTTTTTAAAAATATTAAAAAATCAATAAGGTATAAAAATAGACTTAAAAGGTATGGAGTGGCTAATTTATTGATAAGACACTTATTATTTCATTGGATAGAGAGATTAAATTAAAAAAGGAAGAGAAAATTCTCTTCCTTTGATTAGTTTTTAGGCTCAGGTGGTGTCATTCCAAACTGTAAATAAGATTGGTTGGTTGCAATCCGACCTCGTGCAGTACGCATGACATAACCTTGTTGAATTAAATAAGGTTCAATCACATCTTCAAGCGTACCGCTGTCTTCAGCCATCGCTGCTGCAAGCGCTTCAACTCCAGCAGGACCGCCATCAAAACGCTCTAATAGCATGCTCAAATAACGTCTGTCTAGGGTATCTAAGCCAGCTTTATCAACATTGAGCATATCTAGTGCGCGCTGCGCCATTTCATGGGTCACTTCACCTGTGCCTTTCACTTGAGCATAGTCACGAACACGTCGTAATAAACGGTTAGCGATACGAGGTGTTCCGCGTGATCGGCGTGCTACTTCTTCTGCGCCTTCAACTGTAATGGGTACATCCATTAAGTTTGCAGAGCGTGACACAATGTGAGTCAAGTCTTCTACAGAGTAGAACTCAAGACGTTGCACAATACCGAAGCGGTCACGTAATGGTGAGGTCAACAAGCCCGCACGTGTGGTCGCAGCGACGAGTGTAAAAGGTGGTAAATCGAGTTTAATTGAACGAGCAGCAGGGCCTTCACCAATCATGATATCTAATTGGTAATCTTCCATTGCTGGATAGAGAATTTCTTCAATCACTGGAGAAAGACGATGAATCTCATCAATAAATAAAACATCGCCTTCTTCAAGGTTAGTCAGCATTGCTGCTAAATCACCCGCACGTTCTAATACCGGTCCTGAAGTAGATTTGAGGTTACCACCCATTTCTCGAGCAATAATATTAGCAAGTGTGGTTTTACCTAAACCCGGCGGACCAAAAATCAGTGTATGGTCGAGTGCTTCACCACGGCCACGAGCAGCACCAATAAAAATTTCCATTTGCTCGCGTACGACTGGTTGCCCAATATAGTCGGCAAGAGAAGTTGGTCGAATAGCCCGGTCAAAATGATCTTCTGGTTTTTCTGTTCCACTGATTAGACGGTCTTGCATAAGTGTTTTACTTCATCATGGATTTAAGAGCAGCACGAATAATATCGGCTGATTCTGTGTAATCGGCTTTAACCGCAGCAACAGCTTTTTGTGCTTCAAGTGGTTTATAACCTAAAGATTGCAACGCAGCTTCTGCCTCTGCAACAGGAGAATTTGCAGCAAATTGAATTTGAGGCATGGTCGCCACAGTTGAAGTGCCTTGAGCCAATGTTTTGAAACGGTCACGGAGTTCAATCATTAAACGTTCAGCTGTTTTTTTGCCAACCCCTGGAACTTTGAGCAGCGTATTTATATCATCATGTTCAATGGTGTGAACCAATAACTCAACACTTAGCGTCGATAAAATACCCAATGCCATTTTCGGACCGACACCGTTTACTTTTAATAAGGTGCGGAAAATTGTTTTCTCTTGAGCATCACTAAAACCGTAGAGTTGTTGAGCATCTTCACGAACAACCAAATGCGTCCATAGCGTAACTTTCTGGCCCTTTTGTAATTGGCAAAATGTTGAAAGTGGCGTATCAATTTCATAGCCCACCCCATTTACATTCAGTAAGACAGTAGGGGCTTCTAAGGCAAACACTTCGCCAATTAAACATCCGATCATAGCGTAATTTCACTTATTCATAACTGTAAATCTGGTCGTTCTAAAATGAATTGAAAACGACACTGGTTTTATTTCTTTCTATATCAAGCCAGCTTAAAACAAGCCAATTTTATTACCTTGCAACTCTTGCGCCAAGCTATAAGCCTGATGATCTGAGAACTTACTAATAATATCGAGTACTTGCATGATATTGCTGTAGTGATTATTGCTAAAGTTAGCACCATACAGGTTAAGGATAGACATTAAACGTTGTTCTTTAAAGCTTAAAGATTTATGCGGCGTTGTGAGTGGTACAAATGCATCCAAAATCGTTTGTAAACTCTGATGTGCAATAATTTCTAAACCCGACTTTTGTGGGTGCTCAAAAATTTTATCACGTGCCAGATTTTTGGCAGTTTCGATACCAATTGCAATATCTGGCGAACAATATTGCAAAAGATTGCCTTTAAGCTGACCTGTAATGATTTCATAGTGATTTTTAGCAAAAGCCGTAGTGACTTCATCAACAAGACGTTTCATGACTCGACCACGTAATGCTGAGATCTTTTGTTGCCATGTACTGTTTGGATGAGACAACTCTTCAGGTTGACCATAGTCGGCAATAAGATTTAGGAATATTGGTTCAACTTCTTGGTAACTCAGCATATTTAAGACAATACCATCTTCTAAATCAATGAGGGCATAGCAAATGTCATCAGCAGCTTCTAACAGGTACGTGAGTGGATGACGGCAATAATGATATTCCCCGAGTTGAATCAGCCCGAGCTGTTCCGCAATCTGTTTTAAAATTTCTTTTTCAGACTGATAACAACCAAACTTTGCTCTTTGATGCGAAGGGCGGTCACCCTGCGAAGCAATTGTTTTTGAAAGCCATGGATATTTTAGATAAGCACCTAAAGTTGCATAAGTTAAGCGCATACCGCCATCATTTGGATGATAGTCAATGCGACTTAATAGACGTAATCCTTGAGCATTACCTTCAAACTGACGAACATCAGCTTCTTCTTCGGGGCTTAGTTTCTTTAAAAAATCATCATGTGAGGCATCATCGAACCATTCACGAATTGCGTATTCACCCGCATGTCCAAAAGGGGGGTTACCAATATCGTGGGCCAGACAAGCTGCCTGAATAATTGCTCCGACATCGGCAGGTGAAATCCAGACAGGTAATTCATCTTTTATTTTTTCTGCGGCAAGCATGCCCATTGAGCGACCAATGCAGGAAACCTCAAGGGAGTGTGTTAAGCGGGTATGAATGCCATCATGTTGTGCTAGAGGATGAACTTGCGTCTTACGGTTTAACTGACGAAAACTTTGAGAAAATATAATGCGGTCATAATCTTTATGGAATGGGCTACGAGCCAGTTCTGTACTACTTTTTTTGCTACCTAAACGAACTGCGGAAAGCAGCTCTAACCAACGCATTTGTTCCATTTATCATTATTCAAAACTATAAAACCTGATCATGCCAAAAAAAACTTAAAAGCACTAGCTTGGTGCGACATAGTTTGTCTTAGTTCGGGTTTTATTATGTTATTGAATAAACATGCAACAATTTATTTTTAGCAAGAATGACTAAAAAAATGATTTTGAACAAAAAACAAATCACTTCTTGCAGAATTAGGTTACAGAATACTGATTCTACATCTAGCTGATTTTACCAAGAAGCAGTAGAATATGCGCTCTCTCTAAAGTCACATTGCGGTAAGGTTCACAAGACCTGCCCGTGGAGCCAAAATCAACATGTTTATCGTGGCCGGTGCAGCAGCACATTCTTCTTTTAAGAAAGCTCAACTATTAACACGTTTATCGTCAATTAGTTCTGTTCAATCTTTTGACAGCCAATGGGTCTATTTGTTTGATCACGCGCTCAACGAGCAGCAACATCAATCTGCTTTGCAATTATTGAATGACGGTGAGTCTTTTGAACTTCGTCAATCTGCAAGTGATGAGATTCAGATTTTAGTTACACCACGTGTGGGTACTATTTCACCTTGGTCTTCTAAAGCAACTGATATTTTCAAAAACTGTAATACGCCAGTACACCGTTTAGAACGTGGTCTTTTATTCACGTTAAAAGGCGTTACTGAAATTACGAATGAAGTTAAACAAGTACTTCATGACCGTATGACAGAAACAGTTTTTGCTCAAATTGAAGATGCAAAAGCATTATTCTCAGAAACAGCTCCAAAACCATTAAATTCAATTGATATCTTGGGCGAAGGCAAAGAAGCTTTGGTTAAAGCGAACAATGAGTTCGGTTTTGCGCTTTCTGAACAAGAAATTGATTATTTAACAGAAGCATTCGGTAAGCTTGGTCGTAATCCAAATGATATCGAATTGATGATGTTTGCACAGGCGAACTCTGAACACTGTCGTCATAAAATCTTCGGTTCTGAATGGACAATTGATGGTGAAAAACAACCATTATCATTGTTCCAGATGATTAAAAATACTTATAAAGAATCTCCAACTGATGTGTTATCTGCATATAAAGATAACGCGTCTGTAATCGTTGGTTATGACACGATGCGTTTTTATCCAAAAGCGGATGAAAATGGTCACTTTGTTTATAAATATAAGAGCCAGGCTGCTCATATTTTAATGAAGGTTGAAACTCATAACCACCCAACAGCAATTTCTCCATTTGCTGGTGCTGCTACCGGTTCAGGCGGTGAAATCCGTGATGAAGGTGCAACTGGTCGTGGTGGTAAACCAAAAGCTGGTTTAACAGGCTTTACTGTTTCTAACTTAAATATTCCTGGTTTTGAACAACCGTGGGAAGAAAACTACGGTAAACCTTCACGTATGGCATCGCCATTACAAATCATGATTGAAGGTCCATTAGGTGGCGCGGCATTTAACAACGAATTCGGCCGTCCTGCATTAAATGGTTATTTCCGTACTTTCGAACAGAATGTAAATGGTGAAGTGAAGGGCTTCCATAAGCCAATCATGATTGCTGGTGGTTATGGTAACATTCGTCCTGACCATGTAGAAAAAGATGCGATTCAACCAGGTGACTTGCTCATTGTATTGGGTGGCCCTGCAATGTTAATCGGTCTTGGCGGCGGTGCAGCATCTTCTGTAGACAGCGGTACAATGGGTGAAAGCCTTGATTTCGCATCTGTACAACGTGAAAACCCAGAAATGGAACGCCGTTGTCAAGAAGTGATCGATACATGCTGGCGCTTAGAAGACTTCAACCCAATCGTTTCTGTACACGACGTTGGTGCGGGTGGTCTATCAAATGCTATGCCTGAACTTGTGAATGACCATGAGTTAGGTGCAGTTCTTAACCTTCGTAAGATTCCTTCATTAGAACCGGGCATGAGCCCAATGGAAATCTGGTCAAACGAAGCACAAGAGCGTTATGTTCTTGCAATTCGTCCAGAGTCTTTAGAACAGTTCGAATCAATCTGTGCTCGTGAACGTTGTCCATTTGCCGTGTTAGGTGAAGCAACTGAAGCTCGTCATTTAACTGTTGAAGATCCATTGTTCCAGAACAATGCAGTTGATATCCCAATGCAAGTAATGCTTGGTGGTACACCGCGTATGCAACGTTCTTATGAAACAATTGAGCGTAAAGGTAACGAGTTTGACGCTTCAAAAGTTGATTTGAAAGATGCGATTTTCCGTGTATTGAAAAATCCTACAGTTGCGTCTAAGTCATTCTTAATCACCATTGGTGACCGCTCAATTACAGGTATGGTTGCACGTGATCAAATGGTTGGTCGTTGGCAGATTCCTGTTGCGGATGCAGCAGTAACGACGACAAGCTTACAAGGCTTCACTGGTGAAGCAATGGCGATGGGTGAACGTCCGCCAGTAGCATTGTTAAATCCAGCAGCATCTGCTCGTTTGGCAGTTGCTGAAGCAATTACTAATATTGCATGTGCAAACATTGAACAAATTAGCGATATCAAACTTTCTGCAAACTGGATGGCTGCTGCTGGTCAAAAAGGTGAAGACCAAGCATTGTTTGAAGGTGTGAAAGCGATTGGTATGGAAATGTGTCCTGCTTTAGGAATTGCGATTCCTGTAGGTAAAGACTCGCTTTCAATGCGTACCACTTGGAATGATAATGGTGAAGATAAAGCTGTAACATCTCCAATGACTGGTGTAATTACTGCATTTGCTCCAGTAGCTGATGTTCGTAAGACTTTAACACCTGAACTTAAGAATTTAGAAGACTCAGTACTTGTACGTATTGATTTATCTAAAGGCCAGTTCCGTTTAGGTGGTTCGATTCTTGCGCAAGTATATAAAGCAATCGGTTCAATCACTCCAGACGTTGATAGTTTTGATGATTTCAAAGCGTTCTTTGCTTTAATTCAAGATTGGAACAACCGTGACTTGATTCAAGCTTACCATGACATTGGTGATGGTGGTTTACTCGCAACTGTTGCTGAAATGATGTTCGCTGCACGTTTAGGTGTTGCATTAGAAGACCAAACTCCAGCAAGTTTATTTGCTGAAGAAATTGGTGCAGTTCTTCAAATTAAGGCAACTGATTGGGACGCTTTACAAGCAGAAGTTGCTGCTTCTAGCTTAAAAGATGCAATTGCTGTAGTTGGTCGTGTAAACAACACAGATCAATTATCTGTAAATGGTTTGACTTTAGAGCGCGCAGAGTTACAACAAGCTTGGTCAGAAGTATCTCATCAGATCCAACGTTTACGTGATAACATTGAAACTGCTGACCAAGAATTTGCTTTAATTGCAGATAAATCACATCAAGGCTTAATTGCTAAACCAACATTTGACTTGAATGAACCTATTGAAGCACCGTTCATTAACACACGTCGTCCTAATATGGCGATCTTGCGTGAGCAAGGTGTAAACGGTCATATTGAGATGGCAGCAGCCTTTGATAAGGTTGGTTTCAATACCGTTGACGTGCATATGAGTGATTTACTTGCAGGTCGCGTTAGCCTAAGTGATTTTGAAGGTTTAGTGACTTGTGGCGGTTTCTCTTACGGTGACGTAATGGGTGCTGGCGGTGGCTGGGCAAAATCTGTATTGTTCAATGCGAAATTACGTGATCAGTTTGAACAATTCTTCCATCGTGAAGATACGTTCAGCTTAGGTATCTGTAATGGTTGCCAAATGTTGTCACAATTAGCGCCACTTATTCCGGGTGCTGAACACTGGCCACGTTTCCACCGCAATATGTCAGAAGTTTTTGAAGCTCGTAGCGTAAACGTTCGTGTTGAAAAATCTGTTTCTGTATTGCTTAATGGAATGGAAGGTTCGATTTTACCGATTGCTGTAGCACACGGTGAAGGTCGTGCAGTTGCGAGTGAAGCTGATATTGCAGGCTTGAATGCAGCTAACCAAGTTGCTTTGCGTTATGTTGACAGCCATGGTAACCCGACTCAACATTATCCATTGAATCCGAATGGTTCGCCAGAAGCGATTACTGGTGTAACGTCTAAAGATGGTCGTGCAACAATTATGATGCCACACCCAGAGCGTACTTTCCGTGCAATTCAACACTCTTGGAGTCCAGAAGAATGGACTGAAGATGGTGCATGGTTACGTATGTTCCGTAACGCACGTAAGTTTATCGGTTAATATAAAAATTGAAATAAGCCACCGTAAGGTGGCTTATTTATATGTAGTACGATATTAATAAATAGCAGAGAAGAAAAATGAAATCAAAAATCCATTTCCATGAATTTGCACTTCTGATGGCATTGCTCATGTCTATTGTTTCTTTTTCAATAGATGCAGTCCTACCTGCTTTGGGCGAAATCGGACGAGTTTTTGACTTAAAAAATAATAATCAGACACAGTGGGTCATTATTGGTATTTTTTCCGGTATGACGATTGGTCAACTGATTGCTGGCCCTCTATCCGATGCGATTGGCCGTAAACGTATTTTATTCACAGGAATTGTTATTTACTTTCTGGGAAGTTTGTTGTGTTTTACCACACAAAGTTTTGAATGGTTTCTAATTGGACGTTTCATTCAAGGGGTTGGTGTATCAGGTCCTTATGTGGCTTCTATTTCAATTGTTAGGGATAAATACAGTGGGGCTCAAATGGCCCGCATCATGTCTTTAATTATGATGGTGTTTATGGTTGCCCCAGCAATTGCACCAAGTTTGGGACAGCTCATTATCCATTTCTTTGGTTGGCGTGAGATCTTTGTTTTATATATGGCCTATGCCACAGTTGTCGGGGTATGGGTTGCTTTACGTTTGGAAGAGACGTTGCTTCCAGAAAATCGTTTACCTATGCGTCTACAAGCATTTCGGGAAGGTTTTAAAGAAGTTGTAAGTAATAAAACCACCATGAGCTATTTGCTATGTGCAGGTTTTTGCTTTGGTGGATTCATTGGTTATTTGGGTACTTCTCAGCAAATTTTTATGCAGCAGTTTGGGAAAACAGGGCAAGAGTTTAGTGCTTATTTTGCTGTGCTTGCAGGTGTAATGGGAGTCGCTTCATTTACAAACTCTAAAATTGTTATGAAGTTTGGTATGCGTCCAATCTGTATTTATGGCTTTCTAGGTTTGTGCTTAATTTCTTTAGTTTTCTTAGGAATTCAACTTTTAGGTGTGGCTGTTTCATTCTGGATGTTTATGCTTTATGCCTGCATTTTATTTTTATTATTTGGAACTTTATTTGGTAATTTAAACGCGATTGCAATGGAACCAATGGGGCATGTTGCTGGTATGGCTTCGGCCATTATTGGTGCAGCATCCTCTGTTTTGTCACTTATTCTCGCTTCCATTATTGGGCAGCTATATAACGGTACATTAATACCAATGACTGGCGGTTTCGTCATTTTATGTGGTTTAGCATTCATGATGACAATATATGAGAACAGATATTTAAAGAAATCGAATACTTAAAATTATAAAGACGCAGCTCTAGCACACTGAAATTTAAAACTTTGTTCAGAGTAAGAGTTACATATAAATGAGTGTAGCTCTACTAAGCATTTTATGAAAATTATAAGCCTATAGACATTCGGCTATTTAACACTTTATAGTTTGTTCAAGATTGGATCAATTTTTGCTTTCTCTGTAACAACGATAAAAATCGGAGATCAAAATGATGAAAAATAAGTATCACATAAGAACAATGTATACCAAAGATAAGGGCTGGCGCTTATTTGGCTTGGCACTTGCCATTCAAATCCTCTTTATTGGAGTAAATTATTTGGTAATGATGAGCTGACTTTGATTTAGAAGCTTTTTTAAAGGTATGATTTAAAGCTAGTTCACTAGTTTCGAGCCATTCTACTTATGTTAAAGCTGATTTATTACGTACCTGAGTCACATCTTGAGTCGACAAAACAAGCTATTTTTTCTGCTGGTGCGGGTGGTATCGGTAATTATGAACACTGCGCATGGCAAGTGAAAGGAACAGGGCAATTTAAACCAGTCAAAGGTGCAGATCCTTATATCGGAGAGCTGGGTGAACTTGAACAAGTTGATGAGTGGCGAGTTGAAACAATTGTAATTGAAGAAAATGCAAAGGCTGTAGCAAAAGCATTAAAGGCAAGCCATCCTTATGAAGAGCCTGCCTTTGAGTTTATTCAAATCATAGAAATTGATTTTAATTAAACTGTGAGAAATCTGGTTTACGTTTTTGCATAAATGCTTGTACAGCTTCTAGCATTTCTGGAGATTGAACGCGCTGCATAAAGATTTCAGCTTCATGATCAATACATTCAATAATTTGATCTAAATCATGTTTCATCAATGCTTTGGTTTGTTTTAATGAGGCAAGTGGTAAAGCTGCTAAATGTTGAGCAGTTGCCTGAGCAGATGCATAAGCATCTTCAACAACTTCATTAACTAAGCTTGCTTGTACTGCGGTTTCTGCATTAAATTTTTTCGCAGTAAATAGAAGTTCAGCTGCTTTGTGATAACCCGCTTGTTTAACCAATAGTTGGCTTGCACCGCCTTCTGGAGAAAGGCCAAGACTTACAAATGGAATTTGGAAAAGGGCAGTGTTGTCAGCAAAAACTAAATCTGCGTGTAATAAAATCGTAACACCAATACCAATTGCCACACCTTTTACTGCAATAATAAGCGGCTTTGATAATCTAGCAGCAGATTTAAGGAGTACAAACGGAGGAACTTGACCTGCTGGACCTAGATTAGGATTTTGTACAAAGCCCATAAAATCTTTCATGTCATTACCAGCGGTAAAGTCTTGCTCTACACCACGTAGAATGATTACTCGTACATCTTTGTCTTGGTCAGCTTCATCAAGTGCTTTGGCAATCCATAAGTAAAGTTCGCCATACAGTGCATTTTTCGCTTCTGGACGATTTATGGCTAAGGTGAGTACGCCACCTTCTAAATTTGCGTGTAAATGTTGATGAGGTTGTTGAATACAGCTAAGTGTCATCGTACTATCCTTGCTTTAAACCACGTTGTTAATTTTTAGGTTCTCATTATGGCGCATATTTTTTGTAATGCGGTTAACTGGTGAGTTCATAAAAAGTGAAAATCTAATTATGTATAAATTTGACTATCTCGTTTTTATAGGGCGTTTTCAACCATTTCATTTAGCTCATATGCAGACAATTGAAATTGCCTTACAACAAAGCCACTATGTCGTTTTGGCATTAGGTTCTGCTCAAATGGAACGTAATATTAAAAATCCGTTCTTAGCAGTAGAGCGCGAGCAAATGATCTTGTCAAATTTCTCGTTAGAAGAGCAAAAACGTATTCGTTTTGTACATGTAGTAGATGTTTATAATGACGAAAAATGGGTAAAACAAGTCAAATCTTTAGTGAATGGCGTAATTGAACCGAACTCAAAAGTTGGTTTGATTGGACACTTTAAGGATGAGTCTTCATATTATTTACGACTATTTCCTGAGTGGATTATGGTTGAACTTGATAGTTTAAAAGACTCTATCTCGGCAACACCAATGCGTGAAGCTTATTATCGTGGTGAAATCCAGACCGAATTTTTCCCTGTAGGAACTATTCAATTTTTGGATGAATTTAAAAAAACACGCACTTATCAACAGTTGCAACAACGCTTTGAAGAAGATGATCGCTCTAATTTAGATGATTTTGAGTAAGTGCATATAAATTAAGCATCTGCCCAAAAGATAATTCGGTTTGAAAAAGGATCGGTGATACAGAGTTCAAGTGTCTCCCAATCTGTTTTTTCAACTTGAGGCTTAGAAAATTTATAATTTTTTTGGCTTAGCTCACTGTGCAACTCATAGATATGTTCCCAATAAATACGGATCGCACTATGAGGACTCGCATCTCCAAAATGCTCAGATAAATGAATAACGCAATCATCTTTAGAAATTTGTAAATATAACGGAAAGTTGTCTTCAAATTGGTGTTGCCAATCAAGCTGAAAACCTAAGAACTCAAGATAAAATGATTGAGCTAATTCGACATCAAAAATTCTTAAAATAGGGGTGATCGAACCTGATTGCATCTTTTTTCCTTTTAACGTGTACCAAATTGTTGAGTCCAATAGCTCTTTTGTTTTACAGATTGATCAGAAGCACAAGCAATTGCGTAAGTTGTAAATTTAGGGTTCATTAGGTTACTACAATGTAGGGGACTCGACAGCCATCTAGACATCACTTCATCTAATGTTTTCTGTCCACTCGCGACATTTTCACCATTGGCTTTACCGAGTGTATTATAAATTTTCAAACGAGATTTTAAATCTAATCCTCTGGAGTCAACATGTCCAAAAAAGTTGTGTGTTGCCATATCTTCACTATGAGAAAGTGCACCTTTATATAAATTATTACTCCAACTTAATGGTCTGGTTGCAGCGAAATATTGTTGTCCACATTGGCGTGATTGCTGGCGAATCTGATTAATTATTTTAAGTACGGCTTGTTGATAGGCAGGGTTTTGTAAATCTTGGCAACTTATTTTTATAGGTGGAGTTTCAACTTGCGTGGTAGATGGTGTAATTGAGGGCGGCATACTGGATGAACTAACGGAGCATGCAGAAATAACAAGACCACTAGACAGTAAATTACAAACTTTGAGCAGACTCATGTAAATACCTTAGCGTGAATTATTCTAATATGTTTATCATACGCCAAAGTAAAGTAGTAAGTAATTTGTTCATATACAAAAAACGAGCATTATGCCCGCTTTTTGTTTTTAAGTTTATTAAGCTGTTTGTAGTGCTTTTAAGTCTTCTAGAACTTGCTCTGCGTGCCCAGCTGCTTTAACTTTGCGATAGCTTTTAACTAAAGTTTTGTTATGGAAAATAAAAGTAGAACGTTCAATACCCATGACTTTTTTACCATACATATTCTTTTCTTTAATCACGTCAAAGTGATGACAAAGAGTTTCTTCTTTATCACTGATCAGATCAATAGTAAGTGCTTGCTTCTCTGTAAAATTTTGATGGGCTTTTACCGAGTCACGTGAAATACCGAAAATACGGGCACCTAAAGCTTCAAATTGATCTTTCAAACAAGAAAAACCAACTGCTTGTGTTGTACAGCCTGGTGTTGAGTCTTTAGGATAGAAGTAAATGATTAACCATTCATTTTCGACTTCGGCCAAGTTCACTTCGCCGTGTGTAGTAGGGAACACCTGATTTGGGAGTTGAATATTCTCAGACATTTCTTATCCTTTAAATAAAAGTTAAATATGATCTAATTCAAGTGGTAAAAAAGCGTATTCCTCATGATAAACAATATTGAGTTTTCTTACAGGGATTGCTTTGTTAAAAATTGGCCCATCAATCATGGTCGTATGAAATTCACCGCCCTCACCACATGGATCAATACCACGGTTCTCAAGCTCTTGGATGTATTCTAAAGTTAAGGTTTTACCTAAATCGTCTATATTCATCCCGAGTTTAAGGTTTACGGTCACCACTACACTCTGGAATCCAAGTTGAATAAATTCTTCAACAACTTCACGATGCGGACGTAGCCAAAGAGGCATTCCTAATTGAAGACCTACTTGTTGCGTTACTCGATCATGCCAACAGCCGTGTTCAGGCATATCAAGGTCACCTGTAACCAGTACCTCGGCTCCTTGTTGCTTTGCTTGATTGAGTAATTCAATAAACTTTACTTCATAGTCATTCCAACTTGATGAAGCTATAAACACGGGAAAGCCGATTGCTTTAGCTTGCGCTTGAATAATATCAAGAGGCATGGCATGTGAGCGAGAACGTTGGCCTTGTTCTTCTAGCATTACAATCAATCCAATCACTTCGCCTGTCTGCATTGCATGGTAGAGTGCTAGAGAACTATCTTTGCCTCCACTAAATGAGACAATAGACCTTTTATGGTTAGCATTAGTTTTCCATTGTTCTTGCATGGCTTACATTAAATGAATTGGTCAAAAGTGCTGTTATTTTAACAGAGCTATAAAAAAAGCCTGCATAAATGCAGGCTTAATTTGGAACATTAAAATCTTATTTTTTAGGAGTTTGTTGTTGAGCTGCCTTCATTGCATCTTCAGTTAACTTTTCAAGCTTAGTTGTTAACTGAGGACCAAAACATGCTTTAAGATCACGGTTTTGTTGTTGTACAAATCCTAGAGAACTTGGGCTTTTATTCGCATTGATTGCGCTTTGGATTTCCCATTTTTGTGCTTCAGTCACTTTACCTTGTGCTTCAACTTGGCAGCTACAGAATTTGCTAACTTCAGATGAACTTAACTTGCCGCCTTTAGCAGTTTGTTCTTTACAAACGTTAACTAATGCACCTTTAACGTTAGTGCTTTTATATGCCGCTTGAACTGGGTTTTCAGCTGCTTGAACTGAACCAGCCATAAGTGCAGCTGCTGAGAATAAAGATGAAAGAATAAGATTTGATTTTAACAACTTCATAAATTTTACCTACTTATTACGGTATATAGCGTGTTGGATCGGTAACACCAGCATCGATAAAGCCTTCTTTACGCAAACGGCAACTGTCACATTTACCACACGCACGTCCTTGAGCATCTGCTTGGTAGCAAGATACCGTTTGACTATAGTCTACGCCATGTTCAATCCCTAAACGTATGATATTCGCTTTGGATAAATGTAACAGGGGTGTTTCAAATTTAAGTGGTTTTCCTTCTACGCCAGCTTTAGTTGCTAAACGGGCCATATTCGCAAAAGCATCAATAAATTCAGGGCGACAATCAGGATATCCTGAATAATCAACAGCATTGATACCAATAACAATAGCTTCAGCATTAAATACTTCAGCTGCTGCTAGAGCATACGAGAGGAAAATAGTGTTACGCGCTGGTACATAAGTTACAGGAATACCTTCTTGTAACTGTTCTGGTACTGCAATGTTGTGATCTGTAAGTGCTGATCCACCTAAATTAGCGAGATCAATATTAATTACACGATGTTCAACACCTGAACGCTGAGCTAATGCTTTTGCAGCATCAAGTTCAGTGGTTGAGCGTTGACCATACATAAAACTAATAGCAATACATTCATAGCGCGCTTGTGCCCAAGCTAGGCAAGTGGTTGAGTCTAAGCCGCCTGAAAGTAAAACAATGGCACGAGAGCGCATATTTTTCTCCATATTCGGAATGATTTATTTTATTGAGTGATTAACGACCTGATTCATCGTTCCAAAGCAGTTTATGTAACTGAAGCTGGAAACGAACAGGTAATTTATCATCAAGTATCCACTGTGCCAGATCACGTGCTAGACGTGGCAGGCCTACAGCACCTTTTTCAACCGCAAAGGCAGGGGAGAACCAAACGGTACTGACTTTGGTTTGCAGTTGATATTTTTCAACTTGTTGCTTTGACCATTCATAGTCTTCACGATTACAAATCACAAATTTGATTTGGTCACGTGGTGTTAAATGGTCAAGATTACTGATGAGATTGCGATGTTCTTCACCAGAAGTTGGTGTTTTCAAATCGAGAACTTTAGAGACACGAGGGTCTACTTTTGACACATCAAGAGCGCCACTGGTTTCTAGAGAAACGTCAAAACCTGCTTCACATAAACGTTGTAATAAAATCAAACAGTTTGGCTGAGCAAGAGGTTCACCACCTGTCACACAAATATAAGGTGTTTGAAATTGTGTAGCTGTTTCAATGATATGTTCAAGTGAAAAACGTTCGCCACCCTCAAAGGAATAGGTGGTATCGCAATAGCTACAACGTAATGGACAGCCTGTTAGACGGATAAATACAGTCGGTAGGCCAGAGGCATTTGCTTCACCCTGCAACGAGTAAAAAATCTCGGTAATGCGTAAACCGGACGCAGGGTCTGAGACAGGAATTGCAGAGGAACGTAAGGAAGCCATTCTAGAAATACCACACTATATAAAAAATAAAATCTCTACGATCAGTTTGATCGTAGAGATGAGGAGCGATTAAAGCTCCGCAACAGAGTTATAACAAATTAGTCAGCGCGTAACAAATCGTTCAAGCTTGTTTTTGAACGTGTTTGCGCATCAACTTTTTTCACGATAATTGCAGCATATAAGCTGTAAGTACCACATTTAGATGGCAAGCTACCTGAAACTACAACTGAACCTGCTGGTACACGGCCATAATGGATTTCGCCAGTTTCACGGTCATAAATTTTAGTTGATTGACCAATGAAAACGCCCATTGAAATGACTGAACCTTCTTCAACGATAACGCCTTCAACGATTTCTGAACGTGCACCGATAAAGCAGTTGTCTTCAATAATGGTTGGGTTAGCTTGTAATGGTTCTAAAACACCACCAATACCTACACCACCAGACAAGTGAACATTTTTACCGATTTGAGCACATGAACCTACAGTTGCCCATGTATCAACCATTGTGCCTTCATCTACATAAGCACCAATGTTGACATAAGATGGCATTAACACCACGTTTTTAGCTTGGAAGCTACCACGACGTGCTACAGCAGGAGGAACAACACGAACACCTGCAGCTTTAAATTGCTCTTCAGTCCAACCAGAGAATTTAGTTTCAACTTTGTCATAGAAACGAAGATCACATGACTCAATTGGTTTATTGTCATTAAGTTTAAATGATAATAAAACAGCTTTTTTTAACCATTGATGAACAACCCATTCACCATTGATTTTTTCAGCAACTCGAAGTGTACCGTTATCTAAACCAGCAATTGCTTCTTCAACAGCTTGGCGAATTTCGCTTGAACAATCTGCTGCAGTAAAATTTGCGCGGTCTTCAAATGCTTGCTCAATGATCGTAGAAAGCTGAGACATGATCTTCCTTCCATAAAAAATTTTAAAGATTTTACACTAATTTGTGACAAGAATCTTTCAAAAAACGTGTTACGTTTAATTGATGATATAAATGAGGTAAATCGAAATAAGCTTATTAGATAATCAAGTGTTTTTTACACAAAAATGATTTGAAAATAAAAATTTAACTCAATTTGTATCAAAAAATAACAGAAATCTAGCATTTTTTGTATAAAAAAGAATCTAAGCTGTCATTATTATGATTTCAGTCACAAGATGAATAAATTAAAAACAGAGCCTTTTTGAGGAGAAAACTATGAAAGCATTACGTGTATTAGTCACTACAACAGCTTTATTCGCTGCTGGCGCTGCTATGGCAGATGAAGCCGTTGTTCATGACAGCTACGCATTTGACAAAAACCAATTAATTCCTGTGGGGGCACGTGCTGAGGTAGGTACAACTGGTTACGGTGGTGCTTTATTATGGCAAGCAAACCCATATGTAGGTTTGGCTTTGGGTTATAACGGTGGTGACATTTCGTGGACAGATGATGTTTCTGTAAATGGTACTAAATATGACCTAGATATGGATAACAATAATATCTATTTAAATGCTGAGATTCGTCCATGGGGTGCAAGTGCTAACCGTTGGGCTCAAGGATTATATATAGCTGCGGGTGCTGCTTATCTAGATAATGATTATGACTTAGCTAAACGTATTGGTAATGGTGAAACTTTATCAATTGATGGTAAGAACTATCAACAAGCAGTTGCAGGCCAAGAGGGCGGTGTAAGAGGTAAAATGTCTTACAAGAATGATATCGCTCCATACTTAGGTTTTGGTTTTGCACCTAAAATCAATAAAAACTGGGGTGTATTTGGTGAGGTAGGTGCTTACTATACTGGTAACCCACAAGTTCAGTTAACTCAATATAACCTTGCTCCTGTAACAGGTAACCCAACATCTGCCCAAGATGCTGTTGATAAAGAAGCAAATGAAATTCGTAATGACGATAAATACCAATGGATGCCAGTTGGTAAAGTTGGTGTGAACTTCTACTGGTAAGATCACAAAAGAAAAAACGAGCTACGGCTCGTTTTTTTTGTACTTAATAGAATAAATAAAAGAGCTAAAAAGCTCTTTTATTTATTTTTAATTTTTATTCGTCTGGGTAAGCAATTTTCTTAAGCGCTTTAATATCCGCATCAGGTGAGCATAAAGAAATAAATTCGTAACCATAACCGCGTAATAAGTGGCCTTTGCGAACCGCAATCCATGTCGTATTAACACCAAAAATATCAGTTTTGGTTTGCTTTAAACGATAATCACGTTCTGTATCATAAGCCACGTCATTGACAATACCCACACCCATGCCAAGTTCCACATAGGTTTTGATAACATCGGCATCAAGAGCTGACATTACGATATCTGCATCTAGATGAGCCTCTTCAAAGGCTTTATCAATTTTAGATCGACCTGTAAAACCACCATGATAAGTAATGAGTGGATATTCTGCTAAAAGTTCTAGAGTGATCTTATCTGCCTGCACTAAAGGATGATTTTGCGGGGTAATAATACTGTGTTGCCATTGGTAGTAAGGAATGCTAGCCAGATTTTCTTCAGTCGTTAAAGACTCGGTTGCAATTCCAATATCCGCTTCGCCTTGTAAAAGCATTTCTGAAATTTCGACAGGGCTAGCTTGTTGTAAAATCAAATGAACTTTTGGAAATAATTTCTTAAATTGATTAACGATTGGAGGCAATACATAACGCGCTTGAGTATGCGTAGTTGCGATTGTTAATGTTCCTTCGTCAACCTTATTAAAATCTTCAGCAAGTCGTTTAATATTTTCAGCATCCACTAACATGCGTTCAACAATGCTAAGAAGTGACTGGCCTGGTTCAGTTAAACCTAAAAGGCGTTTACCTTTACGAACGAAAAGTTGAACACCTAATTCATCTTCTAAATCTTTGATATGTTTACTTACACCCGATTGAGATGTGTAGAGTGCAGCCGATGCTTCCGTCAAGTTAAAGTTTTGGCGTACTGTTTCTCGGATAATTCTTAATTGTTGAAAGTTCATTTACACTTTTCCTCAAAAGAGGTGAGGAGCGTCTAAAGATCCGCAAGATATTTCCTCACCAAATATATTTCTTAAGCAACTTGGTCTGCAAATAAGTGCAATTGAGATGCGCTCACCCAAACAGTTTGATTAGGTTTAAATGCATGTAATTTTGCAGCTTCACTGCTCAGAGCAATTTCAATTAAACGTCCATTACGGTCTTGTAATTCGGCCACTACTTTTCCAGCAATCCAGATTTCACGTACAAAAGTCGCTTCAATGGTATTCGCTTGCGGTTGCGAGTGAATATGTAACTCATCTGGACGGGCAAAAGCAATCACTTTTCCTTGAGGTGCCTCAACTGCTGTTGGTAATTGAATACGGTCATTACCGATACGGATAATACCTTCCGTATGTTCACCTTCAAATCGATTTGCCTGACCCAAGAAATCAAACACAAATGGCGTTGCAGGTTTTTCATAAACTTCACGAGGTGAACCGATTTGCTCAACATTACCTTTATTCATGACAATAATCTGGTCTGCAACCTCAAGTGCTTCTTCTTGATCGTGAGTCACGAAAATTGAAGTGATATGCAATTCATCATGTAAGTTGCGTAACCAGCGACGTAATTCTTTGCGTACTTTGGCATCTAGAGCGCCAAATGGTTCATCGAGTAATAACACGCGAGGTTCTACTGCTAAAGCACGGGCTAAAGCAATACGCTGACGTTGTCCGCCAGAAAGCTGAGCAGGGTAGCGGTCTGCTAAAAAGCCTAGTTGAACTAGATCAAGTAAACGAGTGACACGTTTTTTAATTTCAGCTTCCGAAGGACGGGTTGCACGAGGTCGAACACGTAAACCAAAGGCAATATTGTCAAATACAGTCATGTGACGGAATAAAGCATAGTGCTGAAATACAAAGCCGACCTGACGCTCACGCACATGTACATTAGTCGCATCTTCACCTTCAAGTAAAACCTGACCGCCATCGGCTGACTCTAGACCTGCAATGATACGAAGCAGAGTCGTCTTACCACAACCAGATGGTCCAAGTAGCGCAACCAGTTCACCCTCTGGAAAGTCTAGGGAAATATTTTTAAGCGCATGGAATGCACCAAAGTGTTTTTCAATATTTTTAACTTGAATACTCATGATTTCATTCCTTACGAATCAGTTGAATGCGGTTCTGGTTTATCTTGATGTAGCTCTAACCAAGTTTTTAAAATCAGTGTTAAAAGAGCTAAGAAGGCAAGCAGTGAGGACACGGCAAAGGCTGCGCTAAAGGTGTACTCGTTATATAAAATTTCAACATGCAATGGCAGAGTATTGGTTTCACCACGGATATGACCAGAAACCACTGATACTGCGCCAAACTCACCCATTGCACGGGCATTACACAAAATCACGCCGTAAATCAGACCCCATTTAATGTTAGGGAGGGTGACCTTCCAAAAAGTTTGCCAACCTGATGCACCGAGTACAATTGCTGCTTCTTCTTCCTCTGTTCCCTGAGCTTCCATGAGTGGAATTAACTCACGCGCCACAAATGGAACTGTAATAAAAATGGTGGCTAAAACAATTCCAGGTACGGCATATAAAATCTTGATGTCATGATCCATTAACCAGCCGCCGAACCAACCTTGCGCACCAAAAATTAGAACAATCATTAAACCTGCAATAACAGGTGAAACTGAAAAAGGCATATCAATGATAGTTGTTAAAATTGCCTTACCTTTAAACTGGAACTTAGAGACAGCCCATGCTGCAGCAACACCAAATATCACATTAATTGGAACTGCAATTGCTGCGGTGAGTAATGTTAATTTCACTGCTGATAACGTATCTGGATCAATCAAAGCCTGAACATAGACTTCAAGTCCCTGTTTAAATGCTTCTACGAAAACCAAAATAAGTGGCAGCATGAGGCAACTGAGGAAAAAAATCAGTGCAATTGTAATAAGGGTATAACGTACCCAAGTTGGCTCACGTGTTGCATCACGAGACTGTAACTTCAAGGCAAGTGCATTGCTGTCGGTATGTAAATTCATGTGATGTTTCTCCCTGTACGACGGTTTGCCCATGCTTGAAGTAAGTTAATGACAAATAGGATGATAAAAGAGAGAACTAACATGACCGCTGCAATGGTCGTTGCACCTGCATAATCATATTCTTCAAGACGAGAAATGATCATCAGCGGTGCAATTTCTGTTTTAAATGGCTGGTTACCTGCAATAAAAATAACAGAACCATACTCACCCACGCCGCGAGCAAACGCTAAAGCAAAGCCTGTAAATAGAGCAGGTAGTAAGATGGGTAAAATAATTTTAGTAATGGTCTGCCAACGATTTGCACCAAGTGCTGAAGCAGCCTCTTCAAGTTCGGTTTCAATATCGCTGAGTACTGGTTGAACGGTCCGAACAATAAAAGGAATACCAATAAATACCAATGCCAGCGTAATCCCGATAGGCGTATAGGCAACCTGAATACCAAGTGGTTCCAGATATTGACCTAACCAACCAGTAGGTGCATAGAGTGAAGTCAGTGCAATACCTGCAACTGCGGTCGGAAGAGCAAAAGGTAAATCGACCAATGCATCAACTAGACGCTTTCCTGGAAAGTTATAGCGGACAAGACACCAAGCCAAAAGCAGACCAAACACAACATTAATAGATGCTGCGATTAAAGCTGAACTAAAGCTGAGTTGAAGCGATTTCAAAATACGCTCAGACGTTAAAATTTCCCATAATCCGTCCCATCCGATTCCAAATGATTTGATAAAGACTGCGGCTAATGGAATAAGCACAATAAAAGAAACGTAGGCGAGGGTGAAGCCCAAAGATAGACCAAACCCAGGCAGCACTCGGGATCGCTGCGACATGATATTTCCTCAAAGAGAAAAGCCTGCTGAAACCAGTAAGCGAATAAAAAAAGATAAACAGTGCGGTATAAAGATTGGTATTAAGCAAATTTCAGAGAGAAATGTGTTTTTACCGGGTCGATAGATGAGTGACTACACATCGAATCTTCTGGAATCAAATAGTTCAGCAAATCCGGAAATGGCCCAAAACCTGAGGCAACATTAATATGGCCCACTTCACCAAGATTGACGGGATTTAACTTCCATGATTTTGCAAGTTGTAAAGCATCAAAAAAGCCGAGCCATGGATCATTTTCACTAATGAGTAGCGTTGTAGGCACATCAATTTTTAATTGATGAAAATAATCTTTGTAGTCGGTCAAGCTATGGCGGGCAAACCCCGCCTCCCCAAAGCGTGCTGGATTCGCTGGAGCCACTAAAATTAGTTTCTTAACTTGGCTTTTTAATTCTGGATGCTCAGCTAAAGCAGCTACACTCGTTAAGCATCCAAAACTATGTGCAACAATTTGAACAGGAGCTTGAGCTGCTTGAAGTGTTTTAACGAATTGCTCTACCCATTCGCTTAATACAGGTCTATCCCAGTTTTTTTGCTCAACACGAGAACTAGACACGAGTTGACGCTGCAACCAAGATTGCCAATGCTGATGTTCACTGCCACCTACACCCGGAACAATTACAGTGTGAATCATGTCTGTTCTCCTTACCTTTAGTGCAAAGAATTACTTCTCTGCACTATTGATTTTCACGATTTGATCGAAAACACCACCATTATCAAAGTGTTGTTTTTGTACTTTTGTCCAACCACCAAATTCTTTATCGATTGTTACAAGCTTCAATGGCTTAAATACATTGCTATATTTTTTAAGAACAGCTGCGTTACGAGGACGGTAGAAGTTACGTGCTGCAATTTCTTGACCAGCAGGTGAGTACAAATAGTTGAGATAACCTTTAGCAATAGTTAAGTTGCCTTTTTTAGCTGCATTCTTCTCCACAATTGCAACTGGAGGCTCAGCTAAGATCGAAAGAGACGGAGTAATAATTTCAAATTTGCCCGGCTGTTCACGAATAGCTAAATGAGCTTCATTTTCCCAAGCCAGTAATACATCACCAATGCCACGCTCAGCGAAAGTAGTCGTCGCACCGCGAGCACCAGAGTCTAGAACTTTAGTGTGTTTATAAATTTGGCGAACGTATTCTTGTGCTTTCGCGTCATTGCCGCCTGGTTGATGTTTTGCCCAAGCCCAAGCTGCAAGATAGTTCCAACGAGCACCACCAGAGGTTTTCGGGTTTGGTGTAATGATTTCTACGCCTGGTTTGATTAAATCAGCCCAGTCTTTAATTTGCTTTGGATTGCCTTTACGCACCAAAAATACAATAGTTGATGTATATGGCGTTGAGTTCTGTGGCAGTTTTTTCTGCCAGTTAGTTGGAAGTAGTTTTGCTTTTTCAGCAATTTCATCAATATCTGCTGCAAGTGCTAATGTCACCACATCTGCATTTAAGCCATCGATAACCGCACGAGCCTGTTTACCAGAACCGCCGTGTGATTGCTTAAACTCAATATCTTGACCAGTACGTTGTTTCCAGTAAGTACCGAACTGTTTGTTGAAATCTGTATATAGCTCACGAGTAGGATCGTAAGAAACGTTTAAAAATTCTTGGGCTGCAAATGACGAAACAGAAAGAAGTGCAGCGATAACCCCGACTTTTAATTGAGAAAAACGCATGAGATAAGTCCTCAAAAAATATGAAATGTTCAAAACATGAACGCAGAATAGCGCTAGTCTTTATTCTAAAAAAATAATAAAAAACGAATTTAATATGAAAAAAATAGAAATAATAATAAGAGATAAACTATTCTTAAATCTTGATATATAACAAGTTTCAAAAGTAGATAGGAAATCGGTATAATTTTTTAAAATCAATCATTTATTATTTAAATGAAAGGTGTTGTATTGTTGTGCGGCTTTTAGCAAAGGATGGAACAAACATGTGGTGTTTTAAAAATGGGCAACCCGTTGAGACTATTCCTTTATTAGATCGAGCCTTTCATTATGGAGATGGATGCTTTACTACAATTCGTGTTTTTCAAAACCAAATTGAGCTTAAAGAAAGGCACTGGCAACGTCTAAAACTTGCATGTCAAAAACTGTCTTTGACTGTAAATTTTGAATTAATTGAACTGAGTTTACAGCAGCTGCAAAAGCAGAACCTCGTACTCAATGGCACTTTAAAAATTGTGATTAGTCGTGGGGAAGGCGATCGCGGTTATACTTTGCCGAAACATGAAGCTGATATTTATATCTGGTTTTATCCAAAAGCTTTAGAGCCGTGTATGCCTGATTTTATCCAGTGTGGTGTTTTAAATCAGGCCCTAGGTTTAACCATGCCGAGCTTAGTGGGGCTTAAATCTTTAAACCGCCTTGAACAAGTATTGCTAAAAAAAGAAGCAGATCAACTCGGGTGGGCTGAAGCATTAGTTACTGATGTACAAGGTTATATTGTTGAAGGGGTCAGTAGTAATTGTTTTATTCGTTTAAATGATAGATGGATTACTCCTGAACTTCGCTATAATGGCGTCCACGGTGTAATGCGGGCAGAAATTCTGGCGCGTATGCAGCACCATGGTATTGCCTGTGAAGTACGTGTGATTGAATTAGATGAAGTATCTGAAATACAAAGTCTATTCTTTTGTAATGCTTTAAACCCTATGCGAGTGGTTACTCATTTAGGCGAGAAAACGCTAGATACACAGGCATGCATAGATTTATTTCATATCCTTAACTTAAATCAGATTCATTAATATGCCGAAGCCACCTGTGAATGCGAAAGCAAAAAACGCCAAGAAAAATAACAAAAAACAAGCTCCAAAATTTTCTAAGCGATTGGTTCTAATTGGCCTTTTTATTGTTTTAATCTTTACGTTTGCCATTTTATGGTCAAGTTTGTTTAAGGCTTATCCTATCGAAGGCAAAAAACAGATGTTATCGATTACATCTGGAGAAACTTATTCTGGTTTTATTGATCGTTTGGCAAAAGAAGATAAAGTTAGCTTTCCTATCATATTGAAGCTTTATCAAAAGTTTATGATTCATGACAGCATGAAAGCTGGTGTGTATGAAATTGAACAAGGGATGAGCGTAAGACAAGTGTTAGAGATGTTATCTGACGCTGATAATGCTCAGATGAATCGTGTTTTGGTGATTGAAGGTACAACTTTTAAGCAGCTTATTACTGCACTCAAAAATGATAAAAATGTAAAAAATACAATATTGGATTTACCTAATGATCAGCTTATGAAAGCGCTTGGGATTCCTTACGATCATCCAGAAGGCTTATTCGCGCCGAATACTTATTTCTTTGCCAAAGGCGAGACTGACAAGAAAATTCTTACCGATTTATATCATCGTCAAATAAAAGCTCTAGATACAGCTTGGGCAAATCGCGCGCCGAATTTACCTTATAAAGATAAATATGAAGCATTAATTATGGCTTCTATTGTTGAGAAAGAAACGAGTTTAGACAGTGAACTTACACAAGTTTCTGGAGTTTTTGTCCGCCGTTTAAAACTCGGTATGCGTTTACAAACGGATCCAACTGTTATTTACGGAATGGGTAATAACTATAAAGGCAACATTACCCGAGAAGACCTGCGTACTCCAACACCATATAATACTTATACCATTAATGGTTTACCGCCGACTCCAATTGCTTTGCCAAGCCAAAAAGCAATTGAAGCAGCGTTACATCCAGATGATTCAAATAACATCTATTTCGTAGCGACTGGTAATGGTGGTCATAAATTTACGGCAAGCTTGCAAGCACATAATCAAGCTGTGCAAGAATATTTATCCGTGTTGAGATCGAAGAAATAAGGAAAAGAGATGTTTATCAGCTTTGAAGGCACGGAAGGGGTAGGTAAAACTACACTCATTCGAAAAATTCATCAGCATTTTGAAGAGCAAGGCAAACAAGTTATTTTAACTCGAGAGCCGGGGGGCACACCGTTAGCTGAGCAAATTCGTTCGATGCTTTTGGCGGTGAATCATGATGAAAATATGAGTCATGATACTGAGCTATTGCTTATTTATGCGGCACGCGCTCAACACTTACAACAGGTTATTTTGCCTGCTTTAGAAGCTAACAAAATTGTACTAAGTGATCGCTTTACCGATGCGAGTTTTGCTTATCAATGTTCTGGTCGTGGTTTAAGCCAAGATAAATTACAACTTTTAAATCAGAACTTCGTTTCACGCATGCCGGAGGTGACTTTCTGGTTAGATGCACCGATTGAACTTGGTATGAACCGTGCACGTGAACGCGGAGCTTTAGACCGTTTTGAACAAGAAAAGTTAAGCTTCTTTACTAAGGTTCGTGAAGGCTATGAAACCTTATGGAAAGCTGAACCAGAACGTATTAAGCGAATAGATGCAACTCAAAGTCCTGATCAGGTGTTCGAACAGGCATTGCAATATTTACGGTAAGCAAATTGGATGAGCCACTCTTATAAAAATATGGGAGTGGTGAAAAATGATGTTAATTCTGATTTAAAAAGTCATAGAAAAGATCTGTTATTTTCTTATGCTATCTTACATATGATTTTATAGATTGAAGAATAACAAGGATGAAAAGCTCAAAAGAAGAAATCGTGGCATTTCTTGAAAAGGAATTTCCACCAAGTCTTGAACACTGCACGATTGAATCAGTCACGCCTAAAGCTGCTGTCGTTTACTATCATGTTGATCAAAGACATCAACGTCCTGGTGGCACCATATCTGGCCCAACCATGATGACTTTGGCAGACTTTGCTTTATATATTGCCATATTAGGTGAAATCGGAATTATCGGTTTAGCCGTAACCACCAACTTTAATATTAATTTTTTAAGAAAACCTGCGGGTGATCAAGACTTACGTAGTGAATGTAAACTCATGAAAGTCGGAAAGAGTTTAGTGGTGGGTGAGGTTTGGATTTATTCAGTTGGTCTGGATGAACCTGTTGCGCATGTGACGGCGACTTATTCAATCCCACCTAGACCATAAATATCAAACCAAATAAAAAGCACAGTCAGAGCTGTGCTTTTTTGTAGAAGAACAGTTTAAATATCAGTATTAACCAATGGCTGTTCTACTGCAAAATTTGGAGGAGTTAAAACAGTTTTACGAATCTCGCTGGAAGTTTCCGGATAATCGAGTGTGTAATGTAAACCACGTGATTCTTTACGTTGCATAGCACAGCGCACAATCATTTCCGATACTAAAACAAGGTTACGCAGTTCAATCAGGTTTTTGCTAACACGGTAGTCTTGATAATATTCGGTGATTTCACGTTTTAACATTTCAATACGGTGTAAAGCACGTTCTAAACGTTTAGTAGTCCTTACAATACCAACGTAGTTCCACATGGTCGAACGTAACTCATCCCAGTTTTGTAAAATCACAACATCTTCATCTGGATTAGTTACTTGTGAGTCATCCCAAGTTGGTACTTCAGGTAATTTGAAGTTTTCATCAAATTTATTTTCGATATCTTTTGCCGCACTCATGCCATAAACGAAGCACTCAAGTAATGAGTTACTTGCCATACGGTTTGCACCATGTAAGCCCGTATATGACGTTTCACCAATCGCATAGAGACCTTCAATATCTGTCTGGCTATTTGAGTCAACCACAACACCACCACATGTATAGTGAGCTGCTGGTACCACTGGAATCATGTCTTTGGTAATGTCGATACCTAACTCAAGCAATCTTGCATAAAGTGTAGGGAAGTGCTCTTTAATAAACTCAGGTGATTTATGGGTAATGTCTAACCACACGTGACGAATACCGAGACGTTTGATTTCATGGTCAATGGTACGTGCCACAATATCGCGAGGAGCCAGTTCTGCACGATCGTCAAAACGCAGCATAAAACGTTCACCATCAGGTAGGCGCAAATAAGCACCTTCACCACGCATAGCTTCAGTAATTAAGAAAGAGCGGGCTTGAGGATGATAGAGACATGTTGGATGAAACTGATTAAATTCCATATTCGCTACACGGCAACCTGCGCGGTAAGCCATAGCAATACCATCACCTGTGGCAATATCTGGATTAGATGTGTACAGATAAGCTTTCATCGCACCGCCGCAAGCTAGCGCGGTGAATGGTGCAAGGAAAGTATGAACCTTTTCAGTATTTTCATCTAATGCATATAAACCAATAGCGCGATTCGCTTGGTCGGTATGGCCTAATTTATGTGAGGTGATTAAATCAATCGCAATATAGTTTTCAAAAATAGTAATATTTTTACGTTCTTTGGCACGCTCAACTAAAGTGGTTGAAATGGCTTTGCCTGTTGCATCAGCGGAATGGATAATGCGACGCTGCGAGTGACCACCTTCGCGAGTTAAGTGAAGTTGTTCATCTTCATCTAAGGTAAATTGCACGCCTTGTTTTAAAAGAAAATCAACAGAAGGGCGGCCGCCTTCTACGGTATGTTGTACCGCGTCCATTTCACATAAATGAGCACCTGCAATCATAGTGTCATTAATATGCTGTTGAATAGAGTCAGTCTCGTCAAGAACAGCAGCAACGCCACCTTGAGCATAAAAGGTACTTGCTTCGGTTAGAGCAGCTTTGGCTAAAACTGCAATATTAAAATGATTTGGTAACGATAAAGCCAGACTTAAACCAGCGCCGCCGCTGCCCACAATAATCACGTCAAAGTGGTGAATTGTCTGTAAATTAGGCATGTCCATTCGCATCAATTTAAAACGTCCGCTAATGACACCCCTTTTTACCTAAAAAGGCAAGAGCTTAAGCGCTCTAACTCAGAGAAAAATTGCAATTGGCTTAAAAAGTTGCAATGCGTAAAATAATCCTTGTGATGACGTATTACAAATAAACATATTGTTACGCACAACCTCAAAGCGTTGTGATACAACATTTTTATCCTTATTCTCGTAGACCAATTGTGGGTGAGCACCGAATGAAATCTCGCTATTTACAACAAGGAATGTATGCAGCGGTATTTACAGTTGCTGCTGTTCAAGCAAATGCTGCTGTTGATTTTTCAAATCTTGTTGAACAAGTTAGTCCAGCAGTGGTGAGTGTAAATGTCGTAAAAAAAATGACTCAGGATGAACTGTTGCAACAGCAAGTTCCTGAAATTTTAAAACGTTTCTTTGGCAATCAGGTCATCATTCCACAGCAACAAGGTCCACAAGAAAAGACAGCTTACGGAAGTGCATTCTTCATTAGTAAAGATGGTTACTTACTCACAAACCATCATGTGATTGAAAATGCCTCGCGTATCAGCATCACTCTAAATGACCGCCGTGAAATTGATGCAACCGTGGTGGGTAGTGATGAGCGTACAGACGTTGCTTTGTTAAAAGTAAACGGAACAAATTATCCAGCTTTACGAGTAGGAAATGTTGATCGTTTACGTGTCGGAGAACCTGTTTTAGCTATTGGTTCGCCGTTTGGTTTTGACTACTCAGCTTCGGCCGGCATTGTCAGTGCAAAATCACGGAACATGAGCGGTGAAACTTCGGTGCCGTTTATTCAAACTGATGTGGCTTTAAACCCAGGTAACTCTGGTGGTCCATTATTTAATCAAAATGGTGAAGTAGTCGGGGTAAATTCTCGAATATTTAGTGGTACTGGCGGCTATATGGGCTTGTCTTTCTCTATTCCGATTGATGTAGCTATGGATGTTGCCGATCAGCTTAAAACAAAAGGTAAAGTCACACGCTCTTATCTAGGGGTGATGATGCAAGATATTGACCGAAACCTTGCTGATGCGTACAAATTACCAAAACCTGAAGGTGCTTTAATTACTCAAATTTCTCCGAACTCACCTGCACAAAAAGCAGGGCTAAGAGCGGGCGACGTGATTTTAAAATTAAATGGTGCGCCTGTACTTCGTACGAGTGATTTACTGTATGCATTAAACAAAGTACAGCCAAATCAAACTGTTCAGTTTGAAGTGTTACGTGATGATAAAACACGTAATATTTCAGCAACCTTAACGACTGCGCCAGATGAAACACCTGCTACTGGTGCACAAGGTGCTGCATCTAAAGGGCCAGTTTTAGGCATGAGTATTCGTGATCTAGCTGAACCGGAAAAAAATGCGTTGAGCGTGAAAGGAGGTATTTATGTACAAGATGTTCGCCGTGGCGGTTTAGCGTCATTGTCCAATATCATTCCAGGTGATGTGATTACCCAAGTCAATAATAGCCAAATTTTAAATAGTCAGGATTTTGCAAAAGTTGTTTCTAACTTGCCGAAAAATACCGTAGCACGTGTTGCTATTATTCGTCAGGGACAGCGCGCAATGCTTGGTTTACGTATTCAATAATTCTTAACCCAATCAATAAACCACCCTGAAAATGGGTGGTTTTTATTATTTATCTTGAGCGTTTAGCGATATCTACCTACACTTATTTCAGTTTTAAGGTTAATAAATAAGAGTGTTCATTTGTGAGTAGTATTTTTGATTTACATATTCAGGTGCAGCCACATCACATTGATGCGTTAGGGCATGTAAATAACGTAATGTATGTTCAATGGATGCAGGATGTAGCTGCTGCTCATGTTGAAACTTTGGGAGTAGGGGTAACTAAATATCTTGAGTTAAAACACGCCATGGTCGCGGTTGAGCATCATGTGCAATATCGTAAAGCTGCATTTGAAGGCGAACAAATTGTGTTACGTACATGGTTAGATGACATTAATGCACTTTATTCATTCCGCCAGTATGTGTTTTTTCGTCCATCAGATCAGGCCGTATTATTTGTTGGAAATACCAAATGGGCATGTATTGAAATTGCTACAGGACGTCCAAAACGAATGTCACCAACTTTTACCCATGCATATAAGCCGCTTGACTCAAGCATAAACCCTTACGATTTTACCGTTTCGTATGCTCGATAATTTGAAGTAAGACGCTTACTTTGACTGTCCTTTTTTAAAACATAAGTACAAAGCTAATGATTATTTTGGATACTTTAAAATATGCATCTGTTATAATCTCACGCAATTTATTTAACCGCTTTGGCTGTGTATTAAAACAAGCTACATAGCACTCTATATTTTCTCAAGGTAACCCATGGCGCAAGCTAAAAAATCCGTCGATATCAAAAATATACGAAATTTCTCGATTATTGCCCACATTGACCATGGTAAGTCTACATTGGCTGACCGTTTTATTCAGATGTGTGGCGGTCTACAAGATCGTGAAATGCAAGCTCAGGTCTTAGACTCAATGGAGCTTGAGCGTGAACGTGGGATTACCATTAAAGCCGCTTCTGTCACGCTGTATTACACCCATCCAAATGGTCAGGAATACCAACTTAACTTTATTGATACGCCAGGGCACGTTGACTTCTCCTATGAAGTTTCTCGTTCATTAGCTGCATGTGAAGGTGCGCTACTGGTTGTAGATGCTGCACAAGGCGTTGAAGCTCAATCAGTTGCAAACTGTTATACAGCAATTGAACAAGGTCTAGAAGTTCTTCCTATTCTAAATAAAATTGATTTACCACAGGCTGAACCTGAACGTGTAATTCATGAAATTGAAGAAATTATCGGGATTGAGGCGACAGATGCACCAACCTGTTCAGCAAAAACTGGTTTAGGTGTTGAAGGTGTACTCGAGCGTTTAGTCGATGTTATTCCGGCGCCAGAAGGTGATCGTGAAGCACCATTACAAGCATTAATTATCGACTCATGGTTTGATAACTACTTAGGCGTAGTTTCTCTTGTTCGTATTAAACAAGGTCGTATCCGCAAGGGCGACAAAATGTTGGTTAAATCGACAGGACAAACTCATCCGGTCACTTCTGTAGGTGTATTTAATCCTAAGCATACTGAAACAGATATTCTTGAAGCTGGTGAAGTAGGTTTTGTTATTGCTGGTATTAAAGATATTTTTGGTGCACCAGTAGGTGACACAATTACTCTTGCTTCTACACCAGACGTTGCAACTTTACCAGGTTTCAAAAAGGTTAAACCGCAAGTATATGCTGGTCTTTTCCCTATTGATGCGAGTGACTTTGAACCGTTCCGTGAAGCATTGCAAAAATTACAGATCAATGACTCGGCTTTATTCTTTGAACCAGAAAGTTCGGATGCTTTAGGCTTTGGTTTCCGTTGTGGCTTCTTAGGTATGCTGCACATGGAAATTGTACAAGAGCGTTTAGAGCGTGAGTACGATCTTGACCTCATCAGTTCTGCACCTACCGTAATTTATGAGGCATTAACCAAGAAAGGCGAAACGATTTACATCGATAGTCCATCAAAAATGCCAGATGGATCGACTGTAGAAGATTTACGTGAACCAATTGCGGAGTGTCATATCCTTGTTCCTCAAGAATATTTAGGGAACGTAATGACACTATGTATCGAACGTCGTGGTGTACAAAAAGATATGAAATTCTTGGGTAACCAAGTTTCTATTACATTTGAAATCCCGATGGCTGAAGTCGTTATGGATTTCTTTGACAGATTAAAGTCATGCTCTCGCGGCTTTGCATCTTTAGACTATAACTTTGTACGTTTTGAAAGTTCAGCTTTAGTTAAGGTTGATGTGTTAATTAATAGCGAAAAGGTTGATGCCTTGGCTATGATTTGTCACCGTAATGATGCACGCCATCGTGGTATTGCATTGGTTGAGAAAATGAAAGACTTAATTCCTCGCCAAATGTTCGATGTTGCTATTCAGGCAGCAATCGGTGCACAAATTATTGCCCGTTCTACCGTAAAAGCGATGCGTAAAAACGTATTGGCAAAATGTTATGGTGGTGACGTTTCGCGTAAGAAAAAACTACTTTCTAAACAAAAAGAAGGTAAGAAACGTATGAAACAAGTGGGAAGTGTTGAAATTCCACAAGAAGCGTTCTTGGCTGTATTGAAAGTAGAAAGATAAGAAATGAGGGTGGGGAAAGTGAATAATTTCCTTTCCCCACTGTAATACAAGCAGCGAGGCTGCGAGTGAGGTCATGTGGATTTTGATTTTAATTTAATTCTTGTTCCAGTTACGCTGATTCTATTTGCAGTGTGGTTGTTAGATAAACTTGTATTAAAACAGCGTGCAAATAAAGGACGCGGGAACGAAAATTTTGTCATTACATGGGCCTATGACTTTTGGCCAGTTTTAGCTGTAGTACTTGTGCTTCGTTCATTTCTTTATGAGCCATTTAATATTCCATCGGACTCTATGGTGCCAACTTTAGAAACTGGTGATTTTATTCTGGTGAATAAATTTGATTATGGTGTACGTCTACCTATCGTTAATAAGAAGATTATTGATGTAGGCGAACCGAAGCGTGGTGATGTAATTGTATTCCGTTATCCACCTCAACCGACTATTAGTTATATTAAACGTGTAATCGGTTTACCTGGTGATCATATTGTTTATGACCATGGGCAATTAATTATTAACGGGCAAAAAGTACCGAAAGTATTAACACAGTTCAGCCGTGAAAAAGATGTGATGGATACGCCAACGTCTATTTATCATAAAGAGACGATTGGTGAGCATACCTTTACGATGCGTGAGCTTGAAGGCGTAAATGTGGCGCGCCAAGCACCGTTTATCAACTATGTTGAAAATGGTAAATATGCGAACCAAGACGGTTTATATTGGGAAGTGACTGTACCAAAAGGACATTACTTTGCAATGGGGGATAACCGCGATCAAAGTGCAGACAGTCGTTTCTGGGGATTCGTTCCTGAAGAAAACTTAACAGGACGAGCATTCTACGTGTGGATGCATAAAGAACCGGGTTTACACCTTCCTAACTTCAGCCGAAATGGAAAAATAGATTAAAAACAACCATTAGGAAAAAAAGAAATGCGTAAGGCACAACAGGGTACTTCGTATTTAGCAATTTTATTTGGGGTGGTTATATTTGCAATTGCAGTAAAAGCTGTACTTGCAGTTTGGCCAGCATATTGGGATGATCGGCTGATTAATAATCAGATAGAAGAGCTTTTACAAGAAAGCTCTTCTGAGACCACACCACAAAAGTTTGTAACACAAATGGATCAGCGACTCGAAATGAACAATATTCGTGATCTCCACTTTAAAGAGATCGCTCAAGTGTTTAATCAGTCAGGTCTAACGGTCAAAAAGAAATATGAAGTAAGAAAACCTTTCTTATTCAATATTGATTTAGTTTTAACATTTGAGAAGAGTTTTGATAAAACATCAGTTCAAACTAAGTGATCCTCGCTTACTGAGTCGAATCGGATATCAATTTAAGCAGCTTGAATTGTTACAGTTAGCTTTGACTCATCGTTCGGTGAGTCACAAATACAATTACGAGCGCTTAGAGTTTCTCGGCGATTCATTATTAGGCATGATAATCGCCAATTATCTATATCATGCCTATCCAAATGAAAATGAAGGTCGTCTCACGCGTATGCGTGCGACCTTAGTTCGCCAAGAAGCGTTAGGTAAGATTGCAACCGATTTGCAACTTAGTCGGTGTTTAATATTAAGTACAGGCGAGTTGAAATCTGGTGGTCATCATCGTGAGTCAATATTAGCAGATACGGTAGAAGCGATTATTGGTGCAATTTATCTTGATAGTGGTGATCTCAACTTACTTAAAGATATTGTGCTAAAATGGTACATACCCTATTTAGACCATATAGAACCTACGGATCAACTCAAAGATCCGAAATCACGTTTACAAGAGTATCTACAAGCACGTAAAAAACCTCTCCCTGTTTACGAGGTTGTAGATATTCAGGGTGATGCACCTCATCAGCACTTTAAAGTGGAATGTGTGGTAGATGGTTTACCGAAGATTTATGGTGAGGGTTCAAGTCGTCGTTTTGCCGAGCAGGCAGCAGCGGCGGAAATTTTAAAGTTATTGGAGCAATAACCTGCATGTCGATGCATTCTGATCAAATCAATCCAGATTCAAATGAAAACCAAGATCCTAATAATCTGATTGATCAATTTTTTAGTTCCAAAGGTGTAACAATCCCTTCGGATTTTAAGAGCGGATTTGTGGCGATTGTGGGACGTCCAAATGTGGGTAAATCTACCCTTATGAACCATTTATTGGGTCAAAAGCTCTCTATTACTTCGCGTAAACCTCAAACAACACGTCATAAAATTATTGGTATTGATTCGCGCGAAAAGATGCAGGCGGTATATGTAGATACCCCAGGTATGCATAAAAAAGAAGTGCGTGCTATTAATAAAATGATGAACCGTGCTGCTCATTCTGCATTACGTGACGTTAACTTAGTTTTATTCGTTATCGATGCTTATAAGTGGACTCAAAACGACGATTTAGTGCTTGAAAAACTCAAGAACGCTGAAATGCCGGTTATTTTGGTCATTAATAAGGCGGACACGTTTGAAGATAAAAGAGAGATTCTTCCTCTCATTCAAGAACGTGCCAAACTTATGAATTTTGCTGAGATTGTTCCTGTTTCTGCTTTGCGTGGTGCAAACTTAGAACACTTGAGTGAAACGATTGAGAAATACCTTCCTTATCAACCACCATTGTATTCATTTGATCAGATTACTGACCGCTCTGAACGCTTCTTGGCAAGTGAAATTATTCGCGAAAAAATCATGCGTCAGTTGGGTGAAGAGCTTCCTTATGATTTAACAGTACAAATTGAATCTTTCAAAACAGAAGAAGCAACTGTTAATGAAAAAACTGGTCGTTTAAAACCAGCTTGTACCTATATCGATGCAACGATTTTTGTAGACCGCGCTGGTCAAAAAGCCATTGTGATTGGTGAAAAAGGTGCCAAGCTTAAAACGATTGGTATGGATGCTCGAAAAGACATGGAAAAAATGTTTGAGCAAAAAATTATGCTCACACTTTGGGTGAAAGTGAAGGGTGGCTGGTCTGATGATGAGCGTGCTCTCAAAAGCTTAGGATACAGTGATATCTAAAGGATAAGGATGCTGGTATGAAAACAATTACATCATTAATCGCTATAGTTGGATGTACATTGATGTTACAAGGTTGTGTATATAAGCTTGTAACCGTACCAGTAGGTATCGCCTATAAAACTACTAAAGGGGTGGTTAAAGGTACAGCAGCTGTTGTAGGTGCTGTTATTCCTGACGGTGATGATGAGGATGATAAAAAAGAAAAAGAATCTGAGGAATAGATTCTTTTTATGATGCGCAATGAAGTCCTCCATGGATATATGATTCATCACCGTAAGTACCGTGAAAAAAGTCATATTGTGCATCTTTTTACTCAGGAATATGGGCGAGTTGATGGTATTTTAAGACAGACTCCGCCCCCTCAATATCAACCTATTCGACTGCAAGCCACAGGTAAAAGTGAACTCAAAAATTTTACTAAGCTGGAAATATTAAATCAGCCTGTTTTCTTTTTTGGTGATGCTTTTTTTGCCGGATTTTATTTAAATGAAATTGTTCTTAGACTTTGCCCATTAGAAGAGGCAATGCCACAAACTTTTGAGCAATATCAATTAACTTTACTTCAATTACAGCAATTATCTTCCCACGAAAATCCTGATCTTTTTCTGAGACAGATTTTGCGCCAGTTCGAACATGTTTTACTTCCTGAGCTGGGTTACGCGATTGATTTCTCAATTGATACTCAACAACAGCCAATACAGGCCCACCAGTTTTATCAATTTCAGGTGACTGAAGGTTTTGCACCCGTTATTCAGGCAAGCCGTTCTTCATTGTCAGGTAAAGCGATTTTATCTATGTTGGATTATGAGCAAGGTCAGGATTTTTCTCACGAACAATTGCAATTATTAGGTAAACTATACCGTCAAATGATTACATCGCTTTTAGGAGATCGTCCCCTAAAAAGTCGACAATTGTGGATTCAAAATACTCAAACTCAATCGTAATTAGGATTTATTTATGGCTGCATTGCTTGGTGTAAACATAGACCATGTTGCTACTTTGAGACAGGCGCGCGGTACTACTTATCCAGACCCTGTGGAAGCTGCTCTTATTTGTGAACAAGCTGGTGCAGAGGGGATTACTTTGCATTTGCGTGAAGACCGTCGCCATATTCAAGATGACGATGTACGTCGCATGCGTCCATTATTAAAAACGCGTATGAACCTAGAGTTAGCTGTTACTGATGAAATGGTCGAGTTTGCGAAAGAAATTCAGCCGCAGCACGTATGTTTTGTTCCAGAAAGACGCCAAGAAGTAACAACTGAAGGTGGTTTGGATGTAGTGGGTAACTTTGAAAAAGTTAAAGCTGCAACTCAAACTTTAGCGGCCATTGGTTGCGACGTATCATTATTTATTGATGCTGATTTAGCCCAAATTGATGCAGCAGTTGCGTGTGGCGCACCTACGATTGAGTTGCACACGGGTGCATATGCAGATGCGGAAACGGAGCAAGATCAACAAGCCGAGTTAGAGCGCATTATCAAAGGTGTTGAGTATGCAGCTTCAAAAGGTTTGGTTGTAAATGCAGGTCATGGCCTTAACCTTAAAAATATTGCGCCAATTGCAGCTATTCCACAAATTCATGAATTAAACATTGGTCATTCAATTATTGCTGAAAGTGTTTTTGTAGGTCTGGTTCAAGCTGTTAAAGATATGAAAACAGCGATTCAGGCAGCAGGATAGTTGGTTATGTCGAGTATCAATTACGATGAATTAATGCAACCTGTGGTGGCCTTTTTAGGTTGTCAAACACCAAAAGCATGGTTGGATGAAGCAATCAATAATTTAGATATCTTGATGCAAGATCATGCTAATTGTGAAAAGAAAGCTGCTAGTACAGCAATGAACTTAATGTTCCGCTATAGCTTCTTTCCTGACTTACAAGTAAAACTTGCTCAACTTGTACGAGAAGAAATGCTTCACTACGAACAAGTGCTTGAGCTTATGGCTAAGCGTGGTCAAGAGTGGACTGGTTTAAGTGCCGGACGTTATGCAGGTGGGTTGCGTAAAGAAATTCGTACATATGAGCCTGAAGCTTTAATTGATGTGCTGGTGATTGGTGCATTCGTAGAGGCTCGTTCATGTGAGCGTTTTTATGCACTTGCTCCGCGTGTAGATGATGAGTTAGGACGTTATTATCGATATTTGCTTAAGTCAGAGTCTCGTCATTTTGAAGACTATCTCGCACTTGCGATTGATGTGGCAAAAACTGCAAAAATGAAAGATCCTAAAGAGGATATTCAGCAGCGAATTGATCATATCCGTGAAGTTGAAAAGAATCTGATTTTAACACCAGATGATACTTTCCGTTTTCATAGTGGTATTCCTGCTTAGTCTTGGATGTCTCAAATAAAAAAAGTTTACCTTTCACGGTAAACTTTTTTATTAGGTGAGTATTATCTCTTTGGCGGTAAGCTTGTTCTGCTTTTAGTTTTTTAATACATATAATTATTTAATAAATATATTTTTTATAGATTTTAATTTCTCTTAAAATTTTTAAAAAAACTTTTATTTTTTTAGGCTAATAATAAATATTGTGTAAATATAAAGGTTGATATGTTCATCATGAGTTCAACTGAAATAGTTGATCATTTCTAAGGATATAAGAATGTTAGCATTAGTTACAGGTGCATCGGCAGGTTTTGGTTATAGCATTTCAAAAAAGCTGATTGAGTTAGGATATAACGTTATTGGTTGCGGAAGACGAGCAGAAAAACTAGAAGAACTAAAACAAGAACTTGGTGAAAAATTCTACCCATTAGTATTTGACATGACGGATACGGCAGAAAATATAAATAAGGCATTGGTTGATTTACCAACTGAATTTCAAATCAATCAAATTGATTTATTGGTGAATAATGCTGGATTGGCATTAGGATTGGAACCCGCAGATAAAGCAGAATTAGATGATTGGTACACGATGATTGATACCAATGTTAAGGGGCTTGTTACGATTACCCGATTAATTTTGCCAAGTATGGTAAAGAAAAAATCAGGTTTGATTATTAATATGGGCTCTATTGCAGGTACATACCCATACCCAGGGGGCAATGTATATGGGGCAACCAAAGCTTTCGTGGAGCAATTTAGTCTAAATCTTCGTGCTGATTTGGCTGGTACTGGTGTGCGCGTAACTAACATTGAACCAGGCTTGTGTGGAGGTACTGAATTTTCTCTTGTGCGTTTTAAAGGTGATGAGGATAAAGTAAACAGTCTATATGATAAAAAGAATCCACTTTTGCCTGAAGATATTGCAAATACAGTAGCTTGGATTGCTTCACAACCTCCACACATTAATATTAATCGTATTGAAATGATGCCGACCACTCAATCTTTTAATCCTTTAAAAGTGGTTGAAGTGGAATAATAATTTAAGAAGAAAATATATTCTTTCGAGTTAGGTTAGAGCGTTAAACCTAATAAAGACTCTAATAAAAAAATTAAATCCTCTATCTGCTGATAGGGGATTTTTTATAATTATTGATAAATTTATGGCAAAAAAAAGCCCGCTTTAATGCTGCGGGCTTTTTAGTATTTGGCTCTCCCACCTGGGCTCGAACCAGGGACCTGCGGATTAACAGTCCGTCGCTCTACCGACT
Organism: Acinetobacter sp. S-1; assembly: GCF_059579785.1. Lineage (NCBI taxonomy): Bacteria > Pseudomonadati > Pseudomonadota > Gammaproteobacteria > Moraxellales > Moraxellaceae > Acinetobacter > Acinetobacter sp. S-1. Next base: position 1,039,310 of record NZ_CM184207.1, read on the forward strand.
GAGCTATGGGAGAATCTGCATGAGATTATAAGGAGATTTTGAGAAGGGTCAAGTCTAAATTGTCATGTTTACTTCATTTTTGTGTTGTATGCTTTTTATTTGATCAGTTGAGTGATGAGTTAAGAAATTACTTGCACTTTAAAAAATCAATTGCTAGATTCAAAAAAGAACAAGCGTTTGGAGAAATCCAAACAGTGTGGATTTAAACCAACTTGCCAGCACTAAAATGGCTAAATCGGAGATAAGTATGAAAACGCTTACGATCGCTTCTATTTTTTCTAATTTTGATTTCTATCAACACAATTATCTCGATATCTTAAATCAATCAGAATCTTATTACACACTTGTTGAAGGTGCATGGATTAATGCTTATCCTTTCAAAAAGCAGGATTTATATTTAGGCGATTTATTGCAGCTTTGGTTTAGCTCTAAATGGAATGTGCATAATTCACTTAAGATTTTAAAAAGCTCGAAACTATTAAACTCTTCTGAATCTTTATATATTTTTCAATTAGAAGGGGAGTTATTGTTGGGTAAAAATAAAGTTTTAGCTTGGTCTACCGAGCATCAAGAAATTATCGAACTCCAACTTAAAAATATTTGGGCGCCGTATGTGATTGCACAAACTTGTGAACGTCCAGATAATTCAGGTGACTCAATAAAAAAGGCAGCGGTTTAAGGCTGCCTTTAATAATTATGGACGAATAATCATGCAGGTTGCTGTTGCATAGGCATACAGTTTACCTTCCTCATCAATAATCTTTCCTTCAGAAATACCTAAATTTTTACTTAAATTAATAACCTTGCCTGTTGCAATTAAAGCCTGATTTTGAGGAATAGGGCGGCACATTTTTACGTTAAGGTCGATTGTGCCGTAACCTACACCCGCAGGTAACATCGTATGTACTGCACAGCCAGTCACTGAATCTAGGACGGTGGCAGCAAAACCGCCATGTACGCCACCGAGTGGATTTAAATGGTTATGATCTGCTTGGGCTCTAAAGGTAACAGATCCTTCTGAAATTTCAGTAGGTTGCATAGGTATTGTTTTACTAATGCTGGCAGGTGGAATATGGCCTTCTATCATTGCTTGTAAAAATTCAAGGCCAGTCATTTCCATCGGATTTTTCATTTTTTGGGTCCTTTAATTATTAAGGTTCTAAAATGGAACTTGATATTAGCCTATTATTAAGTCATCGATAAGTCAATTCTAGAGTTAAAGATTGAACTGATAAGTTGAATCTTAAAAACTTGTCCATTTAATATAAAATTCCTTTATTATAAAAATTGAATTAAATGAGTTGCATAATGAATTAGATAGATAAGAAAGACTTCTTTTACACTATAAGAAATAACAGGAGCATAAGGACAATGCTTTTTAAAATTGCACTCATAATGGCGGCTTTTGCAGCAAATTCTGTATTGTGTCGTTTGGCTTTGACAGGCCAACATATTGACCCAATGACTTTTAGTCTAATACGAGTGGGAAGTGGTGCGGTTGTTTTATTTGGATTGTTTTTATATTCAAAATCGTTTCAAACCAAAGTCCAATGGAGTTTAAAAAACGCATTTTTTCTAGCGGTTTATATTTTGGCATTTTCGTATGCTTATCTTCAGATCGACGCTGGTATTGGTGCTCTTTTATTGTTTGGAGTTGTACAGCTGACTATGGTGCTTTATGCCTATTGGCAGGGTGAGCAGATTGGCATGTACCGTGGTATAGGCCTATGTATTGCTTTAGCTGGAATCAGTGTTTTGTTATTACCCGGTACTCATGCGCCTGATTGGGGATATGCTCTAATTATGGTGATATCTGGTTTGGCATGGGCGGGATACAGCATCGCGGGTCGCAATATGACGCAGCCTATTGGTAGTACGTTGGCAAATTTTACGCTAGCTGTGCCAATGGTTTTGTTGGCAAATGTATTACTTGCCCAAGATCGCTACATTGACGTGCAAGGATGGATCTTAGCGATTTTGTCGGGTGGTGTCACTTCAAGCGGGGCTTATGTACTCTGGTATGCGATTTTGAAGCATATTGATCGGATGACAGCGAGTACAGTACAGCTAAGTGTGCCATGTTTGGCGATTATAGGTGGAAGCCTATTTGTAAATGAGGCTGTAACGGGGCGGGTGATTTTATCGAGTTTTATGGTTTTATTTGGAATTTTATTAGTTATTTATGTAAGACCGCAAAAAGCCAAAAATGCATAAGTGAATTAAAAAAGGGTTCTCTCAAGAGAACCCTTTTTGTGTAAAATGTAGATTATTTCGCAGCTTTTTCAGCTTCAATTGAAGCGATAGCAGCATCTACACCTTCAATGGAGTCAGCAGCTTTTTTGATACGTGCTAATGCATCAACAAGTACTTCGTCAGCTGTTGCATATGAAATACGCATAAAACCGCCCAAACCAAAAGCATCACCAGGAACAACTGCTACACCAGTTTCCTCTAGTAACCATTCAGAGAACTCTGTGCAAGATTTTAAGCCTTTTGCACGAATAAGAGGACGAATGTTTGCATAGGCATAGAAAGCACCATCAGCAGGTAAGCAAGAAATCCCTTTAATGTCATTCAAGCCATTTACAACTAGGTCATGACGGCGTTTGAATGCTTCAATCATTGGTTGTAAAACATCTTGTGGACCATTCAATGCAGCTTCAGCAGCAACTTGTGAAATAGAAGTTGGGTTTGAAGTTGATTGAGATTGGATTTTTTTCATTGCACCAATGATTTTTGCTGGACCGGCTGCATAGCCAATACGCCAGCCTGTCATTGCATATGCTTTAGACACACCATTTAATACAATCGTGCGGTCATATAAATCAGGTGCAACAGTTGCGATGTTGTAGAACTCATCTTCCCAACGAATTGGTTCATACATATCGTCAGATGCAACAAATACTTGTGGATGACGACGTAAAACTTCAGCTAAAGCTTCTAATTCAGCTTTGCTATAAATCATACCTGTCGGGTTAGATGGACTGTTTAATACTACTAAACGAGTGTTAGGTGTAATCGCAGCTTCTAATTGTTCAGGAGTGATTTTGAAGCGTTGGTCTTCGCCACATTTCACAATGACTGGAGTACCTTCAGCAATAATAACCATATCTGGATAGCTTACCCAGAAAGGTGCTGGAATGATCACTTCATCGCCTTTGTTTAATAGAGCAAGTGCTAAGTTAAAGAAGCTTTGCTTACCACCACAAGAAACCAAAATCTGGTTCGCTTGATAATCAAGATTATTATCACGCTTAAACTTAGCAATAATTGCTTTTTTTAACCCAGGAGTACCATCTACAGCCGTATATTTGGTGAAACCATTATTAATCGCTTCAATTGCAGCATCTTTGATGTGTTGAGGGGTATCAAAATCTGGCTCGCCAGCACCTAAACCAATCACGTTCTTGCCAGCAGCTTTAAGTTCAGCAGCTTTGTTCGTTACAGCAAGTGTAGGGGACGGTTTGATAGCATTGACACGATCAGAAAGACGTACGTCCACGGCAATATTCCTCTTATGGGATTAAAAAATAAAAAGCATACTATCTTATCGCAAAAATTAAGCAATTTGCGGATACGGGTATTTTTAGATGTAAAAAAGTTTAATTTAAGAAGGTTCTTGTTGCTGTTTTACTCAATTGAAGCTTTTTTGAAAAGAAATGATAAAAATCATTTATAATAGGTCGCAATCGAAATTTCGAGAATGAATCATGACTGAGCAACAGCCAAAACAGAAAAAGGCTTTGGTGAAATTGCCATTCCCAATGCCGAATGAAAGCAATCAAGCAGATGATGCGGTACACAACCAAGTGCGTCCAAAACCAGAGCAATACGCGGATAGAACATGGATGCCTCCACGTGGTACGCGTCGTTCTATGGGAAAACGCTAATTTTGAAAAACAGGCAATATGCCTGTTTTTTATTGATTGAATAAAATTTCTTGATAATAACTTTTTTTCTTTTGATACATGTGGTGGTCTGCTCGTTTTAACATGTCCTCAATTTGTTCATTTGTTTGAGTGGTTGCATGTCCAATTGCAATACTTACTGGATGGCTTGAATAATATTGATTGTCGATATTAAAAAGCTCTTGAATCGTTTGAAGCATAATTTGAACGTTCGCTTCATCTGCACCTGGCATTAAGATCACGAACTCATCACCACCGATTCTGGATGCAGTATAGGCTGTATTTGAAATAGCCTGACTTAAAATATTTCCAACACGGCGTAATAAACCATCTCCAATATCATGCCCAAACTGGTCATTTGTTTCTTTTAATCCATTCATATCTAAAAAAATTGAAGAAACTGGTCGAATAATACTTCGGTTTAAGCGATTAAGTTCCTCTGTAAAAAAAGCACGGTTATATAGTTTAGTAAGAACATCGTGTTGCCCTAAATATTCAAGATAGTTTTCCGCTTTTTTCCGGGCAGTAATATCTGTCAGTGCAACTTGTACTAATCCCCAATTCTCTTCATATCCCGGAAAAACGGTAAATTGAAGCAACACATTTCTTATTTGGCCATCTAAAGCGTAGTTAATGGCTTCACGTTTATGATGGATATTACCTTGCCATAACTCGATGAGTTGTTCTCTAAAAGTTTCCACCATCTCTTCGGCAAAAATTTTATGGGTATTTTTTAACAGAGTGGTTTTATCTGGTGCTTTAAATAAATCTATCGTGGCCTGATTAACATCTAAAATTAAAATATCTTCTACACACTGGCGGACAAACTCAGGATGAACATCTAGAAAAGTTCTGAAGTCTTCAATTCCCAATAGCCTAAGTTGATCAATTCTATTCTTTATACGGCTGAAATCCTCGACCCACAACGAAGTAGGCGAGTAGATAAACATAGATTCAGCCAGTCGACGATTTTTTTCTTCCTGACGGAGTGCATTTTGATAGGGAGTAATATCTTCGGTAGTAATTAATACCCGCTCAAAAGTAGATTCAGAACCAGGTAAAATGGAACCTCTTAGCTGAACATCAATACGTTTGCCTGATAAGGTGTAATTCACAGTAGTGCTTGAAAAATGGGTTTTACCATTCCATAACGCTTCAAGCTCATAAATATGTGATTCGAACATTTCCTTTTTAAAAATGAGATTCAAATTTGAATATAGTTCTTCGTGTGTTGTTGCTTCAAAAAGTTCTAAAGTTTTTTGGTTAACACGAATAATTTTAATTTTATGAGCGCATTCGATAACTAAGTGTTTATTTTGATTTAAAAATTCATGAAGGTTTTCAATTCCTTGCTTTCTCCATAAATCAAATTGTTGTTTAACTTCACTGAAATCCTCAATCCACATCGGAATTGGGCTAAGGTCAAAAATCGAAGAATCTAAAGTTTCCATATGTTTCTTTAAGTATTCAGTTTGCCTTAAAGTATAATGAGAAAAATTAAAATTTGGGAGGATAAAGAGTTTAAATATATTAGAATAATTAAAAATAAAAGGATTAAATGTAATTAAAAAATAAAATAATGAGAAAGCAGAGATTATCTGCTTAACTCATAAATTCATAAGAAAAATTAACGATTAATAGGGTGATCAATGTTTTTTTCACCACGCCATAACTTAATAAAATCTTGCTCATCAAAATCGTAAAGTTCCATCAGTGCAACAACTGCACTTACAAAAATCATGGCACCCTCAGAGTTTCCATGAAGATTGAAAATTTTACCGTTTAACTTCCCTAAAATATCACTAAGCTCATGATCACGACCTCGTCCATAACGATCTCGTGGATACAACTCTTCATTTAAGACAATAAGAGCTATTGCTTTTTCAGCATCTGATAAATCAGTTTTATCTAAAGCTTCTTCAAATGATTCACTGCCATGATTAAAGTAAAAAATAACTTCATCATTAATGAAACTTTGTACCATCTTTTGAGTTAAAGTCGGAAATTGAGATACTGCATTATCTTCTACATAGGGTTTAAAAGATTCCGGAAAGATAACGTTGTGATAAATACCTTTAAAAAGAGGAGCGATTTCAGAAACTTTATAGCCTGCGATGCCACAACCTAATGCAGTAATGAAATATTTCATTTTAGGATGATTTTTTGTGTATATCTTAAAGTCTTCAACATAGTGCTCAATTTGTGAAAGTGGCATTTGTTGAATGTGTTCATTTAAAGTTGGAATTGCAAAGCTTTGACCAGCCCAGCCACGACCTACACCTTCAACTGCTCCGAAGTGCTGACTTGCAACGCGCGCTGCACCACTACCGTGTTGTCCAGCAAGATTACTTCCAAATACAAAAACTGTATCTTCGGGAAGTTCGGTTACAATACTTTCATCATGATATTGATAGGTCATGGTTATACTTTTTGTTTAATGGATAGCTTCATGTTGCAACCGATTAGGGTATTGGTCAAGTGTTAAGATGCTTAATCTTTTACATTGAATTTCAAGCTCAATTTAGACTTTAAATTAAGATAAAAATCCCCATTAAAAGGGGAGACGTTAAATTCAATTTTTCATAAAGAGAGATACCTTTGAACGAAAATCAACCTTTTGATTTGGTCACTCATTATCAGCCAGCAGGTGATCAGCCACAGGCCATTGAAAAGCTGGTAAATGGTATCGAGCATGGTTTTCGTAATCAGTTATTGCTGGGTGTAACTGGCTCGGGTAAAACCTATACCATGGCGAATGTGATCGCTCAAACACAGCGACCTACAATTGTAATGGCTCATAACAAAACTTTGGCTGCCCAGCTTTATGGAGAGTTTAAAGCGTTCTTCCCTAATAATGCGGTTGAGTATTTCGTAAGTTACTATGATTACTATCAACCCGAGGCTTACGTTCCATCCTCAGATACTTTTATTGAAAAAGATGCTGCCATTAACGATCACATTGACCAGATGCGACTATCAGCAACACGTGCTTTATTAGAGCGTCGTGATGCAATTATTGTGGCCTCGGTTTCTGCAATTTATGGTTTGGGTGATCCAAATGCTTATATGCAAATGTTACTGCATGTGGTTGAGGGCGACCGTGTAAGTCGTGATGAAATTATCCGCCGTTTGGTTGAAATGCAATATACGCGTAATGAACTTGAGTTCTTACGTGGTACATATCGAATTCGCGGCGAAATTATTGATATTTTCCCTGCCGAATCTGATCAACATGCGATTCGTATTGAACTATTTGATGACGAGGTCGATTCGATCCGTTGGTTTGATCCGTTAACGGGTAAAATGGTCCGTAAAGTTCCACGTGTTACAATTTATCCAAAAAGCCATTATGTAACACCGAAAGATCATCTAACTCGTGCTATTGATACAATTAAAGATGAGTTACAAGATCAACTTAAATTCTTCCGTGAACATGACAAATTGCTGGAAGCCCAGCGTATTGAGCAGCGTACCCGTTATGATTTAGAAATGATGCAACAGTTGGGCTATACCAATGGTATCGAAAACTATTCACGTCATTTATCGGGCCGTCCAGCTGGTGAAGCGCCTCCAACTTTATTTGATTATGTACCAGAAGATGCATTACTGATTATTGATGAGTCACACGTTACAGTTCCGCAAATTGGAGCGATGTATAAAGGTGACCGATCACGTAAAGAAAATTTAGTAAATTATGGTTTCCGTTTACCAAGCGCACTTGATAATCGACCAATGAAATTTGAAGAGTGGGAGCGCATTGTGCCGACGACCATTTTTGTCAGTGCAACACCTGCTAAATATGAGTTAGAAAAGTCTGACCAAGTGGTTGAACAGGTGGTACGTCCAACAGGATTAATTGACCCTGAAATTGAAGTTCGTCCTGTATTAACTCAGGTTGATGATGTTCTTTCTGAAATTAATATTCGTAAGAACCTAAATGAACGTGTGTTAGTGACCACTTTAACAAAGCGTATGGCGGAAGATCTGACTTCTTATTTAAAAGAATACGGGGTTAAAGTCGCTTATTTACACTCTGATATTGATACGGTTGAACGTGTCAAAATTATTCATGAGTTACGTACAGGTGTATTCGACGTTTTAGTCGGTATTAACTTGTTGCGTGAAGGTCTCGACATGCCAGAAGTTTCTTTAGTTGCTATTTTAGATGCAGATAAAGAAGGTTTTTTACGTTCAGAACGCTCACTCATTCAGACAATTGGTCGTGCCGCGCGTAACGTGAAAGGTAAAGCAATTTTATATGCTGACCGAATTACTGATTCTATGCAAAAAGCAATAGATGAGACTGAACGCCGTAGAGCTAAACAAATTGAGTTCAACGAGTTGCATGGTATTACGCCACGTAGTGCTGTTCGTCAGGTCATCAAAGAAATTGATTCAGGCGTAGTGCTTTCAGACGACGAAATTGATGAGAAGGTGCTTGAACAAGCACAAGCTTTAAGTGCTGACGAAAGACATATTCTCTCTGATCCAAAATTGTTTAGTAAGCATATTACTAAGCTTGAAAAAGAGATGTTAAAAGCTTCGAAAGATTTACAGTTTGAGCAAGCAGCACGGATACGTGATGAAATCATTCGACTAAAAGCGCAAATGTTGCAATAAACGAATACATAACGCTACATAATGTGTTTAAAAAACAAGCTACTGTAGATATTTGAGTTCTTTTGTATTCACAACTAATCGTTGAGGGCAACAATGGCATTTCGAAATAATGTTCCGCAAGCCAGCTGGCGTTTGGCTAAAATTGCGTTGGGCGGTGTCGTTCTGGCTGGTTTGGCTGTTGGAACCTATGTCTATGCCCAGCCGAAACCCTTACAAACTGTCTATAAAGTTGAACTAGACCGATATTTAGGTGTTTGGTATGAAGTCGCGCGTAAGCCTGCATTTTTCCAGAAAAAATGTGCTTATAATGTATCTGCAACCTACACCTTAAACGAAAATGGAAATGTAGTAGTAGATAATCGCTGCTACGATAATAGAAAACAATTACAGCAATCTATCGGGGAGGCCTTTGTGGTTAACCCGCCATATAACACCAAATTGAAGGTAAGTTTTTTACCGGAAGCTGTAAGATGGATTCCGGTAATTCGTGGGGATTACTGGATTTTAAAGCTAGATGAAGACTATCAGACTGTTTTAGTCGGGGAGCCTTCACGTAAATACCTTTGGGTGCTATCAAGAAATCCTCATCCAGAGCAAGAAGTGGTGGATGAATATTTAAATTATGCAAAAACATTAGGTTTTGATATTCGAGATGTTATTCGTACAGAACATAAAGAATAGTGGTATATGTCTGATTAAGAAAAAACCATGTTTTTACATGGTTTTTTCTTTTTTATAGTGGATAAATCAAGTATTGTAGTGAGTTGTTTTTACTAAAGTCTAAGAGGTTGATGATGTTTAAGGGCGTGATCTTGTCTGTCATGGCATCATTCACTTTTGGTGTACTTTATTTTTATACTCAATTATTAAGCCAGCTCGATAGTGAACAAACTTTTGGATGGCGGATTATTGCAACACTACCGTTCCTTACTTTATTTATGTGGTGGAGTGGTGATTTAGCCTATATCAAGAATATCTACCAACGTATTTTGGCTAAGCCTTCTTTACTATTATTATTAATCACAACCTCTATTTTAACCTCAGTACAACTTTGGCTTTTTTTGTGGGGGCCGATGCATGGGCGTGGGTTGCAAGTCTCTTTGGGATATTTCCTATTACCGCTGGTTCTTGTCTTAGCTGGAAGTGTGTTGTATGGCGAAAAAATATCAAAATTTCAATGGGTAGCAATTATTCTTGCAGTTATTGGCGTTAGTCATGAAATATGGCGTTTGGGAAGTATTGCTTGGGAAACTGCATTGGTAGCAGTTGGATATTCTGCCTACTTTTTATTACGTAAAAAAATTAAAACAGATAATTTAGGGGGCTTTTGGTGGGATTTGGTCATTATTATGCCCGTTGCGATTTATTTAACTCATACAGGTTTGCTGCCATACAGTAAATTTATAGACCAACCGAGTCTTTCTTTGATCATTATTGGGCTTGGAATTTTAAGTGCTATTGGTCTGGGAAGTTATATTCTGGCAAGCCGCTTTTTACCTTTAGTTGTGTTTGGACTCTTAGGATATTTGGAACCTGTATTACTTGCTTTAGCTTCTTTAGTTTTAGGGGAGAGCATTGGTCAAGAAGAATGGTTCACTTATCTTCCGATTTGGTGTGCTGTTTTTGTACTCGTTTTAGAAGGGGCAATTCATCTTTATCAACAACGGCAAAAAGCCCAAAATCTGCAACTTAATATCACGAAATATCAAAAAAGATTAAAAAATGATGAGTTCAATTAGGTCGCCAGAACCTAAAAAGTAAGAAAAAGCAAAAATTTAGCTGCTTTAAACAATAAGATAATAAAAAATAATTATAGGTATTTTATGAATTTATGATGAATTTTAGGAAAATCTAGTCACTAACGTCAGCTTTTGATTCATTCTTGCCAATAATTCCATTACAATTACGGGGTTTTAAAAATCACGCCTAGATATAATTAATTAGAGGACGTATCTGTGAGCAAAGACACTATCATCGCCCTGCACGCTGAACACCAAGGCCGTTGGAAAAACCGTGAAGAAATCGCGGAACGTATGATTGCATTAATCGGTCAATTATACCGTGAAAAAAATATTGTCGTATCTGTTTACGGTCGCTCTTTAATTAACCGTTCTGTTATCCAAATTTTGAAAACTCACCGTCGTACACGTGTTGTAGACGTTGAACTTTCTGTTGTAAACACATTCCCAATTTTAGAAGCTTTAGCAAAAGTTGAAAATATTGGTTCTGCAGAAGTTGATATCGGTAAACTTGCTGTCGAATACAAAGAAAAAGGCGGTGATGTTGATGCTTTTGTTGCTCAATCAGTTGAGTCAATCAAAGGTAGCGCAACTTCTGAACAACCTAAAGATGTAGTTCTTTACGGTTTTGGTCGTATTGGTCGTATCTTGGCTCGTTTAATCATTAGCCAATCAGGTTTAGGTCGTGGTTTAAGCCTTAAAGCAATTGTTGTACGTAAGTCTTCTGACGGTGACTTGGCAAAACGTGCTTCTTTACTTCGCCGTGACTCTATTCACGGTACTTTCGCTGGTACAATTTCTGTTGATGAAGAAAACGAAGCAATCATTGCTAACGGTAACTTCATTAAAGTGATTTATGCGTCTAGCCCAAGTGAAGTTGACTATACTGAATACGGTATTGAAAACGCACTTTTAATCGACAACACTGGTAAATGGCGTGATGCTGAAGGTCTAAGCCAACACTTGAAATGCCCAGGCGTTGCACGTGTTGTATTGACTGCACCAAGTAAAGGCGAAATGAAAAACGTTGTATTTGGTGTAAACAACACAGATATCTTAGATGAAGACAAAATCATCTCTGCTGCAAGTTGTACAACAAATGCAATTACTCCAATTCTTAAAGTATTGGATGACAAATATAAAGTTCTTAACGGTCATGTTGAAACTGTTCACTCATTTACAAATGACCAGAACTTAATCGATAACTACCATAAAGCAGATCGTCGTGGCCGTGCTGCTACTTTGAACATGGTAATTACAGAGACTGGTGCAGCTAAAGCAGTTGCTAAAGCATTACCTGCATTGAAAGGTAAATTAACTGGTAACTCTGTACGTGTTCCTACACCAAACGTATCTCTTGCAATCTTGAACTTAACGCTTGATAAAGAAGTTGATCGTGAAGAAGTGAACGAATACATTCGTCAAATTTCGATTAACTCTAACCTTCAAGGTCAAATTGGTTATACCAACTCGACTGAAGTTGTATCGAGTGACTTTATCGGTTCTCGTACAGCAGGTGTATACGATGCTCAAGCAACGATTACTTCTGGTAACCGTTTAACTGCTTACGTTTGGTACGATAACGAAGTTGGTTATAGCTGTCAGGTATTACGTATTGCTGAACAAATGTGCGGCGTAAGCTACAAAAAAATCCCAGCAGAATTGAATGCTTAAGATCATTTAACGATCTATAAAATATTTTCACAAAAAGACCCAGTTTAGACTGGGTTTTTTTACAACCGTACAAAATATATGCTGACTATTTTTTGTAAATAAATGAGAATACAAATTAAGGAAAAAAAGAAAATAGTAAGGGATAGGAATTGTCGCAGTTTAAACGTTTGTTGGTCGTTTTTGTATTCATCATTATTGCCAATTTATGTGGTGTACTCATTGCAATATGGGTATTTAAGCACTTTAATATTTATATTCCACTGAAAAATCAGGCAGTTGCTATTGATTTACAAGAGCCTCTACAGGTTAAGGTTAAAGTGCAAGATGCTTTAAATGTGGATGTAAAAGGGCGCGTAAATGCCAGTATTCCAATTGATGAGAAACTGAATATTCCTTTAACACAAACATTAACTCCGCGTGTTTACTTCGATAATATGGTGCCGATTAGTACAACCATTCCAGTCAAAGAAACATTAAAAGTTGAGCAAAATCTACCAATTGATACCAAGGTTCAGGTGCGTGTTTTGGGGCGTGATATTACGTTGCCATTAAAAGGAACGATTCCATTAAAACTTGATGTGCCAATTGATATTAATGTCCCGCTTGAGCAAAAGGTTCATTTAAAATTTGATGCTCCAGTACGCACGGTATTAAAAGAAAATCTACATATTCCTTTAAAAGCAAGATTAGACACGAATATCCCAATTGAGGGTAATTTAAGTGTACCTGTTAAAACTGCATTAAATGCTTCGGTTGATGTGAAAAATACGCTGCCTGTTAAGATTGCAAATGGTGAGTTAAAGATTCCTCTGTCCACTATGCGATTAAATCGAGTATTAGATTCAGAAACTTCACAAAAGACAGCTGATCAATAGGGTGGATGCTAATGTTTCGTTCACTCAAGAGTATGTTAATCAGTTTCTTTTTAATGATGATACTTGCCGCTATTATGTTTTGGGTGTATCTCAATATTCAAGCAAATTTAGTCGTTTCGGCTCATAATGCCGATATTAGTTTACCTGACTCTTTAGAAACAAAGATTCAAGTTGGTAATACTTTGCAGGTTCAGTCTATTGGTAAACTTGATACAACTTTAGATATAGATCGCCAATTAACTTTACCCCTAAAAGGGAAATATTTGGCAGATTTAAATTTTGCTGTAGAAACACCTATTACGGTAAGTGTCGATTATTCAACGACTCTAAAAATTGATCAGGTTATGCCTTTAGAAACCACCACAGACTTGGTTTATCAAAGTAAGTTTTTACCAAAATTTCCCCTTAAATTAGATATCCCTATTAAATTAGATGTGCCTTTTAATTTAAAACGTAATTATACCGTTCCCGTTAAAATTGTTTTTGATGGTCCAGTTTATTTTGAATTCGATGAACCCGTAAATTTATCGGTGAAACATCAGTTTAAACCAAGCCTAAACGTAAATGATCCTATGGAAATGGGGAATGTCTCTTCATTTAATGCCATCATGTATAATTCTGTGCCAAAAACAAAAGCAAATCTTGATATGCAAATGACCTTACCTCTGCGCAATGTTCATCCTTGATAATTAAATAAATTGGCTAAATTTTATTTTTTATAAGGATCCTATTTGCAAAACTAAAAGCATCTGCTGGATTAAAGATAAAACAGATCGTTATAAATGGAATTGTTCCATTTTCTATTCGAGAATTTTATGAAAATATGGCAGAATAGGCGGTTTTAGAGTTTTTAGAGGATTGGCAGATGCGCTTTGTTGATGAAGCAGTCATTACCGTAGAGGCTGGCGACGGTGGCAATGGCGTAGCCAGTTTTCGCCGTGAAAAATTTGTACCATTTGGTGGCCCAGATGGTGGTGATGGCGGACGTGGTGGAAGTATCTATATTCAAGCTGATGACGATACAAGTACGCTAGTCGATTACCGTTACACACGTAAATTCCGTGCTGAGCGTGGAAAAAACGGTGCAGGTGCTAACTGTACTGGACGTGGTGGTGAAGATGTGGTTTTAAAAGTACCCGTTGGTACAACAATTGTTGATACAGATTCAGGCGATATTATTGGCGATTTGGTTGAAGACGGCCAAAGAATTCTGGTTGCTGGTGGTGGTGAAGGTGGTTTAGGTAACACTCACTTTAAATCATCAACTAACCGTGCACCGCGTAAATGTACGACTGGTACAAAAGGTGAGTTCCGCGAAATTCGTCTTGAATTAAAAGTATTGGCAGATGTTGGTTTGCTGGGTATGCCAAATGCCGGTAAATCTACTTTCATTCGTGCTGTAAGTGCTGCAAAACCAAAAGTGGCAGATTATCCATTTACAACCATGGTTCCAAACTTGGGTGTAGTCGATGCTGACCGCCATCGTTCATTTGTAATGGCCGATATTCCTGGGTTAATCGAGGGTGCAGCAGAAGGTGCAGGTTTAGGAATTCGCTTCCTTAAACATTTGGCGCGTACGCGTATTCTTTTACACATTATTGATGTACAACCAATTGATGGTTCTGATCCAGCGCATAATGCAAAAGCAATTATGAATGAGTTGGCTAAGTTCTCACCAACTTTGGCTAAATTACCAGTTGTTTTAGTACTCAATAAACTTGATCAGATTGCTGAAGAAAGCCGCGAAGAGTGGTGTCAGCACATTCTAGATGAACTAGAGTGGACTGGACCTGTCTTTAAGACATCGGGCTTATTAAGCGAAGGTACAAAAGAAGTTGTGTATTACCTGATGGATCAGATTGAACAACAACGTGAACGCGAAGTTGAAGATCCTGAATACGCAGCAGAAGTAAGAGCTTTCCGTGAACAACTAGAAGTTGAAACACGTGAACAAACCATTGCGGCAAAAGAAGCATATCGTGCAATGCGTCGAGCACAACGTCTCGAAAGCATGATGGACGATGATGATGATTTTGACGATGATGAAGACGACAATGATGTAGAAGTCATCTACGTTCGTGACTAGAAAACCGAGGGAAACATGATAGAAGTGGTCGATGGGCAACGTCAGCTCAGTGAGTGTAAACGAATCGTTGTTAAAATCGGATCATCTTTACTTACGGCTAATGGGCAAGGTTTAGATCTGGACGCTATTTCGCATTGGGCGAAACAGATTGCAGATCTGCACAATGCTGGACACGAGATTATTTTAGTGTCATCAGGAGCTGTAGCAGAAGGTATGGTTCGTATGAAGCTTGCGAGTCGACCCACCGATCTACCCAGTCTACAAGCCTGTGCTGCAATTGGGCAGATGGGCTTAATTCATACTTGGTCTAGTGTGCTTGAAAACCACGGTATTCGTACTGCTCAGGTTTTATTGACTCATGATGATTTGGCAGATCGCCGTCGTTATCTGAACTCGTGTGATGCTTTGCAAAACTTGATTGATTGGCGTGTGATTCCTGTCATTAATGAAAATGACACGGTGTCTACCGATGAGATCCGTTTTGGTGATAACGATACTTTAGCTGCGATGGTTGCAGGTCAGGTTCATGCAGAATTGTTGATCATTTTAACCGATCAGCAAGGTATGTTTGACTCAGATCCGCGTCATAATCCTGATGCTAAATTACTCTCTACTGTTCGTGCTATGGATGATGATTTATTCGATATGGCCGGCGGTGGCGGTGTGCTTGGCAGAGGTGGGATGGTCACTAAAGTTCGTGCTGCGCGTTTAGCTGCTAAATCGGGCTGCCCAACCCTCATCGCGAGTGGCGAAAGTGATAATGTCTTATCACGTGCGATGGCAGGTGAGATGCTAGGTACTTTGTTTACTACAGATAAAGACCGCATGACTGCTCATCAACAGTGGCTTGCTGCTCATTTACAAACAGCAGGTCGTCTTGTGATTGATGATGGTGCTGTTGAAGCGATTAAATTGAAGCATCGCAGTTTGCTCCCTGTGGGAGTTAAAAATGTTGAAGGACATTTTGATCGTGGTGATGTGGTTGAATGTGTCGATAAACAAGGTAAACGTATTGCGGTAGGTCGAGTGAACTTTAGCTCACGATCAGCCGAAATTATTAAAGGCTTAGCCTCAGATAAGGTTTATCAAGTGCTGGGTGAAGCTCGTTCACTTGAAATGATTCACCGTGATCATATGGCAATTTATTAAGTTTTGCTCAAATAAAAAAGCTCGCTTTATGCGAGCTTTTTTTCTGGGATCAAACGAGGTAAAACACGATCTTCACCTACCATATATGGATGTGTGGCAAGACTAAGCATGTCTAAGTCTTCCGAGCTATTACCATAAGCATAAATCTGGTGGTAATGCTGTAGCGTATATTGCTGATGTATTCTTAACTTCTTTTGTTCACTACTACAGTCTGGAGTGGAATAGTAACCCGTCATCATGCCGTTTTTAATTTGAGTTTCGGTACAAATCAACTCGATATCTAGTAACTTGCAAAGTGGAGCAAGATAGACATCAATTGAAGCTGAAACTAATACGACCTGATCACCACGCAATTGATGGTGTTGTAATTGAGTAAAAATTTCAGGCGAAAGCGAAGAGACTAACTCTTGTGCGTATTCTTCACCTAATTTTTGTAATTCAATTGCAGGCGTATTTTTAAACATGCTACGGAATAACTTGGCACGCATAGCATGGGCAGGATAAAAGTTAAGATAGTAGGCTTGAATCCATGGCAGAATTTTCAAGCCTTGCTTAACAATGTGACGCTTAGATAAAGCATAAAAGATGAACCCTGTAAAACTATCTTTACTACACAAGGTTCCATCAAAATCGAACAGGGCGAGACTTTTTATAGTCTTATTCGTTTCGCTCGTTGCATACATGTTTCATATCGTCCGTTTACGCGGGTTGCATACCAATTGGTATTATAATCACGACTTAATTTAGGCCCAGAAATCACCACTTGAGGCATAATTGCATAGAGTGGTTCTTTGCCAGTTTTTGATTTATAAAGTTTAGTCAGCGCAATATAAGTTTGAGTACTTTCAAACTTTTTCTCTTTTTCTAATTTAAGATCATCACGAATTTGTCGTGGGGTAACCAATACATTATTTTTTGCAAATACCGTGATCAGTTCTTTTTCTGACTCGCTTTGAGCTGCGCGTGGATCACCATCTTTTGTATAAAGAAGTAGATCGCCATCAAGACTTATATCTTTATCGGTAAGTTCTCGTAGCATTTTTTGAAAAGCTGCATTACGGCTAGAGTACATACCAGAGTTATAATCCGCAAAACGATAAATGGCTTTATCGTAGTCTGCCGGATAAACCATTAAACGATGTATGCCGTAATATAAACCACCGTATTCAGTATATAGGTCATCGCGGAGCGCAGCAGTACTCATACTCGAACGCTTATTGGCTTTCGCATAATTAATATGAACTTGCATTGAGCCCAAAGTCGTAATAGGGTTCATTTTCTCGCCAATATCTTGACCAACCAATTTGGCTGCACCAGTTAAGGCACTCACATGATAGTGTTTAGCCATGAAGTCGAAAATTTCTCGGTAAAGTAAGTCGAGTTCTTTCTCGGTTTTAACCTTACGCATTTGACTCATATAGTTATTATCAGGAGAAGGCTGAGTTCTTAGAACTTCTTCAAAATAACCAGCAATTGTTCCACCAACAGTTTTGCCAAGTTTATCTTCAAATTTTTCATTTAAACGTGTGCTAACTTCTTCAACTGCTTTTTGTCCTAACCCAGGCACTTGAGGGTTGGCAACAAAGTTGGATTCCTGATCCACTACAGCCACAATACTACAGACATTTTTCTTGGTTTTAGGAATATCCAAGTCTTTCATAATGTCATCAATATCTTTAGCCCATGACTCACGGTCATGCACACGCGATGGAATTAGACGTTTAATCTGTTGGCTTTCTAGTTCAGGCTCATCATTGTTTGACCACCAAGCTTTATCACCACAAGCAGCTAAACTCATGCATACGGCAGCCATGCCGAATGATTTTAATAAAAAACGGGAAGACAACGGTTTGTTCATGGCGAGGAAAGCACCTGCATAAAAAGATGAGCCGATTAAGCGGATGAAGTATACTATGTTGATCATCAATTGTATGAATATATATGTATATTGGTCCCTATCAACTGTCAAATAATTTAATTGTTGCTCCTATGGCCGGAGTTACTGACCGTCCATTTAGAACACTCTGCAAGTATTTTGGCGCAGGCCATGCAGTCAGTGAAATGATGACTGCTGATAAAACTTTGCGGATGAGCAAAAAGAGCCTCTACCGTGCGAACTTTGATGGTGAACTCGCTCCAATCTCTGCTCAAATTGCAGGTTCTGATCCTGAGCAATTGGCAGAGGCTGCACGTTATCAAGTAGCAAATGGCGCACAAATTGTTGATATTAATATGGGATGTCCTGCCAAAAAAGTATGTAATAAGCTCGCCGGTTCAGCGTTATTACAAGATGAAGACTTAGTGGCTCGAATTCTTGATGCGGTTGTTGCTGCTGTTGATGTTCCTGTGACTTTGAAAACCCGTTTGGGCTTTTTAAATGGTCAGGAAAATATTTTAAGAGTAGCAAAAAGGGCAGAAGAAGCGGGGATTGCTGCGCTGGCTTTACATGGCCGTACTCGCGAAGACATGTATTTAAATACAGCACGTTATGATTTGATCAAACATGTCAAAGAATTAATCAATATTCCACTTATTGCGAACGGTGATATTGATAGTCCTGAAAAAGCAAAATATGTACTCGACTATACTGGGGCAGATGCAATTATGATTGGTCGCGCTGCTCAAGGTCGACCATGGATTTTTCGTGAAATTGCTCATTATTTAAAAACTGGTGAACATTTGGCTGCACCTAATATTGAAGAGGTGAAGCAGGTGTTACTAGGACATTTATCAGAACTTTATCAATTTTATGGTGAATACTCTGGCTGCCGTATTGCCCGCAAACACATTGCTTGGTACACAAAAGGTTTACGCTCAAGTAACGAATTTCGCCAAAATATGTATAAAGTTGAAAGCACTGCTGAACAAGCATTAGTGGTCGAAAACTATTTTAATCAGTTATTAGCTGAAGGCAATTTGATGAGTGATGTTCAGGTTGAGCAGGTTAACTTACTAGAAACCCATTAAATAAAAAGCCAGTATATGATTACTGGCTTTTTAAGATTTACTCATCTTCTAGCATTTCTACAACTAACTGGTTAACCAGATCAGCAGCATCTAGCTCTCGTATTTGAGAGACATTACTACCCGCCCAAAAAGCACCGAAGCCATAGTCTTTATTCTTGCTTGCAATGGCATTTAATTGCTTGGCTAGATCGTATGCATATGGATATTCGGGTTGAGGAGGGCGATTAGGTAAATCAATTTGTGTATGCCAATGGTTGAGCAGGCCACGGGCTGGACGCCCAGAAAGACTGGCGCTGATTTGTGTTACAGGTTCATTAAATAAAGCTTTACGATACTCGGCAGATGCACTTGATGTATGGCATTGCACAAATGCTGTTCCGAGTTGAACAGCAGCAGCTCCTAAGCTCAACATATGCCGTGCCTGTGCTCCATTCATAATTCCGCCTGCGGCTACCACAGGTGGTTTGCAATGCTTGACAATAAGGTGTACTAAATCGCTCGTTTTAATTGCTGCATCGAAGGTTTTATTAAAGATTCCACGATGTCCGCCTGCTTCAATCCCTTGAGCAATAATAATATCTATACCAGCCGCTTCAATGACTTGTGCTTCAACTAAATTGGTAGCAGACACCATCGTAATAATTCCGGCATCTTTTAATGCTTGAATTTGATGGGGATGGGGAATGCCAAAATGAAAACTGACCGCTTTAGGTTTGGTTTCTAATACGACATTTAGAAAATCATCGTTATCAAGAAAACTTGGATAAATACAGTTTAAGTTTTGAGGAGGCTGTTCTCCGAACTTTTCAAATTGTGGACGTAAATATTCAATCCACTGAGCAGAAGTTTGGAGGTTAAGTTGTTCGGGTTGATGACAGAAAAAATTAACCTGAAATGATTTTTCTGTAAGTGTTTGGGTTTTTAAAATCTGTTCACGTGCACTTTGCGCCGTATTTGCACCTAGACCTAAGGACCCAAGACCACCCTGATTAGAAACTTCTGCTGCAAGTTCAGGTGTAGATACACCTGCCATAGGGGCAAGAAAAATTGGATGTTTAATTTCAAGTTGTTGTAATAGGTCCATTTTATTCACCTCATTTCTTTCTATTCACCATAGCGTGAAAACCGAACCAAGAGCAAATAATATTGGGCATTTAGTTTTTAAATATTTAGTTCTTAAACATTGATAAGTTCTGATTTTTTAAAGTGGAGTAACATGAAATAAAGAGCCGATCCAGCTTGAAAAAGCCATCGCTAAAATTCCCCACAAGGTAATGCGTAGACTCCCTTTAAGCTTGGAAGTACCTGCAAAATGACTTGATAGCGCTCCTAAAAAAGCTAATGAAATAATGCCAAATACTAAGACTGTTTTTTCGATCCATATATCTGGACTGAGTAAAATAGCCAACATAGGAAACAATGCCCCAAATGAAAATGAGCCAGCTGAAGCTAATGCGGCTTGAATAGGATTTGCTGCGGTATTTTCATGAATACCAATTTCATCACGCGCGTGAGCCCCTAAAGCATCATGATTTGTAAGTTCAGTAGCAACTTGTAGAGCTAAGTCAGGTCCTAAGCCTCTGGATATATAAATTTGGGTGAGTTCGTCCAGTTCACGCTGCGGATGCTTTTTGAGTTCTTGTTCTTCAAATTTTAAGTCGGCTTTTTCAATATCTTCTTGTGATTTTACTGAAATATATTCTCCTGCAGCCATAGAGGTTGCACCGGAAATTAAACCAGCAATACATGCAATAAGAAGTGTATGAGCAGAGGCTCCACTTGCAGCCATTCCCATGATTAGACTGGTAACAGAAATAATTCCATCATTTGCCCCTAAAACGGCCGCCCTTAACCAACCTGAGCGGTGAATAAAATGATGTTCTGGATGTTGAGAAAAGGACATGTTTTCCCCTATTTGTAGTTATAAATTTTTATCTTATCCTATAAGATTATTTACAATAATACGATTAAAAAATGTGTCATTATAGGAAAAACAAACAGATAAGAACTTTTTTAAAACATAATATTAAAGGAGATAAAATGAACAATTTAAAGAACTCATCTACTTATATAAACAGTGTCATTTATGGGTTTAATTATAATACTTATTGATTAAATTTTAATTTGATTGCTACGCAAGCATTCTACCTATTTTACTCTAGAGGTCCCAATGAATAGCAAAATAATAAAATCTATAACCCGTTCCTTTATCGTTGTTGGTTCGATCTGTCCAGCTTTAGGCCTCTTAAGTGTTGAGACTAGTTTTGCGCAAGAGATTGTTAATCAAGAATATAAACCAGGTAATCCGATTTATGATAAATGGGATCAATTTTATAAAATTGAAAAGACTCAACCTGAAAATGCCGAGAAGTTATTATTAGAACTTGGAGAGATGACGCCACAAGATATTAAAGTATGGAAAAGTTTAACTTATTTACAGATTAGGTTAGGGAAACAAGATGCTGCTTTGCAAAGTCTAAGAAAAGCAGAGGCATTAGATCCAGCAGATGATAATTTAAAACTCCAAGAAGCTTATCTACTGAATTCTCAAAAAAATAACAAAGAGGCTTTGGTGGTTTTTAAGGAACTTACCCAATCTAAAGATGCTGATATTGCGACTAAAGCGACACAGGCTGTAAAAAATCTGAGTGGAGGAGAGGTCAAAACTTATTTCCGTGATGTGTATTTTGCGCCTTCATATGAATCACGTTACGACGATGTAATTTTCCCACTTAAAGCTCGTTATGGCAAGAACCTCGATAATGGTCGAGCGCAGGTGTATGGCTTTTTAAATCTAAACCGCGATACTCAATCTCAAGGTGGTGTACGACCTGAAATTATTGATGAAAATGCAGTAACTCTAGGTGTAGGCGCTAATTATCAACCTTGGACATCTATACCTGTGCGCATGTATTTAGAAGTAGGTGGAAGCTATGATCTGATTGATCGAAATAGAGATAAATTTCGTGAAAGTGTTGTCGGTGGGGTGACGGGTTATCAAGAGTGGTATTCTCAAAATAATTGTAATCATTCACTTTGCTTTAATGATTACTTCACTGATTTATATGGTAATGCGGCAACTTATTCTAGAGAAGATTATAACGTTATTGGTGACTTGCGATTACGTACGGGTTTGAATGTCTATAAGGGGGAAACGGGCACTGTACAGGCTTATATGAAATTGCATGCCTTAGCTGACAGTAAAGATGAGTATTACAATAATTTATTTGAATATGGCCCCGGCATTTCATGGCAGCCGTTTAATTATCAACCTATAAAATTACGTGTTGAACGACTATATGGCAATTATTTTAAAGATGTGCCAGTAAATACGAAAGATCATTACAACAATACTCGAGTAGAACTCGTTTTTTATAAGGATTTCTAAAGTGAATAAAATTTTTATATCTATTGTATTTGGAACCCGTCCTGAATTAATCAAACTTGCCCCTGTTATTTTATTGGCAAAACAAGACTCTCGCTTTCAAGTTGAAGTGATTTTTACTGGACAGCATGACGAACTAGTAAGAGATGCGATAGATTTCTTTGGGGTTGAAATTGACCACCGTCTTAAAATTATGAATGCTGGACAAAGTTTAAATCAGCTCTTAATTCATGGTCTGAGCCAAATCGAGAATGTATACACTGATGGGCAAAAAAGAGATGCAATTGTTATTCAGGGAGATACAACAACTGTTTTAGCAGCTGGCTTAGTCGCGTTTTCAATGAAAGTTCCTGTTGCGCATGTTGAAGCTGGTTTACGTTCTTATGATTTGGATCATCCTTTTCCAGAAGAGGGAAATCGTCAGTTGGTTTCACGTATTACTAAATGGCATTTTGCCCCGACTGAACAATCAAAAAGAAATTTACTCAATGAACAAATTCCGCCAGAGCTCATTACGGTTACAGGCAATACAGTTGTTGACGCTGTGTATTTAGGGCGTAAATTAATTGCTGAAAAATCTGATTTGAAGAACCAGCTTGAACCTTATGGAATTCAATTAAAGCAAGATGACAAAGTAGTACTCATTACTGCCCATCGTCGTGAAAACTTTGGCGGTGGAATTCAAAATATTTGCAATGCGGTTGAGCACTTAGCTCAAGCACATCCTGATTTACATTTCATTTGGCCTGTACATTTAAACCCAGCCGTCCATGACGTAGTCCATGATAAGTTTAAAGACCATTCCCAAATTCATCTTGTTAAACCATTAGACTACCCAACTCTATTGGCAGTGATAGACCGATCTACTTTTATTTTGACGGATTCAGGAGGCTTACAAGAAGAAAGTCCATCATTTAATAAGCCAGTTTTAATCTTGCGAGACACTACCGAGCGACCAGAAGTTGTTGAGGTGGGAGCAGGCGTTTTGGTGGGTACAAATCAACAAAAAATTATTGAAGAAGCTGAAAAGTTACTCACCGACCAACAGCATTATGAAAAAATGGCACATGTGGAAAACCCATTTGGCGATGGGCAAGCTGCTCAACGTATTCTCAATCAAATTGCTAAATCTTATGAATCGGCATAATTATGATTTAAGGATCTCGTCTCATTTATGGTTTTATTCGCATGACCATAAGTGAGGCGGTACCATAAGCTCACAATATTAACGCACCAGCGGCTCATGTAATGAGGACCATCAAAAATATAAACAGTTTTACCTTCATATGCTTTTAGCTGAGAAATAATTTCCCAAGGGTATGCGGCTCTAAATTGCCCATTCTTTTTCACTCTAAAAGCTTCTAATACTATAATTACTTTGTCTTTTCCAAGTTTATGTTCAAGCTGATCTAAAATATGTTTGGCCTGTTTAGGTGATCGAATCCCTACGCCAACGCCATCTTGGAAAAAAACTCCAGTATGGTCCGGTAGCCAGCTTTTAACCCACAAATCATAATTTTCAGGTTCACTTTCGCCACTATAAATACTTACCCAAACTGGTGAGGGGAGCTTTGACAATACATGGCCTAAAGCACTGACTCGTAGCCAAGTTGGATCGGCTTCTACCGGAAAGTAATAGCCTTTAAATGCCGTTTTTTGCTCTTTTATAATTTGGGCAGATTTTTCGCCTAACTCAATGACATTTGCTCGCGCTTTAGGTTCATTATATTCGCCAGCTAACCCTAATATAAGATTTTTAGCCCATGGCTCTTGTTTAATTTTTTCTAAATTAATTGCTTTTTCCCACTGTGGAAAATTGGATTCTTTCCACCATGATTTAGATTCAACCACAGACCATTGGGGAACAAAGGTATCGACACCTAAGTAGTGCCAATTTCCTTCTGGAGGAGTCGTTTTATTATCAGGCTGCCAGAAAATACCTTCAATATGAGGGGCTTGACCTTGATGTTTGAAAAGCCCCGCATATACGATGACACTACATATAATTAAAATAATAAAAGCAGCTATTTTAATTGGTATCTGTTTTCTCATTATTTCGTCTTAACCAGTACCACAAGAAGATAATTATTATCATAATTGCAGAGATAATCACAACTAATAAGAAGAAAGAAGACTGTTGGACTAGAGGCGCCTTTTGATTTCCGACAATGAGTTTTTGTAAAACATAGATATTTCCATTTTCTGAAACCAGCATTTTCGTCACGTTGTTTGGAATTTTATGTTGTATTTTTTCCCAAAGGTGCATAAACGTTTGTGCGCCACCTTGTGAGTCGGTAATCACATCAAAGCCGTTATTGTTATAACTGACAATAAAACCATTTTGGGCAGCAGGTGCATAAATAATATCCTGATGCATTAGTACTTGTTGTTGATAAATATCTTTGTTAACACGGACATTTACAGATTGTGGCGCGCTCGGTGAATAACGGACTAGGTTGAGAGGCATTGGTGCTTGGGTTAAAAGCATTTTTTTCGCAGTTTGACCTAACACAATCGCGATATTTAATGCACCAGATTGACCATCAACCGCAATTGTGGGGGTTGTTGCTAAAGTCATTGAAATTGCGGCTACACCATTTTTAAGTTTATGAGGTAGCTTTACAGTAGATTTGGCTGTATCAATCCAAAGTGAACCATGTGCGTTAGGTAAACATTGGGAATTGGCTATCACTGAATTTTCCAGCTTTAGACTAAAATTTGTCGTATTAGAAATAGCTTTTGCAAAAATATTGAACTGACGGTTTACTGGGTCTGAAGCAAGGTCGGCTGTTTTCATGCTTCCAGCAAGTCCTCCATCAATCCAAGCTGTAATATTGGAACCTTGTAATAAACCACTTTGAATACGAAGTGCGATTTGTCCTTGCAAGATATCGGTTGGTTGCCATACCGCAGGGAAATCAAGAAATAAGTTTTTTTCAGCGTGATTTAATCTGAAATCTTGAATACCTAAATCGGCGAGTGTATCGATTTTTTTAAATTGAGCCCATGTTGGATTAGATATTGTATTTGGAAAAACTGCGTTTCCTGTACTCAATTGTTGTACATAAGAAGAATTAATTAGTCCATTTACTGCGCTCGTTAAATCTTGTTGAGTATGATAAGTAATTGATAAGGTAGGCACACCTTCTACAGGTTTTGCAATTTGTACTAGTGCTCCGTCTTTTAGTGGTGCTGCTGAGCGAATAACTTCAATAATAAAGTTTGTTTCAGGATTTAAATTGGTTTGTCCTGAATCAACCCATTCAACAGGTGTTATGGAGGTCCATGAACTTGCTAATCTGGCGAGCATGGAGGCTTCTATAATCTCTTTACGGTTGTATTTTAAAATACCAACAAATGGAGTAGGCCGTCTCGCTTGTGGGTTATATAAAGCATCTGGCAAATCTTTTAAGCGATATTCATTACGAATAGGTGTAAAGTCGAGCTGGGAATTACTTAAATAAGTTAGGTGATCAATATCTTCTGTACAGAATGTTTCTTTGGTTTGATTCAGCGTAGTCGGTTTCGCATATTGTTGAATAATAAAATCTAAACGGTGAAAACCACTCTGACTTGCTGGAATATCAAATTTGACTTGACCATCCCCACTTAGGGTAGTGTTATAAATGAGTTTATCATCATATTTTACAAGTAAAGTTGTATCGCTTTCAGTGGAATAATCACTTGAAAATTGAATGTTTTGCCACTGGGCACCTTTGCCAATATAGAAAAAATGAGGCTCGACTGTGTATTTAGTAGAAGTACTAATATCGTCCAGTTCTCATGTATACGCATGAGCAGACATGGCGAGCATAAGACTGGTGCTGGCAAGGAGCACTTGAGCTGTTTTGTAAAGATCAAAAGTCTTTTTCATTTATTTTTTCTCCTTGCTACGTTCCGTTTTGTACCATTGAAGGGAGTTGCCCTGTATTTTATTTTTAAGCATGTCATATGCGGCTTTAAAAACAATAAATAGAAATATTTGTGAGTAACTTACGTAAGATAGAACTGAATAAAAGTAGAGTTCTGGTTTAACTTTTTCGAGTGAAAGCGTAAACCACATTTGTGCCACATATAGGCAAAATGACAGTCCCCATAGAGTTGTGAATGGGCCTGGAACTGAAATACCCGCAATATCAAGTATGCCAAGGGTTAAGGTGATATGACTCCAGAATAAAGCGGGTACAAAAAGTATGTAGCACATAATGTTGTTAAGAATTTCAATTCCTATAGGAAAAGGCGTTCTTAATGCTACGGGCAAATATTTACGAGTTACATAAAAATTACCTTGTGTCCAACGTGAGCGCTGTTTCACAAATACACTCAGAGATGGGGGGTCTTGCTGCCAACCAATCGCATAGGGCACCCATTTAATTCGTTTTTGGCCGATAAAAATCCTAAAACTCATTTCAGTGTCATCGACCAATGACTTTTCATCGAAACCACCTAAGGTTTCTAAAGCATCACGCCAAATCACATAGTTAGTACCCATCAATGTTGATAATTCAAAACGTTGCCAACGACCGCCTTGGAAAATCCATTGGAAAAAGATGAACTCAATTGCGATAAATCGGGTCAAAATACTATCTTGCCAATTACGTGTTCTTACTTTTCCATTAACGGCTACTAATTTTTTATCGGCAAGCAGGGTTTGAGCTAGCAAGCGGACACAGTCGGGTTCAGGCGTACTATCTGCATCATAAACAACAATCAATTCGCCTCTAGCATGGGGGAGGCCATTATTAAGCGTTCTAGATTTACCTTTACCACCCATTCCTTTAGGAACATTAACAATCTTTATGCAAGGATAAATTTTTGCCAAATTTTCGGCGATTTCTAAGGTGTTATCCTTTGAACCATCATTAATAAGTAAAACTTCATATGCTTCGGCTGGGTAATCTTGTTGAGCAATTGCATGCAAAGTATCTTCAATCACAACCCCTTCATTATAGGCAGGGATCAAGACACTCAAAACAGGCCATCTTTCTGGTATAGGAAGGTTTTGTAGCTCTTTTTCAGCTGTTTTTGAATATTTCCAAGCTTGATAACTTAACCACGCCCAAAATGCTTGTGGAATCCAAATCCCTAAAAAGCCAAATAAGAAGAGAATATCAATGGGAGCCATTTGATTTAACCCTCCTAATAATAGACGAGATGAGCAATACCAATAAAATCAACCCAACTACTAAGGAGATCCATGAAATATAGCTACCAAACGTACCAAGGAGGTCTGGGTAGGTACTCGTGAGAATTAGATCGAGTGGAACTACAACGGTACTTAACCCAATGAAAATATAGCCAATAAGACTTGTCTCTACTTCTTCAGGCGTACTTATGTAATTAATCCTATTAAATTTCCATGATATTCCCAGTTGAGGATACCGAATATTTGTTGTGGGTAGATCGGCAGGAGGATTAATAATAATTTCATAGCCAGAAATATGACTATTAAAAGGTTTAGCCGAATAAAATAAATGCTGTTTTTGCTTAATCTCTCTAGAGGGGAGAGGAAGCTGTGACGGATTAAATTGAATAATATAGCTACCAGGGGTCTGTGAAATTAAGTTTTCATCCCAACCTGTTGAGACAAATGCAGCCATAGGCCGTAAACCAATTGCGGTCGAAAATGTGGCTTTAGCCGCAAAATATTGAGGCTGCTCTGATTTATAAAGTGCAATTGGAATCGCACCTTGGCTGACTGCCTCTTTGAGCAAGAAATAATGAGAAAAACTGAAAACTTCATCTGGCAATATAATGCCGGGTTTTATTCCTTTATGAATAAGTCGTTGAAAGCTATCGGAGCTGATCTGGTCAATTGTAAAAATAGGCCACCATGTATCCTGATATGGAAAAAACATGGAAAGATCGTCTGTGCTTTGAACTTCTGTTTTGGTGTGTTCAGTTTTAATCTCACAATGATAATATTGTCGATAGAACTGCTGTAAAGTGGCATCCGGATACTGACTAGATGCAATAATAATTCCACAAATATTAAGAAGATTAGACATTAAGTAATCTCCTCTTCAGGTGGAATCTGAATAATTTTATATTCCACGTCAAGCCGCAAAGTCATAATTTCTCTAATCTTTTTAATGAAATCAGGCTCTTCATCCGTTTTTTGCTTGCGAATTACAATACTGTATATAGTTTCAAGATCATCATCAGCAAACTGGAAAACGATTTCTTGTGGATGATGCTGACTCAAAATTTTGATCATCTCATTTTGAGTGGTTTTCCACACATCGTCGCCTAACATTTCTTTAATTAAGCTTCGGTTGAGAATTCTAATTTCAAAGACTTCATAGTCTTGTATGTTATGATGATCAAGAAGCTTAAAGAAACTACGTTGGAAATACTTGAGTGCACTAAGTGGGAAAATATCACGACGATAATTACGGTCATAACTTTGAATATCGCGGTATTTTTGAACGTTAATTTCAATATTGTGGCGTACAGCACTCAGAAAAAGAGGAATGAGGGGAATAATAAAAAGTAAAAGAAGCTGACGTTCAATATGGGTCTGAGCCCCTAAGTCGAGTAGAAAATATACTGCAACACCGATAAAAGCGACTAAGCCCACAATTAAAGATGCGCCAACTTGTAAAAAAGCTCCAGAAATTAAAAGAATGAGAATAAAGATCCAGCTTCCTCTAAAACTTACAGGCAACCACTCATACGCCACTATGCCCATAAATAGATGAGCTGCGATAATCCATAAGACGAGTGTTCTTCCAGGGTTTTTTTGTTGCTGTTGCATGCGAGCTATGGCTACCTTCTTGTAATGTTAATTTTTTTATACTTTTATTACTAAACGTGAGACATTGCGAAGTTATTGTTGTTTATGGCCTTTTTAAGTAATTATTATGTTTATTTGTAGATCAAAGTCACTATTTAGTCAAATATTGTTCTTATTTTTTAATTAAAAATAAACAGATAAGACGTAACTCTTATCTAAATACTCTTGAAAGTTTCAATTGCTTTAAGGCGGGTTACCTTTAAATCAACTATTGGTTTTGGATAATTTAACTGAATATTCGTTTTAGTCGAGTAGGGCTCATGAATGGCTTTATTGTCTAGATGAGCTAATTCTTGAACCCATTGACGAATATAATCTCCATTTGGATCAAATTTCTTTGATTGAGCAATAGGGTTAAAAATTCTAAAGTAAGGTACAGCATCAGTTCCGGTAGAAGCGCACCATTGCCAGCCACCATTATTTGCTGCTAAATCCCCATCGATTAAATGCTCCATAAACCATTGTTCACCTACTCGCCAATCAATGAGCATGTTTTTACATAAAAACATGGCTGTGATCATGCGTACACGATTATGCATCCAGCCAGTTTTTAAAAGTTGACGCATTCCAGCATCAATAATTGGTATACCTGTCTGGCCCGTTTGCCATGCGGTTAGGTGCTCTGGATTGTGACTCCACTTAATTTTCTGAGTGTTTTTTTTAAATGGAATATGTTTAGAAACATGGGGGAAATCAAATAAAATATGCTGATAAAATTCTCGCCAAAGCAGTTCATCTAACCAAGTCTGCTGGCCTTCATTTGTCAAATGAAAGTTGCCATGTTCAGCCCTAAAAAGAGCTTGCAGGCACTGGCGGATAGACAAAATCCCAATGTTTAAGTAGGGAGAAAGTTGGCTAGTTCCTCTTACATTGGGAAAGTCACGTTCTAATTTATAATCAGATAAATGATCTTTAATAAATATGTCGAGCTGCTCTAGAGCAAAATTTTCTCCAGCTGGCCATAAGTCTTGTTGCTCTTTAGAAACAGAAGGATCAAAAAAAGCTTCAATATCTTCTAGAGTTAAGCTGTTTATTTTTGAAAAAGACGCTGGATAGCTACTTTGCTTTTCAGGAATTGGATAGCATTGAGGTAAACCACTGATATCCAATTTTGAATAACATGCTTTTTTGAATGCACCGAAAACCTGATAGGGCTGCTGTGACTGATTGCGAATAGAGCATAAAGGAAAAATCGTACGGTCATGGAATAAAAAGAGCTCTTTACCTTGTTGATTTAAAAAATCTTGTACAGTTTTATCTCTTTTTAATTCATTAACGCCGAACTCTATATTTGAATAGACATTTTCAATATTAAGTTGAGTGCTAAGTTCACCAATATAATCAGCGATATCTTTCCAGTAAGGAATGACTTGGATAATAAGTGGAATGTTAAGCTGTTCTAATTCTTTTTTAAGCTGTTGAAGCTGACGTAAATAGAAATTAATTTTTATAGGTGCGTCGTGGTGTGTTTGCCATTGTTCAGGCGATAAAATAATTAACCCAATACAAGGCCCTTGTTGAGAGGCATGCCATAAAGCAGCATGGTCTCGAACTCTCAAATCTTGACGAAACCAAATTAGCTGATTTACGTTTGACATGAAAATTGGTCCTTATAGAGTGAGGTGAGTTAAAGAATTATTATCAAAATATTATATAAAAATAAATACATAAAAAAAGCAAAGCCGAAGCTTTGCTCTTATCATCTTTAAAGATGAATTAGTGGTGATGACCACCAGCACCGTGTACGTGACCGTGATCTAATTCTTCTTGAGAAGCATCACGGATTTCTACGATTTCAACTTCAAAAGTTAAATCTTGACCAGCAAGTGGGAAGTTAGCATCAACAACAACGTTGTCGCCTTCAACCGCTTTAACAGTAACGATCTGTACGCCGTCATCTGTTTGAGCTTGGAATTGCATGCCAGGTTGAATGTTCTCAACACCTTGGAACATTTGAGCTGGAACTTCTTGTACTAGATCTGGGTTGTATTCGCCATAACCTTCAGCAGCTGGAACGTTAACAGTGAATTTTTCACCAACAGTTTTACCTGTTAACGCATTTTCTAAACCAGGAATGATATTGCCTGCACCGTGCAAATAGGCAAGTGGTTCACCTTGAGATTGATCAAGTGTTTCACCCTCAGCGTTTGTTAATTTGTAGTGGAATGAAACCACGTGGTTATTTGCAATAGCAGTCATGTTTTTGATCCATTCAATCAATTGAAGCGTACATCATAAAGTGAAAAATAAATTTTGTAGACTACAAAATCTTAATCTTTGGCACTTTTTCTGATGCGTTTTTATATAAATAGGGACGAACTTAAAAAATTCAACTTAATACAGCTTAATTTTTGGACGTACACGTCTTGTAAGTAAATCTTTCATTGTGAGTAGTCCAGCCTGAGTATATCCGTGAATCGTTGCTTGATGTAAACGATATAAAGACACATACATTGTTTTCGCAATATAGCCTTGTACGCTGACATCTCCAAGTAATTCTCCAACGGCTTTATGACGACTTAAAGACACGAGAGAACCTTTGTCGTTAAATGTAAACATCGGCTGTGATCGGCCATTTAGTCGAGCAGCCATAGCATCGACTAAAAAGCTGGCCTGTTGGCTTGCAACTTGAGCACGTGGGCCAAGTGGAGGATGTCTTGCATCAAGTTGGCAATGAGCACAGTCACCAAACGCAAATACATTTGGATCAGAATAGGTTTGCAACGTTGCATAGACCATCAGGCGGTTAATATTGTCACGTTTAAAATCGGTAAAACTTTCTAATACCTTTGGTGCTTTTACGCCTGCGGCCCAAACGGTAATATCACTTTTAAGTTGGTTGCCATTGCTAAAGTAGATGCAATGCTCATCAATTTTTTCAACGCGGTGTTGAGTTAAAATTTCAACACCCATTTTTTTGAGTTGCCCAGCACTGTGTTCAGCAGTTTTATCGCTTAGAGCAGGTAAAATACGCTCAGAAGCTTCAATTAGTGTAATTTTGACTTGGTTTGGATGAATCTTCTTTAAACCATATCGATAAAAGTTTTTAGTTGTCTCAATTAACTCAGCTGCAAGCTCTACACCTGTTGCTCCCGCACCAACAATTCCAATATTTAAAGTTCGCTGATTAGGTTGATTCTGAGCTTCAATATAAAGATGTAATAAATCTTGCTGGAAAATATCGGCTTGCTTTCTGCTATCAAGGAAATGGCAGTTTTCACGCACTCCCGTGGTATTAAAGTCATTTGATACTGAACCAAGCGCTAAAATAAGTGTGTCATAACTTAGCTCTTGCGAATGATTCTGTTGATCCTTAGACACTTGAGGGGGCATTAGTTCAATTAATTTTTTATCTTTATTAACCCCAACTAATGTTCCGAGTACAAATTCGTAATGATGTTTTTCTGAGTGCGCAAAATAGTTAGTTTGTTCTTCGTGTGGATTTAAAGAGCCAGCAGCAATTTCATGAAGCAATGGTTTCCAAATATGGGTAAGATTTTGGTCAACCAATGTAATCTTTGCTTTACGATTTTTCCCAAAAGTTTCACCGAGTTGTGTTGCTAGTTCTAAGCCGCCAGCACCACCACCAACAATTACAATATGATGTAAATTTTGGGTCATTTTTTTCACCTAATTATTTTTCTATAAAAAAAGATGGCTAAATTATGCCATCTTTTATTTATAAAAATTATTGTGCGTCTGTGCACAATTTGATGTTTTTAGTGCGAATCTACTGGGTAAAGTTTTGCAGCACTATGTTCACTTGATGAAAAAATAGAGAAGAGGCTAGAAAACCACATTGCGATTTTTTGGAAAATATTGGCTTCTTCAATATGTACGTTATCTTCGATTTGAAGACTACGGATCAGTTGATTATTTTGATAAATCGATACTGTTGCCAAACTTACGACTTTCATTAATGGCGCAGTTAATTGTTTTTCATTGAGCTCAATGTTTACATGGGTTTGAGTCGTTTCAAGTGGAGCAATCACCTTAAGTTGTTGATTACTATCGAGTACTTGAACGCGTTGAGTCATATTATCAAAAGTATTTAGGTCAATTGGTGCTGGGTCTGCATATAAAGATGTCGTTACAATTGTTGGTTGTTTTGTTTCAACCTTAAACATTTTTAAAGTCGACTTTACAACAGGTAGTTCAGCAATTAATTTCTGCTCAGGAATAATTACTTCATCACGTGTATAGGCATACGCAAGATTCATTAATTTATCTGCAATCTCAGCGCGTTTTACAGCACTCGGCGTACCTAAAACAATGACTAATAAACGTCTTTGAGTTAAGTCAGATGAAAAAGAAGGACGTGAAGCTGTAAGTGCCAAGTTATAACCCGCTGCTTTGGTATATCCAGTTTTTAGACCGTCAACAGATGGGTCATATTTGAGCGCAAGGTTTGTCGCATGATGGAAGCGTTGGTTATAGCTAAAGCTTGGCATTTTTGAATAATGTAAATATTCAGGGGTTTGTTTAATTAATGCCTGACTCAATAAGCTAAGGTCGTGTGCTGTAGTGAAATGGTCAGGCATCGTAATTCCGGCAGGATTACTAAAATGAGTATCTTTCATACCCAAAGCTTGAGCTTCCTGATTCATGCGTTGTACGAAGCGCGGAACATCACCAGAGATTTTTTCAGCTAAAGTCACGGCTGCATCATTAGCAGACATCACGATTAGACCTGCCAATAACTGATCAACTGAAATTTGTTCACCAGCTTTAAGATACATTTGTGATTCATCCCACTGCACAACACTAACCACTGGAGTTGCAGTAATGATTTCTTCTTTTTTCAGTTTTCCAGCTTTAATCTCTTTTAGGGCAATGTATGCAACCATCATTTTGGTTAAAGATGCTGGCGCACGTTGAACATGGCTATTATGCTCAGCAATGATTTGACCCGATTGAGTATCTACAATAGTCCATGCAGCAGCTTCAACACTTTCAGGTGC
Source organism: Acinetobacter sp. S-1 (assembly GCF_059579785.1). Lineage (NCBI taxonomy): Bacteria > Pseudomonadati > Pseudomonadota > Gammaproteobacteria > Moraxellales > Moraxellaceae > Acinetobacter > Acinetobacter sp. S-1. The sequence continues at coordinate 1,073,470 of NZ_CM184207.1, forward strand.
AATGTTGAGTAATGCAGCGTTGGTTAGAGTAGTACAAAAAATACTAAAGAGGGTAAAAAGAGATAGAAAAAATTTCACGGATGACCTTAACTTTCACTGGCAAATACGGGACACAGATGCACAGCATGCTATGCCTTTTTTTCGTGGAAGGCTAGTGGGAATTGTTGCCAAAAAATACATCTACGCAAGACGATACAAAAAAGTGATAATCTAATGTGAAGCCGTTCTTATTTTTAAATTGAAGAATTTATGTTGCATTATCAAATTGAGTTCGATGATTACAAACAGCACCTTGTTCACGTGACAATTCGTTTTTTAGCCAACCCGAATCAGGAACTTTGGTTACCAACGTGGATTCCGGGTAGTTATCTAATTCGAGAGTTCTCAAAACATATTGAATCCGTTAAAGCTTATGATGAAGCTGGTCGTCTGCTGGACATTAAAAAAACGAGCAAGAATCGCTGGCGTTTATTTAATACAGACCACGAATTAATGACGATTGAATATGATGTATATGCATATGATTTGTCTGTCCGTGGTGCATATGTAGACCAGACTCGTCTATATATTAATCCTGCGTGTGTATGTTTGGCTTTAGAGGGGCAGGAGCAGTCCGCTTGTGAAGTCGAAGTTTTCTTGCCGGATGAATTAAAGCATTTTCAGTTAGCAACAGGCTTAGCTTCAAAAAGCTTAGTTAAAGGTCGATTTACTTTAAAAGCAGATCATTACGATCAACTGATTGATAGTCCATTTGAATTGGCTGATCAAACACGCTTTAGTTTTGAGACGAACGGCATTGAACATGAGTTCGTAATTTCTGGCTCGCACAATACCAATATTGATCGCCTAAAAGCCGATATTGAAAAGATTTGTGCAGCTGAAATAAATATGTTCGGTTCGGCACCATTTAAAAACTATACCTTTATGACGATGGCAACAGGGAATAGTTATGGTGGGTTAGAACATTGTAATAGTACAAGTTTGATTACACCGCGTGATGATTTGCCAAAATCGAATGAACCAACTGAACCTTCTAAAGATTATCAACGCTTTTTAGGCTTATGTAGTCATGAATATTTTCATTCATGGTTAGTCAAGTTTATCCGCCCAGAAAACTTTGCAAACTATAATTTGCATCAAGAAGGCTATACTTCTTTACTTTGGATATTTGAAGGCTTTACTTCATATTACGATGACCTGATTTTATTACGTAGTGGCGTAATTTCTCAGAAGTCTTATCTTGATTTACTCAAAGCACAAATTGACCGTTATTTGCAAAACCCGGGTCGTTTTGTTCAAACGGTTGCAGAATCAAGTTTTGACGCGTGGATTAAATTTTATCGCCAAGATGAAAACTCGAATAATGCGGGCACTAGTTACTACAATAAAGGTTCGTTAGTTGCATTATGTCTAGATTTAGGTTTACGTCTACGTGGTTCTAGTCTTGATGCTTTAATGCGTCGGTTATATGAAAACACTCAAAATGGTATGCAAGTAAACGAAAGAACCATTTTTGATTTATGTAAAGAACTGACGGGTGATAGCTGGATTGAACAAATTAATCATTTGATTAATACCACTGATGAATTGCCACTTGATCAACTGTTCCCTGAGTTTGGCTTAAGTTATAGAGTTAAAACTGACAAATCTTTGCCACTTGGTTTAAAACTTGTTGATAAGCCAGAAGGCGTACTCGTGCAAAGTGCTCGCCGTGATAGCGCGGCAGCTAAAGCAGGTATTTCTGCCAATGATGTAATTATTGCAATTGATGGTTTAAAAGCGACCACTAAACTTGTTGAGAAATATGCAAAGCAGGGCGGTATTTATACCGTGTTTGCTTTCCGTCGCGATGAGTTACTATCTTTTGAAGTTGAGTGTGCTACATCTGATTTAACTGAAGTTGAACTTATTATTGAAGATCAGGCTAAAACTGAAAAGTGGTTAAAAGCTTAAATAACAGTTAAATAGTTTATAAAAAACCGATGTTTTGTACATCGGTTTTTTATTTTTAAGTGCTACTAAACGATGAGATTCGTTTTATCTTTGAGTTTGTTTTGAATGAAAAGTATAATAATTGTCAGAACTCTGAAAGATATCTCATGTAATTTAATCGTATTCAGTCCCTAAAAAAGTAATGATGAATTATGTATTACTTAAAGTTGGGTATAGGAATATTATCAATAGATTTAAATTATGTATTATTTCGCTGCGAAATGTCGTTATCACTGGATATTTCGTTGACTGGAAGACAATGAGAGCCGATACTCTCAGGGTTTTATTTAAGCATATCGGTTCGTAGGCACTGGGCCACAAGCTCGGTCCTCAACACTCAATCAAACGGAAGGGGCTATATATGGCTGGTGAAAAGTCAACTATTATTTACACACTGACTGATGAGGCGCCATTATTGGCGACCTATTCGCTACTGCCGATCATTGAGACCTTTACCAAGCCAGCTGGCATCGAGATTATTAAAAGTGACATCTCTGTAGCTGCACGTGTGCTCGCAGAATTCGCTGATTACCTAAGTGAAGAGCAAAAGGTATCCGACAACCTTGCAGAGCTAGGTCGTCTTACACAAGATCCAGATACAAACATTATCAAACTCCCGAACATTAGTGCGTCTGTTGCGCAATTAACTGCATGTATTAAAGAGCTTCAATCAAAAGGTTATGCAATTCCAGATTATCCGGAAAATCCAACGACTGAAGAAGAAAAATCAATCAAAGCTCGTTATGGTAAGTGCCTTGGTTCAGCAGTAAACCCTGTCCTTCGTGAAGGTAACTCTGACCGCCGTGCTCCAGCAGCAGTTAAAAACTATGCGAAAAAACACCCTCATTCAATGAGCGAGTGGAAACAGTGGTCACAAACCCACGTTTCACATATGGAAGAAGGTGACTTCTACCATGGTGAAAAATCAATGACACTTGATCGCGCGCGTAATGTGAAAATGGAACTTATCACAAATAGTGGTAAGAGCATTGTTCTTAAGCCAAAAGTTGCGCTTCAAGAAGGTGAAATCATTGATTCAATGTTCATGAGCAAGAAAGCACTTTGTGATTTCTATGAAAAAGAACTTGATGATTGTAAAGAAGCGGGAATTTTATTCTCTTTACACGTAAAAGCGACAATGATGAAAGTTTCACACCCGATCGTTTTCGGTCACTGTGTGAAAATCTATTACAAAGAAGCTTTCGAAAAACACGGTAAGTTATTTGACGAATTAGGCATTAACGTTAATAACGGTATGGCTGGGTTGTACGAGAAAATCGAAACTCTTCCAACTTCGTTGCGTGAAGAAATCATTGAAGACTTGCATGCTTGTCAAGAACACCGTCCTGCACTTGCAATGGTTGACTCAGCAAAAGGCATCACAAACTTCCATTCACCAAACGACATCATCGTTGATGCTTCTATGCCAGCAATGATCCGTGCCGGTGGTAAAATGTGGGGTGCTGATGGTAAGCAGTATGATGCTAAAGCTGTTATGCCAGAATCAACATTTGCCCGTATTTACCAAGAAATGATCAACTTCTGTAAGTGGCATGGTAACTTCGATCCAAAGACTATGGGTACAGTACCAAACGTTGGTTTGATGGCTCAAAAAGCTGAAGAATACGGTTCTCACGATAAGACTTTTGAGATTTCAGAAGCTGGTATTGCAAACATTACCGATCTTGACACTGGTGAAGTGTTATTGACTCAAAATGTGGAAGAAGGCGATATCTGGCGTATGTGTCAGGTTAAAGATGCTCCGATTCGTGACTGGGTTAAACTTGCAGTAACTCGTGCACGTAACTCAGGCATGCCTGCAATCTTCTGGCTTGACCCGTACCGTCCACACGAAAACGAATTGATCAAGAAAGTACAAAAGTACTTAAAAGATCATGATACGACTGGTCTTGATATCCAAATCATGTCTCAAGTACGTGCAATGCGTTACACACTTGAGCGCGTAGTACGTGGCCTAGACACGATTTCTGTGACTGGTAACATCTTACGTGACTACTTAACTGACTTGTTCCCAATTATGGAACTTGGTACTTCTGCAAAAATGTTGTCTATCGTTCCGTTAATGGCGGGTGGTGGTATGTACGAAACTGGTGCAGGTGGTTCAGCGCCAAAACACGTACAACAACTTGTTGAAGAAAACCACTTACGTTGGGATTCACTTGGTGAGTTCCTTGCGCTTGCAGTATCTTTAGAAGAAATGGGCATTAAAGAAAATAATGCTCGTGCTAAGTTACTTGCGAAGACACTTGATGAAGCGACTGGTAAATTGCTTGACAATGACAAGTCTCCATCACGTCGTACTGGTGAAATCGACAACCGTGGCAGCCACTTCTACTTGTCACTTTACTGGGCTGAAGCACTTGCTGCTCAGAACGAAGATGCTGAGTTGAAAGCTAAATTTGCTCCTCTTGCTAAAGCTTTAGCTGAAAATGAAGAGAAGATTGTTGCTGAACTTGCTCAAGTACAAGGTAAACCAGCGGACATCGGTGGTTACTACGCAATTGACCCAACTAAAGTAAATGCTGTAATGCGTCCAAGTGCTACATTTAATGCAGCTCTTGCAACAGTTGAGGCTTAATTACTAACTCGTTAGTAAATAGCTTAAGAGCCGGTGCATATGCACCGGTTTTTTTATTGCCTAAAAATAAAAGACATTAAAAAAGCCCACTGATGTGAGCTTTTAAAAGATTAAATCTTATCGACCATTGCGGCCACGACCACGTGGTGCTTTAGTATTTGGACGAGTTGTACCATTGGTCTTACGGCGTGGTTTCTCGCTTTCATCCATTTGCCAAATACGTTTTGTACCAGACTTTTTCGCAGAACCATCTTTGTTCTTGCGAACCATTGGTTTGCCACCAGCACCGCCTGGCTTTTTCACGTATGAACGCGAGCGATAAGGCTGTTCAGCTGGTACATCTTTAAAGTCAGGGTAGAGTAATGGTTCAATTTCTTTTACATCACCCGGTCTTAAGCCAAGTTGAACTAAGTCAATTGAGCCAATTTTAGTACGAATTAAACGTAAAGTTGGAAAACCTACCGCAGAAGTCATACGACGAACTTGGCGGTTACGGCCTTCACAAATTGAAATCTCAATCCAAGATGTTGGAATATTTGCACGGTAACGTACGGGTGGATTACGTTCCCATAACCATTCAGGTTCACTGACTTTAATGGCTTTGGCAGGAAGCGTCATACCATCATTCAGTTCCACACCTTTACGAAGTTGCTCAAGCGCTTCTTCGGTTACATCGCCATCAACTTGAACTAAATACGTTTTGTATTTTTTATTTGCAGGGTTGGTAATGAACTGATTCAGACCACCATGATCGGTTAAAAAAACTAAACCCTCAGAGTCCATATCGAGACGGCCTGCCAAGCGCAAAGTCGGGTCATCAACAAAGTCAGAGACGGTCATGTGCGCTTCGTCTTTACGAAACTGGGAGAGAACGTCATAAGGCTTGTTGAGAATCACAATTTTCATAAAAAATGGCTTCTTCTTTCAAATAACTAGAGAAAACATTGAGCTATATTTAAGTGCGAAATTTGCTTATTTCCCACATAAATCTCAAAAAGAATTAAATTCGATTAAGCTATTATGCGTTAATAAAAGTTGAAAGTATTGTTTATCGATAATTATTTTTAGTTAATTAAGTATTATAAAAGGGAGAATCTACACAATGGGTTATCAGAAGATCGTGGTTCCTGCCGACGGCGACAAAATCAAAGTAAATGCAGACCTGTCACTGAACGTACCAAATCATCCAATTATTCCTTTCATTGAAGGCGACGGTATCGGTGTGGATATTACACCAACAATGAAAGCAGTCGTAGACGCTGCTATTTTAAAAGCTTACGGTGGCAAACGCTCAATCGAATGGATGGAAGTGTATTGCGGCGAAAAAGCCAATAAAATTTATGGCAACTATATGCCCGAAGAAACTTTCGAAGCACTCCGCGAGTTTGTTGTATCCATCAAAGGTCCTTTAACCACACCAGTAGGTGGAGGCATTCGTTCACTCAACGTTGCTTTGCGCCAAGAATTAGATCTATATGTTTGCGTACGACCAGTACGTTGGTTTGAAGGCGTTCCTTCACCGGTTCAACACCCCGAATTAACTGATATGGTGATTTTCCGTGAGAACTCGGAAGATATCTATGCAGGTATTGAGTGGAAAGCCGATTCTGAAGAGGCAAAAAAAGTCATTAAGTTCCTTCAAGAAGAAATGGGTGTCACAAAAATTCGCTTTCCTGAAGGATGTGGTATTGGAATTAAACCTGTTTCAAAAGAAGGAACACAGCGTTTAGTCCGTAAAGCCATTCAGTTCGCAATTGAAAATGATAAGCCTTCTGTGACGCTCGTTCACAAGGGTAATATTATGAAATACACCGAAGGCGCATTTAAAGAGTGGGGTTATGAATTGGCTCTAGATCGTTTCGGTGGAGAGCTAATTGATGGTGGCCCATGGGTTAAAATTAAAAACCCTAGAACGGGTAAAGACATCATTATTAAAGATGTCATTGCAGACGCGTTTTTACAGCAGATTCTCATGCGTCCAGCCGATTACTCTGTGATTGCTACGCTAAATTTAAACGGTGATTATATTTCTGATGCTTTGGCAGCAGAGGTTGGAGGTATTGGTATTGCACCAGGTGCAAATATTGGTGGTGCTATTGCTGTGTATGAAGCAACTCATGGCACAGCACCTAAATATGCAGGTCAGGATAAAGTAAACCCTGGTTCTATTATTCTTTCTGCGGAAATGATGCTGCGTGATATGGGGTGGACAGAGGCAGCTGATTTGATCATTAAAGGAATTTCTGGAGCGATTGCTGCCAAAACCGTAACTTACGATTTTGAGCGCCTAATGCCGGGTGCAACCTTGTTACGTTGTTCTGAATTTGGTGATGCAATTATCAAACATATGGGAGAGTAATCTTCTATTAAAAAGCCCTCGGTTGAGGGCTTTTTTTATTGCATAAATTCGGGATGTTTCGGAGTTTTAATAAAGCCAGTTTTCTTTTGATAACTCTGGTCTAGGGCTTGAATAATAAGAACGAAAGCAACTAGAAATAAAGGAAAGAGCAGAGTTTTCACGATTTGGTTTCTCCGAAAGTTGAGGTGAAAGCAGGGCGTAGGGGAATTAAAAGGCAAACCGCAAAGAGAAGAACGGTTCCACCCAAAAGAAAGAGATGTGCATAAGACCAATGCAAATGATGCAAAGTACTAATGACAACACCACCCAAAAGTTGAGTACTGGCAAAGCCAATGGTGGCAAGGCTCCAAAGCTTTTGATAACGGTGCTCATAAATCTGTAGCAGACTATAAGAACTAATAAATACGGTTGCGGGAGTCAGTAAGCCTGTCAGAAGCGAAGATAAGGCCAGTAAAGATGCGGTATGTGAAAGGAACGGCAAAACAACGGCTAAGCTGTAAATGGCATATAACCATTTAATGGCCTGTAGATATCCGATTAGTCTGCTTAAGCAATAAGCGACAAGTGCACCAATGCAGCTTCCCACTCCATAGAGAACCCAAAATAAATTTCTTTGCTGTAACGGAAAATGCAGAGTTCCAGATAAATAATCCATCCAAAACAAAGAGTGTGGAATATATGCAAAGGCACTACACATATAGGCAATAATAATGACAAGGCCTAAACGTGATTTTTGTAAGGCTTGTATAGTGGTCGATTGCGGCTTAATAATCTGGGCAGTATTACGACTTAATAATCGATAAAGAGTTAAGCTTCCTAATAGAGAAAGACCCGCGAAAATATTCCAAACATAATGTACGGGCATATTTTTAAGTAGAGGAATAATAATAGTGGCGGATAAAACGCCGACACCAATCCCGCTAAATCCTAAGAAATTAACTTTTAATCTTTGCGTGTTGGGAGTGTATTTCATTGCAAAGCTAGGCGCCAAAATCATAAGTAAGCCGCCAGCAATACCTGAAATCGTACGCCAAAAAATGAACCACACCAAAGGCATATCCATGAATGAACAGCAGAGTAGGCTAAGGCTGCCCGCTATAGCTGAAAGTACGATGAAGGGTGAGATGTACTTTTCTTTAATACTTAAGAGCGTTAATAAGGCACCAATGAGATATCCCAATAAATTTGCGCTCCCTAAGTAACTGGCAAAATCGTGAGTCCATTGGTATTGCTCGATCATGATGGGCATAAGCGCAGTATAGGAAAATCTAAAAACACCAATTCCCAAACAAGTTGCCAAAAAGACAATTAAGCTCATTCGATAAAACGTAGACATGAGAGGACGCTCAATTTTTTTATTATTAAAAGCGAGTTTTTAAATCTTTAAAAATGATTTAATATGATGGTGATTATCTTATTTTGAGATAGTGGTATGTTGCTTAAGTCTCTAGAGTTTTTTTTAGCTGTTGCAGAGAGTGGAAGTTTTTCCTTGGCTGCACAAAAAATGTATACGGTTCAATCGAATATCACGAGCCATGTGAAAAAGCTTGAAGAAGAGTTAGGGGTTATTTTATTCAATCGTAATAACCCAGTGACCTTAACGAATGCCGGACAACAGCTGCATAGTTATGCTGTTCAAATGATTGCGCTACATAATAAAGCGAAAAAAATCTTTCAAGAGGGTGATATTGACCCGAACGAAACCATTCGTTTGGGTAGTATGGAAACGACAGCAGCAATACGGTTACCTCAATTACTCAATCAATGTATGCAGCAATATCCGAATTTGCCGATCGAGTTGCAAACTCACCCGACACGATATTTGTTAAGCGCTGTGCAGCAAGGAGAGGTTGATTGTGCTTTTGTTGCTTCTAAATATTTAATTCCAGAGTTGTATAGTTTACCTGTTTGGCAAGAACAATTGGTTTTGGTTTGTCCGAAACAGCAAACTCACTTTCCAGATGTTGCCAAGCTTGCAAAGACCCGATTTATTGCGTTTCGACAAGGTTGTTCTTATCGTCATGCAATCGAGTTATTTTTAAATGATCACAGTGTCCCGCCTTCACAAATTATGGAAATGGGCAGTCTGGACGGAATTGTAAGCTGTGTGGAATTAGGTGTTGGTTTTGCTTTATTGCCAAAGTCATATCTAAACAAAGTAGTCGAGAAAGTGTCATTAAGTTGTTTTGAACTTAATACTGAATCCGCTCATTTTACTACCTACTTGGTTGCCCAGTCGCCCGAAACATGGGGAACCAATTTAAAGCAGTTTATTCATTTTATTGAGCAACAATTTGAATTAAAGGTTGCTTAGGTTGTGATTGATTTTCATACGTAAATATCCAACTTAATTTATAAATTAAAAGTGATATATATGTATGAAAAAGTCATTTTATATTCTCACAGAGGTTTGTAATCATCTTGATGCTATAAAATTGTGGAAAAGGGTAGTTTATATAGGCTGGCTATGGTCAAATATGCCCCCTTGAAAGATGACACAAGCAATAATTTGGAGTTTGGGAATGAATATACCCTTAATCATCAATATTGTGGTTTTTGTCGGGTTAATATTTTTACTCGCCCAAACACGTAAAACGGACTGGAGCTTATCGAAAAAAGTTCTGGCTGGCTTAGTTCTAGGTGTAGTGTTTGGTTTAGGACTACATTTGATTTATGGCGGTGGCCATCCGATTCTTGCTGAATTTATTAGCTGGTTTAATATCGTTGGAAACGGCTATGTAAAACTTTTACAAATGGTCGTGATGCCTTTGGTATTTGTGTCTATTTTGGGAGCGGTGGCAAAATTACACCAAGCATCTTCTTTAGGCAAAATCAGTTTTTATACGATCGGTACTTTACTCTTTACAACGCTGATTGCTGCACTGGTAGGAGTATTTGTTACCAACCTGTTTGGCTTAACTGCAAAAGGTTTGGTGCAAGGTGCTGCTGAAACTGCACGCTTAACTGCCATTAATACGGACTATGTAGGCAAAGTTACCGATTTAAGTGTGCCGCAGTTTATTCTTTCCTTTATTCCAAGTAACCCATTTGCTGAATTGACTGGTGCAAACCCAACATCAATTATTAGTGTAGTTATTTTCGCCGTCTTTTTAGGTATAGCAGCGCTTAACCTAATGAAGGACGACGCAGAAAAAGGTCAACGTATTCTGACTGCAATTCAGACGTTGCAGTCATGGGTAATGAAGCTTGTGCGCTTAGTGATGACTCTTACACCATATGGCGTATTTGCGCTTATGACAAAAGTCGTGGCAAGTTCAAACGTCGCAGATATTTTAAATCTAGGCGGTTTCTTGGTTGCATCTTATTTAGGCTTGGCGATTATGTTTGTCGTACATGCCATTATTTTGACTATGACGGGTGTTTCTCCTCTTAAATTCTTTAAGAAAGTTGCTCCAGTTTTAACGTTCGCATTCACTAGCCGTTCAAGTGCAGCAAGTATTCCACTGAGCATTGAAACGCAAACTCGTCGTTTGGGTGTGCCTGAATCTATTGCAAGTTTCTCTGCTTCTTTTGGTGCCACCATTGGTCAAAATGGCTGTGCGGGTTTGTACCCTGCAATGTTGGCAGTGATGGTTGCACCTACCATGGGTATTAACACCTTAGACCCAATGTGGATTGCATCGTTAGTCGGTATTGTGACCTTAAGTTCAATTGGGGTTGCAGGAGTAGGTGGTGGTGCGACTTTTGCTGCGTTGATTGTGCTTCCTGCAATGGGTTTACCTGTAACGTTGGTTGCACTTCTTATTTCAATCGAACCTCTCATTGATATGGGACGTACTGCGTTAAACGTAAATGGTTCGATGACTGCTGGTGTTGTTACGAGCCAATTGATGAGTCAGACTGATAAAGAAATATTAAACAGTGAAGATGAAATTGAGTTAACTCAACATCATTAAAAATCAATAAAAAAACGGCTCTCTATTCTGGATGAGCCGTTTTTTTTATATGCATAAATTGCCACTGTGATGTTAATTTTAAAAAAACTGTATCTGTTTTTCTTTTAAATAATTTTCGAAAATAGGCCTATTACAAAAGAGAGCACTATCATGAAAATGTATCAAGTCGATGCTTTTACAAAAGAGTTATTTCGTGGAAATCCAGCCGCTGTCGTTGTTGAAAAAGAGTGGTTAGATGTAGATTTAATGCAGAAGATAGCACTTGAGAATAATTTGTCTGAAACTGCTTTTGTAAAAATTATAGACTCTGAAAACTATGAAATCCGTTGGTTCACGCCAACGGTTGAAGTTGATTTCTGTGGGCATGCTACGCTTGCCAGCGCTTTCGTATTATTTAAAGATTTTACCGAGAAAAAGACCATTAATTTCCATGTACGAAACTTAGGTCTTTTTGTAGTTCACCAAGATGAAGATGGCAAAATCAGAATGGATTTTCCAATTCGCAAAGCTCATCAAGTTGAAGATTATCCAGCTATTTTACGTCAAGCATTAACAAAGCCTTTTAAAGCGGTTTATCAAAATGTTCAAGCCTACATTGTTGAATATGAATCAGTGCAAGACGTGTTAGATGAGCAGCCTGACATGAACTTACTTAAAGCCTTGGGTAAACGGACTGCGATTACTACTGCAGGGATGGATGTTGCCATCACCTCAAAAGCCGATCAACAATATGATTGTGTATCGCGTTATTTTGCACCTGTCGCGGGCATTGAAGAAGATCCAGTTACGGGTTCAATTCATACGGCAATAGCGCCATTATGGGCAAAGAAACTTGCTAAAAATAATATTATTGCTTATCAGGCTTCTAGCCGTGGAGGCGTTTTATATTGCAATGTTCTGAATCAGGAACGTATTGAAGTTTCAGGGTATGGGAAGCTTTATATGCAAGCTGAAATTTTTCCTTAAAATATAAGGCCGTTTAAATAAACGGCTTTTTTTTCAAAACTTTACTATGAAAGTTAGTTCAAATTTCCTACTATAGTCCCACAACTATTGATTTTTTATTATTCAAATTAATTGGTATTTATATGTTTATGCAGTTTAAACAACTGACACTCTCCCTATGTATTCTTGGTTTAAGTGCTGCGTCTTGGGCACAAACTACACTAGTAAAAAGTAAGCAAAATATTGAGGAATATAAATTAGATAATGGTTTTCGGATTGTGCTTGCACCGAATGACAAAGAAAATAAAATCTTTATTAATACCATTTATTTAACTGGCTCATTAAATGACCCGCAAGGTAAAAGCGGCTTAGCTCATTTGCTTGAGCATTTGGCTTTTAAGGGGACACAAAATGTTAAAGGGGAAGAATTCCAGCGTCGTTTAGATCAATATACATTGATGACAAACGCCAGCACCGATTATTATTCAACAAAATATACTAATATCGTTCGTCCAGAAAAAACTGCGCTTGATCAGGTACTGTATCTTGAATCTGAGCGTATGGATAAATTAGTTCTTCAAGAAAAGTTTGTTCCTTCCGAAATTGAAATCGTAAAGCGTGAACGCGAAGTTCGCATGGATCAGCCATTTGCTGTGCTGATGGATCAAATGTGGAAGTCAGCTTATGGTAACCAATATTTAGGTCGTTTACCGATTGGTGATTTGCCTGAACTTAAATCTATTAAAATGCCTGAATTGAACCAGTTTTATCGTAGCTGGTATGCACCTAATAATGCTGTTATGGTCATTTCAGGTAAATTTGATAAGACTGATGTCTTAAAAACAATAGATCAATATTTTAGTCCAATTGCGGCAAGAGCGGTTCCTAAAACTGTACAGATTCCTGTGCTTGACTCTACAAAAATAAGAAATCGTCAATTCATGGTGAAAAAGGGCAGTGATCTGGCTAAATTCCATATCTATATGAATGGTAAAAATACTAAAATTCAGCCGACACTCGCTTTAGCTCCTTTGTTATATACCATGCAACCAAGTGGCCACCTATACCAAAATATGGTGGAAACAGGTATTACCACAAATGTTGAAGCTAGTACTTGGTTAGACCAAGATTTTAACGTGGTGTTTCTAGGTGCCATTTATTCACCAAGTAATGACCCTAAAAAAGTTGAAAGTTCTTTGTTAGCAGGCATTGAAAAAGGGAAGCCGTTTACTGAAGTTGAATTAAATCGTGTTAAAAGTTTAATGAAAACTCAAGGTGATCTAATCACGAAAGATGCGGTAGCACTTGGGTCACGGTTAAGTGATTACACCGTCGCTGGCGGGCAATGGGATCAATATTTTAAAGATTTAGATTCTGTAGAAAAAGTTAAGCTAGATGATGTGAATCAAACTTTAAAACAGTTCCTTGTGGCTGATCATCGTATTGATGGCGATATTTTGCCAACACCTGAAGACCAGAAAAAAGCGCAACAGCAAAATTCAAAAGAGACACCTAAAACTCTAGATCAGGTCGAAGCAAAGGCCGAGCCTTTAAAAGATCCGAAGGTATATCAACAAGAAGTTGCTGAGTTTTTAAAAACTTCTAAGCAATATGTTGAAAGCAATGAGAAAAAAATTATCCGTGGAAAACTAAAAAATGGAATGAAGTATGCTTTATTCCCAGTTGAAACACGCGATGATCGTACTTATGCAACGATTACGATGGACTTCGGAACAGAAAAATCTTTATTTAATAAAGGCACAGTAGTTGATCTAACCTCATACTTATTGCTTCGTGGTTCTGATAAATATAGTTTGCAAGATATTGCCGATAAATCAATTGATGCAGGCGGTGCGGCTTATGCAAGCGCTGACGGCAATGGCATGACCATTAATATTCAGTCTAAATCAGAAAAATTTGATGAGTTTTTCAAGTTTGTTCTTGATGTGATGAAAAATCCAAAATTTGAACAATCTCAATTTGATTTAATTAAATCGCAAAGTTTATCAAGCCTAGATCGTCCTTATACCGAGCCAGATGTAGTGGCAGGTTTAACACTTTCACGTTTACTTGAAGAATATCAACCGGGTGATTTGCGTTATCACTTCGAACCTGAATTGGCAAAACAACAGTTGAAAAACGCAACTCAAGAGCAAGTGAAAGAGTTATATGAGCGTTTCTTTGCAATGAACCATGCTCAAATTGCTATTACAGGCGAATTTGATGCGAAAAAAATGCAAAAATTACTGAATCAGGAATTTGGTCGTTGGAACGGTAAGCAACCATATCAAAAAATCTTGATTGATCACGTTGATTTTCCAGCACAGCAAGTTCATGTTCTGTCTGAACAGCGTGAATTTGGTAGCTACCAAAGTGTGCTTTCAATTCCAGTTGGTAAAAACCATCCAGATGCATCTGCTCTCATTTTAATGAACTATATTTTAGGGGAATCTCAAATTTCATCACGTTTGGCTCAAGAGCTTCGTGAGAAAAATGCGCTAGTCTATGGTTTTGGAAGTGGGCTGCAACTTGATCGTGACACGAATGTAGGAGCTTTGAGTATTAGTGCAAATTATACTTCAGGTCGCTCAGCACAAGTGTCTACTTCAATACACAAAGTGTTAAATGACTTGGTTAAAAATGGAGTAACTGAGCAAGAGCTTGAAGCTGCTAAAGCAGATATCATGAAGAAACGAGTTACGGCATTAGAAGATGAGCGTAATATTCATGGCATGTTAAATCTACAGCTTGAAACAAACAAAACATTGCAAGACCGAATTCGTCATGATCAAGAGTTAACTAAATTGACTGTTGCTGACGTTAACAGAGTAATTAAGAAGTATATTAAACCTGAACATTTGGTCGAAGTGATGGCTGATCAATATGGTCAGGCCGCAAAGAAATAAAGTCTTCTCGTAAATAAAAAGCCACTGAAATGTGGCTTTTTATTTGGATCTTTAAATCATATTAATGATCATGTTTGTGTGCGTGAAAATCTTCATTTTTACGGAAACGTAAATAATTTTCAAACTGTTCACAATATTCATCGAAGTTATCTTCAAGCATCATCTGAAATTGCTGAAGAAGGTAAGACATAACCTGATCTTTCGCATCACGCATTTCATTACCATCTTTAAAGTTATTTGCTGCTACCCATGTATTGAAGCGGGCAGTAGCAAATAACATTGCAGCACTCACTTGACCACGTAGCTCAGCTGGATCAACTTTTTTATCTTTTGGCGGGCGACAAAAATCATTAGCTTGTTTAATAAATTCATCCGCACGCTCAAAGAAAACCGCATTTAACGCTTCTTCTTCAGTAATATCTGTTGCATTAATCTTTTGAGACATGACTTATTCCCGCAAAAATAGAGCTGCTTATTATAGGCAAACGCTTGCGGAAACAAAACCTTTGACTTAGTCTGTAAATAGCCTAAGTATTGGTAGGAGAGACTAATATGCAAGATGCAATTGCTATTCAAAGTTTAAAGACAGATATTGCTTTATTACGCCAGCATGTTTTCCCACCCCAATATTTAGAGCATGTTGAAGGATTGCCGATTTATTATGGCTTGCAAGAAGAAGTCGAAAATTATTACCAACAATGGCAGGGGCTAATTGAAAGGGCACAAGAGCTTTTTCAGCCATTTATGGAAGATGAATTACCAGACGCGATTCATTTGCCAAGCCATTTAAATTTACCGCTATTCTTTTTTCACGTAGACCGAATTCGGATTAATAAAACACGTGCAAAAGAATCTAAAACTTTCCGCGGTGTTGCGAGTCTTATTGAAAAATGCGGGCAGTTTGAAACAGACCAAATATTTACGATGCAAGAATGGTTGCAAAGTGATGATACCGCGGCTCTGGTTGCTCACCGTGAATTCATCGATTTAAGAACCTATGTGTTTCAACATGGACAAAGCGAATATACACGTTCACGGTTTTATACCAATGGGATTGTGCTAGGGGTTGAGCCGCATTTTAAACTGGTCGATGCTCGTGATAAGCCAAGAAAGCAACGCAGCGATAGCTATAGTGATCCCTTAGCAGATAACGGCGTATGGAAAGTATTTGGTAAATACCGATAAAAGTCGCTGCTTGTTTACAGCGACTTTTTATAAATTACCAGAAAGTTTCAGCCTGACTAAAAGTTTGTAAAGCTTTTGCTGAGCGCTTTTGTAATTGTGGCTGTTTGGCTTTGACCCAGCCTAGAGCAAACCAGAAAGACGGATCTTGTTCCACCACATTGTTAAAAATACCTTCTGCAATAAACAAATCGTTATATTGACCTAGAGTATTTTGCACAGGTTGTAGCTGTTTTAAATATTGCTGTACTTTTTTATTTGGATAAAGACTCGAAATAAACTCAACACAATAACGTAACTGTTTAGCTTGCTTTCTTATTTTGTGCTGTTCATTCACTTCAAGCTCAGAGAAGTGTTCAGCATTATTAATCACTTTATGATGTAACTTATCTAAACTCTTTTTAATGTGTTTTTTTAATCCACCTGTTTTGCTGTCTGAATCTTCTTCTGAATAAGCAAATGCTAATAAATCGAGTAATAGCTTAATCGTATCCGCAGAGCTAAAGATTGTTGAGAGTTCTTTTGAGGGCTGGGCTGAAACTGGTAGTAAAAGTTCAGGTGAACCGTGTTGTTGAATAATAGGTAACACTTCGGTGCGAATCGCATCTTCATCACGAGTGTCTCCAAGTTTACGGAAAAGCTCAGCAATTTGTTCTTCCCAAACAGGATTTAGCTCGCCTGACCAGCCAGAGAAGTGTTTAAGCGCAGTGCGTAAACGACGTAAGCTTACCCGTGCCTGATGGATATGCTCAGCTTCGGCAACTCCATCGGCAATGACAGCCATATTTGGTAAGAATTGCCCTAAACAGTTTTCGACAATCTTTTTTAGAGCCTGTTCAGCAGTAATATCTTCATTTAATGTCAGACTTTTAGCATGAACAGCAGGTGAGGCAGCTAGCCCTAGTGCTAATAAGTTGCCACGTTCGGCTTTACTTCTTACATCAAGCCAAAGTGAATAACGATTAATCCATTGCTGCGCAAACTGAATTAGCGTTTTCACAGCCCCTTGCTTGAGTTCAAATTCGACTTCACAAATTACACTTTGTGCATCTGCTGTTTTTACGACACCATCATCTAAGCAAACTTCAATCGCTGTATTATCTGCTTCAAACACATGATAGGTGCGCTGTACATCAGTCTCAAACTGCAAACTTAGTTTTTCAGCTTGCGTTCCTAAGGCCGCATTAATTAAATCAGTTACCACTTTATTATCTTGGTATAACTCAAGGTTTAAGTCAGGTTCTTGATCACAAACGCCTAAATGAGTTTCTTCTTCAACACGGTGGAGATGGCTTTGACCTGCGGCTTTAAATGTTTGTACCCATTGATCATCTTCTTTACGTAAACGTAAGGCCATACCTTTTTTTGCAAGTAATCGATCAGGAGTGTCGTAATACTTTGCCTGTAAGTGAATGTTCTTTGCTTTATGTTTTTTTAAGTATTGCTGGACAGTTTTTTTCTTCGATTCAGGTAACTGAAACTTTAGTTCGACTTCGACCATAATATATCTCCCTGAATCAGGTATTTAGACTATCTTGAATAAGTATAATAGCTTAGCTCTAAAAATAATGGTTTTGATAGAGAAAGTTACAATCAAACATATGACGCTACACTTTTATTTAGGTGTACAATCAGGTGACGTTTTGATCAAATAAAAATCAGGAAGATGATCGTGAATGCACCAATAAACTTTAGCCATGAAGCTCAGCCAGAGTTTGAATTGCCGATTAAAAACTATCAGGAATTTTATCGTTTTTATTTAACTGAACACCGTAACATTATGAGCAGACGCTTACACGTGGTGGGCAGTAGCATTGGTCTATACTTTTTTTCAAAAGCAGTCCGTAAGAAGCAAGCCAAATATGTACTCTATGGTTTGGTAGCAGGCTACGCAAATGCTTGGGTTGGACATTTTGTGTTTGAAAAAAATAAACCTGCCAGTTTTAAACAACCTTTCTATAGCTTTATTTCTGATTGGCGAATGCTATCTGATGTTGCACGTGGCCGTTTGAGTTTGGTTGACCGTAAGTTTGATAAAATTCCAAGCTAATTTTTATATCTATTCTTAATATACCGATTGGTACTGTTAGACCTAGATCAATCGGTACTTATGATGTCCTATAAATCCGTTATACTAGCGAAGTTTTTTAAAGCGAGAGTAGAGTATGCGCGGTTTATACCTCATTACCAATGATGATCCAATCCAACTATTATTAGAAAAACTAGATGCCGCACTCGCAACTCGTCAGGTCGCAATTTTACAGTACCGCCGTAAGAAAATAGACAAAGCAGACCAACCCGCAGAAGTCGAACAAATCAAATTATTGTGTGAAAAATATCAGGTTCCTTTTGTCATTAATGATGACCTAAAACTGGCCGCTCAGTTTGGATTAGGTGTGCATTTAGGGCAAAGTGACGGCGAAATTACCGATGCAAAATCGCAATTACCAGAAGGCGTGATTATTGGCCGTACTTGCCTGAACTCATTAGAACTTGCGCAAAAAGCAATTGCCGATGGGGCGTCTTATATTGCATTTGGTGCGGTTTACGCGACCTCTACAAAACCTGAAGCAGGTAATGTGGGTATTGAAGTGATTAAGCAAGCAGCAGCCCAATATGATTTACCAATTTGTGCGATTGGTGGTTTAACTGTTGAAAACTCAAAACCTGTGATTGAGGCTGGGGCTGACCTCTGTGCAGTCATTAGTGATATATTAGGCCGATCAACTGCTGAAATTCCTGCCCGTGTACAGGCGTGGGCACAATTATTTTCTTAAGCTTTCAAAATTATTTTTTAGATATTTAAGACGAGCATTTCCATGAGTTTATCTCCAAAGCAAGAACAGTTATTTAAACAAGCCAGCAAACACATTCCAGGTGGTGTGAACTCTCCAGTACGTGCCTTTAATGGCGTTGGAGGAACACCTGTTTTCATCGAGAAAGCAAAAGGTGCTTATTTATGGGATGTCGATGGTAAGCGTTATGTTGACTATGTTGGTTCTTGGGGACCAATGATTTTGGGCCATGCTCATCCAGAGATTATTAAGGCTGTACAAACAGCAGCAGAAGACGGCTTAAGTTTTGGTGCACCAACCGTACATGAAACAACATTGGCAGATATTATCTGTGAAATCATGCCATCCATTGAATTGGTGCGTATGACTAACTCGGGTACAGAAGCAACCATGACGGCTATTCGTTTAGCGCGTGGTTATACTGGCCGTGACAAAATTGTGAAGTTTGAAGGTTGTTACCATGGCCACTCTGACTCACTTTTAGTAAAAGCAGGTTCGGGCTTACTTACTTTAGGTGAGGGTGAACCGACTTCGAAAGGTGTTCCTGTTGATTTTGCTAAACACACTTTAACGCTGCCGTATAATGATATTACTGCATTAAAAGAATGCTTTGCTAAGTTCGGCCATGAAATTGCGGGCGTTATTATTGAACCAGTAGCGGGTAACATGAATATGGTGAAACCAATTGACGGTTTCTTACAAGCCATTCGTGATATTTGTGATGAATATAAATCTGTATTCATTATTGATGAAGTGATGACAGGTTTCCGTGTTGCTTTAGGTGGTGCGCAATCGGTTTATAACGTTAAACCTGATTTAACGACTTTAGGTAAAATTATTGGTGCAGGTCTACCAGTTGGTGCATTTGGTGGTAAGCGTGAAATCATGGAATGTATCGCACCTTTAGGCGGTGTATACCAAGCAGGTACATTATCTGGTAACCCACTTGCTATGCGTGCTGGTATCGAGATGTTTAAACATTTACGTCAACCAGACTTTTACAGCAAATTATCTGCTCAACTTGAAAAGTTACTTGCAGGCTTACAAGCTGCAGCTGATGAAGCGGGTATTCCATTTAAGACTCAGCAAGCTGGCGCAATGTTCGGTCTTTACTTTACTGACCAAGAAGATATTACAAGCTTTGACTCAATGTTGGCATGTGATATTGAAGCTTTCAAAAAGTTCTTCCATGGCATGTTAAAGCGTGGGGTAAACTTGGCACCTTCAGCATTTGAAGCAGGCTTTATTTCATCTGCACATTCTGATGAAGATATTCAATTTACGATTCAGGCTGCAAAAGAAACATTCGCTGAAATGAAGTAAGCAAAAAAGCCCGTGTTAAACGGGCTTTTTAATTTGAGCTATTTTTATATTTGTAGAGAACAATGTTTTATCCCTTACCTCGAAAAATCCAATTAGCTGCAAGTACTTCAAATTGGTCAATTGAGTCAGCGCAAAGTATTTTGCTCATGGTTGGGCTCAATGAGCTTAAACTACGACCAGATTGGTCTGAGCAACCATTGGCGAATCATTTGGAATTGTTGATTAAGCGCGCTCAATTACTCGAAATTCCAATTATTTTTATTGAGACATCTCAGCTTCAACAAACCATGTTGGAGCTTGGTCAGCGTTTGTCATCAAATACTAAAGCCCAAGTTATGATGGCAGGTGATTTGTCGCCTCTGTTTAAACAAGTCATGCAGCTTGTTTTATCGATTACAGATCAGGTCAGTGTTGTAAATGATGCGATCTTGGCGGCTAATCTAGAGCAGCATATCCAATGGGTTGAAAAGATCAGTTTTGACCATATAAAACATTTAAATACGCAGAGCTTAATGCGGTTATGGTCTTTAAGTACGCCGTCCTCTTATATCTTGTCAGATAAAGGAATCTTATTGGCAATTGCTGAACAGTTGGGGCGACATCCTATGGAGATCCATCCTGAAATTGATTTAAGAAACTACGGACTAGATCAGTCTGCTGTTAATTATCTGGTCGATCTATGGCGTGCAAATGGTGCGAGCTTAAGTGCTGAAGAGATAATGCAAGCACCGACATTGCAACATATTATGCAGTTATTGAAGCCTTGACTGACTATAGACCTCAAGTGATCCATAATATTTGCAAATTCTGCTGTTAATTTACCCTAACGGCATTGTAATTCGGACGTAAGCTTTTTATTATTGCCCGCTTGTTTTTCATCTTACCTTGGGAATACAACTTTGAGTGATTTTCTAAGTGAACATCTGATCTATCGTGATGATGATTTTATGGTGATTCATAAACCTTCGGACATCTTGAGTGTTCCTGGTAAGGGTGATTTACATGATAGCGTTTTGACAAGGTTGGTTGCAATTGAACCTAAAACTTTGCTCATTCATCGTCTAGACCGAGATACTTCAGGTATTTTAGTATTTGGTTTATCGAAGCGCGGTCAAAGTGCGATTGCACGTCAATTTCAAGATCGTCAGACTTCAAAAATATATGAAGCGCTTGTCGCAGGTCATTTAGAGGGTGAGGGGACTGTAGATATTCCTGTCATCTATGACCCAAGCCGACCGCCTTTACATATTGTCGACGCTTCTCACAACAAGCCTGCTTTAACACATTGGCAGGCCATAGAACATTTTCAGATTCAGGGACAGCCTGTAACTCGTGTGAAATTAACACCAATTACGGGCCGATCTCATCAACTCCGTGTACACATGCAATATCTTGGGCATCCAATTGTAGGTGACACGCTGTATGCAACACCGGAGCAGCAACTTGTTCCGCGTTTATGTTTGCATGCCAAACAGTTAAGTTTTAATCATCCTGTCACAGCAGAAACATTAACTTTTGACTGTCCTGTACCGTTTTAATGTAAAAATTTTAATGCGTGATTTTTTGTAGTAAAGCAATTTAATTGGTTTTTGCTTCAAAATTTTGCTTTAAAGACTACATAAAAAGATGCAAAAATAAGCTAATTTGCATCGTACAATATGTAGTGCGAACTTGAGAGAAAGGTGGAAAAATTGCAGCAGTATGCTATTGGTCAACGTTGGCTATCAGACACAGAAACTGAGCTCGGTTTAGGTGTTCTTATTGATGTAGATGAAAGATCTGTCAGCATTTTATTCCCCAAAAGTGATGAGACACGTGTATATGCACGTAACAATGCTCCACTATCTCGTATCATCTTCAATACGAATGATGAAGTTCAAGATCAAGAAGGCCAGAAGTGGATTGTTGAGTCTGTTGAAGATCGTCATGGCGTTTTGCGTTACAACGTTGTTCGTACTTTAGAAAATGGCGAGCAAGAGCGTAAAGCACTCAATGAAACACGTATTGGCGCGCAAATTCAGTTATCGAAACCTTTAGATCGTTTGCTTGCAAGTCAAGTTGACTATAAAGAATGGTATGATCTGCGTATTGAAGCGATGTTGATGCAAGCACAAATGCAGACCAGTCCTCTCCGTGGGATGGTCGGTGCACGTGTTGGCCTGATTCCTCATCAGCTTTATATCGCACATGAAGTTGGTAAACGTTTTGCTCCTCGTGTTTTACTTGCCGATGAAGTTGGTTTAGGTAAAACAATTGAAGCTGGTTTAATTATCCACCAACAGCTTAAAACTGGTCGTTCAGAACGAATTCTGATTTTAGTCCCTGATTCTCTTCAGTATCAGTGGATGATTGAAATGCGTCGCCGTTTTAACTTGCAATTCTCTCTGTTTGATTTAACGCGTACAGCATCTATTAAAGAACATGATCCAGAGCTTAACCCATTCTTGACTGAGCAATGCATTATTGCCAGCGTTGACTTAATGGTTGACCATGATGATTTGCGTGAGCAAGCCATAGAAGCTGGTTTTGATTTGCTCGTAGTCGACGAAGCACATCATTTGATGTGGAGCGAAGAAGAAGGCGGGAATGATCGTTACGATTTAATTGAAGAGCTCGCTGAAAATACAGCAGGGGTGTTATTACTCACTGCAACACCTGAACAATTAGGCGTAGAAAGCCATTTCGCACGTTTACGTTTACTTGATCCACAGCGTTTTAGTAGTTTAGAGCGCTTCTTAGATGAAGAGACTCAATATCAGCAAACTGCAAAAATTGCTGAAGTGCTCATGTCTGATCAAGCTTTAACGCCAGAACATTTATCTGCTTTAGAAGGTTTGTTAGGTCACACTATTGAAGACCAGCCTGATCAACGCTTTAGAGCTATTCACGAGTTATTAGACCGTCACGGTACTGGACGTATCTTATTCCGTAATACACGTGAAGCGATTCAGGGCTTCCCGGGGCGTGATTGTCAGCCAGCACCATTACCAGCACCAGAAGATTGGTCAAAAGATGGCAAACTGCGTGAACAGATGTGGCCTGAAGAAGCACAGATTGATGGTTCATGGATGCAAAATGATCCGCGTGTGCCATGGTTAATGGAAATTTTACGCAAAGATCTTAAGCATAAAAAAGTGCTTTTAATCGCGCGTAGCGGACCAGTGGTTGAGTCTTTAGAAAATGTATTGCGTTTGCATGCAGGTATTCGTACCGCAATGTTCCATGAGGGCATGAGCTTACTAGAGCGTGACCAAGCAGCTGCTTACTTTGCTGAAGAAAGCTATGGCGCTCAGATTCTATTGTGTTCGGAAATTGGTTCGGAAGGCCGTAATTTCCAATTCGCCAGTGATCTAATTTTATTTGATCTACCAGCTAACCCAGATGTTTTAGAGCAACGTATTGGACGTCTAGACCGTATTGGTCAAGAAAACCGTATCCAAATTCATGTGCCATACCTTGTGGGAACAGCTCAAGAGCGTATGTTCCGTTGGTATAACGAAGCACTGAATATTTTCAGCAATATTTCTCCGACAGCGCAAACGCTGCAAGAGAATTTTATTGTTGAATTAAAAGATTGTTTACTTGCAGACCAAGGTCAAACATTTGAAGATTTGCTTGAAGAGGTGAATGTTCAACGTCAAGCCTTAGAAGCTGAACTTCAAGCTGGCCGAGATCGTTTACTTGAATATAATTCATGTCGTCCTATTGTGGCACAAGAAATTGTTCAAGCTCTTGAAGACTATGACGACAATACAACGCTGCCAATGTTTGTGAAGCGTTTCATGTCATCAACCAATATCGACTTTGATGAGCAAAGTAATGGTACGGTGATTATTAAACCAACCGACCAAATGCAAGTGCAAGGTTTGGCTTTAGACGAAGAAGGTATGACCGCAACGTTCTATCGCGATCAAGCTCAGCTTCGTGAAGATGCTCAATATTTAACTTTAGAGCATCCGTTCATTGAAAGTGTTATGGAAATGATCCGTACACAATCATTTGGTAGTACCAATGTTGCTGTACTCAAATCTAATGCATTAAAGCAGGGTTCAGTCTTAATTGAAGTCTGGTTTAAAGTAGATGTTGTTGCACCGAAGTCACTGAACTTGCCATCAAGCTTACCGAAGCAGCTTATCCGTGTATTGTTAAGTGAAAATGGTCAGGATTTATCTGAAAAGATTGATCCAACAATTTTAAAACCTTATTTGCACCATTTAGATGGCAATAGCTGCCGCCAAGTAGTTAAAGCTCGCCGTGATATCATTGAGCAGCGCTATAAACAAGCGTTAGAGATTGCGAAAGTTGATTTACCGCAGCTTCAGCAACAAGCAAAAGAGCATTATGGCAATAAATGGCAATATGAAATTGACCGTTTAACTTATCTCAAACAGTTCAACCCAAGTATTCGTCAAGACGAAATTGAACGTTTACAAAAGCTGCAAAAAGAAGGCTTGAGCTTGCTTGATGGTTTAACTGTTACACCAGAAGCAATTCAAGTGTTAGTTGTGGTTAAACCGTAACTTACTCAAAATGAAAAAAGCGCTGAGAGGGCGCTTTTTTTATACATCGATTTTGAATTAGATAAGACCAGCGTCTTTTAATTCTAGCTTTAAATAAGCATAGAAAATTGGAGCCGCGATTAAACCGCCTAAACCAAAAATCGACTCAAACACTAACATTGCCAGTAAAATTTCCCATGCATTGGCATTAATTTTATGCCCAATAATTTTAGCATTAATAAAATATTCAAGCTTATGAACCAGAACCAGATAAAGTAATGCTGCACCTGCTAGTCCTAGGGAAATTGTAAGAGCAGCAATGAACGTTAAAGTGTTTGAAAGTAGATTCCCTAAAATAGGAATCAGTCCAAACATGAAGGTCAAAATGGTTAAGGTTTTGGCAAAAGGAAGGTGAACTCCCCAAAGCGGCAACAAAATAAAGGCAAATAAAATAAAGAGCAGCGTGTTAATCGCTGAAATTTTTATTTGGGCAAAAACAACATTTTTAAATGAAATTGATAATTTTTGAATACGTTGGATAAGCAGTGACTTAAAAACAGGCTGAGGCGTACGGCGATGAAAACCATGTATCGCCACCAAAATACCAATAATTAATCCCATCACCATGGTCACGAAGTTATGCAAAATATCGGAACTGGTATTTTTTAGGGTGGTGACGTTATCTTTCATAAATGCAAAGATTTCGTCTTTTAGATCTGTCACGCTATCAGGAATATAACCTGGAAGATATTTTGTGATCTCTGCTTGCAAATGAAGTAAGGTTTGATCAACCTTGCTATTAATACTATGTAATCCGACACCTTTTAAATCGTATACAACGAAACTAATTAGACTCGTTATGAAAAAACCAATAAGTGAAATGGTGACGATACTGAGTAAAATACTAATAAAAATACGGGCTCTTTGGCCATCAATATAACGTTCTACAACCGAACTTAAACTAATAATAATTTCATAAATGAGAAAGCCTGCAAAAAAACTTGCTAATAGATGTAATGGGATAACCGAAAGCAAAAAGATGCCCATAAGAATGTAGCTTGCAATCAGACTTTGACGATTATTCAAATTTTGCATGTTGATCCCTGAGATCGTTGGGAATATAGGAGAAAGAGCAAACGGAATGATTATTTATACTCTGGCAAGTTATTCGCTTCAATCAGTGAATTATATTTTTATTGGAAAATAGAGGAGTTAGATGTAAAAATGGCCTGTTCATCAACAAGCCATTCATTAGATCATTTTAGCGAATTTTTGCTTCATCTAGATGACGTGCGCCTTCTAAAATCATCCGAATCATAATCATGGTTTGTTCAGCAACTTCTGCACGTTGATCAATCGGTAAATCAATCACTTTGGCACCCATGTGAAACACAAGTTGAGTAATAGCTTTTGCAACAAGGTCTGGGTGATACAGGTGATTGTTATTTAACCGTTCAAGACGAATTAAATCTTCTTGTAGCTCTTGCTGAAAAAAGTTGAGCTGGCGGTCTACGGCAGCCTTATAAGAAGCAGAACCTGTAAAACTTTCACGTAGCAATAAACTTAAATTACCTTCATCGGCATCGAGCTGTTGAAGGAAAATATCGACAGAACTGCGAATAATACTTTCTTGTAAGGAAGCACGTAGGCGAGCCTGACGAATGATTTTACGTAAAACGATACCTGCGCGGTCAATTAGAGAAATTGCTAATTCATCAATATCTTTAAAATGTCGATAGAAACTATTTGGGGCAATTCCTGCTTCTCGAGCTACTTCACGTAAACTCAATGAAGCAATACTTTTTTGCGGACCAATGAGGTTTAAAGCGGCCTGAAAAAGTTCTTCTTTAGTAATTGTCGCTTTTCTTCCAACAGAACGCGTAGCTGTTTTAATTTCAATGACATCTTGTTGTTGAGGTGTGTCATTCAGGTTCTGAGAAAGTGAAGATTGGGTCATGCTGTTCAATATATTTGTAAACTCTCAGGATTATAGCCTTAGAAGCTGAACTTGTGAAATTGTAATTAAAAGTACGGGTGTATATACAAATATATATACATGTGTATAATAATTAAAAAAGAGCGACAGAGCCTTCAGTTATGCAAGCAATCGAAAAGAGAAATTCTCTATTCAATTCATTGACACAAGCCATCTTTGATAAAGAAATGGCTAATTTCTGGCTACAAAAAGTTAATCCTTTATGGTCTGTAAAACATGGCCTTGTTCAAATTGTAAAAAAAGAATTTGTCGCTCACGACATGGTGAGCCTGACGCTAAAATGTAACCGCTTAGTGAAAATGGGCGTTGCAGGCCAGCATCATCCTGTAATTGTAGAAATTGCTGGTCGTCGCTATGAACGTACTTATAGTTTGACGCAAATAGATGCGCAGCACTTACGTTTAACCGTAAAAAAAGTTGCTGATGGTATCGTGAGTAACTGGTTTATTTCTGAAAGCAAAATCGGTGATGTTTTTGAGCTTGGTCAACCTTATGGTGACATGCAACAAAACATCAAAACACCGAATTTAATTATGTTGGCTGCAGGTAGTGGTATTACCCCAATGTTGAGCCTAATTACTGCGATTAAACAAAGCCAGCAGTTAGATAAAGTTCAGGTGCAACTTTTATATTGGGTGAAACAACGTTCAGATGCAGCTTTTGTTGAATACTTTGAAAAAGTTGCGCAGCAATATCCGAACTTTAATTATCAGGTTTTCTATACACAAGAAACCCCAAATGATGAACGTTTAAATGCAGAGCATTTAGCATTAGTTGATGATGTAGAAAACAGCACAATTTATGCGTGTGGTCCTTCTGGTTTTGTAGCGTCTGTTGAGCAGTTATTTGAAAACGCTCCAGCCGTTTTAACAGAAGCATTTAGCTTAACAAATGAAAGCTCTGCCGATGATATTGGTTATGTGAATGTCACATTAACCCAGTCTAATAAGGTGATTGCAATTCCTAAAGGCCAGTCAATTCTGGTTAGCCTTGAACATGAAGGTCTTAAACCAACTCATGGATGCCGTATGGGAATTTGTAATAAATGTGTTTGTAATAAATCCCAAGGTTCAACACGTAATTTACTTAACGGTAGCGAAAACACTGAACCAAGCCAATTACTCAAAATTTGTGTGAACTCAGCACAATCCGATCTAGTTATTGATCTTTAAGAGAGAACTCTTATGAATATGCCAGTGAAAGTCGAATATTTTAAAAATCCTAAAAATCGAGATTTGACTCCAGCAGAACTTGATGCATTTGCAAAAGAGCTCGATCAGATCAAGCAAGAGGTACTGGATGATTTGGGCGAGAAAGACGCTAAATATATCCGCCGTGTTTATGCTGCGATTCGTTATAGTAGCTTTTTAGGTCGTGCATGTTTGTTTGCAGGCTGGTTCCCACCAGCGTGGATTTTAGGAACAGGCCTATTAGGCTTCTCTAAAATTATGGAAAACATGGAACTCGGTCATAACGTGATGCACGGTCAATATGACTGGATGAACGATCCTAAATTTAATGGTCAAACTTACGAGTGGGATACTGTCGGTACTTCTGATAACTGGCGCCAAACTCATAACTATAAACATCACACCTATACCAACATTAAAGGTATTGATGATGACATCGGTTACGGTTTACTTCGTTTATTCCCAGAGCAACGCTGGAAGCCGGGTTTCTTACTTCAACCTGTTTATAGCATCCCATTCTGTTTATTGTTCCAATGGGGCGTAGCTATTCAGAATCTTGAAATTGGACGTGTCCTTTATAAACGTAAGAGCATGGCAAAATTCTTGGAAGAATTAAAACCTGTTAATAAAAAGATTGGAAAACAACTTTTTAAAGACTATGTTTTCTTCCCTTTAATTGCAGGTCCAGCAGCTTTACCTGTATTCACTGGTAATTTGGTTGCAAATGGTCTTCGTAATATCTGGACATTTACGATTATTTTTTGTGGTCACTTCACAAAAGATGCGGAAGTATTTCCAAAGTCTGTTTTACAAGAAGAAAGCCGTGGTCACTGGTATATGCGCCAGATTCGTGGTTCTTCTAACTTGAAAGGTTCAGAAGCATTACATATTTTAAGCGGACATTTGAGCCATCAGATTGAGCACCATTTATTCCCTGATATCCCAGCGCGTCGTTATCGCCAAATGGCTCCAAAAGTGGAAGCTGTATGTAAAAAATATGGTCTAAATTATAACAACGCAAGTCTGGCTAAACAGTTTGGACAGGTGGTAGGCCGTATCTTTAAATATGCTTTACCTTTTAAAAAATAAGTCAAAAAAAGCCCTGATGAGTTCAGGGCTTTTTTTTAGAAAAACAAATTATTTAAACTGAATTGAACCGTTTGCATTCACAGTAATTTTAGACTCACCAGCTGCCATGTCTTGAGCTGGTGCAGCTTCGGCCATAGCAAATTTAGCCATGCTGGCACGCATTACAGGTTGTGGGAAATAGTTATTCGTGTTCAGGTTTAGAGTAACCAAACTATATTGGTTTTTATTCCAAGCTTGGGTCAACATTTGAGCACGTTGTTGGAAGTTTTTAGATGCTTCTACCATTAACTCATTTTCAACTTTTTTACGTTGTTCATCAGAAACCGTAAAATTAATCGATTGAGTTTGGAAGTTTTGCTGTAATTCGTTTACTAACTGGCTAGCAGCTTTAAAGTCTTTACTTTCAAGACGGATTTCAGCACGGCCACGCCATTCTTTTAACTTATTACTATCGTTATCGTAAATTGGATAAGTGCTTTGAGCACCAGTTTCCACTTTTACTTGTGGATATTTACGAGAAACATTAAGTGCCTGATTCATCAGCTGATTAATTTGGTTTGAAAGCTCGGCTGGTTGTTTGTTACTTTTTTCAATATATAAAGTTGCATGCATTTCATCATTAGAAACTTGGCGAGAAGCTTCGGCTTGTACATTTACAATATTGTAGTTCAAAGCATTATCATCCTGAGCAAAAACTAAAGGGCTAAGGAGAGAACCTAAAAGAAGGGTGGATACGGCTAAAGTACGCATAAATTTTTCCTTTAAAAATTAATATAAATTTAATTTTTTTCATTAGGAAATGTTAAACATAACTTATGCATAACTTTTGCAGATTTTGTGGCGTATTTGTAATATTCAGATCAGGTTTTTTTAAATTTTGGTAAATATAAAGTCTTTAAAAATTAAAAGCTTAAAATTAAAGTGTTTCAATGTAACTTAAAAAATCAAAGTAATATAAAAAAAGAATATTTTCTTTAGGTTGTCACATAGTATGATGATAATTCATCATAACTATTGGGATGATACATTTTTTCAATAAGATTAGATGAGTAAAGTACATAAAAGACGTTTTTTTTCTTGTAAAATTAGGTATCATCGCGCTCCTAGTTACAAGATATAAAATAAGTGTCTTTACTAGTTCTATAAAGCACCGAGTCAAAGGACCAATCGTCACCAGACTTATTTCTTTCTACCCCTATCAGAGATGGTAATCCGATATGAGCGTTACTTCCGTTAACCCTGCCACTAATGCTACTAACGAATATTATTTGACTCGCCAAAGTCAAATGGAATCAAATGTTCGTAGCTATCCACGTAAATTACCGTTAGCGATAGCGAAAGCACAAGGATGCTGGGTTACTGATGTTGAAGGTACACAGTACCTTGATTGTTTAGCTGGGGCAGGTACATTGGCTTTAGGTCATAATCATCCTGCGGTGATTCAAAGTATTCAAGATACATTGGCAAGTGGTTTGCCATTGCATACTTTAGACTTAACCACACCTTTAAAAGATGCATTCACTGAAGCATTGTTAGCATATTTACCTGGTGGTAAAGAAGAATATTGCTTGCAGTTCTGTGGTCCTGCTGGTGCAGACGCAACTGAAGCAGCAATCAAACTTGCTAAGACTTACACTGGCCGTAGTTCAGTGATCAGTTTCTCAGGCGGTTATCATGGTATGACCCATGGTGCACTTGCTATGACTGGTAACTTAAGTGCAAAAAATGCAGTTAACGGTTTAATGCCAGGCGTACAATTCATGCCATATCCGCATGAATACCGCTGCCCACTTGGTTTAGGTGGTGAAGCTGGTGTTGACGCTTTAACTTACTACTTTGAAAACTTTATTGAAGATGTAGAAAGCGGTGTAACAAAACCGGCTGCTGTTATTCTTGAAGCGATTCAAGGTGAAGGCGGCGTAGTTACAGCTCCAGTAAAATGGTTGCAAAAAATCCGTGAAGTGACTGAAAAGCACAACATCGTTTTAATTTTAGACGAAGTTCAAGCTGGCTTTGCACGTTCGGGCAAAATGTTTGCATTTGAACATGCAGGTATTGAACCTGATGTTGTTGTAATGTCTAAAGCAGTAGGTGGTGGTTTACCACTTGCAGTATTAGGTATTAAACGTAAATTTGATGCTTGGCAGCCTGCTGGTCACACGGGTACTTTCCGTGGTAACCAACTTGCTATGGGTACTGGTCTTGTCGTATTAAAAACGATTAGCGAACAAAATCTTGCTCAAAATGCGCAAGAGCGTGGTGACTTCTTACAAGCTGAATTTAAAAAATTAGCTCAAGAATTCCCATGTATCGGTAACGTACGTGGTCGCGGTTTAATGATCGGTGTTGAGATCGTTGACGAGCGTAAACCAGCTGATCGTATTGGTTCGCATCCTGCTGACTCACAATTAGCTGCTGCAATTCAAACTGCTTGTTTCAACAATAAATTATTGCTTGAAAAAGGTGGTCGTAACGGTACGGTAATTCGTTTACTTTGCCCGCTTATCATCACTCAAGACGAGTGTGTTGAAGTAGTTGCTCGCTTTAAGAAAGCAATTGCAGAAGCATTGGTTGCAGTACGAGGCGCATAAGTATGGTGGATTTTGCAGAACATCGTAAAGCGTTACTCTGCAATGATGCACAATCCATTGCTGACTATGAGTCAGCAATGGGCGAAGCGGTAAAAGCCGTTTCAGCATGGTTGCAAAATGAAAAGATGTACACTGGTGGTAGCATTAAAGAATTGCGTTCAGCAATTTCTTTCCAACCTTCAAAAGAAGGTATGGGTGTACAAGAATCTCTTCAACGTATGATTGAGCTTTTCTTGAATAAAAGCTTGAAAGTACATCATCCACATTCATTAGCACATTTACACTGCCCAACCATGGTGATGAGCCAGATTGCGGAAGTGTTAATCAATGCAACTAACCAATCTATGGACTCATGGGATCAAAGCCCGGCAGGTTCATTAATGGAAGTTCAGCTCATTGATTGGTTGCGTCAAAAAGTAGGTTATGGTTCTGGTCAGGCTGGTGTTTTCACTTCTGGCGGTACTCAATCTAACTTGATGGGTGTATTGCTTGCTCGTGACTGGTGCATCTCGAAAAACTGGAAAGACGAAAATGGTAATCCATGGTCTGTACAGCGTGATGGTATTCCTGCCGATGCAATGAAAAACGTCAAAGTCATTTGTTCTGAAAATGCACATTTCTCTGTGCAAAAGAACATGGCAATGATGGGCATGGGCTTCCAGTCAGTTGTGACTGTTCCTGTGAATGAAAATGCACAAATGGATGTAGATGCTCTCGAAAAAACGATGGCGCATCTTCAGTCTGAAGGTAAAGTTGTTGCTTGTGTCGTTGCGACAGCAGGTACGACTGATGCCGGTGCAATTGACCCATTGAAGAAAATCCGTGAAATTACCAATAAATATGGTTCATGGATGCATATCGATGCGGCATGGGGCGGTGCATTAATTCTGTCAAATGACTATCGTGCAATGCTTGATGGTATTGAGTTGTCTGACTCGATTACCCTCGACTTCCATAAGCATTATTTCCAAAGCATTAGCTGTGGCGCGTTCTTGTTGAAAGATGAAGCGAACTATCGTTTCATGCACTACGAAGCTGAATACTTGAACTCTGCTTATGACGAAGAGCACGGTGTACCAAACCTTGTGTCTAAGTCATTACAAACGACTCGTCGTTTTGATGCATTGAAATTGTGGATGACAATTGAATCACTAGGTGAAGACCTTTATGGTTCAATGATTGACCATGGTGTAAAACTTACTCGTGAAGTTGCAGATTACATCAAGGCAACTGATGGTTTAGAACTTTTAGTTGAGCCTCAGTTTGCTTCGGTATTATTCCGTGTTGTTCCACAAGGCTACCCAGCTGAGTTTATCGATAGCTTGAACCAAAACGTAGCGGACGAATTGTTTGCACGTGGTGAAGCAAATATCGGTGTAACAAAAGTGGGTAATGTACAGTCATTGAAAATGACAACATTAAGCCCTGTTGTGACATTCGAAAACGTTAAAAACCTTTTAGGTCAAGTATTGGCTGAAGCTGACCGCATTAAAGATGCAATTGCTTCTGGTAACTATGTACCACCAATCGACTAATTGAGTTGATAACAAAAAAAGCTCGGTTTATTACCGGGCTTTTTTATGGCAGATTGTTTTTATTTGGATTGTGTATGAAGAAAAGAATACATGCACAAATCATGCATATTTTCAAAAAACAAAAATAATTATGCATGATTTATGGGGAGCAAATTTCTTATTGTATTGGTATGTCCCCAATATTTTTGGTCACATTGATATATCAATATCGTACTTACTTTAAATAATCCCGCTTTAACTGAAAAAAGTAAGTGGCTGTAATTACAATTAAGACAAGGAAGAAGAAATGCAACAAGCGAATATGCTCAATGAATTTAAACTCATTATTGGCGGTCAACTTTGTTCAGGTGAACAAGGTGAACTAGAAATTCTTAACCCTGCTACTGGCTTAACTGCTGCACGTTGTGCAAAAGCATCGGTTGCGCAAGTAAATCAGGCAGTGAGTGCTGCTAAACAAGCATCTAAAGCTTGGCAACAAGTTTCACACGAAGAGCGTAAGTTAATCTTGAACAAGATTGCCGATGGCATTGAAAAGCACGCTGAAATGCTCGCAGAGTTGGTTGTGCTTGAACAAGGTAAGCCACTCGCACTTGCTCAAATGGAAGTGCAGGGCGCAATTGGCTGGACTCGCTATGCGGCTGCGATGGATTTACCTGTAGAAGTAATTGAAGACAGTGAAACCAAGCGTATTGAGCGCCATCGCCAACCATTAGGTGTAGTGGCTTCAATTACACCATGGAACTGGCCACTGATGATTGCAGTTTGGCACATCATGCCTGCATTGCGTGCGGGTAACGTGGTCATTAGCAAACCTTCTGAATACACACCACTATCAACTTTGCGTTTATGTGAAATCATTCAGCAAGAAGTTCCTGCTGGTGTAATTTCGATTGTGGTTGGTGCTGGTGAGATTGGCGAAGCATTATCTTCTCATCCAGATGTACAAAAAGTTGTATTTACGGGTTCAACTCGAACAGGCCAGCACATTATGGCCGGTGCAGCTCAGCAGCTAAAACACTTAACTTTAGAGTTGGGTGGTAATGATGCTGGTATTGTATTACCAGATGCAAATATCGATGAAATTGCACCTAAGATTTTTAATATGGCGTTCTTGAATGCCGGTCAAACATGTGCAGCCTTAAAGCGCTTATACGTTCATGAAAGCCAGTATGAAGCTTTATCTCAAAAGTTAGCTGATATTGCCAACGCTCAAGTTGTGGGTGATGGTATGGCATCTTCTACAACATTTGGTCCAGTACAAAACAAAATGCAATATAACAAAGTGAAAGCACTTATTGCCGATGCCATTTCTCAAGGAGCAAAAGCGCTGTCTGGGCAACAACAATTACCGGAGCAGGGCTATTTTATTGCACCAACTATTTTGACTGAAGTTTCTGATTCTTGCCGCGTGGTCCAAGAAGAGCAGTTTGGTCCAGTGTTGCCTGTTTTAAAATATACCGATATTAACGATGCTATTGCTCGTGCCAATGACAGTGAGTTTGGTTTAGGTGGCTCAATTTGGTCTTCTGATATTAAAGCCGCTCAGACTTATGCTAGTCAGCTTCAATGCGGAACTGTTTGGATTAATACCCATGCGGAGGTTCTGCCTCATGCACCTTTTGGTGGCTGGAAAATGTCTGGCCTAGGTGCTGAATTTGGTCTGGAAGGCTTGCTTGAAAATACGATTGGGCAAACGGTTCATATCAGTAAAGTCTAAATATTAATTTTAAGGCGGATCTAGTATCCGCCTTTTTATTTTCACTTTTAAGAGTGAAAAGCTGAGTTATTTTATTGAGAGTGATGATAGCTCATGCTTTTAGGTTTGATTAAAAAATGATTCTGTTCTTTAATTTTTTTAAGAACGATGTAAGACTTTATGTGCCCAATAAAATTATAAGAAAGTAATCTTTCAGTCACAAATTGAGAAAGCTGTTCTAAGTTTTCTGCAACAACTTTTAAAATAAAATCTGCATCACCACTAATTGAAAATGCGTCCTGAATGTTGTCTTCAGCTTCAATGAGTTCTTGAAAAGCCTGCTGTGATTTTGCCTCGTGTGTTCTTAGATTAATATGTATCATCGCTGTAACTTCCAGTCCTAGCGCCTGCTGCTGGATGCGCGCAGTGTAGCCTAGAATTATCCCTTTTTGCTCAAGTAGCTGCCTTCTTCTTGAACATTGCGAAGCAGATAAGCCAATTAAATCGCCTATTTCCTGATTAGTGAGCCGTCCATTCTTTTGTAGTGCCTGAATGATTTGCCAGTCGAACTTATCCATTGCATAAAATCCTTTTATGATACACAAATCATGTATTTTTATTAAAATGCGTTTTCATTATGCACGAAATCTAAAAGATAGATGAAATATTATTTTTCTATGGAATAAAAATTGGTCTCAAAGGATATAGAGCAATGTTCATAGAAATCGGTGACTTTTTAAATCTTCGTTTAAAACAAATGGGTATCCAACATCTCTTTGGTGTACCTGGTGATTTTAACCTCTCATATCTAGAACAAGTTGAAGCAGACCCACAACTCGAATTTATTGGAAATTGTAATGAATTAAATGCTGCCTATGCAGCAGATGGCTATGCACGAATTAACGGTTTTTCTGCCTTGGCAACTACTTATGGTGTAGGTGACTTAAGTGCGATTAATGGCATCGCAGGTGCCTATGCAGAAAATGTACCTCTTATTCATATCTCAGGTATTCCGCCTTTACATGCGGTTCAAAAGGGCACACTAATACACCACACGCTTGTCGATGGTAACTACGACAATATTATGAACTGTATGAAAGAGTTCACAGTTGCCCAAACACGTTTAACTCCAGCAAATGCAGCTTTTGAAATTGACCGTGTATTACGTCAGTGTTTCCTGGAACGCCGTCCTGTGCACATTCAACTACCAGGCGATATTACTCACGTTAAGATTGAAGTATCTGAACGTCCGCTTGACTTAAGCTACCCAGCTGTTGAACCTGAATTATTGCAGAGTGTGGTAAGCAAACTCTGTGACATTATTGAGAATGCTCAAAGTCCTGCACTTCTTATTGATAATGAAGCTTCAGTTTTTGGTGTAACTTCACTTTTAAATGATTTGTCTCAAAAATGCTCAATTCCATTTGCAGGCATGAATACTGCAAAAAATATTATGGATGAAGGTTCACCTCGTTACATTGGAACTTATGTGGGTGGGGCAAGCCAACCGCATGTGAAAAATATCATTGAACAATCTGACTGTTTAATTGGTGTTGGTGCACGCTTTACCGATGTAGGCTCAGCTGTATTTACTCATCAAATTGAGACCAAGAACTACATCGAAATTAAATCTTATGGCCTAAATATTTTTGGTCAGGATTTTCCGGGTATTGAAATTGGACAATTACTTGTCGAGTTAAATAAAAAAATTGCTCCACGTAAATCAACAACACCTCTTCTTGAAAAACAACCTCAGAAAGTAATTGAAGCTCCAGCTCAACAAAAGTTAAGCCAAGATGTGCTTTGGAACTACATTTCAGGGTTTTTAAAAGAAGATGATGTGATTATTGGTGAAGTAGGAACATCAAACTCTGCTTTGTCAGGTATCAAACTTCCTGCCACAGCTAAATATATTGCTCAGCCGCTTTGGGGTTCTATTGGTTACACCTTACCGGCTTTGCTTGGTAGTTTGTTGGCTGCTCCTGAGCGTCGTCAAATTCTATTTATTGGTGATGGTTCATTCCAGCTTACGGTACAAGAGCTTTCTACGATTATTCGTCATGGTTTAAAACCAATCATTTTCTTGCTGAACAACGGTGGCTACACCATTGAGCGCTTAATTATGGGTGAAAACGCGGCCTATAACGACGTGCAAAACTGGAAATACACTGAAATTCCTGCGGTATTTAACGGTAAAAAAGGCCATACAACTTATGTTGTTGAAACCGCTGGCCAGCTCAAGAGCGTTTTAGACAATGTTCAGCAAAATGATCAGTTAACTTTCATTGAATTAAAACTACCAGCAATGGATGCGCCGGTAAGTTTGAAAAAATTTGCTTCTGTGATTGCTCGTTTTGACTACGGTGATCGCGGTTACGAAATTTTAAAGGAGCGTTCCCAACCGATTAAATGTAAGGATGCAATCTCTTTTTAAATAGAAGACAGGACAAGTCTTCTCAAAAATTAAATAGACTCACATTACAGCAAATTTATGTCCGAAGATCGGTTCCTGATCTTCGGATGTGGTGCTGAATAAAGGTGTACAGGAAGTGACACCAACATTGGAGATAATGTTATGGATGCAAACAATAAGCACGAGTTAAAACAAGGCTTATCCAATCGGCATATTCAACTCATCGCACTCGGAGGGGCGATTGGTACAGGATTATTCTTAGGTCTTTCACAAACAATTAAATTGGCTGGCCCTTCAATTTTATTAGGATATGCAATTGCAGGAATTATTGCCTTTTTAATTATGCGCCATTTAGGTGAAATGGTGGTTGAAGAGCCGGTCAGTGGTTCTTTTAGTTATTTTGCGAACAAGTATTGGGGCAAAATGGCGGGTTTTATGTCTGGCTGGAACTATTGGGTATTATATGTACTCGTCAGCATGGCTGAATTGAGTGCGATTGGGACGTTTATACAGTTTTGGTGGCCTGAAATTCCGACATGGCTGACTGCTTTATTTTTCTTTATTTTAATTAACGGCATTAACTTGGTAAATGTTCGCTTTTTTGGGGAATCCGAGTTCTTATTTTCCTGCATTAAAATTGTTGCCATTTTAAGCATGATTGGTTTCGGTGCTTATCTTTTACTTTCAGGCTCAGCAGGTCCGCAAGCGGGTGTTGCAAATTTATGGCAACACGGTGGTTTCTTCCCGCACGGGATTCACGGTTTTGTCATGGCTTTAGCTGTCATTATGTTTGCATTTGGCGGCTTGGAATTAATTGGTATTGCTGCAGCTGAAACGAAGAAACCTGAAACGACTATTCCTAAAGCAGTAAATCAGATTGTGTACCGTATTTTAATTTTTTATATCGGTGCAATCGGTATCCTTTTATGTCTTTATCCATGGAACATGGTGGCAGAAGGCGGCAGTCCATTTGTTATGATTTTCCAGTCACTCAATAGTAACGGTGTTGCGAACGTTCTGAACTTTGTGGTCTTGATTGCTGCTATTTCAGTTTATAACAGCTGTATCTATTGTAATAGCCGTATGTTGCATGGTTTGGCAGAGCAGGGTAATGCTCCTGCAATTTTGAAAAAAGTAAACAGTCGCGGTATTCCAGTTCCAGCAGCAGTTGTTTCTGCATCTATTACAGCAATATGTGTGGTCGTGAATTATCTGATTCCTGGTCAAGCTTTTCAGCTCTTCATGATGCTAGTTGTAGCTGCACTTGTTATCAACTGGCTCATGATTTCAGTGACGCATTTGAAGTTTACTAAAGCAATGAAATTGCAAAGACGCCAAACTAAATTCCAAAGTATTATGAGTCCTTGGAGTAATTATTTAACCATTAGCTTTGTATGCTTTATTCTTATTATTATGGCGATGACTCCAGATATGAGAGTGGCAGTTATTTTAGGGCCAATCTGGCTTGTTGTTTTAGCTGTGATGTACTTCTTAAAATATCGTAAAAAAATGGTTGTTCTGCCAGAAGTACAATCGAATTGATCCTTTAAATTGACAATGATATTGCGGTTATCAGCCTTAGGGTCGGTAACCCTTTATCTTTTGTCATATTATTTTCATGTTACAAAGAAATTGTTTTTTTCTAGAAATTTTTAATAATAATTTTAATGACAGAAAATATTTAAATAATAAAATTAATAAATCACTAAATTACCGTTTTTTAATATATTTATAATACCTTTTGTTTTTATATTTTATAAAAAATAAAAATTTAATATTTTTAGTTAATGTCATAATATAGATTGATAGAGAGGGTAAAATAATCTCTATATTTAAAATAACTAATTGATAGTACATAAAAAATATTAATGTGACAGTTAACAATATCGAAATCATTAAAGCGTCATCATACTGTAACTTAATTGTCATATTTTCTATTCACAATGCAGCTATCGAAGAGCGTACAAGCACTCAACAAAAAGTGACGTACAACCTATTGCATTAATGAGAGAGAACAGAATGCGCTTAAATCCACGTCAAATCGCAATTGCGTTAGCAGTAACTGGGGCAGCTGTAACAACGACTGCAAATGCAGCTCGTGATACGATTCAAATTGCTGGTTCTTCAACTGTATTACCATTTGCCAGCGTTGTAGCTGAAGAGTTTGGTAATACTTTCCCTCAATTTAAAACTCCTGTAGTTGGTTCTGGCGGTTCTTCTGCTGGTTTGAAACAATTCTGTCAAGGTGTTGGCGATAACACGATCGACGTTGCTAACGCTTCTCGTAAAATTAAAAGCACTGAAATCGAAGCTTGTAACAAAGCTGGTGTAAAACAAATTCAAGAAATCAAAATCGGTTATGACGGTATTGTATTCGCGTCTAACTCACACAAAGCAGCTTATAAATTAAAACCTTACCATGTGTTTGCTGCTCTAGCTGCACAGTTACCATCAAAAGGTAAATTGGTTCCAAACCCATATACAAACTGGAATCAAATTGATAAAACACTTCCAAATGAACCGATTACTCTTGTAATCCCTGCATCTAACCACGGTACTCGTGAAGTTTTCCAAGAGAAAATGGTTGAAGCTGGTTGTGAAGCATATGAATACTTCAAGAGCTTAGATAAAGATGCTCAGAAGAAAGCATGTTCTACTTTCCGTAAAGATGGCCGTGTAATTGAAATCGCTGGCGACTATACAGAAACATTAGCGCGCTTAAAAACTTCTCCAAGTGCTGTAGGCGTGTTTGGTTTAAGTTTCTATGACATGAACCGTGACAAGTTACGTGTAGCAACAGTAAACAACGTTGTTCCATCTGAGAAGACAGTATTGAATGGTACATACCCTGTATCTCGCCCATTGTACTTCTACGTGAAAGGCGAACACTTAAAATCAGTTAAAGGCTTACCGCAATATGTAGAATATTTCGTAAGCAAGAAAGCAACTGGTAAAGGTTCTAAAGCTGAACGTGATGGTTTAATCGCGATGTCTGATGCTGAACGTGCAAAAGTTTTGGCTGACTTTAAAGCAGGTAAAACTGTTAAATAAGTTAGTTTGAATGAAGGCTGGTGATCTTAAGAGTTCATCAGCCTTTTTGTCTAACTTGTTTTTCCAAATTATGACAATTGAGAAAACAGTGGAGAGTACATGAATCTGCTACTTATCGGTGTGTTGTTAGCCCTCGTGGCAATTGCATATCAACTTGGGCTGAGAAAGAGCCGTAACATAGCAGGTAAGGGAAGCAACTCGGCGACGTTACATTCTCGTCCTGGTTATTATGGTGCACTGGTTGGTCTTTGGTGCGGTATCCCTGCTTTTTTAATTTTGATCATTTGGAACTTGGTTGAACCAAGTATTTTAAATCATATTATTTTTAATAATATTCCGGGGTCTGTAAGTGCTTCTCTTGATGAAGCGGGTAGAAGTGTATTGGTTGATCGTGTTCAATCAATTGCTTCAGGTTTTGGGGTGAGCGATAAACCAGCAGCCTACGAATTAGCTGCTGCTCAACAGTTTGCAAAATTTCAAACCATTGGCTCTTTTGCCAAATTTGCTGTTGTAATTTGTGCTGCTTTATTGGGTTTGGTTTGGGCAAAGAAAAAAATCAGCCAACAATATCGTGCTCGTAACCAAGTTGAACGTGCCATTAATGTTGGTTTGATTTTA
Organism: Acinetobacter sp. S-1; assembly: GCF_059579785.1. Lineage (NCBI taxonomy): Bacteria > Pseudomonadati > Pseudomonadota > Gammaproteobacteria > Moraxellales > Moraxellaceae > Acinetobacter > Acinetobacter sp. S-1. The sequence goes on from NZ_CM184207.1 coordinate 1,114,166, forward strand.
TGTTCTGGTGTTGCGATTTTGACAACCATCGGTATCGTAATGTCGATGTTTGGCGAAGCAATGCACTTCTTCCGTTTTGTCAGTCCAATGGACTTTTTCTTTGGTACAGAATGGAATCCGGGCTTTAGTACTTCTGGTAATGCTGAAGGCAGTTATGGTTTATTACCACTGCTATGGGGTACGCTCATGGTCAGTGGTATCGCTCTACTCGTTGCTGTACCAGTTGGATTAATGATCGCAATTTATTTAGCTGAATATGCTTCACCATGGTTCCGCTCATGGGCAAAACCAACAATTGAAGTCTTAGCTGGTATTCCAACAATTGTTTATGGTGTATTTGCCATGATGATTATTGGACCATTCTTTAAAGCAGCGGGTGCATATGTTGGTTTAGAGATTAATGCGACGAGTGCTTTAACTGCTGGCTTTGTAATGGGAATTATGATTATCCCATTTGTTTCATCTTTGTCTGATGACATTATTACTCAAGTCCCGCGTGCACTACGTGACGGTTCTTTAGGACTTGGTGCGACTAAGTCTGAGACAATTCGTCAAGTCGTATTACCAGCAGCTTTACCGGGGATTACAGGCGCTTTCTTATTGGCGGTCTCTCGTGCTGTTGGGGAAACCATGATTGTGGTTTTAGCAGCAGGGAACAGTCCACTTTTACACGCAAATCCATTTGAAGCTGTTTCGACAGTGACAGTAACTATTGTAAAACAGTTGACTGGAGATACAGACTTCTCAAGTCCACAAGCATTGGTTGCATTCGCGCTAGGTTTAACACTATTTGTTATTACCTTGGGATTAAATATTGTAGCACTGTACATTGTGCGTAAATACCGTGAGCAATACGAATGAGTACATCAAATACATCGTCTCCTATGGATCAGAACGTATTTGATCCGAAAACTGCTGCCGAAACACGTGAACGACGTAAACAGGTTATTGAAAAATCTTTGGCTAAACGTCATCGCAAAGAAAAAGCTTTCCGTTTTGCGGGTTTCTCGGCAGTCATTATTGGTCTTGCATTCGTTGCTCTCTTGTTCGGTAGTATTTTGGCAAAAGGTTTACCTGCTTTTTGGCAAACCAGTATGAATGTTCCAATTTACTTTGACCCTAAAGTGATTGATGCAGGACCAGTACCTGTACGTACTCAAGGTGAAACACCTGCGCATTACCAAGAACGTTATGTCGATTGGCAAACTAAAATGGGTATGGTCGATTGGGATGGCATCATTGTAAATGGAATGATTGCTAAAGATCCTGCACTTGCATCACAACGTGACTACTTGAGTAGCTTATATGCAAGCTCGGAAGCTTATCGCCTTCGTGATATGGTTTTTGCAGATCCATCACTTATTGGTAAAAAAGAAAATATTACCTTCTTGGGTGATGCGAACGTCGATGTTTGGTTAAAAGGTAATATTGATCGTTCATTACCAGATGATCAGCAACAACTCGATCCAGAAGTGCGTAAGCTTGCAGATGAGTTAAAGGCGAAAGGTGTTCTTGAAAGTACATTTAACTTGAACTTATTTAAGAACCCTGACTCACGTAGTTCTCCAGCAATTAGTGGTCTTGCAGGTGCATTCATGGGTTCATTATTCATGATGCTCATCGTGATCATCATTGCGATCCCAATTGGTGTTGCCAGCGCAATCTATCTCGAAGAGTTTGCTCCAAAAAATGTTCTTACCGATATTATTGAAGTTAACATCAATAACCTTGCTGCTGTTCCTTCAATTGTATTTGGTCTACTTGGTGCTGCAATTTTCATTGGTTGGATGCATTTGCCTTTATCAGCTCCGCTGGTGGGTGGTTTGGTTTTAAGCTTAATGACACTACCAACAGTGATTATTACCACGCGTGCTTCATTAAAAGCAGTGCCACCTTCTATTCGACAAGCGGCACTTGGTTTGGGAGCTTCTAAGTTCCAAACGATTTTCCATCACGTTTTACCGTTGGCATTACCGGGCATTATGACAGGTGCAATTATTGGTGTTGCACATGCGCTTGGTGAAACCGCACCTTTACTTTTAATTGGAATGAGTGCATTCGTTGCAAGTATTCCAGCAACTCCATTTGATCAAGCAACTGCTTTACCTGTACAGGTTTATTTATGGCAGGGTAATGAGTTGCGTAACTTCTTCGAAGGCCGTACTGCTGCTGCGATTATCGTACTACTTGCATTAATGATTGGTTTAAACAGTCTTGCAATTTGGTTACGTAAAAAGTTCGAAGTGCGTTGGTAATAGAGGATAAATAATGAATACTATTGATATTACGAATTCCTTAGAAAAGGATAAGTTAGTGAATACTGAACAATCTCAATTTACAGATAAATCGCTGAATCATGGCACTTCGTATGTTTCGCATTTTGAACCACATACTTCAAAAAAGCAGAACTCAAACGAAATCAAAATTAGTGCACAAGATGCTCATGTTTATTATGGTGATTTTGAAGCTATCAAAGGTATTGACCTAGATATTTATCAAAATGAAGTGATCGCATTTATTGGTCCTTCAGGCTGTGGTAAATCAACGTTTCTTCGTACGTTAAACCGTATGAACGATACGATTGATGGTTGCCGCGTAACAGGTAAAATTACCCTTGATAACCACAATATTTATGACCCAAATCTAGACGTTGTATTATTGCGTGCTCAGGTTGGTATGGTGTTCCAAAAGCCAAACCCATTCCCTAAATCTATTTTTGACAACGTGGCTTATGGCCCAAAACTTCATGGTTTAGCACGTGATAAGTACGATCTAGAAGAAATTGTTGAAAACAGCTTACGTAAAGCTGGTTTGTGGGACGAGGTTAAGGATCGTTTGAACCAGCCTGGTACAGGCTTATCAGGTGGTCAGCAACAGCGTTTATGTATTGCTCGTACCATTGCCGTTAGTCCTGAAGTGATTTTAATGGACGAACCGTGTTCTGCACTCGATCCAATTGCAACAGCAAAAGTAGAAGAACTCATTTCTGAGTTGTCTAATCAATTCACAATTGTGATTGTGACTCACTCAATGCAACAAGCTGCACGTGTTTCTGATCGTACTGCTTATTTCCATTTAGGTGATTTGATTGAAGTTAACTCAACTGAAAAAGTCTTCACTCAACCTGACCATCAGTTAACGGAAGCATATATTACTGGACGCTTCGGTTGATTAATGATCAATAAAAGAAAAAGAGCCATGTGCTCTTTTTTTTTATTTTATAAATGAAAATGACTCTATTTTGCAAAAACGCTATTGAATTTTAATCAAAAGGACCACATCTTAAGGCTATAAAAGATAACTTATGAGCTTAGAATTTTATGTTATTCCATTTGCCTAAACTCCCTGCAGAAATACGTGTTAGTCATTTAAATGCACGTGTAAATGAACAGAGAAAAAAAATTGCACAAACTACGGCAAGCCGTTTAGAACTTTTACAATTAGCTCAACAACTTGCTAAAGAAGCTAAAATTCGCCGTAAAAATAATCAGAAAATTTTTGTTTTAGATTTCAAGGGTGATATTCAAGCTTCGGCAGTTGAAAACTTGCGTGAAGAAATTACTCTGATTTTAGCAACTGCTAAAGCAGGACGTGACCGTATTGTAGTTCGTCTCGAAAGCCCTGGTGGTATGGTCCACGGCTATGGTCTGGCAGCAGCTCAGTTGGTGCGTTTGCGTGATGCTGGTTTTCATGTGACTATCTGCGTAGATAAAGTCGCTGCGAGTGGCGGCTATATGATGGCATGTATTGCAAATGAAATTATTGCAGCGCCGTTTGCTATTGTTGGTTCAATAGGTGTAGTTGCTCAAGTTCCAAACTTTAATCGCCTTTTGAAAGAACACAATGTGGATTTTGAGCTTTACACAGCAGGGCAGTATAAGCGTACTGTAACTATGTTTGGTGAAAATACGCCTGAAGGTAAAGCGAAGTTCGAAGAAGAGCTGCAACAAACTCATGTCTTATTTAAGCACTTTGTAGAAAAGTATCGCCCACAGCTTAATGTTGATAAAGTGGCTACAGGTGAACACTGGTATGGTGAAGATGCCCTAGATCTTAACCTTGTTGATAAACTGCAAACATCTGATGAGTATTTATTAGCTTTATTGCCACAACATGATGTGTATGTCATTAATACACGTAAGAAAGCCACCTTAGGTGAAAAGCTGGGTTTACAGGCAGCGCAAATGGCAGATAGTTTGATCCCTACTGTCATGAACAAGGTAATGGAAAGCCTAGCAAAAGCGAACACGACGCTTGTACAGGTACGTGATCCAAAACTATAAGTTTATCTAATTCAAATGTTATAAAGGACCAGCTTAAATGCTGGTTTTTTTATAAAGTTAATATTCAAAGTTGTCTTATTAAATATGCTTAGATTTTTAATAGAAAGTAAAAAATAATTATTGATAAATATGCTTTTTGAATTGTGATAAACACATGGTTTTGATATTTTAAACAGCAATAAAATAGCTTTTAGATGAACCATTTAAAAAGTTAGATATTTAAAAATATAACTGAAATTTAGGACAGGAAATAATGACAAGAATAATTGTAGCATCCAAAGAGGGTTTGGACGTTCTGCAAGATGGTCAGCTCAATAAGGTCGTGTTAAGTAAACCTTCTATTATTCAAATTGGCGTAAGTCAAAAAGATATAGCATCGGTGGAAAAACAAGGTGGAAGTCTAGTCGTCCATTTAAAAAATGGAGAGACCATTGTCTTAGAAAATTTCTTTAATGAAGTAATGAATACAACAGAACATTCACTTGTTCTTCCGACTGAGCATGGAAAATTTGTTGAGGCACAATTTGATGCTCAAGGTAAGGTGATCGACTATACAGGTTTAAACCATGTCACAGATTTAGCCTATACAAGTACGAGCCAACCAGCCTCGACAATGGCGGTTGATGATTCCCCAACTTTTTCGATGGGTAACGTGCTAAAAGCTGGTTTGGCGGTTTTAGCTGCTGAAGGTTTATATCTTTGGGCTTTTGATAACGATGACAAAGATGACTCTTCAGGACCAGTAGATATCTTAGCTCCTGCTGCACCGACTGCTACTGTTGCTGATGATACTGTTACAGTTAATGGTAAAGCAGAAGCAAATGCAAAAATTTATCTTAAAGATGCTGCTGGAAATACAGTCGCAACGGGTGTGGCAGATGCGAGTGGTAATTTTACAATTAAACTCGATAAGCCTTTAGCAAATGGAAATAAATTAAATGTTTTTGCTGAGGACGCTGCTGGCAATATGTCTAAAGCTGGTGTTGTGACTGGTAGTAAAGACACAATTGCTCCAGATGCTCCCCAAACTCAGCTGAGTGATGATGGTTCATTGGTAACTGGTAAAACTGAAGCAAATGCAAAAATTACTGTTTATGATGCTGGTGGTAACGTATTAGGCACTGTAACTGCGAATAAGGATGGTATTTTTTCTTTAAAGCTTACTCCTCCATTGACGAGTGACGCCGGAGGAAAAGTTATAGCTGAAGATGCGGCAGGCAATAAATCTGAACCAACTAAAATTATTGCAGGAAAGGATACTTTCGCTCCGGATGTTCCTTTAGTTGAAGTCAATAAAGAAGGCACCACGGTTGAAGGACAAACTGAGCCTAATGCAAAAGTTCAGATAAAAGATGCTGATGGTAAAGTGATTGGAACTGGTACCGCAAACGCACAAGGTGAGTTTCAAATCACGCTTTCTCCAGCATTAAAAGAGTCCCAAAAGGCAACAATTGTTGTTGAAGATGCAGCAGGTAATACCTCTAAACCTTTAGAAGTTTCTCCAAGTTATGACTCTATTGCACCTGAGAAGCCTGTTGCTCAGATTAATGCTGATGGTACAACCGTAACAGGTACAACCGAAGCAAATGCAAAAGTTGAAATCAAAGATACGACAGGTAAGGTCATTGGTACGGGAACGGCAGATGCAAATGGAAAATTTACAATTACGATTTCGCCTGCTTTAACTGATAACAAACATGCGTCAGTTTCGGCGATTGATAGTGCAGGAAATAAATCTGAGGTTCTTGATATTATTGGTACTAAGGACACAACACCACCTGCAAAACCTGTTTTAAACAGTGTGGATGATGATGTTGGTGCTCTAAAAGGTGCGATTACTGCTGGTTCAGAAACTGACGATGCAAGACCAAAGCTCACAGGCTCAGGTGAGGCAAATGCAACTTTAACCATTTATGATAATGGTGTTGCTATTGGGATTGTAAATGTAAGTAGTAGTCGATCATGGAGCTTTACGCTCGATAAAGACTTAGCAATTGGTAAACATACTATTACTTTAACTCAAACAGATGCAGCAGGCCTTACAAGTGAAGTGAGTTCACCATTTACGTTTTATGTGGTCGCTCCAAAGGCTGCCAGTTTAAGTGAGGTAGCTGTTGATACTGCTCATACAGAAACTGTATCTGTTGCTGATAGTGTTGGGTTAAATACATTAAAGTTAGTACAAAGCACAACAAATGAAACGGATAGCCAAGAGCAGAAATCTGTGCCATTAGATGATTTGTTAAAAAGCTCTACGTCTAGTGAACCAGACCCAATTGAAGCTCTTTTGTCTTCAGCGGCATTAAAGCCTACTCAGGTAAATGATCAGAGTGATATAACTACGAACGCTAGTAATATTACTCCCAATCTTGAGCATGTTTTACCTGATACGACTTCTTCGGTTTTACAAAGCCTTTTAGAACAAACCTATCCTGTTGTCTAAAGTGATCTTAAAAAAAAGCGCTCATTGAGCGCTTTTTTATTTATGAGTTATTTGTTTTAGATGGAATCATGAGTGCAAGAAGTCCATAGAAAATTGCACCAATGGTCGCTAACAGCATATCTTTATGGGCATCCCACATATCGCCTTGTTGCCCATTATAATTTTCGGCTTCTTCCGGAGATAATCCAATAGCAATTACCCATTCAATAAGTTCATATAAAACACTTGATGCCATTACAAATTGAACCACTAGCAAAAATAGACTGAATGGCTTTACTGATGGTAACCACACCAGAAACACACGATAAGTAAGAGGGTAGAGAAAAATACCATAGGTAAGATGAACCAAACGATCATACATATTACGGGACCAACCCATGTATTGATCTAAATTAAAATTGAATGCTTGTTGTATCCAATCATTGTATGGAACATATGAATAAAGATAATGCGCACCAACAATATGGATGAGCAAAAACAGTAAATAGAAAATAAAACTTAAATAATCGAGTCCAATCTTCTTAAAAATAACAAAGAGCAAAATCAACATAAACACTGTGCCCGCTTGATGAAGTAAATAGGCTTCAAATTCAAGAGGGTGAATAGCTGAAATGACAATCGCAATCAAAAGCAAGCCAAGAGCAATATAGTGTTTAAGTTTGAATTGTTTTTCGATCATTTTATAAAGACTTTATTGTGATTTATATCAGTGTAATAAAAAAGCGAAGCCTAAGCTCCGCTTTTTGTAAACTTTTTAATTAGATTTTGCTAATTAAATCGTTAATTTGTTTCGCTTGCTCGGCTGCATTACCTGTGTAAGTTGCAGGCGTAAGTTCAGCTAAACGCGCACGTTCTTCGCTTGGCACTTGAGCGAGTTCATCACCATTTACGAAATTAACCATCATGTCACGAGTCATTGCTTGACCACGAGTTAATGCTTTTAATTTTTCGTATGGTTTTTCAATGTTGTAGCGACGCATTACAGTTTGAATTGGTTCAGCTAAAACTTCTTGAGCTTGGTCTAAATCTTCATTTAAACGGTTTGCATTTAACTCAAGTTTACCAACACCTTTTAAGCACGCATCGAAAGCAATTAAGCTTTGTGCAAAACCAACACCCATATTACGTAATACAGTTGAGTCAGTTAAGTCACGCTGCCAGCGTGAAATTGGTAATTTTTCGCCTAAGTGAGCCAATACTGCATTTGCAATACCTAAGTTACCTTCAGAGTTTTCAAAGTCAATTGGGTTAACTTTGTGTGGCATAGTTGATGAACCAACTTCGCCTTCTTTCAATTTTTGTTTGAAGTAACCTAGAGAGATGTAACCCCATACGTCACGGTTAAAGTCGATTAAAATCGTATTAAAACGACGTAACGCATCAAACAACTCTGCCATGTAGTCATGTGGTTCGATTTGAGTTGTATAAGGGTTGAATGTTAAACCTAAAGATTCAACAAAAGCTTGTGCGTGAGCAGCCCAATTCACATCTGGATAAGCAGAAAGGTGAGCATTGTAGTTACCTACAGCACCATTGATTTTGCCCAGCAATTCAACATTTTCAAATTGTTTGATTTGACGAGCTAAACGGTATGCCACATTCGCCATTTCTTTACCCAAAGTTGTTGGGCTGGCAGTTTGACCGTGTGTACGAGACAACATAGGTTGTTCAGCATGAGTCGTTGCCAAAGCAGAGATCGCATTAAGGATTTGCTTCATGCTTGATACTAAAACTTCACGACCATTTTTAAGCATAAGCGCGTGAGACAAGTTGTTGATGTCTTCTGAAGTACATGCAAAATGAATGAATTCACCCGCATTTTGCAATTCAGCAATACCAGCAATCTTCTCTTTTAAGAAATACTCAACTGCTTTAACATCATGGTTAGTCGTACGTTCAATCTCTTTAATGCGATTTGCATCTTCTTCAGAGAAGTTGCTAACAATCGCATCTAAAGCTGCATTTGTTTCGTTTGAAAAAGGTGCAACTTCAACAATTTCTGGACGGTTAGAAAGTGCTTGTAACCAACGCACTTCTACAGTGACACGAGCATGGATTAAACCAAACTCAGAAAGAAAAGGGCGTAGCGCATCACATTTGCTGGCATAACGTCCATCTAATGGTGATAGAGCGGTTAAAGCGTTCATAACGATTCCTTAATGTTGGAATAAACATAAAACTAAAAAAATCTCGTTTATAGTCTTAAACGACTTGGTACTGTAAACGAGCAAGTGCTTGAATATCCTGTAGCAATTTACGTTTGCTAAAAATCATGTTCCACGAACTACCGCCGAGTTGTCGCCATAAATGGGCCATTTGTAAGCCAGTAAACAAACAAGCACGGATGCGGTTAGTATGGTTGGTATCTTTAAATGCTTCTGCATTACCACGAACTAAAATTCGTGGGTTAATCTGCCCAGCCGTATCAACATAAGTTTGAGCCAAATTGGCTAAAATGCTTGGGTGTAGGTAGTTATTATCAAAAAAAGACAGCTGTTTTAAAATTTTCTGCTGAGCTTTCTCGATGATTGCGACATATTCAGGATTGCTATAAACCTTTTTTTCTAACTGTAAAAGCGACATCGCATAAGACATTGGCAATTTAGCCGTACCCATTTTGGGAAGGCGAGACTTAGGCATGTTTGTAAAAGGTTGAGTAATACAATTTTCGAGTGTTTTAAGCCCTAAAGAAATATCTGCCAACTGATTAAAAAAATCTAAAGTTTGAACACCATTATTGACTGTAGGGCGAATATTTAAACTTGCTTTGATTAATAGTTCAAAATAGAAGTTACCACTTTCACCAATACTTTGCTGACCCGTCATTGCTGTCATATGGGTGAGCTGGGTGGCCTGAAATACCCCAGCCAAGGCAAGGGCACGGTTTTGTCGAACATTCAAGGCTTGTGATTGTTGAAATGGTAACTCCACCATGCCATTCATTCCCTTAAATAAAATTTGGTGTAGGGGCATTTGTATGGTGAATGACACCCCCGCCTAAGCAAACTTCATCTGAATAAAATACAACGCTTTGACCCGGTGTAACAGCACGCTGTGGTTCATCAAACTCAACGCGAACACCGTGTTCAGTGTTTTCATCAATAAAAATTGTACATGCCTGATCAGGTTGGCGATAACGCGTTTTAGCTGTACAGCGTAATCCTTCAACTGGAATATTTTGTTCACCAGCTACCCAGTCAATTGACTCACTCCACAGTTGAGTACTTTGCATGAGTGGGTGTTCATGTCCCTGACCAACAACGAGACGATTATTGGCAAGATCTTTATGTAGTACGAACCATGCACCTTCCGCTGCACCTTTCAAACCACCTAGACCAATTCCACCACGTTGACCGAGCGTATAGTACATCAGACCGTGATGTTCACCAACTTCTTTACCTGTATCAAGTACAATTTTCCCAGGCTGAGCGGGTAAATATTGTTTAAGGAAGTCATTAAAACGACGTTCCCCAATAAAACAGATTCCTGTTGAGTCCTTTTTCTTGGCTGTAGCAAGATCAAGTTCTTCAGCAATTCTGCGAACTTCAGGTTTTTCGATTTCGCCTACTGGGAATAATGTTTTATTAATTTCTCTACCATGAACGGCATGTAAGAAATAGGTTTGGTCTTTATTGTTATCTACACCACGTAATAATGGTGCGTATGCTTCGCCTTTAGAGTTATATGCGGTTTCACCACGGCGTGCATAATGACCCGTTGCGATGAAGTCTGCACCTAAAGTCATGGCATGATCTAAAAATGCGCGGAATTTAATTTCTTTATTACATAAAATATCTGGGTTTGGTGTACGACCAGCAGCATATTCAGCTAGGAAAAGTTCAAACACTCGATCCCAATATTCCATAGCAAAGTTTGCTGTATGCAGCTTAATACCGATTTTATCAGCTACTGCTTGGGCATCGGCTAAGTCTTCCATTGCCGTACAGTATTCCGTGCCGTCGTCTTCCTCCCAGTTCTTCATGAAAAGACCTTCAACTTGATAACCCTGTTGAAGTAAAAGTGCTGCAGAAACAGAAGAGTCTACACCACCAGACATACCGACGATGACACGTTGTTGCATAGGACTAGGCATCCAAATGAGAAGTTAATGAGGGAGAGAAGGGGTGCTCATAAATAAGCGATAAAGGATAATGGTGGCCTTTCATAGCATCTTCAACTGCTTTTAGCACAAGAGGGCTGCGGGCACGGGCAGATTCTTTAAGTTCATCGGATGTCATCCACACAGCAGCGATAATACCTGTGTCGAGTTGAGGATCAATTTCAACCTGAGTTACATGCGCTAGAAAACAGAAACGGTAATAGGTGCGATCGGGAAACATTGGTGGGGTATAAGTATAAATACCAAGCAAGGCATCAATTTCAACATGATGGCCTGTTTCTTCAAGTGTTTCTCGAATGGCAGCTTCTGTTAATGACTCACCACATTCCACATGACCAGCAGGTTGGTTAAATACTGTGTGTACAAAACCTTCGCTATGCTCTTCTACAAACAGATAGCGTCCGTCTTTTTCTACGACTGTAGCAACAGTGACATGAGGAGTCCACGCGGCCATAAAAAAGCACCATGATTTAAAAGACGTATAATACGAAATTTAGGGGTTTTTGGCTACGGTGATCTGCTAAACGATATGAGCAATACGACAAAACCATATCGTTTAAAAAGCAGAATTTTTATTACTCATAATCAAGATAGATAATTAATCCTGATTTGCTTGTGCAGCTTTATGATTATTTTGCACTTTTACATAATGTCTTGCTGAATAAGGAAGGAACGCCAGTTCTTTTTCAGTGAGTGGTCGCACTTGTTGTACAGGGCTTCCTACATAGAGATAACCGCTTTTTAAGACTTTGCGAGGTGGAACTAAACTTCCTGCACCAATCATCACATCATCTTCAATAATTACGTCATCTAGAATAACGGTGTTGATTCCGACTAAAACACGGTTGCCAATGGTACAGCCATGCAAAGTCACATGGTGTCCAACCGTTACATCTTCACCAATAATCAGAGGTGAGCCATTCGGTTTGGCATCATTTTTATGGCTTACATGCAACATACAATGGTCTTGTACGTTACTGTTTTTGCCAATTTGAATACTATTTACGTCACCACGGATGACTGCAAAAGGCCAGACAGAAACATTTTCAGCTAAGCTAACGTCACCAACCACAACAGCCATTTCATCGATATAACAGGTTGTATCTACTTGAGGGTGGTGTTCAAGATAAGGACGAATGTTGTTTGCCATAAGAAGTATCAAAATAAAATTTAGTCGAATTATAAAATAAAAAAGCACTCAGGCTAAATAGCATGAGTGCTTAATTCAACTATTCAAAAATTAGAATAAGTTGCTGAAGAATTGTTTGATATGATCGATTAAACGAGCAAAGAAACCTGCTTCTTCAACTGGCTTTAATGCAACTAACGGCTTTTCAGCAATTACTTTGCCGTCTAGGCTAGCAACAAGTTTACCGACAACTTGACCTTTTTGAAGTGGTGCATTTAAGTTAGGTTGAACCACTAACTGAGTTTTAATGCCATCAGCTTTACCTTTAGGCATAGTCACACTAAAGTTTTCAGCTAAACCAACTTGAACTTCATCTTCTTTGCCAAACCAAACTTTTGCTTTTGCAAGAACTTGATTGGCTGGTTGAACATTTGCAGTTTCAAAGTTTGCAAAGCCCCATGCCAGTAAGGTACGCGTTTGATCGGCACGTTCAGACATGCTTGGAGTACCAAAAATCACTGAAATTAAACGCATTGGACCGCGTTTACTTGAAGTAGTTAAGCAGTAACCAGCTTCATCTGTATGACCTGTTTTTAAACCATCTACACTTGGGTCGGTGTAAAGCAAGGCATTACGGTTACCTTGTTTAATACCATTAAAAGTAAATTCTTTTTCAGAGTAAATTGGGTAGTATTTTGAACTGTCTTTAATAATATGTTGTGCTAACACAGCCATATCTTTTGCAGTTGAATAGTGGCCTTCAGCTGGCATACCAGTCGAGTTAATAAACTGGGTGTTTACCATGCCGATACGTTTTGCTTCCTGATTCATCATATGAGCAAACGTGCCTTCATTTCCTGCAATATGTTCAGCCATTGCTTTTGATGCATCATTACCTGACTGGATAATAATACCGCGGAGCATTTCTAGAACTGTCGCTGTACCGTTTAAAGGAACATACATACATGATTCAGAGCTACTTCCTTTACACCATGCAGACTCGTTCATACGAACCTGCTCATTTTCAGTCAGTTCACCTTTTAATAATTTTTGTTCAATGATGTAACTGGTCATCATTTTTGTCATAGACGCAGGTGCAAGCTTTTCGTTTTCATTTTTAGAAGCGAGAATTTGGCCTGTCTCATAATCCATTAATACATAAGACTTATTATTTAATTCTGGCGGAGCTGATAAGACAGTTGCTGCATAAGAAAAACTTGGTAAGAGGAGTAGTGCAGCAATAGCGCTTTTTCGAGTCATTCTAGGTAATTCCAATATCTTGTATGAAGCAGAAGAGCCTAGCATTTTAGGATAAAGCAAAGCCGACTTCTACGGGAGAAGTCGGCTTTTTCAAACAGTATTGTAACTCAAGAGTTTTTTACTAATTTAGTTTTGCGATTGATATGCTTTCACGTCTTGGCAAACTAATGTGTTTTGTTCATCACCGGCAGCTTTCGCATCGCTACGTGCTTCTTTTAAGTATTTCTTGAAAGCTTTGTCTTTACTACGTTTTTCTAATGCAGAAACAGCATCAGTTTCATTTGGTAGGTAGTCTTTAACTAAACGTTCATAGCCTTGAGCAAAATCAGCGTCTTTTTTACCAATCAAACTTGGACAAATTTCAGAAAGCACTTGAATTGCAGCTAATTCTTCAGGAGTCGTGCCTTGTTGTGGAGTGACTTCAACAACATTTTCATTTTCGGTTTTCTTTTCAGTTGTTTTCTTCTTATCAGCAGCAAAACCAGCTGTTGCCATGCTCATAAGTAAAACCAAAGAGAGCGATTGAACTAAGCTTTTCTTCATAAACATCGATAACCCAAAATAAAATTTCTAAATATGCCGTTAGCTTAACCAATTTAGAATTTAAAAAAATGGAAAAAATGTATTGTTATGTTGGTTTTCTGCTTAATGGCAAACAGAAAACCCAAAATGAATAAGTCTCTATATCACAAAAGAGTAAGATCTATTCTTTATAATTAACGATCTCTTCACAGAGCTCATGTTGCTCATGATGATCCATTTGTTTTGCCGCAAGACGTGCTTCATTTAATAAAGTTTTAAATTCAGCATCATTTTGTAGAGTCGCTAAGGTCATTGATTTATTTGAATAACCACTTAAATACATCGCAATAATCTTTTGAGTGTTTGACTCAAGTTTTTTATTTGTTCCGACAAAAGCTGGGCAGATTTCCTGCAAAACTTGCGTTGCGGCAATGTCATCTTTAATTAAGCTATCAGCCTCTTGTGTTGAGATATCCTCATCTGCAAAAACCGCTTGCGTACACAATGTGATACTGATCCCCAATACCTGAAAAAAAGGAGCGAAAGTTTTCATTTTTTCACAATTTTATAATGCTATGGAGGCATAAATATATATAATTCAACAAATAATTCAATTGTGAAAACCTTTAGGTTTATTTGTAGAGAAAGATTTTAGTGAATATTTTAATTGCGAATGATGACGGTGTTTTTGCGCCAGGTATACAGGCTTTAGCTGAAGCATTAAGACCACTTGGACGAGTGGTTGTGGTTGCACCAGAAAGTGAAAGAAGTGGTTTCTCAAGTGCATTAACATTGGATCGACCATTACGCCCCATTCAAATTGCCGAAGATGTCTGGGCGGTGAATGGTACACCAGCAGATTGTGTTTATTTATCCATGAATGGTTTGTTTGATTTTGAGTTTGACTTGGTCGTGAGCGGAATCAATAGTGGTGCAAACTTAGGTGATGATGTTTTATATTCGGGAACAGTAGGGGCTGCATTTGAAGGTCGTTTAATGAAACAACCTGCAATCGCTGTGTCTTTAGCGGGTCCTGATGTACGTGCTTATAACGATAAAGAAGATTATGCTCAGGCTGCTCAGTGGGTACATGATTTTATTGCAAGCGGATTACCAGCTTTGCCTCCGCGACATATCTTTAATATTAATATTCCTGACGTACCGCAGTTAAAAGGGGCGCAGATTACATATCAAGGTCGCCGTGCTCAATCTAAGCCTATTACCAGTCATGTCGATCCACGAGGCCGTCAAGTTTACTGGATTGGATTAGCAGGCGAGGCGGTTACAGATCCGCAACGTGTTTCTAGCCAGATTCAATCTGATTTCTTTGCCGTTGCAAACGGTTATGTAAGTGTTACCCCTATTCAAATGGATGCAACAAATTACGCTGTTTTAGAAGATTTACAGATCAGTTTGAGTCAATAATTTGCCTCGAATGTTATAACTTTGTGAATAAAGAAAAAGAGGAACGTGTTTCCTCTTACTTTTTTGGTACTCTTAGCCGAAATGATTTGTAGCATTTAGTGAGGGAGATCAATGCATTTAATTGGGCAACAAAGCAGAGTGCATATCCAAAAAGACAAAATAATGAAAATTATGTTGTTGTCTGTGGCTGTAGGTTTTACCGTTGCTATGGCAGGGTGTGCTTCTAAACCACAAATTAATAATAGTTCTCGCTATGCAATGGCTCCTAACTATTACACAGTTCGTTCAGGTGATACTTTAAGTGGTATCGCAATGCGTTATGGCCTCGACTATATCAGTATTGCCGAAATGAATGATATTGCTCCGCCATATCGTATTTATGTTAATCAGTCTTTGCGTTTGAAGAAAGGTTCTTCACCAAGAACAGTATCTACGCAAGTCATGGCACAACCTGAGCAAATCAAACGTCAAACAATTGCTCTACCAACCACACAACCTGTTACGCCAGTAACTCAGCCTACAACGACCGCGCCGTCAACGAATACGACAGTGACTTCGGTTGCACCAAATTCTAGTTTACGCTGGATAAAACCGAATAATGGGCCAGTGATTCAAGGGTTTAATTTGGCAAATAATGTCAAAGGAATCCGTTATGGTGGAAATCAGGGTGACCCTATTTATGCCGCAGCAGATGGTCAAGTTGTCTACGCAGCTGATGGCTTAAAAGAATACGGCAATCTGGTTTTAATTAAGCATATTGACGGCTATATCAGTGCCTATGCCCACAATAGCAAGATGTTGGTGAAAAGCGGTGATAATGTAACTGCTGGACAAAAAATTGCCGAGATGGGCTCTACTGGGGCTTCTCAGGTCATGCTTGAGTTCCAGATCCGTTTGGATGGAAAACCAATTAATCCTATAAATCTTTTACCAAAATAGCTAATGCATAAAACTTAGGTTTCCTCGTATAATATAATTGGTTGCTTTCATTACAACAATAAGCATTTTTTTATAAATTTAGAATTAGATTTGAGGAAACCTATGTTAGATCAGCTTCGTGCGATGGGTGTTTTTGCTTGTGTGGTTGAAAAAAGTTCATTTAGTGGTGCGGCACGTGAATTAGGAATTACAACAAGTGCAGTGAGCCAGCAGATTCGATCCCTTGAGCATGAAATGGATGTAATTCTATTACATCGCTCCACGCGTAAACTCAGTTTGACAGAAGCCGGACAGGCTTTTTTTTCAAGCTGTCAAGAAATGTTGGCGGCTGCTGAAAGGGGGAAAATCAGAATTAATGAGTTGAGGGATGACTTAATTGGGGATTTGCGTATCGCAACTACTCCTGATTTAGCAGTTCAGCACCTCATTCCTGCGTTATCTCACTGGATGTCAGCTCATCGCGGTTTATCTGTGCATTTTGAAGTTGGGCATCGTTATATCGACTTAATTGAAGAGCGAATTGATATTGCAGTGCGCATGAGTTCTACGCCGGTAGAAGAAAGTAGCTCTGTCATTCCAATGGCTTTTGTCGATCAGATTTTAGTAGCTTCTCCAAGTTATCTGAATCAATCTAGTCCAATTGTGCATCCTAATGATTTAAGAGATCATGAGTTATTATCAATTAATGTCATGAATGACGCGCACCATTTCCATTTTCAACATGTAAAAACGGGCGAAACACTTAATGTTGAAATGCAAAGCCGTTTGCAGAGCAATAATTTACAAGTTGCAAAAGCGTTATGTCAGCAAGGACATGGTATTGCAAGAATTTTATATTTAGATGCTCAAAAAGAGTTAAAAAATGGTTCTTTGATTGAACTCATGCCAGATTGGAAATTACCAACTTTTACTTTGTATGCAGAAGTTGCCAAGCATGACCAACAGCCAATGAAAATTCAGCGCTGTGTTGAAGCACTTAAACAATATTTTAGTCAGTTAGCAGGAGGACGAGCGATCCAAATCGTTCGCTAATTTTGCCCCTCTAAAAGTAAAAAGGGCCTGTATTTGACAGGCCCTTTTTTATTATTTCTGTTTTAAGGTTGCGACTTCTTCTACATTTTCTTGCGGCAGATCTTCCGCAGTAAGTTCTTCATGCTTCTTAATTTTTTTCTTATTTTTCTTTTTCTTCTTTGGCTCCTCTTCAATTTCTGCGCCATCTTCAATGGCTTGCCAATATTCGAGTTGCTCCATTACAGCAGCATAAATAGAGTGTTTACTGTACTTACCTTTTTTGTCGAGTGTACCGACAGGGCGGGCCATTAAAATCTCAAGCGCTTGATCAATCGTATCAATCGCATGGATATGGAATTGACCACTTTGTACCGCATCAATCACATCTTGGCGTAACATCAAATGCTGCATGTTTTGACGTGGAATAATGACACCTTGTTTACCAGTTAAACCTTGTAATTTACACGCATCATAGAAGCCTTCAATTTTTGCATTTACACCACCAATTGGTTGAACTTGGCCTAACTGGTTCATAGAACCCGTAATTGCCCAAGATTGATCAATTGGTATTTGGCTAATTGCAGAAATTAATGCAGAAAGCTCGGCAACTGTTGCACTGTCGCCGTCCACTTGTCCATAACTTTGTTCAAATGCAAGCGCAGCAGAGAAATGTAAAATCTGTTCACGACCAAAGTGAGCTTTCAAGAAGCTAGACATGAGCAACACGCCTTTGGCATGCAGTGAACCACCAAGTTCTACACTACGTTCAATATCAAGTATATCACCACCACCTTGATAGACTGATGCAGTCAAACGTGAAGGTAAACCAAACTCAACATCTGCATAGTGAATGACAGAGAGGGCATTGATTTGACCTAAACGATGACCAGAAGTTTCGATTAACTGAGTTCCACGTGACAGATCTTGCCAGTAAAGTTCTCTTAAATAGCCTAAGCGATACTGTCTGTGTTGTAGTGCCAAGTTAATGTGCTGGTCAGTTACAAGCTTTTCATTGGCTTTAAAAGCATGGTGATGTGCTTCGCGAATGAGGTCGCCTAAAGTTGAAGCATGTAATGACAGCGAGCTTTGATCTTCTGCCTGACGACTTGAGTCGGTAAGTAATGCTGCTAAAGCACTGCGATCAAACGGAAGTAATTTATCCGCTTGTACATAATCAGCAATTAGCTGCATGTAGGCTTGCTCATTTTCGTCATTACGTTGCAGAGTATCGGTAAAATCTGCACGAATTTTAAATACGCTACCAAGCTCTGGTTCTACTTCTAAAATTTCATAATAAATCTCAGGCTCTGCCATAAGAACCACTTTAATATCAAGCGGAACAGCAGCAGGTTCAATCGAGATAGAGCCTGTTAACGTCAGCATATGTTCAAGAGAAGAAAGCTTGAGCTGACCTGATTTCAAGGCACGCTTTAAACCTTGCCATGCATAAGGCTGTTCGAGTAATTGCTCGGCCTCAAGCATTAAAAAGCCACCATTCGCTTGATGTAGAGCACCTGGACGAATGAGAGTGAAATCTGTGGTAATTGTGCCGTTGTGAGTAAGTTGTTCAACATGACCAAGCAAGTTGTAGTGGGTTGGGAAATCTTCAAAAATAACCGGTGCACCACTGTTTGGTTTGTTTGAGACAATTACATTGGCCTGATAACGTGCAGGCACACGATTGAACATTGCCGGAGCAAAGTCGTCTTCTTCTTGCTCTAAAATGAGTTCAACATTATCAATTACATCTTGAGCATATTGTTTTAGATAATCTTCAAGGCCTTTGACTTGACCATATTTATTTAAAATCAAATCCATGCGTGGCTTAACCACTTGAGTCGCGATGTCTCGATTCAACACAGAAACTTTGTCACGTGCGTCATCTTCTAAATCACCTAAATGCAAACCAAGACGCTCGAGCTTTTTATCCATGTAGCGAACATTCGCTGCAATTTCAGCACGTTGCTTAGTATTTAGAGCATCAATTTCTGTTTGGGTGAGTTCTTGCACCTGATCATCTTTTACTTGTACAGGTACAAAGCCATGCTTTTCATTGCGGGAGATGAGTTTTAAGTCGAGTTCTTCACCTTCTTTGGTTAACTCGACAAGCGCTTGTTGCTGCTCATCTCCAGTTTCCTCACGGATACGTTCAATACGGTTATGATAGGTCTCCGCACTAAAACGGCGTTCAAGCTGTTTTAAAATAATTTGCCAAGTTTGATGAAGGGCATGTTGAAACTTGGTTCCTTGTCCAGCAGGGAAGCGTAGAGCAAGTGGTTGGCGTGCTTGTTTAAAATTATAGACATATACCCAGTCATCTGGAGTAGGCATTGTTTTCGCATGTTGTTGGAGTAAACGCTTAATCATGGTGCGTTTACCCAAGCCTGCTGTCCCTACTGCAAAAATGTTATAGCCAGAGTAGGGTAAAGAAATACCTGCTTCTACCGATGCTTTGGCACGGTCTTGCCCTAAAAAATTATTAAGCGGTTTTATACGTTTTGTAGAAGCTGGAATTTTTTCAAAATCGGGAATATGTGTTAATTGTTCGGGTTTTAAGGCTGTTTTATCCAAAGTCATTTTTATATCAGGTTGCTCAAAAGCTGAAGGAAATGCATTTATTGTGACGTTTGTGGTGTTTGTTTTAGCGAGTGATAAAGTTGAGATGGTCACTTGATCAAGTTTTTGTGTCACTGTTGATATCCAGCAAAAGAAAACGAAGGTTGAAGCTTAAAGGTATACAGGTTTAGCATAAAATATCAAGCAAACTTGCCGTTTTTATCGCCAAAACAAAATTGATTGCATAAAGAATCTTGAAAGGAATTGTAAGAAGGGTTTGAATAGGCACATTTATAATTTATGGAAAATAAAAAACGAATGACCACACAAGCTTCGGGTTGGGTCTCGGCTTTTAAAGCATTTTTAGATCGCCGTGCATTAATTATGCTGTTTCTAGGTTTTTCTGCCGGAATTCCGATTTTATTAATTTTCTCTAGTCTCTCTTTATGGCTTGGGGAAGCGGGCATTGATAAAAGTGCAGTCACTTTTTTTAGTTGGGCTGCCCTAGGTTACTCTTTTAAGTTCGTTTGGGCTCCTCTTATTGATGAGTTACCTGTGCCTGTCTTAACTAAAACGTTAGGCCGAAGACGAGCTTGGTTGTTAATTGCACAGTGTTTGATCGTTCTTGCTATTTGTATTATGGCTTTCTCTGATCCTTCTCTAGGTCAAAGTTATCTTATTCAAATGGCGGTAGGTGCTGTATTACTTGGCTTCTCGGCAGCAACCCAAGATATTGTGATTGATGCTTACCGTATTGAATTAGCAGAAACAGAAATGCAAACGGTATTGGCCTCTACCTATAATGCTGGTTACCGAATTGGCATGATTGTGGCTGGAGCGGGTGCATTATTTCTAGCTGCCCACTTGGGAACTGCTAAAGGTAATTACATTTACGAAGCTTGGAAAACGACTTATTTAACCATGGCAGGCGTTATGTTAGTGGGTATTGTCACGACCCTACTTGTGCGTGAGCCTGTTGTAAATCGAGTTTATAAAAATTATAAGAGTAGTGATTACTACCGTTTGGTTCTCGTATTTTTTATTGCCGTTATTTCATTCGTAGTCACTTATATTTATTCGGGGCATGTTACCGAGGCCATTTCACAAGCTGGCAATATTAAAGACAGTGCTGCGTTATTTGGTTTAGAGGCTTTAAGATTTTTAACTGCAACTGCTGCTGCGATTTTTGTAGGTTATCTACTCGTTAAAATTGGTGTGGTTAACCAGCAAATGGCTAAAGAGACATGGATTGCACCAATTCTAGATTTCTTTAAACGCTATGGTGTCAAACTTGCATTAGTGTTGTTGCTACTTATTGGTTTTTTCCGTATTTCAGACATTATTGCTGGTGTTATTTCTAATGTGTTCTACCAAGATCTTAACTTCAGTAAAGAGCAAATTGCAGAAGCAGTTAAAATCTATGGAGTACTATTTAGTTTAGTCGGCGGTTTCTTAGGTGGTCTTTTAGCACAGCGCATCAACATTATGAAACTGATGTTTGTCGGTGCTGTTTTGGCTAGCTCTACCAATTTAATTTTTATTGGACTAGTAAAATCTGGTCAGCCATTAGATATGGTAGACGTAAAAGTTGGTGAACATAGCTATCAAGTCAAGCCAGATGAAGTCGGATTATGGAAATTAGAAGTACCAAGTTCTGCTTTTAGCGGAACAAAACAAATTGAAGTAAAAGCTGCTTATGCTTCAAATGATGTAGCGCCTGTTACACGTACTCAGCCATTACTTACAACTGAGTTAGCTAAATCGCCTCTACAAATTTTACCTGTTATGGGCAATGATCAGGTCTCACTCAAAGATGGTGAGGGAAGTGTTGTGGTTCGAGGACAATACTTTGGACAAGCATTAACTCCTACCCAAAAAATTATCATTAGCCTTGATGGGCAAAATTTTGATGCAAAAATGACTGATCAAAAAGGTGTTTTCAGTGCTGCTATTGATGCGAAAAAACTAGTGGCATCGACAAGTAAAGAGCTTAACGTAGCTGTAATGGATGGCGAACAAAAAATACTTTCTGCATCTCATCCATATGCTGTTAGTTCAAATCAAAAAGCGGCAAGTGAACTTGATGTGAATATTGAACCGGTAGCTTATATTGATCCACTTTCTGGTCAGCCAGTGGAAGTCAGCGGTAAGGTCATTAAACCATATAGTTCTTTATGGCTTTATTTTGCCATTATTGTCGATAACTTGGCTTCTGGTTTGGCTGGTGCGGCATTTATTGCATTCCTTTCAAGTTTAACGAGTGTTTCATTTACAGCTGTTCAATATGCAATCTTTAGTTCACTCATGACACTTACTCCAAAACTTTTGGGTGGATATTCAGGTACCATAGTCAGTAATATTGGATACCCAAAGTTCTTTTTGATGACAACTCTTATTGGTATTCCAATCTTGATCTTAGTGGTTTGGGTTGGAAAATTGCTAAGAGATCATCAAACACATGAATCAGAAAAGGCAGGTGAATAAACATGCGAATGCTTCATACAATGTTGCGAGTAGGCAATTTAGAACAATCTTTAAAGTTCTATATCGAAGTATTAGGGATGAAGTTACTTCGTAAGCGTGATTATGAAGAAGGGCGCTTTACACTAGCATTTGTTGGCTATGGCGATGAAGAAACCAATACCGTGCTTGAGCTTACCCACAACTGGGATACATCAAGTTATGATTTAGGCAATGCCTATGGTCACATTGCTATTGGTGTTGACGATGCCTACAAAGCGTGTGAAGAAATTAAAGCACGTGGTGGCAAAGTTGTTCGCGAAGCGGGTCCAATGAAAGGTGGTGTTACCGTGATTGCATTTGTTGAAGATCCAGACGGCTATAAAGTCGAATTGATTCAACAAGATGCTAATGCGACAAATAACTAAAAATTGACTGTGATGCTTTAAGAATTAGTTCTTAAAAGCCTAGCTTTATTTTTTTAGCCCAGTATGATGAACGCTTGACCAAATGGTCAATTTATCAACTGGGTTTTTTATTTATCTAGAATAATCATAGGATATGGCTATGCTGAAGTTATTGGCTCTTGATCGATTTACAGTTTTGTTAGTTGGAATGGTACTACTAGCAACATTTTTTCCAGTCAGTGGTCAAGCAGCTCAATATTTCAATACACTGACCACAGTCGCGATTGCAATCTTATTCTTTTTGCATGGCGCGAAACTATCACGTGAGGCTGTAATTGAAGGTATTTTGCATTGGAAAATGCATTTACTGGTCTTCGCATTTACTTTCTTTATTTTCCCTGTGATTGGTCTGTTGGCTAAGCCAATTTTATTACCTCTGTTAGGTCAACAGCTGTACTGGGGTTTTTTATTTATGTGCTTTTTACCCTCTACAGTTCAATCTTCTATTGCATTTACATCAGTGGCAAAAGGGAACGTGGCGGGAGCGGTGTGCAGTGCATCTTTTTCAAACTTGATTGGTATGTTTATTACACCAGTCTTGGTGAGCTTTTTTATTTTAGGCCAAAGCCAACATGGATTTGACCCGACGACTTCAATTATACAAATTACATTATTACTGTTAGTGCCATTTATTTTAGGTCAATTATTACGTCCTTATATTTTCCCTTATATGGCAAAAGTTCCGAGTATTGTTAAAGCATTCGATCAAGGCTCGATTTTGATGGTGGTGTATGGCGCATTTAGTGGAGCCGTAGTTGCAGGCCTTTGGCATCAAGTAAGTTGGAAAACTTTACTCATTCTAACAATTGCGTGTTCAGTACTTTTAACAATTATTATGCTATTAGCACTTTACCTACCACGCGCTTTAGGTTTTAACCGAGCAGATCAAGTCACGGTTTTCTTTTGTAGCTCTAAAAAGACCTTGGCAAGTGGTGTTCCGATGGCGCAAATCTTATTTATTGGGCAACCATTAGGCATGATCGTGTTACCTATTATGATCTTTCACCAAATCCAATTAATGGTGTGTGGCGTGATTGCAAATTACTGGGCTAAATCGAAAGATTAATTCGCAAAAGAAAATTATTTGACGTATAATGTTGCCCACTTGTTGTGCTTAGCTCTAACCCTAGAGGTTTCGGTGGGCCAAAAGAATGGTCTGTTGTGGTGTTGATCTGCTCATTTTGAGCCTGTCCTCAACTTAAGTTGAGAGTGATCAATTGCGATGACAGCTTAAGCCTTTCTTCCAATTAGGAGTAATCGACGATGCGCGCCGATATTCACCCAAAATATGAAAAATTAGTTGCAACTTGTTCTTGCGGTAATGTAATCGAAACTCGTTCTGCTTTAGGTAAAGAAACTATCTACCTTGACGTATGTTCAGCTTGCCACCCATTCTACACTGGTAAGCAAAAGAATGTAGACACTGGTGGTCGTATCGACAAATTCAAACAACGTTTTGCTGGTATGTCTCGCTCTATCAAGCGTTAATACTGCAACACGAAACAAAAAACGGGCTTTATGCCCGTTTTTTGTTTTTGACTACAAGACCATTATTGGTCTTGTACGTCTGTTAATCGATCAAGTTTTTTCTGGAAATATCGACCTTGTAAGAAACGTGTTTCCACATTCCATGCATTAGCAAATAAGTTCATGTCATCTAGATCACTCAGTAAAATCCCTACAGGTTTTACAGTCAAATAGTTCAAAACCTTTTCTTGTAAGCGGACTAGACCATCATCTGAGTTTAATAGCTCTGTTTTCTTCGATTGCAGTTTTAAATATTGAACGTCTAGTTGTTGCAATATTGATTCGCTATACATAGAAGAGCTGAAATCCCGAATCGAAATTTCTGCGCCGTGTTGACGCAGGCGAGCTATGTGTTGCTGAGCAATTGCAAGATGAGGCTGAATTGCTTGTTCTGAAAATTGTAAAACCAGTGGGCTTTCAAGCTTACTGCCAATAATGGTGAGTAGTTTTGAAATTAGCTCGGGGAAGGATTTATCTTTGAGCAAGATATCAAGATTCAGGTTAATAATCAGTTTAGCTTTAGGGTACTGAGTAATAAAGTTATGTAGTTGCTTACATGCCTCAACCAAAATCCAGCGATCTAATTGAATAGAAAGTTCACTGTCTTCTCTTAATTCAGCCAAGTCATTTATGTCATACCATTGTTCATCGCTAATAAAACCGCTAGTCACCTCATAGTTATGGGTTTCTTGATCGTGTTTATCGTAGATCTGCTGATATTTTAAATGAATTTCACTTCGAGCTAACTGCTGCTTTAATTGCTGCAATAACGAAGATTGCATAGGAGTATCGACTTGCTCAAGGCTAAGATCAAGCGATATAGAAGATTTGACAGTCTCGGGAGCGATAATATCGATGGTTGGTGCCAACTCAATTTCTGCCTGCGCCTTAGGTAACTCTTGCTGATTTGTTTGATCAAGTAAGCTTGTAAAGCTATCTTCATTTAAAGGTTCAGTAATCGGGGCATAGCTCAACTTAAATTGGATCGAGTAGTTAAGCTCATTGATCTTTAATAAATGCTCTTTTTGCAAACTTTGTAGACTAGTCAGTTGGGAGTTAAGGACTGTACTGTTTTCAGCTTGTAAAACGCCAACATACGCGCCAAGTTCAATATTAAAAATCGGCATTTGCGCGTGTTCCTTTAAGAAACTGTGCAGCTGATTGAAATATTGTGCAGGAGTTTGCCAATCTTGTTGAAATACTCGCTCTGGGCACTGATTTAATTTAAATAAAATTAATGCATTGGCTTGAGCAGGGTAGGTCGATAGTTGTCGATTAATTTGTTGCCAAGGTGCTTGCACACCATAATTCTTTTCTGAAAAAAGTGTATTTGCAGGTGTTGCTAAATTCAGTTGATAGTCAATGGTTAGCTGTACGGCATCTTCTTCCTGACTAGGAATAAACTCTAGTTTTAGAGCATTGTTACCTGCGATTGCTGCATGTTGACTCTGAATTTCAAAACGGGCCTGATCAAATTGGCCTACTGAAATTTTCTTAAATCTTTGTTTAAAAACATTTAAATCATTAGGTTGTAAAACATCTAATATCGGTAGACCAATAATCTCTTCTTCTTGTTTAAAACCAAAAAGGTTGAGATATTCTGTATTTGCCTTAACATGCATGCCTTCTTGAAAAAGGGCAACTGCTTTATGACTGTTGTTGACCAATGTTTGTGTATGGGAGTGAATTGTTTCTAACTCATTGGTCAGGCGTTGTTCAGTCTGCAATAAGTGGCTATACGACAAGGTCCGAATAAGAGTGATATAGAAATAATCTAATGGTTCTAATGGAACTACATCATAAATGCCTTTCTGAATATAAGTCTGATATTGCTGAGGCTGATAATCTTCAGGCTGTAATAATAAAACAGGTAAATTTGGCTGCTCAGATGCTTGAATGAGGGAGAGAGTTTGTTCAATTTTTAGGTCGTAAGCACGACCAAAAATAATAGCATCCCACGGCGTATTTAACTGTTTTTCAAAACTTTTTAAATCATCAAGTAATAATGCCTGAACTTGATAATCATTCCCCAATAATAAATTTAAAATCTGGTTATAACGTAGCTGGTTGTCATCAATAATGAGTAAACGTGTTTCAGTACGTTTTAACTTTTTAGATAATAAAGAGTTTCTCACTTTAGTGCTTCCCATAAATCTTGAGTGCTAGAGTTATTACCCTTTTTCATCATGAACTGATCAAGCAGACCTTGTTGCTGCTCATTCAAAAGCTCGAAATGAAATTGAATAAAACTTTGCGTAATGAGTTGTGCTTTGAGTAGATACACTTTGATTTCTTCTGTCCCCAATCGTAAATGAATTGTTTGTTGCTCTCTAAAAATTTGAGAGCCCGGTAAAATAAGCGTATTTTGTATTTCTTCTAGATTTTGTGTTTGTAGTAATAGTGCGGGATGATAATTGCGTGTATGACGCTCAGCTTGAATATGCACTGAACAAGGGAACATGGCTTGCGACAAAATCTCTAAACCTAACTCTAGGGATTTTTCTGTCGATTGTTTAATCCAGCGAATCACACCGCCACGCCATTGTCCATGCAAAGTTTCTTTAACTAAAATGTATTCACCGGTTCTTAAGTTTTTCGGTGCTTCGCCAGACCATTTAATACGATATCCATTGACACTAATATCGAGAACGGTGGTTTGATAAATGGTTTTACTCTCACGACTCAAGCGTTGATAAGAGCTGGTTTGTTGTTCTTTTTTCTCTAAGTTGGATAAAACTTTAGATTCGCTTTGTAAATTATAGTTATGGTTAAGCTGTAGCGTTTCTTCAAAGTTTTTTGCTTTTGATAGATAGAAATGGGCAGTGCTTAAACCAAAACAAATTTGAAGCTCTGCATTGTATTCATAACGTTCATGACGACGTTGAGCCGTGGTTCCTAAAATCGTTTGAACATGAAACTTTAAAGCAGGGCTTAAATAAAACTTTTCATTCTTAGAAATATATTGAGCATTTTTATGCATGGTTGCAGTGACATGCTCAAGTAAAGCTTGCGTACCGATGAAGATGCTAGGGTTAAAGTTAGAGCTACGCTTTGTATTATAGACAGGTGGGTGGTCTTTATTTGGATCGACCACATATTTCGTTAATGCGGTATCTTTCGGCAAAATATGAATCATTCTTGCCCAGTCAAAACTACATTGAAACAATGCCTGAATTTCTGACTGACGAATCTGGTTTGTATTTAAAATATCCAGCAAAATCAACTGGGCATAAGCTTGTGTAATATTCGCTAAAGGGTGCTGTATGCCCTGAATATGATTGATATTGATGAGATGATATTTGTGCTGAACTGCGGTTTCATAGAGCTGATGCGCTATTAACCATTGACCTTTAAGAGGCTCGCTATAAAGCATATGCTGCTGATAGAGGAGGCTCGTTAATTGTTGTAGCGCATGAAACGTCGATAAAGTACGCGCCGTTTGCAGATTCTTTTTTTGCTTATAGGCAAAGATTGAAAACTTTTGATGCTGGAGTTGCTCATGACTATTTTGTGCAATATTTAGATAAATACTGGCGAAATAACAGCGGAGCAACATCGCTAATTCAATAATGTGCTCATTACGATCTGTACTAATCACGCCTTGGTTAAAGAAGTTTTTCTCTAGGCTGGCGAGTACATTGTTAATGGTCGGATGAAGCGTTTGTATGAGATCGAAACGTAAGGTTTCACTACATTTTAATTCATTGAGTTCTAAAATGGCTGTGAATAATGCTTTTGACGTATCACCGAGTTGCATAATAGAAAGGGTAGTGACCCATTCATTAAGATCTTTAATATTGGCTTCACAAAAGCTTAACCGTTCACGAGTGAGTTCGGTTTGATTGTGAAAAATGTCCGACAGCGCATTATTCATCATCACTTATTATATAACTCAAAAAGTTGTAGCCCCAAAAAGCGGTGTTTTATTCTTTTCGCCCGCAATTTCCCTGACGAGTTTAGGAACCAAATACCCCGGTAGGTTCGCTAACACGTCACGATAGATATCATCTATCTCGGATGATTCTAAATCAAAATGTTGTGCACCTTTTACTTTATCTAAAACATGTAAGTAATAAGGCATAACGCGAGCTTCAAATAAACGATAACTTAAATCAATTAACGTCTGTGCAGAGTCATTGACACCTTTCAGCAATACTGCCTGATTTAGTACAGTAATGTGATGGTCAGATAACTGCAACAATTTTGAACAAGTAAAGTCATCGAGTTCAGAAGCATGGTTTGAGTGTACCACCAGAACTATACGCAGCCTACTGTTTTTTAATAAAGAAATTAGCTGTTCGTCGATCCGGTTAGGAATAACAATTGGGACTCGTGAGTGAATTCTCAGAATCTGGATTTGTTTGAGAGATGATAGGCGTTCTAACCAAAGTGCTAATTTACGGTTAGAAAGCGTAAGCGGGTCACCACCACTTAAAATGATCTCGTTAATGTTTGGGTTTGCTTCAATATAGTTTTTAATATTTAGCCAATCTTCATTTTTTGGCAAATTTTCTTGATAGGGGAAATGACGACGGAAGCAATAACGGCAATGTACGGCGCAAGCACCAGTCAAGGTTAATAAAAAACGCGATTTATATTTATGCAATACACCCGGTAATTGATTTGCTGCTTCTTCGCCTAATGGGTCAGTCACA
Source organism: Acinetobacter sp. S-1 (assembly GCF_059579785.1). Taxonomy (NCBI): domain Bacteria; kingdom Pseudomonadati; phylum Pseudomonadota; class Gammaproteobacteria; order Moraxellales; family Moraxellaceae; genus Acinetobacter; species Acinetobacter sp. S-1. The sequence continues at coordinate 1,142,963 of NZ_CM184207.1, forward strand.
AACTCAGGATGTTCTTCGAGTTCTAAATGATGAGGTAATACTTGTAGCAAAAGCGGGTCAAGCGGGTTTTTAGCGTTCATTTTTCCGACGAACGCACGAGGAACACGCAATTTAAACTTTTCAGAAGCCAGAATCGCACCCGATAATAGCTGTTCTGAGGATAACTCGAGTAGGCTTAGCAATTCCGAAGGATCAGTAATAAGGTCACTCAGTTGAGATTGCCAGTTTTGCTCTTGGTATAAATAGTTTATCATTTGACACGATTAAGATAATGCAACAACGCATTATATCGCATAGTTGACTTGTTAAGTTTGGAGTGTGCCTTTCATGGCCTATTATTCTACAAATGATTTCAAAGCAGGCCTTAAGGTTATGCTTGATGGTAACCCATGTTCAATCATGGAAAACGAATATGTAAAACCAGGTAAAGGTCAAGCGTTCAACCGTGTAAAATTACGTAACCTTAAAACCGGTAAAGTATTAGAAAAAACTTTCAAATCAGGTGACTCTTTAGAAGCAGCTGACATCGTTGAAGTTGAAATGGAATACCTATACAACGATGGTGAAATGTGGAACTTCATGGATCCTGTATCTTTTGAGCAAATCGCGGCAGACAAAATTGCTATGGGCGATGCTGCTAAATGGTTAAAAGACGATTCAAATGAAAAATGTACAATTATGTTGTTCAACGGCGTACCTTTAACAGTAAGCCCGCCGAACTTCGTTGTATTGAAAATTGTTGAAACTGATCCGGGTGTACGTGGTGATACATCTGGCGGCGGCGGTAAACCAGCTAAGCTTGAAACAGGTGCGGTTGTTCGTGTTCCGTTATTTGTTCAGCAAGAAGAAAGCGTTCGTGTAGATACTCGTACTGGCGATTATTTAGAGCGTGCATAATAGTTAAAAAATACACTATTATCGAAGGGATGATGTAAATCATCCCTTTTTTTATGCGAAAGTATAAGAGGAAAAAAGAAAAAGGAGGAGTAGAGTCACAGGGATTAAGAGAAACAGTACATAACAATATAAAAATGCTGTAGTTATTTATTGAGAGGTTAAGAATGGACACAATGCAAGCGAAATCTACGCTTCCCTCCAAGCTGGTCTGGAGCCTAGTGGCAATAATAGGTGCAATTTCTTTTGGGATGCTGGCACTCAGTCGCGGTGAACATGTCAATGCGGTTTGGCTTGTACTTGCTGCAGCATGTGTATATAGCATCGCATATCGATTTTATAGTCTATTTATTGCAACTAAAGTATTTGAATTAAACCCAAGACGTTTAACCCCAGCGCATCGCTTGGCCGATGGTCTGGATTATGTTCCCACCAATAAATATGTGCTTTTCGGTCACCACTTTGCTGCAATTGCAGGAGCGGGGCCATTAGTCGGACCAATTTTGGCTGCACAAATGGGCTTTTTACCAGGAACGATCTGGTTATTGGTCGGTGTGGTTCTGGCGGGTGCGGTACAAGACTTTTTAGTTTTATTTATTTCAACACGTCGAGACGGTCGCTCACTTGGTGAAATGGCAAAACAAGAACTTGGTTCTTTTGCCGGTATTGTGGTCATGCTTGGTGCGCTTGGGGTAATGATTATTATCCTTGCGGTACTGGCATTAGTTGTGGTGAAAGCACTTGCCCATAGTCCATGGGGTGTTTTCAGTATTGCAGCGACAATTCCAATTGCATTGTTTATGGGCGTTTACATGCGTTTTATTCGCCCGGGACGTATTGCCGAAGTTTCTATTATCGGCTTCGTTTTAATGATGCTTGCCATTGTTTATGGTGGACAGGTTGCAGCAGATCCTTACTGGGGTGAATTTTTCACTTTAACAGGAACACAGCTCACATGGTGCTTAATCATTTATGGATTTATCGCATCAGTTTTACCAGTCTGGTTATTGTTAGCACCACGTGATTATCTATCAACATTCCTTAAAATTGGCGTCATTCTTGGCTTGGCCGTTGGTATTGTGATTGCATTACCTGAATTGAAAATGCCAGCAGTGACTCATTTTATTGACGGTACTGGCCCTGTATTCTCTGGTAGCTTATTTCCATTCCTATTTATTACCATTGCCTGTGGTGCCATTTCTGGTTTCCATGCGCTTGTATCAAGTGGTACAACACCAAAACTTGTTGATAACGAAGCTGACATTCGTGTGATTGGCTACGGAGGCATGCTCATGGAGTCTTTCGTCGGTATTATGGCGATGATCTGTGCAACTGTCTTAGACCCGGGTGTGTACTTTGCAATTAATGCACCAGCGGCTGTACTCGGTACAACTGTAGAATCTGCGGCAGAAGCTGTGCGTAATTTAGGATTTGTCGTTACGCCTGAAATGCTAACCGTGTTGGCTCAAGAAGTAGGTGAAAGCTCGATTCTTTCACGTACAGGTGGTGCGCCTACCTTTGCGATTGGTATGGCACATATCATTTCGGAAATTTTTAACAGCCGTTCAATGATGGCGTTCTGGTACCACTTTGCGATTTTATTCGAAGCATTATTCATTTTAACTGCTGTCGATGCGGGTACTCGTGCTTGTCGTTTCATGGTACAAGACACTGTGGGTATTGTTATTCCTGCGGTTAAATCTTCAAGCTCATTCTTTGGTAATTTGCTAGGTACTGCTGTTGCTGTAGGTGGATGGGGCTTCTTCGTCTATCAAGGTGTGATTGATCCGTTAGGTGGTGTCAATTCACTCTGGCCTTTATTTGGTGTGGGTAACCAGATGTTGGCTTCAATGGCACTCATTTTGGGTACAGTTATTCTGTTTAAAATGAAAAAAGAAAAATATGTATGGGTAACGATTTTCCCAACAATTTTCTTGTTCATTACCTGTATGACTGCGGGCTGGCAAAAGATTTTCCACGAAAATCCAAAGATTGGTTTCTTAGCACAAGCGAATAGATTTTCAGATGCGATTGCGCGTGGTGAAATTCTTAAACCAGCAAAAACACTTGAAGAAATGCAGACGATTGTGATGTCAAACCAAATCAACGCTGCGCTTTGTGGCTTCTTCATGATCGTTGCGATTGTGATGGTAATTGCTGCGATTGGTATTGTGCGCCGTGCATTAGCAAGCCCGACACCAACTGCTCATGAAGCACCAGCTGTATATGCTGATCCGAAAGTGGTCACCCCACGAGGAGAGTAATGATGAATTTTAAATTTGCAAAAAATGGAACTGTCATTATTGCGAAAATCATCAAAATGACAGTGCTCTCGCAAAAAGAGCTATTACTTTCTCCAAAGAATTGGTCACGTATTGCAACTTTGTGGCAGCGTTTGCAGCAAAGCTTTCGACTGATGGTTGGGGTTCCAGACTATCAAACTTATCTGGAGCATATGAAAGCTCATCATCCTGATTTAACCCCAATGGATGCGACGACTTTCTACCGTCATTGTGTTGATTCGAGATATCCATCGGCAGGTGGTAATTTAAAGAAATGTCCTTGTTAAGTTGAGATTAATAGTCAGCTAAAGAAACGGTATGTGGTTAAACCATGTACCGTTTTTCTTTTTTGGAAAACGAAAAAGAGTTTGCTTAAAGTCTGCTCATTTGTATTTTTTTCGATGGCAAATCACTTGTTTTGCTTTTGAAAAATGAATATTATGCTTTCCATTCTAGGTGTATAGCTCAGTTGGTTAGAGCGCTACGTTGACATCGTAGAGGTCTCCAGTTCGAGTCTGGATATACCTACCAAGATTTAAAGTCATATAAACTCAAATAGCTTTACATGACTGGAAAAGCCCTAAACTGTAATGGTTTAGGGCTTTTTATTGATTTGTATAAAAGTTATGGATTAGACAAACTTGTGTATTGAAAAGTGAAATCTATTTTTAAACATATAAAATATAAATGCACAGAATAAATAAATGCTTTACGTTTATATCTTTACTGGGGAAGCTAAGAAATTCATTTATATTGCATGAGAAAAACTCATAGATTGAATACTTTTACTCACTTTTTATTAGATTATATTTATGAGATTTTAGGGCTTTCCTGAGAAATGGATCATAATTGAAGAAATTCAAACCATTTATGACGAGAATATCTGGTTTATTCGCTATTAGTATGTTCAAAAGATAATTTTCGTAGTAAATAGCGGAATAAAAGAACTCGAATTGGAAAAGAGTTTTTAAAGAAATGGGACAAATTAGGAGTGTCCATGAAGATTAAGCCATTACCCCCAATGAATAGCTTGATTGTGTTTGAGGCAGCCGCACGCCACCTTAGTTTTACACAAGCAGCAAATGAATTAAATGTTACTCAAGGAGCGATAAGTCGCCAAATTCGACAATTGGAAGAGTATCTAGGTAAAGAATTATTTATTCGAGCAAATCGCAATATTTCTTTAACGCCCATGGGCTTGCAATATTACCAAACGATTTATAGTGCTTTATTAAATGTTGCACAAGCAACGGCTGAAATTAAGAAATGGCAAGGTGAACATCAAATAACTGTTGCTACGACTAATGCAATGGCTGCTCTTTGGTTATTACCTAAAGTGGCTACTTTTCAGCAAAATAATGAAGGTGTCGATCTAAGAATATTAACGACAGAAAATATCTTGGATTTACAGAAAATGGACTTTGATTTGGCACTTTTTTATTGCCGAACTCCTCCATTGGGAATGAAAGTCACCACATTATTCCCAGAAGAAGTATTTCCTGTTTGTAGTCCAAATTATCTTTCTCAATTTAAGGAGGGTACTCTTCCAGAGGAAATATTTGGTAAAGCATTGCTTTATTTAGATGATTCTCAAAAGGATTGGATTACTTGGGCCGAATGGTTTAAAGCGGTCGATTATCCTATAGTGAAACCTAAAAACAGAGTCAATATTAATAACTATCCAATGTTGCTCCAAGCTGCAATTAATGGTCAGGGAGTGGCATTAGCATGGGGGTCTTTAATTGATGATTATTTGGAAAATAGTTCTCTTGTTCGCCCAGTCGAAACTGTATTACGTACCGAAGCAAATTTTAGTATGTTGGAACCTTCAGATCGGGGAGTTATTCCATCGAGTGTAAAGCATTTCCGTAGCTGGTTATTAGAGCAATTGCCAGGGCAAGTAGGTCAAAAGGGATTAAATTAGCACTGTTAAAATAATAAAAAAGGCTCAATTTAGAGCCCTTTTTTTGAATTAAGTTTAGTTATCTGTAATGAGTTGAGCCTTTGTCTCATCAACAGGCTTTTCAGATTTAGTTTTACAGAAATCAGGACGAACATGTTCAGGCATCATGACCCATGCTTGTGGATCTTGACGAAGGCTTTTCATTAAAGAAATACACATAATCGCAAGCAATATGGAGATTGGAAAACCTGCAATCACACAGGCTGTCTTAATAGCAGATAGGCCGCCAGCTAAAAGTAAGCCCCCGCTAATAAGCGGAATAATTATTGCCCAAACCAGACGAATTCCTACTGATGGATTAGTGGAACCATTAGTATCTAGAAAACATAGGACCAAAGCACCTGAGTTCGCAATGGTGATGATATGGATAGATAACAATAAACATAAGAGTGCGCTTAAGAAAATCGTAACAGTATGATTTTCTGAAATATGATCAAAGAAAACAAACACAGCACGGGCAGGGTCTTCTTTAGTCGCTTCAGCGATTGTAACTTCATGAGGTTTGACTTTATCTACTTGAACAATCGCAGTATTACTTACAACAACTTGATGAGTTGGCGGTTGATGGTTCGCTTTTTCAATTTTAAGAGCAGCGCCACCAAAAGCTGCAATCCAAATAAAGGTGAGTAAAGTAGGTGCGGCAAGTGAGCCTAAAATAACTTCACGAATCGTGCGTCCGCGTGAAATGCGAGCAATAAATAAACCTACAAAAGGTGCCCAAGTCATCCACCACGGCCAGTAGTAAGCAGTCCACCAACTTTGCCAACCTGAATCTTTTTGAGCATCACTCCATAAACTCATGCCTACAATGTTTTGTAAGTAATCTCCAAGACCTTCAAAAAAAGTATTAAAAATATAACGAGTTGAACCAATCACGATGACTGCAATCACAAGAACATAGGATAAAACCATGTTTCCTTCAGCAATGATTTTAAAGCCTTTACCAATCGCGGATAATAAAGATAGGGTTGCTAAAACGCCTAGAACAAGAACAAGAACCAACTGAATTTTAACGTCAATATTGACACCAAATGTATGATTTAAACCAACATTAAGCTCAAGAATTCCCATACTAATGGCTTGAGAAACACCAAATGCTGTTAAAACGATCGTGACAATATCAACGAAATTACCGATAGAACCATAAATTTTGTCACCAATTAAAGGATGTAATACGGATCGGCATGCCAAAGGTAAACCTTTACGATAAGAAAAATATCCTAGAGCAACAGCTGATAAGCAAAATAGGCCCCATGGGTGAAGTCCCCAATGAAAAAAGGTGAGTTGCATTGCCATTCGTGCTGATTCATCTGAAAGACCTTGCGTAAACGGATTACTTGCATAGTGAGTGATTGGTTCTGCAACAGACCAGAACATCAATCCAATTCCCATACCACATGAAAAAAGCATGCAAATCCATGCAATATTACTATATTCGGGCTTTTCATCGTCTTTTCCGAGTCTAATATGCCCATATCGACTCATGCATAAATAAATCAAAAAACCTAATAAAAAAGTAGCTAAAAATAGGAGATACCATTTTGCATTTTGTAATAAAACATCTGAGATAATTTGAAAGTATTCACCAGCCTGTTTTTCTTTAAAAATACAAAACGCAATAAAAATAAAAAGTAATAACTTCGAGACAATCATCACTGTTGGGTTGAGTCCAGTATGGGCTCCTGATGTATTGCGCATAAATCCTCCTTGGATGCGTAGCAGTTAACTACCTGTTAACCGTTGTATGCGAATAGCAAAAGAGTAGTGATGAGCATAAAGATTGCTCAACCGATTTATTCTCATCTATGGGTGAGTTTTAGTCATAGGTCATTTCTTGTACCTAATACATTTAAAAATTATCGAAGGGAAAGCAAGTTTTAGGATGCATGATAAAAACTCATCAATACCCCTCTAAAAAGTCGTTTGTCTGTCGCCATTAGGTTTTACACAATCTGTAAAGAAATCGCAGAGAGTGCAAATCATCTCAACGCAGGGAGTTCTGCGTTAGTTTTAAATATATGGAGATCCTCAGATGAATAGTCGAGTTAGCCAGCAATTAATTACGGTTCAGCAAGTCGATAATGTTTTAAACCCAATTACTGAATCAAATGGTATGCCAAATTTAGCATATACCAGTAGCGAATATTTTAATTTTGAACGCGACAATATTTTAAGTAAAACTTGGGTGTGTGTTGGCTTTGCTTCTGATTTACCTAAAAAGAGCTATGTAAAGCCTGTTAACTTCATGGGCATGCCTTTGGTCATGATGCGCAACCGTGAAGGGGAAATCCAAGTTTTCCATAACGTTTGTAGCCATCGCGGTATGATTTTGGTGCAACAAGAAGGCACTATTGAAGGTGTGATTCGTTGCCAATATCACTCTTGGAGTTATGACTTAAACGGTAACTTAAAGGGTACTCCACATATTGGTGGAATTAACCAACATAAAGATGAACGTTTTAAATGTGAAAAACATGGTTTAAAAGCTCTTCGTTCAGAGATCTGGATGGATATGGTTTTCGTCAATATCTCTGGTGATGCAGCAGCTTTTGAAGAGCACATTGCACCACTAGTTGAACGTTGGAAGCCTTTCTTGGGCGAAAATGGTCTAGAGCTTATTCGTAATAGCAAAGTAGGTTCAACTTTTGAGTTACCTGTAAATAGTAACTGGAAACTTACAGTTGAAAACTATTGCGAAGCTTATCACTTACCTTGGGTACATCCAGCGCTAAATACATATTCAAAACTTGAAGATCACTACAACATTATGTTCGAAGATCGCTTTGCTGGTCAGGGCAGTTATAAATATAACTTGTCTGCTACGGCAGGTACGCATTTACCAAAATTCCCAAGCTGGCCAGAAGATCAACTTCGCCATGCTGAATATGTAGCAGTGTTCCCGAACGTATTGTTAGGTATTCAAGCGGATCATGCATTTGCAATGATGATTGATCCAATCGCTCCAGAACAAACAATTGAAAAACTACGCTTGTATTACGTTGGTGATGAATCACTAGACGCTAAATATGATGCATGTCGTGAAGCGACTTTAGAATCATGGAAAGTTGTATTTGCTGAAGATGTATTTGCCGTTGAAACCATGCAAAAGGGTCGTCACTCACCTGGTTTTGGCGGAGGGGTTTTCTCACCAGAGATGGATTTACCAACTCACTTCTTCCAAAAATGGTTAGCAACCCAAGCTAAAACGGCATTGGAGGCATAATATGCAACATTACCTTAACTATGTTGATGGCCAATGGCGAGATGCTTCTCGCCAATTGGAAGTTATCAACCCAGCAACCGATAAAGCTTTTGCAACAGTTGCGCGTGCAAGCGTTGAAGATGCAGATGCCGCGATGGCAGCAGCACGTCGTTGTGTGAATAGCGGTGCTTTGACTGATGTGCGTCCTGCAAAACGTACAGCGTGGATGTTAAAAGCCGCAGAAGCAATTCGTGAAATTGCTGAAGAGGGTGCATTAATCCTATGCCGTGAAAATGGCAAAAATGTTGATACAGCACGCGAAGAGTTCGATGAAGCAGCTCGCTATTTTGAATACTACGCGGGTATGGCAGATAAAGTTGAAGGTATCTCGGTACCTTTAGGTAAAGATTATGTGGATTTCACCTCATATATTCCAATGGGTGTATCGGTTCAAATCGTACCTTGGAACTTTCCCGTCTCGATCTGTGCACGCTCATTAGCGCCTGCTTTAGCTGCTGGTAATGCGGTTGTAATTAAGTCACCTGAGGTTTCACCTTTAGGAATGGTTTTACTCATCAAAGCTATTGAGAAAGCTGGTTTCCCACAAGGTGCAGTGAACTTACTTTGTGGTAAAGGTTCAGAAGTTGGTACTCATCTAGTTAAACATCAAGATACGAACCAGATTGTTTTCACTGGTTCAGTGCCGACAGGTCAACGCATTTTGAAAGATGCGGCTGAACGTGCAACACCTTCAGTCATGGAATTAGGCGGTAAGTCAGCGGCAATTGCTTTTGCTGATGTTGATCTTGAGCAATTACTACGTAGCGTTAAAGTCGGAATTTTCTATAACTCTGGTCAAGTTTGCTCAGCGATGTCTCGCTTATTGGTGCACCGCAGTCGCTATGAAGAAGTTAAAGCAGCTGTTGTTAATCTTGCAGAGAGCTTAACAGTAGGTATTGGCGAAAGTAATGCTGAACTTACTCCAGTTGTATCTAAAAATCAGCAACAACAGATTCTTGCCATGATTGATAAGGCACGTGAAGAAGGTGCCAATGTTTTAACGGGTGGGAAAGCTGCAGATCTAGAAGGTTATTTCGTCCTGCCAACTATTATTGAAGCAAAAGATGACATGTCGATTGCTCAAGAAGAAGTTTTTGGACCTGTAATGGTGATCATGCCATTCGATGACGAAGACCAGGCAGTTGCAATCGCAAATGGTACAGACTTTGGACTTGTTGCAGGTGTATTTGGTGAAAATCTGAATCAAACACTTCGAGTAGCAAACCGTCTTATTGCTGGCCAAGTCTTTATTAACGAATGGTTTGCTGGTGGTATTGAAACACCATTTGGTGGTGTGGGCTTATCTGGTTTTGGTCGCGAAAAAGGGCAGGAAGCCATCTACAGTTATGTTCAAACTCGCAATATCGGTATCCGTTTGAAACATAGCGTGTAATTTGTAAGAAATAAGGGAAATAGACAAGATGAGAAAGTGGTTATGTATTGTCTGTGGCTGGATCTATGATGAAGCTAAAGGCTGGCCAGATGACGGGATAGCACCAGGAACAAAATGGGAAGATATTCCAGATGACTGGATGTGTCCAGAGTGTCAGGTGGGTAAAGCTGATTTCGAAATGCTTGATATTACAGACATTGAAGAGGACGAAATCCCTCAAGTAGCAGCCGCTGCAGTTATTGAACCAGTTGTGATTATTGGTAGCGGCCATGCTGGTTATCAAGTTGCTTCGACTTTACGTGCACAATCTCCAGACTTGTCTATTACCGTATTTACTGCTGATGATGGTGCTTTATATAGTAAACCAGCTTTATCTAATGCTTTAGCATTAGGTAAAGACGGAGATAGTTTAGTTCGTGAGTCTGCTCTAAGTTGGGAACAACGTTTAAATATCCGCGTTTATCCACATACAAAAGTAACTCATATTAACCGTGCCAATAAGAAGCTTCAAACCACTATTGGTGATTATCCTTACGGTAGACTCGTACTCGCTACTGGGGCAACACCAGTTGTAATTCCAATTGATGGTGATTCGACGTCAACTCTAAGCGTAAATGATCTAGCGGATTATCGTCGTTTCCGTCAGCAATTATCTAATAAAGAGCATGTCACAATTCTGGGTGATGGTCTCATCGGATGTGAATTTGCCAATGATTTAGCTGCACATGGTATCAAAGTTACAGTTGTCGGGCTTGGTAAATGGGCAATGGAACGTCTTATTCCAGAACCTTTAGGTCATGCTCTCCAAAATGCTCTAAGCCAGTTAGGCGTAGAGTGTAAATTACAAAATAGTATCCGTTCTATTCAATCTGCAAATGGTCGTTACCAGTTAACACTCCAAGATGGTCAATCATTTGAAACTGACTTGGTATTAAGTGCCGTGGGTTTGAGACCAAATATTGCACTTGCTCAAGCAGCCGGTCTAGAAACAGCACGTGGTATTTGTACTGGACTTGATCACTGTAGTAGTGATCCTGCGATTTTTGCTTTAGGTGATTGTGCAGAAGTGAATGGCCAGTGGGCACCTTATATCAATCCAATCACCCAAGCATTACCAGCTTTGGTTAATAACCTTTTAGGTCAGTCAACTGCTGCGGATTTGAAGTCAACACCAGTTTTAGTAAAAACACCAATTTTGCCGCTTTCTATTTTGCCAGCAACGGGAACAGGTGAGTGGAAAGTGGAACAACATGACGGCGAGTTAGCTGCTGGTTTTTACAATGAACAAGGCAAATTAACAGGCTTTGCCTTACTTGGTCGCCAATTGCAGCACCATCGTAGCGAGTGGCTTGAAAAACTAAATTCGTGTCCATCCACAGTTTAAGTTAAGGGAATAACAAAATGATTGCTTTACCAAATGATGATAGTACCTGTGGTTGGTATGCGGCATTACCTCCAGCAGGTCCTGCTAAAAAGTTAATAGGTCCACAAAAAGCTGACTATGCCATTGTCGGAGCAGGCTTTGCAGGTTTAGCAGCAGCTCGAAGATTAGCTGAACTCAAACCGAATGCCCGTATTATTTTAGTGGATGCACAACGTGTAGCCGAAGGTGCTTCAGGGCGTAACTCAGGGTTTGTAATTGATTTACCGCATAAATTTGCTTTATCACATCCAGACCCTTCACATAAACAAAAGTTATTGAGTCTGAACCGATCGGCAATTGCCCAATTACAAGGCTTGGTAGAGCGCCATAGTATTGATTGCCAATGGTCTGCTGCTGGTAAATATCAAGGAGCTGTGGGCGAACGTGGTGAGGCACATCTCAATCATTTTGAGCACCTAATGAAAGATTTAGGTGAACCATATCGTTGGGTTGAAAAAGCAGAACTCAAAAAAGTATTAGGTACAGATTTTTATAGCCGTGCGATTTTTACTCCTGGTTCATATTTGATGCAACCAGCAGCTTTAGTACGCGGTATGAGTGACCATTTGCCAGACAGCGTTGAGCTATTAGAGCAATCTCCAATTCGTAGTTTGCAAAAAAGTAATAACCAATGGCTTTTACAAGGCGATGAAGGGTCAATCACAACACCTAAAGTCCTACTTGCGACGAGTATTTTTACGCGTGAATTTGGTTACTTGAAGAACCGTTTATTACCAGTCATGACTTTTGCGAGCTGGACACGTCCATTAACTGATCAAGAAATGAAAGTTTATCGTGGTGAGTTAGATTGGGGGCTTACTCCAGCCGATCATGCAGGAACAACATTAAGAATGACTGCTGATCGCCGTATCTTAATCCGTAACACTTATAAACACGTGCCTAAATACGGTGCAAACATAAATGATGATAATCGTCGTTGGATACAAGAAGATCATCGCAAAGCATTTTTAGATCGTTATCCAGATTTGGCGAATGTTCCATTTACCCATACATGGGGTGGTGTTTACGCTATTTCTCGTAACTTCACTAATTTCTTTGGTGAATTAGAAGATGGCGTTTATGCGAGTGCTTGTGACAATGGTGTAGGAGCAGCATGGGGCACAATTTCAGGAACGTTATTGGCTGATCTCGTTGTTGGTTCAGATTCTCAAGCTTTAAAAGATATTCAGTATGTCACTGGTATGCCTAGCTTAAATCCACCAGAACCGTTCTTAGGTTTAGGTGTCAGAACACGTATTAGATTTGAAAAATGGCGCAGTCGTAGTGAATTGTAAGCGGGAGAAATAAATGAAAGAAGTAAAGTTGGTTGATAGTGCTCACCTAGATTTTAATTTACGTGGCGAAACACCAGACGGTACAGCTTATGTGGCAAGAGCATTAGGAGCTGATGTTTCCCCAAACATGGGTATTGGTTTTGCACGCTGGGAAGGCGCGGAAGTAAGTTGGAAATTACTTTATGACGAAGTCATTTTTGTAATTGAAGGCTGTTTTGAACTTACTGCTAACGGTCACAAATATGAAGTTCGTCCAGGACAAATGTTGTGGATTCCTGAAGGAACCGAGCTAATTTATGGTGGACATGCAGTATTTGGTTACGTAGTACATCCAGGTAACTGGAAAGAATTGCACGGAATTGCATAACAAAAGCGATCCATATTGTTCAGGAAAAGAATGATGTGGGTCGCTTTATTCTTATGAGTACCTAGCCCTGAATAAGGGCTAAGGTGAATTAACGAAAATTTTAAATTTCAGGAGCTTCTCCTGAACAGGGAAGTGTTGTCTGAAAAAAATAAGCAGAGGATAGGAAAGGTTTTCTGCAAATATTCATTTAAACAAGGATTTGTAAATGAGCAAAGTCTATTTAACACTTGGATTTGGGTTAATTTCGGTTGGAATGGCATTACCTGCTTTTGCCGGAGTAACTTTTGGAGATCCTAAAAGTGATACGGGTGCTTTAACAATTTCAGGTGCTTTACGTGGGAATTATCAAGATAAGGATTACGGCGAGTCTGCATCAGACCAGAAAATAAAATTTGATGCAGCTATTTTAAGACTAGGTTATGAGTCACCCGACTGGTTTGGAAAAGTCGAATATCGTTGTTATCAATACGATAAATTCTGTGATTTCTCGACTCTAGTTTATGGCTATGCTGGCTACCATTTAAACGCAACAGATCATATTACTGTAGGTGTGCAACCCATTCCTTTTGGACCAGGTCGTTTTTGGGATAGCAGCTTTTACGCTGGTATTAACAACACTATGGGTTTGCAGGATGCTTCTAATCTAGGAGCAAACTATCACTTTGAATTACCGTCTGCGACTAAAGTGGATTTGGCTTATTTCGCAACTGATGGCGGTAACTATCACGGGACTAGCAAAGACTCAGCGCGTTATACGGCTAATGTTGTCACCTCATCTGATCCACTCAAAACCAACCTTAATGAAAAAAACATGTGGATGGCACGTGTAGATCAAGATCTTAAGTTTTTAAGTACAGATGATCTCAAGGTATCGGTTGGGGGAAGTTATTGGTATTCAGACATTGAGAATAAAAAAACTTCTGCTGATGGTACGAGAAATACATGGGTGCTATTTAACCGTATTAACTATAAAAATCTGAATGTCGTGCTTACTGGAGGGCGGCAGTCGATTAGTAATAAAGATGCATTGAGTCCAGCTAGCTCAACTTTTGGTTCTTTTGACGGCGAATACGACATTGCGAACAAGGGCTATTTCTATACGGTTGATACTAGCTATGTCTTTAAGAATGTTAAAGATTCACTCAATGTTACGCCGTATGTTGTTTTTAGTGGTTTTAACAAGAAAGAAAATGGATTTGATGACTCACAGCGCAACATTGTTGGCGTGGCTTGGGACTATAAAAATATTTCTTTATATACCGAATATGTGATGAGTAAAAATGATCCGTTTGTTGGCGGCAATGGTAGTTCTCTTGCAGCAGGCGATGATGGGAAATGGAACAAACTCTTAAATCTCATGTTGATTTATAGCTTTTAAGAGTTTGCACAGGTTTTTCATTTATCAATTTTCAGGAAGTTTAAAAGCTTCCTGAAGTCATTTAGGGATCATAAAAATGTCATCACCCTTTATTAGTACATTTATTTTGTTTTTCTCACTACTTAACCCATTCCTCATGAGTATCTATATGATCGGACTAATTCGTCATACAGATACTAAAGTATTTAATAAAGCTTTGATTCAAGGAGGTCTCATTGCATATGCAGTTTTTCTCTTATTTGCGTGGGGTGGAGAAGCAATTTTTAATCGGTATTTAAATGTAAGATTTGAATCATTTCAGATTTTTGGTGGCCTGATTTTTCTAGTGATTGGATATCGATATGTATTTCAGGGTGCCGATACCATTGGTGAAATGCGAGGAGCGCCTGAACATTTGGCTGGGACGGTCGCTATGCCTTTTATGATTGGTCCAGGAACAATTAGTGCAGCTGTAGTGACAGGCATGAGTATGTCTCTTGTAGAGGCCGCTATAGTGATTGCCTTAGTGCTATTTCTGAGTTGTAGTGTTTTGATAGCAATGAAATTTTCTCATGATCACTTACGTTATAGCCATGCCAAATATATTGATCGTTATTTTGATATTGTAGGACGGTTAGCTGCTTTATTAATTGGAACAATCGCAGTCGATATGATTGTGAATGGTGTTACACGTTTGATTGATAAAGTTTGATAAAAGTAAAAAGTCACAGCCAAAATACGATGGCTGTGACTAAGAAATTAAGAAGCTAATTTCGCTTGGTTATGTTGAATATGGTTTTTTCGAATTGAGAACCAGCAGATCAATGATCCGAAAGTAACCGTTAATGCGCCGTACCAAAAATTGATTGTTAAATCGGAGTTCAAAACAAAAGCTGAAAATGCCGATGAGAAAATTGGAGAAAAATAAGAAAGCATAATCAAAACAGGCATATTGCCTTTGATAATGCCAATATTCCATGCTAGATACCCCATAGAGAAAAAAACAGCATTGATAAAGACAAACAGGTAGCCGTTAATTCCATGCGTATGAGGTAGGTTGAAACCTTGAGTAGAGAGAGTAAGAATCCATAAAGCTATTGCAGTTAAGATAAAATAAAGCGAAACAGCGTTAGTTCCATTACTTTGCTTTTTGGTGTAGATACAATAGACCGCCCAAAGTATAGATGCTAAAAAAATGAGTAGGTAACTAATCGGATTTTTTAAAAAGTTATCAATAAAGTTTAGGTTTGGATGATAGTTAATTACAACTATGCCCGAAAAGCTTATAACCACTCCTAATATTGTCATTAAATTTACTTTTTCTTCTTTTAATACTGCCAACATAATAATAATTAGAGTTGGCCACATATTAAAAATAATATTCATCTCAATCGATTTTTCTGATGAATTTGCTAGAGTAATTGAAAAGGCAAAACATAATTCAAAAACAACGAAAAGCAAACTAGATAGA
Source organism: Acinetobacter sp. S-1 (assembly GCF_059579785.1). NCBI lineage: Bacteria > Pseudomonadati > Pseudomonadota > Gammaproteobacteria > Moraxellales > Moraxellaceae > Acinetobacter > Acinetobacter sp. S-1. The sequence goes on from NZ_CM184207.1 coordinate 1,158,670, forward strand.
ATAAGAAACTTCTTTGAAACCTTTTTTAAATCGGGTAGGCCATATGTTAAGAATAAAATAATAGCACTGATGGTGTATACGTAAGTCACAGTATAGATAGGACCAAAAATTTCTGTAGAAAGCCTGAGTAAGCCAACTAAAGTGGACCAAAGTAACAAAGCAGGAACACCGATTAAGGTTGAGATTTGACGGCTCATACGATAGACCCGATTAAAAAATTAATCATAATTTTTAAATGGGCACTTTAATAGTTAGTCGAGCACGATAAATAATCATGAGTTAATGACTTTTTATCATCATTAAAAATAGATAATGAAAATACTTAAAATATATTTTTTATAATTTAAATATTAGTTTTATTTTCTTTTAAGTGCAATAAGCATCACACCAAAAATATTAAGAAAACAGCCTAGCCACTGGATTGTATTTAAATACTCGCCTAAAAGAAAGACTGAAAAAAGAATAGTAACAATTGGGCTAATGGATGAAATAATAGCAGATTGCGTTGCGCCTACGTACTCTATACTTAATATTAATAAGAGGGTGGGTAAAACCGTAACAAATAAACCTAAACAGATTCCGTACCAAATAACTTGTATAGGTAAAGAGGTAAGTAGCTGTACAGGATGACTAGTTACAACTAGAAAATGTATAAGTGTACCAATACAAGCTGCAGATAAAGATAGTCCTGTTAAGTTCCATGAACCAAATTTTTTGATTAATGGCGGGGTAAGTAAGAGGTAGCAAGCAAAAGCAACAGCACTGGCAAATACTAAGCTTGCTCCAAACCAGAAGTTATGTTGGTCTGGAAGCATTTTTTGCTCTTGGAGCATAACTAGAACTGTTCCGCCATAACTTAAGATCAGTGCAAATATTGTTTTTGAACTTAGTTTTTGCTTGAGGATAAAACTCGATGCTAAAACGGTCATAGTCGGATATAAGAATAAAATTATTCGCTCTAATGACGCCGTAATAAACATGAGGCCATAGAAATCGAGCCAGCTAGAAATGTAATAACCTAATAAACCAACTGAAAGTAAATATAGAATATCTTTTAGCTTGATATTGCGATTTTGATGGCGACAAAACCAACAGATTACTAAAAAGAAGGGTAGAGCAACTCCCATACGGATAGCCATTAGAGTAATGGCATCTAATGACGAAGTAAGGCTATATGCCTGTTTAATAAAAATGGCTTTACTGCTAAATAGAAATGCAGAGATAAATGCAAACAAGGAACCAAGTTGAATTAAAGAAATATTGAGCTTCATGGAACCTTGCTGCATGAATAAAGAGGTTTTTTTAGAGAGGCTTTAAGCTTCTGAATTTTCTTTTGATGCTGAAATTTTATAGTAAGCAACATCATAGACAGCTTGTCTGTAAGCTTCATAAGATGCTTTGCTAATAACTACTGCGGATTCTCGGCCTCTTCGAGTAATTTCTACAGGATGCCCAGCGACAGCTTGATCCATAATCATGGTAAGTTGTGCTCTGGCATTTGAATAATTCCACTGATTCATTTGTAGTTCTCCCTGACTAATCCAGCATCAAGATAGGTGAAATGTACGATTCGCTTCAACGGATTTATTTTCAAGAACGAATGATTTTTTATCATGGATAGATATAGCTTCGTGAAGTGTTTCTCGATATAGATTTAAGTTTTTTATGAAATTGATATGTAACCTCAAAAATCTGTAACCTTTTCAATTTTTCAAAAGGTTACGCCATGAGAGCCTTGCTACATAAGGCTGTAACCTCAGTAACCTTTGTAACCTCTAAAATTTAGCTGTTTCTTAAATTAAAGTGAGAAGATAGATGTTGATATAAAGCTACAGCAAAGACAGTAGAAGTATTTTTGTATCATGGCTTGTATCATTGAAATTTTTTAATTTTTTAAATATAGAATTATCAATTAATTAGTAATTTGTTTGGTATTGGATATACCTACCAAGATATTAAAGTCATATAAACTCGAATAGCTTTACATGACTAAAAAAGCCCTAAATTATAATGGTTTAGGGCTTTTTTATTGCTAAATATAATTTATGGATAACCTTAAGTATCTTATGAATAGTATAAGTATTTAATTGAAAGCTAGCCTTTCCGTGGTGGAGGCTCTAAATTTTTGAAAGCATTAAAAAGCTAGTTTTAAAGAGCAATAACACTTAGGTATTAAAGAGAAAATAAATTTAATAAATTATTTTATATTATAATAAATCAACTTTAATTATTAATAAGTTACAGATTAGAGAAAATAAAATGCAGCCAATTCAAACTCCTAAAATATTTATATCTTATAGTTGGTCAAGTCCTGAACATGAACAATGGGTATTGGATCTTGCTGAAAACTTAATGCAGGATGGTATTGATATTGCATTAGATAAATGGGAACTGCGCGAAGGGGATGATCCGATTGCTTTCATGGAAAGCATGGTTAACGACCCGTCTATAACAAAAATTATTATGATCATTGATAGTAAATATACGGATCGTGCAAATGGTCGACATGGCGGGGTGGGCACAGAATCCACAATTTTATCTCATGAGCTTTATAGTAAACGAGATAAAAATAAAATTGTTGCTGTAATTGCAGAACCTGATGCATCTAAGCCCACTTTTTATGCGGGAAGATTACATGTTGATTTGTCGAATTCTGATAAATATGCAGATGAATATGAGAAGTTAGTACGATGGGCATTTGATAAATATAAATATGAAAAGCCAAAAAATCTCGGAGCTGTCCCAAGTTTTATTGTGGCAGAGGATGATGAGGTTGTCTTATTTACAAATACTCAATTTAAAATGGCATTAGATGCTGTTGAGAAGGGGAAAAGTAATGCTAGTAGCTTGGTAAAGCAATATTTAGATAAGCTTTATTCTGAATTACCTAAATTTGCTCTTTCTAAAGATGATAGTGTAATCGAGGAAGTTTTTAAGCAAAAATTAGAACATTTCCAACCTCATTTATATGAGTTTAAAAAAATTGTTGAAGCCGTTTGTATCCATTCTAATGATCCGAAGATTTTTAAGCATTTCCGTGGTTTTCTTGAAAACCTTCTAAATTTATTAACAGTAGTTCCAAATCAACCTGGGCGTTTAATCGCAGATATAGAGTTATTTAGTTTTATTAATTATCAAATTTTTCTCTCACTCGTAACAATTTTAATTAAAAATGAGCAATTTAATGAGCTTAAAGAGATTCTTGATGAGCTATATATGTTGCCAGAAAATTTTCATTATCGTTATTCATCCGAAAAGAAATATACAACATTCAAAATTTTTAATCCCCCAGAATACAGTTTTATCGAAAATAAATTAAAACAAAGATGTTATTCACCTTTGGGTGATCTTTTAAAGGATTATACTGATAATAGAGTTGTTAATTTTGACGAAATTTGTGAGGCTGATACATTTTTATATATTAAATCATTAGCACAGCTTTCAAGTAGAAGTGATTTTTATAAATACGTATGGTGGCCCCATGCTTCTTTCTATATTTCAGGACATAGGCATCATCCTTTAAGAGTTTTTGTAAAATCTGAACGAGCATCTTATTTTGAAGAAATTAAGAATGTTTTAAATGTTAAAGATCTACAATTTATAGAAGATATACTGAATATTAATCAAGAAGGAGGGTATGGTTATTCTAATCCATATATTCCGAAATGGAATGGAGCATTTGCTACATTCGATCTAAAAACTTTTACAAATTTAGAAAAGTTGAAATCATTATAAAAAATTAAATGAGAGGATTTAGGGCTATTAGACGTAGCCCTATTTTTTATTTTAAAAAATTATAAATAATCTTTTTAATTTATTCAAACATATCATATGCTGGATTTGTTGGAATAATTTCTGAATTCTTTTCAGTTAAGATAAACACTGAGTCCTGAAAGTGAAAATCAGATATTTCAGCATTTGCTTTTATTCTTTCTGAATAAATAATATCTATATTTGCAGAATATTTTTGCTTATGGGTTTTAGTAATTTTATTCTTCCTAAGAAATACATAAACCTTATCTTCTGGGTCCCATGGTGAGCTATCATAATCGGGTAGCATATATGTTGCGGTCAACTCGACTTCAAATTCTACTTCATATTCAGCTGACTCCTCGGTAATCTCAATCAAAGTTTTATTGGCGATAACAATTTTATCAATTTCTAAATCGTAGACTTCCTCATCAAGATATTCATAACCTTCAAATTCTACTTCGAATTGAGATTCTTCTAAAGTACGCTTCGCTCTTTGTATTATTTTGTCTTCTAAACTTAAGAATACATTATCTGCAAAAGTGATTGGTTCTAAAAGCTCTTGGTCATTTCGTAACACTAAATCGACTAATTCATCAATAGAGTTGAGATGAATGCAATTTTCATCTTTTTCAGCATATGCTTTCATATCACCATCGGTACTTATGATATAGATCTTTAGATGTCTTGATTTCGCAACGTCTTTTACAGCTTCAAGAACAAAAGCATCTGGAAATTCATGTTTTTTTGCTTCACTTATAAATGGTGGTTCATTCGCGAAATATTTATTAAAAATTACTTCAGGATTCACATCTTTTATTGAAATATTTTCTATATGTGGAGACTCAAGAAATTCATTAAATTTTGAGTTGATGTTGTTAAATACGTCATGTTTAGTAATTTTATCAAAAATAGAATGGATAGATAGCTCTGGAGTTGCTCGTAATATCTTTCCATCAGCATGGATATAGTCATTTAATTTTTTAATTGCTAGTGTTGACTTTTTTAGAAGATGTTCCTCAATTTCCTTCTTTGTGATATCAGTAATTAGAAGTTGAATTTTGTCTTCTTCCAATAGATTTTGAAGCTTTTGAAGTATATGGTCACCAAATTGAAAATTTTTGTTTTGATAAGCACATGTATCAATAAATACTAATCTTGTTTCTAATTCCATAAGTTTACTCATTAATTTTTGATTTCTTAAGTTATATCAATACATTGTAAAAAAATCCAAGCTATTTTTACTTTCTTGCCTTATTTATCCTTTTTTTAATTTACTTATAATAAAAGTAGCTGAGGGATTTTTATAAGATTATAAAAGTAAAAATGATCAATTCATATGTATTTAAAAGAATTTTTTGTATATTGAATATGGATATAAAATACTAATTAATTCATTAGTGCATCTGTCCAGTCTTAACGTATTTTGCTTTGTAGCTTCTAATTGCAAAAATTGTACTATTTGCATTTCATCTGAATTTCTAACTACATTATTAATAGAGTGATATACACTTTCCTTGTATATAAAATAGTTTTTTAATAATAATTCTAATTTTTTATCTTTTTTTCTGTTTATAAATAGCATAGCTCTATGAGCTCTTTCAGATGTCTCTTTAAAGTTTATTAATTTTGTTTCTAATTCAGTTTTGCTTTTTGAACCTTCCAATACAATGCTAAAGTTTATTACAGATAATTCTAATAAATCTTTTATAGCTTCTTTAGATTCATTAGCAAAAACTTCCTTACCTTTTTGAAAAAACCATATTATAAAAACAATGAAGCCCATTAAATAGGGAGTGACAACCTTGAATATTTCTAATAAATCAAAATTAGTAGTAAAGCAGTATTCCATTTATTATCCTTTCAATAGTCGACACAGTAGCCACACAATACCAGAAGAGTTAGCTATTCATTTTTGTTAAAACCTTAATTTTATCATGCTTAGCTTTATTTACTTGCTTTCTATGCTTGTCTTTACTCAACACACCCCAAAAACCCCCTTTTAACAATAACTATCTCATTATTTATCCTTACTTTTTAATGATCTAATTTAAAACAAATGTCATTTTGTGTGCTTGACTGGTAAAGGGTAGAGCACTATCCTTTGCCTGCTGGCCACATTGCCAGTCGGTTTTAGCAGACCGTTCCGAAAAGCATTAAAAGTTAATTCTTTTAGTGACGAACCCTCGTGCCCCCTCTACGGTGGAACGGGAGGGGGACACCTTCGGGTGTGCTGGGTTTTTTCGGCCAGTCTGCTAACCCCCTTTCGTTCTGCCACCATAATTCTATAAATGTCTGGCAGAACTCCCAATAAAAAGGAGTTGGCTTTGCACATTCATAATTTCTTGGCAGCCTTTGCCAAAAGCTATAACGACACAACTTAAAAATTTAAAGCAGCTTGATGACCTTTAGGGTTTTCAGGCTTTAAGTCATTACGGCTCAAAAAACTTGCATTAACTATAAAACTTGAGATGTGCCAAGCACAGTCTTACGGCTTTGCTATGCCTTTTTTTCTCCCAAAAAAAGTATCTCGTTTAGAAACAACAAGAATTTATAACGGTAAAAATATGCCAAATTTAGTTCTCTCAACACGTACGATCCAAATTATTAATACATCGATTCATTTGTTTCACCATCACGGATTTCACACAGTGGGCATCGACCGAATCGTGAAAGAGTCTCACACTCCAAAAGCAACTTTTTATAACTACTTTCATTCTAAAGAGCGATTTATAGAAATCTGTCTGATCGTGCAAAAAGAACGCTTAAAAGAAAAAGTAGTCTCAATTGTTGAGTACGATCAAAGTACAAACGTTAAGGATAAACTTAAGAAACTTTATTTCTTACATAGCGATGTAGAAGGGCCGTACTATTTATTATTTAAAGCAATTTTTGAAACGAAACTCATCTATCCAAAAGCCTATATCACCGCAGTGAGATATAGAACGTGGCTCATCAATGAAATCTATAGCCAGCTGAGAACACTTAAAAATGATGCGACTTTTCAGGATGCCAAATTATTTTTATATATGATTGAAGGCACAATCATTCAACTTTTAAGCTCGGATGTGGCAATTGAGCGAGAAAAGACGCTGGATTGTTTTTTGGCGGGGTTGGTTTAATGCAACTTTTATTTATCAAAAAAACAACTTGTTTATTAAACATGACTCATATAATAAATGGGAACACAACAAGCATCTCTGTAGCTTGATCTAGGAGGTCGTTATTTGAAGTTATTTATTATTATATTCATAGTCATTTTTTCTAGTATTGGGCTCATTTGTTTAATCGCACTACTCAGAAATTTAAAAAATTATTCACCATCTGGTGAGCATGATCATTCATCTGCTTCAACACATCATTTTCACGATAATAGTCCGAGTCATCATCATAGCTCTAGTTATTCAAATGACTGTTCATCATCATCTTCAGATTCAGGCGGATGTGATGGCGGTGGTGGCGGGGGAGATTAAAAAAAGCCCTTTTATGCAAAGGGCTTTTGATAATTTAAGGTAAATCGAACCAGATAAATTGACTGTCTTCAGTTGCATGAATTGTCGCTTTATCTTCAAAAACTAAAGCATCGCCTGCTTTAACTTCTTGATCGCCAATGCGAATTACACCTGAAATCACATGCACATAGTTCACTTTTTTAACCGTATCAACAGTTAACTCATGTCCTTTTTCCAATACTGCAGATTTTACTTCTGCATTTTGGCGAATATGCATTGGTGCATTTGCATCAGGCCCTGCAATTAAATGCCATTTGTTTGGATCTTTACGCGGGTCAAGATTAATTTGCTGGTAATTTGGCTCTGCATCTCTTTCATCAGGAATAATCCAGATTTGTAGTAAATGTACAGGCGTATCAGTGTTGTTGATTTCACTGTGGGCCACACCTGTGCCGGCACTCATAAGTTGCCATTCACCTGCTTTAATCTGGCCTTCATTTCCCATTGTGTCGCGATGTGAAATTGCACCATCTAGCACACAAGTTAAGATTTCCATGTTGTCATGGGAGTGCGTACCAAAACCATTATGTGCATCAATCTGGTCGTCATTAATTACACGTAGAGCGCTTACACCCATATATTTAGGGTCATACCAGCTACCAAATGAAAAGCTGTGATAAGACTCTAACCAGCCTGCTTTTACATGACCTCGATCTTCACTACGATGTAGATAAGCATTCATGATCTAATCTCCCAAATTTTTATTTATCTCTTGAGAAATATAGTAATGTTCTATGTGGACCTAAAAAATAGGTTAACTGCAACATGTCGTTGCATAATTGATATGGTCGTATAGCTTTATATTTATAGATGTATGTTGACCCATAAAAAAACCTGCCTTGAAGGCAGGCTTTATTCAAATGATTGTTGATCTTAATTTGCTAGATCAAGGTCATCATATTCATTCAACGTCTTACCTTGCTGAATATGTTTCTGATAATGTTGAGCACGGAGTATGTCTAGTTCTGAACTTGATACGCCATCTCTCCAATAGCCAGCAATACGCACGTCATTTTTATTAAACTGTTTGTCTTCTAGAAAAAACTGACGTAAAGCTCTGGCTTCTTTGCGTTCGCAAGCCGCCCAAATCGTAATATTGTCATAAGTTTTTAGCGCAAATGCTGCTTTTAAAAGAAGACCTTTTTGTGGCGTGTGATGTTCTTTATGGAAAGAATGAATTTTAACATGGTCATGATGGGGTAATTGGCTAGCAATATCTTTTTCAAAACTTTCAATAAAAATATCCGCACTTACGCCATTTTCCCATTCATTCAGTATCGAATATAACGCGGGTACAGCCGTATCATCGGCAAACATGACCACATGTTTTTTATGTATGAAATTTGGAATGAAATGAGGGCGGGGGCCAATAAGCCCGATTTTTGTACCCACTTGAGCCGAATTAAGCCATTCCATTGCTGGACTTAAATCTTCATGTTTAACAAAATCAATTTCGATTTGAGCGTTTACAGGATTGAAAGAACGGACCGTATAGACGCGTGAGATGGGTTGTCCCTCTGGCGGATTGCTCACAATTAACCGAATTGCCAAATTAGGAGCTTGCCAAAGCTCTGGCTGTAATGTGTTGATTTTTCCTTGAATTCTTACAATGGACGGATATGGCGTATGGATTGAGACGATAGTCATCTCAAGCTGTTCCATATCTTGTAAATGGTCTTTTTCTTTTAGTAAGTCGCCATATTCTTGTTTCGATTTTTCTGCAATTTTTGTCATACATATAACCCAAGCTTCATGATTACTATAGAGCGTAATAATTGATATAGATGTAGTCTCTCTATTCATTACGATAACCAAGTTGGCTCCAAATGTAAATAATAATCATTATTAATTGTGGTTTTTAGATCATAAATATAGACCTCTAAACGATTAGACCTAAGGTTAAAAATTATCTTATTGTTTTGATATTTATCATTTTTCATAAATGGCTTTTAAAGGGGGAAAATTGATATTTCTCACAATATTAATTGTAAATGATTATCATTTGTATTATTGTGCTGGGATATCTATTATTCGAACAAACAGCGATAAAGACGACATTTTTATAACTTTGTTTTGAATATTAGGTGAGGTGGTATTGCATAAAGAATAGGGTGAGGACCAAGATAAATGCTAAAAGATTTGAGTCAAAATTTAGGGCAAATGAATGATAAAAATAACAACGTAGAAAATTTCTTAAAGCGAATTTATGAAAATATTTTTGATCAAAATTCCAATCGAACAGCACTTATTTTTGAAGACCGTAGCATTAGTTATGCTGAGGTAGGGACTCAGATCGCCAAAGTTATGTATGCGCTAAAAAAGCAAGATTTGGCGACAGGGTCTGTGGTTGCAATTTGCTTGAGAAAAAGTCCTGAGCATATTTATACAGCTTTGGCATGTGCGCTCACAGGCATCATTTGGCTACCTGTAGATATGGATTCTCCGCCGTCGAGACTGAACTATTTATTGACGAATAGTCGGGCAGATGTTGTGGTAAGTGACTTATCCATTGCTGGTGTTCAAAACCTAAATATTAATGAAATTTTATCGGCTACAACTGAGTTTGAACCGAGCTTTAATGCCGAAATTAACCGACTTCCGGCATATTATTTATATACTTCGGGAAGTACAGGGACTCCGAAATGTGTGGTCTTAAATAATCAAGCCACAGAAAACACGCTACAACAGACGATCTCGGAATGGGGAATTACTGCTGATGATGTGATTATGGCGGTAACACCGTTTCATCATGATATGTCGGTATTTGATGTATTTGCTGCAATGGCAGTGGGCGCAACTTTGGTGGTTCCATCCTTTGAGCAAAGTAAAAATGCTGTTGTCTGGGCCGATTTAGTAGATCGTTACAAGGTTACGCTTTGGAGCAGTGTGCCTGCCATTGTCGATATGCTGTTCATTGTAGCTCAAAAAGAACAACTAGAGTCTTTGCGCTTAATTGCCCAAGGCGGCGACTATATCAAACCTTCACTCATTTCGAAGTTAAGAGAACAATTGCCTAACGCTCGTTTATTTTCATTAGGTGGGCCTACTGAGACCACGATTTGGAGTATATGGCATGAAATAAATGAGCAAGATCAGGAAATTATTCCGTATGGAAAAGCTTTAGAAAATAACCGTTATTATATTTTGGATGAAAATCTAAAACCTTGCCAAATGGGCGAGGTCGGTACGATGTATATGACCGGCCTGAATTTATCAAATGGTTATTTACTTGATGGGGAGATTTATTATAAAGATTTCGTTGAAATTCAAGTGAGCGAAAATGAAACTCAAACTGCTTTTCGCATGAGTGATCAAGGATATTTTAGGGAAGATGGAAATATTATTTTTGCTGGACGTGAGGAAGGTTATTTAAAAATAAAAGGCGTGAGAATCTCTGCGGCCGAGGTTGAAAATGCTTTAACCAAGAACCCGTATATTCATAATTGTGTGGTGGTAAGTTGTGTACATCCAACGACTGAAACTCAAGAGTTAGTCGCCGTTTATAACCTAGAAAATAAATACAAAACTACTCGCTTAAATAGCCCCGAATTAAAGAACTTTTTAAAAGTGCATTTGCCGAGTTCACATATTCCTTCGAAATATTTGAGCATCGAAACCATACCTTTGACCCGAAATGGAAAAATTGATCGTAAAGCTGTGCAAGAAATCGCTCAGGGGAAAATTTATGTATCTTCTACGTTGGCTACAAATTCCACTAAAACACAGTCATCAATCGCTGAGGTGGGAGACTCGGTTTTATCGGTTTTCCGTGAATGCATAGCTGACAGCCAAGCTGAAAGAATGGATATTTTTTATAGAAGTGAAATATTAGCGATAGGAATTCGTCCGAAACAACTCATGAGTATTGCTCAGAAACTTTCTCAGAAGCTCAATACAGAAATTGATTTTTATACACTTATTAGCTGCAAAACAATTCAGGATGTGGTGAATAAAGTAGAGCAGCAAATAAAATAGAAAAATTGGAATGTGCTTAAAAGCAGAGCCGAGATGTTGGCTTTTAAGCACATGGTTGGTTTTAGGGCAACTAGATTTGAGCTAAGGTTGCCTTAATTTTTTCACAGATATTTTCCACTATTGCAGTCGGGAAGCGGTGGGCTTGATAAGTAATGATCATGCTTAACTGATGTTGTCCATCAATCACATTTTCCATAATTTCAAAATGCAATCCGAACATCGATTCATCACGTTCCGGCAAGATCTGGCGATAAGGAAGGTCTTGTCCCTGATGTGTTTTGAGCGCGCCGTTTAAAGCGTTATTTGAATGGATATGAACAAACACATCAAATAACAGTCCTTCATCGGCGCTCATCCCTAATGCATTTTGAATATGGTTGATTGGAATATCTGCATAGGCCATCGAGGTATTAATCATTGTGCTGATATTATGGAGCAACGATTGGAATGAATCTGAATTGCTAAACTGTGTGCGATGCGCAACCATGGTCGTAAAGTAACCCACCGTATCAAAAAACTCAGGATCAGTTCGTCCAGATGCAGAAGTACCAATCACAATATCTTTTAAATCGCCTTGTTGCTGTAACGCATTGGCGATAGCAGTATAGAGAACTGCGAAAATAGAAGAGCTGTGTTGTCTCGAAAATGCGAGGAGCTTTTCATACATTTCTGGTGCAAATTTAAGTTCGAGCCATTGGACTGGAGGTTTTTCCTTTTCAGCATTTAATTCATGTTCTGAAACAGGGAGACTTAGACCTTTGGTTGCTCCTGTTAGCAGGTTAGTCCAATAATTTAGATGGTGTTGGTTGATGCCTTGCTTTTGCTGGAGTAAAGAAAAATCAAGAATAGATTGGGCAGGTGCCTTCCAGTTTGGTGCTTGAGCATTTGAGCGAGCAAGATAAGCATGCGCAAGGTCAGCCATAATGGTATTTAAAGACCATTCATCAATCACCATGTGGTGAACTAAGAACGATAGAGTTTGGCGACCTTTGGCATTTCGAATTAAACGAATTCTTAAGGGAAGTTCACGGGTTAAATCAAATTTATATGAAGCTTCACTGGCAAGCGTTGCATCTTTACTTTCGGCACTGTTCCAAAACCATTTGAATTGTTGAAGTTCAGACGTAGGAACCACCTGTTGATAGGTTTGACCATTGGCGCTATTAAAAATTGTGCGTAAACCTGCATGGCGCTCAACAATATCTGTAAAGGCTTGAAAGAAAATATCTTCATTAATTTCTTCAAGGAATTCTACGGCAAATGGCAAGTTATAAATTGGGCTAAAATCGAACGCAGAATAAGCTTGCCACAGGAAATCTTGAGCTAAAGTAAGTGGGGCTTTATCGACACTTTGTAAGGTGGATTTTTCAGTTTTTGCAGATTTAACGAAAGCATATTGGGCTAAGTCAGCAGCAGATGGAGATTTAAAGAAATCATTAAATTGAATCTCAATTCCATGTTTATTGAGTAGATTTCCAATAATTCGTGTTGCTAATAGTGAATGGCCGCCAAAATCAAAAAAGTCATCATGTTGGCTCATTTCTGGCTCAGCGAGAGTATTTCGGAACTCTTCTAAAATAATTTCCGAAACATAAGCTTGGTTAGGTTGTTCTGACGCTTTTGTGAAACTTGTATCTAGATGATGTGAGATATCAATTTCCGTCAGTACCAATGGCATATTATTGGGTGAATATTGTCGATAGCGATTTTGTATGGCCTGAATGAAATCTGACTTTTGATAGCTTTCATCAAGAATCGGGTGGAGCGCTAAAATAAGAAAATAGTCTTGTTCAGTTTCTACCAGACTTGTAAAAAAAGGGGGATGAAATTCTGCATTCCATGGTTGCGCTTTTAAGTTAGCTATCTGCTCAAATACTTGTTCTGTATTGCTCTTTTTTAATTCTAGGCAAGCTGAATGATCATCAAATGGATATTTGTATAAATCGCCTTCGTCACTAAATGTATAGCGGACATTTAAGTCAGGCGTAGTTTTAATAATGTCTTGAATTGCTTTAATCAGCAGTTGAATATCTAAACCTTGATTAACTTTCCACAGATTAAAACGTCGATTAACTTGTTCAGGCTGCTGTAATTGCAACATCCAGATATGTTCTTCGTAATCAGTAACCGAAAGGAGAGAGGGCGATTTGGAAAATTGTTCCAACATAAATGAATCCTGGTTTATCAAATGGCTATTTTCATCAATTTTTATTTCGCAAATTTTTTACATTAGATTAAATTTCATATAATTCATAATGTTATAGATTTGCTTGTTTGCAAAAATTGACCTTTTTCTAATGAGTTGATGTCCACATGAACTGTACTGATGTAACAGTAGGGTTACATTTTACCTTTAAACATACTATAATTGATTCTCATTTACATCAAGATTATTATTTGCAAGTAGATAGTGCCAATTGAGAATGACGAATTTTTAAAATAGAAAATAAATAATAAGTGATTGATTAATATTTATTTAATTCGAAATTGGTTGGGCAAAAATAATTTAAAGATGAAAAAAACGCTCCTCGGAATAGGGCTGTGATTTTGCCTATTTAAAAGGAACTGATTCTGTTGTCTCGATAAAATTGAGGAATTTTCATGAGAATATTCAATCATGAAAGGTTAATAAGCCCATCAAATGTTGAACAAATTTTCCCTCGCTTTGGTTTGATGGGATTAAATTTGCAATTTGCATCGGCTTTATTACGCTCAAGTGGGGCACGCCACTGATGCGATTTGGCTTATTCTGTATTTTTATCATTTTATGTATTTGCTCATTATTGCTCGGGGCTGAACAAATACAGTGGTCTACCTTATTTTCTTTTTCTCATGAGAGTTGGCTCACTCTTACAGCCAGCCGTATTCCTCGTTTAATTACTATTGTGCTTACCGGTATCGGGTTGGCGGTATGTGGCGTCATCTTGCAGCATATTGTGCGTAACAAGTTTGTTGAACCGGAAACTTCGGGTGGTTTAGATGCTGCCAAACTGGGAATTTTAGTGTCGTTAACTTTAGTTCCGGTAACCAGCACGCTGAGCAAGATGATATTTGCGATCATTTTTTGTTTTATTGCCAGCTTAATTTATATCGCAATTATTCGCCGGATCCGTTTTAGAAATACGGTTTTAGTACCGGTAATTGGTTTGATGTACGGCAGTGTACTGAGCGCTTTAGCTGAGTTTTATGCCTATCGCTTTAATATTTTACAAAGTATGCAAGGGTGGCTTTTAGGAGATTTTTCAAAAATTGTCCAAGGCCACTATGAAGTTATTTACATTATTTTTCCGATTGTTGTCCTGACTTATCTTTTTGCACACCGCTTTACTGTGATTGGTATGGGGGAAGAGATGGCTTCTAGCTTAGGACTCAGTTATGCGGCTATAGCCGCCATTGGTTTGATACTGGTTGCCATTACAGTTTCAACCACAGTAATTACGGTTGGTGCTATTCCTTTTGTCGGGCTCGTGGTCCCCAATTTAGTCGCACTGAAATACGGAGAAAACTTAGCTAAAACCTTGCCGATTGTGGCTTTAGGTGGGGCGTCTCTATTACTGATTTGTGACATTCTTGGCCGCTCGATTATTTATCCATTTGAAGTGCCGATCGGACTTACCGCAGGTGGTGTGGGGGGAATTATTTTCCTCATCCTCATTTTGAGGGAGTTCAGATAATGCGTATTACAAAGCTATGGATGATTTATCTGATTGTCATCTGCCTAGCAATAAGTTTTTTATTTTTAAACTCAGGGTTAGATTTTGATTACGTCATTCCTAATCGACTTCTGCGTCTTGCCACGATTGTGATAGCCGGTATTTGCGTTGCTTTTTCCTCGATTGTTTTTCAGACATTGGTTGGTAATCGTATTTTGACCCCTTCCATTATGGGTTATGAAGCGATTTATCTCTTATGGCAAGTTTTGTTGTTGTTTTTTTGGGGGACACATGGATTAAGCCAGTTAGGGGTAAATGGTAATTTCTTTATTTCTATCGTTTTAATGCTGTTTTATTCGTGGGTAATCCATAAGTGGTTATTGCCATATGGCAGAAATGATGTGTTTCTCCTGTTGCTTTTAGGTTTAGTCCTTACGATGGTCGTCGGGACGGTTACTCAATTTATTCAACTCAAAATTAATCCTGGTGAATTTTCTGTTTTCCAAGGCCTTAGCTATGCTTCGTTTAATCGCTCACAACCAGAAACTTTATTATATGCCAGCTTAGCCGTAGCCATTGTTCTATTCCTCGGTAGAAAAGCACTTCCTGTTCTGGATGTTCTGGTTTTAGGGCGTGAGCAAGCCATTTCATTAGGCATTCATCATCACAGTTATGTCAGTTTCTATTTAGCCCTGATCGCTATTTTGGTTGCGGTATCTACCAGTCTGATTGGCCCGACAGTATTTATGGGCGTATTTATTGCCAACATTACTTATGCACTAGCAAGAAGTTATAAGCATAAATTAACGCTGCCCATGGGTTGTGCCATCACGATTGCCATATTTATTGCTGCTCAAATTTTAGTTGAGCACGTTTTTAATTACAAAACGACCGTCAGCATTTTGGTCAATCTGGTATGTGGCATTTATTTCCTTGCGCTGACGGTTCGTACCCGAGGTGTTGCATGATTCATGTCAAGAATATCAATAAGTCATATGGAAATAAGCCAATACTGACTGACGTAAATGTTGAATTTCCTACAGGTCAGGTGACGTCACTCATTGGTCCAAATGGAGCCGGAAAATCGACTTTGCTCATGATGATGGCACGTTTAATTGAGCCGGATAAAGGCGAGATTTTTCTTAATCATCAAAATATTGCTGATATTAAAACCGCTGTTTACGCCAAGCATGTCGCGACTTTACGTCAAGCACCCGGCTTTAATTTGCGCTTAACCGTAGAAGAGCTAGTTTCATTTGGACGCTTTCCCTATAGCCGTGGTGTTTTAACCGAGCAAGATCGTCAGGTGGTTGATGAGGCTATTGAGTTTCTTTCTTTAGAGCCGCTGCGCAAATCTTACATCGATGAAATTAGTGGTGGTCAAAGGCAAATGGCCTTTTTGGCGATGACGATCGCACAGCAAACAGACGTACTTTTATTAGACGAACCCTTAAATAACCTTGATATGAAACATGCCGTTCAAATTATGCGTGCACTCAGACGCTTATGTGATGAACAAGGACGCACTGTGATTTTAGTCATTCATGACATCAATTTTGCCACGAATTACTCGGACCATATTGTCGCGCTGAAGAACGGCAAGCTTCATTTCAGTGGGTTAACCGAACAAGTGATTACAGAGGCGCAATTAAATGATCTGTACGAGCTTGATTTTGAAATTACATACAGTGAGCGTGGCTGTATGTGTAATTACTTCAACTCATCTGGAGCTTGAATACATATGAACTGGAAGAAAAAGTATGGGGGAGTCGCCCTCATCATAGCGGCAGCTGTCACTCTACAAGCATGTGATCAAAAAGTTGCAGATACCACTCAAGCTTCTCAGAAGCTAGCAGAACCGATTACGGTGAAACATGCGCTTGGAACTACGGTGATAGATCATTTGCCGCAACGCGTTGCCGTACTTGATATGAATGAAGCTGACTTTCTAGATCAACTCAATGTCCCGATTATGGGAATGCCAAAAGATTATGTTCCACACTTTTTGGAAAAATATAAAAAAGATGCACAAATTCAGGATTTGGGTGCAATTGTACAACCCAATATCGAAAGGATATATGCATTAAAACCAGACTTGATTTTGATGACGCCATTACACGTTAATCAGTATCAGGAACTGTCCAAAATTGCCCCGACTATTCATTACGATATTAACTTCAACAACAGCGAGAGTAATCATATTGGTCTGGTTAAAGACCATATGATGACCTTAGGAAAAATCTTTAATAAAGAAGATTTAGCTCGCCAGAAAGTTTCTGAACTTGATGAACAAGTGAAACAAGTACAAGCCGTAACGGCCAATCGCCCAGAAAGAGCGTTAGTCGTTCTTCATAACAATGGGGCATTTAGTAATTTTGGTATTCAGTCACGCTATGGCTTTATTTTTAATGCCTTTGGGGTAAAGCCTGCAAGTAGTGTGGTGGATACAAGTCTACATGGGCAACCTATTTCGAGTGAATTCATCAAAAAAGCGGACCCGGATATTCTCTATATCGTGGACCGAACTGCTGTGATGGAACATCGCTCAAAAATTAATGCTGCCAGTGTTGAAAATCCATTATTACGTCAAACCAAAGCGTGGAAAAACGGTCGTGTCATTTTTGTCGATGCCGATGCGTGGTACACCACGGCTGCAAGCCCAACCTCACTCAAAATAGTGATGGAAGATGTGAAAAAAGGCTACCAATAAATTTTTATGCACATCACGTAATCAAATTTTACAGCATAAATTTTCACTATTTTGCTTTGTGTTTTAAGCAGATAGTTAATAAAAAATGAATCACAACATTAAAGGTCTTTCAATGAACAACGTTAGCGATAACCGTAATTTTAAAAGTGGGAATGATCAAAGAATTAATCAGCGTTCTTTTGTATTAAATGGTATTGCATCTGCACAAATGGCCCTTCGATTAGGCTATGCATTAGGCACCGTATTTGTACTATGTGCATCAAATACCTATGCTGCTGTTATTGATAATTCAACAAAAACTTTAGAACAACAAACTGCTCAAACAAATGTAGCAGCTTTACCCGCAATTACCGTAAAAGCTGAACAAGATGATACTTATGCAGGTGGGCAAGTTTCGTCAAAAAGCTCAGTTGGCTTTTTAGGTAATAAAACCGCTATGGAAACCCCGTTTAATACCATTGCGTATACAGAAAAATATATTGCAGATCAGCAAGCGAAAGATATCACCGATGTGATTGCAAAAACGGATCCATCTATTTTTTCAACTGGCGCTTACGGCGTAATTGCAGAAAGTTATGCTATTCGTGGATTTAGATCAAGTTCTGTGGCTGCTGGCCGCGATACTTCTATGGGCGGATTATATGGTATTGCTCCTTTATACCGCGCTTCACCGGAAATGTTTGAACGTATTGACGTGTTAAAAGGCCCTTCAGCAATGTTAAACGGAATGCCTCCAGGTTCAACTTTAGGGGGAACAGTTAACTTGGTTCCGAAACGTGCAGGAGATGATCCCTTAACTCGTTTTACAACGACGTATATGTCGGATTCACAATTCGGAGGCCATCTGGATATTGGACGCCGTTTTGGTGAAAACAAAGAGTTTGGTGTGCGGTTCAATAGTGTATATCGAGATGGTGAAGGACCGATTAAAGAGCAGGAAAAAACCACTCATCTATTTTCACTTGGTTTAGATTGGAAAGGCGACAATGCACGACTTTCAGCCGATTTATATACTAGCCGTGACCATGCTGACGGTATAAATCGTGGTTTAACCATTTTACCAGGTGTCAATTTACCCAAAGCGCCAAACCCCGATACTTTATTGAATCCAACGTGGACGGTCTATAACACGCGTGATACGGGAGGTATGATTCGAGGCGAATATGACTTAAATGATAAGTGGATGGCGTATGCAACGGCGGGTATGAGTAAAACAGAATATAACACGTTGGGTGCTGCTAAAACTGAAATACAAAACGAAGCGGGAGATATAAAATTCAATATTGCACATTTAGGTTTCAAATATGAACGTAAATCTGCTGAAGTGGGGTTACGTGGTAAATTTGATACAGGTGCTGTAAAACATGCTCTGGCATTAAATGCAACACATTACCGCGAAACGGATGACGAAGCTGGTATTAGACAAGGATTTACTGAGGGAGATCGTGTAACTAATATTTATAATCCGAATTGGGGCAGTAAACCGAATCGCGTTCCTATTGCACCTATTTTTAGTAATAAAGAAAATTTAACAAGTGTTGGCTTAGCCGATACGATGTCGGTTCTTCAAGATCAAGTCCAATTAACCTTAGGACTGCGTTATCAAAATATTGTCACCGAAAGTTTAAATGGGCAGGGCGTCCGAAATATTAACGGTCGTTATGATAAAAATGCTATTACACCTGCAGCTGCAATTTTGGTAAAAGCAAATGATCATGTTTCATTATATGCAAACTATATTGAAGGGTTAAGCTCAGGGGGAACCGTACCTACAGGACAAAACTACGAACATGAGGGGCAAATATTTTCTCCTTTTAAAACTAAACAGATGGAAACCGGAATTAAAATTGACAGCGGTAACTTCACCAATACGTTTAGTGTATTTCAGATCAATTCTAGAAATTCGTATGTAATTAAAAGTACCGATGAAAAAATCAAATCTATTTATGGTGCTGATGGAGAACAACGTAACCGCGGAATTGAATGGGGCTTTTATGGTTCACCTGTTGACAGTATTCGTGTAATGGGAGGATTAACTTATATTGATCCTAAAATTACAAAAACCAGAATTGAAAGCGAGTTAGGAAATGTTGTTGCCGGTGTTCCAAAAGTGCAAGCTAAGCTTGGTATTGAAGGTGATGTGTCGTATATCCCTGGCTTAACTTTGACTGCCAATGCGACAGCTGCGTCTAAACAATATATTTATAATGATAACTCAACTTCAGTACCTGGACGTGAAGTGTACGGAATTGGCGCACGTTATAATACGAAAATAGCTCAATTTCCTGTCACTATTCGCGGGAATATTGATAACCTCACCAATAAGTCATATTGGTCAATGCCTCAATTTACAAATTTAATGCTTGGTGCACCACGTACTTATTTATTATCTGCCACAATTGATTTTTAATTTGATCTAAAAAGAACATATAAAAAAACTGCCAAATTTGATTTGGCAGTTTTTTATTAAGCGTTTTTATTTTGGTAAACCATAGTGCTGGAAAGAAGACTGTTTAGGAATTCGATAAGCATTACGCCCCAGTAATTGATTAATAATGACTGAGTTTCGGGTTGCTCCAATCCCTAAGTCTGGAGACCCTACACCTTGCTGAAAAATCTCGGCATTTTGAATGAAAATTCGACCTTGTCCCAGATCACAACGTAAAGCCGTAAAGTCTTCTTGAACAATACAATCATTTTTATCATCAACAGCTAAAATAGAACCTTTCATATTTTGGAACCATTCAGGCCAATCATGAACATAGCCTGTAGCTGCGACAAGGGCATCAGTTTCTAATTCGCAACGTTGATCGAGTTGAGTATGCAAACAGGTTAAACGCAGAGAACCCGATTCAAGTTGTTCAACCGATTCAACTTCACAGCTTGTGTATAGGCTTAAACCGGATTTCTCACCCGCCACTGAACGCTCATAAAGAACATCATATATATCACCAATGGTTGAGAAGCTAATTCCTTTATAGATCAAGCCCTGACTAGCAGCAATGTCACGACGTTTATCTCTAGGCAGGCTTTGGAAATATTGCATATATGCAGGGGTAAAACATTCTTGCCCAAGTTTAGAATATTCCATTGGGTGAAAGCCGGCAGAACGTGTGATCCAACGAATAGATGCACCTGCTTTTACTTGTTCTGGTGTAAGTGAATTAAATAAAGCAAGCACACATTCTGCTGCACTTTGGCCCGAGCCAATAATCGTGACTTGTTTACATTGTTTGAGTTGTTCCTGAATTTTTGCAAACTCCGCAGAATGTTTTACTAAAGGGTGTTTGCATGTTTCAAGCCACGTAGGAATTCGAGGTTTAGTTCCAATACCAATCGCTAGATTTTGGCTTATATATTTTTGTTTTTCGCCCGAAGCTGATTCACTTTCTATAATAAATTTATCGAGCTTGGCGTCATATTCAACATGACTTACGTTTTCTCCAAATCGACAATCCGGCAATTGTTTGGAAGCCCAACGGCAATAATGGTCGTATTCACGGCGTGGAATTAAAAAACTGTCGTAATAATAAAACTGATGTAAGCGATCATGTTGATGTAAATAATTAATATAGCCTAAGGGATGGCAAGGATTGGCCATTGTAACCAAGTCGGCAAAGAAAGGAACTTGTAATGTCGTGCCTTGCAATAGCAGTCCTTCATGCCATCGAAATTCTGGTTTGCGTTCTAAAAATACACTTTTGATTTCGGGATGATGAGACAAAAGAGCAGCTAAACCTAAGTTGAATGGCCCAATACCAATTCCGGTAATATCTATTTTTTTCATGTTTATACTTTATCTGTTTCCAAAATGATGAAAGTTAAAAATACGAATTAATGTGGTGTTAGTAATTTCTCTACATCAGCAATATTGCGACATTGAATAAGTTGAACAGGTGAGAGCTGAATCGCGTATGTTTCATTAATACGTTTTGAAACGACCTTTAAATGATGTGGACGCAGCCCGAGATGAGTAAAATGAGTTGAACTGTCCACTTCCTTATTTGGTGTGTGGCCTATCACTTCTAAATAAATATCGAGTAGTTGACTTTGCTGTTTAGCATTATTTTCAAGTGGTATAGATGAATGATCGGACTCATTATTCTTGAAATATGGTCGTTTATTTTGAAGCTCACTGAAAAAATTGCTGAGATCAAAACTGAATATTTCTGAATCAATAATTTGCTTGATTGCCAATTGTAGCGCATTCAAGAAATCCTCAATCATGTGAGGTGGAAATGCTTCTTGGGCATAATCAATATCGAAAATTAAAGCGCCGTCATTTCTTGTGCTAAAGCGAATATCAATTGCAACTTGAGGTGTTTGAGTAAGGCCATCTAGTTGCTGAATAGGATGCGATTCAGATAATACAGGCCATGACAAACCATTTGTAATTACAATCGGTAATACTGGAGCAGTGCCAACTTTTTCAAATAATAGTCGAGCGAGATCAACGCCTGAAAATGAAAGATGCTGTAAACCCTCTAAAACTTCAGTTTGTAAACGGTTTGCTTGTTCAGCAAATTGATCTAAAACTTTCCACTCAACAGCAATAAACGTAGAGCTATTGGAAAATGGTCCGGCATAGAGAGGAAGTGTAGGAACTGCAACGCATAGAGATTTGTCCGTGCTCCAATGAGATAGCACTTCCAAAATAATCGCCATAATAATTGAGTTTTTAAACAGTGAATGTTTTGCGCCAATTTTAGACAACTGTTTAAATTGAGCTTTCTCTATAACCAGACTGTTACGTTGGTAACGTGAAGTCGGTAAATGCTGTAAGGGTGTTTTCCACGGAAGCGCAGGAATAGCCGATAATTTAGAAAATTTTCTTTCCCAGTAAG
This sequence comes from Acinetobacter sp. S-1, assembly GCF_059579785.1. NCBI lineage: Bacteria > Pseudomonadati > Pseudomonadota > Gammaproteobacteria > Moraxellales > Moraxellaceae > Acinetobacter > Acinetobacter sp. S-1. The sequence continues at coordinate 1,181,114 of NZ_CM184207.1, forward strand.
CCATATCTGCCTGATGAACAGATAAGCTATTTTCAGCTTCATTTTCTTCTATTTGTGTTTGGATATGATGTTGTTTTCCATCAAATAGCTCTAACATAAGTGAAGCTATAGATCGGCCATCTAAAATTAATGCATCAAAGCGGACAAAAATCGTTAGTAGATTATTTTTTAATAAAAATACAGTGATATTCCAAGGCGACTGATTTAAATCAAATAGCGTATGCGTATAACTATTTTTATAGGACTCGATGTGGTGAGAAGCACGTTCAGGTTCCCATGTAGTTAGGTCTATTTCTTTTAAATTGACACTCACTTGATCGCTTACATATTGTACTAACCTATTTTTATCAATATAGGTTCGTAAGCTGTCATGCCGCCGTACCATTTCTGTCAATCGTTGTTTTAATAAAACAATATCCATTTTGCCGCGATACTGCCTAAACTCTTGCATGGCAACACCACCTAAAGGAAGGGCTTGAGTTCGGCCTAATAGATAAGCTTGCTGTAATGCGTTTAATGATTTTTGAGACGTACGATCTGATGGAGTATTTTGGGCTGGGCTTATAATTTGTGTATTAAGTTGTTCAGGGTGTGCTGCAAGATTTTTAAGTAAATGAATGAAGGATTCAAATAAATTCGTGATCCATTCTTTGGGTAGAGCATCTAAACGGATGTCCCAGTTAACTAAAATACCATCATCTACATGAGCAACTTGTGCATCAAGTGCAACTTGTGGTCCTTGTGAAATGACCCAATTCATTGAGCCAAAAATACGGCGGACACGTTCGGAAAGTAAATTATCATTTTCTAAATCAAGTGCTGCTGTAAATACCACGGGAGCAATCTGTGCACTACCATGATAACGGGATAGGTCACGTAGAACGTTAACACCCGAATAATGTGAATGCTCTAATAACTCAAGCATTTGATTTGCTATTTGTTTGCAGAATGCAGCTAAGGTAGTTATTCCTTTCATATCGACATCAAGGATGACTAAATTAGCAAAATCACCAATAGAGCCTTCGACATTTTTTAAAACCGGTTCGCGCCAAAAAGTAGGAATATTTAATCGGAAGCTGTGATCTTTGGTTGCATGACCAAGCGTATAGGCAAATAAACCTAATATTAGGTTGGTCACGGTAATGTGTTGTTCTCTAGCAAGTTGTTGTAATGCTTTTCGTTCTTCTGGCGATAACCAAATACTTAAACGATCACTTTTTGCTGTTTTGAATTCTTGATTAATGAAAGGTAGAGACGGAGCAGGGCTAATATGAGGCAGACGTTGTTTCCACCATAAGCGGTCTCGTTGGTTTAATTTTTTTAGCTCAGGGTCTGTCCGTATTTTTTGATACCAGTCAAAAAAATTAGGCGGACGGGAGAATGATATTTCTGGGTCTTCATAAAACAAAGAAAGATCTTCCATCAAGTTCAAAAAGCTGGAAGGATCTATAGCAATCATGTCCGTATCTACATGAAAACGAAAAATATTATTTTTAAGAATACTTACAGAAAATCTTGCAGTTTGGCCCTGACTTAAATCAAGTTTTTGATGGGTCCATTGCTCGCGTTTTTCCATGAGCATTTGCTCAATTTGATGATCGCTAAGCTTTGAAAAATCATCGACTTCTAATATCTGTTGAGTCTTCTCAGACATAATGTTTGCGATGCCATCGGCGCTCAAACTTAACCTCAAAATAGGGTGTTCTTTATAAAGTCGTTGAAGTGCTAAATGTAATTTTTGTAGATCAATAAATTGACCGTCAAATTCTGCATAGAGATGGGCAGCAACCCCACCTAAAGTTGCGTTGCCAGAGCGACCAAACCAGCAGGCCGCTTGCATCGAAGTTAATTCACACATTGAACGATAACTCGGTTGACAAATTAATCTTGTTTCAGCATCATACAAACAAATGAAAATGATTACCAGTTGCATTTGTTAATCATTTCCAATTTTGCTGTGAATATATAGCTTGTCCGTCTTAAGAGTTTTCTTTTGTCGGTATTCAAATTAAATATTTATGCCGATATGTAAGAAAATTTACCAAGAATCAATAGCTTGATAACCATTAAATTAAATTGAATATTTAGAATGTCATGAAAAAACAGTTGATTGAGTTTGTTCGCTGGTCTCCCGAGAGAGCGCAACACTATCGAAATAAAGGTTATTGGATTGACCAACCTTTGACGCGCATTTTAACGGTAGGGGTTCAATCGCATCCGCATTCACCGGCAATTATTTGTGGTGAGCGTCAGTTGAGTTATATCGAGCTGGACCAGCTATCAACAAATTTAGCCTCTCGACTAGCTGAAAAAGGCTTGGGCAAGGGTGATACTGCTTTAGTACAACTTCCCAATGTTGCGGAGTTTTATATTGTCTTTTTTGCCTTGCTTAAAGCAGGCGTGGTTGTGCTCAATGCGCTATATAGCCATCGCCAATATGAACTAAATGCCTTCATTAAACAGATTCAACCTAAGCTTTTAATTGGTTCGCGTCAGCATGAAGTTTTTAGCAATAATCAATTTATTGACTCACTTCATGAAGTAAATTTAAGTCCTGAAATTATTTTGATGCTCAATCATCAAGCTACCGATTTCGGACTATTAGACTGGATTGAAACACCAGCAGAGACCTTAGTCGATTTTTCATCTACACCTGCTGATGAAGTTGCTTTCTTTCAGTTGTCAGGTGGAAGTACGGGAACACCAAAACTTATTCCACGCACGCATAATGACTATGACTATAGTGTGCGAGCCAGTGCCGAGATTTGCGGTTTAAACTCGAATACTCGGTTATTGTGTGCTCTGCCAGCTCCGCATAACTTTATGTTGAGTTCACCCGGTGCATTAGGCGTTTTACATGCAGGTGGATGTGTTGTGATGGCACCAAATCCTGAACCGCTCAATTGTTTTTCTATTATTCAAAGACATCAAGTCAATATGGCATCTTTAGTGCCGAGTGCTGTCATTATGTGGCTAGAAAAAGCCGCTCAATATAAAGATCAAATCCAGTCTTTAAAGTTGCTTCAAGTGGGGGGAGCAAGTTTCCCTGAATCTTTAGCCCGTCAAGTTCCTGAAGTCCTCAATTGTAAATTACAACAAGTATTTGGAATGGCCGAAGGCTTAGTCAATTACACCAGACTAGATGACTCCGATGAGCAAATCTTTACGACCCAAGGGCGTCCTATCAGTTCTGATGATGAAATCAAAATTGTGGATGAACAGTATAAAGAAGTCCCGGAAGGTGAAATAGGGATGCTTGCGACTCGGGGACCTTATACCTTTTGCGGTTATTACCAAAGCCCTGAACATAATTCACAGGTCTTTGATGAGGACAACTATTACTATTCGGGCGATCTCGTGCAGCGTACTTCGGATGGCAATTTACGTGTAGTAGGAAGAATTAAAGATCAGATTAACCGTGGTGGTGAAAAGATTGCTTCGGAAGAAATAGAAAAACTTATTCTTTTGCATCCAGAAGTTATGCACGCAGCTTTGGTCGCAATTGTTGATGAACAATTCGGTGAAAAAAGTTGTGCCTTTATTGTTTCTCGGAATCCCGAACTGAAAGCTGTTGTGCTCAGACGCCATCTCATGGAGTTAGGTATTGCACAATATAAGCTTCCAGACCAGATCAAATTAATCGAAAGTTTGCCTCTGACCGCAGTCGGTAAGGTGGACAAAAAACAACTTCGCAGCATTTTAAATACATCTACAACATCTTAATAAATATTGAGCAGCATATGGCTATTGCAAAAATTTCTACTTATCTCATGCCCAAACGAGAGAGTTACCCAAAGAACAAAACAGACTGGCAGTTAGATCCTTCTCGAGCAGTTTTATTAATTCATGATATGCAGCGTTACTTTTTAAATTTTTACGATGCTGAAAGTGAATTAATTAAAACGGTTGTTAATCATTTAGTTCAACTAAGAACTTGGGCACATCAGAACAATGTTCCTGTTGTCTATACAGCACAGCCTTATGAGCAGCCAGAGGCAGATCGCGCATTACTGAATGCGATGTGGGGACCGGGTTTGCCAGCCTCAACAATCGATCAGCAAAAAATTATTGATCAACTTTCTCCTGCTGAACATGACATTGTCTTAACGAAATGGCGTTATAGCGCGTTTAAACGTTCGGATTTGCTTGAAAGAATGCAAAACTGGAATCGTGATCAGCTCATTATTGGCGGTGTCTATGCTCATATCGGTTGTATGGTTACGGCAATTGAAGCCTTTATGAGTGACATACAACCCTTTTTGGTTGGCGATGCAGTTGCCGATTTTTCAGAAGAAGAACACCGCTTGGCTTTGAAATATGTATCTTCACGTTGTGGTCAAGTTGTGGATACCGAATCTGTAGTGGGGCAGGTGGCAACAGGCATTACACGACCTTGGTTAGAGCAAAAGGTCCAGCAGCTTATTGAAGAAGATGAATTAGATCCCGAAGAAAACCTGATTCTTTATGGATTGGACTCATTACGAATTATGCAGTTTTCTTCGGAACTCAAAGCACAGGGAATCAATATTAGTTTTGAAGAATTAGGACGCACACCCACTTTATCAAATTGGTGGTCATTGGTTGATGCACGGCAAAGGATTGCAGGGTAGAGGGTTGCCACCATAAGGCATACGACAAATCCTGGTCGCTAAATTTTACATAAAATTTATATCTTTGATAGCGACTCCTTAGACGACTTGTAATCGTCATATTAACGGAGCAAAAAATGATTTTATCGCCTGCTGATCAAGAGAAAATAGAGACATTCTGGAATTACTGTTTAAAACATCAATACTTCAATATTGGATATCCTGAATCTGCAGATTTTGATTATTCAGCTTTATTCCGTTTTTTCAAATTCTCTATTAATAATTGTGGTGATTGGAAAGACTATAGCAATTACGCATTGAATTCTTTTGATTTTGAAAAAGATGTGATGGCGTATTTTGCTGAAATTTTTCAAATTCCCTTTGAAGAAAGCTGGGGATACGTAACCAATGGTGGCACAGAAGGTAATATGTTTGGTTGTTATCTGGCGCGTGAGCTATTTCCAGATTCCACATTATATTACTCAAAAGATACGCATTATTCGGTGGGAAAAATCGCCAAATTATTGCAGATGAAATCTTGCGTGGTTGAATCATTGGATAATGGTGAAATCGACTATGATGATTTAATCCATAAAATAAAAACCAATAAAGAAAGTCACCCCATTATTTTTGCAAATATTGGTACGACCATGACTGGCGCAATTGATGATATTGAAATGATTCAAGAGCGCTTAGCGCAAATCGGAATCATGCGCCGAGATTATTATATTCATGCCGATGCTGCCTTAAGTGGCATGATTTTACCTTTTGTTGATCATCCTCAAGCGTTTTCCTTTGCTCATGGCATCGACTCGATTTGTGTGTCTGGTCATAAAATGATTGGCTCACCGATTCCGTGTGGCATTGTTGTGGCCAAACGCCAAAATGTAGAGCATATATCGGTAGATGTGGACTATATCTCTACACGTGATCAAACCATTAGTGGTTCTCGCAATGGCCATACTGTCTTGTTGATGTGGGCGGCAATACGTAGCCAAACCAATTTACAAAGACGGCAGAGAATTCAACATTGTCTAAAAATGGCCCAGTACGCAGTTGATCGCTTTCAAGCAGTAGGCATTCCTGCTTGGCGGAATCCGAATTCAATCACTGTGGTATTTCCGTGTCCTTCAGAGCACATCTGGAAAAAGCATTATCTGGCAACCTCGGGAAATATGGCTCATTTAATTACTACGGCACATCACCGAGATACACGTCAGATTGATAGCTTAATTGATGACGTTATTTTTGATTTACAAGGTGCCTCTAAACGTACAGTTGGTTTTTAGTCATATCAACCAAAATGATTTAGACAAATCCATATTAATTTTACAGTCTAGAAAATGATCTAAAAATATTTTGATAGGGCGGTTGGGAAGTTTTTGATGCAATTAAAGTTTTTTAAAAAATACTTTTTATATGATTTTCTTATTCATGCTTTTTTAAAGCCGGAAATGGCAATTCTTGCTGGTCAATTCAAGCGAAATTTTATTTTAAGTACCGCTTTTTCTATGAATATAAAGAGAGATAAGCATGTCTGATTTAAAGTTATCTCATCTGATGACAGACTCTTCCTTGGCACCTGCACTCAAGCCAGCATTTCCTAAATTATTTGCAGGAACGTTTGCTGCCGTATTTTCGGGTTTAGCCATTTTAACTGCCCTGTGGGGTATGATTCAGTTGATTGGTTATTTATCTTCTTATTGGGTGATCTTTTCAGCGGTTTTTTGGATAATCGGGGCGGCATTGGCAGCACTGGCTTCATGGCTAGTGCATGATGCAGAGGCTGGATTTTCGGCACGATTACGTCGTCAAATTGCTCATCATTTAATTCGGTTACCTAACACAACCCTATCAAAGCAGGGTGACCAAAGCTTAAAACGACTGGTTTCAGACGATATCGCAACCTTACACCATATGGTAGCGCATTTACCGTCGGAAATTGCGATTTTCGCTGTAATCCCTTTAGTTTCTATTGCTTTATTAGTTGTGTTGGTTGGCCCGATGGCACTTTGGGTATTATTACCTGGGGCAGTTGCTTCACTTTATTATTTAATTATTGTTCCCCATGTATCAAAACGGGATGGCGCTGCACGTATGCAGGTCATGTTAGATATTATTGGTTCTGCTGATGACTATGCGCGCGGCATTCGTGATAATCGAATATATGGGCAACAATCAGGCGCTTTAACAGCCTATACTCAATCAGCACAAAATTTCACTCAAAATATGGTGTCTTGGGTGAGTAAAGTCGCAACACTCGCTGCTGTTGCCACTGCATTACTACAAGCTGTTGCAACCTTTGCCATAGCCTATTTTGTAGCTTATCAATACGACAGCATGACCTTGGCTGCAACACTTTTCTTTAGTTTGGCCATCGTGACACCTTCGCTACGTTTAGGACATGGTCTTGATTATGTCGCTGCTGGGCGAGCTGCAGCTAGTCGTTTATCGGCATTCTTAAAAGAGCCAGTACTCTCATCGGGCAATCTACAACAGATTGAGCAAGATGTAACACTCGAAATAGTTAATGCGAGCTTTACAATTGAAAATCAAAAAGTATTGGATCGATTAAGTTATTCATTTCCAAAAAATTCAATTACTGCAATTACAGGGCCAAGTGGAATTGGAAAAACAACATTGCTTCGAACACTTGCTGGGTTAGCCGTATTGCAAGAAGGTGTCGTTCAATTAGCAAAAACAGATATTTTGCAATTACATGAAAAACTAAGACATGAAAAGGTTTTTTTTATTCCACAAGGTGGAGATGTATTACCGACCACAGTAAGAGAAAACTTGTCCTTATCTGCCGTTAATGCAAATGATGAACAACTTGAGCAGGCATTACTCAAGGCCCAATTAAAAGTAGATTTAAATGCAGATGCAACTTTACTTTCAGGCGGTGAAAAACAGCGCCTAGGAATAGCGCGTGCGTTTTTATCTTCAGCTCCTATTATTTTATTAGATGAGCCGACGAGCGCACTCGACCAGACCAATGCGACAAAAATAATATTGGAATTAAGCGACTTAGCTAAAAACCAGAATAAAACTATCGTCATGGTCACTCATGATCTTGTCTTAGCTGCTCATGCCGACAGCAGGTTAGTGCTTAACGGCTCAACTGACTCAGGGAAATCTTTATGAATACTCCTGCTAAATTAAATAAAGATCAGATTTTTTCGATGCTTCCTCGTGCAGCCAAACAAAAATTAATTATTGTTGGTATCGGATGGATCATTGTTGCAGCAATTGAAGCGATCGCATATACCGTATTGGCATTTGCAATTGTCAATCAATGGTCTCCAAGTTGGGTTCTCATCAGTGCAATTGCAGCAATATTGGTGACAGTGGTGGTCACTCGTGCTGGCTTTCTCACGGGTGTGCGTTTAGCAGGGGACCTATTTGCTGAGTTAGGCAAATCTTTAGCTCGTGCTAAGCTCTCTTGGTTTACCAATGAACAGCGTGCTCAGATTAAGACAATTGCTGGACAGGGAATTCCCGGGTTTATGAGTATTCCTGCTCATCAATTGCAAACCTTTTTACATGCCCCATTTATGCCTTTGTTTCTAACAATAGGAATAGGCATGCTTGCCGGAGCTGGGGTAGTATTTGTCGCTTTAAGCTTAGTTTTACTCTCTTTATTTGCCCAATTCCTAGCACAACGTGCACTGATGCATATTGATAAAAAGCGTAATACTGCCGATTTAGCGGCTTCACAAGCAACGCTGGAATTGGTTGATCATGTTGAGTTATTACGCACAGCAGCTGGTCCTGAACGTGCGGTCCAAAGGCTAGAACATCATTGGGAAGAGCAAGAAGAGACATTAGTACGGATTAATCGTGCTGCTGCATTTGCAAGTTTTGTTGCAACCTTGGCAAGTGTTTTACCGATTGCAGGGATGGCAACATATCTGGTGATCGCTGGAGTCAATCATGCTGTTTTGGTATTGGCATTACTCGTCTTAATTGGACGTGCAGCAGCGCCATTAGGTGAACTTGCTACCGCAGGGTTGCATATTAATGATTTGTTTGCTGCACTGCGCAACTTTAATCAGATCACACATCCACCTGAGTTACCTGAGCCATTACATCCTCAAATTCCTACTGGCCATCATATTTCTGTACAAGACGTTAGCTATGCGCCAGCACTTGAAAATATGTCTCTCGACATCGCATGGGGGAGCAGAGTATGGGTTAACGGACCAAGCGGTAGTGGTAAGAGTACTTTACTTGAATTGCTTACAAGGTTTGATGATCCACAAAGAGGAAAAATTACCCTTGGTAGCATAGCTCTTGATCAAATGAAATATGAAGATTTGGTTTCGAATATCGCTTATGTCACACAAGAACCTATTTTGTTCACAGGAACACTGGCTGAAAATATCCGTTTAGGAAAACCTGATGCAACTGATGATGAAATAGAAAAGGCTGCAAGAGATGCCGCATTAGGCGCAATGATTGACCGTAGTTCAGAAGGAATTAATCAATCGGTGGGTAAGCAAGGCACCGCATTGTCTGGTGGTGAACGTCAGCGGGTCGCAATTGCGCGAGCATTACTCAAAAATGCGCCGATTTTAATACTTGATGAAGCTACCTCTGCTTTGGATGAAGAGACTGAGCAGGAAATCGTTACAACGATACGTACTCTTTCTTCTACGGTTATTTTTGTGACACATCGTGATTCAGCCATTTGGCAACCGACTCAAACTATAAATTTAGCTTCAATTTCTGTTTAAAAAATAGCGCAGAAACCTGATTTAAGCATTTTTTATAAAAGAAAAATGCTTAATATTTGGAGAATTCTTAAATGAATAAACCTCAATATAATATGTTCTGTTTACCGCCTGCGGGGAGTAGCGCGAGTATTTATCATCCATGGAAAAAGCAGATCTCTGACAATATTCGTATTATTCCCATTGAATATTCGGGGCATGGTATAAAAATAAATGAACCACTGATCGATGATCCTGATCTATTGGCTATGCAAATTGCCAATGAAATACAAGCTTATTCAGACACACCGTTTATTTTATTTGGACATAGTGTAGGAGGTGGCTTGATTTGGAAAGTACTCAATTATTTGAATGGAAAAACCATAAGTGATCAGTTGAGATTAATCGTTATAAGTAGCCGACCTGAGCATCGCTATATTCAACATATGCGGTACAAGCATGAGCTAACTGATGAAAAAATTATTGATGAATTAAAACGATACAATAATTTTCCTAATGAAATTTTAAATAATCAGGATGCACTCACATTCTTTCTCAAAATCATTCGTAACGACTTCTATCTTAGTGATCAATTACTAAGGGAAAACATACACAAGACTGAGGTTCCGATTGTTGCATTTTATGGCAAACAGGATCCTGATATTCCTAATAAGAGAATGATGGATGCATGGCAACAACACACAGAAAATTGGTTAGGAAGTATTGAGTTTGAAGGGGGCCATTTCTACTTTCTCAATCCCGAGACCCGAATAAAGATGCTTGAAAACATTGCTGCCATCGTTGAAACATTGACCGTGAATATTGAATAAAGTGCAGGCTATGAATAGGGAGAAGCCGGTAAATAGAGGGGCTAATTCATGTCTGGATGAAATAAATATTCAATATGAAAAGCTAACAGCTTTTGGGCTAGATATACATAAAGTTCAGCTCAGCCAAATCAAAGTAATATCTAAACTTGATCATATCTATCAGGAGCTGAATATATTTCTTCCACCGAAGATAAAAAGCTCACGCTTCATTCGTCAATTAGAGTTCTTGACGGGACGCTTAGCAGCAAAATATGCATTACAAAACCTTAATTTACAAGATTCTATTGTCTATCAAGGTAGACATGGGGAACCCCTATGGCCCGAAGGAGTGCTGGGTGGGATTAGCCATGTTGGATCAAAAAAATCATGTCATGCCATCGCATATGCTAGAAATAACATGGTTCAAGAAAAAATATTTGGGATCGATATAGAGTCTCAAAAACATTATATTTTTTTTAAAAAGAAAGATGAATTTTATGATGTTTTTCTAAATAAAAACGAACAAGCAGAAATTGAAAAGCTGCAAAAAAAACAAGCATATTTATATTTGGTAATATTCTCTGCTAAAGAAAGTATCATTAAAGTAATTTATTTAAAATATAAGCAAATTATTGATTTTAAAAATATAAATTTTAAACAACTAGATGGTGAGTTTCTTTATTTTTACCTTAGTCAAGAAAGTTCAATCGAGATAAATCTAGAGATTAAAGTTCAATTTTTTTATACAAATAACGAGATAATTACAATTTCTTGCATTGAAAACTAATTTTATTATTGATAATAATAATCATTTGCATTAATGTGTGTTTCAGTATTTTTATACTCCTATATTTAAAAAGAAGTACTACAGAATTTGCTTGAAAAAAATCAATGTGAGAGGTGATATACAGATGATGCAGACTCAAATATCAGTAGAGCAAAATTTAGATCATATCGGTCAAAAGAAATTTTCATGTTTCTCTACGAAAAATTATTATCTCGAAGTGAACGAATTCGTTAAAACGCTGAATACACCTGCAGCAAATACCGCACAATTTAATGATGAGATTGCAAAATGTTTTGAAGAAATTAAAAAGCAAGGCCATCAAAATCCAGTTTTAATTGGTGCTATACCTTTTGATATTACAAAGAAAAGTAGCTTAAATTTTTATGCTGATCATAAAAAAATAACACAAGCATCTTCTACGATTAACTCATTAAAAAATCGTAATAACATTGAGATAATTAATAAATCATTACTCATTCAACGCCAAAAATTTGAAGGTACAGTACAGTTAGCATTAGATGCTTTTGAGAAAAAGAAAGTAGAAAAAGTTGTTCTTTCTCAGGCTGTTGAATATGAGTTCAACCGTCATCAAGAGCCAGAAAACTTATTGGCTGCTTTATTAAAACAAAATCCAAATGCTTATAATTTTGTGATTCCAGTAGAACATAATAATTATATTCTAGGCGCAAGCCCAGAACTGCTTTTATCAAAACAAGGTCGTATAGTAACCAGTAATCCTTTGGCCGGTTCTAGACCCAAATCACCGATTTCTGAAAAAAATTTCGTCAGCCAACAAGAATTAAATCATTCTGAGAAAGACCAACATGAACATCGAATTGTGGTTGAAAATATTATTAGAAATTTAGCCACTCATTGTGTAGAGCTTAAGGTTTCTGAATTTCCAGATATTTTAGAAACATCAACAATGTTGCATTTATCATCAGAATTCCAAGGTATGCTCAAACAACAGGCACCGAATGCATTAAACCTTGCATTAGAATTACATCCAACACCAGCGGTTTGTGGCTCACCAACCAATGTTGCTAAGCAGTTTATTTTAGATCATGAAGGTTATGACCGACATTATTACACTGGTTTAGTAGGTTGGATGGATGCCGAGGGTAATGGAGAATGGGTAGTGACGATTCGCTGTGGTCTACTCAGTGAAAATAAAATGCGCTTATATGCTGGTGCGGGGATTGTCGAAGGGTCAGATGCTGAAGCTGAATGGTTAGAAACAGAAGCTAAAATGCAAACCATGTTGAATATTCTAAATACAAAAATTGCTGTGTAATTAGTAAACCTAGGCTGGTGTTATGTTTATAGTCAAAACAATAACTAAATATTCCACTGAGATATATTAAAAATTTAATAAAAAAGCCTGCATAAAGCAGGCTTTTTTATTTAAGAGGATTATTCTAAGAATTTAACAGTTACGCCTGAACGTACTTTATTACCTAAATCGTTAGCATCCCAGTTCGTTAAACGGATACAACCGTGAGAAGCTGTTTTAGAAATTAAAGACGGGTTTGGTGTCCCGTGAATACCAAAAGATTTTTTACTTAAACCAATCCAGATATTACCTACAGGTGCATTTGGACCAGGTGGTAAAGAAAGAGGTTTCAAGTTTTTACCTTGAATAAAGTTTGATGGTGAGTAGCTATACCAAGGATTACGAGCCACACCAACTACCTTGTAAGTACCGGTCGGAGAAGGCGTATCAGTACTGCCAATTGTTGCAGGAAATGACGCAATCATTTGGTTACGGCTATTGAAGAGATACAATTGTTTTGCACCTTTATGCGCAATAATCAAATGAATGTCTTCTGGTAAATCATTGCGTACGTTTGGAACAATGATTTTTTCACCCGCTTTTTTGAATGTTGCTGTTGGATTGATTGTTTTTAAGAAAGCTTCATCGATATGAAACTTTTCGCCCAACATTTCGCTAACACGAGTGTAATACAAACCTTTCATTTTAGCCTGTAAAGCATAATCAGAAGGAATTGATTGTGCATATGGGCCTTTTAAATCGGCATCAGTAATGGTGTATTCAATAAATGAAGGTTTTGTTTGCTTAGCAACTAGTGCATCCCAAGTTTCTTTAGTCAGTTCACCAGTAGGTGATAAACCATTCATTTGCTGGAATGAAGAGATTGCTTTTAAAGTGTTTTTGCCACTCATACCGTCAATTGCACCTGGTGATGCATGTGCATTATTTAGCATGACGTGAGCACGAGCGTAAACTGGAAACTGGCCTTTACCAATATTTTCATACCATTCAGCCGAATTTAAGCTATCTAATGTCCAAGAAACTGCTGGAGCTGAAGTCTTTGCAGTTGTTGTGGTCGTTTTAGCTACGGCTACCGGTGCTGAAGCGGCAATACCTGAATCAGCATTTTGGTCTTCAGTTTTTTGCAAATTTTGTAATGTTGTTGACGCTCGATTTAAGTCACTTTGTTCTTGAGCGGTAATTTGTGTCGAAGCTTGAGCTTTTACAGTTGAAGCTGCATCTACTGCTAAAGGATCAATCGGATCTTCTACAGGAGCTGATACCTTTTTAGGGTTCAGGGGTTGCTCAGTTGTTGAAGCAGCAAAAGCAACATTAGCAATAATACAACTTAAACTCATAGCGAGTAATGAGCGAACAAACATGTAATTCAACCTTAAGAATTTTCATATAAGCAATAGGGGCATGATCTAATCTAAAAGTGCATAAAACTACCAATAACTCATCTCTATGAGCCCAAGATTGGCAGTTTAGTGGTTAAAAGAATATCAATAGACCCGATGTAACATGTTGCAAGTATTGCAGAAAACCTTGCTGCTTGCAGTAGACTTTTGTGTAAATATGCATTTTTTAGTAGATTGACGAGTTTTTTGTGTGAAATTGAAATTATAAAAATCTTTATGTTTTTGATATGATGCTGCCACATAAAGAATATAGAGATTGGTAATGACGACTTTGAAAAATGATCGTTTCCTACGAGCTTTGTTACGCGAACCTGTAGATACCACACCGGTATGGATGATGCGTCAAGCGGGACGTTATTTGCCTGAATATCGTGAAACACGTTCAAAAGCAGGCGACTTTCTATCTCTATGTAAAAATACAGAATTTGCTTGTGAAGTGACTTTGCAGCCTTTACGCCGTTACGACTTAGACGCAGCGATTTTATTTTCAGATATTTTAACAATTCCTGACGCATTAGGTTTAGGGCTTTATTTTGAAACAGGAGAAGGTCCTAAGTTTCAAAAAACGGTACGTACTGAACAAGATGTGGCGAATTTACCCAAGTTAAATGCAAAATCAGACCTCGATTATGTAATGAATGCGGTAAGTACAATTCGCTCAGCTTTAGGTGGACAAGTTCCACTGATTGGTTTTTCTGGTAGTCCTTGGACGCTTGCAACTTATATGGTTGAAGGTGGTTCAAGTAAAGAGTTCCGTTTCACCAAGCAAATGATGTATGCGCAGCCAGAAGTTTTGCATGCCTTACTTGATCATTTAGCAGATTCAGTTATTGATTATTTAAATGCTCAAATTGATGCAGGTGCTCAGGCGATCCAGATTTTTGATAGCTGGGGCGGGGCATTGGCACACCGTGAATACGTCGAATTCTCTTTAAACTACATGAATAAAATCATTGCTGGTTTGCAACGTGAGAAAGATGGTCGCCGTATTCCTGTTATTATTTTCACTAAAGGTGGCGGTCAATGGTTAGAGCCAATGATTACGACTGGTGCAGATGCATTAGGTTTAGATTGGACTACTCCACTTAATACAGCTCGTAATATTGTGTCGGGACGTGTAGCGCTACAAGGTAATCTTGACCCTGCTGTTTTATATGGCTCGGCTGCTTCAATTGAAAAAGCTGTAAAAGCAATGTTAGACGATGCTTATGCAAACGGTGAAAAAACAGGTTACGTTGCTAACTTAGGCCACGGTATTACCCAGTGGGTAGACCCTGCGCAACCAAAAATCTTTGTAGATACAGTACATGAGTATAGTGCTAAATATCTAGGATAGTTTTTTGTGCGCCATCTCACTTTACCAATTCATTTTATCAGCAAGGCTGTTTCGGCAGCCTTGTTTGGTATTCTACTTTTAATTGCTTTTGCTTTAACAGCACCGATGGGAAGCCATGAATATATGGGTTTTTATCGTTATGATTATTTACTCATCTATGCAGTGCTGATTCAGATCTGTCTTTTATATTTAAAACTTGAATCATGGGCAGAAGCCAAAGTTATTGCTTTATTTCATGTCATGGCGATGGTCATGGAAATATTTTTAACGCATCCTGCGATCGCATCATGGCAATATCCTCAGCCTGCTATATTTAAAATTTTAACTGTGCCTTTATTTGCAGGCTTTATGTATTCGGCTGTAGGTAGTTTTTTTGCGCGATCACTCCGATTATTTCAGGTTTCTTTCGAAAAACTTCCAAGTTTTGGAACGATGTTTTTACTCGCATTTTTCTCATATATAAACTTTATGAGTAAATTTTTTGTACCTGATATTCGCTATATTTTATTTGCGATCAGTATTTTTATTTTTTGGAAGACCAAACTTTATTTTCAGCTAAATGAATATAAATTTAAAATCCCGATGTTACCTGTATTGTTGACCCTCGCTTTTCTAATCTGGATTGCTGAAAATATTAGTACTTTTTATAAAATCTGGCTCTACCCAAGTCAGGTAGATGCTTGGCATATGGTAGGTTGGGGTAAACTGGGGTCATGGTATTTATTATTACTTTTAAGTTTGGTTCTCGTGCTTAAAATATTAGGTCATCGAGATAATCAAGGTAACTGGAATCTAAGGTAAATTTTTTCGTTAGCACTTTTCATCATATTATTTATTTTTTAATTGCTAAATCACAGCCTTCTCGCTATCTTTAATATCGTGTAATAAGAATTACACATAACAATACATAAGAAACAATCAATAATGATTTTGGAGATATACATCTATGTTAAAAAAATTAGCTTTAGCTGCTTTGTTAGCAGCTGGTTCAAGTGTTGCTATGGCTGATAACGATGTAGGTTGTGGTGTGGGTACGCAAGTATGGGCTGGCCAAAAAGGAGTGGTGCCTAAAATTCTTGCTGCAACAACAAATGGTATTTTTACTAACCAATTACTAGGGATTACTTTTGGTACTTTAGGCTGCCGTCAAGGCGGAACAGTAACTGCGCAAGTGGTTACATTCACAAATGAAAATGCTGAAGCTTTAGCACGTGATATGGCAGTAGGCCAAGGTGAAAGCCTGAACGTACTTGCTGAGTTAATGCAAATCAAACCTCAAGACAAAGATCGTTTCTTTAAAGTTTCAAAAGCAAACTTTGGTGAAATCTATTCTGCAAATAATCAAAATACGCTTCAAGTTTTAGCATCATTACAAACTGTAATGGCTAAAGACGACGTTTTAAAAGCTTACGTATAAGTTTGAAACTGAAAACCCTGTCGTATGGCAGGGTTTTTCTTATATTTAATGATAAAAATTGATGAGCTTAATGAAGTCAGTTGTTTTAGTTTTTGCCTCATTGGCAGTGAATATTGCTTATTCAGCAGATATAAATCCATCTATTCAAAAATATTGGTCAATTGCAGAACAACAAAATCTAGATCAAGACATTACATGGCAAAGGCTGATGTATGCCAATAAAAATCAGAAAAGTGAGGTTACTTATTCTGGCTATTTCTTATCAGAAAATGGAAAAAATAACTTAAAAGAAGAACTGAAAGCTGACATTTCAGCATTATTTATGCCTGCTCAAGATAATCAGTCGATTCGTTGTAAGTTTCCGGCACGTAGTCAATGGCTCATGCAAAAAGTCGGCATTCAAGAAAATGAATTGCCTCAAGTAAAGTGTACCGAATTTGAAAACTGGATTGGGCAGATTAAGCCTCATAAAGCGACCTTAATTTATGCGACCGATTTTATGGGCAATCCTAGCTCAATGTTTGGTCATACACTATTGCGTTTGGACCCAAAAGATCAACAGCAGTTAAATCTTGTCTCTTACGCCGTAAACTATGCAGCAACTGTGACAGGCAACGACAACTGGTCATATGCATGGAAAGGTTTAACGGGGCAGTATCCAGGCGAATATTCATTGATGCCTTATTATCGTAAGGTAAAAGAGTATGGTGATTTTGAAAGCCGCGATTTGTGGGAATATGAGTTAAATCTATCACCTGAAGAAACTCGGTTTTTAGTAAGCCATATTTGGGAAATGCAACATGTGAGCTTTCCTTATTATTTTGTGAGTGATAACTGTGCCTATCGATTGTTGGGATTAGTGGATTTAGTAAAACCTGAGTCTAACTTGCAAGAAAAATTCACCTATGCATCCATTCCAATGGAAACCATTAGATCGATGCAGCAGCAGGGACTTACCAAAGCTCCTGTATATCGACCTGCATTAGAAACTCAGTTACTAGCCCAAGCTCATCAGCATGGTGCTTCACTGGCGAAGGTGGCTCATCAAATTACGATGATGCCGACACAGCAGTCTTCTCAGATTTTAAAATCATTTAGTGAGCAAGATCAGGCTAAGATTTTAGAGATGGCTTACGATGATTTATACCTCCAATTTATTAGCCGAAAAATAGAAGAAAGTGTTGCTCAGCCGCAGTTACGTCAGCTTTTAGCACTCAGAAGTCAGATTGATTTAGACAAACAGCGTCAAGAACCAAAAAGACCAACAAAGGAACCGACTCAAGGCCATAACGCGCGTAACTTTTCCGTGAAAGCTGGTGAGGTGCAAGGTGATAAGTTTATCGAACTTGGTCATCGGCAAGCCTACCATGACTTAATAGATCCTCAAGGCGGATATCGTGCAGGTACTCAACTACTATTTTTAAATGGTAATGCACAGTGGCGAGATGACCATTTAAAACTAGAACGTCTTGATCTGTTAGAAGTGAACTCTTATAACCCGATTCAACCTTTTAAAACACCGCTGAGTTGGGGATTTAATTTAGGTTGGCGTCAGGAAGCCATTCATGATGGAAGCTTTAGTGAAGACAAACAACACGGTGTAGCAAGCTTTAATGCTCAGGTCGGTTACAGTCTTGCAGATTATGAGCGCAAACATATTTGCTATGGACAAGTACAAACCTATGCACAAACAGGTTCAAATCTAGATAAAGGGTGGCGTGTAGGCGTGGGCCCAACTTTAGGTTGTATGAACCAATGGTTTGAGCGTTTCAACTCTGTCGTGCAAATCGAATTGCCCTATTGGGAAGATCAAAACCAATGGAACTTGAGAGTAAATACGCAGTGGCAATATGTGATTAATCACAATAATGCCGTTCGATTAAATTGGGATTATGAACAACAAAACCATCAAGACTGGATGAAATCAAGTCTAGGATATATTTGGTTCTTTTAAAGAATAAGTGCATAAAAAAGAGAAATGAGATTATTCATTTCTCTTTTTTTGTGTTTAGCTAAGGTGATTATTTTTTTATTGCATTTAACACCGCATACGCTGCCTTAATGCGTTCTTCATTTGGAATACGTTTATTGGTCAACATGACTAAGCCAATATTTTCTTTAGGAATAAACACGACATAAGTTCCGAAACCATTGGTTGAACCAGTTTTGTGGAACATCTTAACTGAAGGTTCTTTTGAAATGGCAGTCACTTTATTAGGCTTCATCACAATTTGTTCTGAATTACTGTCTAATAAAGTTTGTAAAGGCGCTGGATAAGAAAATTCTTCCCAACCAAGTGCCTGATACATGGTGCCGACTTGATAGAAACCCTGATGTGTTTCATTAATTGCACGTTGAATATCTTTCGGATATTTCTGTGGGTTGAGGTTGGCATTAATAAACTTAAGCATATCGGGTAGTGTCGATTTGACGCCGTACGCAGGTGCATCTAACGGACCAGGGTTAACACGAATTGGCTGATTTTCTTGATTATAGCCAAAAGCATAGTTTTGCATCTGGGTCTTCGGTACAATTACATAGCTATGTTTTAAGCCAAGGCCCGGAAAAATTGTTTTTTCTAAGATTTGGTCGAAAGGTTTATTCATAGACAAAGCAACAACTTTTCCAAATAGGCCAATACTTGGATTTGAATATTGTCTGTATTCACCGATTGGGTTTTTAGGTTTCCATTCTTTGAAAAAAGTTAAAACTTGTTGGTCTGTTTGTACTTCATCTGGGAACTGCAAGGCAAGGTTACCACTTGTATACGTTGCGAGTTGAAGTAAGTTAACTTGGTCAATCGGTGTGTTTTTTAGTTCTTTCCAATATTTACCAGGCGTATCGTCAAAAGAGATTTTTCCTTTATTTTTTGCATATCCACCTGCTGTCGCGGTAAATAATTTACTGACAGAACCTAGTTCAAAAATGGTACTGCTACTTACGGATTTTTTATCTTGAACAGATTGAAGACCATAATACGTTTCATATTTTTTATTATTCTGAATAACGCCCACGGCCATACCTGGCACATCATATTTATCTAATAAAGGTTTAAAGTTTTGATCTACCAGTTTTTTAATTTCTCGGTCTTTTGGTGTATTGCCCGCATAA
This sequence comes from Acinetobacter sp. S-1, assembly GCF_059579785.1. NCBI lineage: Bacteria > Pseudomonadati > Pseudomonadota > Gammaproteobacteria > Moraxellales > Moraxellaceae > Acinetobacter > Acinetobacter sp. S-1. Next base: position 1,200,569 of record NZ_CM184207.1, read on the forward strand.
ATTGAGGTACTAAAAATAAAAAGCGGAGATAAAAGTAGACAAGAAATTTTTTTAAATCGCATGATTAACTCTAAATCGTTTAAAAATAAAGATGCGTACTTTTATAACAAAAATCACCAAATTTAATTGTTATGTTTTATTGGTTAAGTGCTTTAAATAGATATAAAAAAAGCCCAACTTCGTCGGGCTTTTATTTTGGCAGTAAAACTGGATTAATAGCTTTCTGGTACTGCACTTAAAAATTCACGGCGTGCTTCTTTATCGGTTTTAAAATCGCCAACAAATGAAACTGTACGGGTTGTAGACTCTTGTTTACCTACACCACGCATCATCATACACATATGTGCTGAATCGATGACTACAGCAACACCGCGAGCACCAGTCACTTCTGCGACAGCTTCTGCGATTTGTTGAGTCAGATTTTCCTGAATTTGCAAACGGCGAGCAAACATCTCGGTAATTCGTGCAAATTTAGATAAGCCAAGAACTTTGCCTTCCGGTAAATAGGCAACATGAACACGACCGTAGAATGGGAGGAGATGATGTTCGCAAAGCGAATAGAATTCAATATTCTTCACCAATACCATTTCATGGTTATCTGATGGGAAAACAGCATTATTGGTGACTTCTTCTAAAGTTTTACTATAGCCAGAAGTTAAATATGAAAAAGCTTTAGCCGCACGCACAGGCGTATCTTTAAGGCCGGGACGATCAAGATCTTCACCGACGGCAGTCAGGATATTTGCGTACGATTGCTGCATTGACATAAGACGTATAAATTTACTCTATTAGACAAGCTCGGCATTGTATCAGAAACATGACCTGATGTTCATAAATCCTCGCACTATATTTATTTTGGTTTTGCGCAAGCTTAATAAAAGATGAATAAATTTCATGTTTTTTATCGTTAATAGTCAAGTGTTTGGACATGAAATGTGCGCTTAATATTGGTAAGTTCTAAATGATCGCGTAATGGCATCATATTTGCACAGAAGCATTATTATAAAGCACAAGGATAAAACATGTTAGAACGTCCAATCACCTTCTTTTTTCGTGGTGGTCAGCAGCAAGTAGAAAATGTAGTACCTACAATGACGGTTTTACAATTTTTGCGAGAATATACCCAAACTGATAAGACTAGGCAGACTGGTACAAAAGAGGGATGTGCTGAGGGCGATTGTGGTGCATGTACAGTAGTGATTGGTGAACTGGTCAATGACAACCTACAATTACGCAGTGTGAATGCGTGTATTCAGTTTTTACCGACTTTAGATGGTAAGGCCCTATTTACAGTAGAAGATCTTCATAGCTTATTGCCTGTACAAGATGGCACACTTCATCCGGTACAACAGGCGATGGTTGATATGCATGGTTCACAATGCGGTTTTTGTACACCCGGTTTTATCATGTCGTTATGGTCAATGTATGAAAATGAACAACAGTCTCCAAGCAAAGATAAAATCAGTGATTATCTTTCTGGAAACTTATGTCGCTGTACAGGCTATCGCCCTATTTTAGATGCAGCACAAAAAGCTTATGACTATCCACGTGTTGTATTAGAACGTCAAAAAGTAATTGATGTATTAAAAGAAATCAAAGCATTGCCTGCATTATATTTAAATGATCATGGTCAACAATTCTTTGCACCAAAGACTTTGCAGGATTTTGCCGTATTACGCTTGCAGTTGCCGCAAGCGCGTATTGTTGCGGGTAGCACAGATGTCGGTTTGTGGGTAACAAAGCAGGGCCGTGATTTGAGCGATATGCTTTATATTGGCCAGGTTGAAGAACTCAAAAAAATTGTAGTCACAGATAATGCTTTAACGATTGGGGCAAATGTAAGTTTGAGTGATGCACTCATTAAAATTTCAGATTTTTATCCCGACTTTCAAGAATTGCAGCGCCGTTTTGCTTCCATGCCGATTAAAAATGCAGGAACTTTAGGTGGAAATATTGCCAATGGTTCGCCTATTGGTGACTCAATGCCGGCATTAATTACGCTAGGTACACGATTGATTTTGCGCGTCGGTGAAGAGACCCGTGAAATTACCTTGGAAGACTTTTATTTAGACTATCAAAAAACAGCATTACAGCTTGGTGAGTTTGTTGAGGCAATTGTTATTCCGCTTCGTGAAGGGCAGACACGTTTTAAATTTGCCAGCTATAAAATTGCCAAACGTTTTGAGCAGGATATTTCTGCGGTATGTGCAGCCATTTCTTGTGAGTTAGATAATCATTATGTCGCTCACAATGTAAGAGTTGCTTTTGGTGGCATGGCAGCTATTCCCAAACGTGCAAAATATGCAGAAGCCATATTGGAAGGCCAGAAAATTACAGCAGAATTGATGGTTCAGGCGCAGCAGGCATTGTCGCAAGACTATCAACCCTTAGATGATGGACGTGCTAGCTCGGTATATCGTTTACAAGTCGCAAAAAACTGTTTACAGCGCTTTTATGTAGAAAAAATTCTGTCTCAAACACTCACTCGTGTGAATGACCTGATTGCTATGGTGGAGATCTAATATGAACCAAACCATTGACTTAAGAGTTCCTAAAAAATCCGCTAAAGCAGGCGACTCGATACCACATGAAAGTGCACATTTACATGTGACTGGGCAAGCAACTTATATAGATGATTTACCCGAGCTTGAAAATACCATGCATTTGGCAGTGGGATTTTCAAATTGTGCCAAAGGCAAAATCAGTAAGTTTGATTTGGATGCCGTACGTCAGGCTGAAGGTGTTTATGCAGTTTTTTCGGCAAAAGATATTGAGGTTGAAAATAATTGGGGGCCAATTGTTAGAGATGACCCAATTTTTGCAGAGGAGCAGGTCGAATTTTATGGACAAGCTTTATTTGTGGTTGTGGCCGAGAGTTATCAGCAAGCTCGTAAGGCAGTTCGCTTGGCAAAAATTGAGTATGTGCCCGAAACTCCAATTTTAACGATTCAAGATGCAATTAAAAAAGAATCGTGGGTGTTACCGCCTGTTGAATTTAGCCATGGTGAAGTTGAGCAGGCATTTCAAAACGCAGCACATCAACTTTCAGGTGCTATTGAGCTGGGTGGGCAAGAGCATTTTTATCTTGAAGGGCAAATTTCCTATGCGATTCCACAAGAAAGTCAGAGCTTAAAAGTCTATTGCTCAACGCAACATCCAACCGAAATGCAGCTGCTTATTTGTCATGCATTAGGCATGAATATGCATCAGGTGAGTGTAGAAAGTCGCCGTATGGGTGGTGGTTTTGGCGGTAAAGAGTCGCAGTCAGCACAGTGGGCATGTATCGCCTCTTTGGCAGCACAAAAAACAGGCCGTCCATGTAAATTACGCTTAGATCGTGATGATGACATGAGTGCTACAGGTAAACGTCACGGTTTTGCTTATGAGTGGTCTGTAGCTTTTGATGACACTGGCCTTTTGCAAGGCTTAAAGGTACAACTGGCTTCAAACTGTGGGTTTTCGGCTGATCTTTCTGGGCCAGTAAATGAACGAGCAATTTGCCATATTGGCAACGCCTATTATTTAAATGCAGTTGAGCTACGTAACTTACGTTGTAAAACCAACACTGTTTCTAACACCGCATATCGTGGTTTTGGTGGACCGCAAGGCATGTTTGTCATTGAAAATATTATTGATGACATTGCTCGTTATTTAGGTTGTGACCCAGTTGAAATTCGTCAGCGCAATTTCTTTGCCGAGCAGCCCGGTGCTGGACGTGACCGTATGCACTATGGGGCAGAAGTCCGTGTTAATGTTGCTCCTCGACTGGTGGTCGAATTATTGCAAAGTAGCGATTACGCGAAACGCAAACACAGCATTCATGCCTTTAATCAGAGCAATGACATCATTAAGCGTGGTATTGCGTTAACCCCATTAATGTTCGGTATTTCGTTTAACGCCGTGCATTACAATCAGGCAGGTGCACTAGTCTATGTGTATATGGATGGCACTGTCGCGATTACGCACGGTGGTACAGAAATGGGACAGGGGTTATATACCAAAGTACGGCAGATTGCTGCACATGAGTTGGGTTTACCAATCGATAGTGTTCGTTTAATTGCAACCGATACTTCTCGTGTACCAAATACTTCGGCAACTGCAGCATCGAGTGGCGCAGATTTAAACGGTAAAGCTGTTCAAAATGCCTGTATTAAAATTCGTGAGCGTCTGGCTAAACTTGCAGCCGAAATAAGTCAAAGTGAAGCTGAACAAGTCCAGTTTGAAGATAGTATGGTTTCAACAGCGAATGGTCACTCATGGACATTTCCAGATTTGGTTCAACGGGCATATATGGCACGTGTACAGCTATGGGACAGCGGTTTTTATAAAACGCCAGAAATTCACTATGATCAGGTCAACCATTTGGGGCGTCCATTTTTCTATTATGCCTATGGTGCAGCAGTCAGTGAGGTCGCAATAGATACCTTAACAGGGGAAATGAAAGTATTACGTGCTGACATTTTGCATGATGTAGGACGGTCGATTAACCCTGCAATTGATATTGGGCAAATTGAAGGTGGTTTTGTTCAAGGGATGGGATGGCTTACGACAGAAGAGCTGTATTGGCAGCCGCGTGGGCCACACGCAGGCCGTTTGTTTACCCATGCGCCTTCAACTTATAAAATCCCGACCAGTGTGGATATTCCGCATATTTTTAATGTCAAACTGTTTGATAACCAAAATCAGGCAGATACCATCTATCGCTCCAAAGCGGTAGGTGAACCCCCATTTATGTTGGCATTATCTGTTTTCTCTGCAATTCGTCAGGCAGTACAGGCGGCTATTCCAGAAAATGCTCCGCTGGTGCTCAACGCTCCAGCAACTGCCGAAGAAATTTTACGTGCAATTGCGATTGGACGGGGACAAGCTTTGGCTGCTCGCCCACAGGCTAAAATGTAGAAGATTATGCAACATTTACAATGGTGGACTGATTTTGTAGCGTGGCAAGTCGATGCTCTACCTATGGTATTGGTCACAGTGGTCCGCGCTGATGGTTCAACACCACGAGAAGTTGGTGCAACCATGTTGTTGCGGTTTAATTTGCAAAAGCAATGGCAGCAGTCAGATACGATTGGTGGTGGGCATTTAGAGTTTCAGGCGATTGATATTGCTAAAGCAATGTTAAGCGAACTGCAAACTTGTGTGAGGCGTATTGAACGTTTTAACCTCAGTGCTCGGCTTGGGCAGTGTTGTGGCGGAGTAATGTGGTTATTGTTTGAAAAAATATTACCTGCTGAAATTGCGTCGGATTTGTCTGGAAGTTTCCAAGCATGGCAAGCTGGAAAGCATATATCGCGTACCGTCTCACATCAATATGCATCCACTTGGCAGGCTATAGAGATGGAACAACAACCAAGTTTCGAGTTTGATTCTGGCAGCAGTGAGCAATGGCAATTTGGCCAGCAGATTCAACCATATGCTATGCAAGTTCTGATTTGTGGTGCGGGGCATGTGGGTGAAGCAATTGTCCGTTGTTTATTGCCTATTGGTGTTCGGGTGAAATGGATTGATCCACGTGATGATATTTTTCCACCAGATTTACTGCAACAGGTGCAATGTTTAACGACTGATACGCTTGAAGCCGAGATCGAGCATTTTGACCGTTCAGGTGCAATTTTAATATTAACTCATGACCATCAATTAGATTTGCAACTGTGTTTTACAGCCTTGAAACCTACGGCAAAACCATTTGCTTATGTTGGGATGATTGGTTCAAAGAGTAAAAGGGCCATTTTTGAAAAACGTATGCAGGTGCGAGGTTATACTCAGGAAACATTACAACGTTTGGTTTGTCCGATCGGGATAGAAGGGATTTCATCGAAACAACCTGCAATGATTGCCATTGCAGTAGTTGCTCAATTATTGCAGGTGTTTGATGTAAAAAAATGATCCCAAAGGATCATTTTTTTTGTTCGAATTTTGGATTTTTTTCTGCACGTTTAAGCAGTACGAGAACGGCACCTGTGCCACCTTGGTTTTCAGGGGCACTTACAAAGGCCAAAACATCACGATGTTGGCGTAACCATCCATTGACATAGGTTTTTAAGACCGCTTCTGGGCCTTTACCATGCACAATTTTGATGACATTTTGATTTTCATCTTTTGCCATCTGGATAATCTGTAAAACTGCGTCACGTGCTTGTTCAATGGTACAGCCGTGTAAATCTACAGCTTCAAACCAACGCATCTTGCCTGCTTTTAAATCTTCAAACACCTTATGTTGCAGAGTCGCAATGCGATAGCTTAGCGTTGCTTGGCTTGCGACCGGATTTAAAGCAGCTTGAGTATCAGATAGTTCGGCATGCTCAGTGTCACGACCACCTTCGGCAGCCGCACGTTTAGCTAATGTTTGAGCATCAACTTTTCTGGCACGAGGAACTCTTACATCAGCAATATTACTATTATTGATGGGTTTAACACCTGCTACAGCGCTTTGAAACAGATTTGCATTTTCCAATTCTTCAGACTCAGCCTGAGGTTGTTTGGTCTCAGGCTGACTTGCGATTTTGCTTGAATGAGGATTGGAGATTTGCTTTTTAAATTGCTTCAATAACTTTTGTTGCTCTTTAGAAAGCGATGAATCTTTATTACTCATATATCTTCATTAAACCGTTTGAGGTTGTCCAAAAAGGGCAGTAAAAGCTTGATCTGGACGTGGTTGTTTCATAAAACTTTCGCCGACCAAGAAGCTGTGAATATCATGCTCTTGCATCATATGCACATCATCTGGTGTCGCAATACCGCTTTCAGTAATTAATAAACGTGAGGCCGGAAGTAATTTTTTCAATCGAATGGATGTATTTAAATCCACATCAAACGTTTTTAAATTACGGTTATTCACACCTAATAAACATTGCTCAGAAAGCTTTAAAGCGCGTTCCATTTCTTCTTCGTCATGAACTTCAACTAATACATCGAGTTGATGTTCAAACGCAGTTTTAGACATTTCTTCGAGTTGCTGGTCAGACAAACATGCAACAATTAATAAAATACAGTCAGCATGCAAAGCACGTGCTTCAACTACATTGTATGGGGCTACCAAAAAGTCTTTACGTAAAGCAGGGAGGGCACAATGATTGCGAGCAATCGCAATATTTTCATCTGCTCCCTGAAAGAAATCAACATCGGTCAGTACCGATAGACATGCTGCTCCAGCTTGTTCATATTGCTGGGCAATTTCGGCAGGATTAAAGTCTGCGCGAATGATTCCTTTTGATGGAGACGCTTTTTTAATTTCAGCAATTACACCCGGGCGTTTATGTTTTAAAGCATTTGCAAAGCCTCGAACTGGAGTCGCAGCTTTTGCTAGTTCTTCAACATCTTGCAAATTACGTTGTTTTAAACGCGCAGCAAGTTCCTCATGTTTACGGTCAACAATTTTACCTAAAATGGTATTTTGAATATTAATCATGAGAAATCCTTAATCTGCCTGAGATTGCTTTAATGTTTTGGTAAATTCAGCCAAAACACTCATTTTTTCTAAAGCCTGTCCGCCATAGATAATATCTTGAGCGAATGTAACAGCCTGAGCATAAGTTTTGGTAATGCCCGCCACATAGATGCCTGCACCTGCATTAAGCGCAATCATGTTTGCTGCTTTTTCACCAATATCAGATTTATTTTTGCTTAAAGCATCTTTAATTAACTTTAGACTTGCTGTTGCATCAGCGACAACCAAACCACTTAAAGTTTGCGACTCAATTCCGACATCTTCAGGATTAAGCGTCCACTCAGTAATTTCGCCATCTTTGAGTTCGGCAATAGCAGTGGGAGCGGCAAGACTGATTTCATCAAGACCATCTTTTGAATGAACAACCATCACGTGTTCAGCACCAAGCTGCTTCATCACTTCGGCAATTGGACGACAAAGTTCATCTGAAAATACGCCAATCACAAAGCGTTTTACACCAGCCGGATTCGTAAGCGGGCCAAGTAAATTAAAGATGCTGCGAATACCAAGCTCTCGACGTGGTCCAACAGCATATTTCATTGCTTTATGGTGGTTTGGAGCAAATAAAAACCCTACACCCATCTCACGGATGCAGCGTTCGGTTTGTTGCATGTCTAAATCAAGATGAATACCTGCTTGCTCAAGCAAGTCAGATGAACCTGATTTGCTTGAAACGCCTCGGTTGCCATGTTTTGCAATGGTTGCACCTGCCGCCGCAATTACAAAGCTTGAAGCTGTAGAGACGTTAAATAAGTTTTGCCCATCACCACCCGTGCCGACAATATCAACTAAATATTTGATATCACTGACATCAATTTTGATGGCAAATTCACGCATGACACGCGCAGCAGCAGTAATTTCGTCAATACTTTCACCTTTCATGCGAAGGCCCATCATCAAAGCACCAATTTGTGCTTCGGTTGCCTCACCTTGCATGATACTACGCATAATGTCTTCCATTTGCGGCTGAGTCAGGTGAATATTTTTTGTTATATGGTTAAGTGCTTGTTGAATATTCATAGGGATCACTTATGCATAAATATCTAAAAAGTTTTTAAAGATTTGATGGCCATGTTGACTCAAGATTGATTCAGGATGGAATTGCACGCCTTCAACAGGAAGTGTCTTATGTTTAACACCCATGATTTCTTCCATTGAGCCATCTGCTTCATTGGTCCAGCACGTTACTTCAAGGCAATCAGGCAGTGTTTGCTGATCAATCACCAATGAGTGATAACGAGTTGCCGAGAATGGGCTAGGAAGATTACTGAAAATACCTTTATTGCTATGGTACATATCAGATAAACGTCCGTGCATCACCGTTTTGGCTCTTACAATTTTCCCGCCAAAAGCCTGCCCAATACTTTGATGCCCTAAACACACGCCAAGTAGAGGAATTTTTCCGGCAAAGTTGTTAATTGCAGGAATTGAAATACCTGCTTCGCTTGGAGAGCAAGGGCCAGGACCAATAACTAGATATTTTGGTTGCCATCGTTCAATATCCTCTAATGTGACTTGATCATTGCGAACTACTTTTACTTCCTGATTCAACTCGCCAAAATACTGGACGATGTTGTAGGTAAAAGAGTCGTAATTGTCGATCATTAGAAGCATGATGAACTTAACCTCATGATAATTAAAATATATTTAATAAGTGACTAAAATAGTTACCCATATTGATACCCGTTTTCAGAAAAGGCTTTTTAGGTTTTAAAATAAGAAGCCGCTTTCTAATGGGCTAATATAGCAAAAAAAGAAGTAACCAGTTTAACTATTTCATTCGTTAGAAATTTGCAGAAAAACGGCTTTAAGAAGTGAGTCTTTTGAAATGATATATAAGTACAATTAAGGCAGAATAAGCTTTTCTTAAAAATAAAAAAACTATTCTGCCTTGGTCATACAAGAAGATTAAATCTTACGTGTGTTATAGATCAGCCAATCTAAAACATCGCCAGATAAATGTTCGGCCAGTCTTTCTTGAACAGTTTGATGGTAACCATTTAACCAGTCTTTCTCTTCATTCGTTAGCATGTCAACGATGATACAATCTAAATGAATCGGGCAAAGGGTTAGCGTTTCAAACTCTAAGAAATCGCCGTAGGTTTTCTCAAACCCTGAGTGAAGTCTGTTTGCAACCAGATTTTCAATACGAATGCCGTATTGTCCTTCATGGTATAAGCCCGGTTCATTAGAGAGAATCATTCCTTCACGCAACTTACTATAGGCATGAATAGGCGCGTAATAAGAAAGAACTTGCGGACCTTCATGGACGTTAAGTGCAAAGCCTACACCGTGACCTGTGCCATGGCGATAATCTAAACCATATTGCCATAAAGTATGGCGACAAATTGAATCGAGTAGCGGTGCAGCTAAACCTTCTGGATAAATCGTTTTTGCCAAAGCAATGTGACATTTTAAAACCAGAGTATAGTCACGTTTTTGTTGCCCTGTTGGCGTGCCTACAGGAACAACACGAGTAATATCCGTTGTTCCATCAACATACTGCCCGCCAGAGTCAATGAGTAATAGGCCATCGCCTTCAATGAATGAGTAGTGTTCTTCAGTTGCTCGATAATGAGGTAAAGCACCATTAGCATTAAAGCCAGCAATCGTTGAAAAACTTGGGCCTATAAATCCGTTTTGCTCAGCACGGAAAGCTGTAATCTTCTCATCAATAGTGAGTTCTGAAATGCTTTCACCATGATGAAGGGCTCTCTCTAACCAGTGAAAAAAGTGGCAAAGCGCGACTCCATCTTTAACCATTGCGTGACGGATATGCGCAATTTCGCTTTCATGCTTACGCGATTTAAAAAGTGTACTTGGGGTGATGTCGTAGACAACCTGAATATCTTTTGCGATAGCCTGTTCATGAAAAATCGAGACTTTGGCTGGATCTAAAAGTACAGAGGTATCAGAGATATTCGATAAAAACTTAGCGGTATCTTCGTAGTTACGAATTTCAATACCATCGGCTGCTAAAGCTTGTTGAATGCTTACATTAACTTTTTCAGCATCAATAAAAAGAATAGCTTGCTCTGCATTAATATATAAATGAGAAAGAAAAACAGGATTGTATTCTACATCTTGCCCACGTGCATTTAAGATCCATGCAATATCGTCTAAAGATGAAATGAAATGAGCCGCAATATTCTTGCTATGTAAAGTTTCACGAATAGCCTGAATTTTTTCTTTACGAGATAGGGCATTTAGCCTTTCAGGCATGAAATGAATTTTCTTTGATGGAAGTTCTGGGCGGTTTAACCAAATCTCTCCGACAAAATCTTGCTGGGTTTCGAGTTTATAATTATTAACTCGTGCAGTATGTTCAAGTGCCTTAAATTGCTGAATTGATAAAGTATGCCCATTTACCACAATGACTGATTCTGGTTGTAGATTTTTTTCAATCCAAGCGAGATGTGTTGAAGATTCATCACTTGTTAATTTTTGAAGATCAAAGCCAGTTCCAATAAGTTGTTGCTCGGCTTGTACCCAATAGCGGCCATCAGCCCAGAGTCCTGCAAAGTTTTGGGTCACGACGAGCGTACCAACCGAACCACTAAAACCACTTAACCACTGCCTTGCTTTCCAGTAGTCTGGCAAATATTCTGACATATGCGGATCGGCACTCATCACAATCAAAGCATCAACATGCTGATTGCGCATGAGTTCACGAAGTTTCTCAAGTTTTTCTGGAACAGTTAAAACGCTCATATAGTTTCCAACTCAGGTTGAACTTTACTGGTACTTTTGTTCATTAATCTATTGATAGGTTTCTTTAATAAAAATAACACGATTGCGCCAATCACTAACGCTAAAACACATCGCATAAATAAGGTAGGTAAATGATTAATGCCATCTGCCGATACATGCCCGCCAATTAAACCAGCGATAAGATTACCCAAAGCTGAACCTGTAAACCATAGACCCATAATTTGACCACGTATAACATCAGGTGCAAGTTTAGTCATGGTAGATAGACCAATCGGGCTTAAGCAAAGTTCACCTATGGTAAGAAGAAATAAAGTTCCGACTAACCAAAATGGTGAAACTAATCCACCTGCAATAGCAAAACGGCTTGCAAATGACATCAACAGGAAACCACCTGCTGCCAGTAAAAGTGCAATAATAAATTTACTGATATAACTTGGGTCTTTATTTGACTTACCAAGTTTAGCCCAAAGCCATGCTGCAATTGGGGCAAAAATAATAATAAAGAGTGCGTTAATTGATTGAAACCACACTGCTGGAATCTCGAATCCGAAAACATTACGGTCTGTGTAATCTTGCGCAAATAGGTTAAAAGAAGTTGGTTTTTGCTCAAAGGCAGACCAAAAAAGAGCTGATGTTGCTAATAAGACAAAGCAGATAATAATTTTAAATTTTTCATGTTTTTCTAAACCAATGAAAAATAATAAATAGATAAAATAAGCGATAATTCCAACGCCGATTCCGACTGTTAAATAAGTTGCTACCGCGACTGGATTGATACGAATAACGCCAAAGAAAGTAAGAGCAATAACGACTGCAACAGATAGTAAAAATGAGAAAGCAATTTTTGGCGCATTTCTATTTTCTACGACAGGTTTATTCCAATTGTCAGTTTGCTGACGCAATTGGTTGAATGATTGTAGTTGAGGAATGGCTAATGCACGGAAGATGAGTAATGCAATCAACATTCCAAGGCCGCCAATCCCAAAACCTAGATGCCAGCCATGATCGCGAGCCAATATACCTGTAATAAGCGGGGCAATAAACGACCCCATATTAATCCCCATATAAAAAATGGAGAAGCCAGCATCTCGTCTACTATCCTGAGCGTTATATAATGTTCCGACAATCACTGAAATACAGGTTTTAAATAAACCTGAGCCAAGAACAATAAGGACTAAGCCGAAATAAAAAAAGAATTGATCAAAGATGGGGGTAAGCGCAATTGATAAGTGACCTAAAGCAATAATGAGGGAGCCATACCAGACGGATCGTGCTTGACCTAACCAGTTGTCGGCAATCCAACCACCTAAAACGGTCATTAAATACATAGAGCCTGCAAATAACCCAACAATTGCGGCGGCAGTAGGACGATCAAGACCTAACCCGCCATCATTGACCATCGCAACCATATAAAGAACGAGTAAGGGACGAATTCCATAGTAAGAAAAGCGTTCCCATAGCTCTGTAAAAAATAAAGTTTTTAAGGGTTTTGGATGGCCGAAAAAAGCTGTGTCACATTGTTCGAGTTCATGCTTCATTTCAAATCCTTTGAACATATTTGTAGTTTAATAAGCCAAACTTTTAGTTTGTTTAGTTATAAAAAAAAGTTATGTTTTATTTTTTAGATTTTTTTAAATTGAAAAGCAAGTTGGTCATGTATAAAAAAGGTATATAACAAATGGTAAAAAATTATAAAGTTGAAATTATCAGTCGAAAAGATTCCTTTTGGCGCACCAAAGCTGATCAGGCCAGCCCTAGCGTAAAACTACGATAAGAAAAATTAAATTAACACTTTAAAACCTCAACCTTTCTATGGATGGGCAGTGAAGAGTGGTAATTGATATTATTTAAAAAAATTGTGTAGAGTTACTTAGAAATCGTATTTATGTTCAAACTTTTTTGGCAAGGGCATACTGTAGATACCATCGTCTAATTTAGAGATTAATAGTTCTATCGGGAATAGATTATTATTTTTAAGCATTACAGTAAGAAAGTCAGATTTCTATATAAGAAAGTATTATGATCACAAATTACTGTTAGATATTGATGCGGTGATTCATATTAGCGCAACAATTTTGCACTAAATTAGGGCGATTGCGAGCTATTCTTGTATGCCATAATTTGAAAATGTCTGAATATGGTGCATTTAACTATGCAAACAGTATAATGGGTTCAAGACAAGGGGCCTAAATCATGGATAGTTATAAGCAATTCAATGTTTTAGGTAAGTCTTATAAAGTTGGTATGAGAATTGCTATATAAATACCAGCAACTAACACGCACTTAACAAGTGCAACAAAATTTCATTGGAGCAAAATGAGCATGGCGAACAAGGTCCTTCAACTCATACAAGAAAGTGGCGCAAAATGGGTCGATTTTCGCTTTACTGATACTAAGGGTAAAGAGCAGCACGTAACTTACCCAGCTGATTCTATTGATGAAGATACTTTTGAAGACGGTAAAATGTTTGATGGTTCTTCAATCGCTGGTTGGAAAGGCATTGAAGCATCTGACATGATTTTACGTCCAGATGCGGAAACTGGTTTTATCGACCCGTTCTTTGCTGAACCAACTGTAGTTGTGACTTGTGACGTTATTGAACCTTCAACTGGTCAAGGTTATGAGCGTGACCCACGTTCGATTGCTCGCCGTGCAGAAGAATACTTAAAATCTACAGGTATCGGTGATACTGCATTCTTTGGTCCAGAACCAGAATTCTTTGTATTTGACGAAGTGAAGTGGGACATCGATATGTCTGGCGCTCGTCATACATTAATCGCTGAAGAAGCTGCTTGGTCTACTGGTAAAGACTACGAGTCTGGTAACTCTGGTCACCGTCCACGTGTTAAAGGCGGTTACTTCCCAGTTCCTCCAGTTGATTCTTCACAAGATATGCGTGCAGAAATGTGTGCAAAAATCGAAGACATCATGGGCCCAGGTCGTGTAGAAGTACATCACCACGAAGTTGCTTCTTGCCAGTTAGAAATTGGTGTGAGCTTCAATACACTTGTACGTAAAGCTGATGAAGTTCAACAGTTCAAATATGCTGTTTGGAACGTTGCACATCAATATGCAAAAACAGCAACCTTTATGCCTAAACCAATGGTAGGCGATAACGGTTCTGGTATGCATGTTCACATGTCTATCTCTAAAGATGGCAAGAACTTGTTTGCTGGTGATGAATATGCAGGCCTTTCAGAAATGGCATTGTACTTCATCGGTGGTATCATCAAGCACGCTCGTGCATTGAATGCAATCACAAACCCATCTACAAACTCATACAAGCGTTTGGTTCCTCACTTCGAAGCACCAATTATGCTTGCTTACTCAGCACGTAACCGTTCTGCTTCTATCCGTATTCCATACGTTTCTAGCCCTAAAGGTAAGCGTATCGAAGCTCGTTTCCCAGACCCAATGATGAACCCGTACTTAGGTTTCGCTGCATTGTTAATGGCTGGTATCGACGGTATTCAAAACAAGATCCATCCGGGCGAAGCTGCTGATAAGAACTTGTATGATCTTCCTCCAGAAGAAGAAGCAAAAATCCCAACAGTTGCTCATAGCTTAGATATGGCTCTTGAAGCACTTCAAGCAGATCACGAATTCTTGTTAAAAGGCGGCGTGTTCACTAAAGAAATGCTTGATGCATACATCGAACTTAAAACTGAAGATGTACGTCGTCTTAACACGACTACTCACCCAGTTGAATTTGATATGTACTACAGCTTGTAATACGTATTTCTTAAAAAAGCCTGCTTATGCAGGCTTTTTTATTGCTTGGAATGTTGATTGAATTCTCTACGTTTTTTATCAAAAAATTGGGGTAAACTAGGTGCGAGTTTTCATGTGAGCAGATTATGCGTAAACGACAACCAGTACTTAAACAGGAACAAGTTTTAAATCCTGCATTGAAAACATGGTTGTATGCGTCTGGTTCTCTGACCCAACAATTGACTGAACTTGGCGGTGGACAGTTCAGCGTAAAGCCTTTTAAAGAACATTTTCAACGTTTAACGTTTGCAGACAGTCAATGGATGAACATGCCTCATACCCACACTTCATGGGTGAGGGAAACCTATTTATATGGCTGTGAAGTTGAGCCATGGGTAAAAGCAAAAAGTATTTTTCCAATTCAAAGTTTACAAAAAAGAGCGCGTATATTTCAGCACATTGGATCTAAACCAATTGGCTT
Organism: Acinetobacter sp. S-1; assembly: GCF_059579785.1. Classification (NCBI taxonomy): domain Bacteria; kingdom Pseudomonadati; phylum Pseudomonadota; class Gammaproteobacteria; order Moraxellales; family Moraxellaceae; genus Acinetobacter; species Acinetobacter sp. S-1. Next base: position 1,215,922 of record NZ_CM184207.1, read on the forward strand.
TTTTCTATTTCAAAGAACAATTCCGCTTTGTGACCGTCGTGTCATTCGTTTGCCAGAAGGTTGGACGCGACAAAGTTGCTATACTTGGCATGGATGTAAATTTATTGTCCAAGAAACATTCTTACCGGCTTTTGAAGCTTTTTTAAATCAGCAGCACGACAAGGAATTACTATGACGACTGCAACAGGCACAACATGGCGTCAGCGTTTAGAAGCTTATTATTATCTATGTCGATTTGATAAGCCAATTGGTACTGAACTGGTGTTTTGGCCAACCATGTGGGCACTTTGGGTTGCATCAAAAGGAATACCTGATTTAGGTATTTTATTTGTCATGATTTTAGGCGTCATTTTTATGCGCGCTGCTGGATGTGCGATTAATGACTTTGCTGATCGTAAAGTAGATGGTCATGTAGAGCGAACAAAAACGCGCCCTTTAGCAACAGGAGTGATTCGCGCAAGGGAAGCCGTATACGTATTCTTGGGCCTTGTTTTAGCAAGCGCATGTCTTTTGTTCTTTTTACCTATAGAAACTTTTTATTGGTCATTTGGCGCATTATTTTTAGCGTTTATTTATCCATTTATGAAACGCTATACCAATTTACCCCAAGTATTTTTAGGCGCAGCATTTTCATGGTCAATTCCTATGGCTTTTACCGCGGTAGGTAAAACTCCAGATTTGACTTGCTGGTTGCTCTATTTTGGTAATTTGGCTTGGACTGTGGCTTATGACACTCAATATGCAATTACAGATCGTGAATATGATTTAAAGATTGGTGTGAAATCTACAGCTATTCTTTTTGGCCGATATGACATCCAGATTATTGCACTCTTACAGGCAACAAGCCTTGTTTTGATTGGTACTGCACTATATTTAGAAAATATTTTATTCCCATGGGCAATTATTGCTTTAATTGTAGTGGCATTCGATTTTGTATATCAAACAATTAAAACCAAAGACCGCAACCCTCAAGTATGTTTTTGGGCATTTCGTCACAATCGCTGGGTTGGATTAATCATTTTTCTAGGAATATTTTTAAATTTCATATAGTAAAAATGACCGTGAGGTTGAAAAGTGTTCTATGCAGAGCACTTTTTTTATGTCTTAATATTTGTGCATAAAAATATGCGGAATAAATAACACATAAAAAGGATATTCTATGAAACGGTCAAAAATTGCTTTAGCTATAACATTATCAATTTCAGCACTATTTCTTACAGCGTGTAATGACGATGATGATGACTACACAGGGATAGACACAAATAAAGCTTATGTCTCAGAAAGTAATTACGCGATTGATAAAGTTGATAATGCTTCAACGATCAAAGTAATGACTTATAACATGGCAAATGTTCAAGGAAAAACAGCAACTGCTACAGCAATGGTATTGTTTCCAAAAGCAACACAACCGAAAGATGGTTATCGTGTAGTGGTATGGGAACATGGAACTGTTGGGGTGGGTGATGGTTGTGCGCCAAGCAAAAATGCTATTAATCCGCGATTTAAAATCCTTGCTGAGTCCTTATTAGCAGCAGGTTATGTGATTGTGGCACCAGATTATGAGGGGCTAGGTACACCAGGAGTGCATCCATACTTAAACTTATCTAGTGAAGCAAAATCAGCATTAGCTGCAGTTAAAGCAGTAAAAGAGCATTACGGTGCTCAGTTAAAAGGTGATTGGATGTCGATTGGTCAGTCACAAGGTGGCCATGCATCATTGGGTACTGCTGAGTTTGCTAATACGGATGTAAGTTATAAAGGTGCTGTAGCCGGAGCACCTGCATCAAGTTTGGGAACAATCATTCAAATTTATATTGACCCACAATTTAATCTTGATGCAACTGGAAAACCTAAGCAAGTAAATAAATTGGATGAGAACTTATTACAAGTTCGTTATGCGCTAGCTAATAAATTGATTACAGAAGCTGAAGGTCAGGCGATGATTGACCAAATTGCTGATGGTTATGCTGAATTGTTAGCATATGCAGCCTTAGCAAGTGCGGGCATTAAAGCACAACAACCAAACTATGATTTGAAGGCAATTTTTACATCGGGAGCAGCTGACATTGCGGAATTGGCTTATGGTCGTACAGGGGATGATGGTGCTTGTTTAAGTTACCCTACACCTGATAGTGCAAATGGTTTACAAGCGAAGTTTAAGGCGGGTATTTTAGCTTACTTGGCAGACCCTACGCATCAAATTGCACAGTATGGTATTGATCTGAATAAATTCAAAGCAGACCAAGTTGTTCAAAACTTTTTGACAGCGACCCAGCCTGCGACAAATGCTACAGCCGAGAAAGTTATTAAAACACCGGTATTTATTATTCAAGGCGAAAAAGATCAAGCGGTGTTGCCTGTGGTAACGCAAAGCTTATTCACGAATATGAAAGTGAATGCTTTGAAGTTTTTCCCACAAGCAGCTTACGATAAGGGCTATAACTTAACAATTGTACCGAATGCAACTCATACACAAGCAATCGTATGTCAAAATGCCAATGCTGTAGATTTCATTCAAGCTAATATGTCAGCGGGTACGGGTATTGTGCTGACTGATGCACAGAAAGATGCCAGCCAAAGTCCACACTGCACAGGTAAATTCTAAGATTTATTTGTTTAATTAGAAATTAGCTTAAAAAAGAGCCACTTTATAGTGGCTCTTTTTGTTATATTGTTACGTATTCTGAAATCGATACTACTTGAGTTTGAAGAACTTATGAGCCAGCAACCTGTTGAAAAAAAATCTGTTCCTTGGTTATTAATGGGGTTAGGTTTACTTATTCCTTTACTAATTATTGGAATACTTTTCTTGGCTGCAAAAAGTGATGCTAAGAATAAAAAACAATATGAACAGCAGCGTTTAGAGATGGCAAAAAGAATAGCAGAGAAAGAAGCTGCAAACTCTGAAACAAAATAGCTTGTTAATGAATATCCTTTTGTAATTGGCGTACAGTAGGAATATTTGTGTAACGCTTTACAAGGTAGCCTGCTTCAGTGAGCATTTGATCACGAATACGGTCTTCTTCTACTTTTTCAAGATGGGTAGGGTCATCTAGCTCAATAATGGCCATGACTTCCATCTTGTTGTTGAGCACGACAAAGTCAGTAACTTTACGATTGAACTGACTACGAATTTTATAGTCATTACTGGTAATTAAAGCGCTAAAAGCCACTTGTGCTAACACATGAGAATTTGGAAAACTTTGTTTTAAGCGTATAAACATTTGAGTTTCAAAGTTTGTAATGACAGGGCGAGCAAAGAATTTTTGTTTTGGAAATAAATAAGGGCGTAAACAAACAAGAAGAAATATACAGGTGCTTACGCAACCTAAAACAATAAAAAATAAGTGACTCGATTCGAACATGTGAAGGCATCATACAAATAAAAACCCACTCATGATGAGTGGGTTTTTAAGAATCTTGGCTCTCCCACCTGGGCTCGAACCAGGGACCTGCGGATTAACAGTCCGTCGCTCTACCGACTGAGCTATGGGAGAATCTGGAAAAGGATTTTAGGCAGGAAAGGGTGCTGGGTCAAGCTTTAATAGCAGAATTAGAGAGAATATCTTGTCGTTTGGTTTAAAAATACTCGAAACATTGATTTTATTCAAAATAATGAAAAATTATTAAATCATTAGAAAAGAAAAAACCCGCAATAAATGCGGGCTTTTAGAATCTTGGCTCTCCCACCTGGGCTCGAACCAGGGACCTGCGGATTAACAGTCCGTCGCTCTACCGACTGAGCTATGGGAGATTAGTAGATGGCTCTCCAACCTGGGCTCGAACCAGGGACCTGCGGATTAACAGTCCGTCGCTCTACCGACTGAGCTATTGGAGAATCTGATGCGCATTTTATGGATGAAATCTAAAAGCGTCAATAAGAATATTAAAGAAAATGAATCGTTTGCTTGATTAATATGCTTTTGTTGTATTAAAAATAAAAAAACCACCCAAAATAGGGTGGTTTTTTATAAAGAAATAAAATTATTTCTCTACGCCAGCTGGTTGACCTGCAAGTTTTGCATTTGCATAGTCCCAGTTCACAAGGCTTTCTAAGAAAGTTGCGATGTATTTAGGACGTAAGTTACGGAAATCGATGTAGTAAGCATGTTCCCATACGTCAATTGTTAAAACAGCAATTTGACCATGTGCAAGTGGAGTGTCTGCATTAGAAGTTTTAGTAATAGATAATTTACCATTTACTTCATCAGCAACTAACCAAGCCCAACCTGAACCAAATTGAGTTGTTGCAGCAGCAGTAAATTCTTCTGCAAACTTTTCGTAGCTACCAAAAGCTTCGTCAATTTTAGCAGCGATTGCGCCAGTAGGCTTACCACCACCATTTGGCTTCATGCTGTTCCAGTAGAAAGTGTGATTCCAAACTTGAGCAGCATTGTTGAAAATACCAGCTTTAGATGCATCACCAGCAGTCGCTTTAATGATTTCTTCTAAAGTTTTACCTTCAAGGTCAGTTCCTTTGATTAAGTTGTTTAAGTTAACAACATAGGTATTGTGGTGTTTATCGTGATGGTATTCTAAAGTTTCTTTACTAATATGTGGCGCTAAATCATCATAGCCATATGGAAGTGCAGGTAAAGTAATGGTTGTCATGTTCCTATTCCTTGCATTTGCTGGGTTATACAATTAAGTGGCTCTATTGTAAATGATTCTGGTCACAATAGGGCATCGTTTTAAAGAACTATACACAATAAAGATCTAATTAATACGCATAACACAGATTGAAAAAAAGACTTAATTAAATCGGATTATTCAATTCAAAATATTCAGCTTCAATTGAAAACTGTTTTGAGATCGCTTGTGCCAAACGCTGAACTCCATAACGCTCAGTAGCATGGTGACCACAGGCGAAATAGTGAACCCCTAATTCTTTTGCTTCATAAAAAGTTCGTTCACTGACTTCACCTGAAATATAAGCATCACAATTTTGCAAAGCAGCTTTAGCAATAAAATCTTGAGCGCCGCCTGTACAGAAGCCTACTTTTTGAATGCTTTGCTTTTCTGCTGGCAAATGAATCACTTTAAAATCAAAACTGTTTTGAAGCTGTGCTTTAAACTCATCTACAGAAACTGCTTGCTCTAAATAACCAATATTACCAATCGGATGTTTCTCGGTTAAATCGAGTGGTTCTAAATTCTTCAAGTTTAGTTTTTCTGCAATCGCTACATTGTTGCCCAAAGTTGGGTGTGCATCTAAAGGTAGATGATAAGCGACTAATGAAATATTATTTTGAATGAGTTTTTTAATGCGGTTGCCTCGCATTCCAGTAATTGGATACGGTTCACCCTTCCAAAAATAACCATGATGTACGAGTAATAAATCTGCATTTTGAGCAATTGCTGCATCAATCGCATCTTCGGAAGCAGTAACCGCACAAACGATACGTTTTACTTCAGTTGAACCTTCAATTTGCAGGCCATTTGGTGCGTAATCTTTAAATTCTGCTACTTTTAAGGTTTGGTCGCACCACTGAATAATTTCATGCAAATTTGCCATGATATTTCCTGAATTGAGTAGTAAATAATTGCTAAAGCTATAGAAACATATTTTGTTGTGTAACTAAAGCTAGACAAATCTTTTTTGACTTTTTTATGTATATCGACATATTTAATTTAAAATGCTTAACTGAAAACTCTTTTTGTTCAATATATTAATTTAATTAAAAACTTCTTTGCGTAGAGGATATGAACGTGCGCCGCACCTTTACATGGTTACCTTGGGTGTTACTTATTATTGTAATTGCCAGTTTTATTGCATGGCAAAAATACCATCAGCCGAAACCAACTGTTGCAGTTGATGGGGTGCAAATGCCTGCTGAGAAAGTTGAACCACTCGTTGATACTTCGCGAGCGGGCGGGGTGGTATCTTATAGTGCTGCGGTAAAAGTTGCAGCGCCGGCAGTTGTTAATATTTTTACGACCCAGAAAGTTAAACAAAATCATCCTTTATTAAGTGATCCGGTATTCCGCGAATTTTTTGGAAATCAGGTTCCTGAACAACAACAGCAAAATGAAAATAGCTTAGGCTCTGGGGTTATTGTGCGAGCTGATGGTTATATTTTGACGAATAATCATGTGATTGCTCAAGCTGATCAGATTGTAGTTGCATTACATGACGGCCGTCGTGCAGAAGCAACGATTGTTGGAACAGACCCTGATACTGATTTAGCCGTAATTAAAATCGATTTAGATAAATTACCTGTATTGCCATTTAAACTGAGTGGTAATGAAGTAGGTGACGTGGTCTTAGCAATTGGTAACCCATTTGGCGTAGGCCAAACGGTAACTCAAGGTATTATTTCTGCGACTGAACGCTCTGATTTAGGCATTAATACCTATGAAGACTTTATTCAAACAGATGCCGCAATTAATCCAGGTAACTCTGGGGGAGCATTAATTGATGTGGCTGGGAATTTAATCGGGGTAAATACTGCTATTTTCTCTCAGTCAGGTGGTTCTTTAGGAATTGGTTTTGCAATTCCCGCTAAAGTTTGCCAACAAGTTTTAAACTCAATTTTGAAAGATGGCCGTGTAGTCCGTGGATGGTTAGGGATTAGTTTAGTACCGCCTACACAAGAAGATGTATTAGCACCTAAACAGCAAATTGGTGTTGTGGTTGCAGATGTCTTGAAAAATGGTCCAGCTGCATCAGCAGGTATTAAGATTGGTGATAAAATTATTCAGGTGAATAATCAACAAATCACTTCAGCATCTCATTTGATTAATTATGTTGCATTACAAGCGCCTAACAGCGAAATTAATGTAATGGTCGAGCGAGATGGGAAGCAACAAAACTTTGTGGTGACAGTAGGGGAAAGAAAAAACCAAAATACTCAATCACAATTTATACCGCTGCCTAAACAGTAAAGATAAAAAAGCCTCGTAATGAGGCTTTTTTCTTGGTGTTAATTAAGTATGAGATAGTGCTTGATGCTGATGTTTGAACTCAGTTAAAGCATCAATGCGGTACTGAATGAGCATTTCACCAATCTCAGCACCTTTAATGTTTTCAGGTAAATCCTGAACTTTAATAGAGCGAACGATTTGCATCGCATCTAACATGTACTGAGCTTGAGGATACGGACGGTCTTCTAAACCTAGTCTTCCTTTAGCATCACATTCACATGCTTGTACAAATGCTTCCACTCTCTCAGGACGACGTAATACATCTAGACGCTGTAATAGACGCCATACAGTTCCTGGTTTTAACGACATAATCTGATGACATTTTAGATGTTCTTTACATACCGATAATGCCAACTGTCGAGTTTGAGTTGGAACTTTTAAACGTTCACATAACTCCGTAACAGGTTTTACTCCACGTTCTTCATGCATGATGTGGCGAGGGAGTTCATTGGCTGGAGTTAATGCTTTACCCAAATCATGTACTAACACAGCAAATCGAACATCAAGTGAATAGTTTGATTTACAAGCTTGCTGTAGCGACATTAAGGTATGTATGCCGCAGTCCACTTCCGGGTGATATTCAGGGCGCTGTGGTACACCAAATAATGCATCAATTTCAGGGAAAAGATGTTTCAACGCCCCACAGTCACGCAATGTTTGAAAATAAACATCTGCATGATCTTCTAAAAGTGCGCGAGAAGTCTCTTTCCACACACGCTCTGGTGTTAAGGCATCAAGCTCACCTGACTCAGCCATGGTTTGCATAAGCTGCATGGTCTCTGGCGCAATCTGAAAACCGTATGAAGAATAGCGAGCCGCAAAGCGTGCAACACGTAAAACACGTAAAGGATCTTCAGCAAAAGCTTCTGAAACATGACGCAAAGTTTTATTTTCTAAATCTGTTTGACCGCCATATGGATCGTATAGTTTGCCATCTTGATCCATTGCTATGGCATTGATAGTCAAATCACGGCGAATTAAATCTTCTTCTAAGCTTACTATGGTATCGGTAAAAAATTGAAAGCCGTGGTAGCCTTTACCAGATTTTCTTTCAGTACGTGCAAGTGCATATTCTTCTTTCGTTTCAGGATGAAGAAACACAGGAAAATCTTTGCCTACAGGTTGAAAACCTTGGGCGAGCATGTGTTCCGGCGTTGCACCGACAACAACATAATCTTTTTCTTGATAGGGATGCCCAAGTAAAAAATCACGGACGGCACCGCCTACTAAATACACTTGCATGAAAAAACCTCTATTCTTCAAGCAATCATGCTACAGAATAGAGGTTTTCTCAAGTCATTAGAGATGCTTTTCGTAAAAAGCAGTTTCTAAATTACTTTTCTTGTTGTTGGATTTCAGCAACAGTTAAAGCAGTCATATTGATAAGACGACGAGTCGTTGCTGTCGGCGTTAAAATATGAACAGGTTTTGCTGCCCCAAGTAAAATTGGACCAATAGTAACGTTGTTACCAGAAGTCGCTTTCAACAAGTTAAACGAAATATTTGCTGCATCTAGGTTTGGCATAATGAGCAAGTTTGCCGAACCTTTGAAACGTGAGCCAGGGAATGCAAATTGACGAATGTTTTCGTCTAATGCTGCATCACCATGCATTTCACCTTCAACTTCAAGCTCAGGAGCTTGCTCAGATAAAATACGATAAACTTCACGCATTTTTTGAGCACTAGAGTCAGTCTGGTCACTACCAAAACTTGAATGAGAAAGTAGAGCTACACGCGGAGTAATACCAAAACGACGTACTTCTTCAGCTGCTAAAATAGTCATTTCAGCAAGTTGTTCAGCAGTCGGGTTTGTATTTACGTACGTATCAGCAATAAACAAGTTACGATCTTCAAGCATTAATGCATTTAGCGTGAAGAAGTTGTTCATACCTTCTTTTAGACCGATGACATTGCGTACAAAGTCAAGGTGAATGTTATAGCTACTGTAAGTACCACATAACATACCGTCTGCTTTACCGAATTTAACCAGTAGAGATGCAATTAATGTTGAACGGCGACGAGCTTCACGTTGAGCATATTCAACAGTAATGCCTTTGCGTTGCATTGTTTGATAGTAGTCTTTCCAAAACTCTTCATACATTGGGTTTTGTTCTTGATCTACAATTTCAATGTTTACGCCATGTTGTAAACGTAGGCCTAATTTTTTGATATTAGCTTCAATAACAGCAGTACGACCTACTAAAATTGGTTTAGCTAAATCTTCATCAACTGCGATTTGCACTGCACGTAATACGCGCTCATCTTCACCTTCAGCATATGCGATGCGTTTAGGATCAGTTTTTGCTTGAGCAAAAATCGGTTTCATCAAGAATGCAGAGTTATAAACAAACTCAGATAATTTTTGACGGTATGCAGAGAAATCTTCGATTGGACGAGTTGCAACACCTGAATCCATTGCAGCTTTAGCAACAGCAGGAGCAATTTCTAAAATTAAGCGTTGGTCAAGTGGGCGTGGAATTAAATAGTCACGGCCAAATGAAGCAGATTTTTCGCCATAAGTCGCTGCATCTGCTTCTACGTGTGCCATACGTGCAATTGCATGTACACATGCAATTTTCATGTCTTCATTAATTGTTGTTGCACCAACGTCAAGCGCACCACGGAAAATGTAAGGGAAACATAATGCGTTGTTTACTTGGTTTGGATAGTCAGAACGACCAGTTGCCATGATTACATCAGGACGTACTTCATGTGCATGTTCAGGTAAAATTTCTGGATCTGGGTTTGCCAAAGCAAAAATAATAGGGTTCTCAGCCATCTGTTTCACCATTTCTTTGGTGAGAATACCAGCAGCAGAAAGACCCAAGAACATATCAGCACCAGTCATTACTTCATGTAACTGAGTTGCTTTAATGTCTTGAACATAACGTTTTTTTGATTCATCCAAGCCTTCACGTGAAGTAGTGAGTAGACCGCGAGAATCGGCAACAATGATATTTTCTTTATTTACGCCTAAAGCACAAAGTAAATCTAAACAAGAAAGGGCAGCAGCGCCTGCGCCTGAAGCTACAATTTTGATTTCATCAATTTTCTTATTTACAAGTTGCAATGCATTAAGCAAAGCTGAACCTACAATGATACTTGTACCGTGTTGATCGTCATGGAATACAGGAATTTTCATGCGTTCGCGAAGTTTCTTTTCGATATAGAAACATTCTGGCGCTTTAATATCTTCGAGGTTGATACCACCGAAAGTTGGCTCAAGAGAGGCAACAATATCTACAATTTTATCTGGATCGTTTTCTGCAATTTCGATGTCAAATACGTCAACACCAGCAAACTTTTTGAAGAGTACGCCTTTACCTTCCATTACAGGTTTAGACGCTAATGGTCCAATATTACCTAAACCAAGAACAGCTGTACCGTTACTGACTACGGCAACCAAGTTTCCGCGAGCTGTATATTTAGCAGCAGCAGATGGATCACGTTCAATCTCTAAACATGGCGCAGCAACTCCTGGTGAGTAGGCTAGAGCCAAATCTCGTTGGTTGACAAGTTGCTTACTTGGGGTGACGCTGATTTTCCCTGGGTTTGGATATTCATGGTAATTTAAAGCGGCCTGTTTTAAAGATTGATCGTCCATCTGAGTCTCTATTTGATACAAAAAAGCAAACTAGTCAAATTGCTCATTTAGGGAGAGGCAACTCGCTTCTTTAACTATGCTTTAATTTTTACCAATTAAGAGAATAGTAGACGAATTGCCAATAGCCCCGTGGTGAGCTAAATGCTAAAGAATATAACACTACTTCTTTATTTCTCACAGTCAAAAACGCTCATTTTTGGAAAAAGCAGCATAGGTAAAATAGATGATTGGAACAATTAAGAAATATGCGGATTTGTTTGTAGATAAGGAATAATCTGCTCGGCAGGAATAGGGCGACTAAAGAAATAGCCTTGTAAAAAATCACATTGCTGTTTTTGTAGATAGGTGACTTGTTCTTTTGTTTCTACACCTTCAGCAACCAGTTTAAGTCCCATACTTTTACCCATCGCGATCATTGCATTTACTATTGCTTCTTGTTTGTGATCACCAATTTTAGAAATAAAAGCACGATCAATTTTTAATACGTCAATTGGGTACTCTGTCAGATAGGCTAAAGATGAATAACCCGTACCAAAGTCATCTAAGGCAATGGAGATATCTCGTTGTTTTATCGCATGTAATAGCGTTTTTACATTGGCAGTATTGTCTAGAAGGGCTGACTCTGTAATTTCAAGTTCGAGATCTGAACCTTGAATATTATATTTTTGCAAAACCTCATCTAAGTCGTTGAGTAATAAGCCTCGATGTATTTGTTGAGCGACAATATTTACAGAGACTTGAATATTGATATAACCAGCATTTTTCCACTCTTGGAGTTGCTTTCCAACTTTATCTAAAACAACTTTCCCAATATCTGAGATCAGGCTACTACGCTCAGCAAAAGGTATAAACATATTTGGCAGGATTAATCCTTTTTCAGGATGCTGCCAACGAATGAGTGCTTCAAAACCGATAATAGATTGATCGTGTAGATTAATTTTGGGCTGGTAATAAATGACAAATTCATCATTTTGAATGGCTTTACGTAGCTCTTGCTCTAAATCGGCAGTTTTATATGAGTGATTTGTTTTATTGCAGTAATAGCAAATTGTATTACCACCTAAACGTTTTGCCTCGGAAAGAGCTTGCTCTGCATGATTGTTGAGATGATCAATTTGTCTGCCATGTTCAGGAAAACATGCAACACCGATAGATGCGGTAATAAAATATTCGTGATTATCAATGTAAAAAGGTGCATTGAGTGCTTGTAAAATATTTTGGCAATATTGCTCAACATTTGGATGAATTGGCGAAATCTCATAAATGATTGCGAAATCATCACTATTTAAATAGGCGACTAAAATCGCATTGATATTGATTAAGCGTAATCTTTGTGCGAACTGTTTAAGTAATTCATCACCACTATCATTATTTAAAAATTCATTGAAAGCTCGGAAGCGGTCAATATTTACCCGTATTAATGCTAAATTTTTAATGTTATATGAAGGGTTTACAAGATATTGATGTAATTGATTGTAGTAGTAAAGACGATTAGGCAGGTGGGTGAGGCTATCGTAGTTTTTTAAGTAAGATAGATGTTGCTCTTGGCGCTTTTGCTCAGTGAGGTCACGTGCAAATCCAATATAATTGGTAATTTGATTGAATTCATCTTTGACCACATTGATATGCAACCATAAATATACGCTTTTACCAGAACTAAACTTTTCGTCAAACTGACCCATATATTCTCCTGTCTCCAAGAGCTGTTGGGTTATTGATGTATGAAACTGTTGTTGTAATTCTTTTTGATTAATTGTAATGCTAAATAGTTCTTTACTCAGAAGCTCTGACTTGGAAAATCCGGTTAATTTTTCATAGTAGGGATTTACATCAATATAGTTTAGGTGCTCATCTAAAATAAATATTCCTTCCGCAGCTTGCTCGAGCACAATTGCAGATAGTCTTAGATGTTCTTGATCCTTTTTCTCTTGATGTATATCGCGGGTCATTCCCACCATACGAAGCGCTTTTTGTGTTTTTGGATCTCTGGTGATGACACGGCCTACATCATGAATCCATCTCCAAGAACCATCTCGACGTAAAATTCGAAAGGTGATATTAAAATGATCTGTAACGCCTTCCAAATGTTGTTTTAAACGTTCGTCAAAAAGTTTTTTATCGCTTGGGTGTATACGATCTAATATAGTATTGAGATGAATAACGGCGGTTTGAGTTTGTTTTTGTTGATCGAAAAATGTAATTTCCAATCTTTGACTTTCAATATCCCAATCCCAAGGTCGAATACCCGCAGTTTCATGTGCAAAAGCTAAATTATAGTGATGGCTTTCGAGTTGCTCATTCATTTTGGTGAGGTCATAGGTACGTTCACGTACTTTTTGCTCAAGTAAATGATTATTAAATTGAAGCTGGGCTTCAATATCTTTGGACTTATTCACTTCTTGTTGGAGTTGTACACATAATTCTTCAGCCCATTGGGTATGCTGGTCTGAAATTTGAACAAGCTGTTTATTTTTTAATAATAATTGAGAGATCTTTTGGTAATTGCGTTGAGTTGCATATGCACAAAGCACAGTTGCGACAAAGGTGAGGTTATAGGCGAAATAAAAAGGTAGCTGAGTAATTGGATTATGTGTGAATTGAGCAATTAGTAGAGGGAAGGTGCTAGGAATAAATAAGAGATAAAAATATCGGGGTTGTTGGGTTAAAAAAGTAAGGCCAATGATATGAGCCGAAGTAATAAATAAAGCAATTAAAATATGAGCATCTGGTAGTGCAATTAATTCAGGAGGTAGATAAAAATGAATAATTGTGACATTTATTCCAATTAAAATTCCTGAGAATAAACAAATACTTTGTAAGACACGATCAGCTTTTTTTGTAAAATCAATCGTACGATAGTGAGTCAAAATATTTGGAATAAATAATAAGCTGACAAGAGCAACGACGGTAAGACCAATAGACCAGCTAAATATTGTTATTGTAGATGAAAAATAGTAAGAAAAAATACCATATGAAATGAGGCACAGTAATATCAGGCTAATTAAATACCAGCGGATATATTGAGTTGAAAGTTTCAGCTGTTCAATTTTTGTTTGATGCTGTAGATATTCTTCCTGAAGCCCAGACATAAGATTTTTCTATCCTATTTTTTTTACATATATACAGAAAGAATCTGATTTATCAGTGAAAAAGAATTTGAAATTTTATTCATACAATAAAAGTAAGTTAACTTTAAATAATGATTTAATCAATGTGCAGAGAACTTAGGTGGATAAAAATCGATAATTTAAAATAGACAAGGCAACAACAGGGGCAGTTTCTGTACGCAAAACTCGGTCACCAATGCACCAGTTCATAAATCCAGCTTGATTGGCTTGGGTAATTTCATTTTCACTTAGTCCACCTTCTGGGCCAATCAATAAGGCAAGTTCAGGTTGTATTCCCGCCAATACATCTTTTTGTTCTTTTTCTGGTGCTAAAACAAATTTAGATTGAGGAAGCTCAGAAGAACTTAACCATTCATGAAGAGAAATAGGCGCTAATACTTCTGGAACCAAATTGAGGCCACATTGTTCACATGCTGCAATTGCAACAGCTTGCCAGTGATCTAATTTTTTTTGATCTCGATCGTATTTTAAGCGCATTTCACAACGCTCACTAGTTAGCAATTGAATCTGGCTTACACCTAATTCAGTGGCTTTCTGAATGGCATAATCCATTCGATCGCCTTTACTCATGACTTGACCTAAAACAGCTTTAAAAGGGGCATCACGGTTTGCAGGGTTAAAATTCTCAATTGTGACAAACGCATTTTTTTTATTAATTTCTGTCAAAGTCGCGAGATATTCCCCACCTTGTCCATTAAATAGAGTCGCTTGTTCTTGTAGTTGTGCACGTAAAACACGCACCCAATGATGGAATACTGATTCTGTCAGTTGAATTGTTGAGCCAACTGTAAGTTCAGTTTCGATAAAAAAACGGTTCATTGGGTACGCCTTACAAAATTAATTTAACCCAAGATCAACAACAAGTTGACGAGTTGGTTCGATTTGATTCATTGAATAGAAGTGTAAGCTTGGCGCACCACCTGCAATAAGGCGTTCACACAACTTAACAACAACTTCATGACCGAAAGCTTTAATACTTTCACTGTCATCACCATAGGCTTGTAATTGCTTACGGATCCAGCGAGGAATTTCAGCACCCGTACCGTCTGCAAAGCGAATTAAGTTACTTGCGTTGGTAATTGGCATGATTCCTGGAGCCACCGGAATGTTAATTCCAGCTTGCTCTAAACGCTCTATAAAATAAAAGTAGGAATCTGGATTAAAGAAGAATTGAGTAATTCCTGCATTAGCACCAGCTTGTACTTTTTCAATAAAACGTTGAATATCTGAATCAAGGTTTTCAGCTTGAGGATGCATTTCTGGATAAGCTGCAACTTCAATATGAAAATGGTCACCTGAGTGCTCACGAATAAAACGTACTAAATCCTGTGCGTAAGGAAGTTCCCCAAGTCCAACCTGACCAGAAGGTAAATCACCGCGTAAAGCAACAATACGGTTAATGCCTTGAGCTTTATATAAATCCAGTAACTCAGCAATACGAGCTTTATCATCACCAATACAAGAAAGGTGAGGTGCAACTGGTGTACCTTTACCATTGAAATCATCAATAGCAGCCAGAGTGCGTTCGCGAGTAGAACCACCAGCCCCATAAGTAATTGAGAAAAACTCAGGGTTCAGAAGTTGTAATTCTTGGTGAACAATACGAAGTTTTTCAGCACCAGCATCAGTTTTTGGCGGGAAAAACTCAAAAGAAATAGGTGTACGTTTAGTCATGTCAAATCCTTGTAAACAGCGAAACATTTTAGAAAAAAGGGCAGTCGGTTCACCGTCTGCCCTTAAGTTCTTAGTATTTGTAAGCGTCAGACTTGAATGGCCCCTCAACAGCTACGCCTAAATAATCAGCTTGCTCTTGAGTTAACTGGGTAAGTACACCACCGAAACCTGCAACCATTGCAGCGGCAACTTCTTCGTCAAGTTTCTTAGGAAGAACTTCTACACGAATTTTTGCAGCTTTCTCATTTGCAGGAAGATCAGCAAATTTTTCTTGGAATAAGTGAATTTGACCTAAAACTTGGTTAGCAAAAGAACCGTCCATTACACGTGATGGGTGACCAGTTGCATTACCTAGGTTTACAAGGCGACCTTCAGAAAGAAGAATGAGGTAGTTATTTTCATCTTCTGAACGATAAACTTGGTGAACTTGTGGCTTAACTTCAACCCACTTGTAACCACGTAAATAAGCTGTATCAATTTCTGTGTCGAAGTGACCGATGTTACATACAACTGCACCAGCTTTTAAGCTGTCTAACATTGCTGCATCGCACACGTGGTAGTTACCAGTAGTGGTTACAACGAGGTCAGTGTTGCCAAGAAGATCTTGGTTAATATCTTCTTTTTTGCCTGTTTGTACGCCGTTTTTGTATGGAGATACAACTTCGTAGCCGTCCATACATGCTTGCATTGCACAAATTGGGTCAACTTCTGTTACACGAACGATCATGCCTTCTTGACGTAAAGATTGAGCAGAACCTTTACCTACGTCACCATAACCAACTACAAGTGCGCGACGGCCAGATAAAAGCATGTCAGTTGCACGTTTGATTGCGTCGTTTAATGAGTGGCGGCAACCATATTTGTTGTCGTTTTTAGATTTAGTAACTGAGTCATTTACGTTAATTGCAGGAACTTTCAAAGAACCGTCTTTCCACATTTCGATAAGACGTTGAACACCTGTTGTGGTTTCTTCGGTAATACCGTGAATACGTTCTAAAAGCGCAGGGTATTTTTCATGAACAAGAGCAGTTAAATCACCGCCATCGTCCAAGATCATGTTGGCATCCCAAGGTTGGCCATTTACATTAATCTGTTGCTCTAAACACCATACATATTCTTCTTCAGTTTCACCTTTCCAAGCAAAAACTGGAATACCGCGAGCAGCAATTGCAGCAGCAGCATGGTCTTGAGTAGAGAAAATGTTACATGATGTCCAGCGTACTTCAGCACCTAATTCAACAAGCGTTTCAATAAGAACAGCTGTTTGAATGGTCATGTGAATACAACCAAGAATTTTTGCGCCAGCAAGTGGTTTAGAAGCTGCATAGCGTTTACGTAAGCCGATCAAAGCTGGCATTTCTGCTTCAGCAAGTTTGATTTCTTTACGGCCGTAGTCAGCAAGAGAAATATCAGCAACTTTGTAATCTGTAAATGAAGCATTAACCGCGTTCATCAGGATCTCCTAGGAAAAAATAGTATTGATCATTCTGTTCGCGGATGCCGTTGTTGGTTAAAACGAGTGTTTAACCGATCGTCGAGCCTGGCAAATTGATCTTTAGTGCCGATCAATTGTCGCAGCATCCCTCGACTAGCGAAACATTGTACTTGGAAAAGCTTTTAGTGCCAATCCAGTTTTGTTTATTATCTGCGTAATTATCACTTTAGATTCTAATTATGGCATTAAATATTCCCGAGTCGTTGGCAAGCCTAGAGTCAAACTGTGGCGTTTTTGCAGTTTGGATGTTGCTTCAGCATCATGGAGTACAAATTGATGTGGTTGAGCTGATTAATGTTTGCCGACACGATGAAGGAGGCACCTATACTATTGCCTTAGCTGTCGCTTTAAAGAAACTAGGATTTGAGGTGTCATTTCATTCAGATGAGGATCCTAGCATTAGCCAAAGCGAACGAATGAGCTATAAAGAAGCAAAGGTATTAAAAATTCCAACTGGACCAGCACTAAGCTATCAAGATATTCGAGCTGCAATTGAAAATGGAAAAATGGTGATTGTCTATTACGATACTTTAGCAGGTGTTGGAAATCAGTCGCTCATTTATTCTATAGATCAAAATGAAATCTGCTTTTTTGATAGTTTTGAACCGATGTCAGCGGCAGTTTTTGAAAAGCAGCGTCAAGTAGAGGGGATTTGCCGTCAGGCTATTGTGATTGATGATTGTAAGTTTCAGATGCATTCATCCAAATTGAATTAGATAAAAAGAGCCAGTAGTGTGCTGGCTCATATTGAAGTTATTTTTGTTGATATTCTTGAATTACTTCTAAAGCAGCACGAAAAGCTTCTTGTGTAGCAGGGGCGCCGCAATATGGCAGGCTGTGCAATAAAGTTTCTTGAATCTCTTCAACTGTACAACCATTGTTTAGTGCACCACGAACATGGCCTTTGAGTTCGGTTGGTGATTTAAGTGCCGTGAGCATTGCCAAAGTAATTAATGAACGATATTTACGAGGTAGCACACCTTCACGTTGCCAAGTCGATCCCCATGCATGCTCATTAATCCAGTCTTGTAAAGGCTGGGTAAAGGGTACGGTATTTTCTTGGGCACGCTTTACAAAAGCTTCTCCCATCACTTCTGTGCGAACTTTTAATCCATTTTCGTAATCTTGCTTAGACATTAATTTCTCCTAAAAATAAAAGCGTCGATTGACGCTTTTATGGCTGTTTATTAATTAATGCGAATCAAGTGTGATTGCAATAGTGAATTAGTGGAGGCATCGGTCACTAAATTTGATGAGGGTTCGACAAAGGAAGATCTTTATTTAAATCTTCATCAAAAACATCGGTAAGCATGCTGTCGAATCGAATTGCGTTGTATTGCAATAATTGTTGAGCTTCGCTTTCAGAAATAAAGCCTTCTTTTATCGCTTGTGCAATATTTTCTTCAAAAGTAAGACCCGTAAACTTGCCTTTAGATTCAGCTTTTTTAAACTTATCCCAAAGCGGTTCAAGCGTTCGCAGAATTTGGAAAGCATGCTCTAAACGACCAGTTACATCATCGGCTTTGGTTGAATAAAATACGTGATGCTTAAGCTGTTCTCTGAAAGGGTGCTCTTGCATCATAAGTTCAGCGACTTGTTGTTTTAACTCATCATCTGGTTTTGAAATGACACGACCAAAAGGGAAACAGATCCATTTTACAAATGCTGCTGGAAGTTTAGCTGGGAAGTTTTCAAATAATCCCCAAAATGCTTCCTGAATATTCAAGAAAGCTTTTTGTAGCGCTAATTTAGCGTGAAGTTGTTCAGCTTCAGTTTTTTGTCCAGCTTCATAAAATTTTAAAATCGCAGTAGAAATAAACAGGTGCGCGTGAATATCTGCCAAGCGGCCTGATAACATTTCTTTGCGTTTTAGATCTCCTGCAAGTAAACCAAGTGACATATCCGAAACAAGTGCAAAGTTGGCACTAAAACGATTAATCGTTTTATAGTAACTTGCAGTGAATTGATCTGCTGACTGAGGCGTATCGCTTGAGCCACCTGCCCAACCATAAGCAAATGATCTTGCACCACGGTTAAAGGTATAGGCTAAATGTTTAAATAACAAATCATCAAATTTTTTGACTGAATTATTCTTATCTTCAGATTGAAGGAGTTGTAACTCTTCAAATAGATAAGGATGACAACGCATTGAACCTTGGCCAAAAATCATCAATGAACGGGTCAAAATATTTGCGCCTTCTACCGTAATAGCAATTGGAATTGCCTGATAGGTAAGGGCAAGGAAATTACGTGGCCCAAGTTGAATTGCACGTCCGCCAGCAATATCCATTCCGTGATTGATAACTTTACGCATCGTTTCAGTTGCATAATATTTTGCCATAGCAGTCATCACGGCAGGTGTTCCACCTTGGTTTAGGCCACATGTCACTAAATAACGGAATGCTTCAAGCATATAGGCATCGCTGGCGATTTCGCTGGTTGCTTCTTGTACGCCTTCAAATTTACCGACAGAAATATTAAATTGCTGGCGAATTTTCGCAAAAGCACCAACGGTTAAATAGCTCATTTCACCTGCGGCTGTTGCTAGAGCTGGAAGGGAAATACCACGGCCCACGCCTAAACATTCCATGAGCATTCGCCAACCTTTACCGGCATTTTCTTGACCACCAATAATCCAGTCAATAGGAATAAAAACATCTTCTCCTTCTACTGTTCCATTCATAAATGGTGAACCAGGATAATGGCGTGCTCCTATTTTTACACCCGCATGACTTGCAGGAATTAAGGCACAAGTAATACCGTATTCTGTTTTGTTTTTATCTCCCAATAGGCCTTCTGGGTCATAAAGTTTAAAGGCTAGACCAACAACGGTGGCAATTGGCGCAAGCGTAATCCAGCGTTTAGAGAAATTCATGCGCAGCCCAAGAACTTGAGTACCTTCATATTCACCGTAGCAAACAACACCCGAATCTGGAATCGCGCCTGCATCTGAACCTGCTTCTGGACTGGTTAAACCAAAGCATGGGATTTCTTCACCTTTAGCAAGGCCCGGTAAATACTGCTGTTTTTGTGCATCTGTACCGTAGTGCATGAGTAGCTCACCCGGTCCTAACGAGTTTGGAACCATACAACTCACAGCTGTGGTGAGTGAGCGGGAAGCAATTTTGCTCATAATACGACTTTGGGCAAATGAGCTAAATTCTTTGCCGCCAAAGGATTTTGGAATAATGAGTCCTAAAAAACCCTTATCTTTAATAAATTGCCAAACTTCTGGTGGTAGATCTTTTAAGTGATGATGAATTTCCCATTCATCTAGCATGTTACAAAGGAGCTCAACTTCATTGTCGATAAAACTTTGTTCTTCTGCTGACAAGGTTGGGTAGGGGTACTTTTCAAATTGTGACCAATCGGGTGCCCCCATAAATAATTCTTTTTCCCACCAACTGGTACCTGCCTCTAAAGCTTCTTGTTCAGTCGTACTGATACTCGGCATTGAGTTTGCTAAAGTTTTATATGCAGGTTGAGTAATCAGATTAAAGCGTAATGGTGCAAATAAAATAATGATACTAAGGGCAATAAGGGGAATACCTAAAAGAAGAGCCCATGGCGTTAATAGGAGTGCAGTAAGTATGGCTACAGCAATCGTAATAACACTACCAATGGTTCTGTTTAGATTAAAAAAGAAAATTGCCCATATTGCAAAAAGCTGAATGACAACGCTTAAAACAAAGAGTAGGAAAATCATACTTGCTCCTTGCTAGATAAGCCCTCAAGTTAGAAATTACAAAAAAGCGAGGAGAGATTTAAGGCTTAACTAGCTAATTTTTAATGCTGTTTAAATTTAATTTTTTATGTCGCAATTGATGTATATGCTAGAGCAGGGATATATCGTACTTTTAGGTATAAGATATTTTTAAGTGAAAGTGTAATGGGTTGTTTTATTGATTTGTCAAGAAATGTTATTGATTTTCTTAAAATAAAAAGCCCTCTGAAGTAGAGGGCTTTTACAGATATTTAATTTTTAAGCTTCGACAACTTGAACCGCGATTTTTTTAGCTGGATCTACTTTGCGACGAACTTCTGGAACTGGTTCACCGTGGTATTGACGATCAGCAAAGTAACTTGAACGAACCATTGGTGCAGACCAAATATTTCTAAAGCCAAGTTTACGGCCATGCTCTGCATAACGTTCGAACTCTTCTGGTGTAACAAAGCGGTCAATTGGTGCGTGTTGCTTAGAAGGCTGTAAGTATTGACCAATAGTCACATAGTCAACATCGTGAGCACGCAAGTCATCAAGCAATGCAATAACTTCTTCTTCAGTTTCACCGATACCCACCATCAAACCGCATTTTGTTGGGATATCAGGGCAATATTCTTTAAACATTTTTAATAAGTTTAAAGAATGTTGATAGTCTGAACCTGGGCGCATTGCTTTATATAGACGTGGCACAGTCTCGATGTTGTGGTTAAATACGTCTGGCGGACATTCCGTCATAATGCGTAAAGCAATGTCCATACGTCCGCGGAAATCTGGTACTAAAATCTCAAGCAATGTATTTGGGCTTAGTGCACGAGCTTCTTTGATACAGTCCACAAAGTGTTGTGCACCGCCGTCAAGTAAGTCATCACGGTCAACCGAAGTAATTACCGCATATTTGAGCTTAAGATTAGCAATTGTCTCTGCCATATGACGAGGTTCATCTGCATCGAGTGCATTTGGACGGCCATGTGCTACATCACAGAAAGGGCAACGACGTGTACAAATATCACCCATGATCATGAATGTTGCTGTACCACCACCAAAACATTCTGGTAGGTTTGGACAAGCAGCTTCTTCACAAACGGTATGGAGTTTTTGAGCACGTAAAGTGGTTTTAATACGCTGAACTTCTTCTGGTGCCGTCATCTTGACACGAATCCAGTCAGGTTTACGCGGCACTTCAACCGTAGGTACAACTTTTACAGGAATTCTTGCGACTTTTTCTGCGCCACGAAGTTTTACACCCTGTTCAGGTTTACGGTGTTCTGACATATTTAACTTTTCCACTCGTTTATAGAGACATTGACATTGTATTATAGCGAACTTCTACGGTTAATAGCGGAAAATAACTATTCATATAATAAATGTGGTTATTCAGAAATATAGGGTTGAGAAATACATAAATTCACCGCATATTAGCCATAATTTATTATAAAATATGGTCATTCAAGTGAGGAAGGAGCTTTCAATGCCACGTAAAAAAGAGGTCGTTAGTGGGAATTTCGTTAAATACGATGCGGTAGTTCTCGGTTCTGGACCTGCAGGTGAAGGCGCGGCAATGAAGCTTGCAAAAGCGGGTAAGCGTGTTGCAATTGTAGATGTGCGTGATCAACTGGGTGGTAACTGTGCACACGTAGGTACCATTCCAAGTAAAGCATTACGTCAAACAGTTTCTAGTATTATCCGCTATCAGCGCGATCCAATGTTTCAAAAAGTAGGTGAATGGAAACAGTTCACCATGAAACAGGTTTTGCGTAATGCACACAAAGTAATTCAACAACAGGTTGATACGCATACACGTTTTTACGATCGCAATAAAATCGGTGTATTCCACGGCCGTGCATATATTCAAGATAAAAATACAGTTTTAGTTTTTAGCCATGAAGGCATTAAAGAAACAATTATCTGTAAGCAAATCGTGATTGCTACAGGTAGTCGTCCTTATCATCCGCAAGGTTTAGACTTTGATCATCCTCGCGTATTCGATTCGGACAAAATCCTTGATCTTGATTATTCAATTCAAAAAATCATTATTTACGGCGCGGGTGTTATTGGCTGTGAATATGCCTCAATCTTTATTGGTTTAGATCATAAAGTTGACTTGATTAATACTCAGCAAAAACTATTAAGTTATCTAGATGATGAAATTGCTGATGCTTTGTCTTATCACTTACGTGAACAAGGTGTATTGATTCGTCACAATGAGCAAATGGATCATCTTGAAACGTTTGATGACCATGTTGTACTACATTTACAAAGTGGTAAAAAGATTAAAGCTGATGCGATTCTTTGGTGTAACGGCCGTTCAGGTAACACAGAAGGCTTAGGTCTTGAGAATGTTGGGTTAGTACCAAATAACCGTGGTCAACTTTCAGTAAATGATCAATATCAAACTGAAGTTGAAAATATTTATGCTGCTGGTGACGTGATTGGTTGGCCATCACTTGCTTCTGCTGCTTATGACCAAGGGCGCTGTGCTGGCGCAAACATGAGTGGTGAAGATGCGAAGCCAGTACGTGATATCCCGACTGGTATTTATACTATTCCGGAAATCTCATCAATTGGTAAAAATGAACAGGAACTAACGGAAGAGAAAATTCCGTATGAAGTAGGTCAAGCTTCTTTCCGTCATTTGGCTCGTGCGCAAATTACCGGTGATACAGTGGGTGAGTTAAAAATTCTTTTCCACCGCGACACTATGGAAATTTTAGGTATTCATTGTTTTGGTAATAACGCTGCCGAAATTATCCACATTGGGCAAGCAGTTATGCACAGCCCAAACAATACTCTGAAATATTTTGTTGAAACAACGTTTAACTATCCAACAATGGCAGAAGCATATCGTGTAGCTGCGCTTAATGGTATGAATCGTTTGTTTTGATTTTAAATAAGTTTTTCATAAAAAAGCCCGCAAACGTGCGGGCTTTTTTATTTTCATTAGACCATAGGTTTTTTATATTTTTATGACAATTTGCAGTATGCGTCTGGCTGTCTATATCTCTAGTGGGCACAAAATGCTTGATTGAAATATATAAACAAATCAGGAGTTTGTTTCCATAAAATGATTGAACAGGCTAGCAGGGTAATCACGAGCAAAGTCATAATTGTTTTCAAAAGTAAGGCATTATGCGTCATGAATGACAGCCTCCTCATTTACAAAGAAATGTACGATTACCCCTAATATACTCAAAGCTATTGAACATAGCCAAATCGCATTGTAATTACCTGTTAAGTCATGGTTAACACCGCCAAGCCAACCGCCAAAGAAAGAACCGACTTGATGGGTGAAAAACACAATACCACTTAACATTGAAAGGTATTTAACACCGAACATATTCGCGACAATGCCGTTTGTGAGTGGAACTGTAGAGAGCCATAAAAGTCCCATAATGATGCCAAAAGCATATACCGTATAAGTGCTTAGAGGTAATAATAAAAAGGCGATGATTGCGATGCCACGGCTACCGTAAAGTGCCATTAATAATTTAGGTTTTGAGAATCGATCTCCCAGCCAACCCGCCCCATAAGTTCCCACAATATTAAATAGTCCTATTAGTGCTAGAAACACAGTACCTGTAGCTGCATCAAAGCCGTGATCGATTAAATAGCCCGGTAGATGAACACCTAAGAAGACCACCTGAAATCCACACACTAAAAAGCCTAAAGCTAACCACCAGAATGGCTTATGTTTTCTAGCAATATTCAGTACTTGTTTAAATGTGAGCTGTGGTTGAGCAATTGCTTTTGGTGTTTGATTACTTGGCCCTTTTAACATCCATGCAAGAGGAATAATAAGAGCAATTAATAGTGCACTCACCATTAAAGCTGACGACCATCCTATCGTTTTAAGCAAGAGAAGGGTGGAAGGTAACATAATAAACTGACCAAAAGAGCCTGCTGCACTGGCAATACCCATTGCCATACTTCTTTTTTCTAGAGGGGCAGCTCGGCCTACTGCACTCAGTAAAACAGTAAAAGAGGTGGCCGACAAAGCTAAACCAATAATAAGACCTAAGCTTAAATTCAAAATGAGTACACTCGAACTAAAAGCCATTAAAAGTAGGCCTAGGGTATAAAGTAAGCCACCAACAGCAACCACAACTTTACTGCCATATTTATCTGCAATTGCACCAGTAAAAGGCTGAACAGCTCCCCAGATCAGGTTCTGCATGGCTATCGCAAGACTAAAAACATGCTGTCCCCAGCCAAATTCATGGCTCATGGGTACAAGGTAGAGACCGAAACCATGACGGACACCTAATGAAAGGGCCAGAATAATTGCACTGCCAATCAGCATATAGATGAGGGACTGAGAAAATTGGTTGCCAGTTTTAGTCATGATTAATGGAAAATTATAATAATGATGATTTATTGTAGAAGATATATCGAAAAATATCGATATAGTTGGAGGGAATATTTAAGAAGAATTAAAAAGTTCTGAAGAATCGTATTTTATGAGAAGAAAATTAAAGAAGCAGACATCATTTTGATCTCTGCTTCTTGTAAAAATTAAGCTGCGGAATTACGTTCAAGTAATGCTTGTTCAAAAAGGACTTGTTCTTTTTCTTTATGTTCAGTCGTGAAGCGAATTAGAATTACGCTACAGCCTGCGACCATAACCAAACCACCTAAAATAAATAGACAAGTTTGAACATCTAGCAAACCTTTTAATAAGAAACCAGCTGCAACAGCACCCACATTGCCACCTGCGCCAATAATGCCTGCAACACCACCTAAAGCATTACGATCAATAAATGGTACGAGAGCATATGTCGCGCCGCAAGCCATGTGAGTAAACAAGGCAAAAATGGTCATGGAAATAATTGCAAGAGCAACCACATTCATTTGAGAGAAAAGAATTAAGAATAAGCCTTCACCTAAAATCATGAGCACTAGTACTTTAGTGCGGCCATCTAAACCTTTTTTGAGTGCGACTTTATCGGAAATAATACCGCCAAGTGCACGAGCAAAGAGTGCAAGAAGACCAAATATCCCCGCGGTTAAACCAGCAGTTTTTAAATCCATTTTGAAATGATCAACATAGTACATTGCTGCAACGTTATGGATAAAAATTTCAATCCCGAAACATGCACCGTAAGCCACAAATAAAATCCAGACACGGTAGTTACGGGCAGCTTGCATCAAAATTGCCATGCCACCTTTTTTACCACTGCCAACTTCAATCCCTTGTGCGCGGACTTCTTTGAAGTTTCCTTGAGGGCAGTCTTGGGTGAGTTTCCAGTAAAGAATACCAACAATGACCATCATTACGCCTGGTACGATTAATGCAACGCGCCAACCCATAGTTTGCTCGACACCGAACATGACAATTGCACCGAGTAATAAAGGCATTAGAGCTTGGGTTGCACCGCCACCAGCATTACCCCAACCAGCCGCTGCCGCATTTGCTGTACCTACAACGTTAGGTGCAAACATAACGCTTGTATGATATTGCGTAATAACAAAGCTTGCGCCAATTGCACCAATCAGTAAGCGGAAGAATAAAAAAGACTCATAACTGTTAGCAGCAGCAACTCCAAATACAGGAATACTGCCAAGTAAAAGAAGGGCTGTATAGGTAATCCTCGGGCCATATTTATCACAAAGTGGACCGACAGCGAGTCGTACTAAAATCGTAATTGCAACGGCGGCAATATTGATATTGGCAATTTGATCTTTGGTTAAGCCGAACTCACCTTTAATCACTGGCATTAATGGTGCGCAAGCAAACCATGCGAAGAAGCACACAAAGAATGCGAGCCATGTCATGTGGAAAGCGCGCATTGCAGGAGTAGAAAAGCTAAATAATTTTATTTCAGTTGCTTTTTTTGCATCTAGATTGATATTTGAAGACATACGCCGTCCCTCTGAACTGAACGAAATTTTAATTTGCATGGCAATTTATTGCCTATCTGCAGACCGATCAGAGCGGACATCGTTGGCCGTCTTGGTTTATTCATTGAATCATCGTTGACTCATCTTGCTATGAATAAAGCAAAGCTTGTGCCAAAAAATTAATTTTACTAAAAAGGAAAAATTACTTTCTAATTCTATTGAGTTAGTTTATTAAAAATAAAATTAATTAAAAAACACAAATAAATCAATAAATGCTCATAAGAGAGGAAGGCGGTAAATTTTTTCTATCGGCTTTATAAAAGTGCTCATTTTTTTAGCATTTTGATTTAAAAAGAAGCAAAATTTGGAAAAAAGAAAGCTATAAAAACGTGCATAAGTCTTTATAGCTTTGGGTGACACAAAAATTAGAAGCGATAACCAATACCGGCATAACCTAAAATTGGATTAATTTCGATATCTGCTTTTGCATTAATTAATTCACCATATTTGGCATCATTGACTGTAATAGTCGTATCTGTTTTTAAGTGAGCGTAAGAGACAGAACCAACCGCATACCATTTGTCATTGAAGTCATAGGTGAAACCCAAAGTTGCTACGGGTGCAATTGCATCAGATGCCTCAAGGTCTACTTTAGGATCACCAGAACTTTTTTTACGATCAAGAGCAGCTCCAGCTTTACCTTCTTTAATATTCACAATCATATGACCTGCATTGATTAAATCATTTTCAATTTCAGGATTCATTTCCAGTTCACTGAAATAGGCATACATCACACCTAGTCCAACATACGGTCTAAATTTATTTACGCCAGTCTTGCCAAAATGGTACTGAAGTTCAAAAGCTGGTGTCCAGGCACGAGCTGATGCAGCACTTCCATGGGCTTCAAGATCGGTAATAAAAATATTATTTTTAAGCGGTAGGTCTCCGACAATTACACCTAAATCTTCTGGAGTGGCTGTACCCGTAAGAGGGGCATAGATTTTACCTTTACCTTGTAGATCGACTTTAGGTGGAATGCCGGCTTTCACTTCTAATGAAACATTATCTGTAAAGAAATAACTTGTCATTAAACCTAGTGTTGTTACATCATCAGCTTCAAGACCAGTACCAGGATTATCCCAAGAGGAGAGGCCATTAATTACTGCAGAGCCTGCGGTATCTGCTCTTAGATACTGAGCTCCGTCATCACCTTTATAAGATACGATACCAGGCAACCCTAGGTTAAGAAGTGTATTTCTCTCGAAATCTAATACACCTTTGAGTAATGCCTTTTTAGCTGTTGCATTTGGTTGTGATTCATCAATGGAATTTAATACTGAATCACCTTTTACATCTCCTACTCTTGTTTTTGTTCCTTCTGCGATTGCAGTATTTACATGTAAAGGCTGAGCTTTTCCTGTTGGTTTGACATATAAAGGACCAGCAGAGACAGAAAAACGTTTGAAGCCATCGCCATCTTTAAAACTAAAATATGGTGAAGCGGCATAAGTGAATGTTGGCAGAGCAAAAAAGGCAGCTGTCATACAAAATAATGACTTTTTCATCATAAAAGGACTCCATGTCCGACATTTGTTTACTGATTTTTATTGAGCCCACCATACCTTGTTTTATTGAATAGATTGTGTATTAAAAATTAATAATTGTAATTTTTTTGAAATATTTGTTTATATTTAGAAAGATTTATTAATAAAAAATACATAATAAATAATAAAAGGCTACACAGAGTAGCCTTTTATTTAAGTTTTTTAAATTATTGGTTGAAGCGAGATAAGTCTTCTTCAGGACGAGCAGTTAAGACTTCAATGCCTGTTTGGGTAACTAAAATAGTATGTTCATACTGAGCTGAAAGTTTATGGTCTTTGGTTACGACAGTCCATTTATCACCTAACAATTTAGTTTGCCATACGCCAGCATTTACCATAGGTTCAATCGTAAAAGTCATACCTGCTTCCAGACGCATACCTGTACCAGCTTGACCATAATGGAGTACTTGAGGTTCATCATGGAAAACAGTTCCAATACCGTGACCACAATATTCGCGTACTACACTAAAACGTTCTGATTCGACATACTTTTGGATTGCGTGGCCGATATCACCTAAATATGAACCATCTCTAACAGTTGCCATCCCACGATACATCGCTTCTTGAGCAACTTTGCATAGACGGTTGGCTAAAATAGAAGTTTCACCACCAACGACATACATCATGTTGGTATCGCCGTGATAACCATCTTTAATGACAGTAACGTCAATATTAAGGATGTCACCATTTTTTAAAATTTTATTTTCAGAGGGAATACCATGACAGACAACATGGTTAACCGAAGTACAAATAGAGTGTTGAAAAGCAGGGCGCCCAGGAGCTCCACCATAGCCTACACATGCAGGAATAGCATGTTGCACATTTTCAATGTGATTACGACAAATGGTATCAAGTTCAAGTGTACTTACACCTGCCTTAATATGGGGCTTGATCATCTCTAGAACTTCAGCCGCCAGTCGTCCTGCAATGCGCATTTTTTCAATTTCATCTGGAGTTTTGATTAATCGACGTGGAGCTGTATAAGTACTGTTCATGATCTCTAAAAACTTTTGGTAATTTACAAGTGTCTATGGTATAAATAGCCGCCCATTTTATCAAATGCTTTTCGTGAATATCTTTTACGAACAATTTTGATAGATGGAGTAAAAAATCCGCACATATATCGTCACATTACTCTGGGTGCCCGTAAAAAGGTGGAGAATGCGGATATATGGAGGCCTAACCCAACTTTTAAGGTAAAGAAAATGGCAGATTACAACGTAAGCATGCGCGACCTTCTTCAAGCAGGTGCGCACTTTGGTCACCAAACTCGTTTCTGGAACCCAAAAATGCGTCAATACATTTTTGGCGCGCGCAACAAAATTCACATCATCAACCTTGAGCACACTGTTCCTGCGTTAAATGATGCTTTGAACTTCGCTAACCAATTAGCAAGCAAAAAGAACAAAGTTTTGTTCGTTGGTACAAAACGTGCTGCTTCTAACATCATCCGTGAACAAGCTCAACGCGCTGGTCAACCATATGTAGATCACCGTTGGTTAGGTGGTATGTTGACGAACTGGAAAACACTTCGCCAATCTATCAACCGTTTAAAAGATCTTCAAACTCAATCTCAAGATGGTACTTTTGCTAAGCTTACTAAACGTGAAGCTTTAGAACGTGCTCGTGAGATGGAAAAACTTGAGCGCTCTTTAGGCGGCGTTAAAAACATGGGTGGTTTACCTGACGCATTATTTGTAATCGACGTTGATCACGAAGCGATTGCAATCAAAGAAGCTAAGAACTTAGGTATTCCTGTTATCGGTATCGTTGATACAAACTCTAACCCAGACAACGTTGATTACGTTATTCCTGGTAACGATGATGCGATCCGTGCAGTAACTCTATATGCTTCAGCTATGGCTGACGCAATTCTTGCTGGTAAAGAATACGCTCAATCTCAAGCGAACGCTCAAGCAAAAGGCGATGACGCTGCGAAAGACGCTTCTGAGGCTTAATGCGTTTTGACGCAGGCTTGTCATTTTTGCGACATGTAATGGTGGCAAATTAAGCGTCGAGAGTGCAAACGGCCCAGAGTTTCTTTGGGCCGTTTTTGTTGAAAAGATTTATTTTCTACCGATTTTAGGAGATCAACATGACTGCAATTACTGCAAGCATGGTAAAAGAATTACGTGACCGTACTGGTCTTGCAATGATGGAATGCAAAAAAGCATTAACAGAAGCGAACGGTGACATCGAGCTTGCTATTGATAACCTTCGTAAATCTGGTCAAGCTAAAGCTGCTAAAAAAGCTGGTAACATTGCTGCTGACGGTGCAATCACAATCGTTCAAGAAGGCAACAAGGCAATTTTAGTTGAAGTTAACTGTCAAACTGACTTCGTTGCTAAAGACGAAAACTTCTCTAACTTCTCAAAAGCTGTTGCTACTGCTGCTTTAGCTGCTGGTGAAACTGATGCTGCTAAAATCGCTGAATTAAAATTAGCAGACGGTCAATCAGTTGAAGAAGCTCGTATTGCACTTGTTCAAAAAATCGGTGAAAACATCCAAGTTCGTCGCGCGAAAATCGTTGAAGGCGAAAACTTGGCTATCTACAAACACGGTTTAAAAATCGGTGTTGTAGTTTCTTATACTGGTGATGCTGATACTGGTAAAGGTATTGCAATGCACGTTGCTGCATTCAACCCAGTAGCTGTAAATGCTGAAGCTGTTCCTGCTGACCTTATCGCTAAAGAAAAAGAAATTGCTGAAGCGAAAGCGTTAGAATCTGGTAAGCCAGCTAACATCGTTGAGAAAATGGTAACTGGTTCAGTTGATAAATACTTGAACGAAGTTGCTCTTGATCGTCAAATGTATGTAATCGACAACGACAAGAAAGTTGCTGATGTATTAAAAGCAACTGGTACTACTGTTGCTGAATTCGTACGTTTCGAAGTTGGTGAAGGTATTGAGAAGAAAGCAGAACTTAGCTTCGCTGAAGAAGTTGCTGCTGCTCAAGCTGCTGCGAAGTAATTCGTATCACAATAAAAAAAGCCCCATTGGGGCTTTTTTTATCTCAGTTAAAATAAGGGTATACAATGACAAATAAAAAAAATCTCAGTATTGCTGGTGTGATTATTTTATTGATTGCTGCGTATTTTGGTCTAGATTTATCTGGGCATAAGCAAAGTCAATCACCCTCATCAACTATACCCGCAGCTCAGCGTAATGAAACTACATTTTTAAATAATGGGGTGGACACTGTAAAAGCTGCTTATGAGCAGAGACAAAGTAATGTTCAAGTGCAGGGAAGAGGTCGAGTCAAAACAATTTTAAGAGATGATAATGATGGGTCAAGACACCAGAAATTCATTCTAGTATTAAAAAATGGTCTTTCAATTTTGGTTGCACATAATATCGATTTGGCACCTAAAATTTCTAATCTAAATAAAGGTGACATCGTTGAGTTTTATGGCGAATATGAGTACAACCCAAAAGGTGGTGTACTACATTGGACTCATCACGATCCACAAGGGCGTCATGAAAGTGGATGGCTTAAACATGACGGACAGATCTATCAATAAAGCTCACGTGAACGTTTAATCAGATTATTTTCATAGAGCAATTTTGTTCTATTCAGTTTATTAAAACATGCTATGGTTTTTTTTATTGAATAGATGAGACGTATTTATGCAGCGGGAGCAAGCCGATTATCTGCATGTGCGAGAGTTGGGCGGTTTAGAGTTATTAAAAGCACATTATCACCAAACACAATTTTCAAAGCATACTCATGAAGGGTACTGTATTGGTGTGATTGAAGAGGGAGCACAGTCTTTTTTTAGGACAGGACAGCTACATGTAGCTCCTAAAGGCGATATTATTTTAGTCAATGCTGACGAGATTCATACTGGTTCATCGGCTGTTGAGTCAGGGTGGCGTTATCGAGCGATCTATCCAACACCTGAAATGTTAGCAGAAGTTAGCCAAGATTTTTTTGAAAATCCACATGGAGCACCATGGTTTCCTCAAGCCGTGATTCGCGACCTAGGTTTGGCTCAACAGCTTTGCTTACTTTTTGATTTATTAGAACAAAAAGATAATTTCCTGCTCAAAGAAACGATGTATTTAACAACTTTAGCTTGTCTTATGAAGAGACATGGTAAATCAAATCATACTTTTTGTGAGTTACCAGAAGCATATTCAAAAATATTAAGAGTTAAAGAATTACTCGTAGAAATGCCTGAAACAAACTTTTCTTTACAAGATTTGGCTGACATGGTCGGCTTGAGCGCTTGGCATTTCTTAAGGCAATTTAAAAAATATGTAGGTCTGCCACCTCACGCTTGGCTTGTACAAGCACGTTTACAAAAAGCAAGACAGTTATTAAAACAGGGGGACCAAATTGCCATGGTGGCACAACAATGTGGTTTTTCTGACCAAAGCCATTTTAACCGTCACTTTAAAAAAGCAATGGGCGTCACACCCACTCAATATGTAGCGAGTTTGAACATATAAATAAATTAGTTTTAAAGCAATTTTATCCAATATAAGTCGGCACTCATCAAGCATGGTATAGAGATGTTTCTTATATTGGATTTTATATATGAATATTCAGCTTAATCAGCCAGTTGGGTTTTCAAACAATAAGCCATCCTATTTATTTTTACGTGGTGCAATGGATATTTTGCCCTTGTCAATTTCTGTTATTCCGTGGGCAATCTTAGCGGGATCTATGGCAATTCATGCAGGATTATCTTTCTATAAAGCACTAGCAATGTCTGGGCTCATCTTTGCTGGAGCTGCTCAGTTGGTTAGTTTAAGCATGGCTATGGAAGGTGCTTCTGTTTTTACAATTTATTTGACTATTTTCTTTTTAACGGCTCAGCATTTTATTTATGCATTAACTTTAAGAAATGACATTTCTATCTTGTCTCTACCTAAACGATTGAGTTTAGGCTTTTTATTAACAGATGAATTGTTTGCGGTGAGTGCTCCATTTGAAAAAAGAAGTTCGGAATATCTGTTGGGAGCTGGACTATGTTTTTATTTATTTTGGGTTGCTTTTAGTTTGGTGGGAATACTGCTGGCGACAGTGATACCTGATCTTTTAAATTACCATTTGGATTTTTCGATCGTTGCTATTTTTATTGCTATGATTGTGCCGTTATGTAAAGGATTTCCGGTCATAGCTGGGGTGCTAACAACTTGTTTAAGTGGGTTTTTATTTAAATTTTATCAAATTGAGGGTGCGATTTTACTTTCAGGATTGATGGGAATGTTGATTGCTGTTTTAACTGAAGAAATAGGTAAGGAGCAATAATATGTCTTGGTTTATGATTTTAGGCTTGGCAGCAATCGTCTTTTTTAATCGCTATTATTTTTTAGAACCTCACGTAAAAATTAAACTGCCGCTTATTCTGAATAAAATGCTTAACTATTCTGCACCTTGTTTGTTAACTGCAATTTGTATTCCAGTTATTTTTTTCGATGGTAATCATTTAAGAGGCGTGATAAATAATCCTTATATTTATGCAGCAATTTTTTGTATTGTGATTGCTATGTACCTAAAAAAAGTTCTTTTAAGTGTGATAGCAAGTTTAGGATTTTTTTATTTTATAAATTTTCTAATAAATTACTAACATGCAAAAGCTGAATCGAAAGGATTCAGCTTTAAATTCATCTTTAAGCAAGAGCTTGTTTTTGTCTGCTTTTCCATTTTGGTAAGATTTTTGAGAGATAAGCATCCATACACCAAACTGGTCCAATTAGTAGGAATTGTAAATCTTTAAAGAACGAGGGCTTTTTGCCTTCCACTTTATGTCCATAAAATTGTCCAACCCAAGCAATCACAAAAATAGCGATATAAAACCCGACTCCTACAGGTAGGGTATAAATGAGCCATGCCATAACAACAAGTAAAGCAGCCATTGCCACAGCAAGTACAAGATCTAAACGTGCATAAAATACTAAGGTCAACACAAGTAATAAAGCAGTAAGCAATGTACTGAAATGTGCAATGATTCCAATAATAGAAAATAAAATGGCGGGAACGCAAAGCCAGTGAATTTGTTTATTGGTTGGATTTTGATGACTTTCGCTATATTCATCAAACCATTCAGAAATGGATTTCATTAGTAGTACACTCCTTGTTTTAACTTCGATTTATTTTTGTGAGTATATTTTAGCCTGTTCTTGAGGATCTCGACAAGAAACTAACACTATTCAACTATAGGGAGCGTTGTATTAAAAATACCTAAGAAAGGGCAAACGAAAAAATAATGTGACTGTGGTTGAAAAGGTGGTCAATTCGACCTCAAGAATGGGGCGATTTTTCATAATATTTTTTCTGTGTTGCTAGATGATGAAATCATCTAAAAAAGCGTGATTTTGAGATTGATGGGAAAATTGTATGAAAAAGCTCTACTCATCTACTCTAAAAACGCCATAAATAGCCTTTATTTTGGAGAAATGGTACTAGGGTAGCGCAAATTTAAAAAAGACGCTCTAAACGCAAATTAGACGTAAAATTAACTGGTATTAAATAAACATAGTTTTTTGTTTAAAAAATATTCAAATTTAGAGCTGGATAAGGGTCAAAAAAAGAGGATTTTTTAACTTTAAGTTAGGAATTATTTTGATAACTTAAAATATAAAAAAGCCGCAGAAAAAACTGCGGCTTTTTACATGAACTCGAGAGGCTATAACTTATGAAGTTGGGCCATCAACACGCTCAATATTTACTTTAGCTGTTCCAGCATTAGTAATACCAAGACGTTTAGCTGCACCGTATGATAGGTCAAGTACACGGTTGCCATGGAAAGGACCACGGTCATTTACTTTTACAACCACACTTTTACCATTGTCTTTATTCGTTACTCGAATGTAACAGTTCAACGGTAGGCTACGGTGAGCAGCAGTTAAAGCATTCATGTCGAATGTTTCACCACTTGCAGTTTTACGACCATGGAATTGGCGGCCATACCAAGACGCCATACCAGTTTGGCTAAACTTACGAACAGTGTTTGAAGCTACTGTGTTAAGTTTTTCAATCACTGAAGGCTCATCTTCAGGGATTTCAATTTTTGCTGCGATAGCTTGACGACGGATTTGATCGCCAGAACGTTCAGTGATTGAAAGACTGTTAATGTTAGAAAAACGAGAATTAAAGTTTTGAGTATCTTTACTCAATACACGTGCTGCTAGATTAGGACCATCTACATCACTGTTTAATGATGATGACTGCACCATTTCAGCGTGCAGTGGGGCCATACTTAAACTAGCCGTCAGTGCAAGAACGTATTTCAGCGATAACTGCATTTGTATAAACTCCTGAGAACATGTACTTTTTTCTTTCAGCCATTGACTGAAATTTAAAGTGAACATGCCTTATTATTCACTTTTGCAATTGCTATATTGGGGTGGATAATATTCACCGGTTACGGAGAGTGTCTAGTCTTTAACGAGAAATCTTTACAAAAAGGGCAAAAACTTACAGTTTTAGGTTAAAAAATAATCAATAATGTAACAACTTATTAAAAATGTATGTATTGTGATCTGTTTAACAAAAATATTTATTGACTTTTACATAAAGAATAAAAAAGCTAGCCTATCGGCTAGCTACTTCGGTGCCTAATAACCATACAGCTGTAGCGTACATGCGGCTCTTATTATAAGTCGTAATCACTTGAAAATTCGGGTAAGTTAAATAATAAATTGGACCATTATAGTCTTGTAATTGAATAACATTCACCATATCGAGATCATCAATTTTAACTACAGGATTCAATGGAGAAATACCGAGTGTCTTTAATGCACCATATGGGAAAGGTTGTGTTAAATCTTTAGCAATAATACTTTCCGGATTTGACCCAGTGTAACGTGCCATAAATCCGATCGGTTGATCGCGTTGCCAACCTTGTTTTGCTAAGTAGTTTGCAATTGATCCAATAGCATCTTCTGCTGAGTTTCTTAAGTCGATATGTCCATTACCGTCATAATCCACCCCATATTTACTAATATTGCTTGGCATAAATTGTGGATAGCCAATCGCACCTGCATAGGAACCTACAATACTATTTGTTGGGTAGCCTTCTTTATAAGTCCATGCAATAAGAGCAGCTAGCTCATCACCAAAATATTCAGCACGGCGAGGGTAGCCAAAAGCAAGGGTAGCTAAAGCATCACGTGTAATAAAAGAACCTTTATTTGCGCCATAGCCTGTTTCAACGCCCAAAATACCTAAAATGACAGCTTGAGATACGCCATATTGTTGTTCTGCGCGATTTAACGCATCTGCATATTGATTTTTAAAACGGACACCACGTTGAATTGTGCCTTCAACCAAGAACATAGAGCGATAATCATACCAAGGCTTACTTTCACCCGGACGAGTCATAATATTTAGAATGTTTGGTAAATTTTTTGCGCCACTCATGGCTGCATCGACTTGATCGCTACTTAAGCCATAAGCATTCATCGTTTTTTGTTTAAAATTCAAATAATCAGGATGTGTTGCAAAA
The DNA here is from genome assembly GCF_059579785.1 of Acinetobacter sp. S-1. Classification (NCBI taxonomy): domain Bacteria; kingdom Pseudomonadati; phylum Pseudomonadota; class Gammaproteobacteria; order Moraxellales; family Moraxellaceae; genus Acinetobacter; species Acinetobacter sp. S-1. The sequence continues at coordinate 1,252,367 of NZ_CM184207.1, forward strand.
TCGTTGGCCTGAGCGAAATGACTTGTACTGATTAAGCCAGTACACAAAGCGAGCATTTTTAAAGTTTTATTTAAGTGTTGAGACAACATATCGTTTTAAAATTCCAGATTATCGATGTGTATGAATGGACATGACTAAACCAAAGGTGGCCATTAAAGTAATAATAGCTGTTCCGCCATAACTCATAAAAGGTAAAGGAACACCTACTACAGGTAAAATACCACTGACCATTCCCGCATTTACAAATACATAAACAAAAAAAGACAAACCAAAGGCGCCAGCAACTAAACGTCCATAGTTATGGAAGCTTTGTAAACCGATCTGGAATGTTCTAAAAATAATGGCAAAATAAAGGACTACTAAAATAAGTACACCGATGAGTCCAAATTCTTCGGAATATGCAGCAATAATAAAGTCAGTATGTCCTTCGGGTAAAAAGTGTAAATGTGATTGGGTGCCTTCAAGGAAGCCTTTACCTGAAAAACCACCAGAACCAATTGCAGTTTTAGATTGAATAATATTCCACCCCGTACCGAGTGCATCTGCTTCTGGGTCAAGTAAAGTTAAAACCCTTTGGCGTTGATAGTCGTGTAAAAGAAATTCCCACGCAATTGGAATTACGATTGCTGCACATGCGGCAGCTGCACCAATCATTCGCCACGATAGTCCACTTAAAAATAAGACAAATATACCGCTTGCTAATACTAAAAGTGATGTCCCTAAATCAGGTTGTTCTGCAATCAGTAAAAAGGGAATACCAATTAACATTAATGATAAAACAACTTGTGAAAAACTAGGAGGAAGAGGTTTTCGTGCTAGAAACCATGCAATCATCATCGGCATGCCGATTTTCATGAACTCACTGGGTTGGACACTTCCGAAACCCGGAATATCAATCCAGCGCTGAGCACCCATTCGGACTTCACCGAATACCATAACTGCCACAAGCGAAAATAGGCCGAACAAATAAAAGTAGGGAGAAAACGCTTGATAGACCTTGGGCGGAATTTGGGCTAGACCAAACATCACTAAAAAGCCAATACCAAAACTCATGGCTTGTTTACTGACCAATCCTACATCCTGTGCTGAAGCACTATATAGTACGGTTAAACCTAATAGCGCATTTAACAGCAAAAATAGACATAACCACGGGTCAATGTGGAGTTGTTGCCACCTTGATGGTTGCATAGCGGTGCTAAGACCATCTCGAGGAGCTTGGCGTAAAAACTTATATTGTGGGCTAGGAGACATGCGGCGTTAACTAGGTCAATCAGTGCTTGGCGCATGCTAACATAAACCTGATTAATGGCAATGTATATCAATATTTTGCAATAAAAAAACCTAGCTCTCGCTAGGTTTCCGATAGGCTATTTTTTATTAGTTAAAGAATAGACTTTCGTGATATTCAGCCATCGCTTTTAGTTCAGTGCGATTTAAGCTAGGGATGAGTTTGTCGATCGCAATATGAACTGCTTTTGTTACAGCTGCCGCACCAATATCAGCTGCTTTACGCTTAATCATGCCAAGGTCTAATGTCTTATTAAAATCAGACATAAAATGTTTAACCATAGCATCTCCAAACTGTTTATACAGTTCAGCCAATGCAGCTTTATTGATATCGTTACCCGCCTTAAGCTCAGTGAAGTTATGCTGAAGATTAGTGACTAAGCTAGGATCTAGAGTTACACCTACTTTATATTGACCTTGTGGATCTTTAAATAAGCTTTTTTCAGAGAACTCTACTGACTGTTTAACAACATCGTTTGGCGCTTTGCTTAACAATTGTTTTAAAAGAACAGCGACTGTTGATTTGACATAGCCTGCTAGTTTTTCGGCAGTATCGCGCTTTTCACTTGCAGGGAAGTGCTGAACTAACTGAATTAAGACATTATCAATAATCTCTTCATTAAGTTGTAAAGCAATCTTATCGCGAAGTGGGTATAAAGGCTCACTAGAATTTTTGTTCGCAATTCCAGTTTGTATATCGTTCAATAAGCCTTCAGAAGGGGTAAAACCAAAAAACGGCATGGTGTATCCTCAAATTATTCGTTTTATTGTCGTGCCAATCGAATCGGTTTTGGCATCCATGAAAGATCCGATACTCGGCAAGGGTTAATATCAAGTCCGCCGCGACGAGTATAAGTTGCATAAACCATCAGCTTTTCAGGCTGCAAATTTTGCCAAATATCCGCAAAAATCTGCTCGACACATTGTTCGTGAAAGCCGTTATGCTGACGGTACGAGATAATATAAGCTAAAACACTACGATAACAAGGTTTTTTGCCCTTAAAACGGATAAAAACTGTACCCCAATCTGGTTGTCCCGTGACTGGGCAGTTACTTCTTAAAAGATGAGAATATAGTTCAATTTCGACTTCTTCATCAGACGCATCTCGTTTTAAAAGAGTCGCATCTGGATGTTGCTCTAAACGCTCTGGATCTAAGTCATCAATACAAATGCCTTGAGGTTTAGAAATCTCTAAATCATCTACTTGAAATAAGGTTAACTCAACTTTTGCACCGGCCGCAGCCGATAAGTCTTTTTCAACTGTTTCAATAAATGATTGTTTAGAGTCAAACTGTGTGAAGTTAAGGCTATTGAAGTAAAGCTTTAATGACTTTGATTCAATCAAATTTGGTGAAGAAGCTGGCAGTGTAATTCTGCCAATAGCAACTTGCGGGATAGCATGAGCGTTTAACCATGAAATTTCAAAAACATGCCACCAATCTCTACCTTGTGTAATACCTTCAATATGCGAATAGGCTTCACGAGACTGAGCACGAGCAATTGGAAATAAAACATCAGGTTGATAGTTAGTTGGATATTGAGTTTCTTTACCCAATAAAGACTGTTCGACACTCATTCACGCATTCCTGAACCACGAGCAAGTAAATAGTAGGCAATTCCGTAAAGTACAGCACAGCATAATGTCACAATGATTAAAGAGAACGTAACGTTCACGTCACTATGACCTAAAATGCCGAAACGGAAAGCGTTAACCATATACACAATAGGATTAATTAAAGAAAGTTTTTGCCAAAAAGGGCCAAGTGCACTAATAGCATAGAATACACCACCTAAATAGGTTAAAGGTGTAAGGACAAATGTTGGAATAATAGAAATATCATCAAATGATTTTGCATAAACTGCATTAATAAAACCACCTAATGAGAAAAGAACCGAGGTAATTAAGACTGTATATATAGTTACGAACCAGTTATGTATAAAGAGGTCTGTAAAGAACATACTCATTGTCGTCACAATTGCTCCGACCAATACACCACGGCAAATACCACCAATGACATAGCCCCACAAAATAATATGTAGTGGTACGGGACTCATAATCAGTTCTTCAATGCTCTTTTGGAATTTCACACTAAAGAAACTTGAAGATACGTTAGCATAACTGTTGGTAATAACCGCCATCATGATGAGGCCGGGTACGATAAACTGCATGTAGCTCACGCCGCCCATTTGTCCAATGCGCGAACCAACCAAATTACCAAAAATGACAAAGTACAAACTCATCGTGATCGCAGGTGGTAACAAGGTTTGCGGCCAAATACGTAGAAATCGGCGTACTTCTTTACGAACTAGAGTCCAGAGGGCAATTTGCAGTTGGCTAAAATTCATTTTGCCTCTCCTTCAAGATTTTTCTCGACCATTTTGACGAATAGCTCTTCTAGACGGTTCGATTTGTTACGCATACTACGAACACGAATACCTTGTGATTCTAAAAGTTGGAATAAGTCATTTAATGTATGTGCTTTATCCATTGTCACTTCTAAAGTGCTGCTATCAATTAAGTTGAACTTCACACCAATAATATTTAACTGGAGTGGGGCAATGGGTTCTGCCAAATCAAAAATAAAAGACTCTTCACTCAGCTGGTTTAAGAAACTTTTCATGCTGGTGTCTTCTTTAATGACACCGCGGTCAATGATAGCAATTTGACGACACAACATTTCTGCTTCTTCGAGATAATGTGTAGTCAAAATAATAGAAGTACCGCTTTCGTTCATTTCGGTTAGAAAATCCCACATAGAGCGGCGTAATTCAATATCAACACCCGCAGTAGGCTCATCTAAAATAAGAAGTTTAGGTTCATGCATCATGGCACGTGCAATCATGAGTCGGCGCTTCATACCACCTGATAGCATACGTGCTTGTATATTGCGTTTTTCCCAGAGGCCTAGCTTTTCTAAATAATGTTCGGCACGTTTTTCTGCAATCTTTTTATGAATGCCGTAATAGCCAGCTTGGGTGACTAAAATATCGAACGCTTTTTCAAACTGTCCAAAGTTAAATTCTTGAGGGACAACGCCAAGTTGTTGTTTTGCCAAGGATGGATGAGTGTCGAGATTGTGTCCAAAAATCTCAACTGTTCCTTCGGTTTTTTTCGTGAGGGAACTGATAATACCAATGGTTGTTGATTTGCCGGCACCATTTGGGCCTAACAACGCATAAAATTCACCTTCAGGCACAGTGAGGTTAATACCTTTTAACGCCTGAAAACCATTACGATATGTTTTGGACAAATCTCTTAAAACCAAAGCATCAGTCATGAAATTCTCACATTATGAAAGAGGGGTGTATTTTGAGCGATAATGATTAATAAACCAAGTAAAATAGTCGGAATTTTATGAAATTGAGATAAATTTATGAAGTTATTATATATAAACTGGTGCGCTCGGCGGGGATCGAACCCACGACCCCAGGCTTCGGAAACCTGTACTCTATCCAACTGAGCTACGAGCGCACATGTGTGGGCCACATCATAGGAAAAAAACACCAATAGGTAAAGCACGAAATAGGTAACAAGTGAGTTTAATGCTTAATTAAACAGCAGCTTGTTGCTTTTTTAGATGCGTTGTTGAATAAGTTGAATTGAATAATTAATAGAATGGAGCGTATGTGCTAGCTCATTAGGCGGAATACGCGACTCCTGTAAGCTGGTAATCCATTGCATTTGGCACATTTTAAGCTCTTGCAGCGTTTTTATTTGCTCTATTTTCTGAATAAGTGGTTTTGCCATAAGCCCACAATATTGACTCAAGGTTTGCTTCATCAACTGTTGTATTTCTTCAAAAGAGAGCTGTTGAACTTGAATTGGTGGCTGAGTAATTTCAGTAGGTGAAAGTTGAAAAGATGATGATTGAGTAACCTGAATTTCACTAACTATATCGTTACTTTTACTATCATCTATATTATTTTTTTGATGAGCTTCTATTGTAGTTACGGATAATTGTGGGAAAGATATTTGTTCATTTAATTCTGAATAATTTTCGCCAGAAGGAGCAATGAGTTTTAAGTCGATAAGCTGTTGAATAAGCTCTGGAGATGCAATACGTTTTTTAAATTCGCTATTTAAATTTTGAAAATCTTCGTGATCTATTAATAGTAATAAACGTCTTTGTTTTGCATTTAAAGTAATGTTGCGTTGTTGAAGCGCGACTCTTCCTAAATTGGTTCGATAAAAACCAGCCATCATTTTTCCCCAAATAAAAAATAAATCAGACTGTCCAATTTTCTCGGTTGAACAGTACTGTTTTTAATAAAATATAAATGGGGTTAACCATAAAACTCAAAAATGACAATATGATGAAGAATTGATGAATATCATCTATTTAAGACTTTAAAATGCGCCTTCTAACGCTTTACGTAAATAGACGTCAAGTTCATCTTGGCGTAATAACCATTGAATATAGTCTTTAGGGAGTTCAGCAATAGCTGTGCCTTTATGCTTACCAAAATTAATAGTCGTAGGGATACGTGCTTCTTCAGAAACTCGGTAAAGCTCTTCAATGTCTTGAATATTTAAATGATAGACAATATGCATCAAAATATTAGCAGTCAAAATAATATCCGCATCGGCTCGGTGCGCGCCTTTGAGCAATTCTCGCGCTTTACCGCTGCCTTGAGAAATCATATAGATGAGTGCAGAAATATTATGCGCTTCTGCTTCAGGCCAAGTTTTACGCGCTAAAGCTAGAGTACAAATCGGTTTGATATGAGAGACATCCACGCCACAACGAGCAATCGCGGCAATATCGTAATCAATATTGTGACCAATAATATAAGTTGTAGTCTCTGGCAATTTAAAAGTTTTATAGTGGGGCTGGTTTTCTAAATCTGACTCTAATATATGGTGTACTGCCATAGCCGCGTAAGAGATAGGTGTACCAACCTGATAAAGTTGATCAAATAATTTGCTTTTATCTAAGGTGAGCTTGCCTGCATTAATCTCAATAGGGGCATACGCAATTTCAATTGGCAAACCATTTAGTGTATGTGTTTCTGTATCTAAAATAATGGTTTGCATAACTGGCCCTTTAATCAATCACGAATAATCAAGAATGTTAACAGTTGGCTACCCACTTTAAAACATGAAGTGAGGCCTGAGAGTAGCGAGAACGTTAATTTATATTAAAAATAGAGTTTTCAGAGATTAATTTCATCCAATAGAACTTGCGGAAAATAAAGATTAGGCGTAAATATTTTAAGACATTAGGAAATGTTGATTAAAAAACTAAAGCAAAACAAAAATGGAATTTAAGGGAAGATATACCAATGAAAATGAACCTATTAATGACGAGCGTTCTTAGCACGAGTTTATTTTTAGTCGCTTGTGGAGGAGGGAGTAGTGATGATGGCTCAGCTCCTACTAATCCATCAGGGACACCAATCAATAATATTCAGAATCCAGTTGTTAAAGTTGAGGCTTACACAAGTACCAACTTAGGATCAGTTGCCGCAGAAAGTAGTATTTTGACTTATAAAATGTTAGGTCAAAGTGGCCAAGAGGTACAGGCAACCAGTTTGGTATTTACACCAAATACTCCACCGCCAGTAGGCGGTTGGCCAATTGTGGTTTGGGCCCATGGCACTACGGGTGTGGCAGATGCTTGCGCACCAAGTAAAGCAGCTTTAGCAGAAAGTACAAAAGATTTAATTAGTAAATTACTAGCCGCAGGTTATGTTGTGGTCGCACCTGACTATGAGGGTTTAGGTACACCAGGCATACATCCTTTTTTAAATGTTAAAAGTGAGGCTTTTTCAATTACAGATGCGGTGGTTGCAACACGCAATTATTTATTACAGCGTAACTTATTAACTTCAAAAAAATGGTTAACAGTAGGACATTCTCAGGGTGGGCATGCTGCATTAGGTGCTGCACAATATGCGAGTCGTGCACAACTAGACTATAAAGGTACAGTAGCGGTAGCACCTGCTTCTAATCTAGGGGGTATTTTAGTAGATGGAGAGGCGCAAGTTGCGAATGCACCGATAGATATTAAAATTGCAACCTATGCACAGCTTGATACATATACAGCTTTGGTTACAGCTGGCATTCGCAACACACAACCTGCCTTTAATTATTCACAAGTATTTACTTCACAAATTTCAAGTATTGCCGCACAAGCAGAAAACCTTTGTTCAGGACCATTGTATGGAGCCTTTTATGAGGGTATGAGTAATTATGCTAAAGACCATAATGGCACACTAGATGGCTTTACACGTACACAACCTAATTTTATGGCAGTGCCGCTAGTTAAGACATTTTTGGAAAAAGATTCACAGCCGTTACAAGTAAAAGTCACTACTCCAATCATCATTTATCAAGGGATAGCTGATCCTACAGTACCTAAATTAGCAACTGATCTATTGATATTTAATGCCACTACCTTAGGCACTAAAATTAATAGTTATGTGACGGGTAACTGGGACCATGGCACGGTGATGAGTAATAATGTAGACAACATTGTTGGAAATGTTCAGACTTTACTCTCAGCTCAATAGAGTTATTGATATTTAAAAACTTTTTAATATTGTTGTAAGCTAAAATTAACGATGAAGACATTTAAAATATAAGCTTTAAACGAGCTTTTTATTTGATTTATAAACAATGGCTCATTTTTTATAAAACTTGAGCCATTTTTATTTAAAACTGAGCTAACTTCATTCTGTTTAATTATAAAGTTCATGCTACAATATGCCGCAATCTTAGCACGGCTTAAAAGCCCTAATTTATAGGACCCCCGCTAATGTTTGCCAATATTTCCATTTCTGAATTTGATCCAGAATTAGCTCAAGCAATTGCTTCTGAAGGTGAGCGTCAAGAAGCACATATCGAGTTAATTGCATCTGAAAACTATTGCTCTCCTGCTGTGATGGAAGCACAAGGATCAAAACTTACGAACAAATATGCAGAAGGTTATCCAGGCAAACGCTATTATGGCGGTTGCGAGTATGTGGATATCATCGAGCAAATGGCGATTGATCGTGCTAAAGAACTTTTTGGTGCAGATTACGCAAACGTTCAACCACACGCTGGTTCACAAGCTAACTCTGCTGTTTATTTAGCGCTTCTTAACCCGGGCGATACAGTTTTGGGTATGAGCTTGGCTCACGGTGGTCACTTGACTCACGGTGCAAAAGTAAGCTTCTCTGGTAAAACTTATAATGCAGTTCAATACGGTCTAAACGCTGAAACTGGCGAGATTGATTACGAAGAAGTTGAACGTTTAGCGTTAGAGCACAAGCCACGTATGATCGTTGCTGGTTTCTCTGCTTATAGCCGTGTTGTAGATTGGCAACGTTTCCGTGACATCGCGGACAAAGTTGGCGCTTACCTTTTTGTTGATATGGCTCACGTTGCAGGTCTTGTTGCTGCTGGCGTATATCCAAACCCAGTTCAAATTGCTGACGTAACAACAACGACGACTCATAAAACACTTCGTGGTCCACGTTCTGGTTTAATCCTTGCGAAAGCGAATGAAGAAATTGAGAAAAAACTTCAATCAGCTGTATTCCCTGGTAACCAAGGTGGTCCATTAATGCATGCGATTGCTGCTAAAGCAATCTGCTTCAAAGAAGCTATGTCTGATGACTTCAAAGCTTACCAACAACAAGTTGTGAAAAATGCTCAAGCTATGGCTGAAGTATTCATCGCTCGTGGTTATGATGTTGTTTCTGGCGGTACAGACAACCACTTGTTCTTGTTATCTTTAATCAAGCAAGATGTAACTGGTAAAGATGCAGATGCTTGGTTAGGTGCTGCTCACATTACTGTGAACAAAAACTCAGTTCCAAATGACCCACGTTCTCCATTTGTGACTTCTGGTATCCGTATCGGTACTCCAGCGGTAACAACTCGTGGTTTCGGTGAAGCTGAAGTTCGTGAACTTGCTGGTTGGATCGCTGACGTGATTGACAGCAAAGGTGACGAAAAAGTTATTGCTGACGTAAAAGCGAAAGTTGAAACTGTTTGTGCAAAATTCCCTGTATACGCACAATAAGTTGTAAATATAAAAAAAGCGCCGTATGGCGCTTTTTTTATCAAGTTAATTAGATAAGAATTAACTTTTAGATTTTACCGATGACTCGGCATTATGCCAGCCACCACCTAATGCACGGATTAAATTTACACTAGCCATCATTCTAGTGCCGTTAAGCTGTGCAGAAAGTTGCTCTTGTTGCAAAATAGTCCGATCTGAGTCAATCACATCAAGATAACTAATCACACCTTCTCGATAACGTAAATGAGACAATTGATTTGCATGACGAGAAGAGGAGAGTGCTTGATTTTGAGCTTGAATTTGCTGATCAAGTATTCTTTGATCTGATAAACCATTTTCAACTTCGCGAAATGCATTCAACACAGTTTGGCGATAATTCGCAATGCTTTCTTCATAGGCAGCTCGTGCTTGAGCAACTCCAGCCTTACGTTGCCCGCCGTCAAATAATGGCAAAGATAAAATAGTACCTGCCACTGGACCAAGTAAGAATGTACGGCTCGACCATTTACCCAACTCACCTAAACTTGATGATTCATAACCGAGTGCACCTGTTAGGTCCAGTTTTGGGAAGAAAGCAGCACGTGCAATTCCAATACGCGCATTATCTGCTGCCATAGCACGCTCGGCAGCCGCAATGTCAGGTCGTCTTTCCAGTAAAGCCGAAGGTAAACCTGCTGGAAGACGAATGCTGTTTGCAGTTAAAGGTTGAACTGCCAAGCTGAACTCATCTGGTGTTTTGCCTAACAATACTGCAAGTGCATGTTCTGCATTGGCTCTGTTACGAGCAATATTTAATGCATTGGTCTGGGCGGTAGCCAGTTCAGTCTGTGCGCGAGAAACATCTAATTCACTGACTAAACCATTTTGAAAACGTGTTTGAACTAAGTCGCGTGTCTCGCCAAGCAATTTAATAGTACGATTATAAATTACTTGTTCAGCATCAAGCTGACGAATGAGAAAGTAGCCTTGGGCAACATCTGCTTGTAAAGCTAAAAGCGCCGATTGATATAGAGCTTCTTGTTGCTGTACATCAGCTGTTGCTGCATTGACACTACTGGCAATACGGCCAAATAAATCGAGCTCATATGAAACATTGGCTTGAGCACGCCATAAGGTCTGTGCAGACGTATGGGCATTGTCATCTAAACCCAATGAAGCAGGAGAGGGTTTTTGACGAGTTGGTCCAAAGCCAGCACCAATACTTGGCAAGCGTTCAGCTTGTGCTGCGGAACGTAACGCACGTGAAGCCTGAATATTAGCCGCTGCCGCTTTAAGGCTCTGGTTTCCAGAAATAGCTTGTTGTTCGAGCTCATTCAATTGAGCATCATTAAAAACACGCCACCATTCACCTCGAATTTGCTGATCAGCAGGTTGGGCAATTTTCCAGTTATTATCCTCAAGTTTTGGGTCAGACTCTTTAAATTTGACGGGAACTATCACCTTTGCAGGTTGATATTCCGGTGCCAAAGAGCAGCCTGCAAGCAGCAGGCTTCCCATGAGTGAGGACAATAATAAGCTTTGTTTTGCTGTAGCCATTAAATGTCCTCCTTAATGATCATGTGGGGTAGATAAAGGTGCTTCATGAACTGCTGCCGAATGCAATTTATGTTTGCTATTCAATGTGCGAATCAGGACATAAAAGGCAGGGGTCAGGAACAAACCAAACAACGTTACACCGATCATGCCGAAGAACACCGCTATACCCATGGCATGACGCATTTCAGAACCTGCACCTGTTGAGGTAACCAGTGGTACGACACCCATAATGAATGCAATAGAAGTCATTAAAATTGGGCGTAAACGTAGACGACTTGCTTCAACAGCTGCTTTAAAGGCAGTTGCACCTTGCATTTCAAGTTCTCGTGCAAACTCAACAATTAAGATGGCATTTTTACAAGCCAGCCCGACCAGTACCATCAAACCGATTTGGGTAAAGATGTTGTTATCTCCACCTGTCAGCCAAACACCTGTCAGAGCCGCCAAGATTCCCATCGGTACAATTAAAATTACAGCTAAAGGCAAAGTCAGACTTTCATATTGAGCAGCTAAAACCAAGAACACCAGTAATACGCTAATTGGGAATACCCAGAGTCCTGCATTACCAGCCAAGATTTTTTGGTAAGTTAAATCTGTCCATTCAAACTTGATACCACGAGGTAGAGTTTGTGCAGCAATACGTTCAACCGCAGCTTCAGCCTGGCTAGATGAATAACCTGGGGCAGGGCCACCGTTAATATCTGCTGAGGTATAGCCGTTATAACGAACGACCATTTCAGGACCATAGGTTTGAGTTACATTTACCAATGAAGATAACGGCACCATTTGTCCCGCACTGTTTCGGGTTTTAAGCTGCAAAATATCTTCAGGATTTGCACGGAAAGGAGCATCGGCTTGTGCACGAACCTGATAAACACGTCCAAAGCGGTTAAAGTCGTTAACGTATTGAGAACCTAAATAAATCTGCATGGTGTTGAAAACATCTGTCACGGCAACACCTTGCTGTTTAGCTTTCACGCGGTCCAAATCTACATTGAGTTGAGGTACGTTAATTTGATAACTTGAGAACATTGGACCCAGTTCAGGGGCTGATTGTGCTGCTTTCATAAAGTTTTGGGCAGCATCATTTAAGGCTGAATAGCCTAAGGCACCTCGGTCTTCGAGTTGGAGTTTAAAGCCACCCATGGTTCCTAAACCCATCACAGGTGGTGGTGGGAAAACTGCAATATAGGCATCTTGAATGGCTGAATATTTCTGGTTGAGTGCACCAGCAATTGCATTTGCAGATAAGTCTTTAGCCTTACGTTCATCGAATGGTTTTAAGGTTACAAAGACAATACCGGCACTTGAGCTATTAGTAAAACCGTTAATTGATAGGCCAGGGAAGGCAACTGCACTTTCTACACCAGGCTGTTTAAGAGCAGTGTCACTCATTTTACGAATGACTGCTTCGGTACGATCTAATGAAGCGCCGTTTGGTAATTGAGCAAAGCTAATCAAATATTGTTTGTCTTGAGCGGGTACGAAGCCACCCGGAACAATATAAGAAATACCAACAGTTAAGCCCAGAAGAGCAGCATATACACCCATTGCCGATGCTTTATGGGAGATAACACGACTTACGCCTTTACCATAGTTGTCTGACGCACGTGTAAATACACGGTTAAACAGCGCAAAGAAACGTCCGAATACACGGTTCATAAGGCGTGTTAATGCATCAGGTTTAGCGTCATGTCCTTTCAGTAGCATGGCTGCTAAAGCAGGCGAGAGCGTCAGTGAGTTAAATGCCGAAATAACCGTTGAAATGGCAATCGTCATGGCAAATTGTTTATAAAACTGCCCTGTTAAGCCTGTCATAAATGCAAGTGGTACGAACACGGCAACGAGCGTTAAAGCAATCGCAATAATTGGTCCACTCACTTCTCGCATGGCGCGATAAGTTGCATCTCTTGGGCTTAAACCAGCTTCAATATTCCTCTCGACATTTTCGACGACGACAATGGCGTCATCGACCACAATCCCGATGGCAAGTACCATCCCGAACAGTGATAGCGCATTGATTGAGTAACCAAAAGCGAGCATGAGCGCAAATGTACCAATAATTGAAACTGGTACAGCAAGCAATGGAATGATTGAGGCACGCCATGTTTGTAAGAATAAAATAACAACCACAACAACCAGTGCAATTGCTTCAAGTAAGGTGTGAACTACCGCTTTAATACTGGCACGTACGAATTGAGTCGGGTCATAAACAATGTCGTATTTAATTGAAGATGGGAAATCTTTTGAAAGCTCCTTCATCGTGCTGCGCACTTGATCGGAAACTTGTAAAGCATTAGCACCTGGTGCTTGGAAAATTGGAATTGCGACTGCTTGTTTATTATCGAGTAATGAACGCAAGCCATATTGTGAAGCTGCAAGTTCAACACGTGCAACATCACCCAATCGGGTAACCGCACCATCTGGTGCAGTTTTTAAAATGATATCTGCGAATTCTTGCTCAGTCGTTAAACGGCCTTGAGCATTGACTGAAAGCTGTAAAGGGGAATTACTTGGTGATGCACCGATTGTACCCGCTGCAACCTGAATATTTTGTTCACGAATTGCATTCACAATTTCAGTCGCGGTGAGGTTACGCTGTGCTACTTTTTGCGGGTCGAGCCATACGCGCATCGCGTAGTCACCAGAACCAAATAATCCGACTTCACCAACTCCTTGTAAACGTGCCAAACGGTCTTTCACGTTGAGTACCGCGTAGTTACGTAAGTAGGTCATGTCATAGCGACTATCTGGTGAGGTCAGATGCACTACCATGGTTAAAGTCGGTGAGCTTTTTAAGGTAGTAACACCTAAACGCTGTACGTCTTCAGGTAAACGAGGCATAGCCTGAGACACACGGTTTTGAACCAGTTGTTGCGCTTTGTCTGGATCAATACCGAGCTTAAAGTTCACTGTAATGGTTAAATTACCGTCGCTGTTTGCTTGAGATTGCATATACAGCATGTCTTCTACACCGTTGATTGATTCTTCAAGCGGAGAGGCAACAGTTTCAGCAATTACTTTCGGGTTTGCACCCGGATATTGAGCACGTACCACCACAGATGGCGGAACAACTTCTGGATATTCAGAAATCGGTAACTGGAATACCGAAAGCAGACCGGCGAGTAAAATCAGTACTGATAACACACCAGCAAAGATCGGCCGATCAATAAAAAATTTAGAAATATTCATATGTGATTAACCTTTTGCCGGAGTTGATGTTTTATCTGTTGGCTGAGGTTGAGGAGTAGTAGCGTTAGCAGTGATTTGTGCATTTGGCATCGGAACGAGGTGCGGGGTCACAGGGTCACCCGGACGAATTCGCTGTAAACCGTTCACCACAATACGATCACCCGCTTGTAATCCGCTATTCACGATTTGCAAGCCATCTTGTTGTGCACCGAGTTTTACTTCACGGTAGGCCGTCTGATTTTTAGCATCAACTACTACGACAAAGCGTTTATCTTGATCGACCCCAACTGCGGTTGGGCTAATCAGAATTGCTGAACGAGGCTGACCTCCGCCTAAACGGATTCGTGCATATAAGCCTGGTAATAAAACACCGTTTGGATTATCAAAAGTCGCGCGAACCCGAATCGTACCCGAGGTTGCATCTAGGTTATTGTCAATTGAGTTGATGGTCCCTTCGCGAGAGAAACCAGTTTCATTGGCAAGTCCCATATAAACAGGAACTTGTGCTGAGTTGCGCTGATTACTGATATATTTCAGATAAGTTCGTTCATCAACATCGAAAGATGCATAGAGGCGAGAGACAGATACTAAACTTGTTAAGACTTGTGCACCGTTACCTGCTGAGACTACATTGCCGACTGTTACTTCGGCACGGGAAATTCGACCACTAACTGGTGCTGTAATACGGGTGTACTCAAGATTTAAACGGGCAGATTGAACGGCTGCTCTAGCGGCTTGTAGGTTGGCACTGGCTGAACGTGCATCATTTTGAGCTAAATCCAGTTCTTGACGTGAGACAGCATTACTTTGAATTAAACGTTGAATACGAGAAAGATTAGAACCCGTATAAGTGACCTGTGCTTCAGCTGAAGCGAGTTGAGCTTGGGCACGATTCAGTTCTGCCTCGAAAGGCCGTGGATCAATTGTAAAAAGTAAATCGCCTTTTTTTACGAGACTGCCATCTTTGAAGTGTACGGCAATAAGTTTGCCGGAAACTTGGGGGCGAATATCGACTTGATCAATTGCTTCTAAGCGACCGGAATATTCTTGCCAGTCTGTAATGGTTTTGCTGATAACATTAGAAATATCAACAGTTGCAGCTTGTTGGGCAGAGGTCGGTGCAGCTTTTGCATCGGCATTTTCATGTAAAAACATAAAACTGCCTCCTGTTGCTAAGAGGGCAACAAAGATGGCAGACAGTGCGAACTGTTTGCTGGAAAATGACATGAGGTGCTCCTAGTTATTTGGATACCTGTTTTCAGACTTTTAGTTTTGGTCCGTATGGGAGAAACAGGGTTTATGGGATGGACGGAGCATAAAAGTTTGTCAATCACGAATAAATATATTAAATTCGATAACACTATTCGTATTTTTATAACAATTGGTGCATTTGATTAAAAAATGCATTGATTGATAGGAGTGTGCGTGTGGATCTATTTCATGCGATGAAAGTATTTAACAAAGTTGTCGAAACAAATAGTTTCAGTTTAGCTGCTGACAGTTTAGGCCTACCGCGTGCTTCTGTGACGACAACCATTCAGGCTTTAGAGAGACATTTACAAGTTCGTCTGTTGAATCGTACGACACGAAAAATTAGTCTCACACCGGATGGTGCCGTATATTATGATCGGACAGCCCGCATTTTAGCGGATGTCTCTGATATTGAATCTTCCTTTCATGATGCAGAGCGGGGACCAAGAGGTCAGCTTCGTATTGATGTGCCTGTATCGATTGGACGTTTGATTTTAATTCCAAGGCTGCGCGATTTCCATGCACGCTATCCAGATATTGATTTAGTAATTGGCCTTAACGACCGACCTGTAGATTTGGTGGGAGAGGCCGTCGATTGTGCAATTCGGGTCGGTGAATTAAAAGATTCAAGCTTAATTGCGCGTCGTATTGGAACTTTTCAGTGTGCAACAGCTGCTTCACCGATTTATTTAGAAAAATATGGCGAGCCTACCTCAATTGAAGATTTACAGAAAAATCATAAAGCGATTCACTTCTTTTCAAGCCGTACCGGACGCAACTTTGATTGGGACTTTGTAGTTGATGATCTAATTAAAAGTGTGTCAGTACGTGGACGTGTTTCTGTAAATGACGGTGATGCTTATATCGACTTAGCGTTGCAGGGTTTCGGTATAATTCAAGGCCCACGTTATATGCTCACCAACCATTTAGAATCGGGTTTGTTAAAAGAGGTATTGCCTCAATGGACGCCGGCGCCAATGCCCATTTCAGCAGTTTATCTTCAAAATCGTCATTTATCGCTTAAAGTAAAAGTGTTTGTAGATTGGGTCGCCGAATTGTTTGCAGGTTGTCCATTGCTGAGTGGTTGCTCAATGTCCTTAGATCAAAAATGTGAATTTGCCTGTGATAAAGAAACTGGTCATGAATATACAATTCGTACTTTGGTCGAGCAGCATAATATTGCTGAAGCTTACACACTCAAAAACTAACTTAAAATTTGAGTGATTTTTCAACATTTAAACAGTTAATACAATCCATTATTCAGACACCTTCATAAATCCTTAATTTACTGGTATAGAAATTGCAATTCTTTCGGCAGAAGAGTAATTTAGAAATTGCTCAAGTTTTTATCACCTTATTAGGATTTTAAGGAGAAGCTTCAAGATGGCAAGCTTTATGAAAAAAATGTTCGTTTCAACAACCTTAGTTTTGGCTGCTGTTGCAACGAATGTTCAAGCAAAGGATTGGAAGGTGATTCGTTTTGGTACTGAGTCGTCTTATGCGCCGTTTGAATATAAAACACCAGATGGTAAGTTAACTGGTTTTGATGTGGATTTAGGTAATGCAATTTGTGCAAAACTCAAAGCCAAATGTGTTTGGGTTGAAAACTCTTTTGATGGGATGATTCCAGCACTTAAAGCGAAAAAATTTGATGGCATTCTTTCATCAATGACAGTCACTGATGAGCGTGCAAAACAAATTGCATTTAGTAGCAAAATCTACAATACACCAACCCGTATGGTTGCAAAAAAAGGCTCGCCTTTATTGCCTACCGCTGCCTCTTTGAAAGGTAAACGTGTCGGTGTACAACAGGGCACAATTCAAGAAACTTATGCTAAAACCTATTGGGCGCCAAAAGGTGTAACGGTTGTACCTTATCCAGTCCAAGATTTGATTTATCAAGACATGATGTCAGGTCGTTTGGATGCGACTTTACAAGATGCAATTATGGTTGATGGCGCTTTCTTAAAACAACCAAAAGGTAAAAACTTCAGTTTTGCTGGTGGTAATGTGGTTGATGCAAAAACACTAGGTGTAGGCGCAGCTATTGGTTTACGCAAAGAAGATGCGGATTTAAAAGCCAATATTAATAAAGCACTCGCTGCAATCATTGCAGATGGTACATACAAAAAACTCGAGAAAAAATATTTCTCCTTTAGCATTTACTAATGATGTGAAAAATGTCGGCTTTAAGCCGACATTTTTAGATCTATTCTCATCTCATCAATATTAGATATTGTTTTTAAGGAGAAGATGAGTCATGTTTTTTTCTGGCTTTGGGCCACTCCTGCTCAGCGGGACATGGATGACCATACAGCTTGCGTTGTTGTCACTTTTACTTTCTGTGATTATTGGCTTAATTGGTGCGAGCTCAAAACTCTCTAGTATTAAAATTTTACGTTATATAGCAACAGCTTATACTACGCTCATTCGAAGTGTGCCTGATTTGGTGATTATGCTGCTGTTATTTTATAGCTTACAGTTGGGTTTAAACCAAATTACTGAAGCACTGCAAATGGACCAAATTGATATCAACCCATTTGTGGCTGGTGTGATTACTTTAGCGTTCATTTATGGTGCATATTTTACCGAGACCTTTCGTGGTGCATTTCAATCGGTTCCAAAAGGCCAAATTGAAGCAGCAATGGCTTATGGTATGTCGCCTTGGCAGGTTTTTCACCGAGTGTTATTCCCTCAAATGATGCGTTTTGCGCTGCCTGGTATTGGTAATAACTGGCAAGTTTTAATTAAGGCGACCGCACTAGTTTCTATTATTGGCCTGACTGATATTGTAAAAATTACGCAAGATGCAGGTAGAAGTACCATGCAACTGTTCTTTTTTAGCATCGTGGCTGCTGCCATTTATTTAGCGATTACCACCGTGTCAAATCTGATTTTAATGTGGCTTGAACGTCGTTATTCTGCTGGTGTAAGGAAGGGACAATTATGATTGAAATCCTTCAACAATATTGGCAGGCATACCTTTGGACCGATGGTTTGCAAATGACCGGTGTCGCGATGACTGCTTGGTTATTGGTGCTTTCTATTGGCATTGGTTTTGTGCTTGCTGTGCCTTTATCACTTGCACGAGTATCAGAAAATATCTGGTTGCGTGGTCCAGTTTGGTTATATACCTATGTTTTTCGTGGCACACCACTTTATATCCAACTGCTGATTATTTATTCAGGTATTTACAGCTTTGATTACATCCATGAACACCAGACTCTTGATGCTTTTTTTCGAGAGGGCATAAATTGCACCATTTTGGCATTCGCGCTCAATACTGGTGCATATACCACTGAAATCTTCGCTGGGGCGATTCGTTCTATTCCACATGGCGAGATTGAGGCTGCACAAGCTTTCGGTATGTCGAAATGGAAACGATACACTCGCATTATCATTCCGTCGATGTTACGCCGTGCTTTACCATTTTACGGCAATGAAGTCATTTTAATGTTGCATGCTACAACCATTGCATTTACAGCAACAGTTCCTGACATTTTAAAAATTGCGCGTGATGTGAATGCGGCAACCTATGACACTTTCAATGCTTTTGGAATTGCCGCGGTGTTGTATGCAATGCTGGCATTTATTTTGATTGGGATATTTCGTAAGTTGGAAAAACGTTGGTTGGCATTTTTAAAGCCATCGAATCATTAGGAGACATAAATGGAACAAGTTGCAAAACTAGTGATTCGCGATTTACACAAGACATTCGGCGATCATGAAGTGCTTAAAGGAATATCACTTGATGCAAATGCCGGTGATGTGATTAGTATTATTGGTTCATCGGGTTCAGGTAAAAGTACTTTACTCCGCTGCATTAACTTTTTGGAACAACCGAGCAATGGCACGATTAAGCTCAATGGTGAAAAACTACGCACAGTCTTTGATAAAAAAGGCAATTTAAAAGTAGTTGAACCAAAGCAACTACAAAAAATGCGTACGCAGCTCATGATGGTATTTCAGCATTTTAATTTGTGGTCACACATGACAGTGCTAGAAAATGTCATTGAAGGGCCGATTCACGTACTTGGGGTAAAACGTGCAGAAGCAGAAGAGCGTGCACGGAAATATCTACGCAAAGTTGGATTACCTGAAAGTGTTGAAAGTAAATATCCGGCATTTTTATCTGGTGGTCAGCAGCAACGTGTAGCGATTGCTCGTGCTTTGGCTATGGAACCAGAAGTTATGTTGTTTGACGAACCAACCAGCGCGCTTGATCCAGAGCTGGTGGGTGAAGTACTAAAAGTAATGCAGGGCTTGGCTGAAGAAGGACGTACTATGATTGTGGTGACACATGAAATGGGCTTCGCGCGTCATGTATCTAATCAAGTGATTTTCTTGCATCAAGGGAAAATTGAAGAGCAAGGTCATCCTGATGAAGTGCTCAACAATCCGAAAAGTGAACGTTTAAAGCAATTTTTGACGGGTAGTTTAAAATAAGCTGTTCATACCGAGTATGGTGGAATTTAAAAAAAAGATTCGCATCGTACTCGGTTGCTTTTTAATTATATTTTATAGATGAGTATTTTTAGAAAACACATTAATAATCACAATACCTGCAATCATTAAAGTAAGACCAATGCATGCTGCTAAGTCTAAATGCTGTTTGTAAAATATCCAGCCTATTGCAGAAATTAAAATAATACCTGCACCCGACCAAATAGCGTATGCGATCCCGATCGGAATTGTTTTTAGCGTAAGGGATAATAAATAAAAAGCAATTGCATAGCCCACAACAGTAACGATGGACGGAATGGGAACAGTAAAACCTTGAGATGCTTTTAAGGCTGAAGTTGCAACGACTTCACAAGCAATCGCAATTGCTAAATAAAGATAAGACATGGGAAGCTACGCCAGAAAGAGTTTTAATCAATCTATATGAAATGTTGAAATGGTTAGATCAGCTTTAACGATTATTCAATTTTTTGGTACCAAGACACCGTTAAACCAAACTGATCATTTGATTTTATCATTAGCAAAGTGGTCTCAGCTATTTATTCGTTTATTTATTCATTGAGCAGCTTAGTCATTGAAGAGGATCAGTAACTTTGGCCTGATCCTCTATAGACTTTTTAAGAGATAGATTAGCCGAGTAAATTTAACCCTTTAAATTTCTCTAGCAGTTGCTCTTTATTTTCAATATGCGCAGGATCTGGTTTTATACAATCGATAGGGCAAACCGCCTTACATGTGGGTGCATCATAAAAGCCTACACATTCGGTACAACGAAGTGGATCAATTTCATAAACTTTGTTGCCTTCAAAAATAGCTGTATTGGGGCATTCCGGTAAGCACATATCACAATTGATACAGTCACTTGTTATCAAAAGTGCCATGTTTAACTCGCTGAATAAGCTAATGTTGAGGCAGTAATGTTTTCCTTAGCATGCGGCAAATTGCGTATGAGTAGGGCATAACTAACATCAACATCTTGTGAAAGTGGAATCTCAACAAAATGCCTCGAACCTTTAGCATCGGTAATTGGGTTACCTTTTAAATCGCGCATTTCGGTTAAAGTAAAGGTGATATTACCTTGAGGCGTCATCAGCTCAAGTGAGTCGCCCACCACAAAACGGTTTTTAACTTCAATGCGAATATAATCGCCGTGACGTTCTAAAACCTCTCCACAAAATTGTTGGTAGTCGAAATGCGATGAACCATCAGCATAGTTTTGATATTCGCTATGCACATGACGTCTTAAAAAGCCTTCGGTATAACCACGGTTTGCCAAACCTTCGAGTTGGTTCATTAAGCTTGGGTCAAATGGTTTGCCTGCTAAAGCATCACCAATAGCTTTTCGATAAATTTGGGCGGTACGTGCACAGTAAAAATAGGATTTAGTACGGCCTTCAATTTTCAGTGAGGCAATCCCCATTTTGGTTAAACGATCTACATGTTGTACCGCACGTAAATCTTTGGAGTTCATAAAATAGGTGCCGTGTTCATCTTCTTCGGCAGCAAACATTTCTTCATCATTGCGTTGTACTAACAGTGTTTGAGCCGAGGTTGTTTCTAATTGTGCTGATGAGCAGCAAGACTTTTCCGACTCATTGAGCTGAGTAACTGGAATCACATCACCGTTTGCATCTTCTTGGGTTTCATGCAGTTTATAGTCCCAACGGCAAGCATTGGTACAAGCACCTTGGTTGGCATCACGTTTATTCATATATCCGGAAAGTAAGCAGCGGCCTGAGTAGGCCATGCATAGAGCACCATGTACAAAAACTTCGAGTTCAATATCGGGTACGTGTTGCTGGATTTCTTCTATTTCTTCTAAAGATAACTCACGCGATAAAATCACACGGCTTAGACCATAATCTTTCCAAAATTTAACAGTGGCCCAGTTAATAGCGTTGGCTTGAACCGATAGATGAATTTGCACTTCTGGAAAATGCTCACGTACCATCATGATTAAGCCCGGGTCAGACATAATGAGTGCATCTGGTTGCATGGCTATAATTGGTTCAAGATCACGAATAAAGTTTTTTAATTTGCTGTTATGTGGCTGAATATTCACTACAACATAAAACTTTTTGCCCAAAGCGTGGGCTTCATCAATTCCGATTTTTAGGTTGTCATGATCAAAAGCATTATTACGAACACGTAAACTGTAACGTGGTTGGCCAGCATATACGGCATCTGCACCATAGGCAAAAGCATAGCGCATGTTTTTAAGTGAACCTGCGGGAGAGAGAAGCTCAGTTTTCATAAAATAAAAGGCATAAAAAATATATGGTTTTATTTTATTAACTCCGGATTTGGGATTCAACCTACTGAATTAGTAGGGATTTGATCATTATCCTTTTGTACGGGCAGCATATTTTTTGCTAGCTCTCCTAAGCGCATCAAAGCATTTAACATTTTGGGATTTAACTCAAAACAAGCTGCTATACGTAAACAATGACTAAAACGTTTATCAGCTGAACACAAAATTCCCGGCATACATAAGATTTTTTCATCCATTGCCTGATGAAACAGTTCTAATGTATCGATAGATTCGGGGAGCTCTAACCATAAAATAAATCCCGCTTGCGGACGACTGACTCGGGTACCGAGTGGGAAATAGCGGCAAATATAAGATTTGATGGTGTCAATTTGTTGTTGATAGCGTTTTTTGAGTTGACGTAAATGTAGATCATATCCGCCATTCTCTAAGAAAAGTCCTAAAGTTTCTGTGAGTAAAGCTGGCTCAGCAACAGTGGTTGTAAATTTAAGCTGCTGCACAATATTACGGAAACGTCCAGCTTCTAACCAACCAATCCGATAATCAGGTGCTACAGTTTTGGTATAGCTGCCACACACCAAAACCCATCCATTTTGGTCAAATGCCTTAATATTGGGTAGGAGAGGCTCGGTGAGTTGCAATTCGGCATACATCGCATCTTCAATAACAGGAATCTGAAACTGATTAGCTAACTCTGCCAAGCGACGGCGGCTGCTCTCAGGCATGCTAAAACCGAGAGGATTGTGTCCTGTCGGAATGGTTAAAATGGCTTGTACACTTTGAGATTTTAAGTATTCTTCAAGTGCATCCAGACACATACCTGTATGTGGTGAGGTCGGCACTTCTACAATTTTTCGACCTAAATTATGAAGGAGTGGGTACAGGTTATGAAATGTAGGAATCTCAAGCGCTATGCTGTCACCCGCTTGAGTGGTTGCCATAATCGCGAGACTTAAAGCCTCCATCGTGCCATGAGTGAGCACAATATCATCTGCTGAAAGAAACATACCTAACTGTAAGCTTCGCCTAGCAATTTGAGTACGTAAACGTATAGAACCGGGCGGCAAGGTATAGCTTTTAAAAATATCTGGCTGTGTCCGTAAAACTTGAGCAGTTAAGCGTTTTAAGCGTTCAATTGGATAAAAATTTTCCCCAGAAGGGCAAGCTAGGGCCAAATTGACATAGTCGGGGTCCATTTGCTTTTTAACAATTTGTGCGAGAAAACAACTAACTCCTGAAAGTGATACTTTTTCTTCACTGACATAACGCTCTTCGAGTTCTAGTAAGTTTGAAGGTGCATGACAAACATAGTAACCAGACTGTGGACGAACTGAAATTAAACCTTGGTCTTCAAGCTGGCGATAAGCTTCTTTTACGGTATTAATACTAACCTGATAATGCTGGGCACAATCTCGAATTGATGGCAACCGAGAACCAATAGGCTGCCTGCCATTTTGAATTTGCAGGGTGAGGTCATCACTCACTTTTTTATATTTGTACATATCCATTCATTAAAAAGCCAAAGCAATGGATACAGTTTATAGCGATCCCTGATTTATCTCAAATATTGTTATGCATTTAGATTAATCCATTTAATAGGGATATAGTTTTAATAACTGTGTCTATTATTTTTCATATTAACTGATACTGTGACCATTAAAAATAAATCAGTAAGATCAAGAAATGGTGAGGACTTAAAAACCATATTTTAAATTACAAAATCAGTAGGAGAGGTCTATGTCTGTTGTTGCATTTAAACAAGTTGATGTTTTTACTTCACAAGCATTTAAAGGAAATCCTGTTGCGGTCATTATGGACGCCAGCACCTTAACGTCTGAGCAGATGCAAGCCATTGCGAACTGGACCAATCTTTCTGAAACCACATTTGTACTCCCTGCGACCGATTCACAAGCTGACTATCAGGTTCGAATCTTTACTCCGCAAAGTGAGTTGCCATTTGCAGGCCATCCTACAATTGGTACTGCCTATGCTTTACTTGAGGCTAATCTAATTAAAGCGAAAGAAGGTAAGCTGGTACAGCAGTGCGGTGCTGGTTTGGTGACTCTGACCGTGAGTGAATCAAGTCATATTTCATTTGAACTACCTAAGCCTAAAATTACTCCACTAGATGCTATGCATACTGAGAAATTAGCAGAAATTTTAAAATGTGAAATTAATACTCAATGGAACGCTGCATTGGTTGATGTAGGGGCGCGCTGGATTGTATTGCAAGCTGTTAATGCTGAGGCTGTTCTAGATAGCCAACCAGACTTTGCCGCTTTAAAAGAACATGATTTAGAAATGAAAGTTACGGGTGCGACAGTTTTTGGTTTTCATGAAAATAATGATGAACAAAAACACATAGAAGTTCGTTCATTTGCCCCTTCATGTGGAATAAATGAAGATCCGGTTTGTGGTAGTGGTAATGGTAGCGTAGCTTCATTTATTCGTTATTATGGGATTCTTCCTGCACAAAATGATGTCGTAGTTTCTTCACAAGGTGGGGTGGTAGGTCGAGACGGACAACTTCAACTTGAATTGTATCAAGATAAAATTTTGGTGGGTGGAACCGCTGTCACCTGTATCGATGGCACAATTAAGTTATAAAAACAGAAATAAAAAAACCGAGGACTTTGCCTCGGTTTTTTTATGTCTAGAAAAAATTATTTTTCTACGAACGCACGTTCAATGACGTAGTCGCCCATTTCACCCATACGAGGTGATTCAACTAAACCGTGTTGGTCAAGTAATGCAGCCACATCTTTTAAGAATGCAGGGCTACCGCAAAGCATTGCACGGTCAGTTTCACGGTTGAAGCGTGGTAAACCGATTTTTTCAAATAAAGCGCCAGTTTCAATTGCAGTTGTTACACGGCCTTGAGTGTGGAAAGGTTCACGAGTAACAGTAGGGTAGTAAACAAGCTTGTCTTTAATACCTAACTCTTCAAAGAATTCGTGGTTTGGTAATTCGTTCAAGATAAGGTCTTGATAAGCTAATTCAGAAATATAGCGTGTACCGTGAACAACGATTACTTTTTCAAAGCGTTCGTAAGTTTCTGGATCACGAATAATTGATAAGAATGGAGCAAGACCAGTACCAGAAGATAAAAGGTATAAGTTTTTACCTGGTAAAAGGTCATCATGAACCAAAGTACCTGTTGGTTTTTTAGAAACTAAGATTTCATCACCAACTTGTACTTTTTGCAAAATCGAAGTTAAAGGACCGTCTTGTACTTTAATTGAGAAGAATTCTAACTCTTCTTCGTAGTTTGCACTTGCAATCGAATACGCACGCATTAACGGTTTGCCATTCACTTCAAGTCCGATCATTACGAACTGACCATTTTTAAAACGTAAGCTGGTATCGCGTGTAGTTTTAAAACTGAAAAGAGTGTCATTCCAGTGGTGAACATGAGTAATGCGTTCAACGTTAAAAGCAGCCATTAAAGGTCTCGATCACGATTAAAAGAAAACAGATTGCTATTCTAATCTAATTTCATTCCCGATAAACTGAATATATTTAATTGTGTTTATAAGAAAAAGTGATGATCAATTCTGTCACCTTCCCCATCATTGGGCACATGTGCTCTCCCTATCGTGAAAAATTTGGTATTCCACGTCAGCCTAATTTGGTCAATATTGAGTCTTATATTGACATGATAGAACCATATAACGACTTGTTAGCATTTGAGGGAATTGAGCAATTTAGTCATCTCTGGTTAGTTTGGCAGTTTCATGACAATAAAAATCAAGGCAGTACAGATAAGTTCCGTCCACAGGTTCGTCCGCCACGTTTAGGTGGTAATGAAAAAATTGGAGTATTTGCTACACGAAGTATGTATAGACCTTCTCCAATCGGGCTTTCAGTCGTAAAACTTAATAAAGTGGAAAAAGTGGGGAAGTCTGTCCGTGTCTATGTCACAGGAAGTGATTTATTAAATGGCACCCCAATTTTAGATATCAAACCCTATATTCAATATTCTGATGCAATTGCGGAGGCTCAAAGTGGTTATGCACATGCAGAACCTGAACGAAAAGCAGTCATGTGGACTGAAGCTGCATTAACAGCGCAAAAATATTTTCTTCAAAATAAAGAAATAGATTCGCAGTACATTAATGAGCTTGAGCAAGTATTAGCTTTAGATCCTCGGCCTGCCTATCAACAAGACCCTGAAAGAATCTATAAAATGAAATTTTCAGACTTTGATATTCATTTTAAGGTCGATCAATTTGTAGTTACCGTCATTGATGTGGTGAAGACTTCTGCGCTTGCATAATAGATATTTTAAAACCAGTGGATGTTGAGCCAAAGTAAAGTAATAAAAATAGTCATATGAATGAGTTGGGCGGGAACGAAAGCAAGGGCATAGCGTAGTCCGCCCGAAATTGCAGAGTTCACACTTTTAGCAAGAGCGTGAACTGCAAAACCTCCTAAAAAGGCAATTAATAAAGGTGTCATATGTGCGCTATCAGGTTCGCCTTGCACAATGACAGCCGCTATAGCTGCATGTATTTCAAATAATGAAGCAAGTAAAGTCCCCGCGATTAATCCCGCATCGCCTAAAGATAAACTTAAACCATAAACACCTGCCTGAATAAGGGTAAGTGTACCCGCAATAATAATGGCTTCTTTTAAGCTGAACATTCTTGAGTCCAGCTCGGGTGAAGCTGTACTAGGCTCGGCTTTACGTAATAAAATAAAGGCCCATACTGCTAAAACTACTAAGGCAATAAGTGTAGGAAATATAATCAGCTTGAACCAAGCAAAGCTAATACCGATCACAATAATTAATGTTTGAATCAGTGTTGAAACGCAAGACATCAATGCAGCACCTGCATTTGTTGTTGCGTTGGCTTTGCCAGAGCGTACTTCTAAACCTAAACTGGCAATAGTTGCTGTACTAGAAACAAATCCGGAAGCTAAAGAAGAAAGCAATAAAGCATTTTTAGATGACAAAAGTCGCTTTGCTATATGGGCAAGGGCTTGTACAAATAAGATTAAAGTCAGTAATTTTAAAATCACATGTGGATTTAAAACTGGACCCCAAAAAGGTTTATTTGGAACTAAAGGCAAAGCAATTAACAGTAAGGCAAGTAGAAAAATACCATCACGCAATTCCGATTCGGTAATCCATTGACTGGCAATACCATGCATAGACTGCTTAGCTATTAAGATAGTTGTCATGATCACAGCTAGGCCGGCTGCGAGCGAAATATTCCAAATGCAAAGTGCCCCGATGAAGTAAGTCATAATAAAGGCGAGTTCGGTGGTCACGCCCGGGTCATTGGGTTGATTTTTGAGCGAAACAATACTAATAGCACCAATGAGTAAGGCACCCACAATTCCAATTTCAATGCCAAATAAAAAACAGATTGCTCCTAATAATGCACTAATGGCAAAAGATCGAAATCCCGCAAAGGTTTTATATTCATGTTTAAGCTTACTTCGTTCTCGTTCTAAACCAATTAATAAGCCACAACCAAGCGCCGCAGCAATGACAGTAATAAATTCTTCAAATGATGCTGTTTGTAATGACATTGTCATTGGAAGTTCCATATTACTTCCTCTTTGCTTATTGTTATATGTAGATTTGAATCATTTTAAAATCATGTATTCATGTTCAGTTTATGCTTTTTATTATAGTGAGCATAGTGTCTTTTTTAGACAAAACTATGTAGAAAATATTTCTATAAATATGACCTGTGACACAAAAAAATATTAAGATGAGAAGTGGTTTAATTAACTGATGTTAAAGGATATTTAAATGTAAAACATCTCTGCTATATTATAAAAATATATTGGGGATAACGCATGAATGCACATGTAGAAATAGATACGTATTGGTGTCTAGAACAACTATTACAAGAAGGCCGTATAACAGAACGAGATAAATTACTGGTACAGACAAGTCACCGCCAAAAAGACCAGTTAAAGTGGCATCCATTACAGTGGATTGCACATTTCAATTTAAAAGATCAGCAGCATACACATGCCCATTTGAGTTTAAACCGCTTATGTTTATGGTTTGCAGATCGGGTTCAGCTACCTCTATTTGTGATCGATCCTTTAAAGGCAGATGTCAGCGCTTTAACGCAGGTCATGTCACAAGAGTTTGCGATTCGCAACCATATTTTAGCTGTTGAAATTCGTGCTGACCGAATCGTGATTGGAACAGATCAACCATTTCAAACAGATTGGCTTAATAACCTTGAACGAAGTCTAGCGCCTAAAAAAATTGAACGGGTACTGCTTAATCCCGAACAGTTACAACGCTATTTGCGCGAATATTATCAGGTGAGTCGCGCGGTAAACTCTGCTCAAAAAGATGCAGCTCATGACCGTGACAGTAAAAATGTTGAAGCGCTTTTGCAGCTTGGCGATAGCCAAAACCCAGATGCTAATGATCAGCATATTGTGAAATTAGTCGACTGGATTTTACAGTTTGCATTTGAGCAGAGTGCCAGTGACATTCACATGGAACCGCGTAAAGATAATGGTAAAGTCAGGTTTAGGATTGATGGCGTTTTACACACCATTTATAACATGCCTTCAAATACGCTGACCGCCGTGATTTCTCGGATTAAAATTTTAGGACGTTTGAATGTAGCGGAAAAACGTAAACCACAAGATGGCCGGTTAAAAACACGTACACCTAAAGGGCAAGAAACCGAATTACGTTTATCAACCTTACCAACCGCATTTGGTGAAAAACTGGTTATGCGTATTTTCGACCCTGATGTGTTGGTACGTTCTTTTCAGCAATTGGGTTTTGAAGAGCGTTTATTACAACAGTGGCAACAATTAACAAAAAATAGCCACGGTATTATTTTAGTCACGGGTCCTACAGGCTCCGGTAAAACAACTACGCTATATTCATCTTTAAAGCAGCTTGCAACCGAGCAGGTCAATGTCTGTACCATTGAAGATCCGATTGAAATGCTAGAGCCTAGTTTTAACCAAATGCAGGTCAATAATGCAATTGAATTAGGCTTTGCAGACGGTGTACGTGCACTGATGCGTCAAGACCCTGACATTATTATGATTGGGGAAATTCGTGATCAAGATACAGCGAATATGGCCATTCAGGCAGCATTAACAGGTCATTTGGTTTTATCAACTTTACATACCAATGATGCACCGTCTAGTTTGACTCGGTTGCATGATTTGGGTGTACAGCCATTTCTGACAGCTGCAACAATTTTGGGTGTTCTCGCGCAGCGCTTAGTCCGCCAACTTTGTCCACACTGTAAGAAAAAAACTCACATTAATGAGGATGAGTGGGAACACTTAACCTTTGACTACATTATGGAAATGCCTGAAACGGTTTATCAAGCGGTAGGCTGTGAAGAATGTCGTCATACAGGCTATAAAGGGCGAGTCGGTATTTACGAATTTATGCCGGTCAGTCTTGAGCTTAAACATCTTATTAGTAGTCATGTGACATTAAATGATTTAAGAACTCAAACTAAAAAAGAAGGTATAGAACCTTTAAGAATTGCGGGAGCCCGTAAAGTGATTGAAGGACTTACGACATTAGAAGAGGTCTTGAGGGTTGTGCCATTAAATTAAGTTTTTCTTAAGATTCACCTCATTTATGGTTGATTTAATTGCTTTATCCCAAAAGGGAACCATAAACAGAGGGTAATAATATGAATATGCTTAAAGTAATGTTGATGACTGCTGGTATGACTGCTGCTGGCGTAGTTGTGGCGAATACACCAGTGAATCAAGCTGCAATTGCTCCGGCAACTGTCACCACAGTAAAACAGGCATTAACCTCAAAAGATAATACACCGATCAAATTACATGGTCAGGTTGTAAAGTCTTTAGGTGATGAAAAATATCAATTCCGTGATAAGACAGGTAGCATTACAATTGATGTAGATGATGAACTTTGGCAAGGTCGCCCTATTTCAGCCAATACAAATGTGACTTTAATTGGTGAAGTAGACATTGACTATAAACCTTTAAAACGCGTAGAAATTGATGTGGATCAAGTTCAGTTCTAATGAATGAGATCTGTAGATTTACTATTTTTAGCCGCATTTAAATCATGCGGCTTTGCTTTTTTTATAAAGGCTTGGCAAGATCAAAACAGGATACAACAGGAAAAATAGATGAGAATTTTGCTTGCAGAAGATGATCGCTCTCAAGCTGAAAGCATTCAATCATGGTTAGAGTTAGACGGTTATCAGGTAGATTGGGTAGAAAGAGGTGATTATGCACTGACGGCAATCGAACAGCATGATTATGACTGTATTTTACTTGATCGGGGGCTGCCTCAACTGGCTGGTGAAAAGGTTTTAACAACGATCCGCCATAAACAAAAAAATGTTCCTGTTATTTTTATCACTGCACGTGACAGCATTCATGATCGGGTAGAGGGGCTAGATTTAGGCGCAAATGATTATTTGGTTAAGCCTTTTAGTTTAGAAGAATTATCGGCTCGCATCCGCGCTCAATTACGCAAACAAACTTTGAGTCAGCAATCGGTTTTAACATGGGGTGACCTACAACTTGATACACAAGCGAAAGTTGTATTAAGCGCAGGCAAGTCTATCGATTTAACGGCAAAAGAATTCCAAATATTGCGTAAGCTTATGGTGCATCCCGAGCATATTATTACCCGTGATCAATTAGAAGAGGCACTGTATGCATGGGGCGAGGAAATTGAAAGTAACGCAATCGAAGTATTTATTTATCAACTTCGAAAAAAAATCGGAAGCAGCAGTATTAAAACCATACGGGGGCTAGGCTACCGTATGGGAGATGTAAAATGAAATCGAATCGCTCATCTTTGCAGTCTCAACTGGTTAAAACTACGATGTGGAGTAGTATCGTGGTGGGATTACTGGCTTTAAGCTTACTCACCATATTTTCTATCTATCATAACATGTCAGTGCAAGATGAAATCATGGATGAAATTTCAGATACTTTGCTGGTTTCCGATCTTTCTGAACACTCCATGAAACAGTTTGATGAGCTGAGTGATGAATTTGATATTCAGTATGAGTTATTAAACACAGGCCAAGTACTTACCCATTCTCATACCTATCAGTATGAACTTTTTGAACAAGGTAACTTATCAGAAGGTTTTTCGTATTTTTGGTTTGATGGCCAATTATGGCGTAGTCTGGCTGCACAACAAGAAGACTCTCAGCTACAAGTTGAAGTTTTTCAACCAATGAGTACACGTGTTGAAGAGGTACTTAAAGCACTTGCTGGATATAGCGGACTTATGGTGTTGTTTTGGTTACTGCAATGGGTCATTGTAAGTTGGCGTACCGAGCATCAATTGGCTGCACTCAATTTACTTTCTAGACGAATTGCTCAAAAAACTGCATCAAATTTAGAGCCAATTCAAGAACCAGATGTCATTACAGAAATTCAACCTGTTATAGATGCATTAAATCAATTGCTTGCAAGATTGCAAAGGGCTCTTGTTGCTGAACAGCGTTTTACCGCGGATGCTTCGCATGAGCTACGTTCTCCCTTATCTGCCATACAAATGCGTCTTCAGGTTTTACAGCGTAAATACCAACATCTTCCAGAACTTCATCAAGATTTTGAACGCATACAAGAAGACGTTTCTAGAAGTACAAAAATCCTTGAGAATTTACTACTTCTGGCCCGCTTAGAACCCAATGAAGCTGAACAACCCGAACTTCCTAAGACAGTTATCGATTTAAATTACTTACTGGCTAGAGTGATTGAAACTGTAGATTTAGACGCGAAAGCTAAACAGATGTTGATAGAGGTAAATACCTTATCGACAGAAACTAAAACATATGCGAATGAAGAATTACTGTTTATTGCTTTTAGAAATTTATTTGATAACGCCATTCGTTATAGTCCGACACTAGGCTCTATTCATGTTGAGATTAGTCAATATGAACAGCAAATTAAGGTGTCTATTGAAGACACGGGAAATGGAGTAGATGATGAAGTGCTATTACGGTTAGGGCAGCGTTTTTTTCGGGTACTTGGTACTCAGCAGCAAGGTTCTGGCTTAGGAATTTCAATTACTCGAAAAATTATTGAATTGCATAATGGCAAGTTACGTTTTATGCATGCTGAACAAGGTGGGCTGAGGGCAGAGATTATTCTTCCTTCATAAAAAATAGCATGGTTACCCATGCTATCCATTTTTTGTTTTCCCACGAATATTATTGAAACGCGAGTATGTTTTTTATTTAGTTAAAATTAGGCGATTGTTGCGAGTGAGGCGTAAACGATATTCCTCGCCAGCATGCATAATGCGAATTTCACGGCCTAATGCAAAGAGGTTATTAGAATGTAACATTGGTAAGGCGTGAGCTGTGTCATTGTTACGGGTAAATAAGCTAAAAGGTGCGTTCATTTGTTGTGCTCCGTGGTATGTTCTTGAACGATTTAAATGATAATCATTATCGAATAGATCTGTCAATGAGATTTTTAAGATTTTATAAAATGATAAAATTTGCTTACACTTGAGAAAAGTTTTAGAGAGTAAAAAGATGCCCAAACCAATAGTCGATGTCGCTATAGCAATCTTGATCCATCGTGGAAAAATATTAGTTGGATGGCGCGAAGAGCAGCAACATCAAGGTGGAAAGCATGAGTTCCCTGGTGGAAAGGTTGAGCAGGGTGAAACACCAGAAGAAGCCTGCCGCCGTGAAATCTATGAAGAAGTGGGTATTGGTTTAAAAGATTGGCACCAGTTTGATTATATTCACCATGAATATGATGACATTATTGTCAATTTACATTTATTCCATAGTTATGTACCTGACGAGTTATTAAATCTTATTCATCAACCATGGGCATGGTATACACGTGAACAGTTGCTTCACCTAAACTTTCCAAAAGCGAATAAAGATATTATAAAAAGGCTCTACTGGCCTCATCTCATCAAAATTAGCAATACGCTTTCAATGGTAGAAAGCAGTGAGGCTTTATTGTATTGGCGTATAGAAAATGAAGCTGAGCAGCAATATATAGAGCAACTAACTGCTTTAGATGAAGGGCAACGATCAAATTTAATTATAAATGTAGATATTTGGCGGCAATTAAGCCCTGAATTACAAAAACAAATAAAGACCGTTCATTTAAAACAATCTCAGCTCATGAATTTGCATAAAGGCGATTTAACAGTGGGCGTTCGTTATATTGCTGCTTGTCATGATGCCGTTTCTTTAAAGCAAGCTCAGCAGATTGGTTGCGATGCTGTTTTTATTAGTCCTGTAAAACCAACAACGACTCATCCAGAAGCTGTGCCATTAGGTTGGGAGCGTTTTAGTGAGCTTGCCCAAAATAGCCAGATTCCGGTTTTTGCATTAGGAGGAGTGCATCCGGAAGATTTAGCCACTGCACAGCAGCATGGTGCATATGGCTTAGCAGGTATTCGTAATTTCTAATGAGAAAATAAAAAAGCATTAAAAGCTAGAGAGCTTTTAATGCTTGTTGTGCTTCTTGAACAGTTTTTTGATTATTGCGTTGTTGACCAGCTTTTAGAATGACTAACCATAGCTGCTTTTTCATTGGCTGACTTTGGGCAAAACTCAAACCACGTCTTGCTAAAGACTCAGCATTAGAATATTGCTGTTTATGATTTGCCGTAAGTGCAAGAAATAGATAAGTCTCAGCCGCTTGTGGCGCTAAACGCTGTGCTTGAAGCGAATAGCGCTCAGCCTCTGACCACTGTTGATTTTTATAAGCCTGCTGTGTTTTTTGCATTAAAACTTTAAATGCCGGTAGCTGGCTGCCATCATCACTAAAATGTTGAGGCTTTTTCTGTTGAGGAACAATCACCTGTAAATTTTTACGTTGAATTTCTGGGTGATCATAAGGCGTAATTTTTACACCTGATGGAGTTTCCGTCTTTTTGACTGGAGGAGTAGGTGTTTTCTCTTTGGAGTCAGAATGATCGGGCAGAGTTGTACAGCCGACCATAAGAACAGCACCAATATAAAAAACACCTTTCTTCAACATATCCTAATTTCCTGTTAACGCTTAGTTGTTATAACTACCACTTGAAATTACTCGTGAGTTGTTCGACAGATCTTGTTCCATCTGGTTTTCACTTTCACGAATATAACTGTCGGTATTATCATCCTGAGAGTCAGGAATTGTGTTATCACTTTGTGGCGTATATGTTGGATCAACTTGATAATAAGGTGCTCCACATGGCGTAGCACGGTGCGGAACCGTATGCGTTAGCATCGGAATATACATAGCACCATCACAAGCTTGAGCAGATAAATCACCCGTTGCACGGTCAATCCACTGCCACT
Organism: Acinetobacter sp. S-1; assembly: GCF_059579785.1. Classification (NCBI taxonomy): domain Bacteria; kingdom Pseudomonadati; phylum Pseudomonadota; class Gammaproteobacteria; order Moraxellales; family Moraxellaceae; genus Acinetobacter; species Acinetobacter sp. S-1. The sequence continues at coordinate 1,286,648 of NZ_CM184207.1, forward strand.
GTACTGTGTCTGGTTGACGTAGATTTACAGGCGTTTGACGTAATTGTTTCATCACATTAATCCATACTGGCAATGCACCCGATGAACCTGTTAATCCTGTTACTTTGTTATCATCTAAACCTAACCACACTACAGCAACGTGGTTACCTGAGTAGCCCGCAAACCATGAGTCACGTGTATCGTTAGTCGTACCTGATTTACCTGCCAATTTTAAAGCAGGAGACAAGCTATTATAAGCTGCGCGACCAGTACCCGAAGACATGACCTGTTGTAGACCATAATTCATAATATAGCCAACAGATGGATCAATGGTTTGTTGAACATTAAGGCCATAACGGTCAAGCAGGCGACCATTCGCATCTACGACAGATCGAATCGCACGAGTCGGATATTTAAAGCCACCTGTAGCAAAGTTCTCATAAATTCCCAGAACCTCCATTGGTGACATATTGACTGCCCCAAGGAAAATAGAAGGGTAGGCAGGAATGGTCGACTCAACACCAAACTTTCTTAAGTTGTTGGTAAATGTAGATAAACCAAACTCTTGACCCAAGCGTACAGCAGAGAGGTTATATGAGTTTGCCAAAGCTTCACTCAGGCTGACTACACCATGTCCGCCACCACTGTAGTTTTTAGGTGTCCAACTTTTGCCACCATCTACAGGGACACTAATCGGCGCATCTTCAATTTGGGTTGCCCAGTTGTAACGCCCAGATTCAATAGCACTTAAATAAATCACAGGTTTTAATAAAGAACCGACTTGGCGTTTTGCATCTACAGCACGGTTAAAACCAGTAAAGTCTTGTGTAGAACCAACAGCAGCAACAAGCTCGCCGTTTTCTGGATGTGCAATCAGTACAGCACCCTGTAAGTTTTTCAAACGTGCTGGGTTGCTGTTTGCTAAGCGGTCTACTGAAGCTTTAAAAGCATTTTGAACTTGAGTTTGAGTAATTGGGTCTAGAGTCGTAAAAATACGTAAGCCCTGATTAGTTAAATCACTTTCTTGATATTCTGTGCGTAATTGACGACGCACGATATCTAAAAAGTCAGGGAATTTTGCAGGGCCTAAACTTGGCTTACTTAACACATTTAAAGGACGTGCAATTTCATCTTCATATTCTGCTTGAGTTAAATAACCCATTACACGCATGTTATTTAACACGGTATCGCGGCGTTTTTTTGCACCTTCAGGATTTTTCCAAGGATTATATAAAGAAGGGCCTTGCACTAAACCAACTAAATAAGCTTGCTGTGCAACGCTAAGTTCACGTAACGGTAAACCAAAATAAAATTGAGAAGCCAAACCATAGCCATTAATTGAGTAGCTACCATTTTGGCCTAGATTCACTTCATTTAAGTAGGCTTCTAAAATTTCATCTTTGCTGTAATGCAGCTCAATGAGTAAAGCCATTAATGCTTCATTAACTTTACGTTTTAATGTGCGTTCAGGTGTGAGATAGAAGTTTTTAACCAATTGCTGAGTCAGGGTTGAACCACCTTGACGTTTACCACCTGTGATATTACTCACTAATGCACGGGCAGTACCACGAATTGAAATACCGTGATGATGATAGAAATTACGGTCTTCTGTTGAAATTAAAGCTTCAATAAGTGGTTTAGGGACATTATTCAGTTTAATGAGAACACGGTCTTCATTATGTTGAGGGTAGATCCCTCCAATCAGAAGTGGCTCTAGTCGCGCAACACCCGTTGAAGAAGGTTTTGTACTTCTAACTTCAGCAACTTGGTCATTTGCAAAACTTAACTCTAGGACTTGTTCGGGTTCAACACTGTCGCCGTAATCAAAACCACGCGTGTGGATATACATATTGCTACCCTGAGCAACATAGGTTCCAGACTTGTCATAATTACTTGAAGTTTTGTAACCCAAGAGTTTTAATTCTTGAGTGAAATTTGCTTGGGTAATAGGTGCGTTATTATAAATTTCCAAAGGACGTGCAAACACTTTGGCGGGAATATCCCACCGTTGTCCTTCAAATTTTTCACGGATAATATTATCTAAACGAATCAGATAGATACTAAGAGCAATAAAAGCACCAATGACCAAAATGGAAAAGATTAGTGCAAAGAAACCGATACCACGTTCAAACTTCATAAAAATGAGATAAAACCCTAACAATGCCTGTAATGATGCGATAGCTTGTCATCAATTTGCAATGATAAAACTGTGAATAATTGGAAAACTTAGATTGAATTTTACAGCATCTTGTTGTTATGTTTTTTTAAATTAATCAGGTTAATGTTATTATAGCGAAGTATCGCAGCGGAGCTTACTCATTCGTGCAAATTTCACATAAGTCCTTCAGAAACGTCGGGTTAATCGGTCGACCAGATAAATCATCAGTAGTAGAAACACTATGTTTAATTCATGATCATTTGTTGAACCTTGGCTTAAACCCCATTTTTGATCAGGAAACTGCTGAATTAGTGCCTTATGATCATGCACAAATTGTAAGCCGTCATTTATTGGGTGAAGTTGCTGATTTAGTCATAGTTGTTGGAGGCGACGGTTCTTTACTCCACGCTGCTAGAGCTTTAGTTCGTTACAATACGCCTGTTATTGGTATTAACCGCGGGCGGTTAGGTTTTTTAACTGATATCAAACCTTCAGAAGCCATTTTCAAACTTGACCAAGTACTTCAAGGTCATTTCCAGCTTGACCGTCGTTTCTTACTTGAAATGGAAGTACGAACAAATGGTGAAGTCATTTATGACGCCATTGCTTTAAATGATGTGGTTTTGCATTCGGGCAAATCGGTACACATGATTGACTTCGAACTTAATATTGATGGTCAATATGTTTACCGCCAACATAGTGATGGTTTAATTGTTTCGACGCCAACCGGATCAACGGCTTATGCATTGTCAGGTGGTGGACCAATTTTACATCCAAGTATGGATGCTATTGCATTAGTTCCAATGCATCCCCATACATTGTCATCACGTCCCATCGTAGTCGGTGGTCAAAGCGAAATTAAAATCGTTATTCGCGAAAATCGGGTATTACCAATGGTGAGTGCAGATGGGCAACATAGTGTCTCGCTCAATGTTGGAGACAGTTTACACATCCGCAAACACCCATTTAAACTAAGTTTATTGCATCCACCAGGTTATGATTTCTATATGGCCTGCCGTACCAAACTTGGTTGGAACCAAGATTTTGAATCTTTTCAAAGAGATGAATCATGAATATTGAACAAATGCTATCTGTTTTAAACCCTGAAATTGTGGAGCGTTTAAAAACAGCAGTAGAAATTGGTAAATGGCCAAACGGCGTTGTTTTAACTAAAGAGCAACGTGAGACTTGTATGCAAGCTGTAATCGCTTGGGAGTTGAAGAACTTACCAGAAGATCAGCGTAGTGGTTATATTGACCGTGGTACAAAAGAAGAAGGCGAAGAATGTGATGATGACCATCACAAGCATGAGCCAGAGTTTAAACCGATTCGTTTTGTTTAAAACTTAATAAGACAGAAAATTATTTTTGGTTATTCCATACAGCCTTATATAGCATGTTTTTCATAAGTTATAGCATATAGGCTTTTATTACTTTTGAAGGATCAAAAGTAACCAAAAATCCTTTGTATCACTGACGATATTTCCTGTATCGCAGTGATACGGTCGACATCCATGTCGACCTTCACGATAGCATTTGTTAACTACGAATTAAGATTGCTTAAATTTCGTGTTTCCCATAACACTTTTGCTTTTTGCATCGCTTCTTCAAAATTAGCAACAACGCCCATCGTATATAGCGCGATTCCGATGGTTTCTGTTACGGCCATTTCTCCATATTCATGGTGCTGTTGACCAAGCCATACTGCTTTAAATGTTGCTAAATCTAATTCTTCTTCAATTGGGCTTCGCTCAGGTGTGAGCTTTGGCAACTCATGTTCATAGAGCTCACCATTTTTAATACCGCAAATGAGTGTTTTAGCATCTGGGTTTCGTTCAAATTCACCACCTTCGCCTTTAATAACGGCACTATTTTGATAGCCTAAGCGTAATGCGCTATGTTGGTGGGAAGTTCTGTAAGCAGGATGGAATATTGCTTGTAAGGTAGCCTTGGCATTAAAAGGATTAATTAAACGAGCCAAAGTATGAATAGGTGAACGCAATCCCATGACATTTCTTAGAGAAATCAATTCGCTTAAAACTGGTGAAATCACGTCTAGTGGTAAGTAAGCAAAATTTTGCTCTGCTAATTGTGTACGAACTTCTTGTTCAGAATGGCAAATTTGATAACCAAGATATTCTAAGACTTGCTCTGTATAAACACGGTTAAGCGTGTGACCTGACGCACCATGCATAACAATTTTATGGCCATGCTGGGCAAGTGTAAGGGCGGCTAACAAAAACCATGGATAGTGTTTTCGCTTACCTGCATAAGATGACCAATCTAAATCGACTTCTAAAGGCTCAAAATGAAGCTGGTCTTTGGTTGCTTGAACGAAACCTGCGAGTTCTTCAATAGATTCTTCTTTAACCCGAAGTAGCATTAAAAATGCACCTAGCTGTACATCTAACACTTCGCTTTTTAAAATCATGGTAAATGCTTGATAAGCTTCTTCATAGCTTAAAGAGCGAGAACCAGTTTTCCCCTTACCTAAAATACGGACATATTGAGCAAAGGGATGTTCAGCATCTTTATAGATATTACGTTTAGTATTCATCGTAGTTCAAAACAATAAAAATGATGGGATGTAGGCAGCTCAAAATGAAATGTCCACAAGTATTTAATCAATATGACATAAAAAGCTGCTGAAAAAATATCAAAAGTGTTTCTTATACTAAAGTCTTAGGACTGCCTGAGTGTTTTTTATGCGTATCAGCTAAAAATTTAACCGAATTGTTATTTAATTCGAGTACACTTTCTCGTGCTTTTTTGAGCACTCATATCATAATTTTATGTGATTCTCCTATATCTTCAGCTTTTTATTGAAAAAGTAAGAGGTTATTTCTAGCTACTCAAAGTGGTTAGAAACTTCAGGTATTCTCCTGTTTTAGAAAACTTGATTTTGTTTTCATTGAGGTAGTAGGAAGGTTTTTTGTTCACAAAAAACCATTTCCCTTTTGCGGTGTTAATGTGAAAGGTTAGGGCTGTGTATTCGTAAAGAATAGACGTTTCATTTTGGTATTTCCAACGGACTTGGAAATATAGATTGAAGTAAAGTTATGGCTAAAAAACCGATTTATAAATCACTTTATTTTCAGGTGATTATTGCGATTATTGCGGGTATCTTGGTAGGGCATTTTTCCCCAAGCTCAACGCAAATTGTCAATGGTGTCGAACAGCATATTCCGGGGTTAGGTGAAAAACTCAAGCCATTAGGTGATGCCTTTATTCGTTTGATCAAGATGATCATTGCTCCAGTTATTTTCTGTACCGTGGTAAGCGGTATTGCTGGCATGGAAAGCATGAAGTCAGTCGGAAAAACTGGCGGCGTTGCGTTGTTATACTTTGAAATCGTTTCAACAATTGCACTTCTAATTGGCCTTGTTGTAATTAACATTGCTAAACCGGGTGTAGGGATGAATGTTGACCCTACCACTCTCGATACTTCGGGCATTCAAAAATACGTCAGTTCTGGTGAGTCACAATCTACCATTGATTTCTTAATGCACATCATCCCGGATACGGTGGTTGGCGCGTTTGCAAATGGTGAAATCTTACAAGTCCTTCTTTTTGCAATTCTCTTTGGTTTTGCTTTACATAAGTTAGGGGATGCAGGACGTCCAGTTTTAAAATTTATTGATCAAGTTGCACATGTGTTCTTTAACATTGTGAATATGGTCATGAAATTAGCTCCGATTGGTGCATTCGGTGCAATGGCATTCACTATCGGTAAATATGGCGTTGGTTCACTCGTACAATTAGGGCAGCTCATTATCTGCTTCTATATTACGTGCTTACTCTTTATCTTCTTAATTTTGGGTACAATCAGCCGTATTAGTGGATTCAGTATTCTTAAGATGATTCGCCTGATTCGTGAAGAGTTATTAATTGTACTTGGTACATCTTCTTCTGAATCTGTTTTGCCTCGCATGTTACGTAAACTTGAAATTGCAGGTTGTGAAAAATCTGTAGTTGGTTTGGTTATTCCAACAGGTTATTCATTTAACCTCGATGGTACGTCAATTTATTTGACTATGGCTGCAATCTTTATTGCTCAGGCAACAAATACACAGCTTGATATTCAACATCAGATTACTTTGTTGTTGGTACTCTTAATTTCATCTAAGGGTGCTGCGGGTGTAACAGGCTCTGGCTTTATTGTTATGGCTGCAACTTTATCTGCTGTAGGACATATTCCAGTGGCAGGTCTGGCATTGATTTTAGGTATTGACCGTTTCATGTCAGAAGCCCGTGCATTAACTAACCTTGTTGGTAACTCACTAGCAACGATTGTTGTTGCAAAATGGGTCGGTGCTTTAGATAAAGATAAGCTAAATGATGCTTTAAACAATCCAGATGAAGTCGACAGAAAAATGATGGAGCAAAAAACTCCTCAAGTCGCTGAAGGTTTAGATTAATTCAAATAAACCTATATAAAAGAGGAAGCTTTGGCTTCCTTTTTTATTGGCTGACTGAAAAGTACAGTTTTAATGAGCAGCTATGTCATGACAGTAGCTTAAAAAATGATTAGCATGCACAACAATCAGATTAGATAAAACAATAAAGCCGAAGGAAAATATTATGTTGGCATACGATGCAGATTTAGAATTATTCCGTGATAATTTTAAACGTTTTATGAATGAGCATATTGCTCCACATTATGACCAATGGGAACGCGAAGGAATCATGCCACGTTCTGTCTGGAATCAACTGGGCGAAAATGGCTTTTTATGTGTGGATGTTCCAGAAGAATACGGTGGTTATGGTGTGCCAACCTATTATTCATTAATGTTGGTTGAAGAATCGGCACGCGCTGGTTTTTGTGCATTATCAACAGCGATTTCTTGCCACTCTGAAATTGCTGCACCATATATTTTACACATCGGGACAGAAGAGCAAAAACAATATTGGTTGCCGAAAATGGTAACAGGTGAAGTGGTTGGTGCAATTGGTATGACTGAACCTGGAGCGGGTTCGGATTTACAATCAATGCGTACTAGCGCCATTTTGCAAGATGACCATTATTTATTAAATGGCTCAAAAACCTTTATTTCAAATGGACAACATGCTGATCTTGTGGTGCTTGCAGTAAAAACTGATCCTCAAGCGCGTGCAAAAGGCGTGTCATTATTATTGGCAGATACGCATCTAGAAGGCTTTAAAAAAGGCACAAATTTAGACAAAATCGGTCTGCATTCTCAAGACACATCTGAGCTATTTTTTGACAATGTTAAAGTTCCTAAAAACCAGTTACTCGGTCAAGCTGGACAAGGCTTTGCTTATTTAATGCAAGAGTTACCGCGAGAACGTACAGCTATTGCATCTACCGCAATTGGCGCTATTCGTGGTGCAATTGATTTGGCAACTGCTTATGTAAAAGAACGTCATGCATTTGGTCAACCTATTTCACAGTTCCAAAATACTCGTTTTGTTTTAGCACAAGCAAAAATTGATGAGCTTGCTACGGCTGCTTTTTATGAGAGAAATGTTGCTCTATATCAAGAAGGTAAACTTGATGTTGAAACAGCAGCAGCGCTTAAAAGTTTCAGCACTGACATGCAAATGAAAGTTGCAGACAACTTGCTGCAACTTTTTGGTGGCTATGGTTATATGACTGAATATCCAATTTCACGTTTCTTTGTAGATGCACGTATTCAACGTATTTACGGTGGTACAAATGAAATTATGAAAGAAATTGTAGCGCGTGGATTAATTGGCAAAGCTTAATTAAGCAGAGAAAAACAGCCTGTCCTAGAATGGGCTGTTTTGTTTTTAACTATTTGGTCTTCTGTTGAATGACAGGATAGTCTTGTTGTTTCGGTAATTGCTGTAATGCATGATTCATCTTTCTTAAAAACTTATCTGCTTCATCTTGATGGAATGAATCTTCGGTGTATTTACTACGTTCTTGAAAGACGACACCACAACCCGTTATTTTCATATTTTCAGGATTAAATGACCAATCATTTGGATTCTTTAAGTTAATGTTTAAATCACTTTCACAGCTTTTCCATAAACGTAAAAATTCATTTGATAATTCTGCTTTAAATCCTCGTGCTGGATAGACCGAGAAGCCTTTCATTTCGGGATTAGAAAACTGTATAAACATATCTACTGGCATACCGCCCCAAATGATTGCTATATCTGGTGGTAAATAGATGCCTGATAAATTTTTCTCTTTTAAAGCATGTGTTTGCTCATATTTCTGCCTAAAATGTTGTGACTGATATGTCAGCTTGGTTTGAGGTGGAATTAGAATGCCACGAACTTGATTACTGACAGTCGTCATATAGTACGGAGAATTATCCCTACCATTGCATCCTGCAATTAAGGGGCAACCGCCACAAGCCGTTAAACTAAAACTTGTAATACCCAGTAAGCCTAAAACAATAATTTTATTCATTCTATTTTACTGTTGTTATGACATATTGGGTCAGTATAACCAATCTATACATTAAGAGGACTATCTTTAAGAACAACGAAATAATCATCTTTAAATGTAATTATTTTTTACTTGGCTGGTTGCTGCAATCGCTCATCAAATAAAGATTTACAGCTTTCTAAATTTTGACAAGAAGCAAACACAAGGGCTTTAGGTAAGCTCGCATACAAATTTGTAATGTGTTGTTCAGCTGGGTTATAAAAATGCCAATAAGTAAATTGATCTGAACGTTTATTTTCCAGAGCTTTAAAGAAATCTGCTTCATTAAATTTATTGTTAAGTTGAGTGTGAGGACCACCTTGCTCATGTGTACCGACTGTGGTCATGAGTAAAGGGGAATGATTTGGTTTCTGACTTTGCCAATGATTTAACTGCTGAAATAACATGCCTTGGTCAAACCAGAGGGAAGGGCTTGCAGCAAAGTAACGCTGAAATGCATCTGGCTTTTGAAAAAAATGATAAAGAACCAATAAGCCACCAAAAGAATGCCCATATAGACTCTGTTGTTGACTATTAATCGGAAATTGTTTTGCAATTGTAGGCTTGAGTTCGCTATTTAAAAAAGCAATAAACTGATCAGCACCCCCATATTTATATTTACCTTGTGCTTGAAATTCAGCAGAAGGTTTTGGAGTGTAATCATAAGCACGCTTTTGCACATCAAAGGTTTTTTGATGAAGGTAACCAACCGCTACGATCATGAGTGGATCTAGTCCTAATTTGTTAGAACCAGCGCCAATCGACTGGGCAATATTGGCAGCACTTGGAAATGTAGCATTTCCATCTAATATATAAAGTACTGGATACCCATGTTGGGGTGGGGCGACAGGTGGTTTATAAATTTGAATAAGATAATCATGGCCTGTATTTTTAGATTTAATTTGAAATTGTGCCTGATTATTTTGAAAAACGATTTTTGGTTGATTTTGTATAGGCGTTTGGGCGAAGGTAGAACAGCTTATTAAAGTACTAAATAAAAAACTAGTAGATAAAAGGAAAAATGATCTTTGCATAATGGGCGATAATAAAATTTATTATACAAATGATAAATGAAAATCATTATCAAATAAAGTAATCAAGAAATGGAAGCAAAAAGGTTAATGAAAAAAGCTCTTACAGCTATATTGCCTAACAAATCAAAGCAGACTATTGTTATACTCTCGTTTAAAAGATGATTTTACTGAGGCTGCATTCTAATGATCAACGATGATCAAAACAAAACGACTTCTCTTAGTTTAGAACAAATTCGTGAAGATATTGATAGTGTAGATCAACAGATTCAAGAATTATTAAATCGCCGCGCAAGCCTTGCTGAAGCTGTTGCTAAAGCTAAATTTGCTTCCGAAGAGAATCCTTTGTTTTATCGTCCTGAACGTGAAGCACAAGTTTTACGCAAAGTCATGGAGCGCAACCAAGGTCCTTTGTCTGATGTCACCATGGCGCGTTTGTTCCGTGAAATTATGTCTGCTTGCCTTGCTTTAGAAGCTCCGCAAAGTATTGCATTTTTAGGACCGGAAGGTACTTTTACTCAATCTGCCGTGCTTAAGCATTTTGGTAAAGATGCAGTTGTTCGTCCATTACCAACAATTGATGAAGTGTTCCGTGAAGTAGAAGCAGGTAGTGCACATTACGGCGTAGTGCCAGTTGAAAACTCATCTGAAGGTATTGTGAACCATACTTTAGATTGTTTTAAAACATCGAATTTAAATGTGATTGGTGAAGTTGAATTACGTATTCATCATCAATTCCTTGTCTCTGAAAATACACGTAAAGACAGTATTAAACAGATTTATGCCCACCAGCAGACTTTGGCTCAATGTCGTCAATGGTTAGACGCGCATTATCCGGGTGTTGAACGTGTTGCTTTAAACTCAAATGCAGAAGCTGCACGCCGTATTCGCAACGAATGGCACTCAGCAGCGATTGCATCAGATATTGCAGCAGGTATGTATAACCTCGAAATTTTACATAGCAATATTGAAGATAATCCGGAAAATACTACTCGTTTCTTAGTCATTGGCCGTGAAAAAATTCCACAAAGTGGCAATGACAAAACTTCATTATTAATTTCAGCACATGACCGTGCTGGTGCTTTATTAGAAATTTTAGCGCCGTTTGCAAAACATAATATTAGCTTAACAAGTATTGAGACCCGTCCAGCATTACCTGAAAAATGGGCATATGTATTCTTTATCGATTTAGAAGGTCATATCGATCAAGAGAATGTTGCTGCTGCAATCAATGATATTCGTCCAATGGTGAAAGAGCTTCGTATTTTAGGTTCATATCCTGCTGCCGTTCTCTAATTACTCATGTTGGAATAATGACATGCATCAAGATGGTCATGTCATTATGCTTAAAAACAAATTGCTCAAAGGTTTAAATCACTTTGAGCAAAAGCAAAGTTGAAGTTATGTCACAACCCCTATTTAAAAAAGTTGCATTTATTGGTTTAGGACTCATCGGGTCGAGTTTGGCACGGGTTATTGTTGCCGAAAAGTTGGCGACAACTATAGTGGCTTCTACACGCTCACAAAAAACTTTAGAAGATGCAAAATCACTTGGCTTAATACAAGAAGGATTTTCTGATCCTGTTGAAGCCGTGAAAGGGGCAGATTTAGTTGTTTTAGCCTTGCCAGTACGTGCAACACAAAAAGTGCTTGAGCAAATTAAACCTTATTTGTCAGAAACCACAATTGTAACTGATGTGGGAAGTACAAAGGGTAATGTCGTAGATGCAGCAAAAGCTGTATTTGGTGAAGATTTACCAGCAGGTTTTGTTCCCGGGCATCCTATTGCGGGAAGTGAACACACGGGTGTTCACGCAGGTAAGGTCGATCTCTTTGCAAATCACAAAGTGATTTTGACTCCATTACCAACAAGTGCAGAATGGGCAGTTGAGAAACTGATTCAACTTTGGTCAGCTGCTAAAGCTGAAGTGATATGTATGGCTGTTGCCAAGCATGATGAAGTTTTAGCACATACAAGTCATTTACCGCACTTGATGGCATTTAATTTGGTTGAGCAACTTGCGAATCGTGAAGATAATCTTGATATTTTCCGCTATGCAGCAGGTGGCTTTCGTGACTTTTCGCGTATTGCTGCTAGTGATCCACAAATGTGGCATGATATTTTCTTTGCCAATAAAACCGCTATATTAAATGCTGTAGATGGCTTCGAGAAACAACTTACCGTACTTAGAAAATTGATTGAAAACGAAGATTCTCATGCATTAATGGGTTTACTCGGCCATGCTCAGGCAGCACGTCAGCATTTCAATCATATGTTAGCCAAAAAACCTTTAATGGAGAAAAATAAGGTGACACAGCAATTCAGTATCTTACCGGGAAATAAGGCATTTAAAGGTAAATTTACCGTACCGGGTGACAAATCTGTGTCACATCGCTCCATTATGTTTGGTGCTATTGCCGAAGGCACGACTCATGTCACTGGTTTCCTTGAGGGTGAAGATGCTTTAGCAACTTTACAAGCTTTCCGTGATATGGGTGTAAGCATTGAAGGCCCTAAAAATGGTGAAGTGACCATTCATGGCGTGGGCATGCATGGTTTAAAAGCACCAGCGAGTGCCTTGTATATGGGTAACTCTGGAACGAGCATGCGTTTGCTTTCAGGTATGTTATCAGCACAAAAATTTGATTCAGTGATGACAGGTGATGCATCACTTTCTAAACGTCCAATGGAGCGTATTGCTAAACCATTGCGTTTAATGGGTGCGCAAATCCAGACAACAGGTGAGAAAGGTACACCACCTGTAAGCATTACGGGTAGCCAGCAATTAAAGGGCATTCAATACGACTTGCCAATGGCATCTGCTCAGGTGAAGTCGGGTATTTTACTTGCGGGCCTATGGGCTGAAGGTGAAACTTCGGTAACTGAGCCAGAACCAACTCGTGACCACACAGAGCGTATGCTTCGTGCATTTGGTTATGATGTTAAAACCGAAGGCAACAAGATTTCACTCGTTGGTGGTGGAAAATTAGTAGGTACTGATATTCAGGTTCCATCTGATATTTCATCTGCTGCTTTCTTTATGGTGGGTGCTGCAATTACAGAAGGTTCCGATGTTGTTCTGGAAGCTGTAGGTATTAATCCAACACGTACTGGCGTAATTGAAATTTTAAAACAGATGGGTGCTGACCTGACTGTTGAAAATGAACGTATTGCTGGTGGCGAACCGATTGCTGATATTCATATTAAAGGTTCACGCACACTTAAAGGCATTCATATGCCGGAAGACCAAGTTCCTTTAGCAATTGATGAATTCCCAGCTTTATTTATTGCAGCAGCTTGTGCCGAAGGCCAAACAGTATTAACTGGTGCGGCAGAACTTCGTGTGAAAGAGTCTGACCGTATTCAGGTTATGGCTGATGGCTTAAAAATCATGGGTATTGACTGTACGCCAACTGATGATGGCATCATTATCGAAGGTAAAGGCAAATCTGGCGATTGGTCACCAATCTTTGCTGGCGGCGAAATTGAATCACATCATGACCACCGTATTGCTATGAGTTTTAGTATGGCAGGTCTTCGTAATTCTGGTCCGATTACGATTCATGGTACTGAAACTGTGGCGACAAGCTTCCCGACTTTCACTGAGTTGGCGAATCGTGCAGGCTTAACAATCGAAGTTAGCCAATAACTTTTGACCTGACACATTTTATAATTGCTAACACAATAGCAACGGCAGCAGCGGGCTAAAGGCTTGGCTGCTGTTTGTTTATTGCTTATGCTAAGCGCAGATAATGATAAAAGTGTTAGGACAAAGGATGAAAAAATTACAATTTATTGCCAGTTGCCCACAGCATGGGGTGCTTGATCATCCGCCAAATGAATGCCATATCACTCAAGAATATGTAGCGGCTTTACTGTTTAAACAATTGGGGCATTATGGCTTTGATGCACAGCATATTGTGCATGAGCATGAAAAGGTAGAAGTGAGTATTGATAATCATCTTTTACCTTTGTCTATTACTTGCCAGAAAACAGACCATGAAGGGCATTTGATGTGTGAAATCTCTGCCAATCCTGATGAAGAACAAGATTGGTTTGAGAAAATCGAAACACAAAGCATTATTCGTCAGCTTGCGCAGGCCGTTGAAAATAGTTTGAAAGCTGATCATAGCTTTTCAGCATTTGAATGGAAAAACTAAGCGCACGGCTGTTAAGAGTTATTCATGAAGTACGGCTTTTAGAAAAGTCGTACAATCTCTTTAGATTAAATATAAAAATACAAAATCTTTCCCGAAATCCCTACCTATCTTTAATGCATTGTGTATATTGAAATTATTAAGATATTTACATAATTAGAGTGTGGTTTTCATGACACAAGTTGATATTGCAGCGTTATCTCCTCAAGTGGTTTGGCAGCATTTTCAAACACTTTGCACTATTCCTCGCCCATCGAAGCATGAACAGCAACTTCGTGAGTTTTTAAGAAACTGGGCCGAAAGTCGAAATTTAGAAACTTACGTAGATGAAGTGGGGAATTTGATTATTCGTAAGAATGCGACTCTGGGTAAAGAGCATGTGTCTGGCGTTATTCTGCAAGGCCATTTAGATATGGTCACTCAAGCCAATACTGGCACAGTACACGACTTCTTTAAAGACCCGATCCAGCCAGTCCTCGAAGATGGCTGGTTAATTGCTAAAGATACTACTTTAGGTGCTGATAATGGCATTGGGGTAGCATTAGCTTTGGCAGTTTTAGACTCAAATGATATTGCTCATGGGCCAATTGAAGTTCTTCTAACAGTTGATGAAGAAGCAGGGATGAGTGGTGCGCGACTTTTACAGGCAGGTGTACTGAAAGGGAAGTGGCTATTTAATATTGATACAGAAGAGTGGGGCGAGTTGTATCTCGGATGTGCTGGTAGTATTGATGTTGAAGTTGAGCAACCGCTTAATTATGAACCAATTCCTAAAAATTTGAATATTGTTAATATTCAGGTGGCTGGTCTTAAAGGTGGCCACTCTGGCGTAGATATCCATTTAGGACGTGGTAATGCCAACGTTATTCTGGCCCGTTTTTTAAATCAGCATTTAGCGAAACTTGGTGGACGGCTTGTTGAGTTTATAGGTGGTACAGCTCGTAATGCCTTACCTCGCGAAGCTGTAGCAACCATTGCCATTTCATCTAGCCAATTGCCTGAATTAGAACAATTACTCGCTGAATATCAAACAGCATGGAAAAAACAGCTACAAGGTATTGATGACAATCTGCAATTAACTATTCAGCCTAATAGTGCTGAAGTGACCGAAGTGATTGCTCAACAACAGCAAAATGAATGGTTGCAAGCTTTAGCAACAAGTCCTTATGGTGTTGCAAGTATGAGTCAAGTTCTACCAGATGTAGTTGAAACCTCAAACAATATTGGGGTGGTAAAGCTAAATCGAGAAGGTGGAAAAGCTGTCTTAATGGTTCGTTCAATGGTGAACCAAGAAGCTCAAGACTTTGCAGAAAAAATTCAAACGCATTTTAGTCAATTTAATATTACTTCTTCACTCACACCCTTAGTATCGGGTTGGACACCAAACCCTGACTCGGCGGCTTTAAAGTGTTTACAACAAGCCTATCAAAATGCATTTAACATTGAGCCAAATCTAAAAGTGATTCATGCGGGTTTAGAGTGTGGGATTATTGCTGAACATTACCCACATTTACAAATGGTTTCTTTTGGACCTGATATTCAGGGAGCACATGCACCGGGTGAGCGAGTGAAAGTTGATACTGTAGAGAAATGCTGGAAGCTGTTGGTAACAGCTTTAGCATCTGTAGAGTAGTTTGTACAAATAAGAAGCTCAATTGTGAGCTTCTTAAACTTTAACTTTTACATGAAAATGATGTGGATTTAACTCGACAAATTCGATTTCACAATCAATAAATTTTTCAATCATGGCTGCTTGAGTACGAGTGTGTTCGCTAATATATTGTGCGGTGAATTCACCACCTTGACCTAGAGCTAAAGGTAGAAGCAATTGATCTGCCAAATACTCATCTACAACAGCCTGCGAAGATAAATATAGATTTACATCTTTTGCTAAATGATCAGCTATTTGCTCTGCACTTTTGCGCATCTCACCTAAAGCTGTAAACAGTTGAGTGTGATATTGATGAGTAACTTTCACATAGACTGTATTGCCTTGGCTAATTCCATTTAAATGAAATTGTTGCTGAGAGCTTAAGTTTAGTTCTTTACTTAATGTAGTTAATTCACGTTGTGCTATCTGTGCTTCTTCTGAAAGATTTAATACTGCTGCAAAAGCTTCATTGCATTGCAAAGCACCACGATCTAATAACTTTAAGCTGTTTCGATGTTGCCATGGCTGAATGGTAACTTGAATTTCACCCGCACCAATTGGAAAAAAGCCAGCTTTATTTAATCTAAAATCGACGTTAATTCCAATCTTTGTTAGAGCAGGTAAAAAGCAGTGTTCAATAAAATCTGCTGTTGGTGCAAGTGGGTTATGTGTACCCCCTGAAATGGTGAGTTCGGTAGCTTCATTTTGTAATAACAAAACAGGTAGAAGCGTTTGTAAAACCAGTGTTGTACTACCCGCTGAACCGATTTGAAATTGATATTTACCACTTTGAACATGCTGAGGTGTGAAATATAAACGTTGGCTATGTAATTCAGCACCCTCTACATAAGCTTGGCTAATTTGTTGAGATGCTTGTACACAAACCAAATGTTGACGCATTAAACCTGGTTTTTTACGCCCAGCACGTATATTAATTAATTCAAACGGCTGGCCTGTAATCATTGAAAGGGCAAGGGCGGTTCTTAAAATCTGTCCACCACCTTCACCTTGTGAGCCATCAATTTGAATGGCTTTTGGCATATTTGCCAAAACTGTCTTCACTTATATTTTCCTTATTTTCTAATTTAATGAACATACTGTCAGTACATGGTAATGCGAAGTAACGCGTGACTTTGCTTTTGATAAAGGTTTACTAGGTGCATAGTGCTGAGCCTGATAAGTGAATATCGATGCACGGCTCACATGCTGCCATAGCCGCCTGAATTATTTTCAATCCCTCAGATCGGAGTAATGCAGGATCTTGTACTCGCCCAGTATGCCCAAACTTTGATTGTGAAAATGATTTCACAAAATCTATTGTTTAATTGATTAGATCAATTTGCCAATTAGCAGCCTGAATTTTTACGTTTAAGTCACGGAGTTCCGCACTGATATCATCCGCCTGTTTTTGTAAGCTAGAAACCGGAATGACTTTCTTCCACTTAATTTCACGTGAGCTATAACGATCAGGTTCTCGATGCGTATTGGCAATCGCATCGATTAAAATCTTATGCTGTTCAGCATAACTAGCGCGCAAGCTTAATAGGGACAACAATACTTTGCCATCTTCCAGTTTTGCTTGTGCATTGGTCAAATGAATACGACAAATCAATTGATTGCTTTCCTGAGTTAAAGCGAATACTTGTTTGATGAGCTCATTTGGATCTTCACTAGGTTCATCACCTTCTTGTACCAATACATTGGCATTAATTCGTTGTTTTAACGAAGCAAGCTTTTTTTGTTGATCGCTTCGAAGTAAAAGTGCTTCTGCGAGTTTCATTTTTATTCCTTTAGTACCAGAAATACCCATGCATAATAGGTTTAAGCCAATCAAAGTAATCTGTATCTTTTATTGATTTAATTAAATGTTCATCTTGGCCGGGAAAACGCATATCCAAGTTCCCCTTTTCAAGTTCTACCTCTATAGAAATCCATCTTGGAAGAGTTTTATAAAGTTCAGTATTATCAACACTTTCACTTTCAACTATAAAAAACTCATAAATGGTCGGATAGTTTTTGATAAAAACACTAGTCGCAACTAGAAAAAGTTCAATTATATCTACATAATTTTCTGCTTCAGTATAGTTGGGTGCTTCATAATCATGTTCTAGTTTATTTCTGATGTAATTTAAACGCCTAATTATTTGAGGGGTGAAGAATCCACATTTCTCTAAGAAATCTAACTTACTAGGAAAATTATTTCTTTTAGCAATATAAGTTTCATATCCTGCTAATGAACATAAAATATCTACCCTTCTATGAAGGGCACGTTTAGCATTTGATACAGCATTATAAATAGCATGTAAGTTCTGTGAGGTGCTTAAGTCATTTCTTGCAAACTCTATAAAAGTTGCGCAATGCGGAGTATCTTCAAGTTTATGAGTCGTACAAGTAGTAACTCCTTCATAATATTTTAAATATTCAGGTTTAAGTATTTTGTGAAACATTTTTTTCTTACCCTTTAACACACACTACTTGTCTTAATGTATAAACCACTTCAACCAAATCACTTTGTGCTTTCATAACATCTTCAATTGGTTTATATGCCGATGGAATTTCATCAATAACAGCAGCATCTTTACGGCATTCCACACCTTCAGTTTGTGCAATCTGATCTTCAACAGTAAAACGTCTTTTTGCTTCAGTACGGCTCATAACACGACCTGCACCATGCGAACATGAACAGAAAGATTCCTGATTTCCAAGCCCACGGACAATAAACGACTTCGCTCCCATTGAGCCTGGAATAATTCCATATTCACCTAAACGCGCACGAACTGCACCTTTACGAGTGACCATCACTTCTTCACCGTAGTGTTCTTCCTTTTCCACATAGTTATGGTGACAGTTCACTGCTTCCAAACGTGCCTGAAAAGGCTTTGGTACAATAGTCGCCAAGGCTTTAATCGCAGATTGCATCATGATTTCTCGGTTCTTCATTGCAAAGCGTTGAGCCCAACCTACAGCAAACCAGTAATCATCAAAGTGTTCAGTTCCTTCTACTAGGTATGCTAAATCTTTATTTGGCAAATTAATGAAATGCTTCTCCATGTCTTTACGGGCAAGTTCGATAAAATGATTACCGATAGCATTTCCTACACCACGAGAACCTGAGTGCAACATAATCCAAACATGATCATGCTCATCTAAACAGATTTCGACAAAGTGGTTTCCCGTACCTAAAGTTCCCAAATGTTTGCGGTTGTTGGTGTTTTTTAAACGTGGATGTTTTGTACAAATGTATTCAAAATCTGCCACTAGATCGGACCAAGCTTGATCTACCATTTCTGGTGGAGTTTCCCATGAGCCACGATCACGTCCGCGCTTAGTCATTCCATGTGGGATTAAACGTTCAAGTTCAGTACGTAGTGCATGTAAGTTATCTGGTAAATCCGAAGCAGTTAAGCTTGTACGGGTTGCCATCATTCCACAACCAATATCTACACCCACAGCAGCAGGAATAATTGCCCCTTTAGTTGGAATCACGCTACCAATAGTTGCTCCTAAACCGAAGTGTACATCTGGCATAACAGCCATCCATTTATAAATAAAAGGCATTTGAGCTGTTTGTAATAATTGTTGTTTTGAGTTGTCATCAACAAGCACGCCTTTAGTCCACATTTTGACTGGCATACTTTTTTCATTTTGCAGAACTTCATAAGAACGTTGTTGCTGCTTTTGTTCAAACTGAGCTTGTTGGTTAATTTCTTCAATGACAGACATTTTCTTTTCCTTTCAAAGCCTGCCTGCCAAGCGTTTGCAGGCAGGTGTTATTCACAAGATCCCAATGATGTTGTGTGCTTTGTACTATTGCACTGAGTGTGCCAACTTTTTAAAAAAGTATTTAATTTAAGTATAAATTATTGAAAATAATAAATAAAAATAATTTTATCTTCTGTCGGATAAATTTTATTGGCGGTTTTTAATATTAAAAATATATCTAAAAATATATTTAAATATCTTTTTAGATATATGTGTTTAATTGGGCTTCCCGTTTTTATCGACTTTTAGAAGCTGTCCAGCTTCATTTAAAGTAAATTCATCAAAATCATTTGCTAAATAAAAATGACCTTTATAAAACTGGCGAACTTCTTCAGTAATAGCTTGCTGCCCAGCTTTATCCTGATGTCTAGGGCTAAAATGCGTCAGAATTAAATTACTTAAAGATTGCTGTTCTGCAAATTCAGCCACCATTTTTGCTGAGCTATGCATTGGACCTTTGCCGACTTTATCT
Organism: Acinetobacter sp. S-1; assembly: GCF_059579785.1. Taxonomy (NCBI): domain Bacteria; kingdom Pseudomonadati; phylum Pseudomonadota; class Gammaproteobacteria; order Moraxellales; family Moraxellaceae; genus Acinetobacter; species Acinetobacter sp. S-1. Next base: position 1,306,279 of record NZ_CM184207.1, read on the forward strand.
AAAACCGTTTGCAAGTAAGTCGATTCGTGAATAAGGAGTTGAGCATCTTTGCAAGCATCAGCTAATAGTTCAGGTTGGTCATTATCACCACCTATAATTGCATGAACTTGTTGATTTTGAACTTTGATAAAGTCTTGAGCTTTTAAAGTTTGCCCCTCAAATTCAACATTGTAGCCTCGTTTTAAATGGCCCCACATATCGCCTTGAGGTACGCCAAGCTGAGTTAGAGCTTGGGTATCTAACTTCTTCTGAATCGATTTGATATAAATGCTAAAAGCAAAACTTGGAACACGATGGCTTAGTGGGTGTGCTTGAACAATGAATTCATCAGTGATCTGTTGTGGCTGCATTGCTTCATTTACATCAATAAATTGTAGTGAGTAAGGTAAGTGTAAGTCAGTAAGCTGGGCAGTGATTTCAAACCATTGCTGAATTTCTTTCGGTGCAATCACGATTAATGGTTTGCTGCGGGCATTCATGCCTGCACTTGCCAATAAACCAACTAAACCATAACAATGGTCGCCGTGAACGTGTGTAATACAAATGGCAACTAGATTTTGTAGTGAAAGTTTAGCTTGTTGAACGCGGTGCTGTGTCCCTTCGCCGGCATCAATTAAAATCCAGTCCTTATTTTTGATGTTACGAACTGCTAATCCTGAAACATTACGTGTTAAGGTCGGTACACCTGAAGATGTGCCTAAAAAAGTAAAATGAAGCATATTCTTGGAATTTTTTGGTCAAATGCGTATTGTATATTATAGACAGTTATAAAATTTTATAGAAATTATGGCGGATGCAAAGAAAACAGTCGTTATTGGCTTTGTCGGTTCTACACTTGATCAGGGGAGAAAGCCAGATCGATGGCAACGTTGGCGTCCTACGATCAGCTTGTTAATGCATGAAGATTTGCTTATAGATGAATTGGTACTGTTATATGATCGACAACATCATAATTTAGTTAAATCTATAGCAGCAGATGCTAAAGAGATCTCTCCCCAAACACAGGTTTCTGGACATAAGGTAAGTATTAAAGATCCTTGGGATTTTGCTGAAGTTTATGGTGCACTTTATGATTTTGTAAAAACCTATCCGTTTGATGTTGAAAAAAATAACTATTTATTGCATATCACAACCGGAACGCATGTTGCTCAAATTTGTTGGTATTTATTGGTAGATGCACATTATTTACCAGCTCAACTTATCCAAAGTTCACCTAATCAGCAAAAGACCTCAGAAGGTGAATATAGAATTATTGATCTGGACTTATCTCGATACGATGTTTTAAAACAGCGCTTCGATGATGAACAAAAACAAAATTGGCAACAACTTAAAGCAAATATTTCTACTCATAATAAAGCGTTTAATCAGCTTATTGAGGAAGTTGAATTAGTTGCAACCCGCTCTAGTGCACCTATTTTGATTATGGGGGCAACAGGGGTTGGTAAGTCTCATTTAGCAAAACAAATTTTTCAGTTAAAGAAAGATAAATTTCAATTAAGCGGTCGTTTTATTGATGTTAACTGTGCAACCTTGCGTGGTGATAGTGCCATGTCAACTTTATTTGGTCATATAAAAGGTGCATTTACAGGAGCAGCAGCTTCTCGTGCTGGTTTATTAAAAAGTGCTGACCAAGGCATTTTATTTTTAGATGAAATTGGTGAATTAGGACTTGATGAACAAGCTATGCTGCTAAAAGCGCTAGAAGACAAAAGTTTTTTTCCTGTTGGAAGTGATAAGGAAATTCAGGCCGATTTTCAGCTAATCGCAGGTACTAACCGTGATTTACACAATGAGGTTCAAGCTGGTCGTTTTCGTGAAGATTTATGGGCTCGTTTGAATACGTGGACGTTCTTCTTACCAAATTTAAAAGACCGTGTAGAAGATATTGCACCCAATATTGATTTTGAGCTACAGCGTTTTGCTGCAATTCATCAAAGACAATTACGTTTTCAACGTGATGCTTTAGAAACATATTTAAAGTTTGCTAAATCAGTAGATGCATCATGGCAAGGAAATTTTAGAGATTTAGCAGCGAGCGTAACTCGTTTGGCAACTTTATCGCAAGGTGAGTTAATTCGCCGTGAAGCTGTAGAAAAAGAAATTCAACGTCTAAAGCAGCTTTGGCTTATTCAGGATGAATCTTACAATGATAAAAATACAGATATTTTGTTGAACTATTTAAGTCCTGAGCAGCTAGAACAAATAGATGAATTTGATCAGATTCAATTACGAGGTGTGCTCAAAATCTGCGAAAATTCAAAATCCATGGCAGAGGCGGGAAGACAACTCTTTTCAGTATCTCGTCAACAGCGTAATACAACGAACGATAGTGACCGAGTGAAAAAATATTTGGCACGTTTTGGGTTAAGTTGGAATAATTTTCAATAATGACACGGCTTATAAAATGATGGGCATACTCTCGAGTTATGCCCATCAAGTTACCGTTTATTTCATGATAATAAAACGTGTAATGATTTGGCGAAGTTGCTTTAAATAGCCTGTAAAGAAGTGGTTAGCACCCGGTAAAATTGTGATTGGATGTTTTTGTGGTTTTGCCCACTCAATTGCATCTGAAAGTAAAGTAATATCATCTTGCTCACCATGAATGAGTAGAATATCACCTTGAATTTCAGGAGTTTTATAGTGGCGTAAACCTACTACAGTAGCTGTTGGTAAACCACATAAAATTAACTGTACAGGTCGTAATTCAGGTTCAAGCTGTGCAAAGCATTTTGCTAAAACATGTGAGCCAAAGCTAAAACCGCCTGCATAAAAGGGTAGGCCTTCATGAAGCTTACGAACGTGCTCAATTACAGCTAAGATATCTTCAGTTTCACCATGGCCTTCATCATGAATGCCTTCACTGCCGCCTAAACCACGGAAACTAGGACGGTAAACAATACAACCATATTCATTAAAAATTTGGGTTAAAAGGGCAGGGACTTTATGCTGAGGGGTTCCACCTTGCAATGGGTGCGGATGGCAAACAACCGCAAAGCCTTTGATTTCACCTTCAGGGCGGTCAACGAAAAGTTCAATTTTACCTACTGGACCCTGGATGAAAGTTTGCTCAGACATATAAGAACCGCTAAATAACAATACGTAGTGCTATTTTACCGATAGTCGTCATTGAAAACACGAGTTAGCATTAAAAAATATCTACTGTTATAGTTGGTATTAAGAATAATTTTTTCAGGTTGTCTATGCTTGCTTTAATTTCTCCTGCAAAAACTTTAGATTATGAAACAGCGTTACCTACAGATGAGTTTACTCAGCCTCGCTTGTTAGAAAACTCGGCACAATTAATTGATGTTTGCCGCAAACTTTCTGCTTCGGAAATTGCGAGTTTAATGAGTGTAAGTGAAAAAATTGCCACACTAAATGCAGATCGATTTAGAGACTGGAATCCCGAATTTAATTTCTCAAATGCTCGCCAAGCAATTTATGCATTTAAAGGGGATGTGTATACCGGTTTAGATGCGTACCATTTAAAAGATAAAGATATTGACTTTGCACAGCAGCACTTGCGTATGCTCTCTGGTCTATATGGTTTATTGCGTCCTTTAGATTTAATGATGCCTTATCGTTTAGAGATGGGTACTAAATTAAAAAATACTAGAGGTCATAATTTGTATGAATTCTGGGGTGATATCATCACTAACCAAATTAATGAAGACTTGGCCGCAATTAAATCTGAATTGCTGGTAAATCTAGCTTCAGATGAATATTACAAGTCTGTCAATGAAAAGAAAATTAAGGCTGAAATTGTGAAGCCTGTTTTTCTTGACCAGAAAAATGGCAAATATAAAGTCATTAGTTTCTATGCGAAAAAAGCACGTGGTTTAATGGCTCGTTTTATTGTTGAAAACCAATTAAATAAAGCTGAAGACATCAAAGCGTTTAATACCGAGGGTTATTACTTTGATGCTGATAACTCATCGGCAAAAGAGTTGGTATTTAAACGTGATGAGCAATAATCTTAAGCGTGGTTAATAGATGACGATGCAGCTTTATTTATCAAAACTAAAGCATGTTTGGTTTGAGCTGCATCAGTATTATAATTTTTCTGAACCGCAGAAAATCTATGATGAACTTATTGCGGCTTATAGTGAAAAACAGCGAGCCTACCATACCGTCCAACATTTATATGAATGTTTGAGTTTAATGGAGGCGGTCCAATACGAATTAAATGATCCGTATGCTGTTGCATTGGCTCTCTGGTTTCATGATGTTATCTATGATCCTCAAGCACCAGATAATGAGCTTAAAAGTGCTGAGTTATTTGAACAATTGATGGCGCAAGATTTATCGTTTGATACCCTAAAGAAAATAAAGCGTTGGATTCTTGCGACTCAAAAGCATGCATTAACCGATGAAACAGATTTGCAATTTTTATTGGATATTGATTTAGCTATTTTGGCAGCAACACCTGAACGTTTTATCCAGTATGAACAGCAAATTCAGCAGGAGTATTCTTGGGTTGATCCAGAAGTATATTCAATTAAGAGAAAACAAGTTTTAATACATTTTTATCAGTCTGAGTCACTTTATCAAACTGTATATTTCCAAAAGAATTTTGAGTTAAACGCCAAGGATAATTTAAGACGAATATTGGAATAGCCTAAGCATATTAGAATAAAGCGATATATTTTTAAAACGTAAAATGGTTATATGACAGGAGAGGAATCACTGGAAAAAGCAGTGATTCCTTGGAAATAAATTATTTAAAGAAATAACCTGTTTCTGGCGAGCTTGCATTTGCCATGCGTTTACGTGGCATACGACCTGCTAAAAATGCTTCACGTCCTGCTTCAACAGCTTTTTTCATTGCAGAAGCCATCAAAATAGGGTTTTGCGCAGCTGCAATCGCTGTATTCATCAATACACCATCACAACCAAGTTCCATCGCAATAGCAGCATCACTTGCTGTACCAACGCCTGCATCGACTAAAACTGGAACTTTCGCATTTTCTTTAATAATTGAAATGGTATGTGGATTTAAAATACCTAAACCTGAACCAATCAAACTACCTAAAGGCATAATCGCAACACAGCCCATACTTTCAAGTTCTTGAGCAATGATTGGGTCGTCAGAGGTATAGACCATAATCTCAAAACCGTCATCAATCAAAGTGCGCGCGGCTTTTAAAGTCTCGGTTACATTTGGATATAAGGTTTTTTCATCACCCAATACTTCAAGTTTTACTAGGTTATGACCATCCAGTAGCTCGCGCGCTAGCATACACGTGCGTACTGCGCTGTCAGCATCAAAACAACCTGCAGTATTTGGCAAAATTGTATATTTCTCTGGCGGAATGACCGAAAGTAAATTCGGTTGATCTGGATTTTGTCCAATATTCACACGGCGGATTGCGACAGTTACGATTTCTGCACCACTGGCTTGAATAGCTAAATCCGTTTCACTTAAGTCTTTATATTTGCCAGTTCCGACCAATAAGCGAGATTGAAAAGAACGTGAACCAATAATGAGAGGGGTGTCTTGCATGGATAACTCCGACTTAGCCGCCGCCAACAGCGTGAATAATTTCGATACGGTCATGTTGAGCAATAGAAATTTGCTCTAATTTGCTTTTAGAAACGATTTGCTGATTGTGCTCAACAGCAAAACGTTTTCCTTCAAGTGCCAACTCCTGAATGAGTTGCAACAGGTTTTGGCTAGGCGTGTCCGTTAATTCGCCATTTAAATAAATTTGCATGATCACATTCCGATTATTTTGCGTATTTGAAAGCATTCCAAGCCAAGACTAGCCATCCCGCAATCATTAAGGCTCCACCGATTGGCGTAATTGCACCTAATATTCGTGGTAAACCCAGCGCCATGATATAAAGCGAACCACAAAATAATAGAATACCAATTTGGATAAGCAAGAAAGATAACTTGATTGGGAAATGAGGAAGAACTTTACTTAAAATACCAAGGGCTAGTAGGCCAAGCGCATGATAAAAAAAGTAGTCGGTTGCAGTCTGCCACCAAGCAAGTTGCTCAGGACTCGCGTGAGCTTTAAGACCATGTGCTCCAAAAGCACCCAACATGACTGCAAAAGCAAGATTAAGGGCTGAAATGGCGATCCACATAACAAAAAACGCAACTGAATAATGAAAGGCAACGTTAACATAGATTGGGTTGGCTAAACATAGCCAGATAAAACAAAAGGGCGATTCGCCCTTTTATTTTTTTTTATTTTAGCTTGCTGACATGGCAGTTTTGATTTTTTCCATCGCATTCTTTTCAAGCTGACGAATACGTTCTGCCGAAACATTATATTCAGCTGCTAACTCGTGAAGAGTAGACTTGTCATCATCTAACCAGCGGCGTTGTAAAATATTACGCGAACGGTCATCTAACTGGTCCATTGCATCATGCAAGGCTGAAGTACTTTGCTCTTCCCAGTCTTCGTTCTCGACTAAACGGGCAGGGTCGTAGCGGTTATCTTCAAGATACAACGCAGGCGCTGTGTGTGGAGTATCGTCGTCGTCATCGCCTTGTGCTTCAAAAGCAGCATCATAAGCAGTTAAACGACCTTCCATTTCCAGAACTTGTTCTGGAGTTACATTTAAGTCATTAGCAATCGATTGAGCTTCTTCGAGCGTTAATTTTTTACTCGATTTTTTTAAACTACGTAAATTGAAAAATAATTTACGCTGAGCTTTTGTCGTTGCAATCTTGACGATACGCCAGTTGCGAATAACGTATTCATGGATTTCTGCCTTAATCCAATGGACGGCAAAAGATACTAGACGCACGCCCATATTTGGGTCGAAACGTTTCACGGCTTTCATTAAGCCTAAATTACCTTCTTGAATAAGGTCGCCTTGTGGTAGGCCATAACCTGCATAGCTGCGCGCAATATGAACGACAAAACGTAAATGCGACATTACCAGCATTTTTGCGGCATCAAGATCTTGGTCATAATAATAACGTTCAGCAAGTTCTTTTTCTTGCTCGGCCGTTAAAATAGGAATCTGATTGACAGTACTGATATATGCACCAAGGTTTACACCGGGCGCAGACAATGACAGGGGCATCAATTGATTGCTGCTGTCACTCATGAGTTCTCCTTATAGGATCGAATGGGATAACCAATAAATTCATCTTAATTTGAATCAGCTTCATAATTAAGGAAAATTGGGTAGAGAAATGTAAAATTTTATGCAATTTCTAATCTTTTAGTTTAGCAAAGAATTATTGAGTTTCAATTAAATAGTGAAATTCTCTTTCCGATATGTGTGTAGTTTGACACGTAAAATGATGTAAACCACAGTAACGAGTTACATCAATTTCACTATGAGGATCTGAAGATTTTAATAAAAATTGTTGTTTGCCTGACGCTTTTTTAAGTTCACGTTTTAGCATTAACAATGGCATTGGGCAGGGTTGTCCAAGGGCATTAATTTCAATGGGTGCTGTATTAGAAGAAGTATTGCTCATTCATCATCAAAACAACTAAAAAAAATATTCTAACAAATTTTTAATAAATACAGCATATTTTATGAAAGAAGATGCAGGGAATTTCTATAAAAAATATTGTAATAAGCTGTTTAAAAAAAGAACTAAAAATAGGGGAAATATTTGAAAAAAATTCTATTAATTGTCATAAACCCGTGTTAAGCTCGAACCGTTTTAGGATTTACCACACAATCAAATTGATTTAATAACCCTATAACAAATGGATGTAACCGGAAATTGTTGATAGTTTTACAGAATGATTACAAGCTTTAAGATTATAAATATTTTAAAACCTTGTTTGCTCTGCTGTTTGCAACACCGGAAGGTCCTTTTTTCAACATCTGAGGATTGACTTATGACAGCTCGTGAACAAGGCGTAGTAAAGTGGTTTAATGACACTAAAGGCTTTGGTTTTATTCAACGTAACGGCGGCGACGATGTATTCGTTCACTTCCGTGCAATCGTAGGTGACGGTCACCGTTCTCTACGTGATGGTCAACGTGTAGAGTTTAGCGTTGTACAAGGTCAAAAAGGTTTTCAAGCTGAAAACGTTCAGCCTTTAGACTAAGACTAATTCATCTTTTTGATGAATGATGGACGCTCCAATTTTTGAATTGGGGCGTTTTTGTTTATAATGATCTTCTCATTCGAGAGATTGTTTGTTAGAGCGCGTATTTATGACATCTGGTTTTGAAACCTTGAATTTACATCCGCAACTTAAAAAGGCGATTGATGCTTTAGGGTTTACTCAAATGACCCCAATTCAGCAAAAGGTTTTAAAATATACATTAGCCGGGCATGATGCAATTGGGCGAGCACAAACAGGAACAGGTAAGACAGCTGCCTTTCTGATTAGTGTAATTAATGATTTACTCAATAATCCGATTCAAGAGCAACGCTTCCGTGGCGAGCCTCGTGCTTTAATCTTGGCGCCTACTCGTGAGTTGGCATTGCAAATTGAAAGTGATGCGAAATTTCTCACAAAATTCTCTAATTTACATTTAGTGACCCTATTGGGTGGTGTTGATTTCGATAAGCAGAAGAAGCAACTTGATGCTAATTTTGTCGATATCATGGTAGCCACGCCAGGGCGTTTAATCGATTTTGTAGAACAAAAAGAAGTCTGGCTCGATCAAATTGAATTTTTAGTCATTGATGAAGCTGACCGTTTATTAGACATGGGCTTTATTCCTTCCGTAAAACGTATTGTTCGTTATTCACCACGCAAGGAACAACGTCAGACACTCATGTTCTCAGCGACGTTTAGTTATGACGTTTTGAATTTGGCAAGACAATGGTTATTTGAACCTGTAACTGTTGAAATTGAGCCTGAACAAAAGACCAATAACGATGTAGAACAACGTGTTTATGTTGTAGCTAAACAAGACAAATATCGTTTACTACAAGATATCTTGCGTGAAGAACCAATCGATAAGGTCATGATTTTTGCTAATCGACGTGACCAGGTCCGCCGTCTTTATGATCATTTAAAGAAAGATGGATATAGAGTTGGTATGCTTTCTGGTGAGATTGCTCAAGATAAACGTTTAAAAATGTTAGAGCAATTTAAGCAAGGTAAACATAATATTATGATTGCGACAGATGTTGCTGGTCGTGGTATTCATGTGGATGGCGTGTCGCATGTCATCAACTTTACATTGCCTGAACAATCTGATGATTATGTACACCGTATTGGTCGTACAGGTCGTGCTGGCTCACAAGGGGTAAGTATTAGTTTCTTATCTGAAGATGATGCCTTTTATTTACCCGAAATTGAAAAAGCAATTGGTAAGAAATTACCACTGACCAGATTAGATGGTTATTGCTAATAAAAAAAATCCCAATCAAATGATTGGGATTTTTTTATTAATTAATTTTACAATAGAAAGTAAGCGTTGTTTGGTAGTCATCATCTTTTGCTAAAGATGCATTTTTACCAGTTAATGTACCAATAACACCTGCTGCTGCTTCAACCATTTGACCGGTTTTTTCACTTACAACATCTTTTAATACACCGTTATAGGTTGTTTTTTCATCTACAACGACTGGTGTAGTGTTTTTTGAGCAAGTTTTTTGAGCTGCAGTAATTGCATTATTTTTTGCAATTAAATTGGTTTTGCCAATACCTGTAACTTCAAACTGATTATTTTCTTTTTGAACTGCTAAAGTATTTTTAGGAGTAGTTGCGCAAGCACCAAGTAATAAAACAACACCGCTCATTGCGCTCGCTAAAATTATTTTTTTCATAATGCACCTAAAGTTAATCGCTAAAAGACATAGCTATTTGAACATAAGTTTTCTAGTTGATTTTGAAGACGTTGTATGAGTTTTGATGTTTTGTATTAAAAAATGTCAAAGTGAGAGTTCGCTAATTTTATAAGCTAGATTCAATGGTGGATTAACGGTAGATTATGCTAATCTATTTTGAATTTTTGAGTTAGATCAATATTAATGACGGAATCAGCAATACAAATAATTCACCAAAATATTCATCAGCGTCAGTCTATTGGCCAATTAGTTGAGCCAGCTCCAAGTACAGAGCAATTAGAGTTAGCTTTCCAAGCAGCTTTGACTGCTCCAGATCATCATAGACTTAAGCCAACGCGTTTTGTGGTTGTTTCAGGCGAACAACGTGGTGCTTTTGGTGAAGTTTTAGCAAAGGCTCTAGCAGATTTAGGTGAAACTGATCCCGCTCAACTCGAACGTGTTAAACAACATCCTTTTCGCGCACCATTACTCATTTTAGCGCTTACACAACTACAAGATCATCCGAAAGTACCGCATTTCGAACAAATCTTAAGTACGGGTGCCGCAGTACAAAATCTTTTATTATCTCTACAAGCTCAAGGTTTTTCGACCATGTGGCGTAGTGGTGCAGTTGTCGAATCAAATTGGTTAAAACAGCATTTAGGTCTGCAACCTCGTGATTTAATTTCAGGTATTATTTACGTCGGCACAGCAGCTAAAGTAATTGCACCGCGTGCAGATATTGAAAGTAAAGAATTCGTAAAAGTTTGGCAGGCTTAAACGTCTGTAGAAGTAAGAAATAGGATAATAAAAGATGGCTGAATTTAAGTTTACAGATTTGGTAGAACCTGTTGCGGTTGATAAAAAAACTGCTTTACGTATTACCGTTCTAGGGGGAGGGAGCTTTGGAACGGCTATGGCAAATTTAGCTGCACGTAATGGTTGCGATACCATGATCTGGATTCGTGACGCCGAAACAGCTGAGGAAATTAATAAAACACACATTAATAAACGTTATTTGCCAGATTTTATTTTAGAGTCATCATTACGCGCTGTGTCTGATCTTGAGCAAGCTGTATGTGACCGAGATATTATTTTAGTCGCAATTCCAAGTCACTCATTTCGCGATGTTTTAAAACAAATCGCTCCTTATATTACTGCACAAGCGGTTGTGTCTTTGACCAAAGGTGTTGAAGCTAAAACTTTCAGCTTCATGAGCGATATTATTCGTGAAGAATTACCTGAAGTTCCTTATGGTGTGCTATCAGGTCCAAACCTTGCAAAAGAAATTATGGCAGGTATGCCATCTGGTACTGTTATTGCTAGTGATTCTGAGCTGGTTCGTTATGCTGTGCAACATGCTCTGCATAGTGCTTTATTCCGTGTTTTTGGTAGTGATGATGTACACGGAGTGGAGTTAGGTGGTGCGCTTAAAAATATTTATGCGGTTGCAATGGGAATTGGTGCCGCTTACAAAATTGGTGAAAACACCAAGAGTATGATTTTAACGCGTGCTTTGGCTGAGATGAGCCGTTTTGCAGTAAAACAAGGTGCAAATCCGCTTACATTCTTGGGATTGTCAGGTGTTGGTGATTTATTCGCGACTTGTAATAGCCCTTTAAGCCGTAATTATCAGATTGGTTATGCTTTAGGTTCGGGTAAAACGCTGGATCAGGCGAGTAAAGAGTTGGGGCAGACAGCAGAAGGCATCAATACAATTGTTCAGGTGCGTGGTAAAGCAGAAGAATTAGATGTTTATATGCCTATTACTAATGCTTTATATGAAGTTATTTTTGAAGGGGCGCCTCCTTTAAATATTGCATTATCTCTTATGAAAAACGGACACCGTAGTGATGTTGAATTTGTTTTACCTCATCACGAAGTCTGAAGAAGAAATGTCATAAATTGTGGTTATAATGCAGGAATTATTAACAAGGAAAATTTATGCAACTGACATTGGTTCGCCATGGGGAAGCCGCTCCACCTGTAAATGGTAACGACACTAAACGCCCTCTTACTGCTCGTGGACATGCTCAAGCAGAACAGACAGCAACATTTTTAAAAGATATTGTTAAGCCTGATATTTTTGTAGTTAGTCCTTTGTTACGTGCTCAAGAGACATTGGCACATATTCAAGCTTATTTTAAAGATGTGCCTGTGTTGTTATGCGATAAAATTAAACCGGATGATAACGCCAAAGAGGCAGTCGAGTGGTTGTCTCAGATTCCTTATGAGTCAATTGTGGTCGTGTGTCATATGAATGTAGTAGGGCATATTGCTGAACTGCTGACCCATGAAAACTTTAATCCATTTGCACTGGCTGAAGCTCGAATTTATGATCAGGCTGTGATTGCAACTGGTTTATCAACACAAAAAAATAGTTTTATACCCACAATATAATTAAAAAGGTTATTTAGCCCATTATGCTGTATTTATGGATGCCTGAAACCAATGGAATATGGCATTGGTCTAACGGAGAAAACTGGTTACAGGCCGAAAGCCTTGATCAATTAATACAAGACCTACAATTGCACCAAGGAAAAGAGGCTGCTGTCTTTTTTCCTAGTCGTCATGCTCAGGTATTCCAGCAACAAATAGCAAAGTCTTATTACAAGCAACTCGGAGCAGATGGTGTTAAATATTTGCTTGAAGAGTTTGTAACTTTGCCTATTGATCACATGAAAGTAGTTCATCATTTTCATGCTGATCAATTAACAATATTGGGTGTTGCAAAAACTACTGTGGAAACATGGCAACATGCGATGAATTTGTTGCCAATCAAGCTGGTTGCTTTGTTGCCAGACTTTTTGATTTTGCCGGAACCACAAGAACAGCAAGTTATCCTGTGTAATATTGACCAAAAATTACTGGCGCGTGAAAGTAAATGGGTCGGTAATTCACTAGATGATTTGGGATTGTTTTTGGAATTCCAGCCAGTTGAAACAAACTATCAATATAGTGGATTAACGACAGAACAATTAGAAAGCTTAGAAGCAGCTTCTAGTGTTGAGCAACGTTCAGAATTTTTTTATCAGTTTCAGGGCTTAGATAAACCTAAACAGCATCCTTTTAATGTTTTACCAAAAGCCAAAGGTCAAGAGCAAACGGTTTCTGGGTACTGGAAAGCATGTGCGGTTATTGTTTTAGCAATTATTGTGGTTCAGTTCAGCTATGATTTGTTGCGTTGGGTGAAATTAAGAAATGTAGCAAATCAAACAGCTGAGCAGACAATTGAGCAATATAAATATTGGTTTGGTTCTTCTAGTCGCGTAAATGAACAAAATATAAAAAGCCAATTTGAAAGTCATTTAAGAATGAGTAAACAAGGCGATACACAAGCACTTTCTTTATTGAGTCGTGTTGGGCCTATTCTGATGCAAAGACAAATTTTAGCTCAGCAATTAAATTATGATGCTTCTACACTAACCATGGCCTTGAAAGCAAAATCGGCAGATGATTTGCAAGCTTTAACACAGCAGCTTAATCAGCAAGGATTTAAGGCGGAGTTAGGTAATGTTCAAGCCGATGGTGGTGGGGCAATTGGGGTGGTGAAAATACAATAATGAAAATGTTAGCTCAATTGCAAAACCGCTTTGATCAGTGGATCGAACAAGTTAATCAATATTTAGACCGTTTGACTGTCCGTGAACGTATCATGGTGGTCTTTACTACAATTTTTGTTGTAGTGGCTATTATTGGGGCTTCACTTTGGAAAATGCATTCCTTAGCAGAACAGCAGCAACAGCGCTTAAATGATTTAAAAGATTTGATGGTGTGGATGCAAAGTAATGCGGTCACTATGAAACCTGCGAGTGAGCTTGAGCTGGGGCAGGCAGAAAAAATACAACGTGTAGCTCAACAGCAAGGTTTAACGGTTACTTCTCAGCAAAATGGCGAGCAGTTACAAATTATTGTTACTCATCAGAATTACGCAATTTTAGCTAACTTTTTAACCCAACTGGCACAAATGGGCTTAAGTATTGAAAAAATGGAAATGGTTTCAAGTGAAGGTCAGATTAAATTAACAGCGACGGTTCAATAACATATTAAAATATGCTGGTCTTAAGCATGGTGTTTTGTGCTCCCTGTGCCTATAATATGCCTACCTAAAATCAGTAGATTGTGATTGGTATGTTATATTCACTTGCTCGCCCGATGTTGTTTAGTTTAGCACCAGAGCGTGCCCATGAATTAACATTATCTATGCTTGATAAAGCACATAAGTTCGGCTTACTCCGTCAGAGCGTAGAAGCGAAACCGACGACTTGTATGGGAATTGAATTTCCAAATCCAGTAGGTTTGGCAGCCGGTCTTGATAAAAATGGTGCACACATTGATGCTTTAGCTGGGTTAGGGTTTGGTTTTATTGAAATTGGAACCATTACACCTCGTCCTCAATCGGGTAATCCGCAGCCGCGCTTATTCCGTATTCCCGAAGCTCAAGCCATTATTAACCGTATGGGGTTCAATAATGATGGTGTTGATAAGCTGATTGAAAATGTAAAAGCTTCAAAGTTTAAAGGAATTTTAGGCATTAATATTGGTAAGAATGCTGATACTCCTGTAGAAAAAGCTGTTGATGACTACCTGATTTGCCTTGAGAAAGTGTATAACTACGCTTCTTATATTACCGTTAATATTTCATCTCCAAATACTAAGAACTTAAGAAGTTTACAAAGTGGCGATGCATTAACTGAACTATTGCAAACCTTAAAAGAAAGACAACTTGAGCTAGCTGAACAAAATAATCACTATGTTCCTTTGGTTCTGAAAGTTGCACCTGATTTAACAGCGGAAGATGTTGAATTTATTGCAGCGCAGTTAGTGCAGTTTAAAATTGATGGCTTGATCGTTACTAATACGACCTTATCAAGAGAAGGTGTAGAAAATCTTCCTTATGGTAATGAGTCGGGAGGTTTATCAGGCGCGCCTGTTTTTGAAAAAAGTACAGAATGCTTACGTTTGTTTTCCCAAACATTAAAAGGACAAATCCCGTTAATTGGCGTGGGTGGAATTTTGTCGGGTGAACAAGCAGCAGTCAAACAGCAAGCTGGAGCAACATTAGTACAGATCTATAGTGGGCTAATTTATACAGGTCCTATTTTAGTGAAACAATGTGTTGCAGCTATGTCTTAAGTGAATATGAACACAATTGATATCATTATTCTGATACTTTTGCTCATTGGGGGGCTAAACGGTTTGCGACAAGGATTTATTAAAGCCTTTGCGAACTTGGTAGGATGGGTCATTGCATTAATTATGGGTGCAAAATATGCTGTCCTTCTTGCTCCGTCTATGTCGGGTTTAAGTCATGATCCAGTTGTTCAGAAAATTGCAGCTTTTGCATTTATAGCGCTTTTGATCATTGTTTTAACATGGATCGTCTCTGCATTTTTAAATGGCCTCTTGAAAAGTCTGAAATTGGGGCCATTAAATCGTTTAGCAGGTGGTGCTTTTGGTTCTTTAAAGGGCTTGTTGGTTGTACTAATTACAATGCAGGGTGTAGGACCTTGGGTTGAAAGTTCACCGCACTGGAAACAGTCCAAATTTATACAGTTTTTATTGCCTTATGCGCCTTTAGCTACCGAGTTGTCTAAAGATGCTGCAAGTGAGGCATTTCATCAAATAACATCTGGAGGTAGTGCATCAGGCACTCCTTCAAAACCAATGGACGAATCGGAAGATTTAGAAAACCGATCCGACCATTCGACAAAGAATCCTTTTTATTAATTCCTAGCTTGTCTGCGAGGTTGCTATGTGTGGAGTTGTTGGTATAGCCGGTAAATCGCCAGTGAACCAAATGTTGTTTGATGCTTTAACGATGTTGCAACATCGTGGGCAAGATGCAGCTGGAATAGTAACCTGCCATGAAGGCCGTCTTTTCCTTCGTAAGGATAACGGTATGGTGCGTGATGTCTTTCATACTCGTCATATGAGAGCATTACTTGGTAATTATGGTATTGGCCATGTACGTTACCCAACTGCTGGTTCTGCGAGCAGTGCTGAAGCACAACCATTTTATGTAAACTCACCTTATGGTATTACGCTTGCACATAATGGTAACTTGACCAATGCAGAAGAAATTCATGATGACCTGTTTAAAACAGATTTACGTCATATGAATACTGATTCTGACTCAGAAGTTCTTTTAAACGTGTTTGCGCATGAATTACAGAAGAAAGGCACTTTAAATCCTACCCCTGATGATATTTTTCACACGGTTTCTCGTGTGCATGAGCGTTGCCAAGGTGCGTATGGTGTAGTAGCGATGATTACTGGTCATGGTTTGGTTGGCTTCCGTGATCCGAATGGTATTCGCCCACTTATTTACGGTTCACGTGTAACTGAACAAGGTGAGATGGAATACATCATTGCTTCTGAATCGGTTGCTATTACTGCTCTTGGTTTTAAAATTGAGCGTGATATTGAACCGGGTGAAGCAATTTTCATCAATGCAAATGGTGAGTTGTTCTCTAAACAATGTGCTGCTAATCCGAAATACCGCCCATGTATTTTTGAATACGTTTATTTTGCTCGTCCTGATGCGATTATTGATGGAATCTCAGTTTATAAAGCACGTTTAAAAATGGGTGAAAAGCTTGCTCATAAAATTTTACGTGACTGGGGCGAGGACCACGATATTGATGTGGTGATTCCAATTCCAGATACGAGCCGTACTTCAGCTTTAGAACTTGCAAATATTCTAGGTGTGAAGTTCCGTGAAGGTTTTATGAAAAACCGTTATATCGGCCGTACCTTTATTATGCCAGGTCAACAGCAACGTAAAAAATCTGTACGTCAGAAATTAAACCCTGTTGAGTTAGAATTCAAAGGTAAGAACGTTCTATTGGTGGATGACTCTATTGTACGTGGTACAACGTGTAATGAGATTATTCAGATGGCACGTGATTCTGGTGCCAAAAAAGTATACTTTGCGTCAGCAGCACCGAAAGTAATGTATCCAAACGTTTACGGTATTGATATGCCTGCTAAAGCTGAGCTTATTGCTTCAGAACGCAGCGTGGAAGAGATCCAAGAAATTATTGGTGCTGATCGTTTGATTTTCCAAGAATTGGAAGACTTGAAAAATGCTGTACGTACCAGCAAAGTGCCTGACTTAACTGAGTTCGATTGCTCAGTATTTGATGGAATCTACGTAACAGGTGATATTGATGGTAACTATCTAAATAATTTGGAGCAGAAGCGTAATGACTCTGCTAAGAAGAAAAAAGATGGTTATATTGACGTTAATGTCGATGCTGCTTCTGTAGATTTAACAGGCATCAAAGAAGAATAGAAATAGCCGAAAAAAGCGGGTATTTCCCGCTTTTTTCTTTTATGATGAAACCTAACAATGTAATTGGGAATATTTACATTGAAAGAAGTAAGCCACTATCTAATCGAAAATAAAAATATGGCATGGTCCATCACTATGTGTTTGGTTGCTGTGCTGCTTACTATTTTTATCTTAAATTTAATTTTAGGTTTACTCGTTCATTTTTTTGATTATAGCCAGCCAATTTGGTGGCACACCTTAAGTCCTTACTTCGTTGCGCTATTACTTTTTATTATGGTTTGGTCGGTAGTTACCGAACTTTATATTCTGCGTAAAGGTGGGCACTCTTTAGCAAAACAACTTAAAGCACGTCGTTTGGTGAAAGAGGAGAGTACTCCCGAAGAACTCGCGGCATTAAAAATTACAGAACACTTAGCCCAAAATTTTTCCCTAAAAGTACCAACCGTGTATGTTTTACCTGATGAAGTTGGTGTAAATGCACTTACGGCAGGTTTTCATCCCAAAGATATCGTAATTATTCTGACATGGGGTGCTTTACAGAATCTGGATAAGCTTGAGTTATATGGTTTATTGGGCCATGAATTTAATCAGATTTTATCGGGTGAGGCTGTTGAGAATACTAAATTAAAGATTTTATATAGCGGCTTAACAACTTTTAGTCAGTGGGGAAGTAAATTAGCCAAGCAAGGTTTTAAGCGCTATAGCCCGGGTTATAAACATAAATTTGAAACTGTTTTTGTTGCGGTCGGTGGAGTCATTTGGTTGGCTGGAAGCCTAGGTGTACTGATTACTCGTTTTATTAAATATTTGACTTTGAGTGGACGTACCTTTCGTAATGACCAAAAAACAGTGCGACTATTAAAAAATAATGCGAATACCCAAACCTTGTTGCGTATTTATGTTCACCATTCTGGTTCGCAAATTCATAGTGCTTATTCTGAGTCAATCGCGCATATGTGTTTTGCTAACTCACTGAGCCCACAAAGCTGGATGAATATTCACCCCAGTATTCGTGAACGTATTTATGAGTTAAATCCCACTTTGCTACAAGATTTACAATTAGAAAATTTAAAGAAGCTTCGCAACCGTCCGTTGTTTAGTTTATTTCATTTCTTGGAAGAATCTGAGAAAGAAATTTATATTCCGTGGTCATCTCCACAGCCTCTACCTTTGTTAAGGCTGTCGCCAATTAGTTTTGCATTAAATGATGCCATTAAACCCCTGAGTAGTGATGTACGTCGAAATAAGAAGCGTCCTGAATTAATTCAGCGAGCACTACAAACTGCGACTGGTTCACGTGAAGTTATGGTTGCTATTTTGATGATTCGCCAATATCGCGAGTTTATTCCAAAAGATGCACCTGTGAGTCATGCCATTATCGATGCATTATTGAATTTGGATGGGCGTATTCATATTCAAATATTTCATGATGCTTGTAAAAATATTGGGCATATACCTGCAAGTATTGCGCGGCAATTTCTTACTAAGCTAGCGCTCATTATCCAGGAAGATGGTGAAATTGGATTGTTAGATGCACTTTTATTGGAGCGGGTTAAACATGAATTGAATTTGATGCCATTACATTTGCCGACTGCATTTGAAGAAGTGAAACCTCAAATTGTTCGTTTGATTGATGCTTTGCTTCATGTTCAGCAAATTAATAGCCCAAATCAATTAGAAGTACGTGAGCGTATTTTACGTTCGCTGCTCAATCCCGATGAAATGTATATTTATGATGAAATTTCAGATGAGCCATTAGATCTAGCTGAAATTTTAAATGATATTGCTGGTTTATTATTACGTGACCGTCTAAGTATTCTAGCTATTGCAGAAATGTGTTTGTGGAGAGACCGTATTATCACGCAAGATGAACTCGATGTGCTTGAATTGCTTTATTGGCGTTTTGGCTTTGAGACAGAAGAAATTGTGGATCAAATGCAAAAGAGAAATAGTGTGATGATTATTTAAAAGACATATACGATTATAAAAACATCTGAATGAAATAAAACACTGAAAAAAAGACTGAAGCCCGTTAGAATGTAGATAGAGTAGAGGTATTGATTTACAGATGATTGGGCAGCAAAGAAATATATTGGCAACTTTAGGAATTGATGTATGGATTCCTAAGACACAGGTGTGCCAAAAAAATAATGCTCAAAGTCTCTGGCGAGATCAAGCTGCGCCAGAAGGTGAACCAATTATATTGCCTTCTAAGAATAATCCAGTTGTTGAGCAACCGACAAAACCACAAGTCAACGAAGTTCCAAAAGTTGAACCTGAAATTGCGGTACCACTTCCAGTAGAAGTTCCGCCTGTTGTGTCGCCTCGTACTGAAGTACAAGCTCCAGTGGTTACGATTGCTTCATTTGAGTTACAGGCTTTTGCGCTTGAAAAATGCGTTATTTTTTTAGATGTTACCAATTTAAGTGAAGAAGAAAAGCAGCTTTGGAATAACATTCAAAAAGCAAAAATAGGGCAATATGCTGAACTAAAATGGCCATTCCCTTTAGCTAACTATCAAGATCAACGTGGTGCAGGTTCATATATTCAAGGATTTTTAGATGCTGTCGCAGCAGACAAGAAAATCTTGTGCCTTGGGGAATGTTCTTATATTCAGCATGCCAATATTATACATTTGGCGAGTTTAAAAGAGATGTTGGAGAAACCACTCCTTAAAAAAAGGTTATGGCAATTAATGCAAGATAACAACGAGTAGTAGGGATTTACATGAAAAAAGTTGTAGTTTTTAGCCAAATTGATGAAGAAATTTTGTCTCGATTACAACAGGATTATCATGTTGTGGTTCTTAATCCAAAACTGGGTGATATTAATGAGCAAATACGCCAACAAGTTGTAGATGCTGATGGGATGATTGGTGCCGGTCGACTTCTTAATGAAAGTAATCTTGCGCCTGCTCAAAAACTCAAAATTATTTCATCTGTAACAGTTGGCTATGACAATTATGATGTGGCTTATCTAAACCAAAGAAAAATCTGGTTATCAAATACACCTCATGTTTTAACTGAAACAACGGCTGATCTTGCTTTTACGTTATTGCTTAGTGCTGCTAGAAAAGTTCCTTTTCTTGATCATTGGACTAAACAAGGTGAATGGAAAAGAACTGTTGGGCCTCAGCAATTTGGTTTGGATGTTTTTGGAAAGACGCTAGGGATTATTGGACTTGGTAATATTGGTGCTGCAATTGCACGACGTGGTTTTTATGGATTTAACATGAATATTGTTTACCATAACCGCCGTGAAAAGCCTGAATTGGCAGAGCCTTTAAAAGCACAATATCTTGGTTTAGATGAGTTATTGCAACAGTCTGATTTTGTAGTAACCGCAGTTGATTTAAATAATGAGTCGAAAGCCTTGATGGGTAAAGCTCAATTTGAGCTTATGCAAAAGCACGCTATTTTTATAAATATTGCGCGTGGTTCAGTGGTTGACGAGCATGCATTGATTGAGGCCTTGCAAAGCGGTGAAATCTTCGGGGCTGGTTTAGATGTATATGAAAAAGAACCTTTACAAGATTCAGAGCTTTTTAAACTGCCAAATGTTGTTACTTTGCCTCACGTAGGATCTGCGACTGCAGAGACCCGTAAAAAAATGGCAAATCTTGCTTATAAAAATCTGGTTGAAGCTTTAGAGAATAAAACTCCTAGATATTTGGTAAACCCAAACTTTGCATAAATGATTAATAACACTTCATTGCAAAACTAAGCGATCTCGAGTGATATATTAAAAGTCTATTGATTGAACATAATTTTTTATGTTTTATATCAGTAGACTTTTTTGATGGTTTAATTTTACTAGAGAAAAACATTTGAGATTTTTGCCAATTATTTTAAGTACGGCTTTTATAACAAATGCTTCGTACGCACAGCCTTTCGATCCTCAGCCTTCTGCAAATCAAGTAGAAATTCCAAATATTGGAAGTGGGATTGGTTTGCTTGATCAACAAAAAGAAAAATTTATTGGCGAAAAAGTTTTTCGTGAAGTTCACAAACAAATGCCTGTTATTCAGGATGTTTGGTTAGAAGATCAATTTTTTCAGGTATTTTCGAGTATTTTAAGTGAAACACAGCTTGGGCAGCCGATTGGTCTAGTCGTGATTAAAGACCCACAAATTAATGCTTTTGCTGTTCCAGGTGGCTTATTTGCGCTCAATACGGGGCTTATTGCCTCAGCACGAAATATTGATGAAATTGCTGGTGTTATGGCGCATGAAATTGCGCATGTATCGCAAAGACATTTTAGTCGCTCTGAAGAAGCCTTTAAAGGTCAAACATTGCTAAGTCTAGCAGGACTTTTAGCGGGGGTGGCTATAGCTGCGCAGGGTGGTGGCGATGCGGGTGCAGCAGTGATGCTTGGTACCCAAGCTGCACTCATGGATAAGCAATTAACATATAGTCGAAATCAAGAGCGTGAAGCAGACCGTATTGGTATGCAATATATGTATGCGGCAGGTTATAACCCTCAAAGTATGGCTGATTACTTTGAAACAATGCATAGAGCTACAAGTCGGGTAAGTTTTTTACCGGATTTCTGGTTGACTCATCCATTGACGACTGAGCGTATGAGTGAAGCGCGGCTGCGTGCAAACCAGATGCCTCGAGTTAAAAACCGTATATATGATGCAGATTTTGAGATTTTAAAATGGTACACCATGGTGGTTGCCAATCAGGCCACTGAAAACCAACTACAAAGTTTGGCGTCCCAAAAAAATATTGCTGGTCTGATTGCTTTAGCAGCATTTTACACAAGACAAGGTGATTATGTGCAAGCGCAGTCTACTTTAGATCAAGCGAAATCTAGTGGAAAGCCTCTTGTCACATTATTGCAGACAGATATTTATCTTGGCCAAAACAAGCTAGATCAAGCTTATACTACTATTGCTGCTACACAAATGACGATGCCTGAAAATAAAGCTTTTAGTTATAAGTTGGCTGAGGTGCTGCTACGCCAAGGTAAGTTTGCGCAAGTTCAAACTTTGGTTCAAAGATTTATTAATAAGAATCCAAGAGATATACAAGGTTGGCAATTTTTACAGCAAGCTGCGAATTTGGATAAGAATGGACCTTTAAGAGCGGTTAATGTTCTACGCTATCGGGCTGAAGCAGAATATTGGTCAGGTAGTGAGGAAAATGCAATTAAATCAATGTTACATGCTCAGCGATTGGCAAAAGATAATCAAGCAATGTCGGCAAGAATAGACAGTCGTTTGAAACAAATGCAAGATGAGCGAAGAATGAAGATTTAAAAGTTATATCTTACTTAATTTGCAGGTGTGCAAATATATACAAACTAAAGAAGCTTGATTAGAAGAAATATAAAATTTAAAAAAGGGGGGGAATTAAGCTAACTTAGCTTTAATTTTTGCTGAAACTTGAGCAGGATCGGCACGCCCGGCTATGATCGGACGTAGAGAATTCATCACCTTACCCATATCTTTCATGCTAGTTGCTTCTTGAGCAGCAATCGTTTGCTCAATGATAGAATCAAGCTCTTCCTCAGTCATAGCTTCTGGTAGAAACTGAGAGATAATCTCAGCTTCGGCTTGTTCTTTACTAGCTAAATCATTACGACCAGCACCTTCAAAGGCTTTGATCGATTCTTTACGTTGTTTAATTTGCTTTTCAATGACCGCAAGAACCTGAGCGTCGTCAAGCTCTTTGCGCTCATCGACTTCGATTTGCTTAATTGCCGCTTGTAGACTACGCAAAACCGTCACTGTTGCCATATCTTTGGCACGCATAGAAGTTTTTAATGCATCAGTAATTTGGTTTTTTAAAGTAGTCATAATTCAGCAGTCAATCACAAATTAATTAGTAAAGGCGAGTAGTACGTACAGATTCGCGAGCCAATTTCTTTTGGTAGCGTTTAACTGCTGCAGCTTTTTTGCGCTTACGTTCTTGAGTTGGTTTTTCGTAGAATTCGCGTTTACGAACGTCAGCTAAAACACCAGCTTTTTCGCATGAACGTTTGAAACGACGGATAGCTACGTCAACTGGTTCGCCTTCTTTCAACTTAACTTGTGGCATGTAAAATCCTCTAGATTATGGATAAGATCAGGCACACCATTGCGCCGGATCACAAGTGAAGGTCAGTATTTTACTCATTTACAACTCATATCACAAGTCTATAATAGCGATTGCAATATTTTGACTCATATAAAAGGCAGTTTTGATGATTGTTTTAGGCTTGGAAACTTCTTGTGATGAAACAGGGTTGGCACTTTATGATAGCGAACTCGGCTTACGGGGACAGGTTCTTTATAGCCAGATTAAACTTCATGCTGAATATGGTGGCGTAGTACCTGAACTTGCTTCTCGAGACCATGTTCGTAAATTAATTCCTTTAATGAATCAATTGCTTGAGCAAAGTGGTGTAAAAAAACAAGAGATTGATGCTGTTGCTTATACGCGTGGTCCTGGCTTAATGGGAGCATTAATGACAGGCGCCTTATTTGGACGAACTTTAGCTTTTTCTTTAAATAAGCCTGCTATAGGTGTTCATCATATGGAAGGTCATATGTTGGCCCCATTACTTTCAAGTCAACCACCTGAATTTCCGTTTGTAGCATTGTTAGTTTCAGGTGGACATACACAATTGATGGCAGCCCACGCTATTGGTCAATATGAACTATTGGGTGAGTCTATTGATGATGCTGCGGGCGAAGCTTTTGATAAAGTTGCAAAAATGATGAGCTTGCCATATCCAGGTGGGCCAAATATCGCAAAACTTGCATTATCTGGTGATCCATTAGCTTTTGAGTTTCCAAGACCTATGCTTCATCAAGGCTTGGACTTTTCTTTTAGTGGTTTAAAAACAGCTGTTTCTGTTCAATTGAAAAAATTGAATGGTGAGAATCGTGACGCTGACATTGCTGCTTCATTCCAAGAAGCAATTGTAGATACATTGGTAAAAAAATCAGTAAAAGCTTTAAAGCAAACTGGACTTAAACGTTTAGTGATTGCAGGTGGAGTTAGCGCAAATTTAAGACTACGCGAGCAATTAGAAACTTCTTTGGCGAAAATTAAAGCGCAAGTTTATTATGCAGAGCCTGCTTTATGTACTGATAATGGGGCAATGATTGCTTTTGCTGGTTATCAGCGTTTAAAAGCAGGTCAGCATGATGGGTTGGCGGTAACGACCACACCAAGATGGCCAATGACTGAACTCACTATTCCTGAGTAAAATTATTCATCGTCAAAGGCCTGTTGGTTTTCGATATCAATGTATTCGATATAACCGCGGCCTTGTACTTCATTACCAAAATAATGACCTGTAAATATATAGCTACTCGCATAACCTCGCCCATGACCATAGCGGAATGGGCAGTCAATTTCTGCCTGAATGTTTAAGATAATTTGCTTTGCATCATTTCTAGCGATCCAAGAAAAATATTTTGGAAGTCGCATTTTATGCCCAGTAGGTGAAACAAAGTCATCAACTTGATGCGAAATAATATCAAAGCTTACATCTGTATAAATTTCAGCTGGCTGGTTCAGATGTCGAATATGCAGGGTATATGCAGCTGTTTGTCCTGCAATATCGGCTTTGGTAAGAAGAAGTTGAGTGGTTTCATTTAAATTGATGATTTGATAAGTGAAAAAATCAAGTGGCAGTTTATATACATCAGGAATAAGTTTGTTTGTGATGGAGTGAGGACCAACTGCTCGAGCATATTCGTAAGTGCAGAGTCCTTGGCTTTCAATGCGTTCTGCTTGATAGCTTAGAAAACCTTTAAACTTTGCCAATAAGCTAAAATGATCATAGATTGGTGTTTTTATAAACCATGAAACATGTGAAGTAATATCGATATCAAAGTCGAAATCAAATCCATCATAATGACCATTAATGTGAATTTGAGGGAATTTACCTTGAATTGAAATTTCTTGACCTAGTTCTATTAAGCTCCCATCTTTATTAATTTTTGTATCTTCGGGAATGACATAGGCCTTTAGTAAAGCTTGTTCCAGAGCAGCTGTGCTTGAAAAGAATGTAGCTGTTTTTCTAGGATTTCCAGTGATGATATCATCATGGTCAAAAGCAAGTGCACCGGGCGTACCGATTAAAATCATAATATTTAAGTAACGATGCGGCTCTGGTAAAAGCGGGAAAAAGATACCGTAATGTGTCCAGCTATAATATTTTTCGTCAACTCGTGGACGGATGATATGAGCTTGAGTAAAAGGAAGAGTTGAATATTTTTTTGCTTGGTCTAAAACGCCTTGTGCAAGTAATAAACTTTTACCAAGCGCTTTACTGGCTGTAGAAATTTTTGGCAATTGTTTTTTCATATATAAACCTAAAGAAGGGCTATCTTTGTTTTAGGTTATGAAAAACAACTGCCAAAGCTAAGCGGTTTATAGGCCAAAGCTAAGGCTTTGCGGGACATTTTATTTAATTGTTAGACAAATCTTTTAATGCGTTTAAACCAATCCAATGCTTAGAAAACTGATAAGCCGCTCGACCAGAGCGCTGACCCCGCATCTGACACCAACGTAGACTTTCTGCACGAACTTCATCATTGAAAGGCATGTTTGCTTTATCAAGATAATGCTCAACGATTTCTAAATATAGATTTTGATCCATTGGATAAAAAGATAGCCATAGACCAAACCGATCCGACAAAGAGATCTTTTCCTCAATCGCTTCTTGTGGATGTAGTTCAGTATATTGGGGAACATCGACCTTAGTTACAGGTGTATTTTCATGCATGAATTCTGGTAACAGGTGGCGACGGTTACTGGTTGCATAAATAATAAAATTACTTGAACCTGACTGTAATGAACCATCTAATACACTTTTTAGACTACGGTAATTTTCATCTTCCGCGTTAAAAGCCAAGTCATCACAATAGACGATATATTTTTCAGGGCGATTTTGAATGAGTTTTTGAATTTTGGGTAAGTCTGATAAATCATCACGTTCAATTTCAATTAAACGTAATCCTTGAGGGGCATACTCAGTTAATAAAGCACGAACAATAGATGATTTTCCTGTACCACGTGAGCCTGTTAACAGCACATCATTCGCTGGTAGGCCATTTAAAAATTGCAAAGTATTTTGAATAATTTTTTCTTTTTGACGCTCAATGCCTTTTAAGTCATCAAGATAAATATTTTTTGGCTTATAGATGGCATTAAGTTGCTGATTTTCCCATCTAAAAGCAGGTGCAGTAAAATCTGTTTCTTGTCGAGGCTCAGGCAAGACTTGCTGTAACTGATTTAATACAAGTGATAATGTTTGAACTAAATTGTCCGGTAAATCAATGGTAGCCATGGTAAGTCAATCATGTTAAACAGTGTTTTATAGGATACTAACACCGAAATTAACAGGCTGACAAAAAACTTATTGCCTATACACTTTATCGGTTTTGCAATTGATTGAAATGTTCAGACCGAGCATAGTGTTGTGATGTCTATTCAGTAAAATCATCTGTGAAGATGAGGACGAAATATGTTTGAAAAAATACGAAGTGATATGAATCCACATCAGGCTTACCGTATCAAAAAATTACAACGTCAATTAGACATTGCTGAATCTTATGAAGAATGGAAGTCTTTTGCATTAAAACTAGATGAAGAAACAGGTGTGCAAGAGTGGAAGTTTGATAATAGTTCACCTTACTTTGATGCCGAACTCATTTCTTATCGATACACTTTGCTCAAAAGATATCGTCAGCAACATCGCACATTAGACCTCATCTATTTACTTAAAGAGGGTCTAACTTACGATATTGCAAATATTGGTCATCCAATGCTTTTTGCCGCAACACATGTCGGTACAAAAAAGTTAATTGAAGACTATATTGAAGAAGTTAGCCAAAGCTTGGCTTATATCGCTTCAAGTGAATGCATTACGTTTCAAAGAAAAGAAAAAATAGAGTTTTTTGAAAACTGTGAAAAGGCGTATGGACAACCTGCACTTATGTTTTCGGGTGGGGCGACTTTAGGACTTTTTCATACGGGAGTATGTAAGGCTTTAATTGAACAAGACTTAATGCCTAAAGTGCTCTCTGGCTCAAGTGCAGGGGCAATTATGACAGGTATGCTTGGAACCTCTGCTAGTGAAGATATCCAAAACTTATTAAATGGTGAGCAATTTTTTAGTGATGCTTTTCATTTTAGGAAATTCCGTGAACTTATTAAAGGCAATGGTGGAATTGCCGATGTTCAATATTTGAAAAAATTCCTCATTGAGAATTTAGGTGATCTTACGTTTGAAGAGGCTTTCAAAAAATCTGGTTTAAACATTAATGTGGCAGTGGCGCCATATGATGCAACAGAAAACCCAAGAATTATGAATGCCATTATGACACCGAATGTTTTGGTGTGGAGTGCTGTATTGGCTTCATGTGCTGTGCCAATTTTATTCCCACCAGTACGCTTAACCAGTAAACGTTATGACGGTGAACATACACCTTATATGGCAAATACAAAGTGGGTAGATGGAAGTGTAAGAAGCGATTTCCCACAAGAAAGAATGGCACGGCTTTATAATTTAAACTACACCATTGCGAGTCAAGTTAACCCACATATTGTTCCATTTATGCAAAATGATGCGGATCGCTTCCGTAAAGACGTTTTAAGCTGGCCTGAAAGAATTCTAAGACGCCAAGGTAAAGTGCTATCAATGGGTATCATGGATTTTACGCGTCAACGACTTGGTTCTATATCTCCAGTTAGAAGATTGTTAGATCATGGATATGGCGTAATGGGACAGCGTTATTATGGTGATGTAAATATCATTGCTAAATATAGTCTAAGTCACTATACCTACACTTTGCAAAACCCGCGTCCGCATCTGTTTAAGCGTTTGCAAAGAGAAGGGGAACGTGCAACTTGGCCAAAAATTTCTTCAATTGAAACCCATGCTCGTATTGGTAAGACAATTCAGCATTGTTTAGAAGTTTTGCGCTTTGAAGAAAAGAAACAACAGCCTGAGTCTTATTATGCTGAAGCATGATTTTGCTTCGCATATAGAAAACTTGACATGTGTAACAAAGCCAACAAGTGCAGCGTTAGGGCGGTGTTTATGGACATGTACCATAGATACCAAGAATTACTGGTTAAAATATCATTTGCCTGAAACCCATGCTCAAAGTGAGCAAGATTTCATGCATGAGCAATTATTTTACGAAGAAATGCACTTTAAAAAACCTGCATGGCTTTTACCTTATAAATTAATTGAGGTCAGTTTAATCCCTCAGCTAGGCCATTCTTTTGGTAAGGTTTTAATTTTACCTAATAGTGACGTGTGGTTCGGTTCATTGACTCATGAAAGTGGTTTAACTGATGTATACCGTAAGATTTGGTTAGCAATAAATAAGCTTGCAGAGCTTCATGAACTTGGCTGGATTCATGGAGACGTTAAGGCAGAGCATTTTAGAAAGTTTCAGCAAAAGCCTTATTTAATTGATTTTGAGAAAACGAGACCGATCTCAAGTTGTGATACAGTCCTGGATGCAACACCTCGTTATATGGCTCCTGAGCTATTTAGAGGAGGGCGTAAGGGAATACAAAGCGATTTATATGCATTTGGCATCGTCCTATATGAATGGTTAATACAAACTCGCTTAGAAGCAGGTAGTTATCGTGATTGGGCAATCTTGCACTGTCAAAATTTAACCATTCAATTACCCGCGCAGTTTTTGATTTTTTATCCCTTAATTGCAGGTTTATTACAAAAACAGCAGCAAAATCGATTTTCAAATGCTGATGAAGCAATAAATTGCTTAAAACAGATTCAAATTGATAAAAATCATTGATCTAGTATCTGTATACAATTTACACGGTTAGTTTTTTTTAGAAAAAAAACACTTGTCACTGCCAGATCTTATCGCTAATATACACAGCCATCGGGGGCGTGGCGAAATTGGTAGACGCACTGGATTTAGGTTCCAGCGCCGCAAGGTGTAAGAGTTCGAGTCTCTTCGCCCCCACCACTTTAAGTTAATAACTTAAAGTTTGATGTAGATGTTAGGTCATCTAGATCTTGGAAGAGGATTGGTGTAATGGTAGCATGACGGTCTCCAAAACCGTTCGTCAAGGTTCGAGTCCTTGATCCTCTGCCACATTTATTTTAAATAAATGTCCCAGATGGGGGCGTGGCGAAATTGGTAGACGCACTGGATTTAGGTTCCAGCGCCGCAAGGTGTAAGAGTTCGAGTCTCTTCGCCCCCACCATTAAAAAAGCAAGATTATGATCTTGCTTTTTTTGTGATTAAATCTTGAGTGTTTAATCATGAATATAGAGGATTGGTGTAATGGTAGCATGACGGTCTCCAAAACCGTTCGTCAAGGTTCGAGTCCTTGATCCTCTGCCATAAAATAAGGCTCCTATTCGGGAGTTTTTTTATTATCTATATTTAAAAAAATAACTTTTCATTCGTGCTCAAGCAATT
Source organism: Acinetobacter sp. S-1 (assembly GCF_059579785.1). Classification (NCBI taxonomy): domain Bacteria; kingdom Pseudomonadati; phylum Pseudomonadota; class Gammaproteobacteria; order Moraxellales; family Moraxellaceae; genus Acinetobacter; species Acinetobacter sp. S-1. The sequence continues at coordinate 1,335,706 of NZ_CM184207.1, forward strand.
TTCTAAATAGATATTTTTATAGCTGTTGCTTTTCAATGTTTTTATTACATCATAGATTGTTTTTTAATTAAGCAATATACTGAATTTCTTAATCTTTTTATTAAGCTATTGTTTTATATTTATTTAACTTAAGTTTTGGAAATTATTTATATAAAAGCCTTGAATACAATTTTATTTCATGTATGATGCTGTTAACTAGAAAAAAGACTTGTTAGTAAATCTTCTTTTAAGTATCGTAGTTTTAGTCATAATCCTTCGTTTTTTAAGATATTAAGCTCAATTTGTTATTCTTTTTTCAAAGTTATGATAGGGTCATTATTTAATGATTCTAAAATATTAGAAATCAGTAGGATATATCATGTCTAATACAGTAAGTGGTACAGTAAAGTGGTTTAACGAAACTAAAGGTTTTGGTTTCATTCAACAAGACAACGGTCCAGATGTGTTCGCTCACTTCAAAGAAATCGCAGGTTCTGGTTTCAAAACTTTGCATGAAGGTCAACGCGTAACATTTACCGTTACTCAAGGGCAAAAAGGCCCAAATGCTGTAAATATTATTCCACAATAATATAACAGCAAGTAAAAAAAGCACTTTTTAGTGCTTTTTTTATTTTAGCTTTTAAAGCAATTTATTGTTCTTTTAGAGCATTAGAAGCCCTCAATAGGAGGGCTTTTTATTTTCTTGTGAATATAAATCATTAGTTATTAAGCTCTTATAGTTAATAATCGAACATATTTTTAATATAAACTTTAGAATATGTGTGAAATATAAATTATTAGTAATAGAGATATGGTAGATTAAAAAATCTTTAAATAAAGAAATTTTATATTTCACGGAATTGCTAATGAACGTTCGCCTGTGTTATGCCAGTCAACGGAACGAAAAAAATGAAGACTTGTTGCAAGATTTACGTGATATTTTGACAGAAGCACGAGATTTCAATGATTTGAATCAGATCTGTGGGGTGCTCTATTATGCCGATAATGCTTTCTTTCAATGCTTGGAAGGTGAGCGAGAGGTGGTTGAACGATTATTTGAAAAAATTACAAATGATGAAAGACACCACAATGTTAAATGGTTGTGTACATATTCCATTGAACAAAACTCGTTTCAACGATGGTCAATGAAATATGTACAACGTAATACAAATATCGAATCTTTCTTTCTAAAAATGGGAGAAAGTACTTTTAATCCTATTCGTCTTGATGAGCAAAACTTAAAAGCTTTCATCAATGAATTAGTCATTGCCGAACAAACTAAAATTAACACAGTTAAGAAAGTGGGTATGGTGAATCGTGGGGTGAAACCGTTTTAGCTATTTGGCTATCACGCCAATATGGATGGTCTTGAGTTTAGGTAATATTTTAGTCATGACTAAATATACAATAACTGAACTTGCGAGCATCCATATCACTTCTAAACTTTGACTAATGACAAACATAGCCCAATAAAAAAAGCTAAATAGGGCGAGACAGAGTCCACTACCTTTAAAATACCAAGTAATAAATATTCCAAACAGTGCAGAAGAGAGAAGAAGATTAATCGTCTCGTTCATTCCTATGTAATTAAAGAAAATAATCAGTAAGCATAAAGCTAACATTGATAGTAAATATACAAATATATTTTTTGCAATAAACATTTTCTATACCCTATCTGATGATTAAAAAAGTATCTTTCCTCTGTTTCCAGAGGAAAGATAGTACATATTAATTTTTGAGATTCTTTTTCTATTATTAAGAGTTTTTATATTAATAAAGATGACTTTATCATTTTCTCCAGATCTCTTTATTAATATTCAGCTTTCTATTTAATAGTAAAGAGTGCTTATATGTACTGAAATTAATTATAAGAAAAACAATCATTTGAGTTGTAAGCTTTGGCTTACATAATTGTGAGAGATTGCCTACATTTGTATAAATAATGATCGAATTTTACAAAATTAAATTTATAAAAAAATTTGTTTAACAATAACTTAAGTAAGTATATTGTTTAGATGAGCTTTACATAAATAACAAAAAGTAACATCAACTTTAAGAGGTACTTTTCTTAAAATTTATAAATATTAATAAGAGAAAATTAATTTATTTAAAAAATTTTAACATTTGATAAAATATTGTTTTATTAAATTATATTTCTAATAAATAAAATTTATGTGTTGAAGGGTTTTTAATGTGATTAATAGTGAGGAAATTATATTTATATTTTTGTGTCATCTAGTAATGAGCTGCTTTTGAATTAAGAGAAAAAACTACTGCAATATAAATGAAACTAGAATATCAGATTTATAAAATTTGAATTATGGCCAGCATAGAACTGACTACACTGGCTTTACTGATTTTGAATTAATTATTCTGAACGAGTAGCTAACCAAGTACTTACTTCTGGCCAGACCGTAGTAGGTGCTTGACTACCAGAAACTACGCCCATATGACCACCTGGTACCACCTTAAATGTTTTGTCTTGGCTACTAATTAAATCCATGAGTGGTTTAACAGCATCAGCTGTGACAATGATATCTGTGTTACCACCGACAGCTAACACAGAGCATTTAATGTCTTTTAGATAGGCGGTAAGTTCACCAAATTTAACTACACCTTTAGACAGTTCATTATCAATCCAGAAACGGAGAATAATATCGCGCATGACACCGCCCGGATAGGCCAACATATTATCGATAAATGAGCTTGAGGTTGCATGGTCGACAATAAACTCTCGGTTATCTAGATTCTTAAAAAGTTCCCAATATGTTTTCAGATTTCCAATCGGATCCGTTAATTTAAAACCAAGGGTATTTTGCCAACCATGAATATGAAATGCTTCACTTGGTACATGATGACGAATACGAAATGGCGTATGTTTGCGAACCCATTCGGCAGGTTTGGTAAGACTACCGTATAGTTTCCCCATATAACCTGCTTTGTGTGTGTCGATAGGGGAAGCGAGAATAATTAGATTTTTAATATCTTTATCTTTAAACAATGCGGTATAGCAGAGCGAAAGTGCGCCGCCTAAACTCCAACCATGCAAAGAAAGCTGTTGCTGACCACTGTGTAGGCGAACTTGCTTTAACATCTCTGGCATGAAAACTTTAATATAAGTACCGAAGTTGTATTTTGCTTGGTGTCGGGTTGGTACGCCCCAGTCAATTAAGTAAACATCAAACCCTTGGGCTAAAAAGAAACGTACAAAACTACGAGTAGGGAACAAATCGTAAATGAGCATGTTCACTGCTAGTGGCGGAACAATAACTAAAGGTACGCGGTGTTTAGGAGTAGAGGTATCAGTCTCATTTTTATAATGGCGTAAGGTAATGATTTCATGCTTATGAATCACATCAAAAGGTGTTTTTCCTGACAAAGCTATTTGAGGGCCTCTGAAAAAGAGATCTGATGCATTGATCAGCATGTGAGGTATTTTTTGACCAGCACGTGTCTGAAGAGATTTTTTAATAGATTGTAGCTGTGGAACGTTCTGACGAACTTTAAGCAATAAACTCATTGAATATAAAACCTATAAAGATGTTGCCCAGAGCAATAAAGAGCTGGTCTTTGAAGGATATTAAAGTGAATGATGGAGAAGTTCAGTGACCCAAAAGACAGGATTTTTCTTTAAATGTATCAAGTAGAGCTTAGCTAAATATACTGTTGCTTAAAAAGTGGGTAATAAGATTAAGCGAGTCAGATGCCGTGATTTCATCGCTTGAGCATTTAAACATTTTAAAAAATCAATTTTCAATGCAATAACGAAATTTAAGGGAGAGTACCTCATGATTTTTTACTAAATACTTAAATCAATATTTTGATTTATATGGTTATTTTTAAATAAAGATGGTTTTTGTAAAGTTTGTTTGTCTTTTTTTTAAATATTAAAAATAAAAATATAATTATTTTACAATCCATTAGGAATGTAATCAGAAAGTAGCATATATGGAATTTGTTTTTAATGGTTTTTATACACTAATTTCGGCGGTTATCGTCTTATTGTTGGGCCGCTTTCTTGTTAATCGAATTGATTTTTTAAAACGTTATAATATCCCTGAACCTGTAGCTGGTGGTTTGGTTGCTGCTGTAGTTTCTTTACTTGTCCACACTTTGTGGGGGTATAGCATTGTTTTTAGTAGCGAATTACAAACCAGCTTTATGCTCGTGTTCTTTGCTTCAATTGGTTTAAGTGCCAATTTTATGAAGCTTAAAGAAGGTGGTACTGCTTTAGTCATCTTCTTAATTTGTGTTGCATCATTCATTGTTGTGCAAAATGCTGTTGGTATGAGCCTTGCGACATTATTGGGTCTTGACCCACTTATTGGTTTGATTGCAGGTTCAATTACCTTAACAGGTGGTCATGGTACAGCTGGCGCATGGGGTGAAATTTTAGAAACCCAGCATGGTATTCAGGGTGCTTTAGCATTAGGTATGGCGAGTGCGACCTTTGGCTTGATTATTGGTGGTGTGATTGGTGGGCCGTTAGCGAAATTACTCATTAATCGTTACAGTCTTGCTCAACCAAAAACCAATGCTGAAATCCAAAATCGCGACACACATCTTGAACAAAATTCAGATGACCTTGCTCCGTTTGAAAACCCGCATCAAGTCCGTTTAATTACTGCCGATAATGCAATTACTACACTGGGTATGTTTGCAGCATGTTTAGCGTTTGCTGAATTTATGACTGGCTTTAGTAAGGGAACGTGGTTTGAGTTACCAACTTTCGTTTGGGCACTCGGTGGCGGTGTAATCTTAAGAAATATTTTAGAAAGCGTGTTGAAAATTGATATTTTCGACCGCGCGATTGATGTATTTGGTAACGCGTCTTTGTCGCTTTATTTAGCAATGGCATTGCTTTCATTAAAGCTTTGGCAACTTGCCGACTTAGCTGGTCCGCTTGTAGTTATTTTAGGTGCGCAAACCATTACGATGGCTTTATATGCGGCATTTGTGACGTTCCGCGTCATGGGTAAAAATTACGATGCGGCAGTATTGGCAGCAGGCCATTGTGGTTTCGGTATGGGTGCAACACCAACAGCTGTGGCAAATATGCAGGCGATTACCAATATGTATGGTCCATCGCATAAAGCCTTCTTGATTGTTCCGCTTTGTGGTGCATTCTTTGTTGACTTAATTAATGCGACTGTCATTCAGCTCATGTTGAAATTTATTGCCTAATATAAAAAAAGCCCGTTAGGGCTTTTTTTATGGGTGTTTGTCCATGAATATTTGATTCTTATTTATAGGCTCAATTTTCATTTACGGACGATTTAAGTCATTTTATTTTTAGGATGCTTTTTCTCAAAACTAATAATCGCCCTTAATCCTCGTTTCACTTAGAATAAATTGCAGATAAATAAAATGAGAAATGTATGAGCTCAGAAGCACATTCAATTAGCTTGGTTGCCCCCGTGGTTTTATTGGCGGCTGCTGTCATTGCGGTTCCTATTTTTAAACGTATTGGTTTAGGTTCAGTATTAGGTTATTTAATTGCGGGTCTAATTATTGGCCCATTCGGTTTTGCTTTTTTTCAAGATTCCACAGCAATTTTGCATATTGCCGAGTTGGGAATCGTGATGTACCTCTTTGTGATTGGTTTGGAAATGCAACCATCACATTTGTGGAGCCTTAGACGCGAGATTTTTGGCCTTGGTACATTGCAGATCATCATTTGTGCGCTGGCTTTGACTGGCGTTGGGCTGTTATTTGGCTTTACATGGCAAGTTGCTTTTATTGGTGCGGCAGGGTTCGTCTTAACCTCGACTGCGATTGTGATGCAGCTCTTGGGTGATCGGGGGGATCTGACTCAACCACGAGGACAAAAAATTGTAGCCATCTTACTATTTGAAGATTTACTCATTGTGCCATTGCTGGCTATTGTTGCTTTTATGGCACCGAATCATGTGGTTGAAAGCACATCGGTACGTCTAGAAAATATAGGAATTGGTTTGCTCGCAATTGCAGGGCTTATTGCGGCAGGGTATTGGTTACTAAACCCATTATTTAGACTGTTGGCCGCTGCTAAAGCGCGAGAAGTCATGACTGCGGCGGCATTGTTGGTTGTGTTGGGTGCGGCGTTACTCATGCAAGTCAGTGGTTTGACTATGGCGATGGGTGCTTTTTTGGCGGGTGTACTTTTATCTGAATCGACCTTTAGACATCAAATTGAAGCGGATATTGAACCATTCCGAGGAATCTTACTGGGCCTGTTTTTCCTTGGGGTCGGTATGTCATTGGACTTATCGGTAGTTGTTCAAAACTGGCAACTTATTGTGAGTGGCGTAATTGCCCTGATGCTTGCCAAAGCGCTCATGATTTATATGGTCGCTCGAATAACGAAAAGCTCTCATACTGAAGCGTTAGACCGCGCTTTACTTATGGCTCAAGGTGGAGAGTTTGCCTTTGTACTTTTCTCGGCTGCGCTAAGTGCACAAGTTATTGATAGTACTGTTAAATCTAACTTAACCGCCATTGTTGTGCTTTCAATGGTGTTGACCCCAATAGTCGGTATTATTTTCAAACGTTTTACTCAAGCAAAAACGAAGGTTTCATTAGAAAATATCAATATTGCCGACGGGCTAAGTGGTAGCGTTTTAATGATCGGTTTTGGGCGCTTTGGACAGGTCACCAGTCAATTATTATTAGCAAGAGGTGTCGATGTCACCATTATTGATAATAATACCGACATGATTCGAAACGCCGAAAAATTTGGTTTTAAAATTTATTATGGCGATGGTTGCCGTCTAGATATTCTGCATGCGTCTGGCGCCGCAACAGCACAAGCGATTGTGGTGTGTGTAGATAGCAAGGAAACGACCAATAGAATTGTAGAACTCGTGACCCATGAATTTCCTTTGGCAAAATTATTAGTCCGTTCATATGACCGTGAGCATTCACTGCATTTAGTTAAACAAAAAGTGGACTTTATGATTCGTGAAACATTTGAATCTGCAATTAAGTTTGGCGGCGTGATTTTGCAAAAACTTGGTGTGGATGAAGACGAGGTAGAAAGAATTACCGAGGAAATTCGTGATTTGGATAATGAGCGTTTTGAAACTGAAATCGCGGCAGATGACGTCAATGCGGGAGTAGGTATGCAATATACACATACTCATCACCCAAGACCGACAGCACCATTGATTCGACCAAAACAAGAAGGGCGGATTTTAAATAAAGAAGATACCTCAGATAATGAAAGTCTGGATTAGTATAAAAAATATCTGTAAAAGCTTTGTTTAGCAGAGCTTTTACGGAATGACTATAAATGCTCTACGGCTGTGCCTTTGACTGGATTGTTATATAAATAAAATCGCAAATAGGAGAGTTGAAGAACTTTTTATTTTGAACTCTTAAAAATTTACTCAAGTTCCAACTGATTATCATCTTTTGTAATTTTAATTTTTAACTTCTTATATTTTCGCTTATTTGGATCTAGGGCTGAGTTCATCACTTCATCGGCGAAAGGCGGGCACTGCATCAGTTTTGCATAAGCCCTATAGCCGATGCGTATTCGAGTAGGCGGGCAATCGGTTCTTTTTGAGTAGTATTCAATGAGAGAGTTCAGTTCTTGTAATAAAGTTTGCTGTTCCATCATACATACTTAACAATTAGATAACTCAAGCATAATAGATTTAAACCTTGCGCTGTGTAGGTGTTTATAATGCACAGCTCTTTAAATTGTGATGCAGTTCTCTAAAAATTATCTTTTATGTATCAAGTTTGTTTTAAGCCAGATTGCGGTGTTTTTTTAATTGAAATGTCATAAAGAAAGGCTAATTTAGATTCATAACAAAAATTGATGAAGATTGTCGCGAACAATAAAATCAAAAGCAATTTTCACAGACGTGGTCGTGAGGTAATTAGGGCTAATTCGAAAGAGTTGGCTTTTTTGTTTTAATCAATTTTTTGTTTGCAAATATGGTTTTGGTTTAAATGTTTAGCTTCTTTAAAGCAGAACTTCGCTATTATTAAGCTTTAGTATCTAATTGAATTTTAATAATAATGAAAGAGATATTTTATGTTCGGAACCAAATTGACGGTCTAAAAATTAAAGATTATCCTTCTTTTTTATGGCAAAACGGAAGTAGGACACTTTAGGGTGTGCTAGGGTCTAACTAGTCTGTCAACCTTCTTTCGTCTTGCCACCATTCGTTAGCAGTATTTGTATATCTTTAAATTTAAGTTGAATTAGAATTTAGCTTAACTATCTAATTGAATGAAAAACAATAATTATTTAACTATTTTCTATTCAACCTTACATTGACACTCTAAACCTTGCCGATTATCCTTTGCCTGCTGGCCTACATTGCCAGTCGGTTTTAGCAGACCGTCTACAAAAGGCGCACAACAATGCTGTTTTGGTTTTTGTGCGTTCTCTTAAGTCACGCCTTTATGGTGAGGCTAGGAGGGACACCTTCGGGTGTGCTGGTTTCCTTTTGTACCAGTCTGCTAACCCTTCTAGTCTTGCCACCATTATTTAGCAGTAATTGGTAAGACTCTTCTAAATCAAAAGGAGTCCGCCGTTATGCGTACTATTTCTTCTCTCTCGTTGGCAACCTTTGCCAAATTCTCTCTACTCATACCGCTTAAACAGTCTTTAAAACGATTTAACCGACTATAGGTTTCTACACCTTAAGAATCGTTACGGCTAAAACATAGCAACAATAAACCAGAGATAGGTGAGCACACCATTATTGTGCGGCTTTTGCATGCCTGTATTTAGCACTCATTTTAAGAGTGACGGCATTTCTATCTCTTTTATATACAACAAAAAATTATTTTAAGCGGTATACATGAAAAATTTAGAAGTTTCATTTAGAACAACGCGAGCGCTTTACACAGCAGCAGATTTATTTAAACAACACGGCTTTAATCAGGTTGGGGTGGACCGAATTGTTAGTGAAGCCAAAATGACTAAAGCCACCTTTTACAACTACTTTCACTCAAAAGAAAGATTAATTGAAATGTGTTTGTTGGTTCAAAAAGAACACTTAAAAGAAAAAGTGAGAGCGATAAGTGAATCTCGTCAATATCCAGATTTGGCTCTTAAGCTTAGACAAATTTACCTTTTACATGTGGACTTAAAAGGGGCGTATTACCTGTTGTTTAAAGCGATTTTTGAAATTAAACAGCTTTATCCAAATGCTTATCAAACCGCGATTCGCTATAGACGATGGCTTAAAAATGAAATTTTCTGGGTTCTGCGAGAATCTAAAAAAAGGGCTACGTATGAAGAGTCGGATATTTTTGTATTTATGATTGATGGTGCGATTTTTGGGCTTTTAGATTCAAGCCAAAATGAAGAGCCTGATGAGTTGCTGACTTACTTTTTACAGATAAATGCTTAAATTGAACCATTAAATTGAAAACTGAAATAGTAAATTAAAGAGTAGAAAGGAAAAAGCGAGGCTGCTAGAGCCTCACTGTATATAGGTGCTTATTTGCCTTTTTTAGTTTTTAAATACTCTGCATAAGCTTCATCTGCAAAGCGTCTTAAAGAGTCACCAATTGCAGCATATTGATATTCATTCAGGTTAGCTAAAGATGCACGGGCAGAAGGGTGCTGCACACCGAAGCCAGAACCCGGTAATAAAACTACACCTGTTTCATCGGCAACTCTAAACAATAGCTCGGTTGGATTTTTATTTTTCATGACCCAATCAGCAAACTCATCTCCATAGAGAGTCCGTGATGTGTTTTCAAGGTTGACTAGCGTGTAATAATCAACAGCATTTGGATCTGTTGGAACCTCGACACCAAGCTGTCTATAAAGTGCTGCGTCGCGTTCACGAACAACAGATTTAACTGCTTTTTTATAGCTCTGGCGTGAGTCCATCATATTAAACAAGGCAAATAAAACCATTTGAACTTGCTGCGGGGTAGACAGACCAGCGGTATGGTTCAAAGCAACATTTCGGCTATCGGCAACTAAGCGGTCAATAAACTTAATGCTTGCTGGGTCAGTGGTTAAAGATGAATAGCGCTCTTCAAGCTCTTTCTTCTCTTTTTTCGATAAGTTCGCAATTTGTTTATCAAGCACATTGTTATTTGAAAGCGCAATGACACCAAGTCGCCAGCCTGTCGCACCAAAGTATTTAGAGAACGAATAAACCAGAATCGTATTGTCAGGACAGATTGCAAATAGTGATTTGAAGTTATCGGCAAATGTACCGTAAACGTCATCTGTCAAAATGATCAGATCAGGGCGTTTTTTGACGATATCGGCCAAAATCGCAAGACCTTCATCACTCATTTTTACTGATGGCGGGTTACTTGGGTTGACTAAAAAGAAAGCTTTAATAGACGGATCTTCTAACTTTCTAAGCTCCGACTCTGGATATTGCCAATCGAGTTTAGGGTCTGCCGCAATTAATACTTCTTCAAGTTGGTAGTCATTGAGTTTTGGAATCTCAAGATATGGCGTGAAAATAGGGCTACCAATGGCAATACGGTCGCCATTTTTGATAATTTTATTTTCTTTTAATGAGTTAAAAATATAGGCCATTGCGGCTGTTCCGCCTTCAACCGCAAATAAATCTAAGTCTCTTTTTTGCATGCCTTGTACGCCCATTTCTCGTAAGACGTACTCTTTAATAATCGTTTCACTCACTCGGAGCATTCGGTCTGGCACTGGATAGTTACAACCTAAAATCCCTTCAACCATTTCAAGTAAAAAAAGATCTGGATCTAAGCCTAACTGGTCGCGCACATAAGACACGGCTTTGCCTAAAAAGACCACACCGGGTTTGTCACGGTTTTCCAAAATGAAATTATCAAAACGTGACTGGAGTCCAACGGGGCGCGGGAAGCCACCTAAACCTTCTGGCATATATGAAAACGAGAACTCGGATTCGGTCGCAGAAAACAAACCTAGTTGAAAGAATGCTCTACGTGGGATAGTCGCAAGAAAGTTCGGATTACCACGCCCAGCATTTAACATCATTCGGTCAGTTCTGCTTTGAGCTAATTCTATTAAATTATCTTTAAGTTCAAATGGGCTGAGTTTTGCGTATTTAGAATAATCGACTTTCCCCATGGGACGTCTCCTTAATTATAGTGAGATGAATAAAATTTCTAATTCAATGTATAAAATCAGGCCAAGCCTACGATCAGTGGTCCGAGTAAGGTTAAGAACACATTTGCTAGGGCATAGGTAATTGCAAATGGAACGGTCGGAATCGAGTTTCCTGCTTTGTCTAAAATTGCACCAAATGCAGGGTTTGCACTGCGTGAACCAGATAGTGCACCTGCCATTACTGCAACGTTGTCATAACGCAGAACATAACGAGCAAAGAGCATGGAAAGTAGGAGAGGAACCAGTGTTACCACAACTCCAATCATAAAGAGTGAAAGACCACTTTCTTTAATGGTTTGAATAGCTTGTAAACCTGATTGTAAGCCGACGGCAGCAACGAAGCCTGCAAGACCCAAATCTTTAAGAAGCTGTGAAGCCGCTAAAGGCATATTGCCATGCACTTGATTTCGACTTCGAATCCAACCAAACAGAAGACCTGATAGTAAAGCTCCGCCACCCGCACCAAGAGTTAAAGGCACATCACCTAAACGAATCACAAAAAGACCAATCACCAAACCAACCACAAGGCCTGCACCATGGAAAATCCAGTCCGTTTTTAAACTTTCAGGTAAGGCTTTACCTGCTTCTTTCACCAAGCGGTCGAGGTCGCTTTTTGTTCCGTATACAGTGACCACATCGCCTTGTCGTAGAACAGTATCGTCACTTAAAGGTTGTGGCTCATCCTTACGCTTAATCGCAAGTACATAAATACCGTGCTTTAAATACGCAGGCGTATTGGCCTTAATGTCTCCTAAGGTGCGGTTGAGATATTTGGAATTTCTTAGGATGACATCGCTGGTATCCATAATCATTTCCATACCTTGCGATGACTGTAATTCGCTACCGATTTGCTCGGCAACTGAAACTACATTCGCACGGCGACCAACCAGTAAAATGACATCGTCTGTTTGTAAAGTTAGCTCGGGAGCGACATCAATAAACTGATCTTTACGTTTTAACCGTTCAATCGTAATACTCGGCTCTTTTGCTTCAATTTCCGCAATAGTTTGCCCATTGGCTTGTCTAACTTTATAAATACGGCCAACAATTTCGGGCATTGCCAGTTCTTGGCCTGGGGCTAATTCAAAAGCACCTTTGAGCCGCTCACTCTGAGCTTTTAAAGCATCGTCGTGAATTTCTTTACCCATAAATTTAGGCAAGATATTCACACAGACAATAATTGCTCCCAATGAACCGAAAATATAAGTGACCGCATAGCCAATCGCGACATTTGCTTGAAGTCTTTGAATTTCTGCGAGTGGGAGATCGAGTCTAGAAATTGCATCTCCCGCAGTCCCAATAATGGCTGATTGAGTCATGCCACCCGCAGCGAGACCCGCAGCCAAACCTTTATCGAGATGAAAAATTTTAGCCATCACTAAAACAGTGACTAAACCACACACTGCCATGAATACTGCTAATAAAATTTCTTTTATGGACTGTGGACCCAGTGATTTAAAAAACTGAGGGCCACTTTCAAAGCCTACTGCGTAAATGAAGAGAGCAAATAAAATTGCTTTAACACCGTTATCGACAGGTACGCCAATAAGGCTTAAAACAACTGCGACGAGTAAGGAGCCTGCGACTCCGCCAAACTGAAACTTTCCAAACTGGAATTGTCCAATCCAGAAGCCTATTGCGAGTGATAAGAACAATAATATTTCGGGGCTGTGCTTTAAAACACCTTGTAACCATTCAATCATTTTGATCTCACTTTTATTATTAGATCTATCTTTAATATATAAATTTATTTATTTTTCATTTTTAAAATACAATATGAAAATTACTTAAGCAAACCTTTAAGTTTGGTGGTTTTCTTAAGTTTAATTATAAGAATTAATGAGTTTAAAATGCTTATGATCCAAGGGATGGTGGTAATTCTGAGTGTTTAAATCAACTATTAATTTTTTAATAATGGTTAAAATTTATTTACAATAATATAAAGAATATTTTATGAAATTAAAGCGTCTTGCTTATATCTAATCTTGAAATTAAGTTTTTAGTTTATTGATATTTAAGTGATTAATTTTTAATTGTTAGGCTGGTCCTAATTTTTATATAAATTAAAAAACAATCTACTTAAAATTAACTTTTTGATAATTGTGTCGCATAAATTAATTTTTAATATATTTAAATTAATCTTTATAATGACATTTATTTTTAAAGAAAAATATAAGATTTGAAATTGCTGTTCTTAAATGGAATGTATATTTGAATATAAAAGTGATTAATATTTTTGTTTTATATCTTAATTAAAATTATCATATTAAAAAGAGAGGGTTATAGGTATTAAAAAACTTTAGAAATATTCTATGACTGCTCATATTTTTAAGTAAATCTCTGTCCGCGTGTATAACCAATACGCTATTCTTTCGTACTGTTTTCCCAATGACTCACATGCCGTACTGTTCAGAAATACTAAATTTTGATGGTTTCGTGCTGTCACATGCCGATCTAAGATATGTTGGTCATAAAACTGGGTTATCTCAGCTTAAGCCTTTGACTTTTAGGTTCTATTTTAATTTGACCACAGAATTTGTACAGATTATTCAGCAGTTTCAATAATATATTGAAGAGTACATGATAATTTTCATCTCAAAATTTATGATGACTTGGGTAGTTTTTCGATTGATTTATATTTTAATTTACCTTAGTAATAAAAAGAGTTTTGTGTGACACAGTTAAAACTATAAATCTCAGAGTATAACTATGAAGCTTAAAGAATTAGCAGGTTGTGAGGAATGCGATACTGTCTATCGTAGAACCCCGCTTGCTTATGGAAAAAGAGCTTATTGCTTATGCTGCGGTGCTGAACTCTATCGGCACACCAAACCTTTTTCGACACTATTGGCATTAATCTTAACGGCGTTGATCGTATTTATTATTGCTAATAGCTTTCCTATCGTAAAAATTGAATTGCAGGGCAACATCTCTGAAACCACCTTACTGGGTGCGGTCTGGGTAATGTTTCATTATGATCGGGCTTTTGTTGGCATTCTTATTTTAATCACCACTTTTATTGTGCCACTTTCCTATCTTTTATTACTCTCCTATGTGTTGGGCACAGTAAGCGTATTGAAGAAAAGACCCACATTTTTAGTATTTGCCTTACGTACACTTTATTTTATGAGAGTGTGGGGAATGGTTGAGGTGTTCTTAATTGGAATCTTGGTCACGCTTGTGAAGTTAATGGGAATGGTGTTGGTGATTCCTGAGATTGCGTTATGGGCATTTGCGATTTTAAGTGTATTGTTGGTCTATATTACTTGCATAAAGGTGAGTGATATATGGAACGAAATTGATAGGTCACTGCCATGAAAACGATAAAAAATGTGACCCAAACACAAAGCTTGCAGCAAGGATCAATGCTTAAGGAATACCCAAGAGCCAAAGATCTCTCATTAATTGTATGTCATTGCTGTGGCGTCGTAAATTCTGCTCAAAATGGAAAAAAACGACGAGATAAAAGCTATCAAGTTTTACGTTGTATTCGTTGTAATAGCGTGCTGCATTCACGTAAACCAGCGAGTTTAAATCGAACTTTTGCTTTAGTGATGGCTGCGACCATTCTCTATATTCCAGCCAATGTACTTCCAATGACGGTGACTGACTCACTGTTGGGTAGCCAGCAAGATACCATCATGAGTGGGGTCATTTACTTTTGGCAAAGTGGAGACTATCTGGTTTCAGTGGTCATTTTCATGGCCAGTATTTTTATTCCCATGCTAAAGCTACTGATTTTGTATTTTTTATTGGTGGCGGTATATCTGCAACAATCGTCAGCTTGGAAGTTTTTACCTGAGCAATGCGTTAAATTATATCGAGTTGTCGAGTTTATTGGCCGTTGGTCAATGATTGATGTATTTGTGGTGGCACTCTTAACAGCGCTCATTCAGATTCAGTCGCTTGCTACGATTTTAGCAGGGCCGGGTTCGATCGCTTTTGGTGCAGTTGTAGTGCTAACCATGTTTGCATCTTTAAGTTTTGACCCACGACTTATTTGGGATAACTTCTACGCATCTCAAAATACAAATAAGCCTTCTTCTTTTGCCTCAAACAAAACCAAGATTATTCAGGCTGAACACCCGCCGTTGAATAATGATTCCATTAATCCCAGTCAATAAAAGAACAATGAGTATGTCTGAAAATGAAATAACCCCTGGTAACTCAGATCGTCGTGATCCAGATGTTGAACTGGATAGCATGAATGATTTGCCAGAACCCCAACAAAAGAAAAGTCGGTGGAAGCCTCTTTTAATTTGGCTCATTCCATTGATTGCTCTTTTAATCGCGCTTTCATTAGCGATAAAAGCGCTCTTGTCTCACGGCCCGACCATTGACGTATCTTTTAGAACGGCTGAGGGATTGGTGGCAGGTAAAACAACGGTCCGTTATAAACAGGTGGATATTGGCGTAGTACGCCAGATTGATCTTTCAGAAGACCGTTCACACGTGATTGCCAGAATTGATTTGCGTAAAGATGCGAGTAACTTTGCCGCAAAAGATTCACGCTTTTGGGTCGTGCGACCACGGATTGGGACGAGTGGGGTTTCAGGAATAGACACACTATTGTCAGGTTCATATATTGAAGTGGATGGTGGTAAGTCGGAAGAGAAAAAGCTTGAATTTACTGGCTTAGAAGTACCGCCAGTGATTACTTCCGATGTACCGGGCAAAGAATTTTTCTTAAATGCAGATGACTTGGGGTCTTTAGATGTCGGTTCTCCAATTTATTATCGTCGAATTAATGTGGGCCAAATTACAGCCTATAAATTGTCCGATGACGGTAAAAGTGTAGAGCTACAAACTTTTATCCGTGCACCATATGATAAGTTTGTCACCACCGACGCACGGTTTTGGCAGGCGAGTGGTATTGATGTGAGCTTGAATGCGTCAGGATTTAGTTTAGATACTCAATCGCTGGCAAGTATTGTCGCGGGCGGTATTGCTTTTGGAATTCCTGAAAGTTCGCGTGCTACCACAGCGGCAAATCATAGTCACTTTAATCTGTGGGATTCGAAAACTGAGGCATTAAAAGAACCGGATGGGCAACCTCGTGGTGTGATCATGTACTTTGATCATTCATTACGTGGACTGTCTGTTGGCGCACCAATTGATTTCATGGGCATTGAAATTGGTAATGTTAAATCGATTAATGCAGAGTTTTATAATAACTATAAGCAGATTCGTATGCGTGTTGAGGCGGTTATTTATCCGTCACGCGTGGAGAATGGACAGGCACTCAATCCAAACAGCAATATTTTCAAAGATTTTGTTGAACATGGTTGGCGTGCTCAAATGAGAACAGGCAACCTTCTCACGGGTCAAAACTATATTGCCCTAGATAAGTTCCCTAAAGCTAAACCAGCCACATTACAAATTTTGAGTGATGATCGTGTGGTGATTCCAACTACACCAACTGAACTGAGTGGCTTACAAGCACAAGTTTCTCAGATTGCTGATAAGTTAACTAAATTCCCGTTAGTTGAGATTGGGCAAGATGTACGTAAAACGCTCAACAATATGAACACAGCCATTGAGTCTACCGATAAATTGGTTAAACAGTTAGATGGAAAAGTTGCACCTGGTTTACAAGCAACCTTAGACGATGTTCGTAAAACTGTAAGATCGTCAGAGTCTATTTTGTCGAGCGATGCGCCGTTACAACAAGACGTACGTAAAGCATTGCAGCAAATGACACGTGCAGCTGCTTCATTACAGTTAATGGCAGACTATATTGAGCAACATCCTGAATCAATTATTCGTGGTAAAACACCAGAGACCGATGATGAAAAATAAAAACACTCTATCTTTTCAACATCCTAAAGCAGCCAAATGGCTGCTTGGGAGCGGCCTGTTTTTAACGGCAGTTGCCATGACGGCATGTTCGAGTTCGCCAACGCCAAACTATTATACGATGTCCCCTAAAATTACTGCGGCTACAAAATCAACTGTGCAGGTGATTGAGGTATTACCTGTCGGGATTCCAGACCGATTGGACCGTGCGCCTTTGGTGCTCCAAGATAGTAGTGGTAAGTCTACGGTGTTAAATAATGAACGCTGGACATCAACCATGGGTACGCAATTACGCGATACCTTGTCGGCGGGTTTGCAGCAAAAATTAGGGGCAATCGACAGTTATAGCAGTGGACTAGCTGGAAACAACCAACCTTTATATCGAGTTTCTACAGACTTTTCTCATTTTGATATTGTAGATAAAAGCTATATTAATATTGCGGTGTCTTGGGTGGTGAAGCGTCAAATACCGCCCACTCAATTAGAGTCAAATAATGCAAAAGTCATCACGAATGCAGGATCTCAGCTCAATTGTCGAATTGCTTTTAAGCAGCCGATTGATCAAAAAGCTAAAAAAATGGATGCGATTGTGAATGCTTCAAGTGAAGCAATGACTCAAATTATTAATACGGTTTCTTCTTCAATTGTGGCGCTAGATTCAAACAAAAAATCGGTTATTAGCAATGGTGTTTGTTCATAAAACGCATCTTTTTTAACCAGCCCCTTTATTTGTGTACAACAGATAAAGGGGTTTTTTATTTTAGTTGCCTCGATAGGTTGAGTAACCGTAAGGGCTAAGTAATAAAGGAATGTGGTAGTGGTTTACGCTTCCATCAACTTTAAAAATTACAGGAACCTCGGCAAAAAAAGTTTGTTGTTTGTTCTTTTTAAACCAGTCTTCTGTTTTAAAAGTAACTTTATAAATACCTTGCTCTAGTTTTTTATTTTCTGGATAGAGCGCAGTAATACGACCATTTGAATCTGTCACTTGCTGGTTGAGTTTAACCCACTGGTTATTGGTGTTTTTCTCTAAAACGACTTCAACCTGAGAAGAGGGTAAACCCGTTTCTAGATTTAACACGTGCACACTTAGCGGATTAGTTTGTGCAAATGTAGCGGAAGCTATAAATAACGAAGATAAAGCAATAAATGATTTAGTCATGATGAACTCCTTATGAATGAAAAACGGTTTCAATGGCTTTGCTTGCACATTGATTGTCATTTTGTGCGCCGCCAGCACCCGCAACCCCAATGGCTCCGATCACTTGGTTCTCAAAACGAACAGGTACGCCACCGCCTAACAAAAGTAAATTTGCTACGGTAGTTAAATTTTTTGCATCGGGGTTCTGGTTACTGTTTTGGCTTAAAACTAAGGTCGATGTTTTGGTAGATAAAGCGGTATAGGCTTTTTTCTCTGCAGCCATTAAGTTATGCGGGCCCACCAACTCATGCCGTTCGGCAGTTAATGGATTACCGCCGCGATCTACAACAACGACCGCAATGTTTTGATTTATTTTTTTACATGCCTCTTTCGCACTGTCGGCTAACAGGTGGGCAGTTTTGAGATCTAACGAATAAACTTGATTCAAAGCAGGGGGCTGTGCAAAAGTACTATTACCGAATAGCACGGCTGCTAACATCAGCCAGTTCAATTTTTTCATAATGATTGCCTCTAAGTCGCTTTGAAAATCTTAAACAAATTGCTTAATTTCAAGCATGACAATCACATTACAAAGTTGTCATCTTTCAAATGAGTCTCTACAAAATGCGTATCCTTATTATTGAAGATGAGATCAAGATCGCCACTTATTTGGTCAAAGGATTAAAAGAGTCTGGATATCAAGCGGAGTGTGTTCACTTAGGGCTGCAAGGTTTGGAAATGCTAAAGAGAGATCAATATGACTTGCTTATTCTTGACGTCATGTTGCCGGACATAGACGGCTGGAGCGTATTACAAGTCCTACGCCAGTTTTCAAAAATTCCGGTGATTTTCTTAACGGCGAAAGATCAGGTGATGGATAGAGTGAAAGGGTTAGAGTTGGGTGCAGATGATTACTTGGCTAAACCTTTTTCCTATATTGAACTATTGGCACGTATTAAAAGCCTGTTAAGACGACAGCAATATCTGCAAGAAAATGAGTTATCTATTAGCGATTTAAAAATGGATGTGGTTAGCCATAAAGTTTGGCGTAGTGGCAACTTAATTGAGCTGAGTAAAACCGAATTTAATTTGTTGCGTTACCTGTTGCTCAACAAAGAGCAAATCGTGACGCGCAGACAAATTGGTTCAGAGGTTTGGAATATTAACTTTGACACTGATACTAACTTTATTGACGTTGCCGTACGCCGTTTACGAAACAAAATTGATGAGGGATATGAGTTAAAACTCATTCATACCATACGTGGCTTGGGCTATAAAATTTCGGTTAGCTTATGAACTTTAAATTTCTACGTTCTCTTGAAGTCCGTATTACATTACTGGTCACGCTTTGTTCTGCCTTAATTTTATGTTCAGTCGGCTTTATGACCTATTTGGGTATTAACCAGATTTTATTAAAGCAACAAGATAAAGCTTTAGCAGAGCGAATTAATCGTTTGGAAATTTTGCTGCAAGATAGTGAAAATGTAGAGCAAATCATTGCGCGTCCTAAGCTGTATCAAAACATGCTTGGCAACCAAGACAACTTGTTTTTGCTTATCCATAAAGACAAAACTTTAATTAATATCAATCCGCTCCACATACAGTTACCTGAACTTGCACAGCGCGACAGTCTTCAATTTCAAGATTTAGCTAACAACTCATATCCAACGCGCATTGCATGGAAAACCATAAAAATTAATAATGAGCCTTATCTGCTCATTGCAGGTAAACAGTGGTCGGAACGCATCAATATTCTTTTACCTTTTCAAGAAAGTCTCTTGATGTATGTGATCGGGGGCGTGTTTGCAATCTTTGTGCTTTGCATTTTAGCGTGTCATTTAGGTTTACGGTCGCTACAACAACTTCGCAAGCAAACTCATTCTATTAATGCAAATCAGCTACAGAACCGATTAAACCTCCCAAATTCACCTTTAGAAGTTGAGCTACTTTCAAAAGATATAAACCACATGCTTGAGCGTATCGAAAAAGGCTATACCCAGCTCAACCGTTTTTCTGAAGATATCGCTCATGAGTTCCGCACACCTTTAAATAACCTGATTGGACAAACCGAGATTGCTTTAACTGGCGAACGTTCGGTTGAGCAATATGAAGATTTGCTAGTGTCCCATTTAGATGACTACCACAGATTAAAACGCATGATTGATAGCATGCTTTTCTTGGCAAGAGCCGATCAGAAAATGGTGCTTGTAAACAAACAAGAAATAAATCTCCAAGATGTTATGGATAGGATATGCCAGATTTTTGAATATCAAGCCGAGGAACAAGACTGTCATTTTAGTTTTAACTTAGAAGCTCAAACGTTATTTGCAGATCCTGAGCTTTTTCAAAGAGCCGTGTATAACCTTGTGTTAAATGCGCTGGTTCACGGTGGTAACAAGCGAACTATTTATATCGCAACAAAACATAAGATGATTGAGCATAAGCAATGGGTCAGCCTAACTGTGGTAACGGGTGGTATTTCAATTGCTGAACATCAACTTGAGCATCTTTTTGAAAGATTTTACCAATGCCACTCAAGTCGAAGTGATGAGAATCAAACAGGTGGATTAGGCCTATCGATTGTTGCTTCAATTATGGATCTACATGATGGCCGCTATCGAGTTTATAACACGGTTGAGGGTGTGTGCTTTGAGCTTGATTTTCCAGTTGCCGATGCTCTAAAGAAATACAATTAAATCCTTATTAATGTTGCTTAATTTTTAAAATTCACACTTTGTTCACAGCCCTCTGACGTATGTTTAAACGTATGAAATAAACAGAAGAGGGCAATCATGAAATTATTATTTAAATCACTTGTCATTAGCAGTAGCCTTGCAGCAGTGAGCTTAATGCTTCCTTTGAGCACCTTTGCAGACACCAATACTAAACCTGTCGCTGTTGATTCTATTGATATTAATAAATACGCAGGTAAGTGGTATGAAATTGCGCATTTACCGATGTTTTTTCAGCGTAATTGTGTAGCCAATACAACTGCAAACTATTCTATTAACGCGGACAAAACCGTTGGTGTTTTAAATAGCTGTACGACTAAAAAAGGTGAAATGATCTCATCTGAAGGAGTTGCCTATCCGCAAAATGAAGGCAACAGTAAATTGAAGGTGAGCTTTTTACCTTCTGGTCTTAGATGGATTCCTTTTACAAAAGGCGATTACTGGGTTTTAAGAGTTGACCCAAATTATCAGGTCGCTTTAGTCGGTGGTCCAAGCCATAAATATTTATGGATTCTTTCTCGTAGCCCTCAACTTGATGAGGCGACATATCAATCTTATCTGCAAACCGCAAAAAGCTATGGCTACGACGTTTCTAAACTCGTTAAAACAACACAGTCTAAATAGTGAAATGCTGGTTGCGTAGATGCTTATATTTATCTCGTAACCGAGTGAACTTCACATAAAATTCATTGCGCATTTTCTAAATTAGAACCAAAAGAAATGCTTTAGATCAGGAAGAATCAATGTCTAAATTTTTTCTGCGCTGGATCGATAGCTGGTCAGATTCAGAAAATGCGCAAGTGGGTGCTTCTAGCGAATATGTCATTGAAAAGAAAATTCAATGGTTAAGAATTATTCCTTTTATTTTACTGCATATCGCTTGTTTAGCTGCGTTTTGGGTGGGCGTATCTTGGTTCGCGGTTGTTTTCATGCTGGGGTTTTATTTTATTCGCATGTTTGCAATTACTGCTTTTTTCCACCGCTATCTTTCGCATAAAACTTTTCAGACATCACGTATTGTTCAATTCATTTTTGCACTGATCGGAACCATGAGTGCGCAGCGCGGACCATTATGGTGGGCAGCACATCACCGTTATCATCACCATTTTACCGACACCGATCAGGACCCGCATTCAGCAAAAGCAGGTTTTTGGTATTCGCATGTAGGCTGGTTTTTAAATGAGCAAAATTTTGCTACTCGAAAAAAAGTCATTAAAGACTGGTTGAAATATCCTGAGCTGATTTGGCTAGATCGATTTAGTTTGCCTATTGTGATTTTGACGGCCTTAGCAATTTATGGTTTAGGTTCGTGGCTTGCACAACATTTTCCTGAGTTGGGCACCAATGGCTTACAACTTTTAGTGTGGGGATTTGTGATTTCCACTGTTCTATTAACACATGCAACTTTGTGTATTAATTCACTCGCTCATCGTTATGGCTCACGTGAGTTTAATACCCCAGATGATAGCCGTAATAATTTTCTACTTTCTTTAATTACCTTGGGTGAAGGATGGCACAACAACCATCACTTTTACGCAGGCAGTGTGCGACAAGGCTTTTATTGGTGGCAGATTGATATCACGTTTTATTTGCTCAAACTGATGTCTTTATTTGGTTTGGTGTGGGGGCTAAAGCCCGTACCAGACAAGGTTTATCAATATAAAAAGATTAAAGACTTATCGATAGAAAAAATTGAAAACGGTGAAGTGTTATGAAAATTGCCATTATTGGTTCAGGTATATCTGGACTTTACGCAGCTTGGAGATTGTCAAAACAACATCAGGTCACTGTGTTTGAAAAAAATAACTATTTTGGCGGTCATACTGACACTCACGAGCTAGAGATAGAAGGCACTAAAGTCGCGGTAGATAGTGGTTTTATCGTTTTTAATAACTATAACTATCCGTTATTTACCAACATGCTTAAAAAATTAGGTGTAGAAACTCAAAGTAGCGATATGAGTTTTTCAGTAAATAATCTGGTCAGTGGACTTCAATATAATCCTTCAAAAAAATGGTCGCTCTTTGCCCGTCCGCAGAACTTTTTAAACCGAAAATTTCTGCAAATGCTCTCAGATTTGCTGCGCTTTTATGATGACAATAAAGATATGGATGTTACAGATATTGATCCTAATTTATCGATTGAAGAGTATTTGGACCTTCACAAATATAGTCATGAGTTTCGTTATGAGCATCTTTATCCGATGTGCGGTGCCTTATGGTCGGCACCCGTTGAGCAAGTAGGACAAATTCCATACCGATTTGTGGTGAGCTTTTTTCAACATCACCGCATGTTGCAGTTAAAAGACCGCCCACAATGGCAAACAGTTAAACACGGCTCAGCAAGTTACATTCGTGCTATTCAAAAGAGTTGCCCATCCATTGAGTGGAAATTTGCAGAAGTAAAAGCTGTGAGCCGTTCACCAGAAACAGTTTTAATCGAAACTGTTGAAGGGCAAGAGCAATATGACTGGGTGATTTTTGCGAGCCACGCTGACGATAGCCTAAGTTTAATTAAAGATGCGTCGGAGCTTGAACAAGAAATATTAAGCCAATTTGGTTATCAAGATAATCGAATGGTCGTCCATCGTGATCTTTCAATTATGCCTAAAAGCCGTTTGCAGTGGGCAAGCTGGCATGTACATGTAACACCAAAATCTCAAGTTCAAAACGATGAGTCCGACATACATTATGGTTTTACCTACTGGATGAATAATTTGCAGAATTTATCCTGCGCTACTCAAATTTTTTCTACTTTAAATCCGAATATGAAAATCAAAGCCGAAGACATCTTGGTTGAGCGGCAATACCGGCATCCCGTATTTGATGCAAAAGCGATTCAAGCTCAATCTCGTTGGTACGAAATTAATGGGCAAAATCGTACTTCGTTTTGTGGAGCGTATTGGGGTTGGGGGTTTCATGAAGATGGTGCCCGCAGTGCAGCACGTGTTGTAGAGCAACTCTTAGCGTTATAAAAATAGGTAAGGAGCTTTCAAATGTTATTAAATAAACTTGCTATCGCTCCTGCACTTATTCGTCACAGACGCTATAGCCCGAAACCGCATGAGTTTACATCGACCTTAAATTATTTATGGTTCGATCCAGACCAATTAGATGATATTACAAAAGATTGCTCACTTTGGTCGACCGATCATTGGAATGTACTAACACTATCTGAAAAAGATTTTTTAAATATGTATCGCGGTTCTATAAAGGATCGAGTCGAGAAAGCGATACTGCAAAATAACAACTCACATCTTCGACCAGACTGGCAAATCCGAGTCTTGGCTTTGCCTCGTTGTTTGGGCTTTCGGTTTAATTCGGTCGTATTTTATTTTGTTTTAAATAAAACCGGAAAACCCGTATTTATTGTCAGTGAAATTACCAATACCCCGTGGAATGAACGAAAAGTTTATATACACGACTGCTCAAAACAACAAAAAAATATGGGTGATTATCAGAGTTTTGATTTTCATTTTGAAAAATCATTTCATGTTTCGCCGTTCATGCCCATGCAGTTGAATTATCACTGGCGGTTTAGTTTTTCAGATCAGCAAAATGTCATTCATATGCAGCTCTTTGAAGAACAAAAACAACTCTTCGATGCCACTATGCGCTTTGAACTTGTGCCCATCACATTTCCTTCACAGCAATATCGATATGCTCTTATGAACAGCCTAGCGCCTTTTAAAATGTTGTTTTCAATATATTTAGAGGCATTTAAGTTGTGGCGAAAAAAAGTTCCATTTTATCGTTATCCTAAAAAGATCAAGGTAGATAAGACATGATAAAAACATTTCTTTATGGTGAAGATGACTCACTACCGTTACTGCTCAAGAGTCTTCTCAAACTACGTCATGGACAGATCACTTTTCAGGGCGCATGGAATGGGACGGTCGGTGAAGTTTCAGACTTACATGCTGTGATTGAAGTTCACAATCCTTTATTGATGGATCTGATTTTAAAAAATGGTGTTTTGGGAGCAGCAGAAGGCTACATTCGTGGTGACTGGAGCAGCGAGCACCTTGTCGAGTTGATTCAGATCTTGGCACGTAATCGAGCTGTATTGGACCAAATCAACCAGAATGTTATTGCTCAAGCGAGCCAGTTTTTTCTTAAAGCGTGGTATCAAAATCGAAAAAATTCTATAAGTGGTAGCCGTAAAAATATTGCCGAGCACTACGACTTAAGCAACGACTTTTTTAAATTATTTTTAGATCCATCTTTAATGTATTCGAGCGCCGTTTTTGAAAATGAAAACATGACTCTCGAAGAAGCATCTGATTTAAAAAAAGAGATCATTTGTAAAAAGTTAGATTTAAAACCACTAGATCATTTAGTTGAAATTGGAAGTGGGTGGGGTGGTTTTGCCATTTATGCAGCTCAACATTATGGCTGTAGAGTAACCACCATTACCATTTCACAAGCTCAATATGATGAAGCCGTTACTCGTGTAAATGAAGCTGGCTTGGCGCATCGAATTGATGTGCAACTTAAAGACTACCGTTTGCTCGAAGGCAAGTTCGATAAGCTGGTTTCAATTGAAATGGTTGAGGCAGTTGGTGCGCAATATTTATCGACATACTTTGATCAATGTAAAGCACTCTTAAAACCGAAAGGCTTGGCATTTATTCAAGCCATTACCATTGAAGATTTCCGATATAAAAAAGCATTAAATACAGTTGATTATATTAAGCGCTATATTTTCCCGGGTAGCTTTATTCCTAGCATAAGTGTATTAACTCAAACTGCTTCTGAAAGTGGTTTAAGGTTAAAGCATTTAAATGATATTGGTTTAAGTTATGCGCAAACACTTCATCACTGGCGAGCGCGTTTTTTAGCAGCGCGGGAACAAGTATTGGCTCTAGGTTTTGATGAAAACTTCATTCGCATGTGGGATTTTTATTTATGTTATTGCGAAGGTGGTTTTAAAGAAGGCGTGATAAGCAATGTTCACTTGTTGTTTGAAAGTACCAGCTACTAAATCAAACAGCTCAAGTAAGGAGACTGCTCATGTTTTGGAATTTACTGATTCTAGATTTAATGATCATGTTGCTGAGCTGGCTACTTGCCACTCTAAATGGCAGAGCTGGAATTGTAGATGCTGCATGGTGTTTCTGTCTGGCAGTAAACATTATTGTGTCTTCTTTACTCATTTCAGTTGCCCCAGTTGAAGTGCGTCTTTTTATCGGTATTTTTAGCGGCTTATGGTTTTTAAGATTATTTTGGCACCTGTTAAGACGTTATCAATCTGAACAAAAAGAAGATGGACGTTACGCGAGCATGCGTAAAGCGATGGGTAAGTTTCAGCATATTGGCTTTTTATTCTTTTTTATCTTTCAAACACTTTTAGTGCTTTTGTTCTTTTTGCCGATGTGGATACTCCTCAATGTAGAGGCAACTGAATGGAGTAGTGGATATAAAGTCGCTTTAGTAATTGCAGCTGTCATCATGGCAATTGCTTTCATTGGAGAACAACTCGCTGATCAGCAATTATACCGATTTAAATTAAATCCAGATCATCATGGCAAAACGATGGATCAGGGTTTATGGCGTTATTCACGTCACCCCAATTATTTTTTTGAATGGTTACACTGGTTTGCCTATCCAATTATTGGTTTAGCAGCAGGCCAATATGTATTGTGGATTTATCCGTTACTGATGTGGCTATTTTTATATTACGTCACGGGTATTCCATTTAGTGAAAAACAAGCAATTAAAAGTCGCGGTCAAAATTATCTTGATTATCAACAAAAAACATCAATGTTTATTCCGCGAAAACCCAAAAAATAGGTGCGCATATGGATTTTATTGTTCATCAGTCTTTGAAAATTGTTGAAAGTGGTGTGATTCCAGATCATGCAATTCGAGCTGCAATTCGTGCTTTAAGTAAAAAGCGCTTAATCCAAGAAGGCCGTTATGACCCTGAACAAGGGGCGCAGCGCTACATGGATGTGCTTAATATGCTGAAGAAGAGCGAAATCGCCGTTGAAACGGATAAGGCAAACGAGCAGCACTATGAATTGCCGACCGAGTTTTTTCAGTCGGTGCTTGGAAAAAGACTCAAATATAGTGCGTGCTATTTCCCGACTAAAACCACAACTTTAGATCAGGCAGAAGAGTTGGCTCTTCAGATTTATTGTGAAAGAGCACAACTTAAAAACGGTCAACAGATTTTAGAGTTAGGCTGTGGCTGGGGTTCTTTAACTTTGTGGATGGCAGAAAACTATCCGCGCTCACAGATTACGGCTGTTTCAAATTCTGCAACGCAGAAAAAGCATATTCTTCGGCAAGCAGAGTTAAGGGGGCTAACCAACGTTGAAGTGCTTACCTGTGATGTGAATGTACTTGAATTAGACCAAGACAAGTTTGATCGTGTTGTATCGGTCGAAATGTTTGAACACGTCCGTAATTACCAACGTCTTTTTGAAAAAATTCAGGGCTGGTTAAAGGCAGGCGGCTTACTTTGGTGTCATATTTTTTGCCATCGCTTTTTACATTATCCTTTTGAAGTGAAATCAGATTATGATTGGATGTCCAAGTATTTCTTTACTGGCGGGTTAATGCCTTCGACTTCGACTTTTTTGCATTTTCAAGAGCATTTAGAGTTGGCTCAACAGTGGCAGTGGTCGGGTGAGCACTATATGAGAACGGCAAATGCTTGGCTTGATAATATGGATAATCAAGAAGTCGAACTGAAGCCCCTGTTTAAAAAAATCTATGGAAAAGATGCCAATATTTGGTGGCAACGCTGGCGTATTTTCTTCATGGCTTGTGCTGAGTTATTTGGTTTTGAGCAAGGTCAAGAATGGGTCATTGGTCACTTTTTATTTAAAAAGCGATCATAGTAATTTCTATAGCCTATCCCGGCGATAAAGATATGATAAAAAATCGACATGATGGCAAAGCGAGTCATCCATTAGCCCAAATGTTCAATCGATATTACTGGTTGCAGATTGGTCTGATTGCATTATCGATCGTGGTCGGGTTGGCTTGTAGTGCTTGGGTGATTAAGGGCTCTTTACTTAAAACCGCTTTAGAACAGGAAATGGAGCATTACTGGTTACGTATAGAACGTAACCCAAATGCTGATTTACCAGATACTAAAAATTTATATGGATATCGGTGGAATACACAGGTCGCGCCTCAACCTTTTCGGGGCATGCATTTAGAGAGTGGCGTGCACCGAGTATTCGTTGATGGTAAAGAACGAATGACCGTCTATGGTGAGCGTAATGGTCAGCATGTTCTGTTGGTATTTGGCGAAAGCAATGTTAATAAGCTGATCTGGTTATTTGGTCTTGCTCCCCTCATGTTCAGCTTATCTGTTTTATATAGCTTTTTATGGTGGTCAAACCGAAGAGCACGACGCTATTTTTCCCCAATTACGCGCTTAGCGAACGCTTTAGAAAATATTGATTGGGCACATCAAGATACTCAGGCATCTCCTTTTAGAGATATTAATACCAATGGCAACATGGAAGCCGAATATCTCAAACAAGCTTTAGAAAAATATCATCAAGTTTTAAGTGATTTTATTCGACGTGAAAGAGAATTTACTGGAGATGTGAGCCATGAGTTACGCACTCCACTCACCATTTTGAAAGGTAATGTACAACTGTGTCAGGCGAAATACGGAGACGATAAATCTTTAGTTCGTCTTCATAACACAATTGAAGATATGCAGTTGCTCGTCGATACCTTACTGGCGATTGCCCGGAATACGGTAAAAAGCTTGCCGTCTGAGAAAAATTTATTATCCAAAACGGTAAAAGATCTTGTTGAAAGTTTAGAAGCGGTGAGTGTAGCTAAAGGGATACAGATTAATATTCAACCTGACGTTTCTGAGCAGCCACGTTGGTTATATCCTTCGATGACTCAAATGGTTTTAGGTAATATTTTACGTAATGCGCTGAACTATTCTCAAGGCTCACAAATCGATATCATTCAACAAAAAAACAGCCTGATTATTGCTGATAATGGAATTGGAATTTCTTTACCCAACGATGTCAAAGTGCAAGAGCTCAGCGATTCACAACTTTCCTTAAAGGCTAAAGGTCATGGCATTGGTTTGCAATTGGTACAAAAGCTTTGCAAGCAATTAGGATGGAGAGTGGAGCTGTTTGATCGACAATATTATTTAACCACTCATCCTGAACTCGATTTGGAGCCAACCACAGGCTTAATTGTTGTGGTCTATTTAAGTTAAGTCGCGGAATCTTCCAAAGCAATTTTTAAACCGACACCTGCCACTGTATGTAATAGCTTTGGGTCAAAAGGTTTATCAACCATTTTTCTTAAGTTATAAATGTGACTGCGTAACGCATCACTTTCAGGCTCTTCATCACCCCATAATTCCATCATCAGTTCTTGCTTGGTCACCACTTTTGGAGAATGGCGCATCAAAATTTTTAATAGTTTGAATTGAATAGGGGGTAACTCGATATTATTTCCAGCACGAACCACGGTTTGAGTTGCGCTATCAAGAATTAAGTCGTGAATTTGAATTTTATGGTGAGTGACTTCGCCAGCTGCTCTTTTTATTAATGCACGAATCCGCATCACTAGTTCATTAAAATCAAAAGGTTTTACCAAATAATCATCTGTGCCAGCAGTAAAACCTTTAAGTTTGTCATCTAAAGTATCTCTTGCTGTGAGCATAAGAACAGGAATATCAACGCCTTGTTCAGTGCGTAGCCAGTTGCATAGGTCATAACCCGAGCCATCGGGCAAATTTATATCTAGCAACAAAAGATGATAATGCTGAGATTTGAGAAAAGTCCGTGCAGCATCTAAATTACGTGCATGATCGACAACATAACCATGCACTTCAAGAAATTCGCAGACCGTTGCTGCAAGTTCAAAATGGTCCTCAACCATGAGGATAAAGTGATTACCCATGAGATTTTATTAAGCCATTAATTTAATAGTTGTTGTTTTAATTTAGCATTAAACGGTTCGTTACCAAACCAGATTTTAAAATATTGATTTGCATTCGGATTGTTTAAAGAGCCGAGTAGCTTCTGGTTTAATTTTAATTCTAGTTTTTGATTTTCATGTTGATAGTAGAGACTATAGAGATCTCCACTCTTAATTGGCCTATATAGTTCATTAATATGATTAAGCGGGGATTTCGAATCAAAGCCGCTAACATTTTTCTTCAAAAAGTGGGTTGCTGCGCGTTTAAATGCCCACTCGGGAATATCGCGGTTATAGCTAAAGTCCATTTTGATGCTTTGGCTTTGCCAATTTTTTAGGCAATCTTCAGCAAAGTAACTGACATTTCCCACTTTTTTACTCGTAACCATTAAAGGAGCTGAACTACATTTTTTTAGTTCAACCGCATTCGCTTGAGATACGATTAAGATTCCCAGAAATATCAAGATTCGACTTTTTTGAACGGCAATATCCATTTATATACTCCTCCAAATATTGGTAAAGAACGGTAAAGGCCATTTGCCGGATCCCAATAATCTTGCTGGAAAATAATTTTTTGTTGTTCATTAATCTTAATCTGACTAATTCCATAAGAAGCCATGGTTTTTGAACGACCTAGCATTTTAAAGTCATAGGTCATGTACCAATGAATGTAGGCTGTATCTTGGTGATGAGTTGCACTAATGAGTTTTACAGTGACATTACTCACTCGGGCATTCATGCCTTCAAAATGCTTAATGAGATCTTTCTTTTGAGAGAACTGCGAGAGTGTATCGTTGATATAGAGCTGATCAGCGTAAAGATTGCTGGCATTATTTACAAAAGAAGGGGTGCCGAGCGTATTAAATGCAGCGACAAAACGATTGCCGACATCTAGCGCCTGTTGGTCATCTAATTCTATACCAGTAATTTTTTGTTCAGCTTTGCCATAGTCACCTGAGTAACTAGGCACACTTTTACACGCCGTTAAACCTACCAAAGTAATCAACCCTAGGGCTGTAGTTATAATTTTCATGTCGATATCCAAGCCAACTTTATAAGATCAAATTAAAGAGCTGGTCGTGAATTTTGCGTGAATTCTTGTGTTTCATGATTTGGGTTTAATGGAGAGCGTTTTCTGTTTTGGAAATTTAATAAACTAGGTCTAATCAACTTAAAAATTTCTATCGACTTTACAGCGTTTAAGATTAATAAATAAGATAAGCAAGAAAAAATTTAAGAAAGCAATTTTATTCTAGCGGCACTTTACCCATAAGAGATATAGATAAGTTTTGCATAAATAGAAGGATTCAATAATGCAAACAATCGGCTTATTAGGCGGAATGAGTTGGGAGTCTACAGCGCTTTATTATCAGCAAATCAATAAAATGGTTCATCGTAAATTAGGAAAATTACACTCTGCTAAGGTCATTATTAATAGTGTCGATTTTGAAGAAATAGCAGCCTTGCAAGCGAAGGGTTTATGGCAAGAAGCTGGCGCATATTTAGCTGAGCAAGCGCTAAATTTAGAAAAAGCAGGGGCAGATTGTATTCTGGTGTGTACTAACACCATGCATAAAATTGCTGCGCAGATTGAAGATTCAATTTCGATTCCTTTCTTACACATTGCTGATGCAACGGCAAAAGAAATTTTGAGTCAAAACATTGCTAAAGTTGCACTGTTGGGGACAGCTTTTACAATGGAGCAAGCTTTTTATAAAGCTCGATTGCAGGATTATGGAATTGATGTGATTATTCCAAATGAAGCCGACCGAAAAATAGTCCATAGCATCATTTATGAAGAGCTGTGTTTAGGTGTGATCGACCCAGATTCTCAGCAAAAGTACATCGCTATTGTAGAAAGGCTTATAGCTGAAGGCGCACAAGGCATTATCTTAGGTTGTACTGAAATTTGTATGTTAATTGGTGAGCTTAAATTCTCGGTTCCTTTATTTGACACTACGACCATTCATGCAAAAGAGGCGGTAAGTTTTGCTTTAACTTAAGAAGATAAATTAGAAACAATAAATTGTTAGGAATTAATTTTAAAGATGGAGGATAACTTTGAAATTTAGATCAAAAATTGATTGGTGGCTTTTACTCATATTTATTGTTGTCACTGGCAATATCCTTATGAAAATTTATGAAGCAAATCATCATTATTCTTTAGCTTCAAATTTTCAGCACCTCTTCATTTATAGTTTAGTCATTTTGGTTATTTGGCTTCCGGTCTTTAACACGTATTACGTAGTAGAAAACAACACATTAATCATTAAGAGCTTGGTATTTCGATGGAAAGTTAATATTAATGATATTACTCGCATAGAACCTACTCATAATCCACTTTCCTCTCCGGCATTATCCCTAGATCGACTCAAAATTTATTATATGAAAGATGGAAGAATGGCTACAGTAATGATCTCGCCCAAAGATAAAGAGAGCTTTTTAAATACTTTAAACAATAGTTCTGGGACCAAGTTCTAATTGATAGTTAATGAAGAAAGTAAATTAAGTGCTTAATAAATACTCAGTTATGTATTAGATTTTTGAAAATACGGTCTGTAATGCTCAGCACAGTTAAATAAATCAACTATAAGTCTCTCTTCTAAAGCATTAACCTGTATTTATTGCGAATAAATAAAATGGAGATAAAAGATGCTTACACGTTTTTTAATGCCAATTTTAGGCACTACAGTTGTAGTTCTTGTTGCAGGATGTGCTTCATCCTCTCAATATCCAATTACTGATAGTTATGGCCCAGAACCAAAACTTCCTGAGCCTAAATCGAGCTTATTACCGACCGTTAATATAGCCCCAGCAGAGGGCTGGCCAAATGGCGCTATGCCAACTCCAGCAGAAGGTTTAAAGGTCAAAGCCTTCGCCAAAGGACTTGAGCACCCGCGTTGGCTTTATGTATTACCAAATGGCGATGTATTGGTTGCTGAAACAGATGCTCCGCCTAAACCGGAAGACAGCAAAGGTATTAAAGGTAAAATCATGACTTTTGTGATGAGGCGTGCAGGCTCATCTCATCCGAGCGCAAACCGTATTAGTTTACTTCGTGACACCAATGGAGACGGCGTCGCTGACCAGAAAACGGTATTCCTTAAAAACTTAAATTCTCCATTTGGTATGGCATTGGTAGGTAATAACTTATATATCGCCAATACAGATGCACTGGTGCGTTTTCCTTACCAAGAAGGGGAAACTCAAATTACAGCCAGTGGAACCAAAGTATTGGACTTACCGGGTGGTGCTTTAAACCACCACTGGACCAAAAATGTAATTGCTAATCGCGAAGGTACAAAGCTCTACATTACTGTCGGTTCTAACAGTAATGTTGCTGAAAATGGTTTAGATCAAGAAAAAGGTCGCGCACAAATTACAGAGTTTGATATTGCAAGTGGTCAATCTCGCCCATTTGCAGCAGGCCTACGTAATCCAAATGGTATGGCTTGGCAACCTCAAAGCGGTAAACTTTGGACGGTGGTTAATGAGCGCGATGAAATCGGTAGTGACCTAGTACCCGATTATATGACTTCGGTTCAAGACGGTGGTTTTTATGGGTGGCCTTATAGCTACTATGGTCAACATGTAGATGTGCGAGTAAAACCGCAAAATCCTGAAATGGTTGCTCGTGCAATTAAACCCGACTATGCGCTAGGTAACCATACGGCTTCTTTAGGCCTTGCATTTTATGCAGCCGAACTGATGCCACAATTTAGAGGTGGGGCATTTATCGGGCAACATGGTTCTTGGAACCGTAAGCCTCACAGTGGTTATAAAGTCATTTTTGTACCATTTAGAAGTGGTCAACCTTCTGGTCCACCGCAAGATATCTTGACAGGATTCCTCAGCGATAAAGGCAAAGCGTATGGTCGCCCTGTGGGTGTAGCAATTGATTTCTCAGGTGCTGTATTAGTTGCAGATGATGTAGGCAATACGATTTGGCGTGTTTCACCAGTTGCAGAGACAACTTATGAAGCTCCAATGAAACGTGCTATTGGAACCCCGCCAGGCACACCATAAAGTGTTTTAACAATCATTTATTAGCATGGGCGGCCTTTAAGCTTTATAGAGGCTCGCCTAAATGGCTATTATTTAATTTTTAAATAACTGAACAAAAAAAATACTAATTGGACTTTATAAGCCAACTTCTCAAAAATGAATATGTGAAAACGATAATGATGTTTAAGGAACAAACATATGAATACACATATTCGAATTGCTGTGGTTGGTGGTGGTATTGCTGGTCTGGCTTTAGCAAGTAATTTAAGTAAACACGCCCATTTAGATGTGCAAATGTTTGAATCTGCACCTCAGTTTTCTGAAATTGGGGCAGGGATTTCTTTTGGTGCCAATGCAGTCAAAGCAATTGAACTGTTAGGTTTAGCCAACGAATATCATGCAATTGCAGATAAAGTATCGCCACCATTTCAAGATGTTTGGTTTCAATGGCGCAATGGTTATACCGATGAATATTTATCTGCATCTATCGCGACAGGTGTAGGGCAGTCATCTGTTCATCGTGCTGATTTTCTAGATGCAATTATTCCTCACATGCCTACGCAAAATGTCCATTTTTCTAAACGCCTAGAGGCGATTGAAGAACAAGATGATCAGGTGATTCTGCATTTTAATGATGGTTGTCAGTATGAGTGTGATTATTTAATCGGGGCTGACGGTATCCGCTCTGTGGCTCGCCAATATGTTTTAGCTTCTCATCATTTACCACCAGTTCATCCACGTTTTTCAGGAACTTGGGCATATCGTGGCATTATTTCTCACGCTTCATTTAAAGAAGTTTTGCAGCAAATAAATGGCGATACAGATTTAGCAGATATTCCCCAAATGTTATTGGGTAAAGATAAACATATTTTAACGTTCCCTATTCGTAAGGGTGAGCAAATTAATATCGTTGCTTTCTGCTCAAACCGTGATGATACGATACTCCCAGCTGATACACCGTGGACCAAACCTGTAGATAAAGCTCAAATGCTTTCCGATTTTTCAGAGTGGAGTGAAAGCTGTCAAACATTACTCGGTTTAATTGAACAGCCTACTATTTGGGCCTTACATGAAATTGAAGAACTCTCGACTTATCAAAGCGTCTCGGGACGTGTGATTCTTATGGGTGACGCTGCACATGCTATGTTACCTCACCAAGGTGCAGGAGCAGGCCAAGGTCTTGAAGATGCATTAATCCTTGCAGCCTTATTGTCGACAAAGAACTTACAAGCAGATCAATTAACCGATGTGTCTTCAATATATGAAAAGCTCCGTTTAAAACGTGCTTGTCGCGTTCAGCAAACCTCTCGAGAATCTGGCGAAATTTATGAGTGCTATTCGACTCAGTACCCAACATTTGGCGAAATTGGTGAACATCTTGAGCATCGCTTTGACTGGTTATGGCAACACGATCTAGAACAGGATGTTGCAGAAGCACAGCAACAATTACATCAGCTAGGAATGGCAACTATTTAAATAATTTTTTGTTTTACACACAATTTGCTAAGGAAAGCAATTATGGAAAAACTAAATGCAAATCAATTGATTGATGATGCAAGATTAACGCCATTACATTGGCGGGTGATCTTGCTGAGTGCACTCATAATTATTTTTGATGGCTATGACTTAGTCATTTATGGCGTTGCATTACCCAAGCTTATGCAACACTGGCAGTTAGATAGTATGACTGCTGGATTGCTGGGCAGTGTCGCATTATTTGGCATGATGTTTGGTGCCATGATTTTCGGTAGCTTAGCCGATAAATTAGAGTCTTATGGCTTTAGCCGTAAGCGTTTAATTATGCTGTGTGTCTTCATTTTTAGTGGTTTTACGGTGTTATGTGGTTTTGCCAACAGTCCTAAAGAGTTTGCCATTTATCGATTTATTGCCGGCCTCGGTTTGGGCGGAGTAATGCCGAACGTTATTGCTTTAATGACCGAATTCGCCCCAAAGAAATTAAGATCAACTTTGGTATCGCTCATGTTTAGCGGCTATGCGATTGGTGGCATGAGCTCAGCGCTTTTAGGCATGTGGTTAGTTCCTAAATTTGGTTGGCAAATCATGTTCATTCTGGCGGGTATTCCACTTATTTCATTACCTATTATTTGGAAATTTTTACCCGAATCAATCGATTATCTAGTTCGCCAGAAAAAATGGAATGAGGTGCGTGACTTACTTCAACAATTAGCACCACAACAAAGCATAACTGATCATACGAGCATCGTATTACACCAAGAAAACCAACAAACTGCCGCTCGGCCTTTGGTTGCTCTATTTACCGAGAACCGTGCTTTAGTCACTGTATTTTTCTGGCTAAGTGTATTTATGGCTTTACTCATGGTGTATGCGCTCGGCAACTGGATACCAAAACTCATGGTCGAGGCAGGATATGATTTATCAACCAGTCTGGTCTTTTTACTGGCACTAAACTTGGGCGGGATGCTGGGCGCAATCGGTGGAGGATACTTTGCTGATCGTTTTCACTTAGGTAAGGTCATTTGTTCACTCTTCTTTGCAGGTGCAGTGTCGCTCTACTTGCTAAGCTATGCTTTACCCATGGTCATTTTATATTTCTGTGTTGCCATTGCAGGTGCAGCGTCTATCGGTGGGCAAATTTTATTGCTCGCTTATATGGCTCAGTTCTATCCTTCACCAATTCGCAGTACGGGCATTGGTATGGCTTTGGGGGTAGGTCGGATTGGGGCGATTTTAGGACCGATTTTATGCGGCTGGCTTTTAAGTTTGCATCTACCCATTGAATATAATTTTATCGCGCTAGCCATTCCTTGTGTGCTAGCAACCTTAAGTGTTATTGCCATAAGTATTTGCAATCGAACTAAACGTGTAATGCTAAATTCAAGTATATCTCCATAAGAATTAAGCATTTTTATTCCTGTAAAAGGAACTAAACTCTAAACAAAGAAGTTAAAGTCTTTGTTTAGAGTTTTTAAAGGATCAGAGCCATGGATTTAGGTTTGATTAAAGTTTTTGTCTGTATTTATGAATCTCGGCATATTAGTAAAGCTGCTGATAAATTAAATTTAAGTCAGCCTTCTGTGACTTATAATTTGAACCGTTTACGCCGTCAGTTAAATGACGAGTTGTTTACCCGAAGCCGAGGTGGGGTCGAACCGACCAAAGTTGCACATGAGCTTTATCCAATTTTTCATCAAGCAATTTTTAATATTGAATCAGCGATTGCTCAAGCACAGGAATTTCATCCTGAAAACTCAAATAAAATTTTCCGAATTGGACTCTCTGACGCAGGGGAAATTTGTCTCTTGCCTAGTCTTATGGCTTTTTTGCAGAAAACAGCACCCTATATTCAAATTGAGATTGAAGAGATTCAGTCGTCTAAGGTTGAGCAGTGGCTTATTGATGGCTTTTTAGATCTAGCCGTATTTAATAGTACGCAGACCATAATGCCCAAAATAGAAACGCGTACTTTATTTGAAGAAAGATATGTATGCATTGCTAGAGCTGACCATCCACGGCTACAACAGCAACTGACGTTAGAGCAATATTTACAAGAAGATCATGTTGCCATCAAGTCATCAACAGGGCATATCCAAGTTGAACAATATTTAAAAACAATGGATTTGAAGCGACGAATTCGTTTAGAAGTTCCACATTTTAGCGTTTTACAAGGTGTTTTGCAGAGTTCAGATATGTTAGTGACATTACCGTCGCGAGCAGCTCGGCATTATCTAGCACATGGTAATGTCCAAATGTTTGAATTACCTTTTGCTATGGATTCTTTTAAAGTGAGCTTGAACTGGTTTAATCGTAGTGATGATATTATTGCCAGAAAATGGCTGATTCAATCTGTCGGTCAAATATTTGAAGTTTTATAAAAACTATTTACAGCTATTTAAAATTTTATTTTCAGATTAAGAGGTTTGATCTAAGAAGTTAAAGTTCTTTCCAATTTATTATTAAATTTTGATAGCATTCGCGTTATACACAATAAGAACTGTATATGAATCATGACCGATCAATTAAGAGCAAAATTTGAGAATTTAGAACTTAACGCAGGTTTAGGGAAAATTAGCGCCTTTATTTCCATGTCACTCAGCTTACTTTGCTTATTTGGTGCATTATGTTTTTTATTTCCCAGTGTATTAACCACCCCAGAACTCCGTCCTATTTACGCAAAACACTATAATCTTTTTTATTATGGCCTCATCACAGGCATTATTGTTGGTGCAGGTTTTGGAGCGTTTAGTGCCATTATCCGTCAAAACCGATATGGATTTTACGGGTTATGTTTTTCACTTGTAGCAGCAGTTTTGGGCTGTGGTGTAATTGAAGCACCCGTTTTGCCAAGTGTACCGTTTTATGCAGGTATCGATTATTTTGTACTGACCTTATTCATTTTAGCGTTCATTTTTATTCCGCTTGAAGGCTTTTTTGCTAAAAATCCTGAACAAAAAATATTAAGAGTAGGGTGGGTGACCGATATGAAATATTTCATGGTCAGCCATATTGGAATCCAATTATTCAGTTTTTTAACTGTTATGCCAATTCAATATTGGATTACACATCTACCTGATAATCCAATTGTACCTTATGTACAAGCTCAGCCGATTTGGCTGCAATTCATTGAGTTGCTCATCGTGGTCGATTTTACGGTGTATTGGTTACATCGTGCCATGCATGAGGTTAATTTCTTATGGCGCTTTCACGCAATTCATCATTCAACTGAATATATGGATTGGTTAGCATCTTCTCGTTTACATGTCATTGAAGTACTCATGACTCGCTTTATTGCGACATTACCTATTTTCCTGTTGGGTTTTCATACTTCAGCTGTTTTTGCTTATTTAATCTTTATTTCGTTTCACGCTATTTTTATTCATTCCAATGTGCGTTTTCGTTTTCCATATTTGCGCTGGATTATCGCTACGCCAGAATTCCACCATTGGCATCACTCTTCAGAAAAACCTGCGATTGATAAAAATTACGCTGCTTTTATTCCTCTATATGATGTCATCTTCAAAAGTGTATATATGCCAAATCATCTGGCAAGCGTGTATGGCACGGTAGGTTATAAAATTCCAAATAGTTTTATAAAACAATTTACATGGCCATTTAAAAAGTATGTAAAGCGGTTTTTAAAACCTTGGCGTGACCAATGAAATAAAAAAATAGCCTCTATTGAGGCTATTTTTTTATATGCTTATTTACTTTTAAAGTTTTTAAAAATCAGAAGAAGGGCAACAAACGATAGGAGGATAATAAAACAAATATAACTATTTGCTGTATGCATGAGCCCAATTTTCCCAACAAAATAGCCAGCTAAAATTGCAGGAATACTGAATGCCAAGTAACTTTCAACAAAAAATGCAGCCATAAGCCCTGCACGTTCTTCTGGTAAAGCTAGAGGCATTACTGTGCGGATTGCGCCCATAAAAGCTGTACCAAAACCAACTCCAGTAATAATAGAACCGAGAAATAAAACTACTGCACTTGTAAGATTAATTGCTAAAAATAAAATGGTTGAACCAATAGCAATTGAAAGAGTACCTGTTAATAAAATAAGGTAATTTGTCGACTTTCTAAGCGTTAATATACCTGCCGCACCAGAAAGGGCGAGCGCCATAAACATAATACCGTTTAGCCATGCCGATGAAGTATAGAAAATTTTTGCCAGTAAAGAGGGCATAAGTGATAGGAAGAAACCACTGACCATCCAAAGAGCAATATTAATTGGGCTAATACTCAATAAAGCACTTTTTGTTTGTGGAGGAATAGCCATATTGGGCTTTAAAGAGGCAAGAGCACCCGATCTCTTTTGGGCTGTTTCAGGAGTAAAAAAACTTAAAATGAGTTCACAAATAAGAAGAAGACATAAAAATTCAAAAACAAGCTGTAACGGTTGGGCAGAGAATTGCAAAATAGAACAAGTTAGAAATATACCAACAGCCATGCCGACCATTGGTGCGATACTATTAATAAGCGAGCCCTGAAGCTTACTAAAATCTAAAATTGCTGCGCCTATAGCTGAGACAGCAAGTCCAGTTGCAATTCCTTGTAAGCCCCGTGCAATAAATAACATCGAAACATCTGAAGCAAATAAGAAAAAGCTCATCGAAATAATTTGCAGAAAAATGGCTGCAATAATGACAGGACGACGTCCAATATAGTCAGACAAAGAACCAATAATCAGTAATGAACCCAGCAGAGTAAAAGCATAAGTTGCAAAAATTAAAGTCAAAGTGACAGGTGAAAATTGCCAAAGCTGTTGGTATAGACGATAAAGTGGAGTCGGTGCACTAGACGCCGCCATAAAAGTCATGAGCGTGATTGTATTGAGTGTTAATGCACTTGCACTATCTAAGTGAAAAACCGATCCAGACCGTTTTGAACTTGAATTGTTCATATAAGATGAATAACATAAAAGCGAATATTTAGCTTTTATACATTATTTTCACACTAAAGCAAATCCTTAGCTTTAGTGTATTTTGTATATAGATATAAATATTTATAAATTTTTTGATCCCTTTACAGAGTTTATAAATGGCAAAAGTTGTTACTGGCTTACGTCCTGGCGGTCGTAGTGAAAGAATTCAAACTGCGGTGCACCAAGCGGTAAAAGAGCTTCAAAAAACCTTAGAGCAAAGCCAGATTACCATACCTATGATCGCTCATGAGGCAGGAGTAACACCTTCGACAATTTACCGCCGTTGGGGCGATATTAATCAGCTATTTTCAGATGTAGCCCTAAATGAACTTAAACCTGATATGGAACCAAAAGATTTAGGTTCATTTCAGCTGGATATCACTGCATGGATTGAACAATATTTTGAGGAGTATTCTTCTGAAGTTGGTCAAACATTATTACGTGATGTGCTATATACAGCCGACGCTTCAAATGCGAGAAAATGTGAAGCCTTAATTATTCAACAACTTGATATTATTCAAGCCAGAGCTAAATCGCGTAATGAACCCACTATAAATAATGAAGAAATTATCGAAGCTATTATTGCCCCTATGCTATTTCGCATCTTATTCACTGAACGTACCTTAAGCTTAGATTACGTCCACATTTTATTGGAACGGTTATTTAACGCTCCCTAATTTGAATTAATTTATCAAAGCCTATTAGTGTGATTTTTTTTAACAAGAAATAGACACTTTATCTTGTTAAAAAATCATATATCAACTTTTCTTATTATTTTTAAACTAAATTTTCATAATTTATAATTTACATGTTTTTTATAAAATCATTTATTTAATAAATGTTGTGTTTGTATGAGACAATTAAACTTCTATAGACATTTTTGTGCATGTTTTTACTTAAAATATTAAGATTAAATAATGCTTTATAGAGAATTTTGGTTGTTTTTTTATTTTTTAAAATTAGAAAATTAAAATGATTTTATATAATTTATTGCATGATTATTGAATTTGACATTTTTTAAATTTATAACACAGGCCGTTTTTTATTCTTTACAATGGCGTTTCCTTGATAAAGCAGCTTGTGGTGCACGCTTTATATTTTATTTTTTTATCCCCATCGAAAAGGTATTTAGATAATGGATTTCAATACCCTTGACCAAGAAACGGTACAGAAAAAACAGAAGTTTCACCAAATTTTGTATGTACAGGTCATCTTTGCAATTATTTTGGGCATTTTAATTGGTCATTTTTACCCAGAACTTGGCGAAAGTTTAAAACCGCTTGGTGATGCATTCATCAAGATCGTTAAAATGATTATTGCTCCCGTAATCTTTTTAACCGTTGTTACAGGCATTGCCAGTATGACAAACATGAGCCGAGTTGGCCGTGTAACTGGTAAAGCTATGCTTTATTTCCTTACCTTCTCAAGCTTGGCTCTTGTGGTTGGTATGATTGTGGCAAATATTATCCAACCGGGTAAAGGCCTTAACATCGATCCTGCTACCTTAGTCAACGACAAAGTAAATACTTATGTTGAGAAGGCACATGCAACAAATATTACCGACTTCTTCATGAATATTATCCCGCAAACCTTAGTCAGTCCTCTGGCAGGTGGCGAGATTTTGCAGGTTCTGTTTGTGGCGGTATTATTTGGTATTTCTTTGGCTGCATTGGGTGATCGTGCACGTCCAATTACCGACTTCTTAAATAACTTAACAGCTCCAGTTTTTTACCTTGTTGGTATGTTAATGAAGCTGGCTCCAATCGGTGCTTTTGGTGCAATGGCTTTTACCATCGGTGCGTATGGAATCGAGTCAATTGGTAATTTATTACTATTAATTATGACGTTCTATATTACAGCGGTATTGTTTGTCATAGTGATCCTAGGAGCAGTAGCCCGTTACAATGGTTTCTCAATTATTCATTTAATCCGTTATATCAAAGATGAACTTTGGTTAGTTTTAGGAACAAGTTCTTCTGAAGCAGCTTTACCATCTTTAATGGATAAAATGCAAAAAGCAGGTTGTGAAAAATCGGTAGTCGGTTTGGTGATTCCAACAGGTTACTCATTTAACCTTGATGGTACAAATATCTACATGACTATGGCTGCTCTGTTTATTGCCCAAGCGTGTAACGTAGACTTATCCATTAGTGAACAAATTGCATTGCTTCTTGTCGCAATGGTAAGTTCTAAAGGTGCAGCAGGGGTGACTGGTGCAGGCTTTATTACTCTGGCTGCCACTCTATCTGTTGTACCAGCTGTTCCTGTTGCAGGTATGGCGTTAATTCTTGGTATTGACCGTTTTATGTCTGAGTGCCGTGCATTAACAAATTTAGTTGGTAATGCTTGCGCAACAATTGTTGTAGCACGTTGGGATAAAGCTTTAGATAAAGATCTTTTAGATAAAGCCTTAAAGAACCCTAAAGCAGAATAACCTTATAAAAAAATCTGTAGCTAAGGGCAATTTGGGAGAGTAGCCCGGCTACAGATTTTTTTTAACATCTAAAAATATATTTTAATTAAATCATTCTAAAGTTCTGCTATTACTTATCTTTTAAAAAAAGACAATCTTAAATAAAAAATTGTGTCGTAAAAAATTATGCTTTTAAGTGATCCTCAAACTCTTCACCTAATTGCATCGCTAATGAGTTTCCTGCCAAATCACAGGTCACTAAACCATATTCTTTTTTAAAACTGAAAGTAAAACCTTTTCCATCAGCAAGATTTTTAACTGAATACCCTAACTTTTCTAACCAAATACGAAACGCAATCAAATTTTTAGCTTTAACAACCTTTTTCACGTGAGAACTCCTTCTATCCGTGGCATTACATCTTATTTATTAATAGGGTTTTAATTAGATTTTTTAAAGGGGGAAATCTTTGTTTTATTTTGCAACTTGTAAAAAAAGTAAGCTAGAGAAAGGAAAGTTTTCTTTTTTATAAAATTATGGAGAGGTTATGTAACTAAAAAATAAAAGTTTTTTATTTAAAAAATTGTTCTTCGGCATTTTTTTTAAAAAATATAAATTTGGCGAAATTTTAAAAAAGCTGAATAAATAAGAATAAAGTAAATGTAAAAAATAATTACGATCAACGTACGCTATGCAAAAAGATACAGTTCTTAAAATGAAACTGTATCTCTTAAAAGGAGAAGCTTTAACTTTAAAAATTATCTTTAAGTGCACGTAAATGAGCAAAATCTTCAGCACTTTCTGCGCGAAGAAAAGGATTGGTTGCTAATTCAAGTTCAATCGTACTCGGAAGAGTGATTGATCCTTGTTTACGTAGCTCACGAACTTCTTCAGCTCGTTCAGATAAGGCATGGTTATGCGGTTCTACCGTTAAGGCAAATTCGGCATTTGAAAGCGTGTATTCATGCGTACAATAAACTTTGGTTTGTGTTGGTAGCGCTGCTAGACGGCTCAGTGAGTGATA
The DNA here is from genome assembly GCF_059579785.1 of Acinetobacter sp. S-1. NCBI lineage: Bacteria > Pseudomonadati > Pseudomonadota > Gammaproteobacteria > Moraxellales > Moraxellaceae > Acinetobacter > Acinetobacter sp. S-1. The sequence continues at coordinate 1,379,195 of NZ_CM184207.1, forward strand.
CATTTGTTCAGCCGTACCTTCAAATAATCGACCACATCCCATTGCAAATAAAGTGTCGCCACAGAATACAGCTTCTAGCTCCTCAATAAAATACACAATGTGCCCTAAGGTGTGACCTGGAGTCGCGATAATCTCCACTTTTAAATCATTAAATTTTAAATGATCGTCATGTTGTAAGGGATGAGTAATTCCCGGAATCTTTGTGAGCTCATCACGTGGACCATAGACAGTAATATTTTGGGCAGCCGTTAAATCTGCAACACCACCGATATGGTCTTTATGCCAATGAGTGAGCCAGATTTGTTTTAAGGTGAGTTGATGATTTTGACAAAATTGAGTCACAAGATCAGCTTCTGTTGGATCAACTGCAACAGCCTCTTGGGTTTCAGTATCTTCTAAAATCCAGATATAGTTTTGGAGGGCATTCTGTACATCAATAAAATGAATTCTATAACGCATTGTTTTATCCTAAAACCAAATCCAAAGAGTAAGTAATCACTGTTTTTGATAATAACAGAAAATGGTAGTAAGCCACTCACTCAACCTTTTTATGAAAATGATGTATATAAAACAAAAAAGCCCCCATTTAGGGAGCTTTTTATATGAGTAATTTAACGGATCTTAGAGAGCCAGTTACCTAGAGTCTGTACAATCTGTACTAAGAGCAATAGAACAATTACTGTTAAAATTACAACGCTTGTATCAAAACGTTGGTAACCATAAGAGATTGCTAAGTCACCAATACCACCTGCGCCCACTGCACCAGCCATTGCTGTTGCACCAATCAAACTGATTGTCGCTGTTGTGAGGTTTAAAATGAGTGAACTGCGTGCTTCTGGCAAAATAAAGCGGTAAATAATTTGCCAAGGTGTAGCACCCATCGCCTGAGCAGATTCAATAATTCCTTCATTTACTTCGAGTAGGGAAGTTTCAATCAAACGTCCCATATATGGACCAACGTAAATTGTTAAAGGAACGATCGCTGCCCATGTACCAATTGAAGTACCTACCAACAACTTGGTAAGAGGAATCACTGCAATAAGTAAAATAATAAATGGGAGAGAGCGTAACGCATTTACAATTGGGTTGAGTAAATGATAGACGAATCTATTTGGCAAAATACCTTCTGGGCGAGTTACAAGCAGGATAACCCCTTGAATGAAGCCCCAAATACCACCAAATAACAGCGCAAAAAACACCATGTGAAATGTTTCTTGTAGAGCTGTTACAAACTGGTCAATTGAAAGAGAACTGTGCCAGAAAGGTTGAGTAAGTTCAGTTAACCACTGTACGATTAAATCTCTCATACTTGATCTCCTGATTGAACTACACTCACTTCATTTTTCTCTAAAAACTCGATAGCCTGTTTAATCAACTGAGGCTCACCTAGAAGCTGTACAAACATTTGACCAATGACAGTGCCGTTAATTTCAGTCATGTTAGCGAATAAGATATTTAAACTAATATCAAATTGTTTAATCAGTGACTGAATTACAGGTTCTTGAGCAGAACGGCCCAAAAACTGTAAACAGTAGATGCTATGGTGATGCTGATTCTCGAGTTGATTTAAAATATTCACAGGCAACTGTTGATGTAACACAGTTTGAATAAAGTTTTTAGTCGTCGGATGTTGAGGATTACTAAAGATATCAATCGTTGAACCTTGTTCAATGACTTTACCAGCTTCCATCACAGCTACATGATCACAAACAGTTTCAATGACATCCATTTCATGGGTCACCATAACGATTGTGATTTTTTGCTCTTGATTGATTTTCTTGAGTAATTCTAAAACAGACTTGGTTGTTTGCGGGTCTAGGGCAGAGGTTGCTTCATCACACAAAAGAATTTTTGGATGATTTGCCAAAGCACGAGCAATACCGACACGTTGCTTTTGGCCGCCAGAAAGTTCATCAGGATAAGCATCTTTTTTATGTTTAAGATCAATGAACTCCAATAACTCATTTAAGCGCTTTTCACGTTCTGCTTTATTGTAATTCAGCAGACGCATTGGCATTTCGATATTTTCAGCAACCGTTTTGGTTTGTAGCAAATTGAAGTGCTGAAAAATCATACCAATATTTGCACGTTCCTGACGTAATGAACGCGCATCCAAAGCAGTGAAGTCCTTTTGATTAATGATAACCTGACCTTCATTTGGTCGTTCAAGTAAGTTAATCAGGCGGATTAAAGTACTTTTACCTGCACCACTATAGCCAATAATACCAAAAATACTCCCTTCAGGAATTTCCAAATTAATTTGGTCCAGAGCTCGTATGGTTTGGCCTTTAAGCTGATAGTGCTTTGAAATGTTTTTAAATTGAATCATGTCGTCAAAAACTATGCTAAAAAGAAAAAACAGGCAAAGAGTCTTTGCCTGTTTCGCGTTGCAGCTATTATATTACTATTTAGCTTCCGTGAGGTAGCTGATTGGCTGATTCACGTCAACTTTTGTACCACCAAAGTGTTGTTCAACGTATTTTTTAACAGCTTCAGTGTGGTATAGCTGACCAACTTTCTGAAGAATTGGGTCATCTTTGCGAGATTCAGCTGTTGCAAGGATGTTTACATTCAGTTTAGTGCTTTGGTCAACAGGTTCATAGTAGATAGAATCTTTAAGTACGTTTAAACCACCTTCTAAAGCTAATGTATTACCTAAAACAATTGCATCAACTTCATCTTTTACGCGTACAGCTGTCGCCATTTGGATTGGTTTGATATCAATTTTTTTACTGTTATCGATAATATCGCTTGGTGTGCCTTTAGCAGGGTCGAAGTCAGCTTTAAGTTTAATTAAGCCGGCACTTTGTAATAACAATAATGCACGAGCTTCATTCGCTGCATCATTAGGAATTGCAATGCTTGCACCTTGTTGGAATTCTTCTACTTTTTTATGTTTACTTGAGTAGATTCCCATTGGCTCAAGATAAGTTGTAGCAACTGGAGCAATTTTATCTTTATTTGATGCATTGAAAGCCACCAAATATGCATAAGATTGGAATGCATTTAAGTCAACTTCTTTATTTGCTACAGCTGTATTCATTGCAACATAATCAGTGAAATTTTTCACCTCAAGCTTAACACCAGCAGCTTTAGTTTCTGGTAAAGTCGAAATATAACGCCAGATATCAGCGTCAGAACCAGTTGAGGCAATAACCACAGTTTGAAGTTGTGATGAATCACCACTCTTTCCAGCTTGTGGTTCACTTTGTTGTTTACCGCAAGCTGCAAGTAATAGCACAGACACGCTTAAAAAAAGACTGATCAGCTTTTTCATGTAAAAAAAGTCCTGATTAAGAGAGATATCAACTATTTAGTTGGCTCTCTAGAAAAGAGAATGAGTTTTGTTGTCACGTCACAAAGTTTTGAATGCTAAAAGTTATAGCTTTTAGCTCTTTTCTAATTCCTCAGATACTTGTTTTACCGTTTTTGATCTGTACTAAATAAAACTATTTTCACAACAGTTCTATCATGAGTTGACAGTCTTTAAGCGATTTCTAAAAGTATTCAATGTTAAAAATAACTATTATCCCTAACAGAATTAGATGATGAGCCTCAATATTTAAAGGCACAATAACTTTGTGGAAAGTTCCAACGCTTTATCTAATCATATCAATAAAAACATATTCAATATAGTGGACATGTTTCGATCTTATTGATTGGAAGTGAATAAAAACTGGGATTTATATAAAATTTTCTGATAAATAAGAATGAAATATAAAAAGCCCTCTTTAATAGAGGGCTTTTTATCAGTTGAGAGTTTTTTACTCAGCTTTTTCTCGTGCAATTGCGCGATAGCCAATGTCACTACGATATTGCATACCTGTAAAGGTCACTTGTCCGCATACTTCAAGTGCATTAATTTGTGCTTCAAGTACGCTGTCGCCTAGCGCAGTTACACAAAGAACTCGACCACCAGAAGTAACGATGTGACCATCTTCACGAGTTGCAGTGCCTGCGTGGAAAATTTTAGTATCTTCAGGTGATTGTCCAATACCTGAAATTACATCACCTTTGCGTACGCTATCAGGATAGCCTTCGGCTGCAAGTACGATACCGATTGACTTACGCTCATCCCATTCAGCTTCTTTTGGTAAATTGCCGGCAATACCAGCTTCTACCAATTCAACAAGAGATGACTTTAAGCGCATCATGATTGGCTGAGTTTCAGGATCACCAAAACGACAGTTGAACTCGATCACACGGGGTTGACCTTGTTCATCAATCATTAAGCCAGCATATAAGAAACCAGTGTAGACATGTCCGTCAGCAGCCATACCTTCAACAGTCGGACGCATGATTTCAGTCATAACACGTTCGAAAATTTCAGAAGTTACCACCGGAGCAGGAGAGTAAGCACCCATACCGCCAGTATTAGGACCTTGGTCACCTTCAAAAATACGCTTGTGATCTTGTGAAGTTGCCATTGGTAAAATGTTTTTACCATCAATCATACAAATGAAAGAAGCTTCTTCACCTGCAAGGAACTGTTCAATTACAACACGTGAACCAGCATCACCGAATTTGTTGCCTGCAAGCATGTCATCAATTGCTGCAAAAGCTTCTTCGTTGGTCATTGCAACGATTACACCTTTACCAGCAGCAAGACCGTCTGCCTTAATTACAATTGGTGCACCATTTTTTTCAACATAAGCTTTAGCTGCATCAACTTCTGTAAATACTTCATAAAAAGCAGTTGGAATGTTATGACGCTTTAAAAAATGTTTAGCAAATGCCTTTGAGCCTTCAAGCTGCGCAGCATATTGAGTTGGTCCCCAAATTTTTAGACCTGCTTCGCGAGCAGCATCTACCACACCATTCACTAAAGGTGCTTCTGGACCAACAATAATAAGTTCAACATTATTTTCTTTAGCAAAAGCGATAATTGCAGGGTTGTCTAAAATATCAAGCTGAACATTAACGCATTTGTCTTCAGTTGCAGTTCCCGCATTTCCCGGTGCAACGAAAACTTGAGTAACTTTGGTATCTTGCGCGATTTTCCATGCCAAAGCATGTTCACGACCACCACTACCTAAAACTAAAATATTCATTTTTAATTTGTTCCTTAACTTTAATCCTTTTCATCCCCCTCTATTCCTCAAGGTGGAGTTTAGCTCCATTATTGTGGAAAACCCTCCTGAATGAAAGGAGGGTTAGGGAGGACTAAATTTAAATTAGTGGCGGAAATGGCGCATACCAGTGAACACCATTGCAATACCAGCTTCGTCTGCTGCAGCGATTACTTCTTCATCACGCATAGAACCACCTGGTTGAATGATGCATTTAATGCCAGCTTTAGCAGCATTATCAATACCGTCACGGAACGGGAAGAATGCATCAGATGCCATTACAGCACCTTCAACAACCAAACCAGCATGTTCAGCTTTAATGGCAGCAATACGAGCTGAGTTAACGCGACTCATTTGACCTGCACCTACACCAATAGTTTGGCGGTTTTTAGCATAAACAATTGCGTTTGATTTTACATATTTTGCAACTTTCCAAGCAAAGATGAGGTCATCAATTTCTTGTTCAGTTGGCGCACGCTTAGTAACTACTTTAAGATCATCTTTAGTGATCATGCCCAAGTCTTGATCTTGAACAAGTAAGCCACCATTTACGCGTTTATAGTCAAGTTGCGGTGCACGTGCATCAATAGCAGGTAACTCGCCACATACTAAAACACGTACATTTTTCTTAGCGCCAGTTATTTCAAGTACGCCATCAGCAATACTTGGAGCAATAATCACTTCAACGAATTGACGCTCTACAATTGCTTGAGCAGTTGCAACATCTAATTCACGGTTGAATGCAATAATACCGCCAAAAGCAGATTCTGGGTCAGTCGCATAAGCTAAATCATAAGCAGCTTTAATGCCGTCTAAAGAAACCGCAACACCACAAGGGTTAGCATGTTTCACGATGACACAAGCAGGTTTTGCGAATGATTTAACACATTCAAGTGCAGCATCTGTATCTGCAATGTTGTTATAAGACAATTCTTTGCCTTGTAACTGTTTTGCAGTAGAAACTGATGCTTCTTTTGCATTAGCTTCGACATAGAAAGCAGCCGATTGATGTGGGTTTTCACCGTAACGTAAATCTTGTGCTTTGTTCAATTGAGTATTGAATGTACGAGGGAATAAGTCAGCTTCACCTTCGGTCTTACCAACGCGAGCGCCTAAGTAAGAAGCAATCATGCCGTCGTATTGAGCTGTATGTTCAAATGCTTTAACTGCTAAATCAAAACGCGTTTCATAAGAAAGCGAACCAGCAGTTTTTAATTCATTAATTACAGTGTCGTAATCAGAAACATTAACTACAATACCTACTGAAGCATGGTTTTTAGCAGCCGCACGAACCATTGTAGGACCACCGATGTCGATATTTTCGATTGCATCAGGAAGAGTACAGTCAGGTTTTGCAACAGTTGCAGCAAATGGATAAAGGTTTACAACAACAAGATCAATCGGATCGATGTTGTGTTCTTCCATAACTGCTTCATCTAAACCGCGACGAGCAAGAATACCGCCATGAATTTTTGGATGTAATGTCTTAACACGACCATCCATCATTTCAGGGAAGCCAGTATGTTCAGATACTTCTACAACCGCGATATTATTATCTTTAAGCAACTTATATGTGCCGCCTGTAGATAATAGTTCTACCCCTAGAGCTGCAAGGTTTTGAGCAAATTCGACAATTCCTGTCTTATCAGATACAGAAATCAAAGCACGTTTAATAGTCATGATGTTTAATTCAACAATTTCAAGTCTACGGATTAAAACCAATAAGCATAAAAAAATGCCCACGACGTCGTGAGCATTTTATCATTTATTCACTCATTAAACCGTGAGCTTTTAACTTTTTACGTAAAGTGCCACGGTTGAGTCCAAGAATTTCTGCAGCACGCGTTTGATTACCACGTGTATATTCAAGAACTACAGATAAAAGAGGTTTCTCCATTTCTGCTAGCACCATGTCATATACCTGAGATGGTTGCTCACCTTGCAATTGTGCAAAATAATGGCGAACTGCGCGATCCACGTGGATGCGAAGAGCAACATCAGATTGTGCAGTAAAAATAGGAGATTTGCTATTCATGCGAGTTAATCCGAAAATCAAATACTAGCTTGGGTAAAGTAGTATATAAATGTGGTCTAAAAATACGGAGTCCTGTTTTAGATCCTAAAACAGTGACTCTAAAACATAAGAACAATTAGCTTGCCATATTTCTTCGTATTGAATAAAAAATAAGCGTAACAATAATTAAATATTTGTTACAGCCCCCTCAAAAACAAAAAAAGTTAGGCTATGCGCTTAAAGTAGAAAAGCACACATGCTTAACAGTATTTTTTTTGGATTGAGAGCGAGGAGTATATGAGTCAAAGCTTTCGTGGCGCGTATCATACCATTGTCTAGGAAAAAGTGAGCAAATTAACTGCATTTTTTTTTATTTTTTTTTCACTTTTTTTACATTTTAGGGGTGGACAATTTCTAATCGATAATTTACTAGCCTTTTTTTGCTTTTGTTTAGCTCAAATTGGAATCGGAAAGGGGTATTTGATGGAATACGTTGAATACCCCTTAAGTTTTCAACTAGATATTGTTGAGGAGTTAATATGATTTCCTCTGTTTTGTCTGGCTCTGTTGCAAAAATCAACTTTAGGTTAGGAAGCTCAATACTTTTATTATTCTGGTTGAGCAATATGCCTGAGAACTGGGTATGGTTTGCATCAATCTTGCGGACTTTTAACTTTTCTATATAGATAAGTTGATAAAGTTCTGCTGATTTGTTGCAGTGTAGTATTTGGCAAACGTAATTAAATGCATGGCTAACGGTTGGGCTTGCATGCATGAGCTTAGGGTTAAACCAGAGGATTTGAAAAGTAAAGACTAAAATTAAAATAAGGTTGGCAGAGCTCCAGAGCGTATAGTAAAGCCAACTATGCTTTTTATTGTTGTCTTGTTCTTGTGGGGATGCCTGCTCAGCTAAATTAAGGTTTGGTAGAGCATTAATAGGTTCGTTGTGAAAGTAATTTAAGTTGTTGAGGTAAGTTAAAAGATCAATATTAGAGTTTTCTACTTTTTGGTCAAAGATATCTAATATGTGAGAATGCGTCATATATCTTGTCTGCATTGAACCATTGGCTAGAGTCGTTGAGTTGACCATAACTGGCTGTTCAATATTGATTAGATGGGTTAAGGCATTAAAGCTTGAATTACATTTAGGGCAACAAACCATACCCTGAGCGACAGTTAATTGAGTAAGAGATACTTTATAAACTGTTAAACACTTAGGGCAGCGGGTTTGTTTTTCATTCATGAGTTAAAAATCTCAATTTATTGTTTTACGTTTTCCTGAAATGCGACACCAGTTTTCTTCGCGCTTTTCGACATCTAATATATCAAAAAATTCAGAATAAACACGTGAAACATCAGCAACTTGCTCTTCAATCACACCAGCAAGTGCGAACTCACCCTCAGATTTGATTAAATTTGCAAATTCAGGCGCAAGCATCATTAAAGGTCCTGCTAAAATGTTTGCAACTAAAACATCGGCTTGTTTAGGTTTGAATTCTTGATCAAACTCTTCAGGAAGACCTACATATAGTCCGTCTAATACACCATTGAGCTCTGCATTTTGTTTTGTTGCTAAAACAGCCTGAGGATCAATATCGGTAGCGTATACTTTTTTAGCGCCTAATAATAAAGCCGCTACGCCTAAAATGCCTGAACCACAGCCATAATCAATCACGATTTTATCTTTAACGTCAGTTTTACCCAGCCATTGTAAGCATAGGAAAGTACTTGCGTGATTACCTGTACCAAATGCAAGACCTGGATCTAACTTAATGTTAGTTGCGTCTGCTTCTGGTGGCTCTAGCCATTCAGGCACAATCCAGAACTTTTCTCCAATCTGAATTGGCTCATAGTAATCCATCCATGCGCGTTCCCACACTTGATCTTCAAGTTCTTCATGACGCATAGGAACATCTGGAAGTTGAGCTTTTAAGAAAGCTTCTAAAGTGTCGACATCAATAGGGTCTTGTTCGTCTTGTTGATAGATGCCTGTCACAATAACTTTGTTCCATAGAGGTGTTTCACCCGGTAATGGTTCAAGTAAAGCCTGATCTTCAGCATCATCCAGCGTTACGCTTACCGCACCTAGAGACATTAAAAGTGTTTCTGTGAACTCAACTTGTTCTTGATCAACGGTAATGTGTATTTGTAACCACTTCACGAAAAGGACCTAAAAATTTTATTTAAAGGCGTATTGTAGCGGACTAGACCATTTTAAAAAAGAAAGCGGCCCATCTTTAATGGACCGTCTTTGAAAATACTGATGAGATATAGCGGAAAATAAATGACTTCTTCTATACCTATGTTAAAACAGATTAAGGAGCAGGGGCCTTAAATTGTAACTTGCCATTTTCGTTTGGTTGGCAAGTACCGTTAAAGATTACACCGTTGTGATTGTAAGAAACCCATTCACCTTGCTGTTTTTTTGCACAGACTCGAATTTGTTTTTGCGTTTCGGCTTTGCTCGTGTCAGCAGCATGGGTAAAAGTTACGCCTGAAAAACAAATTAGAGATGCAGTTAAGATTTTTAACATGGTCGTTTTCATTTTGTATTCCTTCTCTTTGCGTTAATTTTAAAGTCATAGAAGTGCTGTACATTTTTTATTCTAAGATGAATTAATTTTAAAAACATTCACTTTGTATTGAATTCATGAAACAAAATGTCAAATCATGTGGCATAGCGTAAATTATGTGAAGACAATTTTGTAATTATGTACATCAATAAGCAGATAATTTTGCTATAATGTTCCGTCTTTTTTTTCTGGTGTTTTTGTACTCATGCACTATCCTAAAGTTTATGATGTTATCGTTATCGGTGGCGGTCACGCAGGTACGGAAGCGGCCCTTGCTGCTGCGCGTATGGGACGACAGACTTTGCTTTTGACCCATAACATTGAGACTTTGGGCCAAATGAGTTGTAACCCAGCAATTGGTGGTATTGGTAAGTCTCACCTAGTACGCGAAATTGATGCACTTGGCGGTGCAATGGCTCTGGCTGCCGATAAAGGTGGTATTCAGTTCCGTATTTTAAATTCGCGTAAAGGTGCAGCTGTGCGTGCAACACGTGCTCAAGCTGACCGCGTGCGTTATAAAGCTGCTATCCGTGATACTTTGGAAAATCAAGTAAATCTTGACATTTTCCAGCAAGCAGCTGATGACCTGATTCTTGAAGGCGATACCGTTAAAGGTGTTGTTACCCAAATGGGTATTCGCTTTGATGCTAAAACTGTTGTGTTGACTACAGGTACATTCTTGGGTGGTGTAATCCACGTTGGTTTAGAAAAATCAAGCGGTGGCCGTGCGGGAGATCCTCCTTCTATTGCACTTGCTCAACGTTTACGTGAATTAAAATTACCAGTGGGACGTTTAAAAACCGGTACTCCACCACGTATTGATGCACGTTCAGTTGATTTTTCAGTCATGATTCCGCAGCCGGGTGATTTCCCATCTCCAGTGATGTCATTCATGGGTGATGCTTCTATGCACCCTGAACAAGTAAACTGTTATATCACGCATACAAATGAAAAAACCCACGATATTATTCGTGGTGGTTTAGACCGTTCACCAATGTACACGGGTGTTATTGAAGGTGTAGGTCCGCGTTATTGCCCATCAATCGAAGATAAAATTCACCGTTTCGCTGATAAAGACTCACATCAAGTATTCTTGGAACCAGAAGGTCTAGATACACATGAGCTTTATCCAAACGGTATTTCGACTTCTTTACCATTTGATGTTCAGTTCGAACTTGTACGCTCAATTCGTGGTATGGAAAACGCTCATATCTTACGTCCAGGCTATGCAATTGAATATGATTATTTCAACCCGCAAGCTTTGAAATTTACCCTCGAAACTAAAGCGATTAATGGCTTATATTTTGCTGGTCAAATTAATGGTACAACAGGTTACGAAGAAGCTGGGGCCCAAGGTTTACTTGCAGGTTTAAATGCTGCACGTCGTGCGTGGGAGCAAGAAGAATGGACGCCTAAACGTGACCAGGCTTACATGGGTGTGTTGGTTGATGACCTCATCACGTTAGGTACTAAAGAACCGTACCGTATGTTTACCTCACGTGCTGAATATCGTTTGATGTTACGTGAAGATAATGCGGATCAGCGCTTGACTTCTATTGGTCGTGAACTTGGTTTGGTTGATGATGTTCGTTGGGCTGCTTATTGCGAAAAAATGGAAGCGGTTGAGCGTGAAACCTCTCGTTTACAACATTTATGGGCAGCACCAAATAACCCTATGGGTAAAAAATTCGTTGAAATGACGGGTGCTGATTTGAGTAAGGAATGTAGTGCGATTGATTTGCTTAAGCGCCCTAATATCACCTTCGGTCAAATTGCTGAACTTACTGGTTCTGAAGTTTCAGAACAAGTGGGGGAGCAAATTGAAATTGCTGTGAAATATGAAGGTTACATTAACCGTCAGCATGAAGATGTTGCTCAATTAAAGCGTCTTGAAGAAACCAAAATTCCTGCCGATTTTGACTATGATGTCGTGTCTGGATTGTCACGTGAAATCACGCAGAAGTTAAAAACAGTTCTTCCAGAAACTTTAGCTCAAGCAAGCCGTATTCCTGGTGTTACACCAGCAGCAGTTCAGCTTGTAATGATCACAATTCGTAAGAATAATATGATTAAGAAAACAGCTTAATCATTTAAATGTACAAAAAGCCCAGTTAAGACTGGGCTTTTTTATTTTCTATTCAAAAAATATATGGAAACTTCCTAAGGAAGAAAAGAGATTTCGCTTCCTTTTTTTCTTATTTCACATATTTTAAGTCGCCAGTTATATTGAATTTACGTTCAAACAAGAGGGCTTTAATCATGACAATGAAATCAATTCGCTACAATGGATATGAAATGGCATGCCAATGCTCATGTTCAAAATAGCGCAAAAGAAAGGGCAGATCAGTTTTGATGGGGGAGAACACATTGATCTGAAAACAGTAAAAAATAAGAACAATATAAAATTAAGAAAATTATAATTCAAAATCTAAAGAGAACCTTATGGTTCTCTTTTTTATATCTATTTATTCGCAGTTTCAATTTCTCGCACAGCATTATGTACTTGTACTGGTTCAATATGCAGTAATTTCTTACCAAAACTACGTAACCACCATACTAGTTGAGATGTAAAAGGTACAGTCGCTGAAACTTCTACAATATTTTCTTCAAGCGGAGTAATCGTTTGGTCTTTACTTAACTGACTTTCATAAAAGGTTTTCGCAGTTTGCTCTGTCATGGTTAAGGTGAGCTGAATTGATTCAGTTGGTTGGTTATAGTCCACTCTAAAGCCTAAAGCCCCTGAATCAATATAATGATCAATATCAAAATTAACTGGATGCAGTGCTCGGCTGTCTAATACTTTTGCTGATTTAAAACGGTGCAGAGCAAATGTTTGCACTTCAGTTTTGTCATGTCGTGTGCAAATTAAATAAATGACTGCACCTTTTTGTACCAAAGCCAAAGGATTTAAAACATAAGTTCTGTCTTCACCCTGATTGACCCTTGCCCGATAAACACATTCTATTTGCTTGTCTTGGAGTAAGCCTTCATAAATTGCTTGTTGAGCATTTCGGTCAACTACAGGCGGAATTAACGGTTGGCTTGCTGGAACAATACGTACACGGTTAATCCACTGTCTCACATTATTTTGTGTAGAAAGGCTACGTTTGGCCAAATCGAACCATGGTCCCATCTCATCAAGCAGGCTCGGAGGAAGGAGGTGTTTAAGGTGCTCCTCAACCATCATAAAGGTTACCGCTTGAGAACTTGTCATGTGAGGTAAGCTTTGAATAGGTGCATCAGATTGCCACCGCCAGCCTTGAGGTACGGCTTTATTGCTCTCTATCGGAAAACGCTGAGCAATTTGATTTAAGTCACGCTGAATAGTCCTTAAACTAATATCAATACCTTCACGCTCAAGCATTTCTTGCAATTCTCGAGTCCCGATCCATTTGCCGGTCGGTAAGCGAGACAAGATCTGCCATTGGCGATATAAACTATTCGAAGTTTCTTTTTCTATTACAGACATAAGCGTAATGCATCTATAGCCAATTGCTTTGGTGTCAACACAATAAAAAAACTTTACAGATTTAGCAAGTTTGTCAGATTCAGTTTATAGCCCATTGGGCAAACGATGATAAGATTTAGAAGAAAGTTATAACAATGATGCCGTACAAGTATTACAGATATATAAGTGGCACTGAAATTGCTTATTTAAAAATGAAATATAGATAAATGATAAGACGAGGTGGTTATGTCAGAACAAGAGCATGAATTACATCTAGATAATGATTTTTTTATACAAGAGCAGACAACAACAGCACTCATTAACCCAACCTCTTTTTTAGAACATATTTCTGTGCAAACCAATCTCTTTGAGCAACTAAAATCACAGTTCTTTAATGAGATGCTTGATGATGTAACGTCAAATGGTGCAGCTTCTAAAAAAATTGAACAATGGTTAAGCATTCGTACTTTAGATGAGTTAAAGGAGTTAAATACCCAAGCAAAACAGCATTTTCTTTATCATGGGATTACTTTTAATGTTTATGGCGATAAAGAAGGAACAGAGCGCACTATTCCTTTTGATTTAATTCCAAGAGTAATCGAGAAAAAACAATGGGAAAAAATTGCCTCAGGCTGTGCACAGCGTGTTAAAGCATTAAATTATTTCCTAGATGATATTTATCATGGACAACATATTTTAAAAGAACAAATCATTCCCGAAGAACAAATTATGGGAAATGATGCTTTCCAGCCCCATATGCTTAAACATTCTTTAAAAGGAAAAATTTATTCACAAATTAGTGGGATCGATATTATCCGTGATGGTGAAGGGGAGTTTTTTGTATTAGAAGATAATTTGAGAACACCGTCTGGGGTGTCTTATATGATTGAGAGCCGAAATATTAGCCAGAAATTAATGCCTGAGCTATGTACAGCCAATAATTTACAGGGGATTGAGCATTATCCAAAACTTTTAAAAGAAATATTGCAAGAAAATTCTTCTGCAGATCAACCTTTTATTGTGGTGCTAACACCAGGGCGTTTTAACAGTGCTTATTATGAACACGCTTTTCTAGCGCGTGAAATGGATGTGCCATTGGTTACAAATCGGGATTTATTTGTAGAAAATGATCAAGTATTTGTCAAAACTATTCGTGGGCGTCAAAAAGTAGACGTAATTTACCGCCGTTTAGATGATGACTTTCTAGATCCTTTAGCATTTCGACCAGACAGTGCTTTAGGTGTAGCAGGTCTTATGTCTGCTTATTTGCAAAAAAATGTTGTGATTGCAAATGCACCTGGAACGGGTGTGGCTGATGATAAATCTATCTATCCTTATGTAGATCAAATGATTCAATATTATTTAGATGAAACACCAATTCTAAAAAATGTACCCACTTATCAGTGCCGTAAAGAAGAACACTTAGATTACGTACTCTCTAATCTTGATCAATTAGTCGTTAAGGAAGCACAAGGTTCGGGCGGATACGGCATGTTGATTGGACCTAAAGCAAGCTCATGCGAAATTGATGACTTTAGAAAAAAATTGATTGCGATGCCACATATGTATATTGCGCAGCCTACCTTAGCTTTATCTGTCGCTCCAACTTTAACGACAGGCGGGGTGGCTGAGCGTCATATTGATTTGCGTCCATTTGTATTGAGCTCACCTTATCGTACAGAGATTGTGCCTGGTGGCTTAACACGTGTGGCCATGCAGGCGGGTTCTTTAGTTGTAAATTCGTCTCAAGGTGGCGGTATAAAAGATACATGGGTTGTTGAAACATTACATTCCTGATTGTGGGTTAAAGAGGAACTTTATGGTTTTACTCAATTCGAGTGCGCATCAAATATATTGGTTGGGTCGATATTTGATGCGAGTTAAATTTGCAGCCTCTCATTTACCCTTTACAGAAGATGAGAAAGCAACAAGATTTGCAGCAGCATTTGGTTTGGTCATAGAAAATGCTGAATTACTAAATCACTATATGTTAGACAAGAAGCAAACATTTTCATTACTGAACCAGCTCATTATTGCTAAAGATAATATTCAGGAACTAAGAGGTATTTTGTCATCACATGCTTATGCAGAATTAAATAATGTGATTAATACGCTTCAAGCTCAACCTGATGCATTGAGTAAAGCAGTCGAACAATGCACACGAATACTAGAAGCGGAACATGAAGATGTTCGTTTATTTTTGCATTTAGGCCAAAAAATAGAGCAATTTGATATAGAACTGCGTTTTGGAGAAGATTTATCTGTTCTCATAACAGAGCTAGATATTGTGGTGCAACAGCTCGCTAATTTGAATTGGGAAAATATAGATGGAAATTGGCAAGCACTAAAGCAGCAACTTACGTGGGACGCTTACTATAATTTTACACAGCAGTTGGAAAATATGTTTGAGGGCTGATTATGAAATTGATGGTTAATCATCAAACGCATTATAGCTATACTGAAACTGCTCGGAACAGCATTCAGTATATTAAAATGATGCCTCAAACATCGCCTCACCAACATGTTATGAATTGGGCAATTAGCGTGCCGGGTGATAAAACAATAAAGAGAGATATATTTAACAATGTATGGATGACGGCTAGTCAGCGTTATCCATACCAGCATCTTACATTTATGGCCCAAGGAATTGTTGAGCTTCAAAATGTAGAAATGGGTTGTGTAGATCTCTCTACACCTACAAATTTGTTTTTGCAGATGACAGGTGCAACTCGATGTGATTCGGAAATGTTGGACTTTGCCAAACATATTGTAGTGGTCAAGGATCGACAGCATATTGCGTTATTAAGCGAATATATCTTGCAAAAAATACTTTATCAGCCTGAAAGTACTTCGGTTCAGACAACTGCGATTGAAGCATTTCATGCGGGTCAAGGTGTATGCCAAGATCATGCTCACATTTTAATTGCGATGTGTCGTGCGCTACAATTACCTGCACGTTATGTCTCTGGTTATCTATTTGATCAAAACTATCCGCACCTGGCCAGTCACGCTTGGGCGGAGGTATTTTTAGAAAATCAGTGGTATTGTTTTGATGTAAGCAATCAGTTGTTTACACCCAAACATCACATCTACCTTGCAGTAGGGCGTGACTATCTCGATGTGGCACCTATTCGTGGCGTAAGAGAGCAAGGTGGAGTTGAGAACATGATGTCTGTGGTACAAGTGTTGGCATGTTGAATGTAAAGAGAATGAAATGACCTATTGTTGTGCGTTAAGATTGGAACAAGGTTTAGTGTTTATTAGTGACACAAGAACCAATGCAGGAGTTGACCATATTTCTGTGTTCCGAAAACTGCATACTTTCGGCGTTACCGGAGAACGTTTTATTGCCTTGCAAACTGCAGGTAACTTAGCAACAACGCAAGCTGTTATAGGTCATTTGCAAAATGCTCTGACTTTGCAGCAAGAGCCTAATCTATATAGTGTTAATACGATGTTTGAGGCGGCTGAACTAATTGGCAAAACCTTAAAAACTGTTTTAGAGGATATTAGTTCGGACACCCAAGAACAAATGAATTATGCCTGTAGTATTTTGGTAGGTGGGCAGATTAAGGGTGGTGACATGCAACTTTATAATGTCTATCCACAAGGCAATTTCATTTGCGCAACTACAGATACACCTTATTTTCAAATAGGTGAGAGTAAATATGGGAAGCCTATTCTGGATCGAGCTTTATATTATGCAATGCCACTAGACGATGCATTACGTTGTAGCCTGATTTCTTTTGATTCGACTTTGCGTTCAAATGTTTCTGTTGGCTTACCACTCGATGCATTGGTCTACATTAAAGATAGCTTTGTTATTCCCATGGGAAAACGAATTACCGAAGATGATCCTT
This sequence comes from Acinetobacter sp. S-1, assembly GCF_059579785.1. Taxonomy (NCBI): domain Bacteria; kingdom Pseudomonadati; phylum Pseudomonadota; class Gammaproteobacteria; order Moraxellales; family Moraxellaceae; genus Acinetobacter; species Acinetobacter sp. S-1. Next base: position 1,396,159 of record NZ_CM184207.1, read on the forward strand.
ATTTCTCACAGATTAGTAAACAATGGTCAGATACTCTTCGTCGGGGATTACAGGAAATGCCAAAGCCTACAGATGATTACTGGCGATAAATTTTGAATGTTTAAATAAAAAAATCCAAGCATGCTTGGATTTTTTTATATTTTATTATTTAAGTGCTTTTACGAGTGGGGCGATTACTTAAGCGACAGAGTAATTCATATCCTATCGTTCCGTTTGCATCCGCAACATCATCAACTAAGCGATGTGGACCCCAGAGTTCAACTGGAGTGCCTAATTTTACTTTCATGCCTGTCACGTCGATTGCAATCATATCCATACTCACTCGCCCTACAACCGCACAGAGTTGTTTATCGATAGCGACATAGTTTTGTTTAATATAAGCTCGTGGATAACCATCACCGTAACCTATAGAAACAATCGCGATATCCATTGCTTGCGTAGCGCAGAAAGTTGATCCATAACCGACATGTTCATTAGTTTGAATATGATTGAGTGCAATCACTTCTGCTGAAAAAGTCATCACTGGTTTTAAGTCAAGATCATGAACTGTTTGATCTGCAAAAGGCGAGGCGCCGTAAAGCATGATACCCGGACGAACATAATCAAAATGTAACTCTGGCCATTTATAAATAGCAGCAGAGTTACAGCAAGAAGCTAAAACTGGATCACAAGCTTGTTTAATTTGTAGAAATTGTTGTTTTTGTTGCTCGTTAAGTGGATGGTCTACATCTGCATTTGCGAAATGCATCGCAAGTACACAAGTAAATCCTTCAGATTTTAAAGCCTTAATAACTTCAATAATTTCTGGGTTTTTAAAACCTAACCGGTTCATCCCGCTATTAAGTTTAACCCAGACTTTTAAACCTTGGTTGATGTACGCTTGTTTGTGTTTAATCAACCATTCAAACTGTTGTTGATGGTGAATGACACATTCAAATTTTTGTTTAATTGCAATTGGCATTTCATCTTCAGAAAATACCCCTTCAATTAAAGTGACAGGCTGTTGAAATCCTAATTCACGAATTTCCAAACCTTCTTGTAGACAGGCGACACCAAAGGCATCTGATGCATTTAAGGCTGCTAAACAGTCTTTGATTCCATGTCCATAAGCATTGGCTTTTACCATACTTACAATTTTTGAATTTGTTGCGAGTTGTTTGACACGGTTTAAGTTATATTGAAGTGCATTGCGGTCAATATAAACTGTTGCTTGGCGCACCCTCATTTACTCCTTTGGGCTAGAGATAGAGCTTATTCTTCATCATCATATTGGCTGTAATACTCAGGAGAGAGATTACTAAATCGAGTATATTGACCTTCAAAAGCAAGACGAACTGAACCAATTGGACCGTTACGCTGCTTACCAATAATAATTTCTGCAGTGCCGGCCTCTTTTGACTCTTTGTTATAAACCTCATCACGGTAAATAAACATAATTAAGTCGGCATCCTGCTCGATCGCACCGGATTCACGTAAGTCGGACATTACAGGGCGTTTATTTGGACGGTTTTCCAGACTTCGGTTAAGCTGGGAAAGTGCGATAACAGGGCATTGCATCTCTTTTGCTAATGCTTTTAAGCTACGTGAAATTTCCGAGATCTCGCCTACACGGTTATCACCCATGCCCGGGACTTTCATGAGCTGCAAGTAATCGACCATGATACAACCGATTTTACCATCATGCATTTTGGCAACACGACGAGCACGGGCACGAAGTTCAGTTGGAGGTAGGGCTGATGAGTCATCAATATACAAATGCATTTGCTGAAGCTGCAAAATTGTACCAGTCACCTTGGTCCATTCATCTGCATCGAGGTTACCAGAGCGTAAATGTCCTTGATGAACTTTACCCATTGCGGAAATAAGACGCATTGCAATCGAGTCTGCTGGCATCTCCATCGAAAAGACCAGAGCAGGTAACTTGTTATATTGCAAAACACTCTCAACCAGATTCATGGCAAAAGTAGTTTTACCCATCGATGGACGTGCAGCAACAATAATTAAGTCACCAGGTTGCATACCAGATGTTTTATTATCAAGTTCTAAGAAGCCAGTCGTTAAACCTGTAATGTTGCCATCTAATTTTGAAAGCTCATCAAGCTTACTAATTACGTCGGCGGTAACAGAACTAATAGATTTAGGACCAGCATCTTTTTTATTGTTATTGTGCTGTTCTGCTAATGAGAAAATACTTGTTTCAGCTAAGTCTAAAATTTCACTAACACCGCGGCCTTTCGTGTCATAAGCATTTTGTAAAATTTCAGTACTAACTTTAATCATGCTACGAAGCGTAGAAAACTCTTTAATTTTAGTAGCATAGGTTTCTAAGTTATAGAAACTTGAAGGTGAGTCAGCCATAAGCTGCATTAAGTATTCTTCGCCACCAATAGCGTCTAGTAAATTTTGTTTTAAGAGCCAGTCACTTACTAAGACAGCATCATAAGGTGAGTTTTCTTGTGCTAATTTCTCGATTGCACGAAAAATATATTTATGGCGAGTCGCGTAAAAATCATTTTCTTTGAGTACATCGTTAACTTGTTCGAAAGATTCGGCAACTGTCATCAGGGCAGCTAGAACAGCTTGTTCAATAGCTAAATTGTGTGGGGGAGTGCGAAACTCTTTAAGTTGGCCTGATTCACTCGTTTTATTTTCTGTTGGAGATGAAAGCGCTAAAGAAGTGGCATTCGCCTGAGACATAATTAGACCTGATGATAAAGAAAGGTGTACACAAAGAGGCTGTAAAGCCGAGAACTATCTTAAAACAAAATTAAATAAACTACCTAATTAAAAAACCAATTAAACTGAAGAACTGATCAGGAATTAATATATCTTATTTTAAAATTTGAAACATAAAAAAAGAGCATGCAAAAGCATGCTCTTTTTTTGATGAGAAATTACTCAGATACGATAGTAACGAGAACTTCTGCAACAACATCATGGTGCAATTGGATTGCGATGTTGAATTCACCAGTGTGACGAAGCGCGCCATTTGGTAAACGAACTTCTGCACGGTCAACTGTAAGACCAGCATTCGTTAATGCGTCAGCGATGTCACGAGTACCGATAGAACCGAAGAGTTTACCTTCGTCACCAGCTTTAGCAGTGATAACGATGTTAACTTCATTCAATTGTTCAGCACGTGCTTGAGCAGCAGCTAAAACTTCAGCTTCTTGCTTCTCAAGTTCAGCACGACGAGCTTCAAAAGCAGCAGTGTTAGCTTCAGTAGCTGCAACTGCTTTACCTTGAGGGATAAGGAAGTTACGGCCGTAACCAGCTTTAACTGATACTTTATCGCCTAATTTACCAAGGTTCTTAATGCGTTGTAATAAGATAACGTCCACAGATCACCTCACTTATGGTTGTCAGTGTACGGAATCAAAGACAAATAGCGAGCTTGTTTGATAGCAAGTGCTAATTGACGTTGATAACGAGCTTTAGTACCAGTGATACGGCTAGGAACAATCTTGCCGTTTTCAGTGATGTACTGTTTTAAAGTGTCGATATCTTTGTAGTCGATGTACGCAACATTCTCAGCTGTAAAGCGGCAGAACTTGCGACGACGGTAAAAACGTGCCATTGATGTTCTCCTTATTCAGCTTCTTGAGCAACTTGCTGTGCTTCTTCGCGTTGAGCTTTACGCGCACGCTTTTCTTCAGCACTCTTAGCAAGCAATGACTCTTCAGTGATTGCGTGTTCACGACGGATGATAAGGTTACGAATGATCGCGTCGTTATAACGGAATAATTCTTCTAACTCATCAAGCGTAGTTTGACCACATTCAACATTCATAAGAATGTAGTGCGCTTTGTGAATTTTGTTAATTGGGTAAGCCAATTGACGACGGCCCCAATCTTCTAAACGGTGAATTTGACCTTCAGCTTCTTTGATCTGAGAGATATAGCGTTCAACCATACCTACAACTTGATCGCTTTGGTCTGGGTGTACCAAAAGTACGATTTCGTAATGACGCATTGTCAGCTCCTTACGGTTTAAACAGCCCCTAATAAAAAAATTAGAAGCAAGGAGTCATAACTTAATAAGTTATGTCGCAAAATTTGCGAAGGCTGAATTATAGGTAAAAGTTCGACTAAAAACAAATCTTTTGATCAGAAAAGTAAAACTTCTTTACTATAAAGAGGAAATCCTCTCTTGTTTAAAAGAGAGGAAGATTTGGAGCAGGGGATTGATAGGTAAAGCTAAAGCTCAAACTTAACAGGGTAATTAATATGACCGAGTACAGGAAAAAACGTTTAGCCCACAATTGATCATTTTCGGCTTTAAATCCAATAACTGATAAATATAACCAATATGCAGTCAAAGCATTAAAAGTAATTAAAAAGAATACATTGGTATAGCCAAAACAATATAACCCATTCAAAACAGCTGCAAATAATAGGATATAGATTACACATTCAATTTTCGTACGATAAATAGAACGTGCTACAGGCAAAATTGGAATTCCCGCATTTTTGTAATCATCAAAACGATAAATTGCAATTGCCCAAGAGTGAGGCATTTGCCATAAAGCGTATGCTAAAAACAAAAGCAGGGCTGCCACATCAAATTGATGAGTTACTGCTGTATAACCAATAACAGGAGGGCTCGCTCCGGAGATGCTACCAATGACGGTTTGATGGATTGAGGTGCGTTTGGTCCACAAGCTATAAAAACCGACATAGACAATAAAACCAATCATTGCAAACAAAAATGCATAACCATTTACACCAAACCATAAAATGCTAAAACCAATTACTCCAAGCACTAATGCATATATCAGCGCAACAGTAGGAGAGATTGTTTTTTTAACAAGAGCACGATTTTGAGTGCGCTGCATCTTTGTATCAATATCTTGATCTATAACATTATTAACCACACAACCAGAAGCCACAACTAAAGTTGTTCCAAGTAGGGTGAGAAGTAATAATAAGATGTCTATAGAGCCTTGGGCGGCTAAGAAAAAGCCGCCCAAGGTGGTAATGAAATTACCGAAGAGAATTCCTGGTTTAGTCAGGAATAGATATTTTCTCAACATGACAATCAGTTTAGATCATCATATTGTAGTGAAGGTAATTCATAATCCACACAGAACCGATTAAAAGTACGGCGATACATAGGATTGTGTAGATGAATGCAATCATATTCCAACGTTGTTCAGATGATGTATTCATGTGTAAGAAGTACACAAGTTGTACAAGAACCTGAGCAACCGCAGTGATTGCAATCACTGTAACTAAAAGGCCACGACTGAAACCACCCGCCATCACCATCCCGAAAGGGATGATAGTGAGGATAACAGAAAGGATAAATCCAACAGTGTATTGCTTAAAGTTACCGTGTGACGCACCAGCAGCATTATGCTCATGACTACTCATTAGAGAACTCCCAGTAAGTAAACGACGCTGAATACACAGATCCAAACGATGTCAAGGAAGTGCCAGAACAAGCTTAAGCAAGCAAGACGACGTGTATTCGGTAAAGTCAAACCTTTAGTTTTAATTTGATACATTAATACTAGCATCCACACTAAACCAGAAGTTACGTGGATACCGTGTGTACCAACCAAAGTAAAGAACGATGATAAGAATGCACTGTGAGTTGGACCATGACCTTCTTCTACAAGGTGATGGAATTCATAGAGTTCCATACCGATGAAGGTCGCACCAAAAAGGAATGTAATAAATAACCAAGTAATAACTTGATTTACATTCTTTTTATAAGATGCAAGTACAGCAAAACCGAAAGTTACCGATGAAATCAATAAGGCAAATGTTTCAGTTAACACGTAGCCTAATGATTCATGGAATAGGTCGTATGCACTTGGAGTCCCTGCTGGAACATGACTGCTTAATACAGCGAACGCAATGAAGAGTGATCCGAAAAGAATCAAGTCACTCATCAAGTATGTCCAGAAACCAAAAACCGTTAAGTCTGTATCATCATGTTCATGATGACCGTCATGGCCGTGGTTGTCGTGATGAAGTACTTCAGCCATTTCCTTAGTCCTTCTTCAAGTGTTTTTCAAGTAAAGCATAGCGTTCGTTTTCAATACGCTCAACTTCAGCAGCAGGAACGTAGTAGTCAACATTCTTAGTGAATGAGCTTACGATCAAGCTAACAACAGCTGCAACGAATGAAACAACAACGAGCCACCAAATATGCCAGATGAGTGCAAAGCCAAGAAGAGTAATGAACATTGCAATGACAAAACCAGCAGCACGATCAGTCGGCATGTGGATGTCTTCATATTTAGTGTTACGTGCGTATGCTACACCATTTTCTTTGTCAGTCCAGAAACGGTCGATACCGCTTGCATCTGGTTCATGCGCAAAGTTATAGAACGGAGCAGGGGAAGAGGTCGCCCATTCAAGCGTACGAGCATCCCATGGATCGCCAGTAAGGTCCATGTTGTCTTTACGTTGTAAGAAGCCAACGATGATTTGCATTAAGAAACATGCAATACCAATCGCAACAAGAACAGCACCAAATAATGCAATCGCAAGGTACGGATCCCATTCAGGGTTGTCATATGTATTCAAACGACGAGTCATACCCATGAAACCAAGGATATAAAGTGGCATGAATGCAAAATAGAAACCGAAGAACCAGAACCAGAACGCAGCTTTACCCCATGCTTCGTTGAGCTTCCAACCAAACATTTTTGGCCAGTAGTAAATGATGCCGGCAAACATACCAAACACCACACCACCGATAATTACGTTATGGAAGTGAGCGATCAAGAATAATGAGTTGTGTACCAAGAAGTCCGCAGGTGGAACAGCCATAAGTACACCAGTTAAACCACCGATACCGAATGTTACAAGGAAGCCAAGCGTCCATAACATTGGAGTAGTAAAGGTGATGCGACCTTTATACATGGTGAATAACCAAGAGAAGATTTTCACACCAGTAGGAATCGCAATAACCATGGTCATGATACCGAAGAACGCGTTAACGTTCGCACCAGCACCCATGGTGAAGAAGTGGTGAAGCCATACAACAAACGCAAGAACAGTAATCGCGATAGTTGCATACACCATAGACTTGTAACCGAACAACGCTTTACGAGAGAAGGTTGCAACGATTTCTGAGTATAGACCAAATGCTGGTAATACCAAGATATATACTTCAGGGTGACCCCATGTCCAGATCAAGTTCACATAAAGCATTGGGCTACCGCCAAGCTCATTTGTGAAGAAATGGAAGCCGAAGTAACGGTCAAGAGTAAGCATTGCAAGAGTACCTGTTAATACAGGGAATGATGCAATGATTAATACAGCCGTACAAAGTGAAGTCCACGTGAAAATAGGCATATCCATTAATTTCATGCCAGGTGCACGCATTTTGATGATGGTAACGAAGAAGTTAACACCAGATAAAAGCGTACCTAGACCAGAAACCTGAAGTGCCCAGATATAGTAGTCAACACCTACACCAGGAGAATATTGAATGCCAGATAGAGGAGGGTAAGCCATCCAACCAGTCGCAGCAAATTCACCTAACACAAGTGAAAGCATCATCAAACCAGCAGCACCAGCGAATAACCAGAAGCTTAAAGAGTTTAATAATGGGAAAGCAACGTCGCGAGCACCAATCTGTAAAGGTACAGAGATGTTCATCATACCTACAACGAGACCCATTGCTACGAAGAAGATCATGATTACACCGTGTGCGGTGAAGATCTGGTCATAGTGGTCAGGATGTAGATAACCTTCGCCGCCGCCTTTAGCGAGGAAAAGTTGTAAACGCATCATGATCGCATCGGCGAAACCACGCAGAAGCATGACAACAGATACGATGATATACATGATACCAATCTTTTTATGGTCTACCGTAATAAACCACTCATTCCACAAATATCCCCATTTTTTGAAATAGGTGATACCGCCAAGCACTGCAATTGCACCAATTGCCATAAGGACCATGGTGACAAGTACGATTGGCTCTGTCGGGATAGAGTCCCAACCCAGTTTACCAAAAATCATATCCATGTCTTATTCCCCTTGAGCAGCGTGTTCAGCTGCAGCATGAGTGTCAGCTGTTGCGTGTTCAGCAGAGTGGTCAACACCATGATAGTTACTCATATAGTGGTTGATAATTGTTTCAAACAATTTAGGCTCAACAGTAGAGTAATAAGTCACAGGGTGTGGCTTAGTCGGGAACGGTTTCATAGCTTCAGCTTCAGCAACTGCTTTTTCATCACCAGCAGCTTTAGCACGATTTACTAAATGCTCGATCTGATGCTTAGAACGGTTACCATCACGTAAGGTTGCCAATTCAGCTTGGTCAAGCGTAGTTTTTTGAACTGCTTCTGGGTTAATGGTTGAACCATTACCTGCTTTAACCGCTGCTACCCATTCGTTGAATTGTTGCTCTGTAACACTATGCGCCTTGAAACGCATTTGAGAGAAACCGTAACCTGAGTAGTTAGAAGAGAAACCACGATATACACCAGTTTCATTTGCTAACAAATGAAGGTGAGTTTGCATACCTGCCATTGCATAAATCTGGCCGCCTAACTGTGGAATGAAGAATGAGTTCATTGTAAAGTTAGAAGTGATTTTAAAGCTTAACGGAGTTTTTTCAGGGAAACGTACTTCGTTAACTGTTGCAATGTTTTGTTCAGGATAAATAAAGATCCACTTAAACTGTTCAGCAATAACCTGAATAGTTAAAGGTGCTTTATCTGATTCTAAAGGACGGTATGGGTCATACTTGTGGGAACCCCACCAAGTTAACCAAGCTAAAATACCAATAATAATGACAGGGATACCCCATACTACAACTTCAATTGCAGTTGAGTGTGCCCATGTAGGTTTATAGTCTGCATCTTTATTTGACGCGCGATATTTCCAACCAAACCATAATGCCATGATGATTGAAGGAATCACCACAAGTAACATTAAATAGATCGCAGTCATCATAAGGTCACTTTGACCTTGACCAACTGGACCTTTAGAGTTTAGAAGTACCATATCACCACCACACCCAGTCAAAAGTGCGGCAAGCGTTGATAAAGACAATACAGCTAAAATCGTTTGTCTCATTTTACAACCTCGGTGAAGAGTCCCATTCCCTAATTAAATATGGGATAGCGATTAAAGTGTCGCATGATTGAGAACGCTAATCCTTAAATTTAGACTTCTCAATTATATGACACCGCTACGTTGTAGGGCATTATGCCTCATATCGACAAACTAAGCTATACATAAAGTAGGCTGAAATAATTGTTTTAAAACCCGATTTTTTTTGTAGGGTATGTGATTTCAATAGAGCTTTTATTTAAATATCAACTCACTATAGAAAAAAGGAGGCAGGGTGCCTCCTCTTTTTTTAGACATTAAATGAATGAGTCATTCACTATCATTTGATCACTTTTGTTCTTGCAATTTTGTCATGTAAAGCTTGTCGCTTTTGTCCTAATGCAAAAGCGTAGTCAATAATTGTACTGATCGGCATAAACAGTAAGTTTAATATGATAAAAACAATACTTCTTAATAAGAAGATGCGAGTTAAATTAACCTTGCTATTGTCCTCAGCATCTACAATTTTAATTCCAACGATTTTCTTACCTATACTCTGACCAAACTTTGTTAAAAGAACGGCTTGAATTGCAAGCATAATTACGACGTAAAGAAGCATTGAATGCCAAGCTTCTATTGGAATTAAAGTAAAAAGTTGTTGTTGCAATTCTGCAGCTTTAGTCGATGCGACTTCGGCAGATTGCATCTGTTTTTGCAACTCGAATAATTGCTTATATTGAGCTTCATTAAAGAAAAAAGAAGGAATTGCAGCGATTGGTAGCCAAAGCAATAAATCAATAATTTTTGCTAAAGCCCGAGCCGGAATAGACGCAAGTTCATGAACTTTAGGTTCTACACGAATTTGACGAATAGTTTCATTAGTTGATGTATTCGTGTTTATTGTAGGTACAGAATAACCGATAGGTTGATATACAAGTTTACCTTGGGTTAATTCTCCTAAAGCTTTCCATTCTGTCATGCCTTCATGCCAAGCTAAATCAGTTAACAAAATTTGTTGGCTAGCCAACATTTGATTTACTTGTTCTAAAGTATAAGGCCCAGCTTGTTGATTATTACGTGCCAAGTAAATTTGCATAAATAAAAATTCTCTATTCTAAAGATGAAAAAAGACCCACGGATGGGCCTTTTTTTATAACATATTAGATTTGCTTGATTTTTTCTTCAGCAAGGAAGAACCATGTATCTAAAACTGAGTCTGGGTTAAGAGAGACAGATTCGATACCTTGTTCCATTAACCATTTTGCAAGATCTGGATGGTCTGAAGGACCCTGACCACAGATACCTACATATTTACCTGCTTTACGGCAGGCATGGATTGCCATTGAAAGAAGAGCTTTAACAGCTGCATCACGTTCATCAAATAAGTGTGAAACAATACCTGAGTCACGGTCAAGGCCTAACGTTAACTGAGTTAAGTCATTAGAACCAATAGAGAAACCATCGAAGTGCTCTAAGAATTGTTCAGCTAACAGAGCGTTAGTTGGTAATTCGCACATCATGATTACTTTTAAGCCGTTCTCACCACGTTTTAAGCCATTTTGTGCAAGTAATTCAATAACACGTTTCGCTTCAGATACTGTGCGTACAAAAGGAATCATGATTTGAATATTGGTTAGACCCATTTCGTCACGAACTTTCTTAAGTGCGCGGCATTCTAATTCAAAACAATCACGGAAGTTATCAGATACATAACGGCTTGCACCACGGAAACCCAGCATCGGGTTTTCTTCTTCAGGCTCGTATAACTTACCACCAATTAAGTTTGCGTATTCGTTTGACTTGAAGTCAGACATACGAACGATAACTGGCTTGTCACCAAATGCAGCAGCAAGAGTTGCAATACCTTCAACCAATTTTTCAACATAGAAATCTACAGGTGAAGCATAACCCGCTGTACGAGTTAAAACCGCAGCACGAGTTTCACGAGGTAGGCTGTCAATGTTGAGTAGGGCTTTTGGATGCACACCGATCATACGGTTAATGATGAACTCAAGACGAGCAAGGCCAATACCTTCGTTTGGAATTTGAGCAAAGTCAAATGCACGGTCAGGGTTACCTACGTTCATCATAATTTTGAACGAAAGCTTAGGCATAGATTCGATTGAGTTGCGTTGAACTTCAAAATCTAAAGCACCTTCGTAAATGAAACCTGTATCACCTTCAGCACAAGAAACAGTTACTTCTTGACCGTCAGTTAATACTTCTGTTGCGTTACCACAACCTACAATCGCTGGTACACCAAGTTCACGTGCAATAATTGCTGCGTGACATGTACGACCACCACGGTTAGTGATAATTGCAGCAGCACGTTTCATTACCGGTTCCCAGTCAGGATCGGTCATATCAGATACAAGAACGTCGCCTTCTTGAACTTTGTCCATTTCTTTAATTGAGTTAACAATACGGACTTTACCAGAACCAATACGTTGACCAATTGAACGACCTTCACAAAGAACAGTACCTCTTTGTTTGAGAAGGTAGCGTTCCATAGTGCCTACATTTTGGCGGCTTTTTACAGTTTCAGGGCGAGCTTGAACAATATAAATTTGACCGTCATCACCGTCTTTTGCCCATTCGATGTCCATTGGCGCACCGTAATGCTGCTCAATGATAAGCGCTTGTTTAGCTAACTCTTGTAACTCATGGTCATTTAAAGCGAATTGTTGGCGATCTTGTTTTTCAACATCAACAACAACAACAGATTTACCCGCGGAACCTTCTTCACCATAAATCATTTTTTGGTGTTTAGAGCCAAGGTTACGACGTAAAACAGAATGTCTTCCTGCATTTAATAATGGTTTAGATAAGTAAAACTCATCTGGGTTAACGGCACCTTGTACAACCATTTCACCTAAACCGTAAGATGCAGTGATAAATACCACATCACGGAAACCAGATTCTGTATCAAGTGTAAACATTACACCCGCAGCGCCAGTTTCAGAACGAACCATACGCTGAACACCCGCTGAAAGTGCAACGATGTCATGATCAAAACCTTGATGCACACGATAAGAAATTGCACGGTCATTATATAAAGAAGCAAATACTTCTTTAATCGCAATAAGTACGTTATCAATACCGCGAATATTCAAGAAAGTTTCTTGTTGACCCGCGAAAGAAGCATCTGGTAAATCTTCAGCAGTTGCAGATGAACGAACGGCAACCGCGATGTCAGGGTTGCCGTTAGAAAGTGCTGTAAAAGCGGCGCGAATTTCTTGTTCTAAGGTTGCAGTGAGTGGAGTCTCTACAATCCATTGACGAATTTTAGCGCCTGTTTCTGCAAGAGCATTTACGTCATCGACGTTGAGTTGAGCAAGTTCTGCTTGAATTCGAGCGTTAAGACCACTTTGGTCTAAGAACTCACGATAGGCAGCAGCAGTAGTTGCAAAGCCACCAGGTACCGATACACCAGCATTTGATAAATGGCTGATCATTTCACCCAAAGATGAGTTTTTCCCACCTACGAGTTCGACATCGTGTTTCCCTAATTTTTCTAGACCGATTACGCGCGCTTCCAAAGTTTTCACTCCACTTTTGCAGTATTAATGTCTATCTTGGCATGAAATTATAAAAATAAAGTGCTTAGTTGAGAATTATACTAAGCGACAGTCATGTAAGATCAGTTTACTATAAAGATTATATAGCACTAAGACAAATGTTTAAGGAGAATTTTAATGTCAGAAAGTAAACAATTTAAGCGGAGTGTTTTTTTTATTTCTGATGGAACTGCAATTACTGCCGAGACTCTTGGACATTCGTTATTAGCACAATTTCCCAATGTAGATTTTGATATTCACATCATGCCGTATATTACAACTGAAGAGGCGGCAATGGATGTGGTGGTTGAGATTAATCGATGCCAAACCAAAGATGGTTGCCTACCTTTAGTATTCGATACTTTAGTCGATCCGCATGTGCGAGAGATTATTAATACGGCTAAAGCGGTTAATCTGGATGTGTTTGAAGGTTTAATTAGTAAACTTGAACAAGAGCTTGGAACACCACCAACAACATTGGTTGGGCAGACTCATGCGGTAACCGATTCTGAATATTATAAAGCCCGTATCGATGCTGTTCATTTTGCGCTTGATAATGATGATGGGGCACGTACTCGTCATTACGATAAAGCGGATTTAATCTTAATTGGAGTTTCCCGTTCGGGTAAAACACCGACTTCTATTTACTTATCTCTTCAATTCGGTATTCGCGTTGCAAACTATCCATTAACTGAAGAAGATTTAGATGATAACCGTTTACCAGCAGTATTAAGAGCTCATCGTAGCAAGTTATTTGGTTTGATGATTGATGCTGAGCGTTTGGTCGCAATTCGTAGTGAACGTAAAGCGAATAGCCGTTATGCAAGTTTTAGCCAATGCCAAATGGAGCTAAGAGCAATTGAAGGGATTTATATTTCAGAAGGCATTAAATATTTAAACGTGACCGAAATGTCGATTGAAGAGATTTCAACTCGTATTTTACAAATGACAGGATTAAAACGTCGTATTGGTTAATTTAATCAATTGTTTATTTTAACCATTCAATTTTTGTATATTAATTTATAGATAAGTTGAATGGTTTTTTTATATATATCACAGAGAAAAATTAAAGTTTTATATATAAAACTAAATATTATTAAATAGTTCTTATTGGTTATAAGCCCGTAGTTATTTTGAAACTCGTTTGTAAATTTAAATAACACTATTGAAAAGAAGTGTATGTTTTTTATTGCACATAAAAATAGTAATTCTTTATTTTTTATAAATATTTTAGAAAATCATTCATGAAAAATCCATAATTTATAAAATGTTAAATAGATCACACTTTTTTAATGTTGTGTGATTGGTTTTTGATTTTAATTATAATTTCCCACCTCGATATGGGACTATCCGATTATCAAAATGCTAAAAAAATGTGTTTTTTCATTGGTATATATCTTGCCTCTTAATTTATATGCTGCTCAAGTAGATGAATTGCGAGAGCAAGCTATTCACACTTACAAAACTGGGCAAACTCAACAAGCAATATTGCAATTAGAACAATTGCTAAATAAGTACCCGCATGACCAAAAATTATTAGCTGATTATTTAGTTGTCATGTCAAGTGAAAAAAGAGATTTATTAACCTTCTCTCAGCATTTAACAAATGTTAATTATGTGAATTTTCCAGAATATGGGCAACTACCATTAATACGTAATTTTCGTGATTTTAAACACTTTAAAGATGCAATTGAGTGGTCGAATAAATTTAATATTCAAAAGACATCTGATGGGCAGATTTTATTAGCGGTTCTATATGCTGAGGCTAAAGACCCTGTAAATGCTAAGGTGCATTTATCAGGTATTAAGAGTAAAAATCTTACAGCTGATCAATTTGTTCAAATTGCTTATGCATATCGACTTATTAATTCCCCTGTAGATGCTTTATCTGCAATCGAGCAAGCTTATCAACAACAACCAAAATCTTTTACGGTTTTGCAAGAATATATTTACGACTTGGCGGCTGTAGGCGCTTATAAAAAAGCTCAGCAGTTGCTGCTTGCCAGCGATAAAAATGTGCAAACAGAATCGTTACAACACTGGTTAAAAGTCAGCGAGTTTTCTCAACGTGTAAATAACGCAATTACTCGCTATAAATATTTGAATCGGGAAGGCATGTCGGATAGTGAAGGCTTTGCTGAGCTTGATGCTGTGTTGAAACAAGGTGAGCAAATACAGCCTTTGATTCAACCGTCAGACCCTAATTATTTAAGATTTCATTATGACTATTTGTATGCTTTGGACTTTCGTGGGCGCAGCCGTACGGTATTAGATGAATTTACTAAATTAAATGTACCGTTAGAAAAGTTACCGGCTTATGTTCGTCATGCGATTGCTGATAGTTATTTAGCTGAAAGACAACCTAAGCAGGCTGAACTCGCGTTTAAAACCTTACTTACCGAAAAAAACTACTCAGATATGACGGTATATACGGGGCTTTATTATTCTTATATTGAACAAGAAAAATATAAGCAAGCTGAACAACTTTTAAGTGAGGTTGATCGTTTAATCCCTACGTATAAATATAGCCAAGCCAAGGGAGTAGATAAATCAAGCCATCCTGATCGTGATGATTATATTGCTTTACAAGGCATGCATTTAGCTTATGCAAATCATTTGGATAAATCAGAAAAGCATTTTCAAAAACAAGTAGATCTTGCACCTGCTAATGAAGGTTTAATTAACAACCTTGCTCGTGTTGAGCGCTGGAGAGATAAACCGTTACAGGCAAAGCAAACAATTGCTCGTTTAAATGGTTTAACACCCGTTGCTAAAGATACGCGTATTAACCAAATGCAAAATGCTCAGGCTTTAGGAGATATTCCTGAGTGGCGCAAAAGTACAGAAAATCTTTTGCAATATTATCCTGAAGATAGTGGTGTAATTAAAAGTCGAAAAGAGTTGGATGATCGTGATAGAGCAACCATCTCGCACTCTACAACTTGGGGCCATAGTAAAGCAGAAAATAGCGATTCTGTGAGTGGGCAAAATGGCTTAAAAGATCGAGAAATGGAAACTCGTGTTAATAGCCCTTGGATTAAAGATAATTATCGTCTATTTGCTTGGCATCAAGATCGTTACGGTGAATACCGTTTTGGTGATGTGCATGACCAACGTTACGGTGTTGGTGCTGAGTGGCAAGCAAACCGTAAGGCATTGTCGGCAATTTTGTCGCAAAGTACAGATGGTGGCCAAGCAGGTGTTCGTCTTGATTGGTCGCAATGGTTAAACGACCACTGGCAATATCAATTGCAATATGACAGTCAGGCTAATATTCCATTACAAGCAATTGATGCTGGTGAGGATGGACAAGCTTACCGTGCTGCTTTGACATGGCAAAAAGATGAGTCACGCCAAATTGGAGCGAGCTATGGCTTAACCGATATAAGTGACGGTAATAAACAACAAGAATTTTCTACTTTTTGGCGTGAGCGATTATTTGATGCGCCTCACCATATTACTTACGGAACCGTTCGTGGATTTTATGGCAGCAATAGCCAAGATCAGACTGCTTACTTTAGCCCAAGCAATCATTACAGTGCCGAGTTGAATTTAAGCCATGACTGGGTCACTTGGCGAGAGTACGAACGCTCATTTAAACAACATTTTGAAGCTGGAGTAGGGCTATATAAACAAGCAGATTACTCCGCTCGACCAACATATTCTTTGCAATATCAACATCAATGGCAGCTCTCGCGGACTTGGCAACTTAATTATGGAATTGGTTGGCAATACCATCCATATGATGGTCATGATGAACAACATACCTACGGTATTTTCGGATTTGAAGGGCGTTTTTAATGAATAATATGATGTCAAAAATGTTGAGCTGTGTGTTTGCCTCAACATTATTACCCGTACAATTTGCCTATGCCCGCATTGAGACTGAACTACCAAAAAATCATACGGTTTCGTTAACTTTTCATGATGTGCGAGATGACGTGTTTAAGGAAGGGGACCATGATGTTTATGCGATTCAGACCAATAATCTGGCGCAATTTCTTGATTGGCTCAGTCAGTCTGATTGGAAACCGATTCGCTTAAAAGATATTGAAGAGGCTCGTAAGCAAGGTAAAGAATTACCTCATAACTCTATTCTACTTACCTTCGATGATGGTGCTTTAAGTAGTTATAGCCGAGTATTTCCTTTGCTGAAGCAATATAAAATTCCAGCAGTTTTTGCTCTTCCAACAAGTTGGTTGAATGGTAATACAAAAGCGGGTTATGAAGCCTATGGTCAAGGTAACTTGGTGAACTGGGCTCAAGTTCGTGAAATGCAAGCATCTGGGTTAGCCGAGTTTGCAAGCCATAGCGATGATTTACATCATGGGGTATTAGCCAATCCTCAAGGCAATGAGCAACCTGCTGCAACTTCTTATGCTTATTTAAAATCGCTATCACGTTATGAAACCGATGCAGAATATCAACAACGTATTTTGCAGGATTTAAAAAAATCTTATGCAGTTTTGAAAAAAGAAGTAGGGGTTAATCCTAAAGCAATTATTTGGCCTTATGGCGCCGTGAATGAGCAGTTAGAGAAGCTGGCACAACAGGCTGGTTTTCAGTTCTCATTCAGTTTAGGACGTGATGGTATGAATCGCGTGAGTGACTCAACTTTTAAGCGTAGCTTAGTCATTAATAACCCCACAGCCGAACAACTGACAGAAGGCATGTTAAATATTCTGAATTTCGAAGAGTCAGATTTATTTAAGCAGCCACGTCATTTTGTGAGCATGGACTTAAAGCAGTTAGCAGCACAGCAAAATACTCAAACTGATGAAAAACTTGGGCAGTTGTTATCAAAACTGTATAGCTTGAAAAACAACGCTTTAATCTTAAAGCCTTTGGAAGACACAGATGGAGATGGGCAATATGATGTTGCCTATTTCCCTACAAATAAAATGTCTGTTCAACAAGATATTTTAAATCGTAGTTTATGGCAGGCTCAAACTCGTGCAGGCCAATCTGTAATATTAGAATTGCCTGCTTATCCGCAAAAAGATAAACCATTTTTAGCTGTAGATTTGGCTAAAGATATTGCACGTTTTAACAGTAATTTAAGTGGTATTCAGCTTAATGCAGGATCATCTTTAAATTGCGCAATGCAAAAAACAACCGTGCAAGAAAGCAGTTGCATTGAACAATCAAAACAGCTTGAACAACTGAGTCAATTGACTAAAAAAGCGGTCAAGCCTTATTTAAATATGAGTAATCAGGCACAGTTTAGTTTATTGCTTACACCTGATTTAGACCATATCGAAAATCTACCTGAGCTTATAAAAACGCTTTTAATGCAACATGACTTAGTCAATTTGAAGTTTGATGTGATTGGTAAGAAAAAACAATTTAATCAGTTGTTAACGCTCTTAAATACACTTGATCAAAATGATAAGCAAAGAATAATGCTGACTTTAGTATTACCAGAAAATTCGCAAAAAAATGCTTGGGAAGAGGTTCAGCAAGGACTCTTTTCGACTCAGCGAGTAGGAATCCAGAAATTCGGTATTGATAGCTATGACTTTGAAAAATCAAAAGATGTTCATCAGTACTTATATAATCCGCTTAGTCTGAATGCTAGCCCTGTGATGTATCAGCCTTTTGCTGGATTGGTAGAGGGGAAAAAGTAATGAGGGTATTACTCGATATTCTGTTTGCTTTTGCCTTTTTATATCCCTTACTGATGGCTTGGACATGGATGGTAGGGGGACTTTGGTTTTTCTTTAAAAGAGAATACCGCGAACAAGCGCTTCCTGAACCTACAGGTGAAGGATGCAGTATCATCATTCCGTGTTTTAACGAAGAAGCGCAAGTACGCCAAACAATTCGTTATGCGCTACAAACCAAATATCCTAATTTTGAAGTCATTGCTGTTAATGACGGAAGTAGTGATAGGACCGCCGAAATTCTAGATGAATTGTCAGCGCAAGATTTACGACTTCGGGTTGTACACTTAGCAGAAAATCAGGGTAAGGCTGTAGCTTTAAGATCGGGAGTACTGGTTAGTAAATACGAATATCTTGTTTGTATCGATGGAGATGCGTTGTTGCATCCGCATGCGGTACTTTGGTTAATGCAACCATTTATTAACTTCCCGCGAATTGGTGCTGTAACTGGTAATCCACGAATTTTAAACCGATCTAGTATTTTAGGAAAATTACAGGTTGGTGAGTTTTCTTCGATTATTGGTTTGATTAAACGTGCACAACGTACATATGGTCGTATTTTTACCGTGTCTGGAGTGATTGCAGCATTTCGTAAAACTGCACTCGTTCGAGTCGGGTTTTGGTCTGACGATAAAATTACCGAAGATATTGATATTTCATGGAAGTTACAGCTCGACCATTGGGATATTCAGTATATTCCGCAAGCGCTTTGCTATATCTATATGCCTGAGACATTTAAAGGTCTATGGAAGCAACGTCTTCGTTGGGCACAAGGTGGGGTAGAGGTTCTTATAGAATATATTCCACAAATGTTCAAACTGCGTGTTCGCAGAATGTGGCCAGTCATGATTGAAGCGCTAGTCAGTATTATCTGGTCTTATGTGATGATCATGATCTTCACGCTTTTTTTTGTTGGATTATTTGTTGAACTGCCTCAGCAATGGCAGATCAAAACGCTTATGCCACAGTGGTACGGGGTAATACTAGGCGGAACATGTTTGATCCAGTTTTTAGTGAGTTTGTGGATTGATCATCGTTATGACCGAGGGCGTTTTTTTAGAAATTACTTTTGGGTAATTTGGTACCCGTTATTTTTCTGGCTACTGACTTTGTTTACAAGTGTTGTTGCGGTACCAAAAACTTTATTTAACACAAAAAAACGTGCCCGTTGGGTAAGTCCAGACCGAGGCTTCCGTGGAGATAACCCATGAAACTTGAGGAAAATAAGGATATAGAGACTTTAGATATCCCTGAATATATTGATCAGCCGGAATATGTCAAAAATAAAACAGCAAACTATACATTACAAACCATTGGCTGGATTTGTTTAATGTGGTTGCTTTTCCCGTTGGTTTCACTGTTTTTATGGGTTTTTGAAGGTCACTTAATTTATGATTACGTCTGGGTAGACCACTTATCAGAAGTTAAGACCTTATTACATTTAGCATTAATGATCGGAATTAGCGCGCTTATTTTAATTTTATGGGCAAGTTATAACTGGATTAGGTTTAGTGGTGAGGACCGACGTGCTAAGGCACCTAATAGTTCTGTAGAATTATTAGCGGCCCAATTTTCAGTTACTTCCGACATGCTAAATGATTTGCAAGAAAAACAGCGCATCATTTTGCATTACGATGATCATGGTAATTTGCAAAAATATGAGTAAATAAAAAAGCATGGCCTAAAACCATGCTTTTTTACTTTTATGGGATTGCTCTGATAATAATATCAACAGGTTGTTCTATACCATCCATGCTGTGAACAGATGTATTGGTAATTTTAACAATTGGCCATGTTTGCAATTTACAGTTGGGTTTCTGAAGTGCCGCATAATAACTGTCGGATTTAAAAAATACTTTTTTTGTGGTTGCAGTATTGGGAGTCAAAAGACGCTTAAGCCATGGTTCATTTACTTGAGTTTCTAGAAAACGTAATGCCAGAATGCTTTTAACACGATTGTTAAATAACCTGCGGTTTTTGATAATAAGTGGGTGAGTAATTAACTTATGCGTACCCATCTGACTATGGGGCAAAATAAAATGAGGGGTGATTTGGAAGACAGTCACAAATTTTGCTTGCTGGCAGATTTTTTCAAGATGAGTCACGCTATCTTGATTTGTACCAATAATCGCGACAGATGAATGTGAAAAGTCAAACTCTTTAATTGATGTTGAGGAAATCACTTGACCAGTAAAATCTTCGAAATCTTGAGAGATATTCTGAAAAATCACTGATTTTGAAGTGTTATTTTTAATATTAATACTCATTTTCCAAAAATCCTTTTGGTTTTTAAATCATGATGTTTTTATCGTTTTAATATAAATAACCAAGCAGGCAGTTGGGGTAAAGTCTTTTCAGATAGATGGTCATCCCATACTCGAAATCAATTCAAGTATGGGAGCTTAAAGTAGAGTTTAATGTTCTGTTTTTACATTCATGAGTTGTGTAAAGCTTTCTAAACGTTTAGCTGTATCGTATACATCGCATGTAAAAATAAATTCATCAACATCGTATGTCGCTAATAAATTTTGTAAGCCAGAGCGAACCGTATCTACAGAACCAATTTGCGCCATTGCATAGAAGTTTTCGACAGAAAGTTGTTCTGCTGTATTCCATAATCCCTGCATTGATTCAACTGGTGGTTTCAGCTTCAAGCTTTCACCACGGATTAAACCTAATACGCGTTGGTAAGCACTAGTTGCTAAAAATTGTGCTTCTTCATCTGTATCTGCAACGACAACAGGCACACCCATTGAAACATACGGCTTATCTAGATACTCAGAAGGTTCAAAGTTCTCTCGATAGAGTTGAATCGCTTGACCTAACATACGTGGTGCAAAATGTGATGCAAATGAGTAGGGAAGTCCAAGTTTTGCGGCGAGTTGTGCACTAAATAGGCTAGATCCAAGTAACCAAACAGGAACATGGGTGCTTTGTCCTGGTGTTGCAATAATTTTTTGTCCTGCTTGAGGTACATCGAAATATTTTAAGATTTCGACAACATCTCTAGGAAACTGATCTTCTGTTTCTTGATGACCACGACGTAAAGCTCGCATGGTGAGTTGGTCTGTACCAGGAGCACGGCCTAAACCAAGTTCAATACGATTTGGATATAAAGTAGCAAGCGTCCCGAACTGTTCTGCGACAACTAAAGGGGCATGGTTAGGAAGCATAATTCCGCCTGAACCTAAGCGAATATGCTGTGTATGTGCTGCAATAAAACCGAGTAAGACAGCGGTAGCTGAACTTGCGATTCCATCCATGTTGTGATGTTCAGCAAGCCAGAAACGTTCATAACCTAGTTTTTCTGCATGTTGTGCCAATTCTAATGCGTGACGTAATGAGAATTCGATGGTTTTATCATTACGAATAGGAGCAAGTTCCAAAATGGAGAACTTGGTATCTTGAAGTGATCGCATGCGATATTCTCGAATAAGGATATATCGAAATAATACGATATATGGGGTGTGATGTATATCGTTTTTTTTCGATATTAATTTTTAGCTATCAATAAAAAAGCACCCGAAGGTGCTCTTTTGATTCATCTGTGAATTAGCGGTTTTTATACCAACCACGGTGTAAGCCATTGTCATGGCGACGGCTACCACCTTTATAATAACGACGGTCACCATCGTAATATCTGCGGTCATCACGATCGTAACGACCGCGATCATAACGGTCATCGTAGTTACGATCTTCAGCAACTTTACGACCTAATGCAGAACCACCAGCTGCACCTACTGCTGCACCGATGTATCCACCATTGGTGCCGCCCATATTTTTGCCGACTGTATAACCAGCACCACCACCTAAAGCACCACCAATTGCAGCTTCTGTACGATTACGACGATCACTTGCTGCTGCTGCACCACCAGCACCACCTAAAGCAGCACCGATTGTTGCACCTGAGGTACCACCAATACTTTTACCAATTGCAGTACCCACTACACTACCTAAAGCAGAGGTTGCAGCAACACGTGTACCATTGTCAGCATGTGCAACTGTTACCATAGAAGATGTTGCAATTAATGCACTAGCCAACCAAATATTCATTTTCATCGTAGAACTCCATGTCCTTTTTACTGGAAGGACAGTTATCTTTATCTTGGGGTAAATGTAATAAAAAATTTCGTGATAATTATGGAGAACCCCAAGGGTGATACAAGTGTTTTGTGTCTGTTTGTAGTGTTTATATTAATTTGTGGATAAACCATGAGCATACGACAAATTAGCTTTTAATCACTCATAATAAAAAAGCACCCGAAGGTGCTTAAATATCTGTTCGTCAAATTTGATTAGTGATGACGACGGTGTTTTTTCTTCCAGTGTTTAGAAGATTTTTCTGTATAACGGTCTTTAGAGATTT
This sequence comes from Acinetobacter sp. S-1, assembly GCF_059579785.1. NCBI lineage: Bacteria > Pseudomonadati > Pseudomonadota > Gammaproteobacteria > Moraxellales > Moraxellaceae > Acinetobacter > Acinetobacter sp. S-1. The sequence continues at coordinate 1,418,765 of NZ_CM184207.1, forward strand.
TATTACCCAAAGCAGAACCACCCGCAGCACCTAAAGCAGCGCCTACATAACCACCATTTGTACCGCCCATGCTTTTACCAACCGTATAACCAGCACCACCACCTAAAGCACCGCCAATCGCAGATTCAGTACGGTTACGACGATCGCTTGCAACAGCTGCACCACCAGCACCACCTAAAGCAGCACCAATTGTTGCGCCAGATGTACCGCCCATGCTTTTACCAATTGCAGTACCTGCTACGCTACCTAAAGCAGAAGCGGCTGCTACATGTGTTGTATTGTCAGCATGTGCCACAGTAACCATTGAAGTTGCGAGAACAGCGCTACATAACCAAGCATTTAATTTCATTTTTGACTCCGTGTCCCTAGTTGCAGGACCCTATATCTTTTGTTACGGCAAATGTAACAAAACACTTCTCCCAAAATATGGAGAACCATCTTTTGATTATTGCAGTTTAGTGTCTGGTTTGTATGTTTTCTATTAAAATAGAATATTTAATACTCATATAGATAAATTAAGCTTTATTTAGTTTTGACGGGGTTAGTCACGATCAGAACATAGAAAATTTATTAAAGCTCTTGTCGCAGACGACATATGTTTATGTTGTGCGTACAGTAAAGAAAAGGGCCGTATGTGACCTGCATAACCCTCAAGTAGGGGCTGCAATTTTCCTTGCCGGATCTTTTCATTAACAATAAAGCTATAACTCTGACATATTCCTAATCCACTTTCAGCAAGAGAAACTACTCCCAAAATATCTTCTTTTACTAAAATCCGATTTGATGGTATCCATTGAATTTCATTATCACCATTTTTAAAAAACCATGGAGTGACCTTACCTGTGCTCGGTAATTCAAAGGCAATACATTGGTGATGGTTTAAGTCTTCCAAGGTTTGAGGAACACCCATACGTTTTAAATAATCGGGTGAGGCAACAAGTTGAAGAGGGGCAAGCTCCAAAGGTCTGGCAATGAGAGTGCTACTAGGAAGCTGACCTTGACGAATAGCTAAATCAAATCCTTCCGCAATTAAATCGACGTTTCGATTAGAAATACTGACTTCAATTTGAATATCTGGATATTGCAAAAGAAATTTTTGTAGTAATTCTGGAAGGCGATAGTGTCCATAGGTGGTGGGTACGCTTAATTTAATTTTGCCGGAAATTTGCAGTTGCTTACCTTGAATAGCACGCTCTGCATGGTCAATTAACTGAAATGCATGTTGCATCTTTTCATAATAAAGTTGACCAGCTTCAGTCAGGCTCAAATGGCGAGTTGTTCTTCTAAAAAACTGAATGCCAAGTTTTTTCTCTAGCCGCGTAATTGTTCTACTAATGACTGAAGGAGTTGTTGCTAAATAAATTGCAGCTGCACTAATAGAAAGCTTCTCAGCCACAATTAAAAACACTTCAATATCGGCAAGATGGTCAAATTGACGTGACATTTAGTCCTCAAACGCAAAAAAGATTTGCAAAGGTGGTTGTTTATCTACCTGATTGGCAAAAATAGAATATATCTATCCAAAATATAAATCCAGCAAATGGTTGGAATGAAGGTCGAATGATGAAATCTCTAAATAAAATAATGCTTGCAGTAGTTACTGCTCTAGCAGCATTCAGTGCAAATGCTGCTCATGTGTTAGTTGTGTTGTCTGATGAAGCCCAATTAGAGCTGAAAAAAGGTCATATTTTTAAAACAGGCTTTTACTTAAATGAGTTGATGCAACCTACAAAAATGCTTTTAGATGCAGGCCATACAGTAACTTTCGCTACACCAAAAGGGAAAGCTCCAACCTTAGATGAATCATCGAATAATGCGATGTATTTTAACCAAGATGAAAAAGCATTAAAGCAATATGCAGATTTATTGCATGATCTAAAATTAACATCTGCTCAAGATTCTCCAGTTGTGAGCCTATCTCGTATTGAACAAATTGGTGTGGGTCAGTTTGATGCTATTTATATTCCAGGTGGGCATGCACCTATGCAAGATCTATTAAAAGATAAACAACTTGGAAAAGTACTTACAGCTTTCCATAAAGCTGGTAAACCTACTGCGTTGGTCTGTCATGGTCCTATTGCATTAATGTCTACTTTACCTAATGCCTCGGAAGTAGTTGGTCAACTCGAACAAGGCAAACCAGTAAAAACTGGCGAATGGATTTATAAAAATTATCGAATGACGGTGATTAGTAATCAGGAAGAAGAGCAGGCTAAAGCTTTATTAAAAGGTGGAGAAATGAAGTTTTATCCACAAACTATATTACAGTCACTTGGAGGTAAGTATCAAAGTAATACCACTGCATGGACTCCAAACGTAGTGGTGGACCGTGAACTTATTACAGGACAAAATCCGGCGTCGGCTGTTTTAGTGGGTAAAACTTTATTAGAAAAATTAAAATAAGTTGGCTAGGCAAAGAGGTTTTTAAATAAAGCCTCTATTGTCATATAGAGGAAAAAGATGACTTATTATTTCTTACAGAACAGCCAAATTATAGGCAAGTAAATAAAACTTATTCGAAATCATTATATTTATACGCCTCTACTTATTGGGAAAGTTGATGAATTGGCTGATTATATATGTCATTTAAGCAGCATAATCTGTAAACTATGCGCTATTTTTACGATTTTGCTTATCTTCTATACTTACATAGCGTTCGATAAGCTTTTTGGACTTTTGAGATATTTCCTCTTATGAAAGCGTCACTCCGTTTACGACTTGATCAACTCTGTGATCGACATGAAGAACTTACTGCATTGCTTGCAGATGCTGAAGTGATCTCCGATAACAAACGTTTCCGTAAATTGTCTCGTGAACATAGTGATTTATCTGAAATTACCGAAGTTTGGGGCAAATACCGTCAAGCAGAAGAAGATATTGAAACTGCTGAAATGATGAAGTCGGACCCAGACTTTAAAGATATGGCAGAAGAAGAAATTCAAGCGAATAAAACATTGCTTGAAGAATTAGAAAGCCAGCTCAACATTTTGATGATTCCAAAAGATCCGAATGATTCTAATGCGGCTTATTTAGAAATCCGTGCTGGAACAGGTGGTGATGAAGCTGCGATTTTCTCTGGTGATTTGTTCCGTATGTACAGCAAATATGCCGAGACACAAGGCTGGCGTATTGAAGTCCTTTCTGAAAATGAAGGCGAGCATGGTGGCTTTAAAGAAGTTATTTGCCGTGTAGATGGTGATGGTGTGTATGGTCGCTTGAAGTTTGAAAGTGGTGCTCACCGTGTACAACGTGTGCCAGCAACTGAATCACAAGGTCGTGTGCATACATCAGCTTGTACAGTTGCGATCTTGCCTGAAATTGATGTTGATACTAACGTTGAAATTAATCCTGCAGATTTACGTATTGATACTTACCGTGCATCAGGTGCGGGTGGTCAGCACATTAACAAAACCGATTCAGCGGTACGTATTACTCACATTCCAACCGGCACAGTGGTTGAGTGCCAAGAAGAACGTTCACAGCATAAAAACAAAGCTAAAGCGATGGCATTGTTAGTATCGCGTTTAGAAAATGCAAAACGTGCAGCAGCCGACGCAGCAACTTCTGAGATGCGCCGTGATTTGGTTGGTTCTGGTGACCGTTCTGAACGTATCCGTACTTATAACTACCCACAAGGGCGTATGACGGACCATCGTATTAACCTGACTTTATATAAGTTAGATGCAATTATGGAAGGTGATTTGACTGAATTGCTCGATAGCTTACACCGTGAATATCAGGCAGATCAACTTGCGATGCTTGCACAGGAAAATGGCGGCTAATGAATATTGCTCAAGCGCTTGCAACTCGTGGTGAGCCTGACAGTTATGAACGGCAAGAAAATGCTTGGTTACTTGAGCATTTTCTAAAAATCAATTCGCTTGAATTAAAGTTTAGACTTGAGCAAGAGTTAACTGCCCAACAAGAGCAAGATTACTTGGCTGGTCTTGAACGTATCCAAAATGGTGAGCCTTTAGCTTATGTGACGGGTTCACAGCCATTTTGGACGCTCGATTTAAAAGTAACATCTGATACTTTAGTGCCACGTCCAGATACTGAAGTTTTAGTTGAAACCGTTTTAAATCTAAATTTGCCAAATACTGCAAAGATTGTTGATTTGGGAACGGGAACAGGTGCAATTGCGCTTGCATTAGCAAGTGAACGTCCAGATTGGCAAGTCACGGCAACTGATATTTATGCGTCTACTTTAGAAGTCGCAAAAGAAAATGCACAAGTTCATAATTTGCAACGTGTGAAATTTGCCTGCGGCGCTTGGTTTGACGCACTTGAACCGCAAAAGTTTGATTTAATTGTTTCTAATCCGCCGTATATCGACCCTGACGATGAACACATGCAAGCTTTGGCTACAGAACCACGCCGTGCATTGGTTGCAGATCATCAGGGACTGGCTGATATTGAAATTATTATTGCTCAAGGCAAAAACTGGTTAAAACCGCAAGGCTGGATTGCACTAGAGCATGGTTATGATCAGGGACAAGCTGTTCGAAATATATTTGCTGAGCATGGTTTTAGTGAGATTAGAACCATTCAAGACTATGGCCAAAATGATCGAGTCACTTTGGCATGCTGGATTTAAAGTTATTTTTGTAGCGTATCACGCCAACGTAACAACCAGTTTTCGATAAGTTTCATTAAGGTATCGGTTACTTTACCCAATAGCGCCAATAAAATAATCGCAATAATAACAATATCAGGTCGAGACGTTTCTCGGCCATCACTGAGTAAATAGCCAATCCCTTGAGTGGCTGCAATCAGTTCAGCTGCAATCATAAACATCCAAGACAAACTTAAGCTGTTACGTAAACCCGTTAAAATGCCGGGAGAGGCTGCCGGTAAAATAATAGATATAATCCGCTGAAAAGTATTAAGCCGATAAACTTTTCCAACTTCAATGAGCTTTTTATCTACATTATGAATTGCTGCAACTGTATTGGTATAGGTTGGAAAGAATGCTCCGATTGCAATCAATGTAATTTTAGAACCTTCGTCAATTCCTAACCAAAGCAATAACAGGGGAATCCAAGCAAGACTCGGAATTGATTTAATTGCTGAAAAAGTTGGTTCTAAATATGCTTCTGCTTCTTTACTTAACCCAACCCAAATCGCAAAAACTAAACCTAAACCGCTTCCTATAATAAAGCCCAACAGAACACGCCATGTACTAATATAAATATGGGCAAACAGGTCACTATGAGCTAAATCTAAAAAAGATTGCCATAAACTAGACGGTGCAGGGAGTAGATAAGCATCGATATAGCCATTTCTGACTAGAAACTCACAAGCCGTTAAAAAGATGAGTGGAATGAGTAGCGCTTTAAACCACCGTGTAAATTTGTGGTTTAGATGCTTTTTCTGAGATTTTGAAGCCTGCTGAGCTAAGAAGTGATTTAGCTCAGCTTTGTTAAGTGAATCACTCATATACTATTTCACGACTTTTTGAGCAAAACGTGGGTCTAATAACTGATCGACCACTTGATTGACGTTGGTACCTTTTCTAACCAAATCTTCTTCAGTCAAAATTTTCCCAGAACGTTTTAGCGCTTGTGCTTGAGTTGCTGATGGAATGCTTTGATCGAAGTTGGTTCGGCTCAATTGTAGTTTAGCCACAGGTAGAGGAAGTTTTGATTCTTGAGCTAAAAGTGCTGCCACTTTATCTGGATTGACTTTTGCCCATTTTCGGGCTTGTTCATAGGCTTTAATAATGGCTTCTACCGCTTCAGGGCTTTGCTTTGCAAAATCTTCTTTAACGCTCAGTACACTATAGCTATTAAATCCAACATTACGATAAAGCAATTTTGCACCCGATTGAATTTGAGCTGAAGCCATTAATGGATCAAGTCCAGCCCAAGCATCTACTTGGCCACGCTCTAATGCAGTTTTTCCATCTGGGTGTTGTAGATGAACCAGTTGTACATCACGTTTACTCAAACCGACTGTATCTAGTGCTTGTAGTGTAAATAAGAAAGGATCGGTTCCTTTGGTAGCTGCAATTTTTTTACCTTTTAAATCTTTTAGGCTTTTAATTGGTGAATTTTTTGCGACAACAAGGGCGGTCCATTCTGGTTGGCTTTGTACATAAACCGTTTTAATTGGACTACCATTCGCTCGACTTAATACAGCAGCTAATCCAGCGGTAGAAGCAAAATCGATGCTGTTACTGTTGAGATATTCTAATGAGCGGTTACTACCTTGACTAAAAACCCATTTAATTTGGGTATTTGGCAGTGCTTTTTCGAGAAGTTTTTGATCTTTAACGATTAAACTGGTTGGTGCATAGTAAGCATAATCAAGTTTAAGTGTAGTCGGAATTGCTGCAAAAGCAGATGAAGCAAATACAAACCCCAATGTTGATGCCAACAAAGTCTTTGGTAGAGAAAATTTTGATTTTAAAGACATGATAAAAATAAAACCGAAATGAAATAGGAGATCATCCTTTCACGTGTTTAGAGGCTTATAAACTTAGTTATTTTGATTTATAAATCAGTTTGAAAGATAAAAGTTTGAATAGAATTATAAATCACTGTTTTTATGACTATTATTAAATTTTAAATAAAGCGTTTATCTGAAATATTGAATTTAAAAGACATAAATATCATAAGCTTAAACTCTAATACCTCACGCTTCATTCGATGTATATGTTATTGCTTGTGTCCAGTTAAATTATCTCGATATGCACCTGGGCTGACACCTGTCCATTTTTTAAAAGCACGGTGAAATGCACTTGGGTCATGGAAGCTTAAATCTTCACTAATATCTTGAATTGAGTCATTCGTTTTGCTTAAGCGTTGAACAGCAATATCACAGCGGATTTCATTTTTAATTTGTTGATAGCTTACACCTTCATGTTTCAGTCGACGTTGAACGGTGGCTTCTGAAATATTGAGTTGGTGAGCTACATCTTTGAGTTCGGGCCATTGTGCAGGGTGGAGTTTCAATAAATGGCGACGAATAAGTACACTCAAGGCATTTTCATTTTTAAAGCGAACTAAAAGATTTTGTGGAGTTTGTTCTAAAAAATCATAAAGCGCTTTTTTATCTTTTTTAATTTTAATATCTAAATAGTGAGCATCGAACTCAACTCGATTTGCCTCAGCATTAAATTGAATGTCTTCACCAAAACGTACAAGATAATCCTGAATATCCTGAGGTTTAGCACAACGTACCATAATAATATTTAAACCAATTCGCTGGTCTACCAACCAACACATCAGTCCGTGTACTAATATTAAAAAGGTTGCATAGGTAAACATACGTTTAGGTTGTTCATGATCATGAATCACTAAATAAGCTTTGTCTTGCTCTCGAATGATTTCTCCATGCATGTCATCTAGAACAAAGTTAAAAAACTTCAAAATATCGTAGAGTGCTTTTTCTAAAGTTTCAGCCGTACTGACGAGTTTAGTCAGTAATTTATAGCTTCCACGCCGCATGGGGTGGCTATCCATCCCAAAAAACTCATCGTTCATGGCATTGGCAAGCTCTATCCACAATTGGGCATAGGTTGTAACAGGCACACGTGCCTTTGGAGACATCAGTAATTCAGCGGGGATGCCTGCTTTATTTAGAATTATTTGTGTATTTAAACCTTTGGCATAAGCCGCACTCAGTGCTTCATGTACTAGTGCAATCGAAATTGTGCCTTTACTTAAAGAAGATTGGACAATCATGTCAAAGACTCATATTTTCTTCATATATTTCAAGTGAAATACTGCATATTTAAAATTTGGATTGATCAAAAGCTGCAAACATTTTGAGGCTTTTTGAAATTGTATCGGAAAACAACAACTTTTACTCTCACTACTAAGTTTAAAGAACATTTCTATGGACATTACACAATGAAAATTCAAGGGAAACATTTCGTAATTACAGGTGGTGGGTCTGGTTTAGGTGCTGCAACAGCTGAGTATTTAGTCCAGCAAGGTGCTTCAGTTACCTTGGTAGACATGAATACAGAAGCAGGCGAGCAACAAGCAAAACAATTGGGGCCAAAAGCTGACTTTGTAAAACTTGATGTGACCGATGAAGCTGCTGCTGAACAGTTCTTTAAAGATGTGTTGACAAAACATGGTCATTTGCATGGTTTGGTGAACTGTGCCGGTATTGGCCCTTCTGCGAAAGTGGTTGGCCGTGAGGGCGTTCATGACTTGGGATTATTTGCAAAGACTTTAAATATTAATGTTACAGGTACATTTAACATGCTGCGTTTTGCAGCAGATGCAATGAGTAAAAACACGGTTGAAGAAGGTGAAGAAGATCGTGGTGTAATTGTTAACACTGCTTCTGTTGCCGCATTTGATGGTCAAATTGGTCAGGCTGCGTATTCTGCATCAAAAGGCGCTATTGTTGCGATGACATTGCCGATTGCTCGTGAGCTTGCGCGACATGCTATTCGTATTATGACCATTGCACCGGGAATTATGGAAACCCCAATGCTTAAGGGTATGCCACAAAATGTACAAGATGCTTTGGGGCAAATGGTGCCGTACCCATCTCGTTTAGGAAAACCAGAAGAGTTTGCTCGTTTGGTGGCACATATTGCTGAAAACTCTTACTTAAATGGTGAAGTCATCCGTCTAGATGGTGCAATTCGTATGGCAGCAAAATAATAAAAATAAGGATGCTGAAATGATCTTAAATGCTGAACAAAGTATGGTTCAGGAGATGATGCGTAACTATGCGCAAAATCAGTTAAAGCCAACTGCTGCACATCGCGATAAAACTCATGAATTTCCAGCTCAGGAACTCAAAGATTTAGGTGCACTAGGCGCTATGGGGATGACCGTGCCCGATGAATGGGGTGGTGCCGGAATGGACTATGTATCTTTGGTACTCGCAATTGAGGAAATTGCCGCAGGCGATGGTGCTATTTCGACAATTGTAAGCGTACAAAACTCTTTGATTTGCGGTATTACACTGGCATACGGTTCAGAGCAGCAAAAACAAACCTATTTGCCAAAATTTGCCTCTGGCGAATGGCTAGGATGCTTTTGTTTAACTGAGCCACATGTCGGTTCCGATGCGAGCGCGATTTTATGTAAAGCCGAGCGAGATGGCGACCATTGGGTGCTTAATGGCGTAAAACAATTTATCACCAGTGGTAAAAATGCCCAAGTGGCTTTGGTGTTCGCGGTCACAGATAAACAAGCTGGTAAAAAAGGTATTTCGTGCTTTCTTGTACCCACCAATACACAAGGTTACTTGGTGACTCGTATTGAAGACAAAATGGGTCAACATGCTTCAGATACAGCGACCATTACTTTTGAGGACTGCCGAATTCCTTTAGAAAATTTGGTGGGGCAAGAGGGTGAAGGTTATAAAATTGCATTATCTAATTTGGCAGCTGGACGTATTGGTATTGCAGCTCAATCGGTAGGTATGGCAAGAGCGGCTTTTGATGCAGCGGTGCAATATGCAAATGAGCGTAAAGCTTTTGGAGTCGAATTAGTTCAGCATCAGGCGGTTGGTTTCCGTTTAGCCGATATGGCGACCCAGATTGAAGCGGCACATCAGTTGGTTTTGCATGCTGCAACTTTAAAAGATGCTGGGCTGCCTTGTTTAAAAGAAGCCTCAATGGCAAAGCTATTTGCGTCTACTATGGCTGAGCGAGTATGTTCGGATGCAATCCAGATTCATGGTGGTTATGGCTACGTGAGCGATTTCCCTGTAGAGAGAATTTATCGTGATGTTCGTGTAAGCCAGATTTATGAAGGTGCTTCTGATATTCAACGCTTGGTGATTGCTCGTGAAGTGGCTCAAGTTTAAATATTAGATTTTTAAAAAATGTCGTTGACTGCAAAAAAACCGCAATTGTTATGCGGTTTTTTTGCAATTAAATGAATCTCGCTTTTTAATGATTAAATTTGGGCTTTGACTTCTTCACCAATCAAATAAAAAGTTCCACCTGCAATATAGTGCAGGCTGCGAAGTTCTTTTGGTGCATCTTGAAAATGCCAGTGCCCATCTCTAAAAACGCGGCTATCTGCCCATGCACCTACAACAGAACCAATAAATAAATCATGAGCTGACTGATTATGGGGTTCTGGAATAAGTTTACACACAAGCCATGCAATGCAACCTGATACAAGCGGGCTAGGAAGACCTTCTTGATAAAATAGTTCAACACCACAATGCTCAAGTTTTTCTGGATCATCTAGCTTACTAATGGTTCCAAGTTGATGAGTCAGATCGAGCTGTGCATAGCAGGGAACTTGTAGTGTGAAATAGCCACTTTGCTCAACCAGCTGTCGTGTTTTAGTGCTTTTGTCGAGAACAACGGAGACTTTGGCTGGCTTGAATTCTAATGCACATGCCCAAGCAGCAGCCATTACATTGCGGTCGTCACCATGTTGCGCAGAAACAAGCACAGTTGGGCCATGATTTAATAAACGATAAGCTTTTTCTAACTCTACAGGTGCAATATATGATTGGGTCATATTTAGCCTAAGTAATAAAGAAAATAGATATTTCTATTGTTGCAGAAAGCTTGATAGATGCAATGTTGGCAAATAAGCTTTATTAGAATAAAAAAGTTGTTTCTATTTTATAGCTTTCATAATAACGAACTTAGTCATAAAATCATTTCGCTTCTAAGTGAAAGGATTAACGCGTGACCGAGCTTCAAGATATCGATTTTGTAGAGTTAAGTGATGAAGAAATGCATCTCTATAGCCGTCAGATTTTACTTGATGGATGGGATATTGAAGCTCAGGAAAAACTCAAACTTGCTAATGTACTGATTGTCGGTGCTGGCGGAATAGGATGTAGTAGTGCAGAGCTACTAGCGCGAGCAGGGGTTGGGAAAATTACACTGATTGATGCGGATACGATCGAGATAAGTAACTTACAACGTCAGATCGCATTTGGTCATGAAGATGTTGGTCGCTATAAAGCAGAAATTCTAGCTAAACGGTTACAGAAAATTAACCCTTATATCTGTGTTGAATACTATAACGAACGTTTAGACGAACATAACATTGATAGACTGGTTGAACACCAAGATGTGGTTTTAGATGGCTGTGATAATTTTACAACTCGCTATTTGGTAAACGCAGCTTGTAAGAAACATCAAGTCGCATTAATTAGCGCTTCAGCAATTGGTTTTCAGGCGCAAATGTTCATGGTTGAAGGAGATTCAGCTTGTTATGAATGTCTTTTTCCGAAAGAACAGCATAGCAATGAAGGGCTGCGCTGTGCAGAGTCAGGGGTACTTGCAACTACTCCTGTAATGATAGCGTCATTACAAGCACATCACACTTTGCTATATTTAGGTTTAAATCGTGTACCTTTAAAGCAGAAACTATTATTGTGGGATGGTTTAAATATGACACAACGTATTGTTAGTTTTGATAAAGATGTAAATTGCCCACTTTGTCAGGCAAGCTAATCAGTAAATTAAACAAAATTTGCTACACTCAACCTGAATGATTTGGTTTTGAAGAAATATGAAAAAAAATATTTTGTTTGATGGGCTGCGTTCAGTCGCCCGCATTGGTGAAACAGCAGTGGTTGCGGCCAAAGCTGGAATTAAATACGCAACTGAAAAACCAAGTAATGCCAAACTCATGCGAGAGACTTTTGAGTCACTTGGTTCAACTTATATTAAGCTTGGTCAGTTTATTGCGAGTACGCCATCGCTTTTTCCACGTGAATATGTAGAAGAATTTCAAGGTTGTTTAGACCAGACCCCAACACTACCATTTAGTTATATTCAAGGTGTGCTTGCATCTGAATTTGAAGGGCGCGATTTAAGCCAGATTTTTAGCTATATCGATGAAAAGCCATTAGCTTCTGCGTCAATTGCTCAGGTTCATGCAGCTAAGCTGACCACAGGTGAAGATGTCGTTATCAAAGTACAAAAGCCTGGTGTTGAAACCATTTTATATACAGACTTAAGTGTAGTACATTGGGCTGCCAAGCTGCTCGAACGTGCTGTACCAAAGATCAAATTCGCAGCTCTTTCTGAAATTGTAGATGAAATTAAAAGCCGTATGGTCCGTGAAGTCGATTTCATTGAAGAAGCACAAAACCTAGATGATTTTGTGGAATATCTTAATATTTCACAAAATAAAGCAGCGACAGCGCCTAAAGTTTATCATCAGTTTTCTACACGTCGTGTCTTAACTATGCAACGTCTATATGGTGTGTCTTTGACAGACTTTAGTGTTGTAAAACAATATGCTAAAGATCCTTCGCAAGTACTGATTACTGCCATGAATACATGGTTCGGTAGTCTTATGCTGTGTAAGAGTTTTCATGCTGACTTACATGCTGGGAACCTAATGTTGCTTGAAGATGGGCGTATTGGTTTTATTGATTTTGGTATCGTCGGCCAGTTAAAACCTGAAGTTTGGACTGCATGTATTGCATTTATGGATGCCTTACAAAAAACTGATTATCAGGCAATGGCTGAAAATATGCTGAAAATGGGTATGACCCATAACAAAATTGACGTTCAGGTGTTGGCTCAAGATCTAGAACGTTTGTTTAATGGCGTATTAATGGCCGATCCGCAACAGATCTTGTCTTCAAATCCAGCCGATTTAAATGACATCATGATGGATATGGTAGGTGTAGGCGAACGCCACGGGATTAAATTCCCACGTGATTTTGCTTTATTATTTAAGCAAATGCTTTATTTCGATCGTTTTATGCGCGTACTCGCACCATATACTGATATTTATGCAGACCAGCGTTTGAAAATGGTTCAAAATATGGAACCTGCTTCGTTATTAAAGCACTAAGGTCAGTTTAAATTTATGGATGCCATTATTATTGAAGGCTTGAAAGTTGAGACAGTCATTGGCTGTTTCAACTGGGAAAGACAAATCATTCAACCTTTAATGTTGGATTTAACCATCCATAATGATTTGAGCCGAGCAGCAGAGTCTGACAAGCTTGAGGACACCCTCAACTATGCGCAGATTTGTGAGTTATCGGCTCAAGCCATTCAACAAGCTAAACCTGAATTAATCGAGCATGCAGCAAATTTGGTTTTACAATGTTTGTTTGAAACCTTTCCATCAATTGAAAAAATTACTATAACCATCCGTAAGCCAGCCATCATTGCAGAAGCAAATGCTGTAGGAATTCGTCTTGAACGCACCAGAAACAATTTTTGCGCTCGCCCTAGCGAGTAATTTAGACGCAGATCAGCACTTTACTTTTGCTTATACGCAATTGGCAACATTGGGGAAAGTGCAGTTTTCATCTGTTTATCAAATTCCATGCCGAGATGGTATTGGAGATGATTATTGGAATTCGGCATGTCTATTAAAAAGCAATTTATCGTGTGACCAAATTGAATCTTTTCTAAAGAAACTTGAGTCAGATTCGGGGCGTGTTCGTCCGTCGCATCATATTTCTTTAGATGTAGATTTGATTGCATGGGGAAGTGATCTGGACCATATGCAATTTAATTCTAAAAAGCTACCTTTGGCACTCGATGTAAAAATTCCTTTATATGAACTTTGGCATTGTGAAACCTTAAAGGCTGATAGCATGATTTATCCAGTCGTTAATTTTAAAGTTTAATCCCCTTCAAACTAAATTTTACGCAAACTTTACGCGGGCTTTGACTTCCTCAATAGAGAATTTACGGGCATTTTATCAATACTGAAATTCACTAAATTAGTGTTATTTCAGGACAATAAAGATGCTTATAAATTCTCAAATGCGCATCTTGCATCAGTCTGGCATTGTCTTATGCGGACTTAAAACAAATGATATTTCTCCATCTCTCCTTATTTCCAGTTTGGCAGATCAAGCCAAGGGGTATAGAGGAGAATAGCCATGTTAGAACTTATACTTGTTTTATTTATTGCTATTTTTCTAGCATGGTGCCTCAGTAAATATCTATCCAAAGTGATGGCAAATCAGCCGATGTGGGGTGATGGATTATTTCGCTGGATTGAAAATCCTGTATACCGCTTATTAGGTGTATCTCCACAACAACAAATGAATTGGAAACAATATTCTCTAGCATTTGTTGTGAGCTGTATTTTTCTTGCAGTGGCTATTCTTGCTATTTTTATGACGCAAGCATGGCTACCATTAAACCCTAACCATGCACCAAATATGAGTTGGGATTTAGCGCTACACACTGTTATTTCATTTTTAACAAACACTAACCAACAGCATTATTCTGGTCAGGCTCAGTTATCTTATTTGTCGCAAATGACAGGTATTGTAGGTTTGCAAGTCATTACTCCAATGATGGGGCTAGCTTTGGTTGTTGCGACATTAAGAGCTTTCTTTTATCAGCGTCCAAGCCATATTGCGGCCGATGTTGCCGAGCAGCCAGATCAAATTTTAATTGGTAACTATTGGGCAGATGTAATTCGTCCTACAGTTCGCTTTTTGCTTCCACTCTGTTTTGTCTGGTCATTGTTGCTTAATAGCCAAGGTGTGCCAGCAACTTTCCAAGGTGGGCCAGAAGTACAGCTTATTGACAAAGCCAATAGCGTTGAAACTCAAAAAATTCCTTTAGGACCAGTTGCGCCAATGGTGGCGATTAAGCAATTAGGTAGTAACGGTGGTGGTTGGTACGGTCCAAATAGTTCTGTGCCTTTAGAAAATCCAACACCATTTTCTAATTTACTAGAAATGATTGCGATCTTACTTATTCCAATTACAGTCATTTTTATGGTCGGGCATTTTACTCAGCGTAAAAAATTTGCCTACTTTGTCTTTGGCAGCATGCTTTTCATGTCGATTATTTCAGGTGCAGCGGCTGTCTGGTCTGAGAGTATGTCATCGACAGCATCTCAATTTGCCGTAATGGAAGGTAAAGAACAACGATTTGGACCAGCAGCATCAGCAGTTTGGGCAGCGCTTACTACACAGGTAAATAACGGCTCAGTCAATATGATGCATGATTCTTCTGCACCGCTTACCGGTTTAGTCGAACTCATTAACATGCTGATTAATGCCATTTGGGGTGGTGTGGGCTGTGGTCTGCAACAGTTTATGATTTATCTGTTACTCGCAGTATTTATTGCAGGTTTAATGACAGGCCGTACCCCTGAATTGTTTGGACGTAAGATTGAAGCAGCAGAAATTAAATTGCTCGCGATTATTATCTTGATTCAACCTTTAGTCATTCTTGCATTTACCGCATTAAGCCTCAGCGTTCCAGGCATATCTGGAATTAGTAATCCGGGACCACATGGTATTAGCCAAGTGTTCTACGAATATGTTTCTGCATTTGCCAACAATGGTTCAGGTTTTGAAGGTCTTGGAGACAACACTGTATGGTGGAATGTCACTTGTAGTATCGCTCTACTGTTAGGACGTTTTCCGACCTTAATTTTGCCATTAATGATTGCGACACGTTTAGCAGCAAAAAGAAAAGCACCCGAAACAGCAGGTAGTCTTCAGGTTGAAACTCCAACCTTTGCTTTAACGCTGATTACGATTGTTGTGTTGCTTACCTTATTACAATTTATGCCAGTTCTTGTCCTTGGGCCTATTGCCGATCAACTTTTGTTGGTTAAAGGCTAAGGAGGCGAGTGAAAATGAATACACAAACTCATGTAAATAGCCATAAACAAACCATGGCAGTACCAAATTTTGAAGTTTGGAAAAATGCATTTGTGAAACTGCTACCGCAGCATGCAATTAAAAACCCTGTGATGGCAATTGTATGGCTTGGAACAGTGGTTACTGCAATTAGTACAGTCTTGGGTTACACCACGTTATTATTTGGTTTCGTGGTTACAGCAATTCTGTTTATTACGATTTTATTTGCTAACTATGCCGAAGCAGTTGCAGAGGCCAGAGGCCGTGGGCAGGCATCTTCACTACGTGCAGCAAGAGAAAATTTAACAGCTCGAAGACTCAACTCTTTGACAGACCGTCAAGCGACTCAAGTTGCAGCGACTGAACTTCATTTAAATGATTTTATTGAAGTACATGCAGGTGAGCTTGTTCCAACCGACGGTGAGATTGTAGAAGGCTTTGCCACTATTAATGAATCAGCTGTTACAGGTGAGTCAGCACCCGTGCTACGTGAAGCTGGAACAGACCGTTCAGGTGTTATTGGCGGAACCAAAGTACTTACAGATCGTATTGTTGTGCAAGTGACTGCTGAATCTGGTCAAAGTTTCTTAGACCGTATGATTGCTTTGGTCGAAGGCTCAAATCGCCAGAAAACTCCGAATGAGATTGCGCTTGGCTTCTTGTTAATGGTAATGACAATTACATTTTTAATTGTCGTGATTAGCTTGCCATTTATTGCCAAGTATTTGCATATTGAACTTGATCCAGTCGTGCTCGTGGCGTTATTGGTCTGCTTGATTCCTACAACCATTGGTGGCTTGTTACCTGCGATTGGTATTGCGGGGATGAACCGTGCACTCAAGGCCAATGTTTTGGCGAAATCGGGGAAAGCTGTCGAAGTTGCGGGTGACATTGATGTGCTTTTACTCGATAAAACAGGAACCATTACTTATGGTGACCGTCAAGCGACCTCTTTTTATCCTTTAACTTCGGTAACCGAGTCTGAGTTGAGAGCTGCTGCTTGGGTAAGTTCACTTGCCGACCCAACACCAGAAGGGAAATCGATTGTTAAGTTAGCAAAAGAGCAAGGGCTAAAACAGCAAGAACCCGAGCAAGCCGAATTTATCTCTTTTAGTGCTTCTACCCGAATCTCTGGTGTGAATTTACCGAATGGTGACCAAATTCGTAAAGGTGCATTAGATGCAATCTTGAAATTTGTAGATGAAGATTATTCTCAAGATTTAGAATTAAAAGCGCGTGTTGAACAAGTTGCAAAAAAAGGAGCAACACCTTTAGTCGTCGCTAATCAACATCATGTGTTGGGTGTGATTGAACTCTCAGATGTGATTAAACACGGTATTAAAGAACGTTTTGCTCGTTTAAGAGAAATGGGTATTAAAACTGTCATGGTTACAGGTGATAACCCATTAACTGCGGCCGCGATTGCTGCTGAAGCTGGTGTAGATGATTATATTGCCGAAGCAAAACCAGAAGACAAATTGGCTTGTATTCGCACCGAACAACAACAAGGTCGTTTAGTTGCAATGGTTGGTGACGGAACCAACGATGCACCAGCATTAGCACAAGCAGATATTGGGTTAGCCATGAATTCAGGTACACAAGCTGCAAAAGAAGCTGGCAATATGGTCGATTTAGACTCAGACCCGACCAAACTACTTGCTGTGGTCGAGATTGGGAAACAGCAGCTGATTACGCGTGGTGCTCTAACAACATTTTCATTAGCAAACGACGTGTCTAAATACTTTGCCATTTTGCCTGCATTGTTCGCTGCTGCGATTCCACAAATGCAAGTATTGAATGTAATGCACTTGGCAAGTCCAAACAGCGCGATTTTATCTGCATTAATTTTTAACGCGATTATTATCCCGCTATTAATTCCAATCGCACTACGAGGTGTCAAATTTAAACCTTCAACGGCAACTCAGTTATTACGTCGAAATATGTTGATTTATGGAGTAGGCGGTGTGGTTCTGCCATTCATTGCCATTAAAGCGATTGATGTAGTGATTGTTCAATTATTTGGTTTGTAATCTGGAGTTTGAAATGAAAACTTATGTACAAAATTCAGAAGCAAATTTGGGTCAGACCTTAAGAGCATCTTTGGGATTATTAATTTTTACCTTAGTTGGCTGTGGCGCTGCTTATAGTGCTATTGCTACAGGTGCGGGACAGATGTTATTTAACAATCAAGCGAATGGTAGTTTGATTGAAATAGATCATAAAGTTTTAGGGTCAAAATTAGTTGCTCAGCCATTTGTTGGAGAGGCTTATTTTCATCCGCGACCTTCAGCAGTCGCTTATGACCCGATGGCGATGGCAGGTACAAACTTAGCTCGTACTAATCCTGAATTACAGCAACAAATTGATGCTCAGATTCTTGCGGTGAAAAAACAAGATCACACAGGTAATACACCGATTCCAAGCGATTTAGTGACTAAATCTGGTAGTGGTATTGATCCGCATATTAGTCCTGAATCTGCTCAGTTACAGGTTGCTCGAGTGGCTCAAGCTCGTGATTTAGACCCTAAGGTTGTGGAAGAGCTTTTGCAAAAGTATGTTGAACCGAAGCAGTTTGGTGTACTAGGGCAAGCTCGTGTTAATGTATTACAGCTCAATATTGCTTTAGATCAATTACAATCTACACATTAACTTAAAAATAAAGTTATTAGTTTACCGGATGATATCAAGTGCAAAGCAATCGCGAAAATCAGGCTGAGGCCTTATTAAATCATGTCAACAGATATCAAGCCGGTCGACTAACGGTCTTTCTTGGTGCGGCACCTGGTGTAGGAAAAACTTATGCCATGCTCGCCCGCGCCAAAGAATTATTTCAACAGGGCACAGATGTTGTTGTTGGTATTGTTGAAACCCATGGAAGAATCGAAACTCTAAAAATTTTGGAAGGGTTGCCTCAGATTGCTAGAAAAGAAATGCAATATCAGGGGCATATTTTAGAAGAAATGGACTTGGATGCTATTTTACTTAGGCATCCGCAAATCGTTTTGGTTGATGAATTGGCTCATCGCAACGTCCCAAATAGTCGTCATGAACGACGGTGGCAAGATATTAATGAGTTGCTAGATGCTGGTATTGATGTATTTACCACTATAAATATTCAACATTTAGAAAGCCTAAATGATGTGGTGTACCAGATTACGGGAATTCGAGTAAATGAAACGGTACCAGATCGGGTATTTGACCGTATTCGAGATATTCGCTTAATTGATTTACCCGTCAGTGAACTCATTGAAAGGCTCCATCAAGGAAAAGTCTATGTACCAGAGCAAGCAAATCTGGCATTACAAGGCTTTTTTAGCATTTCAAATTTAACAGCATTACGTGAACTGGCAATGCAATGCGTTGCTGAACATGTCGATTCAGACTTAAAGGAGAGTTATGCCTCAAAGGGTTTGAAATCTATATCGTTGCAAAATGAATTGATGATTGCGATAGATGGGCAAGGCTCTTCTGAATATTTAGTGCGAGCAGGCTGCCGCTTAGCTGAACGCTATGGGGCTACGTGGACTGTGGTGAATGTGGCTAAAAGTTTGGACTTTGGACAGAGTTCAGGAAATTCATATAAAAAAGAATATATTGAAATCGATCGTGCATTTGAGCTGGCTCGACAACTCGGTGGTCGAACAGAAGTCTTATATGGGCATAGAGTTGCGTCAGTGTTAATGGATGCGGCCGTTGACCGAGGAATTTCGAATCTAGTCATTGGTAAAAGTATTTCACCGTGGTGGTTAAAGTTATTTAAGAAAAATTTAGCTCAGCAATTATTAAATCAAGAAAACTCGATTGCTTTAACCATTTTGCACCCAGAACAGGGCACTAAAAAGATTAATCAGTTCGGAAAACCTTCATTTTTATCATTAAAAGAAAGCATTTTTGTTTTAGCTGTGACGTGCGGTAGCATTTTTCTAGCTCACTTCGCCGAAGTTCTATTTGGTATTGAAGACTTCTCTGTCATCTTTATTATTTCTGTTTTAATTGTTGCAACTAAAACTCGAATGTTAGCTGCCGTAGTGGCAGCCTTAATATGTTTCTTGGCCTATAATTTTTTCTTTATAGCACCACGTTATACCTTTCAGATTTCAGCACACCAAGGGGTAGTCACCGTTGTTGCTTTTTTTGCAGCAGCTTTAATTGCCGGGCGTTTGGCTTCTCAGTTACGCCAGCAAGTTTTATCTTTAAAAGCTGCGAATGCCTACACTACGGTAATGCAAGACTTGGCGCGTAAGCTTTCTAGTGCAGTAAACCTTGAAGAAGTCATGCAAACAGGACGTATGACTTTAGAAACACAACTTCAAACTAAAGTGTGGATTTCTATTCGAGATAAGGTAATTTCATCTGATATTGAGCTAAATGATAAAGAAAAAGTAGCCGCAGAATGGTGTTTGAAACACAAGCAGCCGTGTGGGCGTTTTACCGATACTCTGAGTCAGTCAAACTGGTGGTTTTTACCTCTTTTAGAACAAAAAAATAGCCTAGGTATTGTGGGAATTTACTTTAAGGATGAAGTGGTTTCCTTAAATTTTGAGCAAAAGAAATTGACTGAAAGTGTAATCGAATATATTGCACAGGCGGTACTTCGAACCCAATTGGTGAATGAGCTAGAACAAGCAAAAGTCACCAGTGAAACAGAGCGCTTACGTTCTGCTTTATTATCTTCGGTATCGCATGATTTACGCTCGCCACTCGCTTCTATTATTGGGGCAGCAGACACACTTGCCAATTTTAAAGCTGAAATGTCAGAACAAGACCAGCAAGATTTACTTGAAACAATTCATTTGGAAGGTGAGCGCTTAGACCGTTATATTCAGAATTTGCTTGATATGACCCGTTTGGGACATGAAGGTCTAACTTTAAAAAGAGACTGGATTGGTGTAGATGAATTAATTGGTTCGGCAACTCGTCGTTTAAAGCGTTATAAACCAGATACGCAAGTATTAGTCCAGTTACCTGAGCAGCCAATTAGTTTGTATGTTCACCCAGCACTGGTAGAGCAAGCTATTTTTAATGTTTTAGAAAATGCTGCAAACTTTTCACCTCCAGATGAGCCAGTTATGATTCGTACTCATCTTGTGTCAGAAGATGAGGTGAAAATAGAAATTGAAGATAAAGGTGCAGGAATCCCTGAAGACGAGAGACATCGCATTTTCGATATGTTTTATACTATGGAGCGTGGAGACCGTGGAAAATTCGGTACAGGTTTAGGGCTAACAATTGTAAAAGCGATTATTGGTGCCCATATGGGTACAATAGAAGCATTTTCAGGGCGCCAAAATAAAGGTACTTTAATTCAAATCAAATTACCCATTCATCCAGTAAAAGAATAAGTTGTAAATTCATGATAAGTCCAGAAACATCACCTGTAGAAACACGTATTGTGATTATTGATGATGAGCCTCAAATCCGTAAATTTTTAGACATTGCTTTAAGAACTCAAAAATACAAAACCACGCTCTGTGAAACGGGTTACAAAGGCCTAGAGGCATTGGCAACCCAAGGGGCTGATTTGGTTATTTTAGACTTAGGCTTACCTGATTTAGATGGGAAAGAAGTCCTCCAAGAATTACGTAGCTGGTCGAATGTTCCCGTTATTGTGTTATCTGTACGCGCTGATGAATATGAAAAAGTTGCCTTGCTAGACGCAGGCGCAAATGACTACATGACCAAGCCTTTTAGTGTGCAAGAGCTTTTGGCGCGCATACGTGTCATTTTAAGAAATCAACCGATTCAACAAGAAGCTCATGTGTATGACGATGGCTATCTCAAGGTTGATGTCATGCAACGTTTAGTTTGGATCGAGCAACAACCAATTACTTTAACTCGAAAAGAGTTTCAGCTTTTGACGTTATTAATGCGCTATCAAGGGCAGCTTTTAACACAGCCTCAGCTCTTAAAAGAGCTATGGGGACCCACCCATCAGGAAGATACGCACTATTTACGTATTTTAGTGGGCAAGTTACGCAGTAAACTGGGGGATAACGCGATTCAGCCACGTTATATTGCTACTGAACCAGGTGTTGGGTTACGTTTTTTAGCTAAACAGAAAAATCATTAATTAGATATAAAAAAAACCTTAGGGTATTTCTCCCTAAGGGTTTGCAAAGTGGTTTATAGTTTTTTGCTCTTTTTATTTATATATCCCAATGTTGTTCTGCTTCAGTCATTTGACTATAAATGTTTTGATATTCAGCCTGTTTAACCGTGTACCAATGTTCGACAAAGTCTGCCCCTAAATACCCTTTTAAAATAAGACTTCCTTTAAATATTTTTAAGGCTTCTGGCTGATTGTTGGCTAATAAAATGTGCTCGTCTGGAAATTTTAAAAGATGTGCAGGTTTTGGTAGCGGTAACTTATGAGATAAGCCATAAGACGCGCCCGCTAAAATAGTCGCTGTAACTAGATAGGGGTTACAGTCAGCTCCAGCAACACGATATTCTAAGCGTTGATTTTGTACATCTGAGCATGGAATTCGGATTGCAACATTTCGGTTGTTAGTATCCCAATTGGCTTCTAATGGCACGTGATGACCAATTTTAAAACGTCTATAAGAATTAATATTAGGCGCTAAAATCGCCATAGATGCAGGCATTAACTCAATGAGTCCGCTAATCGCGCTCAATAATTTGGCTGAAAGCTCATCTTTTTCTTCTGAGCTAAATATATTTTGATGGTATTGATTCAGCATGCTCATATGAAAATGCATGCCACTACCAGCCTTTGCCAAGTTTGGTTTCGCCATGAAACAAGCGGTTAAGTCATGCTTTCTTGCGACTTGTTTTACAATTCTTTTTAAAGCATTAATTTGATCGCAGAGTTTTAAAATGTCATGGCTGTGTTGAAGATTTAATTCGTATTGTCCAGGGGATGATTCCGCAACAATTGCGGTAATTTCAATTGATTGTAGTAAGGCTGCTTTTTCAACTTCATCTAGGACTTGTTGATAGTTATTTGGCGCATCTATATCAAAACATTGGTTTTCTGAACATGTCTCGAATTGATGATGAGGTGAGAAAAGGTAAAACTCTAGCTCGGCAGCCATGACAGGGAAATAATTATTAGCATGTAACTGATTTAATAATTTTTTTAATATATTACGTGGTTCATAGCGACAGTCAGAACCATCTTCTTCTTGCATTGATAGGTAAAGCTGAGCATTTAATTCTGGGGATAAGGCACTGGGTTGCAAGCTGCCTAAAATGGGCAGGCAAAGTCTATCTGGTTCACCAATATATTTTCCCAGACCTGTTTCTTCAATCACTTTCCCATCAAGGCTCATGGCATAAATAGAAAGAGGAAAATAACATCCATTCGATAGATTTTTCAGACTCTTAACGTCAATACGTTTGCCACGAATATGCCCGTTTAAGTCATGTAGACAAATATCAATGTGCTGAGTGTGTGGATATAAACTTAAATATTCTTCAACTTCTTTTAAAAAAAGCTCTGAGTTGAACGTATGAATTTGCGTTTGTGGAATAAAATCATCTGATATTTTAAATGCTTTAAAGTGAGAATCTTTTAAGTTTAAACTTGGGTAAATAAGCGTACTCATTATAAAAAACCTTGGTGGTTATTTAGCTAAAATCCTACCTTAGCCTTTGAAGTTAATCTCGTAAAAAAAGAGTAAAAAGACAAAGGTTTTTTTTATAAATAATTTTGGATTTTTATTTTAATAATTAAAAGTTAATTGGTGCTTTTATGATAAGTCTTTAAAGTAAAATTAACGTATAAGGGCCATCAAAGAGTTGTCTGATCGTTCATGATTTCGCTTTTAAAATTAAACATAATTAGGAATTGTGATCCTTAAATTTGGTGAGATGGTCAAACTGCTTTAAACTTAAAATCTTATCCAGTTAAACATTTATGTATAAATCTTGAATTGAGTAAGACTTATATAGTGTATGTACTGGAATTTTATTTTTTGCGTTTTTTTAATTTTTATTTTTGAGTTCTCTTAATATGAAAAATATCGGTTTAGCCATTTTAGCAATCAGCCTTTCAGGTTGTGCTGCAATGAGCGTAGAAGAATGTAAGACTGCAAATTGGTCATTAGTGGGTGAGAAAGATGGTTCGAAAGGTTCTTCGCCACGTTTAGATCAATATTACAAAGCATGTGGAAAAGCCAATATTGTTCCAGATCAAAAGTCATATGAACGTGGGTATAAAGAAGGCCTAGGTTATTATTGCCAGCCAGCAAATATTTTTTATAACGCTTTAGAGGGTAACGGCAATATTAATGTATGCCCAGTTGAGCAGCGTAATCGTTTAAGACCTTATTATCGAGCTGCCTCAGATTACTACAATGCAAAAGCTGAATATGATCGTTATGATGAGAAGTTTAAGCAATATTCCGATAATGCTTATAACGAAAAATTAAAGCCAGAAGAGCGTGAACGTTATCGTAAGCTTTTAAGAGAATTACAAATTGATCGTGATCGTATTAACAGAAACTATTGGAACTCAATTCGAGATATCGAACGTTTCAAATATGATCACGGATTAAAATAATATTTTAAAAAAGGATTGATCCGGTTGAGATCAATCCTTTGTTTTTTTTAAAGATAATAACTCGTTTTTGTCATTAACTTTGAAATAGCAGTCATTGTGATTTTTACTGCATATGGTAATTCAACACCACCTGCTTCAAGTGCAGTATGACGGTGATGCAATTCATCTTCATTCATTTGCTCTAGAATTTTGCGCGAGCGTTCATCTTGAGCTGGTAACTGGTTTAAGTGATCTTGCAAATGTAGACTAACTTGACGTTCAGTTTCAGCAACAAAACCTAAGCTATATTTATCACCTGCAATACCGGCTAGAGCACCCATACCATATGAAAGGCCATACCAAATCGGGTTCAATAAGCTTGTATGACTATTTAGCTCTTTTAAACGGTCTTCACACCAAGCTAAATGGTCTTGTTCTTCAATCGCTGCCTGTTGCATTTCGCGGCGTACATTTGGCAATTTCGCTGTCAATGCTTGCCCATGATAAAGTGCTTGAGCACACACTTCACCACTATGGTTAACACGCATTAAACCTGCAACATGGCGAGCATCTTTTACACCAAGTTTTGCTTCTACTGTTTCAGCTGGATTTTGGCGCTGTGCTGCTGTTGCACCCGGAACAAGACTACGTAATGCTTGATCAAAAGAGTTAATAAGTTGATCAATTCCAGTATAGTGGCGCATAAATTAGTCCTCCAAAGAAAGATGTGCTGTGGCAAGCATTGGTTTTAGTCGGGCAAGAAGCCATATACTAAAGATTGCACTAAGTACAGCTGTAATAATAAATAGTATTTTAATATCAATTTTTAAAACACTTAAGATTAAGATTGAGAAAATTGCAGAAGAAACCATAAAAACGGCATTTAAGATGTTATTTGCTGCAACCACTCGGGCACGATGTGAACGTGGTGAGTAAGCCTGCATCATGGCATATAGAGGAACAATATAAAAACCGCCACTAATACCCAATAAAGTCACAGCAATCATGACATGGTAGTAAACCCAGCCTTGGGTAAAAACATCTTTTAAAGTCAGTAATGCTCCAGTTCTTTCTGGTACAAAAGCTAAACTGGCAGCAAGGTAAAGCGCAAAAACAGTAAGGCCAACTGCACCAATCGGCACCATTTTAATATTAATTTCTGAACCACCAATTTTACGGCAAAGAAGAGAACCCAAACCAATACCGACTGAAAAGAAAGTCAGTAACAGGCTAACGACATTTTCTGATGCATGAAGGTTTTGCTGGGTAAGCTGCGGAATTTGAGTTAAATAAGTCGCGCCATAAAACCAGTACCATGAGTTGCCTAGCAAAATTGTGAATACTAGCGGTAAGCTTTTGGCATATTTAATGGTTTGAAAGCTTGTACGGATAAAATTCCAGTCAATCTTTAAGTCAGGTGCAGCAACTTTTTGCGGCAAAATGAAGCGACTAAATAAATAGCCTATGCAAGCAATAGCCACTACGGTGATACTAATCCACAATAAATTACCATCTGATGAGGCAATTACGGCACCACCTAAGATCATCCCGAACAAGATCGCCATGGATGTGCCAGATTGAAATAGCGCATTACCGGACATTAACTCGTTCGGTTTTAAGATTTCAGGCAAAATTGCGTATTTAATCGGACCGAAGAATGTCGAATGTGTCCCCATCAAAAATAAAGCAAAAAGAAGTAGCCATAAGTTTCCTAATAGGAAACCCGCAGTACCAATGAGCATAATGATGATTTCTAAAATTTTAATACCACGGACGAGTTGAGATCGTTCGTATTTGTCGGCGATTTGTCCAGCTGTGGCTGAAAAAAAGAAATAGGGCAGAATAAACAAGAGGGCTGCCAAATTATTAAGAGTACTTACCGGAGCAGATTGTTGCTGAATCCATCCATAAGTAATCACCAATAATAAAGCTTGCTTAAAAACGTTATCATTTAATGCGCCAAAAAACTGGGTAAAAAACATCGGTACAAACCGACGTGAGGTCATCAGGTGCTCATCTTGTTTCATCATGTGCAAACTTCATTGTGTTTTATAAAAAAATGTGACCGAGTGTTAATTTGCATCGAAAACCATGTATGATATTTTTAACGCTTGATTAAATGAAAAATCAATGGTTTTGAGTGAGTTTTACACTCACATTGGTGCGTTTTATTAAAAAATAAGTCTAGAGTTTTCTATGCCTTCTAAAATTAAGTTTAAACAGTCAACTCTCTCACATTCTATGCATTTAATTTTAAAAATGCAGGGCATTCCTAAACTTATTTGTAGCAGCTTGTTGTTAAGCGTTTGCGTAACGCCAAGTTTTGCTCAAACTTCTGTTGAGAATAGTTCATCAACAACTTTAAACCAGACAGTATCTGATGAGTCAACTGAACAGTCAGCTCAGGTTAACGAGCAATATACTGCTCCAGTTACAGATATCGCTACACTTGTAACCCAAGCTCAGCAGCAACAAGATAGCTTGGCTATATTGCAACAACAAGAACAATTTCCAAATCAAATTGATGAATTTAAGCCAATTACTCTTGATAATCTTGAAGATTTACCCGATATGCCTGTTGATCAGAACATGGCAAATGAAATTTATAGGGTAGCGGAAGAAGCGAAGAATGAAGCACAGAACTTTCAAAATGGGACTCAAAAACTCCCTGAAGTTACTGTAAGCGATGCAACTCAATCTGAATTAAATCAAATTAATCAGGCGCCAGTAAATATTGATCAGCTTATGCAAGAGATTAAGTCTGATAGTAAGATTGTAGTGGAAGCCAATGAGACTGGAAAAACACTACCTGAATTGACACCAGAGGCCGAAGAACCACCTGAGCAAGCTGGTTTCTTTAAACGTATTTTAAATAAAGTACGTCCGCCGCGTGCAATTCCGATGGAACAAGTACCGCGTATTAGCGCAGAGGTAGAAGGCGCTTCAGATGTGCTAGCTAAAAATATTAAAGGTAAGCTTTCAACTTTTACTCAAGAATCTTTTGAAGACTTTAATGCTGCTTTACCTCAGCTTAGAACATTAAGTAATCAGGCTGCTCAAGCTGTTGGTTACTATAATGCTGAGTTCCGATTTGAAAAATTAAGTCCGAGTCGTGTTCGTGTCAGAGTGACACCAAATGAACCAGTACGAATTAATGAGCAAAATATTGAGTTTACAGGTCCAGGCGAAAAGCAGCCGCAATTTCAGGTTATTCGCTTAGTTCCTGATCAAGATGTGGGTGATATTTTTAACCACGGTTTATATGAAACCACTAAAACCCGTATTGTCGATGCAGCATCTGATAACGGTTATTTTGATGCCTACTGGCGATTGCATGATGTAAAAGTAAGTCAGCCAGAAAATAAGGCCGATATTAATTTACGCTACGAGACAGGTGAGCGTTATAAATTAGATAAGGTCGAGTTTCGTATGAGCGATCCTTCGAAACCTTTGCCATTAAATCAAAATATCTTAGAAAGTATGGCGCCTTGGAAAGAAGGTGATGACTATGCTTTCTGGCGTGTAAATGTGCTCGCGAATAACCTAACCAACTCGCGTTATTTTAATTACACCTTGGTTGATAGCATTAAGCCAGATCCAATTGAAAAGCCACTTGAGCTACCGCCAGATTTACAAGCTTTGGTGGATGAGCAAAATATTGATGTTGATGAGTCTAATTTACTTTCACCAGAACAAAGACAACTTGCAAAAGCTCGTCAATTAGCTACCTCCAATAAAGAAGTTACGCAAAACGTAGTCGATGAAAAACAGTTTGCTGGAACACAAAATGCAAAACAGGCAGAGCCTCAAACTGCGATGTTGCAAAGTGCCGCAGCTCAGCATGATGAACAGGAAACTGAACAGGATCGTTTACAAGCTCAAGCACGTGAAACAAAAAGAATTCCAGTTATTGTGACTTTAAATGCTGATAAGCTAAATAGTTTGGAAACTGGTATTGGTTATGGAACCGATACGGGGGCGCGTTTACGTAGTCAATATCGCCGTTCTATCGTAAATAAATATGGCCATTCTTTTGATGCCAACTTAGAAGTCTCTGAAATTCGTCAATCGATTGATGGTCGATATAGTATTCCCTATAAACATCCGTTAAATGACTATTTTAATATCGTTGGCGGTTATGAGCGTGAAACACGGGATGATATCGGTCCGGATGTAAGCCTATTAACCGAATCTGCTGTTGTGGGCGGGGAGCGCGTAATCAAACGTCCATTAGGAAATTGGCAACACACTATTGGTGTTCGTTATCGTTTAGACCGTTTGACCCAAAAAGGTAATGTTGATATTTCTGAATTACCAGATGCTTTTAAAACAGCTGCATCTGAGCAAGAAGCATTATTGTTTAGTTATGAAACATCTAAAACTTCAAGTAATACACGTTTAAACCCAACAAAAGCTTTTAAACAAACTTATAAATTAGAATTAGGCAGCGAGAGTTTATTGTCAGATGCCAATATGGCAATTGCGAGTGCAGGCTGGAGATTTATTTATTCTCTAGGTGAAAATGATGATCACCAATTCGTCGGAAGATCTGACCTCAGCTATATCTTTACAGATGATTTTGACAAAGTTCCATACAATCTTAGATTCTTTACGGGTGGTGACCAAACAATTCGTGGATTTGACTATAAAAGTCTTTCACCAGAAGTAGATGGATATAAAATTGGGGGCCAAGCTTTAGCTGTAGGCTCTTTAGAATATAACTATCAGTTCAAAGACGGATGGCGAGCAGCTGTTTTCTCTGACTTTGGTAATGCTTATGATAAAGATTTCAGTAATCCAGCAGCTTATAGCGTTGGTGTCGGAATTCGCTGGAAGTCTCCAATCGGCCCAATCCGTTTAGATGTAGCTTCGGGTATTTCAGATGAGAACCATCCGATTCGTTTACATTTCTTTATAGGCCCACAACTTTAAAAATAAAATTTTATTAGGTTTATTTTATGGCGGAAGTAGAACAGCAGCCCACTTCGGCACCAAGCTCTCCTAAGAAGAAGCGTCGCATTTTGCGTAGCTTCTTGCTAACGATATTGATCATATTGTTATTATTGGCTTCTTCGTTAGTCATCATGATGTCAACGGATCGCGGAAGCCGTTTTTTATTAGATCGGGTTTTAGAAGCTCAGAAAATAATTAAATATGAATATGAAGGCGGCAACTTATTGCGAGGCATTATTCTCAAAAATGTGTTGGTGCAATTAAAAGACGTTGATGTTTCATTAGATCGAGCTGATGTAGGCTTAGGATGGCGTTCTTTATTATTAGAAAAAGAAGTGCATTTAAGCCATGCAGATGTACGCAACTTACGTATTATTAATAAAACTCCGCCTTCTGGTAAACCGTTTGAATTTAAACCAATCAAGTTACCCTTTGTTTTACGCGTAGATGAAGGTGATGTTGATCATTTAGAAATTAAGTTGGCAACCTCAGATGTAAGTTTTCATGACGTTCATTTGCAGGATGCACTTTGGTCAGAGACCAAACTGGAATTTGAAAAATCTAGTATGGATATGGGCTATCTTTCAGTTCACAACGCAACTGGTAAAATGGATTTCAGTGGTAAATATCCATTAGATGCCACAGCAGATTTAAGAATCCCATCTTTAAAAAGTCTAAATATTCAAAATATTAAAGTGGCTGCTCGGGGAAGTTTAGATACTATAAAAGCTGGGGTTGCAACAACCACTCCCGATCTATTAACAGGTTGGGTAATATTGCATCCTGTTCGCGATGAAGTTCCAATGCAAGGTGAACTATTATTAAAAAACTATCATTTACCTTTGCTACAAGAACAAAAACTATTTGCAAAAAATGGTGTGATCAAGTTTCAAGGTGATATTAAACAGCTTAATTTGGCACTTGATACAGATTTAAAGGGTGAGAATTTACCTGAAGGTCAGTACAACGCTTTAATGAATACTGATTTAGTTCATCAGCTTAATATTACCGATTTTAATGGCCAAGTTATGAAAGGTGCCGTTAATCTTAA
This sequence comes from Acinetobacter sp. S-1, assembly GCF_059579785.1. Lineage (NCBI taxonomy): Bacteria > Pseudomonadati > Pseudomonadota > Gammaproteobacteria > Moraxellales > Moraxellaceae > Acinetobacter > Acinetobacter sp. S-1. Next base: position 1,448,809 of record NZ_CM184207.1, read on the forward strand.
AGGTCTGGTGAATTGGAAAGATCATGTGACTTGGGACATCAAAGGTCGTTTAGATCGCATTAATCCTAAAGACAAAGCGATTCCTCAGGTGGTTCAAGACTTTTTACCGCCAAGTTTAGATGCTGCTATTGCTTCAACTGGTTCTTTGGAAAAAGGCACAGAAGTATTTGCTAACGTTGATTTTGACCGTTATGAGTCTTGGAAACTCAAGCTTAATCAGGCGCCTGAAAAAAATAATAAACCTCAACCAATGCTCATGAATGTGGCGTGGGCGAATATAGACCGTGCAATGCCTTATATTGGATGGTTAACTAGTGATAATGGTCAAGTCGATTTAACATTACGTGACGGTCAACAAGATATTAAGGTTGCTACAAAAGTATATCAGCATGAAAAAACTCTATTGCCAGCAGGACAATATCTAGCCAACCTGAATGTTAAAGATAATATCTTAAATGTGCCTAATTTTAGTTTTGCTGCTGAAAAAGGTAGCTTAACAGGTCAGGCTAAAGTTTTATTACCTACTGAAAAACGTCAGCTGGCTTGGAATGCTTTATTAAATGCAAAAGATTTTAATCCACAAAGTATTCATGCAGCAGCGCCGGTCAATCTATTAAACGGTTCGATTAAGGCAAATGGTTTCGCTAAACCAAACCAGCAAATTATTCAGTTTGAGAAAATTGATTTAACTGGTCGATTGGCTCAAGCAGGTCAAGAAACTGTAAGTTTAGGTGGAAAAAGTACAGCAGCATTATTATTTCATGATGTTAAAGCTGGTGGCGGCTTTAAAGGCTTTGCGGTTAATTATGACGGGTCTTTAAAAGCCTTAAAACAAGCAAATGGTTTGTTGAAGTTTTCTATAGCGGGCACGCCAGATTTTATTCGAATTAGCCAGTTACAACATGATGGGGTGGCTGGAAAAATCTATGCTACTGGTTCTGTCAATTTAAAAGACCGCATTGCATGGGATATTAATAGTTCATTAGTACGCTTTAAGCCTCAATATTTTGCCTCAACTGTTAAAGGTGAAATTTCAGGAAACCTGAAAACTCAAGGGGTTTGGTCTGATCACTTGAAGCGAATTAATATTCAGCAATTGAATCTTGCAGGCTTTTTAAATAATAAACCTGTTCGGGGTAAGGGTAATCTATCTCTATTGATGGATTCCAATCAAAATGGCTTTTTACCTCAGCAATTTGAAGCGAACAACTTATTTTTAGTGTATGGACAGAACCAGCTACAAGCTACTGGCAATGCACAAAATCTAAAAATTAAGCTGAATGCGCCAGCACTCTACGAGTTATATCCGGGACTGCGCGGTCGAGCTTATGGTGATTTGAATGTTCAATCACAACCACGTTTAAAAGCAACAGCCAATATTGCCGTAGATAATTTTGCTTTTAATACACTCGTAAGTGTGAAGAGATTGAGTATTCAAGGTGAGCTTCCAACATCGGAAACAACACCGACTCAATTAACCGCAAAATTAAATAATCTGCGTAGTGGAAATAGAGAAATCCAGTCCGCTGAAGTGAATTTGACAGGAACAAGAAAAGCACATTTATTGAAAGTACTTGGCAATAATAGTGTTTCCAAGTTCTATGTTCAGTTGGCAGGTGGATTTAATCAAAAGAATGATTGGTTAGGTCAAATCCAGAAAGGAAGTTTTGATTCACGACGAATTCGTCTGGCACAAAATCAAAATGCTCCAGTAATTTATTCTTCGGCGAAATCTGAGCTATATGTGGGCCAACATTGCTGGCAAAGTACCAATAGTCAGCTCTGTTTTGATCAGCCTGTCCGAGTGAGTAAAGCACGAGGGAATATTTCCTTTGTAACTCAGAACATGGACTTAAGTGATTTCGCGGCATTTATGCCAGAAGGCTTAGCGATGACTGGACAATTAAATGGTTACGCTAAGGCATCGTGGGTAAATGGCGGTAATCCAAAACTTGATGCGCGTTTAATTACGCGTAAAGGTGAAATCGGTTTAGCTGCTGAAGATCCACAAGATCCTGCAACGACTTTGGCTTATGAGGAGTTAGGGGTAATTGCAAAAAGTGTATCAGAGGGTCTGTTATTCCGTGTTGATGTGAAAACACCGGATATTGGTACGGGTTATGCGAACGTTATTATCAACCCATTCCAGTCGTCAATGCCAATGCATGGTGAAGTGGCCTTTAATGATGTTCAATTAAAAGTCTTGAAACCATTTATTCAAGATGTTCGTTCAATGAGTGGTACGCTAGCCTTGGCTGGTAAAGTCAACGGTACATTAACTCAACCTCAGTTTACTGGTGAAATGCGTCTGAAAAATGGTGCGATCAGCATGATTTCTTTGCCAGTAAATCTAACTAATGTGCAGGTGTATTCATCAATTCGTCAGGATATGGCAACAATTGATGGGGCATTTAACAGTGGGCAAGGTGTAGGCTTGCTTAAAGGTAGTTTTGAGTGGAAAGATGCGCCACGCCTTCAATTAAATCTGAAAGGTGATAATTTACTGGTACGTCAAGCACCATTAATTACAGCAATTGCCAACCCGAATCTGACACTTGATATGTATCCTTTTGATAAGCGTTTAAGCTTAAAAGGATCAGTAGATGTTCCTCGTGCACGTATTTCAATGCCAGAAACGACTGCTCCAATCATTAATACTTCATCAGATGTTCGCATCGTACGCCAAGGTCAAGATCCACTTGCAATTTTACGAGCCGCTAAACCTTGGGATATTCGAGCTGATATTTCTGTTAATATTGGAAAACAAGTTATCTTCCAAGGCTTTAACAGTAATATTCCGTTAGTTGGTCGTCTCAACTTAAGCCAACGTGGCTATGAGACTGCAATGAGAGCTAACGGGGCGATTGGTGTTAGCCAAAAAGTGAAAATCGAAGCCTATGGACAAAGTCTAGACTTGAACCGAGCAATTGCCCGTTTTAATGGACCATTGGCTAACCCGACTTTAGATATCGATGCGAATAAAAATGTTCAGGGAAGCATGGTTGGGGTACGTGTTACAGGTACTGCTACATCACCAAACATTCAGGTTTATAACGATGCAGGTCTATCTGAGCAAGAAGCATTAAATGCGCTTGTGACTGGTCGTATTAATGAAGGTTCAAGTGGTTTAAGTAATGCAGAAGGTTTTAAATCTGATGTAAACAACACCATTGCAGCTGCAGGTATTAGTATGGGCTTGGGTGGTACACGTGCTTTAACTAACCAGATTGGACGTACGTTTGGTTTGAGCGGCCTAGCTTTAGATGCACAAGGTACAGGTGATGATACGCAAGTGAGTTTAACGGGTTATATCACACCAGATCTGTTTATTCGCTATGGTGTTGGGGTGTTTACTCCTGTAAACAAACTCACTTTACGTTATCAAATGAATCGACGTTTATATTTAGAAGCAAGTCAATCTCTAGAAAGAGCAATCGATCTTTTCTACAACTGGCGCTTTTAGTTAGTTGAAACCAATAATGAATGAATTAAGAGCTCACTACTGTGGGCTTTTAATTTAATAACGCCTTCATAACATTTAAAAAAGTTTAGTATTTATGATTTAAAGTATCGCTTCTCTTAAGAGTAAGGAAGCCTTGGATAGGTATTGATTAAAGAAAATTCACTTGAAAATTGCTGTTTTATAAATTAGTTTTCAGAAACATTAAATGAAATTAGATTGATATACCTTGTTGATAAATGCAAATAAGGTGGGTTTTTTCAAGGATATAGTAGTGAATATAAATACTTATGTTGAAATTAAAAATGGCAAGGAAAACGATATCAACATTAAATATCGTGGCCTAATTCAAAAATTAACAGCAACATTGTCATTGACGCTTTTGTCATTTGGATGGTGCTCCACCGTAAATGCTGCACAACAACAAATTGCTTTAGTAGGAACATGGACATCAATTCCTAATGCACCGCTTGCGCAAAAACCAAAACAAGCTAGTGAAGGTTTGTACCAGCTTCAAGTGAATAAGGATGGAACTTTAACTCCTGTTAAAGTGTTGAAAATGAAAAGTCCTTCTTGGATTGTGAAATCGAAAGATGGCCGTTTTGCATATACAACAAATGAAGAAAACGAAGGTGCGGTGACCGCATTATCTATTCAAAACGGAAAGGTGGAAGTGTTGAACACAGTGGATAGTCATGGTGGACATCCAACACATGCAACAATCAGTTTAGATGGTCAGTTCCTGTTTGTGTCGAACTATTCAGCGTTCGATAAAGGCCGTGGTGGTGTGGCTGTTTTGCCAATTTTACCAAATGGCCATTTGGGTGAAAAAGTACAAAATATTGTTTTTGAGGAAGGTTCTGGCCACGTCAAAGGCCGCCAAGAAAGTGGACATGCTCATTCGACAACTTTCAGTCCAGATGGTAAATATTTATATGCTAGCGATCTTGGAAATGACAAAGTCTATGCGTTTCGTTATAACCCAAATAAAGCTCAGCCACTCGAAGCGGATACTAACCGCGATGTAATTTTTAAGCATGGTTCTGGCCCGCGTCATATGGTCTTTTCACCAAATGGCAAACATGCGTATGTTACCGCAGAAATGCGAAGTGAAATTGTGACATTTAACGTGCAAGATGGTCATTTGAAAAAAGTGGCTGAGCTAAAACTAATCCACGAGGACAAAACACCTGAATTTAAGAGTGCGAGTGGAATTATCCTTAGCCCAAATGGTAAATATGTGATTGCTGCCAATCGAGGGGCAGACAACAAACTTTTAGTATTTAAAATCCAACAGAATGGATTGCTAGCTAAGCCAGTTGTTTATAAAGCGAATGGTATTGAACCACGTGCTTTCTCATTTGATGCATCTGGTAAATATCTATATGTAACCAATGTTTATAGTAACAATATTAGTTTATTCCGTTTTGATGCAAAAAATGGCACCTTAAAACCAGCTGGCGATGCAGCAAAAATATCAACACCTACGGATATTAAATTCTTTAATTAATCCAAAACATGAAACTGACCTTTCTAGTGCTTAATACAAAAGACCGAGATTTTGTGATCTCGGTTTTTTATAGCAGTTTTGGCAAAAACGATGATTTTCCGTATGATATGGACAGCAATAATTAGTGTAGTGAAATGATGAAAAAGTTTTTATTGATTGCAATGAGTTTGCTCTTTGTAGGTTGTTCAGAAAAGAAACCATTAACACCAGAAGAGCAGTGGCATGGCTTTTGTACTAGCGTAGGAAATGCTGCAAGAAGTATTGTTTTTGATCGTCAGCAAGCAATTGAAAAAACTCAGGCTGTCGAGCATGCAAATAAGATTGAAGATGAGATAACTAAAAAATTCATTCTTAATGTTATTGAAAAAGTTTATGCAATTCCAAAAGAAGAACTGACAAAAGATCCTCAAGCAATCCAAGAAAAAGTTAGAAAGCAAATGATGGATGAATGTTTGGCAACCCCTCATGACAAAATGCCAAAATATAAATCATTCTAATTGTGGATGAGGTTATTGAATTTTCATCTGGCTGAAGCTATTTTTGCTTAAAAATAGCTCAATTTTGCCTAATATGCTCATTATTTAAACACAGGTATTTAGATACAAAATAATGGGCATCACGGAGAAACACCCCGCGCTCATTAACTTTTACCTTGAACTCTAGTAAACTTTTGTAGTCCATATTACTTGTGAAGCTTTTAAGAAAGCTGGAATTTGCAAGTAATTTTTCAAAAAAAGAGGAATGAACACCGTGCTAGAAGCTTACCGCCAACACGTTGAAGAACGTGCCGCACTCGGAGTCCCACCGAAGCCACTTGATGACGCTCAAACAGCTCAGCTTGTTGAACTATTAAAAAATCCACCAGCAGGCGAAGAAGCGTTCTTGGTAGATTTGCTTGAAAACCGTGTTCCTGCAGGTGTTGACCAAGCAGCTTACGTAAAGGCAGCATTCTTGGCAGCGATTGCAAAAGGCGAAGCAACTTCACCACTCGTTTCTAAAGAACGTGCAGTTTACTTACTTGGCACTATGCTAGGTGGTTATAACGTAGCACCACTTGTTGAACTTCTTGACAATGCCGAACTTGCAGGCTTAGCTGCTGAAGCATTAAAGAAAACTCTTCTTGTATTTGATGCATTCCATGATGTAGCAGATAAAGCAAAAGCTGGTAATGCAGCTGCTAAAGCTGTTTTACAATCTTGGGCTGAAGCAGAATGGTTCACTAGCCGTCCTGACGTTCCAGAAGAAATCAAAATCACTGTGTTCAAAGTAACTGGTGAAACAAACACTGATGACTTGTCTCCAGCTCAAGATGCTTGGAGCCGTCCAGACATTCCATTACATGCAAATGCAATGTTGAAAAACGAGCGTGATGGTATCAACCCTGAAAAACCAGGTGAAGTTGGTCCATTAAGCCAAATTAAAGAACTTATCGCGAAAGGCAATCAAGTTGCTTACGTTGGTGACGTTGTTGGTACAGGTTCAAGCCGTAAGTCTGCAACTAACTCTGTTCTTTGGTTCTTTGGTGATGAACTTCCACATATTCCAAACAAAAAAGACGGTGGTGTGTGCTTAGGTTCTAAGATCGCTCCAATTTTCTTCAATACTATGGAAGATGCAGGTGCATTACCTGTAGAAATCGACGTTGCTAACATGAACATGGGCGACGAAGTAGTATTGAAAATTGACCATGCTGCTGCAAAAGTAACTGCTTTTAAAGATGGCGTACAAATCTCTGAAGCAGATCTTAAAACTCCAGTACTTTTAGACGAAGTACGTGCGGGTGGTCGTATTAACTTGATCATTGGTCGTGGTTTAACTGCTAAAGCACGTGAAGAACTAGGTCTTGCACCTTCTACATTGTTCCGTACTCCAGTACAACCTGCTGACACTGGCAAAGGCTTCACACAAGCTCAAAAAATGGTTGGCCGCGCATGTGGTTTACCAGAAGGTCAAGGTATCCGTCCAGGAACTTACTGTGAACCTAAAATGACTACAGTTGGTTCTCAAGATACGACAGGTCCAATGACTCGTGACGAGTTAAAAGACTTAGCATGCTTGGGCTTCTCATCTGACTTGGTGATGCAGTCTTTCTGTCACACTGCTGCGTATCCAAAACCAGTTGACGTAACAACTCACCATACATTACCTGACTTCATCATGAACCGTGGTGGTGTATCTTTACGTCCAGGTGACGGTATTATCCACTCTTGGTTAAACCGTATGTTACTTCCAGATACAGTAGGTACTGGTGGTGACTCACATACTCGTTTCCCAATCGGTATTTCATTCCCAGCGGGTTCTGGTCTTGTTGCGTTCGCAGCAGCAACTGGTGTTATGCCACTTGATATGCCTGAATCTGTACTTGTTAAGTTTAAAGGTAAAATGCAACCTGGTATCACTTTACGTGACCTTGTACATGCAATTCCTTACTACGCAATTCAAGCGGGTGATTTAACTGTAGAGAAGAAAGGTAAGAAAAATATCTTCTCTGGTCGTATCCTTGAGATCGATTTATCAGAAATGGAAAATGACTTGACTGTTGAGCAAGCATTCGAACTTTCTGATGCTTCTGCTGAACGTTCTGCTGCTGGCTGTTCAATCACACTTTCTGAAGAGAAAGTTGCTGAATACCTACGTTCTAACATCACGATGTTGAAGTGGATGATCGCAGAAGGTTATGGCGATGCACGTACACTTGCGCGTCGTGCTGAAAACATGCAGAAGTGGTTAGATAACCCAAGCTTGTTAAAAGCTGATGCTGATGCAGAATACCTAAAAGTTTACGAAATCGATCTAGCTGACATCAAAGAACCAATTCTTTGTTGCCCGAACGATCCAGATGACGCGAAACTTCTTTCTGACGTTCAAGGCGACAAGATTGATGAAGTATTCATCGGTTCTTGTATGACGAACATCGGTCACTTCCGTGCAGCTGGTCAGTTACTTGACAAAGTACCTGGTGGCTCATTGTCTACTCGTTTATGGTTGGCTCCACCAACTCGTATGGACGAGCACCAATTAATGGAAGAAGGCTTGTACAACATCTATGGCCGTGCTGGTGCACGTACAGAGATGCCGGGCTGTTCATTATGTATGGGTAACCAAGCACGTGTAGCGCCGAACACAACTTGTGTATCGACTTCTACTCGTAACTTCCCGAACCGTTTAGGTCAAGGCGCAAACGTTTACTTAGCGTCTGCGGAGCTTGCATCTGTAGCTGCGGTTCTTGGTAAATTACCAAGCCCAGAAGAATATCAACAGTACGCGTCGCAAATCGACAGCGCTTCTGCTGACATCTACAAATACTTAAACTTCGACAAGATGAGTGAATATACTAAAGAAGCTGATCAAGTTGATACTAAGAAAATCCAAGCTGCTCAATTGACTTAATACGTCGATTTAGTACAAAAAAGGAGCTGATTATTCAGCTCCTTTTTATTTTAAATGAGACTTTGTACATTATTAGACTTAGAAAATAATAAATAGATCAAATTTTATTTAATGAAAATGTAAAAATAAATATTACTCTAGATATTAAATTGATTTTTGTTTTAAAATATTTGAACGAACTTGAAAATAATTAAAAAAAATATGAGTATTTTATATAGGGAACTTAAGAATGCTAAAGACAATTGTTGAATTTAAATTTGATGATTATCAATTATATGACCAAAAAACTTATGCTGATGAAGGTGGTATTTTAGTTCAAAAAACTGAAGATATTGCACAATATATTTTTAGTATATTAAAGAATAGATATCATTTAAATGTAGAGTTATATAGTGAAAGCTGGGGGTGGGAAATTGAGATTCCCTTAGCTGAAATAACAATGTATCTCGGAATTAGTGTTTATGAAGAATATAGTAATGGATTCGCAATTTTTATTTCTCCAAATACTCCGATTTTAAGAAAATTCCTATTTAGAAAAATTGATATTACTCATCATATTATGGTGTTGCAAAATTATATAAATATTATCTTAAAATCGCATCCAGGCATCTACGATGTGATGTGGTGGGAAGAGAATGAATTTCGATGTGTAGCCACGAATTGATGAAAAAATTAAGGCTTAAATCTTGGGGTAAGTAAAACAAAAATTGTTAGAGACGATATTGGTGAATAGAGGCGATGAGCTTACTATATCTACAATATTAAGTGGTCAGATCAATATGCCTAATTCAGTTTGGAAGAGATTACGTAAGTTTTTTTATAATAATCTTCACAACCATGACTATGAAACGACGGTAAGTAAATGCATTAACTATTTTTTAGTTATTTTAATTATTGGTAACGTTGCTGCTGTTTTATTGGAAACAGTAAATGATTTGTACTCAAATTATCGTATTTGGTTTGACTACTTTGAGAATGTTTCAATCGCAATTTTTAGTATTGAGTATTTATTAAGGTTGTGGAGTGTTGCAGATCGAGATACGACACAATCCGTATGGAAAACCCGCTTGAATTGGATGAAAAGTGGGGAAGCAATTATTGATTTGATGGCAATTTTGCCAGCTTACCTGAATTTCTTTGTACGAATCGATCTTCGTATGCTTCGGATTTTACGTTTACTTCGTTTATTAAAATTAACACGTTATTTTATCTCGCTACAGATATTGTTATGTGTGATTAAACGCGAGAAGGGATCTTTTCAAGCAGTTATCTTTATTTTAATTATCATGATTATTATGACTGCTTCTGGAATTTATGTGGTTGAAAACAAAGCTCAGCCAGAAGCTTTTAGTTCAATACCTAAATCTATGTGGTGGGCAGTGGTTACCTTAACTACAGTGGGGTATGGCGATGTCACTCCTGTAACTAGCCTAGGGAAGTTATTAGGGGCGCTTATTACTATTTTGGGTGTAGGTATTGCAGCATTACCAGCTGGTATTTTGGCGTCTGGACTTGCAAATGAGCTTAATCAACGGAATCAGAGACTAGAGCAAGAGTTTCGTGAGTTACTTCAAGCACGAGGTATTGATATTTTACATGATGAAATTGAAATAGAGCGGGTCCGTCAAAAAGTAGGATTGCCAAAAGAGCAAGCGCATAACCTGATTATTCAAATTATGCGTGAAAAAGTATTAGAAGAAGAAGAGTCGGTCCGAGAGAAAAAATGTTATTGCCCACATTGTGGTGGAAAGCTAACTGATTAGAAGTAATAAGTTAGCCTTTTCTTTCATTAAGCTTTTTTGCTGGCTTTTTCTACTGCAAATGCGATAAGTAAAATGATTAGACCGCCAAGGCTTAAAACAAAACCTACCCAGATTGGAGCGATCCAACCCATTTGGTGACTGAGTACCCAGCCCCCTAAAAATGCACCTAATGCATTGGCCATATTAAATGCAGAGTGGTTGAGTGAGGCAGCTAAAGTTTGGGCATCACCTGCAACATCCATTAGACGAGTTTGTAATGCTCCGCCTAACCCCATTACCGTGAGACCAATTAAAAATAAAGATGCGATGGCAGTATAAATATTACTCATTAAAAAACTAGCGACAACAAAAGCGATAGCTGAGCTAATTAATACACCTACTATAGTTTTGTTGAGGTTCTTATCTGCAAGCCATCCTGCCGCTAAGCCACCAATAACCATACCTATACCCCAGATAGCTAAAGCGATAGGAACGATTTGGATATTAACTTGTGTGTATTCAGTCAAAATTGGTGAGACATAGCTATAAACTGAAAACATGCCTCCAAAACCGATTGCACCCACTGCTAGTGTTAACCACATATTGATATTTTTAAGGCCAGCTAATTCAGTTTTTATACTGGCAGTAGCTTGAACTGGGATATTGGGTACAAAGAAGCCAACAGCAATTAAAGTGACGAAAGCAATAGTTGCTGAAAACTCAAAACCTGCTCTCCAGCCAAAGTTTTGACCTAACCAAGTTGCTAAAGGAACACCAATGACAGTTGCGACTGTAAGCCCCATCATCATTTGGGCGACTGCAGAAGCTCTTCTTGACGGACCCGCTAGTTCAGCTGCAACTAACGCACCGACTCCAAAATATGCTCCGTGTGGTAAACCTGCAATGAAACGTGAGATTAAAACAGTTTCAGGTGTATGAGCTAAAGCAGTACAGGCATTCGCAACACCATAAAACAGCATTAAGCCGAGCAATAAAGTTTTTCTAGGTACTTTGGCTCCGAGAATAGCGATGATAGGAGCACCAATAACTACACCCAATGCATAAGCACTAATAAAGTGACCAGCTTCAGGTACTGTAATATTTAAATTATTTGCAATTTCCTGAATCAGTCCCATTGCGACGAATTCAGTGGTTCCAATACAAAAACCACCTACAGCGAGTGAGAAAATTGCTAAAAAGAGAGAGTAATGTTGAGGTGTGGAAAGAGGAGAGTGCGGGGACGCCATAATAAGTTAAAGCAAGACTCAAAAAGAGAAGTATAAGGGAAAAGAGAACAGAATAATAAAAAACTAAAATATTGAGAGAAAGATTACGTATTTCTTTTTAAAGTAAAATTAAATTTATTAATGATAATAAGAATTATTTTTATTTGTGTATACTGTATCCGCTTATATTTTGTCTGAAATTTTTAACTTTGCGTATAACAGGATTTTGTAATAATGAATAGATTTCTAATGACGTCACTTGCATTGATATGTACAACAGGCTTTGCTCATGAACCTTATGTAGCTCCTGTAGCTTATAAAACTGAACAGACTCAAGTACCCGTAATTGCTGGTTATACGGAAGAAGCATTAAATAGTGAATATGCTTTAAAGGATGCTAAGCTTACTGTAATTACACCTAAAAATGAGCTTAAAACCATCAATTCAGAAGCCCTGCATAAGTCTGCTACTGTTTTTGATGTAGATCTACCTGAAGAAGGCACATACATTGTTCAAACTCAGGCAAGTTATCCTTTGAAATATGTATACGACCAAAAAGCATGGCATTTATTTTTTGATATGCCAGCTGATAAAGCTCCACCGAAAGCAGAACGTGAATATTTGATTCCGACTGACCTTAAAACAAAAACAATTAAAACAGAACAATTAACACGTGAGTGGATATTGCAGAGTTATCTTTCTAAAGGAAAAGTTTCAGATATTCAACTTCCGAATACACCGATTAAAGTTAGTTTCTCTGTACATCCAAACCAGATTAAAGCTGCTCAACCTGTTAAATTAACCATAACTGAAAAAGGACAACCTTTAGCTATGCTGAAGTGAATTTAAGAGAAAAGGGTGCAACTGACAAGCAAGCGCAGCAGTTTAAGGCAGAAAGCAACGGTCAAGTTGAGCTTACGTTTCCAAAAGCTGGAGAGTATTTAGTAGAAGTAACAGCTCCTCTAAATTTGAAATTAAAACCTAAAGATCAGAGTTATACGATTATTAGCTTAAATGTTTTAGCGCAATAGTTTTTAGTGTTTTATAAAAATAGGTCTTTATTAGGCCTATTTTTAGTTTTCATATTCTTGCTCATTAAAAAAACTTCATTAAAACGTTTAATTTCACTTTAGTTTCAGAGGAAATAAAAATTCATTGCAAGTAAAAGATAATAAAATAAAATTCATGTTGAGACAAACTAACTAATTTTATGTTAAAGTGAATAAAATTCATTAATAAGGATTTGTCGAAATTTTTATGGAAAAGCAAAGATGAGCTTTAACCATTTATAGATAAATCTGTTTTTTAGGCTGGGGCCCATGTTAGAAATACGCCACCTTAAAACTCTAGTTGCTTTACGCGAGCATGGTTCATTAGTTTCGGCAGCAAATGATCTTTGTTTAACGCCATCTGCTATTTCTCATCAATTAAAAGAATTAGATCATTGGTATGGAGTAGAAGTAGTTAATCGTCGAAGTAGACCTGTTAGTTTTTCTAATGTTGGACAGCGCTTATTAAAATTGGCTGATGATATTTTACCACAAATCCAGATTACACATAGTGATATCACACGTATTGTGCATGGACAGACAGGTAGAATTATTTTTTCATCGGAATGCCATAGTTGCTTTGACTGGTTAATGCCTTTATTAAATCAGTATCGCCAGCAATATCCTGACGTCGATTTAGACTTTGCTTCGGGGTTTGAAGCTAATCCACATGAACTCTTACAAAATGCAGAATTTGATTTATTGATTACAGCTGACCCAATCGCGTTAAAAGGAATTGAGTATTTTCCGATTTTTGAATATGAGTCACGGTTAGTCTTATCAAATACTCACCCTTTGGTGCGGGCTGAAAATATTACAGTTCAAGAGTTGGCCGAAGAAGTTTTAATTACTTATCCGGTAGATAAGCACCGTTTAGATATTATGTCTAAACTTTTCATCCCTGCGAATATTCAGCCTAAACAAATACGGACAACTGATTTAACCCAAATGCTTATTCAACTCGTTGCAAGTGGACGAGGTATTGCTGCTTTACCTGATTGGGTAGTGAATGAGTATGAACAAAAGGGATGGGTTACTAGTCGTCGTTTAGATTGTGTTTCACCAACAGGTTTAAGACGAACTTTATATGCGGGCTATCGAACTGAAGAAAAAGAGAAAAGTTATTTTGAAGGATTTTTAAAGCAGTTAGAAAAGTTTTCTTTAAAGCGAAACGCTTATTATTCTGGCTAAAAAATAATTTAGCCTAAGTGTTAAAAGGTACTTTATTGCACCTTTTTTATGTCAATTTCTTATTTGCCAATGAATAAAGAGAGTAGGCCTGCCGCAATTAGAGGGCCGACTGGTACACCACGGAGTAAAGCGACACCAGCAACTGTACCAATCAGTAAACCTGCAACCACGTCGGGCTGGCTCGACATTAGTTTTACTCCGCGACCACCTAGCCAGGCGACTAACAGGCCAATTGCGATAGCCATAATAGACTTAACACTAATAAAGGATTTTAAAATACTCTCTCCACTGAGTTTCCCACTGGCAATTGGAGTGAGTACGCCAATGGTTAAAATAAGAATTCCTAAATTAAGACCATGAGCTTGAATATAAGGGAAAAACTCATTTAATGGTGTGATTTTAACGACAATCAACACACCTGCTGCAATAGTTACAGCTGCATTTTGACTTAATAAGCCGCAGACAAGCAGAACGAGTAGAACAACTAAATTAACATCAAATTGGGCAAGCATGGCGAGCGGAGGGCATTATAAATAAATGGAATTGTATAATATTTAAGAGTTGGAATGTGAAAGCTTTAAAAGATACAGCTGATTTCAGCTCTTCTTAATTAAAAATTGAGTGTATATCTCTCAATGATAAGGAGTTTTAATTTTTGGTTACGCTTGGACACAATGTTATATAAATTAACAAGTTAAAAATTATAGTGTTTAAAAATTATGATATAAAAATAATCATTACTCATGAGTACGGGATATTTTTATGGACATTATAGATATCAAGATCAAAGATCAGTTTGATAAGATTCATGATGCAAAAGCACAACTAAAGAAAAATTTAGTGGAACATGAAAATGAATCTTTAAAACTAAGCCAACGAATTGAGCATATTATTGTTGATAATGAAATTATTTTGCCTACTACCGAATTATTATTTGAAAGCGAACAGAACGAAAATATTTATCGAGTCGTTGAAGAGTAAGGGTGCGAGCTAGTTCAAGTAGATGAAAACAGTAGCGAGTAGTGTTTAGTAAAAAATGGAAACTACGTTAAAATAACAGCTTAGTTCTAATGAGAAAACTTCATGCTGCTGGAAAAAATTTTACAATCACAAGGGTTTGGTTCTCGTAAATATTGTCAGCAGTTAATAAAAAACGGATCTGTAAGTGTTGATGGAGAGGTTGCAGATGATCTCAAAATGCAATTCTCTCCAGAAAATTTAGAATTTTCTCTTTTCGGGGAAACTTATCAATATCGAGAAAAAGTTTATCTTGCGCTAAAAAAACCGAAAGGTTTTGAATGTTCACACCAACCTCACCATCATCAAAGTGTGTTTAGTCTTTTACCGGAAATCATGATTCAACGTGGTGTGCAAGCCATTGGCCGTCTAGATCAAGATACAACTGGCTTACTTTTGCTTACCGATGATGGTAAATATCTTCAAGCTTTAACTCATCCCCGTAAGCATGTTCCAAAGGTTTATCATGTTACGACTATAGATCCAGTCACACCTGAACAAATTGAAATGTTGAGTCAAGGCGTAAGTTTGCATCAGGAAAAAGGTGTTTTCGCTGCAACGGATGTAGCGATATTAGAAACGCATCAATTAACCATGACGATTCATCAAGGTGTTTATCATCAAGTAAAAAGAATGATTGCAGCTGTGGGAAATAAGGTAGAAGCATTACATCGCCATCAAGTCGGGCAATTGGCTTTACCTGAACTTGAAGATGGTGAGTGGGTTTATTTATCTGAACAACAAAAACAGCTCGCTCAAAATATCATTTGAGAAAACAATGAAAAGTTTGGAACTCACTATCTCGAATAAATCCCATTTGTTCATATAAGCGATGAGATTCATGATTGTTGCTTTGAGTTTCCAAACTAATCCGCAAAGCATTCTCTTGCTTTGCAAATAAGATTGCTGTATCGATTAGCTGTTTAGCAGAACCTTGACGACGAAAAACAGGCGTAACATAGACATCATCTAAAATATAGTAAGTTGAACAAGCAACTGAAGAAAAACCTAAGTAGAGTAAAATAAAACCCGTAATTTTATCGTCTTTAATATGAATGAAGAACACACTTTCTCTATTCTCAAAACGTTGTTTTAGGAAGTGAAGTGATTCATTAAAATTAGAAGAGGCCCCATAAAATTGGCGATATTCATCAAATAAAACGGCGAGTTGCTCTAAATCTTCAAAAGTCGCTCGTCTAACGATCATTTGGCACTCCTTGTAACTTATCATTATGTTTTTACAAAGAGAGCATAACGAAAAAAAGAGCTTTTTGACGTTAAAACTTGTTTATAAATGCAACAGTGTTAAGTTTTGTCGCTTTCACCAAGAAGGGCATTCAACTCTTCAAATAAATCTTCATGGTCATCATCTTCAGCTAAAGTTGATGAATTTTGGTTTAATGAAGATGCTTTTGCTTTTCTCAGCTTTAATAATTGTTCCATATTAATATTCTGATTTTCAATCGCAAAAGGAATAGATTTAGTTAATACGACCTGTTTAAAAAAAAGTCGTACTGCTTGGGCAGGGGTAATTCCCAGTTGTTTAAAAACAGCAAAAGCCTGCTTTTTTTCTTGGGAGTCAAGTCGAACCTGATAAACTTCTGTTTTTCGCATGAATAACAAAACCAAATGATTTTAATTTTTAGGAATTTATTTTAAACCATCGCAATGTAATTTCAATGCTTTTCGGCATAAAAAATAATCTTTTTGTCATTACGGTTACATTACAATGTCAATTCAAACTCGGAATTAAAAGACATTCCCTCTTTGGTGAGGGGGTCTGTAAATGAAATATGCTTAGCCAGAAGCTGTAATGGTTCCGAGAAGTCATCCTCAGCTTTGTGCTGAACTACGGGATAAAATGGATCATTTTTAATCGGAATTTCTAAGTAATTAAGATGCACGCGAAGTTGGTGCTGTTTGCCCGTTGTCGGTGTTAAGCGATATTTTGCCCAAATCTGGTTATGCTCGATAAGCTCAATATCAGTCTGGGTATTGGCTTTTGCATTTTCTATAACTTGCATAGTGTAAAAAGGATGACCTTTATCTAAATGCAAGTGTAATGTCTGAGGAAAATTTAAATCTTTTTTATAAGGTGCAACAGCGTGATAAATTTTATTGACTTGGCGCTCTGCAAATAATTGTTGGTAAATACCACGCGACTCAACCCGTTTGCAAAATAGAACAATACCAGCAGTTTCACGATCTAGACGATGAATAGGGGTTAAAAATTCATTTCCTGTTTGTTTTTTTAGCCGCACTAAAAGCGTTTCTTGAACATATTGTCCTGTCGGGCTAATCGTTAAAAAATGTGGTTTATCGACCACTAATAAATCATCATTTTCAAATAAAATTTGATGCTCAAAAGGTACATGTGGTTCATATGCAAGAAATCGATAATAAAAAATATGACTATTACTTTGGTATGGACTATCTAATGTTAGTTTTTGTCCATTTGCCCCATAAATAAGCCCGTCTTGAAATCTTTGTTTCCACTCATCTGTTCTAATATGTGCAAAGTGACCACAGAGATACTCATAAATCGTTTGAGTGTCTTTTTGTTGAGGAAGATAAACTTGGCTTGCGCTTACACCATCAATCATAGGTGGCAAAAAATCATTCGGACTAGACATAAGAAAGTGTGAATATTTAAGAAAATTGATATAAAAAAAGCCAACTTCTAGGGCTTAAGTAGGCTTTTAAGGCAGGGCAATGTTATCATATCGATTATTTTGAATCATGTTATGTGTGCTATGTCGTATTCATTGAAATTGGTCTTAAATCATGAAGAAGATACTGAGCGTCTAGCTCGAGCTTTGGCGCAGCATGTTCAGTCGGGTGTAATTTATTTAATCGGGGACCTAGGTGCGGGTAAAACCACACTTACGCGCTATTTCTTACAGGCTTTGGGCCACAAAGGCTCTGTTAAAAGCCCAACTTATACGCTTGTTGAGCCGTATAAAATTAATGATAAAGAAATTTTTCATTTTGACTTATATCGTTTGAATGATCCCTATGAACTTGAATTAATGGGAATTCGTGATTATTTAGATATTACAGATGCATTATTTTTATTTGAATGGCCCTCTAAAGGTGGTGATGAGATTCCACAAGCGGATATCATCATTGACATTCAAAAGTCAGATGATGAGTTGACTCGTTTAGTAACGTTAACTTTACCAACAGAAAATTTATACCAGACTTTGCAGGAACAGCTTCATGACTGATGAAAAGCTAACACAACGTCGTATTCATACATTAGACGCAGCGTTAGCGAACCAGATTGCAGCAGGTGAGGTGATTGAGCGTCCTTCTTCTGTGGTCAAAGAATTATTAGAAAACTCAATTGATGCAGGTGCAACTGAGCTGATTGTACGGATTGCTCAAGGTGGTTCGACTTTAATCGAAATCATTGATAATGGGCATGGTATTCATCCGGATGATTTAGCGCTTGCTGTCATGCGTCATGCCACAAGTAAGATTAAAACTGCTGAAGATTTACATGCGATTGTGAGTTTGGGGTTCCGTGGGGAAGCCTTAGCTTCGATTGCTGCGGTTTCAAGATTGACTTTGACCAGTAGCCAAGATGAAAGTGGTATTGGTCATCAAGTTGAAGTAAATGGTACAGCATTTGATCATCAAGAAGTACAAGCTGTTGCTGCTCAAAAGGGCACCCATATTCGTGTTCAGGATTTATTTTTTAATGTTCCTGCGCGCCGTAAATTCTTAAAAAAACCAACTACAGAATTTGGTCATATTGAAGAGATTGTGCGTCGTCTGGCTCTAACACATTTCGATATACGGTTTGTGCTTGAGCACAATGATAATATTAGAATTAATTTACCTATAGCAGATAGTGGGGAACTACGTTTTCAGCGAGTTCAACAATTATTAGGGTCGCAATTCGTACAAAATGCATATTGGATTGATGCCGAAAGTATTAGCATGCGTTTATCGGGTTGGCTAGGCCATCCCTCAGATGCACGTGCACAAGCGGATATGCAATATGTCTATGTAAATGGTCGTATTGTCAAAGATAAAACGATTTCGCATGCGCTACGCATGGCCTATGATGGTATTTTACATGGCCACCAGCATTCATCTTATTTACTTTTTTTAGAAGTTGATCCTGAGAATATTGATGTCAATGTTCATCCGACCAAACATGAGATTCGATTTTTAAATCAAAGAGAAGTGCATGAGTTTGTAAGGCATTACGCAAAAGAAACTCTCGCACAATTTCAGACAGCGAGTGCTGATCTAGCTCAAGCGATGAAAGCGGATGAAAGCTCAGATTATTCAGTACAACCTCAGCCCAAATATCAAGAACAATTCTCATTGCACCGCGCAAATGAAACTTTAAATTCAGACAGTGAAGCACGAACCCAGCATGCACCGACAGAATTATTAACGGATTTTAACGCTAGTCGTCCGCAAGCTATTCACTATGCAGATCAAACACCAAAATATAATGGTTCTGCTCAATTAAATAATGCTTTAAAAACTTATTTAGCTCCACTTCGCGAACAACCTGCTAGTTTTTCGGTAAATGAGGATGTTGAGCCAGTTGCTAAAGTAGATGAATTTCCATTAGGTATCGCAATTGCTCAACTGCATGGAATTTATATTTTAGCTCAGAATACAGAAGGGCTTATTATTGTTGATATGCATGCGGCACATGAACGTATTTTATTACAGCAAATGAAAAATGCTTGGGATAAACCTGAATTTTGGACATCTCAGCAACTGCTTATACCTAAGGTGATTTCTATTAGCCGTATGCAAGCTGTTAGGGTCGAAGAACTAAAACCTCAGCTTGAGCGCTTAGGTTTGGAAATTGATTTATATGGTGATGAGCAAGTTATTGTTCGCGGTGTGCCAGCCATATTACAAAAAGCTGATTTTGAAAATCTTATTCCAGAGCTTTTAAATGATTTAGATCCAAATGATGAAGCACAAGGATTACTTCAAAAAAGAGATGAGTTGTTAGCGGGAATGGCATGTCATGGGGCAGTGCGCGCACATCGACAACTCAGCCTTTCAGAAATGAATGCTTTACTTCGTCAAATGGAACAAACCGAATTTGCGAGCCAATGTAACCATGGGCGGCCAACTTGGCGTGCATTCCCATTATCTCAATTAGATAAATTATTTGCTCGAGGAGAGTAGTTTTACATGTCAAATCAATTGCCCGTCATCAATTTAATGGGACCAACTGCGAGCGGGAAAACCGCTTTGGCATGTGAATTATACGAGCGTGGAAATTTTGAACTAATTTCTGTTGATTCCGCTCTTGTCTATAAAGATATGGATATTGGCACGGCTAAACCAACTCGTGAAGAGCAAGAACTCTATCCTCATCATCTTATTGATATTATTACTCCTCTTGAAGTTTACTCAGCTGCTCAGTTTGTTGATGATTCCTGCAAATTAATTGATGACATGCATTCACGTGGGAAAACTCCTATTTTAGTAGGAGGGACAATGTTGTACTTTAAGGCATTGTTAGAAGGATTATCTGGTAATTTACCAAGTGCTGATGCTGAAGTTCGGGCAACAATTGAACAAAAAGCGTTAAACGAAGGATGGCAAGCGGTTTATGATGAACTGGTTTCTGTAGATCCTGCTGCCGCTATAAAGTTTAATGTAACTGATAAGCAACGAATTATTCGGGCTCTGGAAGTTTATAAAATTACGGGTGAACCAATCACTAAATTGCAGGCAGAACAACCCAAAAACGTACCATATCGATACATATTTCATAACTACGCTTTACTTCCAGATCGGGTAGAATTACATCAACGCATTGAGCAAAGATTAAGCAAAATGTGGGATATCGGTTTTTTGAGTGAAGTTGAGGCTCTAATTGAAAAATACGATTTAGATGAAAATTTACCCTCAATGCGTTCGGTGGGTTATCGACAAGCACTAGAATTTCTATTAAAAAGTGACTTAAGTCTCAAAAGTAAACGTGAAATGGAGGATAAAGCTTTATTTGCAACACGACAACTTGCCAAACGTCAATATACGTGGTTACGTTCTTTGCAAGAAATACACGATTTTAAAACTTACTTGACGATAAAGCAGGCGAAAGAAGACTTGCGAAACTCTTATGGATAAAGCAAAATTTGCACACTGTCTTTTTATAATTTTTAGTTGAAAAATAAAGATAGTTTTTTTGCGCTGATTTAAAAATTTTTTTTGGAGTTAAAAATGTCTAAAGGTCAAACTTTACAAGATCCGTTCTTAAATTCTCTCCGTAAAGAACGTATCCCTGTTTCTATTTTCCTTGTGAACGGTATTAAATTGCAGGGTCATATTGAATCTTTTGACCAATATGTTGTTTTATTAAAAAATACTGTAAGTCAAATGGTTTACAAGCACGCGATTTCAACTGTTGTTCCAGCACGTAATCCACGTCCAGCAGGCGCACAAGGTACAGGCTTCCCAGCACAAGGCGGCACTCAAGGTGGTTTTGGTGGTCAAGGTAGCGGCTTTGGCGGCGCTCAAGGTGGCTTCGGTGGCGCTCAAGGCGGCTTCGGTGGCGCTCAAGGTGGCTTCGGCGGTCAAGGTGGTTTCGGTGGTCAAGGCGGTGGCTTCGGTGGTCAAGGTGGCTTCGGTGGTCAAGGTGGCTTCGGCGGCCAAGGCGGCTTCGGCGGTCATCAAGGTGGTTTTGACAACGATTCTAAATTTGAAGATGGTCAAGACGACGAAAATAATCGTTAATTGAAATCTAAAAAAGAAGCCAGTCAGATAATGACTGGTTTTTTTATGTGTATTTAAAAGTTAATCCAAAGCATTTAAACGGTCATGGATAGCGATTTGGCCATGATGACTAATATATTTAAATAGATAGGGCTTTAATTAATGATATTAATATTAGCTGCTGCTTTGAGCAGTGTCTTGGTGTCTATCCTATTAAAAAATTTAAAGAAAAAAGGTTATCAGCCATTACAGATGATTGCATGGAACTATGCAAGTGCTAGTCTTCTTTGCTTTTTGTGGTTTCAGCCCGATATCCAACATGTTTCAATAGTGCATACTCCATGGTGGTTAATCCTTGCCTTGGGGGTAATTTTACCTAGTATTTTTTTATGTCTTGCTAAATCACTAGAATATGCAGGAATTGTTAAAACTGAACTTGCACAGCGCCTTTCAGTTGTTCTTTCTTTGCTCGCAGCATATTTCTTTTTTCATGAGCAATTTAATGCATTAAAACTATGGGGAATAGGTTTAGGAATTCTTGCAGTTTTACTTGTTTTATTTGGACAAATGAAGTCTTTTTCCAATCATCAATCTAGAAAAGCAATTCTTGCTTTATTAAGTGTTTGGTGTGGTTATGCGGCAGTAGATGTTCTTTTAAAATATACAAGTAGTTTAGGCCTTCAGTTTACACTTACTTTAAATCTTATTTTTATTACAGCTTTTATATTGTCGATTTCATATTTATTACTACAGAAGACTCAAAAGTGGCAGTTTAAAAGTACGATAGCTGGGTTAATATTAGGAATACTCAATTTTTCAAATATTGCTTTATATGTAAAAGCTCATATTCTTTTAAAAGATTCACCTGCAATTGTTTTTGCGAGCATGAATATTCTTGTTGTGTTATTGGGAATTCTAAGCGGAGTGATTTTATATAAAGAAAAATTAAAATGGCCTACTATTTTGGGGATTCTTTTAGGAATAAGTGGGGTAGTTTGTTTAGCTAGCGCAATGGCTTGATAGTTCAAGAGAATAGAATCTCTTGAACTATAGAGATTTTTATAAATATGTGAAAATCACTTCATCTGGCAGACGTGATTTAGGAAGCTTAGCATTAAAGTCATTTTCGCTGCGATAGCCTAGAGAAACAATCACAGAGCTTCGTAAGCCTTTTTCAGTTAAACCTAGCTCAGTATTTAGAACTTCTTCATCAAATCCACCCATTGGAGTCGCATCGATGCCTTCTAAGCCCGCAGCAAAGAGTAGCTGTCCTAAAGCAATGAATGTTTGATTTTCCATCCACCCGAATAAATTTTTCTGTTCATTTCGGTAGAACTCGACGTAGCCATGGCGAGTATCTTTTTGACCTAATTTTGCTTTTTCATCTTTAAAACGGCCACTTAAATCATCTTGCTCAAGTAGTTGATTTAAGTACTCAGATGTAATATCCGTTTTTGTACAGAATACAAGTGTATGTGATGACTCAAGTACTTTAGGAGCATTGTAAGCATACTTTCCTGTTAATGCTTTTGCGATTCGTTCTTTAGCTGCAAGATTATCTGCAACTACAAAGTGCCAAGGCTGAATATTTACTGAAGATGGGGTAAAACGTAAAATTTCTAATAATTTCTTAATTTTTTCTTGAGGAATTTTCTTTTCAGAATCATACGCTTTTGTTGTATAGCGACTTTTAACCGTATTTAATAAATCCATACTTTACTCCATATCAGTTTTATAGCAATTAAGAGAATTTAATCTTTGCAATCATACGCTATTTTATTCAAAAACATTTCCTGTGTAGTTTGATAAAGAAATATAATTTCATATAAAGTTTTAGTAATCTATTGAAAATGATTGATTTAATGCCAACAGATGCAAAGAGTAAGCTGCGAGAATTTAGAATCGTTAAAGCCTTTATCATTTTTGCATTTATTTTGAGTCTTTTGATTTTATACATTGAGTATCACAATCATGCACATATAAGCTGGAAATTTGTATTTATTGCCAGTATGTGTGCGATTTACAATTTTGATTTAAATAACAAAATTAAAGAATTGAAAGTTCAAATAAAAAGTAACTAATTTTTAGTTAATAATTCCAGATAATCAATTCAAGCTGTTGCGTATTTGAAGATGGATCAATTTCCAAAATATAAGCTTGATCTTCACGCCAATCGCCAAGAACAATTCGTTGTTTAGCTTCTACCTTATGAAGTGAAGGGCGATGGGTATGCCCATGAATCAGTATATCTGCATCTTTTAAAGCAGAAATAACAGCTTGTTCATTCACATCCATAATTTCATAGCTTTTTTGCTGTTTATCTGCGGAGCTTCTTTTTCGAAAACCATTAACCAGTTTGGTGCGAAAACTCAGTGGTGTACGGCGTAAAAAAGCGACTAAGAGCGGGTTTCTAATAATTTTTTTAAATCTTTGATAGGAAATATCATCTGTACATAGTGCATCACCATGTTCTAGGCGGTACTGATGTCCAGCAATAGTGAGATAATAAATATCGGGTAGTAATACACCATTAAATTTATTGAGGAATACTTGATTTAAAGCAAAATCACGGTTGCCTACTTGAAAGTAAACCCGATTTCCTTTTTTGTTAAAGTCTTTTAATGCTTCAATAATTTCATCGAGCCATGGTGCCGAGTAATCATCGCCAATCCAAGCATTAAACCAGTCACCTAAAATATAAAGCTGTGTTTGTTTATTTTGATAATGCACCAATAAATCTAAAAACCCTCGAACAAGTCGAGGGTGTTCAGGTGACAAGTGTAAATCAGAGATAAACAGATAGGTCACAGCTTATTCCTAAAATTATTCAGAAATAATTTTAGCAGATTCGATTACCACGTTTTCTAAAGGAACGTCAGCGTGGTAACCACGGTTGCCAGTGCGAACGCCTTTGATCGCTTCAACAACATCCATACCTTCAACAACTTTACCAAATACAGCATAACCCCAACCTTGAGCAGTTTTAGAGGTATGGTTTAAGAAAGAGTTGTTTTTTACGTTAATGAAGAACTGTGCAGAAGCAGAGTGAGGTGCTTGAGTACGTGCCATAGCAATCGTACCAACGTCATTGCTTAAACCATTGTCAGCTTCGTTTTCGATAGAATCACGAGTTGCTTTTTCTTTGAAGTTTTCATCCATCCCGCCACCTTGGATCATGAAGCCATCAATGACACGGTGGAAAATAACGCCGTCATAAAAACCGTCACGTACATATTCTAAAAAGTTTGCTACTGTTTTTGGTGCTTTTTCAGTATTTAGTTCAAGAACAATACGACCTTTATTGGTGTTTAATTCGACTTGAGGAAAACTCATTACATTAATCTCCTAAACATGGGCTTATGACCATGGGTTTTTGGTTGAGAGAAGCATAAGCAAACTGTAAACTACAAGGCAAGTAAAAAACGTTAAAATCTTTGTGAAAAATGAAGATAGCGTTTAAATTTTTCGAAATTTATCTACAAAGAAGTGATTGATACACTATGAAGCCTAATGATGTTGTCTCGAGCCTGCCTAATAACCCGACACCGAATACTCATGCCTCTGTCGATTCTGCGCAGCAAGAACAACAGGCTGGCTTAGATTTTGTTCGCCAAGTCATTACTGATGATTTGGCTACGGGACGTGCAAAGCAGATCGTAACGCGTTTTCCACCAGAACCAAATGGTTATTTACATATTGGCCATGTAAAAGCGATTTGCTTGAACTTTGGTGTGGCTGAAGAGTTTGATGGTTTGTGTAATTTGCGTTTTGACGATACAAACCCTGATGCTGAAGAACAAGAGTATGTTGACGGTATTGCGAATGATGTGAAATGGCTTGGTTTTAACTGGAATGGTGAACCACGTTATGCATCGGGTTATTTTGATCAATTATATGCATGGGCAGTTCAACTTATTGAACAAGGCGATGCATATGTAGATTTACAATCTCCAGAAGAAATTAAGTTAAACCGCGGTAGCTTTGTTGAGCCAGGTAAAAACTCTCCATACCGTGATGCATCTATTGAAGAGAATCTTGCTCGCTTTGAAAAAATGCGTAGCGGTGAGTTTAAAGAGGGTGAAGCGGTTTTACGTGCCAAGATTGATATGGCAAGTACGAATGTACATATGCGTGATCCGATTTTATATCGCGTATTGCATTCAGAGCATCACCAAACTGGCGATAAATGGAAAATTTATCCAATGTATGACTATGCTCATCCATTGTCTGATGCGATTGAAGGGATTACCCATTCGCTTTGTACATTAGAGTTCCAAGATCACCGTCCATTTTATGACTGGATTGTAGAAAAAGTAAAATCTAAAGCTGTTCCGCATCAGTACGAATCTTCACGTTTAAACGTGGACTACACCATCACATCAAAACGTAAATTACGTAAATTGGTGGAAGGTGCGTATGTAAATGGTTGGGATGATCCACGTATGCCAACCGTAGTCGGTATGCGCCGTCGTGGTTTTACTCCTGAAGGTTTACGTGATTTTTGTAAGCGTGTAGGCGTGTCAAAAACTGACGGTATTGTTGATGTTGCAATGCTTGAGTTCTGTATTCGTCAATCTTTAGAAAATACTGCTGCGCGTGGTATGGCTGTTTTAAGTCCACTTAAAGTGACTTTAACTAATTTACCTGAAGATATGGATCTTACGCATGCTCGCCATCCTAATGTTGATATGGGTGATCGTGTGATTCCTTTAACCAAGGAAATCTATATTGATCGTAAAGATTTTGAAGAAGTACCGCCAAAAGGCTTTAAACGTTTAATTCCTGACGGTGAAGTGCGTTTACGCCATGCTTACGTGATTAAATGTGATGAAGTCATTAAAGATGCAAATGGTGAAGTGATTGAACTGAAATGTTCAATTGACCCTGAAACTCTAGGAAAGAATCCGGAAGGCCGTAAAGTTAAAGGCGTGATTCACTGGGTATCTGCAACTAAAGGGATTCCTGCTGAAGTGCGTATTTACGATCGTTTGTTTACTGAAGCCGCACCTGATGCAGATGATGACTTCTTGGCAAATCTTAATCCTGAATCATTAAAAGTGGTACAAGCTGTCATTGAACCAGCTTTGGCACAAGCGAATCCTGAAGATCGTTTCCAATTTGAGCGTGAAGGCTATTTCGTTGCTGATCAATATGATCATTCACCAGAGAAACCGGTTTTCAACCGTATTCTGGATTTGAAAGATAGCTTCAAGCCTGAGAAAAAGTAAGAGATTGATTATCTCTTACTTTTTCGCAAGACGAACAACATGTTGTGAGTAAACAGCCGAGATTGATTATCTCTTACTTTTTCTCAAGACGAGCAACACGTTGTGAGTAAATAGAAAATATTAAAAAAGCCCAACTATAAGGTTGGGCTTTTTTTCGGAGGTCTTCTCATCATAATATTCTTTTTCTTTATGATTTCGCTTCCTTGGCAAACAAGCTTAGGTAGGACTAATCACATAAAAATAAAGAACTAATAATAGAAGAAGCATAGTTGAAAGCATTAAATAAGTATTAACCGTATTAAAGCTTTTAATAAACTTCCAGATATCCATAGTAAATCAGCGTATATTTTATGTTACAAAATTAATAAATTTATAATACACGCAAATTAATAGTAAATGTTCCCAAAGATAGATTAATAATCTATCTTTGGATAAAAAATAAACATTCAGTTTATAAATATAATTTGATTAATATATTGGATTGTAGATTAATTTATATATTAACCACTATATCCAATGCGTTTTAGAAATTTTTGAATTACTTCAAATGCTGCATGTTCGAGTGCTTGAGCATATTGTAAGTTTTCTTCCCGAAGTTTTGGAATTGAGATATTAGCATTGCGAAGTTCGCATGTATGGCCAATCAACCATTTCTCAAAATTTTCTTCTGTCGTTTCAATATGGAATTGCAATGCAAGAATATTATTGCCAACTTCGAATGCCTGATTGGTATAAATATCTGAGCTAGCTAGTAGCACAGCATTTTCAGGCAGGTCAAAAGTATCGCCATGCCAATGTAGAACATGTACATTATTAAGCAAAGGAGATAACACCTGATTAGGACGTAAACTTAAGCTCAGTGGTCCCCAACCAATTTCTTTCTGATGCCCTGCATATACTTTTGCGCCAAGCGCATGAGCAATAAGCTGTGCACCTAAGCAAATACCAAGTGTAGGTTTATCTGCAGCTAAGCGTTGTTTGAGTAACGCGATTTCATCTTTTAAAAACGGATAATCTTCAGTTTCATAAATCCCGATTGGTCCACCTAAAATAATAGTTAATCCATCGTGTGAAAATGCAGGAGTTAAATCATCTACACCTGCTTCAAAATAACGGACGCGAAATCCGTGTTGATAAAAGACATCTTCTAATGAACCTAAGTCTTCGAAAGCAAGATGCTGAATGGCATAAATAGTTTTAGGGAAGGCGTTTGTTGTGTTCATACAAATGATTCATAGAAGATCAATAGGTGGAGTATAGCGATAAATATAAAGAAGAAAATATCTGTATAAATCGTCAATACCTGAAAATTGATATTTTTCGTTAAGATAATATCGTTATGCAAGGGATTATCTATTTTCCAATAAATCTCTTTGCATATTCCATTGCTTAAAATAATAGCTTTTGAGTTTCTTCAAAATCTATATTTGAAAGTTGATGCTCATCTTTTAGATTAACTCCTGAGAAACCAAGTTGTTTGGATTTTTTCATTAAAGCGATTAAACGTTGTACTGCAACTGGAATACTTAAACCTGCTGAGCGAACATTAGAAATACAATTACGTTTGGCATCGAGGCAGCCTGAATATGCATTCCATGTGTAGTAAATTCCCATACTGTCAGGAGAGCTTAAACCAGGGCGCTCACCGATGAGCATCACAAGCATGGATGCTTTAAATATTTCTGCGACTTCATCGCCTAATGCAACCCGACTGCCTGTCGCAATTGTAATTGGTGCAAGGCTCCAGTTTTCTTGCTGAATTTGTTCATTCAACATTGTAATGAATGGGATGGCATTTGCTTCAATCGCTCTTGCGGAGAGACCGTCACCGACCACAATACAAACATCATACTGTTGCGTGTTTTCTGCATACTTCCTAATTAAGGCTTCTTTTGATGGGTTTGAAAGCTGACGACCTAAATCTGGACGCTTAAGATAAATTTCTTTATTAGGGGCATTACTTTGTACATGAAGACTTTGCAGCTGCCTTAGCTGTAATTGTTCGGATAAATATGAAACATCCATATTTTGATAAACCGCATCTTTTGCTTGCGCATGAGACAACTGGAACTCAAGTAAGGCACGTGTTGGGATGCTACAACCAGCGCGTCCTAATGCAATGCGGGCATCAGTAAATTGTTTAAGTTTTTCCCACTGATCTTGATGGGTAGAGAAAGGGTATTGAATATCACGATTAAGTTTCATGGCGTTCTCCCTAGTTCATGAGCAGGCGAGAGAATTGGTCGGGCATGTGGTCTGCCCAACATATTTGGGAGTTTTGTTGTTTAAAAATACCTTGCTGTTCAAGCCATGCTGAAAACTCAGGAGCGGGTTTTAAACCGAGGAGTTGTCTTAAATAGAGGGCATCATGGAATGAAGTGGTTTGATAGTTGAGCATGACATCGTCTGAACCCGGAATCCCCATTATAAAGTTAATGCCCGCAGCACCAAACAGAGTAAGGAGAACATCCATATCATTTTGGTCGGCATCGGCATGGTTGGTATAACAAATGTCGCAGCCCATCGGTACTCCAAGTAACTTACCGCAGAAGTGATCTTCTAGGCCTGCACGTATAATTTGTTTACCGTTAAAAAGATATTCGGGACCAATAAAGCCGACGACTGTATTTACTAAAAGCGGATTGTATTTACGGGCGACTGCATAAGCACGCGTTTCTAATGTTTGCTGGTCAACGCCGTGATGTGCATTGCTGGATAACGCACTGCCTTGACCAGTTTCAAAGTACATGACGTTTTGTCCAATGGTTCCGCGCTTGAGTGCAAGTGTGGCTTCATATCCTTCTTGTAGTAAATCGAGTGAAATTCCAAAACCTTCATTAGCTAGTTGGGTGCCGGCAATTGATTGGAACATTAAATCAATTGGCACATTTTTTTCAGCAAGTTGAATGCCTGAGCTGATATGTGTGAGAACACAAGATTGCGTTGGAATTTGATATTCCTGAATGACATGATCAAGCAATTTTAGTAGCTCTGACAAATTATGAAGGTTATCTGTTGCAGGGTTAATGCCAATCACGGCATCACCATTGCCATACATCAAACCATCTAAAATACTGGCAGAAATACCGAGCACATCATCGGTCGGGTGGTTCGGTTGTAAACGGGTAGAAAGATGACCTTTTAAACCGATTGTGTTGCGAAATTGGGTGACCACTTCGCATTTGCTAGCGACATAAATCAAATCTTGATTGCGCATAATTTTGCTGACTGCAGCCACCATTTCTGGAGTTAAACCTGATGCTAAAGCTTTTAAGCTTTGAGCAGTGGCTTCTTCACCAAGTAACCAATTTCGAAAATCGCCTACTGTAAAGTGTGAAATAGGGGCAAAGGCTGCCAGATCATGTTCATCAATAATTAAACGGGTAATCTCATCAGTTTCATAATCGACCACAACGTCATTTAAAAAAGTTTTAAGCGGTACATCGGCCAAAGTCATTTGTGCCGCAACATGTTCGGTTGCATCTTTGGCAGCTACACCTGCTAACTCATCGCCTGAACGTAACGGTGTAGCTTTTGCCATCAAGGTCTTCAAGTCAGCAAAGTGATACTGTTGATTGGCGACAATATTGCGATAACTCATAGTTGAATCCTTTTTATAGTTCTTGTTCTGCGGCTTTAATATTTGCAAACTCTTCTTCTGGTGTACCTTTCACTAAATGATAACGGCTATAGAATAAAAAGTAAGCAATAAATACGATATAAATAGCGGCAGCAATAAACCAAACTTTCGGATTAACAACAAAGCCTGCGACCACAGCAGCGACTGCTAAAATCAGTGCAATGCTTGAAGTGAAGATTCCTCCAGGAGTTTTATAAGGACGAGGCATGTCGGGTTTAGATAGGCGTAGTTTGATGTGAGATAAAAGAATCAATACATAGGAAATGGTGGCACCAAAAACAGCGATTAAAATGAGTGAATCACCTTCTTTGGTAAGTGAAAGCAAGAACCCAATAATGCCCGGAATAATAATTGCGAGATAAGGGGCTTTATTTTTATTGGTTAAAGAGAGTGAAGTAGGTAAGTAACCAGCTCGTGACAGTGCAAAAATTTGACGGGAATAGGCATAGATAATTGAAAAGAAACTCGCGATTAAACCTGCTAAACCAACAAAGTTAACAAAAGTCGCAAGCCAAGTATTAGTGCCATACACTTTAACCAGAGCATCGACGAGGGGAGCACCAGAGTTTTGTAAAGTACTTGCACCCGCTGCACCTGCACCTAAGAATAAAATGAGCATGGCAAAGGCCGTTAAGATGAGCATTGCTCCGATTAAACCGCGTGGCAGGGATTTTGCTGGATCTTTTGCTTCTTCGGCGGCTAATGGCACACCTTCAACTGCAAGGAAAAACCAGATTGCAAAGGGAACTGCGGCCCAGATGCCTAAATAGCCATGAGGTAGAAAACGACTTGCACCAGCTGCTGTGCCAACTGGAATATCAAATAAATTTTGTGCATTAAAGTGTGGAATCATTGCGACAATAAACACAACCAGAGCAACAGCTGCGACAAGTGTAATGGCAAACATGATTTTTAAGGCTTCGCCAGCACCTTTCAGATGTATGCCCATAAAAATGGCGTAGCAGGCGAGGTAAATCATCCAGCCATTAATGCCAAATAAAGATTCGCAATAACCACCAATAAATACGGCAATAGCAGCAGGGGCAATTGCGTATTCAATTAAAATGGCTGTTCCTGTTAAATAGCCCCCAAAAGGACCAAAAGCAGCACGCGCAAAACTATAACCGCCGCCTGCTGTCGGCATCATGGTGGACATTTCTGACATAGAAAGACACAGGCACAGATACATGATTGCAGCGAGTGCAGTGGCAATAAACATCCCACCCCAACCACCTTGGGCTATGCCGAAGTTCCAGCCAGCAAAATCACCTGATATCACATAAGCTACGCCTAAACCAATCAGGAGTAACCAACCAACCGTACCTTGTTTGAGTTGACGCTGAGCAAAATATTCTGCTGATGAGACTTCTGTACTTGAAGAAATGACGGAAGCTGTTTCTGGTTGATTCATACAATACTCCTGCGAGTGGGTTTGTATGAATCAATGCAAAAGCAATGCCTAAATGAAGCACTTCAGAGAGTAGATGGAGCTTTTTTATTCTAAATGATAAAAATTCAAGCTTAACAATCGGAAATAAAGAAGCCAGCAATCTAAATTACTGGCTTCTTATATAATTAGTCATCTTACTTCTTTCTAGTATTGATAGTTTGGTATCAACTTGGTGCGAAACTTAGAAGAAGCCCATTGGTTTAGTTGAATAACTCACCAACAAGTTTTTAGTTTGTTGATAATGATCTAGCATCATCTTATGGTTTTCGCGGCCAATACCAGACTTCTTGTAACCACCAAATGCAGCATGTGCAGGGTAGATGTTGTAGCAGTTTGTCCAAACACGGCCCGCTTCAATAGCACGACCTGCACGATACGAAATGTGAGCTGAACGTGACCACACACCTGCACCTAAACCATACATGGTGTCATTGGCAATTTTAATTGCATCATCAAAGTCTTTGAACGTTGTCACAGCAAGTACAGGTCCAAAAATTTCTTCTTGGAAAACTTGCATGCCGTTGTGACCTTTAAAAATAGTTGGATCAACATAGTAACCATCGCCTACTTCTTTACGGCCGCTACCGCCAAGTAAGAGCTCTGCACCTTCTTCACGACCAGTGTTAATACAACGCAAGATTTTCTCTTGTTGTTGTAGAGATGCTTGAGCACCAATCATCGTTTCAGTATCAAGTGGATGACCAGTTTTAATACGTTTTACGCGCTCGACTGCCATCTCTAAGAACTGATCAGCAATACTTTCTTGTACTAAAGCACGAGAAGGACAGGTACATACTTCACCTTGGTTTAAGGCAAACATGGCGAAACCTTCAAGCGTTTTTTCTAAGAAGTCATCTTCTTTATCCATGATATCTTCAAAGAAAAGGTTTGGTGACTTACCGCCAAGTTCTAAGGTAACTGGAATAATATTTTCAGTCGCATATTGCATCACCATTTGTCCAGTTTGAGTTGAACCTGTGAATGCGATTTTTGCAATACGTGGGTTTGTCGCTAAAGGACGGCCGACTTCTGAACCGAAACCATTGACAATATTAAGGACACCCGGTGGTAAAATGTCTTGGATGAGTTCAGCCACCAACAAAATACCCACTGGAGTTTGTTCAGCTGGCTTAATCACAACACAGTTACCAGCTGCTAAAGCAGGTGCAAGTTTCCATGCTGCCATCAAAATCGGGAAGTTCCATGGAATGATTTGACCAACTACACCGAGTGGTTCGTGGAAATGATACGCAATGGTATCTTCATCAATTTCAGAGATGCCGCCTTCTTGAGCACGAATACATCCAGCGAAATAACGGAAATGATCAATCGCAAGTGGAAGGTCAGCTGCTAAAGTTTCACGTACTGCTTTACCGTTATCCCACGTTTCTGCAACAGCAAGCATTTCAAGATTTGCTTCTAAACGATCAGCAATTTTTAAAAGGATATTTGAGCGTACTGTTGGTGATGCTTTATTCCATGTTGCTTTTGCTTTGTGCGCTGCATCTAGAGCGAGTTCGATATCTTCGGCACTAGAGCGTGGAATACGTGTAAAAGCTTTTCCGTCAACAGGAGATACATTGTCAAAATATGCACCCTTTACAGGTGCTACCCATTCACCGCCAATAAAATTTTCGTATTGTGATTTAAATTGAACTTTTGAGCCTGGTTGATTTGGATCGATATAGCGCATATAAATATTCCTTTGCTTTTTAGGACTAAAGACTAACAAGAACCCTGTCAGTAGGTACTTTCGTACTTTGTATAATTAGGATATAAAGAAGAAGGTTGGAGAAAGGTTGGAATAGAAATGTGGATATATAAGGAATTTACAAATGTTCACAAAAAAGGATTTATTGCAGCAACGGACGTTGATTGATCAACTGCGCACGCAAAATAGTCTCTCTCCTCAGAATGCTGCCAAACTCGGCCAAAGTATTGCAAGCTCATGGGAACGATCAGCTTCTGCTGCGATTCCTAAAGAGCGTTTTGCGGCTCCTTTAGTCGAAAAAAAATTTGCTTCACAAAATGCTTTAGATATGGCTTTAAGTCAGTGTGCCGACGATTTACGTCATATTGCAGAGCAATCTTCAATGGTGATTGCTGTCGGCGATATCGGCAGTACGATTATTTGGACGGCAACAAGTGCTCAAATGCAAAGTGCAGCTGAGCGTGTTCACTTTGTGCAGGGTGGGCAATGGCGTGAAGAATTTGTTGGCACCAATGCATTGGCTTTGTCTTTAAAAACTCAGCAATCAAGTTGTGTTTTTTCTAATGAACACTATATGGAATCGATTCATGATTGGGTGTGCTATGCCGCGCCAATTATCGATCCATACTCAAAACAAACTCTAGGTGTCGTTGATTTATCGACTACTTGGAAGAACCATAATAGTTTAGGAATATTGGCTGCCGAACGTTGTGCATCAATTATTCAATCTGCCTTGCTAGAGCAGCAGCGTCAGCAATTACATATTCGTGCATTTTCGACGCCACAAGTTAAATTTAATGGCAAAAGTTTGTTATTAACACCGCGTCAAATTGAAATTTTGACGATATTGGCCTTATGTCCACATGGCTTAACTTTAGAGCATCTTTATCAGGCGCTCTATGGCGAACGTAAAGTCAGTATGGGGACGCTTAAAGCTGAAATGTCTCAACTTCGAGATATTTTGGGTGGTTTACTTGGATCTCGGCCATATCGTTTGCTTGTACATGTTGAAGCCGATTTTTTACAAGCTGAACAAGCACTGGATGCGGGATATGCGGCTTCTGCTTTGCAGCTTTACACAGGTGTTTTTCTGGCAAAAACGGAAAGCCCGTTTTTATGTGCATGGCGTGATTGTCTTGAATCGCGCTTGAGCGATGCAATTTTTAAAACGCAAGAAACAGATTTATTACTTAAGCATTTAGCTCATTTCCCTGAAGCAATCGATGCGGTAGAACGGCTTATGGAGTTAGTACCGAGTGAACATCCCGCGCATCAATTGCTGATGAAATACCTTGACTCACCTAAGCTCAGTTAAGTGATTTTTTGATCCAGCCACTGGAACAATTGTTGATAGACTTGTTCTCGTACTGGCTGGGCTGAAAGGACTAAATCATGCAAGCCATTGTGAATAGAGACAACAGAGACATCACCTTTGATTTTTTTGCCAAATTTTTCAATGTCTTTAACGTCTAAAATTACATCGCTTTGAGTCGCATCGGCTCCCCATTTTTTAGGATTTTTAGTCTGATGAGAATGCATAATCAGTGCGGGAACATTCAGTTTAACTCCGCGATGTATTTCTTTTTGTGCTGTATGAATCGCATGTAGAAAGCTGAGTTGAACCGTAGGGGCAGAGGTAGGTTTCCAGTCCAGATTAAAGTCCCATTCGCCCTTGAGCTGTTTGTGAAGGCTCGCGGTGTACCATTTGTTCAGTTGGCTTGGGAATTTAACTTTAGGTAGATATTTTCCTACTCGACTGAGTACTGGAATACCAAACTTCTTTTCGACCAAGCTTAAATTAAAGTCATAAAATGGACTATTCGTCCATAGCACTTTAATAAGAGGATGGTTCGGGTGATGGGCAGCATAAAGCGTTGCTGTCAAACCGCCAGTCGAGTGGCCTGCAAGCAATACTTGAGTGTGCTGTTCTTTAGCAATGATATCTAATGCTTGAGTAATTTCGGCATCGTATTCACTTAAATCAAGCACATTATAGAAGATTTGATGGGGTAGCTTGGAACGACCATATTTTCTTAAATCTAGGGCATAGAAGTCATAACCATGCGCGTTGAATTGTTCAGCCATTTCAGTTTGAAAGAAATAATCTAAAAAACCATGAATATACAGCACGGCTTTTTGAGTCGATTGAGCAGCCTTTTTACGCACTAAGGTAGCTACAACTTTTCCTTCGTAATCATTAGGAAAGTTGAGTGTAAGCTGTTCGTAGCCAGTACCTAAAATATCTGGAACATAATTTTGATTAGCTGAGGATGTATTCATTTTTATCGAGCTATTGTAATTAAGACATGCTGAGTATCCTTCAATGAAATGGGCGAATTGTCAATCAGGTTTAGAGGTTGGATTGGAATAGAGGTTTAAAAAAAGGGAATACCGCTGGAGCTAAGTATTCCCCAAAAAGTAAGTCAACGGTCGGAGGGGTTTGACTTACTAGAGGGATGTGCCATTACATCAAGATTAAAGTGCTGCTTTGAAAATCTCCACAACTTGTGCATGATTTGCTTTACGTGGATTGGTCAGCATACACGCATCTTTTTGAGCATTATCGGCCATAACTGCAAGGTCTTCAGTTTTTACGCCTAGCTCTGTTAATCCAGATGGAATACCAATGGATGAAGACAGTTTACGAATGGCATCAATTGCAGCATATGCAGCTTCCATCACCGTCAGTCCATGAGTTTTTACACCCATTAAATCTGCGATTTTTGCGTAGCGATCTGGACAAGCAATTAAGTTAAATTCACAGACGTGTGGTAACAAGATTGCGTTACATACGCCGTGAGGTAGGTTATAGAAACCGCCCAATTGATGCGCCATTGCATGTACATAGCCTAGAGATGCATTGTTAAATGCCATACCAGCCAAGTACTGTGCATAGCTCATTGCATCACGTGCTTCGATATTTTCACCGTTTGCTACAGCAGGTTGTAACCATTGACTAATCATGGTGATAGCTTTTTCTGCACACGCATCGGTAATTGGATTGGCTGCTGTAGAAACATAGGCTTCAACAGCATGGGTTAAAGCATCCATACCTGTTGCAGCCGTTAAACCAGCCGGTTTTGCAATCATGAGTTTCGGGTCATCAATTGCAATGAGTGGGGTACAACGCCAGTCGACAATTGCCATTTTTACGTGAGTGTCTGTATTGGTAATAATACAGAAACGGGTCATTTCAGATGCTGTACCAGCGGTTGTGTTGACTGCAATCAATGGCGTCATTGGTACCTTACTTTTATCGATACCTTCGTAATCACGAATATGACCACCACCAGCAGTGACTAGGCCAATCCCTTTTGCACAGTCATGAGATGAACCACCACCTAGCGATACAATAAAGTCACAGCCATTGTCGTTATAGGCATTTACACCGTTATGAACATTAATATCGGTTGGGTTGGGTTCTGCACCCGGAAAAATATGGCTTGCAACGCCTGCTTCAGTTAAATAGTTCGCGATAAGATCTGCAACACCAAATTTAAATAAGCCTTCATCGGTCACAATTAATGCTTTTTTTGCGCCGAGGTTTTGTGCCTTTGTACCAATTTCTTTAGCACATCCTGGTCCAAAGAGTGATACGCATGGAATATAAAAACCGTTTGTTTGATCTGCAATATTTTTAAAAGCCATGGAGTGATTCCTTCTTCCATAAATCCATTGTTTGTTATTACAGGTGAGCCTCACCATGGCCTTAGTATTGTGATGTGAAGTTTATTTTCCTACCTACCAAAAACCTACCAAATATTATTTTGTTTTTAATTATTGATTTATATGTGCTTTTTAGAAAGTTTGGCACATTCATTTAATTTTTTCGGGAAAATCGTTAAGCTATGGGCTGTTGAAGATGTACATATGAGATTATGAAACAGGAAACTGCGCTTAAACTGCTTAAAGCAGGTGAAAATGTCTTTTTAACCGGTTCGGCTGGTGCAGGGAAAACCTATACACTTAATCAGTACATCCAATACTTAAAAGCACGTAAAGTGCCTGTGGCAATTACGGCATCTACAGGTATTGCAGCAACACATATGAACGGTATGACCATTCATACATGGGCTGGCATTGGCATTAAAGATCTGTTAACTGACGACGATCTAAAACGCATGAAAGAGCGTAAATATCTCAAGGAACACCTTGAAAATGCGCAAGTTCTTGTAATTGATGAAATCTCGATGCTACATGCGAAGCAGCTCAATCTGGTCAATCAAGTCCTAAAATATTTTAAAGAAAGCGACGAAGCATTCGGTGGTATTCAAGTCATTGTGGCTGGAGATTTCTTCCAGTTGCCGCCTGTAGGACGTAATGGTGAAGCCAACCGTGACAAGTTCTGCTTTATGTCAGATGCATGGGTCGAAGCCAAATTCCGTGTATGTTATTTAACGGAACAACACCGCCAAGATGATGAAATTCTGAACCAGATTTTAAATGCCATTCGTGCGCAAAATATTCAAGCAGATCATTTGCAAGCACTGCGTCAATCACGAGCACATGATATTGGTGAGACCTTTACTCGTCTTTATACGCACAATATGGATGTCGACAATATCAACTATCAGCATTTAAATGAAATTGATAATGAAGGGCATCAATTCAATGCTGTTTTAGATGGTAATGAAAAGTTATTAGAAACTTTAAAATCTTCAGTGCGTGCGCCAGAAGAACTCACACTTAAAAAGCATGCCAAAGTCATGTTTGTAAAAAATAACTTTGATATGGGCTATATCAACGGAAGTTTGGGTGAAGTCATCGGCTTTGAGGAAGATGACGAAAATGGCTTACTACCAAAGGTCAAACTAACCGATGGCACGACTTTGCTAGTTGCCCCTGAAACTTGGTCCGTTGAAAATGAAGCAGGCAAAGTGATTGCAAGTTTTCAACAAATTCCACTTCGTTTAGCGTGGGCGATTACCATTCATAAAAGCCAAGGGATGACTTTAGAAGCCGCTGAAATTAATCTCATGAATACCTTTGAAAAAGGTCAGGGTTATGTTGCATTGTCGCGCTTAAAATCTTTAACTGGTCTAAAATTATTAGGTATTAACGAGCAAGCTTTAGAGTTAGACAGTTTAGCTGTCAAAGCCGATCGCCGTTTCCAAGAGCTTTCAAAAGAAGCCGAAGACAACTTTGCAGATGTAGATTTAACGGCTCAGCATAAAGCGTTTATTCGTCACTGTGGCGGCACCTTGAATGAAACCGAGATTTCTCGTAATGAGAAGAAACTCGCAAAAGGTGGCAAGCAAAATTACGCTACGGCAACTTTAGATGAGACACGTGTTTTGTTTGAAGAAGGCTATGAGATTGAAGACATCGCGCATGAACGTGGTTTAACCCCAGCGACAATTATTAATCACTTGGCTCGACTTCATAAAGAGCAAAAGCTAGATATTTCGGTTGCTCATCCAGGTGAAGAAGTGGTCGAAGAAATTCGTAAAATTTATAAGAAGCTGAAAAAGCGCCAAAATCCAGATCATTTTTCTGATGATGGTTCGATCAAACTAAGACCAATTGTTGAAGCAACCAGTCCTCGAATGGGATATGATCAGGTCCGATTAGCTTTATTATTTATTGAATAAAGTTTAATTCGCTTAATGACTTATTATATAAATTGAGGTGGCTATGCCGCACGTTGTAGTTGATTATTCAGAAAATTTAACTGGATTAAACGCAAAACAATTACTTGAAGAAATTAATACCACACTGATTGAAACAGAGCTATTTAGTCCAGAAGACATTAAAAGCCGTGCGCGTAAAGATGATGTTTTCCTCATAGGTTTGGGAGCCGAACAGGCTTATATTCATGCAAAGGTCTATATTTTGTCGGGAAGAACGGCTGAACAAAAACAGCTTATGGGTGAGCAGTTATTAGCGGCGCTTAGTAATAAAAAATATCTACAACAAGAGTTTAATAAAGAAATTCAATTGTGCGTTGAGCTTGTCGATATGCCAAGAGAAGATTATTTCAAGCAAGTTGTATAACACTAAAAAGCGCAATTTCGATCAAGAATAGCGATTAGCACTATGTAAAAGTAGTGCTATCGAATGGACAGAAATCTACTTACTTTTAAAGTGAGTCTAGCGTGATATAGGCATAACCTAGATTATGCCAGTATCTCTAAAAGCTTAATATCTGCATATTGCTCAATCAAGTTGTCATCTAGCATATGGATGTAATCCATAAAGATGGTGCTAAAACTTCCCATAGTTTGCGCTTGATTTGCAGCAAGTTTACCTGCAATCGCAAAATGAACATGAGCTGAAAGAGCAGCAATGGTTGGCGTCGTCACAGCGCTATATGCTGCAATTAACGCACCTAAAGCACAGCCTGTTGCAGTAATTTTTGGTTGTAAAGGACTTCCGCCGTTCACTTGAATAACGACGTCTAATTCTTTAGATAAAATATAATCTGACTCACCTGAAATAGCGATACAGTCCGCATGTGCTAATAGTGTATAAGCCTGTTGATAGGCTTGATCACTACTTAGAGTACTATCGACACCTTTAGATTGAACTTGGTTGCCTGCAAGTGTACTAATTTCTGAAGCATTACCACGAATAATGCTTGGCTTGAACTGTAAAAGCTCGTCTGTCATTTGACTACGCCAAGCTAAAATTGGTCCATAGCCGACTGGATCAAGCACCCATGGAATGCCATTGAGCTGTGCAGTCTTGGCAGATATTTGCATGGCTTGCATTTGCTCTGAAGTCGGGGTGCCTAAATTGATGCTTAAAGCCGATGAAATTTTGGTAAAACTTTCTGCTTCATAAGGATTATCGATCATGGCAGGTGAAGCACCAGAAGCAAGTAAAACATTGGCTGTATAGTTGGCCGCGACGCTATTGGTAATGCATTGCACAAGAGGCGTCTTTGCCTGCATGTTTTGCCAAGCGTCAATTACCTGCTCAATCAAAGTCGATGCTGATGTCATATTATTATCCTTATTAAGCCAAAGTGATTGTAGATTTAGTGAGTAAAATAATGATCTTGATGCTTACATCTTTGGCAAATTAAGGAAACATAATCTGCTGCATCATAATCAACACTTAAATCGTTTGAACCACAATGCATACAACGTTTAACTGAATAAAAGTTTAATCGAGGTTCAATTTTTCGCCATGCTTTCCAGACAGGTTGTACAAAGATCTGTTCGTCGTAACCTAAGAAGCGGTTAAGTAAAATATAACTCATTTTACTGTAGGGAATATTGTGAGGACGAGGCAACATTGAGGTTTCCCACTTTTCAGCTAAGGCTCTCTCGCGATATTGCTCTAAGGTTTTCTTCAACAAATTGGTGTTAATAAATTTTTCATTACGCGGCTGTAGGGCTTTCTGTTTATAAAGATACTCAAGTGCGGTTTGAATTAAATAATAAATCTGACCAATTGCCAATGAATCCATTAAACGATAACAAAAAGTTTGAAAATTAGAGCTTCCTGCAATTTGAATGCCCCAAGTTCGGCAATAGAATTGCATAAACTGAATAATCTCTTGATAGAGCACCTGAAAAAGTACGTCTTTTACTTCATCGGCACTACGAAACGGAATACCAAGACTTAAATTTTCATAAAACCAGTGGCGTAGTTGCTGAGCTACACTAAATAAACTTGGGTCACTATAACCGTCCAAGCGAATATTTAAATAAAAGCACTGAGGTTCATCAGCTTGATCTTGGGCGTTTAAAATTCCATCTTTATGGAGTTGCTTAATCAGATAGTTTTGAAAAATCCAGTTCGGGGTAATAGAGTGATATTTAATTTGGTCCCAGTGAATGTATTCGTCATGAGCAACATCGTCACGTGCATAGTCATCAAGCAAGCTAAGTAAAAAAAGTTTATGCAAAAAACTGAGGTGTTCCAGACTACGTTGTGGTTGCTCTTTTGACTTAAACTGGCGTTGTTCTTGTAGGCGTGTTTGCTGTAAAAGCTTTTTCCGTTGTTTTGTGCATGTTTCACAATGGCAAGTCATTTTCGTGTCTTTAAAAACACGGTGCTGACAATGACTGCATTCATGAAACTGAATGTCTTGCTCAAATTGCTCGGCATCTACCCAGTACATTGAAGCTTGGCAGAGAGGACAATGGCTACTTTCATCTAGCTGTTTCTGTAGAATTTGTAAGACCATTTTGCTCCGAACGCTTAAATCTATCATGACTGACTTATTATACACAGCCGCATTGCCGATAGCTGAGATTGTCTTTTTGTTTGGTGCAAAAATAGAAAACCTAAAGTCTTTGTTTTAACTTTAGGTTTTCATAAGGGGTTAAAATTTAAAATTAAACAGGGCACGGCAAGCTCTCATCATTCTGTCCAAGCTTTTTGGCATTGATAAGTGCCTGCACTTTTTTACTTGGTAATTTTACTTTACCTAAAGCATCATAAGTATTGACGATAGAGGTTACCTCCTGAGCTGTAATAGAAATACCTTCCGCAGATAAAAACACCGCAATCACATGGTGATCGAGTCCTGCTGCGTCTAGATCATGAATTGCTTTAATATTTTCTAAACGATGAAAATGTGCTTTTAATTCCATACTGACACCTCTTGTTCTGATTGAAATATTTATATTGGTGTATTAATGAAGGCAAGAACCATGCCCAAAATGTAAGCTGACTCTAAAAAATGTTAAAAGCTGAAGTGGTTTTATTTTTATTGTATAGATTGATTATATAAGCAACGATTATCGTAAATTTGGTCTAATCTGTGCTAATAAAAGACGATTCTAATTTGAAAT
Source organism: Acinetobacter sp. S-1 (assembly GCF_059579785.1). NCBI lineage: Bacteria > Pseudomonadati > Pseudomonadota > Gammaproteobacteria > Moraxellales > Moraxellaceae > Acinetobacter > Acinetobacter sp. S-1. The sequence goes on from NZ_CM184207.1 coordinate 1,490,875, forward strand.
GTATAAATGAAGTCCCATTAATTTTATAAAGGTAAACAAACACGGTATGTATGAATGTATATGATCAAGTTCATAAAATTCGTACTACGGTTTCCGAAAAGTATATAAGGAATAAAGATGAATATTGCGGCGCAGCCTCCAGTTCAGGCAGATCAAACAGTTTATTTAAAAGATTATCAAAAACCTTCATTCTTGGTTGAATCCATTAATCTTGATATTCAAGTATATGATGACAAAACAATTGTTGATTCAACATTAGTCATGAAGCGTCAAACTGCTGGAGACTTGGTGTTATTGGGCCGTGATCTTGAGTTGCAATCTATTCAGCTCAATGGTCAAGATCTTACTCCTGCACAATATTCACTCGATAGTGAACAACTGGTGATCACTGATGCACCAGATGAAGTCATTTTACAAACTCAAGTGATTATTCATCCTGAAACCAACACTCAGCTTGAAGGTTTGTATAAAGCAGATGAGTTGTTTGTAACCCAGAATGAACCTGAAGGCTTCCGTAAAATCACGTTCTATCCAGACCGTCCAGATGTTCTTTCAGTTTTTACAACACGTGTAGAAGCAGACAAAAAATATCCTGTGTTACTTGCCAATGGTAATTTGCTTGAAACAGGTGAGGTGGGTGAAAACCGTCACTTTGCGATCTGGCAAGATCCGACTAAAAAACCAAGCTATTTGTTTGCTTGTGTTATTGGTGATTTAGCTGTTCTTAAAGATCGTTATACGACTTCGGAAGGGCGTGATGTTGCTTTAGAAATCTATGCTATTGAGAAAGACATTCCAAAATGCCATATCGCGATGGAAGCATTAAAGCATTCAATGCGTTGGGATGAAGAACACTACGGCCGTGCGTATGACCTCGACAACTATATGATTGTTGCGGTGAGTCAGTTCAACATGGGTGCAATGGAAAATAAAGGTTTAAACATCTTTAATACTTCATGCGTACTTGCCGATGAAGAATACACAACTGACGCAGCAATTATGCGTGTGCAGTCTGTGATTGCCCATGAATATTTCCATAACTGGACAGGGAACCGCATTACTTGCCGTGACTGGTTCCAGCTGTGCTTAAAAGAAGGCTTAACCGTATTCCGTGACCAGTCTTTCTCTGAAGATTTACAATCTGCTGCGGTTCAACGTATTGATGACGTTGCTGTACTTAAATCACATCAATTCCCTGAAGATGCTGGTCCATTGTCGCACCCACCGCGTCCAGATCACTTTGTCGAAATTAATAACTTCTACACAGCGACAGTCTATGAAAAAGGTGCGGAAATTAACCGCATGATGTCTACTTTGTTAGGCAAAGAAAAATATCGTAAGGGAACAGACGAATACTTCCGCCGTCATGATGGACAAGCCGTAACTGTAGAAGACTGGGTTGCTGCATTATCTGCAGGTTCAGGTGTCGATTTATCTGCATTCTTAACTTGGTACAACCAACCAGGTACACCAAAGCTTGAAGCAAAAGGTGAATATGATGCAGCGGCACAAATTTATCGTTTAAGCTTTAAACAAAGCCTAAAAGCGCATCCGAAATATCCAAACTTAAAAGCTGTTCCAATTCCTGTTGCTTTAGCGCTTTTTAACGCTCAAACAGGGGAGCAATATACATTGCGTAGTGAAAGCCTATTCGTAAATGATGTTAAAGATGGCGTGTACTTGTTTGACCAAGATGAAGCAACTATTGAGTTTACAGGGGTAACTGAGCAACCTGTTGTGTCGTTACTCCGTAATTTCTCTGCGCCTGTAAATCTTGTATTTGACTATACCGATGCTGAATTAGCATTCTTAATTCAACACGAAACCAACGGCTTTAACCAATGGCAAGCAACGCAAACCTTGCTTGAGCGTATTTTGCTAGAAGACCATTCTGCAGATGCGTACATTCAAGCTATTCAAAGCACTTTGCCGGAGTTGGTTGGTCGTGACCCGCTTTTAGCATCACGTTTGTTTGATGTACCAAGTGAAGGTTATTTGGGTAGTCGTATTGATCAGAACTATGCACCAGCAGATATTCATGTAAAACGTGAAGCCTTGCTTAATCGTTTAGCACAAGAGTTGGGTTCATTCTGGAAAGATACTTATCTTACCCTTGACCCAGATTTGCAAAAAGAATTCTCGTTAGCCATGGGCGTTCGTGCATTAAAAAATATCATGTTGATGATGATGGCTCGTCAGGGCGATCAAACTGCATTTGAATTAGCACATGTGCAATATCAAAACACAGGCAATATGTCTGAACGTTTAGGTGCGTTACGTGTATTAGTTTGGCAAAATGCGCCTCAAGCTCAAGAAGCACTTGCTGATTTCTATGATCGCTTTAAAGATGAAGCCTTGTCTTTAGATCAATGGTTCATGATTCAAGCTGCAAACCCAAATGCCACTACAGAAACAATAGAGTATCTTACTCAACATCCTGACTATGATTTAACAACTCCAAATCGTATTCGTGCGGTAAGTGGTGGCTTGTCAAATAATCCTGAAAATACTTGGGGCTTTGGTGTAGCTCACTTTATTAATCTTGCAGAGTATCTAGACGAGAAAAACCCGATTTTAGGTTCACGCCTGTTACAGGTGTTATCTCGTTGGTATACGCTTGCAGAGCCTCAGCGTACTCAAGTGCAACAAGCTTTACAAGCATTGCAGCCTAAAGTAAAATCGAAAAATGTTTCTGAAACTTTAAATAGCATGCTGAGCGTTTAATTATTTAAATTTACTAAATAAAGGTCTCTAAAGAGGCCTTTATTTTTTTTTATATCTCATAGCTCTTCAAGATTTAAAATAAACAAAGCTATCTTTGTCATAGTTCATTTGTAGATCAAGTTTTATCATTTTATTTTTATATAAATTATAATCTTTAATAGTTTTTTGAAGATGCACTTTTAAGAAATAATATAAAATGAAAATTAAAGAGATAAATAATATAAAAAATAAATTATCTCTAGAAAATTATCTAATTTTTTAAAGTTAGCTAAATTTTGAAATATTTATTTAAATTTATCTTAATATTTTTTCTAGTGTTTTTATTAAAATTATTTAAATCAAATATTTATATTTTGTAAATATTGTTTTTTGTATCTGTAAGATAGGTTTAGGTAAATTTGTTTTATTGATTAGAAATTAAAAGAATAACGTGAACATGCATTTTATTTATTTTTATGTATTATGTTGGAAAGTAGGATAAAAAAATAAGCTTTAAAAGAGCAGTCAAATAAAAATGATTGTAAGAATAAGGGTTAAATTTTTTATATCTATTAATTCGACAATTTAGTTTAAAAGGTTTTGGCCATGAAAAAGACTTTTATTTATTTATCAGCAGTTGTTGCAGGAGTATTTTCTCTTAATGCAGCAAATGCAGCTACAGCAACAGGTACATTAACTGTTCGAGCAACAGTAACCAATAGTTGTGTATTGAATACCTCTGCAACTGGTACGACAACAAATGCAGTTTTAGACTTTGGTACTTTAAGTTCGCTGGCTAGCAATGTCGATGCAGATACGACAACGACAGGTGGTACCTCAATTAAAGTCCTTTGTAATAATACTGTGCCATGGACTTTGTCATTTGATGGTGGTCAGAATGTTTTATCAACCCAACGTCGCATGATTGGTGGGGCGACTAGCAACGAATATATTCCTTACAACCTTTTCACTGACACTGGGCGTGCCACAGCAATTGGTATTGCAACGACTGCCTACAGTGGAACTGGAACGGGTAATGTTCAAACTGTAAATGTGTATGGTCGTATTCCTGCAGGAACAACTTTACCAAGTGCTGGTAGCTATGTTGACAGTGTGACTGTTACAGTAACTTATTAATTTGCATAAATTAGAATTACGTTAGCCCTTTTGAAAGGGCTAATACATTAAAAAGTTATATTTGAGCAAATCATGAAAAAAAATATTTTTATTATTACGGGACTATTCTTATCTTTATCTAGCTCTATTAACGCCGCAACAATCCGTCTTTCACCTGTAAATGTAGAAATATTAAGTAATCAAAATGCTGCTTCAATTAGTTTATATAATCAGTCAAATGAAAGTGCTGATTTACAGGTGCGTGTATTTGAGTGGAGACAAAATGCTGGGCAAGATCAGTTAATCTCTACGGATGAGATTGTAGTTAGTCCACCATTTTTAAAACTACAACCTAATGATTCTTATAACTTACGTGTAGTTAGAATTAACCCAGAACCTATTTCTGGTGAAAAAACTTATCGTATTATTATTGATGAGTTACCCAAACCGATTGATAGCCGTAAAGCAGCTCAGGGAGTAAATGTATTACTTCGCTCATCATTACCTGTATTTGTCGTCAATAAAGATGCGATTACCAAATTGAGTTGGAAAATTGATGTTAACCAGAACACACCTTCTTTAAATATTAGCAATATAGGTAACCGACATGCGCTGTTAAATAGTCTAACGCTTGTTGATACAACTGCGAATAAAAGTTATCCCATTAAAGTAAATACTGTGAATGGTTATATTCTTGCGGAGAAGTCGAAAAGTTACTCGATTAGTAACTTTACCTACCAACCAAATCATAAATACAGCGTATCTCTAACAGTTAATGGTAAGAAAACCACACTTTAAGAGGCTTATATGAAATACATTATAGGTGTCTTATGTGTTGCGTATTTTCCTGCATATTCTTTTGCCGAACAGTTATTAGATCATACGAATACTGCAGTTCCCAGTGTTCCTAAATCTATAGGTAACGATAGTAGATATACACAAGTAGGAACGAATGAGCAGGAGCAAGATCTTAATTTCATCCAGCTATTTTTAAATATTTCGATTAACTCAAATGCTTCTGAAGATTTGGTTGCTGTAAAGCAATCTAAGGATGGAAAACTATATATTCGTTCTAGTGCCTTAAGAACTTTAAGAATAAAAATAGATGAACATATCCCTGATAACCAGTGGGTGTGTATTAATGATCTAAACGGAATCCAGTTTAAATATCTCGAAAATGAGCAGTCTCTAAACTTAAAAGTTCCGCCGAACATGTTAACGGGTTACTCAGTTGACTTAAATGGCCAGCAGATCACTAGCCCACAATTGCTAAAGATGAAACCCTTAAATGCAGCCATTCTGAACTACAGTCTGTATAACACCATAACCAATGATGAGAATGTTTTCTCAGGTACAGCAGAAGGGATCTTTAACAGTGCAATCGGTAACTTTTCATCAGGGGTTTTATATAACGGTAGTAATGAAAATAGTTATAGTCATGAAAAGTGGGTGCGCTTAGAAAGTAAGTGGCAATATGTCGACCCTGAAAAGATCAGGATATATACCCTAGGCGACTTTATTTCCAATAGCTCAGACTGGGGAAGCAGTGTCCGTCTTGCCGGTTTTCAGTGGTCGAGTGCTTATAGCCAACGTGGAGATATTGTCACTTCGGCGCTACCACAATTTTCCGGCTCGGCAGCATTGCCTTCAACACTGGATTTATACGTCAACCAGCAAAAGATTTATTCAGGGTTAGTGCCATCTGGTCCATTTGATATTAAACAGCTTCCGTTTATTTCAGGAAATGAAGTCACACTGGTGACTACCGATGCAACGGGACAGCAGAGCATTACCAAGAAGCCGTACTATTTTTCCTCCAAGATTCTGGCAAAAGGTATAAATGAGTTTTCAGTAGATGTGGGGGTTCCACGTTATAACTATGGGCTGTATTCAAACGATTATGATGATGCCACCTTTGCCTCAGGTGCGATTCGATACGGCTACAGCAACTCACTGACCTTAAGTGGCGGTGCAGAGGCTTCAACAGATGGTCTATCGAACCTCGGTACAGGATTTGCCAAGAATGTTTTAGGGATTGGGGTGATCAATGCTGACATTGCAGCGAGCCAGTATAAAGATGAAAACGGTTATTCTGCCTTGCTGGGTTTAGAAGGGCGCATCAGTAAAAATATTTCATTTAACACCAGTTACCGCAAAGTATTTGATAACTACTTTGACCTTGCCCGTGTATCTCAAGTTAGATATTTAAAAGATAACCAGATCAATGCCGAGTTACAGAACTACCTGAACTACAGCGCACTGGCAGATGAGATTTTTAGGGCAGGGATTAACTATAACTTTTATGCAGGCTATGGGGTTTATCTGGGTTATAACCAGATTAAATATAGTGACAACTCTTACAAGTTACTGTCTACCAATTTAAGTGGAAGTCTGGACAAGAACTGGGGTTTTTATGCATCAGCTTATAAAGATTATGAAAACCACAAGGACTATGGGATTTACTTTGCGCTGCGATATACCCCATCTAGTAAAGTTAATGCGATCACGAGTGTATCTAGTGACAGCGGTAGCCTACGGTATCGCCAAGAAATATTCGGTTTGTCAGAACCCCAAATTGGTTCATTTGGCTGGGGTGGTTATGTTGAGCGTGATCAGGATGCGAATGAAAACAATGCATCTGTCTATGCGTCTTACCGAGCACGAGCAGCTTACCTGACAGGGCGATATAACCGATTTGGGGATAATGATCAGGTTGCAGTTTCGGCGACAGGATCATTGGTTGCGGCGGCGGGACGTATCTTTGCGGCCAATGAAATTGGAGAGGGCTATGCGGTTGTAACTAATGCCGGGCCACAAAGCCAAATTATAAATGGCGGGGTCAATTTGGGAGAAACTGACAAGTCTGGAAGATTTCTAATTCCTAGTTTTATGCCATATCAAGTGAACCATATTTATTTAGATCCATCGTATCTTCCTCTGAATTGGAATGTTAAATCTACAGATCAAAAAACAGTCGTGGGTTATCGTCAAGGAACTTTGGTTGACTTTGGTGCTCATCAGGTTATTTCAGGATTAGTAAAACTGGTTGATCAAAAAAATTCACCGTTAATGCCGGGTTATACCGTTCGAATTAATGGTCAGCAAAATGGGATGGTTGGGTACGACGGTGAAGTATTTATTCCAAACCTGTTAAAACAAAACAAACTTGAAGTCGATCTTCTAGATCATGGTTCATGCCAAGTTGTCTTCACATATAACAGTAATCAGTACTCAACCAAAAAATTGGGACCTTATGTATGTCATTAAATAGTATGAATAAGGCTCAAATAGAGAGCTATAAGTTTTTTCCATTGTTTTTAAAATACTTTGTAGGCATTTGCTTATTTTATCTTGTTTATGCATTTTTTAGTCCGGCACATGCAGCTTGTACGGTAAGTGGGACCACAAATAATACGTTTACCTACACAGCAGCAAATATTAATAGTGATGCAACCGTAAACCTTTCAGGAACAATTACTTGTACGAATTTAGGACTTCCCCAGATTTCTAATTTCATGTGTATGAAAACCGTATTTACGGGAACCACAAATGCAATTAACAGTGTTTCATTACCCTATACAGTTACTGCAACTGTAGGCGGAGCTGGGTCTTCTACCACAAACCAAACCTCCAATGTGTGGTATGGTCCAGTAGCAACAGTCGCATCAAATAATATTGTGAGCTACTCGGTAAATATAAAAGTACCAGCTCGAACGGGGTCTCTTATTGCATACCCTCAAGGAACATATACAGCTTCGGTTCGGTTGTATTGGGATATGGATCTTTTGGGTTTGTCATGTGGTGATTTACTTGGTGGCTGGGATTCAGGCGATACATTGCTAACAGCAAACTTTGTGGTCCCAAGCCTGTGCCAATTAAACTCAACCTCAACTGTAGATTTTGGAAATATTAATGATATTGGTACGACTAAGCGTGATTACACAGCGCAAGGGGCAGTGAATACAACCTGTAATTTTGGAACGCCATACAGTATTTATTTAGGGGACGGCAATAACCGTATAGCTGGGGGTTTTAGGCGTATGATCAATAGTAATAATGAATTTATTCCCTATCAGCTATATAAAGATTCTAACTATAGTACGGTATGGGATGCAACGGGAGGCGTAACCAATGTTGGGGGAACAGGGGGAGTCTCAAAAACAGGTACAGGAAGCGCTCAAACGACTACTGTGTATGGAAAGATTCCGCAAGGCACTGCCATCGCAAGTAGACCTGGTGTCTATTCTGATAGTGTTGTCGTTACGGTGACTTATTAATCTTTCAAATTTATATGAGGAGCTCTTTTTATAGCAGAGCTCCCTATAATTCAAAGTATATTGCTTAAAAATTGTTAAGATATAAATAATAAAAATCAAATAATTCTTAGCTTTTGGAACTTGTTCGTCATCAAAAACAGTTTGACTTAAAAAAGCATTGTGTATATTTATTGGTTAGTTCTAAAAAAGAACTAGATAAAAGGCAATTAAAAATAAAGGTGAATAAATGTCGAATATTATTTTGCATCAATGGGAAATTTCCCCATTCTGTCAAAAAATTTCAAGAGTTCTGAAATTTAAAGGAATTCCATTTGACACAGTTAACTATAACGGCATTCTTGGAGCGAAAGTTCCTCTGCTAAGTAAGGTGGGCAAAGTACCTGTCATTGACCATAACGGTCAGAGGATTCAAGACAGCACTCGAATCGCGCGCTATCTAGATGAAGCCTTTCCAGACACACCTCGGCTTTACCCTGAAGATCCAAATCAAAAAGCGCTTGCTGAACTTTGGGAAGATTGGGCAGATGAATCTCTTTATTTTTATGAAGTCTATTTACGCGTAAATGACTCAGAAGCTTTAGATGAATCGATTCGCATTAGTAGCATTGGTCGTCCAGCTTATGAAAAGCCGATGGTAAAAGGTTTTATTTTAGCCGAGTTAAAAACGCAGCTTTTCTTTCAAGGCTTAGGACGTATGAAAGCTGAAAATGTTGAAGAAGAATTTATCCGACATCTCGACCGTATTGAGCAGGTTTTATCACAAAGTGAATGGTTAGTTGGAAACAGCCAAACCATTGCAGATATAGCTGTAGTTGCTCAACTCGGTGAAGTGATTCGTACCAGTAAAAAATTTAGTAAAGAAATTTTGAATCGTCCGTTTATTGCATTATGGTATAAAAAACAAACAGGGTGAAATGTCTATGACATCAGCAACATTAGATAAAAAACAAGATTGTGCGGTTGTTATTGGCGTCGGGGCATCACAAGGTATTGGTGCAGCGGTGTGTCGTCTTTTCGCCAAAGAAGGCTTAAAAGTTTATGTTGCTGGGCGTACTTTTCAGAAAATTGAAGCAGTGGCTGCCCAAATCCATTCCAATGGTGGAGATGCTGTAGCGTTTCGTTTAGATGCAGAAGATATACACCAAGTACAAGCCTTGTTTGACACCATTACTAGTCAAAACGAGCGCATTACTGCTGTCGTTCATAATGTGGGAGGGAATATTCCTTCCATCTTTTTACGCAGTCCATTGTCGTTTTTTACTCAAATGTGGCAATCCACTTTTTTATCGGCCTACTTAGTTTCTCAAAGCTGTCTAAAAATTTTTAAAGATCAAAATCACGGTACGCTTATTTTTACAGGTGCGAGTGCGTCTCTACGCGGCAAACCTTTTTTCGCAGCTTTTACAATGGGAAAATCTGCCTTAAGAGCTTATGCCTTAAATCTAGCCCAAATCTATAAATCACAAGGCATCCATATTGCTCATGTGATTATTGATGGCATGGTCGATGGCGATAGAGTGAATAAAGCATTATTTGGTCTGGGGCGGTTAGCTCGTCTTACGCGTGGCACTGGCGGACTTAATATTGATGCAATTGCAGAAAATTATTGGATGCTTTACCAACAAACACCTCAGCTCTGGACACATGAGTTGGATTTACGCCCTTATCAAGAAAAATTTTGAGAGACTAAAATGCTAAAAAAAATATTTCAAAAATTTCAAAAAAAGCAGGGCTGTGTTGTAGTGGCTGGTCATGACCTTCAACTGATTGAGCGTGATTTTGTAATTCTAGATAAAAACGCACATTTTCCATTACATCTTTATCAAGTTGTGCATGATTCAACCGCGCAAAAGATGAAAATACATTCTATAAATGATGGCGTGACAGCAGTACATTTAAATTTAGTGAATGCAGATCACTTAAAATGCTTATTGCGTTATATTTCACAACACGGGCATACCATTGAACTCTGTGTATTTCAGCCGAGTTTTTCATCTTCGCCCAATATTGAAGCTTTATCTTTAGAAGAGATTGAACACAGTTGGCAGACCACAGGTTTAAGTGCAGTAAGTGTCGCTCAAGCTGTGATTAAACCTATGCTTAAACAACAGCGGGGCACAGTTATTTTTCTTGGCGCACCCTCTAATCACTCGACCCATTACGATGTGTTAAGCCAAAGCATGTTTGCTAGCATTCGAGCTTTATCGCAGTCATTGGCGAGAGAGTTTCAACCCAAAGGCATTCATGTTAGTTATTGCATGATTGAAAAATGGGAAGGGCAAAACCAGCACTTTACCTCATCTCTCAAGCAAGTATGCCAACACATCTATCAGCAACCTGATTCTGCATGGAGCCAAGAACTTAGCCTATCTTGAAGTTTTACTTTTACATATTGTTAAAATACAGTACTGATCTGAAATGATCATAGAACAATAATTTCGGTAGGTTTTTAAATGGTGAATATAAAGAGTTTTCAGCGAACGGTTCAAGTAGTGTCGACCTTGGCAGCTTTTATGTGTTTTTCTTCACTCGCGCAAGCTTCACAATACACTCAAACTGCTCGTTTAGTTAACGAACGCTTATCTTATATGAAGGATGTTGCAGGTTATAAAGCAGAGCAGCATTTACCTATCGAAGATTTAACTCAAGAGAAGAAAGTTCTGGATCAATCGCTTTCTGAAGCCGAATCTTTTGGCTTAAATAGCGAAACATTAAAGCCATTTATTGTGACGCAAATGAATGTAGCCAAGGCCATTCAGTATCGCTATCGCGCAGATTGGTTGTCGAGTCCTGAAAGTAATTGGAAGCCACAAGATTTAGCAGAAGTACGTTTAAAAATTAGTTCTCTAAACACTGAGCTTCTAAAAAATATTGCCGTTGAACTTAAGAAAAATCATAACAATGCGCCTCATGGCTGTAGCTATATGTGGCCTGTTCAGCATCCACAACTTAAAGAAGCCGACAAAAAAGCTTTATGTGAGGCATTAAATAAAATTAAGTTAAGAAAGCAGTAAAACTTTTACATTTGAAACTTAAGTCTTCATCTTCCACTTGTCTGATTTCATAATTAACATTTTCCCACTGATTTTTGTGCTTTTCGATAAGTAAGCAAGGGAATTGTTGAAAATTATGTCTAAAACTATCATTCATACTTAAGTCTGAAATATGGTTAAAGCATACATTGAATTTAGGGGCGGAAGGATCATGTAAATCTTTAGATAGAATCAAAACAAGATTGTAGCAATTCATTATATGGTCATGTTCTATTTTGAATGTGTCTACTTGATCAAAATTAAAAAAATTTCCATTCATTTCGTCTAGGTCTAACATAATTATCCTTATTTTAAAGTAGTGATGAAAATCTATAATTAAGTTGTCGTTCATATTAACTAAAGACAAGCTAATAATGAATTTTTAACCAATTAATTAAATATTCTAATTCGATGAAAAACAATAATTATTTAACTGTTTTCTAGCCAATATCACATTGACACCCAAAACCTCTCCGATTATCCTTTGCCTGCTGGCCACATTGCCAGTCAGCTTTTGACAGAGCTGGTACAAAAGGCGCACAACAACGTATTATTTTGTTTTGTGCGTTCTCCTAAGTCACGCCTTTATGGTAAGGCTAGGAGGGGCACGCTTGCGTGCGCTGGTTTCCTTTTGTACCAGTCTGTCAACCCTTCTAGTCTTGCCACCATTATTTGACAGTAATTGGTAAGACTCTTCTAAATCAAAAGGAGTCCGCCGTTATGCGTACTATTTATTCTTTATTGGCCTCTGCCAAAATCTCTCTATTTATTCCATTTAAACAGTCTTTCAAACGGTTTAATCGGCTCTAGGTTTTCTATACCTTAAGAATCCTTACGACTAAAAAATCATAGCAACAATAAACCTGAGATAGGCGAGCACACCATTATTTGTGCCGCTTTTGCATGCCTGTTTTTAACGCTCAATTTAAGAGTGACAGCATTTCTATCTCATTTACTTACAACAAAAAAATTATTTTAAACGGTATAAAAATGCCAAATTTAGAAGCATCATTTAGAGCACTTCGCGTGCTACATGCGGCAAGAGATTTGTTTAAACAATATGGGTTTTATATTGGGATCGATCGAATTATTGAAGAAGCCAAAATTCCCAAAGCCACTTTTTATAACTACTTTCACTCCAAAGAAAGGCTTATTCAGATGAGCTTAACTTTTCAAACAGATGCATTAAAACATGAGGTGTTTTCAATTATTCATTCGTACCGTGAACTCATGGCATTCGATAAACTTAAGAAAGTTTACTTTTTACATGCAAACTTAGAAGGCTTTTATCGTTTACCATTTAAAGCCATTTTTGAAATTGAAAAGCTTTATCCTGCGGCCTATAAAATCGTGATTGACTACCGGAACTGGTTCATTAAAGAAATTCATAAATTCCTTTTAACTGTAAAAGTTAACGCTACAGTTGAAGATGCCTACATGTTTTTATTTGTGATTGATGGGGCAATGGCCCAGCTTTTAAGTGCGAATAGTACTGATGAAAGGGATAAATTATTAGAATATTTTATGTCAACGCTCGCTTAAATTGATCCATATTCTAGTGTTTAACTTATGAAAAAGCCCTCCGAAGAGGGCTTTTTATTCAATTTGGTTTAGCTTTAAAAATCAAAAGATGTTTGTAGATAGAACGTACGTGGCAGTCCTACATACTTACCGCCAGTAGAGTCTGTTGAGCGAGTAAAATATTGCTTATCAAAGACATTTTTGATTCCACCAGCGATTTTTAAACCTTTAACTTGTGAACTTAAGTCATAAGAGGTACGTAGCGCAAAAGTGGTGTAACCCGGAATATCTCCATATTTACCATCAGCAGTTTCTTCTGTTTGATAGACATTACTATCTGGAAGATCTGGTGAATGCTGCTTAGATTGAGCAAACATATCCGCATTTAAAGACCATTTATCTACTGTGTAACCTAACCCAACATTACCGACATGACGCGAGTAAAATGGTAAGTCTTTATCTTTAAATTGACCAGCTTCAGCCACTGCTTTGGTGAAAGTATAGTTTCCATATACTTTTAAGCCTTCCAGTGCATCAGACAATTGTCCGAAATCATAGCTAATACCTGTTTCGACACCTTTGTGGCTGGTTGCCCCTAAATCTGTCCAGATTCCGTTATTAGCAGCATCACGAACCAATGAAAGCTCTTTATCAAAGTCTAAATAGAACACGGTAAATTCGGCATTTAAACCATTGCCCAAATATTTGGTGCCAATTTCATAGTTGTTCGACTTTTCAGGATGTAAGCCTTCGGTTGTAGCCGTTGCGGTTGTTCCTTCAAGACGAGCTAATTGACTGTATTGCTGTGGACCGAACGATACGCCTGCGTTTGCAAATATATTCCAGTTTTCATTTGCTGAGTACATCACGGATAAACTTGGTAAAAATTCGTCTGAATCAATTTTTGGATAAACAGTATTAGGTTGTCCTTTGTTATAACCTGTGAAGTTATTATGGGTTTCAATTGATTCGAAACGAACACCCGGTGTGATGGTCCAACGGCCGAGTTCCATACGGTTGTCGATATATACAGCATGTGCTTTAGTACCGCCTTCACTACTACTACGCGGAGCAAAATCTGGCACTGATGAACCTGCTGCATAAGATGCAGTACGTCCTGCAAATTCAGAACTTTCTTCTTTTAAATAGCGATAGCCAACCGTTACTTCATTTTGAGTATTACCAAGTTCATAAATGCGAGAGTAACGCGGTTCAATTGCATAGACTTTATAATCGCGTGGAGCAGAATCGAGGCGTTTTTGCCCATTCGCTAGTGTAGTCTCAAGATTACTAGTACGGAAAGAGTCGATGTAGTAACTCAAAACCTCGAAGTTATTTTTTTCATCTTTATGGTTATAACGTAAAGAGACATCTGTACGTCGACCTGCAAAATAGTTTTTTTCACCAGAAGATTGATACGGGTTTTCAGCATATTGCGCCTGAGTTAAACCCTCTGGCATTTCGCCGCAACCTTCATAGTGATGCAGATTTAAAGCAACCGAGTCTTTATCATTAAATTGATAAGCAGACTTTAGCATTACATCATCGATATCAATTTTGTTGTTTGCTTCTCGATAACCGTTTCCTTTGGTCCCTGAATATAGAAGGGCAAGGCCTAAACCATTATCTAAAGTTCCCCCCACAAATAAATTAGGGCTCAGTTTTACTTGATCAGTACCAGATGCATATTCTGAAGTTAGGCTAACAGTTCCGCTAAAATCTTGAGGAATTGATCGAGTAGCAAAGTTAATAATTCCACCTACGTTTTGAGGCCCAAAACGAACCGATCCCGCACCGCGCACAACGTCAACTGATTCAATATTCCCAATTGAAACAGGTGTCAAAGATAACTGTGGCTGACCATACGGTGCAAATGAAAGCGGAACACCATCGACTAGAACTGTTGAGCGAGGTGATAGGCGAGATGCTAAACCACGAACCCCAATATTGAGAGAAACATCACTACCGCCTGTTCCACTACTGTCTTGAGCCTGAACCCCAGGAACTTGCTTTAGAGCTTCGCGCAGTGAAGTTGCCGCCGTTTCATCTAAACGCTTACGGTCAATAATAGTTCGAGCGCCAGCATGTTTGTGAACAGTTTCTGCATTTGCTTCTTCTAACCAGTTACCTTGTGCCTTAATGGTAATAGTCGGTAATGCACTAGTGATTGTATCTTCGGCATGTGCAGGAAGTGCTAAATAAGTACAAGCTAGTCCGATTGCATAGCTAAGTGTAGAAACTTTGAACTTAAAATTTGGGAGTAAAAGAGCAGATGAGCGGTCCATGTTGATGTATCGAAATCCTAAACGATAATTATAATCATTATAGCGAAAAAGTAACAAAATTTTATAAATGTAATTTAAGTTTTTTAGAAAAACTAAACATAGCTTTTCACTAATCATTTTCACAGAACAGCCCTCCGAAGAGGGCTTCAAATTTATTTAAAGTTAGGTTGATTTAAGATTTTGTAGACCTTTTCTTTATATACATCATTAGAAATAACACCTTTATCTCGCTGTTGTTTTAGCGATTTAAACTGTTGACCACGAATTTCTCTTTGAATACCCACATTATCATGATGTCTCATGTAGTAAAGGCTACGCTCATGATCACTCATATTCACTGTTTCATCAGTAAACGAAGAAGGCTTTGCTTCATTTTCTTGATATTGTTTTGCAATTTCAAAAAAATCTACGTTTTGGGAATGAGGAGAATTAAATGAATTTTGCTGTTCAGTCAGCTGAGGGTTCTGAGTGTTAGCATTTATTTCAAGCATACTTTTATGCTGATTAAATCTAGGGCGGTTATATTCTTGTTTCGTTTGAAATGTGTTTGTTTCAGCAAAGATGGAAGAAGAAAAAAGCCCAATATTTAAAGATAAAAAAGTTAATAAAAATCTATTCATTTCTTTGGGAGTCCAATTGAAATTGAGTAAATCACTGTATTGTAACATTAAAATTTGATTTTTGAAGGTTTGACTTCAAGTATGCTTGATCAACTGGTAAATAATAAGATCTGTAGTGGAGCGTAAAAGCCAATTTAAAAAGGCTTTTTACACTCATTTTTTTAAGATCGTTTTGAATATTCTTCTTTCAATTTATCCAGAAAAATAAAGAGGTTTTGATTCATTTCTTGATAGTCATGCTTCCGTAATTCTTCACGAGTATTCACAAATTTATAATTGTGAGCATCATTTAACTCGACTTCTGAATGTTGAATCAGTAATTCAACTACTTCTGAAGTTAATTCCATATGACATTGTAGGCCATAAACTAATTTGGAATATTCAATAATCTGTCTTGGACAGCCTGCGCTAAAAGCAATAATTTTCGCGTTGGGAGTTAAACCTGGCATGTCGTTATGCCAATGGCCAACTTCGGTCATTTTTCCTAAGTGAGAAAGCTTAGAATGTATTATTCCGTATTCTGTAAGCATAATTGGAAACTTACCAATTTCTCGCTCAGGGCTATGTTCAAACTTGGCCCCTAAAGCTTCACCGATCAATTGAGATCCTAGGCATACCCCAATAACCACTTTATTTGCTTCAATCGCTTTTTTAATGATTGATTGTTCAGCTAATGAATTAAAGTGAGGGCACATCTCTAATGTAGTATCAGGACTTTGTGGGCCACCCATTACAATAAGAAAGTCGATATCTTCAACAGAACTTGGCAAAACTTCATTTAAATACACTCTTGAATAGGTAATTTTGAAGTTATTCATTTTGCCCCAAATTTCATATGCGCCAGGCGCTTCAAAATCTTCATGAACAATAAAATGTAGCCGCATAATAATCCTTAAAATCTAAACATTAATAGGTAGATCATTGGTTAAAAATCAAGGAAATATTAAAAGTAGAATAGGGCCTTTAATACATCCAGTTTTGAAAACTTATATGGGCCAGCTTTATTTGTTTTCATCGAAGTTGGAATTAATTTTTTGTTTTTAAAATACATGCGATATATTTATTGTTAAGTTAAACTAAATTATTCTGATGTGACAATAGCGGTTCAATTTGTTAAATTGTGTAGCTTTTATCAAAGTGGACAAAATTTATGAAGACATTTTTAGTTATATCTTTATTGGGTTTTGGGCTGATTGGTTGTGCTTCATCTCCATATAATTCTCAAGAAAATTATTTGAATAAACCTCCAATAGTTCCAGAGAATAAAGCTTTTAATAGTTTTAAAACACCTGAACACGGGATTTTCACTGATCGAGATGTCTATAATATAAATATATCAGAAAATTCAAATCTAAATTTTCGTTATGAAGTTCCTTTTTAATGAAAATAAAATATTAACTAAAAAAAGGGAAGAGCAAAGGTGGCTTAACACCTTTGCTAACTCATAATAATTAATGATTAATACAACCTTTTGGGTGGTTTTTTAAATTCTAAACTGTTAAATTTTAGTTATTGAAAATAAGGTATTTTAAATGAAAAACTTCACTATTGTTACTTCTTTATTTTTGTTAGTTGGGTGTGCCACAGGTCACAAACAAGTCACTCCTGTGCCAGTGGCAGATAATAAAATTATTTCAGAGGCTGAAAAATATAAAAAACAATATCAAAAGAAAATTTATAAAACCTGGGATATTCCCAAGTCTTCTACAGGTATGAGTGCAAGTGTTAAAGTCTTTTTAACGGATACTGGCGAAATTGAGCAAATTATCTTTTTAGATAAAGAAGAGCAAAAATTTAAAACAAGTATTGAAAAAGCTATCTGGCGTTCTAGTCCATTTGTTTTACCCTCTAATCCGGAGGTAAGAAAGCAAGCAAGAAAATTCAATATTAAGTTTCAGGTAAAATAAATCAGTTATGTTTGAATACTAAGAGCAGATTTATAATTTTGAGTAAGTTAAATCTGCTCTTTAGATATTTATAGTATTGATATAGTAGGTTTTAGCTATATTGAACTGATCTTTAAGAGCTAAATTCAAAAGTAGAATCTAACATTTCAGTGTAGTCAGAAAATAAGACATTTTATTTATATATTAAAAAAATATAAAAATTTGTTACATTAATATCAAAAGGTAACATAAACAGAACTTTAAAAGAATGAAAAATTATTATAGAAAATAAATAATTTCGTAAGAGTTGTAAGTAAAAATATGAGTGAAGTAAAGAAGCCTCATACTGAAAGTAAAGCAACGAAAGTTGTAGCGTGGTGTCTAATTATATTTGGAATTATTTTAGGAATAGCCTTTATTTTGTCATATGGGCAAGTTGAAACTAGAAATGATAATTTAGATATTATTCGAGTGTGGTCTACACAAATGGTAACAGTTGGTCTTTTTATTATATTTAATGGTTTGCTGTTCGGTTATTTACTTTTAAAAATTAGTAGTATTTTGAACCACCTTGAAAATAATAAAAACTAGAATTTCTTTGAATAAATTCAGTTCAAATATTAAATAGAGCTAAGATTTTATTTAAAGCACTTCTCGATAATATGAAAAATTGAAAGAAAATTTTTCAAAATCTTCTTATATATAGATTATTTATGTTAATTACTTCACATTTTTAAATGTTTTTGATGTTTAATTGACGATTAAATTTCAAAAACCTGGTATTTCTTACATTTAGTTTATGAGTTTTACCCTATCTTACATAAAAAAATAATAGTTTAAAGAAGTATATAAATATACGCATGAGAAGATAGGAGGTTACGATGCCAAAATATCTAGCTATAGCAGATAAGGTTTATAAAAAAATTAAAAATAACAACTTGTTTTCTGATGATGTAATAGAAAATTTAAATTGTTTGGTTGGGCTTATTCGTAATGCGATAAAAGGTACTGAATTCAAATTAAAGTATAATTTTATTAATTTTGAAGACTGCTTAACCAAGCCCATCGAGCAATGCTCGGTAAAAATTGATTTTAGTCTTATGCCTAAGTGTGATAATGAAGGTGAGTTTATTTTATGGCTTGCAGGATTTATTGAAAGAATCACAGAAGGAGGTAAAGCTAAATTTCCTCCTATTTCTCAGTTGGTCCCTCAAGGCTTTAGTATGGTAAATGAAAATATTCCAGTAACTACTTTACCTGTAAAAGAAGAAAATGCAGAAATGATTGTTAATTATTTTAAATCAGATGATTATATTAAAAATAATAAACTACTTTCTTAAAATATATAAGCCAATTATCCGTAACAATTTAGAGCTTAGTAACCGCCTTTGAAGGCGGTTTTCTTTGTTATATGTATCTTAAAGTGTCTGTTACATAAATGATGATTGTTTCATGTTGAATATATCTGTTAATTATTTGAGCATGAAATGACACAAATGAAGTAAAGGATAAATCTCATGATAGATGAAGAAAAACCCTTAAATTTTGATGATGATGAAGAGCCCCTTGATTTTGCAGATGAAGAATTCATCGATGATAAAAAAGAGGATGAGTTTTATAACACCATTACCAAAGATGGCTCTAGTGTCGATCCAGCAGATGATGGTGAGCGGCATATTAGACCTGAAGATGGCGATCCTATAGAAGTCGAAGAATAATCTATAGCCCAATTTTATATTGGGCATTTTAATTTCTAGCGTATTTGGTTGAACAACAACAAACTCTAGATATTATTCAAAAATTATCATTAATGAATTAAAAAATGAGAGCTAGGCAAGAAGTTTAGAGATATGAGGTTGTATGTTTCTAGAACAAGTAATATGACAGAGGATTAGATGCAAAAAATATTGGATTATCTTTGCAAGCTTTTTACTACTCAGTCTCGGTCAGGTGCTGCTACAAATAGCTCGATTGCTACAGCAACAGACAATGGCGATCAGGAAATTGGTTTTGCGGTAGATGAGATGTCTCTGAGTCAGGTAGGGGTAAACAGTATTTGTAATTTTGAAGGATTAAGACTCAGTGCTTATGATGATGGCATAGGTGTCTGGAGCATTGGTTATGGCACAACCAGATACCCACATGGTTTGAGCGTTCAAAAAGGTGACACATGTACTCTTGAGCAGGCCAAAGTATATATGCAGCATGATTTAAAAATATTTGAGCGTGCAGTCAATGGCGCTGTAAAAGTTCCTTTAACGCAAAATCAATTCGACGCATTAGTCTCTCTGAGTTATAACATCGGCGCAGGAGCCTTTAAAAAATCGACCTTATTAAAAAAATTAAATTCAGGAGATTACAAAGGGGCCGCAAACCAATTTGATGTATGGGTAAACGCAGGTGGTAAGCGTTTGGCTGGATTGGTTAGACGCCGCGCTATTGAAAAGAAATTGTTTTTAGGATCATAGTCTTTTTAATTTTTATAGGGTTTTATCAGAAAAGCTATTCCGATCTTTATAAAATCTAGGCATAAAAAAGCCTGATGCTACGAATCAGGCTTCAGTATTCATCAACAATAGGAGTTGGTGAACAAGACCAATCTAACAGACCTGCTCAGTAAAGGCAAACCGAGGGCTGAATTGCTGAGTCAGATCAAAGTAATTTTTCTAAATTACACGCATTAAAAAAGCCCTTGCTCGAAAGCGAAGGGCTTAGTCATTCATTGATCTACCAATGAACTATATAAGGCTCATCTCATACTAAGGTCAGTATATCTGAAATTGGAGTAACTGAGAAGAAAACCTTATAAATAGCTTTTTTATTCTATTTAAACTTATTTTATTCAGGCGTATAGCAAGTTACATCATTGGTAAATCAATACACAAAACTTGCACTTTGCATTTTTATGGATGTGGTATTTGTGTAGGTTCTGATTGGCTTAGGAAATAAAACAATAGCTATCTTTTAAAGGTTCAATATAAAGTTTTGAACATATTGAAGACATCAGGAGCCAGATATAAGCAAGGAAGTAAATATGAATTTAATTAGATTAAAAGAACTATCATTGATGAGTAATGCGGTTTTAACACCTCAATTAAACAATTGGCCATGTATACAATCACCAAATTTAGAAGATACTGATTGTCAGAAGCATAGAGATAGTTTTTCCGAACAATCTGATAAAAAATTTCATAAAGAATGGCGAAAACAACAAAAGAAAATACTTAAAAATATTCCGAGTAATGCTGTTTTACTCAGCATTAAAGAGATGGTGTAGTTAGATACGAGACAAGTTTATAAAGATATAAATTACAAGGATAAGCTGTTAGCTAAATAACTTTACGTAGGTACACTTGTTAGTCATAACTTATTCTAGAGATATTAATAATAAGCAAATTACATAAGGTAAGACAAACAAATAGAAAATAATAAAAAGGGCAATTCTGTAGAGGTAATTTTTATGGTTAATCTTCATCAGAAATCACTTTTTGATGTTCTGACTCAACATCAAGCTTATCTATATCGAGCATCTTCAAGATCGGTCAATGAACTTCTTAATTTGTTTAATTCCGAAACAGTTAACATGCTTACTAAACTAAGTAACCTGTTAGATGAGCTAAATGAAAAGGAAAAAACCGCATTGGCGGGTGGGCTTTACTCAACAGCTACATTAAAAGAGATACGTGCACTGATTTCTCAGTGGTTTAATACTACTAACAATATGCTCATTGAAACTTTTACCATCTCTGCTGTGGCATTGGCTGTCTATGAAGCCAAATATATGTCAAAAGTTTTTGGTGGCAAACATAAAGAATTAAAAGGTGAACAGCTCTATAAAGCTGCTAAACGTGTTCCTTTAGCAGGTGGAGCATTGGTGGATGAGTTACTTTCTACAATTGCAGAGGTCGCCCGTCAAAGAGTGGAGTATGCAATTCGGGATGGCCTCAATACTGGAGCGACGAATCAACAAATTATTCAAAGGATTCTAGGGACTAAACGCCTTAAATATGAAGATGGACTACTAAATAGCTCTAAGATTGATATTGAGCGAACTGTGCGTACGATTCGAAGTCATATATCCAATCAGGCTTATTTAAACAGCTATAAACAGTTAAAGTTTGAATATGTTAGATTTGTAAGTGTGCTTGATGGTAGAACCTCAAAAGTATGTGCAGCCCTTGATAGTAGTGTGTGGAATATCAATGATCCTACAAAAAAAGTTCCGCCTTTGCATCCTCATTGCCGCAGTATTTTAGTTCCAACTCATGAAGATGGTCAGCTAGTCGGCAGCCGAGCCTTCATTATGGATGAGAGAAAATTTAGGGATATTCCTAAAAATGAACGTGAACAATTAATTGGCCAATTAGATGCAAATATGTCATTTAAAGAGTTTTTTAAACTAACAGATGATTTTTTTCAAAAAGAGTGGTTAGGGCCTAAAAGATATCAACTATATAAAGAAGGGCAATTTGACTTTAATAAGTTTTTTGACCCAGAAGGACGGTTATATACACTTGAGGAGCTTAAAGAACTTGATGAGCGAGCTTTTAAAGTATTGGGATTGTGAGAGAGAGAGTAGAAGTACTAGAAATAGGATTTTTATCTTGAACAACTTTTTTAGTTTTAACTAAATACACACACTTAAACAATTAGTTGAAAAAAGTTTCAATAATCTAGCCAGATAGCATGTTAAGTTTTTCTCAATCATAAAAATTTAGAAAGGATCAAAACATGAAATTTTCCTACCAAGATCTTGCTGGAAATAATATTGAAGTGGAATGTGAAAGTTATATTCATATTCCATCAGGAACAGCTGTAAAATCTACAGAAGCCGGCAATTACCATATTACTGAAAATTTCAGCTTCTATAAAAAAACTCAAGCTGATTCTGTGCCCATCTATCGATTTGCTATTGATCGTAATTCTAATGTTTTTAATAGCGATGAACTGCCAGCATTAGCTCAAATTGGTAAAGATTGGAAAAGTTTAGACTAGTCTTTAACTCAGCATAAAGCCCTCAGTCGAGGGTTTTATAATGTACCTTAAATGAGTTATTTCTTTTTAAATACAAGCGTTAAGCCTATTAAAATCGCAATCATGCCTATTAAGCCTGCAAGCGGCAACTTGTTTTTTAAAATTAAAAAATCTAAAAGTGCAGTAACAACAGGGACTAAATAAAATAGGCTTGTTACATTTACAAGATTGCCCTGATTTAGAAGATGGTAAAGTAAAAGTTGAGCAACCACAGAAATTAAAATTCCAAGAAATAACACCGAAATAATGAGTTGTGAATTCCACGTTATTTCAAAATGTTCAAATGGAACTATAAATAAACAAACTAGAAGGCTAACTACATATTGGAGCGGTAAAACATCTGTAGGGGCTTGTTGAATGTTTTTTTGCATGATGGCACCAAAAGTGATACAGATCAGTGCTGCTAAAGCAAAGAATATTCCGATTGGAGCGATAAAAGACATAGTTAAGCTTTTCCACACTAAAAGGATGAGTCCGGCTAAAGCAATCAATAGACCTAATAATTTCTCTTTTTGTAAATTCTTTTCTAAAAGACAAAGCGTCAAGATTGGCTGTATTCCCATGATTGTGGCCATTAAACCAGGAGTGACTCCGTGAGCCATGGCTTTAAAATAACAAATTGAATAACCTGCAATAATCAGTAGTCCAGTTAATAAAACTTGCTTTCGAGTTCCATGCTTAGGTAAAAGTCTTTTTCTAAAAATAGCAATTAAGAACAGAACAAACAAAGCTGTGGCAAAACGCAGAATTAATAATGCTATAGGTGAGGCACTGTCGAGCCCCCATCGAGTAAAAATCGCAGCACTTCCCCACAGTAAAACGAAAGTGGATGTCGCACTTTGTGACGCAAGCAACTGTTTATTTAGGCGCATAAAACCTCCTCCTAGTGCGTAATACCTAAGAAATACGAAGTGATAAAATGGTTATTAAGGACAGTGATTAACGAGTTATTCAGTTGTTAATCAATTCATCGTTAGGGGCGTTTAAAAATGAACTGTTTTAACTTTTTATAAGTTCAGTATGAGAGAAGCAATAAATAAAGAAAAGCGCATAATTCTTTTATATACTATTTGAAAATCGAATAGATAAATTCTAATGACTTTAAAAAATTTACAGATTGATTGGCTAAAGTGTTTTGTCACCGTAGTAGATACAGGCTCGTTATCAAACGCAGCACCAGAGTTATATCGGTCACAGTCAGCTGTTAGCATGCAACTAAAAAAACTTGAAGAAGCTCTACATTGCCAACTTTTAATACGAACACACCGACAAATTGAATTAACGTCTCAAGGACAGCTACTTTTAGGTTATGCGCGCCGTATTCTTGACTTACATACAGAAGCCCAAATGGCATTTCACGGAGATGAGCTGAAGGGGCGTATACGCCTTGGGGTGCCCGATGATTATGCAGCGAAATATTTAACACCTGTACTTAAGCGTTTTGCTCCACGTTATGGAGGTGTTGAAATTGAATTAATTTGTGAGCAGTCTACTTCGTTAATACCACGGGTAGAAACTGGGGATATAGACTTGGCATTAATTTCGAGAGATAATGCTCGTCAAGGAACACTTTTATTTCATGAACCAATGGTGTGGGTAGGCTCTCCACAGTTTGAACTCTGGCGAGAAGATCCACTCCCAATTGCAGTTTATGAAAGTACTAGTCAAGCCAAAAAGAGCGCTATTAATTCATTGGCCTTACAGGGACGCCGTTATCGGGTGGTATACAACAGTTCAAGTTTAGCTGGTCAAATTGCAGCGGTGGAAAGTGGTTTAGCAATTGCCGTGTTCACACAGTGTAGTGCACCTGAGCATTTAACTATTTTAAGTGCTGATCATGGCGTAGGGCCATTAGAACCTATGGAGGTCGCTGTTTACCGAAGCAGGGCATCTTTGGAGTCTAAAGCTGTAGATCACTTATATGACTTACTCATTAAAACGCTCAGGCATTCAGTTAATATTTAATTTAAGTTTATGTTAGGTGCTGGGCTTTGAACTTGGTGAGTTAAATTCTAAATGGGCACTTAACGTTAAAACTAATTAGTTTTACATTCTTGCGCTAAATCTACAAAAAAGCCTAAAAACTTATGCTGATCGTAAAACTAATAAAAAGTATTTATTAACTCATCAATGTGAACAATTCATGAGGTAAAACATGACAAAAATTATAGCGACCTTGGGTTTAGCCGCCTTTATTTCTTTGAGTGTGAGTGCTTGCCAAGGTGAAAACGACACAAAACAGCAAGATAAAACCACAACTCCTCATTCAATGGATAAAGATTCATAATCTAGTTGAATGCTCAAAGCCCATCGTAAGATGGGTTTTTTTATAACTTTTTATTTTTGTCTTAAAGTGTGATTTGTAACTCAAAATATTTATTTTTAATGGCGCCGTTCAAAATATGTTGACTAATACACTTGGTTTTAAATATATTTAAATTCGACACTAATTATTTTAAATAGAACTCTATATTTAAAGTAAATTGGTTCAAATATCCTCAGATCAGAAATTTAACCTTTAAGTTTGATTATAAAAATATTAACTAATCAAGGAGGTAGGTATGGACGCTAAATTTCATTCTGAAAATGAATATGGTTTTATTTTAAATATATTGAACAACTATGTTGTTATAAAGAAGACATTAAAAGAGGATCATTATCCTTATGATTCATTCGGTTATCTTCTTGCTCTTTATCAACCACTAAAAGTCTATATCCCTCAGCTTCCACATCCAAAAATTTATATTGAGGTTGGTGGAATTTCTTATGACAGAATGATTGTCATGCAAACCGAGGATGAGGCAGAAGCCATAAATATTTTATTGAGTTTAGGACAACTTGTTGCCTAACAATGAAGTGATATTTTAATGCTGAGTTTAATTTACTTAAGAAAAAGCTTTCTTAAGTAAATTCACGAAAAAATAAAGGCCATAAAATAGTTGTTGGAAAAGAGAACTTAAAGAAATTTTTTAATGTTACTATTTATTATCATTAAACAAAGAACTTAATAAGATACAAAAAGCCACAAAAGCTAAATCTATAACTTTAAAAGAATTTGTTTATATAACTAAGAATATTAAAAAGTAGGTAATCGTCATGAAAAAAATACTTTTAACAGCATTGGCTGGATTTGCTTTATTAGGAAGTAGTGCTGTGATAGCTAAACCAGATGCTGCTTTATTAAACGAAGCAACAAAAAATGTAGTCACAGTGTCCAAAGTAAAAACTTTGGCTGATGAATCTGGAGTAACTTTAACTGGTACGATCGTAAAGCATATTGCTGGGGATCATTTTGAGTTAAAAGACGCTACGGGTTCAATCATAATTGATATCGATGATGACTTATGGAAACCTCTCGAACTAAAAGCAGGTGATAAAGTACGTGTTGTTGGTGAGGTAGATAAGCATAGAGTTAAGCCTACCGATATTGAAGTTTTCCAAATTGAGCGTGTTGAATAAAAGCTGATATTTTAAAAACCAATGAAAAAGAAAACTCCTATTTTTAGGAGTTTTCTTTTGAAGATAGTAAGTTTTTATTATTGCATCGCATTAAAAGCCTCATGGTATTTGACATTCGCTTTTGGAATATTGCCCGAGAAAGTTAGAGCCTGAAAATACTCACTCGGTACATCAGGCAAAATCAGCTCAGGATAATTTTTAAAACCAAATCGGCTGTAATAGCGTGGATCACCTAATAGAACGCATCCTTGTGCTCCGAATTGCTTTAACTTTTCTAGTGATTCCTTCATCAGAAGGGAACCAATACCATATCCTTGTTTATCTGGGTGAACTGAAATAGGGCCTAAACCATACCAACCTATTTCACCTGAGCTAATTTCAACTGGAGAAATAGCAATATGTCCAATAATAGAGCTATCTTCAACTGCCACTAGAGAAATGGTGAGTTGTCCGTGATCTCTTAGACTATTAACAATAAAATGCTCGGTATGACTTGTATGCTCAGCATTTTGAAAAGCTGCTTTTGTCAATTTTTCAATGGCTTCAATATCTTCGGCTTGCTCATCACGAATAATAATATTCATTAAAAATTCTTCCAGACTTATAGATTATCCATATACTTTAACTTTTAAATAATTATTGAAAAGAAAGATAATTAAGATTTCTAAGATACTTTATTTGTTACTGGTTATAAAAAGCAACTACTACTCATCAAAATCATACATAAAGTAAAATTTTATAAAAATTATTTTTAATATAATCACTTTAAAATAATTTTGAGGGTCAATAAGTTGAGAAAAATCATTAAAACATTATTACTATCTACGCTTATTTCAGCTACTTCGTTCACTATCTATGCCAAAAATAATGAGCAAAAAGTTAATTTTTTACAAAGTTCACCACATACCATTTTAACTGGAAAATTTCAGGGCTACGATGATGTAAGGTATAGAGTTTATGCAAAAAAAGGCCAAATATTAAAATTTGATATCAATAGTCTGGGGAATTTAGCCTACATAAATATTTTTGCACCTGGTAAAAAACCAGGTAAAGATAATGCACTATTGATTGGCTCAACTATAGGTTTTAAAGGAGAGCTTACTTTACCAGTTGACGGTGACTATATTATTCAAGTTTATCAAATGCGTAATAGTGCTCGTAAAAATAAAACTGTCAAATATACTTTAGACCTCGAGTTATTAAGCAAAGTGAAACAATAATAATTGATAAAATTTACTAGCTCTCGAGAGCTAGTAAATTTGAAAATTGGTATATTACTAACTATTACGGTAAGGAAAATGACTCATGAATGCCCGAGCTTTCAACAAACAGTTGATCGTGTGAAACGAGCAATACCGCACCTTCATAACTTTGAAGGGCATGAGCAAGCAATTCTCTAGATTCAATATCCAAATAATTTTCTGGTTCATCTAATAACAGAAGTTCAGGTGCAGGTTTTATCTGGCTAAGAGCCAATAAAGCTACTTTTAATTTTTCACCACCACTTAACTGAGACAGGAGTCGGGTACCTTTATCCCCACGAATTCGGAGTTGACCTAGCAAATTTCTCCATTCGAGTTCTGAAAGTTCATTATTCATGTGAGATAAATTTTCAATAACAGTCATTTCATCACGCAAAAAGCTAAAGTTCTGGTCGAGATAGAAACACTCTACATATAGGTGAATGCTGTCACATGGTTGATTGTTCTGTGCATGAATTGCCTTAAGTAAAGTTGATTTTCCAATACCATTTTTTCCTGTTATATGAATTTTTTGAGCTGCTTGTACAGCTAGATCGATGGGTTTTTGAGTACCATGTTTCAGTTTCAATTTTTTAATCCGCAGAATTTCACCAGATTTCTTATGAAAAGACGGGAAGAAAAACTGTTGAGGTTTAACCGTTTCGAGAAGCAATTTCTTATCTTTTAAATCATTTTGACTGTTCGAAATCTGACGTTGGTGTTGAGACTGTATAGCAGCAATGCTTTGGCCTGCTTGTTCCTTTTTAAAGTCGAGCAAAATCTTGGCTTGAGAATTTGATTCTCTTAATTTATTGCCAGCACGCTCTCGTTTTTGAGCTTTCATTAATACATCATGTTGCTTTTGCTTCATGTGCTTAACTTCACGTTGGCTCTGTTGAATAGATTGCTCTAGAGCTGCAATATTGGTTTGATACTGCCCATAAAATTTTTCATAGTTTCCGGTGGTGTGATGTAGACCATGTTCATTTAAATGATAAATATGGTTGGCTTCATTTAATAAAATCCGATCATGACTAATGATAAGACTACCTGCCAGGTGTTTTTTTAAATGATCGATTAACCATTGTCTAGATTCCTGATCTAGATGATTACTAGGCTCATCAAGTAATAGATAGTGATCTGATTTTAAAAATAAACAGCTTAGAGCCAATTTGGTTTTTTGACCTTCACTTAAATTTTTAACTGGGAAATCTAAATCTGTTGGTAGACCAGCAGATTCTAAGAGGTTGTTCCATAAAGTGGGCAGGTCCCATTTACCTTCCAATAAATCATAATCATCGAAGTCGGCATTACCTTGTTCAACTCTTTTAAAAGCATCGTAAATATCTAAGATATCTAAGGCTTCAGCAATCGTCAGTGCTGTCAAACGATGCAATTGAGGTAAATACGCATGTTTTACATGCCAGGATATTTGCCCTGATGTAACAACTGAATCTAATGCAAGCGTCTCATTTAAAAATTGCATAAGCAAAGATTTGCCTTGGCCATTACGACCAATTAGGGCAGATACCTGATTCGATTCAAGACTAAAATTTAGATGCTTAAACATTACCTTTGAAGGGAACTCTAAGGTAAGTTGCGATATTACACATGCCTGCTGAGTCATAAAAAACCTCATAAATACAGGATGTACAAAATAGGAAAAGTAGTTTTAAGCAGAGACGTTAAATCACAAAAAATAGTCTATTTTGCACATCAAAAAAAAGAAAAATTGATGAGAAAAAAGACTTACTTCATTGGCGTGACTCACGAAATTGGAAGAATAAGAAACTATTCTAGCTGGGTTTTTGATTAGTGTAAAATTTATGCAATCTATTTTATTAAAAAACCCAATCGTTGGATTGGGTTTTTTGCATCTAAAAAGTTTATTCTTTTACAACCAATACCTGAATTTTGGTACTGTTTAAAACATCTTGAGCAAAACTACCCAGAATAAGTTTTTGGAAGCCTTTACGACCATGAGAGCCAATCACAATCAAATCAGAACCTAAGTCTTCTACAGCTTTCAAAATACCGTCTGAAGAGATTTCACCTTGGATGATTTGAGTTTCAGCATCAATACCTTCTTCAGCACATAAAGCTTTTACTTTAGCGAGTGTTTTTTCTGCATTTGCTCGTGCTTCAACAAAATAATCTTTTACAACAGGTGAGATGTAATAAAAATCTACACCGCTAAAAGGATCTACCGCAACTAAGCTAATAGCGGTCAATTTGCTCCCAAATGCTTTTGCAATATGAGCTGCTTGTCTTGCTGCCGCTAAAGAAATTTCCGAACCATCGACTGGTACAATAATATGTTGGTAATTCATAATGTTATTCCTCTTATTTACAGTTGTTATATGTATGAAGCATTTATTAATTAAAGATTAACATATTTCATTCACGGTAAACATCTATTCAGTCATAGGAAAGAAAAATTAAATAAATTTTTTTAAATCATATATTTGTATTTATTTTTTATTGATTGAGATGGCGTTTAGGTGGCATTGCTAAAAAATCGATAATATTTACATGAAAATTACAAAAAATTACTGTTCATATTTCTGTCACAAAGAAGCCGTATAACAAAATAGTAAATTAAAGGGGGACTAAGGAAGATGGCAGATTTAACAGCAAAGAAAGTCAATAAACTCATTGAAGAATTCCGTCAAACAGGTAACGAACCCCAAAAGTTAATTATTGGTTACAAAACGTATGCTAGACTGATGACTGAAGATAAATTTTCAGAAAAAGTTGTACCTTCACTAGAAGATTCAAAAGAACGCTTATATAAAAACCTAAAAATTAAACTTGTGACTGAAAAGCATTACTTTGAAATCAAATAAAAGTTATGTGAATTCCATCACTGTTTATTAAACTAAAGTAACATTAAATAAGTTTAATAACATGATTATTGTATGAAGATACAAATTAATAGTGTAATCAACATTTGAAAACAGCAATCGTTTATAAACTCGATAGAATAAATTGCTTTTATTTTAAGTAGTGGAATAAATTGAAATGCCAACATTCAGTGTAATTATATTTTATATTTTAGCTATATTAGGCACACTAGCTATTATTGGTGGAGTAATCAGTTTAAGTATTTTTTTAATTATTATTGGGTTAGGTCTGTTATTTGCAGCACTTTTATTAAAAAAAGAGTTTAAAATAGATGTTTTATTTTGGAAATAAATATAATGTTTATTTGCAATTTAATCTATTTATAAAATTATTTGAATATAACTGACATAAAAAAATGTCAGTTTTAAAAGTTAAATTATTTTTTATCCTAATAGAATATTTAATAGCCATTATTTGATCAAAATAATTACAAAAAAATATCTGATTAGAATATTTTAATTTCATTTAAGTATTTAAAAATAAAAAAGTTTCATTTAGGATAAAAGTAAAGTAGTAAGACCATTTTAGCTATTAAACAATAACAAAGTGAGGTAGGCATGACTTATAAGTATGAGTATGCAGGGTTCTGGTTAAGATTTGGCGCAATGATTATTGATAGTCTTATTCTTTGTTTAGCAATTATTCCAGCCGCATGGATTTTTTATCGGGGAGATTACGACCTAGTATTTGCTACAGGCTTAAGTAGTAAGCCACAAAATTATTGGTTTGATCTGATTGTGAACTACGCATTTCCTTTCTTGTATTCAGTTTTATGTTGGTTGTATTTTGCAGGTACACCCGGCAAACGTTTGATGCGATTAAAAGTTTTAGATGAAAAAACAGGTAATAAGCTCACAGTCATGCAGAGCATTATTCGATATATTGGCTATATTCCATCAATTTTAGTACTTGGTATTGGTCTTTTTTGGGTGGCATTTGATGCTAAAAAACAAGGCTGGCATGACAAAATGGCGAAGTCAGTTGTAGTGAGAGAGCTATAAGAAATAAGATAAAAAAGCGTTCATAGCATTGAAAATAGGGACTATGAATGCTTTTTTATTAACTTTTTTTGACTTTAAGTTTTAAAATAAAATATACAACAACACCTACAATAAGTCCCCAAAAGGCCGATCCGATACCGAAAAATTGAATGCCCGAAGCACTACATAAAAAGGTAAATAATGCAGCTTCACGATCTTCAACCTGAGCAAATGCGATTGCAATGTTGTGGCTGATCGTACCAAATAATGCAATGCCAGCTAAAGCTACAATAAAGATATGTGGAAAAGACATGAGTAAGCTTGTCAGTGTCGCAGCAAACAAGCCCATTAAAATGTAGAAAAAACCACAGCTCATACCTGCAATATATCGTTTATTTGGGTCAGGATGAACTTGGTCATCTAAGCTTACAGCCGCACTAATTGCAGCAATATTTACGCTATAACAACCAAAAGGTGCAAGCACAACTTGGGTTAAACCCGTCCAGCCAATCAGTTGGTTAACATGCGGTTTATAGCCATAACTCTTAATCATGGCAATTCCGGGTAAATATTGCGAAGCCATGCTAATCACAAAAAGTGGTAGAGCTAAGCCCAAAAGTGCTGACCAGCTAAATTCAGGACTAATCCAAACAGGTTTAGCCAAAGACCACTGAAGTGTAGGCATACGAAATTCTAAAAAGACAGGGCATAGGGCAATACCCGCAAGTGCTGTGAATACAATGCTATAACGCGGCCATAATCTTTTTGTAATTATATAAATGACCAGTAAAGATAAAACGAATTCCCAATCATTTTGCAAACTGGCGAACAGGGAAATACCAAATTTGAGTAAAACACCTGCAAGCATGGCACTGGTTAAGCTTTGGGGAATATATGAAAGTGCTTTTTGAAATATACCTGAAAAGCCTAAAATAGCAGTCAGTAAACCACCCACTAAAAAAGCACCAATCGCTTCATTTAAGCTATATCCACTACCTGTTGCCATAATTAAAGCAAGACCAGCGGTTGACCACGCCGTCGCTACAGGATATTTAAATTTCCAAGAAAGAATGAGTCCTGATAAGCCAATACCCAAACCCAAAGCCCAAAACCATGAAGTGATTTGTTCAGGTGAAGCACCTAAAGCTTGAGCCGCCTGAATCACTAAAACGGCCGAAACACTAATACCAATGAGAAATGTAATAAAACCAGCAAATACTGCTGGAATTGAAAAATCTTGAAGAATTTTTTGCATGATACGTGTTCTAAATCCAAGAAAAATTAATAGGCTTCTGCCATTGCTTCCAGTTGGGGTGAATTTAACAATTTTTTTTAAGAAGGTGCTTTCTATTTTTAGGTTAAAAAATAAATAATCTTTTTAAATTATTAAATAATGCTATTATTTATTTCATAAATAACAATGGATCAAGAATATTATTTTATGGATGATAAGGCTGAAAATTTGACCCTATTAGAACTGAAAATTATGCGTGCCTTACAGGAAAATGGGCGTTTAAGTAATGCTGAATTGGCAAAACTTGTAGGTATTAGTACATCATCTTGTTGGAATCATACTCAGCGTCTTTTTAAGATTGGAGCAATCTTAGATGTCCGGGCTCGGATCAATCCCAATACGGTTCAACGTGGTACTGTGGTGTTAGTTGGTGTGGTTTTGGATCGTTCAACTCCTGACAGCTTTCAAGCATTTGAACAAGCGTCGGGTGATTTGGAAAATGTTTTAGAGTGTTATCTGGTGGCGGGAGAAGTCGATTATTTTCTAAAAATTCGTGTTAAAGATTTAGCAGCGTTTAACCGATTTCATAGTGAAAAGATTATTGCCTTACCTGGAGTAAGACAAGTCAGAACTTTTTTTGTACTTAATGAAGTTAAAACAGATGGCATGCTGGACTTTTAGCAGTTCATGATTTTTTAACTTTCTAATGTAAAAGCTTATTAGAGTAAAAATAATTAAATCGTTGAGGTTGCTAGTTTTAAACCAAATCCGAAAAATAGAATTCCTACTAAAAAGATTCCACTTGCTGCAATTTTATGGTTTTCTTTAAAAAATGCCGAGAGTTTAATTCCAGAGAAGATTAGTGCAGTTAAATAACTAAAGCTAATGATCTGTAAAATAATCGCTAAAATTAAAAAGCTCAGAGCAGGATAAGCATAATCTGGCTCAACAAATTGAACAAAGAAAGAGAGGAAAAATAAAATCGCTTTAGGATTGAGTAAACTAATACTGAGAGCTGTTTTATAAGGATGAATTTTATCTAAAGCGGGTAAATCAGCCATTTCTGGTTGAGTTTGATTGCGTTGTTTCCAGCGTTGAATACTGCCTTGTAACAGTTTAAAGCCTAAGTAAGAAAGATAAAGTGCACCTGTTAATTTAAGAATGACAAATACCCATGGGAATGCCTTAAGTAGAGAAGCAGCTCCGAGTACTGTACATAGCATTAAAATAAGGTCACCGGTGAAAATACCGAATGCACCCATATATCCGGTTTTAATCCCGTAGCGCGAAGCGATTGACATCACATAAAGAGAATTGGGTCCGGGCAATAACACAATTAGGAATGTACCAATAATATATGTTGTTAAATCTGTTATGCCGAACACGAGAAACCCAATAAAAAACCGATTTTTATCATGATAACAAAAATCGGCAATTTTGTATGAAAAGTGCAGTTTTTTAAGATTTTATTTCCGCATCAATTCCAAAAGACTGACGTAACAAAAGGCTTAATTGGTCACGTGCTTTAATAAAGCCATCAACACCACCTTGTAAAAG
Organism: Acinetobacter sp. S-1; assembly: GCF_059579785.1. Taxonomy (NCBI): domain Bacteria; kingdom Pseudomonadati; phylum Pseudomonadota; class Gammaproteobacteria; order Moraxellales; family Moraxellaceae; genus Acinetobacter; species Acinetobacter sp. S-1. The sequence goes on from NZ_CM184207.1 coordinate 1,524,724, forward strand.
CTGGAATGCCATTAAGTCATGGTTAAGTTCATCTTTAAAACTTTGCTCATCTTGAGCTGGTCTAACAATCGCTTCTGCTTGTTTTGCTTGAGATGCATCAAGGGCCGCATCAACTGTACGGTTATCTTGCTCAAGCTGGGTAAGTAAGCTTGGCGAGATCGTCAGTAAATCACATCCAGCAAGGCCAAGCACTTGATCGATACTACGGAAGCTCGCACCCATCACTTGAGTTGGAATATTTTGTTGTTTGTAATAGGTATAGATTTTCTTAACTGAAACTACGCCTGGATCTTTTTCGATTGGATAAGCGTCTACACCTTCAGCTTTTTTGTACCAGTCTAAGATACGGCCTACAAATGGTGAGATTAAAGTCACTTTTGCATCTGCACACGCTTGGGCTTGATGTAAACCGAAAAGGAGAGTGAGGTTACAAGCAATTCCTTCAGCTTCGAGCACTTTGGCAGCTTGGATACCTTCCCAAGTCGATGCAATTTTAATCAGAATACGTGACTGATCAATCCCATAACCTTTGTAAAGTTCACATAATTCATGCGCTTTTTTAATGGTCGCTTCAGTATCATATGAAAGTGCTGCATCGACTTCTGTAGAAACACGGCCTTCAATCAGTTTTAAAATTTCTACACCAAATTTTACGGTTAAAATATCAATGGTTCTTTCGATTAACTCATCGTTGCTATAGCCTTCTTCTTTGGCTTGATAATAAGCATCTTCAATGAGCTCTTTGCTTTCTGGTTGTTCTGCTGCTGCTGTAATCAATGAAGGATTAGTCGTTGCGTCTAATGGACGGAATTTACGAATTGCATCAAGGTCACTACTGTCGGCAACAACGGTCGTTAATGTTTTTAATTGGTCAAGTGCTGTATGAGTCATTGATATTCAACATCTTCAATAATAAATCTTATCCTTTCTTTATAGCACAAAGTCTATTCATGCTGTCGATATATCAATTGTTATATTTCAAAGAAAAACGTTTAGGTTCTGCATCAAATTTGAAATATTTTTAAGGCAGTGGTTGCATTCGTTGCTTACGGATATGTTCAATCAAAAATCTAGCAGCGGCACCAAGCTCACTTTCTCGGCTCCATACCAAATCAACATAATATTCAAATCGGGGAGTGAAATCTAATAAATCCAATACTTTAAGTTTATTTTTTAATTCAGGATTTTCTTTAAACATTTCTTGAGGAAGAACACCCCAACCCAAATTGCGCAAGATCATTAAACAAGCAGAGTGGTGGTTATCTGTACGCCAGTAATGTTTTGAAAATAATAATTCGGGTTTTAAAGTCTCATCTCGGCTTGCAACTACAATTTGTCGTGTAGTAAGGATCTGCTCATAAGAAACCTGATTTTGGCTTGCGAGAGGATGGTTGTTTGAAATAACCGGAATTAGAGCCTCACGTTTTAGCTCTACGAATTGTTCTCTGTTATCTAGATGCTCACGTTCAAACATGAGTGCAAGTTGGGCCGACCCATCTAATAACATTTGGAGTGCATCTTCTTGAGGGGCAGACACAATATTAATTTGTAAGTCTGGAAAACGACTCTCTAAAAGACAAATATAGTCGGTCCAATTAGTGTGTAAAAGTTCAGACACAATCACAATAGTTAAATTAGCTTCCAAACCTGTACTTAACGCGTGAGCATGCTGTTTCCATTGATTCATCTCAATCAAAAGCTGAGAGGTCTTTTCATATAAAACCCGTGCTTCGTCAGTAGGGACGGGTTCGCGGCCTTTACGGTCAAATAAAGTTAAGTCTAGATCAATTTCTAAATTAGCAATAGACATGCTTACAGCCGAAGGAACTTTGCCAAGTTTACGGGCTGCTGCAGAAAAAGAGCCGGTCTCAATCACGGCTTGAAACATGAGTAGTTGTTCTTGATTAATATTCATCTGTCAAAAAAACTGAAAGAACCTGATTGGATTAATCAATATTATAAAAATAAAATGCACATTATCCAAGTTATTATTGAGTATTTAAAAATGTTGATTTCCAAGAGAAGACTCATTCATGCAATCAGTTATGAAGGAATTTTATTGGTCATCATTGCGATTGCATTAAGTTTTATTTTTGATATGCCAATGGATGTAACCGGTACACTCGGTGTGTTTATGGCAGTGGTTTCAGTTTTCTGGAACATGATTTTTAACCACTATTTTGAAAAAATAGAGCATAAATATAATTGGGAAAGAACGATTCCTGTGCGGATTTTACATGCGATTGGTTTTGAAGGTGGTTTGCTGATTGCAACTGTACCAATGATTGCATATATGCTTCAGATGAGTGTCATTGATGCACTTATTTTAGATATTGGTTTAACCTTATGTATTTTGGTTTATACCTTTATTTTCCAGTGGTGTTACGACCATATCGAAGATAAGTTTTTCCCAGATGCCAAAGCTGCATCACTTCATTAAGCTAATCTATTGAAATGAAATAAGCACCCATTTGGGTGCTTATTTTGTTAGATCGTTATAGAAATTATTTTTCTACAATCGCAACCACACCTTCACCACCTGCTGTACAGATAGAGATTAATGCGCGGCCTGAACCTTTTTGATTAATCAATTTAGCAGCAGTTGCTAAGATACGACCACCAGTTGCAGCAAATGGATGGCCTGCACCTAAAGATGAACCATTTACGTTCAGTTTAGAACGGTCAATTGAACCCAAAGGTGCATCTAAACCAAGACGCTCTTTACAGAATTTTTCATCTTCCCAAGCTTTCAAAGTAGATAACACTTGAGATGCGAATGCTTCATGGATTTCGTAGAAATCGAAGTCTTGAAGTTTAATGTTTGCACGCTTAAGCATGCGAGGCACCGCATAAGCAGGGGCCATTAACAAACCTTCTTTAGGACCGCTCTTACCAATGAAGTCAACAGCTGCTGTCTCAGAGAAAGAAAGGTAAGCTAAAACTTCATGACCGTTTTCTTTTGCCCATTCTTCAGAAGCAAGCAATACCACAGAAGCGCCATCAGTCAACGGAGTTGAGTTACCTGCTGTCATTGTTGCAGTTTCGCCTTTACCGAAAACTGGCTTCAATTTAGCAAGTTTTTCAACTGTGCTGTCTGCGCGTAAGTTGTTGTCACGGTTAAGACCTAAGAATGGAGTCATTAAGTCATCAAAGAAACCACGTTCATAAGCAGCAGCAAGTTTTTGATGGCTGCTAGCAGCTAACTCATCTTGTGCTTCGCGAGTGATACCCCATTCTAAAGCAGTGATGGCTTGGTGCTCACCCATTGAAAGGCCAGTACGTGGTTCACCATTGCTTGGTGCATCAAGAAGCTTTTTAAAATCAATTTTTGTTAAAGCTTTAAGACGGTCTTTACCCGTTTTAGCTACATTGAGTTCAAGTAAAACTTTACGTAAGCCATCACCTACAGCAATCGGCGCGTCAGAAGTGGTGTCTACGCCACCAGCAATACCTACATCGATTTGACCAAGTGCAATTTTGTTTGCAACAACAAAAGCTGCTTGTAAACCTGTACCACAAGCAATTTGAATGTCATAAGCAGGGGTTTCAGGAGCAAGATCTGTGCTTAATACAACTTCACGAGTCATATTAAAGTCACGGCTGTGTTTTAAAACAGCACCAGCAACGACTTCACCAATACGCTTACCTTGTAAGTTAAAGCGTTCAACCAAACCATTCAATGCTGCTGTCAGCATGTCAGAATTTGACGCTTTGAAATAAGCAGTATTTGAACGTGCAAATGGAATACGGTTGCCACCAATAATTGCAACGCGGCGAACAGTGTTTTGGCTCATGGTTTTATCCTGTTGAACAGAAGTTTTGGTTTTTGTTGCTTTTGTTGCTGCAGCTACATTTGAAGATGTAGAAGTAGTTGCTGTAGCCGTGCTCTTAGTGCGAGGGCTACGTGCAGGTGCAGTCGTTGAACGAGTACGTGTCGTTTTTGATGTATTAGCTGCTGCTTTAGGAGTAGTGCTGTTACGCTTAGCCGTGTTAGAAGCCGACTTTGATGTATTTGACACTTTTTCCTGAGCAGAATTCTCGACTGCTGGATTTTCTTGAGTTGTTTTGCTCATAAGGCTTTTCCAAGCATAATAACGATATTCTTGTAAGCTACCTTAACACAATTCAAATAGACCTGTATTGACTAGAATGACATTGTAGATAGCATTCAGGTCAAGACATCCAAAGATGAAGTCAAGTATGATTTGGAGTAACTCTAATGAACGACTGCTTTCATATTGTTGCTATTCATCTCATAACATAATGAAGCCTGTCGTAGAAAATTCATTTCTTTGAGAGATAATAATCATGACTGATCAATACCAAGCATTTACACAATCTCCTATTGGTAAATTCGTTGTTAAAAATCTGGGTTTACCATCGCCAGTTGTATTAGAGCGTTTTGAAAGTGCTCAGCCAGTAGTGAATGGTGCAGTATTGGTTGGCGCAGCGCCGTCAAGTATTTTGTCTGGTGAAATTGCACAAGTACTTAGCAATGTTCATGCTGACAGCTATGTAGGCAATAATGTTGCATTACAACAAGAAGCTGCAAAAGTTGGTTTAAATTTACGTCCATTCAATGCAGGCGATAAAGAATCAAAATTCAAAGCAGTTGTATTTGATGCATCTGGTATTCAAAACTCAGAACAGTTAAATGAACTTTATAAATTCTTTAACCCGATTGCACGTCAAGTTGCGACTTCTGGTCGAGTGATTGTGATTGGTACAACTCCTGAAACTGCAAAAACTGTAAAACAAGCAATCGCTCAGCGTGCACTTGAAGGCTTTATCAAATCTGTAGGTAAAGAATTTAAAAAGGGTATTACTGCTCAAGTTGTCTATGTTGATGAAGGTGCTGCTGCAAACCTTGAATCAACATTACGTTTCTTACTTTCTCCACGTTCAGCTTATGTATCTGGTCAAGTGATTCGTGTATCTAAAGCAGATGTGGTTGATGTTGATTGGGCAAAACCACTTGCTGGAAAAACTGCATTAGTAACTGGTGCAAGCCGTGGTATTGGTGAGGCAATTGCACATGTATTGGCTCGAGACGGCGCGCATGTTATTTGTTTAGACGTACCACAACAACAAGCTGACCTTGACCGTGTAGCAGCTGACATAGGCGGTTCTACATTGGCAATTGACATTACAGCTGCTGATGCGGGCGAAAAAATTAAAGCTGCTGCGGCAAAACAAGGCGGTTTAGATATTATCGTTCATAACGCAGGTATTACACGTGACAAAACTTTGGCAAACATGAAGCCGGAGCTTTGGGACTTAGTAATTAACATTAACTTGTCTGCTGCTGAACGTGTAAATGACTACTTGTTAGAAAACGATGGTCTAAATGTAAATGGCCGAATTGTTTGTGTATCATCAATTAGCGGTATTGCGGGTAACCTTGGTCAAACCAACTATGCTGCGTCGAAAGCAGGTGTAATTGGTCTAGTGAAATTTACTGCGCCTATCTTAAAAAATGGTATTACCATTAACGCAGTAGCACCTGGCTTTATCGAAACTCAAATGACTGCTGCGATTCCATTTGCAATTCGTGAAGCTGGTCGCCGTATGAACTCAATGCAACAAGGTGGTTTACCTGTTGATGTAGCAGAAACGATTGCATGGTTTGCATCAACTGCTTCTACAGGCGTAAACGGCAACGTTGTACGAGTGTGTGGTCAAAGCTTGTTGGGCGCTTAAGCACTTTTAGCTAAATAGGGGTGCTTGTGCATCCCTTTTTTATTCAAGAATCTATAAATTATAAAAGGTTAGGTATGAATACTCGTCATTTTAGCCAGCTACCAAAAGCGGCATTGGCTTATCCAAAAGTAGTGCAAGGTTTAATTTTTAAAAAGCCGAAAGGTCCAAAAATATTACCGCAAGTTGAATATGTGGTAGATACTTTAGAAATTGATCAGAACCACCTCAAAGCTTATAACGAAGTATGTGGCTTTCAAAATAATGGCTTTGTACCAGCAATTTATTTAGCGGTGCTTTCTCAAAGTTTGCAAATGCACATGATGACGGCAGAAGCCTTTCCATTTCCAATTTTAGGTTTAGTCCATATTCGTAACCAGATTAAACAGACCAGACCAATTGCTGTGACTGAAAAATTAACTTTGTCATGTAAATTTGGGGAACTAAAACCGCATGATAAAGGTGTTCAGTTCGACTTTATTACCACGGCAAAAGTTGGCAATGAAGTGGTGATGGAAGGCTTAACGACTTATTTATCTCGCCAAAAAGTTGAGAAAAGAGTAGGTGAGAAAGCCAAAGAAGAACAAGCACCAGCTTATGTTCCAAAGGCAGAGTGGAATATTTTAGAAAACACAGGTCGCCGTTATGCGAAAGTGTCAGGTGATTTTAACTTAATTCACATTCATGCCATTACTGCAAAAGCATTTGGCTTTAAGCAAGCCATTGCACATGGTATGTGGAGCAAAGCTAAAGCATTAGCAAACCTTGAATTACCAAATGCTTATGAAGCAGATGTATGGTTTAAGCTGCCAATGTTCTTACCGTCAAAAGTTGAGTTTTTAACTGCCAATACAGATAAAAAGACTGATTTCTTAATTCGTAATGCGAAATCCCAAAAACCGCATGTTGCAGGAACAGTAAAAGCATTATAAAAATATCAGCAGCCTGAACAGAGGTTTGGGCTGCTTTTGAGCAAAATAACAAAAAATGCAAGGAACTTCATGTGATTAAAGAAATTTTACTGGCCGATACCCATAACTATCACGGTATTTTAGATGAACGTTTTATTGATTTAGCTCACCAGTTTAGCCGTCTTCAAGATGCTAGAACAGGACAAGGGGGAGCTGCTTTAGCGGTTTATTTTAGAGGTCAGAAAGTTGTAGATATCTACACCGGTCTAAAATCACAAACCGAAGCTTGGCAACCTGACACATTGGCAGTCTGCTATTCTACAGGTAAGGGCATACTTGCAACTTTAGCGCATATTTTAGTAAGTGAATGTTTTTTAGAATACGACAAACCGATTGCGAATTATTGGCCTGAGTTTGCTCAAAATGGAAAAGAGCAAATGACATTGCGTCATGTGCTAAGTCATCAAAGCGGTATGTTTGATGTTCGAAATATCATCGAAAGTGCGAGGGAAATGCTCGACTGGTCACATATGTTAGATGTGGTCGCGGCGACTAAGCCAAGATTCCTCGCAGGAGAGGGTAATGCTTATCAAGCTTTAACATTTGGTTGGCTTGTGGGTGGTGTGCTTGAAAAAGCAACTGGTCAATCTTTAGATCAACTCATGCGCAATTATCTTGTTGAACCGTTACAGTTAGATGGGGCATATTTTGGAACGCCTGAAAATGAGTTGGATTGTGTAGCACGTTTAATTATTCAACCAAAACCAGAAAAACCAGCGTCTACTCAAGTTGAAAAACCTAAAAAGCCACAGACGCGCAAGAGTTCACTCTCTGAAAAAATGATTACTTGGACTGGACAAGACCCTCAAGACTTTCAAGATGCCATGATTCCAAAAGGAATGAAACATCTTAGTTTCTTTAGTGACGAGGGATTGCAAGCAGTCATTCCGGCAGCAAACGGCACATTTACTGCAAATAGTCTTGCTAAAATTTATGCGATGCTAGCAAATCAAGGTGAATGGGATGGACAGCAAATTATTCGCCCAGAAGTATTTAAAGAGCTCAGCACCATCCAAAGTTATGCACGTGATCGTGTTATGCCAATTCCGATGAATTGGCGTTTAGGCTATCACCGTATTATTACCATGGGTAAACGAGCTAAAAATGGATTTGGGCATATTGGCTACAATGGTTCAGGTGCATGGTGCGATCCTGAGCGTGACCTCAGCTTTGCTTATACTCATAACTTCCAGATTGGTTCAATCACAGGCGATTATCGTTTGTGGGGACTGACTCAAGAAGCCTTACGTTGCACCGACCAAATTTTAAAAGGTCGTAAAGGCTGGTTCTAATTTTAGTATTTTAAAGCTGGCATTCTAATCAATGCCAGCTTCTATATTTATAATAATTCTAGGCGAATAATCGCTTCGGTATGGCGCTTGAAGTCTTCTTCAGCTAAACCATGTAAACCAAGTTTATAAATCCCTTCTAAGCCGCAAACAAAGGCAATGAGCCGCCATGCAATGTCTGTGGAATTTGATCTGTTTTTAAATTCACCTTCTTTTTGGCCACACTCAATCGCTTGCACAATTGTTTGATGCCAACTTTGCATAGCAAGGTTATAAGCCTTTTGTATTTCAATATCTTGCTCAATCAAGAGTTCAGCTTCATTCCATAAACGTAAGTAGGGCTGAAGCCTGTCGATATTTTCTGCACCTAATAAGATGAAGAGTCTTTGAAATTGGCTGGTTGTTTGGAGAGTTTGTTCAATTTCATCGAGCTGTTCCATCAGCTTTAAAAAAGCTTCAGCTTTTAAGTGAGATGCCGAAGAAAAGTGGTGGTGAACTTGTCCGGTAGAGGTTTGTGCTTCTGTTGCGATTCTACGTACCGTCATGGCAGTAAAACCTTCAGCCAAAGCAACTTGCATGGCAGCTTGTAGAATCATTTCTCTGCGTTGATCGCGATTAAGATAGGCCATGTTTTTTCACCTGACTGAATTCGACACAAATTACATTAAAACTAAAAGTTGGACAAGTGTCCAATTGTGTATATAATAACCATGATTTGAACACATGTCCAAGTTTTGGATATTGAAGAGCGTTATGCAAAAAAAATGGTTAATCCTGACAATTATCGTCCTTATATATTTACCAGTTACGATTGATGCAACGGTGATGCATGTTGCAACACCATCGTTAAGTGCAGCATTGAATTTAACTGCCAATCAGCTTTTATGGGTCATTGATATTTATTCACTGATTATGGCGGGTTTGATTTTGCCGATGGGTGCACTTGGCGATCGTATTGGCTTTAAAAAATTATTATTTATTGGAACTGCAGTTTTTGGTGTGGGTTCGTTAGCTGCGGCTTTTTCTCCAACTGCCTATGCCTTAATTGCTTCTCGTGCTGTCTTAGGGCTAGGGGCAGCTATGCTTATTCCTGCCACTTTATCAGGCATCCGTAATGCTTTTACCGAAGAAAAGCAGAGAAATTTTGCACTTGGTCTTTGGTCTACAGTGGGTGGTGGTGGAGCAGCTTTTGGTCCATTAGTCGGTGGTTTTGTACTAGAACACTTCCATTGGGGTGCTGTATTTCTTATCAATATCCCGATTATTTTAGTGGTTCTGGTCATGATTGTGATGATTATCCCTAAACAACAAGAGAAGACTGATCAGCCAATTAATTTAGGGCAAGCTTTAATTTTGGTTGTAGCCATTTTAAGCCTGATCTATTCAATCAAATCGGCTATGTACAGCTTTTCGGTACTTACAGTCGTGATGTTTGTAATTGGTATAAGTACTTTAATCCACTTCATTCGAAGCCAAAAAAGAGCTACGACGCCAATGATTGATCTGGAATTGTTTAAACATCCAGTGATTTCTACCAGCATTGTCATGGCTGTTGTTTCCATGATTGCTTTGGTTGGTTTTGAATTACTCTTGTCTCAAGAGTTGCAGTTTGTACATGGTTTTTCTCCATTACAGGCAGCCATGTTTATTATTCCATTCATGATTGCGATTAGTTTAGGTGGTCCATTAGCTGGAATTTGCTTGAATAAGTGGGGACTTAGGCTTGTATCTACTGTTGGTATTTTAATAAGTGGATTTAGTCTATGGGGACTTGCCCAGCTTAACTTTTCAACCGACCACTTTTTAGCATGGACGTGTATGGTCTTTTTAGGCTTTAGCATTGAGATTGCCTTACTTGCTTCAACTGCTGCGATTATGTCATCTGTACCTCCGCAAAAGGCGAGTGCAGCAGGTGCCATTGAAGGGATGGCTTACGAGCTTGGGGCTGGTTTGGGCGTTGCTATATTTGGGTTAATGTTATCTTGGTTTTATAGTCGTTCAATTATTTTGCCAGAACAGCTCCCAACGGACTTAATTGAAAAAGCGAGTATCTCGATTGGAGAAACCATGCAATTAGCGTCTAACCTTGAAAATCCTTTGGGAGGACAATTAATTGCAGTTGCGCAACAAGCTTTTAGCTATGCCCATAGTTGGGTGCTTACCATCTCAGCTATTTGCTTCTTCCTTTTAACTGCATTTGTCTGGCTGAGCTTTCCAAAGAAAGTAAATTAAAACTAAAGGATAAAAAGAGAGACTACCTTTCTTTTTATCCTTAAATTTCTTTTTAATATTTTCTACATATTAAAAATTGGTTATTTAATTCTCATAAATAAACTATTCTTTAAAAGGGTTCATATTTTTATTTCAAAATGATTCATTATTCATGTATTTGAAATTTAATGAAAAATTAATTGTTGTGAAATTGACTGCGTAAAAATGGTTTGCTAACCTGCTATTCGAAAAATCTAAAAACAAATAAAAGAGGCTGCTGTGAATTTTAAATTAAAAACATCACTCATTATTGGAGCAATTGTTGCGTCTTCACTTGTATATGCTGCAACTGTACTTTCACCAAATCAGAATAATAATAGTGGGTCAATTCCATCCGGTTATTCAGATTTAGAATTTAATCTAGCAAATGGGAATTGGGTCAAAAACCTCACTTTACCCACAAGCGCTAATAATTTGGACAAAATTACAATTCGTTCTAGTGCTGCCTATAGTAGTTATTTAGATACTTCTAATACCAATATTCCGTTAGAGGTTTTAAAGATAAATAGTGGTGATGTTTACCAATTCATCTTTAATAGTAGTCAAAATAAATGGATTGCTCAGTTAGCGACAGTGAGTCCTACCAATGGCGCGACCTATGAAGTCGTTCCATTAACAACTGCATCTATGCAAAAAGTACTTATTCAAAATGAAAAATGGGCACAAACCGTTGCATTACCGAGTGATGTACGTGATGGAACAACCGTACAAGTTGTTTCTACAGCAAGTGCAAGTTCGGACATTGATAAAACAAATTTACTATTCCCGAGCAGTTTTACATTAAAAAATGGCTCTGAATATTGGTTCAAATATTATTCTGCTTTAGGAAAATGGGTTCCAGAGTATATAAAACCTCAGAAGTTAAATGTTCAGCAAATTGGAACGTCATTAGCGACAGTTAATAGTCCACTTACCGAAGTTTCATTTGGAGATGGAAACTGGGTTTCCAATTTCACTTTGCCTACCACTGCAAGTGATCGGGATAGAATTATTATCAAGTCTACTGCAACTTGGTCTGCAAAAATTAATAATACCAATATTAATAGCCAAGCGACTTTAACGCTTAAAACAGGCGATCAATATGAGTTTATGTATGTAAGCGACAAAGGATATTGGCAGTTGACCTCTTCACCTACAAAGGTGATTGATTCAGCCGCAACAATCCCTGCAACTTTACCGAATATGACTCAGCCTACTTTAAAGGTAAAACTTTCTACCTCAAATTGGCAGCCAACCTTACAACTACCTGCTAAAGCTCAAGTCGGCGATAAAGTTGTTATTGTGTCAAATGCATCGGCAGACACCTATATTAATGCCGCTAATGGCTTGTCTACTGCAATTAAAAATGGTGAAAATCGCCGTTTTATTTACACCGCTCAAGGCTGGACAGTAGATAGTTATACAATTGATATGTTGTTGGTTTCTAGCCCAGAGGTAAACTCAATTTTAGGAGAGAGCGCTGCAAAACTTAGAATGATTGAAGGCGTAAATTTAACAAATTTAACCTCTGAAAATTCAAATGCACGTTTTTACTTAAGAGATGTGGGTTATTTAACCTATAAAATTCCTGCTGCTACTCTAAAAGAAGCAATCTCTACTGGACGAGATGACACCACGGTACAAAATGAGCGTAAACGTGTATTGGCAGACGGTGTTTATTATCAAGGTAATGAACCGGGTGACGGTGGTTGTGGTTGGGCTTGGATTAATGCTTCTGCATATAACATGATTGGCGCAAATGATATTGCAGGTTGTTCTTTCGCTGCTATGCGTCATGAAGTTGGGCATAATCTTGGCCTATACCATAATGGCTCAACCAATATTGGTTCAGGCTTTGCTCATCCTTTAGGAAGTACTGCAATGGGTGGTAATAATATTAATTTTTATTCGAGTCCCTATCTATATAACCCTAAATATGGCGTACGTTTAGGTGTAGAAGGAAAAATTGATGCGGTCAGTGTCATTAATCTGAATGCACAGAAAATTTCTCTATATAATTAATCTCTATTTCTAGCTGTAAATAATGAAGAAAAATAAATTGTTAATAGGAACTGCTATCGCTTGCGTGGCGTTAGCAGTTTTAATCTGGTTTGCCTTTTCACAGCAAAGCTCTTCTGCTTTAACGTCGTCTTCAGAAAATGGACAAGGGACTGGGCAAAAAATGGCAGAGAATCAGAATGAATTTGCTCGTCAAAATATACTGAATTTGAGTCCGTCCGAAAAAGAAAGATTGTCTCAGCAACAGATTGTTTTTAATGAAATAGAAAAGGATCAACTGCCTTCTAATGTTAATTTTCCACTAATTAAAAATGCAAAAGGTATGGTCATTAAATATGATCCAAATGTGATTGAGCTTAAAAAAGTAGGTGACACTGTTAAGTTCCAAATGTTGGAATATGGCATTAATCGCACGGGTAAAATTGTAGAGATCGAACCTGTTGACCAAGATATTGTTCGGTGGACCGGTAAATTTGATCAGGGCGATCCGAATCAGAATTTCTTTACCATTACTCAAAGTCAAAAAGACCATTATACAATCATGCAGATTTTTACCGAGAAGGGAAATTATTCGGCTGAAATTAAGGATGGTGTGGGGCTAGTGCAAACGATGGATGAGAGTGTAACTGATCAAGAGCTTCATCATGATCATCCTTAGACAAATAAACGGTTCTGGTAGAGAAAAGAAGTCAGTTCGCAGTTTATCTGTACGGATATGAGCTTTATGCGTTCACACTCTTTTAAAAACAAAGTATGCTTATGCCTGTAACAAGGAGCATACATGTATCAAGTACTTGCTAGAAAATACCGTCCACGTAATTTCAATGAGTTAGTGGGGCAAAACCACGTTTCTCGTGCATTAAGCAGTGCATTGGAACGCGGTCGTCTTCACCATGCTTATTTATTTACAGGAACGCGTGGTGTAGGTAAAACTACAATCGCACGTATTTTAGCCAAGTGTTTGAACTGTGAAACGGGTGTGACTTCTACGCCATGTGAAGTCTGTGCAACCTGTAAAGCAGTAAACGAAGGGCGTTTTATTGACCTAATTGAAATCGATGCTGCTTCAAGAACCAAAGTAGAAGATACACGTGAACTTTTAGACAACGTTCCTTATGCGCCAACGCAAGGACGTTTTAAGGTTTACCTGATTGACGAAGTACATATGCTATCAACGCATTCTTTTAATGCGTTATTAAAAACACTAGAAGAACCACCAGAACACGTTAAGTTTCTGTTTGCAACGACTGACCCACAAAAGCTACCGATTACAGTTATTTCACGTTGTTTGCAATTTACTCTACGACCCTTAGCTGTCGATGAAATTACCAAGCACCTTGGCGCTATTCTTGAAAAAGAACAGATTACTGCTGACCAAGATGCAATTTGGCAAATTGCTGAATCTGCTCAAGGTTCACTGCGTGATGCATTATCTTTAACTGACCAAGCCATTGCTTATGGTCAAGGTTCTGTACATCATCAGGATGTTAAAGAAATGCTTGGTTTAATCGACCGTACGATCATTTATGATTTGATTTTGGCGATTCATCAAAATCAACGTGAGAAAGTTAGTCAGCTTTTATTGCAATTTAGACATCAAGCGTTAGACGTTTCACTTGTGCTTGATCAGTTGATTTCGACATTGCATGAATTGGCAATTTTGCAATATCTACCTGATTTGAGTTTGAAATATAGCGATGAAATCAATCGCAAAATCATGCAATTGTCTAAGTTGATTTCTGCTCAAGATTTACAGCTTTATTACCAAATCGCATGTAAAGGACGTTCAGACTTGCAACTTGCCGTGACGCAAGAGCAAGGTTTTGAAATGTGCGTTTTACGCTTGTTGGCATTCCGTCCTTTAGCGCCTAATGAAATTTTAGTATCAGAGTCTGTTCAACAAAATGAACAAGCAGAAGTAGGTCTAAATTCACAAGCTCAGCCAACAGTCCAAGAGATTACTCCAGTAAATACGGTTCAACCTGTTGAAGTTATTAACCAGCCCGCTATGGTTGAACCTGAACCTGAACCTGAACCTGAACCTGAACCTGAACCTGAACCTGAACCTGAACCTGAACCTGAACCTGAACCTGAACCTGAACCTGAACCTGAACCTGAACCTCAGTCTAATCAGGATTTAATGGTATTTGACCCAAATCATCATGAGTTGATTGGGCTTGATTCAGCAGTTGTTCAAGAGACTGTTAGTGTTCTAGAGGAAGATTTCATTCCTGTACCAGAACAAAAGTTAGTACAAGTGCAGGCAGAAACACAAACTAAAAATATTGAACCTGAACCAGCTTTCACTGCTGAACCTATGGGTTTATTTGAAACGCCTAGCGCTGAATTTTCGCTGGGCCAAGATACGCCTAATCTTGCTTCTGAACCTGTTATTGAGCCGCAATCATTGGTGCAAGCTGAAGTTGTTGAAACAGTTGCAGTTGTAAAAGAGCCTAGTGCAACTGATCACGGTCAGTTGATGCCTCAAGATATCTTGAAGCTTTCTCCTCAAGTTTTGGAAGGTGAGTGGACACTCGAAAAGTGGGAATATTGGTTTAGAAATAGTCAGCTTTCTCCAGCCGTTCAAGAACTTGCTCAACATGGTGTGATGACTGGTGAAATTGGTGGCAATACTATTTTCCATATTCCTCAAGAATATGAAAATATGCTGACCCAATTGCAGCAAGGCCTTATTGATGCATTAAATGAGCAATGGCCGAATACTCAGTTTACAGTTGAATATGGTGCTTTGAATACATCTACCCCTTATACCATTCAAAGTGCGCGTAAAGAAAAAGCCTTTCATAGAGCAGCTGAGCTATTACAGCAACAGCCAGTGATTAAGAGTCTCATAGAAACTTTTGATGGCGAACTACAAAATATTCAATTAAAGCCTTAAATTCATCTGATTTTTGATCTGGTGCAGAATATGAAAATAATAGACTTTTCATATTTTTCACTGGATTGAAATATCTGGGTCATGTCACTGTCATTATACTTTTCTATGTTAGCCATTTTAGATTTTAAATGGACTATATATCGTCATGAAAAGGCAATGCACTGGAATAAATAATTTTAAATATTCATATTTTTTATTAATCGGCGCGATTCTGCTGAGTGGTTGTAACGACTCGGCAAATGATAATTCAAATACACCAGATACAGGTAAAAAGCCTGTAATGCGCTGTGCACCATAAACTTAAATAATAAAAAGAACCTGATCATGATTACACGTCGTAAATTTTTAAATTACTCTTTAAATATGGGTTTTGGTGCTGCGGCATTGGCAACTTTCCCATCTAGTATTCAAAAAGCTTTAGCAATTCCTGCAAATAATAAAACTGGAACCATTCAGGATGTCGAACACGTTATTATTTTAATGCAGGAAAACCGATCTTTTGACCATTACTTCGGAACACTAAAAGGCGTCCGAGGGTTTGCCGATCGTTTTACGATTCCTTTGCCAAGTGGCCGCCGTGTTTGGGAGCAGCTTAGAAGTAATGGGCAAGTTTTAACGCCTTTTCACTTAGATGGTACAGCCAATAATGCACAGCGTGCAGATGGTACGCCACATACTTGGAACGACAGTCAGCTGGCTTGGGACAATGGGCGCATGGCGAACTGGCCAACTCATAAAACTGATATCTCAATGGGTTATTTTAAAGAAAAAGAAATTCCATATCAGTTTGCGCTTGCGAATGCTTTTACGATTTGTGATGCCTACCATTGCTCTATGCACACTGGAACAGATGCAAACCGTTCTTATCATTTAACGGGTACAAATGGTGCAACACCGACCAAGCGTTCATTTGTAAACAATGAGTGGGACTGGATTGATGGTAACCCGGCGACGGCAGACCGTGGTTATACATGGAAAACTTATGCCGAACGCTTAGAAGAAGCAGGGGTAAGTTGGATTTGTTATCAAAATATGCCAGATGAATGGGGCGATAATATGTTGGGTGCATTTCGTTCGTTTAGAAAGGCCAACATTGCATCTGGCTATCCTGTTTCAAGTGGCGGCGAACCGAATAAGCCATATGCTGATACGGGTCAAAAACTACCTTATAAAGCCTATGATGCTGCGACCGATAATGCCAAAAATCCACTTTATAAGGGCATTGCAAATACGCTACCGGGCAATAAACCAGAAGAATATCTGGATGCTTTTAAACGCGACATTCGGGAAGGTAAATTACCTCAAGTCTCTTGGATTAACGCGCCATCGATTTATTGCGAACATCCAGACCCTTCAAGCCCAGTTCAAGGAGCTTGGTTTATTCAAGAAATTATTGATGCATTAACTGCTGTACCAGAGGTGTGGAGTAAAACTGCGCTACTTATCAACTTTGATGAAAATGATGGTTACTTTGACCATATGCCATCGCCATCAGCGCCATCTCGACTTAAAAATGGTCAGTATGCTGGCAAATCGACATTAAGTAGTGCCGATATGCAGGACGAATACTTTGACCATGCCGCGCCTGAAGGAAGCCATTCACAGCCAACACCTGATGGACGAGTTTATGGACCAGGCCCTCGTGTTCCGTTATATGTGATTTCCCCATGGAGTCGTGGTGGTTGGGTGAACTCGCAAGTGTTTGACCATACCTCTGTGCTCATGTTCTTAGAAAAACGTTTTGGTGTAAAAGAGCCGAATATCAGTGCGTATCGCCGTGCAGTGTGTGGTGATTTGACCAGTGCATTTAACTTTAAAACACCAAATGCAGATGTTTTACCGCAGCTGAATGGTAAACAAACACGTGTGCAAGCAGATGAGTTAAGAGAAAATCAAGAAGCTTTACCAGCTGTGCCTGTACCCACGGATACGAAGTTACCGATTCAGCAAAGTGGTATACGTCTTTCACGTGCGTTACCTTACGAGCTACACACCAGCGCACGCTGTAATACTGATGGCAAAGTGCAATTGATTTTCTCTAATACGGGTACGCAAGCAGCGGTTTTCCATGTTTATGACAAGCTCAATTTAGACCGTATTCCAAAGCGTTATATTGTCGAGCCGAATAAGACTCTAGATGATGTATGGGACGCTTTAAAAGATAATTTAGGTCGTTATGACCTATGGGTACTTGGTCCAAATGGCTATCATCGTCATTTCAAAGGGGATACTCAACGTATTGTTGATAGTGGCGTTAAACCTGAAATTCGAGTGTGCTATGACATTGCCAATGGTGATGTTTATGTCGAACTTATGAATGATGGTACTAAGGATGCGATATTGACGGTAAAACCGTGTGCATATCGACAAGATGCGCCGTTACAACTTACCGTAAAAGCGGGACAGGTTGTTAAGCAGCATTGGGCTTTGGCCGATGTAGGGCATTGGTATGATTTTGAAATCACCATTCAGAGTGATCCATATTATTACCGACGTTTTGCTGGTCGAGTCGAAACGGGTGAAGATTCCTTTAGTGACCCTGCAATGATGTAAGCTAAAATGAGGCAAAAAGAGCTGTGTATTTTCTTTTTGCCTCATTTTTTATAATAAGAAATTCTCTAAAATCTCACGAACTGTCTCTGAAATTGGCACAGTCTTACGCGTTTCGCGATCAACAAAAACATGCACAAAATGTCCTTGAGCTGAGGCTTGGTCCTGACCTTGTTTAAAGATTGCCAATTCATAGCGCAATGAAGTCGTACCGATTTTGCCAATCGCAACACCTACTTGAATAATTTCTGGAAATGATAATTCCTGAAGAAAACTACAAGCTGAATCGACCACTAAGCCAATTGCTTTTGCTTCATGAATATCAAACCCTGTTTTTTGGATGAGCAAAGCATTGGCCGCTGTATCAAAGTAGCTATAGTAAGTCACATTATTCACATGACCATAAATATCGTTATCTGCCCAACGCGTTTGAATGTCTAAAAAGAACTTAAATTGATCACGGGTTTTTAAAACTGGTTTAGTCATCAATGAATCGCCTGATAAATTGCCAAAGCAGCGGCTTCTGTCATGTCACGTGGGTTATTTTGTAGTAAGCGGGTTTGCAACATGGCATCTTGAGCAAGTCGGGGTAAACTGGATTCATCAATACCCAAATCTCTAAGTTTTAAGGTCAAGCCACTACGGTCTAAGTGGTTCTGCATATGGTCAATAAATAAATCACACAAGCCATCAGTGCTGCCATTGCTGTATGGATCGAGCCATTGCATAAGCTCTGCATAGTATTTTTTTGCATTGGGCGCATTAAATTTTAATACTTCAACCAACACTAAGGCATTGGTATGCCCATGCGACAAATGAAAATGTCCACCCAGTGGATAAGCTAAAGCATGCACAGCAGCAACAGGCGAGTTTGCAAACGCTTGACCTGCGAGCATTGAACCGAACAGCATGTTTTGACGTGCTTCTAAATCATTACCATCTTTAAGAACTTTTGGTAAGTTATGATTTAACAACTTCAAAGCATGCTTGGCTAAAATATCCGTATAAATATTTTTTTTATGTTTAGAGGTATATGCCTCAATAGCATGTACCATCGCATCAATACCTGTTGCAGCGGTAATATGTGCTGGAAGGTTTTGAGTAAAAGTAGCATCAAGAATCGCAGTGTCTGCGTACAGTACTGGAGAGACAATCCCCATCTTTGTCGTCTCACCTGTAGTGACAATTGAGATTGGCGTTACTTCTGAGCCTGTACCGGCTGTAGTAGGAATCAAAATAAGCGGAAGACGAGCTGTAGTGACTTGGTTTACGCCGTACATCTCTTGCAAACTTTGGGTCTGATTAGGGTGGGCGAGTAAAGCAATAACTTTTGCAACATCTAGAGAACTACCACCACCAAAACCAATAATGGCATCAACATTTTGCTGTTTAGCGTAATTGGCTGCATCTAGTACTACTTGTTCAGGGGGATCAGCTTGCACATCGGCATAGATGACATATTCAATGTTGAGGTTATCTAAAATTTGCAGGATGGGATGGTGTAATTGATTTTTAACCATGCCTGCATCGGTGACTAGCAATAACTTACGGTAAGCATTTGACGACAAAACATTCTGTAATTCTTGTATAGAGCCTAAGCCAGAGATGATATTTGGAACAGTTTGAAATTGAAAATGGCTCATATACATTATTTCCTTATTTTTGAACATTATTGTTGAATGGCTCTATAAGATTCAATCTCTAAATAAGTTAGCATAAGAAACTTTAAAATAAAGTAGTTCTGACGTGACTATACTTTTCTTAAGCCTTGTGCCACCCATAGATAAATACTTTTTTGCAATGTAGGGGCCGAAATGTAAGTGAGGATTACCAAGATATTTAAAGGCTCGTCGAAAAGTGGGCTTTTTGTTATTTATAGGGTTCTGTAGATTTTCTGGCAAGCTTCTAATTTATATAATGCCTTAACAATTTATAATTTTATCGGTTCTAAAAAGTGAAAATTTCTAAAACTTTTCTTAGTATTATGGGATGTACGTGTTTGATGCTTAGCTCGGCAGCAATCGCGAAAACCAGCTCTAGTGTATATTCGCCTACAAAAGGTGTAATTTGTGACAAATATATTTGTGCTGACAAAAAAGGTGTTTCTAAAAAGCTTACAGCTAAATACTTAGGCACTTATAAAGCGAATAAAGCCTTCTCTCAAGGTGATTTTGATACTTCAGCGTTTACGCTCTCAAATGGTGTGTTCTGTGATACTAAAACAAAACTATGCCATGTTGATCGATACTTTGAGAATGGGCATCGCAGTAAAATTGATAGAAAAATGACAGATAAGCTTTTTAAAAATAAATAATTTTTCTATTGCAGAAATGAGGTAAATATCTCTGATAGATGAGTCTATCAAAGTAAAGTTAAATCGCAAAAGACCCCGCTAACTATCGACTAATGGCGGGGTTTTTTATTATTAAGTATTTCTGTAATATCAATTTAATAGTATAGGGTGAAGAATACTAAATGATCAGGGGTAATAATTAATAAGGGAGGGTTTAGTTTTCGGTAGGATCTTTTCTGATTGGGAAGGGAAAAAGGATCTTTTTATTATTAAGAAAAAACATAATTTTTAGGTGGAATTTAAATAGTGATGTACACAATTAGATATGTTCATCGGAACAACACTTACTACATTGCTTCGAACAATGAAGGAAATTTTATTATTCTTGAGTCACTTGATTCAGAGTTTCGTATGGGCCATCAAATTTCATATGATGGTGAAAAAGTATTTAATCTGACACTAAATGATGAAACAGATGCAGTCATTAAACTTGAGAGTAACGAAAAAGGAGCTTATGAGTACTTACATTCAGTTAAGTAAATAAGCTTTGTTTTTTGAGAAAAAACTATGGTATGTTTATTTGCGCTTTAATGATGAGCAAGTTTAATTCATGAACTGTTTACTAAAGAAAATCAATACAACCACCACGACCTACAGAAAAGGCTGCGTGTGATTTTTTATTAGAGCGACTTAATAAGATAACCAAACCCAGCCAATAATGGCTGGGTTTATTTTTCTCTGCACATTATTGGTTTTTTACAGAGAAAGATTATGGATAAAAGTCATCAATCAAAATCAGCTTTACTCGTTATTGATATGCAAAATGGCCTATTCAAAGGAGAGCTAAAGCCGTATAACCATCAAAGTGTACTTTCAAATATTCGTGAGCTTATTGAGTATCAGCGCTTAAATAAGAGACCAGTTATTTTTATCCGTCACGTTGGAGCAAAGGGTACTCCATTAGATCCAGACGGTGCTAATACGCAATTGATAGCAGAATTATCTTTTAATCCAGATATAGATACTGTCATTGAGAAAATATACCCTAGTAGTTTCAAGGGTACTGTTCTAAAAGATTGGTTAGAAAAACTTGATGTTGATCAAATCATAGTTACTGGCATGAAAACTGAATATTGTATTGACTCTACTATTAGAGCCGCTTCAGAAGTGGGATATAAAGTAACTTTAATCTCAGATGCACATACTACATTTGATTCTATGCATTTAAGTGCTCAGCGTATAATTGATCACCACAACCAAATTTTTAACAATGCTTTTGCTAAGGTAATAACTACAGAAGAGTTTATAGATGAGTTTTAATTTAGAAACAAAACAGTAAAGCCAAGTGCTTGTTTTGGAGAGGCTGTGTAGCCTTAGAAGGGCGCGGTACAGGAAGCTTTGTTAAATACTGTTATTGGAAGGGCTTTTTTATTCTTAAGTATTTCTGTAAGATCCTTCCGTTGCTTTAAACAACAATAAACCTTAATGATCAGCGCAAAAGTCATAAGGGGAAAGCCTACTTGAAAGAGTAGGCTTTTTTTATTTATCTATAAAAGCATGCTGAGGAATTTATGATCTGTGTAGCTAAGTTATAAAAATTTATTTTTTGCAATGAATGAGCTTAAGTTCTAAATTCTTAAAATCTATAACTTGATTAGAAGAATCAACAAGTTTTAATTTAAGTTCATCATCAGTACTCTTATTAAAAACTTTCACCACATCTTTACCAGCTTCAATAAAATTACCGCCAGATTCAAGCATGGCGAGTAAGACAATATTTAGACTTTTGCCTTTTTTAGTAAGTAAGTATTCTTTACGTTCTCGCTCACCAACTTCTTTATAAATTGACAGTTCAAATATTTCTAATTGGATGAGATGCTTTAGACGATTAGATAAAATTTGCTTTGATATGCCTGTATTTCCTAAAAAATCATTAAATTTTGTTACCCCATAGAAGGCTTCTCTTAACAATAGAATCGTCCATCTGTCATTTAATATTTCTGTAATTTTGAAGATCCCACATACATCTACTGGAAATTTATGATCTGGAATAATTTGATTTGACATCAGTGGAAGCTCCAATTAGTATGAGTCTATAATTTAGACCTAGCTTTGATTCAGGTAGCATTATGCCATTTATAAATATACAAACTATAGAAGGTTTACTAGATAAAGATAGTAAGGCTGAGCTTTTCAAGCGAATAACGGACTTATTTGTAGAAATAGAAGGAAAGGGAAATCCTGCTTTTCGAGAACATGTCTGGATAAGAATTGATGAGCATCCTCCTGAACATTGGCAGTTAGGCAGCTTAAGACCAACAAAGGAAATGATTGAATTAATCACTGCATCAAAGTGATGTTTGTAATGCCCTATAAATTAGGGCTTTATTTTTATTTAATTACTACAAAAATACAAGATTAGCTAATTTATCGTCTGATTTATCAACTTTTAATCTATTGATAAACATTATTTTCCTTTTCAACCCATGTGAGTTTTGACAAAATGCAACAAGTCACAATGGTCAATTCGGTTCTCACAAACTTATAGTCTGTTAAGATTGTGCATGATTCCGTTTATTTTTATGTAATTCAAATGTTTGGAAGTAATTTCTAATGGAAACACAATATAAGGTGTTATGTGTCTGTTTAGGAAATATTTGCCGTTCTCCCACGGCTGAAGTGGTTTTTAGACATTATTGTGACGCGCATCAACTCAATGTTATTGTCGATTCAGCTGGAACGAGTAATTATCATCCAAATAAATCGCCTGATCAGCGTAGTCAGTTGCATGCCAAAAAAAGGGGTTATGACCTATCATCTTTACGTGCAAGACAACTTTCAACTCAAGACTTTTTAGAGTTTGATTTGATTTTGGCAATGGATCATCAAAATTTTGAAGATATTCATGACGTGTTGCAAAGAGCCTTTTCCCAATTTGGCGCACATCAAATTCGTGCAAAAGTAGCTTTAATGAGTGAGCATGATCCTGAATACCCACAACAAGCGTTGCCTGATCCTTATTATGGCGGTGCTGATGGTTTTGAACGTGTACTCAATCAATGTGAGTCCAGTAGTTTGGCGTGGGTTAATATTTTAAAAAAACAATTGAATGTTTAAGAATAGGTTTTTCAACACAATGCAAATTCAGAATCAAGTACAGCTTAAGCCATTCAATACTCTAAGTTTAGATGCAACTGTTTCTCACTATACTAAAGTTGGCAGTATTCAAGATATTGAATCAGCTTTAGAGTTTGCTGAGCAGCATCAGTTAAATGTACTTGTATTATCGGGCGGTAGTAATATGTTATTACCGCAGCAGATCAATGCTTTAGTGATTCATCTTGATATTCAGGGAATTGAAGTTTTATCAAACGATGATGATTTTGTGCGGGTTAAAGTTGGCGCAGGCCAAGTCTGGCATGATTTTGTTTTATACAGCACTGAACAGAACTGGTTTGGTTTGCAAAATTTAGCCCTTATTCCAGGTTTAGTTGGTGCTTCACCCGTACAAAACATTGGGGCGTATGGGGTAGAGGTAGGCGAGTTTATTGAGTCAGTACAAGTGTATGACCGTAAATTAAAGCAAACTCAGACAATTTTAGCGGCCGACTGCCATTTCGCCTACCGCCATAGTATTTTTAAAGATGATCCGAACCGTTACATTATCACGCATGTTACTTTTAAATTGCTTAAACAGCCGCACTTAAAACTTAACTACGGCGACTTGAAACAAGCAGTTGGAGACAATCAGACTGCCGAAAATTTACAAAATCAGGTCATCCATATTCGACAAAGTAAACTTCCTGATCCAAAAGAGTATCCAAATGTCGGAAGTTTCTTTAAAAATCCGATTGTTAAACCTCAAGAGTTTGAACGCTTAGTCACACAATTCTCAACAATTCCACATTATCCTCAAGCTAACGGAAACGTTAAAATTGCAGCAGGATGGTTGATTGATCAGGCGGGTTGGAAAGGGAAGCAACTCGATATGGTAGGGATGTTCCATAAACAGGCATTAGTTCTGGTGAATTATGCCAATGCATCTCTTGCTGATGTAAGGAAAACTTATCAGGCTGTACAACATGATGTTGATCAGCTTTTCCATATTATGTTAGAACCAGAACCTGTGCTTTATAACAGTTTAGGTTTAATTGAAAATCATACGGAATAGTTTTATGCCAAAAGTACACTTAATGGTACGTTTAGTACAAGTAGTCACCGTGCTATTTGTACTATTAGGCTGTTTCGTGGTTTTTTTATATTCGCCATTTTATTCAAAACTTATTGTAGCTGGGCTTAACTATTTTGTACCTGTTGATGTTAATCAAGTCGCTGCTGAGAGCCAAAGACAGGCTGCATTAAGTGAGCATGATAATTTAGAACCGGGTTCAAATTTATGGATCGCTCGTCAGGCCTATTTAAAACTGACAGAGCAAGCGTTACGTGAAAAAAGAACATCTGATCTGACCTATATTCAAGAGAATTATAAAGCCTTGCAGCAAATTATTCTTTTAGAAGAAAAGGAACAGGATTCGGAAGAGCAAGCAGCATCTGTAACGGTTCCTTTAGTCGCTAAAAACTCAGAAATTGATGCCGCAGATGAGGCGAGTAGTCCTGTTGACGAAGCACTTTTTATTAATAGTTCTGAAAATAAAGCGCTTACTGAGCAATATACAGAGTTTTTAGCAAGAAAACCTGTGGTACCAGAGCATCAAAAAGCTGTCAGTGAACCTGAACAAAAAGTCGAGTATGTGCGTAAAAATCCATTACCCGTACAACCTAAAAAGTTATCAGAACCTTATGCAATTGTTGTGTTGGGTGGCGGATTAACCTTAGATAAAAATGGTAAGGATATTGTTGTTAATGGCTATACGCGTTTGCGATTAGAAAAAACTTTAGAAGTTGAAAAACAAAATCATCTGCCTATTGTACTTAGCGGTGTAGAAGCACCTTATATGCAAGCTTGGTTAAAAGAGCGCGGTGTTGATGCAAAGCTATTAGAAAAGCGTAGTATGAATACATGTGAAAATACTCGCTTTAGCTCTTTATTGCTTCAGAAAAAAGGCGGGGCACCGACAGTCATGTTGGTTACAGATGAATACCATATGCCACGTACACGCCGACTGTTTGCTTTAAATGGTATAGAAACTATTCCTGTTGTAGCTCCAATGCCAACTCCACTGACACGTTGGCAACCAAGTGTGCAAAATTACGATCATAGCCGCCGTGCAAACTATGAATTACTTGCGACAATTCGCGACATGTTGTTTGGCTCAAGTGATTGTCGAGAGGTTCCTTGATGTCAGATATTCCATTTCTCAATCCTGCCGTATTAAAACAATTAGATTTACCGGTTCCTAATCGTGATCTTACGCCGCAGGTTTTGAGTCCACTTAATTTAAATACATTAGAAGAACCTTCCCGTGATTTGCTGGCCTACCGCAAATTGTATGGTTTACATTTACTTGAATGTGACCATTGGCAAGGCTATGTCCAAATGCCTTTATTCCGTTTGCATGTGCAAGTTTTCAAACCCAAAGTAGAAAAAATACAAGGTACAGTTTGTCTATTGCATGGCTATCTTGAGCATAGCGGTATTTACCAGCCAATCATTCGTGAAATTCTTGAGCAGGGCTTTAGTATCATTACTTATGATTTGCCGGGGCATGGATTAAGTGATGGTTCACCAGCCAGCATTAAAAACTTTGATCATTACCAGCAAGTTTTGATGGCTGTTTATCAATATGTGAAACATGCAGATCAGTTACCTAAACCATGGGTCGGTATTGGTCAAAGTACGGGTGGAGCAATTTGGATGCATCACTTATTAGAATATGCTGAAAAACGCCAAGATCCGATTGTAGATCGAGTACTTTTACTTTCTCCGTTAATTCGCCCTGCAAAAACCGCGTGGTGGCATAACCCCGTTGGATTAGGCATTATTCGCCGTATTAAGCGTCAGGTACCAAGGCATTTTAGACGTAATAATCATAATCCTGAATTTTTGCGTTTTATTCGTTTAAAAGATCCTCTGCAACCTCGAATGATGGGCATGGACTGGATTTTGGCAATGTCAAAATGGATGCAAGAAATGGAAGAGCGACCTGCTTGCCGTATCCCAGTCTGGCTTGCACAAGGTGCTCTCGATCAGACGGTTGATTGGCATTACAACATTGAATTTATTCGTCGTAAATTTAGACTCCAGACGTTGTTAATGCTTGAAGAAGGCTCTCATCAATTAATTAATGAACGTGCGGATATACGTGCGGCTTTAACGGGTTTGATTCCGGCATTTTTACATGCAAAGCCAAAACATTTTTATTATTAGAAAAATAATGCATCTATCCAAAATTCTAGATAGATGCATTATTTAATCTTTGTAGTTTATTTTGAATTTTGATAAAGCTGCATAAAGTTTTTATAAACCGAAGACTGCTTTTGTGGACTATACATATTGCGCTCGATTGTTCCTTTATCTGTTTTGATTAAAACATTCACATTTTGAGCATTTTTAAATTCTTGTAGGAATTGACTTGGAATAACAAAGTAAGTGGTTGAATGTTTAGGTACTAATCGGCTCACATTTGTCTTTTCAGTGGCTTGAGCTGGTTCGTAATTGAATCGTTTGCCATCAATATCAAAAGTCAAAGCGTTAATATCATAAAAGTTATAACTACTACTTAAATGAACATCTACTCGAAGCTGATTTTTTTGATTTTCGTTCCATTTAACCAATAAGCTTGGGCATAGTTCAGTTGGTGAGCAGTTTAGTTGACCAGCTGTTTTTACCTCTTTAGGAGCTGGTGTACTAACCTGTGAGGTGCTACAAGCCGCAGTAAGTAGACATGAACCCAATAAGAGTAGAGATTTCTTCATCATATAAATTCCAAGATCGTATGTTTAATATTATTTATGTTAAGAGTAATAAATTTTGACATAAATTAACGCGTAATTGGACCTAAAAATACAAATGGTTTTGCAATTTTAAAGGAAGAGGTGGCATCACCTGCATAGATATGGCTTTGATCAGGTCCTAAATCAAGTCTACGAGTTTTACCATCTTTAAAGTTAATCTTTTTTAAGTCAACCCAAAATACATTTGGTGAGAGAGCGGATTCAAAAAAGTAGAGCATCTGTTTGTGGTCGGCAACAGTTCGCCAGCGAGTCGAAGAGATATTAGGTTCTTCTTGAGTATTTAGCCCATAGGGAACAGATGCATTGCGAATCACACTAAATACAGAGGCTTGTGCTTGTTTTGTATTATCATTTTTAGGAATAGCGTTAATATAAAATGATGCACGTGCAAAGCGATCAGATGCTCTGTTAGTACCGGGAAGCATAATCGTTCCGCCAATTTGCTTCCAATATTCAACAAGTGCAAGTTGTTTATCGAAAGTAGGTGAATTGGTCATGACTTGATAGCTTCGGCTATGGTGAATCACTTGTTTTCCACCAATATATTCGATAATTGCGCTATCACCTGTTTTATCAGAAATAGATAAATGTAAGGTGGTGAGCCGTGTTTCACCGGGAACATTGTCGGTAATAATAGTATAGGGTTCTTTTTCTAAGGCCTTAACGGCTTCATCTACAGTTGCAAAATTATCGAGTACATATTGAGCCCATGCTGCAATACTTAATAAAGGCTTATCTGTCTTTTTTGCATCTGGGTATTCAGACTCTACTAACCATAAAATATTAGCAACTAAACCTGCTTCATTCATCCCATCTGTTGTGGAAACTTCATAACCTGTTGCAATTACACTTCCATATTTCGACGTCCATTTTATTGAGTTGGGACCAGCGCTACCGTCACGGCTAACTCCGCTTGGCATAATCCATAAGTTGGTACCTGTATCAACCTTCCAGTCCATTGAGCGAGCAGTAATAATATGTTGGTTATTACCTAAATATACGGCACGTGTACAAGCAACAGCATAGCTGCTTAAGCCTACAGTGATTGCAACAAAAGAAGAAATGAATGTTTTTTTCAACATGATGATGTACCTTCTTGTTATAAGCATTAAAAAATTTTTATTAAATAAAATTAAAATGTGTACGTTATTTATACTTTTATATTAGGTGAAAAATCTATTAAATACAAATTAAAAGAGGAGTGAAATTTAAGCAAAAATCACATATTAGGTTTAAATCTGGAAGAGCATCACACTATAAAGGTGATGCTCAACTTATAAAAATTAATATAAATTAAAAATGATTGGCATCAGCCATATTCCACATTCGATAGTAGAAATTATCATCGTCATTATTAAGTTCAGATTGTAAAAGTTCACCTTCTTTCAAGAAAAAATGCAACTGAGCATAGTTCTTAATTTCACGGTCATTTACTCGCTGAGCCAAATGATGAGCTTTAATATCAGAAGGATGGCGTAAACCCGCAGCAGCGATCATTTCTGATAATGCATGCAAGGTATTTTTATGAAAATTAAATACTCGTTCTGATTTAGTCGGTACATCAATTGCTTTTTGACGATCTTTGTCTTGAGTCGCTACACCCACAGGGCACTGGTTGGTGTGGCAGCTTTGTGCCTGAATACACCCAACTGCAAACATGAAACCACGTGCTGAATTAACCCAGTCTGCACCGAGTGCAAAAGTGCTAGCGATATCAAAAGCACTAATGATTTTACCACTCGCGCCAATTTTAACTTGATCTCTGAGTCCTGCACCGACAAGAGTATTATGGACAAAGCGTAAGCCCTCTCGTAATGGGGTACCAATATTGTCACTAAACTCAATTGGTGCTGCACCAGTACCACCTTCAGAACCATCCACAACAATAAAGTCGGGAATAATTTTTGTTTCAAGCATTGCTTTAACAATACTCATGAATTGCCAAGGTTGGCCAATACACAGTTTAAAACCAACTGGCTTGCCGCCAGATAATGTTCGCAGCTTCTGTAAGAAATGCATCATTTCAATTGGGGTAGAAAAACTAGAATGCTTAGCAGGAGAAATACAATCATGATCGCGTGAAACGCCACGGATTTGGGCAATTTCTTCGGTAATTTTATGCTTAGGTAAGATACCTCCATGGCCCGGTTTTGCACCTTGTGAAAGCTTTAATTCGATCATTTTGATCTGTGGCAATTGAGATTGTTTAGCAAATTTTTGCTCGTCAAATTTTCCATCTAAGGTACGGCAACCAAAATAACCACTGGCAATTTGCCAAACAATATCTCCACCATTTTCGAGATGATAAGGGCTTAAGCTACCTTCACCAGTATCGTGATAAAACCCACCTAATTGCGCTCCTTTATTGAGTGCTCGAATTGCATTGGCACTTAAACTACCAAAGCTCATGGCAGAGATATTCATAATGGATGCGCTATAGGGTTGAAGGCATTGCGCATTACCCACCTGAATGCGGAAACTTTTTGGATCAGCTGGTGGACAAGGGCTTATTGAGTGGACAATAAAGCGGTAATTCTCTTGATAGACATCAATAATTGAGCCAAAAGGTTTATCTGCATTTTCGTTTTTAGCACGTTGATAAACTAAGCTTCGTTGCATGCGAGAAAAAGGTAGAGCATCTTGATCCGCTTCAATAAAGTATTGACGAATTTCGGGGCGTATATCTTCAAACAAAAAACGAAAATGTCCCATAATTGGGTAGTTTCTTAAAATAGAATGTTTATTTTGTAAAACATCATAGAGGCCTAATAGGCTTAAAGCGCCTGTAACTACCCATAAACCATTAAGGAGAGTATCAGAAATAAAATAATAGATACTATGAGGGGTATAGACGGTTCGAAACCATGTGATGCTGAGCGCAGTAAAAATACATAAAAACCAGAGAGAATGGCGTGAAAAGAATGTATTGAGAAATTTATGTCGAATGATTTGTGCTGGACTCGCCATATTGGAACAAATTCCTAATGTTTTACTGATACATACCTTGCCAAGAAGGAACTAAAACCACAAGTATGGAATTGTTAGCTTAAGGACGGTATAACAAAATCCAAAGATTATTGGGTTTGATTTTTCATTTAATTTTTAGAAATAGTTGAGCTAGCAATACATACTTTTTAGTAGTGAAGACCTGCCACTAGTCATTGAAATTTCAAAAAATTATAAAGATGTGATAAAACACTTAGATTTCTTATTCATAAAGTATTATTTTCTTATTCATTTAAAATATATAGAATAATCAGGTGCTTACTTTTTATTCTTATTTTTTTGACCAAACTTTAAAAAAATATAAAATATGAATGTTGATGGTAAATTTTAACTAATGAAAAATTAAAATTTTTTAGAAAAACTAATAAAAATATAAATGAAATTATCGAAACTTAATAAAAAGAGTGGGGGCAACCATAAAAATTTTTATAATTGAGAAATCAATCAAAATTTTGATTATTAATTGATATTTGGAATGAAACAAACATTAGTGTTTTTGTTGTTTTTTTGTATTATGCGCAACTAGTAGAGTAAAAAAATAACGCTTTGAAAAAACAGTCAGAAGAACTAGTGATTGTGATGGGGAAGGCTAATTTTTACATCTATTAATTTTATTGGCGTAATGTAAAAAGGTTTTTAACCATGAATAAGTCTCTCATTTGTTTATCAGCAATTGCTATGGGTTTAACGTCTATCAATGTTGCAAATGCAGCTAACGCAACCGGTACACTAACTGTTAAAGCAACGATTACAAACAGTTGTGTTCTCAACACTTCTGCAACAGGTACTACGTCAAATGCAATTTTAGACTTTGGTACGTTAAGTTCGCTTGCAAGCAACGTAGATGCAGACACCACAACAACAGGTGGTACTGCAATTAAAGTGTTATGTAACAACACTGTGCCATGGACTTTGGCTTTTGACGCAGGGAAAAATGCTCAATCGACACAACGTCGTATGATTGGTGGGGCGGCTAGCAACGAATACATTCCTTACAACCTTTTCTCAGATACTAACCGTGCAACAGCAATTGGTATTGCAACAACTGCATATAGCGGTACTGGTACTGGTGCAGCACAAACAGTTAACGTCTATGGTCGTATTCCTGCTGGCTCAACTTTACCAAGTGCAGGTAGCTATGTTGACACTGTGACTGTAACAGTGACTTATTAATTTTTAATAAGTTTTATTGCGTCATCGCTAGCTCTTTTTAAAGGAGCTAGCTCAATTTGAGAAAAGTAGTTCTGGGCAAATCATGAAAAAAAATATCTTTGTTGTGACAAGTTTATTATTATTTTTGCCTAGTATGCTAAATGCAGCATCAATCCGCCTTTCACCTGTTAGTGTTGAAATATTGAGTGATCAGGCTGCATCTTCCATTAGTTTATATAACCAGTCAAATGAAAGTGCTGATTTGCAGGTGCGTGTATTTGAATGGAGACAAAATGCTGGGCAAGATCAATTAGTCCCTACGGATGAGATTGTAATTAGTCCACCATTTTTAAAACTACAACCTAGTGACTCTTATAACTTACGTGTAGTTAGAATTAACCCAGAACCTGTTTCTGGTGAAAAAACTTATCGTATTATTATTGATGAGTTACCAAAACCGATTGATAGTCGTAAAGCTGATCAAGGGGTTAACGTACTATTACGTTCGTCATTACCTGTATTTGTAGTAAATAAAGATGCGATTACTAAACTGAATTGGTCAATACAACAAGAACAAAATAACGCTTATCTCACCATAAGTAATGTCGGTAATCGACATGCGCTTTTAAATAACTTAATACTTGTCGATACAACAGAAAATAAAAGCTATCCCATTAAAGTAAACACCGTGAATGGTTATATTCTTGCCGGGAAATCGAGAAACTTTAATATCAGTCCTGATTTTAAATTTCAAGCAGATCATAAATATAATATTTCATTAAATATTAACGGTAAGCAAACATCTCTTTAAAGAGGCACATATGAAATATATCGTAAGTGCCTTATGTGTTATGTACTTGCCGATTCATGCCGCTGCTGAATCATTACAAGATAGTACCAATGCTGTCTTACCAAGTATTCCGGAAGTTCCGAATTCTGCTCATCAGGCATTTGGTTCTGATCAGGGATATATCCAGCTATTTTTAAATATTTCGATTAACTCAAATATTTCTAAAGATTTAATATCGGTACGGCAGGATCAAGATAGAAAACTATATATCCGCTCTCGTGATTTAAAAGCTTTAAGAGTAAAAATGGATGAACATATCCCAGATAACCAGTGGGTATATATTAATGATCTAAACGGAATCCAGTTTAAATATCTCGAAAATGAGCAGTCTCTAAACTTAAAAGTTCCGTCGAACATGTTAACGGGTTACTCAGTTGACTTAAATGGCCAGCAGGTCACTAGCCCGAATTTGCTAAAGATGAAACCCTTAAATGCAGCCATTCTGAACTACAGTCTGTATCAGACTATGACCAATGACGAGAACGTTTTCTCAGGTACGGCAGAGGGTATTTTTAACAGTGCAATTGGTAACTTTTCATCAGGCGTTTTATATAACGGTAGTAATGAAAATAGTTATAGCCATGAAAAGTGGGTACGACTGGAAAGTAAGTGGCAATATGTCGACCCTGAAAAGATCAGGATATATACCCTAGGCGACTTTATTTCTAATAGCCCAGACTGGGGGAGCAGTGTCCGTCTTGCCGGTTTTCAGTGGTCGAGTGCTTATAGTCAACGCGGGGATATTGTCACCTCGGCACTCCCGCAATTTTCCGGCTCGGCAGCACTGCCTTCAACCCTAGACTTATACGTCAACCAGCAAAAGATTTATTCAGGGTTAGTCCCATCTGGTCCATTTGATATTAAACAACTCCCGTTTATTTCAGGAAATGAAGTCACCCTTGTGACCACCGATGCAACGGGACAGCAGAGCATTACCAAAAAGCCGTACTATTTTTCCTCCAAGATTCTGGCAAAAGGCATTAATGAGTTTTCAGTAGATGTGGGGGTTCCACGCTACAACTATGGGTTGTATTCAAATGATTATGACGATGCCACCTTTGCCTCAGGTGCGATTCGATACGGCTACAGCAACTCACTGACCTTAAGCGGCGGTGCAGAGGCTTCAACAGATGGCCTGTCGAATCTCGGCACAGGATTTGCCAAGAATGTTTTGGGGATTGGGGTGATGAATGCTGACATCGCAGCGAGCCAGTATAAAGATGAAAACGGTTATTCTGCTCTAATCGGTTTAGAAGGACGCATTAGTAAGAACATTTCATTTAACACCAGTTACCGCAAAGTATTTGATAACTATTTTGACCTTGCCCGTGTATCTCAAGTGAGATATTTAAAAGATAACCAGATCAATGCCGAGTCACAGAACTACCTGAACTACAGCGCACTGGCAGATGAGATTTTCAGGGCAGGGATTAACTATAACTTTTATGCAGGCTATGGGGTTTATCTGGGCTATAACCAGATCAAATATAGTGACAACTCCTATAAATTACTGTCTACCAATTTAAGTGGAAGTCTGGACAAGAACTGGGGTTTTTATGCATCAGCGTATAAAGATTATGAAAACCACAAGGATTATGGAGTTTACTTTGCGCTGAGATATACACCGTCCAGTAAAGTGAATGCGATCACGAGTGTATCTAGTGACAGCGGTAGCCTACGGTATCGCCAAGAAATATTCGGTTTGTCAGAACCGCAAATTGGTTCATTTGGCTGGGGTGGTTATGTTGAGCGAGATCAGGATGCAAAAGAAAACAATGCCTCGATTTATGCCTCTTACCGAGCACGAGCAGCTTACCTGACGGGACGCTATAACCGATTTGGGGATAATGATCAGGTTGCAGTTTCGGCGACGGGATCATTGGTTGCGGCAGCGGGACGTATCTTTGCGGCCAATGAAATTGGAGACGGCTATGCGGTCGTAACCAATGCTGGGCCACAAAGCCAAATTATAAATGGTGGTGTTAATTTAGGTGCGACCGATAAGTCTGGCCGATTCTTAATTGCAAATTTAAGACCCTACATGTCTCATCATGTCTACCTAGACCCATCATATTTACCTTTAGAGTGGGAAGTTAGCTCTACGAATCAGACAGCGTTTGTGGGTTACCGTCAAGGAACTTTGGTCGACTTCGGTGCTCATCAGGTTATTTCAGGGTTGGTGAAACTGGTTGATCAAAAAAATTCACCGTTAATGCCGGGTTATACCGTTCGAATTAATGGTCAGCAAGATGGGATGGTTGGGTACGACGGTGAAGTGTTTATTCCAAACCTATTAAAGCAAAACAAACTTGAAATCGATCTTCTAGATCATGGCTCCTGCCAAGTTGACTTCACTTATAACAGTAATCAGTACTCAACTAAAAAATTGGGACCTTATGTATGTCGATAAATATTGCTAGCTTTAACCAGCCGACAACTTTTAAAGGTCTTTCATTTATCCTGAAATATTTTTTGGGAATGAGTCTGTTATGCCTAATCTTTACATTTTTTAACTCTGCCCATGCAAGTTGCACAGTTACAGGGACAACTTCTGGTACATACACATATACTGCCGCAACAATTAACAATAATGCAGTTCTGACATACACGGGAACAATACGTTGTTATGGGGGACGTACAACACCAGAAATTTCAGGTTATATGTGTATGAAAACCGTCTTTACTGGAACAACGAGTAGTAATAATAATGTTTCATTACCTTACACCGTCACAGCAACTGTAGGTGGAGCAG
Organism: Acinetobacter sp. S-1; assembly: GCF_059579785.1. NCBI lineage: Bacteria > Pseudomonadati > Pseudomonadota > Gammaproteobacteria > Moraxellales > Moraxellaceae > Acinetobacter > Acinetobacter sp. S-1. Next base: position 1,559,367 of record NZ_CM184207.1, read on the forward strand.
GGTCTTCTACCACTAATCAAAATTCGAATATCTGGTATGGTCCAGTAAGAACAGTCGCTTCAAATAATGTTATTAGTTACTCTGTAAATATAAAAGTACCAGCTCGTACAGGGTCGCTCATGGCATACCCTAAAGGAACTTATACTGGTACGGTTCAGCTATTTTGGGACATGCAAGCAAGCTCTAGCACTGTGTGTGAGGGCGATAGTGGTGGAGGTTGGGACTCGGGTAATACCACTATAACTGCTAATTATGTTGTGCCAAGTTTGTGTCAAATAGATTCAACATCAAATGTCGATTTTGGAAATATTAATGATATTGGTAAGACTACTCGTGATTATACAGCTCAAGGAGTGGTAAATACGACCTGTAATAATGGACTGCCATATAGTATTTATTTGGGGGATGGGAATAACCGTATTGCTGGTGGCTTTAGGCAGATGACAAATGGTAGTGGTCAATACATCCCGTATCAGTTATATCAGAACTCGAATTATAGCGCGGTATGGGATACTACTGGTGGTGTAAGCGCAGTTGGAGGTTCTGGAGGTGTTTCTAAAACAGGTTCGGGCAATTCTCAGGGTACAAATGTCTATGGAAAAATTCCGCAAGGTACCACTATTTCAACAGCTCCGGGTAATTACTCAGATGCGATAGTTGTTACAGTAACTTATTAAGAATTTATTGGAATTTTATGTTGAGTATATTTTTAGGATTTGAGTTGAACACTTAGCATTTAAAAAGTGGTCTATAAATTTGGTGTTTAATTGTTCTAATTTAAAAGAAGCAGCTAGGTTTTTAAAGTAGGGGCGATAAGTGGTTAGCGGTAATGTTGTTTCAAGATGAGTAAAAACAGAAAAAGACAAATTAAAAAAATAAGAAAAAACATCTGATAAATATATACCTTATGAATATTAAATGTATTTTTACACAAGTTAACAGATTGTACAAATTAAATTACAGTTCTCTTTTCTTTATTTATTCTTTCTTATCAATAAAAAATACTTATAGAGATAAGTCGATTCTCAATAATTTAATGATTTGTATTGGAAAACAAAGTGTTAAAATTGAAAGGCTGAGATGCTCTGATATGTTTAATTGTATTTTATTCGGTGAATCTACGAATCGAAATTTGTGGATGCTTAGTAGTACTAAAGACAAATGGCTACATGCGTGACAGCTATCCCGAATTTTAATCTCATGAAAATACAAAGGTTTATAAATTGTTTCAACCACTTACTATCCAAACTCGACTCGGTGGATTCTACTTTTTCTACTATTCCATTGTGGGTACATTCATGCCTTATTGGAATTTATATCTTCAAGATCAAGGGTTTAATTATCAAGAAATTGGTGTTTTATCATCAATTGCGATTGTAACTCGTTTTTTTGCGCCTTTAGTTTGGGGGTGGATTGCTGATAAATCTGGTAGGCGGATGTTGCTTGTTCGGATAGCAACTTGGATGGAGTCATGTATATGGTTGGCTATTTTTATAGTGCCAAATACTTTTCAATCAGTTGCTTTGCTTATGCTTATTTTTAGTTTCTTTCAAAATGCGATTTTAGCTCAATTTGAGGGAGTCACTTTATTTTGGTTGGGTGATCAAAAAGCTAAACTTTACGGCAAAATTCGTAAGTGGGGATCGGTTGGGTTTATTGTTGGGGTATTCACTATTGGAACTATTTTAGAAATAGTACATATTTCAATGCTCCCAATTTTACTATTAATTATCGCGTCTCTAGCGTTTATTTGGTCTTTCACAATCCGCGAACCTGATAGCGCGCCTACTTCCCAAAAATATTTAGAACCTTTACTTCCTGTCCTTAAGCGCCCAACAGTGGCTGCATTTTTTGCAATTGAATTTATTCTACTTTTCTCACATGCGCCTTTTTATAGTTTCTATAGTAATTTTCTGAAATCTTTGAATTTCAGTACGACTGAAATTGGATTTTTATGGGCCATGGGCGTTTTTGCTGAAATTTTTATGTTTTCAATTGCTGCAAAAGTTTTTCAACATTTCTCATGGCGTATTTTGGTAATTGTTTGCTTAATATTGACGAGCATACGTTGGATGATGGTTGCAATATTTTCACATTATTTTGTTGTTCAAATTTTTGCGCAGTGTTTGCACGCTTTTAGTTTTGGTTTATTTCACTTAATTGCGATGCGAGTAATTTTTCAAAACTTCTCAGCGGGGCAACAGGGCCGCGGACAAGCACTTTACAGCACGATGTGGGGATTAGGGGTAGCCTTTGGTAGTGTTTTAGCTGGGCACTTCTGGAAAATTCTTTCTGGTGAAGTCATCTTTATGTGTGCAAGTGCGGTAGTGCTATTAGGCCTAGGTTTTGTAATGTGGCTTCCCAAACAAATCGACTCTTCCACATAAGTTTGAGGTGAGATAAAACTTTAATAACTTTGTATTGAAAAAAGCAAATAAATATAAAAATTGCTTGATGAGCTATAGTCGCACGTTACAGTTAAAAAATATTGTTTTTATATGGTTATGGAGCAATGATTTTCTAAAAAAATATGCTAACTTAAGTTCATGCGTTTAATGATTAATAAATCTATGAAAAATATTTATATTATTGGATTATTGTGGGCTTGTTCTGGTTTAGCTGTGGCAGAAACAGCTACTCAACAGCCAGCCGAACAACCTGTTCGGACTGCAAGTAATCCTAACGCTATACGTATTGTTACGCGTCCTGAAATTATGGGATTATGGGGAATGGAGATTCCAAATAATAAGAAATGTGTAGAATATTATAACTTTCGTAGTAGTAACGATGTAGTGATTAAAAGCGGTCAGGAATGGTCTTATGGTATTTATGAATATCAACCATCTGATGATCCTAAAGAACAGCTAGCCGCTTTAGTGATGCAAATTAAATTTGATAATAATAAAGTAGATTGTTCTGGTCAGAAGCAAGACCAAACAGGTGATGTCTCACAATATTTTGTACAATGGAAAAACGACCATACCATCAATTTCTGTTCAACAGCTAAAGGTGAGCAGTGCTTTGCCACTTTACGTCGTGTATTACCATAAAATGGTAGATATAAAAAAGCCTCTTAAAAATAAGAGGCTTTTTTTATTATGCAGTTTCAGCTTTCTTTTCTTCCACTTGCTTTAACAAGTGTTTTTCAAGGTAATGGATATCCATTGCTTGAGAGCAGAAGCTCTTATCTTGCAAAATAAGATCTTTATGTAAAGGAATATTTGTTTTAATTCCCGTAAGGATCATTTCATCTAATGCTTGACGCATACGTGCAATTGAAGTTTCACGGTCTTTACCATGAGAAATCAATTTAGCAATCATAGAGTCATAGTAAGGTGGAATGCTGTATTCTGGGTAGATATGAGAATCTAAACGAATACCAGCGCCGCCTGGTGCATAGAAACTTTCAATTTTACCTGGTGAAGGTAAGAATGTTGTTGGATCTTCTGCATTGATACGGCATTCAATTGCATGTCCTTGAACTTTGATATCTTCTTGTTGAAGCTCTAGTCCTAGGCCACCAGCAATACGTAACTGTTGTTCAATAATATCGACACCAGTAACCATTTCAGTTACAGGGTGCTCTACCTGAACACGAGTATTCATTTCAATGAAGAAGAATTCACCGTCTTCAAATAAGAATTCAAACGTACCAGCACCACGATATTGCATTAACTGACAAGCATGAACACAAGCCTCTAAAATATCAGCTCGAGCTTGTTCTGGTAGGTTTGGTGCAGGTGCTTCTTCTAGTACTTTTTGATGGCGACGTTGTAATGAACAGTCACGGTCATATAAATGGATTGCATGACCATTACCATCACCAAGAACTTGAACTTCGACATGGCGAGGTTTTTGTAAGAAGCGTTCCATGTAAACAGTATCATCACCGAACCACATTTCTGCATCGCGCTGTGCTGCTTGAACTGATTCAAGTAGTGTATCTACACGCTCAACAATACGCATACCACGTCCACCACCACCGGAAGCGGCTTTAACAATAAGCGGGAAACCGATTTCTTTTGCTTCTGCCAATGCATTGTGGATGGTTACTGCATGGTCACAACCTGGTACAGTAGGTACGCCAGCTTTTTTCATGGCAACAATCGCAGAAACTTTATTCCCCATAAGGCGGATATGTTCTGGACGTGGACCAATAAAAGTAAAGCCTGAACTTTCTACAATTTCAGCAAACTCAGCATTTTCTGAAAGGAAACCATAACCCGGGTGAATAGCATCAGCACCGGTAATTTCTGCAGCAGTAATAATTGCCGGGATATTTAAATAGCTATCACTACTTGCGCCCGGACCAATACATACTGCTTCATCAACAAAACGTAAATGCATCAAATCCTTATCGGCATCTGAATAGATACCAACAGTCTTGATTCCTAATGTTTTACAAGCCCGGGTAATACGTAAAGCGATTTCACCACGGTTTGCAATTAAAACTTTTTGCAACATAGACGTCCCCGGGGTAATTACGCGCGATAACGGAATAAAGGTTGACCGAATTGGATAACTTCACCATTTTTCACTAAAATTTCTTCAATCACGCCACTTTGAGTTGCTTCAATTGGGTTCATGATTTTCATTGCTTCAATAATACCCAAAGTTTCACCAGCAGATACTGTTTGACCTACTTTAACAAATGGTGCTTCACCTGGGCTTGGAGCAGCGTAGAACACGCCAACCATTGGAGAAGTTTCAACTGCTCCACGTGGTGTTTTTGCAACTGGTGCTTCTGCAACAGGAGCAGCCGGAAGTGCTACACCAGCCGCAGCAACGACAGGATTGCGACGAGTTAAAGCGATTGATTGATCACCTTCTTTAACTTCGATCGCTTGCAAGTCAGACTCAATCATTAAATCGATGAGTTTCTTAATTTTGCGGATATCCATGGGCGACTATTCCTAAACTAGTTTGGGTTAGATGGTTGAATTTTTTCAATAGCGTAATCGAGTGCAAAACGATAGCCTTTTGCACCTAAACCACAAATCACGCCAATTGCTTTATCAGATAAATAAGAATGATGTCTGAATGCCTCTCTTGCATGGACATTAGACAAATGAACTTCAATGAATGGAATCGCAACGCCAAGTAGGGCATCACGTAGAGCAACAGATGTATGGGTGAGGGCTGCAGGGTTGATAATAATAAGTTTTACGCCTTCAGTTTGTGCCTGATGAATACGATCAACAATGGCACCTTCCCAGTTGCTTTGAAAAGTATCTAATGTGAGTGAAGCTTGTTGAGCTTGGCTAATAAGTTGTTGGTTAATATCATCTAAGGTAAGATGACCATATACTTCTGGTTCGCGTTTTCCCAGCAAATTCAAATTCGGTCCATGAATCACCAAAATGGTCGAACTCATTCAGATTGCTCCAGCTCTAAAGTTGCAAATATTCTTTGCAAGATGTCTGCAAAGTTTGCTTATTATGGCATATGTTTCTACAATTTTTTTATAATTTGTTTTCATCGTCGCAGAAAGGGTATACCAAATTCGGCTTATATATTGTAAATTTTGCGATGATTTAGCAATGTTAAAAAATGACAAAATTTCAAGTAATTTAATGGAGCTTATTTTAAACTGAATTGACAAAAACAGTTCATGTATTTTGTGTAACGGCTATAGAGTTCTCTCCAATCCCTAATAGCTCATTCCATCGAGTTAGATAATTTTTTGAACGGTGACATTGTTTCATGTGCCAAGATGGATTACGGGAATGATAGCCGACTTGTAAATAGTGACTGCCGAATCGGTTACGAACTGTGCTGAGCGTTTGCATCAATTGTTGTCTTTGCTGAATCAACTCAAGAGGTTGCCATAAATCATCAATATGATGTTGACGAGGATGCAAACCACAAAATAAAACTCCAATCTTTATATATTTTTTATTTTCTTTATATAAAACATCTATTTGCTGCATGGCTGCTTTTGTTAATATGCATAAATCATCTGTTGCATAATTTAAACCTATCGCTTGAGAAGATGCTTTTTTATAAGGTGGTTTATCTATTTTTTCATAAAGCAAGACTTGAACGCAGGCACAGAGCTGTTCTTGTTTCATTAAACGGCGATGTGCCCGGTTAAGATGAAAAATAAGCGCTTGTTTAATAATCTCAATGCTGGACAAAGCTTGAGCAAAACTGCGTGATGCTAAAATTCGTTTGGTGACAATTGCAGGATCGTCGAGTTGAATACAGGATTGGCCTTTTAGCTCACGAATGGTACGTGCCATAACCACAGAAAAAGCTTTTGCTAAATGATGCTCATTGGCAAAAGTTAAGTCTAAGCATGAATAAATCTCATAACTCCGTAATTGTTTGACTAATTGATAGCCAATTCCCCAGACTTCTTTGACTGAAGTGTGTTGCATGAGGTCTTCAAGAAGCAAAGGATCTAAGGTCGTGAAATTACAAATTCTATTAAAGCTTCTAATTTTTTTAGCATAGTGATTGGCCAATTTTGCTTGAGTTTTTGAATATCCGATGCCAATACAACAGGGTAAGCTTAACCATTCTTCTAAGGTTTCTACGACTTTGACACAATAAGAATGAATATCTAGAGATTGAAGGTAAGGGGTAAGGCGAATAAAACATTCATCTATAGAATAAGCTTCTAAATCATCGGGCGAGAAAAACTCACCAAGAACTGAAAAAAAGCGACGTGACATTTCAGCATATAAAGTGTAGTTGCTTGAATAGACGTGTACACCTGCTTGAAGAGCTTCTTGTTCGATCTGATACCATGGAATACCCATTTTGATACCCATATTTTTTGCTTCTTCACTACGTGATACAACACATCCGTCGTTATTAGAAAGTACTACGACTGGTAGACCAATAAGTTTGGGATTAAATAGTCGCTCACAACTCACATAACAATTATTAATGTCTACGAGGGCGTAAATTTCGCGGTGTGAGATTTCCATTATGATTTGCCCCATGAAAAATATTGGTAAAACTACATATTGATATTGTTTTCATAAACACAGCGATGAGGGGTGTTGGATGAAAAAGTTGCATCTTGAATATGTAACAAAATCAAGTTAACAAAATTTTTAGCAGAATGCTAGGGTGGTTCTGTGGGTTTACCTCAGGTTAATAATGGAAAAAATAGATAAGGAATTAATATTTTTAATAAAAAAGGAGATCGCATTGATCTCCTTTTTGTGACACATTCAATGTCAGTTTTTGATTACCACTTATGGCTATAAGAAACTTTAAGCGTTGCACCATTTGCTACTAAATGGCTAGTGTTATCGCTAGTTCGTAATAATTGGCTATATAGAGGATAATACTTGCGGTTAAACATGTTCTCTAAACCAATCGTCACAGTGTCTTTTTTGTTAAGCGCAAAGCTACTGATTAAATCTGCTGTTGTATAAGATTTTACATCATAGCGACCAAAACTATTTTTGCCATTTAAGCGGTAATCTTCTGAACCGAAGTAAGTAGCTTGCAGGCGGTTCGTCCATGTTTCCGTTGGGCTATAAGAAATATAACCTGTGACTTTTAATGGTGGAATACGGAAGCCTGTCATGTCTTGTTCAGCACCGTTTTGCGGCTTTTCACGACCTTTCATCCACGTAACACTACCACCAGTTCCCCAAACATTGGCATCGTCAAGATAATCAAAAGTTGCTTCAACACCAGTGACTTTTTCTTTGGTTCTAGCGAGTACTAAACCATTGTTGAACGATTGCACAGCACCTAGGTCGGAAGTGGAGTGGAAGACCGCTAAACTTGAAGAGAAGTTATTGAAGTTTCCTTTCCAGCCTAACTCGTAGTTATCTACTTTTACGGGTTCTAAGAATGACGAACCAAGGTTAAAACCTTCACCAGCATTACGAATAATCAAACCAACATCAGGTAATTGGAAACCTTGGTTAAAAGATGCATAAATCGAGTGTTGGTCATTTGGAGAGAAAGTCACGTTAGCATTGTACAACCATGCATCAGCTTTCACTTTCCCCCCCTCAACGGTGTAAGGGTTGGGCTTACCTAATTGTGATAAAGGAACAAAGCTATCAATTTGGGCATAGCTGTCTTCATAACGCGTACCAGCTTCTGCTGACCATTGGTCATTAAAGCGGTGTTTTAACTGTATAAAACCACCCATACTTTGCGTAGTGAGTTCAGGTAAATAAATAAGTTTGCCAATTTTTACAAACTCTAAGCCACCAGATTGATCATAAATTTTTTGATCGAAAATATCTAAAGGCATTTCGCTTTTTTCGCGGCTAAAGTCACCACCCCAAACCAGTGAGGTGTCACCTAAAAACTCAAGTGGTGTAGTAACAGTTAAGCGGCTACCGAGTACATTATTTTCTTGATAGATCTGATCTACTTGTCCTCCACGATTTGCATTTTTTCGTGCATCAAATGGTGAAAAACGTGTAAAGAAGTCGCGATAATAAATTTGTGCATCAACCTTATTACCAAAAAAGTCTTTATGGTTATAAGTTAAATTGTAGATCTGGTTTTCGTTTTTATTTTGGTCTTTGAGCTTTAAGCCTTTAATTGCTTTCGCTGGTACAGTCCCAGCAGGAGCATTTTTCACACTTGGGTCAGATGCATAATCTGAGTCTTGCTCGGCATTATAATAGTTTGCAGCGAATTGTAGGTATTGGTTGTCATCAATATGATAACCAAGTTTACCACCGATACTATAGCCATCAGAATCATATAAATCGCCCTGACTTGGTTCTGGTGCAACACGGTCACCACTTGCATCGTACGGGCTACCAATACGCTGATAACCAAAGTCGAGCGCATAGTCAAAAGCATTAAAGCTGCCTGTGAAATATTGGTGAATATCGCCACTTAAAGCATTAGAACGAAAATTTGTTAAAGGCGTTTGGAGCCCAACGACTGTTTTTGCTGTAGGTTCGCCACCCGCAGCTTTTGTGGTAATTGAAATAATACCGCCTGCCGCGCCGCCACCATAAATTGCGTTACTGCCTCGAATCACTTCAATGTTGGCAATACTTTCAGGGTCAATTGCTGAAAGTCCGCGTGATGTGTCACGTGTGAGGTTCATTGGAACGCCATCGACCAAGATGAGAGCATTACGACCACGTAAAGTTTGACCATAATCGGTAATGGTTCGGCTCGAGTCTGATAGGCCCGGTACGGCTTTTGCTAAAACAGTCGCAATACTTCCAGATGAACCATTTCTTAAAAGTTCAATTTGTTTTTCATCTAGCTTGGTGACTTGTTTGGCAGAGGTAGAGAGTTCATCTGCACGTGAAGCAGTAATTGTAATTGTCGGGAGAGCTTCGGGTTTCTTTTCTGTTTCTGTAGTTTCAGCAGGTGAAGCAGCAAAAGCTGAATTGGAAAGAATAATGGCCCCACCAAGTGAAAGGAGTGGAATGATATTTTTTACTTCAGACTTCCTCGTAAAAAGTTTGTGACTTTTTATCTTATTTCCCATTGTCTCGCCCTGAGAGTGATTTTAAATTTGTCGAATTATAAGTGAGAATGATTGTAATTCACAATATCGTTGTTGGACAAAAAATAATAAAATTTATTTTTATTAATTGTTGTGTAGAGGAAGGTGCACTCATCGCTCTACACAACTGAAAATTTATGAGATTTCTTTATAAGAATTCAAATGATTTTGATGAGCACGGCGAATAATGCTGCGGTCATCACCGAGTACAAAAAGCTGAACGGATTGTTGTTTCCATGCCGCAATATCTTCAGGTTGTCGGGGAATAGCACAGAAATGCTTTTGACTATTTTTAGTCTTAGCATACATCTCTTGAACTTTTTCTTTCACTTTTGGATGGCTAGATTGCCATGGCATTCCCATAGATTGAGAAAGGTCGGCAGCACCTTCTAGAATAATATCAATACCTTCAACTTTTAATATTTCATCTAGTTGTTCTAGTCCTTCCAAGCTTTCAATCATGGCAACGACAACCGTTTCGTTTGCTGCGTATTGAACAAAACTAGCTAAATCATCCATGCCATATCGATTTAACCTTGTCGAGTTGAGACCTCTTTGCCCAAGAGGCATATAGTGACAATAGTTCACGGCTTCTTGTGCTTGCTGAGCATTTTCTATACGCGGAAAAACAATACCCGTTACCCCTGCATCGAGCAGAGGTAGAACTAAATGGTTGGCGTTTAACGGCACCCTCACAAAGACATCAAGACTCATGGCTCTAGCAGCTAAAATCATGGTCTCGGCTTGAGACGTACTAAATAAAGTATGTTCCAAGTCGATAATAATAAAGTTGTAGCCCGCAAGTGCCATTTGCTCGATATTAATTGGAGAAGCTACGGAACAAAAGATTCCGTAGAGCGTCTCGCCATTTGCTATTCGTTTCTTAAAAGAAATCGAATGCTTATTCATATTCAATTTCCTTAATAAGGCTGAGCGGGTTTGGTGTGGTTTGTACTCTTAAGCGAATTTCCGGAAGGAAACGGCGGCTTGCGAGCTGTTCAATATCGATGGTGTCATCTGTAAAGTTAAACAATTCATATCGCTCGGCAAACTCTGGGTGAGCTTCTTTGTGTTGATTAATGATGGTTCTTAGCATGGTCCAGAATTTGATTTCATCGAAGTCATAATGTTCATTTAAGAAAATCGCTAACTCAGCCAGATTTACAAACCAAAGCGCATCTTGAGTAAAGTCTCTTAACTCATTTGGAGAGTGGGTTTCCAAGAACGAGTTCGGGTTAATCTTGGCGTGCTCTTTTGGCGCATCTTGTAAGTTGGGTAAAAGGCTCGGCTCACGTAAAAGATGACGACTAAAACGAATTCCATCATGGAAATCTTTCAAAGCCGCTTTAACGGGTAAGCCATTTTTATGAATTAGTACCATGTTTTGTGCATGTGACTCTAAAGCGAGGCCGTGACACCACAAAATATGCATGATTGGTAAATAAGCATTGCTGAGTAATTTTTCTAACCAGAACTCAATACCATACTCTTGGATCCACTCATCGATTAGTGGTTTTTGGTCCGTATCAACTTGCATTAGACCCGTTACAGGCGTTGCTGATTCGCCTTCTTTTAAGTAGCTGTAAATACTTTCGCGCCAAATGCAAGCCAAAGCGCCGTATTGAACAGGAAGGGCAATCTGTTGGTTAACCGAAAGACCACCAATCTCTCTTAAAATAACAGGCTTACGCTGTTTTTCTAAAATATGGTCTTGTTCAACAATGTTATAAAGCCAGTCACTCATTTTTGCCGCATTTTGAACGGTATGCGGTGCCAATACACGAGAGGTAGAAGTATTGACCAAGTTCATTGCCAATTTAAGAGAAAGCGCTGAGATGTCGCTAATATTTGATAAGGTTCGAATCGACTGCTGCGGTAAATAAGTCGGACCTTCAATATCTAACGCGATGATCAGTTGGTTGCTGATTGCATCTTGATAATATAATTCAATAATTTTATCCCACTGCCACGGGTGAATTGGGGTGAGGATATAATCTTTAAAATCTATATTTTGCTCTTTCAATTGATCGTTAATGGCTTGTAGATCTTTTTCTGAAAAATGCTGTTTATAAAGCTGCTCTAAGTTAATGGTTTCACTTAAAACCAGTTTGCATAAACTGTTATGAGTTGCCACCCATTGAACCGTAAAACCTTCAGAAAGCTCTGGTGCGTATTTTTTATTTTCTTTTAAATCGAAGCCGATACGAGACTTAAAACTTGGGTGATATAAATGTGCATTGGTAATCCGTGCTTCTTGTTCTAAATAAGGCAAGGTTCTTAAAGGTTGAGCAGGGGCTTGGCTCAAAGTTTGCGCATGCTTAACGTAAGTTAAATTGAGTTCATCATTAAAGTTTTGCCATTTAACTGGGTCAGCTTCAATAATATTTTTTAAATCGGCAAGTAGCGTTTTTAAGCTAGGACGAGTTTCAGCATCTAAAGTAATATCAGAACGGACTAAGCTTGAAGGATCTAACTTAATTCGTTTAAAACTAAAATGTCGTTTGGCCGCGCAAGTATAAAAAACGGTATCGGAAATATAAAACTTGATCTGACCTTTAGAAAACTCGTATTTAAAAGTATTTTCAAAAATGAGTGCTTCTAATAATTGGCCCATCACGCGATTTTCCGCGAGGGTTTTATAATTGGTTTGTTGTGTTGGTTGAAGAGGGCAAAGCGCTTCTGCGCCGCGATATTTATAAATAGGGTTTTCAACTTCAATCCAGATTGGGTTGCCACCACTGTGGTAGAGCGTATTTAACATATTTGCCTTGATTGGTAATGTGAGTGAATTAATTAATAAGTCGCGGTATTTCTCGCCTTTGGCGCTAAAATTTTCTTGCGTGAGCGTAAGGCGTGTGGCTTGCCAAAGTTCAGATTCTTCTATTACCGTAACTCGTGCAATTGCACTGATGAGATGAGCAATGTGATTGATCACAAGGTAATATTTTAAAAAGGTCCACGCATCTTTCTGAGAGAACCAAACGGTACTATCTTCAGAAATAGATGAGTCGTCTTCTATCATTTCTGGAACAATGCTAATGCCTTCCATATCTCGAAGAATAAGGCGATGTGGATAGCCGTTTTTAAATTCCATTAAACTGTTTTGCATGTGCGCTTCTACGCTAATGCCTTTATTTGCAAACAACTCAATTAATGGAATGAGTGAAACTTTAACGTACTGTTTCCACCAGAAAGTAATGAAGTCTTTCGCGTCTTTCGATTGTAGATTTTGGTTGGGTGCCGCTTGCTGAATAAAGCTTAAAAGCGGGATTTCATAGTTTTCATTTTCTTCAACCAAGCCGCCCAGCATTCGGGTGTTTTCTAATACCTCTGGCGTGAGCCCAGCTCTATAAAGAATGCCAAATGAACTTTCAAGCTCTGGAATTTTGACTGTTTTTGCCTCTAACTCCGGCAGAATCGCAAGGTCTGGATATTGCTCATTAATCTTGTGATTAATAATAATTTTGCTCGCATCAATCGCGCGTTCCATCTCATCCATTGGGTTATTACGAATGAAACTGGTAATTCGTACATCAATTGATAGCTTTAAGAATAGATTCGATTGAGGCAACCATACTGTACGAACGGATGAGGTCGGCCATACGGTTTGACCTAAAGCTCCCAGATAGATCACGTCTTGGCTGTCTAAATGTTTCTTCAAAGATGGATGTTGACGTAAGAAGTTGGCTTGCCACGGATGGGTTGGCATTAGCTCGTAATTTGCTAAGTTTTCTTGCAAACGCTCTTTTGCAGTTTCTACAACTTCATCTTCAATACGGTGAGAAGGCTGTTCTTCACTTACAAGCTTTTGGATTAAAGAAGAATGAATTGCAAAGTAATGAAGTTGGAAACTTGCGCCTAACTCAGGGCTATACTTTTTCATGTCTTCTTTAGAAAAACCTAAATTGGCTTTAGAAGTCACATGAAAAGGGTGCCCATATAACATGCCTTGTTCAGTAGCCTGAAAACCACTAACTACTTTAGATGCTGTTTGAGATGGCTTATTTTCTAAAAAGAATTTTGTATTTTCGATACTATTGGCAATATCTGAGTACAGGTTCTTATTTTGGTTTTTATCTTTAAATAAGCTATTCAGTTCATCTGTAATCAGCCTCACTAAATTTTTAGGATCGGTGAGTGAGTCAAATGTATTGTCGCTTAAATTTTGCAGAACAAAACCACGTTGATATCTATGGTAGCCAGTGGTGGATAGATGCTGAACTGCGCCATAAACAGTCGTGTTAGATGTATTAAACGTATAAGCAAAATACAGAGTGTCTGGTTGCTCCACATATAGGGTGAATAAAGGCGAATCTTGAGCTGGGATAATGTGCTTTTCAAGATTTACTTTGAGTTCACGAAAGAAAGTATTCAGGTACTGTTCAAAAAGTTTATAAGACCATGCATCGGTTGTAATAATTGAGTTCATTCTTGTGCCTCTTCTAAAATTGTATCCATTAAGAATCTGTTCAAAATCACCACTAATCCCGCACCGATAAAAAATAGTGAGGTGCAGATTAATGCAGCAGTAATATTGAAAAATGAGTAGGTGAGCGTGATCGTGATTGGGCCAATAAGTTGTCCTAAGACAAAGGCACTGTTAGAAATACCAATCACTTTTCCTTGGCTTTGAGCGCCGGCTTTTAGAGAAATTGTGTGCAAGATCGAAGGAATAAGGGCAGCAAAGCAAAAGCCTTGTATGAGTCGTAATACAAGAATCAGCCAGAGATTAGAAACCCAGATCAATGCGAAAATCGTGATACCGCAAATTAAAGATGCGTAAATGAAGTTATTAAAAGAATCTCCTTTATCATCATTTCGTTTTCCCCAATAGGTTGCAGCAATAAAGGCTGCTCCCCATGAAAGCGCATGAATGGTTCCCGTTAAACTCGCAGCAGATAACGATGAATGAGTGCTTTGGCTTATTTCACTAATGTATAAAACAAAGCAAGACACCAAACCAAAGCCACCGGCTTGAACCAAAATGCCAGCGCTTAACCATGAAAAAATTGTTCTATCAAAGAAAGCTGGAAGCTTAGATTTCTCTTTGGTTTTTGGCGCCTCGGTTTTAACGGGATTGGTTAATACAAATGACGCAATCAAAATTAAGGTCATCACAACAAATGCTGTCGCGTTGAGTAATACTTCAACCCGCCATTGATCCATAAATATCCCGCCGAGCACGGGACCACATAGGCAAGCTAGCGCAACACTACTTTGTAGTTGCCCAAAAGCGGCACCACGTTGTTGTTCATTAGAAAGATATGAAATATAGGCATTTAAAATCACGGAAAGACCGCAAAAACCCAGTAAAATTCGCGCGAAAATAAACAGGTATAAATGCTGGGCGCTCGCCATGAGCAGTATTGAAATACAGAAACCAGCCAGAGAAAGTAACAAGGCTTTTTTATGGCCGAATGTGTCGGATAGATGACCCACAATTGGTGCTGTAAATAAGCTGCCAATAGCTGGAGCTGCGAGTGCCAAACCTGCCCAGATAGTGGGAGCACTCATATGCGCAGTCAGTTTTTCCATATAGAGCGGCATGATTGGAATCAGCACCATGAGCCCGAAAGTGGAAAAAAACTGACAGAGCAAAATAATGAAATGATCTAGGCGAGATGAGCGCATGATTTAGATGTCCATGATCTCATAGCTAGAAACAGATAAGCTGTGATAAGGGTTTGGCGTACTTCCGATTTTACTTGGCATGCCCGTTGAGTCGCTTTCTTGCGCAAGTAAAGGCGTAAGTAGCTGTTTGAACGGCCAAGTCTTATTGTCAAAAAGATAAGTTTGAATTTGCGATTTTGTTTGTTCTGAAATAGGTTGGGTTTCTACAAAATTTTGAATAATGTCTTGAACCATCTCCCAGAAATCGTTTTCCGTTCGATCCGTATATTTCAAGGTAGCTAAAGCAATCGGGTAGAGGTTAATTTGAATCCCTAGGGTAATGAAGTAATTAAATAAGTCTTCATTTTTAGTAAAGATAAGATTGTTTGGTGTGCTGGTATTGATGGTATAAACCGGAGGTGTAAAACCACTTTCTTCAATGGCTGTGGTACATATTCTTAAGGTATCGTGGTCACGTAAAATAAAGCATTTAAACTTATTATTTTCATAACACACCATGGTGTTTTGCCCGTGGCATTCAGGCATGATGCCTTTCGCCCAAAGCGTTAAGAATGTTTGAATAAAATGAACACTTAAGTCTTTTAGTAATGACCATTTGTCACCTTCAACGCCTAAAGTTTCCCAAGGGTCGACATACGTACAGCTTAAAGCTGACATGGTGATTGGTGTAACGTTTTTATCTTGGCAAAAGTCGGGTAAATGTCTGACTTGGCAGCCAATCACCCCTAAATTTTTTACAATCGGCTCTTGTTTACCTAGCACCCACCAATGCGTTTCATTACTTAAAAAGAGACGATTTTTTAATAAAGCAGTTTCATTAATGACGTCATTTAAAAAATCATAAGCCGTATGACCATTCATTAAATAACGACCTGGCATGGAGCGGATTGCACCTAATGTTTTGGCATTGGTTGAAAGTTTTAAATGCAGAGTCGGGTTTGTGTTGTGAATAAGAGTTCTTAAAGAAGAAGTCGGTAAACCAATTGTGGTGACATGGTTTAGGTCAATACCTTCATACTTATTTTCTTCAAACTTTAAATAGCGATGTTGCGTCTCTAACAACGGCAGGGCTAAGTAATCATCTGAAAGCTGAGCCATTTTGTCAGCAATAAGACTATCCTCAGCTTCTGATAACAGAAGCTCTTTGTGAGGAATCGACGCCATATTATTAATCACGTCATCTTTCTTAAATGCCCACCAGTACACCTCAATTTCTTTTTGAGTTGTGAGTGGTGCAAGTTCACCTTTTGAGTGAGCGAATGGATGAAATGGACGATCAGCTACCAGCGATAGCAATTCACTAGTAATCAAAGGTGAAGAAAATGAAAGGGCTGACTGTAAAATTTGAGGAATTTTTTCAGCCGTTACTAAGTTGTCGAGCCAATAATCAATCGCTTTTTGATGGTGTGGAGATGGCCACCAAGTTGCTTGGGTTAAATAGTTAAAAACTTCAGAAATAGAAATTTTAGAAGTTGTATTGCTCAATAGGTTATGAAGCAAAACTTCGGGTTGGGTAACATAGAAAGGATTTACACCATCTACTTTTAAACAGCTGAAATAGAGTTCCAACTCATCATTGAGAGTAATTGCCAGATAAGGCTTTTTATAGGAAATATAATCTTTAAAATCTCCATAATTCTCCATGTAGAGTGCATCTATCGTTTTTTGTAGTTGTGCTGTGTAAATCCGATCTAACATTTTAGTTATTCCTATTCTTATAAAAGCGGTAGAACCGTACCAACGTTTTGTTCTTGTGCAGCATTGAAGAACCATTTAGCGCAGACAATGTCATCAATCGCCATGCCCATTGGGTTGAGCAAAATGATTTCATCTTCGTGTTCGCGGCCGTTTTTATGACCAATAATGATGTCGCCAAGTTCAGCATGTAGTTTTTCACGGCTGAATAAGCCATCTTCAACCAGTACATTGATGACTTTCTTTTCTCGGTTTGATTGGTCCCAGTCATCTACAATCACTTTGTCAACTTTTAAGAAGACTTCAGGCTCGATATCCATAATTGAAATGTTTGAAACAAAGCAGCCTTTTTTAAGCCACTCAAATGGAATGTAAGGTTTATCTGAAACTGTGCAGGTAATGAGGACATCGGCTTGTTGAATAGCAGACTTAGCACTGTCATGAATTTCAATTTCTAAATTCGTATATTCTGATAAGAACAATGCTTTGAGTTTGTCAGCCGCTTCAGGGTTCACATCAAATAAATGGATTTTTTTCACCTGAGCATATTGTTCAAGTACAGTTTTAATCTGCATTTGAGCAATTGGACCGCAGCCAATCACGGTAATGTCTGAAAAGTCTTTTTTTGCTAGATATTTAATCGAGACACCAGTAATTGCCGCAGTTCGCATGGCACTGATGAGGCTGCCTTCCATCACCGCAACTGGATAATTTGTTTCTGAGTCATTTAAAACAATCAGTGCGCTGGCACGCGGAATATTGAATTTTTTAGGGTTATGTTGTCTTGAACCAATCCATTTGATTCCGGCAATCGGGTCGTTACCGCCTAAATAACAAGGCATTGCAATAATACGGTCGGCAATATGGTCTGCACCTTGCCAGCGAAGATAAGGTTTTAAAGGTTGAACAAACTGTTTATTTGCATGCAGGGTTAAACCTTCAGTAATCGCTTCAATAAAGGAATTACTATGATTTGCGCCAAGATTTAATAAATCTGATTGACTTAAGTAGCGAAGGGTAGCCAAATTGCTCATGAATATTTCCTAAGGAGAAGGTTAAACAACATTTTGTAAAGTAAGGTTTTCTTGGCGTCGTAAGTTTCGATTGAAATGACGCTTCTTGATCATTTCGAACCAGTCATCTTCATAAACAAGATCGAGATAACGATCGCCGCGATCGGGCAGCAACGTTAAAACGCACGATCCATCAGGAATGGTTGGAATCAGTTTTTTGATGGCTGAAATTGATGAGCCACTTGAACCGCCTGCAAAGATTCCTTCGTGTTCAAGAAGTTCTCTGCAACCGAGTGCCGATTCATAGTCATCTACATAAATGACATCATCAATTTCATCGGGGGAGAGTAGCGGTGGGACTGTACTTGCACCAATCCCAGGAATTTCGCGTGGACCAGATGTGCCACCGAACAACACAGAGCCGACGATATCGACTGCGATCACTTTTAATTCTGGAAATCTTTCTTTAAGGCGACGAGACACGCCCATAATCGTGCCAGAGGTACTTGCCCCAATCACGAGGTAATCAATCTTGCGATCAATTTGATTTAGGATTTCTTCTGCTTCTCCAAAATAATGGCTTTTCCAGTTATTTGGGTTTGCATACTGATTAATCCAAACAGCATTTGGAAGCTGTTGGCAGAGTCGTTTTACAGTGTCAATTCTGGTTTTTAAATAACCGCCGTTTTGATCTTTTTCAGAGACCATTTCGATATTGGCCTTGTAGAGCTTCAACATTTGTAAGTTTGCTGAGGCAATTTTCGGGTCAATAACGGCAGTAAATTTTAATCCATATATTTTGCAAGCCATTGCAAGCGCAATCGCTAAGTTCCCTGATGAACTTTCAACAATATGACTATCTTTATTAATCACTCCAGATTTCAGGCCTTCCTGTAGCATGAATAATGCCGGACGGTCTTTAATACTTCCTCCTGGGTTTAACAATTCCATTTTCGCAATCACTGAGATCGATTGATGCGTGAATAGCCTTGATAATTGTAGTAGTGGCGTTTTACCTATGCAGTCGAGAATATTTTCATGGATCATGGTAGATCTTCTCAGGTTTTTATGTGGTGTGAATGATAATGATTATTAATTTAATTATTATTACCATTTGTGCCATGATTGTTGCGGTTTGTAACTCAAAACAGGAGGGACTTAGAGGATTTTTCACTAATTATTTTTATCTAATTATTTGAATCGTAATATTTAAGTTTTACAAAAAAATTAATAAATAAATCTTTTTAAATATAATGACATAGGCAATAAATTACTTTAGAGCTAAAAAAATTAATTTAATTAAGACAGATGCGAGAAATTATTTTGAAGAAATAAAATGAAATTTATGACCTCACCCACCTAATTGGTGCATCACTATTCTGTAGTGAGCATGGGTAGATTTAAGGCTTAAAGAAAAGATAAGTATTTAAAGACTGACTTAAGATGCTTTGAATAATGAACTGAAATTGATCAAGTGGCAGTTATTGATATGAAAATGTCTGAAAATGATACGCTTAGATAGATATGATCATTTCCATAAGCGCTATATTTTCAATGGATCAGTTGAGCCTAGAAAATATAGGAATGCGTGTTTCGCATTTTGTCTTATGGGTCTTTCAAGCTGTCTTTGTCATAAAAGACAGCTTTTTTTATGGCGATTTGATGAGTAGAAAAGTTATGAACGATAGCGATGTTTAGCTTGTTCATAAGCCTCAAGATTAATGCATTGAGCACCCAAGCTTGTGATTTGTGCTTGGTCGAGTTGAAGTTCATCCCATTTTTGCATTTGCTCGAGCAGCCAATAAAAGTCTTCTACTTTTGGAAGTGCACTTTCTTTTACTAAATGACGAACAATATCCTGAATCATATAGTATTTGTCGACATGTACTTCTTCTGAACAATGGAAGCGCACAATTCCAAACTCGACTAATAATTTTAAAATTGGAGCAAAATCGTCTAACTCACTCAATTCTTGTTGGGCTTTCATAATTGCCGTGGTGAGTGCAACTAGTGTTTGTGGATGCTGTTCAGCCCATTCTTGAGTTACGGCTAAAACCTTATCAGCCACACGAGGAATAATGTTTTGACTTGAGCAAATCATTTTACTTAAACCCAGAAGCTCGCCTTGAGTATTCCAAGGTTCTCCTACACAAAAACCATCAATCACATGTTTGTCTAATGCTTCAACCATATAAGGTGGCGGTAATGTTTTGAGCTGGATAGATTGAGCAAGTTCAGGGTTTGCTAAAGCGAGCCACTCTCTTAAACAATAATGGTGAATAGAATGCTTAAATACATGCGCTAAAGAAATGGAGTGACCTTGTTCAAGATAGCTTGCCACTTTTTGCGCTGTTACTTGGGCCGTATCATTTTTTTGAATTGCAAGTTGATGAGTAAGTTTTTGACTTAAGCTAATGAAAGCACGGTTTTCACTTAAAACCAGTGATGTTTGCAGTGGCGTGCCAATTTGATCTGTGCCGACAGCCGCCGCAGGTAACATTGCAGATAAGCAATGCGCTGCATCTAATAGACCAAAAGCAAGACGGTCTCGAAGACTTGCCCAAGATGCTTCTTTAACTAAAGTGACATCTAAACCGACTTCCTCAAAGAAGCCTCTTTGTTTTGCCCAAAGCAATGCAAGACAATCAAGCAAAGGAATATAGCCGAGTTGTAATTGAGTCTTTTCTAATGTGCTCATTTATTCATCCTTTAGTTGATTGTTGAGTAATTTTTGGGCATCAAGTAACCGCCGTGCCATTTCTCCAATCGTTATACGGTGACTCATGGCATTTTTTCTAAGAAGTTGGAAAGCTGTATCTTCAGGCAGCCCGTGGAGTTGCATGAGTAACACTTTGGCCTTTTCAACATCTTTACGGTCAGCCAGTTTGGTTTGAGCCTCTTTTAAATCACCTTCGAGTTTTTTGTGCTTTTTATATTGCTCAATCGAGATTTCTAAAATGGTATGTAAACGGGCAGGGTCTATGCCATCTACGATATAAGCCGTTACTCCCGCATCAATGGCTTGTTTGATGGTGTCTTTATCTGAATTTTTAGTGAACAGGACAGTCGGTAGGTCATAGCTACTCACACAACTTTCAATAATGTCACGATGAGGATGATCCATATCGAGCAAGATCACATCGGCTTGTAAATGCTCGAGACGAAAAATGTTTAAATGGTCCAAAGTAAGGCAAGCGACCACTTCAAAATCATTTTCAAGCAGACTTTTTCTTATATAGTCTGCTCGCGCATGATCATCATCAATAAGGGCTATTTTGAGTTTTGGCATAAGTTCAGAAAATCAGGCTAAGAAAATGCGCCAATTCGACGCGTTTTTTGTTATCAGGTTTTAAGCAAGATTAGTGCCATCCAAAACTAAACAAAAAATCCAGTTTAAGTGGCATTTCAGCGAGCTAAAGAATTAATGTGGTCAGTCTTGGTGCAAAAATACGATTCATTTTGTGGCAAGACATATTTTTATCTTAACCATTTAAGTGTACCGCGATGGGGCAAATAGAATAAGACATTATTTTTATAAGATAGCTGGCGAAATTATATCTATATGAAATTAAAAATAAAAAATTTTTAAATTAAATTTATATAAGGATTGGCATGCAAAATGCTTACTTAATTACAGGTCGAAGACGACCATAAGTTTTAAAGACGGCCAACGATGTCCGTTCTGATCGAATTTGTGAGTGCAACTGTGCACACAAAGAATTTACGTTCAGTCGGAGTGAAGGCCATGTCTTTATTTTTATTGCATAAAAAAGTTACATCTGAATTATCTAATTTTTCAGTTCCAGCGATGCGAGCCTTCTCTATGAGGGGGCTCGCTTTTTTTATTTCTTTTTATGACTTTGCTGTGCATTGGGTGTCATTAACGAGTGGGAAAAATGGATTCCAAGCAGCTACATGCTTTGTGAGATTGATTTGCTTCTCGGTAGAACACAAGGCAAAAAAACAATGTCTATTTGAGAACACAATAACGCAGCTTAAAAGCAACGTGATTTGAGGAGAAACACTATGAAATTGGTAATGATTGGTCATGGTATGGTGGGCCACAAATTCATCGAAGCCATTTTAGAAAAAGCAGATGATGAACTGGAAATCACGATTCTCGCGGAAGAACCTCGTATCGCGTATGACCGTGTACATTTGACAGAATATTTCTCTGGGAAATCAGCAAAAGATTTATCTTTAGCACGTTTTGATTTTGCCGATGCTCATGGCATTGACTTACGTCTAAATACCAAAGCAAATGCAATTGATACAGTTGCACAAACAGTCACCACTAATCATGGTGATGTCATCAGCTATGACAAATTGGTGTTGGCAACTGGTTCGTATGCATTCGTTCCACCAATTCCGGGTAATGATCGTGAAAACTGCTTTGTTTACCGTACGATTGAAGACTTAGACGCGATTCGTGCAGCGAGTCTTAATGCAAAAACAGGTGTAGTGATTGGTGGTGGTTTACTTGGACTTGAAGCCGCAAAAGCTTTACGTGATTTAGATCTAGAAACACACGTTGTTGAGTTTGCGCCACGTTTAATGGCAGTTCAAATTGATGATCTAGGCGGTAAAGTTTTACGCCGTAAAATCGAAGACCTTGGTGTAAAAGTTCATACACAAAAAGCGACTCAATCTATTGAATGCGGTGACAGCACAACTCATGTAATGAAATTTGCAGATGGTAGCGAGCTTGAAGCAGATGTCATTTTATTCTCTGCGGGGATCCGTCCACGTGATGAACTTGCGCGTAACAGTGGTCTGGCGATTGGTGAGCGTGGCGGTATCGTCATTAATGATTATTGCCAAACTTCAGATAACAATATTTATGCCATTGGTGAATGTGCGCTTTGGCAAAATAAAATTTATGGTTTGGTTGCACCGGGCTATGACATGGCGCGTATTGCAGCAAAACACATTTTAGATGAAGAGTGTAATTGCTTCGCCGGTGCAGACATGAGTACCAAGTTAAAGTTGATGGGTGTAGACGTTGCTTCTGTAGGTGATGCGCATGCCATGACTCCGGGTGCATTAAGCTATTTCTATGCAGATGAGCATGCACTGGTTTATAAAAAGATAGTTGTAAATGCAGATAAAACCAAATTGCTGGGTGCGGTTTTGGTGGGCGATGCGAAAGAGTACAACGACCTTTTACAAATGATGTTAAACGGTCTGGCTTTACCTGAAGTTCCTGAAAGCTTGATTATGCCTGGCTTTGAACAATCAGCAGGTAAGTCTGGTGGTAGCGGTGTAGATTTACTTCCAGACAGCGCGACCATTTGTTCATGTAACAACGTATCAAAAGCAGACATCTGCCAAGCAATTAGCGATGGTTCGACCTCTTTAGGTGCATTAAAGAAATGCACCAAAGCAGCAACAGCATGTGGTGGCTGTGCCCCATTAGTGACACAAGTGTTGAAGTCAGAGTTGCAACGTCAAGGTGTGACTGTAAATAACCACATTTGCGAACACTTCCCGTACTCGCGTCAAGAGTTGTATCACTTGGTTCGTGTCAATGAAATTAAGACATTCGATGATTTGATTCATCAACATGGTCATGGTCTAGGGTGCGATATCTGTAAACCTGCTGCCGCAAATATTCTGGCATCTTGCTGGAACGATTTCGTACTTGAGCCAAGTCATGCAGGCTTACAAGACAGTAATGACTACTATTTGGGTAACATCCAAAAAGACGGTTCTTACTCGGTTGTACCGCGTATGGCAGGTGGTGAGGTGACTCCAGATGGTTTAATCGCGATTGGTCAAATTGCAAAGAAATATAACCTGTACACCAAAATTACTGGCGGTCAACGCGTTGACATGTTTGGTGCTCAAGTTCATGAACTTCCATTCATTTGGGAAGAGTTAAATGCTGCTGGTTTCGAGTCTGGTCATGCTTACGGTAAATCATTGCGTACCGTGAAATCTTGTGTAGGTAGCACATGGTGCCGTTACGGGGTAGACAACTCAGTTGGTTTAGCGATTGAGCTTGAAAACCGCTACAAAGGTTTACGTTCACCACATAAATTAAAAATGGCAGTGTCTGGCTGTACTCGTGAGTGTGCAGAAGCGCAAGGTAAAGACGTTGGTATTATCGCGACCGAAAAAGGTTGGAACCTTTATGTCTGTGGTAACGGTGGTATGAAACCACGTCATGCTGAATTACTTGCATCTGACCTTGATAAAGCAACGCTCATCCGTTACATCGACCGTTTCTATATGTTCTACATCCAAACAGCAGACCGTTTACAACGTACCAGTGTATGGCGCGACAACATGGAAGGTGGCCTAGATTACCTTAAATCTGTAGTTGTGGATGATTCACTTGGTTTGGCTGCCGAGCTTGAACGCCGTATGGAACACATCATTGGCACATATCAAGACGAATGGCGTACTGCGGTGGAAAATCCTGAAGTTCGTAAACGCTTCCAAACGTATATCAATGCAGGAGCAAATGAACAGGCCGATCCACACATTCAATTTACAACTGAACGTGGTCAAATCCGTCCATTAACCGAAGCTGAACGTTCAGAAGACCGCATTCCAATGGTTGAAGCATAAAGGAGAAATTATATGAATATTGTACAAGACAAAAATATGCTTCCTGATGATCAATGGATTGACGTTTGTGCACTCGATGATTTAACCCCAAATACTGGTGCGGGTGCACTAGTGGGGGGCCAAGCTGTAGCAATCTTCCGTGTAGGACATGAAAAACGTGTTTACGTGCTGAGTAATAAAGATCCGTTTAGCCAAGCGAATGTGATGAGCCGCGGCATTATTGGAGATTTACAAGGCGAACGCGTCGTTGCATCGCCAATCTATAAACAACATTTTAGTTTGGCAACGGGCCGTTGTTTAGAAGATAAAGACCAAAAATTGGCAGTTTATCCGAGCAAAATTGTTGATGGCCGTGTCTGGGTCAACGCGGTGCCGCAAAAAACTTATATTACCAATACAGGTGTATCACAAGACAAACTTAAACTGGTGCTGATCGGGAATGGTTTGGCAGGGATGCGTTGTCTGGAAGATTTACTTGATATGGCGCCAGATCGTTATGAAGTTACGGTGATTGGTGAAGAACCATGGGGGAACTATAACCGTATTATGTTGTCTCCGGTTTTATCGGGTGAAAAAACCATTGAAGACATTATGTTGCATCCACCAAAGTGGTATGACGATAAAGGCATTAAATTTATTGCCGGTGATAAAGCCGTAAAAATTGATCGCCCACGTAAAGTGGTTTACACCGAAAAAGGTCGGACAGTTGATTATGATCGTTTAATTCTGGCAACAGGCTCGGCACCATTTATTCCACCAGTTCAAGGTGTTGACTTAAAGGGCGTGTTAACTTTCCGCGATATTTATGACGTCAACACCATGATTGAATACTGCGATTCAAAAACCAATGCAGTGGTGATTGGTGGCGGTTTACTCGGTTTAGAAGCGGCGTATGGTTTAAAACAACGCGGTATGAATGTCACAGTATTGCATTTGATGGACCGTATTATGGAACGTCAACTTGATGGACGTGCGAGTCAATTACTTCGTCATAGCATTGAGCAAAAAGGCATTCATATTATTACCGAAGCCAATACAGAGGCGTTAATTGGTGATGAAAATGGTCATGTCAAACAAATCCGTTTGAAAGATGGCACGGTCTTAGATGCTGACCTTGTGGTATTTGCTGTGGGCATTCGTCCAAATATTGCTTTGGCACAAAGTGCTGGTTTACGTTGTAATCGTGGTGTATTGGTGAATGACACCATGCAAACATTTGACCCAAGTATTTATGCGGTGGGTGAGTGTATTGAACACCGTGGTCAAACTTTCGGTTTGGTTGAACCACTGTGGGGGCAAGCTTTTATTTGCGCGACCCATCTGGCTGAACACGGCAGCTTAACTTTTAAAGCACCCACTGTGCCGACTCAGTTAAAAGTCAGTGGTGTCGATGTATTCTCTGCGGGCAATTTTGAGCCGAAAGATGATTATGAAGACATTATACTGAACGATGAAAAACGCCAGATTTATAAGCGTATTATCATTCAAAGCGATCGGGTAATCGGTGCAGTACTGTTCGGTGATACTGAAGATGGCATGTGGTATGCAGAGTTAATTGCAGACCAAACACCTGTTTCTTCATTTAGAAATAAACTGCTATTTGGTCGAGATTTTGCATTAAAAAATGCAGGCTAAATAGGCAAAGGAGCAGTTATGAATAGTATTCCAAACGTTGAAATCGATAGCTCCGACCATGTTGCAAAAATCACTAAAACAACATGTCCATATTGTGGGGTGGGCTGTGGTGTTAGCGTAAACGTCCAACAAAAACCTCAAGGACCTGTGGTGCAAGTTGAGGGGGATGCCGAGCATCCTTCCAACTTTGGACGCTTATGTATTAAAGGTAGCCGTCTTGCGGATACTTTGGGGTTAGAAACACGTGTTTTACAACCAATGATGGGGCGCAAAGCTGATCGGGTGGTAACGACATGGGATGCCGCCATTAATAAAATTGCCGATAAATTCCAATCTTGTATCGATCAATATGGTCGTGACAGCATTGCATTTTATGTTTCAGGTCAGCTTTTGACTGAAGACTATTATGTGGTGAATAAGTTTGTAAAAGGCTATTTGGGTACTGCAAATATTGATACCAACTCACGCCTTTGCATGTCATCTGCGGTGGCAGGTCACAAACGGAGTTTCGGTGAAGATATTGTGCCTGCAAGTTATGAAGATTTTGAACATGCAGATATGGTGGTTTTGGTTGGTTCCAATACCGCATGGTGCCATCCTGTGCTGTATCAGCGGATTATGCAGGCTAAAAGCCAAAATCCAGATATGTTTGTGGTGGTAATTGACCCACGTTTTACCAGTACCTGTGAACAAGCGGATTTACATTTACCGATTTTACCTGGCCAAGATGTCGCATTGTTCAACGGTCTATTCCAATATCTATATCAAAATGGTCATGCCGATCAGGCTTTTGTTGATGCTTATACCGAAGGTTTGCAAGAAGTTTTGGCAAGTAGTCAGCCAGAAGCCGATATTGAATATGTGGCAAAGCGTACAGGTATTGCACTCGATAAATTACAGCAGTTTTTTGAAAAATTTGCACAGACTGAAAAAGTAATCACGCTATTTTCAATGGGTGTGAATCAATCAAGTCAGGGTGTAAATAAGGCCAACAGTATTATTAATTGTCATTTACTAACAGGCAAAATTGGTAAACCGGGTGCGGCACCATTTTCGATGACAGGTCAGCCCAATGCGATGGGTGGCCGAGAAGTGGGTGGCTTAGCCAATATGCTCGCTGCACACATGGACTTAGATAACCCTTTACATCAAAAAGTAGTGCAAACTTTTTGGGACAGCCCATTCATTGCAACTCAAGCTGGCTTAAAAGCAGTTGATTTGTTCCGTGCTGTTGAAGCTGGAAAAATTAAAGCCATCTGGATTATGGCAACTAATCCAGTGGTGAGTTTGCCAGATGCCGATCAGGTGAAACGTGCATTAGAGAAATGCGAATTGGTCGTTGTGTCAGATATCTGTGCCGATACCGATACGACGGCTTATGCTGATATTTTGCTTCCAGCTTTAGGTTGGGGCGAAAAAGATGGAACCGTTACTAACTCTGAGCGCCGTATTTCACGTCAACGTGCGTTCTTGCCTGCGCCGGGTGAAGCAAAAGCAGACTGGTGGTCGGTGAGTCAAGTTGCGAAGAAATTGGGCTTTAAAGGTTTTGACTATACGAGTGCAAGTGAGATCTTTAATGAGCATGCGGCGTTATCTGCACAAGACAATGCAGACATGGATGTGCGAGAAGAGAGTAATAACTTTCGTTATTTCAACTTGAAAGGTTTAATGAACCTAAGTAATGCTGAGTACGATGCTCTGCAACCAGTGCAATGGCCAGTATGGGATAAAAACCAAGATGTTAAAGCCGTTCAACAACTGTTTGGCAAGGGCCAGTTTAGTCATAAAAATGCCAAGGCAAAATTGATTCCGACGGTTGCCATTGATCCAGTACATGCAGTTTCAGAAGATTATCCGCTCATTTTGAACACAGGTCGTATTCGTGATCAATGGCACACCATGACTCGTACTGGTTTGTCACCAAATTTAACCAGTCACCGTGCTGAACCATTCTGTGAAATTCATCCGAGTGATGCATTGAAGTTTGGTGTACGTGACCAAGGTTTGCTCGAAGTTCGCTCGAAATGGGGCAGTTGTGTACTACGTGTGACCTTCTCATCGGGTGTACGTCGTGGTCAAATTTTTGCACCGATTCACTGGACTGAACAGGTTGCATCCGACGCCCGCATTGGTAAAGTCGTTAATCCAGAAGTTGATGCAATTTCAGGTGAACCTGAGTTCAAACATACGCCTGTAATCATTCAGCCGTTCTATACCACTTGGCAGGGCGTGCTCTATATTCGTGAAGGATACGATTCGCATATTCAAGAATCGCTACATCACTGTGCGTGGTGGACCAAGGTCAAAATGGTTAAAACCAACCGTTATGAACTTGCAGACCGCCAAACTTTTCACGATACTCAAAAGAATCTGAAAAGCTTTTTACCATTTGCCGATGAAACCTTTGAATGGTTAAGCATAGAAGATATCTCTTCACAACTGAGCCATAGCGTTATTTTGAAAGATGGCATTGTAATTGCAAGTCTATATATTGCACCGCCAGATTTATTGCCAGACCGTGATTGGGTAGCGAGTCTGTTTAAACGAGAACGTTTGAGCGCCTTGCACCGAAAAGCTTTACTAGCGGGTATGCCAATGTCGGCTACTAATAATGATGGGCCCTTAGTGTGTAGTTGTTTTAAAGTAGGTAAGAATAAAATTATCGACGTGATAAAAACACAAAACATTACCCATGAAAAACAGGTTACTGCATGTTTAAAAGCAGGTGGGAACTGTGGTTCATGTTTACCTGAGATTCGTGGCTTGATTAAAGCTTGCCAACAAGAGGTGGAAGTGTGAATAAGGGATATCCCGTAACTGATCTGGTCATTTTGGCGGGTGGACAAGCCCGCCGTATGAATGGTTTAAATAAGCTATTGCAACAATTTGATGGCGATACGCAACTACTCAAAATTCATCAAAAACTAAAGTCATCTGTATCTGAAATTTGGGTAAATAGTCATCGTGATTATTCGATTTATCAAAGTATTGTGCCTGATATTAAGTGTTTTCAAGATGATGCTTCTGGTTTTTTCGGCCCACTTATGGGCATGAAAAGCGCATGGTCACATGTAAAAGCAGATTATGTTTTGTGTATTCCCTGTGATGTGACGTATATACCTACGCAAGTCGTTGCGAAATTACACAGCGCACTACGCAAAAATAAACAAGCTCAGGCAGCCTATGTTTCAATTAATGGGGATGCTTTATACCCATTTTGCTTATTAAAGCGTGAAAGCCTGCTTACGATAACAGCGCAAATTGATAAACAACGATTAAGTTTAAAAGAGTGCTTTAAGCTTTTACATGCACAAGTCGCCGTATTTCAAAAACAAAATTTATTTTTTCATAGCATTAACTCTTTGGATGAGCTCCAACAATATAAACAAATCAATGCTTTTAAAGAGATATTTACCGCGAGTTAAACATTAGATTCTATCAATTTACAAACTAAAGTGATGTTATAAACAAATTTAAAATGATGCGTTCTTGACTATCTAATATATAAGTTCTATTTTGGAACTTGTTATTTTAATTCTAGCTAGATGTATAAAAATAAACGGAGCCAGAAAAATGATGGACGCAGCTCAGCAAAGTAAAACAGATGTGACCGCATGTATCTTATGTTCTAGAAACTGCGGTTTAAGTGTCGAAATTAAAGATAACCAGTTTGTCAAAATTAAAGGTGATCCCGAACATCCTTTTTCTCAAGGTTACATTTGCCAAAAAGCTGCCAGATTACAGCATTACCAGCAACACGCAGACCGTTTGACCACACCTTTAAAACGTCAACCTGATGGATCATTTCAAGAAGTGAGCTGGGACGTAGCCATACAAGAAATTGCTGATCGATTAGTGCAGATTAGAGATGATTTTGGTGGGACTGCTTTTGCTTCGGTTGGGGGCGGTGGACAAGGCAATCATTTAGGTGCAGCGTATGGTCGACAACTTTTGCTGGCCATGAAAAGTTATTATGCATACAACTCACTTGCCCAAGAAAAAACGGGTGATTTCTGGCTGAATGGTCGTTTGTTCGGTAGTCAGGCTTGCCATACCACAGAAGATGTTGAACATGCCGACTATGTACTTTTCATTGGAACAAATCCTTTTCAGGCCCATGGCATTCCCAACGCCCGAGACACGCTAAAACATATTAAGAAAGATCCGAACCGAACTATGGTGGTGTTTGACCCGCGTGTTACCGAAACAGCCAAACAAGCAGATATCCATGTGCAATTAAAACCAGGGACAGATGCTTTTTTAATGTCAGCCATGATTGCGATCATTATTAAAGAAAAGCTTTATGACGAAGCATTTATTGAGCAGCATACGCACGGTTTTGAAGACGTAAAAACAGCATTTAGTCGAGTTCCAATTGAAGACTATATTGCTAAAGCTGATGTTCCAGTCGATTTGATTTACCAAGTCGTTCGAGATTTTGCCAAGGCGAAAAAAGGCTGTATACGTATTGATTTAGGCATTCAACATACTTTAAATACTACATTAAACGGATATTTAGAAAAACTACTGTACTTACTGACTGGAAACTTTGGAAAGCAAGGTGCCAATAATCTGCATACTATGTTTATTCCAATCTTAAGCGATACAGATGAAAGAAAGCCTAAATATCGACGTAGTGTTTACCATAAAATGTTCCCCATTTCTGGGTTCTTCCCGCCTAATATTTTACCCGATGAAATTTTAAAAGCAGGGGAAAAGCGAATTCGTGCTGTGTTTGTAGATAGTTGTAACCCGTTATTAACTTATCCTGATACACCAGCTTATGAGGAAGCATTTAAAGCATTAGATTTGTTGGTTGTGGTGGATGTTGCCATGACGGAAACCGCTAGGCTTGCGGACTACATTTTGCCAGCGCATACCCAGTTTGAAAAATGGGAATTTACTGGCTTTAATCTTGAGTTTCCTAAAAATGGTTTTCACCTCAGGCATCCTGTATTGGCCGCTCAAACGAATACTTTGCCAGAGGCAGAAATTTATACACGATTACTTGAAGCTATGCAGGTGATTCCAAAACGCTTTCCAATTTTAGAAAAAATAGCTTCAGTCGACTCGAAAAAAACAGCCTATTTACCTTACCTATCGGCATTGGGGCTTACTTTTGCACGAAATAAAAAATACATTCCTTTTGCAGCCTCAATTCTCTATCGCACTTTAGGTAAACACTTAGAAAAATCAGCTGGTTCAGTTGCTTTTTTATTGCCACTATCGATTCAATATGCTGTCTTACACACCAAAGCAGTGCGCCGTGCAGGTTACAAAGGTAACCCTTTAACTTTAGGTGTTCGTTTATTTGAACAAATTTTAAAGCAACGTTCAGGCGTAGTGTTATCGCAACATGAATATGACGAAATCTGGAAACTGGTTGCTTATAAAGATAAGAAAATACGTCTTGCTATTCCAGAGATGTTAGCTGAGCTGGCAAATTTAAAAAATCATCAGGTTAATGTTGAAGAATTTCCATTCATACTTTTATCAGGTGAGCGACGTAGCTATAACGCCAATCAAATTTACCGTGATCCAGCTTGGCGAAAAGTAGATGCTGAAGGAGCTTTACGAATTCATCCTGAAGATGCAGAGGCCTTAAATGTAGCTATGGGTGATCAAATTAAATGTATCTCACAACATGGAGAAATTCAGGTTACTGTAGATTTTGATGAGGGAATGCGAAAAGGAGTTGTTTCGCTTCCACATGGTTATGGCATGCGCTTTCAAGGTGGGGAACCAATTGGACCACAATTAAACATGCTCATTTCTGGTGAGCATTGTGACCCTTTATCTAAAACACCGTACCATAAATATGTACCCATCCGTTTAGAAAAGTGCTAGAAATAAAGTAGGGTATATAAAAGGTTGACGCCGCACTGATTTTGTAAAGCTTTAAAGTTTGAGCTAAAACGGTACGGCCGAAATTTCAAATACAACCCAAAAAGTTATGGATGATAAATAGAATTGGAACAAATTTTGCAATAAAGATCAAAGCACTACTAAGGCGCAATTTTAAAAGTTTAATTGCTCTTAATGAGTGCTTGCAATATTTGAACTGTTCTCGATATGAGTGCAAATAATGAAACAATATCACTCTGAAACTGCGCCAATGCTTTTGCAAGATCAATATGGGCGTATCAAGCGAAAGTTACGTATTTCAGTAACTGATCGCTGTAATTTTAAGTGTGTGTATTGCATGCCTGAACATCCTGAATGGCTAAATAAACAAGATTTGCTTAGTTTTGAGGCGCTCTTTCAGTTTTGCAGTTTTATGGTGCAACAAGGTATTGAAAGCATCCGTATTACGGGTGGTGAACCATTAATGCGTCAAGGTATTGTTCATTTCATTCGCGATTTACAAGCTTTAAAAGCATTAGGTTTAAAGCGTATTTCAATGACCACTAATGGACATTATCTTGCAAAATACGCTCAGCAATTAAAAGATGTTGGTCTAGATGATTTAAATATTAGTTTAGATAGCCTAGATCCGATTCAATTTAAAGAGCTCACTAAGAAAAAGTTAGAACCAGTTCTTGAGGGTATTCAAGCTGCAAAAGATGCAGGGTTACCTTTTAAAATTAACTGCGTGTTAATGAAAAATAAAAATGACGATCAAATCCTACCTATGGTGAAATGGTCTATCGCCAATCATATTCCGCTACGTTTTATTGAATTCATGCCACTTGATGGTGATGCACTTTGGTCAAATAAAGATGTGGTGAGTGAAGCCGAAATTTTAAAGGCGTTGCAACCACATTATTCAGTACAAGTGATTGAGCAGCAACATGAGCCAGCACGCCAATATTTACTTAACAATAGCTACGCGCTAGGCATCATTTCTACCATTACTCACTCATTTTGCCATCAATGTGACCGTATACGACTAACGGCACAAGGTGAACTTTATAACTGTCTCTTTGCGCTGCAGGGTTTAAATATTAAGTCACAGCTTCAAACGCTGGTAAGTAAACAACGTACACCAGAATACGATATGTATATCCAAAATTTAAAGAATTTGGTCCATCCATATATCTGGCATAAAGCTAAAGGTTTTCATGCCTTACAACATCAACAAGCCCGTAAAATCAGCATGCATATGCTTGGGGGATAAATGCAGCAATCTATCCAAATTAAAATCGAATCATTCGGTGCAATTGAAAAATTGCTTCCCCAAAATCTTTCGATCGTTTGTCCTACCAATATTTTAGTGAAAGATATCTTAGATCAAATTGTGACTTTACATCCGGAATGCACACAGGCCATGGAAAAATGTGCATGCGCTATTGGCGATAATGTCATAACAAGACAATCTGCCTTAAGTGAACCGTGTACTTTGGTTTTATTATCACCAGTTGCAGGAGGATGAGTCATGCGAGATTTTGCACGTATTCAAGAGCAGGTTTTAAGCCTAGATATTTTTGATCCTATTGAATTATTTCCTGAATGCGGTGGAATTGATATTTTTATGGGTACAGTTCGTAATCACCATGAAGGTAAAGCGGTTAAGGCTTTGAAATATACCTCATATAAACCGCTTTCTGAAAAAATGATACGTGAAATTGAACTGGAAATTGAGAAAAAGTATCAGCTATCTTATGTGCGAGTGGTTCATCGGATTGGATATCTAGATGTGGGTGAAACAGCCATTATTGCAATTGCTTATGCAGCCCACCGCCGTGAAGCTTTTCAAGCATGCGAAGAAGCGGTTGAGCGGGTAAAACATGAAGTGCCTGTTTTTAAAGAAGAGTTCTTTACAGATGGCACGAGTCATTATGTAGAGGGCTGCTGTATTCGTAAGGATGCACCGCACGAACACAAGCATCACCATCATGCCGGCCATGAACACTCACACTGAAATAAGCAAGACTAGGATAAATAATGAAAAACGTAGGAATGAAGCCGGAAAGTTATCGTGTTGCTGAAGCACAAGCTATTTTATATGCACCACCGCACTGTATTGAATTATTAAGACAAGGGAATACGGAAAAAGGTGATGCATTAAAAACTGCACGTGTTGCAGGAATTTTGGCAGCAAAACGTACTGATGAGCTGATTCCTTTGTGTCATCCACTGCCGATTTACCGGGCAGATGTTGAATATGAACTAGAACATGATTTTGTAAAGATCGTTGCCGTAGTTGAAACCATTGGTCCAACTGGCGTAGAGATGGAGGCCTTAACGGCTGCCAGTCTCGCAGGTTTAACCATTTACGATATGTTAAAACCACATTGTGAACCAGAAGAACTCTGGATGGACCAATGTAAATTGCTTAAGAAAAAAGGCGGTAAATCACACTTTAAGCGAGTTCTTCGTCAGCCTGTTTCGGCTGCGGTTATTGTGTTGTCAGACACCGTAGCAGCGGGTAGAAAGCCCGATACTGCCGGAAAATCTGTGGTTGAAACTTTAACAGAGGCAGGATTCGATCCAATTCATTACCAAATTTTGCCAGATGAAGCGGATACTTTAAAAAACTTAGTGCTTGAGTTGAGCAAATCATATGCTTGCATTATGACGGTTGGTGGAACAGGAATTGGTAAGCGTGACATTACGGTTGATACGCTAGAACCACTTTTAGAACGAAAGCTAGATGGCTTAATGGAAGCTGCTCGTTCATTTGGACAAAAACGCACGCCATACGCTGCAATGTCGCGTGGAGTAGCTGGATTTATTGATCGTTCTTTAGTGGTGACTTTACCGGGAAGCCGTGGTGGAGCAAGCGAATCAATGGCTGCTATTTTACCTGCCTTAGTCCATATTTTTGATGTTTGCCGTGATCTACCACATCCGGGAGGCTATGAGTAATGACTGGTTGTGGTGCAGAACATGGATTGATTAGCGTAGATGAAGCAATTGAGCTGATTAGTAACCGACCTAAAAAATTAGGTTCAATTCAGCAACCTCTTCAAAATAGCCTAAGTAGGTGTCTTGCTAAAGAAATTTATTCAGAAATTAACCTACCAAGCTTTTCTCAAAGTGCTGTGGATGGCTATGCACTTTGTTGTCATGCCGAAGATTTAAATAATCAAAAGTTTCAGATTACTGGTGAGATTCGTGCTGGAAGCGAAAGTCATGACATTTTGAGTGAAGGTCAAGCAATTCGTATATTTACGGGCGGCAAAATTCCTGAAGGGACAACGCATGTAGCGAGGCAAGAAATCGTATCGGTTGTTTCGCCTCAAGAAATTTCGTTAACTGAACATATTCGCCCTCAAGCTGATATTCGTTTTACTGGCGAAGAAATCCAGCAAGGGCAGTTACTTGCGCAAGTTGGACAATTTTTGAATATTGGAAGTTTGGCTGCCTTAAGTATGGCGGGTGTACAAACGGTTGACGTTTACCGTGCGCCGAAAGTAGCTGTTTTGATCACGGGTGATGAAGTTGCCGAAAAAGCAGAAGATCTAGCTGAAGGTAAAATCTTTGATGCAAATGGCCCATTACTAAAAGCTTGGTTTGAAGATTATGGTTTAGATATTGAACTCATTCATGTGGCAGATGAGGCAGCACAGGTCACACAATATTTCGACCAATTAAAAGATACCCATGATGTCATCATAACCACAGGTGGAGTCTCTGTAGGTGATTATGACTTTGTTCGGCCATGTGCTTTTGAAGTTGGTTTTGAACAGATCTTTTGGAAAGTAAAACAAAAGCCAGGTAAGCCACTCTTTTTTGGTGAATATTTTCATCCAGAATCAGATCACCACTGTTATTTACTGGGGTTGCCCGGTAATCCTGCTGCGGTCTATGTGTCTATGCAGGTTTACGGTAAAGCATTGCTCGACACTTTGCAGGGAAACCAAGCTGGGCCAGTGTGGTTTAGTGCAATTTTAGATCACGATTTAAAAGAAGATGCACGCGAGCGTTTTCTAAGAATGCATGCCTATTTTGACAAGGGACAACTTAAAGTTAAAAGTTTGGCAAAACAGCAATCGCACATGCTGAGTAATTTAATGCAAGCCAATTGTCTGGTCCGAATTCCGGCAAGTGCAAAATTGGAAGCGGGTTATATATTGAAGGGCGTATTTATTTCAAATTAATAACAAGTAATGATAAATATAACTCACTATATAACTGAGTGAGTTATATTTATTAAGCAATTTTAAATAATAACTTTTTAATTTTTTATAATGGAAATTCGTTCATAAGCTTGATAAGAAGTTATTTTAATAATGAATCTTGCATAAATCGTGCTAAGTGGTTTAGGGTATAAAACAATAGGGCCATTAGGCTAGGAAATATCGAGGAACGCATAAAGATGAAATGGGACGACATCGGTGATCAACCTTGTTCGGTTGCTCGTATGCTATCAGTGATTGGCGATCGATGGACGATGCTAATATTACGTAATGCTTTTATGGGAATACGCCGTTTTGACGATTTTCAAAAGTCATTAGGTGTCACTCGTCATGTCCTTTCGGATCGTTTAAAGCGTTTGGTTGAATATGAAATTTTAGTCAAAGTTCCTTATTTTGATCGTCAGGAACGCTTTGAATATAAATTGACTGATAAAGGTTTTGAACTTTATCCAATTATTTTGTCTATGGCGAATTGGGCAGATAAATGGATGGATCAAGGTTTAGGCAAACCTTTAGAATATCGTCATAAAACTTGTGGTCATAAATTTGAACCAGTCATGGTATGTTCGGTTTGCCGTGAACCTTTACATGCAAAACAAGTTCAGGTTTCAGCTGGGCCGGGTTATTTTGCATATATGCAGCAAAAACAGAAACAAGCTTAATTTTCCTCTCTATAAATTACGAAGACTCTTGTTGAATCGCATCAGCTAGAGTCTTATAAATGTGGTCATGATTTGACTGTGTTACATTAAAGCGTATGAATTGACCAGCATTGGAAGCTTGGCTAAACGCGTTTCCTGGTGCAAGAATAACCTGATGATTAATACAATATTTTGCAATTTCTGAAGCTTCAATTCCCTTTGGCAAATGACACCAAACAAAAATTCCCGCTTGAGGCTTAATCCATGGTTTTATACCCAAAGGTTCTAACTGAGTAATGGTATCGTGCATTGCTTTTGCTAAACGGACCTTTAATAATTCTATATGTTTACGATAAGAACCATCTGTTAAAGCACTTAATAAAACTTCAGCTGATACACCATTGTGAGAAAAGCTTGTGGCAATTTTCAGGTCGGTGAGCTGATCAATCCATTCTGGTTTAGCAATAATATAGCCACAACGAATAGATGCTGATAACGTTTTAGAAAAACTTCCAATAAAGATTACACGAGAAAGATTATCCAAAGCAGCAAGCCGAGGAGCAGGGCTATATTCAAAGTCTGAGAAAATATCATCCTCAACAACAATCAAATTTGATTGTTCAATAAGTTTTAATAATTGATGCGCCGTAGAAAGAGAAAGTACTGCGCCAGTTGGATTATGAATTCCTGAGTTGGTGATATAAAGACGTGGATTATAAGTTTCAATTGCTTCTTTAAATGCCTCTAAGTCAGGACCTGTTGGTGTGTAGGGAACACCAATAACATTGACTTGGTGAACCTTAAGTAATGCATGAAAGTTAAAATAACAAGGATCATCAATGAGAACGACATCATCAGGCTTTAGTAAAAATCGGCAAACCAAATCAATCGCTTGTGTTCCTGAGTCTGTTAAAAGTACCTGATTAAGATTTGCATTGATACCTTTTGCTTGAGCGCGTCTTGCCAGTAAATCACGTAGAGCTGGTAATCCTAATGGCGTTGAATAACCCATCAAACAATCATCTGGGCTTCTTGCGGCCGACCTTAATGCTTTACGGATACTGTCTAATGGCATCCAGTCATCGGGTAACCAACCGCAGCCTGGTTTAAAAACATCTGCTTTCGCCTCCAAAGATTGGCGTGAAATCCATAATGGATCGACTGAGCGATCTAATTTGGGACCTAATTCGCTTAAAGAAAGAGGGGCAAGCGGACCAACAATATAAAAACCAGACCCAGTTCTTGATTCGATTTTGCCTAGAGCAATTAATCTTTCATAGGCTTCTACGACGGTTGAAACCGAAAAGCCAAGATCATTCGCTAATTTGCGTACAGATGGTAAGCGTGCTCCAGGCATTAAAGACCGATTTTTTATTTGTTGCTCAATCTCTGAAATGACAATTTCAATTTTGGTTTTGTTCTGTTTCACTGGCTTACAATCCGAACTGTACTGGTTATTAATGCATTACAGTTCTTTTGAATTGTACTGCTTTGTATCTGGTTTATTCACCTTAGCACAGCTTAAATTCTTCGTATAGTGACGGAGAAAATTATGAATAGGTTTATGAATGGCTGGGTGAATGGTTTTATTGGCGTGGCTATTTTTGCGGGATCACTACCAGCAACACGCGTAGCCGTAATGGGGTTCGAACCGGGTTTTCTAACTGCGGCACGTGCGGCAATTGCAGGTATTTTAGGTCTTATTCTTATTTTGGTTTTAAAACAAAAGAAACCAGCCAAGCAAGATTGGTGGCCTCTTGCCATCGTCTCTTTAGGCGTGGTGATAGGTTTTCCTCTATTTACAGCGCTTGCCCTCCAATACATGAATGCAGCCCATTCAATTGTATTTGTTAGTCTTTTGCCGCTTGCAACGGCAATATTTGCTGTGTTGAGAGGTGGCGAAAAACCTAATCAATTTTTCTGGATATTTGCAGTCTTAGGGAGTGCGGTTGTCTTCGCTTATATGTTTTTGATTTCTGGTGATACCTCACTTGGGATAGGGGACTTTTATATGTTGATGGCGATCATTTTTTGTGGCTTTGGCTATGCAGAAGGCGGTGTACTTTCAAAAAAAATTGGTGGATGGCAGGTCATTTGTTGGGCGCTTATTTTTTCACTACCTTTTATGCTATTTCTGACTATTTTCTATATGCCAGCTTCATTTCAGAACATATCTACATCAGCTTTAGTAGGTCTTATTTATGTGTCTTTATTTAGTATGCTGATTGGTTTCTTCTTTTGGTACAAAGGGCTTGCGCAAGGAGGAATTGCTGCGATTAGTCAACTACAACTTTTACAACCTTTAATGGGATTAGGTATTGCTGCGGTCTTGTTACACGAACAAGTAAGTTGGTCAATGTTGGTGGTTACAGCAGCAACGATTTTATGCGTCGCTGCTGCTAAAAAATTTACTTAATTTTATAAACAATTTGCTGGTTTAGGGATTCCAGCTAAACGACTTAAATGACGCGCCACTAAACCAGTATTAAATTGTTGCTGTAAAACCGCATTATTAATCTCTGGACTGACCGTTTTCATTAAAAATTTAATGAGAGGACGAGTTGCTGGAGAGTGTCCAAACTGCTGATAAAACTGACGTACAGCCGCTAAAACTTCAAAATGCCAATCGGTGAGTTCAAGATCAAGCGATTTGGCAAGTTCTTGCGCAACTTCAGGATTCCAGATTGTGTAATCAACCAAATGACCATCTTGGTCTAATTCTAAATTCATGAAACCAGCCTAAATATATTATTTAAGAGAAATACAGCGATTAAACGTTAAAACCAGATCAGCAAATTGATCATAATCTAATACCTTCACCTGAGCTAAAGTATCCGTATCGATTAAATCTTTTTCGATGCTTAAACATGAAACAGATTCAAATGGTTGAATCATTTCAGCAGAAAGGTGTGCAGTTGCATCACCCATAAAAACAATTTGGTCACCTACCTGAAAAAGATTGCGTAATTCATCAATAATTTTCGGCGTAGAATGGTAAGAAGATTGCACAAGATAAAGTGTTGACGGATTCATTAAACTTACACCTTAATCTACCAATATAGAACATGATCAAAAGATTGAATAAACTCAGCATTCAACTGAACGAATTCAATTTCTTGTTCGGTTTTTTGTACAAGAGGATGCTGCTGATTTTTACATTCAATCAGAATAGGGCTCAAGTCATAGAACTCAAAACTTTCGACCATATTTGAGGCCACTTTGAAAGCCTGACGAAACTGATTAAAGCTTAAATCATTTTGCAAAAGACTAAGAGCTGCATCTTTCAATAATACTTTGACTGGTGAGCCAAAGGTTGCTAAAACCATAGTAGCAGAAAGGCTTTCATTGATTTGAAGACTGGTTAAATTGGCTTGGCTTAAAATGACGAGTACAGATTTCACACAATATACCTTTTAAAAGCAACAATCTAAGCAAACAAAGTAACTTAAAATTGAATAAGACGAGATGCTGACTGTACTGCATCAGCAAGTTCACCTAACCCGACAAGTTCAAAGTCTTTGGCAAGGTTGTGATGAGTAAGGTGATG
Organism: Acinetobacter sp. S-1; assembly: GCF_059579785.1. Lineage (NCBI taxonomy): Bacteria > Pseudomonadati > Pseudomonadota > Gammaproteobacteria > Moraxellales > Moraxellaceae > Acinetobacter > Acinetobacter sp. S-1. The sequence goes on from NZ_CM184207.1 coordinate 1,599,641, forward strand.
ACGACTGGCATTTTCTGCATCTGTAATACCACGAGCGAGGGCAGCACTCACACAAACAGGAAGACGAATCGCAAGCTTTTGCCATTCATGCGTTAAATTACGCTGGTCGTCAGGAACCCATTGAAAATCATTAGCAACCTGCACGCCATCTTGGTAAAAGAATACACGGAAGTCTTCATTTTTACTTTTGAGTGCCTGAGCAAGTCCTAACGCATGCCAAGCATGAATGGAAGTAGGAGCAGAGGTAATTAGTAGTAATGTACTCATTGAGAATTCACTATGGTCATACGTCTAAATGGGCGTAGATACATTAAGAGAAAGGTAAGTATACAATGATTTTAGTGACAGGTGGTTTAGGCTTTATCGGTTCACACATTGCGTTGAGTCTAATGGCTCAAGGGCAAGAGGTGGTAATCGTCGATAATTTGGCTAATTCAACCTTGCAAACTTTGGAACGGCTAGAGTTTATTTCTGGTATGTACGTTCCATTTGTCAAACTTGATGTACGCAATACACCAGCGCTGAATAAGGTGTTTGAGCAATATTCAATTGATGCAGTTATTCATACTGCTGGATTCAAATCAATTGAAGAATCTAACCTTAAACCTCTTGAATATTATAATGATAATGTTAGTTGTATCATGAGCTTGCTTCGTGCCATGCAACGTACGGGTGTTCGTCACTTTATTCATCTGTCTAGCCTTGCAGCTTATGGGAAATCTGGCTTGCAATTGAGTGAAACAGAAGAATTTAATTATGCTTATCCTAATCCCTACATTAAGTCTCAACAGATGATTGAAGAAATTATCCGTGATACTTATAAAATTGACCATGAGTGGAAAATTGCGATTCTACGATTGTCTAATATTGTGGGTGCATTTGAACATGGGGTACTCGGAGAGTATGTCGCTCAGCTTCCTAAAAATATTGTTCCGCTTGCGATGCAAGTCGCAGCAATGCAGCGTGATTTAATTGAATTACAAGATCAAGCTGAAACGTCAGATCATACGACTGAACGTAGTTTTTTACATGTTTTAGATTTATGTGAAGCCGTCATTGCGAGCTTACATTGGCTGCGTGAACAAACGCATTGTTGTGAAGCATTTAATATTGCACATGACCAAGTTCATTCAATTCGTCAATTACTCGATGAAATTTCACAAGTTACTAAAGCTGAAGTTCCTACACAATCAGCAATTTATAAACATGTCGAGTTAGATCAAGTTGGTGCTAATATTGAGAAAGCAAAAACCTTATTGCAATGGACACCGAAGCGCCCATTAAAACAAATGATCGAAGATGAATGGCGCTTCTATCAAAATACTTTAAATGGAAGATAATGATTCTTATTTACAATGCTGGTATGCTTGAGTACGATATTCAAAATTAACTAGCCAGAGCAAACACTTGCTTCAGCCCGTGAGTTCTTTATTGAGATAACCGAGGTTTCTATGCAAACACGAATTGAACATGACACTATGGGTGAGATTGAAGTTCCAAATGAAGCATTGTGGGGAGCACAGACTCAACGCAGCTTACAGAACTTTAAAATCGGGCAAGAACGATTACCCCGTGCCATGATTCGAGCAATGGGTTTGGTAAAAAAGGCTGCTGCAATAACTAACGCTGAACTTGAGCAATTACCACAAGATTTGAGTCAATATATTGTGGACGCGGCTCAAGAAGTAATTGATGGTAAATGGGATTCACAGTTTCCTTTAGTCGTTTGGCAGACAGGTTCTGGTACGCAAAGTAACATGAACTGTAATGAAGTGATTGCCAATATTGCAAACCAAAAGTTAGGTCAGGCGTTAGGTACTCAAAAGCCAGTACATCCAAACGATCATGTCAATCGTGCTCAATCAACAAACGACTCATTTCCAACCGCCATTCACGTGGCAGCAAGTTTACAAATTAACGAATTACTCATCCCTGCTCTAGAGCAACTTAAAGCGACTTTGCAAAGAAAGTCAGATGAGTTTCAGGATATTGTCAAAATTGGCCGTACCCATTTGCAAGATGCTACTCCATTAACCTTAGGTCAAGAATTTAGTGGCTATGTATCACAGCTTGAGCATGGATTGGTTCGACTACAACAAGCTTTGAGTGGTTTATATGAGTTGCCATTAGGTGGCACAGCGGTAGGTACAGGATTAAATGCACATCCTGACTATGCAGTAAAAGCAGCAGCTCAGCTTGCATTACTCACAGGTTTACCTTTTGTAACCGCACCTAATAAATTTGAAGCACTAGCAGGACGGGACGCCGCTGTTTTTGCATCAGGTGCATTAAAAACTTTGGCTGTAAGCTTAAACAAAATCGCGAATGATATTCGTTGGCTGGCAAGTGGACCTCGTTGTGGTTTTGGTGAAATCCGTATTCCAGAAAATGAGCCTGGTTCAAGCATTATGCCTGGGAAAGTAAACCCAACACAAAGTGAAGCAATGACCATGGTTGTTGCGCAAGTGCTTGGAAATGATACGACCATTAACGTAGCAGGTGCTTCAGGTAACTTCGAATTAAACGTCTTTATGCCAGTGATTACTTATAACTTATTGCAATCTATTCAGTTACTTGGTGATGCATGTAATAGCTTTAATGATCACTGCGCGGTGGGAATTGAGCCTAATCGCGATAAGATTGATCACTTCTTGCATAATTCTCTGATGCTAGTTACAGCTTTAAATCCAGTAATCGGCTATGAAAATTCTGCAAAAGTTGCAAAGACTGCTTATAAAGAAAATAAAACGTTGAAGCAGGTCGCTGTTGAGCTTGGTTTGGTTACAGCGGAACAATTTGACGAAGTAGTTAAACCTGAAAAGATGGTTTCACCAAATAGTAAGTAATCTATCTAAAAATAAAGATATTTTTAGAATCTCAATCAATAGAAAGGCACTTTGGAGCTATTTCGAAAGTGCCTTTTTATTTTAATAATTCGAATACTTAAGTCCTATGAAAACTTGGCTTTTGATAATCTTATGGTTCAGGATAAAAGTTCAGTCGTTCTCATAGTGTTTAAAAAATTGAGAAATATAGTGAGAGGAAGCTATGTTTAGTAATCTTTGGAACATTTTCGGCTTCTCGTATTTCTTTTGAATGTTTTGTAATTCAGCTCAATTTATTACTTTTGTGTTAAAAAGTGCTTTTAATCACAAAATTTACCTTAAAATCCATAGTTTTACTGATTATATTCTGGTTTTTCTATGGGAAATTTAACAATTTTAGGTGAAGCACTAGAAAGTGCAGAAATCTTGAAAAACATTCAATATCATATTAAAGACAACAGATTACCTATATCATTAAAAGATGATTTGAATAAGCAAGTTATTGAAGTTGAAAAATATTTTGGAGAAGATGATTTTGAAAAACTAGAAGTTAAGAAAAATAAAATTAATATATGGACAGGAGTTCTTGCGGTTCCAATATTGATTTATTGTATTGCATTATTCTTAAGTCGATATGTACATAACTTTGGTATCAATATTGATGTAGATGTCATAAATCATATGTTATTCGATAACATATTTAAATATATATGGATTGTCATAATTTATGCAGTCATATTCTTTGGATTGATTGGATACTTTTATATACTTAATAACCACAGCAAAAAATTAATTGAAAAGAATGTGAATAAACTTCTTAGCTAAATATATTTAAAATCTTTAAGCATACAATATGCTGTGCACTCGGTTATCTGTTTGTACAGATAAATCATTAATAAAAGTGTACGCGCTAATATTTATATAAAAGCCCTCAAAGGAGGGCTCTTTTGGGGGGATTTAGCTTGTATCTTAAAATTTGAAAATATCAAAGTAAGCCGTCTATGTATTCCCAACCATGAGATTTCATAGCTTCAAACTTCTTTTTTAGCTCTTCTTTTTCGTACTCATGTATATCGCGTGCTAAAAGAACATGATACGAGTTAGATTCTGGTTCTATAGTCACTTCAATAATCTCTACTGGTTCAATCACTCCACTTTCAGTTAAACCAGAGTCTACAAAACACATTCCTTTTACAGGTATAACAGTACAATCATATTCCTTAGAAATAAAATAATTATTTGCTGAAGCGGAATACGTACGTGATGCTCTAACTTTCATATGTACCTCCTTCTCAAGCATAAAAAGGGAATGTTTTAGTCTGGCGTGCTTCCACCGTTATTTCCGTTTAATTTATATAGTGATTTTATTTTTTACTTCAATATTCTAATTATAGATTTTTTATTAGCATAAAATGCTGTTAGTTATAATTTACAAGTAAGGTATTAAAAAACTTATGAATCAAGAGCCAATTTCAGTTGTTTTAATTCCTGGTTATATGCTTGATGAATCTCTCTGGAATGAACTCATAGATGAAATGCCTAAAGAGTGGAATATATCTCGAGCTACTTTAAAACAAGGGCGAACCATAAGGGAAATTGCTCAAAATATTGTTGAACATGCGCCACAAAGCTTTGTACTGATTGGATTCTCACTTGGAGGATATATCGCTAGATCTATAGTGGAGCAATTTCCTGAAAAAGTTAAGGCACTTATTTTAATAGCTTCTTCACTACGCTCAGATACAGAAGAGCTGAAAAATCAAAAGTTAACGGCAATTAAACTTAACTCTGGGAAAACTTTTCATGGACTAAGCTCAATATCGATTGAAAAAACACTTCATCCATCAAATGTGCAGAATCGTACTCTTGTAAAAAGAATCCAAGAGATGGGCAGGACTCTAGGTTATGAAGAGTTCGTTAAACAATCTATGTTAGATAGAAGTTCTTATGATATGAGTAAGATCACATGCCCAACTTTAATTATTTCTGGTACAGAGGACCAGCTGCGCTCTAAGGAAGAAGCTATAGAATTATTAGATCAGTTACCCCATGCAAAGCTTGAGATAATTAATAATACTGGTCATATGATTCCGATTGAACAGCCGAAAGCATTGGTTTCAGTGATTTTAACTTGGTTAAGTACTTATCTTTCATGAGGGCCTAACTTTCGTTTTCTTCGTCAGAATCTTTATAATCCGGAAAACTTGATTGTCGAGTTTGATCTTTTGATGAATAGTTGCATGATCAAGCTGATCCCATAACTCAAATGGAAAAAACTCTGAACTATGATCAAATATCCATAACCATTGGTAGCTATTGTTAAGGGTATTCTTATCAAAACGAACATCTTGAACTTTAATAATCTTAAACTGTTTATGATGTTCGTCTTGAAGAATAATTTCATGATTCTCCATTAGAAGACATCCATACATTAAAGATAATTTTCAATTGTACTAAAATTAATAGTGTCTAATTAACTTGTTAGGTTGGCATTAATTTACAAAAGATTTCCGGTTGTTAAAGTTTGTCATTTTCAAAAAGAAAATAATCTTTACTTTTGAAATACAAGGTTTTAAATAGCTTACATTGTAAGAACAGGGTGTAGATGCCACAATGCACATTGAAATCTATCTTCGAGTATCGCTATGAGTTTAATAGGCTTTATGTATGCAAGTAAAACCAATAGTGAACATAGTCAAATAAAACAAGATTTAATTGATATTCTCACAGAAGCTGTCAAATTCAATTCACATAATGATATTACAGGAGTGCTTTACTATGGTAATGGATACTTCTTGCAGTATTTAGAAGGTGAGAAAGAACAGGTCGAATCGCTATTTTATAAATTAATTTTGAAAGATTCGAGACACCAGAACTGTGAAATCATCTTTTCAGAACCATCCGAACAACGGCTATTTAAACATTGGAGTATGAAATTTGCTCCCATTAACACGAAAATAAAAGAGTTCTTTCATCATCATCATGTTGATGAGTTTAATCCTTATCTGCTTAACACTACATCTATACCGTCTTTTATTGAATTGCTTGTAGATCAACCAAATTATAAAGTTGATCAATATCAAGGTTAATCGAAACCAAGAATTACAACGGATTTTTGATGTTCTATTTAAAGTTAAGCTCTCTTCGGAGAGCTTTTTATCACAGAGACTGAAACTTTCACTAATTAATGGCGAATTGGCGTTGAATAAGCCGTCATAATTGTTAAAATGCCCACCTTGTCCTGTTTTTATATTGTTTTCTGTTTTGCATGTATTTCGCAAAGTTAGAGATAAAATTATTAAAAACAGCTGCTTAGTTAAGGATTTTTGAATGCTCTCTATTTATTTGACAGATACCCAACAACATGTGCAATTTAATGATTATCCTAGTGATCAGCCGGTTAAGTTTCTGTTAAATCTTAAAAAGATTTTCCCAAGTACAGCGGATTTATTATTACCAGTTTTACCTGAAGATAATGATCTAGAAAACGTAACGTGGGAATCAACCTCAAAAGATTTTGAAGTTTTTAAAAAGCTATTAGCGGGATGGGGTGTTATTGAGCTTCGTTTAAATGCAATTACTGCTTATAAAGATAAAAACTTTGCAAATGAGTTAGTGAAACAAGCACAGGTAAAACGTAAGAAAACAGCGCAAAAAAATCATCAGCTTTCTTTGGTTGCTTTGGATTATATTTTTATGCACGAAGTTCATGCATTGATTGATGCTGAACTGGTCACTATTGGTGAGAAATTCTACTTACCAACCTTGCGTGAGCAATGGAAGGGTACGGTTTCAGACCAAGTGCTTAACGGTAAACTCTAATTTAAGTGTAAAAGGTGAATTTATAAAAATTCACCTTTTTTATTTTATAATTAAATCAGTGCTTTATAATTTTAAGATTGCTTATACAAAAGTTTACAAGAAAAGAATGCGTTTTTTTCAATGTGGCAGATACATTGCTTATATAAATACAAAATTATTGCGGGAGAGAGGTTCTTTAAGAACCCGCCGAAGGAGCAACAAGCCCGGAAACTCTCAGGCAAAAGGACTGTAATAATTAAAAAATCTGGAGAGAAGCTTAGATTTATAAGAATGGAAAACAATAACTTATAAATTATAAACTCACCGAAGGGGAAGATCTAAACGTTAAAAGGTAACGTTGGGGTCGAAACTCTCAGGTACCAATGACAGATGGGCTGTACTGATGAAATGTTCTTGCATTTCTGAGGAGTCTGTTATGCCACGTGTTATTGTGATAGGTGCGGGAATTACAGGGGTTACCTCTGCTTATGAATTATCGCAACTAGGTTATCAAGTCACAGTGATTGATCGACATTTATATCCTGCAATGGAAACATCATTTGCCAATGGAGGGCAATTATCGGCTTGTAACGCCGAAGTATGGAACCAAAAAGCCACCGTCATTAAAGGCTTTAAATGGATGAGACAAAAAGATGCTCCTCTATTGTTGAACCCTTCATTTAGTTTGCATAAGTATAGTTGGCTAGTTGAATTTCTATCACATATTAAAAACTATGAAGCGAATACGATTGAGACGGTCCGTTTGGCATTGCTCGCTCGTAAGCGTTTGTTTGAAGTTGCTGAAAAAGAGCAGCTTGAGTTTGATTTGGAGAAACGTGGAATCCTCCATATGTATCACAGTAAGGCTGACTACGAGATTGCTAAACAAGTTAATAACGTATTGAACAAAGGTACATTGGAACGCTATTCGGTTTCACCTGATGAAATGAAAACAATAGAACCATCTTTGACGGGTGACTATTTCGGTGGCTATTACACACCAAGTGATGCGACGGGTGATATTCATAAATATTCAACTTCTTTGGCTGAGAAGACTAAACAATATGGTGTTCAATATAAGTTTGGCCTAGAAGTTATGGATATTAAGTGCAGCGCAGACAAAGTAGTCGTAACTTGTCAGCCAAGTGCTGAGCATCCATATCTGGTTGAGTCCGATAACATTCAGCTTGAAGGTGATGTACTTGTTGTTTGTGGTGGTGTGGGGAGTTATCAACTTGCCGATATGATTGGTGAGCGAGTAAATGTGTATCCAGTAAAAGGTTATTCAATTACCGTGCAATTAAAAGATGAGCACAGTGTAAAGAATGCTCCTTGGGTGAGTTTACTAGATGAAAGTGCAAAAATTGTGACTTCTCGTTTAGGTAAAGATCGACTGCGTGTGGCAGGGACTGCTGAGTTTAATGGCTATAACCGCGACATACGGGCTGATCGTATTCAACCATTAGTGAATTGGGTTAATCGTAACTTTGATATTTCAACTGAGCATGTGGTGCCTTGGGCAGGGTTAAGACCAATGATGCCGAATATGCTGCCTGTTGTTAAGCAATCTAAACAACCTCGTGTTTTTTATAATACAGGGCATGGGCATTTAGGTTGGACTTTGTCTGCGGCAACCGCAGTTTTAGTCGGTCAGGATATTGCTCAAAAATATCCAGCGTAGAAAGTAAAAAGCCAGTGTTCAAGCACTGGCTTTTATTTTAAGCGTTAATCATATAGGCGGTAGATTCCGCTAAAACGTTCACAGCCTTTTTGCTGAGTTTTCACATTAAGCAAAGCTTTTTGAAAATTAAACTGATATTTACAGTTGTGCTCATTGTCTAAAATCTCACTTTTTTGTTCAGGTGAACTATAGGCCATCAATGAAATCGTTTGAGTTTCTTTGCGGTTATTTGGATTGCGGTATGCTATCCCTTCAATCTTAATTTTATCTTTCGCGAGCTGATGGACTTGAATGTGTACAGGCTGAGCTGCTATATGTCCATTTTCAAACTTAAGATAATGCTGGCTAAGCGTTTGCTTAAGTGAAGCATAAAAATTTAAGTCATCAGTACGTAAATCAAACTGTTGTTGAATGCATGTATTACTCTTGCATTGCTGAGTATGTTTAGACCATAACTTTTGTGTATCCTGTAAGAGCTGTAGGGGGGCATCAGTAACTAAATATGCAGAAAGATATTTATTATTGAGTTGCTTTCTCGATTCACTAAATGTTTTTGAACAGATTTTAAGCTCAGCTCCAGTATTGGAGCAGTCTATTGTTTCTGCAAAGACAAGAGGTGAACATAAACAGCTCAGTGTCACGACAAAACTTAATCTTTTCAATTGATTCATATCAGTATTAGACAGCATGATCGCTTATACTTTCAGTCTACTTTGCTAGATGTACTATAGCGAAACAGAACGGCTGAATACAAGATTTCTTAAGTTTTTATGGAAGGTAATAATTTATATGGTTGCTCAGATTCGTATTGGACAAGGAATGGATGTACACGCCTTTGAAGAGGGGAACTTCGTTACATTGGCGGGTATTCAAATTCCACATACACATGGTTTGAAAGCGCATTCTGATGGTGACGTGGTACTTCATGCGCTATGTGATGCTTTATTAGGTGCTTTAGCACTTGGTGATATTGGACAACATTTTCCTGATACTGACCCAGAATACAAAGGCGCAGATAGCCGAGTATTGTTAAAGCATGTTTATCAATTAATCTTAGACCGTGGTTATCAGTTAAATAATGCCGATATTACGGTGGCTTGCGAGCGTCCAAAATTAGCTAAGCATAATCTTGAAATGCGTCAAAGCATTGCTGATGTTCTAAATGTAGATATTAATCAAATTAGTATTAAAGCAACGACAACCGAAAAACTTGGGTTTACCGGTCGTCAAGAGGGTATTTTGGCTACGGCGACTGTTTTAGTCTCTCATCACACTAAGTGATCGGCCTGTTGCAAAGACTGCTGAAGTTCGAGAGTTGCCTTACGGCCTTGTAGCTGTAAGGTAATACTATGAATGAGACCAGTCCAAGTCTCATTAGGTTCCCAAATTTCGTGTAATAAATCCTGAGATGCAGGCATATCCATATTCATATAAAACTGTCTATAAACATACATAAGGCAACTTACGCGTTTATTTTTGGCGCAATGTATCCAAACAATTTCATTTTGCACTAAATGATCAATCAAATCTATAACTAATAAGCACTGCTCAGCAGAAGGCATCTCCCAATCAATTGGAATATGAATATAATTTAAACCAAGGTCTAAACAAATACGGTCTTCATTCTCAAGATGATTTGAAGCATTAGTTAAAGCAAGGTTAATGACTGTGCTACAACCAAACTCTTTAATCAATTTTAGTTGTTCAGCAGAAGGCTGGGCCGAGCTAAATAAATGTTCATGAATAATCGAAAATGCGGGAATTTGAGATAATGATTGTTCAAGGGTTGTCATGATCGCACTCTACAAGAGTAGGCTTAGCTTATTGTGTAGAATGTTATACACGATTCTAGAGAATAGTTGAAATACAGCCTGCTTATATATTCGACAACGTTATCAAAATTTTAAAAATAATTAACTGGAAAAGTACAAGTCTTATAAAATAAAAAAAACAGCATCATAAAGATGCTGTTTCCTATGTAAATACTTAAGCTTTTAGATTTTCATTCAATAAAAATTCGACTAAAGCTTTTTGAGCATGGAGACGGTTTTCTGCTTCATCCCATACGACTGCATTTTTATAATCGAGCATGGTTTCAGAAATTTCTTCGCCGCGATGAGCAGGTAAGCAGTGCATGAATAAACAATCTGGGTGAGCAAGGCTCATTAATTTTTCGTTAACCTGAAAATCAGCAAATGCTTTTTCACGAAGTTTTTGCTCTTCTTCTTGGCCCATGCTTGCCCATACATCAGTCACAATAAGGTCAGCATTTACTGCTGCATCTTCCGCATTATCATAAAGCTCAACGCAATGACCAAACTCGGCTAAAAATTCAGGTTTAGGTTCATATCCTTTTGGCGATGCAATTTTGAGTTTGAAACCCATCATGTGTGCAGCTTCAATATATGAATTACACATATTATTGCCATCACCAATCCAAGCAACGGTTTTGCCTTCAATGCTGCCGCGATGTTCAATATAAGTTTGTAAGTCAGCAAGTAACTGGCATGGATGATGATCATCAGTTAGGCCGTTAATTACAGGAACTTTTGAATAAGATGCAAAACGTTCAACAATGTCATGACCAAAAGTACGAATCATCACAATATCAAGCATACTTGAAATTACACGTGCAGAATCTTCGATTGGTTCACCACGGCCTAATTGTGTGTCACGAGGCGATAAAAAAATCGCACTACCGCCAAATTGGTTAATACCTGCTTCAAAAGAGATACGTGTACGCGTACTTGATTTCTCAAAAATCATTCCCAATACTTTACCAACAAAAGGCTGGTAGACCTTATTGTCATGTTGCATTTTTTTAAGTTCGCTTGCGCGTTCTAAAATGCGATTAAGTTCTAGAGTGGATAGATCACGTAAAGTCAGGAAATGTCTTAGAGCCATGTAGCTACTCCATAATAATTGTTTTGAAATATAACAATTATCTGTTGTTGGCTGGGTGGATGTGGGAAAAAAGAAGTCTACTATACTATAAGCATTTTAAAATGCAAAAGAATTAGACTTTATGATGGCCTTTTAAGAAAATATCTACACAATAATTAATATAATCAATAACTTCTTTCTCATTGGGTGGAAGTGGCATTCCCATAATCATTCGCCATTCAATATCTCGTAAAATCCCAAAATACATGAGTGAAGAATAATACGGAGAATTACAGGTAATTTCGCCTGATTTATCCGCAAACTCTAATGCTTGAGTAAGTGTATTTTGTAAATTATGTACCCATTTGTCATATAAGTATTGTATGAGGACAGTGTTACATTCGGTCTGTTCAATAATAAGTCTTAAAAATGCAACATGTTCGGGCTGAATAATATGAACATATACACGATTAAGTGTTTGAATCAGATATTCTCTTAAAGTGCTTTTCTCAGGTTGGAATGGAATGCAAATATCTTTAAAAAACATTTCACGTTTATGATCACAAATAGCAGTAAAAAGTCCTTCCTTATTGCCAAAATATTTATAAATAGAAGCCTTGGAGCCACCAGCATGATTAACAATATCATCGAGAGATACGGCATCATATCCTTTCTCTAGGAACAGCTCGGTCGCGCTTAACAATAGAGCTAAACGACGTTCAATACCGCGGCGTGTTTGAGGCTTCTCACATGCAAGGTGATGTGAATCCAGGACTGAATCATGCATAAAATTTAATAACAACAACTGACTTTGCTTATCTAGTATAGCAAAACTATCTTTAGTGATGGCCATAACCATTTTTTTAGATCATATGCTGAACAGTAAGTGGCTAATTCAAAAAATAAACTAATACAAAATATAAGCTTAGAGTTGGTTGTAGAAGGATTTGATGATGTAACCTTGTGTTTACATTATATTTTAAGAAAAATCTGATTTAAAAATAAAGCGGCTAAGAATGACTTAACCGCTCTGAAGTTAAATAATGAGATTTCTAGGCTTCAGTTTGAGTAACCTTGTGCTCATCTTCTTCGTCATCATCTGCAGAATCCATTCCAAGTTCTTTTAACTTGCGTGTTAAGGTATTGCGGCCCCAACCCAATAATTCTGCTGCATGACGTTTGCGTCCACGTGTTTGTTGTAAAGCAGCATTAATTAACGTGCGTTCAAACATTGGTGTGGCAATATCTAAAATTTTCATTTCACCATTTTTAAGCTTTTGAATAGCCCATTGATTTAGTAGTTCATCCCAGTGATGTAGAGAAATACGCTCAAAAGAAGGTGCCGGTTGACTAGAATCACTATTCTTTTGCAATGGAACTTGTTTGAGTTCAGAAGGTAAATCTTCTGGATAAACTTCGCGGCCAGTAATCATTACAGTTAGCCAGCGGCAAGTATTCTCAAGTTGTCGTACGTTACCCGGCCATGGTAACTGTTGCATGTAGTCCGTTGTTTCAGTGCGTAGAATTTTTGGACTTACGCCAAGCTCTTTACCTGCACGCGCAAGGAAATGCTGCGCAAGCATTGGAATATCTTCACTACGGTGGGCAAGCTTAGGAATGTGAATACGAATCACATTTAAGCGGTGATATAAGTCTTCACGGAAGCGACCTTCATTTACTAGCTTTTCTAAATCCTGATGTGTTGCTGCCACGATTCGAACATCAACTTTAACTGGAATGTGCCCACCTACACGATAGAACTCACCATCAGCGAGTACGCGCAGTAGTCGAGTTTGTGTTTCAAAGGGCATGTCCCCAATTTCATCAAGGAATAGTGTTCCGCCATTTGCTTGTTCAAAGCGGCCTTGATGTTGGGTGTTTGCACCCGTGAAAGCGCCTTTTTCATGACCAAATAACTCGGTTTCAATCAAGTCTTTTGGTATCGCAGCCATATTTAAAGCAATAAAAGGCTTGGCACGGCGTGGGGAGTGCTTGTGTAAAGCATGAGCAACTAATTCTTTACCCGTACCCGATTCACCATTAATTAAAACAGTAATATGAGATTGCGATAAACGGCCGATAGCACGGAAAACCTCCTGCATTGCCGGAGATTCACCAATAATTTCTGTTGATTGAAGAGGTGAGGCTGTTTTTGTAGCTTCTTGCTGTTGTAGTTTATTAATATGCAGGATCGCGCGATTGACTAAAGCTAAAGCTTCATCAATATCAAAAGGCTTTGGTAAATATTCAAATGCACCTGTTTGATAGCTTGATACAGCAGACTCTAAGTCAGAATGTGCTGTCATAATAATGACAGGTAAATCTGGATGAGTGTTTTTGACTTTAGATAAAAAAGTTAAACCATCAATTCCAGGCATGCGGATGTCAGTTAAGATGACATCGGGAGCATCATGGTGCAAACGTTCAAGCGCAGTTTGAGCTTCTTCAAAATTGGTAACGTCAAATCCTTCTTCTTTAAAAGTCTTTTCCAATACCCATCGCATGGCGCGATCATCATCAATAACCCATATTTTATTTCGCGACACGGTCTGACTCCCAAGGTAAATATAAGCTAAAAATTGTTTTTCCAGGAACAGATTGGCATTCAATCATTCCGTTATGTTGATGCATAATATTCTGTGCAATACTCAGGCCAAGCCCTGTGCCTTTTGCTCGTCCAGTAACCAATGGATAGAATACCGACTCTAAAATACTTTCAGGAATACCAGGTCCATTGTCTTCAATGTCTACCCGTACAGTCGAGCGGTTGAGCACACCATTAATGGTAACCAGACGTTGAATGCGGGTACGTAAAAGTAATTCCGGCTCTTGGTCTTTAAAAAATGATTTGTTTTCAGTCATGGCCTGAATAGCATTTACACTAATATTCAGCATAACTTGAATCAACTGATCGCGATCAGCCTTTACATCTGGCAGAGATAAATCGTAATCACGCGTGATCTTAATTTTCTTTTTAGTCTGATTTGCAATTAAAGAACGTACACGTTCTAAAGGTTCATGAACATTTACGTTTTCATAACTTGGTAGTTGTCTTGAACCTAACATGGTATCTGCCAAGTTAGTTAAACGATCTACTTCATTAATAATAACATCTGTAAATTCTGCATAACTTTCATCATTCAGGCTGCGAGCGAGTAATTGAGTTGCACCTCGTATGCCAGCAAGCGGGTTTTTAATTTCATGTGCCACACCTCTTACAAGCTGTCTTGCTACTTGATGTTGTTGAACTAGATTTTCTTCTTTAGAAATTTTCAACATACGATCAATTGGATTTAGCTCTATGAGGAGAAGAGGGTGATAACTCTTACCGGCATTTAATTGTGAAACTGTATAATCAACATGTAAGTCTTTAAAATTCACATTGATTACTGCCTCTCGGCGTGTATACGGCTGTCCTGTTTTTAAAGTGTTGAGTAAAGCTTCATGAGTATTAAAGGTATCGTCAGGTGCATGAAGTAAGTTCAGAACCGGTTGTCCAGAAGCACGCAGCAAGCTAATGTCGAAAAGTGCTTCGCATGCTGAATTTAAATAAAAGATATTCAAATTACTATCGATGAGTAAAATCGCAGTAGTTAAATTGTCTACCAATAGGCGATAGTCGATAGGGTTGTGTTGATCCATTAGCGAATCGTTCCTGTCTTAAAATAGCGCAATGGCATCTTCATTGGTTATCGGATTTTCACCGTTATAGAACATGAACGATGCAAAATATACGCCAACTTTGTTTATGGGTTATTTTAAAGTTTTAAAGTATTTAAAAACGCGCTGAAATCGGTCTTTATATCGGTTGATCAAAACTGATGGCTTGAATATAGATAATAACATGATCCAACTTGGTGCAAAGGTGAGTTTTGGTGCAAATGTTGGTCGTATTTTGGTGCATTACACAAAGAGTAGGCTTTCCACCTATGCTTGAGACAAGAAAAGACATACAATACGCGCATTCAAGTGGAGCGCAGATTCATGAAGACCCCCAAAGTCGGTTTTGTTTCTTTAGGTTGTCCTAAGGCATTGGTAGATTCTGAACGAATTTTAACTCAGTTAAAGACTGAAGGTTATCAAGTTGCATCAGATTATGATGGTGCTGATTTAGTTGTTGTTAATACCTGTGGTTTTATCGAATCTGCGGTACAAGAGTCGCTAGATGCAATTGGCGAGGCCATGAGTGAAAATGGTCGAGTAATCGTTACTGGATGCTTAGGTAAAGACGAAGACAAAATTCGTCAAATGCATCCAAATGTTTTAAAGGTTACTGGTGCAGCAGCTTATCAAGATGTAATGGAAGCTGTACATGAATATGTCCCAGCACCACCTAAACACAACCCGTTTGTTGATTTGGTTCCTGAACAAGGAATTCGCTTAACACCAAAACATTATGCCTATTTAAAAATATCTGAAGGATGTAACCACCGTTGTACCTTCTGTATTATCCCAAGTATGCGTGGCGATCTAGTATCGCGTCCAGTTGGAAGTGTACTGGAAGAAGCCGCTGCGCTTAAAAGAGCAGGTGTTAAAGAAATCTTGGTTATTTCCCAAGATACATCAGCTTATGGTGTAGATACCAAGTACAAACTTGATTTCTGGAATGGCCAGCCTGTTAAAACAAAATTCTTTGATATGTGTGAAGCACTAGGCCAACTTGGTATCTGGGTGCGCTTACATTATGTTTATCCATACCCACATGTTGATGCGGTTATTGACTTAATGGCACAAGGTAAAATTCTGCCATATCTTGATATTCCATTCCAACATGCAAGCCCGCGTATTCTTAAGTTAATGAAGCGTCCGGCTCACAGTGAAAATACACTCGAAAAAATTAAATTGTGGCGTGAAAAATGCCCAGATCTTGTGATTCGCTCTACATTTGTAGTGGGTTTCCCAGGCGAAACTGAAGAAGATTTTCAAATATTGCTCGATTGGTTAGTTGAAGCTGAACTTGATCGTGTTGGCTGCTTTACCTACTCACCAGTAGAAGGCGCTACGGCAAATGATTTACCCGATCATGTGCCTGAAGAAATTAAGCAAGAGCGTTACGAGCGCTTTATGCAAGTGCAGCAACAAATTTCTGCTGCTAAGTTGCAAAAACGTATTGGTCAAACGATGACTGTATTAGTCGATAGTTTGGAAGATGAATATCCTGTTGCTGTTGCACGTTCTTATGCCGATGCTCCGGAAATTGACGGTAATGTCTTTGTAGAAGATATCGATAAGAGCACTATTCAACCAGGCGATATGTTGGAAGTCGAAATCACCGATGCGGATGAATACGACTTATTTGCAAAGTTAATTAAAATTAAGTCGGTTTAATCGATAACGATTCAAAAAAGCATTCAGTTTAAGAGGTTTTGGAGCAAACTCATGGCGGAAACAATTAGCCCCCGTTATTCACGCATTTTATTAAAACTATCTGGTGAAGCATTATCAGGTAACAAAGACATGGGTATTGATGCTCAAGTCCTTGATCAAATGTCCCTTTCAATTGCTCACTTAGTTGGCTTGGGTGTGCAAGTGGGTATCGTTGTTGGTGGCGGTAACTTGTATCGTGGTAGTCAGTTGCAAAAGGATGGCTTGGTTGGTCGTGTAACAGGCGATCAAATGGGTATGCTTGCAACTGTAATGAATGGTTTGGCTATGCGTGATGCATTAGTTCGCCGTAATATCAGAACTCGCCTTATGTCTGCATTACCAATTGGTACAGTAGTGGAGTCTTATTCAAGTCGTGATGCGATTCGTCACTTGAGTCAAGGTGAAGTTTGTGTTTTTGTTGCTGGTACAGGAAATCCATTCTTTACGACTGATACGGCAGCTTGCTTACGCGGAATTGAAATTGAAGCAAATTTAATTCTAAAAGCGACCAAAGTAGATGGCGTATATAATAAAGATCCAAGTAAATACGAAGATGCAGTTAAATATGATCATTTAACCTTTGATCAAGTATTAGACGAAAAACTTGGTGTTATGGATTTGACAGCTATTTGTTTATGTCGTGACCATAATGTGCCATTACAAGTTTTTGATATGAATAAATCAGGCGCGCTATTGTCAGTAGTCATGGGCGAAAAAGAAGGTACACGCGTTACTAAATAATGTACGTGTTGACGAAAGCTCTTTATACTAGCGCTAAATTAAATTTGTTAAAACATCCTTGAATAAATAAGTAAGGTAGATCATATGATTAACGATCTGAAAAAAGACAGCGAACAGCGTATGTTGAAAACTCTTGAGTCTTTAGAACTAGGGTTTGCTAAAGTTCGTACCGGCCGTGCACACCCATCAATCTTAAATGGGGTAATGGTTCCTTACTACGGTTCTGATGTGCCTTTAAATCAAGTGGCAAACGTTGGGGTTGAAGATTCTCGTACACTTCTTGTTCAGCCATTTGAACGTACAATGGTTTCAGCTATTGATAAGGCAATTCGTGAGAGTGATCTTGGTTTAAACCCGATTACTGCGGATGCAATTCGTGTACCTTTACCTGCATTAACTGAAGAAACACGTCGTGATATGCAAAAAATTGCGCGTAGCGAAGCTGAAAATGCAAAAGTTGCAATTCGTAACATTCGTCGTGATGTATTAGGTGATATCAAAGCATTATTAAAAGAGAAAGAAATCTCTGAAGATGATGAGCGCCGTGCAGGTGATGATATCCAGAAAATTACTGACAAATATGTTGCAGAAGTAGACAAGCGTCTTGCAGCGAAAGAAGCAGAATTGATGAAGGTCTAAATTTTATGACCGATTCAGAAGAGTATCATCTTCCTAAGCATGTTGCCATCATCATGGATGGCAACAACCGCTTTGCAAAAAAAAATCAAATGCAAAAAGGTGATGGACATCGAGAGGGTAAAAATGTTCTTGATCCTATCGTTGAACATTGTAAAAAAACAGGTATTCGTGCTTTAACGGTGTTTGCATTTTCAAGCGAAAACTGGAATCGACCACAATTTGAAGTCGATCTGCTTATGAAGCTTCTTGAAGAAACTATTCATGAGCAAATACCTCGCATGAAGAAATTTAATATTGCTTTGCGTTTCATCGGTGATCGTTCCAGATTACCGTCACACCTAGTTGCCTTAATGGAAGATGCAGAGCAACAGACAGCACACCATAACACTATGACCTTAACTATTGCTGTGAGCTATGGTGGGATGTGGGATATTGCAAATGCAGCAAAACAAGTTGCTGAAGCGGTTTCCCGTGGTGAATTTGGTGCTGATCAAATAAATGTTGATTTGTTCGAAAAATATGTCAGTCTAAACGATCTGCCAGCTGTGGACTTATTGATCCGTACAGGTGGAGATTATCGCATATCTAATTTCTTGTTATGGCAAGCAGCATATGCGGAGCTGTATTTTACTGATACTTTATGGCCAGAATTTACAGTACAAGAATTCGATCATGCATTGAATGTTTTTTCAGGGCGTGAACGTCGTTTTGGCAAAACATCTGAACAAATTCAGCAAGAGAAAATAGAGAACTTATAATGTTAGAGCGGATTGTTACCGCATTGGTACTTGTCGCAGTTGTTTTAGGCTGTATGTTTGCTACGCAATCACATTATCCAATGTTGGTTCTTATGATTGTAGCAGCAGGGGTTGCGGGGTATGAATGGTATAAATTAATGCCCCATGAAACTGTAAATGCTGTAAAGCCAAAAGCTTGGTGCTACGGTCTGCTTGTTGCATTCGTTTCGGGCGTTGCTCTATTTTTCCATGATATTGCATTACTGTTGTGGTCAGCTTCAATTTTGACTTGGCTTGTAAGCGTTTATTGGGTCAAATCTTTTCCTGAATTTGATGGGTGGTATAACGTTACTCTATATGTAATTGGCATTATTTTAGTTTGTGCCGCGGTAACTTCAATTTTTGTTGTTTGGCAAAGTTCACCATGGTGGTTAATGTATTTGTTCTTGCTCGTGTGGGGTGCAGATAGTGGTGCTTACTTTGTTGGCCGTAAATTTGGTAAAAGAAAACTAGCACCAACAGTAAGTCCGAACAAATCGGTAGAAGGCTTGTATGGTGGTGTTATCACGACCATACTGGTAATGTTGGTTGTGCAATATCAGTATTTAAATTTAACTTTAATTCAGCAAATTCTGTTTCTTATATTGTCACTGATTACAGTATTCGGTTCAGTTTTAGGTGATTTATTTGAGTCGATGATTAAACGCCGTGCTGGTATTAAAGATTCTGGACGTGTACTACCTGGTCATGGTGGTGTTTTAGATCGTATTGATTCTTTACTTGCTGCAGCCCCGATCTTTGCAACGGGAATGTATATATTAAAACTTATTGGTGTAGATTTATAAATGACACAATCTGTTTGCATATTGGGTGTAACCGGT
The DNA here is from genome assembly GCF_059579785.1 of Acinetobacter sp. S-1. NCBI lineage: Bacteria > Pseudomonadati > Pseudomonadota > Gammaproteobacteria > Moraxellales > Moraxellaceae > Acinetobacter > Acinetobacter sp. S-1. Next base: position 1,619,196 of record NZ_CM184207.1, read on the forward strand.
TCCATTGGGCAAAGTACCTTAAAAATTTTAAATCAACATCCTGATAAGTATTCAGTATTTGCAATTTCAGCTCATAGTCGAATTTTTGAATTGGTTGATATATGTAAACAATTTCAACCAAAAGTTGTAGTTGTTCCAAAGCAAAAAGTTGACGAATTAGCAGTTTTATTTGTAAAGAATGAATTACAAGATATTGAAATTTTGACTGATCAGGAAGGGCTAGTAAGTATCGCATCTCATCCAGATGTTGATGTAGTTATGGCTGCAATTGTTGGAGCAGCTGGTTTATTACCAACATTAGCGGCTGTAAAAGCTGGTAAACGCGTATTGCTTGCTAATAAAGAAGCTTTGGTCATGTCTGGTGAAATCATGATGCAAGCAGTACGTGATCATCAGGCATTATTATTACCGGTAGATTCAGAACACAACGCTATTTTTCAATCATTACCTCATAATTATTTAGAGGCTGAAAGAAGTGGACAACCGCAACAGGGTGTATCAAGAATTTTATTGACCGCTTCAGGTGGACCATTTTTAAACCATTCGTTAGAACAATTAGAAAAAGTTACTCCTGCACAGGCCTGTAAGCATCCCAATTGGTCTATGGGACAGAAAATCTCAGTTGACTCAGCTACTCTTATGAATAAAGGGTTAGAGTTGATCGAGGCATGTCATTTGTTTTCAATATCTGAACATTTTGTTACAGTTGTTGTTCATCCACAAAGTATTATTCATTCTATGGTGCAATATGTTGACGGTTCAACATTGGCTCAAATGGGTAATCCAGACATGTGTACACCGATTGCCCATGCATTAGCATGGCCAGAGCGTTTACAGACTAATGTTCCTGCTTTAGATTTATTTGAATATTCTCAGCTTAATTTTCAAGCACCGGATATTCAGAAATTTCCAGCACTTGATTTAGCCCGTCAGGCAATGCGTGCGGGAGGGCTGGCACCTACTATTTTAAATGCTGCAAATGAGGTTGCCGTTGCTGCATTTTTAAAGGAACAGATTGGATTTACAAATATCCCACAAGTGGTAGAGCATACTTTGCAAAAATTGGAAAACTCAGTTGCTGATAATATCGAGTCTATTTTGAATAAAGATGAAGTAGCACGACATGTAGCACAGCAGTATATATCAAGTATAGGAGGCTGAAATGAGCGCATTATTTATGATTGCAGCAGCAGCTCTCTTGCTCGGTCCATTGATTGCAATTCATGAGTTCGGTCATTATTGGGTGGCACGAAAACTTGGTGTTAAGATTCTAGTTTATTCTATTGGTTTTGGTCCGACATTACTTAAGTGGACATCAAAAAAATCTGGAATTAAGTACCAACTTTCAGCTTTGCCTTTAGGTGGTTATGTAAAAATGCTCGATGAGCGCGAAGGTAATGTTGCAGAGCAAGATTTACCTTATGCATTTAACCGTCAAAAACCATGGAAGCGTATAGCAATTGTTGCGGCTGGACCTTTAATTAACTTGATTTTTGCTGTTTTACTTTTTTGGATTTTATTTTTACCAGCACAGGAACAACTAAATACAAGAGTAGGTAAAGTTATACCCAACTCGCCAGCAGCAACAGCTCAACTACAAGTAGGCGACAAGATTATTGCTGTTGACGGAAAGGAAACCCAAACTTGGGAAAAACTTAACTTTGCTTTGATTGATCGTGTAGGTGAAACTGGTAACTTGAATATCGATGTAGATCGTGCAGGTACTGAAAAAAATATTGTTTTACCAATTAAAGATTTTTTAAAAAATCAAAATGAATCAGCTTTAGATGTATTGGGTTTTTTACCTTATCGTCCCGTTATTCCCGCTGTTGTAACTGAGTTGACTGCAGATGGGGCAGCAATTCGTCAAGGAATGAAAGTCGGTGATCGTATTGTTTCAATTAATGGTCAAGTAATGAAAGACTGGTTTGATGTTGTGGAAGTTGTGCAACATTCACCAGAAAAATTACTTGGTATTGATGTGTTACGTAATGGTCAGCTCGTTCATTTGCAAGTTATGCCCCAAGGAAAGCGTGACAATATGGGGCAAGTGAGTGGGGTTTTAGGCGTAAAAAGCGATGCAGGAAAAATTACAATTCCTGACGAATATAAGCAAACAATACAATATACTCCATTACAAGCTTTCCAGATGTCGCTAGATAAGACTGGCCAAATCTCTAGCATGATATTGAGTTCGATAGTAAAAATGGTTAAGGGTTTAATTGGCTTAGAGAATCTTTCTGGACCAATTACAATCGCGAAAGTAGCGGGACAAAGTGCAGAAATGGGATGGCAGACTTTTATCTCATTTATGGCTTTAATGAGTGTAAGTCTTGGAATTTTAAATTTATTGCCAATTCCAATGCTTGATGGTGGACACCTCGTTTATTACATTATTGAAGCTATTCGTGGGAAGCCTGTTTCTGAACAAATACAAATGTTTGGTCTAAAAATTGGTATGGTACTGCTCGGTAGTATGATGCTTTTAGCTTTATTTAACGATTTTATGCGTTTGTAAACGTATATGGATTTATAACTTACTGGAAAAACTGGCATGCGGCACACACATTTTTTAATGCCTTTGGCACTTGTTAGCGCTATGGCAGCGGTACAACAAGCATATGCAGCTGATGATTTCGTTGTTCGAGATATTCGTATAGATGGTTTGGTCCGTCTTACTCCTGCAAATGTTTCTACCATGTTGCCAATCAACAGTGGCGATCGCGTTAATGAACCGATGATCGCAGAAGCAATTCGAACATTGTATGCCACTGGACTTTTTGACGATATTAAAGCATCAAGAGATAACGATACTTTAGTTTTTAATGTGGTAGAGCGCCCAATTATTTCAAAGCTTGAATTTAAGGGTAATAAACTTATTCCTAAAGAGGCTTTAGAGCAAGGCCTTAAAAAAATGGGCATTGCTGAAGGCGAAGTTTTTAAGAAGTCAGCTTTACAAACAATTGAAACTGAATTAGAGCAGCAATATACTCAGCAAGGCCGTTATGATGCTGATGTAACTGTTGATACGATAGCTCGTCCAAATAATCGTGTTGAACTTAAATTAAATTTTAATGAAGGTACGGCTGCTAAAGTTTTTAATATCAATATTATTGGTAACACTGTTTTTAAAGACAGCGAAATTAAACAAGCTTTCGCAGTTAAAGAAAGTGGCTGGGCTTCTGTTGTAACCCGTAACGACCGTTATGCTAGAGAGAAAATGGCAGCGAGCCTTGAAGCTTTGCGTGCCATGTATCTGAATAAAGGTTATATCAATTTTCATATCAATAACTCTCAGCTTAATATCAGTGAAGATAAAAAGAATATCTTTATTGAAGTTGCTGTAGAAGAAGGCAGTCAGTTCAAATTCGGTCAAACCAAGTTTTTAGGTGACGCACTTTATAAACCTGAAGAACTGCAAGCTTTAAAAATTTATAAAGATGGCGATACCTATTCTCAAGAAAAGGTAAATGCTGTTAAGCAATTGTTATTGCGTAAATATGGTAATGCAGGTTATTACTTTGCAGATGTAAATGTCGTTCCGCAAATTAATAATGAAACGGGTGTTGTTGACTTAAACTATTATGTAAACCCAGGTCAGCAAGTAACCGTACGACGTATTAACTTTACAGGTAATAGTAAAACTGCTGATGAAGTATTGCGTCGTGAAATGCGTCAAATGGAAGGCGCTTTAGCGAGTAATGAAAAAATTGATTTGTCCAAGGTTCGTTTAGAGCGTACCGGATTCTTCAAAACAGTTGATATTAAACCGGCTCGTATTCCAAATTCACCAGATCAGGTGGATTTAAACGTAAATGTTGAAGAGCAACACTCGGGAACTACAACATTAGCGGTAGGTTACTCACAAAGTGGTGGTATCACATTCCAAGCAGGTTTGAGTCAAACTAACTTTATGGGAACAGGTAATCGTGTTTCGATCGATTTATCTCGTTCTGAAACTCAAGACTACTATAACTTAAGCGTTACCGACCCTTACTTCACTATTGATGGGGTAAGCCGCGGTTATAATGTTTACTATCGTAAAACAAAGCTAAATGATGACTATAACGTTAATAACTATGTTACCGATAGTTTTGGTGGTAGTTTAAGTTTTGGTTATCCAATTGATGAAAACCAAAGCCTAAGTGCTTCTTTAGGTATTGATAATACTAAAGTAACGACTGGTCCTTATGTCTCTACCTATGTCCGTGACTATTTAAAGGCAAATGGTGGAAAAACCACTTCAACAAGTACTTACTGCCTCGTTGACCTTGAGAAAGATCCAACAACAGGATTGTATAAGTGTCCAGATGGCAAAACTTCTGAGCCTTATGGAAGTGCGTTTGAGGGTGAGTTCTTTACTTATAATTTGAATTTAGGTTGGTCATATAACACACTAAACCGTCCAATTTTCCCAACTTCAGGTATGTCTCATCGAGTAGGGCTTGAAATTGGTTTACCGGGTAGTGATGTCGATTACCAAAAAGTAACTTATGATACACAAGCATTCTTACCAATCGGTAATTCAGGCTTTGTATTACGTGGTTATGGTAAGCTTGGCTATGGTAATGATTTGCCATTCTATAAAAACTTCTATGCGGGTGGTTATGGGTCTGTTCGTGGTTATGACAACAGTACCTTGGGCCCGAAATATTCAAGCGTGAATTTACAAGAAGAAGGTAAAAATGACTCTTCTCCAGAAGAAGTTGGTGGTAATGCTTTAGTTCAGTTTGGTACAGAGCTTGCTTTACCATTGCCATTCAAAGGAGATTGGACTCGCCAAGTACGACCAGTTCTTTTTGCTGAAGGTGGTCAAGTATTTGATACTAAATGTGATGTTGGCTCTTATTCTATGATTATGAATGGGCAGCAAATAGCAGATGCTAAAAAATACTGTGAAGATAACTACGGTTTTGATTTAGGCAATATGCGTTATAGCGTAGGTGTAGGCTTCACATGGATCACTATGATTGGACCATTATCTCTTAGCTATGCATTCCCGTTAAATGACAAGCCTGGTGACGAAACTAAAGAGATTCAGTTTGAAATCGGTCGTACTTTCTAAGTACGACTTGACTAAACATGCAATAAGGACACAAATTAAGATGAAAAAATTAAATATATTAATGTTAGGATTAGGCCTTACAGTTTCTGCTATGACGAATGCAGCTGGTTATGGTGTTATTGATCTTGCTAAAGTTGTTGAAAGTAGTACTTATTTAAAACAACAAAATGCAAGTTTAAATCAATCTGTTAAGCCAACAACTACTCGTCTTGAGCAGTTGGGTAAAGAGTTAGAAGGTCTTCAACGTCAAGCCCAAACCCAAGGGCAAAAAATGAAAGAAGATGATATTAAGAAGCTTCAGACTCAATATCAGTCAAAATTAAATGAATTTAATTCAACTCAACAAGGTTTGCAGTCTAAAGTTCAAACTAGTTTGCAAGGAATGAACTCAACTTTTGAGACTCGTGTGAAACAAGCAGCTGAACAATTACGAAAAGAAAATAATCTTGACTTCATTTTGAATAAAAATTCGACCGTTGCCTATGACGCTAAATATGATTTAACTGATAAAATGATACAAAAGGTTAATTCAATGAAATAAATTAATGAAAGTGCAACATTATCGTTTAGATGAACTAGCTCACCTAGTGAATGGTGAGTTAGTTGGTGCGGGTAGTCTTCAATTTATAAACTTAGCAAGTTTAGAAAATGCTGAATCTTCTCATATTACTTTCGTAAATGGTGAAAAGTATATTGATCAAGCAAAGGCTAGCCGGGCGGGTGCGTACATTGTTACAAGCTCTATTAAAGAACAGCTTACTGATAAACAAAATTTTATTATTGTTGATAATCCATATTTAGCTTTTGCCATCCTTACCCATGCTTTTGATAAAAAGATTACATCAATAGGTATTGAAAGTACTGCTCAAATTCATCCTTCTGCAATTATTTCTGAAAAAGCATATATTGGCCATTACGTTGTAATTGGTGAAAATTGTGTAGTAGGAGAGAACACGATTATTCAGTCTCATAGTCGTCTGGATGATAATGTGGAAATTGGAAAGGATTGTTTTATCGATTCTCATGTCACCATTACTGGCGGTTCTAAATTACTTGATCGTGTTCGAGTTCATGCAAGTACTGTAATTGGTAGTGAAGGCTTTGGCTTTGCACCATATCAAGGTAAATGGCATCGTATTGCACAATTAGGTTCAGTTATTATTGGTAATGATGTCCGTATTGGATCAAATTGTAGTATTGATCGAGGGGCACTAGATAATACGATTTTGGAAGATGGGGTAATTATTGATAATCTTGTGCAAATCGCACATAACGTTCATATTGGTTCCAATACAGCTATTGCTGCTAAATGTGGAATTGCTGGAAGCACTAAAATTGGCAAAAACTGTATTCTTGCAGGAGCTTGCGGTGTGTCTGGTCACCTTTCAATCACTGATAATGTGACTTTAACTGGAATGTCAATGGTCACAAAAAATATTTCTGAAGCTGGTACCTATTCTTCAGGAATTGGATTATTTGAAAATAGTCATTGGAAAAAGACAATTGTACGCTTGCGACAATTAGCAGATGTGCCATTGACCCAAATCACTAAACGACTTGATCATATACAAGCTCAAATAGAGTCTCTTGAATCAACTTTTAATTTGCGTAAATAGAATATTATGACCGAGTCAACTACACCTAAATTTGCCATCCCTGAATTACCAATGCAGATTCAAACGATTCGTCAATATTTGCCGCATCGTTATCCTTTCTTATTGGTTGATCGTGTGACTGAAGTTACTGACAATAGTATTGTTGGTTATAAAAATGTTTCTATCAATGAAGAGTTCCTACAAGGACATTTTCCAGAATATCCAATTATGCCGGGTGTTCTAATTGTAGAAGCATTAGCTCAAGTTTCGGGCGTTCTAGGTTTTATTATGAACAATGAGACGCCAAAACCAGGTTCTTTATTCCTCTTTGCTGGTGCAGAAAAGGTAAGATTTAAAAAACAAGTAGTTGCTGGCGACCAACTTGTATTAAAATCTGAATTAGTAATGCAAAAACGCGGTATCTACAAATATAACTGTACGGCTACCGTTGACGGTATTGTAGCAACAACCGCTGAAATTATGATTTCACACCAAAAAACAGAGCAGGCATGAGCAATCACGATTTAATTCATTCTACGGCCATTATTGATCCATCTGCAGTGATTGCCCCGGATGTCCAGATAGGACCTTATTGTATTATTGGTCCAAATGTGACGATTGGCGCTGGTACTAAATTACATTCACATGTTGTAGTTGGTGGTTTTACCAAAATTGGTCAAAATAATGAGATTTTCCAGTTTGCAAGTGTTGGTGAAGTTTGCCAAGACTTGAAATATCAAGGTGAAGAAACTTGGTTAGAGATTGGAGATCATAATTTAATTCGTGAGCATTGCAGTTTACATAGAGGAACTGTACAAGATAATGCTTTAACTAAAATAGGTAGTCATAACTTATTGATGGTTAATACGCATATTGCACATGACTGTATTGTTGGTGATCATAATATTTTCGCAAATAATGTTGGTGTTGCTGGACACGTACATATTGGTGATCATGTCATTATTGGTGGTAATTCAGGAATTCATCAATTCTGTAAAATCGATTCTTACAGTATGGTTGGTGGAGCATCTTTAATTTTAAAAGATGTGCCAGCTTATGTTATGGCATCTGGTAATCCAGCACATGCGTTTGGTATTAATATAGAAGGTATGCGCCGAAAGGGTTGGTCTAAGGATACAATTCAAGGTCTTAGAGAAGCTTATAAATTGATTTTTAAATCAGGCCTGACTTCTGTTCAAGCTGTTGAGCAGATTAAAAATGATATTCTGCCAAATGTTCCAGAAGCTCAATTATTAATTGACTCTGTTGAGCAGTCAGAACGTGGTATTGTGCGTTAAGCCGAGATATTCAAAAAAAGACACCGCAATCTGCGGTGTCTTTTTTTTTTTAAACTTTTATTTATTAAAAAATTTGGCTTCTTCAGATTTTGGATACTGACTTAAGATTTTAGCTTTATATTGGTTTGCTGTTACAGTGTTTTTATCAACATCTTTGGCAATACTGTAGAGTTGATAAAGCGCGCGAGGAGCTTTACTAGAATTTGGGTATTGCGTAGCGACTACATTATAGTTCTTTTTAGCTTCATTATAATTTACCGGATCAGTTGCTAAATTAAACTCGGCTAACCAAAAATAGGCATTCCCTGTATAAACGCTATTAGGATGATTTTTGATAAAGTTTTGCATTGGAGCAATCGCTTTTTTCGCTCCACCTTGTTTGTAGGCATCTAAAGCGACAGTATAAGCTGCTTTTTCAAGTTCTACAGGGTTCGATTGATTTTGCGTAGCAGGCGATGAAGCTGGTTGTGTTACTTGCGTTTGTGAGGGGGAAGTAACTTGACTTGCAGCAGTTGTAGTAGTACTACTAGCTGCTTTATTGTCGGTAGGAGGAGCTTCTGAGCTTCCGGTAGCTGTAGCATCACTATTTGCTGTATTGTCTGGTGCTGCACTTTCTGGATCTACTTTTTGATTTAGTAATTCCAAACGCTGGTCTAAATCAGTATAGCGATTAGATAAATCTTTTTTCAGTTGTTCAATATCATTGGATTGTTCTTCTAATTGTCCGCGTAAGGTGCGTATATCATTTTCTAATTGTTGGTTTTTTTGCATCAATTCCCAATTTAAATTACTAGGGACTGAAGCGTTATTCGATGAAGTGTTAGTTGAACTACCACCACTTTGACTTAAACCGCGCGATTCAATTGGAATATTGGCATAGAGAGAAGTAGTGCCCATTAAGGCAATAAATAATAAAGAATGCTTCATCAATCGCATGAGTATAGGTCCATAATTTTATGTAAAAGCTAACTTGAGAAGGGAATATGTAAACTATTCACATTAGCTATCTAAGGTTTTAATTGATCATTGCAATTAAAACAGCTAACAATATAAATGCAAGAATAGTTTACAATCTTCAAGCATATTTTATTCAAAATAAGTATCAAGAAAGAATATAAGATAAGAGATTCTAGGAATTTATATGTTTTTGACGATGAATTAATCAATTGAAACATAAACTCGCTTAAAATTGAGAAGAAGGCTTGCAACTCTTTTAAAAATCTCTATACTCTGTTTTGCAATGGTAGCCCCGCTGGTGGCTTCGCAATTGTACTCTGTGAACCCCGCCAGGACCGGAAGGTAGCAACGGTAGCAGATCTATGATGTGCCGAAGTTTTGCTAGTGGGGTTGCCACCATTTTCTAATCCGATCTCCGTTGGATTGCCTTCATAATTACATCTAAATCAAATCCTCTATATTGTAAAAACCTCATCTGTTTTGCTTTAAGTTTAGGATCTTTTTCTACTTCTTCACCAAACTTTTTCACTTTAAGTTGATAAGCCTGTTCCACCCAATCAATGTTATGAATTTCATCTGCAATTAAATCATTTTCGATTTGTTTAGTTTTTAAAGCTTGTTTGATGCGTTTTGGCCCTTTGCCTTTACGAATTTGGCTAGCCAATGTTAGTTCTGCAACGCGTTGGTCACTTTGATAATTTTGCTCAGATAACTCTTCAACAAGTTGCTTAACCTCTTCAGGGTTTTGTGCATAACGATTCAATTTCTCGATAAGTTCTGCTTTCGAATAATCTCGACGAGTCAATAATGCAAAAGCATATGAGCGCAAACGTTGACCTGTTAGCAAAGCGCGTTGTTGGGGCTGTTCTTCTGTTCTTTTGAACATATTTAATATTTCCTTGTAAAAAACGCCCCGAAGGGCGTTTTAAGACTTATAAGCGGTAATTAAGACTCTAATAGAAGATCTTCTTCTTCATCTTCCACTTGTACAGCACCATTAGTACCCGTAGTTAGCAGTTGTTCACGGATAATCTTTTCAATTTCTCCAGCCATTTGAGGATTTTCTTCAAAGTGGCGGATAACATTGTTTTTACCTTGGCCAATTTTATTGCCTTGATATGAATACCAAGCGCCTGCTTTTTGCACGATATCTTGTTGTACAGCTAAATCTACAAGTTCGCCAAGCTGGTTTGTACCTTTACCGTATAGGATTTGGAAAATAGCTTCTTTAAAAGGAGGAGCCATTTTGTTTTTAACAACTTTAACTCGAGTTTCAGAGCCGATGATTTCATCACCTTCTTTGACCTGACCAATACGGCGGATATCTAAACGTACAGAAGCATAGAACTTCAATGCGTTACCACCAGTCGTAGTCTCAGGGCTACCAAACATTACACCAATTTTCATACGGATCTGGTTAATGAAAATAACCATACAGTTCGAGCGTTTAGCGTTACCCGTAATTTTACGTAATGCCTGACTCATTAAGCGAGCTTGTAAGCCCATGTGAGAGTCACCCATTTCGCCTTCAATTTCTGCTTTAGGAGTAAGAGCAGCAACTGAGTCGACAACGATTAAATCAATTGCACCAGAGCGAACTAGCATGTCTGCAATCTCGAGTGCTTGTTCACCGTTATCAGGTTGCGATACAAGTAGATTATCAATGTCCACGCCCAGCTTACGTGCATATTGTGGATCTAATGCGTGTTCTGCATCGATAAATGCACAAGTACCACCAGCTTTTTGACATTGTGCAATCGCTTGGAGAGTCATTGTGGTTTTACCAGAAGATTCTGGACCATAAATCTCAACGATACGACCTTTCGGTAAACCGCCAATCCCCAATGCAATATCTAAAGTCAAAGAACCTGTAGATACAGCTTCAACTGCTTGAACAGTGTTATCACCGAGACGCATCACCGTATTTTTGCCAAATTGCTTCTCAATTTGACTTAGCGCGGCTTGTAATGCTTTGCTTTTATTCTCATCCATCTCAAAAACCTCAATACTCTAAGTTCATCACGTTTAACCCAAGTGGATGCATTGAATCTCAACTTGTTTCACAGGGCTAATAGTGACAGATTTTTTCTATAGCTTCTATGTCTTGTCTGTGTGTGTGCGACACAACTCGACGTTTTTATTCATCACCATACGACCAGTGTTGATCATTGTCCTGTTTAAACCGATTAATCTGTCTACGATCCTTTTTAGTCGGTCTATGATCAGGTCGAGCAAGATTATGCAATTTTCGTTGGGATGCAATCAACTCCCGTCTAGCGATACTTACTTCTGTTTCTTCATAAAGTTGCTGGGCAACCGGTGCTGGACCACGTGTGTTCGAAAGCGCTTTTACGACAACGGTTTTTTTATCAAAACCTTGTTGAATAATAAGTTCCATTCCAACACGAATTTCTTTGGAAACTTTTACACGCTCATTATTGTGATGTACTTTACCTCCTTCGATTGCTGCTTTAGCAATTGAACGAGTTTTAAAAAAACGAGCAGCCCATAGCCATTTGTCGATACGCATGGTCTCTACAGCATCGTTTTCAAGCGATTTTGACATCATTATCCTTTCTATCAATTTGATTCAATATAGACAGCAATTCTGTAAGTCGATCTAGTGCTTTATATTCTAAATCTTCATGCTTTCTTACATCCTTTAGAGTTGAGGGCTGCAAGATAGTAAACAAGTGCTTGATACCAAATTTTTCAGCTGTTTTTAGTACAGGAGCTGTATCATCAATAAAAATGGTTACGTCTGGGTCAAAAGGGTGTAATTTTTGGAGCTCTTGCCAAAAATGAATATCTTCTTTTGCATAACCAATTTGTTCACTCGATACGATTACGTCAAAGAAGTGTTTAATTGCAACATTATCGAGCTTTAACCGTAAGCTTGCACGATCGGCATTTGTAACTAACCAACAACTATATCCTTGCTTTTTCAGTTCCTGTAGAAGCTCAATACAACCAGACCGAGCTTGAATTTTTGTCTGAAATTCTTGCTGTAATTTGAGTACATCAACGCCTACAGTTTTGGTCCAATAAGCTGATGAATACCAAACAAGCGTATGTCTATGTGATTGATAAAACTGATATAGTATTTTTTGGCTCTGGTCGAGTGGAAGTTGATGTATCTCTGCATGTCGCTTAGGAAGACATTCATTCCAGATGAAATCATCAAAAGCGAGATCTAATAGCGTACCATCCATGTCAAACATTACGATTTTAGACATATCTAAATATCTCCAAAATCATTTAAAGCAAAATTTTTAAGACACATCTACCATATATCCTTTTTAAAATCAATAATTAAAGAAACTTCGAGATATAAAATTAATTTAAAACTCCACCCATTAATTCTTTCAAAAGGTGTTTTGATTAATGTGATGGGTAGGGAGGATAAATGATTTGAAAATTATAGCGTGTAATTTTGAAAAACAAAAAACAATAATAAATGCTTTTTAATAGAAAACTTTTCCTGTGTTTAAAGTAAAAATAGGGAGTCAAAGTTTTGCAATTAAGAAATCTTAAAAGCCATCTATATTTATGGTTAATTTTGCTTACATAGGATACGTATTGACATACATTTTATAAATTGAAGGATACTTGTTTAAAGTTATATTTAAAATTAACCCTAATAAGAATTTAGAGAAAGCAATGAAAATTGGATTTATTGGCGGAGCCAATGACGGTATTGTAATCAATGCTGCTGATGGCCTTGATACTTATAAGCTTGAATGGCATTACAAAGCAGAAAAGCACTGTGAATCACAGCCAACATTAGGTCTTAATGGGCCTGAGTATGATTACTACAACCTCTTAATACTAAGAAAAAATAAAGAGGCTAAACTCTTTTATGTACTCACTACCATGGGAAAAGATGATATCGCAAGTAAAATCCATGAGTATTGGGAGTCCTCTACATCTGTTGGCTATGATTTCGATGATTAAGAAAATTTTTATTAATAATTTAAAATTTTGACTTTAATCAAAAAATAAATGAAGAGCTTGTAATTTCATATAACACATGTGCTTTTAGTTGGTGATGGAGAGGAACCTTGGGATGATCAAAGTTTTTAACTTTGTGCATTCCAAGTCTTTCCATGACGGCTTGAGAGGGTGTATTTATGTTAGCGGTAAATGAAACGATCTTATCTAAATTCAGTACATTAAAACCATAGTTTAAAGCCGCTTTTGCTCCTTCAGTTGCATAACCTTGTTTCCAGAAGTCTTTTGCAAGTCGCCACCCAATTTCCACACATGGAGAAAAGTCAAATTGTTCAGGTTGGCTATGTAAACCAATAAACCCGATAAATTGATGAGTTTCTTTTAATTCTACTGCCCAGAAGCCCCAACCATTTTTATCAATGAGAGATGAAATTTTTTGGATTAAATTATGGCTTTCTTGGGGTGTTAATAGATTTGGGAAAAATTGCATAACATGTTGATCTAAGCCCATTGTTATAAAAGGCTCAACATCACTTTCTTTCCACTGTCTTAAAATTAAACGCTGAGTTTCGATCATGAGATGGCTCTATAATTAAAAATGATGGGTCAAAGTGGCTTTTGCACAATCTTCTGTAAAATGATCTTGGAATTGATGCTCACTACACCTTTTATTTTATTTAAGGTATTAATGACGAAATGAGAAAAAGAACTCAAATCTTTGGTCGCAACGTGTAAAACATAATTAGATTCGCCAGTAATAATATATGCATTAATGACTTCATCAAAATTTTTGATCTGACTTAAAAAGAAGTTGTGATCATTTTCTGTGAGTTGGGCAAGCTTTATTTCGACAATTGCCTCAATTTTTATACCTAGTTTTTCATAATTAACTTTCGCTTGATATTTTTCAATTACACCATTGCTTTCTAAAATTTTAACTCGCCGATGACAAGCTGAAGCCGAAAGGTTAACGAGATCGGCCAGTTCTTGGTTACTTAACCGAGCGTTATCTTGTAAATTTTTTAAAATTTTAAGATCAATTGCATCTACATTCATTTTCGAATTTCATCCATGTTTTTTAATTTTAATTCGAATTTTATACGAAAATAGCAAATTTTAATCAAATATTATCGAATAAATCGAAAGAATTGGCGTGATAAAATTCAAATACAAAGGAAATGTTGAAAATAGGTGAAATAACAAATGATTACTCACGAACAATGCTGCTATTGGGATCAGGAAGATGAACTCAAAAAGTTTAAAGATGAATTTGCACTGCCAGAAAATATCATTTATTTAGACGGGAATTCTCTAGGCGCAAGACCAAAAAAATCATTAGAGGTTGCTCAGCATATTATTGCAAAAGAGTGGGGTGAGGACCTCATTAATAGTTGGAATAAAGCCGATTGGTGGGGACTACCGACTAGACTCGGAGATAAAGTCGCGCAGCTTATCGGTGCTGAAAAAGGTGAAGTGGTTATTTCAGACTCAACGACCCTAAATCTATTCAAAGTTTTATCAGCAGCGGTAAAAATTCAAGCTGAAAAATTTCCGGAACGTAAAATTATTGTTGCAGAAAAAGATGCCTTTCCAACCGATATTTATATTATTGAAGGCTTTATCGATTTGATTCATCAGGGTTATCAAGTTGAATTGATTGATGGCACCGATGATTTATCTCGTGTTTTAGCAAAAGATGTGGCGGTAGTTGTTCTTTCTCATGTGAATTATCGGACTGGATATTTCTATGATATGGAATCTATTAATCAACAAATTCACGCTAAAGATGCTTTGATTATTTGGGATTTATGTCACTCGGTTGGTGCAGTGCCTATGGATCTTAATCAGAGCAATAGTGATTTTGCGATTGGTTGTACTTATAAATATTTAAATGGTGGCCCAGGTTCTCCAGCGTTGTTATGGGTAAATCGAAAGCATCGTGATCAATTTTGGCAACCTCTCTCAGGCTGGTGGAGCCACAAGAAACCTTTTGATATGGCTCAGCACTATGAACCAGCTAACAGTATCCGTCGTTACTTGTGCGGAACTCAACCCATCATTTCTATGAGCCTAATTGAATGTGGTGTCGATATTTTCTTACAAGCTGATATGCAACAAATACGTGAGAAATCACTCAAATTAACTGATTTGTTTATTCAACTTGTTCAACAAGAATGTGCACAGTTTGGTTTTGAACTGATTACCCCTTTAAACCATAAATATCGTGGTAGTCATGTCAGTTATAGACATGAGTTTGGTTATGAAATTATTCAGGCGCTTATTGCGCGTGGTGTAATTGGGGATTACCGAGAGCCGGAAGTATTACGTTTCGGAATTACACCTTTATATCTAGGATTTGAAGATATTTGGAATGCCGTACAACAACTTAAGCAAATTATGCTGAATAGTGAATGGAAAAATGAGCGTTATCTAGTGCGCAGTGAAGTGACCTGATCATTAAGGGTTAATAGCAGAAGAATGGCTAGGAGGGCCTATGAGCAGTTTTGATGAAATACAAAATCGAGAAGCGGGTTTACATAAAAAATTATCCGCAAAACAGATGGGAATGATTGCAATTGGTGGAGCGATTGGTACAGGGCTGTTCATGGGAAGCAAGTTCGCAATTAGCTTTGCTGGCCCAGCCGTCATTGTGAGTTATGCCATTGGAGGCTTAATCGCATTTGCTATTATGGCTTGTTTGGCTGAGATGACAGTCCAGCACCCTACGTCAGGCTCATTTGGGGCATATGCTGAGCATTATGTAAGTCCGCTTGCTGGGTTTTTAGTCCGTTATTGTTATTGGGCGTGTATTGTATTAGCGGTCGGTACAGAAATTACAGCAGTTGCTGACTATATGAAATTATGGTTTCCACATGTAGGTTCTTGGGTCTGGATTGCGTTTTTCTCGCTGACTTTGCTTGTGGTTAATGCATATAGTGTTAAAGCATTTGGGTTGGTTGAATATTGGTTTTCGACAATAAAAGTCTTTGCAATTATTGTATTTATTCTTTTAGCAATTGGCATTCTGACTCAAAGTCATGGAGGAACAGCTCAGGTTGTCTCTAATCTAACTGATCATGGGGGCTTTTTTCCTCATGGTTTTAGTGGAGTCTGGATTGGAGTAATCATTTCAATATTTAGTTATTTAAGTATTGAAATGATCGCTGTTGCAGCAGGTGAGGCTAAAGATCCTGAAAGAGCTGTTAAGAAAGCTTTTAAAAGTACGGCAATTCGCTTAATCCTATTTTATTTACTGTCTTTATTTCTTATTGTGGCACTTGTTCCATGGACAACTTTAATTGGAGCCGATGCGACCAGCCCATTTGTGATGGTAATGAAAATTGTAGGCATTCCATATGCGGACAGTATTTTAAATTTTATTGTAATTGTCGCGGCCTTATCAGCTATGAATAGTATGTTGTATATCTCAACACGTATGCTATTTAGCTTGTCACGAGCAGGTGATGCACCAAAACTATTTGGTCGTATTAGTCATAATGGCGTACCAATTAACGCGTTGCTATTGTCAGCAGTGGGTATTGGAGTCGCGAGTATTGTTTATACGATTAACCCAGCTTCGGCTTTCCCGATCATGATTGCTTTATCTATGTTTGGTGCGTTGTTCACTTGGGGCAGTATTTTTGTTACCCATATGTTTTTTAGAAGGAATATGGCACGAAAAGGAGAACAGTTAAAATTTAAGGTTCCAGCGAGCCAGTTAATTTCACTGTTGGGATTAATCGCAATTTTAAGTATCACTGTCACGACATGGTTTACCAATGAATTCAAGTCAACTTTACAGTTTGGAGTCCCATTAGTTGTTGTTCTTACATTTTTCTATTATTTAAAACGTTCATCAGCCAAGCTTGCTTTAAATAGTCATGAAGAATCTTTGAAGTGAGAGACCTATGCGACTATATGATAATTCTAGAACCGTAGCGAATGAACATGAAATATTGTCAGAATTTAAAAGAACAAGCTTGTTGAGCTATCAAAAATTTACCCATATTGCAGATATCCAATATGGGACGCACCCAAGGTCAACTTTAGATTTTTTCCCATTAGAGCAAGCCAAAAAGACTGTTATTTTTATTCATGGTGGATATTGGCAATGGTGTGATAAATCAGATTTTGCATTCATCGTACCGTATGTTCTAGCAAAAGGAGTCCAGTGCGTTCTTTTAAAATATGATCTGGCCCCACAAAGCAAAATTTCAGATATTGCTTCTCAAATTAATCAAGCTCTCGATTTTATTCGAGAGCAAGACTGGAAAACTAATGAGGTAGTTTTGGTTGGGCATTCGGCAGGGGCGCATCTGGCTGCTTTGTCATTAGGCCATCCACTCATATCTGAGATGGTTTTGTTAAGTGGAATTTATGATCTTGAGCCTATACAAAGTACACATTTAAATCATGCTCTCAATCTTTCAAGCGAAGATATCTTAAAATACAGCCCTGTTCATCAGTCAAAACGAATTACTACTCCATGTTCAATTTTCTGTGGTGAACTCGAACTTGATGAGTTGAAATGGCAAAGCCAAAATTATTTTGAAATGAAGAAAAGGCAAGATCAGGATTTTGTTTCTTTCAAGCTTATTCCTAAAATTAACCATTATTCTATTTTAAATCATTACTTTAATAATATTTTAATTTAAGTGTTTGAAATAGAATGTAATTGAGTAAAGAAAAACAGATTAAACTTATTAGAAGATAAAATGTGAGATAAATCACAACTCAACCTAATTTTTATAAAAATTAAGTATCCTTATTGACCTGACTATAGAACTTAATTAGATTAAAAAGATAGTGCTTTCTCACTAAGCGGCAAAATGTTTAGCTGTTGTTTAGTTGAGTTTCAAGTCCGTAGCTTCCCAAAATGCGGACTTTTTTATTTGATTTTTAAAAACAATAAGATAAATCGAATTTTGTTCTTGGATATGGCGGTAATATCTATTTAATGATTAATATGAGTTAATCACATAGCCCTCTGCCAAATAAGAAACAAATTAGTATTTGCTTTTCATTATTTAACTGGAATTATCATTTAATTAATAGATTATATAAAATATATTTTACCAAACTAACAAAGTGTGAGATTGCACTCGGAACTTCATGAATTTGTCATATAGGTTAGATAAATTAAAAACAGAAAAATAAAAGAGAGAAGGCTATAGCACATAATTTAATAATATATATTATCTGTAAATAAATGGTTTAGTCAGCTCTTATGAGTTGGCTTTTTTATTTTTAAAGGAGTGTTAATGAAAGTACAGTATTTTGAAGGAGGCATGTATAAACATATGTGTCCTGCTTGCGGATATCTTCATTATATTCCTGTACATTATCCTTTCTCTAACGGCAACCAATGGTTTTTTAATGATAACTTGGAAAAACCGACATTTGATCCCATCATAAGTATAAATGAATATTGTAATTACTTTATTAAAGATGGCTTTATCGAATATAGCGTTAATTGTAGGCATCATTTAGCTGGTTGTAAGGTTGAGCTGCAAGAACTAAAATTAAAAAACTATAGAATATAATTGATTTTGGTATTTATTAATTATGAATATTTAAAAAAACTCTACATTCATTGATTAAAGATATTTGTGCAATATATATTTACGTATTTGATACTGAACATCTGTAGTTTAAAAAATTGTAAATCTCTTTTAGTTGAAGGCTATATCAAAATTTGCAAGAATTTTTATAACTTACTGTTTTATATTTTTATTTATGGAAATCTGGAAATTTTTAAAAAGCTTTAATACAACTGGAACATATCTTATTATTTCTACATTTATATTATTTTTAATGATTATATATTTTTACATTATACAGCCTACCTAAATTAAATTATAAATAAAATAAGATAATTATTTATCCTAAACTATTTTAAGTGTTAATTTATTTGAATTGGTTCTCACTTTTAATTTAAAAAGGATAATAGCATTGTGTGAATCCAAGTTTTATGAAAACATGACGTGGTCATAATATATGGAGAATATAATAAAAATTCCTTTCTAAAGATGTTAATCCCTAAATATAAAGACTGTACTGATCATAAAAATGATGTCTAAAGTAAAAAATATGGAGATTTTCTATGAAGTTTTGCCAAGTTTCGACTTTTCTCTTAGCAATAGCGCTCAGCCATTTAACCTATGCTGCACCAGCTACAACAAATTCTGTACTAAGCTCATCTGAAGCAAAAGGAATTATTAAAAATCAATATATTGTTATTCTTAATAAGGATGTGGGTTCTTCTAACGAGTTTGCACAAGGTATTGCTAAACAACATGGTGGGAAGGTATTACAGACCTATGATGCTGTACTTAAAGGATTTGCAATTTATTTACCCGATGTTGCCGGTACTGCTTTTGTTGAAGCAATGAAAAAAAATCCGAAAGTCGTTTCAGTAGAAAATGACACAATCATGAAAGTTGATGCGACTACCCAAAGCAACCCAGATTGGGGACTAGATCGTATTGACCAAAAAAACTTACCTCTAGATTCAGCCTATTCGTACTTACAAACAGGTTCAGGCACAACTGCTTATATTGTTGATACAGGAATATTGTCTACACATCAACAGTTCTCTGGACGGGTATTAAGTGGCTATACCGCGATATCTGATAGTAATGGAACAAGTGACTGTCATGGTCATGGTACCCATGTAGCGGGAACAGTTGGTGGTAGTACCTATGGTGTTGCCAAGAATGTAAACTTAGTGCCTATTCGGATTTTAGGATGTGATGGTTCTGGTGCTTCGAGTAATGTGATTGCGGGGCTAGATTGGATATTGAAAAATGGTAAAAAGCCAGCTGTAGTGAATATGTCTTTAGGAGGTGAAGCAAACACATCTTTAGATAGTGCAGTAGAAAATTTATTTAATAATGGTTATGTAATGGTTGTGGCTGCAGGAAACTCGAATACAGATGCTTGTAGTACTTCACCTGCCAGAGTAAGTAAGGCAATTACTGTTGCTGCTACAGATAATACAGATACTCGAGCTAGTTATTCGAATTATGGAAGTTGTGTTGATATTTTTGCGCCAGGAAGCCAGATCAATTCTTCTTGGATTGGGAGTAATACAGCAACTAAAGTTTTAAATGGAACTTCAATGGCTACTCCACATGTGGCTGGTGTGGTGGCTGAAATGTTGCAAAGTACGCCTACTGCAACACCTCAGACAATCTCAGCTAATCTGTTAAATCAAGCGAGTAGTAATGTGGTAAAAAATCCTTCTGGTAGCCCAAATCGGTTGCTATATAAATCTGCGCAGTAAAAGCAGTTATTTAAATTAGAAAAGGTCCCGGAGGACCTTTTTTAGATTTTCGCATGAGTACCGTATTTATCAATCATGATTGAGCTGGCTTCATTTAAACCGCGAACCGTTACCTTAACACCGTTCTTTTGAAATTTATTCACAACTGAATCTAACATGGCAACTGAAGTCACATCCCAAATATGAGAATGGGTGAGATCAATAATGATTTCTTTAACATCTTCTTTAAAGTTAAAACCTTGCATAAATTTTTCAGATGAACTAAAAAATATTTGACCTTTTAATTCATATAGACGAGCTTGATCTTCAAATGAAGTTTCTATACGAATATCATTTTCAAGTTTATTTGCTAAGAAAAGTGCTGAAAGTAATACGCCAGTTAATACACCTAGTGCTAAGTTATGGGTAGCAAACACTACAATAACCGTAGCGATCATAACGACATTACTGCTTTTAGGATTATTTTTAAATTGAGTCAGAGAGCTCCACTCAAAAGTACTGATCGATACCATAATCATGACAGCAACAAGAGCAGCCATAGGGATTACTTTTAACCAATCACTTAAAAACACAACTAGAATAAGTAAGAATATTCCCGCGCAGAAAGTAGATAAACGTGTACGACCACCAGATTTTACATTAATCATTGACTGACCAATCATGGCACAACCAGCCATACCGCCCATGAAACCTGAAGCGATATTAGCAATACCTTGACCCTTACATTCTTGAAACTTATCACTAGATGTATCTGTCATTTCATCAACGATTGTTGCCGTCATCATTGATTCAAGTAAGCCAACTGCAGCCAGCGCTAAAGAATATGGAAGAATAATAAGAACTGTTTCTAAATTAAAAGGAATATTCGGAATAAGAAATATAGGTAACGTATCTGGTAATGAACCCATATCACCAACAGTTCGAACATCAAACCCTAAAAAAATAGCGAGTAATGTTACTACTACAATACAAATAAGGGGCGAGGGAAAGAACTTTCCAATTTTTGGAATATAGGGGAAAAGGTAAATAATTCCTAAACCAATTGCTACTAGTAAGTAGACATGCCACGTCACATTTACCAATTCTGGTAATTGAGCCATAAAGATGAGTATCGCTAAAGCATTAACAAATCCAATTATCACCGATTTGGAAACAAAACGCATGAGTTTGGCAAGTTTAAAATATCCTGCCAAAATCTGTATGACGCCAGTTAATACTGTCGCAGCGAATAAGTATTGAAGCCCGTGTTCCTTTACGAGCGTTGTCATAACCAAAGCCATGGCACCCGTAGCTGCCGAAATCATAGCTGGACGACCGCCTACGAAAGAAATAATAACGGCAATACAAAAAGAGGCATATAAACCAACTTTTGGATCTACACCCGCAATAATTGAAAATGCAATTGCTTCTGGAATTAAAGCAAGACCAACCACAAGACCAGAAAGAATATCTGCGCGGGCATTAGAGAACCATTGTTCTCGGACATTGGATAACATGAGAAATAGCCTAAGTTCTAAATTTAAAAGGCTAGTGATGTGATATACCAACACAAGCGACTACACCACATCACTAAACAGTGATAAGTTATTTACAATAGATAAGGGTAAATAAACTTAAGGTGGCGTAAGTGTCATAGGTATAGAGATTTGAGGCTTTAAAAAGTGCCCGAAGAATAGCATAAGTTTTTAAGGCTGACTAACCTAAGTCGACTAAACCGATTTAATCATAATTTTTCATTTCAGCTTTTGGCATTGAGGCAAATTCATTCGCAGGCATATCTAAGAAAAAATCTTTGGCTTCAGAATGAGTGCAGTTGAGCCAATCATTTCTAAGATCGTCTGGTATTACAATAACTGAGCGTTTTTCATCATCAGGTTTGTGAAATTGTTTCATGAAAGGGTGATGATCAGCATTAATTGTTAATAGCGACATTGATCTAACTTTCTGTTCATCTATAAGTGTTTCTTCATAGATTGCAGCAAGGGTAAAAGGTTGGCCATCTTGACGGAAAATACCATACCAATGTGCTTTCCCATTAATATATTTAGGTTCATAGATGGCTTCAACAGGAATAAGCGTAAACTGGTCATTTAACCAAGCATGTTTAAAAGAGCGCTTTTGTTGTACTGTCTCTGTTCTGGCATTATAAGTTGCATATTTGAATGCGATTTCTTTGGCATAAGGGGGAAGCATTCCAAATTTAGCTTTTCTCCACTCAAGCTCATTTTGATGAGATAAAATGAGTGGACAATCATCACTCGGGAAAATATCCATCTTATATTCAAAGGTTGGTTCGAATAAATCTAATTGATGGGCATGTGTTTTCTTAATAGGTTTAAAATTTGCACACATAAGATATCCTTGGTTATAAAGCTTTTCTTTAATTACAGCTTCTAACTTTTATCTTTTACTGATGTATGTTTTTATAATTAGAATTGTCTCTTTAAGTATTAATTTTTAACTATCAATAACTTCGTTAATAAGTGTTTATCTAACTCATGGCCATTTCAAAAAAGTTTCAGATATAAAATTAATAGAATAGATAAATCGTATAGTTAAGTTGCTCATCTTAAAGAGAGTTTATTCTGTTTTAATAGCTACTTTTATGCAACAGAGCCTTTCAGAAATTTAGATTTTAATAGATTCGTTATTCATCATAATACAAATCATATAGAGAACTCGTACAAACCCTTTATTAGAGGTTTAAAAATTCTCGGAAAATTTTGACAATTTATAAGGTGGACACATGAATAAACATTTATTGGCTAAAATTGCTTTATTAGGCGCTGCTCAGCTAGTTACACTCTCAGCATTTGCTGATGTTCCTCTAACTCCATCTCAATTTGCTAAAGCAAAAACAGAAAACTTTGACAAGAAAGTTATTCTGTCTAATTTAAATAAGCCACATGCTTTGTTGTGGGGACCTGATAATCAAATTTGGTTAACTGAGCGAGCAACAGGCAAGATTCTAAGAGTGAATCCAGAGTCGGGTAGTGTAAAAACAGTTTTTCAGGTGCCTGAGATTGTCAATGATGCTGATGGGCAAAATGGTTTATTAGGCTTTGCCTTCCATCCTGACTTTAAAAATAATCCTTATATCTATATTTCAGGCACATTTAAAAATCCGAAATCTACAGATAAAGAATTACCGAACCAAACTATTATTCGTCGTTATACCTATAATAAATCAACAGATACGCTCGAGAAGCCAGTAGATTTATTGGCGGGATTACCATCATCGAAAGACCATCAGTCTGGTCGTCTTGTCATTGGTCCAGATCAAAAGATTTATTATACGATTGGTGACCAAGGGCGTAACCAGCTTGCTTATTTGTTCTTGCCAAATCAAGCACAACATACGCCAACTCAACAAGAACTGAATGGCAAAGACTATCACACCTATATGGGTAAAGTACTACGTTTAAATCTTGATGGAAGTATTCCAAAGGATAATCCAAGTTTTAACGGGGTGGTTAGCCATATTTATACACTTGGACATCGTAATCCGCAGGGCTTAGCATTCACTCCAAATGGTAAATTGTTGCAGTCTGAACAAGGCCCAAACTCTGACGATGAAATTAACCTCATTGTCAAAGGTGGCAACTATGGTTGGCCGAATGTAGCAGGTTATAAAGATGATAGTGGCTATGCTTATGCAAACTATTCAGCAGCAGCCAATAAGTCAATTAAGGATTTAGCTCAGAATGGAGTAAAAGTAGCCGCAGGGGTTCCTGTGACGAAAGAATCTGAATGGACTGGTAAAAACTTTGTCCCACCATTAAAAACTTTATATACCGTTCAAGATACCTACAACTATAACGATCCAACTTGTGGAGAGATGATCTATATTTGTTGGCCAACAGTTGCGCCGTCATCTGCCTATGTCTATAAGGGCGGTAAAAAAGCAATTACTGGTTGGGAAAATACATTATTGGTTCCATCTTTAAAACGCGGTGTTATTTTCCGTATTAAGTTAGATCCAACTTATAGCACTACTTATGATGACGCTGTGCCAATGTTTAAAAGCAACAACCGTTATCGTGATGTGATTGCAAGTCCAGATGGGAACGTTTTATATGTATTAACTGACACTGCCGGAAATGTTCAAAAAGATGATGGCTCAGTAACAAATACATTAGAAAATCCAGGATCTCTCATTAAGTTCACCTATAAGGCTAAGTAATACAGGCTATTAAAAAACCGATCTATTAAAGATCGGTTTTTTAGCTTTAGAAAACTATTCAGTTACGACTAATACCGGTAAATGAATTTCTCCTAAAAGGGCTTGAGTCACACTTCCTAAGAAGAACTTTTTAAACCCTTTTCGCCCATGCGAGCCAATCACTAATAAATCTGCTTTTAGCTCATTAGCTGCTTTAATAATTTCTGTGTGGATTGTTTGACCCTCAACAATTTTTGTTTCAACAGAAATTCCATGTTGGCTAAATTGTTCTTTAGCTTGGTCTAAAATGCTCTGAATCGATGCTCTAGCTTTATTAAAATAATCCTGTGCTAATTCTGTACTATCGATGAACTCTACAGAAATGAAAGGATCTATGGTAAGTGCATATACTAGAGTCACTTTACTGCCAAAGGCCTTAGCAATTGCTGTTGCATGATTAACGGCAATAAGTGAAGTAGGAGAACCATCGACTGGAACCAAGATATGGTGATAACTCATATATTGCTCCTTATTGTCTTGTGACAATGTATGGTGCGGAAACACCGAAATTATTATCTTTATGCTTATATTATGAACAGTTTTTGAAAAATTATTGTTTATTTTTAGTATGAATAAAAACTAAAAGGTTTATTAAACATCCTATTTTCAAAGATTGTAATGACTTTCTAAGTAAGGCTGATTTTGTTTAAGTATGGAAATAACCTGAGTAGCATCTATAGCAGATTCAAATAAGAACCCTTGGCCTATGCTATAACCAAATTGTCGAAGCAGTTCTTCTTGTTCTGGAGTTTCAATTCCTTCGGCGATAAGCCCAAGTGATAAATTTGGAGCGAGTAAACCAATTGCTTGGACAATTGCATAGATTGATGGGTCATGTTGCATCTTTTGGATAAAGCTGCAATCTACTTTTAAACTGTCAATCGGGTAATCGCGAATATGGGTTAGCGATGAAAAACCAGTCCCAAAGTCGTCAAGTGCAATACGTACCCCATGCTGTTTTAATTTATTAAGTGCACGGATCACATATTCCGAGCCTCGGTCGCCTAGCATGTGCTCAGTGACTTCCACTTCAATATAATGCGTCGGTATTTGAAATTGATTAACCTTTTTCAAAAGTCTCTCAGCATAATTATCTCTTAAGAACTCAACTGGTGCAGCATTTAGTGAAACAGGGAGTGGGGTAATACCAAGATTTATCCATTTAGCGATATCACGTAAAACTTGGTGTTGCATCGTTTCACCGATCTTACTCGCTAAATTATAATCTTTAAAAGCTTCCGCAATTTGTGCTGGGTAGCCTCTTTGAGCTGAGGTTGTATGCCATCTTAATAAAGCTTCAAATCCCACTACACGATGGGTATTTAGGTCTACTTTAGGTTGATAATAGGGTTGGATGGTATGATGGCGAATCAGCTGACGAGCTAAATTAAGCTGAGAAGCGACAGTTTCAGTCATTTGCATCATGCATGGATCATACATGCGAATACCACCACGACCACGCGCTTTTAAATCATGCAATGCCATATCGGCACAACTGAGCAAACCTGACTGGTCTACGGCATCTTGCGGGTAAATTGCGCAGCCAATGCTCATCCCACCATTTAAGACATTACCTAAATAGGTAATCGGCTGATTTAACTGTTGAAGTAAAATGGCTGCTAATTCTCGGACATCATTTTCAGAATTAAGGTTATTAATAATAACCGCAAATTCGTCTCCGCCTAGTCGCGCGACAACGCACTTTTCATCATCTACAGAATGACTAAAGCGTTTGGAGAGAACTTTTAATAGATGATCGCCTGCGCTATGCCCTAAAGTATCGTTAATATGTTTAAAGTGGTCGAGGTCAATTAAAAGTAACCCTACACTTGTTTGAGTGTCTTTTGAATATGAGAGAGTACGCTTAAGTTGAAATTTAAATGAACGCCGATTATATAATCCGGTCAGTTCATCTCTCTCACTCATATTCCTAAGCTGGTTTTCTGCCAAATGTTGTTGAGTAACATTACGTGAGACACAAAGGATTTGTCCAATTTCACCATTTTCCCGATGAATCGGGGTAAGCATATTATCCCAATACTCAGGATCCTGATCTGGCAAACAGCTCATTCCTGCAAATCTAGCAACTTTACCTTGAAGAGCTTTTTTCAAAGCGACTCGACCGCGTTTACGAATGTGCGGTGGTAATAGTTCGAGCCATTTCATTCCAAATTCTGTTTCATCAACAGGTATACCTAAAGCGAGGCATCCTGATTTGTTCATATGAGAAAGTGTGCCGTCTACATTTAAAACTTTAATGCAATCTACACTGATATCTAACATCTGATTTTGTATTTCAATGTTCTTTTGCAAGTTTTGTTGTTCTTGAATATCGTGATCTATATCTAAAAAGCTAACATACCATTCGCTAGTTTGTGAGGAGCTGCGATACTTAGATGCTTGAATCGATAGTTTGCACCATCTATATTGATTTCCAGCTCGTAAAAGTCGACATTTTAATTCGATTCTTTTTTGTAGGCGAATTGCTTCGAGCCATCTGTTTTTGACTTCATCTAAATCGGCAGGATAAATAAAATCTAGCCATTGCGCTGGCAATGGAGAAAAAGTATCCAACCAATATTCTGTACACTCTATATTGCAATATAATATCAAGCCATTTTCATCACTTACCCAAGTTGGGAGTGGAATTTGCTCAACAATAAAATGCTTTTGGGTGTTGTTCGACATTGAAGTCATAACATGCCTAGAAAGATTGTGTTGATTAATCTATTTATTAGCCATTATTGTAATCTTTCTGTAGTAAGCAAAACAGCAAATAATAAATTTTATGTGTATTTTTTTTGAACTAAAATTGAGTTATTAAAACTAATATATACTAAAGATTTAATTTATGTTTTTGTTATTTATTAATTTTTATTTATCTTTCTTTAAAAAAATATTTATGCTTATTTTTGTAAAAAACTTATTAAAACAGCAGCTTATAATTATCCATATATATTTGTCATATTAAAAATAAAACTAAGAAAGCAGAAGGAGTAAAGATAAAAAATAAAGAATTTAATAAATCAAATTTTATCCATCATATAAACAAAGAAGCTCTCAAAAGAGATTAATTAAATACAATAATTGCTATTAAATTTACAAAAGTAATATAAAATAATAGCTTGTATTATCGTAAAATTCTTTTTGTCAAAAAGGATATATATTTCCTTTTTGTGCATTTTATAGCCTACATTTTCCCCAAGATGTAGGTTTTTTTTATGCATAATTTTTATAGATTTTAATTATAAAAATAAAAAAAGCCAAAATGGCTTTTTATACAGTTTCTGGCTTGTTCAACTGTTGTTGTATGTACAGATTCATATAGTACTGTTCGATATAATCATCAGCATAGTTGTTTGCTAAGGTTTTTGTTGCCACTTGCTCATGTTTTAAATAGCAGTTTGATTCAAGGTCTTTTTCAAGTACCCACCAGCTACGGTTAATACGACGTACCTGAAATTTGTCACTTTTGTATTTTCTTTTAGCCATTTTCCGAAATTTGCTATTCAGTTATTGAAAGAGAATTTCTACTGGAGTTAAGAGCTCAAGTCAACAGATAGAAGGTTAATTGATTATTTTATGTGGGATGCCATTTCTCTCAATATTAAAGTAGAGATATTAAAATAGTTAAGCTCTCATAATGAGAGCTTAACTATTGGGTATAAATAGATTCTTATTTCATCTTAGCGAGAAAGGTTTTTTAAAAGTAATTTTAAACTTTCCATCATTTTTTCTAGCTGTAAGGGAGTAATACCTTCAAAAGACTGCTCAAGTACTACACTTGTAAGATCATTGATCTTGTTGATCATTTCAGTCCCTTTTTCTGTAAGTACTACACGAGTGATACGACCATCAGTTTGGCAAGAGTAAGTTTCAACCAAACCTTCATCTTTCAAACGATAAACAATTTTTGTGGTAGTCGACATTTTTGAAATAATCATATCTGAGAGTTCAGAAACACTTGCATGGGGCTTGCTGCTTAAAGCCAACATGATGCGTCGACGTGAGTTATCTAAACCATATTTTTTTAAAGCATTATCAATGTTTTGTACATATTGAGCATGTACTTGAGTAATCCAATAATATGGAAAATCTTCAAGAGTAAAAGATTCTGTTGTAGGTAAAAAACGCGCATACTTCTTTGTCATTGACTTTTCCCCATACCTTGGTGGATCGCATTCCTGGTGAACTATCTTTAATAGTTGAAAAATATAGTTTCATCAAGCAAGTTATAGCAGGACTTTACTTGATGAGCAAAAGTTATATAGCTTCATTTAACAATGACATGGTTTAATTGTCTTTATCTTTATAAAGCGTTCCTACAACTTTGCGAACTTTAAATACTCTTCAGCTATAATCAAAGACTATTAAAGGTAAAAACTGTTTAACAAAGCCGTACCTGAAACTCTTTGAGTGGATATGTAAGATTGCATTTAAGCTTGCTTGATCGTTAATTGAACGATATTGCTTGCAAGGGCATCGTAGAAAAAAAATTATGATTTGAACGTGGCATTGAACGAGAAAGTTTTTGTCTCTAAAGTCATAACTATGAAAAATTAAGATATTTAAATAAAAAATATTTATATATACCAATGACTTGTATTGTTTTGATGTTGGCGAAATTTACCATACATTTAACATGAAACATCTATTATTTAGTAAAATAAAATTAGATTTCTATATTAAATATCTGATTTTTATTAATAAATTTTAAACATTATTTTAAATAATAAGCTTTTGAAATAGAGGTATTTTTGTCTATAAATTATAATTTCAATAAATTTTATCCATTAAATCTCAAAAGAGCGAACTCTAACCGTAATGCTCGCAGAAGAAGTGCCCGCACATATTATGGCAAGAGCTGTTCAAATCAAATGATATAAGTTCTATAAAATGAATGATTATTAAAAAGGGAGAATTTATTTTCTCCCTTTTTAATTATGAAATAGTTGCTGTTTTATCTTCTATTTTTTTCTTAACAATAGCATAGCTTATGCCTGTAACCACACTCCCAGCAGCGATTGCAGCAAGGTATAGCCAAGCATGATTAATTGCATTTGGAATTAAAAGAACAAATACACCACCGTGAGGAGTAACTAACTCACAATGGAACAAGGCAACAAGTGCGCCAGTTACAGCTCCACCTAAAATACAAGTTGGAATAACACGCATAGGGTCTTTAGCTGCAAAGGGAATAGCACCTTCAGAAATAAAACATAAACCTAATACAAAAGCTGCTTTTCCTGCATCCTTTTCTCCTGTACTAAATTTATTTTTAGCAATGAAAGTCGCAATAGCCATACCAAGAGCAGGGACCATACCACCGGCCATCGTGGCTGCCATAGGCATATAAGTATTTGTTGTCAGTAATCCAACAGTAAAAGCGTAAGCTGCTTTATTGATTGGACCACCCAAATCAATACACATCATACTTGCTAATATAATTCCCATTAACACGGCATTTGTTGTACCCATGTTGTTTAAGAAATCTTTCATTAGCTCAAAAATATGCGCTACGGGCTGTCCAACCACATAAAACATGATAAGGCCAACAAATAATGTACCTAATAATGGAATAATTAAAATGGGTTTAAGTGCTTCTAAACTTGTAGGAAGTTTGAGTTTTTTTGCAATAAAAAGTGCGATATAGCCTGCAAGAAAACCAGAGACAATACCTCCTAGAAAACCTGCTTGTAGCTGAGAAGCGAGTAAGCCTCCAATTAAACCAGGTGCGAGGCCAGGGCGATCAGCAATCGAGTAGGCAATATAACCAGATAACATTGGAACCATAAGCATAAATGCTGCGGCCCCGATTTGTTTTAATATGGCTGGTAAGCTGCCTGCTTGCTCAGCTGCATTGAGACCAAAGCATAAAGAGAGGGCAATTAAAAGACCTCCTGCCACCACCATAGGTAACATATAAGAGACACCTGTTAAGAGATGTTTATATACGCCAACTTTTTCGGCTTTATCTTTATTTTCTGTAGATGTTTGTTGCTTACCTTGTTCTAAAACTTGCGCATTACTGATTGCCTCGGCGAAAGCTTTACCTGTTTGCTTTAGAGCAAAACCTGTACTACATCTATAAACACGTTTACCTACAAAACGGTCTGTATTAACTTCAATGTCAGTCGCAAGAATAACGATGTCTGCATCAGCAATAGCTTGAGGTGATAAGATATTTTTTGCACCAACGGAACCTTGAGTTTCTACTTCAATATCATAACCGTGTTTTTCTGCACCTTGCTGTAAAGCTTCGGCGGCCATAAAAGTATGCGCAACGCCCGTAGGACATGCAGTGATCGCAACAAATTTTTTAGCTGTAGATGCTGATAAGCTATTATCATTTTGCCAGTCTTGAGCAGACTTAAAATGATCTAAAGCAGTTTGAAGAGCTGACTGAGCATCACTTTTGATCTCTTCAATATTAATAAAAGATAAAGGGTGCGTACCAAAAATATTAAGATTTTTCGGGCGTTGTCCAACAACGATAACTTGGTCAAAGCTTTCATTCACTTCGAATTCATCAAGTGAAATAATGCTATTTTGATAACCCTGTTGGGACGCGACTTGTGCAAGCTTACGAGCTAAAATCAAAGCATTGACTTGCTGTTGCGGACTATTAATAACAAATAATAAACGTTTAGCAGTTGGCATCAGATTCACTCAATGAATTGATTGTTGTTTGGGCTTTTAATTGGTTTAGCTTTTCAGCATTAGGAATACGAAAGCCTACTTGTGTTACAGCGTGACTTGCAATTGCTGTAGCAGTTTTTAATGTTTCTTCAGCAGAGAAGCCACTCAATAAGCCATGAATCATACCTGCTAAAAGAGAGTCACCCGCACCAACTGTACTTTTAACTATTACTTTAGGTGCTGTGGCATGAAGTGGGTGAGTGTCATGTAACCAGTTTACACCGTCTTCACCCATTGAAATAACGACATGTTCAATTTTGGCTAGGTTTTCAAAAAGCTTTTTTTGTTCAGCATAGGTTGTGGCAGGAAGCTGATAACTTTCTACTAACTCATCTGTATTTGGTTTAATCATCCATGGCTGACATTCAATGGCAGCAACCAACGCTTTACCACTTGTATCTAGTGCAACTTTTTTCCCTTGCGCTTGAATGAGTTTAATAAGTTGTTTTAACTCATCAACACTAAATCCCTGCGGAAGGCTTCCAGCAATAGCAACCACATCTACCAGAGGCAAAATCATTTGAATTTTTTGGAAGAGGTGCTTCTTATCTAGTTCAGATACGAAAAAACCTTTTCCATTTAAATCCGTCATACGTCCTGAATGTTCAGCAATTTTTATATTTTGGCGAGTTTCACCTTCAATATAAATAAATTCAGATTGAAATTGAGCTTCTTTAAAATGGTCATCGAAAATCTGTCTGTTTGTTGCTCCTAGAAAACCAGAAACAACAACCTCATGCCCCAAATCTTTTAAAACTTGTGCAATATTTAAACCTTTGCCTGCCGCATGTATTTCTACAGATTCTTGGCGGTTTACTTCACCTATCTGTAACTCATTGAGTTGTATAGTCACATCAATTGCAGGATTTAAAGTAATTGTTAAAACTTTAGCCATTACCATTCCTAATTTTTACATTTCTTGTTCGGATAACTGACGTACAGCAGTAGCGCTATCACATTCAAGTGCACGCTTTGCAAGCACTTGAGCTTGGCTGTAGTTAAGTGTACGAATTTGGGCTTTAACCAAAGGAATACTATTCGGTGACATACTAAGCTCATCCACCCCTAAGCCCATTAGAATGGGTACAGCTTTTGGATCGGCTGCGAGTTCACCACATATACCAACCCATTTGCCATACTTATGTGCAGCTTTTACAGTTTGATCAATTAATTGCAAAATACTTGGGTGTAGCCCATCTGCTTCAGCCGATAGAATAGGGTGTCCACGATCAATGGCTAATGTATATTGAGTTAAGTCATTTGTTCCGATACTGAAAAAGTCCACTTCTTGCGCGAGGATAGGTGCAAGTAAAGCAGCAGAAGGAACTTCAATCATGATCCCAACTTGTAAGTCGGCGCATGGATATGTCGCTTTAACTTCATCAAGAATAGCTTTTGCAGCACGCCATTCTTCTACACGTCCAATCATTGGAAACATAATTCTTAAAGGGCGGTCATCTGCAGCTTTAAGCAGAGCAATAAGTTGTTGACGCAACAGCTCTGGCTGTCTTAGCGTTAAACGAATACCTCTCAATCCTAAAAATGGGTTTTCTTCTTCAGCAATTGGAAGGTAAGGGAGTGGTTTGTCACCACCTACATCTAGCGTACGTACTACGAGGGGACGGCCTGCAAGAGCATCTAAAACGATGCGATAATCTGCTTCTTGGGTAGCTTCACTCGGAGCGCTACTATGGGCCATAAAAACAAGTTCAGTCCTAAGTAGGCCAATTGCTTCGGCACCACATTCTACTGCATGAGGGGTCGCTTGAACTTTTCCTAAATTGGCAGCAATTTCGATTTGGTGTTGATCCAGTGTAATTGCAGGTTCTTGGCTATGACGTTCAGCTTCTTCACGAATTTTTTTCTGAAGCTCTCGCTCTTGTTTCGCTTGTTCGATTTGTTGAGCATTAGGATTTAAGATAAAAGCTCCGGTATCTCCATTAATTAAAAGAGAACTTTTTTGCTCAATATCTAGTACTTGATCACCAGCGCCAACAATTGCAGGGATACCTAAAGCACGAGCAACAATGGCACTATGAGCGCTTGCACCACCTACGGCGGTCAAAATACCTGCTACACGATCTTTATTAAGGCGGGCTACATCACTTGGTCCGACGTCATACATAATCAATATATAAGGTTCTTTAGGTTCTTCGATGATGACCTCACCGCAGAGTTGAGCCAAAACGCGATCACCAATATCACGTAGGTCTGTCGCACGCTCAGCCAGTAATCGATCTGGTAAAGCTGCTTGCTCTTTGGCTGCTGCTTCAATATGCTCATGCCAAGCAGCAGGAGCAGAAAGATTTAGGTTAATCTTTTGATAAACACCATTAATAAGATCTGGGTCATCAAGCATTTCCAAATGTGCTTGGAAGATTTGCTTAATTTCAGCCACTTCAGATTTTGCAATAACTTGGTGAATATTGTTTTTAACTGCGTGAAGTGCAATATCAAGTTTTTCTTTTTCTGCTTTGACACTTAAGCCCATGCGTTCATATTGGTAAACCTTAGGTTTAATTACATGTACAGGGCCAAAAGCTAAACCGCTTGAAGCAGCAATTCCTGTATTTGCGCTAAGTGGTTTTGAATGGCTTGGGATTTCACTAGATTGCTCTACTTTTATGTCTGAAGATTGTATAGGTTCAACTTCTTCACCTAAGCCTTGTTGCACTGCCAGAATAACTTTATCTAAAGCTTCAACTGCATCCGTTTCTGGTTCAGCAATGAAACGTAAAGTTTGGCCGCGTTTACAACCTAAAGCTAAGAGACGTGTCAAACTTTTAGCTGAAACAAAATTGCCTTCATCTACTGCGA
Organism: Acinetobacter sp. S-1; assembly: GCF_059579785.1. Lineage (NCBI taxonomy): Bacteria > Pseudomonadati > Pseudomonadota > Gammaproteobacteria > Moraxellales > Moraxellaceae > Acinetobacter > Acinetobacter sp. S-1. Next base: position 1,653,085 of record NZ_CM184207.1, read on the forward strand.
CTTGGATATCACCTTGAAAACTTTTTGTTAAGTTTACTAAATGAGTTGCTGGTCGAGCATGTAATCCATGTGCATTAGCGAGTACAACAGAACGGTGGGGCCAATCGGGAATAACATCTGCACCAATGATTTTAGCAATTTCATTTGGTGCTTGTGTTTGGTCTAATTGTGCAACTTGCTCTGGATTAAACAGAATATCAATCAGTCGATTAAATCTCTGGCTATCTAATTGCTCATTGGCAGCGATACACACGAGCGTATTTAATTTTTGTCCGCCTAGGTCTAAAGCATGGCGGGGCTTTACAATACTGATTGCTGGTTGTTGAACAAACTTACTGCTTGAAATAGACCAGATTTGATCTTGTAGTTGAATAACTTGATCAGGGTCAAGTGAACTTAGAAAACCGCACTTTACGAAATTGTGTTTTTTTAAAATCTGAGATGCAGACCAAAACAAATCTTCAATATCTTGAGATTCAATTTCAGTTTGAATTAAATTTTCATGCAAAGTTAAAGATAATGGTTGAGCTTGTAAGATTTCAATAATTTGTTCAGGTTGTTTAGCATTTTTTACCTGTTCACTTACATCATGCATTAAAGCTCGAGTTAATATTTGTAGAACTTGTAAATGTTCATCAGATTTTGCTGCAATAACAACAGCTAAATAAATTCTGTTTTCACCATCCCATATAATTCCTTCTGGAAAGTGAGCTAAACGGATACCTGTTTTTAGAATAAATTTGCGAGATTGGGGTGTACCGTGGGGAATAGCAATGCCTTGACCTAAATAGGTGGCACTTTGTTGTTCGCGATTGATGAGTCCTGTAATGTAGTCAGGTGTAACTAACCCATCTTTTACCAATATATCTACTAGACACTGTAATGCATGCTTTTTATCAACAGCATGTTGGTTCATATGAATATGTCGAGGCTCTAGTGCTAGCATACTTATCCTTGAACAATTTCTTTGGTTTAGCTAAACAGAAAAAAAGAAGCTGTTTGTATTAAAAATAGGTTAGTTTAACCGTTTTTAAACAACAGCTTCGTATAAATAACGATAGCAGAACTTTAAAGCTATATCGACGTATTTACGTAAATAATGCTTGTTTTTAATACAAAGGAATAGGTGGTTAATATATTTTGATTTCTTATGATAATTATTAGGTTAATAAACTAACTTTATAAAAGAAGTGGGTATTAATATTAAAAAAAACCTCTATACCGGATTACGGGTATAGAGGCAAAAGTAAAAGATCAATAGATTAGTGTTGGATTTCCTGTTCTAGGAGTGACCATAAGTTTTGATGTGATTTTTTAAACATTAGCATGTGCCCAATTGATTTATGCCCAAGTTTCATGGGATTTAGCTCTAACATTTTTGTGGGTGCATTAGGATAAAGTTTTAATAAATCTTCAACATTACGCTCGGTTGCAATTTCATCGTCACTTGCCCAAATTGAAGTAATGGGGCAGATAATTTCACTATGAAAATCATGATGGACTGTTTTACCTATAGCATTTTTCACATAGCCAGGATGGCTGCAAAATTCTCGCCACTGTTGGGCGACTTTTTTTGGTAAGTTTTCTCCCATTCCAATAAATTGAGTAGCGCCATAACCTTTAAAAGCACTAGAAATTGGAAAGATGACATTGAACATTACTGGTGCTAAAAACTTGGTTTTACCTTTAAGACCTTTTACATGGCCAGTGGAACCTGCGACCGCGATAACTTTTGCTACTTTATGAAAATTAGGAACAATTCCTAATAGCTGCCCACCAGCACTGTGGCCAAGAAGGGTAACTTGTTCTGCTTTCGTTTTTTCTAATAACGTATCAATTGCACAAGGAATGTCGAGAACTCCCCAATCATTAATACTTGCTGTACTTTGCTTCAAAGACCCGTGTAAGGACCCTCCAATTCCACGGAAATCAAAGCTTAATACGTCATATCCTTGTTCGCTTAACCATGTAGCAAAAGAATGATAGAAGTTTTTAGTAATACCTGTTGCTGGACAGATCAACACGGGATTTACTGATTTTGGGGATTGAGCTGGATAAAAATGTGCAGCAAGTTGATAACCATCTTTACAGGTCATCCAAAATGATTCAAAAGTGTTATCCATAATATTTCGTAGTGATTGGTTTATTGATATCTTTAATTTACACAAGTTCTGAAATGAAACTTGGTTAAAATGTGACTATAAAGTCAATATTTATGTTATATAGCTCATTAAATTTGAATAAAACAAATAATTGGAAAAAAGATGGATTTACCGAAAGCTGTACAGCTCGCAATTGTGTTTAGTGGCATATTTTTATGGATAGGGATGCTCACTGGGGTATGGAAATATTGGCAAATACGCCGTTCAGAATTAAGTCGTGCTCATTATTATGTGGATATCGCTCATCGAAGTAGTTTGTTATATGCAGCTGCTAGCCTAATTTTAGCTGTATTAAGCTATTTTACTGTTTTAAATGAAAATATTACTTTATGGTGTGTGTTCGCAAATATTCTATTTTTTAGTTTTTCAATTCTGGTTTATATCATACATGGCTATTTACAGGACACAACAAATCAATTCAAACGTCCTCACAAGCTAGGTCGTTTTAGCTTACCTTCATGGATGATGACTTTAATGATGGTGGGATTAATTTTGACTGAATTATTAGCTACAGCTATTTTAGTTATCGGAACAATTTTTTTATTTTTGGATGTATAAAAATGGATGATTGCTCATCCATTTTTTAAGTATTCAAGTTTTGTTGACTAAGACGTCTTTTAGCTAGTTTTCGCATCTTATGGTCGACAAAGGCCCACACACAAAATATGAAAGAAACAACCATCGCATACATAAAGTATTCGGGTTTCAGATTTCCTTTAATCATACCTTGAAACAGTAAAGTCAGCATAAGAGCAAGCGGTGTTACTCCATAAACAACTGAATCTTTGCTGTTCAGAGTGTTAATGAAGACTTGTTTGTTGAAATGTAATGATAACATCTCCATCCCTCCTTGTGGTTGCGCTAAAACCGAATGTTTTAGTCAAGAATAAGTTTAATGTTGTACTTCTATTTTTAATTCAATTCAATAGTGAATAGAAAATTTTTTGAACAGTTTTATAAAAAACTCTATGTTTATAAAAGGTTAAGGTATTAAAAAAGTAAATATTAAATATTTTTGTATAAAATACTTAATATTTTAGAAAAGAGAAAATATTTTAATGAAAAGTGTAATAATTTCTCTTTTCTATCATTTCAGGTTAGCTGTTTTGTTTTTTTAAAAATGTATCAATCGCATGTTGAGCAATTTCTGCATCTTCAAAAGATTGGACACCAGAAACGCCAATCGCCCCTAAAACTTGTCCGTCATAAATAATGGGTTTTCCACCTTCTAACATTCCTTGAGCACTAGGCATACTTAAAAAACCTAAGCGTCCACTTTGCAGAAGTTCTTCATAAAATTTTGAAGGTCTACCTGATATTGAAGAGCATTTTGCTTTTTCTAAACATAAATGTGAGGATAAAGGTGAAGCACCATCTAAACGTTTCATCATCAGAAGAGAACTTGTTTCATCAACAATAGCAATACTGACTTTAAAGTTGTGTTCAATTGCATATTTTTGAGCTTCTTCCATTAAAAACTCTGCATCTGCTTGTGTTAGGTAATATTTACTTTTCATTGTTGCTCTTCTTTCCTAGTAAGCTAAAAATTATTTTAGTGTAATTTTACAGTAAAAACTGATTATATCTATAGTTGATTTGTCATTGAAAGTAGTGTGGAAATAAAATGCCGGTTGGGTAAACTCAGCATTTTATTCAATATATAAAATCATGTTTGGGTAAAACTCGATTTCAAAAGAGACACTAGATTAAATGTTTTTAAATTTAACTTTGTCGATAATTACGGTAATTGCTAGAACAACTAAAGATGGGATCAACCAAGCTAAGTTTTGTTCATTTAAAGGTAAATGTTGAAGAAATGCAGGTAAATAATCACCAAAACCAGCAACTTTAATACCGTCAATAATACCGAAAATTAAAGCAATACTTGTTACTGAACCGACAATAAAAGAGGGTTTGTGCCAAAATTTCCAAAAGAAGCTAAGCATAATCACAACAATTGCAGGGGGATAGATTGCGCTTAAAACAGGTACTGATACAGCAATAAGTTTGGTTAATCCAAGATTAGAAATAATGAAAGAGAAACCAACTAAAATGAATACTAAAAGTTTGTAAGGCAATTTAGTTAACTGCGCAAAATACTCACCGCAAGCACAAGTTAAGCCAATCGCTGTCACCATACATGCTAGAAAAATTAGGCCAGTTAAGAATAATGAACCCATATTGCCAAAAGCATGTTGAACATATGCATGTAGAATTACTGCACCATTTGCTGCATTTGGCGCAACTTCGTGACTACCTACACCTAATTTAAATAAGCTTAAATAGACTAAAGTAAGACCTGCACCGGAAATAAGACTGGCAATAATCGCATACTTAGTGACTAATTTTTTATCGGTAACACCACGCGAATAAATCGCTTGAATAATTACGATACCGAATACTAGTGCGCCTAAAGTATCCATAGTGAGATAACCATTTACGAAACCTTCCGAAACTGGAGATTCAACGTAATGGTTGATTGGAGCAGGGACGTAACCCGCTGGGATCATAACTGCTGCAATACCTAAAATTGCTAAAGCAATAATTTTTAGCGGAGCAAGCACATGACCAACAGTATCCAATAACTTGTTTGGATAAAGTGAAACTACAGTTACAAATGAAAAATAAATTGCGCTGTAAATTAAAAGGCTGCTACTTGATGTTCCAAAATAAGATGAAAAACCAATTTCATAAGAAACAGTAGCTGTACGTGGAGTAGCAAATAAAGGGCCTACTGATAAATAACAAACAACGGTTAAAATCAGACTTGCTACTCGACCGAGAGGAGAGCTAATAATTTCAATGGAACCCTGCATACGAGAGAGTGCCATGATGGTAATTACGGGTAGACCAACTGCAGTAATCAAAAAGCCTATAGCGGCTAGCCATACATGATCACCGGCTTGTTGAGCGACAATGGGAGGAAAGATAATATTGCCAGCCCCAATAAAAAGAGCAAAGGTCATAAAACCTAGGGCAATAATATCTCCAGTACGAAGATGTTGCATAAATTAAAATTAATAAAAAAGAAGGAATTTTAGAGCAAAAGAGATCATGATCAAGCGGTATTTTATGTGAAAAAGATTTTTTTCAGAGCATAAAAACCTTTAATAGATATTAAAAATATCAACTGGTTAAGGTATGTATTTGAAAAACCATTGAAAGAAATTAGGAAATCATTTTTTGCCTCTGACTTTTTAAAGAAATTATGCAAAAATAAAAGTATGAATTTCTATTATGAATGTTGAATATTTGGGCATTTAATGCTTCCAGCCTATCCTATATCCGTTCTAGAATATTCTAAATTAACTTACATTTTTGTAGGCGTGGTAAAAAGCAGTGTCTACGAGGATAAAACTGAATGAGAGCTTCTACTGTTACAATAAAAACTGAACAAGATCTGGAAAAGTTAAGAATTTCTGGACGCTTGGCTGCACAAGTTTTAGAAATGATAGGGGCATATATTAAACCGGGTGTATCTACGGAATATTTAGATAACCTGTGTAATGACTATATTGTAAATACTTTAAAAGTTATTCCTGCGAATGTGGGATATCATGGTTTTACTAAAACAATATGTACATCAGTAAATGAAGTAGTTTGCCATGGAATTCCGTCACCGAATAAGATTTTAAAAGATGGCGATATTATTAATATTGATGTCGCAATTATTAAAGATGGCTATTTTGGTGATACGAGCCGCATGTATTTTGTGGGTGATGTAAACCCGCAAGCAAAAAAACTGGTTGATACAACTTATGAAGCGATGGTTGCTGGGATTCATGCTGTTAAGCCCGGAGCTACACTAGGCGATATTGGTTATGCTATTCAGTCAGTTGCTCATCGAGAAGGGTATAGCATTGTTCGAGAATATTGTGGTCATGGGATTGGTAAGATTTATCATGAACAACCTAATGTTTTACACTATGGACAGCGGGGCCAAGGCTTAGTATTAAAAAAAGGTATGGTCTTTACGATTGAACCGATGATTAATGCGGGTAGACCACAGGTTAAAGAATTAAATGACGGATGGACAGTTATTACTCAAGATCTTTCGTTATCTGCGCAATGGGAACATATGGTTGCTGTAACTGACACTGGCTTTGAACTCTTAACACCTTGGCCTGAAGGTGTAGGAAACTATCCTGTAATTTAAAAATAAAAAAAGTTCGATAATTATCGAACTTTTTTTAAATTCATTTTAATGCTCAGAAAGATGTTCTACCAAATAATCAATAAATACTCGTACAGCAGGTAATAACCCTCGGCGTGATGGATATACAGCATGTAATATACCGTGAGGAGCTTTCCATTCCGGTAAAATTTGTACAAGCTGTCCAGATTTTAGAAAATCTTCTGCTGCGCTCTCTGGTAGTAAAGCGATCCCACAGTTTTGACTCGCTAATTGCGCCAACATATGAATATTTGTACCCATTACGATAGGGCTGACTTTGATTTTCTTTTGCTGATTGTCTGGACCATGCAAAAGGAATTGTTGATCAAGATGCTCTTCTGACAAACTTAAAATGCGATGCTCACTAAGTTGTTCTGGATTTTTTATATCTCCAAATTCATTTAGATATGCTTGACTTGCAAATAGACTCTGTTCAATAAGTGCAAACTGTCTAAGAACTAAACTTGGATCATCATCTAGTTTTGAGCGAACACGTAAAGCAATATCAATTCCTTCATTAATGACATCTACTCGACGATTGCTGACCATAAGTTGCAAACGAATTTCTGGATATTTTTTTAAGAAAGCAGGCAAAATTTTAGGCAGTTGATTTTGAGCAATATCAACAGGAACACTAACCTTTACAACACCTCTAGGTTGAATACTTAAATGATCAACCAAATCATGAGCAGCCTGTGCAGCATTCATCATGACTTGAGCATGTCTATAAATATCCATCCCAATATCCGTAACAGCAAAATGACGAGAGCTGCGTTGAATCAGGCGAACGCCTAAGTTTTCTTCTAGGCTATATACACGACGACTTAGTTTTGATTTTGGTATATCCGTTACACGCTCAGCGGCACTAAAACCACCATGCTCAACGACGAGAGCAAAACAATAAAAATCATCAAGATCAGTGAGCATTAAAATATCCTATTTCTGCAACAACCATGATTTTACATTATTATTTTTGCAACGATAATTCTTAAACTAAATTTTTTGTAATTAAAAAATATACTAAGATATCTCCTTTAACTGAGAATTTGAAATTATATTGTAATTACAATGTAATTTTATTGTGTGTTTTTTTGATGAGTGGTTCTAGCCTTTTCTAGAACTTTCAATTAATTTCTTTTACACTACAATTTTCTATTCTTTTCAAATCTAATGCACTATCAATTAATTGAACTTAACGATGCTTCTGCGAATATTGAATGTCCATTTTGCAAACAAGCAATAATTGACTGGGCGCAAGAACAATATATTCAGCCATGTGAACATACTTTATTTATTGCTATGGATTTGGGGTTTGAATTTATTGCTGATCGATTTGAAGAGTGTATGGATCAAAATGTGGATGAGTTGCACGAAGATCCGAATATGAATATTTTTGAAGCTCTCACGACAACAACTTATGAAAATCTAATTATTTTAAAATCTGATTTAGGTGTGGAAAATTTATTTCGCTATGTCGGGGTAAGTGATCGTTAAAATTGAGAGTATAAAAAAGCCAATCTATTGATTGGCTTTTTTATTATTTACGCTTCTGGCGCTGCACTGTATTGTTCAACTAATGGTTTTAATTCGCCATTTTGGAACATTTCAAGCATGATATCGCTACCGCCAATAAGTTCGCCATTTACCCAAAGTTGCGGGAATGTAGGCCAGTTCGCAATTTTTGGTAATGTTGCACGAATATCAGGGTTTTCCAAAATATTTACATATGCAAATGGACGACCAATTTGACTGAGCGCCTCTACAGCACGTGCAGAGAAACCACATTGTGGAAACTGTGGAGTGCCTTTCATGTAAAGTAAAACGGGATGCTTCGCAATTTGATCGCGGATTAACGCTTCAGTATCACGTGCTTGTTCAGTCATAAAGAGATCCTCAACTAATCTAGCAGCATTATAGGGGGTGTTTACATCGCTTTGCAAACCACCTGATTACTTAAAGTTGCATTGAATATTCAATATTTTATTGTATAAACCGAAGTGATAGCAAAAAGCGGACGAAATTTTAGATAAATGAATGATGAGACTTTTCATCAGGGCCAGTTTTTGCTTATATAAACCCTTCTTAAAACCTCATACAGACAGAGTTCGTTATGAATGATATTACCCTAGCTCCAATACAACCTGATCAACCATCACATTTAATGGCTACTTATGGTCGCCAAGCGATCAGTTTTGTACGAGGCCGAGGGGCATATCTATATACCGAAGATGGCACAGAGTATTTGGATGCTTTAACCGGTATTGCTGTATGTGGTTTAGGTCATGCGCATCCAGTCATTGCAGAAGCAATTGCTGAACAAGCTGCAACACTTGTGCATACTAGCAACTTATTTGAGATTCCTTGGCAAACGGCAGCTGCTCAGAAGCTTGCTGAAGTTTCAGGAATGGAAGAGATCTTCTTTTCAAACAGTGGTGCTGAGTCAAATGAAGGAGCGATTAAAATTGCTCGTAAATTTGGTACTCAACAAGGTATAAGTTCACCAAAGATTATTGTGGCAGAGCAATCATTTCATGGTCGTACTTTAGCAACACTTTCAGCTACTGGTAATAAAAAAGTACAAGATGGTTTTGCTCCTTTAACCAATGATTTTATTCGTGTGCCATTTGGTGATGTAGAAGCAATTCAAGAAGCTGCTTTGCAGCACCCAGATATTGTTGCGATTTTGATTGAACCTATTCAAGGTGAGGGTGGTATTAATACAGCACCTCAAGGCTTTAGCTATCTTGAAGAAGTCCGCACCATATGTAATCAACATAACTGGCTAATGATGCTAGATGAAATTCAAACAGGTAACGGCCGTACCGGTAAGTATTTTGCTTATCAGCATACAAACATTGTGCCTGATGTTTTGACGACTGCGAAAGGACTTGGTAATGGCTTTCCAGTAGGCGCGGTAATGACCCAAGGTAAAGCTGTTGGCTTGTTAGGGCCTGGTAGCCATGGGTCTACTTATGGTGGCACAGTGCTAGGTTCTCGTGTGGTTTATACAGTAATTGATACAATCCAAAAAGAGAATGCTGTAGAAAACGCGGCAGTTGTTGGTGGTTATATTGTTGATCAATTACGTGCGCAATTGGCACATAAAGATGTGCAAGTACGTGGCTTTGGTATGATGATTGGTATTCAATTGCCTAGAGACTGCGCTGAGCTCGTTGCAATAGCTCGAGATCAACATAAACTTATTATTAATGTTACAGCTGGTTCAGTAGTGCGTTTATTGCCACCAATTAACATGACTCAAGCACAGGCTGATGACTTGCTAGAGCGTTTAGTTGCTTTAATTAATAACTATCTTTAAGTTTTTACATCAATAAAAAATGGGCATATAAATGCCCATTTTTTTATATGAAATAATTAACCAGAGATGTACTGTTTTAATTGTTCAATGAGATTTTTCTGATCTTCCATCGCAGCTTTTACTAAGTCGCCAATAGAGATAAAACCAACTAGTTTTTCATTGTCTAATACAGGTAAGTGGCGTAAGTGACGATCTGTCATAAGCTGCAAGCACTCTTCAACTGTATTGTTTAGGCTTACTGTAAGTACTTTAGATGTCATAATTTCAGCAACTGTAGTGCTATATGATGAACGTTCCATAAGCGTTACTTTTCGTGTGTAGTCACGTTCAGATAAAATTCCGACAACTTTTTCGCCCTCAGATACGACGAGTGCACCAATTCCTTTATCCGCCATAATCTTAATTGCTTCAAGGACAGTGGCTTCTGGAGAAATTGTAAAAATATCTTGTTCTGCTTTGTTTTTGATTACTTGTGCAACGATTGTCATTTCTTCTGTCCTGTGTTTTATCATTTTGTTTTAAATTAGCTTGATTTTATAAAAATGCAAAGACTGGATAGTCATTCAAATACAAGTTTTACATTCAAGCGTTCAAAAAGCATTCTAATAGAGATTAAGAACCTAAAGAAAATTTTACGCTCCTTGCCAATTCGGATGTTTGAAAAAGAAATGTTGCATTTGCTGAGTGGATAACTTTAATTTTCTATGAGATGAATTAAACAAAGCAGGAGTAACGTTGAGTCGTGTTAAAGTTGGTAGTAAAGACTCATGGAAATCTTTAGGTGTAATTCTTCTTGGTTTGTAATGTGGCCAATGCTCTTTTGCGTAGCGATGTGCCTGCAAACCATTAAGCCAAAAAGGAAAAATAAAGTCTTCCTGATCTGATTTAATTGCCCATCCCTGATGAAATAATCCCCAAAGAACCCCGCAATACATCATGGTTCTTAAAATATAAATCTTAATCATCAAGTCTCTTGAAACCGGTTGTAGATTACTTAAACTTTTCATTGTGAATTTAAAGGTTCTAACTTGTCTTGCTTATTATAAAAAAATCAGATGACATTTCAGTTTAAACAGGTATCAAATCGTAAACAAATATTCCAGCTGTGAAATTCATATCCTTTACTTAAAGTGGCTAAAGCTTTAGATAAATTGCTAGTTTTACTTATTTCCAGACGTAAAAAAACGCCACCTAAGTGACGTTTCTTTATGCTTGCATTGTGGCTAACTTTTGCCAATATTGTGCTTTAAGTGAGTCACGTTCAACACGGAAACCTTGATAATACAATTCAGCTAAAAACAGAGCAGCTTTACCGTGCCCAGCGCGAGCAACTTCTTCTAACTGTGCAACTGCATCCTGAAAATTCATTTGAGAGTGAATTGTGTTTACTGCAGTTGCATACACATGTTCTAAATCATGATGAGAAATACGTTGAATCATAGAAAACTCCTTATTGTAATTATGATTACTTTTTCTAAAGGCCGCTGCCTTTAAATTAATTTAACTTAGAATTATTAAACTAATATTACAAATTAATGGATTTGTCAACTATTGGTGCATACCAGTTAATTCACTATTAGGATACATGATTAAACATTATTCACAAATAATTTTGAGTAAAATCAATATGAGAATAAAAGACAAGGAGAATAAAATATGACAAATACTATCGATGGCTTTGTTTTTGATACTCCACCTAGAGAGGAACAAATCATAGAACTAGCCCATTATCATCGTAAACTATTAGATGAAGCGATCTTTCATCAAGAGATCCATTTAGGGGATTATTGTCTTGCTCAGCGCAAAAGAGTATTTGACTTTGCACGGCATTTGGAACCTGCACAAAAAAACTGGTTTTATCAAGTTTATGATGGTGAACTGAGAAAAATTGCCGACGAAGACGAATTGCATCCAGCCGATGCTGAAGAAGGGTTAAGTATTTTTGCGATGTTTTTAGTCTTGGTGATTATTGCAGCAATTTTATACTTTTCCGTCATTCGTTCACTAATAAGCTAAGTATTATGATCCAGTAAGGTACGATTCTTGGCCTTACTGGATGTTTGATCTTGTGCTTATGAGTATTGAACCCTACACTACACTAATTCGAGGTAGGTCATGCTCATATTCAAACAAAATTTTCTTAAATTAAAGTCTGAGTTAAAAGTTGATCAATGTTTTAACCTATTTGTGGTTATTGTCATTGGCTGTATTTTTGTGCTGTCATATTTAGCATTACTTCGGCCTATTACTCCGGAACAATATCAACGAATTATACAACTCTCTCATCAGGCCACTTATCCTAAAACTCAGGATATGGCTGAGCTGTTAATAGCTCAATCAGAAATTCATAGAGCAGAGTATTTAAAGTTAATGCATGCATATCAATTTGAAGGTGCTCATATTAGACAATATCCAGCACTTGCTCAGGAAGATACTCAGTAAATAGGGTAATCAGGCTAAATCTTGGTTTCCAAAGCTTTTTGAGCACTATTGTGGCAGGCAAAATTTTGAATTTATGCTAAACTTTATCTTTTTAAACGCGCTGCTTTTCAAGGAATCCGCATGGAGCAACAATCGAATATGCAAAATAAATTCTTGATAGATGCTGAGATCGGTGATGACGATGTCACATTACCTAATTTACCTGCTATCGATGTTCCCATCGTTGAATCTCCTGCTAAATCACAAGAAAATATTGAAGTAGCCAAAGACGAAGTGGCTTCTACAGAAACACCGGTTGAACAACCAAAAACTGGTTTTTTTGGCCGGATGAAAGAAGGCTTAACCAAAACTCGTCGTAATTTCGCTGATGGTATGGTCAATATCTTGATTGGTGGAAAGGAAATTGACGATGAGTTACTTGAAGAAGTCGAAGAGCAATTATTGGTTGCAGACATTGGTGTTGAAGCAACTAAAACCATCATTACCAATTTAACAGAGCGTACAGCTCGTGGTGATTTGATCTATTCCCACTCTTTATATAAAGCGTTACAAGAAGAGTTAGTTGCTTTGTTGGCTCCACGTGTTAAGCCATTGCATATTGACCCTAATAAATCACCTTATGTGATTTTGATGGTTGGGGTAAATGGAGTGGGTAAAACTACAACTATTGGTAAGTTGGCGAAACGTTTACAAGGTGAAGGTAAAAAAGTGATGTTGGCTGCTGGTGATACATTCCGCGCCGCAGCAACTGAGCAATTACAGATCTGGGGTGAACGTAATGATATCTCTGTAGTAGCGCAAGGTCATGGAGCTGATAGTGCTTCTGTTATTTTTGATGCCTTTGAAAGTGCTCGTGCTAAAGGAATTGACGTATTAATTGCGGATACGGCAGGTCGTTTACATAATAAGAGTAACTTGATGGAAGAACTCAAAAAAGTTAAACGTGTTATGCAGAAAATTGATGCAACTGCACCTCATGAAATTATGTTGGTGGTAGATGCAGGAACAGGTCAAAACGCGATTAACCAAGTACAAGAGTTTGATCAAGCTGTAGGTTTAACGGGTATTACCATTACCAAGTTGGATGGAACAGCTAAAGGTGGTGTACTCTTTAATATTGCAAGCCGCACCCATGTGCCAATTCGTTTTATTGGTGTAGGTGAAAAAATTGATGATTTAAGACCATTCTCGGCTAAATCTTTTGTTGCTGCGCTGTTTGAAACTGATAAGTAAATTGATTGGTAACCCTAAAAAGCTTCACTAAATCGTGAAGCTTTTTTATATGTATATCTTTTATTATTGTTGCGAAAATAAAACGAACTGTCATATTTTTAATGCTGATTATGAAAAATGACTTTAATACACTGTACTCATTCCCAAACAACGACCCTTGGTCAAATCAATAGGTAGGAAATAACAAAATGTCTACTTTCTTAGATAAAATTAAAAACCGTCGTACAATTTATGCAATTGGTAAAAACGTTGCATTAGATCGCACTAAAATTGAAGAAACTATCCGTGAAGCAGTTAAACATAGTCCTTCAGCTTTTAACTCACAATCTTCACGTGTAGTGACACTATACGGTGAATCTCATGCTAAATTCTGGAATTTAGTTCGTGAAGCTTTGCGTAAAATTGTTCCTGCAGAAGCTTTTGCTGGTACAAATGCAAAAATTGATAGCTTTGTAGCTGGTGTTGGTACGGTTTTATTTTATGAAGACCAAGCTGTTGTTAAAAGCTTACAAGAGCAATTCGAACTATATGCAGACAATTTCCCTGTATGGTCTGAACACTCAAGTGCAATTGCTCAATTTGCAACTTGGACTGCGCTTTCAGAGCTTGGTTTAGGTGCATCTTTACAGCACTATAACCCAATTGTCGATGCAGACGCAGCTGAAGCATTTGATGTTCCTGCAACTTGGAAATTACGTGCTCAATTAGTATTTGGTTCGGTTGAAGCACCAGCAGGTGAAAAAGCATTTATTAATGATGCTGATCGTTTCAAAACTTTCAATTAATTTAATTGAAATTAAAAAAAGCACCTATTTTAGGTGCTTTTTTTATGTTTTTAGAATGAATAGGAGGAATACATAAAACAAAAATTTATGAAATTCAAATGCATATTTCAAAATAATAAATCAAGAAATTAGTCGATAACTGCTTTGTCATAAAATAGTCACAATCATATTGCATATTGCTCATGATTTAATAGCTTATCAAACACAGAGAAAGAGACAGATGACTTTAAGATTAGGTGTTGCTGCAATTGGCTTATTACTCAGCGGTTCGGTATTTTCAGCAGTTACAATTACAGCACCAGAGGAAATTGTAATCCTTGCAGTGAATGGTCAGGAAGTCAACTCTGGGTTATTTCGTTCATCTAAAAATAATTATAAAGTCGATGCTGGTGAAACAAGCTTAAGTGTGCGCTATCAAGAATACTTTGAACATTTAAGCGGGGAGCATGACATTGTTAAATCTGGAATAGTCACAATTCAAACTCCAGTACTCAAAGATGGGCAAACTTATAAGCTCAGAATGGTAGATGCACCAAAGCAATTTGAACAAGCAAAGAAATATGCTGAGCAACCAACTGTGGCTTTGTACAGCGCAAATAATGAATTAATCGTACAACAAACTGGTGCAAACAATGAGGCAAAACCATGGTTTGCAACGGGTTTATTAGGAAAAGTCACTGACTTTACGACTAAATCATCTAAATCGCAGCCTGAGGCAGTGTATGCCTCTGCTAAACCTACTTCTGTTCAGGTGGCTGTACCAGCTCCAACATCTATGCCAGTAACGGGTGTAGCCCAAACGAATGATCAACGTTTAGTAGAAACTTGGCAAAAAGCTTCTAAAGCTGAGCGTCAAAAATTTATGGCATGGTTAGCTGAACAATCAAATTAATTTAATATTAGTACCTATTAATTTAATCGAAATGAAAAAAGACCTCAGATGAGGTCTTTTTGATTTAGGTTAGGAACCAAATGTAATAGCCTAAAAGTATGAGAGGCCAAGCCACCCACGGGCTAAATAGCCATTTCCATAACCAGAAGTTGGGTACGAAACCCACTCCGTAAATAAAGCCACCAGAAATACCAATCATGACCAGCATAAGCTGGCTATGATTGTAGTGCCCATTAGCATCTAGCATGAGTGAAGGGTAAACCAACAAAATTGCAGCAAGGGGCAATGCCAACAGAAAAGAAAGGGCCATTGCAAATGCTTGAGCTTTTCGATGATTTGATGCTGTCATTGCTTTTGCCATCATTTATTCCTCATCTAAATCTTGATGATGTTCGATATAAAGCGCGCTGAGTACACCCGCAAAACATGCCATCAAAATGCCTAGGATCCATGCGAAATACCACATAGTCTTCTCCTTAATACAAGCTATGCGAGTTTGACTCGATATGTTTGTTAGTGATGACTCCCCACATTTTGTAATAAGACCAACTGGTATAGATCAAAATAAGAGGAACAAAAATGCAGGCAGCAACTGTCATAACGCCTAAAGTAAGGTGACTTGATACAGCATCCCACATCGTCAAGCTAGAGTTAGGATTGATACTAGATGGAAGTAGGAATGGGAATAGGGCAAAACCAGCAGTTAAAATTGCTCCTACAATCATTAAACTTGTACCAGTAAAACTTAGACCTGCTTTTGCTTTTGAAGATGCAAAAATTGCAATGATTGCGCCTAATATGGCAAGAACAGGGGCAACTTTAGTAATTGGATAGGTGCTGTAATTGTTCATCCAACCTGGATTGCTATTGGTAACCACTTCTTTAGCTAAAGGGTTAAGCGCAGCATTTGGATCTATAGCAACAGCATAGCTATAACCTGGCACTTGCCCAAAATACAGCCATGCTCCAATTACAAAGAAACAAATTAAAAAGATAATTGCCATAATTTGAGTGGCTTTGGCAGAGCGTTGTTTTAAAGCTTCATCAGTACGTAGCATGAGCCATGCACCGCCATGTGCACACAGCATAGACAGACTTACCACACCGCAAACTAGAGCAAAGGGGTTAAGAAGGGCAAAAAAGCTGCCTGTATATTCAGAGCGTAATGTGCTATCTAAACTGAAAGGAATACCTAAAAACAAATTACCGAAAGCCACACCAAACACAAGCGCTGGAACAGCACCACCGATGCATAGACCCCAGTCCCAAGAGTTACGCCATTTGGTATTTTCAAGTTTAGAGCGATAATCGAAACCTACGGGTCTTAGGAAAAGTGCAAATAGAACTAACAAGAGTGCCCAGTACATGCCTGAGAAAGCGACTGAGTAAACCATTGGCCATGCAGCAAATAGTGCACCACCTGCCGTAATAAACCAGACCTGATTACCATCCCAGTGTGGGGCAATTGTATTGATTGCAGCACGGCGTTCGCTATCGGTTTTTCCAACGAAAGGCATGAGAGCCATAGACCCCATATCAAAGCCATCGGTAAGTGCGAAGCCTATGAGTAGTACACCAACTAACACCCACCAAATGATTTTTAATAATTCATATTCAATCATGATAAGGCCTTCCTATTAACAGCTGCTTTCGGTTCTTGCTTTTCAAAATGATATTTGCCAGTGTGTAGAGAGCTTGGTCCTAAGCGAGCAAATTTGATCATTAAATACATTTCAATAATCAAAAGAGCAGTGTAGAACGCTGCTAGCGCAATAATCGAACCCCATACGTCACCAGTACTTAAACTAGAAGTAGAGAGGTGGGTTGGTAGAATTTCACCAATTGACCATGGTTGACGACCGCCTTCAGCTACATACCAACCAGTTTGTGCAGCAATCCAAGGAAGCGGAAGAGCAAACAATGCATATTTCAGGAGCCAAGGTTTATTTTCAGCATTTCTTTTTGCTACAGCCCAAGTTGCTAAAATGAAGAGTAATAGCATTAAGAAACCTGAGGCAACCATTGCGCGGAAAGAGAAAAATAGCGCTGTAACATTTGGAACAGTATCTTTTACAGCAGCTTTAATATTTTGCTCGCTTGCATCAACTACATTGGGTGCATATTTCTTAAGAAGTAGGCCATAACCTAAATCTTTTTGATTTTTTTCAAAAGAGGCTAATAACTCTGGTGAGCGATCACCTGCACGTAATTTTTCAAGTTCAGCGTAGGCAAGCATACCGTTGCGAATACGAACTTCATGCTGTTGCATTAGATCTTTAAGACCAGTAACTTCTTTGGTTGTTGAACGAGTTGCAATTAAACCTAATGCATATGGAATTTTAACTGCGTAATCTGTCCGCATCTCTTCATGGTTTGGTACACCAAACAAAGTAAACGGAGCAGGAGCAGGATGAGTATCCCATTCGGCTTCGATCGCAGCGAGTTTAGTTTTTTGAACATCACCGAGTTCATAGCCAGATTCATCACCTAACAAAATCACTGAAAGTGTAGAGGCAAGACCGAAAATGGCAGCAATTGCAAATGAGCGACGGGCGAAAGGAAGGTCACGTTTTTTAAGTAAGTAATAGCTTGAAATGGCAAGTACAAAAATTGCACCAGTTACATAACCCGCAGAAACGGTATGTACGAATTTTACCTGAGCTACAGGGTTAAAGATAAGCGCGCCGAAATCAACTAATTCCATACGCATCGTTTCGAAGTTAAATGCAGCACCTACAGGGTTTTGCATCCAACCATTCGCCACTAAAATCCAAAGTGCTGACATGTTGGACCCGAGAGCGACTAACCATGTTACGCCTAGATGCTGAACCTTACTTAAACGGTCCCATCCGAAGAAGAATAAACCAATAAATGTAGACTCAAGAAAGAATGCCATAAGGCCTTCAATTGCTAATGGAGCACCAAAAATATCACCTACATAGTGTGAGTAATAAGCCCAGTTTGTTCCAAATTGGAACTCCATTGTTAAGCCAGTTGTTACCCCTAAAGCAAAGTTAATACCAAATAATTTTCCCCAAAATTTAGTCATATCTTTGTAAATTTCTTTACCAGAAATGACATAAGTGGTTTCCATGATGGCAAGGATAAATGCCAAACCTAGAGTTAAAGGGACGAAAAGAAAGTGATACATTGCGGTCATCGCAAATTGAAACCGCGAAAGATCAACCACGCTTTCAGAAATCATCAACGTGTCTCCTTAATGTGGGAAATGTTATCGCCAGCAATATGCTCGGCGACCTGATTGTCAAAATTTTTGGGGATGGTGGGAGCATCAAACCAAATATGTTTGATCGTTAAGAGGAGCACTATTTTTATTATTAGAATAATAGTGATTTCTTTAACTAAACGACCATTAAGATTTTTAAAATTAAGGCTCATAAATTAAACCTAATTTGATATTATTTTTATTATTAATCAAAATATAATAAAAATAAACATTAAATATGCTTTAAATGAATATTTAAATAATTAATTTATATAAAACAAATACTTAATATTTTAAAATAAATACCATACTAAAATAGTTTGAATTAATTATTAAATCCTACTAAAACACTTGTAAATAAAAATATTAAGTTGATTAAAATGGTTTGTTTTAATTTAATGTCGACCAAAATGGTTGTATATTATATTTATAAATTATATTTCAAACTAAAATAGTTGGAATAATAAATAATTAATTAAAAAGAAAATAATAAAATATAGGCGTAATAAAGCCTGCTAAAAGCAGTAAGTGAATAGAATAATAGTAAGAATTTAATCGGGAGCGAAAAGATCGTTTGATACAGAAATTTTCTTGGCTACATAATGGCTTTTATGCACTCTGACAAGGATAACTTGAGAATATAATTCGAGTTCGCCGTATTCTGGTTCGACTTGAACGTAATGTAGCTGGCCGAATTCATCACGCACACGCGCTTGGGCAGAAAACCCAGGTCTGGCATTACCACTAGAAATGGTTGCTAATCGTCCTAAAAGATTATAGTTTGTATGAGTAAGCTTTGGTTTAATTACTTGGTCAAGGCAGTGAATCATGAACACAGTAAAAAAGATTGCGATGACAAGAGCTGGGACGATTAAATAAAATGGTGAAATAAAATAATGCTGGATTGCAAAGAAAGAGAGCTGTAAAAAATAGCCTGCAAAACTAAAATTGATAAGTAAAAAAACGAAAATTAAAGCTTTAGAAAATTTAACGTTAAGTAGTGGCGAGTTAGAAAGCCAAACAGGCGCAATTTTTTTGAGTAATTGACTTGGACGAAGTCCAATATACATACCAATGGTTTCTACCACGCTGAGTAATATCAAAGCCACTACACTTAAGTGAAATGGCATAAGATAATAATTGAAAAAGAAATCAGCCATGGCAGAAACTCTAATGTTGATCGCTTCAGTCTACGATATAGATACCGCCATCTGAATGTACTTTAATCTCAACTTTATTTAAAAAATCACCTAAACATGGTCCTGAGATACATTCGCCTGTTTCCACAGTGAATAAAGCACCATGGGTAGAACATTGAATATATTCTTGGTCTTGATCAAGAAATTGATTTTCTAAATATTCAAGCTCTGTTTGCAAGTGAGGGCATAAGTTTTGATAAGCATAGAATGCGCCATCACGTTGTGTAATGAAAATAGTAGTTCCTTGTAAAGTGTCAAAAGCTCTAGCTTCACGCTCAGGAACTTCTTCCGTCATACAGATCCTTTCCATTTCAAGCACATTCCTTCTGAAAATTTTCAAGAAGTTTAGCATAATCATTAATCGCTAAACGTGGGCCAAATTGAGAAACAACTTCACTAGAAATTAAGACAGCTAACTGTGCAGCAGCATTCAAATCTTGATGATGGTTTAGGGCGTATAGGAATGCGCCTGCAAATGCATCACCCGCACCATTGGTATCAACGGCTTCTACATGACGGCCTGCCACATGGAAATGTTGAGTAGAGTTAGAAACTAAAGCACCTTTAGCACTTTGTGTAATGACTACTGTATGATTTTTAAAACGTAATTGAGCAAGAGCATCTTCAACAGTTGTTGTATTTGTATACATTAAGGCTTCTTGTTCATTACAAAATAGTAAATCTACGCCATCATCCATGAGCTCTTCTAAGCCTTCGCGAGCGTATTGCACCATGGCAGGATCCGAAAGAGATAAAGCAATCTTAACGCCATTTTCTTTTGCAATTTCTCTGGCTTGTTTTACAGCTTTGCGCGCTGTTTCACTTGTAGAAAGATAACCTTCAATATAAAGCCATTTTGCTGTTTTTAATGGTTCAAAGTCGATTTGATCTTGAGAAAGTTCAGCAGTGATGCCCAAATAAGTATGCATTGTACGTTCAGAGTCAGGACTAATGAGGACCATGCAGGTACCTGTCACGCCTTCACTGATTGATTTTGGAGTGGTTTGGATGCCAGCTTCATTTAAACCTTGCAGATAAATTGAACCCAAATCATCGTTACCAACGCGGCAACCATAAAAAGCAGTTCCACCTAATGCACTAAAGGCTACAGTAGTATTCGCAGCAGAACCACCACTTGCTTGACCTTTGTAATCTTGATGCTGTTTTAACTCTGCATAAAGAGCAGATTGAGTGTCGCCATCGGACAACTGCATTGTGCCTTTTTGCAAGCCTTGCTGACTAAGAAAATCATCAGACACTTTAAATTCTTGGTCGATTAATGCATTACCAATTGCAAAAAGATCTACAGTTGCCATATGTGTTGTCACAAAATAAAAAATCAGGTTGCTAAGTTTACACCATTGCTTGGATTTGCTGTAGTTTGTTGAATAAAATTCAGTTAAATCAAAAATTAGTGGAAAAATATTATTGTGTGAATATCTTTAGATACGAAGATAGATCATTGAGATAAAATTGATAAGCTTTTTTATTCAATATCTATCATATACATAGAATTAAAAGCTTTTGTTCTGGTAGGATAAAATATTCATGGCTATGTGCTTGATATCAAAGCTATGCCTATGAAAACTAATACTCAACAAAAACATAGTATTTTACTTGGCTTTTGTTCGCCAATCTCAAGCTGACTCAGGCTATAATGAGACTTATTCACTTATCCGATATGTTAGGAGATCACATGACTGTAGATGTCACTGAAACCATTTCTCAAACTGTTCACCCTGCGTTTCAGTTGCTACGTCAGCACCATGTAGAAGCATTAGATATTTTAGTGTCTGAATATAAGCATAAAGTCACAGGTGCGGTGCATTATCACTTGGCAACTGATTATGATGAAAATGTATTTCTTGTTGCTTTTAGAACCCAGCCTATGGACTCTAAAGGCACGGCACATATTTTAGAACATACGGCTTTGTGTGGATCTGAAAAGTTTCCGGTACGTGATCCATTCTTTTTAATGATTCGTCGTTCTTTAAATACTTTTATGAACGCATTTACAGCAGCAGATTGGACAGCTTATCCATTCGCTACTCAAAATAAAAAAGATTTTCAAAACTTACTTTCTGTTTATCTTGATGCGGCATTTGCTGCCAATTTGAATCCACTTGATTTTGCTCAAGAAGGTATTCGTATTGAACTTGAAAATGGTCAACCTGTATATAAAGGTGTTGTTTTTAATGAAATGAAAGGTGCAATGAGTGCGCCGTCTGATCAGCTTTATCATCAGTTGGCTCATCATTTATTTCCTGAAACGACCTATCATTACAACTCAGGTGGTGATCCGAAAGATATTCCTGATTTAACGTATGAGCAGTTAGTCGATTTTTATAAAGTACATTACCACCCAAGCAATGCTGTATTCATGACCTTTGGTAATCAGACAGCATATGAACTACAAGAGCAGTTTGAAAAACTAGCTCTACACAAGTTTTCTGCGGGAACAACTTTATATTCTAAGCCTGAAAAACGTTTAGCTGCACCAATTGAAGTAACAGAGAACTACGGTGTTGATAGTGATGATTTAAAAGATAAAACTTATCATGTTCTATCTTGGTTATTACCAGAAGCAAATGACATTAAATTGCGTTTAGGAATGCGTTTAGTCGAAGGAATTTTATTAGAAAATTCGGCTTCGCCACTTCGTCATTACTTAGAAACTTGTGGTTATGCTCAATCTACAGGTCCATTAATGGGCGTAGACGATAGTAATTTTGAAATGACTTTCTACTGTGGTGTTCAAGGTTCAAATCCTGAACATGCGCAAAGCTTTAGGGATGGTGTTTTAAATATTCTGCGTGATGTTGCTGCAAAACCAATTGATAGTAATTTAGTCGATGCAATTTTGCATCAAATCGAGTTACATCAACGTGAAATTAATGGTGATGGTACACCGTATGGTTTAAGTCTAATTTTAAATGGCTTAAGTGGTGCGATTCACCATAATGATCCAATCCAAATTTGGGATGTTGACAGCGCAATTGCACAAGTTAAAGAAGAGTTGAAAGACCCAATGTGGTTATCAAATCTGATTCAAACACATTTGCTCGACAACCCTCATCGCGTACAAATGACTTTAGTTCCAGACCCGACCAAGTCTGTAAAAGAGCAGGAAGCGGAAAAAGCTCGTTTAGCGGCTATTGGTGAAAAGCTAACAGATGCTGATAAGGCTGAAATCATTGCTAAGACTAAGGCTTTAGAGGAACGTCAGGACACTCCTGATAATCTTGAGTTATTGCCAAAAGTAGGTTTGGAAGATGTACCTGCTGACTTGCATATTGTGCAAGGTCAGTTACGCGAAATTATTTGTAATCGTATGGATACGCCGTTGAACTTGTACCATGCGGGTACTAACGGCATTTACTATCAACAAGTACTTATCCAGATCCCTGAAGATATTGTGAAGTCACCTTACTTCAATTTGCTTTCTATTTTGATGGGTGAAGTGGGTGCAGGCGAATATGGCTATCTTGAACTACAAAACTTGCAAACCGCTGTAAGTGGTGGTTTAGGAATGGGCGCTTCTTTACGTAGTAAAGTTGATGATAAAGATAAAATTAGTGCTTGGCTGACTTTAACGACTAAATCGTTGACTCAGAAATTTGATGCAATTCATTTATTAAAATTAGCATTTGAACAGCTCCGATTTGATGAGAAAGAACGAATTATCGAGTTACTGCAACAACGTAAAACACGTTGGCAATCTCGTTTATCTGGTTCAGGTCACAGCTATGCGATGCAGATTGCTTCTCGTAACATGAGTGCCCTGGCTCAACGTGACTATCAAAACACGGGTTTAGGTGCATTGAATTGGTTGGGTGAGCTTGTTACTAAAATTACCCAAGATGATGCCGCTTACGATGAGCTGATTGCAGAATTAAAACGTATTCATAGTAAGTTGTTGCAAGCACCTAAACAGTTCTTACTAGTGTGTGAAGAACATCAATCTGAACGTTTGGTTGAAGAAATCCAGAATGTTTGGGATAAGTTGAATGTTGATACAGCTACAACTGAGTTAACTCAAGTAGAACAAGCTAATGATAATAATCATGAAGCATGGTTAATTCAGGCAAACGTTCAATTCTGTGCGTCTGCATATCAAGCCGTAGAAGTATCACATCCAGATGCGGCTCCATTAATGGTATTGGCAGCTTATTTACGTAACGGATTCTTGCACAGTGCTATCCGTGAAAAAGGTGGTGCTTATGGTGGCGGCGCTAGTTATGATGGAAACGCTTGTTCATTCCGTTTCTTTAGCTACCGTGACCCACGTTTAGCAGAGACGTTTAAAGACTTTGAAGCAAGCGTGCAATGGTTATTAAATACAGAGCAACAACCTCATCAGCTTGAAGAAGCAATTCTTGGTTTAGTGGCAAGTATGGATAAACCAGGCTCTCCAGCAGGTGAAGCGATTACAGCATGTTATGCATTGTTGCATGCGAGAACACCAGCTTTCCGCCGTACTTTGCGTGAAAGATTGTTGCATGTAACATTGGATGATTTAAAACGTGTTGCTCATCAATATTTAGTAGAGCAAACTCCTGTAAAAGCTGTAGTTGCGCCATTTGCTAAGCGTGATGAATTGCAGCAATTAGGTTTTACTATTCAACAAGTTAATTAAAATAAAAATTGGAGATTGAACATGGCGTTCAAACAATTTGAACGCACATCTTTACAGCTAAGCATGGGAATTGTGCTTAGCTGTTTATGTGCGTCTGTAACATATGCTGATACCTTAGCTCCAGCAAACCCTGCCACAGTTGATGCATGTGTTGCTCTTGCTTCGAATGCCGATCGTCTGGCTTGTTACGACTCTGTATTTAAGCCAGCAGCTCTACCTGTTGTGCAAGCTGCGGTAGTACCTGAGCCTGTTAAAAAAATCGATCAGCCTGCTGTTCAACCAGAAACATTTAAAGAGAAGGTTGTAGATACAGTCAGTAATATTAAAGTGATTGGTAAAGCGCCTACACTTGAGCCTACTACTTCTTTGCTAGATCAACGTTGGGAGTTATCTGAAAAAAGTAAACTCGGTGTTTGGAATATTCGTGCTTATCAGCCAGTCTATTTACTACCTGTATTTTGGACTAGTGATAAGAATGAATTCCCGAGTAGTCCAAATCCAAATAACACTGTAACGGATGCTCAGAATCTGAAATCAACAGAAAGTAAGTTTCAGATTTCTTTGAAAACCAAAGCTTGGGAAAATATTTTTGGAAATAATGGTGATTTGTGGGTAGGGTATACACAATCTTCACGTTGGCAGACATTCAATGCTGAAGAATCTCGCCCATTCCGTGAAACGAACTATGAGCCAGAAGCAAGTTTAATGTTTAGAACGAACTATGAATTGCTTGGTTTAGATGGGCGTTTGCTTGGAGTTACCTTAAACCATCAGTCAAATGGTCGTTCAGATCCATTGTCTCGTAGCTGGAACCGTGTAATTTTTAATGTTGGATTGGAGCGTGGTAATTTTGCTTTAATGCTTCGTCCATGGATTCGTCTTGAAGAAGATAGTAAAGATGATAATAACCCGGATATGGAAGATTACATCGGCCGTGGTGATTTAACAGCGTTTTATAAGTGGAAGCAGAATGATTTCTCTTTAATGCTGCGTCATTCATTGAAAGGTGGTGATGACTCTCATGGTGCTGTGCAATTTGATTGGGCTTTTCCAATCAGTGGCAAGTTACGCGGACATTTCCAGTTGTTTAACGGTTATGGTGAAAGCTTGATTGATTATAACCATCGAGCAACTTATGCTGGTTTGGGTGTATCGCTCTTGAATTGGTACTAAAACACTATAAAAAGCCGCTTTTAAAGCGGCTTTTTTATTATCCAATTTGAATGTTGGCTTGAGGGTGTTTAAGTCGACTCTTTTTTGGAGTGGCAATTAAGTAGGCGAGTGTTAATGGTCCAAGTCGTCCAGCAAACATGAGTAGGCTTAAAATGAATAAACTACCATTATGTAAATCTGGTGTGATTCCACGAGAGAGGCCCACTGTACATGCGGCAGAAACAACCTCAAAAAGCAAATTCATAAAATCTGCTTTAGGCTCTAAAAGCAAAAGAATAAAGAAGCCCATGAAGATGAGGATGCTCGTAATAGCAGTTACCGCTAATGCTTTATAGGTCGTTTCGTGAGATACAGAGTGATTAAATATTCTAATTTCATCTGTACGGCGTAAAAATGAAATTACACTAAGTACTAAAATGACAAAGGTTCCAACTTTGATTCCACCCGCTGTACTCAGTGAACCACCACCAATAAACATCAGTAACATCATTAGTAATGAGCTACTGTTGGTCATTGCACCTGTATCAATGGTATTAAAGCCTGAAGATCGTGGAACTGTTGCCTGAAACCAAGCGTTTAATGCTTGTTCACCTGAGTTTAACATCCCTAAAGTCGCGGGATTTTGAGCTTCTAAGACCCATATTAAAATAAACGCAACTAGGTTAATAATTGCAATAGTGGTAAGAATAAGTTTGCTATTTGGCGTTAGTTTTTTCCATCTTTTGTTTTGCTTAATATCCATGAGTACTAAAAAACCAAGACCACCTAAGGTATAAAGGATGCTAATGGTTATACAAATAATATAGTTACTTTGAAAATTCATTAAGCTATTTGAAAATAATGAAAAACCAGCATTATTAAATGAGGAAATACTGTAAAAAGCTGCATAATATAAACCGCGTGCAAACCCATATGTTGGTGCAAAAGCGGCGGTAAGAATAACTGTACCAATCAACTCAAAAATAAGGGTGTAAGTGACAACTCCTTTAGCAACAAAAGTAACTTTTGATAGGCTTGTTTGCCCGAGACTATCTTGAGCCATCATTTGCTGTTTAAGACCAACTTTTGGTGACAAACTTAATGCGGCCAATATCGCAAAAGTCATAAAACCCAAACCGCCAGACTGGATCAGTAATAAAATAATAGTTTGCCCGAAGAGGGTAAAAGATTCATGAATATTTAAAACAGATAGACCGGTAATTGTAACTGCTGAGGTGGCTGTAAAAAGCGCATCCATCCAACTGACATTGCCTGTATTCGCAAATGGCAATTTAAGTAATAAAGTGCCAAAAGTAATAAAGCCTAAAAACCCTAGCGCTAAAAGTGAAGGAGGGCTTAAATTTAACGTTTTATGAGGCTTGGGATATATGGACATATTCTAGAGTTCGTTTTCTTATAAGAAGCAATTAGAAAGTTTCTTTAACTGTGATAAATGACCTTCTAAAATAAGAATATCATGTGTTTGCAAAGTGAAATTTTCTTCAGTGTCAAACAAAATTTGCTGCTGTCTTTTCACGAGCAATGTTTTGACTTGAGGCGCTTGCTGCATAATGCCATATAAATTGATGCCATTAAGCCTATCTGGGATTTCAATTTTGATAATGTAATGATCATCTTCTAAAGACATATAGCGGCTTACCATAGGGTAGTTCAGAGCTTGAGCAACTCTTACGCCCATATCTTCTTCAGGATGAATAATCTTATTGATATTAAGGTGTGACAAAATGGTGTGATGAGCTTTGGTTTTTGCTTTTACCCAAATTTTATCAATTCCTAAATTTTTTAAGTTCAACACACACAAAATACTGGCTTCAATATCTTCACCAATTGCGACTACAACAGCATCACAATTTTGGATATTCAATTCGTCAAGCACATGTTCGTCAGTAGCATCAGCAATGACGGCATGAGTTAAAACGTCGGCAAGATTTTCGACATTCTTTTTTACCGTATCGATGCCAATAACATCATGATTCAATTTTGTGAGTTCTTGAGCAACTGTTGCTCCAAAACTACCTAAGCCAATGACTGCAAACTGTGCCATGTTGTTCCTTTTTTCTGAGTTAGATCATTATTTTTAAGGATATTTTCTTTAAGATAAAGAGAAGCAATGTAAAGATGCTAGAAATATAAAAAGAATTGTATAAAAAAAGCCGACAACTATGTCTATGTCGGCTTCCTCATCAAAACTAAAGATTATTTCAAGAAACGTTTATAGCCAACATTATCAGTAATTTCTGCATACGGATAATTAATCTGCTCGAGTGTCTCAATCAATCCATCAGGGTTTTGTTTAGCATCGGTTGCTTGTAAGCCAACTAAAACACGACCTTCTGCTGCACCATGGTTACGGTAATGGAAGAGGGTAATGTTGTGAGTTGGACCTAAACGAGTTAAGAATGTTAAGAGGGCGCCTGGACGTTCAGGGAACTCAACACGGAACAATCTTTCATCATCTAGATTTGCGTGACCACCAATTAAATAACGAATATGTAATTTGGCAACTTCATCGTCAGAAAGGTCATCTACAATATAATCTTGCTGTTTTAATTGTTCCAAAATTTCATGGCGCTCTGCATCTCCACCTTTTAAACTAATACCGACGAATACTTGTGCTTCCTCTGTATTGTTTGCTCGGTAGTTAAACTCAGTAATATTGCGGCCTTGTAAAGCACGGCAGAAGCCTAAGAATGCGCCTTTTTCTTCAGATAAGGTAACTGCATAAATCGCTTCGCGTTGCTCACCTAACTCGGTACGCTCAGCAATATAACGGAGGCGGTCAAAATTCATATTGGCGCCGCACACAATCGATACCATATTTTTATTACTGATTTTATGTTCGTGAATATATTTTTTGATACCCGCTAATGCCATTGCTCCAGAAGGTTCAACAATGCTGCGGTTTTCATCAAATGTGTCTTTAATTGCTGCACAGATTTCATCTGTATTCACAGTCACAATATCAGGATCAACAATCGGTCCTGAGTTATCAGATTTGCGCAAACGAATAATATCAAATGGTAAAGCACCAATTTGGGCAACAGCTGTACCATCTGCAAATAGGCCTACATGTGGCAAAATTACACGTTCATTTGCTTCTAAAGCTGCCTTTAAACAAGCAGACTCTTCATATTCAACGCCAATAACTTTTACATGCGGTGCAACTTCTCCAAGGTAAGCTGCTACGCCTGAAATAAGACCACCACCACCTACGGCAACAAACACGTACTCTACATCACGCCATTGACGTAAAATTTCATTGGCAATTGTGCCTTGACCTGCAATGACAAGTTCATCGTCATAAGGTGGAATAAATACAAGACCTTCAACTTCTGCACGTTGTTGAGCATATTTATTTGCGATATCAAAGCTATCGCCATGTAATACGACTTGACCACCTAAGCGTTTAACAGCCTGAACTTTAATGTCAGGTGTTGTGCTCGGCATAACAATAATAGCGGGAATTCCTAATCTTTGTCCTGACAAAGCTACGCCTTGAGCATGGTTACCAGCAGAGGCGCAAATTACTCCGCGTTCAAGTTGTTCTTTAGGTAATTGACTAATACGGTTATAGGCACCGCGTAATTTAAAAGAAAAAACGGGTTGTAAATCTTCACGCTTAAAACGAATTGTATTGTTTAATTTTTGACTAATTCGTGGAGCTGCTTCGAGAGGTGTTTCAATTGCAACATCATAAACCGTTGCTTGTAAAATTTGTCGTACCACACGAGACAGCATGTTCATCTTCCCTATAACAGTTTAAAATAGGAAATTATTGTAGCAAACCCTTGTGCATTTGCGCCGTTTATTGGCGCATAAATGTCAAAAAATAGTTGAGTGATGTAATGAGCCTATATGCAACCCAAGATGAAAAGAAACAAGCTGCTGCGAAAGCTGCTTTAAAACACTTACCCAAAGGTGGCATTTTGGGTGTTGGGACTGGAAGTACCGTAAATTTTCTAATTGATTTATTACCTGAATTACAATTAGAAGCAGCTGTGGCAAGTTCTCAAGCAACTGCTGATCGTCTTAAAAAACTTGGTATTGAAGTGGTTGATATGAACCATGTAGGTAGCTTAGATGCCTATGTTGATGGTGCAGATGAGATTGATCGCCATATGCATATGATTAAAGGTGGCGGCGCAGCATTAACTCGTGAAAAAATTGTTGCATCAATCGCTAAGAAATTTGTGTGTATTGTTGATGATTCAAAATGGGTTGATCAACTTGGACGTGATTTTCCACTTCCAGTAGAAGTTATTCCAATGGCGCGTTCGGCTGTAGCTCGTAAATTGGTAAGTTTAGGTGGTGATCCGGTTTATCGTGAGGGTGTAGTTACAGATAACGGTAATGTTATTTTAGATGTATTTAATTTGAACATCTTAAACGCAATTGATTTGGAAAAGACTATCAATAATATCCCAGGTGTTGTGACTAACGGTATTTTTGCGTTAAATCCAGCAACGATCGCAATTGTTGCGACAAATAATGGTATTGAAGAGCGTACAGCACAGTAATGTCTGCAAAAATGCCAGAGATTAAAATCGTTCGACACGTAAGAGCACGAAAATTGCGCTTACGTGTTGAGCCTGCTTCAATCCGTCTTACGGTTCCTTTATTTTGTAGTAAAAAACAAATTCAGCATTTTTTAGCACAATCTGAACAATGGTTAACCGAGACATGGAATAAGCAACAAAACGTCCAATCGGCATCTATTGATATTCCTTCAGAAATTTATTTCTTTAATAAAGAACAGCCATTTCAAGTCGTTGTTCAAAAGCAGCATCGTGTTTTTCAATTCGACTGGGAAAACAATTCTTTATTTATTAAAGACACACAGCCATATTTTGCATTGCAAAACGCAGTTATTGCTTATGCGAAACAAGAATTACCAGAGCTTTTGAAAGAATTAAGTGAGCACACTCAATTGACTTATAGGGAATGCACAATTCGCCGCCCGAAAACTCGGTGGGGAAGTTGTAGTAGTCAGCATAATATTATGCTACATGCAGGTCTGGTGCTTATGTCACATGAAATTGCTCGCTATGTGGCTATTCATGAGTTGGCGCATACTAAACATTTTGACCATAGTCCTGCATTTTGGGCAGAAGTTGAAAAATACGATCCATATTTTCAAAAACACCGCAGACAACTTAAATCAAATCCATTGCCTGCATGGTGGTATGTCTCAAACTAACTAAAACTACATTCTAGTTGTGGTGTTTGTAAGCTATCGGGTGCTTTCCGGCTATCTAAACCTGCTTTAGCACTAATAATCTTATTTGCTTTAATAGATAATTGGATAAAGTTGTATTGTTGCGTCGAGTTATTTGGTTCGGCTGAACTTGAATTGAGTAAATAACTTGAGCTGGCAGCATCTGTTTGCAATAAATTATCGGTACTATCAGCACTTAAAGCAGCACGATAAATTTGTGAGCCTTTACTCAAGTCGATTTGACCGTTCGCACGAAAATTAAGCTGACATCCAGTTGAGGTGTCTTCATAGTGACCCACTAAATAGTCTGTAGCTGGTAGGTTTGGATCTGATAGATTGATGCTGGTTAAGCCTTGTTTGCATGGGTAGGTTGATCCATTACACGTCGCTGTGGTGGTAAACCCAACAGCTCTACGGTAATCTCCAGCACCGTCAATGCGAATGAATGTTGTTGAATTTACAGTAGGAACAATTCCTGTATATTGTTTTTTTTGTAGAAGTTCATAACCCGTCTGATCTAAAGACTGTTGTGAATTAGCCTGAGCCAATTGCAAAGTAGATGCTTTTAGGTTGGTTCCAAAGTAATCGCGCGTTACTTTTTGATTAGCTGCAATATCTAACAGCGTATTTTTTAGTGGATCAATATTATCTGGAGCAGGTGTGAAAATAGGAGTGAAGGATGTTTGATCCCCATGAAGTTTTTTCCCATCCAAAAAGCCATCTTTTAAATCAGTTGCTAAACTTTTAACAAGTTCTTGGTAGGTGTTTGCTCCGCCATGAATCGTTGACCAATATTGTAAGTAACCAAAGCTAAGATAACTATCTACATATGTACTAGGTTTAGTAGTTGAGTATCGCAACAAAGTTAAATTCAGAAGGGAATTAGCTGGACTTAAACTTGGAATGTCAGCATCTTTAAACGCATTCATTAACGATTTGTAGACATCTTGAGAAGCTAAATCTACATGTAATTGCTCAATACGGGTTGGGTCAAACGTTTCTTGAGGGAGTTGTCCTGAACGTATGACAGCTCGTTGATAAACTGCTTCACTGCTTGGGCTAATGAATTGGATTCTGCCACTTACATTGTTTGGTGTAATAAATGCATGATAAATACCTGACAAATTTTGGTATTGTGGAGTAATGGGGTCAAACACTTGAGATGAGCTTTGAGTTGTAATTTCTACGCGATATAAACGATTCAATTTTGCAGTAGGAATTTTGACATTAAAGCTATTTAAACTCGCAATTGAAGTATCCACTAGAACAGCGTTGTTGGTATTGTCATATACTTTAAGCTGGATATTACGCATTTCTACAGGGGTTTTTAAAGTAACATCAGTTGTTGCTTCAGGTGTAGGGTCAACTGGCGTTGGTGTAGTGGGTGAACTGCCTCCACTACTACCTCCACCTCCGCAACCAGTAAGGGCTACACTTAAAATGAATGTGCTCAAGCCAAGGTACGTGCGTAATTTTGTTTCTTTTGATTGATGAAGCATCCTAGCTCTCCAAAAATTAATCTGGTATTTATTTGCTGATATTTATGTGGTTATGACAGTCCAGTAAGTGCTATCTGATTGTCGCTAAAATTAAAAAAATTAAAATTACCAAGCATGAAATGGTTTTGTAAGCTTGGACATCCTGTCATACTACTGCCCAAGTATAGATTCAAAAATTGAGGTAATGCACGTGATTTCTGTCGGAATTGTTGGTGGAACGGGTTATACAGGCGTTGAACTTTTACGTATTCTATTACGACATCCTAAAGCGCAGGTTCGAGTTCTTACTTCACGTACAGAAGCGGGCAAACCAGTTGCAGATATGTTCCCTAATTTACGTGGACATACCGATCTTCAATTTTCAGATTTAAACATTGATGCATTAAAAGAGTGTGATGTTGTATTTTTTGCAACGCCACATGGTGTTGCCATGCAACATGCCAAAGATTTAATTGCAGCTGGAACTAAAGTTATTGATTTAGCAGCAGACTTTCGCTTACAAGATCTTGAACAATTTGAAAAATGGTATGGCATGGAACATGCTTGTCCAGATGTACTAAAAGATTCTGTATATGGTCTAACTGAGTTAAACCGCGAAAAAATTAAACAAGCTCAAGTTATCGGTAACCCTGGTTGCTATCCGACGACTGTTCAATTAGGTTTAGCGCCACTATTAAAATCAGCACAAGCCCTGATTGAAACAAAAAATATTATTATTGATGCCAAATCCGGTGTTTCTGGTGCTGGTCGTAAAGCAAGTTTGGGCATGATTTATAGTGAAAACGCTGATAACTTTAAAGCATATGGTGTTGCAGGTCATCGTCACCATCCAGAAATTGTAGAAGCCTTAGAGAATATTGCAGGACAAAAGGGCGGGTTTGATGGACTCTTATTTATTCCTCATCTAGTACCTATGATTCGCGGTATGCTGAGTACAATTTATGTAGATTTGACAGAAGCTGGTAAGCAGACAGACTTACAAGCTTTGTATGAAAACTTCTATGCTAATGAAAAATTCGTAGATGTTATGCCTGCAAATAGTTCACCTGAAACACGTAGTGTACGCGGTGCAAATGAACTTCGTATTGCATTATATAAACCACAACCAAATAAACTGATTATTTTGGCGGCTCAAGATAACCTTGTAAAAGGTGCATCTGGTCAGGCTGTACAAAATATGAACCTTATGTTTGGCTTTAATGAAGATGAAGGCTTACAAGGGATTGGTTTATTACCATAAAAAACTCTTTTTTGCTTCACACACATTTAAATTTCGATTTAAATGTGTGTCTTGACTCTGATCTTGAACACTGAGATGACGATGCAAAACTCTGGACAGACGACTTCAGCAGAAAGTTCGTTGCAAAAGAAAAAATTTTTAAACACCAATAAGCCTTTGTTTATTGGTGCTGCTATTTTAATGAGTGGTTGTTTTGCGCTCGGCTATACAATTGGGCACCGTCAAGGTTTAACTGTTGTTGGTTACGATGCAGATGCGGAGCAATTGGTTGAAGTGGTGCAAAAGCAAAAAACAGCTTTAGATGCAGTTAACAAAAGCCTTAATGCAGCGGTGCAAGAGCGTGATGTGGCTGTAACAAATGCAAATGATCTGTTTGAAGCGCTTAATCAAGCGAACGCCGATAAGACGCAGCAAGAAGGTATGAGTAATATCTATCGTGAGATTTTGAGACAGCGCGGTGGTTTGAGCTTAACAATCCAAAATCTGGCAATTAAACCTTTACCTGAAAACGCTTATGAATATCAGCTAGATTTAGTCCAAGTAAGTCCAAGTAAGCGCCGTGCTTTGGGTTCGGTTGAAATCAGATTGATTAAAGATACTGAAGTTTTAGTCGTACCGCTTGAAGCGAAGAACTTTAACTTTACTGACTTTGAGCGCTTAACCGGTCGTTGGACAATGCCTAAAGGTTTCACGCCTCAATTTATTGAGGTGCGTTTAACTGGTGGTTCTGATACACCGATTATTAAACGTTTTAGTTGGCAGCGTGGTAAACCTGTCGAAACATCTTCTGCTTTCGTGGCAGAAATTCCTCAAGCTGAAGCAAATTCACAATAGTAACATCCTATGCGAACAAATAAGCGTCAAACAAATTTAAAAGATATCAAGGCTTCTTTTCAGCAGTCTGGCTATGTCGATTGGCACTTCCACCCACGCTTAAGTGATTCGCAAAACGAAGATCATGATGGAGAGGTTGTTGTACAAACAGCTCCTCCTGAACTCAAGCGTCCCCCATTATATGCAGTCGTATTAATGAATGACGATTACACTCCAATGGACTTTGTAATTGAAATTTTACAACAATACTTTGCAATGAATCTTGACCAAGCAACTCAAGTAATGCTAACAGTACACTATGAAGGTAAAGGTATTGCCGGAGTCTATCCAAGAGACATCGCGGAAACTAAGGCAAACCTTGTTAATAATTACGCTCGATCGCAAGGTCATCCATTACTTTGCCAGATTGAGCCTAAAGCATAAGGGGGTTACATGCTCAGTCGTCAATTAGAAGTATCATTACGTTTGGCTGTTAGCATGGCTCGTCAAAAGAGACATGAGTTTCTTACAGTTGAACATTTATTATTAGCACTACTCGACAACGATTCAGCCGTGAATGCATTAAAAGCATGCGGGGCTGATATAGTTTCTTTGCGTAAAGAATTAGAAGAATATGTAGAACAACATACTCCTAAGCTTGGCGAAAATAGCGAGCAAGCGCCTCATCCAACAGAAAGTTTCGACCGCATTTTGCAACGTGCTATTTTTCACGTGCAATCAAGTGGCGGCGATCGTACTGTTGAAGGTGCAGATGTTTTGGTCGCAATGTATTCAGAGCGTGATTCTTTTGCTGTGTATTTACTTAAACGTCATCAAATCAATCGTTTGACATTGACTCAATACTTGTCTCATGGGACACGTAAAGACGAAGTACAAGTTGAAGAAGAAGTTGAAGATATTGAAGGTGAAACTAGCGCAAGCAATGCAGGGCCACTTGAGCTTTATACGCTGAATCTAAATGTTGAAGCGCAAAAAGGCAAAACGGACCCACTGATTGGTCGTGAAAAAGAAATTGAGCGTACAGCACAAATTCTGTGCCGCCGTCGCAAAAACAATCCATTGCTTGTAGGTGATCCAGGTGTAGGTAAAACCTCGATTGCCGAGGGTTTGGCATGGTTAATTGTGAATGGTAAAGCACCTAAACCTTTAAGTCAGGCTGAAATTTATAGTCTGGACATTGGTGCATTAGTTGCTGGAACTAAATATCGTGGTGACTTTGAAAAACGTTTAAAACAGTTGCTTAATGCATTGAAGAAAAATCCAAATGCGATTTTATTCATTGATGAGATTCATATGATCATTGGTGCAGGCTCAAGTATGGGCAGCACAATGGATGCTTCAAATCTTATTAAGCCAGCTTTAGCTAATGGTACTTTACGTTGTATTGGTTCAACGACTTTCCAAGAATATCGTCAGGTTTTTGAAAAAGACCATGCGTTATCACGTCGTTTCCAAAAAATTGATGTTAATGAGCCAAGTATTTCGGAAACGATTGATATTTTACGTGGATTGAAAACTAAGTTTGAAGATTTTCACCATGTACAATATGACGATAAGGCTTTGGTATCAGCTGTAGAGCTTTCTGCTAAGTTCATTAATGATCGTTTCTTGCCAGATAAGGCAATTGATGTCATCGATGAAGCAGGTGCTCAACGCCGTTTGAAAGCTGAAAGTGATGATAGTTTGATTACTGTAGAGAATATCGAAGATATCGTTTCTAAGATTGCTCGTATTCCACCAAAAACTGTGTCTAAAGATGATAAGTCAGTGCTTGAAAATCTTGAGCGTGATTTGAAACGTGTGGTGTTTGGTCAAGACGAAGCAATTACTGCATTAGGCTCAGCGATCAAGTTATCTCGTGCTGGATTAAAATCACCAGATAAACCAGTGGGTAGTTTTGTTTTTGCTGGCCCAACTGGTGTAGGTAAAACTGAGGTTACTAAGCAACTCGCTAAATTATTGGGTGTAGAGCTTGTACGTTTCGATATGTCTGAATATATGGAACGTCATGCAGTTTCACGCTTAATTGGTGCACCTCCAGGGTATGTGGGTTATGACCAAGGTGGTTTGCTTACTGATGCGATTCATAAAAATCCGCATTGTGTCTTGTTGCTTGATGAAATTGAGAAAGCACATCCAGATGTGTTTAATCTATTGCTACAAATCATGGATCATGGCGCTTTAACGGATAACAATGGACGTAAGTCAGACTTTAGAAATGTGATTATTGTTCTGACTACTAATATTGGAGCGGAAAGTATTTCTCGCGCGAGCATTGGTTTCACGGAACAAGATCATAGTTCTGATAACCAAGAAGCGATGAAACGTGCTTTCTCTCCAGAGTTCCGTAACCGTCTAGATGGTGTTATTCAATTCAAAGCATTGCCAACAACTGTGATTGAGTCTGTAGTCGACAAATTCTTGACAGAATTACAAGCGCAATTGGATGAAAAACAAGTTGTGCTTGATGTTGATCAAAGTGCACGAGATTGGTTAGCTACAAATGGTTATGATCGTTTGATGGGTGCTCGTCCAATGCAACGTCTCATTCAAGAACACTTGAAGAAACCACTCGCTGAAATGATTCTGTTTGGTGAACTTGCAGATCATGGTGGTAACGTGGCTGTATCTGTGAAAAAAGAAGATGGCAAAGCTGTCGGCTTGAAACTTGAAGTGTTTGAAGATCATCATACGGCAGAACCAGCATAACTTATGTTAATTGATAGTCTTGCTATAACCCGAATACTCAGTGTATTCGGGTTATTTATTATCACAGCAATTGCTGAAATTCTTGGTTGTTATTTTCCTTATCTGATTTTAAAAGAGGGTAAGTCGGCTTGGCTGTGGCTACCTACGGTCTTAAGTCTGGCTATCTTTGTATGGTTGTTGACTTTACATCCGGCAGCTTCTGGGCGCATTTATGCGGCCTATGGCGGTATCTATATTTTTACTGCGCTTATGTGGCTACGCTTTGTTGATCAGGTGGGATTAACAAGATGGGATATGTTAGGTGGTCTAATTGTGCTTTGTGGAGCTGGTTTAATTATTTTGCAACCTCAAGGCTTGATTCGTTAATACATCATTGAATCAAATCTTAAGCGAGAAAATAAGAAGTTTTTTTCAAAAAAAAGACTTGTCAAACTCATCAACAATGCGTATTTTAGATTTAAGGAACATTTTTTAATATTTGAGATAAAGATGTTAAATCAATCTGTGAACACTAACGCTTATTATTACTTTTGGCAATTTAGATAGTTGCCTGAGCGTATTCGGGCATGAGAAAGTTGCCCATCACAGTTAATACCTGATCGGCAACCCCGATCAGGTTTTTTTATGCTTTATCTTTTTAGAATCGAGGAACTTAAAATGAACAACATGACTTATTCGTACTTTAGCAACTTTTATTGGTTTTACTTTTGCTTACCTTTACCAACGAATAGATCCAAAACGCTCAAATAAATGATCGGACTGAGTAGATTGCAGTCCCAAGGAAAAAACCAATGAATGCCCTAAATACTTTACTGACTCAAACCAATACAAAAGAAACACCAGTTAGTTTACCTATCCAGTTAAAAGCGAAATACCCGCTTGCACACTCTTTCGCACGTCAAATTGCCGAACACCGCCAAATTATTCAAAATATTCTTAACGGCAACGATCATCGTCTAATGGTAATTACAGGGCCTTGTTCAATTCATGATCCAGTTGCAGTACTTGAATACGCTGAAAAACTGCAAAAATTACAAGAAAAAGTAAAAGATCAAATTTTTATCGTGATGCGTACATACATTGAAAAACCACGTACCACAGTTGGTTGGAAGGGGTTCATGTATGATCCAAATTTAGATGGTTCATCAAATTTACAACTTGGTTTAGAAAAGTCTCGTGAACTCTACCTACAGATTATTGAAAAGGGTTTGCCAATTGCGAGTGAAATTTTAAGTCCAATGGCAACTGGCTATTTTGATGATTTATTGGCTTGGGGTGCAATTGGAGCTCGCACAAGCGAATCTCAGATTCACCGTGAAATCTCAAGTCATATGCCATACAGTATTGGTTTCAAGAATGGTACTGATGGTTCTATTCAGATTGCATTAGATGCGATTCAGTCCGCGCAAAATGAACATCAATTTTTAGGTATGAATCAACAAGGCTTGCCTTCAGTGATTCAGAGTGCTGGAAATCCGTTACCGCATTTGATCTTGCGTGGTGCGAATCATGGGCCAAATTACGATTTGGCTTCAATTCAGGCTATACGTGAAAAGTACAAACAAAATCTACCTGCACTGGTGATTGATTGTAGTCATGGTAACAGTGGGAAAGATCCGTTGCGTCAGCCAGAAGTTTTACAGCAAATCGTTGCTGAACGTTTAAAAACACAAGTTCGAGGTGTCATGATTGAAAGTCATTTGGTTGATGGTAACCAAAAGATTTCTTGTGATATGACTTATGGCCAGTCAGTAACTGATGGTTGTTTAGGGTGGGAAAAAACAGAGCAGCTTTTATTAAATGTCTCGAAGCAATTAAAGACAAAAGAATTAGCTTATTCCGCTTAATTATTTATGGGCTTTAAAAAGGGATCTGTAAATAGATCCCTTTGTTTTTTAAGAAGCATGTTTGAGTTCGGATAGAAATGTATTGATTTCATGTCCAAACTTTTTAGGCTCGGTTAATAAAGGTGTATGGCCTGAACGTTCAAAATATATAGCTTTTGCATGCTCAACACTATGTGCAATGAGCGTTTGCCCAGTTTCTGGATAAAGTGTCGAATTACGACCAATAAAGAAAGTGGTAGGACATGCTAACTGCTGAATTGCTTCTCGATAATCTTCATTATGATAAAGATAGTTTTCAACATACCAAAACAAGTAATCTAAACGTTGAATAGGTAATAAATATTTTTGTAGAAAAGGCTGTTTTAAAGCTGTTTTAAAAACTAGTGGACTAAATGGATTGCTACTTTGTAACTCAATAAAATCTACCCATAGACGGACTAGTTCTTGTCGATCTGGAAGTGATAGCTCATAAAGGTATTTGGCATTTTTATGCTTTAGCAATAATTGATAAATATCATTTAATAATTGTTTGAACTGAGTGTGAAGAGGGCCGAATAAACCATATTCCCAAGTTGAATCTACTGATATTTTGGGTGTCTGATCAATATGTAAATAGGCTTTTAACTGCTGTGCCAGTTGAGCGTGTTTCATGCCATGCATGGCAGTTGTCGCGCCCATTGAATAACCCATCAAGATAAAGTTATCGAGTTTTAATTGATCTATTAAATGAGCAACATCTTGCCAATGGCTAGAAATGGCATCTTGCTCGGGAATTGCACAATTTTTTGACCCACCGAAACCACGCCAGTCTGGAATAATAAACTCATATTCTTTACGGTTTGCATAAATAAACGGTAGCCACTGCCAACTTTGCATGCCAAGGCCAGATAAAACCAAAACAGGCTCACCACGACCAACACGGCGTACAAATAAATTTTCCTGATCGGGCATGGTGTAATACGGCATGGCTATTCTCCAGATGGGTTATCTTGGGCAAAGCGTTTTAATTGAGGGATGACTTGTTCCAACCATTTGATCCATTCACTTTCCATCGTAATTCCAAGTTCTAAGATCATTTTGTGGATGTATAACACACGGTCATTTAGATCATCACTGTCTTTAAAATCTTTATCATAAATACTTTGATAAAGTTTGAGCTTCTCTTGATGTAAACCAAGATGCCTTAACAGTTCAGGTAATATCTGATTATTGCTCAATTGTGCTTCTGCACGCAATCTAACCATTAAATCATCACGAAGCTGCGCAGGTTCACTTTGTTGAGTCATCCATGAGGCTAGTTCTATACGACCCAGTTGTTCGACCTGATAGGTTTTTTTACGGCCATTATCCATTTCATTTTCTAAAGTGGAAACCCAGCCTTTTTTAAGCATGTTATTGAGTTCACGATAAATTTGCTGGTGAGTGGCATTCCAGAAAAAGCCCATTGAGCGGTCAAAGCGACGGGCAAGTTCAAACCCCGTACTTGGACGTTCAAGCAAGCTGGTCAATAAAACATGAGGAAGTGACATGGCAATCCAGTTTGTAAGCAAAAGTAAAGTGTGACTCATGAGATTATGCAACATGTTGCATAAAAGTCAAAATTTGATTATAAATTTATGCAACAAGTTGCATTAGCAAGCTTATTGCTAGCCATAGGAGAAAATATGTCAGCTTATCCACATTTATTAAAGCCACTTGATTTAGGCTTTACTACTTTAAAAAATCGTGTGCTTATGGGGTCGATGCACATTGGATTAGAAGAAGCACCGCAAGGATATGAGCGCATGGCTGCGTTTTATGCTGAGCGTGCGAAAGGTGATGTGGGTTTAATTGTAACTGGCGGTGTTTCTCCAAATGATGATGGTGTTGTATTTAGCCACGGGACCAAACTAGATACAGTTGAAGAAGCTGAAAAACATAAAGTGATTACCCAAGCTGTCCATGAAGCCGGGGGTAAAATTGCTATGCAGATTTTACATACGGGTCGTTATTCTTATCAGGCAAATAACGTTGCGCCTTCAGCAATTCAAGCACCAATTAACCCAATTAAGCCAAAAGCTTTAAGCTCTGCCGAAGTACAACAAACCATTGATGACTTTGCTAACTGCGCCAAACTTGCTCAGTATGCGGGCTATGATGGCGTAGAGATCATGGGCTCTGAAGGCTATTTAATTAATGAGTTTATTGCAGCTCGAACCAATCATCGTGATGATGAATGGGGCGGTAGTTACGAAAACCGTATCCGCTTTCCAATTGAAATTGTAAAGCGTACACGTGAATTAGTGGGTGAAAACTTTATCATTATTTATCGTTTATCTATGCTTGATTTAGTTGAAGGCGGTTCAAGTTTTGATGAAGTGATTCAACTTGCAAAAGAAATTGAAAAAGCAGGCGCAACAATTATCAATACAGGTATTGGCTGGCATGAGGCACGTATTCCTACAATTGCAACCAAAGTTCCTCGTGCTGCATTTACTTGGGTAACTGAAAAACTTAAAGGTGAAGTCTCTATCCCTTTAATTACTTCTAACCGAATCAATACGCCTGAAATGGCTGAACATGTATTGGCATCTGGTCATGCTGATATGGTGTCTATGGCACGACCAATGTTAGCGGATGCTGAATTTGTCTTGAAAGCAAGTGAAGGCCGCAGTGATGAAATTAATACATGTATTGGGTGCAACCAAGCTTGTTTAGATCATATTTTCTCAATGAAAATTGCAACTTGTTTAGTAAACCCGCGTGCATGTTATGAAACTGAACTGATCTTTAAAGAAGCTCAGGTGAAAAAGAGTATCGCTGTTATTGGCGCAGGTCCGGCAGGTTTGAGTTTTGCAGTATATGCAGCTGATCGCGGACATCAAGTTAAAATTTTTGAAGCAAGTCATCAAATTGGTGGTCAGTTTAATATTGCAAAAACAGTTCCTGGAAAAGAAGAGTTCTACGAAACTTTACGCTACTTTAGTCGTCAAATTGAATTGCGACCAAACATTGAACTTGTGTTAAACCATCAAGCAACTTACGAAGAATTAAGCCAAGCAAATTTTGATGAAATTGTGGTTGCAACAGGTGTAACACCTCGTCAATTACAGTTTGAGGGAATTGATCATCCTAAAGTGCTGAGCTACTTACAAGTACTTAAAGAGCGTGTACCAGTAGGACAACGTGTTGCCATTATTGGAGCAGGTGGTATTGGTTTCGATACAGCTGAATATCTTACTCATGAAGGTGAAAGTGGCAGTTTAAATCCAGAAAAGTTCTATGAAGAATGGGGAATCGATACTCAATATGAGCATGTTGGTGGTTTAAAACAACCAAAAGTTGAGGCATCTGAACGAGAAATTTATTTACTGCAACGTAAAACTGCTGCTGTAGGCGCTGGTTTAGGGAAAACAACAGGCTGGATTCATCGTACAGGACTAAAAAATCGTCAGGTCAAAATGTTTGCAGGTGTGCAATACGACAAGGTAGACGATCAAGGTTTACATATTACTGTGGATGGGAAACCAAGTGTACTTGAGGTTGACCATGTGGTGATTTGCGCAGGCCAAGAGTCATTTACTGCAATGTATGATCAATTAAAAACAGATGGAAAAAATGTTCA
Organism: Acinetobacter sp. S-1; assembly: GCF_059579785.1. Lineage (NCBI taxonomy): Bacteria > Pseudomonadati > Pseudomonadota > Gammaproteobacteria > Moraxellales > Moraxellaceae > Acinetobacter > Acinetobacter sp. S-1. The sequence continues at coordinate 1,695,274 of NZ_CM184207.1, forward strand.
TTTAATTGGTGGTGCTAAAGAGGCGGGAGAACTAGATGCAAAACGTGCAATACGCCAGGGTGCTGAATTAGCAGCGACACTATAAATTTTTATGGGTATTTCTTTTAAGAAATGCCCGTTACTTTTTTTGGTTAAATTATAGGATATAAAAACAATGACACTCGAAACAACAAAACAGTCTTTAGAAAAATGGCATGAAATGGTTCAGGCTGGTAACTTATCCGATCTAAATGATTTGTTGGCAGATGAAGTGGTTTTTCGCTCACCAGTTGCTTACAAACCTTATGAAGGAAAGCAGGTCGTTTTCTTCATTCTTACCAATGTGATTCAGGTGTTCGAAGACTTTACTTATCATCGTGAGTTCTACACAGAAGACGGTGAAAATGTAGTGCTTGAGTTCAGTGCCAATGTCAGTGGTAAATCATTAAAAGGTATTGATATGATTCGTTTTAATGAACAAGGCAAAATTATTGATTTTGAAGTAATGATTCGTCCAATGAGTGGCTTAGCTGCATTGGCTGAACAAATGGGTATAAGAATTGCTAAGTTTCAACCTCAATAATTTTAGTAAATAGCCTAAGTAAGATAGAGATCAATAAAATGTGGTTAAAGCTTTCAACTCTAGCATTGCTTCCTGTACTGTTTGTACAGGGAACAAAGGTTCGTAAGAATACACCACGCTTGCTAGAAGCCAGTGGTGAGAGACAAGGCATCGTTGGCAAGGGAAGACCTCTATCATTGCTTATTTTAGGAGACTCTGCCGCAGCAGGTGTTGGGGTAGAAAACCAAAAAGATGCTTTATCTGGTGCAATTATTTCTGAGTTGCAAGATCAATATTCGATACGCTGGAAACTGCATGCAAAAACAGGTGATACAACTAAGCAGGTTTTTCAAGCAGTACAGCATTTAGAGCAACAAAAGTACGATGTGGTGGTTACGTCGATTGGTGTTAATGATGTAACAAAATTAACCTCAGCAAGTTCATGGATAAAACAACAAAAACAATTATTTCAATATATACAGGCACGTTTTCAGCCTAAGCTCATTATTGTTTCTGGTGTTCCGCCAATGCAGCATTTCCCAGCGTTACCAAATCCATTGGCTTGGTTGTTTGGAAAATATGCGGAACAAATGAACCAGGTACTAGATAAATGGTTAGAATCACAAAACCAATTTAGATTCGTTCAATATGATATTGGGCATTTTCAAGCGATGAATCTGCCTATGGCAAGTGATGGCTTTCATCCGAGTAAGGAAATTTATGCAATTTGGGGACAACAGGTTGCAGCATTAGTGCGGCAATCATTTAACTCATAATCAGAGGTAGTGATTGGAAATGGGCATATCTACTTTAAATAAAATTAAAGCTTTCGGTTCAGAATTGTTCGATTCGGTATTAGGTGCCGAACAGCCAAAAATCTATTATGACCCAAATGGGAAAATAAAAGATATTCTGGAGAAATTGCCCCAGCTCAAGCAAAAATATCGGCCCACACCGTGGTTAAGCAACAATCACGTGCATCTTTTATATTTTGATATTATTAGAAAAAAAACCATTAAGCTTGAATACGATCGTATTGATCAGCTCACCATGAAAGATGGTGGCGTAACTGCGATCGCGTGGTATGGCTATGATCTTCCTTCAGACATTCCAACAGTTGTCATTATGCATACCATTACAGGGACACCTGAAAGTATGCGTGAACTTGTAAAAGATATACATCACTATACAGGATGGAGAATAGCTCTATGCTTACGCCGTGGGCATGCTGGCTTACCTATGCCTGTACCACAGATTTCTCTTTTTGGGTCAACAAGCGATCTTAAAGAGCAACTTGAGCATATTCAAAAATTATTCCCTAAATCGGATTTATACGCCGTAGGTTCCTCTGCTGGAACAGGACTACTGGTTCGCTACTTAGGAGAGCAAGGTACTGACACGCCATTTAAAGCTGCTTTTGCAATGTGTCCAGGCTACAACACAGAGATTGGCTTTAAAAATGTTCATCCGTTTTATAGCAAAATGATGACCAAAAAGTTATTCAAGTATTTTATTCATCCTTATCAAAATACATGGAACCAACTTTCTTCTATTGAAAAAGTTCTAGCGACGTCAAGTCTGGAAGAATTTGAAAAAGAATATTTTGAAATGGCTGGCTTTGAGGACTATCAAAGTTATTGCCAAGCCATTAATCCAATTTATGTATTTGAGAATGTAAAAACACCATTAATGATTCTTAATGCTGAGGATGATCCAGTCTGTTCTATTAAAAATTTGGAACCATACAAAGAAACGATTCAGCAAATGAGTAATATTGCGGTAATCACCACAAAAAAAGGAAGTCATTGTGGCTTTTACGAAGGCTGGAAAAGTACCTCATGGGCTGCCAAATTAATATCAAATTATTTTTTGGTCGAACATAAGCAATAACGGTAACTTTGCAATAAGTTAAATAAAGCCCATTCAATAGATGGGCTTTATAATTTTATTAGATCAAAATAAAAGCAATTTGGGATCTTTTAGTCCAATTTTGATTTTTGTGCTAGCCACGAGGTCTTTTTCATCTGTTTGGTTGGGATGAAAATCAAAGCGATAATAATCAAAAAATTGGGGGATCAATGTTCTATATTGTTTATTCGCAAAACTAAAGAACTTACGCCAAGATTTGAAATTTAAAAGTTGATGATCCCGTTTCATAAGAACAAATTGATAAATTGTTGAAAAACCGGTAATCAAAAATAGACTTAAAGTAAAGACTGTAATGCGAGGAAGGTATGCACTTAAGCCGCTTCCATATAAATGTTGATAGAGATCAAAGGCCACAGCTTTATGTTCAGTTTCTTCAATACTATGCCATAGCCATAAATTGCGAATAGTTGAGTCCGTCATCAATTCATTAACGGATTGCATCATACTAACCACAAGTACTGCTGTGTAATGTTCTAGACCTACTGTTACAAGCAAATTCCATTTTTTACTAAAAACTTTTTCAATAGTTTTTAAAACGATGCCAGTTACTTTTTCTAAAGATTGAGGATCTAAACCATATTGCTGTGCACTTACATGAAAAGCATGATGTTCTTTAGAGTGCATTGCTTCTTGGCCAATAAAAGCACTGATTTCCCGATCTAAAATTTCATTCGACTTTGCTTTGGCGCGTAAAGCTCGAACAGAGCGAACGAAATATGATTCACCTTCAGGGAATAATGTAGATAAACCCGTAAAATAATGGGTAAAAGTGGGTTCATTATTACACCAGTAGCGAGGTACGTTTTCAAAATTATAATCCATACGACGGACTGGAAATGAGGCGGGGAAACGATTTGATACTGTATTCATTCTAGGCTCCAATCTTCTTTTAATTAAAGTTCCAAAAAGGAACTTGTTAAAAAACTACATCGCCATATATCTATCGTCAATGTTTTTTGAAGTGAAAAAAGTAGATTGTCCCTAATTGATAACTAGACAAACTTTAAAGATAAATAGAAAGAAAAGTAAAACTTATTATTGTGTTGATAACTTAAATAATATTTAAAAAGCCCAAACTGATGGTTCAATTTGGGCATATTCGCATACGAACTTAGTTCTTAAGCGCTGGAGTAGCAGCCGCAATTGCAGCAGCAACAGCATCATCTTCACTTTGAGCTGGTTCAGCTGGTTTAGATGGTTTTGGCTCTGCTTTTGGTTCAGGCTTTGGCTTTGGTTCTGCTTTAGGTTGCTCAGAAACATTTGTTTGTGAATTTTGCTCAGCTTGTGCAGGGCGAGTTTCACGGCGAATTTCAGTTGTCGTATTTGCTGTTTCTTCGTGATGCACCTCAACTTGCGTTGGTTCCTGAGTTTGAGCTTCTTCAGTTTGAACACTTTCTAAAGACTCAAATTTTGCAGGTTCAGCAGGTGTAGGTTCTGAAACAGCAGTTTCAACCTTTTCTTGCTCTTCTTCTTTAGGTGTTTCTTTTTTGACACATGCGGTTAACAATAGTCCAGCAGCAATTGCAGCACAGATTAAAAGTTTTTTATTTGCCATTGTCCTAAACAACATTTAATTGAGGAGCTGGCATTATAACAGCAAAAGAGAATGAAAAAATCATGTGAGATTGACCTAAATTTTTATTAAAAATGCTGATAGAATAGCCAGTTGTTTAATGATCTTTGAATTGATGCGGTTTGACTTTGCTTTATAGGGGCAGAGTACAGTAAAATTGCCAAACATTGTAGGCCGATTTCGGCTTGATTGTACGAGAAACTTAATGACCCATTTTATTTTTGTCACTGGTGGTGTAGTTTCATCGCTAGGTAAAGGTATTTCTGCTGCTTCAGTTGCTGCACTTTTGGAAGCCCGTGGCTTAAAAGTCACAATGGTTAAAATGGATCCCTACATTAATGTCGATCCAGGGACAATGAGCCCTTTCCAACATGGTGAAGTTTTTGTCACAGAGGATGGTGCCGAAACTGATCTAGACTTGGGTTATTACGAACGTTTCTTACGTCGTGCGAAAATGACCAAACTTAATAACTTTACCAGTGGTCGTGTATATCAGGACGTTTTAAATAAAGAACGTCGTGGTGACTATCTTGGTGGTACAGTTCAAGTTATTCCTCATATTACTGACAACATTAAAGAACGCGTACTTCGCGCAGGTGAAGGCTACGATGTTGCTATCGTAGAAATTGGCGGTACGGTAGGTGATATCGAATCACTTCCATTTATGGAGTCAGTTCGTCAGTTAATGGTTGAGCTTGGTCATAAAAGAACCATGCTTATGCATTTAACTTTGTTGCCATATATCAAATCTGCAGCAGAGCTTAAGACAAAACCAACTCAACACTCTGTAAAAGAGTTGCTTTCGATTGGTATTCAGCCAGATATTCTTATCTGCCGTACTGAATATGATGTGGATGTTGACACTAAACGCAAAATTGCATTGTTCACTAACGTAGAAGCGCGTGCTGTAGTGGTATGTAAGGATGCGAAAACGATTTATCAAATTCCACGTACATTCTATGAACAAAACGTTGATGACTTGATCTGTGAGCGTTTTGGATTTAATGATCTTCCAGAAGCAAACCTAGAAGATTGGGATAATGTAGTCGAAGCATTACTAAATCCTGAATACACTTTACGTGTAGCTATGGTTGGTAAATATGTTGAATTACCAGATGCTTATAAGTCTGTGAATGAAGCGTTATTACACGCAGGTATTAAAAATCGCGTAAAAGTACAAATTGATTATGTCAACGCTGAAGAACTTGAAAGCCAAGACGTATCTATTTTAAGTACAGCTGACGCAATTTTAGTTCCAGGTGGTTTTGGTGAACGTGGTACTGAAGGCAAAATGAGAGCTATTCAATACGCACGTGAAAACAAAATCCCATTCTTGGGTATTTGTTTAGGCATGCAATTGGCTGTTATTGAATACGCTCGCCATGTTGCAGGTATGCCAGAAGCTTCTTCTACAGAATTTAACCGTTCTACAAAATATCCACTCATTGGTTTAATTACTGAATGGTTAGATGAGCGCGGTGAATTACAACAACGCAGCCTTGAGTCTGACCTAGGTGGAACTATGCGTTTAGGTGCTCAAAAATCTGAATTGGTTGAAGGCACAAAAACACGTGAAGTCTACGGTAAAGCTGAAATCACTGAGCGTCATCGTCACCGTTATGAAATGAATAACCGTTTCATTGAGTCGATTGAACAAGCTGGTATGAAGATTTCAGGTTACTCTTCAGCACAACATTTAGTTGAAACTGTAGAAATTCCTGAACATCCTTGGTTTATTGCTGTACAATTCCACCCGGAATTTACAAGTTCACCACGTGATGGACATCCATTATTTGCTAGTTTTATTGACGCTGCAAAAACACAGCATCAAAAAAGTAAATAATGCGATTTTAAATAAACTGGGAAAGTTTAAATGTCACAATTAAAACCACAAGAAGTTGTACGTTTAGGCGATATACAAATGGCAAATCATTTGCCATTTGTATTATTTGGCGGAATGAACGTACTTGAATCAAAAGATTTAGCTTTTGAAATTGCAGAAACGTATGTTGATATTTGCAAACGCTTAGATATTCCTTATGTATTTAAAGCGAGTTTCGATAAAGCAAATCGTTCTAGTCTGCATTCATTCCGTGGTCCTGGACTTGAAAAAGGTATCGAATGGTTAGGTGATATTAAAAAACATTTTAATGTTCCTATCATTACTGATGTGCATGAGCCATATCAGGCTGCACCAGTTGCAGAAGTAGCCGATATTATTCAATTACCCGCTTTCTTAAGTCGTCAGACTGATCTTGTCGAAGCGATGGCAAAAACACAGGCTATTATTAATATTAAGAAAGCCCAGTTTTTAGCACCTCATGAAATGCGTCATATCCTGCATAAATGTTTAGAAGCAGGAAACGACAAACTTATTCTTTGTGAACGTGGTTCAGCATTTGGTTATAACAATCTTGTTGTAGATATGCTTGGCTTTGACACAATGAAAGAAATGAATGTGCCAGTTTTCTTTGACGTGACACATGCGTTACAAACCCCTGGCGGTCGTTCTGACTCAGCAGGCGGTCGTCGTGCTCAAATTACAACTTTAGCACGCGCAGGAATGGCAACTGGTTTGGCTGGATTGTTCTTGGAAGGACACCCAGATCCAGAACATGCAAAATGCGATGGACCTTGTGCATTACGTATGTCGCAACTTGAACCGTTCTTGGCACAAATAAAAGAATTGGATACTTTAGTTAAAGGATTCAAGAAGTTAGACACCCATTGAGTTGTTTTATAACCCTTACGCTGCTTTAACCGCAGCTCATATTCATTCAAAGAGGAATTGTTCATGAGCCAAATCGTTGACATTCGTGCACGTGAAATTTTGGACTCTCGTGGTAACCCAACCATCGAAGCAGACGTAATTTTAGAATCTGGGGTTGTTGGTCGTGCATGTGCACCATCTGGTGCTTCAACTGGTTCTCGTGAAGCTTTAGAACTACGTGACGGTGATAAATCGCGTTACTTAGGTAAAGGCGTTCGTACAGCAGTTAATAACGTTAATACGTTGATTCGTGATGCTTTGTTGGGTAAATCAGTTTTTGAGCAAAAAGACATTGATAATACAATGATCGCGCTTGACGGTACTGAAAACAAAGAGAAATTAGGTGCTAACGCAACTTTAGCTGTGTCATTGGCTGCTGCGCGCGCTGCTGCTGAAGAAAAGAAACTTCCTCTTTTCCAATACATCGCAGATCTTCGTGGTCAAACAATTTTGACAATGCCTGTACCGATGATGAACATCTTAAATGGTGGTGAGCATGCGGACAACACTGTTGATATTCAAGAGTTCATGATTGAGCCTGTAGGTTTCACTTCATTTGCTGAAGCTTTACGTGCTGGTGCTGAAGTATTCCATTCTTTAAAATCAGTTTTAAAGAAACAAGGTTTGAATACTGCGGTAGGTGATGAAGGTGGTTTTGCTCCTAACTTACGTTCTAACGAAGAAGCAATTCAAATCATTTTACAAGCAATTGAGTTGACTGGTTACAAAGCTGGTTCAGACATGATGCTTGCACTTGACTGCGCGTCTTCAGAATTCTACAAAAACGGTCAATACGTTTTAGAAGGTGAAGGTAACCGTGCATTTACAAGCCATCAGTTTGCAGATTATTTAGCTGGTCTTGTAAATCAATATCCAATTATCTCAATCGAAGATGGTCTTGATGAGTCTGATTGGGAAGGCTGGAGCTACTTGACTTCAATCCTTGGTGATAAAATCCAATTGGTTGGTGATGACTTGTTCGTAACTAATCCTAAGATTTTACAACGTGGTATTGATGAAAAAGTTGGTAACTCAATCTTAATCAAATACAACCAGATCGGTACTTTGACTGAAACTTTAGATGCAATCTATCTTGCTAAAGCAAATGGTTATTCGACTGTTATTTCTCACCGTTCTGGTGAAACAGAAGATTCTACTATTGCTGACTTAGCAGTAGGTACAGCTGCTGGTCAAATCAAGACTGGTTCACTTTGCCGTTCTGACCGTGTGTCTAAGTACAACCAATTACTTCGTATTGAAGAATTGACTAAAGCTGCTTACCGCGGTAAAGCTGAATTTAAAGGTTTAAACTAATCTTTAAATAAAAAGTTAAAATTAATTTTTTAACATTTGAAGGTGCTATTTTCTGTTTTTAATAGGAAATAGCACCTTTTTTATTATCCTAATCGGCGTGTTTTTAAAGACTCAGCCCAACTGTGATGTTTACAGCGGGTACATTCTTGATCGATCTTATTTAAAATTTTTGTTTCACCACATTTCATACATGAATAAAAAGTATTAAGTTTCAGTACATCGGCTTTAATGTAGGCATCAGGGAATAGTGGCAAGCCCCATTTTACATCTTCATCCTCAAAATAAAGCAGACTGAGAATACCGTCTGACTCCAACAAGGCTGTTCTTACTTGTCCAAGGTGCTCAACATTTTGTTGACGCATTTCTGAGAAAAACTCATCATGAGAATATGATTGTTTTTGGAAATCTTTGTAGACTACAAGGCCATCCTTAACAATACAAAGCGCTTTTCCTTCTAGTAAATCTTCAATTTTTTTATGCTTTACCATACTCCATGTAGCAAAGCGATAAAGAAAAAGAATAACAACAAACGCGACGAATGCATGGGCAATAGGTAAGTCCTCGGTAAACATCGGGTCACCAGCGGCTGAACCTAAACATAAAATAATGGCGAGTTCAAAAAGGGAGAGCTGACGTATACCTCGTTTACCGGATAATCTTAAAAAGCTAATAATGATGATGAACATTACGGTACATCGAACCAAAATTTCTAAAACAAATTTCCAAGTCGTGTCACCAATGAAAATATTAAAAAAATCCATTTTTTTCTCCTTATTAAAATAGTTAGAAGAGATCCTTATAAATTCTTAACAAAGTAAAAAATAAAAAAATATACTTTTTAGGTAGTTATTAGTTAAAAGCTCGAAATATATGTGACTTTTTATAAATTTATTTCAACTAATTCCCTACGAAGAAGTTTACTGTTGATAGCGTGACCAAGCTGATTTATTGCAAAGTAGATCTATTAAAAAGGTACTTTTACTTTATATGAGCTTGCATTTAAATGAGAGATAAAAAATATAAAAGATATACTTTGTGAGTTATTTCTTATTATTAAATAAGTTCTCCTTAAGAAAGATATGACTATGAATATGATTAATAATCAAAAATTTATCATATTTAATAAGATAGTTTAACGACAATTAGAGGTATAGGGGATAGCATCTAAACGTTTTTGAAAAGCATGAGGATCCATAATATTTTTATACATTTGTTGATATGTTTTTTTGTGATCTTCAATATTATGATAGTCGATAATTTCTTGGAGTTTGTCTTTGTATTCTATATGGCCAGCATTGAACATCGCTGCATAGTGTCCCCATAAAGCATATTGATATCTTAAAGCAGCTTTTGGGATCAAATTTATCTCGGTTAAATAACTATTAGCAGTTTTTTCATAGCATTCTTTTATTTGATAAGGGTCTCTTTTCATTTTGCTTAAAAAAATACATTGCATCTCTTGTAGCTTTGAAATATCTGTTTTAGCTAGTATTTTTTCGGTAACACTATATGCTTCCTTAAGACAACCTAAATGTACAAGTATTTTGCGTTTAGTTTTTAAAATATTTAGGTTGTTCTCGCTAGAAGGTATCTTTTTCAATAAGTTTTTAAATCTTAAGTGAGCAGTTGTTTGGTCTTGTTCCGTGTTTAATTTATAAATAATTTCATTATATTCATATATATAAGTATTAATTTTTTCATGTTGCTTATGGTTGTCCTTCATATTAATTATTTTTGAAGGACTATCATCAGTATGGTTATTACAAGCGCTCAAACCTAAGCTTACTAAAGAAAATGCTAAAACTTTATGCACTACAACTTGTACCCTTTATTCTCTCTTAAGAGGTTTGAGAAGAATAATAAAATATAAAAGAAAATACTGTTTAGTTTATTATTTTTTGAGTTAATCATAAAACTATCGCATAAGATTTTATTGGCTAATTGAAAGAGCAATAAATTTAAAAGATGTGATGACCAAACAAGGTTTGAAGAGAGTGAAAATATATAAGTGATTAGAACCATTGATAATTTAATTTAAACAAATAGGAATAATTATTAATATATTGTTGATAACAATTATCATTCATGTTAATTTTTGTGCCGACTTTTGCTGCTGTTTAACAAGGACCAAAGTAGCAAAAGACTAAGGAATCTCGCACAGCACATTGGTTATTATGGAATTTTCTTATGTACACTCCGCCCTTTAGAAAAGCGTTTACATCTCATCCCTTAGCACTTGCTATGGCTTTAACTGCTCCTTCAATTGTTTATGCTGATGAGATAAATGGAACAGCCACTTTAGAAACGATAAAAGTACAAGCAGAAGAAGATTTCGCTGTTACCGAAGGTTCGGGCAGCTATACAGCAAAAAGCACAAATACTTCTACAAAATTAAATTTATCTCTTCGTGAAACACCACAGTCGGTGAAGGTTTTAACCCGTGAATATTTAGATGATCGGAAAATCGATTCTTTTCAAGATTTAATGAACAATATTACGGGTGTTTCGACTTCACGTACTGATGAGCGTCAGAAAGTTTATGCACGTGGTTTTGAGGTAGATTATTACTTAATAGATGGAATACCGAGCACGATTAATTTAGGTACAGGGGACCTTGATTTAGATATTTATGATCGCGTCGAGGTGGTGAAAGGTGCTAATGGCTTAACCACAGGTGCGGGCAATCCAGCGATGGCGCTGAACATGATTCGCAAACATGCAAACTCAAAAGAACTTAGTGGTAATGTCAGTACATCATTAGGCTCATGGAACTCTTGGAGTAGTTCGGCAGATATTTCTGCACCGCTTAATGTTGATGGTTCATTGCGTGGACGTATGTTTGTGAAGCATTCTGATGAAAATTCATTTATGGATTTTTATGAGAAAGAACGGAATGTATTTTATGGTGCCCTTGATTATGATCTGAGCGATAAAACAAGTATGTCGCTTGGAGCTACTTATCAAGAATTGCATCGTGACGGTATCCGCTGGGGTGGTACACCTGCTTTTTATACTGATGGGACCCGTACCAATTTTTCTAGAAGCTTAACAGTAAGTGCACCTTGGACATATTGGGATGTGAATACAACGGCAGTATTTGCAAACTTAAAACAGAATTTGTTTGGTGATGTTAATTTAAATGTTGCTTATACCTTCCGCAAAGAAGATACGGACTCTATGTTGTTATATACAGCTGGAAGAGTAGACAAGGCAACCAATACCAGTCCATTAGAAAATCCAAATGATAATTCGGAGAATAAAACTGATTATGTTTCTGTATATGGCGCAAAAGCTGCCAGTGAAGAAAACAATATTAATGTTTTTATTAATGCCCCATTTACACTTTTTAATCGCCCACAAGAAATCATTATTGGTGGATCTTGGAATAAGAATGAAAAAACCAAAGATCTTTCTGGTGGTTCTAATGCAAACAAAGAGATTGAAAAATATTTAGGTGGCCCACTTAACTATAATGATATAGCGCAAGAATTACTTCAGCCACTGGTACTAAATACCAGAGGTGCACTCAATGAAACCACACAAACTGCTGCATATATTGCGGGTAAATTTCAAATTCTGGACCCTTTGAAAATTATTGCTGGTGCACGTTTATCTAACTGGAAATATAAATCTGAAAATGATAAAGGTAACCGTGAATTCAATAGGGAATTAGCACCATATGTTGGCGCTATTTATGATTTTGCCCAAGATCATTCTGTGTATGCGAGTTATACAGAAATTTTTAAACCTCAAGAACGTAAAGATATAAATGATCAATATATTGACCCGATTACAGGTAAGAGTTATGAGGCTGGTTTAAAGAGTGAATGGTTTGGAGGGCGTTTAAATACAGCATTGTCGGTATTTCGAATAGAACAATCTAATTTTGCTGAATTGATACCTGGAGTATTTATTGTCCGTAATGGTACACAAACTACAGAGCAAGCTTACCGTGCTGTAGATGGTGTTGAAAGTAAAGGCTTTGAGTTTGAAGCTGATGGAGAAATTAACGATAACTGGGCTGTTAATTTTGGTATTGCTAATTTTGAAGCAAAAGATGCAAAGGGTACGAAGGTTAATACGACAAACTCTCGAACAACTTCAAATTTATTTGTTAAGTACAAACTTAATCAGTGGAGTGCAGGACTTGGCTTAAATTATAAGAGTAAATACTATACGGGTAGTGGAAGCTCTCGTATTGAGCAAGATGCTTATGTTTTAGCAAGTGCGATGCTTGGCTATCAAGTAGATAAAAATATTAAACTTCAATTTAATATCGATAATATTTTTGATGAGAAATATTATGAAGGTATTGGTGAAAACTCAATGAACTGGGGAACACCACGAAATGCAACGCTGAGTGTTCGTTATAATTTTTGATATAGACATACTCATAAGTAACCGATTTATAAAAGCCCTCAAAAGAGGGCTTTTTTGTGCGTAGATTGATTTATAAGCAGTTGTACTTATAAATATTATTTCCCTTTCAAATTCCATTCATTTTTGACAAAATGAAACATGTCACAATGGTCAATTAAAGTAATATGCCCATTAATAATTTTGCTTAAATTTTTGCAGGAATTTCGCATGCTACTTCTTAATTACTATACAATACAATCTCTTAACGAAAGTTTTTAATTAAAAATCTTAATGATATGTTAGAAGTATTTCGATCCACTTCAAGCAAACTGATATTGCTACTAGTTATTGTTTTAGTAGCCATACTGCAATATCAATTTTGGTTAGGTGAGGGTGGTTATCTCCCTCATCAAGCTCTCATGCAACAAATTCAGCAACAAGCTGAAGTAAATGAAGAGCTTAAAGAACGAAACCGTATTTTGGCAGCAGAGGTTTTTGACCTGAAAAATGGTACAGAAGCAATAGAAGAACATGCTCGCCTTGATCTTGGTTTGGTTAAACCACATGAGACATTTGTTCAAATGAGTACCATCAGTACCCATTACAAGCCTATTTATATTGACCCGAACGCTAAAGTTGATTTGGAAACGAATGAGACACCTGCATCCCCCGATATCCCAGACTAAATTATGGGCAGTTATTCCAGCTGCAGGGTCAGGAAGTCGATTTTCTAAAACTGAATTGAAGCAGTATCAATATATTCAGAATACGACTGTTTTAGAACATACTGTTCGGCGCATAAGCCAGCTTCCATTAAGTGGTTATGTTTTGGCAATTGGTACTCAAGATACTTTTGCTCAGACGCTCGCATTCCAAAATATAGATAAGGCGCATTTTTGTATAGGTGGGGCTGAACGAGTCCATTCGGTATTAAATGCTTTAAATCATCTTTTAACTTTTGCTGATGAAAATGATTGGGTGCTTGTGCATGATGCAGCTCGGCCTTGTGTTACAATTGAATGTTTAAATACCCTTGTTGAACAAGCAATTAAATCAAATCATAGTGCTATTTTAGCGATTCCTGTTCGTGATACGTTAAAGCAGGTTAGGGTAGATAATTATATTAATAAGACGGTAAGTCGGGATTCATTGTGGCAAGCTCAAACTCCTCAAATTGCTAAAATTGGGAAGCTCAAAAAGGCAATTGAATACGCATTAGAAAATAACATTGCTATTACCGACGAAGCAAGTGCACTCGAATATATGGGTGAAACTGTGCAGGTTGTGATGGGGCGTTCTGATAATATCAAAATTACTTATCCTGATGATTTAGAACTTGCACGTTTAATTTTACAATCACAGTCTTAAGATAAAAATCGAATAATAAGTTGTAGTTTTAATTGTAAAATAGCCTAAGTAAATATTTCATTTCTACATATCTATTTATAAGAATTAATGTTTTTTTACATCCCAAGTCTATAAGATTAGTTGAGTAATTTACTTAGATAATGTTCGATCATCGAACAAAATATATTTATAGCGAACAAAACTGTATGTAGCTTACTAGATCAAAATACGAAAATTATCAAAAATGTTTAAAAGGGAAATCTAAGGGAAACACTCGGGATTGAGTGAAATATTTATCTATTCTTCTCGCCTCAGTGTGCCTAACTCTCTTATCTCTCTTTTCTTCAATGAGCACAATGGAGTTGTCTAATGATTGACAAAAGTAAGTCCTCACTAAGCGAGGTTCTATCGCAGATTAAAGATGGTGCAACCATTCTAATTGGTGGTTTTGGTACCGCAGGACAACCCGCTGAACTCATTGATGGTCTTATTGAACTCGGTGTTAAAGATTTAACCATTGTCAGCAACAATGCTGGTAATGGCGATTATGGTCTGGCTAAACTGCTTAAGGCTGGTTCAGTTAAAAAAGTGATCTGTTCTTTCCCACGTCAGTCAGACTCTTATGTGTTTGATGAACTTTACCGTGCCGGAAAGGTTGAACTTGAAGTGGTACCGCAAGGTAATCTGGCGTGTCGTATTCAGGCAGCAGGTATGGGCCTAGGCGCAGTGTTTACCCCAACAGGCTTTGGAACACTTTTGGCAGAAGGTAAAGAGACCCGTGAGATTGATGGGAAAGATTATGTGCTTGAGTATCCGATCAAGGCTGACTTTGCCTTGATTAAAGCCTACAAGGGCGATCGTTGGGGCAATCTGGTTTACCGTAAATCTGCACGTAACTTTGGCCCGATTATGGCGATGGCTGCGGATGTCACCATTGCTCAGGTGTCTGAGGTTGTGGAGCTAGGTGGTTTAGACCCTGAGCACATCATCACCCCAGGTATCTTTGTACAGCATGTTGTACAAGTAGCGCCAGCACAGTAAGCAATAAGGAGAAATAACATGAGCTACCAGAAACTCAGCCGTGACCAGATTGCAAAACGTGTGGCAAAAGATATTCCAGATGGCGCCTATGTGAACTTGGGTATTGGTTTACCGACCAAGATTGCAAGCTACTTACCTGACGATAAAGATATTTTTCTTCATTCTGAAAATGGCCTATTGGCTTTTGGCCCACCGCCAGCTGCAGGTGAAGAAGACCCTGAACTGATTAATGCGGGTAAAGAGTTTGTGACCATGCTTGAAGGTGGTAGCTTTTTCCATCATGGCGACTCATTTGCCATGATGCGTGGTGGTCACCTTGATATTGCTGTACTCGGTGCATTTCAGGTGGCAGCCAATGGCGACTTGGCCAACTGGCACACGGGAGCACCCGATGCGATTCCTGCGGTGGGTGGTGCGATGGATTTAGCTGTAGGGGCTAAGAAAGTGTTTATCACCACAGACCATGTGACCAAGCAAGGTGAACCGAAGATTGTGGCTGAGCTCACTTATCCAGTAACAGGTAAAAAATGTGTTGACCGTATTTACACCGACTTGTGTGTGATTGATGTGACTAAAGATGGTTTAAAGGTGATTGAGAAAGTTGAAGGTCTTAGCTTTGAAGAGTTACAGGCTTTGACTGGTGCAACTCTGATTGATGCAACTCAAGGGTAAGGAAGTAGGGAAATGACATTAAAAAACGCTTATATCATCGATGCCATCCGTACCCCATTTGGCCGTTATGCCGGTGGCCTTGCACCTGTCCGTGCCGATGACCTTGGTGCTGTGCCGATTAAAGCCCTCATGCAGCGTAACCCAAGTGTAGATTGGGAACAGGTCGATGATGTGATCTATGGTTGTGCTAACCAAGCCGGTGAAGATAACCGTAACGTGGGCCGTATGTCAGCACTGCTTGCAGGTTTGCCGTATCAAGTACCGGCAACGACCATTAACCGTTTGTGTGGTTCTTCACTCGATGCCATTGCCATTGCTGCCCGTGCCATTAAAGCAGGTGAAGCGAATTTGGTGATTGCTGGTGGTGTGGAAAGTATGAGCCGTGCACCCTATGTGATGGGTAAGTCTGACAGTGCTTTTGGTCGTAGCCAGAAGATTGAAGACACCACTATGGGCTGGCGCTTCATTAACCCGAAACTTAAAGAATTGTATGGTGTAGACACCATGCCCCAGACTGCCGAAAACGTGGCTGAACAGTTCAACGTGAATCGTGCAGATCAGGACCAGTTTGCCTTGGTGAGCCAACAACGCACCGCAAGCGCGCAAGCCAAAGGCTTTTTTTCTAAAGAAATCGTGGCAGTTGAAATCCCTCAGCGTAAGGGCAATGCTGTTGTGATTGATACCGACGAACATCCACGTGCATCAACCACGCTTGAAGCTTTAAGCAAACTTAAGCCTGTTGTCAAAGCAGATGGTTCTGTGACTGCGGGAAATGCTTCAGGTATTAACGATGGTGCAGCAGCATTGCTGATTGCTTCTGATGAGGCAGTTCAAGCTTACAATTTAAAACCACGTGCCAAGATCCTTGCTTCAACAGCAGTGGGTCTAGAACCACGCATTATGGGGTTTGCTCCTGCACCAGCCATTAAGAAACTACTTAAACAAGCCAACCTGACTTTAGATCAGATAGATGTGATTGAGCTTAACGAAGCTTTTGCCGCACAAGCTTTAGCAGTGACGCGTGATTTAGGCTTGCCAGACGATAGCAACAAGGTAAATCCAAACGGTGGTGCCATTGCTTTGGGTCATCCACTTGGTGCATCAGGTGCACGTCTTGTGACTACAGCCTTAAACCAGCTTGAACAAACGGATGGTCGTTATGCCTTGTGTTCAATGTGTATTGGTGTGGGGCAAGGCATCGCATTGATTATTGAGAGAGTCTAATCATGAGCCAGTTATATGCCAGCTTGTTTTACCAAAAAGACGTCACTGACATCTTTAGTGACTCATCTTTAATCACATATATGATTGAGGTTGAAGTTGCCTTAGCTCAAGCACAGGCACAAGTTGGTGTGATTCCTCAAAATGCGGCTAATACAATTGCCCAAGTAGCTGAGCAGGCATTAGATAAGTTTGATTTTTCAGCTTTGGCTGTCGCAACTGGCTTAGCTGGAAATATCGCAATTCCATTTGTAAAACAGCTTACAGCAATTGTTAAAGATGTTGATGAAGATGCTTCACGTTATGTGCATTGGGGTGCAACGAGTCAGGATATTTTAGACACAGCTTGTATTTTGCAATGTCGTGATGCGTTGAACATTGTGGAAGCTCAACTTCAACAATGCTATGCGACTGCATTACAGCAAGCCAAGCAATATCGCCATCAAGTCATGATTGGGCGTACATGGTTACAGCAAGCTTTACCCATTACTTTGGGGTATAAACTTGCTCGTTGGGCTTCTGCATTTAAACGTGATTTAGACCGTATTCAAGCTATGAAGTCACGTGTACTGACTGCTCAGTTAGGTGGTGCTGTGGGTTCATTAGCTTCTTTGCAAGATCAAGGTTCACTTGTGGTTAATGCATTTGCTCAGCAGCTGAATCTGACTGTACCGGCAAGCACATGGCACGGTGAGCGTGACCGTATTGTAGAAATTGCAAGTGTGCTTGGCATGATTGTCGGGAATACGGGCAAGATGGCACGGGATTGGTCACTCATGATGCAAACTGAAATTGCAGAGTTGTTTGAGCCAACCGCAAAGGGTCGTGGTGGTTCATCGACCATGCCTCATAAGCGTAATCCAGTTGCGGCAGCATCCGTATTAGCCGCGGCGAATCGTGTACCAGCACTTATGTCTAGCATTTATCAAAGCATGGTACAGGAACATGAGCGTAGCTTAGGCGCGTGGCATGCAGAATGGTTAGTAGTTCCAGAAATCTTTCAGCTTTGTGCTGGAGCATTAACTCGTACTGGGGAAGTTTTACAAGGTTTCGAAGTTAATGCTGAACATATGCAACAGAACCTTGAGTGTACCAACGGGTTGATTATGGCAGAAGCTGTGATGATGGCACTTGCTCCAAAAATTGGACGTTTAAATGCTCATCATTTAGTTGAAGCAGCTTGTAAAACAGCCGTGGCTCAAAAGCAGCATTTATCTGAGGTTGTTAGTCAGTTAGATGAAGTAAAAGAACATTTTAGTCAAACAGAAATTTTGGAAATATTTAAAGCAGAAAACTATTTAGGCAATATTCAGCAACAGATTGATGCAGTTTTGCAAGAAGCACAAGGAGAGCCAAAGTGAAACAGACTATTAGCAATCGCCAAGGAAAACAGCTAGCTGTTTATATTGACGGTTTAAAAGATGCTCCTGTGCTTGTGTTCTCTAATTCATTAGGCACAGACCATGGTATGTGGCAGTCACAGGTAAGTGAATTAAAAAGTCATTTTAATGTCATTACATACGACACACGTGGTCATGGTGAAAGTGAGGTAATTAGTGACACCACATTGCAAAACTTAGCTGAAGATGTGGTTGATATTTTAGATGCCTTGAGTGTTGAAAAAGCTCATTTTTGTGGCATTTCAATGGGTGGAATTACTGGGCTTTGGTTGGGTATTCATCATCCAGAGCGCTTTTTAAGTATTACTGTTGCGAACTCGGCAGCCAAAATTGGTCAGGCGGAGGCTTGGTTGAGTCGTGCTGATTCTGTGGAACAGAATGGTTTAGCTGAGTTGGTAAAAACCACGCATACCCGCTGGTTTAGTGAAAACTTCGACTATCAACATAACGTGGTTGCACAAACGACGATCCAAAGTCTGGCAAACACACCAGCACAAGGTTATGCGAATGCATGTCGTGCTTTAGCATATGCTGATTTAAGAGATGAAATTACGCAAATCCAAGTTCCGGTATTGTTCATTGCAGGAACGGCAGATCCAGTGACAACAGTAGCAGATGCTGAGTTTATGCAGCGCGCTATCAACAATAGTCAGATTGCTAAATTGGAAGCATCTCATCTTTCTAATATTGAGCAACCGCAAAGATTTACTCAGGAATTGACTAGGTTTATTCAGCAAATCTAATAGCTTAGTGATTTAAAAGGAATTGGCCTTAAGGAGGCAAATATGGCGTCTCAGGATTACGCTGCACCAAATAAAAGTATCGATGCTCAAGCATTAATTAATGATGCTCCACTCAGTAAGTATCAATGGATGATCGCAATCATCTGTTTCTTAATTATTTTTACTGATGGTATTGATACTGCTGCAATGGGTTTTATCGCTCCAGCTTTGGCACAAGACTGGGGAGTTGATCGCTCTCAGTTAGGACCAGTGATGAGTGCTGCACTTGGTGGAATGATTATTGGAGCTTTGGTTTCTGGTCCGACAGCTGACCGTTTTGGTCGCAAAATCGTACTGGCTTTTTCGATGCTTGTATTTGGTGGATTCACCTTGGCATCTGCTTATGCAACCAACTTAGATAGCCTTGTCGTTTTACGCTTTTTGACAGGTATTGGTTTGGGTGCAGCTATGCCAAATGCCACTACATTATTTTCTGAATACTGCCCAACACGCATTCGTTCATTACTCGTGACTTGTATGTTCTGTGGTTACAACTTAGGTATGGCAACAGGTGGTTTTATCAGTAGTTGGCTGATCCCGACTTATGGTTGGCACAGTCTGTTTTTACTTGGCGGCTGGTCACCTTTGATCTTAATGATTTTAGTGATTTTAGTTTTACCTGAGTCTTACCGCTTTTTAATTGTGAAAGGTAAGAATCCTGAAAAAGTACGCAAAATCTTAAATCATATTGCACCAGCTCAGATCCAAAATGCGACTGCATTTCACGTACCTGAAGAGAAAACCGAGACAGCTCAAAAGAAAAATGTCTTTGGAATTATGTTTTCTAAACCATATGCAAAAGGAACACTTTTGCTTTGGTTGACCTATTTCATGGGGCTCGTGGTTGTTTACTTGCTTACAAGCTGGTTACCAACGCTTATGCGTGAAACAGGTGCCTCAATGGAGCGTGCTGCATTTATCGGTGGATTGTTCCAGTTTGGTGGTGTGGTAAGTGCCTTATTTATTGGTTGGGCGATGGACAAATTCAACCCTAACCGAGTGATTGCTATTTTCTACTTTGCTGCAGGTCTATTTGCGATTGCTGTTGGTCAAAGCTTAGGAAACTCAACATTACTTGCAGTATTGGTGCTTTGTGCGGGTATCGCAATTAACGGTGCGCAATCTTCAATGCCTGCGTTAAGCGCTCGTTTCTATCCAACGCAGTGCCGTGCAACTGGCGTGTCTTGGATGACGGGGATTGGACGTTTCGGTGCGGTATTTGGTGCTTGGATTGGGGCTGTGTTACTCGGCAATGATTGGTCGTTTACCGCCATTCTTAGTTTATTACTAATTCCAGCGACTGCTGCCGCTGTTGCTGTATTTGTTAAATCAATTGTTGCGCATACCGATGCAACTTAATAGAGGTCTATCACAATGAATGATGAACAACGCTATAAACAAGGCATTGAGGTGCGGACTGAAGTTTTGGGCGAAAAGCATGTTGGTCGGTCTTTGCAGAACTTAAATGACTTTAACCAAGATTTTCAAAATTTTATTAGCCGTTACGCATGGGGTGAGGTGTGGTCTCGTCCAGGCCTTCCACGTCATACACGTAGTTTAGTCACTATCGCAATTTTATTGGCGCTTGGACGTGAAGATGAACTACGCATGCATTTACGTGCTTGCTTTAACAATGGCGTAACTAAAGAAGATTTAAAAGAGCTGATCTTACATAGTTCACTCTATGCAGGTTTACCTGCTGCAAATGCTGCAATGCATATGGCTGAAGAAGTCTTTAAAGAGTTGGGGATAGAGGTAAACCCAATTGCAGCGAAAGAACAGGATTAAGGAGATAAAGATGTCACAACATAGCTGGGGTGCTTACGCCCAACGTAATACAGATGACCATCCACCAGCGTATACGCCAGGTTATAAAACAAGTGTATTACGTTCGCCAAAAAATGCATTGATCTCAATTAATGAGACTTTAACTGAAGTTACTGCACCGCATTTTTCTTCAAATTTGTTTGGCCCAAAAGATAACGATTTGATTTTGAACTATGCCAAAGATGGTTTACCAATTGGTGAGCGTGTCATTGTCCATGGCTATGTTCGTGACCAATTTGGTCGTCCTGTGAAAAATGCACTTCTAGAAGTATGGCAAGCCAATGCTTCTGGCCGTTACCGTCATCCAAACGACAAGTTTATTGGTGCAATGGATCCTAACTTTGGTGGTTGTGGTCGTACCTTAACTGATGAAAACGGTTTTTATATTTTCCGTACCATTAAACCGGGTCCGTACCCATGGCGTAACCGTATTAATGAATGGCGTCCTGCACATATTCATTTCTCTTTAATTGCTGATGGTTGGGCTCAGCGTCTGATTTCGCAGTTTTATTTTGAAGGCGATACGCTCATTGACACTTGCCCGATCTTAAAAACGATTCCTTCTGAAGATCAACGTCGTGCCTTGATTGCACTAGAAGATAAAAACAACTTTATCGAAGCAGATAGCCGTTGTTACCGTTTTGACATCACTTTACGTGGACGTCGAGCGACTTACTTCGAAAACGAATTGACTTAATCGGGAGCACTAGCATGAATAACTGGAATTTTCAGGAACTAAAAGAAACTCCATCTCAAACAGGTGGTCCTTACGTTCACATTGGGCTATTGCCACAACAAGCAAATATTGAAGTGTTTGAAAACAACTTTAATAACCAGCTAGTACAAGATCAGACCAAAGGTGAGCGTATTCGTCTTGAAGGCCAAGTGTTTGACGGGTTGGGTTTACCGCTACGCGATGTGCTGATTGAGATTTGGCAAGCTGATGCGAACGGTATTTATCCAAGTCAGGCAGATACGCGTGAGCAAAAAGCTGACCCAGCATTTCAAGGTTGGGGCCGTACAGGTGCTGACTTTGAAACGGGTGTTTGGAGTTTCAATACGATTAAACCGGGCGCGACAGCAGGCCGTAAAGGTTCAACTCAAGCACCTCATATTGCATTAGTCATTTTCGCTCGCGGTATTAACTTGGGTCTTCATACACGAGTTTATTTTGACGATGAAGCAGAGGCAAATGCCAACGACCCGATTCTAAATAGTATTGAATGGGCACCACGTCGCCAAACACTTATTGCGAAACGTTTTGAAGAAAATGGTGAAGTTGTTTACCGCTTTGATATTCGCATTCAAGGCGATGACGAAACCGTATTTTTTGATATTTAAGAAACACCTAAGGCTACACCTGATTATTCAAGGATGCGTGTAGCCTTTTTAAGGATGAACGATATGAACATGAAAACATTATTAAGCCTCAGTTTGCTTGCACTCCCATTTTTTACTGCACAGGTGAATGCTGAACCTGTTATTTTAGCCGCTCAAACACAACCCGCTGCTACAGCCGTTAAAACGATTGTTCCGATTACCGCAAAAACTAAAGAACAAGCATTGGCACAAGCTCAAGTCATTGCAAATACAGCAGATGCTGATTTGGCAGAGTTTCGTATCGATTTACTCAGTTTTGCGAGTGATACAAAACAAGTGATTGCTTTGGGGCATGAGTTAAAAAAGATTTTAGGCAATAAGCCAATGATCGCCACAATTCGTACCAAAAACGAAGGTGGCCAGCTTGAAATTAGTGATGTGGATTATGGTAAGACTTATCAGGCTTACTTAAAGAATCCGTTCATGGACTGGTTAGATGTTGAAATGTTCCGTGATCAAAAAGTAGTTTCAGAAATTGTTCAAAAAGCACATCAAAAGAAAGTGCTGATTGTTATGTCTAATCATGACTTCCAAAAAACACCAAGCCAAGATGAAATTGAAAAACGCTTGTTAAAACAAGATCAAATGGGGGCAGATATTCTCAAAATTGCCGTAATGCCAAAATCTAAACAAGATGTTTTCACTTTAATGAACGCAACTTTAAAAGTAAGTCAGCAAACCACTAAACCTTTATTGACGATGTCAATGGGGCAATTAGGTACGATTTCTCGTGTTGCGACTGCCAACATGGGCGGAAGTTATAGCTTTGGCATGATTGGTCAGGCTTCTGCACCGGGTCAAATTGATGTGACTAAGCTCAAACAGATTTTACAAACCGTTCAACCGACAAACCCATAAATCATAAGGATATGATGAAATGACTACATTACGTTTAACTACTCTTGCATTAGGTTTGATGGTTTCAGGAATAACTGCGGCACAAACTTATGTGGTTGACCGTTATCAAGACGATAGCAATAAAGGCTCTTTACGCTGGGCCATTGAACAAGCCAATGCAAACCCAAGCGAAGCTAGCGACATTTTGATTCAAGCAGTAGGCAAAGCACCTTATGCGATTAAATTAAATAGTGCACTTCCTGAAATTAAAGCACCTGTCAAAATCATTGGTACACAGTGGGATAAAACTGGCGAATACATCGCAATTGATGGTTCAAATTATATTAAAGGCGAAGGTGCAAAAGCTTGTCCTGGGGCAAACCCTGAGCAGTACGGCACTAATGTACGTACGATGACTTTACCGGGATTGGTATTGCGTGACGTCAACAATGTCACTTTAAAAGGTTTAGACATCCATCGCTTCTGTATTGGGGTATTGATTAACCGTTCAAGCAATAACCTCATCCAACACAACCGTATTAGTAATAACTACGGCGGTGCTGGTGTCATGCTCACTGGTGATGATGGTCAAGGTAACCCAACCGCAACCACCACCAATAACAACAAAGTTTTAGACAATATTTTCCAAGACAATGGTGATGGTCTAGAGCTGACACGTGGTGCTGCGTTTAACTTAATTGCGAATAACCATTTTGTTTCAACCAAAGCAAACCCAGAACCATCACAAGGTATTGAAATTTTGTGGGGTAATGATAATGCGGTAGTTGGTAATAAATTCGAAAACTACTCGGATGGCTTACAGATTAACTGGGGTAAGCGTAACTATATCGCCTATAACGAAATGACCAATAACTCGATTGGTTTCAATATGACGGGTGATGGCAACATTCTTGATAGCAATAAAGTACACGGTAACCGTATTGGTGTAGCCATCCGCTCTGAAAAAGATGCAAATGCAAAAATTACATTGACTAAAAACCTGATTTGGGACAATGGTAAAGATATTAAACGCTGTGAAGCGGGTGGTTCATGTGTACCAGATCAGCGTTTGGGTGCAATTGTATTTGCTGTGCCTGCACTTGAACATGCCGGATTTGTAGGTTCTCGTGGTGGTGGTGTGGTTGTTGACCCATCTAAACAACAAAAAACATGTACTCAGCCAAATGAACAAGGCTGTAATGCTCAACCTAATCAGGGTATTAAAGCTCCTAAATTAACTGCAAATAAAGGTTTAGTTGCGGTAGAAGTCAATGGTTTACCAAATCAACGCTATCAAGTTGAGTTTTTTGGCAACCAAAATGCAGCATCAAAAGAAGCTGAGCAATATTTAGGAGCAATAACTGTTGCTACAGATGCACAAGGTAAAGCAAAAGCGAATTGGAAGCTGTCTGTAAAAGTTGCCTCAATTACAGCGAATGTAACTGATCGCTTTGGAGCGACGTCTGAACTGAGTTCGGCCTTGCAAACTAAATAATAACAATAAGGAAAGCGCCTCAAACTGAGGCGCAGCATAGAAATATAGAAATGATAAAAGGGACTTGAAATGCCAAATTTAATGAAATTGAGTGTTTTAACGCTCGCTGTATTAGGTAGCCAATTTGCGCTCGCGAATGAGCCTTGGTCACAAGACCGTCAATGGTTGCTAGGTGACTGGAATGGAAAACGCCAGCAATTAGAGCAGCAGGGCTATAAATTTACAGCTTCTATTATGAGCCAAAGTGCTACAAATTTAGATGGTGGTTACAACGACAGCAATACTTTTGAAAATGCTGCACAACTTTCTTTAGGTGCAAACCTAGATTTAGAAAAAATTGCTGGATGGAAAGATACAACAGCGAGCCTAGTCGTGACCAAACGTGATGGAAATGCGCTTACTTTGGAGCGTATTAAAGATCCACGTTCTAGCCAATTGGGTAATGCTCAAGAGATTTATGGTCGCGGTAAAATCTGGCGTTTATCTCAAGCATGGGTGAAGAAGGGCTTTATCGATAATACTGTACAGGTCAAATTTGGCCGTATGGGAATGTCAGAAGACTTCAATAGTTCTCAATGTGAGTTTCAGAACTTATTGCTTTGCGGTGGGCAGCTAGGAAAATCAATTGGTTCAATTTGGTACAACTCACCAGTTGGTGTTTGGGCTGCAAACGTTAAATATCAATTTGCGCCTGAGTGGACTTTGGGTGTCGGTGTTTATGAAGTAAATCCAGACAACATTAAAACCGAATCAAATAGTGATGGTTTTAATCTGGATATGAACAACGTGAAGGGTGCAACCATACCAGTTGAGCTCGCATGGAAACCAAAACTTGCTGCTTTTAATGGTTTACCGGGTGAATATAAAGTAGGTGCGCTGTATTCAACCGCAGAAGCGAATGATATTAAAACCGCGGGTAAAGTTCATGACGGAAAACAAAGTTTCTGGATTAATGCACAACAACAACTGACGAATAACGGCCAAGATCCGAAACGCGGTTTATATGTAAGTTTTAATGGCGTTGTAAATGATAAGGCAACAACTTTTGTTCAAAGTACGCAACAGCTTGCTCTTTGGTATAAGGGACCATTTGATAGCCGTCCAAATGATTCGATTGGTTTTGGTATAGCTAATTATGTAGTTAATGACCGTGCTAAAGATAAACAGATCGCAACAAATGAAAGTCGTGGATATTACAGCTATGATCCGATTGCATCTGACTATATTCCAATTCAAGACGACGAGTTAAATGTCGAGTTGAACTATACCTATCAATGGTCTCCGGCCGTCATGTTACGTCCAAACATTCAATATATTCATCAACCTGCTGGTGTAAAAGAAGTTGATGATGCTTGGGTGGCTGGTCTTAGTGTGAAAGTCAATTTTTAACAATATTGATGGCTGGTTAGACATAGTTTAACTGGCCCAAATGCTTGAACTATTCGGGTTCAGTATATGTGGAGTAGGATCTATGTCTGAGTCAGATTCTAAGTTTCATATCTTATTCAAAATATGGTGTTTTATATTAGGTCTAGTTTTATTGGCTACTGGTGTTTTTTACATCGTAGGTGGTGGAAAGCTAGTATCTCTTGGTGGTTCTTGGTATTTCCTTATAGCAGGATTATTTATTACCATTTCTGCAATTAGTATTTTCCGAAAAAAAGCGCTGGGTGTCTGGATTTTTGCGGCTGTTTTTGTTGGTACCGTAATTTGGTCATTTGTTGATGCTGGATGGGAATTTTGGCCGTTATTTTCGCGCTTAATGTTTCCTGCTGGTCTTTTTGCTGCCTTGCTATTTACTTTGCCTTCAATCCGACGTTACCAATTTCAAACGAGTTTGGCATCTTCATCCTATGCGGTAGGTGGATTAGTTGTTGTGGGAATGTTGATTGCGCTCTATCAAATGTTCCAACCACATCCAACAGTAGCAAGTTCAGGTGAAAAACTACCTCTAGTACCAGTTGATCCTGCAAAAAAACAGGTAAATTGGGAAAATTATGGTAATGATGCAGGTGGTAGCCGCTTTGTTGCTCTCGATCAAATTAACCGAGATAACGTTCATAAATTAAAAGAAGCTTGGCGCTTTAGAACGGGCGACTTTACAACGGGTAGCGGTAATGGTGCCGAAGACCAAATGACTCCGCTACAAGTTGGAAATAAAGTGTTTTTATGTACACCACATAACAACATTTTTGCGATAGATGCCGACTCGGGCAAACAACTCTGGAAAGCTGAGGTGAACTCTACAGCCGATGCTTGGGAACGTTGCCGCGGTGTTGCATACTTTGATTCAACAAAACCGCTTGTACAACCAACTTTAGCTGGTGCAAATGCAGTAACTGCGGTTGCAACCAATACGGCATGTCCACGCCGTGTATATACCAATACACCTGATGGTCGTTTAATTGCAGTGAATGCAGATAACGGTCAGCGCTGTGCTGATTTTGGTGTAAATGGAACGGTTGATTTGCTAGAAGGTCTTGGAGCTGGAACAAAAGCGCCACGTTTTGAAGTGACTTCTGCACCGACTATTGCGGGTACAACCCTTGTGGTGGGTAGCCGTATTGCCGACAACGTGGCTGCAGATATGCCAGGTGGTGTTATTCGTGGTTATGACGTGATTACGGGTAAACTTCGCTGGGCATTTGACCCGCGCAATCCAAATCCTAACTATGTTCTTAAACCGGGTGAAACCTATAAACGTAGTTCGGCAAACTCATGGGCTGCAATGTCATATGATCCACAAATGAATACGGTGTTCTTACCTATGGGCAGTTCATCTGTCGACATTTGGGGTGGTAACCGTAATTCATTAGATCACAAATACAATACTTCTGTGTTAGCACTTGATGCGACAACAGGTAAAGAGAAGTGGGTATATCAAACTGTTCATAACGATTTATGGGACTTTGACTTACCAATGCAACCGAGTCTAGTCGACTTCCCATTAAAAGATGGTACGACTAAACCAGCTGTTGTCATTGGAACCAAATCAGGCCAATTCTTTGTTCTTGACCGAGTAACGGGTAAACCACTGACTAAAGTGATTGAACAACCAGTTAAACCTGCCAATATTCCGGGTGAACAATACAGCTTAACTCAACCTCGTTCAGTTGAAATGCCTCAAATTGGTAATCAGACTTTAACTGAGTCAGATATGTGGGGTGCAACGCCGTTCGATCAATTGATGTGTCGTATTAACTTCAAGTCAATGCGTTACGAAGGCCTATTTACTGCACCAGGTACTGATGTTTCATTAAGCTTTCCAGGTTCGTTGGGTGGTATGAACTGGGGTAGCATCGCTTTTGACCCGACTCATCGTTATATGTTCGTGAACGATATGCGCCTTGGCTTATGGATTCAATTGATGGAGCAAACTCCTGAAGATATTAAGATTCAGGCGAATGGTGGAGAGAAAGTAAACACAGGTATGGGAGCTGTACCAATGAAAGGTACACCATATAAAGTGAATAAAAACCGCTTTATGTCGGCTCTAAGTATTCCTTGTCAAAAACCACCATTTGGCACCATGACTGCAATTGACATGAAAACTCGTCAAGTTGCATGGCAAGTACCATTAGGTACAGTGGAAGATACTGGGCCGATGGGTATTAAGATGGGCTTAAAGGCACCGATTGGTATGCCAACAATTGGCGGGCCGATGGCAACTCAAGGTGGCTTGGTTTTCTTTGCTGCAACACAAGATTACTACTTACGTGCATTTGATTCATCTACAGGTAAGGAACTATGGAAATCACGCATGCCAGTAGGTAGCCAAGGAACACCAATAAGCTATGTTTCACCTAAAACAGGTAAACAGTATGTGGTTGTTACCGCAGGTGGAGCACGTCAATCACCTGATCATGGTGATTATGTGATTGCTTATAGCTTAGAACAATAATTAAGAAAGGCAAAAGAGAGTATTTTTCTTTTGCCTTATCCTTTAATATATTTTTTATATAAAAGAGTAAAAGTAAATTCTATATTTTTAACTAGATAGCTTTACCAAATAGTAAAAAAGTGCTTGATGTTGTTGCTAAACTTGAAATAGTCTTATGGTCAATTCAGCCTGAACGCTAGATATAGCTTAACTATTGACCAGTTCCTTAGGATGTTTTACCTATAAATAAAACCTTAACTTTTATTAAGTTTTGTTTAACTTAACATTGTGAATTTTAATTAAAAATAAACATTATTAAGTTTTAAACCTTAAAAATAAGGTGTTTTTTGTTGGAAAAACGAGCTTAAATATATACTTATATTATATTTATATAATTTATTGGGTTGCGCTAGAATGGTCGACGCAGATTATTACTATCCAGTAATAATTTGTATTTCAGGAATTTAAGCTTTTATGGCTTAAGGCTCATCGAAAGATGGGCCTTTTTTTATGGGTGAAAGAAAATGTTTTTATCTTGCTCAATAGCCTAAGCAAAATTAAAAGTTAAATAATGAATAAAATCACAAAAAATAGTCTTTAATGACAAGAAGTGTATGATTTGATAAATTAAAGCCACTTGATAATAATAGGTGATGTAATGAGATTTTTGGTTCTTGCAACTTTATCTGGTTTAGCTTTGATGGGTTGTGCTTCTGTTCAGCAAGCACCGAATACACAAGAGACAATCCGCTATGCTTCTAGCCCATGTTTTGGCGCATGTCCGATTTATTCTGTAGAAGTAACACCTACAGGTTTAATTCGCTTTGAAGGTAAACAATACACTAAAGCTATAGGTGTTAAAGAAATTCAAGGTAGCGTTAAAGATTATAAAAAACTTGCAGATGATCTAAAAACTTATCGCCCTGAAACAGGTACACAATCAAAAACTGCGGGTTGCCAGCAAACAGCGACCGACATGTCTAGCTATTACATTACTTGGATTCAACCTAATGGCACAGAAACTAAATTAAGCCATTACACAGGTTGTATCTCTCCAGCAAATAATAGATTGAATAAGGTTATGGAAAAGTTACCTGAACAATTAGGCATTAAAGATCTAATTTAATGATAAAAGCCCCAAAATCTTGGGGCTTTTTCTTGTTAAGAAGAATTATAAACTCAAAAGTTTTATATTAAGTATTTCTAAAAGAATCAGCGTATAATACAGATTATAAAAACATATATTGTTAAGAGTGGTTATATGTCAAATATTGTCTATGCCTTTTTTGGTGGTTTATTACTAGGCATCGCAACAGTTGGGTATTTATATATAAATGGCCGTATAGCCGGAATCAGTGGTTTGCTTGCTCAAGTCATCAATCCTACTAAAGACACCTTTAAGAGTTCGGCATTCTGGTTTATTGCGGGACTCGTGATTACACCTTTCATATATGGTTATTTTTATCAGCCTGAAATTGAAATTAAAGCTAATACATTTGCACTTATTCTAGCAGGTGTACTTGTAGGCTTTGGAACACGGTTAGGGTCGGGTTGTACAAGCGGTCATGGTATTTGTGGTATGAGCAGGTTATCAAAACGCTCGATGATAGCGACAGCAGTTTTTATGTTTGCTGGCATGTTAACGGTTTATATCATTCGTCATGTGATGGGGTAATCCTATGAAAAACATTTTTGCTTTTTTATTTGGTAGCTTATTTTCATTAGGTTTAATGATCTCTGGCATGTCTAATCCAGAAAAGGTATTAGGTTTTTTAGATATTTTTGGGCAGTGGGATATTAGCTTAATGTTTGTAATGTTAGGTGCTATTGCTGTGGCATTTATTCCATTTCAAAAGGCTATAAAAACTCCTAAAACGCTTTTTAATGAGAAAATTCAATTACCAACGAATACACAGATTGACCAAAGGTTAATTGTGGGTGCTTTTATTTTCGGTATAGGCTGGGGAATAGCAGGTATATGTCCAGCGCCCGCTTTAACTTTGATTGGATTAAGACATTTTGAAGCGCTTTATTTTATTGTCGCAATGTTATTAGGAATGTTTATTTACCGAATTTTAAATAAAGGAAATTAAACCTATGCAACAACCTCTAGTAAAAGATTTTTTTGATGAAAACACCAATACTTTTAGCTATGTTGTTGCAGATTTAGCGACTCTTCAATGCGCTATTATTGATAGCGTGCTTGATTACGATGCCGCATCGGCCACTACAAAAACAACCAATGCTGATCTGATCGTCGATTATGTCTTCGCGCAAAACTTTAAAGTACAATGGATTTTAGAAACCCATGTACATGCCGACCATATGACTGCGGCTCAATATTTAAAATCTAAATTGGGCGGTACAATTGCGATTAGTCAAAAAATCTCGATAGTACAAGAAACATTTTCGGCTATCTATAATTTTGATTTTAAGAAATTTAATGAAAATCAGCCCTTTGATTATTTGTTTGAAGATTATGAATATTTTAAAATAGGGGAGATAGAAGCCTATAACATTCCTACATCAGGGCATACGCCAGCTTGCTTAAGCTATGTGATTGCCGATGCTGTTTTTGTAGGTGATACTTTATTTATGCCTGATTATGGCTCAGCGAGATGCGACTTCCCTAAAGGAAGTGCTGCTGAGCTTTATGATTCGGTACAAAAACTTTATACACTTCCCGACGACATGCGTATGTTCTTATGCCATGACTATAAGCCCGAAGGCCGTGATGAATATATCTGTCAAACAGATATAAAAACTCAAAAGCAAAGCAATATTCATTTAAATCGACAAGTTTCTAAAGAATCATTCATCAAAATGCGTCAAGAAAGAGATGCTACTTTGGCAATGCCAAAATTAATTCTGCCTTCAATTCAAATTAATATGAACGGTGGAAACTTTCCGGAACCAGAATCAAACGGCATTCGTTATTTGAAAATTCCTTTCAACTACTTCTAGAAATAGCCTAAGCATTTATTGGGGATCATTCATTCTATCCAAATAGCCTAAGCAAACAATAAAATTAACCCTATAAAATAGCCTAAGCAAGATTTAAAGAACTTGTCTTAAATCGCGCGCGGTTTCTTGCAATAGCGGCAGAATGTGTTGAACTAAATATTCTTCAGTTGTTTTCATGGTCGGAGAAACAATATTAAGAGCTGCAACCACTTTAAAGTCTTGCCCATAAATTGGTACGGCGAGCGCATGAACGCCTAATTCGTGTTCTTCACGCGAATAACACCAATCTTGTTCTCGGATTTCTTTTAATAACTCTAAAAATTTATCATTTTCGACATGTGTATATTTGGTTAGACGCTGAAGAGGATATTTTTGAAGCCAGTCCAATTGTTCTTCTTGGCTTAAATGTGCCAGTAAAATTTTACCCGCCGAGGTTGCATGAGCAGGTAAACGGTTACCCAAATGCAAACCATATGGATTTACGCGGTCAGTTTGTTGGTGGGCAGCACTACGGGCAATGGTAATGGCTTCATAACCATCAAGTACCATCACCGAATAAATGAGAGAGGTTTGGTTAGTTAACAGATTTAATAAAGGCTGAGACACTTTTGGAAGTTGAGCTGCACCTAAATAAGCTCCTGAAAATTTAAGAACTTTCGGAGTTAAATAATAATAGTGGCCATCTGACTCAAGATAACCTAAATATTCTAAAGTTAATAAATGACGTCTTGCTGCCGCTCGGGTGAGTCCGGTTTTTTCGGCCGCCATAGAAATGTTTAAACGATGTTGATTACTACTAAAGCTATCTAAAATCGCCATGCCTTTGCCAATGCCAGCAATGTAATCTTCATGACGAATCGTTTTTTTGTTGTCCTGATTCTGGATTATCCGTTCATCTTTACTCATTACTGGTCCTTGTACGATAGAAGCTTAGTAGATCAATTTGCTTTACTGAAAAAGTTTAATAATTTCATGTCGCAGAAATTGATGTCTTAAATTATCCCTTAAATCTTCGTGCCAAAACATACCCATTTTAATATTGGTTATCTCAAAAGGCAGAGAATGTAAGCGAATTGCAGCACTATAAGACAAATGCTGCAAAATCATTCGGGGCATAGTGAGTATTGCGTCGGCTTGAGCTCCCAAAACTTGTAATGCTGTTGAATAGTTTTGACAGCGCATAAAGACATTTCTTGAAATTTTTTGATGTTGGTTTAAATAAATATCTTCAAGTAAAGCACCCGTACGGCGTGACGAAACACCAATGTGCCGACCATTAATATAACGAGATAAATCGACTTCTTTAAGTTGGCTGCAAATGACAAACTCATCTGTTACCAAATGATCAAAGGTAATTTTTGGAGATAAGTATTGTTCTAGGTCAATCACGAAATCGAGCTGTTGTGTCGCCAAGTCCGCCATAATATGTTTTCGATCTAGCTTCATACTTACAAACTGCAAATCTAAATTAAGATTTTGAAAATGTTGAGCCAGTCTTGGAAGAATAATCGGCTCAATTTCATCATGCACGGCGATTTTTAAGTTTTTTAAGCTTGTTGGATCGAACACATGTTTCTGCTGGCTAATATTTTGAATGGTTAAAAGTGCTTGTTTCACCGTTGGGTAAATCTGCTCGGCAAAAGGAGTGGCAGACATTTTATTGCCTACTCGTATAAATACATCATCTTCAAGTTGCTGGCGTAAACGCTGCAAAGCATGACTTGCTGCTGACTGCGTAATATTGAGACTACTTGCAGCATTCGAAATACTTTTTTGCTCATAAATCGCAATAAATAGCGGATATAAATTGATATCGATTCGGTGAAAAAAACTTAGGTCTAAACCATGTAGGTTATGAATATTATTCATGATGCATTATTTAATAAAATCATTTCATTCATATTAAGTTTCAAGTTATGTTGATGTAAAGACCAGATAATGATGTGAAGGAAAAAAGAATGTTTGAACTTTCAAAGAAAACTCAAGATTTTGCTGAGCGAACAAGAAAATTTATTTTAGAAGAAATAGAACCTGTCGAAGCAAAATTTTGGGAAGAGGTTCATGAGCTAAATCCAGATGGAAATTGGAAAAAATGGCAATGGCCAGACCTTTTAGAAACTCTGAAATCTAAAGCTAAACAAGCCGGTCTTTGGAATATGTTTCTACCCGATGAAAAGCTGGGTGCTGGGTTATCAGTTCAAGAGTATGCGCATATTGCTGAATTGACTGGCCGCAGTTTATTGGCACCTACCGTTTTTAACTGTAATGCACCAGACACAGGAAATATGGAATTGTTATGGCGCTATGGCAGTGAACAGCAAAAACAGCAATGGTTACAGCCTTTATTGGACGGAAAAATTCGCTCTGTTTTTTGTATGACTGAACCCGAGGTTGCTTCAAGTGATGCAACAAATATGCAAGCGACTGCACTCATCGAAGGTAATGAAATTGTTCTAAATGGCAAAAAGTGGTGGTCTTCTGGTTTAGGTGATCCAAATGCCAAAGTCATTATTTTTATGGCGCATACCCCAGATGAAACCAAAGACCGTCATCATCAACACTCTATGGTTTTAGTACCGATTGATACCGCAGGTGTTGAAATTCAACGGATGTTACCTGTGTTTGGTGACTATGATGCACCGCATGGACACGGTGAAGT
The DNA here is from genome assembly GCF_059579785.1 of Acinetobacter sp. S-1. Lineage (NCBI taxonomy): Bacteria > Pseudomonadati > Pseudomonadota > Gammaproteobacteria > Moraxellales > Moraxellaceae > Acinetobacter > Acinetobacter sp. S-1. The sequence goes on from NZ_CM184207.1 coordinate 1,729,265, forward strand.
TCATTTTAATAATGTTCGAATGCCTCTCGAAAACTTTATTGGCGGAGCGGGGCAAGGTTTTGAAATTGCCCAAGGCCGTTTAGGACCAGGGCGTATTCACCATTGCATGCGTTGCATTGGGGCTGCTGAAAAAGCGCTAGAACTCATGATTGATCGTGGCATGTCTAGAACGGCGTTTGGCAAAGAAATTTTAAAACTCGGTGGAAACCTCGAACGCGTGGCTGATGCTCGAGTCGCCATAGATCAAGCCAGACTTTTAACCTTGTATGCTGCTTATAAAATGGATACTTTAGGAAATATGGCCGCTTTAACAGAAATATCTGCAATTAAAGTGGTCGCTCCGAGTGTTTTAGAAAAAGTAGTCGATATGGCAATTCAGCTACATGGCGGTGCAGGTGTTTCAAGAGATACGCCATTAACAGGTTTCTTTGCCCAAGCACGCAGTTTACGTTTAGCTGATGGTCCAGATGAAGTACATAAAGGCATGATTGCCAAATTAGAGTTGGCCAAACGTGGTTATGGTCGTCATAAGAAAGTATAAGTTTAAAGGAAGTGAATATGTCGGTAATTGATGTAGGCGGTGAAGTACGTGAAGGTGAAGAGCTTGATATTGGGGCAGTTGAAAACTGGTTAAAAAGCCAAGGTGTTGAGTTGGTTGGCCCAGCAGTCGTTACTCAATATACGGGCGGGGCGTCGAATTGGACTTATCGTTTAAAATATGAAAATACCGATTTAATTTTGCGTCGTCCTCCAAAAGGAACTAAAGCGAAGTCGGCCCACGATATGGCCCGTGAATATATGGTGCAGAAAAATCTTGCGCCTTATTATCCAGTGCTTCCTAAAATGGTTGCACTTTGTCAGGACGAATCGGTCATTGGCTGTGATTTTTATGTCATGGAACGCATTGAAGGTATTATTCCTCGTGCAAAATTACCGCCTGAGCTTGGCTTTAATGAAGAAGATGTTCATGAGCTTTGTGTCAATGTTATTGATAAGCTGATTGAGCTACATCAAGTTCCTTATGAGAACACGCCTTTAGCTGAACTAGGCAAAGGTGCGGGATATTGCCGTAGACAAGTTGAAGGTTGGGATAAACGCTATGAAAAAGTCCGCACAATCAACGTTCCTTCTTTTAAATATGTTCGAAAATGGCTAAACGATAATATCCCTCAAGACTCTACAACTTGTATTATTCACAATGATTGGCGTTTTGATAATGTGATTTTAGATCCAGAACATCCCACTGAAGTGATTGGGGTGTTGGATTGGGAAATGGCGACCTTGGGGGATCCATTAATGGATTTAGGTAGCGCTTTGGCCTATTGGGTTGAGCCCACGGATAATATGATTTTTAGATCGACACGCCGTCAGCCTACTCACTTAAAGGGAATGTTCTCTCGCAAAGAAGTTGTTGACTATTATTTGCAAAAAACTGGTCTGGAGCCTCAAAACTGGACTTTTTATGAAGTCTTCGGTGTATTCCGTTTAGCAGTAATCGCCCAGCAAATCTATTACCGTTATTACCATAAACAAACCCGAAACCCTGCTTTTAAAGATTTCTGGATAGTGATCCATGCACTACATATCAGAGCTTTAAAACTTATCGCCCAGCAAAAACTGCAAGAATCGGAATTTGCTCAGCAATCTCTACAGAAAATACAGGGTATTTTAAGAAGATGACCACAATTTATCTGGTAAGACACGGACAGGCATCGTTTGGTAAAAGTAACTATGATGAGCTGTCTGAAAATGGTGAGGCTCAGGCGACTTTGTTAGGTCGTTATTTTAAGCAAATATTGAAAGAACAACCTTATGTGGTTGCTGGAACTATGCAGCGCCATGAACAAACTGCACAGCTTGCACTAAAAGAATGTTTTCCAGATGCGGTAATTCATCATAATAATTTATGGAATGAGTTTAACCATCAACAGGTTTTTGCCCGTTATGAGCCGCGTTTTGAACAGCCTGAACTGTTAAAAGCTGATGTCGCAAAAGAGCATAACCCTCGCGCGTATCTTGCCAAAATCTTTGAAGGTGCGATTGAACGATGGACCGACGGCGATTTTCATCATGAATATGATGAGTCTTGGCCACACTTTAAAGAAAGAGTCGAAACGGCACTACAGCAACTTTGTGATGAGTTAGCAAAAACCAAGCCTCGTTATGCAGTCGTTTTTACCTCGGGTGGCGTGATTTCCGTAGCAATTGGCAAGCTGCTTGAACTGAGCCCTAATCGAACTTTTGCTTTGAATTGGGCAATTACCAATACAAGCCTCACGACTTTACGTTTAGTTGGAAACGAAGCTCAGGTTTTAAGTTTAAATGAACATCATTTTATAAAAGCTGAGCGTCCAGATTTACTGACATGGATTTAAAATAAGGATAAAAGCATGGCGAAGACAATTTTAATTACAGGTGCAAGTTCTGGTTTAGGCGCAGGTATGGCGCATGAATTTGCAGCAAAAGGTTATAACTTGGCGATTTGTGCACGCCGTTTAGACAGATTGGAAGATTTAAAAACCGAACTAGAACATCAGTACGGTATTAAAGTCATTGCGAAAAGTCTGGACGTTACCAATTACGATCAGGTTTTTGAAGTTTTTCGTGCCTTTAAACAAGAATTTGGCTATTTAGACCGAATTATTGTAAATGCCGGAGTCGGAAATGGTCGCCGTATTGGTAAAGGTAATTTTGAAATTAACAGAGCCACGGCCGAAACAAACTTTATCTCTGCTTTAGCACAGTGTGAGGCAGCGATTGAAATTTTTAGAGAGCAAAACGCTGGTCATTTGGTGGTGATGTCATCCATGAGTGCGATGCGTGGATTACCAAAACATTTATCGACTTATGCAGCAAGTAAAGCTGCAGTTGCTCACTTAGCCGAGGGTATTCGTGCTGAATTACTGGATACCCCAATTAAAGTCTCAACCATTTTCCCGGGTTATATCCGTACCGAAATGAATGAAGGTGCTAAACATTTACCTTTTGAAGTTGACGCCAAAACAGGATGTAAAGCTTTAGTAAAAGCTATCGAAAAACAACCTGTAAAAGCTTATGTGCCACAGTGGCCGTGGTTACCCATGAGTATTGCTATGAAGGTTTTGCCTTTAAAGTTGGTCAATAAATTAGGATAAAAAATACCCCCTAAAGTTTAGGGGGTATTTTTTATTTAGAATTTTTTGGTGTAATTGACGAATAAACGGTCTTCGCCAAAGTCATTGCCGTGTTTTACGTTGTAATCAATACGAATATATTGCAGAGCGATGCCTTTTAAGAATGGTTGCTGAAATGCGTAGTTTAAAATCACATTCGACTCAGTTTCATGGTTCTTTTCACCATTGGCTGCTTTAAAGTCATGGCCATATACATATTTTACCATTGCATTTAGGCCTGGCACATAATCTTTAAAGTCGTAGCCATACATGACGTGGTAAGACTTTTCATCCTCTTTAAAAAAGCCTGTAGCGTTCCAGTTAATGAAATACGTCTCTGGTAAAAAACCATCTGGTAATGGGTAAGCCGATTCACCAATAATCTGTTGGTAACCTAAACCAAAGGTATGGTTTTTTACTTTAACCGTTTCAAGTAATCCAATGTTCTGCGCATCAATATCAAAGGTATTGCCGTCATCTTTTGCATTGAAGTATTTAAACTTAGAGGTGAGGGCAAAAGTTGGCTGTTTCCACGTATGTTCAAGTCCTACATAGTGTTTATTGTAGAGGTCTTCCAAATTACCAAAGTAATATTCACCCTTTAAAGACGGCGTGAATTGATAGCGCAGATCTATGTAATTTAAACCATCAGATTCTTTAGTAACCCCATTTGATGTGAAAGAAAACTTTTTAAAGTCTTCTTCATTTCGGGGAGATACTTTTTCCACTCGGCCAATTTCAGCATAGAGTTGATCTGAAAGCTGTGATTTTAAGTTGGTTCCCCAATACGAAGTAAGCAACTGACGACTAGCATCGACTGCCGTTACAGGTAAATCTAGCCAGAGTTCACCGACACTTAAAAGTGTTTTGTCATAGCCCAGTTTTAAAGTCGCGCCGTATTTTAAATAGTCTGAAGCCTGAGATTGCGTTTCTTTATTAAAAGGCAGAACAGTATCTGCGACGTGTTTGTCAGAACTTAAACGCACGGCGTATTGAACGGAAGCATCAGCCCCAATGGTGATAGGCTTGTCTGCTATGACTAACGGAGTGTCATGCATTTTCGATTTATAAAATAAAGACGCTGCCTGAGACCAACTACCAGTATCTTTTAAGGCATCATTATCAAAATCACGGTTGATATAGGCATTTTTTAAAGTGAATTTCCATTCATCTTCAGTTTGCTGATTTGGATTTGCGGCCCATGAGTTGCTGCACATCAGTAATAAAGTGGCAACAGCTAAAGTGTGTAGTTTAAAACGGTGAAATAATTCCATAATCCATTTCCCAGATGTATGCCAGTCCTCGGCACTACGTAATTTTGAATATTTCGGTACTCTCTAAGCGTTTGGTTAGAGAGTACATTTTTGCAATTTGTGAGATCTATTAATTTAATTTTTCAAGCTTCATGCTTTCACTAAAGAATTTGCAGCCTTTAAAAAGCAGTATTAGAGCCAGTACACACGACAGACCACCTACAATAGATAAAGAAGAACCCACCATTAACGGGCTACCAAAAACTTTATCTGTGATAATGGCCACCAATGTTGTACCAATGCCGAGCCCAATTAAGTTACTCACCAAAAGGAAGAGGGCAGAAAGGCGTGCTCTAAATTGGTTTGGGGCTAACATTTGCAATGCTGTTGCCGAAATCACAAGTGGGAAAGAGGCAAAGAACATTGCAGGAATGAGCAAAGTTACTGAAAGCCAGAGTTGATCTGTTTGGGTAAAAAATGCAATTGGAATAATCAGGCCAACAATACCAATCACACCAGTGAACATCGGTGCATTTTGGCGTCCTTTCTTAATAAACCAGTCGTTTAGCCATCCTGCACAAAACACGCCTAAAGTATTTGCAACTAGCAATATAGTGCCGAGCATATAGCCTGTTTCAGTCGGCGCGAGTTGAAACTTACGAATATAAAATGCTGGTGTCCAACTAGTCAGACTGTAGAGTGCCATTGCATAAAAGGTAAAACCTAAATAGTGACAAGCAAAAGTTTTTGCATGTTTCTTGATAAACTGAAGACATTGTGTGAATTTAACTTGGTCAACTTGTCCATTTGGGTTGAGCTGTTGGCCTTTACGTGCAGGGTCTTTAACGGTCAAAATAAACAGCAAACCAATAATGATGCCGGGTAAACCCACTACTAAAAAGGCAATTTGCCATGCTTTAAGCGCACCCAATAATGGAACCTCAATGAGTGTCACACCTTTAAGCAGGTTAATGACATAACCGCCAACTAAGAAGGCAATACCTCCACCTAAAAAAGCGCCAATTGAATAGATCCCGACAGCACGCCCTAGTTTGTCTTTACTAAACATGTCGCTAAACATTGAATAAGCCGCTGGAGATAAAGCCGCTTCACCGACACCTACCGCCATACGGCTTAAGAACAGTTGAATAAAGTTTTTACTTAAACCGCAAGTTGCTGTTGCCAGACTCCAAACAATAATCCCGATTGAAATTAGTTTTGGTCGTGAAAAACGATCGGCAATGTAGGCTAAGGGTAAACCCATAACGGCGTAAAACAGTGAGAAGGCGAGGCCATGTAATAAGCTAAATTGAGTATCTGAAAGTTGGAGATCTGCTTTGATGGGTTCAATCATCAGCGCCAGAATTTGGCGGTCAATAAATGAAAATATATATGCCAACATACAAAGTATGACCACATACCATGCATAAGCATTGCTTTTCTTCTGTGTCCTTTCAACAGCGATATTACTTTGGTTCATACACTTAATCCTTATGTATAAAACGCTTAAAGAAATTGATATCTAACTTTTATTATTCCTCTGAAGTTTTCGATATTTCCCCCCCTTTTAGATAAGAATAATAAATAGGCTAGAAATGAGTAATTTGGTCTCGTACAGACCGGAAGAGTGCGTCTAAACCCAATTAGGAGTTAATGGGATTTTTAAGATCATGGAATTATTATTTTCTTTTTATATGTAAAATTCCATTACTTATTGAGTATGTTAGAATACCTAAAAAGTATGTTAAGTAATTATATATAGATAAATTTATGATATAAGGGTTTGATTTTATTAATTTTTATTGTTTTAACGAAAGAGCAGCTAAAGAAAAGGAAATTTTTAACTGCTCTAGGAGAGCTAATTTATCATGATGAGAAATATTTAGCTGGATGGCATTAGGTCAAATAGTTTCTTTAACTGGGTATTTAAATTATGTAGCTCGTCTTCTGAAAAAGCATTCAGAATGCCTGCCAAGGTAACCACACTAATTTGATTAATCTGTTCAACCAACTCAATACCTTTGGCCGTTAATTTCACCATCGAGATCCGTTCATCAGAAGTAGAAGAGTAGACCTCGACAATTCCATCTTCTACCAAGCGATATACAGCTTTTGTTGCCGTCGTTAACTTTAAAGTAGAAAGATTGGCAATGTCGGTAATACTGGCTTCCCCAAGGGCATTAGTGCTTAAAATAATTTTACGGCGTGTATTATCAATACCTAGCTTTTTTATTGATTTTTCAATCAGTTGTGAATATTTTCCATTCACTTGGGAAATCCAAAAAAAAGGGAAATTTTGAATACTCGACGGTTCTTTATTAGGAAGAAATTGTTCTAAATGATCAAGCATAGCTAAGCAATAACTTAGTGAAAAAAGGGTAATCCTATTATAAACAAAATTTTGCATATTTCCTTGAGAACAAATTATAAAAAAATACTTGACAATTCCATTAAATTTTCCGATATTTTAATTAATGAGTAAAAATACATGGAAAAGTGAATGAATATTGTTAGCCAAAGCGTGCACAAAGGAAGTGGCAAGCTCAAGGTCATGGTCAAGGACACAATTGATATTCAAGGCCTAAAAACCATTGCTGGCAGTCGAGCTTTATTAAATGTTGAACCTGCTCAAGATGATGCTGAAGTAGTTAAAAACATTCTAAAAGCAGATTGTGAAATTATTGCGAAAACAAATTTGCACGAATTGGCTTTTGGTATTACAGGCATTAATCACGCTTTTGGTACACCCATCAATCCTAAATATCCTGAACTTATCCCAGGCGGATCTTCAAGTGGTTCGGCTGCGGCAGTTGCTGCTAAACAAGCTGACTTTACTCTAGGCACAGACACGGGCGGCTCTATTCGTATGCCTGCTGCGTGCTGCGGAGTTTTTGGTTTAAAACCGACTTTTGGTCGCGTGAGCAGAAAAGGTGTATATCCGCCGTCAAGTTCTTTAGATTGCGTTGGCCCTTTTGCAAATTCAGTCGAGATGATTGAAAAGGCCATGCAAATTATTGATCCAACTTTTAAACCTACTGAATTTACTAGTGCACCAAAAATTGCTGTTTTAGATGTAAAAGCAGATGAGATTATTTGGAACTGTATTTATCAGGCACTTCAAAAAGCGAATTTAGAGACCGTTTTAGAAAAAGTTGAACATTTTGAAGCGGCTTATGATGCAGGCATGCAAATTATTAATTATGAAAATTGGCAAGCTTTTGGTGAATTAACTCAAACGGGTTTAATTGGTTCTGATGTAAATAGTCGTTTATTAAAAGCGGCACACACCACTTTAGAGCAAGTAAAACAAGCAGAAGTTGTGAGAGCGCAGCTGACCCAAGAACTCGATGCTTTATTAGAAAAATATGATGCATTGGTTCTACCGACACTTCCACAAATTCCACCGAAAGTTTCTGAAGCTGAAAATACAGTCGCTTTTTTGAATCTTACAGGTTTAGTTCGACCATTTAATTTATCAGGTCATCCAGCCATTTCAGTGCCACTTGAAACCAGTGAAGGTTTACCAGTGGGCTTGCAGATCGTATCAAAGCATCAAAAAGATGAGCAATTATGCGCTATAGCTAAATTTTGTGTTGATGCAATGCAATAAATTACAAGGAGTTAGATGATGAATAAGTTGTCTAAAATGGAGTTTGCTTCTCAAGACAAAGCAGTTGACTTAGACGCTTTGTGTCAAGAAATTCGTGAGCGTGCCTGTACAGGTGAATTTGATAATCAGGCGTATGTGAGCCAAGACATTATCGAAAAACTTAAACAGATTGGTGTTTATCGTGCCTTGGTGCCTAAACGTTTTGGCGGTGAAGAATGGTCTCCACGGCAGTTTTGCGAGTTAATCGAAACTTTATCTAAAGCTGATGGTTCAGTGGGTTGGGTGGCAAGTTTCGGTATGAGCCCTGCCTATTTAGGAAGTTTGCCAGAAGAAACGCTTAAAGAGTTGTATCAAAACGGACCAGATGTGGTGTTTGCCGGAGGTATTTTTCCACCCCAACCTGCTGAAATTACCGATGAAGGTGTCGTAGTTCGCGGACGTTGGAAATTCTCAAGCGGCTGCATGGGAGCTGACATTGTTGGCGTGGGCATTTCACCGCTTAAAAATAATGAAATGCAGGGCTTACCACGTATGGCAGTGATGCCTGCGAAAAAAGCCAAAATTGAAATGACTTGGGACACCGTTGGCCTAAAAGGTACGGGAAGCCATGATTTGGTGGTCGAAGATGTATTGGTCGAAAAGAAATGGACCTTTGTACGTGGTGAACCGTCAAAACTAAGTGAGCCATTTTTTAAATATCCGTCACTGTCTTTAGCGACGCAAGTATTAACCGTGGTGGGTATTGGAGTTGCCGCTGCCGCATTAGAAGAATTTGAAAAATTAGCACCGGGTAAAGCATCTATTACGGGTGGGTCAGAAATTGCCAACCGACCAGTGACTCAATATGAGTTTGCTCAGGCAGATGCAGAATTTCAGGCTGCAAAATCTTGGTTTTATCAAACCATGGATATTGTCTGGAATGAAATTATTGCTGGTCGTGAAGCAACTGCTGAACAAATTAGCGATATGCGTCTGGCATGTACCCATGCAGCGCGAGTTTGCGCCAAAGTCACCCGAAAAATGCAAATGCTTGCGGGCATGACAGCGATTTATACCAACAATCCATTTAGCCGTTTTGTGAATGACACCAACGTGGTGACTCAGCATGCCTTTATGGGCGATGCGACTTTACAAAATGCAGGCTCAATCAGTTTTGGGTTAAAACCAACCCCAGGTTATTTATAAGTTTAATTTTTAAAAGGATATTGAAATGGAAGCTAAAAAATCATTACGCGTTTTGTTCTGCATGGGTATTAACCAAAACTTTTTTGATGCAGAACCTGCTGAAGCGAAAGCAGTTTGGGCCGCGTTTGGTGAAATGTGGAATGGCATTCATGACTTACCGGGCGTACATGTTTTTGGAAATCTTGATGATGACCAAAGTATGGTTGGCCCAAGTGTAGGTTGGCCTTGGACTACGTACTTACTTGCAGATGTTCCGGATATTGAAACAGTACATGCCGCTTGTAACTTGTTTAGAACTACGGTGGTGGGTGAAGGGCCATACAAACTTTGGAAATATTGCAAAGTTGAAGCTCGTGTTGGGCGCGAATTGATTATCCAACGTTAAGGCGATGGCAATGACTGACAAAGTGAATATGGCAGAAATCTTAGAGCGGCTAGAACAGTTAGAAGCGCACAACGCCATTCGTAACTGCCTGAACCGCTATATGGAAATCTGCGACGAGCTTAATGCAAATACAGACCTTGATGAGCTAATGAATCTTTTTGATCAGGACTGTATTTGGGAAGGTGTTGGTGAGAAATATGCCAAATCTTTTGGCCGTTATGATTCTTGGCAGTCGATTTACGACATGTTTAAAAGCTATGCCCAAAAAGAATCTCACTTTGTTATGAATGCACACTTTGTAAATTCAGAACAAATTTATGTAAACCAAGGCTATGCAAATGCTTCTTGGCTGATGTTGCAAACTTCAAATTTTCAAGATGGCCGTAGTCATCTGAATGCGGCAAAGCTCAAGGTGAAGTTTCATAAGCAAGCAGATGGAACATGGAAAATTAAACATTTCCAAACACAGAATATTTTCAGTCGTCCCGTATCGCATTGGCACAGTGAAGCTGAATTGCCGGTACCTTCCCAGGAATGACCCAGGACATATTTAAAAGGACTATTGATATGAACAGTATTATCCCAACGCATAACATTGGCATTGATTACGATGCTTTGGTTCAAAGTGACCGTGCTCATACTTCTCTTTATAAAGATGAACGTATTTTTGATGAAGAAATGGAGAAAATCTTTTATAGCACTTGGGTGTGGGTCGCACATGCCAGCGAAATTCCAGAAGGCGGAAGCTATAAAACGATTAACATCGGTAAACAGCCAGTGGTTGTGGTACGTGACCGTAAAAAGAAAGTCCATGTACTTTTAAACCGTTGCCGTCACCGTGCAGCAACCGTATGCGAACATAAAAAAGGAAAAACCAATAGTTTTGTATGCCCGTACCACGGTTGGAGTTATGCACTTGATGGTAGTTTACGTGGTGTGCCATCTCCGGAAAGCTACGGTGATTGCTTAGATAAATCAGAATTACCACTGGTGAGTCTACGTGTAGAAGAATATAACGGCATGATCTTCGCTTCATTTAAAGAAGACATTCAACCGCTTGAAGAGTTCCTTGGGCCTGCGAAAAAATGGATTGACCTGTTTATGAAACAAGGTGCGGGTTATCCAATTAAAGTGTTGGGCGAACACCGTTTCCGCTTCCCGGGTAACTGGAAAATCCAGCTTGAAAATACCACCGATGCATATCACTTTCCATTAGTGCATAAGTCATTCTTAAGTTCTGTCGATGAAAAAACCGAGGAACTCTTTAACTTCGAAAACCAACCGGGCTTTGTTGAAGACTTAGGTAACGGTCACAGTGTTATGGTGATGATTCCTGAACTGGTTGATCTAGACGAAGAGCTTATGGAGCGACCAATTCAAGAGCGCTTTGAAGACTTGGCTCAAGCTTTGCGTGACGAAGGGCATGAAGAGTTAGAAGTACGCCGTATTGTTCGTGCAGTCGGTGGTTCGGGCTTTAACTTAAATTTATTCCCGAATATTGCATGTTCAATGGCGTTCTTCCGTGTGTTACAGCCAATTTCAGTGGCTGAAACAGAAATTCATCACTCGGTGATTACGATGGATGGTGGCCCACAAATTGCCAACCAATATCGCTTACGTTTGCATGAACATTTCCAAGGTCCATTTGGTTTTGGTACGCCAGATGACTCAGAAGCTTGGGAGCGCGTACAACACGGTGCCAATGCTGGTAATGATTTATGGATCATGTTGAACCGCGGTTTGCCGGGCGAAGTCAAAACCGAAGATGGCTTAAAAAGTGATGTCAGTGCTGAAACCGGTATGCGTGCAGCATATCAGCAGTGGAAAAAGATGATGACGGCTTAAGGAGAGAGCAATGAATATGAATCTGCAATTGTTAAATGAAGTCACTGCTTTTATCTGGGCTGAAGCAGATATGTTAGACCACAGTGAATACCGTGAATGGCTCAATTTATGGAATGAAAAAGGTGTCTATATCATTCCAATTGACCCAAACCTCACTGACTACGAAAACAACTTAAATTATGCCTATGACGATAATCATATGCGTACTTTACGTGTACAGCGGCTTGAAAATGGTGAAGCAATTTCTACAGCGCCTAAAGCAAATACGGTACGTAGTGTTTCTCGTGTACGTGTTATTCAAGACCAAGATGATGAAATCGTTTTACGCTGTGCTCAAAACTTACGTGAATTCCGTAAAGAAAACCTCAAGCATTACACAGCCGATATTACGTACCATCTAACTCGTGATGCTGATACTGGTTTCAAGATTAACCGTAAAATCATTAACTTGGTTAACTCAACCGATACCTTAGCTGGTATTAGCTACATTCTTTAGGAGCGGTAACATGAAACAGGTTGTTTTAGTGACAGGTGCTGCTTCTGGACTCGGTAATGTCATTGCTGAATATTTTGCGAGTCAAGGCCATCAAGTGATTTTGTCAGCGAGTACACTTGAAAAAGCCAAAAATGCCAAGGCACAAAGTCAGTATGCCCAAAATATGTTTCCCTTGAAATTAGATATTTCAGTTGAGGCAGATTTTTATGCAGCGGTGCAATGGATTGAAGAGAAATTTTCTAAACTTGATGTGTTAATTAACAATGCCACCGTCACCAAAGCAACGCCAGTATTAGAAATTACCGCAGCTGATTTTGATTGGGTGACCCAAGTCAACCAACGCGGCACCTTTCAGGCTTGCCAAATTATTGGCCAATATATGGCTAAAAAAGGCTATGGACGCATCATTAATATGGCGTCGTTAGCAGGACAAAACGGTGGTACTGCAACAGGTGCACACTATGCGGCAACCAAAGGCGCGATTGTGACGTTAACCAAAATTTTTGCCAAAGAGTTTGCGGCAAAAGGGGTGACGGTTAATGCAGTTGCACCGGGACCAATGGAATCTCCAATCGTTCATAGCGTGGTGCCAGACGAAAAAATGGAACAGTTCATCCAGAATATTCCGGTTAAAGCCTTAGGAAGTATGCACTTTATTGCTGAAACTTGTGGGTTGCTTGCGAGTCCAAATGCGGGGTTTGTGACTGGTGCAACATGGGATATTAACGGTGGTTTATTCATGCGTTAAGCCAATAGGCTACGCATGAAAAGGGAGTTGAATCATGACTACACTTTATGATGTTGTCGTTAAAAATCGCCATGTGGAAGGTGGAAATATTGCAGTCATGGAATTTGAATCTGCAACTTCTACAACCTTGCCAAAAGTTGAAGCGGGTGCGCATATTGACGTGCACTTACCAAATGGCATGGTGCGCCAATATTCACTTTGCCAAAATCCAAATGACGAAGGTAAGTTTCGTCTCGGAATTTTACGTGACCCTGAATCACGTGGTGGCTCAGTCTCGGCTTTTGATGAAATTAAAGATGGCATGCAAATTCAGGTCAGTGAGCCAAAAAATTTATTTCCACTTTTAAAAGCCAAACACAGTGTATTGATTGGCGGTGGAATCGGGATTACGCCGTTAATCACGATGGCCTATCAACTTGCACACGAAGGTGCATCGTTCGAGCTTCACTACTGCGGCGCTAGCCCTGAAAAATGTGCTTTTGTTGATGAAATTAAAAATGGTGAGTTAGCAAAACACACAACTTTTCATTTTAAATCGGAAGGTGCAAGCCACCGAGCATTTTTTGAATCTGCTATTAAAGATATTGACTCGGAAAGCCATATTTACACCTGTGGTCCAGTCGGTTTTATGGATTGGGTGATTAACCTCGCCACAACTCATGATTTTCCTGAACAGCAAATCCACAAAGAATATTTCCAAGTTGAAACTGATACTTCTGGAGATTCATTTGAGGTGGTGGCTGAGCGTAGTGGAAAAATCATTATGGTTGAAGCAGGTGAAACCATTTTGCAGGCATTGGCTAAAGAAGGCATCGAGATTGAAATGTCTTGTGAGCAAGGCGTATGCGGAACCTGTATGTGCGATGTAATTGAAGGCGAACCTGATCATCGAGATGTTTATTTTACTGATGAAGAAAAAGCCAGCAATGAACAAATATTGGTGTGCTGTTCGCGCTCTAAAACACCGAGACTAGTTTTAGATATCTAATGCTCTCGCGATTTATATGGATGTAAGAGAAGGTTTAGGAGAAAGATGATGAATGTATTACAACAAATAGATGAGTTTACGGTCGATCCACTACAGTTCCGACGAGCATTAGGAAATTTTGCAACAGGCGTTACCATTGTTACTGCACAAAATGCACAAGGTGAAAAAGTAGGAGTCACTGCAAATAGTTTTAACTCGGTGTCACTCGATCCACCACTTATTTTGTGGAGCATTGATAAAAAGTCTTCAAGCTTTTCAGTGTTTGAAGAAGCGACACATTTTGCAGTCAATATTTTATCGGGTACGCAAATTGAGCTATCTAATAAGTTTTCGAGACGCAATATTGATAAATTTGCCGACACAAATTTTCAACTTGGCGCAGGAGGCGCACCCATTTTAGAAAATTGTTCTGCGGTGTTTGAGTGCGAACGTTATCAAGTGATTGCAGGTGGTGACCACTGGATTATTGTTGGTAAAGTGGTTCGTTTCCATGACCAAGGCCGAAGTCCATTGGTTTACCATCAAGGTGCATATTCTTGTGTCATGCCGCATCCAAGTCTTCAAGTTAAGCAAACTGAACAGAACGGCGTAGACCAAACACATTATGGGCACTTATATAACAATGTTTGCTATTTAATGAGTCGTGCTTTTAAAGCTTATCAAACAGACTATATTCCTAAGCAAATGGCTTCTGGTTTCCGTACCAGTGAATCACGTCTTTTACTGGTTTTAGCCAGTGGTACTGCCTCAAGTAAGGAAGATTTACCGCGTGATATTGCTATGCCAATGCAGGAAGTTGAAAGGTCGGCTGAAATCTTAAAATTTGAAGGATTATTGGTCGATCACGATAATTTGTATGCACTGACCGAGAAAGGTAAACAAACGGCGCAGTATTTATTTGATATTGCCAACAGCCACCAAAATGAGGTGTTTAAAAAGTATTCTGAGGAGCAAAAGGATATTTTTATTACCATGCTGCGAGATTTTGCAGGAGTAGCATAAGTCCCATTAAGCTGATAAATTGAATTGATTTATCAGCTTCTTCACATCTAGCTGACTATCATCAAAACAATTCCAAGGATAAGGAATTTTTGGCACACAATTTGTTTATCAATAAAACAAGATTGCAAATAAGCCAAGACAGTGCACCACCACAAACGCAAAATTTTGAGCGGTGGCACCTGTATAGAGAGGTAAGGGATGAACCAATATGTAAGCGATGCATTACTCACATGGACGCACCATATTAAAAGTGTGTGCGGCAATTTTGAAACCGATTTTGACGGAACCCGTAATTTATTCATTGGTGAAGTTCAGTGCTTTTTATTGGGCGATACCGAAATTGCTTTTATCAAAAACAATGCCAATAAAATTGTCCGAAAAGCCGATGAAATTGATCGAGTGAATAATCGCTTTTGTTTTTTGATTTTGCAGTATTCGGGAAAAATGCTGCTCGAGTATAAAAATGAAACGCTAAGCCTGAATGAAGGCGATATTGTGTTGGTCGATCCGGTCGAAACCATTTCAATGTATCCGCAGGGATTAGTCAGCCAGATTTCAGTCCATCTCTCACGTGAAAAATTACTTAAAGAAAATATTAGTACTGAATATTTTGGAAAACTGATTACTCAAAATATGAGTGGTTTTTTACTCAAGAATATTTTGAAAAATATGTCTGCAGAAAACATCAAACTTTGGTACGCAACCGAAGACGGTAATGCTTTTGAAGATGCGCTGATCGCCTTAATCAAACCCACAATCAATTATAAAAATGTTCATAGCTCCAATAATCTAATGGAAAAAGCCGAGCGCTATATTATAGAAAACTTAGCAAAACCCGATTTAACACCTAAATTAATTGCAGAGCATATTGGGGTATCTCTACGTCATCTCTACCGTTTGTTCCTTCAAGAAAATTTATCTATTAACAAATATATACAGCTCAAGCGTCTAGAAAAAGTCAAAGCAGATTTGCTTGATAAAAAGAACAAACAGAGTTCGATTACCCAAATTGCCTTGAAGTGGGGTTTCTGGGACGGTGCTCATTTTTCAAAAATCTTTAAAAAGACTTATGGTATTTCTCCTAAAGAATTTAGAGAGGGTATGCCGGTTTAAATATTTCTTCTTTTAATGTCATTTTTAGACAAATTCGACGTCATTCTTGAACAAGCTAGCCCTATGTAAGTGTGTTGAAATTAAATTCATTAGAGCAGGTTAGATAAGCTTAATAACCATAAAACTATTAAGTTGGTCTAATGAATTTCACTCACAGGAAGTGCATTTTAACTGTCTGATTCAGATAGTTCAGGGATAGATGAAAAGGATGAAACCAATGCGTAAACAACGATTATTGAATGACATACAAAAAATACTGGCACTTAACTTATCAATCGCTGCAAGCTTTTGGGGACTCAATACTCAAGCGTTTGCTCATGGTGGAAAGGCAGACATGGTCTCACTTTATCAAAACATGAGTGAGCAAGGCGCTAAAGTTGTCAAAGATGACTTTACCAATACCTATACAATTACCAAAGGCTCTATCGTGGTAAGAGCCAAGCCAAATTCAAATCAGGTTTTAGTGAATGGAAAACCTCTAAAATTAAGCGTCCCATTATTAATTAAAGACAATAAACCTGTTATTGGAAAAGATTTTTTTAATGAAGTATTCCAGTCTGGGTTAGATCAAACTTTTAAAATTGAAAATACGTTTCACCCGCTCAATAGCCTAAACTCTGACGAAATTAAAAAAACATTTGATGTGATTACCCGTTCGAAATACGCCTATAAAAATATGCGTTTTGCCGAGTTAAAGCTTAAAGAGCCTGAAAAAGCAAAAGTTTGGGATTACTTTATTAATCATAAAGATTTTAAAGAAGATCGTACTGCCTCATTTATTTTATTAAAGGGCAATCAAGCGATTGAAGGTGAAGTTAATCTTAATACTCAACAAGTCACAAAATGGAATGTACTTAAAGACACTCATGGAATGGTGTTGCTCGATAATTTTGAAGCCGTACAGCGTGTAATTGAGACGAGTAAAGAATATCAAGACGCGTTACGCAAACGCGGCATTACCGATGTGAAGAAAGTGATTGCTACACCGCTAACTGTTGGATATTTTGGCGGTAAAGATGGTCTGGATAAACAACTTAATATATTAAAAGTCGTTGCTTACCTCGATGTTGGGGATGGTAACTATTGGGCGCATCCTATTGAGAACCTAGTTGCTGTAGTCGATTTAGATAAAGAAAAAATTATCAAGATTGAAGAAGGCGCAATCATTCCTGTGCCGATGGCAAATCGACCTTATATGTCGAATAAACCCGTAGCAAGTAAGCTAAAACCACTCAATATTACTGAACCTGAGGGTAAGAACTTTAGCATTACCGGTCAAACCATACATTGGGGCAACTGGTGTTTGCATGTGGCGTTAGATTCTCGTGTTGGCTTGCAGCTTTCAACTGTGACTTATAAAGATAAGGGCGTAAAGCGTAAAGTCATGTATGAAGGGAACTTGGGTGGAATGGTAGTTCCATATGGTGACCCTGATATTGGATGGTACTTCAAATCTTATTTGGATTCTGGCGAATATGGTATGGGAACACTTACCTCATCTATTATTCCGGGAACAGATGCACCCGACAACGCTGTTTTACTTGATGCCGTGATTGCTGACTATAAAGGCCAGCCACAAGTGATTCCAAATGCCATTGCCGTGTTTGAACGTTATGCTGGGCCTGAATATAAACATCACGAAATTTTTGGTAATCAAGATGCCAGTGAAGCCCGCCGTGAACTTGTTGTGCGCTGGATTAGTACGGTTGGAAACTACGATTACATGTTTGACTGGGTATTTGCCCAAAATGGTGTAATTGGGATTAATGCGGGTGCAACGGGTATTGAAGCTGTTAAAGGCGTTAAATCACGCACCATGCATGACAGTACCGCAAAAGAAGACACCAAATATGGAACTTTAATTGACCATAATATTGTGGGTACAACGCATCAGCACATCTATAACTTCCGCTTAGACATGGATGTAGATGGGGAAAACAACAGCTTTATGCATATGGACCCAGTGGTGAAAGCCAATGACAAAGGCGGTGTTCGTACAAGTTCAATGCAAATTGATAGTAAAGTCATTACGAATGAGCAAAATGCGGCTGAAAAATTTGACCCATCTACGATTCGCTTACTCACGAATTTCAACAAGGAAAATAAATTAGGTAATCCAGTTTCTTACCAATTGATTCCGTTTGCAGGTGGAACACACCCTGTGGCAAAAGGAGCCAATTTTTCTAAAGATGAATGGTTATTTAAACGTTTGAACTTTATGGATAAGCAAATTTGGGTGACTCAGTACAATCCAGATGAACGCTATCCTGAAGGGAAATATTCAAATCGTTCGACTCATGACACAGGGTTAGGACAGTTCATTGGCAACAATGAGAATATTGAAAATAAAGATCTTGTGGTGTGGATGACAACAGGCACCACCCATGTGGCACGTGCTGAAGAATGGCCAATTATGCCAACAGAATGGGTAAATACGCTCATCAAACCTTGGAACTTCTTTGACAGCACCCCGACTTTAAACTTGGGTGAAGAAGAGCAAAACACACAGCACGACCATTAATAAAAATGTGAATAAGCCAGAATGGGTAACGAATAGGTTACCCATACCTGAGCACGGTTAGACCGTTCACAAAAAAGGAATTTCTCAATGAAAAATTTATTTTCTCGGGTTATGAGAGGGACTCTCTTTGTCTCATTTTTTTCAACTGTGCATGCTGGTGAGCTTGAAATTAAGCCAACTTTTGAAGCAACTTTTGGGGCTTTTAGTAGCGGTAAAAGCTATAACGGTGAAAACCTAGATGATGAAAGAATCAATTGGCAAGAAGGTCATCTTAAATATGGTGCAAAAGGACAATACACCTTCAAAAACAATCAGCTCTATGCAAGCTTGAGCGGTATTAGCTCGGCAACATTTGGTGATGGAGACGCAGGCCAAAATAGTAATGGCAAAGAACGTAAAACAGATGTGAATGAATGGATCATTGGTTTTAAAGACGGCACCAATAAAGATGAGTTAACGACCTATGATTTAAGTATTGGTCGACAAAATATCATGATTGGTGACGGATTCTTTATTGCGGGTGATGCATTAAATCTCGGTAAAGCGCCTGCGGACGGCACACTAGATCGGGGCGGAGCATATTATCTGGCAGCTCGTCGAAGCTTTGATTTTACAAGTTTGCTTCAATACAAACCGCAAGAGAATACAACGTTAAAGCTGGCATATTTAAAGTCAGACAATAAAGCACAATTTTCACCTGAACTATTTGTGACTGATCTGATGTATCAGCTTAAAAATAAGGGCGTTGGGTTTACCTATTTAAACGTATTAGACCTTAAAGATGCTGAACAGGTTTCAGGACGACAAGACCTTAAAAATTATGCTTTACGCTTGAATTATCAACCTTTGCCAGAGCTGCAAGTTAAGACTGAGTTTGTAGTTCAAGATAAAAAAGATAGCCACGAAAATGCTGGCTACTTAGCGCTGAACTATAACTTTTTATCTTCAAAATATACGCCCTCATTAGGTTATCGTTTTAGCCATTTTTCAGACCAATACGATCCGATGTTTTATGGAAATACGGTCGGGTTCGGCACGTGGTTTCAAGGTGAAGTTGCCGGAAACTATGCTGGTCCATTCAATAAAAATGCCGATATTCATCAAATTTCTTACAGTATGAATCTAAAAGAAAATTTTATGTTGGGTGCTTTGGCCTATAAGTTCAAAACAGTAAATAAGTCTTTAACTAATGTAGATGGACATGAGCTGGATGTCTTTTCAGTCTGGTCGGTCAATAAAAAATTCAATGTTATTCCTTTAGTTGGGCTCTATAAACCGAAACACGATATTCATAGTGGTGGTACACAAAACTATGATTACAAAACCAATGTCTATGCGCAGTTAATTTTGCAATACATTTATTAAATCAGAGCGAAGGAGACCGTGTTTATTGGCGGTGCATTCATAGAAATAAAATTAGGATGAAATCAGATGAATCAACAATATGACTATATCGTGATCGGTGCTGGCTCAGCAGGCTGTGTAGTCGCAGCACGACTATTAGAAGCCAAGGCAGGGCGTGTTCTTGTTCTAGAGGCTGGAAGCCGAGATAGCAGTATGTTTCATACTATACCTGCAACGGTGGTTATAGTATTCCAGCAAAAATCATGGCAATACATGACTGTTCCGCAGAAATATTGTAATCATCGTGAAATGATCCTTGCACAAGGAAAAGTGTTGGGAGGTGGAAGCTCGGTTAATGGCATGATCTATTGCCGAGGCCAACGACAGGATTATGATTTATGGTCCTCGGAATGGGGATGCAATCAGTGGTCTTATCAACATGTGCTGCCTTTTTTTAAGAAAGCAGAAAAAAATGAAAGTCTTGCTGATGAATATCACGGACAAGATGGCATTTTACCTGTCAGCGAAAATCGCTATCGCCATCCTTTAACACTTGCTTGTATTAAAGCAGGTCAACAAATGGGGATGAATTATGTCAATGATATTAATGGTTGGGATCAGGCTGGGGTAGGGTTTTATCAAACTACTACTCAAAACGGTTCTCGGGCGAGTACCTCAAAAACTTATTTAAAGTCAGTCGAAAACCACCCAGATCTTACGGTCATTACGGATGCCTTAGTACATAAAATTGAAACTCAAGGTGATCAGGTTACTGGGGTTACTTACAGTGTTGACGGAAAATCACCGATTACGGTACAGGCTCAAAAAGAAGTTATTCTGAGCGCTGGTGCAATTGGCAGTCCTAAGGTTTTATTACTTTCGGGAATTGGCCCAAAACAGCATTTAGATGAACTCGGAATAGAATGCATTCGTGACTTACCTGTAGGTAACAATTTTCACGACCATTTGCATATGTCGGTTAATGCGACAGTAACAACCAATAACAGCCTGCTCGGTGAAGACCACGGTTTAGCCGCAGTACGACACTTTTTACAATGGTGTTTTACACGTTCAGGATTGCTAACCACCAATATTCTAGAAGGTGGTGGTTTTATTGACACAAACAACAATGGTCGACCTGATGTCCAATTTCATTTTTTACCTGTGCTGGATAATTTCGATAATACCCCCGGTGAAAAAGCAGCGGCTCAGGCACATGGCCTTACCATTAAAGTCGGACATGTACAGCCAAAAGCACGTGGGATTTTACGGTTAAGCAGTAAAGATCCAAAAGATTTGCCTGTCATTGACCCTAATTATTTAGGCCATCAAGAAGATATTGACGCAAATATCCGTGCGGTACAGGCCGGACTTCGCCTATTACAACAACCAGCATTGAAAGCGATTGTCAAAGAAGTCGTTGAGCCTGCAAATATCGATCCTGATGATATTGAAGCGTTTGATAAATGGATGCGTCAGAACATTAAAACGGTTTATCACCCCGCAGGTAGCTGCAAAATGGGCAATGCTCCGCAAGATTCGGTCACAGATCAGACACTTAAAGTACATGGTTTTAAAAACTTACGTGTGGTGGATTGTTCTATTTGCCCACAAGTTCCAAGTGGTAATACCAATGCAATTGCCATCATGATTGGTGAACGCGGTGCAGACTTTATTTTGAATCAGGTCACGTAGTTGCTGTCATAACAAAAGTTTAGAAATGAAAAGAGGAAAAGAAAATGAGTGAAGTTCAGATTTTAGAAAGCGTACAGCAATTTATGGCACGACAACATGGACATTTTATTGATGGAAAATTAGTTGCTGCCGAGCTTTTAGATAAAGTGGATATTGTAAATCCATCGACTGAACAAGTTGTGGCTCAAATTAGTATTGGTAGTCAAAACGATGTAGATAGTGCGGTAACAAATGCCGAACATGCTTTTCAAAATGCTTGGGCTGAAACTACGCCGTATGAACGTGGCGTTAAACTAAATAAGCTCGCCGATTTAATTGAGCAATATGGTGAAGAACTTGCACAGCTCGAATCGTTGTCTACTGGAAAACTTATCAATATTTCCCGTCATCTTGAGGTCGCACAATCTGTTATTTTCTTAAGATATTTTGCGGGTTGGGCAACTCAAATTAATGGTCAAACCATGCAACCGTCTATTCCTTCTATGCAAGGTGAGAAATATACGGCCTTTACTTTAAGGCAACCAGTGGGGGTAGTTGCAGGGATTGTGCCTTGGAATTTTTCACTGATGATTGGTGTTTGGAAAATCGGTTCAGCTTTAACAACTGGCTGTACCATTGTGCTTAAACCAAGTGAGTTTGCCAGCTTATCTTTATTGCGTTTAGCCGAACTTGCCATTGAGGCAGGTATACCGGCTGGTGTGATTAATGTGGTTACGGGTAAAGGTGATACAGGACAATATTTAATTGAGTCGCCGCTCGTTAAGAAAGTCTCGTTTACAGGTTCAGTACCAACAGGCATTGCGATTGGTAAGCTCGCGATGAGCAGTGATTTAACCCGTGTAAGTCTGGAGCTGGGTGGTAAAAATGCAATAGCCGTTTTGGCCGATGCAAATATTGATGAGATTTTACCAACTTTATTACAAGCAACTTTTGTACATCAAGGCCAAGTTTGCGCATCCCCAGAGCGTTTTTTTGTACACCGTACAAAACATGATGAACTTGTCGAGAAACTCTCTAAAGCACTTTCGCAGTTTAAAATTGGATCGGCTATGGATGAAGGAAGTATGTTTGGTCCACTCTCTAATCAGCCACATTTTAATAAAGTGAAACATTATTTAGATATGGCTAAAGCCAACAACCAGATTATTGCCGGTGGTGAGGCTCTAGATCAGACAGGATATTTTGTACAGCCGACTTTAATTTCCTTCAAAAATACGGACGATCCTTTATTTTCAGAAGAAACCTTTGGTCCGGTGGTTGGTGTAATGCCGTTTGACACTGATGAAGAACTTATTCAACTTATGAATCAGTCGCGCTTTGGTTTAACCGCAAGTATCTGGACAAATGATTTGTCTAAAGCTTTGCGATTAATTCCTAAAATTGAAGCAGGAACCTTGTGGGTCAATATGCATACGTTCTTAGATCCATCTGTTCCATTTGGCGGCGTGAAAGCTTCAGGAATTGGCAGAGAGTTTTCAGATGCATTTATTGAAGATTACACCGAATTAAAATCGGTGATGATTCGGTATTAAGTTTCTACGAGATATAAAAAAATGGCCTTTATAGGCCATTTTTTTTGAATCATTAAATTAACCTAATAAAAAATCCTTTAGGATTTTATTAAAAGCTTCTGGCTGTTCTACATTGGAAATATGAGAGGCATCTATTTCTGCAAGATGTGATTGTGGAATGCGCTGCTGCATAAATTGACCATCTGCAACGGTTGTTACAGGGTCTTGAGTTCCAGCAACCACCAATACAGGAATTTTGATATCTTTTAATTGCTCACGGACATCCGCTTTAGCCAAAGCCTCACAACAATTGGCATAACCCATTGCGCTGCCAGCACTTAAGTCGTTACACAGGTTGTTGACAATTGAAGGGTGACTTTGGATAAAGGGATCTGTAAACCATCGCGAAGCAGCTGTAGCGGCGATTGGTTGTAAACCTTGCTCACGTACTAATTTTGCACGGTCAAGCCATGCCTGTTCTTGTCCAATTTTAGCGGCAGTATTTGCCACAATTACATGACTAAAACGGTCAGGGTAGTGAATTGCCAGCCATTGACCGGTTAAACCACCCATAGAAATTCCACAAAAAGCAGCTTTACTAATATTCAGATGATCCAGTAAATGGACAACATCTTCACCTAATTGCTTTACAGTGTAAGGACCTTCAGGCGTAGATGATGAACCGTGGCCACGTGTGTCATAGCAGATGACAAAAAATTGATCTTTTAACTCATTAAACTGTTTTTGCCACATGCCATAGTTGGTGCCCAAAGAATTGGAAAACACCAGAGCAGGGGAAGATGGCTGGCCAAAGGTTTGATAGTTGATTTGTGCATCGGCAGATTGAAAAGATGGCATTTGTTTCTCCTTAAAGTGCTTCAACACGTTCAATAATCAAAGCAATGCCTTGACCCACCCCAATACACATTGAACACAAAGCGTAACGACCACCTGTTTGCTCAAGCTGGTTTAAGGCTGTAGTGACTAAGCGTGCACCTGATGCCCCAAGCGGATGACCTAATGCAATTGCCCCACCGTTTGGATTTATTTTGTCAGAATCATCTGGCAAGCCTAAATCACGGGTCACTGCCAAAGCCTGTGCAGCAAAGGCTTCATTAAGTTCAATTACATCCATCTGATCTAAAGTCAGATTGGCTTGTTTTAGTAATTTTTTAATGGCTGGTGCCGGAGCAAAACCCATAATGCGTGGTTCTACACCCACTGCTGTTGAAGCAATGATCTTGGCACGTGGTTTGAGGTTATAAGCCTGAACTGCTTCATCAGATGCAATCAGTAGAGCTGCTGCACCATCGTTAATGCCTGAAGCATTTCCTGCAGTCACAGAACCATCTGCTTTAACCACAGGTTTAAGTTTGCTTAAAGCTTCAAGTGTGGTCGATGCACGAGGATGCTCATCGGTATCAATCACAACAGCATCACCCTTACGCTGAGGGATTTCAACTGCCACGATTTCTTTAGAAAAAAAGCCTTTGGCTTGCGCGCTTGCGGTGCGTTGTTGGCTCACCAAGGCAAACTGGTCCTGATCTGCACGATTAACGTTAAACTGTTCAGCTACGTTTTCGGCAGTCTGGGGCATGGTGTCTACACCATACAATTCTTTAAGTTTAGGGTTAATGAAACGCCAGCCCATGGTAGTGTCTTCAATCTTCTGGCTACGGCCAAAAGCACTGTCAGACTTACCCATCACATAGGGTGCACGGCTCATGCTTTCTACACCACCTGCAATCACCAGGTTCGCTTCACCAGCCTTAATGGCACGAGCAGCAATGGCAATCGCATCGAGTGAAGAACCACACAAACGGTTAATAGTCGTTGCTGGCACCTGATACGGTAAACCAGCAAGAAGTGCTGACATACGGCCGACATTACGGTTATCTTCACCGGCTTGGTTGGCACAGCCATAAATCACATCATCGACCTGTTCCCAATCTACATTTGGGTTACGCTGCATGAGCGCTTTAATCGGCACAGCACCAAGGTCATCGGCACGGACAGGAGCAAGGCCACTGGCATAACGGCCAAATGGGGTACGGATGGCATCGATGATATAAGCGTTTTTCATTCTAACTTTTGTCCTTTACTTCAGGCCTTTTTAGCCATTCTCCGTAGGTATTTCACGGTGGCGACATGGAAGTCGCCTCGTTGCTCAGCACAACAGGGATGTTGTGTCTGAGTAACAAAGGTTTTTGGTTACTTTTTTAAAAAAGTGACACGAATTAGCTGGTGGCATCTGGCTTAAACAGATAAGACTACGTTGTGATGATTTATAAATCTTCATATCAGCGGATAACATCACGGCTGTAATTTACTGTGATATCCGTAGGTCTTTTGCTTAAGTGATACCTTACTTTTGAAAGGTCAAAAGTAACAAAAACCTTTGTTGAACAGAGGAGGCTTCCTTGCCTCCCTGTCCAACGGGCGACATCCATGTCGCCTGTCACGATAGTTACTGCTGTTTAAACTTACCCTTGAGTTGCATCAATTAAAGTTGCACCAGTTAAAGCCTGTAACTCATCAAAGCTAAGACCTTCAACTTTCTCAATCACCTTTAAACCATCATTGGTCACATCAATCACACATAGGTCGGTGTAAATACGGTCAACACATTTTTTACCTGTTACTGGATAAGTTAGCTCAGCCACAATCTTCGGCTCACCTTGCTTGGTCACATGGTCTGTGGTGATAAATACTTTCTTGGCACCCACAGCTAAATCCATCGCACCACCTACTGCAGGAATCGCATCGGGAGCACCCGTGTGCCAGTTGGCCAAGTCACCATTGGCAGCTACCTGAAATGCGCCAAGTACAGCAATATCAAGGTGTCCACCACGCATCATGGCAAATGAATCGCCATGGTGGAAAAAGCTGCCGCCTTCAAGCATGGTCACAAATTCTTTACCTGCATTAATCAGTTCTGGGTCTTCTTCACCTGCCGCCGGTGGCGGGCCAAAAGCCAACAGGCCATTTTCAGAATGAAGAAAAATATCTTTATCGTTAGGTAAGTAGCTGGCAATCTTGGTTGGTAGGCCAATACCCAAGTTCACATAGGCACCATCTGGAATATCTTGTGCCACACGTTGTGCAATCTGGTCACGGCTGAGTTTCTGGTAGCTCATGTTATTTCTCCTTATTGCTTACTGTGCTGGCGCTACTTGTACAACGTGCTGTACAAAAATACCTGGGGTGATGATGTGTTCCGGGTCTAATCCACCGAGTTCAACCACTTCAGAAACCTGAGCAATGGTGACATCAGCAGCCATGGCCATGATTGGGCCAAAGTTACGTGCAGATTTACGGTAAACCAGATTGCCCCAGCGGTCGCCCTTGTAAGCTTTAATCAGGGCAAAGTCAGCTTTAATCGGATACTCAAGCACATAGTCTTTACCATCAATTTCGCGGGTTTCTTTGCCTTCGGCTAAAAGTGTTCCAAAGCCTGTTGGGGTAAATACCGCCCCAAGTCCCATACCTGCTGCCTGAATACGGCACGCCAGATTACCTTGTGGTACGACTTCAAGCTCGACCTTTCCCGCACGGTAAAGTTCATCAAAAACATAAGAGTCAGACTGACGCGGGAAAGAGCAGATGACTTTTTTAACTGAACCTGCTTTAAGCAGTTTCGCCAAGCCATAGTCACCATTACCGGCATTGTTGCTGACGATAGTTAAATCTTTAACACCGAGTTCAATAAGACCATCAATGAGTTCAGCGGGTTGTCCTGCGGTACCGAAACCACCAATCAGAATGGTTGCACCATCTTTAATCTGCGATAGAACCTCGCTTAGTGAGGACTTACTTTTGTCAATCATGTGAGAAACCTTAGAGCATGAGGTAACGTGATGTATTACTACCGCTAAAAATTTATTTAAATTCTTAATGGTAGTAATAAATGGAATAAATTTTGTGAGTCAAAAGCGAACTTTTAACTCACATATACTTTCAATTAAGCACTAGCACGACGACGTTCAACTTCAGTTGAAGGAGCAGCAGCGGCATCTTTAACAAGTTCGATGTTAAATGTGATGTGTTTGAAAGCGTGATCTAAACCACGGCGTTGAATTTCAGCTGGGTCAGTTACATCAACTGCTGTTGCAACTAAGCCATCACGGGTTGCGAAAGCAAAGTCATCCCATAAGTACTCATCACCCTCAATGTTGAATTGAGTAGTCAGCTTGCGGTAACCCGGTGCAGAAACGAAGTAATGAACGTGAGATGGACGGTTACCATGACGGCCTAATTTGTTAAGAAGGGCCTGAGTTGTACCTTCTGGCGGGCAACCATAACCTACAGGCATAGTGGTTAATGCAACATACTTACCATCTGCATCAGTCAAGATAGTACGGCGTAAGTTAAAGTCAGATTGAGACTTATCAAAGAATGAATAGTTACCTAAACTGTTGGCATGCCATACTTCAACTTTGGCATTTTCAATGATATTGCCATCAGTATCAGTTACGGTACCTTCAATAATTAAGGTATCGATTTTGCCAGATTCTGTACCATCATCCATACGTGCAAAACCAACAGATTCAGGCGCGCCAGCTACATAAAGTGGGCCTTCGATGGTACGTGGTGTGCCACCCGTAACACCAGCTTTGGCATCAGCTTCATCTGCACGTAAATCAAGATAATGCTCTAAACCTAAGCCAGCTGCCAAAAGACCAAGTTCGTTTGCTTGACCAGCATCTGTGAAATATTCCAAACCTTTCCATACTTCTGATGGTTGGATGTCTAAATCTTCAATGGCTTGAAATAAATCCCCGAGAAGGCGCACTACAATTTGTTGAACACGTGCATCAACTTCGCCTTTTGCAGTGTCGACATTCATTTGTTTTACAAGCGCATCAATTTGTTGACGGTTCATACTAAAACTCCTTAAGTATGCAATACGGTTTTGGGTGGCAGCGCTGCGGGCATTTGGTTTTGCTAGCGAATAAGTGCCGCCACGTTCCTTGTTACCTTCTGAATAATCTGCTTGGTTTTTAAATGGACTTCAGAGATCGCATTTAAAAAATTCTTTCTATTTACGAATCATCATCACGAACTGAAGATGGATGACGGTTAAGTGCCATCACTTCAATGTCCATATATGGATAGAGAGGTAAACCTTGTAAAATGTTGTGCAATTCTTCATTGCTCTCTACATCAAAAATACTGATGTTCGAGTACTGACCTGTAATTCGCCAGATATGACGCCATTTACCTTGGCGTTGTAAGTCTTGCGAATAAGCCTTTTCAACGGCCTTAATTTCATTTGCTTTGTCGGCTGGCATATCAAGTGGAATATGCACATCCATACGTACATGAAATAACATGGGAAACTCCTTATCCTGTTGCCTTAACGACGTAATTTCTCAATCTTATCTTCATCAATTTCAATGCCTAGGCCCGGAGCTGTCGGCAAATGCAATTCAAAGTTTTCGTAACGTAGCGGCTCTTTTAAAATTTCTTCGGTAAGTAATAACGGACCAAATAATTCAGTGCCGAACGCTAACGTTTCAAAAGTTGCAAATACATGGGCCGATGCAATACTTCCTACAGGACCTTCAAGCATAGTGCCGCCATATAGGTCGATACCAGCCAAACCTGCAACCTTGGCAACTTCACACGCTTCGATCAGACCACCAGATTGTTCAATTTTTACTGCAAATACATCAGCACCATGGCTTTTTGCAATACGGTATGCGCTGTCGGGACCAGTTAAAGCTTCATCTGCCATAATTGCGACATCAAAACGCTGTGTTAGGCGAGCAAGTGCTTCTGTGTTTTGAATAGCACAAGGCTGTTCAATTAAATCAATCCCGCCATCTTGAAGCTGTTGAATACCTTGAATACATTCCAGCTCTGACCATGCACGATTTACGTCAACGCGTACACTAATATCTGCACCGAGTGCTTTTTTAATTGCAATCACATGATCAACATCGTGTTGCAAAGGGCGTGAACCAATTTTGAGTTTGAACGTGTTATGACGTTTTAACTCAATCATTTTTCGAGCTTCAGCAATATCTTTTTCTGTGTCACCAGACGCGAGCGTCCAAAGTACAGGTAAACTATTACGCAGACGGCCACCTAAAACTTCACTTAATGGCACGCCTAAACGTTTTGCCTGAATATCAAGTAGAGCAGTCTGAATGGCACATTTCGCGAAACGGTTACCATTAATATTCTTACGAATCAGTTTTAGTGTTTGAGCAACATTTAAATCTTTAACTGATGCGAGTAATGGTGCAAAGTAAGTATCAATATTGGCTTTGACACTTTCAGGACTTTCTTCACCATAGTTCAGTCCACCAATGGTGGTCGCTTCACCCCAACCTACAATACCATCCGTGGTCGTAATTTTAACGAGCACCAAAGTCTGAGTACGCATTGTAGTCACAGACAGCTGGTGAGGACGGATAGTTGGAATATCCACAAGTATGGTTTCTATGGTTCTATACATGAAGTTTCAACTATTACGAACTTGTTTACATACCATAGAAGAATGTAATAGCCTAAAATAGATATAGAACGGTATTTTAAGATACTAAAAAGGTATATTAATGGAATTAAGACATCTACGTTATTTTGTTACCGTTGTTGAAGAACAAAGTCTGACTAAAGCCGCAGAAAAGCTTTTTATTGCTCAGCCACCACTCACGCGTCAAATTAAAAAACTAGAGGAAGAGTTAGGCATTGATCTGTTCTTGAAAGGCTCACGTCCATTAAAAGTGACAGAGGCAGGGCTGTTTTTTTACCAACATGCGGTACAGATTTTGACCCATACAGCTCAAGCTGCTTCTATGGCAAAAAAAATGAAGCTGGTCGAGAATGTTGTTAAAGTTGGCTATGTGAGTTCGCTTCTTTATGGACGATTACCACAGGTCATTTATCTATTTAGACAAAAAAATCCTGACATTCATGTCGAGCTTATTGAATGTGGTACACGAGATCAGGTCGAAGCCTTAAAGTTAGGAAAAATTGATTTAGGTTTTGGTCGATTGCCGATTAGTGATCCAGCCATTAAGCGACTTCTACTTCGAAAAGAAAAATTAAAACTCGCGATTCATAAAAAACATCCTTTAAGTGAGTTCCAAGAATCAGGAATTTATTTATCTCAAATTATCAATGAGACAATTTTTTCTTATCCAACGACACCTAAGCCGAATTTTTCGACTACTATTCAAGCTTTATTTACCAAATTAGGTCTTGTTCCTGCCAAACTGACTGAAGTCCGCGAAATTCATATGGCACTTGGCTTGGTGGCATCTGGGGAGGGTATTTGTATTATTCCGGAAAGCGCCTGTGATATTGGAATGAAGAATCTAACTTATTTAAATATCTTAGACTTAGAAGCCTATAGTCCCATTTCTCTATCGATGCGCAATATGGACCAAAGTTCATATATTCCTAAAATCTTAGATTGTATTGAAGAGATCTATAGCGAAGAAGAAGTGTCTAGAAATTTGAATTTATAACTTTTTAATACGTTTTAAATTGAATTATCATGTTATTTTAAAACTTTAAACCTATAGGTAATATTTAAAAGGATTATTAGATGAGAAAAATTTTAGGGATAGCTTCTCTTATTATGTCTAGTGGTTTTGTACATGCTGAGCAAGTAAATGAACAAGAACAAATTTCTCCATACAGTGCTAATGTAACCTTCGCAAGTCAATATATCTCACGTGGTTTTCAACAAACTTGGGGTAAGCCTGCTTTACAAATTGGTCTAGATTATGCAAATCCGAATGGATTATTTGTAGGGACTTGGGCTTCAAATGTAAGTTCTAACTATCTTCGTGATGCTTCAGTTGAGTGGGATTTTTATACAGGTTATATAAAAACTTTTGATAAGTTTTCGGCTGGAATGACGGTTTTTTATTACTACTATCCGGGAGCTAAAAGTACGCCTGAAACGGGAAGTACCAGTTATAACTATGGCGAAATTGTGCCTCAAATTGGTTATGGGCCTTTGACTCTTAAATATTTCATTACCTACACTCCAGATTATGCAGGCTATAACTCAGATACGATGGGTGGCCCAGCAGGTAAACGTTCACGAGGAACAACTTATCTAGATCTAACTTTTACTCAGCCTATCAATGAGTCTTGGACTTTTGGTGCTCACTATGGCTATGAAAGAATTAAAAATTTCTCGGAAGCTAACTTTCAAGATATGAAAATCGAGCTGATTAAGGATTTAGGGGATGGCTGGACTACTGGTTTAGCGTATGCCAAAGCTTTGGACAAAGATGGTTTCTATAAAAAGTATAGTAATGGTGAACCTGATGCGCCAATTTCAAATCCGATTGATTCGACATTTACTGTCTCAGTTAAAAAGGTATTCTAATTTATAAATAAAAAAGCCTGATGACTTTATTTTGAGTGATCAGGCTTTAAATAGTGAATATATAAAGATTATTTTTTAATTAAATCGTAAGCCATTTTGGTGTCATCAAGCTGAACAAGTGAAGCATGGCGAGCCGAGAGCGGATCTTTATTTTCAATTGCGGTTAAAATCGCTTTATGTCTAGGTAGTGAATGGCCTTGTAAATTTGGGCGCAGACTAGTGACTTGAATGGATTGCTGCAAAGGTAAAACCAGCATTTTTGACATATAAGCCAGCAAGTCATTATGAGTTGCTTTGGCAATTGCCAAATGAAATTGAATATCTGGCTCTATAAATTCTTCAACTGTTGTCGCTTTTTCCATCCCTTCATAGGCATGTTGAATACGTTCAATATCTTCTTCGTTTGCCGTACTTGCTGCAATGTAAGCAAGCTCTGGTTCCAAAACGCGTCGTACAGTAGAAAGTGTTTTAAAAAATTCGTGTTCAGGCGTGGTTTGAATTAGCCAAAAAAGTACATCCGGGTCAAGTAAATGCCATTCTTCTTTCGGCCTTACCACCGTTCCAATTTTGGGTCTTGAGTAAGTTAAGCCTTTCGCGTTTAAAACACGGATTGCTTCGCGAAAGACAGGGCGGCTGACTTTATATTCCTCACATAAATCTACTTCACTTGGGAGCTTTTCATTTTCTGAGATTTCTCCAGAAACAATTTTTAATCCCAATTGTTGAACAATTAACGCATGTTGGCTTTTGCTTGGAATAGGATTTTTATAGTCAGCTTTACTCATATTTCACTATTACGACATGTTGAATATCCTATGGTATAGATGACCTTGTGTTTTAACAAGATCATCTTTTTCAAGAATAAATATTAATGAGAATGACGTGGAACTTCTGAGCCACGGCAACCGACCAAGAAATCAAAATCACACCCTTCATCAGCTTGTAAAACATGTTCTACATAGAGTTTGCGGTAACCGCCAATAAAACTTGGCGGAGCTGGTGGTGCTAAATTTTCAAGACGTTGCTTAAGTTCTTCATCACTCACTTCTAGGTGAAGTTTTCCTTCATAGGCATCAAGTTCAATAAAGTCACCATTTTGAACTACGGCCAAAGGCCCACCCGCCATAGCTTCAGGGGCAACATGTAAAACTACGGTGCCATACGCTGTTCCACTCATCCGTGCGTCGGAAATACGAACCATGTCGGTAATGCCTTTGGCTAAAACCTTTGGAGGCAATCCCATATTTCCAACTTCAGCCATGCCCGGGTAGCCTTTAGGCCCAGCATTTTTCATCACAAGAATACACGTTTCATCAACATCAAGGTCTGGGTCATTAATGCGGGCTTTATAATCATCGAAGTTTTCAAATACGACTGCACGACCACGATGCTTCATAAGTTCGGGTGTGGCAGCAGATGGTTTAAGCACAGCACCTTTAGGCGCTAAATTACCGCGCAAAATACACATACCGCCATCTTGTCGAATTGGATTATCTATTTTCCGAATCACTTCATCGTTATAAATAGGTGATTGCTGGCAATTTTCCCAAATGGCTTGACCATTTACGGTTAAAGCCTGTGGATGTGGTAAAAGATTGGCTTCGCCCATACGGCGAATTACGGCTGGCAAACCGCCGCTATAATAAAACTCTTCCATTAAAAAACGACCTGAAGGCTGTAAGTCAACAATGGTTGGCATGCCGCGGCCAACACGTTTCCAGTCATCAAGTTGTAAATCAACCCCAATACGCCCAGCAATTGCCTTTAAATGAATCACGGCGTTGGTTGAACCACCAATAGCTGCATTGACTTTAATGGCATTTTCGAAAGCTTCTTTGGTTAAGATTTTGGAAAGACGTAAATCTTCATGAACCATGTCAACAATGCGCATGCCAGAAAGATGAGCCAACACATAACGACGCGAATCTACCGCTGGAATGGCCGCATTGTGGGGTAAAGAAGTGCCTAGGGCTTCAGCCATACACGCCATTGTAGAAGCGGTGCCCATGGTGTTACATGTACCAGCTGAGCGTGACATACCAGACTCGGCAGATAGAAATTCATTTAAATCAATTTTTCCTGCTTTTAACTCTTCATGCATTTGCCAAACGATGGTGCCCGCACCAATGTCTTTACCTTTGTGCTTACCGTTAAGCATGGGGCCACCTGTTACTACAATGGCTGGAATATCACAGCTTGCGGCACCCATTAATAAGGCAGGTGTGGTTTTGTCACAGCCTGTCAGTAACACTACACCGTCAATAGGATTACCACGAATAGCTTCCTCAACATCCATACTAGCCAAGTTGCGTGTAAACATGGCGGTGGGACGTAAATTCGACTCACCATTTGAAAACACTGGAAATTCAACAGGGTAGCCGCCCGCTTCTAAAATTCCTTTTTTTACGTGTTCGGCAATTTTTCGAAAATGCGCATTACATGGGGTGAGTTCAGACCACGTATTACAAATCCCAATGATGGGCTTGCCTTGAAACTCATGATCTGGAATTCCTTGGTTCTTCATCCAGCTGCGATACATAAAGCCATTTTTATCCGTTGTACCAAACCAGGCAGCTGAACGAAGAACTTGTTTGTTATTCATACAAATTTCCCTATATAGTATTACTATTAGAATTAATTAAATTAAAAATACACCATAAATTTTATTTTTAAAAGGTTTGAAATTTAAATAGTATTACTATATTTTAAATTGAAAGGATAATTTACGAGCAAGATGCTCTATAAGTAAATAATAGGAAATGGAGTCGAACATGGATTTCGAAAAGGATGTAATACGGACGGTCACGTTTAAGCTGATACCTGCATTAGTCATACTATATCTGGTGGCATACATTGATCGGGCCGCTGTCGGATTTGCCCATTTGCATATGGGTGCAGATGTTGGAATTGGTGATGCTGCCTATGGTCTAGGAGCTGGCTTATTTTTTATTGGATATTTTCTTTTTGAAGTTCCAAGTAATTTGCTTTTAGACAAATTTGGTGCTCGTAAATGGTTTACCCGCATTTTATTAACATGGGGCCTCATCACCATGGCCATGGCGCTCATTCAAGGCCCTAAAAGTTTTTATCTCTTAAGGTTTTTACTCGGTGTAGCAGAGGCAGGTTTTTTCCCTGGTGTTTTATACCTCATCACTCAGTGGTATCCGGTGCGGCATCGCGGAAAAATCATGGGAATGTTTGTGCTTTCACAACCGATTGCCATGATGATTGCAGGGCCTTTAGCGGGTCTATTACTTGGAATGGATGGCATTGCAAATTTGCACGGCTGGCAATGGTTGTTTGTTGCAGTTGGCTTGCCCGCGGTTTTATTGGCTTTACCGACATTCCTGTGGTTGCCAGATAATATTGATAAAGTGAAATGGTTGAGTATTGAACAAAAACAATGGCTTACAAATGAACTTGTTAAAGATGAAGCCGAATATGACCAAACCCGACATGCCAATCCACTGCATGCCTTAAAAGACAAACGCGTACTTTTATTGGCATTGTATTACCTACCAGTGACTTTAAGTATTTATGGTTTAAATCTTTGGCTTCCTACCATTATTAAGCAATTTGGAGGTGGTACTGATCTTCAAATTGGCTTCCTATCTAGCATTCCCTACGTTTTTGGAATTATTGGTTTGTTAATTATTCCACGTAGTACCGATCGTCTAAATGACCGCTACGGACATTTAAGTTTTCTCTACGCACTAGGCGCTTGTGCAATGTTTTTAAGTGGTTGGCTAAATTCACCAGTCATGCAGTTGGCTGCTTTGGCTGTGGTTGCGTTCTGCCTATTTTCTTCAACTGCCGTGTTTTGGACATTACCTGGCCGTTTCTTAACAGGTGCAAGTGCAGCGGCTGGTATTGCCTTAATTAACTCTGTTGGAAATTTAGGTGGCTATGTCGGGCCATTTGGTATCGGACTTTTAAAAGAATACACGGGAAATATGGCTGCTGGTTTGTATTTCTTATCTATCGTTATGCTTTTTGGCTTGATTCTGACCTACATCGTGTATGCCAAGCTCGAACGTCAAAAAACACAAACAGTGAATATTCAAAAGCCTTTGTAAGGAATAAAACATGCAAATTATTCAATTTGAAAATCGTGCAAATCAACGTGCCGTCGCCAAAGTAGAAGGCAACATGGCATATCCGGTTAAAGATATTCAATCGGTTCGTGATTTAGCACTTTTGGCAATCCGCAATAAAATTTCATTGGAACGACAAATTGAGGCGTTAGGCTTTGAAGCGGAGACCTATGATTATTCATCTTTATTAGCAAACTTAAAGGTACTGCCGCCTTTAGACCATCCAGACCCAACACACTGTTTAGTGTCCGGTACAGGCTTAACCCATTTAGGTTCTGCATCTGCACGCGACAAAATGCATCAACAAAATTTAAGCGATGACAGCTCGGTGACCGACACCATGCGGATATTTCAATGGGGGCTACAAAAGGGGCGTCCAGCACAAGGTCAGATCGGGGCGCAGCCAGAATGGTTTTATAAAGGCGACGGTTCAATTGTGGTAAGGCCGGGAGCTGAATTACCTTTACCCCCATTTGCTGAAGATGGCGGCGAAGAACCTGAAATCGCAGGCCTCTATGTGATTGGAGAAGACTTAAAGCCTTACCGAATCGGGTTTGCGCTGGGCAATGAATATTCTGACCATGTGATGGAACGTCGTAATTATTTATATCTGGCGCATTCAAAATTACGTTTTTGTAGTTTTGGTCCAGCTTTACGGACAGGCGAATTACCAAAACATTTAGTCGGAACCAGCCGTTTACGCCGTGATGGACAAATCATTTGGGAAAAAGAGTTTTTGTCGGGTGAAGACAATATGTGCCATAGCTTGGCAAATCTGGAATATCACCACTTTAAGTATCAACAATTCTTAAAAGCAGGGGATGTTCATATTCACTATTTCGGTACAGCCACTTTATCTTTTGCTGATGGTATCCAAGCACAGGTCAACGATGAGTTCGAAATAGAAATGAAAGAGTTCGGACTTTCACTCAAAAATAAGCTTGCTCATATGCAACCCGAGTTACCGATCGGTTCAGTTATCACACTCTAAGGAATATAAAATGGTTATCGGACACAACTTTATTGGCGGTTCACGTAGTGCACAAAGTTCCACTTTACTAAAAAGCGTGAATGCAACGACTGGCGAAACTTTGCCTTATGAATTTCACCATGCAACCGAGCAAGAGGTCACTCAGGCCTGTGAAGCAGCAAGTCAAGCCTTTAAAACTTACCGCCATACTTCACCTGAACAGCGTGCTACCTTTTTAGAAAATATTGCCGATGAGCTCGATGCTTTGGGTACAGATTTTCTTGAAATCGTCTCACAGGAAACCGCTTTGCCACTTGCACGTTTACAAGGTGAACGTGGCCGTACCAGTGGGCAAATGCGTTTATTTGCCAAAGTGCTGCGCCGTGGTGATTTTTTAGGTGCCCGTATTGATACAGCCTTGCCTGAGCGTCAGCCTTTACCTCGCCCAGACCTACGCCAGATTAAAATCGGTGTTGGTCCTATTGCGGTCTTTGGGGCAAGTAACTTTCCTTTAGCATTCTCAACTGCGGGTGGTGACACTGCTTCTGCACTCGCTGCTGGTTGCTCTGTAGTGGTAAAAGCGCATAGTGGGCATATGGCCACAGCAGACTTTGTCGCTCAAGCAATTGAGCGTGCAGTAGAAAAATCAAATATGCCAAAAGGCGTATTTAACATGATCTACGGTAATGGCGTAGGTGAACCTTTAGTGAAGCATCCTTTAATTCAGGCTGTGGGTTTTACCGGTTCATTACGTGGTGGACGAGCTTTATGTGACATGGCCGCAGCCCGTCCACAACCAATTCCGGTGTTTGCGGAAATGAGCAGCATTAACCCGATGCTGATGTTGCCAGAAGCCTTAAAAAACCGTGGTGAAAAAATTGCACAGGACTTAGCCGACTCAGTTGTTTTAGGCTGTGGTCAGTTCTGTACCAATCCGGGTTTAATCTTGGGTATTAAATCAGCCGAATTTACTCAGCTCATTAGCAACCTGATTGAAATTATGGGCGCTAAGCCTGCGCAGACTATGCTGAATGCTGGCACCTTAAAAAGTTATACCGCTGGTCTTGAGCATTTAACTGAGCATCAAGGTATTAAGCATTTGGCAGGCAATACTCAAAAAGGCAATCAGGCGCAGCCGCAACTGTTTAAAGCGGATGTTGAATTATTACTGGCAGGCGACCAACTTCTGCAAGAAGAAATCTTTGGACCAACTACTGTCATCATTGAAGTGGCAGATAAAGCCCAACTCATTCAGGCTTTACAAAGCATGAATGGTCAGCTGACCGCGACTTTAATTGCCGACGAAGCAGACTTAACCGAGTTTGCAGATGTGGTTCCGGTGTTAGAAGAGAAAGCTGGTCGATTACTTATAAATGGCTACCCAACGGGTGTTGAAGTATGTGATGCCATGGTGCACGGCGGACCATACCCAGCAACTTCAGATGCAAGAGGTACTTCAGTTGGAACCTTGGCCATTGACCGTTACTTAAGACCTGTGTGTTACCAAAACTATCCGCAAAGTTTACTGCCAGAGGCTTTAAAAGACAGCAATCCATTGCAAATTTTAAGGTTGGTGAATGGTGAGATGACCAGAGAAGCGATCTAATCAATTTAAAAAAGAGGCCACAAACTGGTCTCTTTTTTTATTGTTGTTTTCTATCCTTAAGGATAGTGTTCAAAAGTCTACATAAAGTTCTTTTGAAAGAATTTTATTTCTTTTATTCGCATTTAAATAAGCCTAAATTAGTTTTAAACCGATTGTATGTATAACTATTAAAAAGCCTATCTCATTTAAACTGGCATATTTGTTGCTTAATTTAATGTATCTGGTCAGACCAGTCAGACAATGCATTAAATTGGAGCGGATATGCAACTCGAAACTTTTAATCAACTAGCTTCTAGCCAGGCTCGGCTGGTATTACAAGCTTGTGCGCATATCCCAACTTGGGTTTCTGAATTGATCCAGAAACGTCCTTATTCCTCTAAAGAACAGCTTTATCAGGCAGCAGATGAGCAAGCTGCTACTTGGCAATGGTCGGAAATTTCTGAAGCGTTGGCTAAGCATCCACGTATTGGGGAGAAAAAAGCAGCGGCAGTTTTGTCTGGAAAAGAACAGCAGTTCTCCCAACGTGAACAAGCAGAGATAGAAACAGATGCTGTATTACAACTAGCTCTATATCAGGGCAATTTAGATTATGAGTACAAATTTGGACATATTTTTCTGATTCGTGCCACAGGACGTTCCGGGCAACAGATTTTGTCTGAGTTACAACGTCGTTTAGTAAACACAGTTGAGCAAGAGCAAACCGAAGTGAGGCAGCAACTAAGTGAAATTGCACTTCTTCGCTCAAATCAGGAGATTCAATAATGGCGGGTATCAGCACACATATTTTAAGTGCATCACTCGGCGAGCCAGTAATTCAAGTATTGGTGAAATTATTCGAGGAAACGAGCCATGGATATATTTTAATCGATGAACAGTTCACTGATGCAGATGGACGTATTCAAGCATTTAATGTCGACTCATTTATTCGTGGTCATTATCAATTGGTTTTTGAAGTAGGGGATTATTTTCAGGCCCTAAATACTAATAGCTTTTATCCGAGAGTCTGTATTGATTTTAAAGTCAATGATATTCACCAGCACTTTCACGTGCCTCTATTGATCAGTCCTTTCTCATATTCAACGTATCGTGGCAGCTAAATCAACCCAAGCAATATGGACATCATGAATTTAATTTGAGGAACTAACCCATGCATCAAGACAATATAAATCCAGAGAGAGATCAGCATATCTCGGCAGAACATCAATATTTAGGAATGAATAAAAACATCTTATATGGTTTGCAGCATGTATTGACCATGTACGGTGGAATTATTGCACCGCCATTGATTATTGGTGCAGCTGCAGGTCTAGATGCTTCAGAGATTGGCTTATTGGTGGCTGCCGCCTTATTTGTGGGAGGCCTCGCCACAGTTATACAAACCATTGGTTTTAAATATTTCGGTGCAAAACTACCGATTGTGCAAGGGGTATCTTTCGCAGGGGTTGCCACTATTTTGGCAATTGTGAGTACCGGTGGGGGTTTGCCATCTGCATTTGGTGCTGTGATTGTCGCATCTCTAATTGGTTTGTTGATTACACCATTCTTTGCAAAAATTATCCGCTTCTTTCCACCTGTGGTCACAGGATGCGTCATTACCATGATTGGTATTTCGCTCACACCTGTTGCGATCCGCTGGATTATGGGGGGAAACCCGAAAGCTGAAAACTGGGGAGATCCGACTAATACTGGTTTGGCGGTAATTACGCTAGCGATTGTGATTATTTTTAGTATGTTGCAAAATCAGATTCTGCGCCGCCTTGCGATTCTTGCAGCAATCGTTTTGGGTACAGTAATTGCTTATATTGCAGGCTTTACTGACTTCTCAAGAGTAAGTACAGGTCCTATTTTTGCTTTTCCAAGTTTCTTCCATTTTGGTTCTCCTGTATTTGAATTTTCTGCCATTCTTTCCATGGTAATTGTTACTTTGGTAATCATGACTGAAACCACGGCCGATATTATTGCGATTGGTGAAATCGTTGGAACTAAAGTTGATTCAAAACGAATTGGTGATGGTCTACGTGCAGATATGCTATCGAGTGCAATTTCCCCAATCTTTGGTTCATTCATGCAAACCGCCTTTGCTCAAAATGTAGGTCTGGTTGCAATTACAGGCATTAAAAGTCGTTTTGTAGTGGCAACGGCTGGTGGAATTTTAATTATCTTGGGCTTATTACCTGTTATTGGCCGCTTTGTTGCATCAATTCCGATGCCAGTTTTAGGTGGAGCAGGCATTGTATTATTCGGTACTGTTGCTGCCAGTGGAATACGAACTCTAGCCAAAGTAGATTATAACGATCATAAAAATCTGATTATTGTGGCTACTTCACTCACAATCGGCATGATTCCAATTGTAAACCAAGAGTTTTATGCGCAATTTCCGACATGGGTAAAAACCCTATTACATTCAGGTATTAGTTCTGCCTGTATCACTGCCATTTTGCTCAATATTATTTTTAACCACTTACCGTTTAGCAAAAAGTCCGTTGATGTTGCAACTACGCCCATAAATTCAGGGCATTGATCGACACCGGTTAGGAATTAGACATTCTAATTTAACCACATTTTCATTCGCAAAAATTTAAAGGTCGCTTATTCAATGATGAATAGGTTAGGGGGATTTTGACTTTAAAAAGGTCAAAAACAGGTCTTTTGAAAGACCATAAGCGACTTTTAAACCAAATCTTACAGGGGAATTTTATGAGAAATTTTAAATTAAAATCAGCATTACTTATGCTGAGCATGGCTACTACTGTGCCGGTATGGGCTGCTGATACCAGTCTGAATGGCCTATTTAATCTAAAGCAGGATTGTCAGGCGAGTAATGATTCAATGGACCGTATAGGGGCAGCATTTGCGTGCGGCAGTATTCATGGGGTAGTTAAATCTGCATATTACTCACTTAATAATGGCTATTTTGTGAATAATTTAAATCAGGATACGACCGTCATTGGTGGGTATATTAAATATGAAACAGCTCCTTTTTATGGCATACAGGCAGCTGTGGGATATGACATACAGCGCCGACTGGATGATAAAAATGAAAATGATGAAGTGCCAGAATTAAAAGAAGATAGGGATGGTTTAGCAGAAGCTTATGTAAGCTGGAAAAACGATTTGGCTAGAGTGACGATTGGTAACCAGCGGCTAAATTTACCTTTTATGGGCGATTATGCTGACCGTCGTGTATTGATGTTTTTATATCAGGCCGCTGATGTACAGATCGGGAATA
Organism: Acinetobacter sp. S-1; assembly: GCF_059579785.1. Classification (NCBI taxonomy): domain Bacteria; kingdom Pseudomonadati; phylum Pseudomonadota; class Gammaproteobacteria; order Moraxellales; family Moraxellaceae; genus Acinetobacter; species Acinetobacter sp. S-1. The sequence goes on from NZ_CM184207.1 coordinate 1,770,365, forward strand.
ATAATGATTTCTTACGACTCACTAAAGTAAATAAATATAAAAGTTATGGCGAGGATGAGTTCAATAAAACTTCTCGTCAAAATTCAAATGTGGAAACCAATGGGGTTTGGTCGGTTGGTGCAGGGAAACGTTTTAATTTAGCCAATGATAAAAGTTTAAAAACGCAATTTTGGTATCAAAATTATGACGACTATACGCGTCTAATTTATACTCAAGCTGATTTAGCAATTCCAAAACTTAATTATAGTCCTGAATTTTCAATCCAATATATTTCGGGTAAAGATCAGGGCAAAGCACTTGCAGGAGAGGTTAATAGCCAAATTTTCGGTGTGCAGGCTGCGTTTAAAGTAATGCCTAGCGCCAGTCTAAAAGTCGCGTATAACTATATAAAACCAGATCAGGGTAGTTACTTGAATGGGGCATTATTAACACCCTATGCAGCTAAAACCTCTTCAGGTGAACTTTTTGCCCAGCCATTTTTCACCAGCACTCAAGATTTAGGTGCGGGTAATGCATTGATGTTGTCTTTAGAAGGTAAATTGACAGATCAGTTGATAGCTGGTGCGCGTTATTCATTTATGGACTTAAAAGAGTCGGAAAATGTTGCGAGTCGAAATCAATCTGAATACATGTTGTTTGGTATTTATAATTTTACGGGAGCTTTAAAAGGTTTTAGTGTCAGCAATTTTACAGGTATCCAAACATCACCACGCTATGACAAAAATTTCTTACAAAACCGTTTTGCATTATCTTATAAGTTTTAACTGTGTTTTATAGCATCGAGTGCATATTTAAATCGAAATATGCACTTTTTTTATAAATTAAAAAATCCCCCTATAGAGGGGGAAAGCATTTAAATATTTAGTCGAGAGGATTGCCGATAATATTACTGATGATCCCTTGCATGATGTGAGTACCTTGTTCCTGATATAAAGATTCATACCACTCTTGAGTGATTTTCGGGTCTTTCATGTGTGTCACATCGCAACGTTTTCGGGCTCTTAACACCATTTCCTTAGTACGATCATTGCGTTTGTTTTGATAGCGGTTCAAAGCATCTTCCAAACCAAAAGTATTGATTTGTAAGGCACGAGCAAGATAAATCGCATCTTCCATGGCTTGGCAGCCACCTTGTCCAATATCCGGAGTAGTGCTATGGGCGGCATCACCTAAGAGCACAACACGTCCTTTATAGAAATTCATAAAAGGCTCGATATCATGGATCTCGACACGATTAGTTCTTTTCTCATCTAAATGCTCAATGAGTTTTTGTACTGGTTCACACCAACCACTAAAATGCATTTTAAGGTCTTGCTTATAGTGTTCACGCTGATTTGACAGTCCAGCCTCAAGCGGCACATCAAAGAAGAAATAGAAACGATTTTGTGCAACCGGCATGAGTGACACACGTTTACCTTCGCCAATATATGTGGTCCATTGCATGGCTGGTGCAATCTGCTCATCAATATCAATCAAGCCATTCCAATTTACATAGCCAGCATAGCGACGTTCAACTTGATGGCCCAATACAAACTGCCGTGTAAGAGAATGTGTACCATCTGCACCAATCAGTAGATCAGCTGTAATTTGCGAACCATCCTGAAAATGAATGGTGACATGATCTTGATGTGCTTCAATTGCAGTCATTTTCATACCGAGTTTGATGTCTTCCAGACCAAATTGCTGCATTAATAATTGTTGTAGATCAGCGCGAGCGACAGGATAGGTACGTTGTCCTACTTCTTTATATAGAGGTAACAAACTAAATTGGGTCATGGTTTGTTGGTTAAGACCATCAAGATATGCTAAAGACTCCATTTGTCCACCTAGTTTCTGGATTTGATCCGTTAAACCAAGATAGTTAAGACACTTAACACCATTTGACCAAAGTGAGATGGCAGCGCCAACAGGTAATATTTCGGCTGCTTGCTCATAGATTGTGACCTGATGACCAAATTTTTTTAAAGCGATACCAGCAGTTAAACCGCCCATACCTGCACCTACAATCGCGATATTCATTGTTCAGATCCTAAGTATTTAAGTAAGTTTCTAAACCGTTCTAAGCGAGAAGTGTGCCAATTTTATTAACTGGTTTTACTGGTCATACCAGTAATATTGCCTCATTAAAAAGCAATCTTAATAAAGTGGTATTGATGTGGTTCAAAGTATGGAGCAAAGTAGTGCATAGCACTACAAATTTGGAATTTATGATTATATTGTGCTGTTATGTCTGGAAAAATACACACCAGCACGCTGTGCGGCACCAATAATATGTGCTTGCATAGCTTTTTCAGCTGCTGTTGAGTCCTGATTAAATAAAGCTTGCAGAATTAATTCATGTTCATGAATGGTTTTAAATGCCAGATTGGGTTGAACAAAGGGTAGGATCTGACTCTTTTTAATCCAGTCGGTATGTATTTTAAGTGTTTGAATAATCGATTGATTATGACTAAGTTCAATAATATGTTGATGAAATGCATAATCAAATTCAGAGGCTGCTTGCCAATTTTGTTCTTTGATTGCATTTGCTAATGATTGGTAATGTTGCTGTAAGATGGACTTATCATCTTCAGTTAAATACTCACATGCGAGAAGTGCGCAAAAACTTTCTAGTACATAGCGTAATTGATAGAAATCTTTAAGTGATACACGATGTTCACCATCCCATTGTTCTGCCGCTTGGCTATGCTGTGAAATAACGTAAACACCTTTGCCTGCTTTGATTTCTAATAGACCTAAAGCGGCGAGGCGGGTTAATGCTTCACGTAAAGAAGCACGGCTGATTCCTAATTGAATGGCAAGCTCACGTTGTGAGGGTAAGGCAGACCCGACTGCATAAGTATTTTGTTGAATGCGTTGATAAATGATTTCCACCGCTTGCTCAGTCACCTGAGATGATTTTCCATTGAGCATAGCTTGTGGGCTCATAAGCAACACACCATAAATATATAAATAAATAATTTGATTCTACACAAAATTTATCTATTTGTTGGTGCACGTGCTTAAAATTAGCCGTATTTTTAATAACAGATCAGACCAGTTGAACTGGATATTACGTTATTGAATAAGGATAAAAAGTTTAAGAATGATTAATGACAATATGTATTGCTGAAACTTCAGAACGGTCAGAGACTATTTATCTCTGACCGTACACAGTAATTTTAATACTTTCCGTTGAAGTTTGCGCTAATTCTTTGTTTTAAATATTCTTTAGCTGTAATGGCCGGATATTTCTTTTGTGGTCCTTCAATGATCATATCTTCATTGGCTTGGCAGAAGAACGCCAAACTATAACGTGCGCCTTGATATTCATTTGTTTCAGGATTTTTAACACGATGAAAATTAGAAGGTAGTTGATCATCGCTCCAACGCGTGAGCATATCACCGATATTACAGGTAATTACATCATCACGTGGCTCAATGCTGGTCCATTGCTGTTGTTCCATATCTTTACCCGGACAAACTTGCAGGCCACCTTGTCCTTTACGTTGGAACAGTAGCGTTAAACAGTCAAAATCTGTATGCGCTCCTGCACGCCATAGACCTAATTGATCTTTAAGAGCAGGATCAATTGCATAGTAGTGCAGCATTCTTAAGGTACTTTGGTAGCTTTCTTGATCAGGGTCATGAGCAAGAGTAAAGAAGTTATCGGCAAAGCCTAGTTTATAAGCAAAGCAAGATAAAATTTTCATGCCGACTTGCCAGCATGCATGTTCAAACTCCAACATGGTATCTTTAAAATTAGGTAATTCCTGTTGACTAGGATAAAGACCTTCCATACGTGGGCGGGTAATTTGATAAGACTCTTTTTGGTCTGGTGTGCTGGTCGATGGACGAACCTGTGCCTTACTTTCCCAACCTGCATTGCGATTGAGTGGGTAGCGAGCTTTAATCGATTCTGGCAGATTAAAAAACTGTTGTGTCATTTCAAATGCAGTTTGAATCTGCTCAAGTGGAATGCCATGATTCGATACTTGAAAGAAGCCAATATCGGTAGCTGCTGACCAGAGTTGGTCCGCAATTTCATATTTACGTTGTTCAAAATTAGATAAATCAATGACCCGGACTTCTCGTTCAAAGGTCTCTTGACCAAAAGCTCCCATACGAGCTTCTTTTTGCAGTTCTTCTAAGCTGTAGTCATTTTCAGCGACTGGAGTCATATTGGCGCTATTCATATTTCAACCTCATATTTTGGATAATCGTGACCCAATCAAATAGATTGAAATAATGGGTCACATTCAAAAAAGAGCCACACGTTCTTAATAAAAGATAACTTTATGTAAAGAACATGAGCTGTTTTCTGAGCAATGACCCACATAGCAATTGATATTACTACTATGCTGAACGCTTCTACTCTGATATAGAGCATGTAGCACTTTTTGTGCCAATTTCTAAGGATAGGTTATGAAGTTGGGATGGGGAGAGCAATATTGCATTTATAGAGGAATCAGCGATGAATAATCAAAAAGCTTTTATTCTAGAAAAGCACCTGTGGAGTGCATGAATGATGACCTGGTGCACCACTAAGCCGCATATAAAACAAATTAATTAACGCAGTTTATTCATCTAGGCATGATTAAAAATAAGCCCAAATTAGATTATTACTATGAAAAACAAAATGAAATCAAAATTGGCACAGAGCTTGCTAATTCATTCCTGAGTATAAGCGGTCAGTGTGTAGTAAACATGCGGGACATTGCTCTACAGCGTTTGCTGTTCCTCTTTTGGGGACAAAACCATCTTGGTTTTGAGAGAAATGTACATTTGATACATTGATTGCCCCCCTAAAAAGAATAGCAAGATAAATCAATACAGATTTAGGGGGCTTATTTATGAATATTCAGCACTATGTAAGCAAAGGGCGACGTACTGTTATTGTGAGTGCATTATTGGGGCTAGGAACAATTTTCAGTTCAACCAGTTATGCTGCCGATAAACTTGTTCTACAAACCACATGGTATGCACAAGCCGAGCAAGGTGGATATTATCAGGCACTTGCACAAGGGATTTATAAAAAATACGGACTCGATGTCGATATTAAAATTGGTGGGCCACAGGTCAATAATATGACCTTACTATTGTCCAAACGTGCCGACATTATAATTAATTATGATTTACAGGTCTTAAAGGGTATTGAAAGTAATTTTCCAATCAAAGCAGTTGCGGCACCATTTCAGTTTGACCCACAAGGTGTATTAACTCATGGCGATGTAAAGTCTTTGGCGGACTTAAAAGGCAAAACAATTCTTGTTTCAACCAGTGGGCAAGCAAGCTGGTGGCCATGGTTAAAAGGGAAATATAAATTAAATGCAGCACAGGCTCGCCCTTATACCTTCAATATGCAGCCATTTTTAGCTGGCAAAAATGTGGCACAGCAAGCCTATGCAACCTCTGAAGTCTTTCAGGCAAAAAAAGCAGAGCCTTCAAGTAATTTCTTTTTATTTGCTGATGCTGGCTATCCAGCTTATGGCGGTATTTTAGTTACACGCAATGATGTGATTCAAAACAAACCAGATGTTGTGCGTCGTTTTGTTCAGGCATCGATGGAAGGATGGAAAAACTATTTAGCTGATCCTCGATTAGGGAATAGTCTGATTAAAAAAGAAAACCCAAATATGAAAGATGATCTGCTGGCCTTTGCAGTAGGTCAAATGCGCAAACTCAAACTGATTGATGGGGGAGATGCTAAAACGCAAGGAATCGGGGTCATGACCGATGCGCGTTGGAAAGCCACACGAGATTTTATGGTGAACGCTGGTTTGTTAAAAGCTCAAACCAACTGGAAAACTGCTTATACCACACAGTTTGTTAAAACTGCCAAGTAGTCAGGGTTATAGGGTTAAGAAATAAGGCATTCGCGCGGAGGGGAAACCATATGAATTCTGCATTAACAATTGATACTTCTATACATGAATCTTCAAATTTTATTACGCCAATGATTATGGTCAGAGGAGTAGAAAAGACCTATCCAAATGGTACTAATGCTTTACAACGTTTGGATTTAAATATTGCACGTGGTGAGATTGTTTCATTACTTGGACCGTCAGGTTGCGGGAAAAGTACTTTACTGAAAATGTTTGCCGATCTGGAGCAACCTTCTGCGGGACTAGTGCGTTGGAATGGCAAGGCCGAGATTCAATCACAATGCAAAATGGCAATGGTCTTTCAAGAAGCAACCCTGATGCCTTGGGCTAATATTGCAGAAAATGTACGCTTACCTTTGGATTTGCAGCATATTTCGAAATCAACTAGTACACCCAAAGTTATGGCCGCGTTAAAGGCCGTTGGTTTAGAAAACTTTAGTCAGGCTTATCCCCGCGAGCTTTCGGGGGGCATGCAAATGCGTGCCTCCTTGGCTCGTGCATTAGTGACTGAACCAGATTTACTGTTAATGGATGAGCCCTTCGGAGCTTTAGATGAATTTACTCGCCATAAACTTGACAGTGATATTCGTCAATTATGGTCTGAGCGAGATTTAACCGTAGTTTTTGTTACTCATAGCATCTATGAAGCAGTGTATTTATCTTCTCGGGTCATTGTGATGGGGGCACGACCAGGACGTGTGGTGGCTGACCTTGAAATTGAGGGGCCTTATGTGCGTGATGAAGCTTTCCGTAGTTCTGAAGTCTTTATTCAACAATGTTCACATCTATCCCAAGTACTAGCTGAGGCAAGCGGAGGGCATGGTCATGATTAAACCATTAATGGAACATCCAAAGGTACAACGTATTGCAGCTCCACTAGGGTTAGGTCTGATTTTCCTACTAGTTTGGCAGTTGAGTTTTCAACAGCTTGAAGTACCTGTCTATGTCGTACCAAAACCCAGCGATATTGTTATGGCAATGATTAAAGAGTCCAGTGTGTTATTTGGAAGCTTGTTGATCACACTAAAAATTACCTTATTAGCTTTTGTCTGTGCTGTAGTCATTGGCACCTTGATTGCTTTCGTCTTTGTACAAAGCCGTGTAGTAGAAGCCTGTTTTATGCCTTATGCCATTTTATTTCAGGTGACTCCAATTGTCGCTATTGCCCCTCTGGTGATTATCTGGATTCAAAATACAACATTAGCATTAGTCGTTTGTGCCATGTTAGTTGCAGTATTTCCAATATTGACTAACACCACTTTAGGTTTACGTAGCGTCAACAAAGGTTTACTTAATCTTTTTCAGATCAATAAAGCCAGTCGTTGGCAAATTTTAATGCGCTTACGTGTGCCGAATGCTTTGCCTTATTTCTTTGGTGGGTTGCGTATTTCTTCTGGTTTGGCACTTATTGGCGCCGTGGTTTCGGAGTTTGTGGCTGGAGCTGGTGGGACTAGTGCAGGTTTGGCTTACCAAATTTTGCAAGCAGGTTTTCAGCTCGATTTACCATTAATGTTTGCAGCATTATTTCTTATTACGTGCACAGGCTTGGGTTTATTTGTGCTGATGTCTTTATTAAGTCATTTCTTTTTAAGTAAATGGCATGAGAGTGAACAAGTATGAGTCCTGATCTTTCAAATAATGGTTCTTTAAATCATCGCTATTTAATCAAAAATGCTTATGCCATTTTGACAGGGTTATCGGGGGATGCAGCACGTTCTTCATTTACTGATATCCGTATTCAAGACGGTAAAATTATTGAATTGGGACAACTGACCGCACAATCGAATGAACAAATTATCGATGCGAAAGACTGTGTAATTTATCCAGCTTGGGTAAATACTCATCATCATTTATTTCAATCCTTATTGAAGGGAGAACCGCAAGGTTTAAATCAAAACCTAACCTCTTGGCTTGCCAGTACGCCATACCGATTTCGTGGTGCATTCGATGAAGCTACATTTCGGGTGGCAGTACGTATCGGATTAATTGAATTATTACGGTCAGGTTGTGCAACAGTAGCGGATCATCATTATCTTTACTGGCCACAAATGCCGTTCGATGGGGCTGCGATTTTATTTGATGAAGCTGAAAAGTTAGGCATGCGTTTTGTGTTATGCCGAGGTGGCGCAACTCTAACGCGTGGCTTAGAAAGCGAATTACCGCAAGCATTACGCCCTGAGAAATTTGAAGACTATATGGAGGATATAGAACTCCTAGTACAGCGATATCATCAACCGAGTTCCGATGCATTCCGGAAAATCGTAATGGCACCCACTACAGCTTTGCATTCGACCACTGCACAGCAATTAAGAGAAAGCGCCAAGATTGCTAGACAATTGGGTATCCGCATGCATAGCCATTTATCTGAAACAGTAGATTATCTGGATGCGGCTCGAACCAAATTTGGTATGACACCTGTACAGTTTTGTGCAGAGCAGGATTGGGTTGGAAGCGATGTTTGGTTTGCCCATTTGGTTAAGCTATTACCTGAAGAAATACAGCTGTTGGGTCAAACACAAACAGGGATTGCACATTGTCCTCAGAGTAATGCACGTTTGGGGAGTGGTATTGCCGATCTTGTCAGTTTAGAACAAGCGGGTATGACTATTTCGATTGGAGTAGATGGTGCGGGCTCGAATGAAGCCGCAGATATGTTATCTGAAACCCATGCTGCATGGCTGTTACAACGGGCCAGAAAGGGCATGTCGGCTCTACCTCAATATGAGGGTGGGTTATTTGAAGGAGGAGCAGATGCTGCAAGTATTGAGGATATCATTCGTTGGGGAACTTTAGGTGGAGCTAAGATTTTAGGTTTAGATCAAGTTGGTTCAATTGAGGTTGGACAACAGGCAGATTTAGTGGCTTATCAATTGGATGATCCGCGTTATTTCGGCTTACATGATATGGCGATTGGTCCAGTGGCAAGTGGTGGGCGAGCACATATTAAAGCCATGTTTGTGGCTGGAAAAATGGTGGTGGAAAATGATCAAATTCCTGATGTTGATATGATGAAATTAGCTTGGCAAGCGAAGCAATCGGTGAAACTGTTGCAGCAGCGTAGTGTAGAAATGGCGAAAATAGCCTAACCGAGTTATCTGATTAGACTATGATATTAATAGCTTTGAGTTTATTTAATTTGATAAATATTAGCTAAAAAGAAGGCGGTAATCATACCGCCAAAATATCAAAGAAGTTTAATCGGCAAATTAAGTACCACCTGAGCATCTTCAACAACATCTAGACGTAAAATTTTTGAAGCGCCTAATTCATTTAGCAATGTAGTTAAAGGCCCCTCATTTTTCTCGAGTTGAACATTCTTTGGAAAAAGCTTTTGCGCAAAAGAAAGAATGTTGGACTGAACCTCTGTCTGGTGCCATTTCCCATCAACTACATGGAGCATAGTTGCTTTATTAATATGTGTTTCAGAATCGGCACATTTTAAAGTCGGAACAGCAGTTTTTAAACTTAAATCTAATTTGCCATTAACATCAAAAATATCTGCTTGCACTTCTTTTGGGTTAATATTGACGTCAATTTTAGTTAACCATTTTGGTAGCTGGTAACCATATACACCACGCACTCTGGCGATTTCAGTATCAACAGGCAAAGCTAAAACATGAGCATAAAAATGACGTTGACGCATCGATTTCATTAACTCTGCAATTTGTGAACCACGAGCATTAGGCTTACGGACAACAATCGCAATCGACACTTCGTTATAAGGGTCATTGTCACAAACAGAATAGGTAAAAAACGTAACAGCAACCAACCCGTAACCCGGAAATGGTTGTAAGGGCGTTAAGTCAGCAGGAAGTTTTGCTTTAATTCGCTTAATAGGTGCAAGCATGAGCAGTTGTACATTTGCACTACGATAATAAAAGTTGGGTGCCCAAACAGGACCTACTCGGGATTCCACAATTTTTTTAGGTATATGACGGAAAAAATCGATGTTGCCAACAGCAGGATCTTGCGCGACTTCATCTAAATCGGGGTTCATTCTGAAACGGTCATAATAACCACCTTTGGGTACTTTGACTTTTTGTTGCCCAAATTCAACTTCAGTAAACTGTTGTTTTGTATTCATGAAAGTTCACCTTTACATTAATTGACCGAGTAGCTAATGCTGTATATTTCAAGACGCGTTAATTTAGAATCAATACAGAAACTATAAGATTAAAGCTAACTTTAAGGTCAAGTCTTTAATTTTGAGGTGTAAAGTCTTTGACATTTAAGGGAAATAAAATAAAAACAATTAAAGATTAAAAAGATACAATGTTGCCTAGCGTCTTCATATAAATTTTATTTTTAAAAGACGATTAAGATAGTTGACCTTAAAGTTAACTTTAAACTTAGTATAAATATTCAATCCTTTATAACGAATCAACAAGCAGTTTTTCACCAGGAGAACAAAGATGGGATATGTAACCACAAAAGACGGCGTAGAAATTTTCTATAAAGATTGGGGACCACGTGATGCCCAAGTTTTATTTTTTCATCATGGATGGCCTTTAAGTTCAGATGATTGGGACACACAGTTGCTTTTTTTCCTTAAAGAAGGTTTTCGTGTAGTTGCTCATGATAGACGGGGACATGGACGTTCAAGTCAGGTGTGGGATGGTCACGATATGGACCACTACGCAGATGACGTTGCAGAAGTGGTTAAACATCTGAATATTAAAAATGCAATTCACATTGGCCACTCAACGGGCGGTGGTGAAGTAGCTCATTATATTGCACGTCATGGCCAAGACAATGTTAAAAAAGCTGTTCTTGTCAGTGCAGTTCCGCCACTGATGGTTAAAACTGAAAATAATCCTGAAGGTTTACCAAAAGAAGTTTTTGATGATCTGCAAAATCAGGTTCTCACCAACCGTGCGCAATTTTTCCGAGATCTTCCATCTGGTCCGTTCTATGGTTTTAACCGACCAGATGCGAAACCATCTGAAGGTATTATTGCTAACTGGTGGCGTCAGGGTATGACGGGTAGTGCAAAAGCGCATTACGATGGTATTGTGGCGTTCTCACAAACTGACTTTACCGAAGATTTAAAGAAAATCACCATTCCTGTTTTGGTGTTACATGGTGATGACGATCAGATCGTGCCTTATAAAACGTCTGGCGTAAAATCTGCTGAGTTACTTCAAAATAGCCAACTCAAGATCTATCCGGGTTTTTCTCACGGTATGTTAACTGTAAACCATGAAGTGATTAATGCTGACTTATTGACGTTTATTCGCGAATAATTTAAAGCTTTAAACTTTAAAAAAGAGGCCTATTAAGTGCCTCTTTTTTATTTATAAGTAAATGAAATTGAAAGTAATAAATATAGAAATGCTAAAAGGTATTGACATTAAAGTTAGCTTTAATCTTAAAGTAAAGCCATACTGAATGAGGTCATTCCAATGAAAGTGTTCGAAAAATTAGTATTCCCAAATGGCTCATATGTTCCAAACCGTATTGCTAAAGCGGCAATGGAAGAAAACATGGCTGATTTAAACCACGCACCATCAGAAGAATTAATGCGTTTATATCAGGCTTGGGCAAATGGTGGCGTAGGTTTAATCATTACCGGAAATGTAATGGTAGACCGCCGAGCAATGACTGGACCGGGCGGTGTAGTACTTGAAGATGAAAAGCATCTGTATACTTTTAAAAAATGGGCAAAAATTGGGCGCTCAAAAGGCGCTCAGATGTGGCTTCAAATTAACCATCCGGGTCGCCAAATGCAAGCTAACCTAGGCCAGCAGACGTGGGCACCATCGGCTATTTCACTTGATCTTGGCAAAATGTCAAATCGTTTTAACACACCAATTGAAATGACCGAATCTATGATTGCAGAAGTGATTCAGCGTTTTGCAAATACGGCGCGTTTAGGTGAAAAAGCAGGATTTACTGGTGTAGAAATTCATGCAGCGCATGGTTATTTATTAAGCCAGTTTCTTTCTCCACTGAGTAATAAACGCCAAGATCAATGGGGTGGTTCTTTAGAAAACCGCGCTCGCATTTTAATAGAGATTGTTGAAGCTGTTCGTAAAGTAGTTTCGCCTCAGTTTACTGTTGCAGTGAAACTAAATTCAGCCGATTTCCAACGTGGTGGGTTTAGCGCTGAAGATGCTCAACAAGTGGTTAAAATGTTAAATGAACATGCAGTCGATTTGGTTGAACTTTCAGGCGGTAGCTATGAAGCGCCAGCCATGCAAGGTCAAGCACGTGATGGTCGCACACTTGCTCGCGAAGCTTACTTTTTAGAATTTGCACAAGAAATTCGTAAAGTTGCCAAAATGCCTGTTATGGTGACAGGTGGCATACGCCGTAGACAAGTGGCAGAGAAAGTAATTGAAAGCGGTGTAGATATGGTCGGTATTGCCACAGCTTTAGCAATTGAACCTAATTTGCCAAATGCTTGGAAACAAGGCCAGAATCTTACTTCTGAGTTAAAACCAATTACTTGGAAGAACAAAACACTTGCTTCACTTGCCAATATGGCTGTGGTCAAATTCCAGTTACGTAATTTAAGTGCAGGTAAAAAAACAAAACCAAATGTTTCACCAGCTTGGGCTTTAATTTTGCAACAATCAGCGATGTCATGCCGTACTCGCCAATACAAAAAAGGCATGCGTGACTATTCATTTGCTTCTTAATAAGTGAGTTGTGTTATGACAAATCCTAACGATTCAAACTGGATAATTTATGGAGCAAATGGCTACACGGGCGAGTTAATCGCTCGTGAAGCTGTACGCCAAGGTCTAAAACCAACTCTGGCTGGTCGTAACAAAGCTAAGGTTGAAACATTAGCTCAGGAGCTGGAACTCGACTATAAAGCTTTTGGGCTGGATAACGTAGATGTAGTAAGTGAACAACTCCAAGGCTTTAAACTGGTCATGCACTGTGCAGGGCCATTTTCAGCAACATCAAAACCTATGATGGAAGCTTGTATAAAGGCAGGTGTTCACTATCTAGATATTACTGGTGAAATCGCTGTATTTGAATTGGCACAGTCACTTAATAGTCAAGCTGAAAAAGCCGATGTTGTGCTTTGTCCGGGTGTCGGTTTCGATGTGATTCCAACAGATTGTGTGGCTGCTGCGCTCAAAGAAGCATTGCCAGATGCGACCCATTTAGCGCTTGGTTTCGACTCTAGAACCGGATTTTCACCGGGTACTGCCAAAACCAGTACAGAAGGTATGGCAGAGGGTGGAAAAATTCGTAAAAACGGAAAAATTACCACCGTTCCATTAGCCCATTATGTGCGTACCATTGATTTTGGTGATGGTAAAAAAAGTGCCATGAGTGTTCCGTGGGGAGACGTATCTACAGCGTTCTATACAACAGGTATTCCAAATATTGAAGTATTTGTACCTGCATTTCCCAAAATGATTATGGGCGCGAAAATGATGAACTGCTTCCGCCCTGTATTAAAACTCAATGCCGTGCAAAAGTTTATTAAATCACGTATTGAAAAAACGGTTTTTGGGCCAAATGAGGAACTCCGCGCGAAAGTACCCACCTATGTTTGGGGAGAAGCAAGAAATTCACGTGGGGAAATCAAAACCGCCCGCATCCAAACGGAAAACGCTTATAGCCTTACCGTAAATGGGTCACTGACTGTAGTGAATTATTTGCTCAAAAATACCGTTAAGGGTGGTACATACACACCTGCAAAACTGATGGGTTATAAGTTAGTGACGGAGCTACCGGGTTCTGGTCCATTGGTTATTAATTAAAAGCTTTTATTAAAATAGTATGTTTATAGATTGTCCCGAATAAGGAGTCACTCTTATTCGGGTTATTTTTAAATATTTCAATTAAATACGACTTAATATGGATAGAAAGAAAAACAGAAAACAAAACACTGCATAAGAAATAATTCAAATTGAATATACTAAAAAGCGATAAATATTTTTCATAACAAAGGAATGAGAATAATGAGAAAACTCATACTATTTCTACATGCATCGCTTGACAGTTTTGTCGAAGGTCCAAATGGGGCAATGGACATAGGCTGGATTGCTTACGATGCCGATTTAGCAAACCATGCGAAAGAAATTTTGAGCACTGCCGATACGGTGATTTGGGGACGTGCGACTTACCAGATGATGCATAATTACTGGCCAACCATGCTTTCAAATCCAGAAGCCTCAGAACATGAACGCAATCATGCTGAGTGGATTGAAAAAACAGAGAAAATCGTTTTTTCAACAACCTTAGATAAAGTTGAGTGGAATAATTCTAGGCTTGTAAAAGATCATGTTAAAGAAGAAATTAATAAGCTCAAACAGCAACCAGGCAAGGATATGGTGATTTTAGGGAGTCCAAGATTCGCACACTATTTGATGCAACTTGGTTTAATCGATGAGTATAAAATCACGGTTTCGCCCGTGCTGATTGGTAGTGGCTTACCACTATTTCAAGGTATTAAAGAAAAAACCAATCTTAAACTCATTGAAAATAAAACGTTTGCTTCTGGCGCGATAGGTCTTCACTATCAAAAGATAAGCTGATTTTTTTCTATAATATTTGCATGGAAAAGACGAATTACAGCTTTGGCCTGCAATTGGTTTTTTTCAAGAAAAGTTCTATTTAAAGTTTAAAACTACGGTGTTTTTGCTTTGTCGAAATAGAGATTCATGAGCCGTTCTGCATTTTGTTCGCAGGTAATTTCATCGGGTTTGTCATTAATGGCATTAATCATGGTACGTAAGTTTTGCTTACTCACCTTGAGTTTTTGTTCTAAAAGCTCGATTTCTTGAATTTTTAATTCAATTGTTTGAATAAGGGCATCATGGTTCCAAGTGGCAACTTTTGAAGGCAAAAAAGCTTTAATTTCTGCTAAAGAAAAACCAACTTGCTGGGCTTGTTGGATAAGAGAAAGTTGCTTCAAATCGTTATCGGTATATTCACGGTAACCATTCGATTTTCTTTTTGCTTTAGGTAAGAGTTTGATTTGCTCGTAGTAACGAATTGTAGGGGTGCTTAAGCCGCTTAGTTTCGATAACTCGCTAATATTCATGGCACAGACTCTATTGACATTAAAGTTAACTTTAGACTTATAGTAGTGTAAAAGCAAGGTTCATAACTTTACTAACCACACACTTTCATTAACAGCTTTCTATGCTTTGATAGATGAAAGAATAGAATTATAAATATGAAAAATGAGGTGAGAAAATGTCTAAACGCATATTACACGTCGTCACCAATGTTTCACGCTATAAGGATGTAGATGAACCAACAGGCCTATGGTTAGGCGAACTCACCCATGCCTATGATGAATTTGAAAAGCAAAGTTATGTGCAAGATATCGTGAGTCCCAACGGCGGAAAAACTCCGATAGAACCAAAATCATTAGGAGCTTTGGTTTCTGACAAGTCTGTAAAAGCGAGGGAAGATGATCAAGCCTTTATGACTTTATTGGCTAATACATTTAAGCCTTCCGATATTAATTGGCAAGACTATGACGTGATTTACTACACAGGTGGTCACGGTGTGATGTGGGATTTTTTAGATAACCCTGAACTTCAAGAAATCACCAAAAATATTTATGAAAAAGGCGGTATTGTTTCGAGTGTTTGTCATGGCTACTGTGGTTTGCTCAATGTCAGGCTCTCAAATGGCAAACGACTAATAGAAGGTAAAAGGTTAACAGGTTTTGCATGGAGTGAAGAGGTTTTGGCAGGAGAGGCAAAAAAAGTCCCTTATAATGCCGAAGAGTTAGCTAAAGAATATGGTGCACATTATGATAAGGCCTTTATTCCTTTTGCACCATACGTCGTTCAAGATGGTAAGTTAATTACCGGTCAAAACCCGTTTTCAGCTAAAAAGACAGCTTTAGCGATAATAGAAGAGCTTAAAAAGAGTACTTCGTGAAGATCACCCAAAGTTATAAATAAGATAAGCCGAACACTGCAAATGAATGTTTGGCTTATTTATATTAAACTACGAACGCCACCAATAATTTTCAACATTTGGCGAGTTTAAGTTCAATAATTCACCCATTTGCGGTGTGCTAATTGCTAAATTATTTTGTTGAGCCAAAGCGACGATACGATCAAAAGGGTCGTCCCAAGCATGAAGCGCCAAGTCGAAAGTACCGTTATGGATAGGCAACAAATGACGGCCTTTTAAATCGATATGAGCTTGTAAAGTTTGCTCTGGTTGCATGTGAACATCAGGCCATTCGGGGTCGTAAGCACCCGTTTCTAACATGGTTAGATCGAAAGGGCCATAACGATGACCGATCTCTTTAAACCCGTCAAAATAGCCCGTATCTCCACTAAAAAATACACGTAAGTCATTATCAATAATCACCCACGATGCCCAAAGTGTCGCATTGCTATCGCCCATACCACGGCCTGAAAAATGATGAGCAGGGGTAGCCACCAATTTTAGTCCATCTACATGGGTAGTATCCCACCAATCAAGTTGTTGAACTTTTTCTGCTGGAATTCCCCATTTAATGAGTGTGTCACCCACACCAAGCGGTGTTAAGAAATGCTCAACTTTATCGTGAAGTTGCATCACTGCATGGTAGTCTAGGTGGTCGTAGTGGTTATGCGACAAAATCACGCCTTTAATAGGTGGTAAGTTCGCAATGCTAATTGGTGGCTGGTGGAAACGTTTTGGTCCAAGCCATTGAAAAGGCGAAGCACGCTCTGAAAACACTGGGTCGGTTAACCAAAATTCATTTTGCAGTTTTAACAAGATGGTTGAGTGGCCCAAACGAAATAGAGAGCGATCGGGCGCACTTAATAACTGTTCTTTCGACAAACTTAAAACAGGAATTTCTTTGTTCGGAACTGTGTCTTTTGGTTTATTAAATAAAAACTTCCACATGAGCTGAAGCGTTTTACCAAAAGAAGGCTTGTGTTGATTTGGACGCGTATTTCTAAATTTGCCATTGTGTTGTTGAGATGGCATTAAGGGAGCAGGCAAGTCTGTTGTGTTTGAAATAGTCATTTTGTTTTTCCTTATTGGAACAAACCTATATGTACAAATAAAGAACTTGGGCTAAGTGCTTATTTAGATTTATTTAAATGAGTATTTACTCACTCATTAATTCATTCAAAAATAAGGACGTCTTGCATCCTTATTTTTATCTATATTGAAACTGCATGCCAAAACGCTTCAAAACCAGATTTTCGATAACGCTCGGTTTGAGAAGGGTCTTGGGCAATAAAATTGAGTGTAACTTCGGCAAGCGCACCTAAAATTGAAGCAATAAATAACGGTGGGTAATCTCTTAATTTTCCGTCATTAATACATTCTTGAATGTTTTGAGTCAGGTCACAAAAGGTTTGCATACCAATTTGTTTACTTTGCTCAGTAATTTGTTCCGATGTTGAAAGCTGCGCCATTACTTTACGTTTAAGGGGAGCTTCTAAACTCCAGTCCAAATAGCTTTGCCAGATATGCGACATTTGTGTTTGCAGGTCAGCGTTAGTCGGGTAACTAAGCATCATCACCTGACGCAGTTCGGCCTTTAGCGAAAGATATAACTGGTTCAGCAGTTCTTCTTTATTACTAAAATAGGTAAATAAAGTACCTTCTGCCACGCCAGCAACTTTGGCAATTTTTGAGGTAGACGCACGCTCGCCAAGCTCTGCCAATGTTTCGATAGCAGCACTTAAAATTGCATTACGTTTATCTTCACTACGAGGACGAGCCATATACAAAAATATTAATTGAGTGATTACTCAATCATACATAAAAATATGAGCAGTGCAAGCGAAATAGAATTTTACTGTCATAAATTTACTATTTTATAAACTATTCATAAGCTGCAATATTTGACTCTTACACCATACGATTTGGTGTTCATGGGACTTTTGTTGATCCCAATATAAATTCATCTGATATCCAACAATATCTATCGGTAGCGGATGCACCTTAATTTGAGGGTAAGTATCTTTAAAATGAGCAATTTGACATTGAGGAATCGTGAGTAAATGGTCCATTTGTGTAATTAATCGGATTGCCGTTTCATATTGTTGGCAGCGGAAACTAATCGTTCTTTTGATACCTTGTTTAGATAAGAAAAAATCTTCAAAGACACGACCTGTAGGACGAGAGGACACTGTAATGTGCTTAGCTTCTAAATAAATTTCTTTGGTTAGGTTCGTTTTGGATAATAAAGGATGCTGCTCGCGACTTATTACTACAAATTGATCTTTAGTAAGACATTCATAACCAATGCTATCTTCAACCGAATGTTGAACATCAATCGCAAAATCGATTTTTCCCGTAGAAAGCTCATGTCTTAAGTTTTTACGATCAATGCGTACGCTATTTAACTGTAAATTAGGATTAAATTGAGTTAAGTGCTGAATAATAGAGGGTAAAAAAATTCCTTCATACTCATCATTCATAGCAATTGTGAGATGCTTTAAATCTCGTGCTGGTACAAAGTCATGCGTGCTTTGAATTGCTTGATGCATAAGTTGTAATGACTGTTCAATTTTAGGCCATAAACGTTTGGCTAAAGGTGATGGAACAACACCGTGTCCATCTCGAATAAATAATGGGTCATTAAAATGATCACGTAAACGAGCTAATGCATGGCTAACAGCAGGTTGACTTAGAAAAAGTTGTTCACTAGCCCGTGTTAGATTTTTTTCTTTATAAATTGCCACAAATACACGAAATAAATTCAGGTCAATACGAGCAAGAGAGGCAATATTATTATTCATTTCATTCATAGTTTGTTATTCAAACAATTCATTTTATTCATTGTAACAAGTTAGATATGGTCAGGAAATAGCATAAGAAATAGAGTGATTAATACTGTGAATTTTGAATGTAGCGCTTGTGGTAACAGCATTTAGAAAGCGTTGATTACAACTAATTTTTATAAAACCTATGAACATAAGGAAATGATATGGCAACACATTTATTTGATTTGACTGGAAAAATAGCCTTAGTTACAGGTGCAAGCCGTGGTATTGGTGAGGAAATTGCCAAACTTTTAGCAGAACAAGGTGCACATGTAATTGTATCTAGTCGCAAGATTGAAGATTGCCAACGCGTTGCTAATGAAATTATTGCAGCAAATGGTAAAGCGGAGGCAGCCGCTTGTCATGTAGGTAAACTCGAAGATATTGCAGCAATTTTTGAATATATTCGTAAAGAACACGGTCGTTTAGATATTTTAGTCAATAATGCAGCTGCCAACCCTTATTTTGGTCATATTCTAGATACAGATATTGGGGCCTATAACAAAACGGTTGAAGTCAACATTCGTGGATATTTCTTCATGTCTGTTGAGGCAGGTAAATTAATGAAAGAACAGGGTGGCGGTGCAATTGTTAATACCGCATCTGTAAATGCCCTGCAACCCGGAGATCGACAAGGTATTTATTCTATTACCAAAGCTGCGGTGGTGAATATGACCAAAGCCTTTGCAAAAGAATGTGGACCATTGGGCATTCGAGTGAATGCTTTATTGCCGGGTCTTACCAAGACCAAATTTGCTTCGGCACTATTTGAAAATGAAGATATTTATAAAAGCTGGATGGACACAATTCCATTACGCCGTCACGCAGAACCACGTGAAATGGCTGGAACTGTACTTTATTTAGTGTCAGATGCTGCGAGCTATACGAATGGTGAATGTATTGTGGTTGATGGCGGTTTAACTATTTAGGGAGGAATAGCAATGTACGAACATTATTCAGGTCAAGTGGTCTTAATCACAGGTGCGGCGAGTGGATTTGGTGCATTGCTGGCAGAGCAACTGGCGAAGTATGGTGCAAAATTAGTGTTGGGTGACTTGAATATTGAAGGGTTAAATACTGTAGTTGAACCGTTACGCCAAGCAGGAGTGGAGGTGGTTGCGCAAGTGTGTGATGTCAGCTCTGAAGCGGATGTACAGGCTTTGGTGCAAAGTGCAGTTACTCAGTTTGGTAGAATTGATGTCGGGATCAATAATGCAGGTATGAGTCCGCCTATGAAAAGCTTTATTGATACCGATGAAGCAGATCTGGATTTGAGTTTTGCCGTCAATGCCAAAGGTGTGTTCTTTGGTATGAAGCATCAAATTCGTCAGATGTTGCAACAAGGGGGTGGCATTATTCTGAATGTTGCTTCTGTTGCAGGTTTAGGTGCGGCTCCCAAATTGGCTGCCTATTCTGCGGCAAAGCATGCTGTGGTGGGATTAACCAAAACAGCAGCGATTGAATATGCAAATAAAGGCATTCGAGTTAATGCAATTTGTCCATTTTATACAACCACTCCGATGGTGGTCGACAGTGAACTCAAAGAGAAACAAGACTTTTTAGCCCAGGCCTCGCCAATGAAGCGTCTTGGCCATCCAAGCGAAGTGGTGGCAATGATGCTGATGATGTGTGCCAAAGAAAACTCATATCTCACAGGTCAAGCCATTGCAATTGATGGCGGCGTGACGGCTTATTAAAACATGTATTAAATACATCTTATTCATATATTTAGGAAAAAATCATGACAATTAATTTAAGCAATCGAGTGGCTATTGTTACAGGTGCAGGCGCAGGTCTAGGGCGGGAACATGCATTGTTACTGGCTCGTTTGGGTGCAAAAGTGGTCGTGAATGATCTTGGTAGCGATGTGAACGGAAAAGGTGGCTCAACCATGGCGGCCCAAAAAGTCGTGGATGAAATTATTGCGGCTGGTGGCGAGGCGATGGCAAATGGTGCTTCAGTCACTGATATTGAACAAGTTCAACAGATGGTAGATGAAACAATTGCCCGTTGGGGACGTGTAGATATTTTAATTAATAACGCTGGAATTCTCCGAGATAAAACTTTTAGCAAAATGTCACTAGATGACTTCCGTACCGTGATTGATGTCCACTTAATGGGGGCAGTAAATTGCACTAAAGCGGTATGGGATATCATGCGCGAGCAAAAATATGGTCGTATCGTTATGACGACTTCATCCTCTGGTCTATATGGCAATTTTGGGCAGTCCAACTACAGTGCTGCAAAAATGGCATTGGTTGGACTCATGCAGACACTGGCTTTAGAGGGTGAAAAATCTAATGTTCGGGTGAACTGTCTAGCACCAACAGCTGCAACTCGTATGCTTGAAGGATTATTACCCGAAGAAGCCCTTAAAGCTCTTGCTCCAAGTGCGGTCAGTCCTGCAATCGCGACTTTGGTTAGCGAAGATGCACCTACCCGTATGATTCTTTGTGCTGGCGCAGGTAGTTTTGAAGCTGCCCACATTACCCTTACGCAAGGAATTTATTTAGGTACGGATGAACAAGTTCCGCATGTTTTAGCACAACGTTTAGCTGATGTTTCAGACCGAACAGATGAGTTTGTTCCTGTCAGAGGAGGCGCTCAGGGTGAGCTTGAGCTGAAAAAAGCTTCATCAATGGCAGGAGAATAATTTTGACAAAAAATACATTAAGCATCGACCAACTGGTTGAGTTGCAAGGCCAAGCATTAGGTAGCTCGCAATGGATGACCATTGATCAAAGCATGATTAATACCTTTGCAGATGTCACACAAGATCATCAATTTATTCATGTGGATGAAGAAGCTGCTCGTCAGACACCTTTTGGTGGCACGATTGCCCATGGTTTTTTAACACTCTCTTTACTTTCAGCGATGGCCGCTCAGGTGTTGCCGACTGTACAGGGGCAGAAATCTGGCGTGAATTATGGCATCAATAATTTGCGTTTTATTAATCCTGTACATAGCGGTAGGCGGGTGCGTGGAAATTTTCACTTAAAAAATGTTTCCCAAAAAAATAAGGGAAGTTATCAGTTGATCATGGAAGTCACGATTGAAATCGAAGATCAGACAAAACCGGCACTTGTGACAGAGTGGCTTACACTTGTAAATGTATAGGAATAAACCATGAGCAATGAATTAATTCTATCTCGCCGTGATGTCGATTTTTTGCTATTCGATTGGCTAAAAGTCGAAGAACTCAGCCAACGCGATACTTTTGCAGGACAGGACCGTTTTGAATATACGTCTGTTTTAAACGTTTACGAGGCTTTGGCAACCGATTTATTTGCTCCACATAATAAAAAAAATGACAGTAACGAACCTGTTTTTGATGGGGAGCGTGTAACTGTCAATCCTGAAGTCGGGGTAGCACTAAAGGCCTTTGCTGACGCAGGTTTGATGAGTGCAGCGTTTCCGTCAGATTGGAATGGGATGAACTTACCCAATACCATCGAGCGTGCAGGTATGGCATATCTACTCGGTGCCAATTCAGGAACAGCGGGCTACGCCTTTTTAACCATTGGTAATGCAAATTTATTAATGGCTCATGGAGAACCTGAAAAAGTTAAACCCTATGTCAACGCCATGATAGAAGGCAAATGCTTCGGAACGATGTGTTTATCTGAACCGCAAGCAGGTTCAAGTCTGGCTGATATTCGTACACGTGCGATTAAAACAAAAGATGGTCGTTATCGTTTGTTTGGAAACAAAATGTGGATTTCAGGTGGCGAGCACGATATTTCTGACAATATTGTTCATTTGGTTTTGGCAAAAATTCCAGATGAAAATGGACAATTACCAGCAGGTGTGCAAGGTATTTCTCTGTTTACTGTACCGCGCAAATTACTCGATGAAAATGGACAGCCAAGTGAACGTAATGATGTGGTATTAGCTGGAATTAACCACAAGATGGGTTATCGGGGAACAGTGAATTGTGTGCTGAATTTTGGGGAAGGCCGTTTCACACCCGAAGGAGAAGCAGGCGCAATTGGTGAACTAGTCGGCGAAGCTGGTAAAGGGCTGGCCTATATGTTCCATATGATGAATGAAGCCCGAATTTCGGTTGGACTTGGGGCAGCAGCATTGGGATATACTGGTTATCTTCATGCTTTAGATTATGCAAAAACTCGAGTACAAGGCCGTTCTCGTAGTGAACGCAATCCAAGTTCTCCACAAATCCCGCTCATTCAACATGCTGATGTTCGCCGTATGCTCTTGGCGCAAAAAGCATATGTCTCAGGCGCATTAGCACTGTGCCTATATGCAGCTCGATTAACCGATGATATTCACTCGCTTGAAGATGCCGAGCAACGCGATCAAGCCCATCAATTACTTGATCTATTAACACCAGTGGTGAAAAGCTGGTCTTCTGAATGGGGGCTGGTGGCAAATGATTTAGCCATTCAAGTTCATGGCGGCTACGGTTATACCCGTGAATATAATGTTGAACAGTTTTATCGGGACAATCGACTCAACCCGATTCATGAAGGAACATTTGGCATTCAGGCGCTCGATTTATTAGGAAGAAAAACTCGTCTTAATCATGGACTGTCGATGAAGCTATTACATGAAAAAATCATGAATACGATCGCGCAAGCCAAAGCAGAGCCTTCTTTAAAAGATCATGCAGATCAATTAGACCAAAAATGGCAACTCATCCGAAATGTAACAGAGAAATTGCATGCTTTAACTGATGTAGAACTTCAACTGGCAAATGCCGCCAATTATTTGGAAGCTTTTGGACATCTTGTGGTGGGGTGGTTATGGCTTGATCAAGCGGTAGTCATTCATAAACTCATGCCGAACTCAACAGATCCTGATTTTCTGCGTGGGAAGCTTGCCGCGTGTGATTATTTCTTTGGCTGGGAAATGCCGAAAATTATGAGTTGGTTAGCGGTACTTGATCCGGTAGAGACAACTCCACTCAATATGTCAGAAGAATGGTTCTAATAAGAACCATTCCTTAACCGCGCTGTTTGAAAGGAAAGGAGAACAACCCGAATTTATAGAAAATACCTAATAAGAATCACTATGTAAAACAAACATCAGGCGTTCAGTAAAGAGCGCCCTAATAAGTAAAAATAAAAATCTAGGACGGATTAAAAGATGAAAAAGAAAACATTAGTCATGGTCATGGCTTCATTTTGTACGAGCCCACTCTATGCAGCAGCATTTGATCGAACAGGACAATCAATTTCTGCATTTCTACAACCTGGTAATTATTTTGAGGCAAGTTTATCTGTTTCAGACACTTCGTTAGAAGGACAAGAAGCGGGTACAAACCCAACACGTAATAGTATTTCTGATATTGCAAACTCTGATTATCGTCCCAGTGCAGCTTTGAAATTACAGTTAGCACCTCAGTTTTCATTTGGTTTTCTTTACGATCAGCCCTTTACTTCCGACTCAGAATATTATGGAAATAACAGCTTTGTTGCTAAGCCGAGTGATACGATTTTAGTACCGGGCATTGATTCAGCAACACTTGCCCAAAAGACCGGTGGAGAAGTCGTAACAGGGAACACCAAATCGAATTTTGTTATGCAAAATTTTAGTCTGATATTGGGTTATCAACCGGATAAGAACTGGAATTTTTATGCAGGTCCTGTTTATCAGACATTTAAAAGTAACGTCAATTTAAGAGGTCAAGTTTTCAGTTTATATAATGGCTATGACTTTAATGCCAAAGAAGTTGGAGATTGGGGATGGCTGGCAGGATTTGGTTATCAAATTCCCGAAAAAGCCATAAAAGCCTCATTAACCTATCGTTCAGAAATTATGCATGAAGTGACTGCCAATGAAAATGCGCCATTGGTTGATATGTTGAGTACGCAGCAAGGCCGTGATTTTCTTGATCAGCATTTGGCGTATATGGTTTCTATAGGACAACTCACTGAATCGCGTAAGGAGGCACTCAATCATATTGTTGCGGGCTTACCCGAAGCAGGCACATCAGGCTCAACTAAGTTTAGAGCGCCAGAGTCAGTGAATTTGGAATTTCAGACTGGATTACGCAAAGGGACTTTATTGTTCGGTAACGTACGTTGGGTTCACTGGAATGATTTTGAGTTTAAACCCTATCGTTTTGGCGAAATCTCAGAAGTTGTTGGGGTTCTATCAACGCCAAGTCGTCCAAATGGTTTTAATCTGGTTCGTTATTATGATGATCAATGGTCTGCCAATCTTGGAATTGGACAACGCCTAAGCGATAAATGGTCAGGTTCAGTTTCTGTAGGCTGGGACTCGGGAGCAGGTGAGCGCGTGTCCACAGGTGGGCCAGCTAAAGGTTATTACAGTGTTGGTCTTGGTGCGCAATATAGTCCAACTTCAAAATACTTTATTTCAGGTGGAATGAAGTATCTATGGCTTGGTGACGCCAAAGGTCAGCTTGGTGCTCAGGCAGGCAGTGAATATTATGTGGGTGAATATAAAAATAACTATTCAATCGGTTACGGTTTGAAAATTGGTTATAAATTTTAATTCAACTATTTGATGGATCGCTTAGTTATATAAACAGTTTATTTCTGCACGAGAGTAAGCAGATTAAAAGATTAAAGAAAATATAAAAAGTGGAGTAGGAACAGTTCCATTTCTCCCTCTCATAAAAGGACAATAAGATGACAAATCAGATCTGGTTAGATGAATATAAGCAATGGAATATAGAAAGCACGATTACATTGCCGGATGAACAAACTTCACTTCTCGATTTTTGGGACAACAGTTTTAATAAGTTCCAGCAAAGAAAGGCTTTTATATTTGCAGATCAATCTTTTTCTTATGCTGAAATCGATTTATATAGTCGACAAGTAGCAACTTTCTTGCAAAGTTTAGGGCTAGAAAAAGGTACACGTGTTGCCGTGATGATGCCCAATATTATTCAGTACCCAATTATTTCACTTGCCGTCATTCGTGCAGGTTACATTCTGGTCAATATTAACCCCCTCTATACAGCCCGCGAGTTAAAGCATCAATTAAATGATGCAGGCGCAAAAGTCTTATTTATATTAGAACAACTTTTACCTGTTTATGACGCTGTCAAAGAGCAAGTGGCGGTTGAACAAATTATTACCACCACCATGACTGAAATGTTGGTCGAGCAACCTACTGAATTAGACACCTTAGATTCTAAAAAATACGTTTTTAAGCAAATCTTATTGAAGGCAAATGCCCAAGACTATATACGTCCTAAGCTTGTTCTTGAGGATACTGTGCTTTTGCAATATACGGGCGGAACAACAGGTGTATCCAAGGGCGCAGAATTAACCCATAAAAATATTGTCGCCAACTTATTACAAAATAATGTGGTTTTTAAAAGCTACTTTGGTGACCGAGATGCTTTCGAAGATGAAATAGCGATCTGTGCCTTACCGCTTTATCATATTTTTGGTTTTACTGTCTGTTTATTGCACAGTGCAATGAATAAAGGTTATGCCACTGTTTTGGTTCCAAACCCGCGTGATTTAGACGCTCTCGTACATTGTTTTGAAAAATATCGTCCTACGGTTTTTCCTGCTGTAAATACTTTATTTAATGCGCTGATTAATCATGAAGGCTTTAATAAATTGGACCATAGCCGTTTAGAAATTACCACAGGCGGCGGTATGGCAATTTTGAAATCCACGGCCGATGGATGGGAAAAACTGACAGGACGTATTATCCGTGAAGGGTATGGCTTATCAGAAACTTCGCCTGTTGCGACTTTTAACCCGCCAATCTCTAATACTTTTAGTGGCACAATCGGTATTCCTGTACCGAGCACGGATATTGCTATTTTGGATGATGAAGGTCATCAATTAGCACCCGGTGAAACTGGAGAAATTGCGATTCGTGGCCCGCAGGTTATGAAAGGTTATTGGAATTTACCTGAAGAAACGAAAGCGGTCATGACTGCTGATGGTTTCTTTAGAACAGGTGATATTGGCTTTATGAATGAAAAAGGCTATACCAAAATTATTGACCGTAAAAAAGACATGATTTTAGTATCAGGCTTTAATGTTTTTCCGAACGAAATTGAAGAAGTTTTAGCCCAACATCCAAAAATTTTAGAAGTCGCCGTGGTTGGCATTGCAGATGAAAAATCGGGTGAAGTGCCTAAAGCCTTTATTGTCAAAAAGGATGATTCTTTATCGGTTGAAGAAATCCAAATCTATGCAAAAGAAAACCTGACTGGCTACAAACAACCACGCTATATTCAATTTATCAATGAATTACCCAAGTCGAATGTGGGTAAAATTTTAAGAAAAGAACTAAAAGTTTAATAAGAACTTTTAATTAAAAACATAAGCGTATGGGACTAGAAGCTCCATAAATAAATGAAAAAAGGAATGAGATTATGGGTTCAGGATTAATTACCGTATTTTTACCAATTGCACTCGCAATTATTATGGCTGGTTTGGGTCTAGAGTTGACCATAAATGACTTTAAACGCGTGCGACAACATCCAAAAGCCGTATTTATCGCATTATTTTGCCAACTGGTTATTTTAGTCGGTATTGCTTTTATTATTTGTAAGGTTCTTGCTTTACCACCAATGCTTGCTGTTGGATTGATGCTCCTTTCTGCGTCACCGGGCGGGCCAACAGCTAATTTATTTAGTTATCTCTATAAAGGTGATATTGCTTTAAATATTACTTTAACGGCTATAAATTCGGTCATCGCTGCCTTTACACTTCCGTTAATTGTGAATTTTGCAATACAACACTTTATGGAAAATGGACAAAATGTAGGTTTGCAATTCTCTAAAATCATACAGGTTTTTCTTATTATTTTAGTGCCCGTTGGGATCGGGATGTTAGTCCGTCATTTTGCGCCGCATACGGCCGAAAAGCTCAATAAACCTGTGCGTATCTTTGCTATCGTTTTTCTCGTATCAATCATCATATTGGCAGTTGCACGAGATTATCAAAATCTGATGACGTATATTGGGCAAATTGGATTGGCAACTTTGCTGTTTTGCGTATGTAGTTTAATGGTTGGCTATTTTGTTCCACGATTATTAGGTGTAAATAGCTTTCAGGCAAAAGCTTGCGCGTTTGAAATAGGAATTCATAACAGTACCTTAGCCATGACTATTGCTTTTACAGTAATGGCAAGCAGTATGGCCGCTATGCCAGCAGCAGTTTATTCATTATTTATGTACATTGTTGCTGCAATCTTTGGCACATTGTTAAATCGTCTAGAAAAGAAAGAGATCACACAAATATCACCTAAAACGTACTCAAAGAATCTTCAGTAATATCTGGCAGATAAAGGTATTTAACTACCACCAAACGTTTATAGTTTGAATTAAAAGAGGAGGCTAATACCTCCTTTTTTAGTCTCAAAATTTAAAATATTTATGGCCGAGTAAGCGCAGTCACAATAAAAAGAAAGCGTTAGAGTGCTGTTATAAAAGCAAATTGTTAAGCCAATATTTAAGGTTTTCCTTAATTATGTAATTAAATGAAAAACAATAATTTAATTAAATAATTTCTAGCCAATTTCACATTGACAGCTCAAATATTGAAGATTACCATTTGCAGGCTGGCCTACATTGCCAGTCGGTTTTGACGGACCGATGATCGACCACATCAGGATTATTTCTTCTGAGGAATAGTCTTGTGTGCACACCTCGTTCCCTCCCGTAGCGGTAGGACGGGAGTGGGACACCTTCGGGTGTGCTGGATGTCGAACCCAGTCCGTCAACCTGCTTCCGTTCTGCCACCATAATTTATAATGCTTTGGCAGAACTCCCAAAAGAAGGAGTTGGCTATGCACATTCATAAATTATCGGCAGTCACTGTCAAAATCTATCTCGACACAACTTAAATCAATTTAAAGCAGTTTGATGGGCCATAGGCTTTTCAGGCTTTAAATCATTACGTCTAAAACTTAGCAACAATAAAACTTGAGATGTGCCAAGCACAGTCTTTACGGCTTTGCTGTGCCTTTTTTTCTCCCAGAAAAGGCACAGGCTTTTTTATCTCTTTTAGCAACAACAAGAATTTATAACGGTAAAACGATGCCAACTTTAGAAAGATCTTCCAAAAAATTACAGATTATTCATACAGCAATAGAGCTGTTTAATATCTATGGATTTCACAATACGGGCGTGGACTTAATCGTCAAAAAATCCAAAATTCCTAAAGCCACTTTTTATAACTACTTTCACTCAAAACAGCGACTTATTGAAATGTGCATATGCTTTCAAAAAAGCAAACTCAAAGAAGAAGTGCTGGCAATTATCTACTCAAGCCGTTACCGAACCTCAAGCGATAAACTCAAAGAGATTATTGTTTTACATGTCAATTTTAATAGCCTGTACTATCTATTACTTAAAGCCATTTTTGAAACTAAACAGATTTACCCGCAGGCCTACCGTATAGCGCTTGAATATAGAAAATGGCTACTTAAAGAACTTTTTGATCTGGTTTTTAGTTTGGAAACTCATGCGTTAAAACCAAGTGCTGACATGGTTTTAAACCTAATTGATGGCTTGATGTTACAGATTTTAAGCTCAAAGAGTTTGGAGGAAAGGGATGTGGTGGTGGGGAGGTTTTTGGGGGGTGAACTTAAGTTAGACTGCTAATCTTAAAATATTACATTCATATACAATACGCCGAGGATAATTTTACAATAGACTTTATATGGATAGATTATTTTATTTAGATAAGGTTAGTGTAAAATAATAAAATTTTAGTACTTAAGGGAAGTAAAGTGGCCATTGAAACAATCATAGCAACCGAATTAGAGCCACATGGATTAGATAATCAACTTATTGATCATCTAAACGCTTATGATTCTGAAATAGGAATCCAAGATGGTATTTTATATTATGGCTATCCTGTGTTTAAAGGATATGAGGATAACACTGTCAAGACCAATTTTTTATTAATTTCGAAAAAAGTTGGGGTTGTTTTATTTGCTACTGCTAGTGAAAAATTTATTGATGATAAATTTGAGTCTTTAAATGATACATATAGTCACGTCAATAGTTTACTAATTAAAAGTTCAATTTTACGAAAAAGGAAAAATCTTTCTTTTGATATTGAAACAAAATTATTTTCACCAGCCAGTACTAAAGATGATGAGGATCTGCTTTCATCTATACAAGATTTAAATAATTTTTTAATTGAACAGGACGTTGATCTCACACAAGAACAAATAGATGAAATTCGATCAATATTAGAAGGTGCGAAAGCTTTATCTAAACCTACTCAAAGAAAGTCATTAGTTGAAGATAAAGAAAATAAATTAAATATTTTAATAAAACTAGAAGATGAGATCATTAATTTTGACTCCGAACAGAGGAAGGCTGCAATAAATCTCATCAATGGTCCTCAAAGAATTAGGGGTTTAGCTGGCTCAGGAAAAACAATTATTTTAGCAATGAAAGCTGCCTATATCCATTTACAATATCCTGAAAAGAAAATATTGTTTACGTTTTACACAAAGAGCTTATATAGTTTAATTTATAAAGTTATTAGTAATTTCTATAGACATTTCTCGGGTGGAGAGCCGAACTGGGAAAATATTGATGTACTTCATGCATGGGGTGGGTATAAGGTTGACGGTGTTTATTTTAATGCGGCAATAGATAATGGATATAATCCATTATCTTATAGAGATGTTCAAAATAAAAATGATCCATTTGAATTTGTTTGTGCTGATTTAGCGAAAAGAAAAATTAATAGTAAGTATGATTATATATTAATTGATGAGGCACAAGATTTGCCAGATGAATTCTTTCGATTATGCTATAAATTAGCTACAGGCAATACGGGTAAAGATAAAAATATTGTATGGGCATATGATGATCTTCAAACTATCTTTAATATTTATACTAGAACTCCATTAGAGCTTTTTGGAAGTGATAATGAGGGAAATCCTTTAGTAGATTTGACTTTATTTTCATCACATCTAACTTGGGGACAATCTAATGATATTGTATTACATAAGTGTTATAGAAACCCTCTAGATGTTTTAGTAACAGCTCATGCTTTAGGTTTTGGATTATATGATGAACCTGTTCAAATTTTAGAAAATATAGATCATTGGAAAGATGTTGGATATGAACTAATTAAGGGTAAGTATGAAGAAGGTGAAAATGTAGTTATTAGAAGGAATCCTGAAAATAGTCCATTATCAATATCAAAGTATCAAAGCAAAAATGAAATTATAAAAACATTTATTGCTTTTTCAATGGACCAAGAAATTAACTATATAATTAAAGAAATCCAGCATTTTATTGAGCAAGGGTTAAGACCTTCCGATATCATGATTATATCACTTGATGATAGGCATGCTAAAGCTTACTTTAAGAAGATTTCTTATAAATTAAGTGATTTAAACATATTAACAAATAATATTTTAGCTTCTAGTTCTGAAAACCCCCCATTTATTTTAGATAATATGATTACTCTTACTACTGTACATAGAGCAAAGGGAAATGAAGCTGCATGCGTATTTGTTTTAGGAATTGATTCACTTTATTCATTAAAGAAATTAAGACAAACACGGAATAAAATTTTTACTGCATTTACAAGAACTAAAGCATGGTTAAGAATTACAGGAGTTGGAGAAGAAGCAAATCATTTTAAAAAAGAAATTGATGAAAGCTTAGAAAAATCACCTAATTTAGAGTTCAATGTACCTAATAAAGCAACTTTAGATTATATTCAGCGTGATTTAAGTGAAAAAGAGCAATTGAAAATAAAATTTCGAGATGAAGTAAATAAACTTAAAGGAAATGGCTTTTCAATTGATGAAATTGAGGAGGAAATGCAAAGACTTCTCGGGGGATATGATAATGACTGATATAGATTTAAGCTTCTATATTAGAAAGGTGGCATCCCTAGCGAGAGATTTGGATATTGATTCACACCATGGTTCTAGAACTTCATTAAATGTTTCTAATGATTTAAAGAAGTTATGTAAAACATCTCCATATTATACGGAAATATATAATTATATTATTGATTATAATCAGTATAATATATCTTTAAAAGATCAAGGTTGTTTTCAATTTTCTGAATCCAGAAATAGTAATGGTGAACAAGAATTAAGGTATGCGTACTATCCTAATCCATATCAATTCATAGATTTAAAAGAAGAAGTTAAGTCTATTCAAGAATTATTCGATAGCGGGGAATTAACTGAGCTTGAGTATCAGCAGCTTATTAATGAAGCTGACTTTATTTTTGATATTCCACTAATTAGATATGATTACTCCCCTAGTCAATATGATGATAAGTTTCATCCTGCTTCTCATTTTCATATAGGATTTCATTCTGATAATCGATGGCCAGTTGCTAGAGTTTTAAATCCTTTAGTTTTTTTTGTTAAAATTATCTCATTATATTATGGAGATGTTTGGAGGGAGAAATTTAATTATGATGAAAATACATTAAATGATCTTTATGAACGTTATAAAGCTGAGAGTTATAATGTTCCTATAGATTATTTGGGAAAAGAAGATAATAAACGTTTAATTATATTTTAATTTTTTAAAATGATTAATTAGATGTAATTTTTAACTTAAATCTAATTAATCATTTAGATAGTTGTTTAAAGGGGTATAGATAAATTTAGAATTTAATTGAAATTCTAAATTTATTGATAAATATTTGAATGAAAGTGAAAAATTAGAAAAATTAATCTCAGATTAAGAAATTGATACTTTTACTAAGAAAAAAAGAATGTCATACCCAACTTAGAGAAATGTTGGATGAAGTTAATGATTTAACTTTACCAATAACACATAGTTTGAGAAAAGAACTAGGAGCTAAAACAGATATTAAATTAGACTATAAAATCCATCAAAACAATAAATAATAAATATAATGCTCAAATCCATTTTTTAAGATCTATTCATAAATATAAAAAGCCGCTTAAAGCGGCTTTATGGTTATATTACATGGATAGTCAAAAATTTCTGGATTTTCCTTTCTCAAAGCTTCTTGCCATTTTGGTTGTTTTTCTTTGAGCCATTTATTTAAATCAGGCTCTTGCTCAATACTATGCTTTACAGCTTTTACATAAGTTGGGTTATTAACAAACTTACTCATTAAACATAAAGTATTTAAAGCAACAGGTCTTACAGACTTTTCAAGTTTAGACTCTGCACTTGCTTGGTCATCATATCTTTTTAATAAACCAAGCTTAAATAAAGCATCATCGTACAATTGTTTGCTTAAAGCAGTAGGAGCTTGTTTTGGAGCTAAAGCATAAGTACCGGCATCAAGATTGAATACAGTAGGCAAAAAGGTAGCTTGAATATCTAGTTCTTCTTGTGGGGTTGGTTTGGCACTACAAGCAGTAGTAAAAATAGGTAAAAGGCAAATTAATAAATATTTCTTCATTCTAGAAGATTCCTTCGATTTCATCAGGATATAATCCTTGAGCAGCTAAGGTTTTTAACATAGTAGGATTGTAGTCTTGGTTAAAGTTTTGTCGATACATCTTTCTATTAATTTGTGTAGCATAACCATTTTTTCGTGAAATCATATGTGCCCCAGTCATGATATCGTCAATCCGTAAATCATCGATAGCACCTTTTAGACCAACTAAATCTTCAATCGCAAAAGATGTTCCAAATCGGGTAGTGAAAGCATTACTTTGGAAAACTGCCATTAAAACAGCTGCATCTTTTTCATAATGTTTTCTTAAATAATTTTGAAACTTTACATACATTCCAGTATGAAAGCCCGTAGAAATTAAAACGTCTTCGTTTAATTTGGCAATGTCATATTCCATGCCAAATCGTACTGCCAATAAAAACTCTAATTTATTCCTTCTTTCTACATATTCCCATTGTTGTAAAGACATCATGAAGGTGTAAGGCATCGCAATTGGTCGATCAAATTGTAAATAACAGAATGGCTTAGGAACATTACAGCTTTCAACTTTAGAAGGATAGCCATCCCAAGCTTTGCTATTAGGGGGAATATTCTTAGTAATTGGCTGATTACCCATAATTCTTACTCCAAAGGTGGCATTGGTTCTGAAAGATCTAAGGTTTCGATTTTGACTTGTTCAGGTTTTACGCCGGTCACAGTAAGTTCCGTTTTTCCTGCTTTATTAGTTTTACCTTCTATCTGTTCACCATTTGGAAGAGTAAGAATATATGGAAAATCGGTTAATGGTTTACCTGTATTTGGATCTTTAAATTTGAAAATGACACTATTTTCTTTTTCTGTATTTTGAACCAAGCTATCGTTTGTTGTAGAGCTTCCAGATCCGCTTGAACTGCCTTGATCACGAACTAATAAATTCTGACTTGGTAAAAAGGTTGCACCACAGCTAGTTTTATCACCAGCGACAATTATTGCACGACCATTAATCACAACAAGCGGGCTACTTGAGAGAGCAGTGACAGTAACTTTACATTTAGGGCAAAAATGAGTCATGCCCTCGACATGGGCGGCCTTACCATCAATTAGATATGTACTATCTCCAGTACTAACTATGCCACCGTGATCAGTGGTATTGCCGATAACAATTGCTGGTTTCATTAATAACTCCTAAAATAAATAATTATTTTTTATAACCTTTTCTTTGTAATCTTAATTGTGGATTATTACTTTTAAGTTTAGTAAAAGTTTTGGCTTGCCAAGGTTGTAGGAGAAAACTTGTTAACCATCCAGTTCCAAGAACTACAACAACAATCAAGAAATAATACCATAGAGCAATAGGTTCATTATTTTGGAATTCTTTTGATAAGAATAGAGCTTTTAAGAATATAAAAGCTAAGTAACAATAAATGAATAGCCATATGCAAAGTGGAATATATACTACCCAGAAATTTACCCATTTTTTTAGAATATATCTGTCTCCAGATTTTTCTAAATATTTGTCAAGTCTCAGAGAATATAGTCTTTTGGCTCGCTTAGGATCTTTGCGAGTAAATAAATATTTTAGTGTAAAAATATCGATTAAATTACTCTTAAAGTAGCTATTCAAAAGTGCTAATTCTTTAAGAGAGTTGGCATATAAAGCGTAGGGTTTATTCTTGGCTTGGTCTGCTTTTAATGGTTCAAAGTCTATTAGCTCATTTAATGCTTTAATATCGTCTTCGGTTGTATTTGGACTAGTAAAAATTTTAGAAAAAAAGATAGAGAAGAGTTTTAAAATTCCAATTTTCTCTAGGATAGTAATAAGCATTGATACAATTAAAATAAATGCGATAATAATTATACAAGTTTTCTTAATTTCTTCAGGTAAACCCAGCCTATCTAATAATTCTACAAAACTATTTAATTGATTTGCCATATCTAAAAATTATTAATATTTGAAATATCTTTATTTTGACAAAGAATATAATAAACAGCAATCATAAAATGTTATTTAAATCACATTTTAATTGTTTTTTGCGATAATTTTAACTTACTATGAAAAATGAAAAATATTTAAAGAATTTAATTTTATCTTAAAATTCAATGATGATCATTAATTATTCTTAGTATAAATACATAGTGTTAAAGGAAAAAAACTCACCAAGATATGGGCCTTTTTTATTACACATTGCTTAAAAAATATACAGAAAACTCTCTTAAACGAGTTGGAACGCTACAAACGCGAATGATACTTTAAGTTTCACTCTTCCCAATAAGTGAGGTGAGCAATGAAATTGTTAGCTTTGATTAGTATGGGAGTTGCAGCGAGTTATTGGTATAAAACTATAAAAGATAGCAAGCCAACTCTTCTGAAACCTAATTTTGATGAAATAGTAAAAAACTTTGTATTAGCAGAATTTAAAGCCTAATGCATTTAATAATCTTAATTAAATAAAAAGCTCATCGGAAGATGGGCTTTTTTGTTGTAGTGGTGTTTATTGAGTTTAGAGCTAGTCGGTATTTATAATTGCACCAAATTTTTAAATACTAATGGCAAATGACAACTACTACAGTAAGGCTTAATCACACCTCATCTTCTGGCACTAGAGGAGACGGACGTGATCAGAAAGAAAAATTTATAGATTATTGTGAATATAAGTATTTTCTACCTGATAGTCAGAAATGGGGTGTTTCAGTGAAAACTGAATTAACTCAAGCAGAAATAATAGAAAAGCAAAAATGCAATGACGCTATCAATAATCCTTTCACATCAGAATACTATCTTTTGCTTTGTCTCATAATTATTACGATTATATTTTTCACTTTTTGGAATATGAAAGGTTATCTTTCTATAAAAAGAAGAGAGCAAGAGACAGGAATTAAAGCGAATATATCATTTGAAATGAAAATCATATGTTTAGTTTCATTCTTTCTTACTCTCATTGTCGCGGGAGTATTGTACGCTCTCTATTTTCTATATCTTAATTATAAGTATCAGTACTGAAGTATCTAAGTTAGTCGAACATGTTTCGCTATATAAATCCCACTAAATATTGATTATTATTGGGATTTTTAATTTATATATTAGATAGCTTCTTAGGTTCTTCTTAAAAAAAACAATAATCCAAAACAAAATATAAATACAATATACCAAGTGTCTCTTACAAGTTGATAGTCGCCTATACTTTGTAGTATTTCAAATATAGGTCCACATGCAAATATTGATACCATTACATATCCTGCAAGTGTAATGCCCCAGTCATCAAGACCAAGTTTACGTTCTGGTTTTTCACCAGTTGATTTTCGTTTAATCCATTTTAAGAATGACTTATAATAAAAATATAAAGCTCCAATCCCCACAATCATTAATATAAGTGTGTCGAGGGGGCCACTATAAGAGGAGCTTCCTATTCTTGGACTCATATGTATTGCAGCTAATCCATGAAGTGATAGAGACAATAATATTAATAATGTACTTAATTTTTTGATCATAATAAATATAACTGAACTAAACCTAAACTTTAGGAAATTAACTAACTGCAAAATTTAATTTATATAAAAGGTAACCTGTTTGAATGGGCTTTGCTAGAGGTTTTTTCTCAAGAATCTTACTTTGGCTTGGTCTTAGCCTTGGCCGTTATTTTTTTATAAATATTAGTGTCATTGTTAAGAAATTTAAAGATATTTAAATTTATCATAGTGTTATTATAAGCAAGTTCAATATTAATTAACTGTAATATGGATTATATGAATAAATTGCATAAGAATGAATCTCCAGAAATGATTCTAGCTTTTGAGAGTGCTATAAGTACATTTAAATATTTTTGGCGTGAACTTTATTGGGAATATCGACGGATTGTTCCAGCTTTAGAACTGGCTTATGTGAAGTGTGCATTTATCCAAGAAAACCTTGAAGATAAAAATCAACCTTTAATTGAGTATATGTGGATTGATCAAGTTGATTTTGATGGCAGTATAATTTCAGGAACTTTGTTAAACGAACCTTATATTATTGATAATGTGCAAGCTGGTGAAACAGTAAGGCTTCAATTTGAGTCTATAGTCGATTGGATGTTCTTATCTAATGGCACTGTTCATGGTGGGTTTACGATTCAAGAACATCGTAAGACCTTAAATGCATCAGATCGTAAAGAATATGATGAGGCATGGGGGATTGATTTTGGTAATCCTGATGAAATTTTTCTAGTTTATGAGCAGAAAAATTGTCCCGAAAACCTAGATGAACACCCCATGTGTAAGAATATTTTGGATCAGTTCATAAATATTATAAAGACAGACCCTGCAATCATTACTGAAAAAGATGAAAGTGGTAATCAATTATTACATCGTGAAGTTATAGCGGGTAATTATTTATTTGTTCAAGAGCTTTTAAGGTTGAATACGAATAAGTTGGAGGTAAATAATCAATCAATGACTCCTTTAGATTTGGCTCATAAGATGGGTTGGACCAATATTGTAAGTTTACTTAAGTAGCTTTGAATCTAGCCCTCTAATGGAGGGCTTTTTTGTTGTGATGGATCCTAAAATTACTTTACTGAAGAAGCCATCTAATTAGATGATCGATTTTTTAGTCATGAAAAAATAATACAGCTCAAAGAACGGCGTGTTATGGTATGTAAACACCTCCAAAATATGGATTAGATATGTCAGACAATACAACGAAATGGCTTTGTGTAGGTGGTGTACTAAGTGGAGAATGGAGAGAGCAGCAATTAGAAGCTTTTGATGTTGACCCTAATGATTTAAATACTCATAGTTATGAACCAATGAAACTTATTAACCCTGTTACCAAAGCAGAACAGCACTTTTATGTATATACGGAGTTACAGGAACAGGCATATGATAGGGCAATAAATTTTGCCTTATACAAAAATCAATAAGGATGAGAGAGCACTTAGGTGCTCTTTTTAATGAGTGGGTAAGTACTGGTTAAGTAGAAATACAATTAAAAAAGCCCCTCATATCTGAGAGACTAGTCATATCAATTTTCTGGAATGAATGGCTGCAATTTCTTAAAATAACTAAACAAATCAAATTGATAAAAGTAGTTAATAGTATAATAAATCAGTGCACTAATTTATTCTTAGTAGTAGCAGGACCTCAAAATAACTTCCAAGGCACTGTTAATAAGAAATTATTTGTTATTTGGATCAGGTTGATCATTATTCTCTGGCAGATCTTTTACGGTGCCAGGAACTTCTGATGGTTGAGTTTCGGTAGGTGGTTGTGTTGCAGAATGCTTATTCATTTGGGCTTTAATGACATTAGCGTTGTTAGTTGTATTTTGAGAAAAACTTTTAAAACCTGACATTTTTATCTTCTTATCTTCACTAGGGAAAGTTCATACTACGCTTTAAATCACTTTACATTACGGTTGTTTTAAGATTGATATGTGTTGATATGTCATAGAAATGGACTTTATTTCGACTGTATATTTCGTAAATAAAATCAATTATATGTAACCTGTTGAGTCTTATCCTTTAAAACTAGAAATTATCCTATCTCAATTTCAAGTAGGGGTACATAAAGCACACATATATAAATTTTCTCAATGTACAGATGATTAAATTTTAAAAATTAATTTAAATTAGTTGCCTACAAAATATTGATAGTATAAAAATTTTGTTAAGCATAATATGTCTAATTAAATTGGAGCATATAAATGCTAAAAGACATTACAATTATTGATTACCAAGGAAAAGAAACAAGGGCACAGGCAAACTATACAGAGGAAAATACTAATAAAATCAAACATTCATCTAGAGTTCAGAGAACTAAAGTTGAATATATTTTATTAAGAGGTGAATTTATTTACCCTACTTTAAATATGGTTTTCAACAGTTCTGATGGCAACAGCTATTATATAGAATATAAATGACCTACTTCGGTGGGTTTTTTAATGAGTGATCTTATATATAAAAAGACCAGTTAATTGGTCTCTATTAGTCGAACATGTTTAGCTATACGAAGTCCTGCTAAAGATTTATTGTTAGCAGAACTTTTATTTACATATACTTTTTAAATAACAAATGATCAAGAGTTAAAGGATCAGGCTTTTTGGAAAGAATAAAAGTTAGAATAAATATATAAAGCAGATCATGAATATAAAAAAACCAACTTGTCCAAGTTATTAAATCTAGTCCTGATGGAATTGTATAGATGCCTACTGTGATGAATGCAATAAAACAAATAAAGATTAAGATCAAACAAGAAAGTTGAGTAAAAAGCCCGATGATAAGCATTAGTCCTAGTACAAACTCACAAAGAGACACAAAGACTGCCATGAATTCAGGAAATGGTATTCCTGCATGAATTATGGTATCCAACATAATTTGCTGATTCTTTTCTACAAAAAGCTTGTTGTATCCAGTTGTTAAAAAGAATAGACCAACTGATATTCTTATTAAGGCTACGGAAAAATTACTAAATTGTGGTGAGTAGAGGGGATTATGGAAAAATATTTTCAACATAGAGCGGGAAAAAGTGGAGAAATATTCTAGAAATATGGATGAAGTGTTCACGCTTAAGCAAGTTTCGTGATGTATGATATTTGTCTTCCAATTCTCTACGCTAAAAAGCAATCAACTGATTTTATTTTAAAAATTAATAGATTATCACAATGCGGTAAGCCCTATGCTATATGGGCTGTGGGCGGGGGTTACCTTTCTAATTTATGATATATTAGTTTTAAATAGATAATTAGTATTTAGAAATATGAAAAAGTATGCTCTTTGGGGGCTTATGATAAGCCTGCTTTCAGCTTGTTCAAATAATGTATTAAACGCAGAAGCTCCTAAACCAGCTCAAGGACAACAACAAGAGATAGAATCTAAGCCTGTAGTGCCTAGCACAAGTAAAGAATGGGATGCGTCTTTTGATTGTGATCCAGTTAAAGCTAAGAATCTCATAGGTAAAACTGATTTAACAGAAAAGCAGATCCTATCGATGACTAATGCAAGAGTCTATCGAAGTGCTTACATTGAGGAGCCAGTTACAGAAGAATTTCGCCCCGACAGAGTCACTATAGTAATCAACCCAGAAACTAAAAGAATAGTTGCTAGTATGTGCGGATAAGTCTTTATAGATTTGTTATAAATAAAAAATTAATTCTGCCAATACGGTGTGTCTCCATAGATTTCAGCAAAATAATCTATTACCACTCGAATATTTAAGGGAGGATGGCGGACATTTGGATAAATGGCTGCAATATGTTGTGGCTGGGATTTAATCGCGAATTCATATTCAGGTAAAAGCTTGATTAAATATCCTTGTTTTAAAGCTTCACCAATCAGCCAATCAGGAAATAGAACAATCCCCATACCATGAAGCGCAGCTGTCATTAAGCTCTCGGCATTGTTTGAAGAAAGTAAGGGGGTAATTGGATAATGTATCCATTCTTCATTGGGCTTCCGCACTAACCAACGGTTAGGCCCTTCAAAACCTTTATAGACTAGACATTTGTGTTGATTAAGTTCTGCTGGGTGATCAAGCGTACCGTATTTAGCAACATACTGAGGAGAGGCGGCCAAATGATACTTTTGTGTAGCAAAAATACGTGCATGAAATGATGAATCAGTTAGCGT
This sequence comes from Acinetobacter sp. S-1, assembly GCF_059579785.1. Classification (NCBI taxonomy): domain Bacteria; kingdom Pseudomonadati; phylum Pseudomonadota; class Gammaproteobacteria; order Moraxellales; family Moraxellaceae; genus Acinetobacter; species Acinetobacter sp. S-1. Next base: position 1,810,852 of record NZ_CM184207.1, read on the forward strand.
TCCAATGCGAAATATTAAATCGGTGCTTTCGCGTAATGGATCTATAAATTCGTCGGTTTGAATTAGCTCTATTAAAAGTCTTGGATAACGTTCTGATAAACCCGCCAACCACGGCGCGATATGCCGTTGACCAAAAAATACAGGAGCATTGATGCGGACGAGTCCCGATGGCTCTATGGTTTTATCTTGTAAAGCCTTTTGTGCTTCATCAAATTGTTCAGTAATTCTTTTTGCATATTCAAAAAATAATTTGCCCGATTCGGTCGGTGTGATTGCTCGCGTATTACGGTAGAAAAGTTGCTGTCCCAACGCATCCTCAAGCTGTTGGATGGTTCGAGAAATCATAGATGCAGACACATCTTCTTTACGCGCTACATTCGAAAAGTTTTGAGCATTGTAAACACTAATAAAGAACCGAAGCGTGCGGATATCAATCGAATTTGTTAAATCCATTTGTGCAATTTCTGCAAAAGTGATTCATGAATTATGCTGTTTTTCTGATGAATTGGCTACCTTAGTATTGGTTGCCTAGATACAGAAGAGGCAATGTAGATGCAAATTCTATTACTACTCCTAACCATTTTAGGGGGAATGGGGCTGTCGGTCGAAGCAGGGCTTTTAGGGCCGTTAGGAAAGGAAGTGGGTGAGTTGTGGGCCACCTTTAGTATTTTTGGTGTGGGTGCAGCACTTACCTTTTTACTCATGTTGTTTTTTAGTCCACGTAATAGTCCTTCATTTTTTACACTTCCATCTTGGCAATTACTGGGTGGGGTTTTGGGTCCTGCTTACGTCATTATTTTGACCATTACTACTCCAGTTATCGGTATTGCCATGACAATGATAGGCATTTTAGCGGGACAGGTATCTAAAAGCCTGATCATCGACCACTATGGTTTACTAGGAACTCCACATCGGAAAGTAGACCGTAAACGAATTTTGGCACTCATCTTTATTGTTGCTGCACTTGTACTTGTCGCAAAAGCATAGGAGACCCGCATGACAATTTTAATGATTCTTCTCGCCGTCATTGGTGGTGCTTTATTGAGTGTACAGGCCGCAATTAATGGTCAACTTGGAGCAAAAGTTGGTGTATTTCGTAGTGCTTTTTTGACTTTCTCAGTCGGTGCTTTAATTACGGCGCTCCTTATTTTTTACTTTGAACCAAAACAAACCTTAACCTTGTTAGATGTTCCCAAATGGCAGTTGTTGGGTGCTATGTGTGGAGTGCCGTATATTGTCATTATGGTAATGGCCGTGCAAAGAATTGGAGCTGCCGTAGCTACGGTAGCTGTAATTTTTGGACAACTTTTGATGAGTATCTTGATTGATAACTTTGGCTGGTTTGGTAATGAAATGCTCTCTTTTTCACCGTATCGATTAGGAGCGCTAATCTGCCTAGGGATTGCTTTATATTTTATCTATTCAAGTAGTAAAGACAAAAAGATAGAGGCGTAATACACGCTTAAAATTGAAATTAATATAGCTCTCATTGTTAGTCGTAAAGCATACTAATAATGAGGCTATACTTCATATTTTAAGTACTTTGATAAATGAAAGAAGTTGCTGTCGAGAGATAGAATTAAAATATAAGAAATATGGTAAAGTTAAAAACCTAATTCAATACATTAAAATTGATATCAAGCTATTGTAGGAAAAACATGGTTAAAATTAAACCTCACCCAGCAACAAGCGGAAATGCATCGGCTGATCGCCTTTTAACTTTGTTAACTGCTTTTAGAATAGGTGATAAATCTTTAACCCTAGCAGAACTCGCAGAACGAACAGAATTAAATAAAGCAACTATCATGCGCTTAATTGTTTCGCTAGAAGATTTTGGTTTTGTTAACCGTCTTTCGGATGGCAGATATACGCTTGCCAGCGAAGTTATGCGTTTAAATACAATTTATCAAGATGCTTTAGATCTAGAGAGGCATGTGGTTCCGTGTTTACAGCAACTTGTTGATGAAACTGGTGAAACTGCTTCATTTTACGTTAAACATGGGGCATATCGTCTTTGCCAATACAGAGTGAACTCTACCCATCGACTGCGTGTTCATATTCAGCCGGGCGAAGTTCGACCAATGGATGGGGCAGCAGGCGCTCAAGCATTGCGATCAACACACGAACAAGTTTTAGCGAGAACTGAACCTTTTTATTCAACGGGTGTAACGGAGCCACATGCTGCTTCAATGGCATTGCCAGTATTTGACGCTCAAAATGATGTAGTTGGAGCATTAGTCGTTTCGGGGCCATCAAGTCGTTTTACTGCGGAAATTGCAAAATCTGTGGGGGATTTTTTCTTCAAAATTGCAGATGATTTAACAAAAAGTTTAGGTGGTAAGAGTATTCGTAATTAATTCTAATATTGTAGATATAAAAAGGGGCTAAATCGTTAGCCCCTTTTTATGTATATTGTTTATGAAGTACTTTGTGGTTGGCTAAACAAAACAGCTTTTTTTCTAGACATAACGAAAACCATGATAGCCGACACGAGATTTAAGGCTGCAAGTGGAAGTAAGGCAATAGCGTGGCTTCCTGTTGCATCATGAATTGCGCCATAGATATTCACCATCATGCCGCCACCAATTAAATTAGCACATGCACCAATGGCTGCTAGACCTGCCGCCGTTGTAGTCGGTGACATCCATGAGGATGCTAAAGCCCAGAAAGGACCTTTCATAGAATAAGCACCAATTAATACGACACTGAGTAAAAAGATTGTGCCAATAAGTGAAGACGTGAACAAAGCAATTAATAAACCAAATGAGATCATCAATAGTGTGATTGCTGTATGCCAACGGCGTTCATTTTTACGATCAGAACTACGACCCCAAAAAATCATTGCAATAGAAGCTAAGCCATAAGGAATCGCATTTACTAAACCGATTTCTAAATTACTCAAACCAAATGATTTAATTAATTGTGGTGCCCAAACACTCATTGTACTTCCAGCAGCAGAAGCACCAGAATAAATAATGATCATAGACCAAATATATTTATTCTTTAAAAGTTGCCATAGTGAAATATGGCCAATTGGGGTTTTTTGTTGGCGTTCAAACTGTAATCTTTCAACTAACCAAGCTTTTTGTTCGCTATTGAGCCATTTTGCTTGTTCTGGTCGATCTGTCAGTGCAAATAGGCAGGCAATACCTAATAAAATGGCAGGGATACCTTCTAAAATAAATAGCCAATGCCACCCACGCATGCCCATCCAGCCATCTAGCGATAATAAAAGTCCAGATAGTGGTGAACCGATAAAGTTTGCACCCGGAATTGCCACCATAAATATTGCGACCATTCTGGCTCTATAGTTTGCAGGCAACCAATAGGTTAAATATAAAATTACACCAGGGAAAAAGCCTGCTTCGGCAGCGCCGAGTAAGAACCGCATAATATATAATGATGTGGAGCTTTCAACGAATGCAGTTGCGGATGATATTACCCCCCATGTCACCATAATTCGGGCAATCCATACTTTTGCTCCAAATTTTTGCATAGCGAGGTTGCTGGGTACTTCAAATAGAAAATATGCAAAGAAAAATAAGCTACTGGCAAAACCAAAAGCAGTAGCTGTTAATCCAAGGTCTTCATTCATTTGTAATGAAGCCATACCAATATTGCCACGGTCAATAATAGCGATGACATAACAAATTGTTAAAAAAGGCAGTAATCGCCACGCCACCTTGCGCATCGTTTCGCGTTCAATCGCACTCGGTTGAGAGTATTCTGTAGACATAAAAAAATCCTTTTTTATATTCAGTATTTTAATTGTTCTCGCATCTAAAAGCTTAGAAACAATTGAGTTCCATGATTAGCTATTGAGTAACTTCCAGTTAGCGATAGCTCGTGGGTTTAGTAATTGGCCATCCCAAATACTCACAATCTGTTCAAGTGCTAAAAGACCGACGCGATTACGTGAATCTGTTGTGTTTGCTCCTATGTGAGGAGTCACAACCAAGTTAGGTAATTCCCATAGTGGATTATCTTTTTCTGGTGGTTCTGAAGAAAAGGTATCTAAACCTGCACCAGCAATTTTATTATTTTTTAGTGCATCAACTAATGCAGCTTGATCAATTAATTCACCACGTGCTGTATTGATTAAGATGCTTGAGCGTTTCATCTTTTTAAATTGGGTATGAGAAAATAAGTGTCTATTCTCAGCTGTGAGTGGGCAATGTAGGCTAATAATGTCACTGGTTTCTAAAAGTTTTTCAAAGTCGTGTTCCTGTTCTACATAATCGAGCTCTGGCAAATTTTGTAAAAACGGATCATATACTTTTACTTTCATGTTTAAGGGAGCCACTAACTTCATGAGTATGCTACCGATTGCCCCTAAACCAATTAAGCCCAACGTTTTGCCATAAAGCTCCACACCATTTGCACTTGCTTTGTCCCAATGACCTTCTCGAATACGTTGGTCTAACCATGTGACTTGTCGAGCAACATTAAACATGAGTGCAAAAGCGTGTTCGGCAACAGATTGTGCATTCGCGCCTACTGCAATAGTGACAGGAATTTTTCGTTCAGCAGCAGCTTGAGTGTCGATTGTGTCAAACCCAACACCATGTTTTGCAATCACTTTTAAATTATCAGAAGCAAAAATCATATCTCTAGAAAGTTTGCCTGTTCGAACAATGATTGCATCAGGTTGTTCATCATGGATGAGTTTTTCCATTTCATCTTTTGCCATGTAGGGTTCAGTTGGAATCAACTGAATATCATGAGACTGAGCATACAGTAACGCATCTGAAGTTAATGTTGGCCCCGTGATAAGAACTTTACGTTTCATTTTGACTTGCACTCCATTTAAGTATTTTGAGCAAAATACGTCCTTAATAATCCATATTATTAAAACGACATTTCAAAAAAATAGTCAATAGTAAAAATAAATTTAAAAATTGAGTAAATTTTAGTTTAAATTTAATTAAAAATGAAATGACATTTCAAAAAATGCTGTCATATTAATTTGCACAAGAAAACTGATCTAAGGGGAAAGTTATGGCAATTGGTTTTAGAGTGCTAAAAAACGACAGAAAAGTTGAGCAAAAATGGATTGAGCAATATCGAGATCTACCAGTCGCTAATGTCAGTGACTCAATGAATCGAATGACTTCAGGTGGGGCTCAATTAAGACCAATGCATAAAAAGGGATATCTTTGTGGGCCTGCCATTACAGTTAAGGCTCGTCCGGGTGATAACTTGATGTTGCACTATGCTATTGATATCGCCCAACCGGGAGACGTCATTGTGGTTGATGCTGGTGGCGATCTAACCAATGCATTAATTGGAGAGATGATGGTTGCGTATGCCATTAAGAAAGGTATAGCCGGCATCGTTATTAATGGCGCGATTCGTGATTCGGTTGTCATTGGAGAGGGAGATTTTCCACTTTTTGCAGCAGGAATTTCACATCGAGGACCTTATAAAGACGGACCGGGGGAAATTAATGTCCCTATCGCAATTAATGGAATGGTAATTGAACCGGGAGACTTAATTTTAGGGGATGAGGATGGGCTTTTAAGCGTGCCGTATGCAGATGTCGAAGAAGTTTATCTGAAAGCAAGCGCCAAACATGCCGCTGAACAAAAGCAATTAGAGCAAATCGCCGTAGGTGAAAATGACCGTAGCTGGGTGATTAACAGCTTAAAACAAAAGGGATGTGAATTACCGGAATAAGGTTATTCAAAACCATTTAAGTTCGACGGGAACTAGCGAAGTCAATGATTGAGCTTCGTTAGCCTATCTAAAGTTAATTCAATAATCATTATTTTACTGATTGAAAAATAGGAAATTTCAATTTGGTCTATGTGATTTCGTCTAAAGGAAAAAGACATGAAATATAAAGGGATAATTTCTTTATCATTATTAATGAGTATGACTTTGCAGCAAGCCAAAGCTGAAAGCGAAGATAACTCGGCGCTAAATGAAAAAATAATTAAATTACAACAGCAAATAGATTATCTGATGGAGCAGCAAAATCTAAATAAAAATAATGGATTAAACAAAGTACCTGACTTGAGCCAAAACAAAACATCAAACGCTTATAAGCCTGTTTCGGCTGATCAGACTAAAATTAAATTTTATGGAAATATACGTGTTGATGCTGCATATGATTTTGAAGGTTCAACGCGTTCAATTGCGAATAAAACAGGGTCAATACCATTAGACAATTCAAACTCAACAAGTAAATTATTAAATGTCTCTGCTGCGACTTCACGTGTAGGGGTGGATATCGTTAAGCCGACCTCGAAAGGAGATTTGGTTGGAAAGTTAGAAGCCGATTTCATGGGAAGTGGTGGAGATAACGGTAATGGTTCGGTTCGGGTTAGACACGCTTATATTTCACTAGGAAATTGGTTGATTGGCCAGACGACTTCACCTTTTGTGAATAGTGATACAGCTCCAAGTTTGGTTGATTTTACAGGTGCGATGGGCACGGGAACTCAGCGTAATATACAGGTCCGTTATCAGCATATCGTTGATGCCAAACAAAAACTATTAGTCGCTTTGGAAGGCGGTGATGTTGAAAATAAAAATGTAGAAGGTGGAAGCCGTTTTCCTGCATTAACCATGCGATATGAATTTAAGAATCCAGATTTCTTGGTTCAATTGCACGGTATGCTTCATGAAAAACGAGCAATTTCTAATGCGAATGAGGAACAAACTAAACTTGCTTGGGGTGCTGGATTAGGCACAAAGTATAAGCTTTCTGAAAATGACTCAGTTGTGTTTAATTACTATCACATAGCTGGTGATAATCGTTATATGCTTTATTCAAAAGATAATGATGCCTTCTACTTTGATCAAAATCGGATGTATTTAAGTGAATTTGATTCTGTCGAGTTAGGGTATATGCGTAAATGGAATGAAAATTTACGCTCTTCTTTGTCTGCTGGTAGTCTTATCTATAAAGATTCAAATTTTTCAGAAAATAACCCTGATCAAAATAAAAGGCTAATCAATGCAAGCGTCAATTTATTTTGGACGCCTGTTGAGAAAGTCGATCTTGGTGTTGAATACACCTATGGGAAGAGAGAAACATTTTCAGATTTAGAAGGGAAATTATCTCGAATCAACTTATTAGGTCGATACAATTTTTAATGTAATCACAGCCACTTTAATATCAGAAGTGGCTTTCTTTTATCTGAGAAGGGCTAATATTATGGAACAAATTAATTATGCCAATGCAAGATCACAATTTTCAAAGGTCATGGAAAGAGTGCTGTTAGGTTACGCCGTAAAAATTACACGAAAAGAGAAAGATGCTGTGGTTCTAATCAGTGAAAAGGCATACCTTGAATATAAAAATGCAATGTTTGAGCTCAATAAATTAAAAAACAAAGATTTTTAACCCCCAACAATCCGCTTCTCAAGCATTTCCATAAAGGTTTTTAAAATAATATTGTGGTTTTTGCCCTTGTGAGTAATTAAACAAATGGGTGTGCTGTAATGCATTTTTTCTTTTGAAACAGCTTGCATAAAACCATCTTCAACCCATTTTTTTGCGTAATGGTCGGGTAAAAAACCCAAGAATTTTCCAGTTAAAATCAGAAATGCGATGCCTTCACGGTCACTTGCTGTCGCTTTACAGTCTAAAAGCTGATGCAACTTTGCTGCTTCTGGTGTGATGGCATAATTAGGGAGAACCGCTTGCCATGTTTTTAACTCATCTAGATTCATATTGCTGCACTGGCTAAACAACGGATGATTTTTGCCGCAGTACAAAAATGAACTTTCACTATATAAATCGAAATAGTCTAGACCAGACAAAGGCGTAACAAGTGGAATAACACCTGCATGTAAGCGGTTATCGAGCACGCGGCACTCAATATCTGACAGGGTGCTCATACTAATGTTAATAATCACTTCGGAGTGCTCTTCAGCAAGTTGTGTCAAGGTATTGGTGATATAACCTCTAGGCATAGTCACAAGGTTATTAATAATACCGATATTAAACTCACCCTTAAGACGATTATGCATTTGGTTAACTTTAGAACGGAAGTCTTCAATCGCTGCTGTGAGTACTTCGATATATTCTAAAATTTCCCGTCCTTCATCGGTCAGGGCAAAACCTGCGCGACCACGTTGGCATAGTCGAATGCCTAAACGATTTTCTAAATCGCTCATATGCAAACTAATTGCAGAGCGGCTAATACCTAAAATACTTTCGGCAGATGTAAAGCTGTGACAGTCGCAGACCGTTTTAAATATTTTAAGTAATTTAATATCAAAATCAGTGACTTGATTTAATTTTTTAGGTTTCATTTAGTTTTGTTTTTTTAAATCTAAACTCAAGATAATTTGAATTTATCAAACTTATCACGCTATGTACACTCAAACCATAATTTGAAAATAAACAGGAATGGTTATGTTTGATACGGATAAATTTAGCGACTCTGAGCATACCTTGGATGCGGTTCAAACCAATAATAATATGCATATAAATTATCAGGCACACTGGATGCCTTTCTCTGCAAATCGAAACTTTGCTAAAGATCCGCGCATGATTGTGGGTGCAAAAGGGTCGTACTTAATTGATGATTCAGGACGTGAAATTTACGACTCACTCTCAGGTCTATGGACCTGTGGTGCTGGTCATACTTTGGCTGAAATTCAACAAGCGGTAAGTGCACAATTAGGTCAGCTTGACTACTCACCAGCTTTTCAGTTTGGTCATCCGTTGTCTTTTAAGCTGGCAGATAAAATTGTTCAGCATATGCCTGAAAAATTACAACATGTTTTCTTTACCAACTCGGGTTCAGAGTCAGCAGATACTGCCATCAAAATGGCACGTGCGTATTGGCGTATTAAAGGTAAACCAAGCAAAACTAAATTGATTGGCCGTGCCCGTGGCTATCATGGTGTAAACGTTGCAGGGACAAGTTTAGGTGGGATTGGCGGCAACCGTAAAATGTTTGGACAACTTATGGATGTAGACCATTTACCTCATACTTTGCAACCTGATTTAACTTTTACCAAAGGCTGTGCAGAAACAGGCGGGGTAGAACTTGCCAATGAAATGCTTAAGTTAATTGAGCTACACGATGCTTCAAATATTGCAGCCGTCATTGTGGAGCCTATTTCTGGTTCTGCGGGTTGTATTGTGCCGCCAACAGGCTATTTACAACGTTTAAGAGAGATCTGTGATCAGCATGACATTTTGTTAATTTTTGATGAGGTGATTACAGGCTTTGGCCGTTTAGGAACGTGGACGGCGGCAGAATATTTTGGGGTAACACCAGATATTTTGAATTTTGCGAAACAGGTGACCAATGGTGCTATTCCTTTAGGTGGTGTGGTGGCAAGCCATGAAATTTACTCTGCCTTTATGCAGCAAGACTTACCAGAGCATGCCATTGAATTTACCCACGGCTATACCTATTCGGCACATCCGGTTGCTTGTGCTGCCGCTTTAGCTGCCCTTGAAATTTTAGAGAAGAAAAACCTGTTGGCTCAATCGGCAGCATTGGCACCAAGTTTTGAAAAAATGCTGCATGGTTTAAAAGGCGCACCGCATATTTTAGATATTCGCAACTGTGGCTTGATTGGTGCTTTGCAGTTAGCTCCGCGTGATGGCGATGCCACCATCCGAGGCTTTGAGCTTGGTATGAAACTCTGGAAAGAAGGTTTCTATGTCCGCTTTGGAGGCGACACGCTTCAGTTCGGTCCAATGTTTAACAGTACAGAAGCAGATATTGACCGCTTAATGAATGCTGTGGGCGATGCGCTTTATCAAGTGAATTAAGATTTATTAGGTATTTTACCGAGGTCTGTAATGCCAACAGACCCATCTTCAAAATCTAAATGAAAAATGCAGTTTGATTTGAAAACTAATTGTAGTAAGGAGTAACAACAATGACAAATGGCCTAGAAGATTTTAGCTATGAAGAAGTTTCAACTGAAAATAGTACGCATAGTGAACAAGCCAAAAAAGTGCTAGGGCATTTTATTCAAGGAAGAATTGTATCTAAAACGGCAAGAAAACAGCCAGTTTACAATCCTGCGACGGGTGAAATTAGTAAAGAAGTCGAAATTGCAGATGCACAAACGGTAAATGAAGCAGTTCAGGCGGCCGAACAAGCATTTCCTGCATGGCGAGATACACCGGTCATTAAACGTGCACGTGTCATGTTTAAGTTCAAACAATTATTAGAGCAAAATGCCGAAAAGATTTGCGCTTTGATTGGGCAAGAGCACGGTAAAATTTCTCATGATGCTCAAGGCGAACTGCAACGTGGTATTGAAAATGTTGAATATGCTTGCGGCGCACCAGAGCTTTTAAAAGGGGAGTTTTCAAAAAATGTCGGACCAGATATCGACTCATGGAGTGAGTTCCAACCGCTAGGTGTTGTTGCTGGAATTACACCGTTTAACTTCCCGGCCATGGTGGCGTTATGGATGTTCCCAATGGCACTGGTTTGCGGTAACTGCTTTATTTTAAAACCTTCTGAAAAAGCGCCTTCTGTGGTTTTATTCCTTGCTGAACTTTTAAAACAGGCAGGTTTACCTGACGGCGTGTTTAATGTGGTGAATGGTGACAAAGAGGCGGTAGATGCCTTATTGCATCATCCTCGTATTCAGGCAGTCAGCTTTGTGGGTTCAACACCAATTGCTGAATATATTTACCGTACCGCAACCTCAACAGGTAAACGTTGCCAAGCATTAGGCGGTGCAAAAAATCATGCGATCATTATGCCTGATGCCGATATTGATAACGTAGTAACTTCATTGTTAGGCGCAGCTTTTGGTTCTTCAGGTGAACGTTGTATGGCATTGTCAGTAGCAGTTGCTATTGGTGATGAAGTTGCCGATGTAGTCATTGATAAGCTGACTCAAGAAATGAAAAAATTGAAGTTCGGCAACTATGCAGATGCAAGCAACGACTTTGGGCCACTTATTACCCAAGCACATAAAGACAAGGTACAAGCCTATATTCAAAGTGCAGAACAACAAGGCGCAAAAATTGTGGTCGATGGCCGTGATGCAAAACCGGCAGGTTACGAAAAAGGTTTCTTTGTTGGGCCAACTTTAATTGACCAAGTCACGCCGAACATGACCAGCTACCAACAAGAAATTTTTGGTCCTGTGTTGCAAGTTATGCGTGTGAATACTATGCAAGAAGCCATGCAACTCATTAATGACCATGAATATGGTAATGGTACTTGTATCTATACCCGTGATGGGGAAGCAGCACGTTATTTTAGCAGTCATATTCAAGTTGGTATGGTGGGTATTAATGTGCCTTTACCGGTACCTGTTGCTTATCATAGTTTTGGTGGGTGGAAGCGTTCATTATTTGGTGATTTACATGCTTATGGCCCAGATGGTGTCCGTTTCTACACACGCCGTAAAACTATTACGCAACGTTGGCCGTCTGCTCAGGTCCGTGAAGCAAAACAATTTTCAATGCCAACTTTAAATTAATTATTGCAACAAGGGGAAAATAATAAGTTTTCCCTTTTTCATTACCGTAGGATTTTAAACATGTAATAGATTGTTTTTATAGATATATTTTTAAGGATTGAAATATGAATAATGATACAACAAAAAAATTAGGCGAAGGACTTTCAAATCGCCATATCACAATGATTAGTATTGGCGGTGTTATTGGTGCAGGTTTATTTGTCGGTTCATCTTCTGCAATTGCCAAGGCCGGCCCAGCGGTGATTCTTGCATACCTGATTACCAGTATTATGGTATTTCTGGTCATGCGAATGTTGGGTGAAATGGCCGTTTTAGAGCCGGACACTGGTTCATTTTCTACATATGCCCGTAAAGCGATTGGCCCGTGGGCAGGCTTTACAATAGGCTGGTTATATTGGTGGTTTTGGGTGCTTGCAATTCCTGTAGAAGCCATTGCAGGTGCTGAAATTTTACACTCATGGTTCCCGAACGTTTCAGTTTCTATCTATGCATTCTGTTTTATTGTGTTCTTAAGCTTGGCCAACTTTTTTAGTACCAAAAGTTTTGGTGAGTTTGAGTTCTGGTTTTCTTTGGTCAAAGTAGTGGCCATTATCGGTTTCATTATTATTGGTATTTTGGCAATTTCAGGTATTTGGCCTTTAGCTAAAAATGTTAGCGGCGTTGCTAATTTATATAACAACGCTGGTTTTATGCCGCACGGTATGGGAGGCATTTTATCGGCAATTTTAATTACGGCATTTTCATTCTTTGGTGTAGAAATTGTCTCAATTGCAGCAGCGGAATCGTCAAATCCTAAACAGAAAATCAGACGCGCCACTAATTTGGTGTTGTACCGTATTATCCTTTTCTTTGTAGTTTCCATGTTCATTGCTGTTTCACTTGTCGATTGGCGTTCACCAGATTTACAGAAGTACGGGACATTCCAATACGTTTTAATGAGCTTGAACGTACCGGGTACTAAACTCATCATTGATACGGTTGTATTTATCGCCGTTGCGAGTTGTATGAATGCCGCAATTTATACGTCTTCTCGTATGCTATTTCGTTTGGGCACTCGTAGTGAAGCGCCACAAGCAGTAACTAAAATCAATTATGCGGGCGTACCTGCAATTGCAGTGTTTTCTTCAACTTTTATTGGTTTAGTGTGTTGTGTTATTAACTATGTATTCCCCGGAAAAGTATTTGGCTTATTGCTTTCAAGCACAGGGTCAATTGCTTTACTGGTGTACTTGGTTATTGCGTTTTCACAACTACGTTTAAGACATAAGCTCGAGGCAGCTGGAGCGGAAATTCCATTTAAAATGTGGTTATTCCCGTGGCTTACTTGGTTTGTGATTATTATTATTTTAAGTGTGTTGGCTTATATGTTCTTCTCGCCAGCATATAGTTATGAAACGACTTTATCTTTAGTGGTAACTTCGCTTGTGGTGGTCTGTGGGTTGTTCGTCACGCGAAAGCGTAAAGCAACCAGAGCGGTTGCCATGAATTTAGATTAATTAAAAAAGATTTTATAAAGGCTTTGTGTAGTGAAATCTTATTCACCTATGCAAAGTCTTTTTATTTTTATTAGATTTTAATAGTGTCTGTTTAAATTTTCTATTCAGAAAAAAGTTCAAAACATACTCTTCTTAACCATTGGTTGCTTGGTGTTTGATGAACTCGTGCATGCCAGTGCTGCTTTACGCTATAAGTCGGAAAATGATAAGGCGGTTCTAAAACTTTTAAGCCACCTCTGACTAAAAGCACCTGACTTAAATAATGAGGAATGGTCGCAATCGCATCTGTGTCTTGAACAACCAAGCCAACCCCTAAATAGCTTGGCAAGCGAACTAGAATATTTCGGTTTACTCCCAGTTTTTGTAACTCATGCTCCAGCACGTAGTGCCCACCCGTTGCGAAAATATCAACATGTAGTTCTTGGCGAAATTCTTGGTCTGAAAGCGTTGTGCCTGTAAGCCTCGGATGTTCTTTACTGGCAATACAAATGTAACGTTGCTGGAAAAGCGTTTGCTGATAAAAACCTGCTTCAAGCTGAGGCAAAAAACCAATGGCTAAATCAATGTCTCCATTTGACATCATGACTGGCGTATTGGCATCAATAGGGACAATTTCTAAGCGAATATTGGGAGCATTGGCACGTAAATAATTGATCAGTTTAGGTAATAAAACCAGATGGCTAATATCAGTCATACTGATTTTAAATTGATAATTTGAAGTCTGTGGATCAAATTCAATATTGTAGTTTTGAACCAGTTTTAGTCGGTTCAGAATTTCTACAATCAGCGGATATATTTGTTTAGATAACTCAGTAGGTTGCATCTTATTTTCAATACGGACAAAAAGTGGGTCCTGAAAATGCTCACGTAATTTATTTAACGCAATACTTAAAGTTGGTTGTCCAATTGCAAGCTGTTCGGCAGCTTTAGACACACTACTATGTTTATAAATTTCAAAGAAAATTTGTAAAAGCCGAGTATCAAGATCAAACACTTTAATTCCCTTGTATTGATTTTATCAATACAGACTATTGTTTTTTGTGCATGGATTCAACAATTTTCGATTGTTACATTGATGATCAAGGAAGAATAGGCCGTAAAAGTACAAAGCATTCTTGTACAAATTGGCCTTAAATAGAGGATCTGAAATGGAACAGTTAGCAACGCTAGATGACTTACCGAAACGTTATCTTGGTCAACTTGAAGAATCAAATTTAGTCCCTTTATGGCCAAGTTTGCGCAATGTATTACCTCCGCATAAACCGATGCCGCAGACCGTAGCAACCGCTTGGTATTTTCAGAATATTAAACCTTTATTACTCGAAGCAGGTGAGTTAACACCAATTGAAAAAGCTGAACGCCGTGTATTGGTTTTAGCAAATCCCGGACATGGTCTGGAAAATATGAAAGCCAGTTCGGTCATGTATCTTGGCATGCAGCTTTTATTACCAAAAGAGTGGGCACCATCACATCGGCATACCCCAAATGCAGTGCGTCTGATTGTTGAAGGTGAAGGGGCTTATACGACGGTTGAAGGTCAAAAATGCATGATGGAGCATGGAGATTTAATCCTTACGCCATCAGGGCTTTGGCATGAACATGGACATGATGGCAATGAGCCTGTGATCTGGTTAGATGTGCTGGATTTACCTTTGGTTTATTACATGGAAGCTTCTTATGTACAACCGGGTGAAATCCAAAAAGTGACCAGTGCTGGAAATGCTCATCATTATGGAACGGGCATTGTACCAACAGCACATTTTACCCGTGAAAATGCCTCGTATCCGATCATGCGCTACTCTTGGAAAGAAACCAAAAAAGTTTTGCATGCGCTTGCCGATGATAAAAACCATCAAGCCCCAATTCAGGTGACTTACATCAATCCTGAAACTGGTGATGACTGCCAAAATATTATTGGTTACTCCGCTTTAATGCTCAGACCAAATGAAACTTTACAGCTCCAACCGCGCTCTACTGCCCAAATTTTTCATGTGATTGATGGTCAGCTCCAAGTCAAAATTGATCAGAAAGATTTCAATTTAAATAAAGCTGATACGGCATGTGCGCCATGTTTTTCTCATATTGATTTAATCAATACCTCAGATCAACCATGTTATTTGTTTATTGCAGATGAAGCACCCTTACAACGGAAACTGGGTTTGTACTCTGTGCGTGAGCGCCAGTAAATAGAATATTTTATAAGGATATAAATCATGTCAAATACTCAACAACCGATATTAATTGCTGGTGGCGGCATTGGCGGGTTTGCAGCAGCACTCGCTTTAGCAAAACAAGGCTTTAAGGTACAGGTTTTTGAACAAGCGCCTGAAATTGGTGAGATCGGTGCAGGAATTCAACTAGGGCCGAATGCTTTTCATGCCTTTGATGCGCTAGGAATTGGTGAGATTGCTCGCAGTAAAGCGGTCTATACCGACTATATGGTTATGCATGATGCGATTGATGAATATCAAGTCGGCAAAATTCCAACCGATGAAAAATTCCGTGAACGTTTTGGTAACCCATATGCGGTGATTCACCGTGCTGATATTCATGGTTCATTGGTGGAAGGTGCAAAACAATACGGGAACTTGGAAATTATCACTAATTGTCATATTCAAAAAGTTGACCAAGATGATGCTGGCGTAACGATTACCGATCAACATGGTAAGCAATATCATGGTCAGGCACTTATTGGTGCTGACGGGGTTAAATCCGTTGTGCGTGATACCTATGTGGGTGACCCTGCATTGGTTACAGGTCATGTGGTTTACCGTGCTGTTGTACCTGAAAGCGAGTTTCCTGAAGACTTGAAATGGAATGCAGCCAGTATTTGGGTCGGACCAAATTGTCACCTTGTGCACTATCCACTACGCGGCGGAAAGGAATATAACGTTGTGGTGACGTTCCATAGTCGTGAGCAAGAACAGTGGGGTGTAACCGACGGCTCTAAAGAAGAAGTGCTGTCTTATTTTCAAGGAATTTGCCCGAAAGCTCGTCAATTGATTGAGTTACCTAAAAGCTGGCGCCGCTGGGCAACCGCAGACCGTGAGCCGATTGAAACATGGACTTTTGGCCGTGTGACATTACTTGGTGATGCAGCACATCCAACCACACAATATATGGCGCAAGGTGCATGTATGGCGATGGAAGACGCCGTCACTTTAGGTGAAGCGTTACGTGTTACCGACCATGACATTTTAAAAGCTTTTGATATTTATCAAAAAGCACGTGTGGCACGTACAGCACGCATTGTTTTGTCTTCACGTGAAATGGGCAAAATTTACCATGCCAAAGGTGTGCAACGCTTGGTTCGCAACGATTTGTGGCGTGGACGTCCTACTGAACGTTTTTATGATGCAATGGAATGGTTATATGGCTGGAATGTCAATAACTGCCTTGATGCAGTGAAAAACTATCAAGGGAATGTAGCATGAAACTTTATAGCTTTTTTCGTAGCGGTACATCGCATCGAACTCGTATTGTGTTGAACCTAAAGGGTTTGGCTTACGAAGCAACTTATATCTCGCTCGCTAAAAACGAACACCATCAAGCTGCTTTTAAAGCTTTAAATCCGCAAGGATTTGTACCCGTACTTGAAACTGAATCTGGAAACTTATTGCAAAGTCCAGCCATTATCGAATGGCTAGAAGAACAATATCCCGAACCCGCTTTATTGCCTACAGATGCATTGGGTCGTGAAAAAGTTCGTGCCATTGCTGCTTTAGTTGGATGTGATGTTCACCCCTTAAACAACAAGCGTGTTCTTGAATATTTACGCCAGAATTTAGGGCTGGATGATGCACAAATCAATGCATGGTGTACCAAGTGGATTCAAGATGGATTTGCTGCTTTAGAACATATTTTGGAACAAGACCAGAATCGCGAAAAATTCTGCTATGGCAAGCAACCGACCATTGCAGATGCTTATTTAGTTCCACAAGTAGTTTCTGCCGAGCGTTTTAAAGTCGATTTTTCGGCTTATCCAAACATTAATGAAATTTACCAACATTGCATGACCTTAGAAGCATTTCAAAAAGCAGCACCTGAACAGCAGGCCGATGCATTTTAAGTCGTGATTAACTTAATAGAAGGAATTCATATATGTCATTTATTTTTGAACCAATGACCACTGCGGGTCTATTTATTCACGGCTCAGCGCATAAATTTCCAGTACGCCGTGTGTATTGTGTTGGCCGTAACTATGCTGCTCATGCCCGTGAAATGGGTTTTGATCCAGACCGTGAACCACCATTTTTCTTTTGTAAACCAAATGACCTTGAATCGATTGTTCCGGTAAATACAGATGCGGTTGATATTCCATATCCATCTGAAACTTCAAATTTTCATTATGAAATCGAGTTGGTTGTTGCAATTGGTAAAGATGCCAAAAATGTCTCGGTTGAGGAGGCAGTGAACTATATCTATGGCTATGCAGTTGGTTTAGATATGACACGCCGTGATTTACAGATGGCAATGCGTGAAAAAGGTCGACCATGGGAAATCGGTAAGGCTTTTGATTTTTCTGCACCAGTTGGCCCAATTCATCCGATTACTCAAACGGGTGAAATCAATAATGCCGATATTCATTTAACGGTAAATGGTAAAACCGAACAGCACAGCGATGTCAGTCACCTGATTTGGTCTGTGGCCGAAACGATTGCCAATTTATCTACGTTATTTGAACTAAAAGCAGGTGATTTGATTTTTACAGGAACTCCAGAAGGCGTGGGTGCGGTAGTGAAAGGGGATGTTATGCGTGCAGACATTACCGGACTTACTGGAATTACAGTGAATGTGAAATAAATCAAATTGATCTGATTTATCGAAATAGGTGCTCAACCTAAATAAAAAATACAGTTGGGCACCTTTGCTAAGGATTGCATATACGCCAATGTATTGGCGAAAGGAGCTCTCATGTCTCAAAACTCTATAGACGTACAAAGTTTCATTGATGAAATACCGCTATCGTCTTTGCAAAAATTAATCATGTGGTTGTGTTTTTTGATCGTTGCGATTGATGGGTTTGATACCGCAGCAGTTGGATTTATTGCACCTGCTTTAAAGGCAGAATGGGGGTTGCAAGCAACAGATTTGGCACCTTTATTTGGTGCTGGCTTATTTGGACTAATGGCAGGCGCACTCATTTTCGGACCACTGTCCGATAAATTAGGCCGTAAACCGATTTTGATTGGTTCAGTCATTATGTTTGGAATTGCTAGTGTCTTTGCCTCTTTTTCAGCAGATTTACAAACTCTGATTATTTGGAGATTTCTCACTGGTTTGGGCTTAGGTGGGGCTTTACCTAATGCAATTACTTTGACCTCTGAATATGCGCCTACATCTCGCCGTTCTAATCTTGTAACCATGATGTTCTGTGGTTTTACCATTGGTTCTGCTCTTGGTGGCATTTTTTCAGCTCAGCTACTTCCTCATATTGGTTGGCACGGTATTTTGCTCATTGGGGGAATATTACCTTTAGCGACTGTACCTTTCTTATATTTTTTATTACCTGAGTCTATTCGATTTTTAGTGCTTAAAAAGAAGAGCACCCAGAAAATTGAAAAGATTATTCACCGTATTGCACCGCATTTAAATAGCACGCCAACTTTGGTTCCAACAGTCAATGAAGTTGAAAAATCAAGTTTGAAAGATTTGTTTAATAAAGGCTTTGCTTTGGGTACTTTTTTGATTTGGTTTACCTTTTTTATGAGCCTTCTCATTATTTATATGATTTCAAGTTGGATGCCTACTTTATTAACCAATGAGGGCTTTAATTTATCCAACGCATCATGGCTGACTTCAATTTTCCAAATAGGGGGAACGATTGGTGCCATTGTCTTAGGCCTGCTAATGGATAAGATGGATGCAACCAAAATTTTAAGTACGGCTTATGTTTTTGGCGGATTCTTCCTGATTTGTTTAGGGTTTGGAATTGAACAGGCAAATACGGCTTTATTGATGTTTGCCATGTTTGGGGTAGGTGCAGGAATTAGTGGTTCGCAAGTGGGAGCAAATGCTTTTGCATCTAGTTTTTATCCAACACATTGCCGTGCAACAGGGGTAAGTTGGGCCAATGCAGTAGGGCGCTCAGGTTCGATTGTGGGATCAATTATGGGCGGCTGGTTAATGTCATTAAATCTCTCTAGTTTTGAAATTTTAAGTATTTTAGCGATACCTGCATTTTGTGCCGCGGTTTCGTTGTTACTCATTAAACGTTTAAAGAAAAATCGGTCTCAAGTTTTAGTCGCTTCGAATTGAGATAAGGCTATCGCACCGAACAAATATATGTCTGTGCCAAAGGATGGCGCAGAAAATAATTAAAGGATGATTTATTTCATGAAATATTTAAAAACCCCATATTTAAAGTTTTCTACTCTTTTATTTATCTGTAGTGGTTATTCGTTGTTGTGGGCAGCAGATATCTCTCAACAAAGCGAAGACGAATGGAAGTTCACGCTAAAGAATGCCTATATCAACCGTAATTTTGATAGTGATGCCTTAAAAGATACTGGCAGTTGGTCTCAGGCAGCATCGCTATTTTATAAATCGAAAATGCATGACACCCCTCTGCAAATTGCAGACAAGTCCATTACGATTGGTGCAGATGCTTCTGTACAATACGCCGTGCGCTTGAGTTCAGACAAACATGTTGCGGACACGGTTTTGCCTTTTAATAAAGAAACTCAGTCACAAGCATCCGACTTCTTAAAATACGGCGCAACTTTAAAACTAGGTTATGACAAAACCCTTTTAAGTGTCGGTGAACTCTGGTTAGACCTGCCTGTAACGGCTGTGGATGCCAGCCGACAATTACTTGCCTCTTATTGGGGAACCAATCTTAAGTCGCAACTTTCAGATCAACTCTATGCCGAAATTGGACGGGTTGAAAAAGTCTCTCCACGAAATGAAGAAGATTTTAAAAAGTTTTCTTTCACAGCGAACGGCATTACCAAAGAATCTGATGGCTTAAATTACATAGATCTGCGTTATCAATTTACGCCGTCTTTAAAAGGTGAATATTACTTTGGTAATTTAGAAGACCTCTACAACAAACACTATGTAGGACTTGAGCACAATTGGAAACAGCCTAACTTTGCGCTTACATCTAAGTTTAAGTACTTCAATGCAAAAGATGATGGCAACACTTTTGATATTGATGCTCAAAACATTGGAGTGCTAGAAACGCTCAAAGTAAAAAACCATACCTTTGGCTTGGGGTACCAGCAGATTATCGGTGAGTCGGCTTATCCATTACCAGATGGTTTCTTACCAGAGACCTATTTCATTAACTGGAATGCAACGGGTTTCTTTAAAGAAGATGAAAAGTCGTACCATGTCATGTACGGCTATGACTTTAAAGATTATGTTCCGGGCCTAAATGCGATGGTGAAATATGTTTACGGCCATGACTTTAAAGCTGCCAATGGTGAGAAAAACCATGAAACTGAGTCGAATGTGATTTTAAATTATGCGTTTCAGCAGCCATTCTTAAAAGGCGTCGCTCTTCAATACATTCGTATTGATTACAACGTAAAACATGGCAATGACTTTGGTGAAGATCGTCTATTTGTCAACTACACCAAAAAGTTTTAAAGACTTTTTAAAACTCATCATTAAAAAAGAGACCATAAAAGGTCTCTTTTTTCTCTCATGTTCCAAGATTTAGACTAACTATTTAGTCGTATCTATTGATACTAAAACAGATAAACCAGGACGTAATAATTTAACATCTTTTTGATTTTCAATGAGCTTGATGCGTACAGGAAGGCGTTGAACAATCTTGGTAAAGTTACCAGTCGCATTGGTTGCAGAGATCGGAGAGAAAAATGCGCCAGTAGAAGGAGAGAAGCTGTCTACCACACCTTTTAGCTCAACGTTATAAGCATCTACATAGACATTAACAGGTTGTCCGATCTTGATCTTTTTTAACTCAATTTCACGGAAGTTGGCTTCTACATAAACCTGATCTAAAGGAACAACCACCATGAGTGGATTACCAGCACTCACAAAGTTACCTACATTAGCTGACTTTTGACCAATCATTCCATCAATAGGTGCACGAACCTCTGTATAGCTCAAATTCAGTTTTGCTTTATCAAGCGCCGCTTGGGCTTGTTTAAGGGCTGCTTGTTTGGCTTGTACCTGAATCTTGTATTGGTTGAGCTGATACTGTGCATCAATCACTTTTTCTTTACTGCTGTCTAAGTCAGCATATTGTTCAGTCAAAGTAGTCTTAGATTGCTGTGTAATTAATCTAGATTCCGCTCCAAGTGCCTGTAGTTGCTCATAACGCGCCGTATTATCTTTTGTGAGTTTAATTCCAGCTTCTACTTTTCTCAGCTGTGCTTCAGTTTCTCGAATAACAGTGGGTTGTCTATCCACTGCGAGCATTGCTTCACTCAGGTCAGCTTGCGCTTTTGCATAATTAGATTCAGCTTCTGCCAAAGCAGCTTGATAATCCCGTGCATCAATCCGCGCTAAAAGTTGGCCTTTTTTTACGGTCTGATGATCTTTAATGTAAATTTCCTCAATGTTTCCAGATACTTTGGGGGCAATGGTTGAGTACTCTACATCTACACGTGCATCGTCTGTTTCAACAACCGAAGAGGGTAAAAATATAAGTTTTAAAACCCACAAAATAGATGCTAAGACAATAATAAACGCAATAACCATAACCCAATGCTTTTTGAGAAATTGCACCTTGGTTAACTTGGGTGGTTCGGTATGGGTGGTGTCTTGGGCTTCGAGAGTACTCATAAAGATTTTCCTGAGTTATGACTATTCATTAACTTAATGAGAGCAATACGTGGCGGATAAGTTCGAACTGGCAAAATCAACATCACGATGAATAAAATAGCGGTAAGGCCAGCTAAGATGAGATATTGATCGCTAATAACTAAAACTGATTGTTGCGCTTGAATCGCAGAATTTAGGGCAGATAAACCACCTGAAACACGATCTGCGCCATTTGCCGTGAGCACAGGTGGAGTAAGTGGGTTAATAACAGGACCTTGAATATTTTGGAAAACATGTTGGGCAGTATTTTCAATCAGTCGTGTTGAATGGTATTCACCGCGAACTCGATTGACCCAGTCCAAAATACAAACACCCAGTACACCGCTAATAGCACGCGGGGTATTAATCATAGGGGATGCATAAATTGCCATAGTTGGGTGAACACTGTTTGTCCCCATCATTAAGAGCGAGAGCACGACACAGGTTTGCCCCAGACATGAGATTGCATGCCAAAAATAAAATTGGTCTTGATTCCATGTGGTATCAAGTTGACTTGCACCTAGGCAACCCGCAATGACCAGAAGTAAACCAAATCCGTGTACATATCGGCTATCCACCCAAGCTTGATTTAAAAGCTTCACAACAATAGGAATATAGATAAATTGCAGGGCCGCAATTTGTAAGCCAATCCACATGGTCTGAGTGGGTTTATAGCTATGCACTGCACTTAAGTAATTGAGTGGTAATGTGCTGGTGGACATACCAATAATGACAAAGCAAAAGAGTGCGAAAACAGCATAAGCAAAATTTCTGATTTCGAGCATTTGCGGTTTAATGAGTGGTGACGGATAACGCCATTCATGTATAAAAAACCAAGGTAAAGTAATCGCACTAATTAAGGCTAATACACAAATTAATTGGGAATGGAACCAATCTAAGTGATTGCCATGCAATAATATGGTGCTCAGGCTCGCTAAGCTAATAATCGCTAAAATGGCACCCATCCAATCGTAAGTTTTTATTCTTGAATAATTCAATGGATCTTGAGGAATACCGAAATACACCAGAGCAGCACTTAACGCACAAAAAGGAATGGTTTGGAAAAATATCATCTTCCAGCCAATTACATCTAAATAAAAAGCAGAGAGTGCAGCACTTAGGTTAGGAAAGAATGTTGCTGTTAATGCGTAGCAGGCGAGACCCCATAGCCGAATGTCAGGTCCTAAAAATCTAAGCGCACAGGCCATGAGCAAAGGAATGGTTAGACCATTGGCGAGCCCTTGTAAGCCACGCAATAAATAAAATATTTCGATATTTGGACTAAAAGGAATTAAAACGCTAGAAAAGAGGCAAAGTCCTATAGCAAAAAGAAGAACTCTGCGCATAGAAAAAATGACTGCCCAACTCGTAGACAGGATCATTCCAATAATCATCGCACTTGCGTAAATACTGTTAACCCAATAACCCGAGTCGACACTAATGCCCATTGCACCTCGAATATCGACTAAGGTAATGCTGGTGATTCGGTTGTTAAATTCAACAGTCATTGCAGCAAATATTGCACCTGCTAAACCGATGAGTGGTTTTGTATTCATTTTTTACCTTAAATCTTAAACATCCATTCATTGCACGGAGCAGATATTTACTGAACTGTACCGATCGGTACTCTACTCTTTAATTAAATTTCCGTCAATTCTCGATTTTGAACTTTTCGATGAGTTACACTTAGAACGAAATCGCTAAAATTTTTATAAGGTCAATATGTCTGGTTTAACGAAAGCTCATGAAAAAGATCAAAAAATTCTGGATGCAGCAACAAAGTTTTTTTTGATCCACGGCTTTAGTGGCACAACGACAGACATGATTCAAAAGGAAGCAGGGGTTTCAAAAGCAACGATGTATGGTTGCTATAAGAATAAAGAAGCGATGTTTGCAGCGGTGATTGAACGTCAATGTACCAACATGCAAAAACAAATTATTTTAGTTGAGACAAAAGCCGACAATTTACGCTCAGCACTAACTGAAATAGGGAAGACCTATCTGTGTTTTATATTATCGCATTCAGGCTTGGCGTTTTTTAGGGTTTGTATTGCAGAAGCGGTAAGGTTCCCAGAGTTATCTGAAAAATTCTTTGAATTGGGTCCACAGCGTCTAGCAAATATCATTGCAGGCTATCTAAAAAAATCCGTTAAACAGGGCGAAATTGAATTAAGCTCTTCTTCAGAAGTTGCTGCGAATATATTTTTATCGCTATTAAGAAGTGATGCTCATCTAAAATGTTTGACGCATCCTGATTATTTAATATCAGAGAATGAAATTAGTACTTGGGTTGAATATGCAGTTGGTTTTTTTCTGAAAAATATCAATTACAATGAGAAGTTAAAATAATTTTATAAGTACTTCTGGTCGAAAAATTGGCAAGTTCTTTTCTTTATTTAAAAAGTCTAGCAATGGTTTTCCCATTGTTACTCGTCCAGAAAATTGAAAATATCTAAGATAGAGACCCATAGAAAATTCAAGCTAAAGTATCCTTTAGCAATGATTTCAACCTAGCAGCACTTGATAGAACCTAACAATCAAGTGCTATATTTTTAACTTTATATAAACCAAATTATTCGATGTGCTGGTGTAAATTTGGAGGTTCTAACTCCTAGTCTCTTTAAAAAGTGAGCGTTACGTGAGAAGAGTAATTTTAGCTGCTACATTAAGTTTTGCCGTACTAGGTCTGCAAGGTTGTCTTTCTTTGCCTAAGAAAGTTGATGAAAAACCTGCTGAAAAGAAAAACGAGTATTTTTCAGAAATTGTTAAATTCAAAGGTTTAAGCCAAACGCAAATTTATGATGCTTCTAAAAACTGGCGAAACAATGTTGTGGATTATGTTTCAAGCCGAAAGATTATTCAGGCAGATGACAATAATAAAGTACTGACAATTAAAGGACATGCAGGGCTAAAATTTGATAATTGTATGGACTGTCTAAGCAGAAATATGATTAAGGTCGCGGATGATTCCTTTAATTATATTTTGAAAATAGAAGTTAAAGATCATCAAGCTAAGCTTACTTTTAGCAATATAGAACCTCGTGACAATCGTAATAATCATTTTTATAAAGATAAAAATGCAGCCATAAAAAATCAGTTAAAGAACATTGTGGAAGGCTATAAATTTCATATCTTACATCCGAATGCTCAGCCTAAAGGTGCGAGTCCAATGTAGTTTTTTACATTGGCTTATAAAAATATAGTTAAAAAGTCAGATAGGCCTATGAGAGATAAATGTCTAACTAAAATAGGCATTTATCTTTGCTAAGTAGGTGATGTATATCTCTTTAATATAAAAAAAATAAATATTGCATATAAATATCTTGAATAAATGTTAATTTCCTGTATGCTTAACTTAACTAGAAAAAAGACTTGTAGTAAATCTTCTTTAAGTATCGCAGTTTTAGTCATAATCCTTCGTTTTTTTCAGATCTTAAGCTCAATTCGTTATTATTTTTTCAAAGTTATATTTGTCATTTAAAATGACTCAAATTATTAAAATCAAAGGATATATTATGTCTAATACAAGTAATGGTACAGTAAAGTGGTTTAACGAAACTAAAGGTTTTGGTTTTATTCAACAAGAATCTGGTCCAGATGTGTTTGCCCATTTTAAAGAAATTGCTTCTTCTGGCTTCAAAACTTTATATGAAGGTCAGCAAGTAACTTTTAATATCGCTCAAGGCCAAAAAGGTCCAAGTGCTGTGAATATTATTCCACAGTAATAAGCGACAAAAAAAGCCCTGAATCATCAGGGCTTTTTTTATTTATTGTGAATCAACTTTTACCTGACGATGAATTAATCTTAATTCTAAATTTTCCAAGCTAACGACCTGATCATTTGAATCAACCAGCTTTAGTTTAAGTAAATCATTTGTTTTTTTGTGGAAAACTCTAACTACATCTTGATCAGCTTCAATAAAGTTGCTGCCAGATTCAAGCATTGCAAGTAATACAATATTTAAGCTTCTACCTTTTGGTGTGAGTAAATACTCTTTGCGCTCTCTAACGCCGATTTCCTTATAAATAGATAATTCAAATATTTCTAATTGAATAAGATGTTTTAGTCGATTAGATAAAATTTGCTTTGATATGCCTGTATTTTCTAAAAATTCATTAAATTTAGTTACCCCATAAAAAGCTTCTCTTAATAAGAGGATGGTCCACGTGTCATTCAATATTTCAGCAATTTGAAAAATTCCGCACACATCTGCCGAGAATTTATTATTTGGAATAATTTGATTTGACATTCAGTGGGGCTCCAATTAGCATGAGTCTACAATTTAGACCTAGGGTTAATTCAGGTAGCATTATGCCATTTATAAATATACAAACAATAGAAGGCTTACTAGATAAAGAAAGTAAGGCTGAGCTTTTTAAGCGAATAGCAGATTTATTTGTAGAGATCGAAGGAAAGGGAAATGCTGCTTTTCGGGAGCATGTCTGGATACGAATTGATGAGTATCCTCCTGAGCAGTGGCAATTAGGCCACTTGCGACCAACAAAAGAGATGATTGAAATAATATCTAAAGCTAACTAACTATTATTCTTCCAATGGTGTTCGGTGTAGAAATACCGACATAACAAACCTGAATTATTTTTAGGGTAATTCGGGTTATAAAAAATTAATCTGCTAAATGCTTGTCTATTTTTATACGCTCTTTATATCTACCGACGGCGAAACGCCAAAAAAGCGTTTATATTCTCTAGAAAATTGTGACAAACTTTCATAGCCTACTTGCATGCTTGTAGATGAAATATCGCATTCTTCAGTGATTAATAAGCGCCGTGCTTCGGTCAGTCTCATTCTTTTTTGATATTGTAAGGGGCTCATTGAAGTAATATCACGAAAATGCTGATGAAAACTTGAAGCGCTCATCCCCATTGTGCTTGCAAGTTCTTCAATGCTAAATGATTTTGCAAAATTTGTTTTCAACCATTCAATGGCTTTCACAATTCGATGGCCCGTAGTTCCTGCCGCTACAATTCGTTTCAGCCGATCACCTTGTGGACTCATCAATAAACGATAAAAAATTTCCTTAATAATAAGGGGAGACAAGATTGGAATGTCTTGTGGTGTGTCTAGTAGTTTTAATAACCGTATAAAAGCATCATTCAGTTCCGAATTTACGACCCCAACAGCCATTCCTTTTTTTTCAGTATTGGTATCTTTAAAAGGAATATGGGCTTCAAGCATGATTTGGGCAAGCACATAAGGGTCTAGTCGTAGCACTATTGAAAGATAAGGTTGTTCAACCGAAGCTTCAAGAACTTGAGCAATCACAGGCAGATCAATTGCGGTAAAAAGGAAATGATTTGAATCATAGGTGTAGGCTTCTTCGCTAAGAATCACCTGTTTTTTCCCTTGAGCAACCATACAGAGACTGGCATCCATCATGCTGCTATTTGGTTGGGTCAGTGTTTCCGCACGAAATAAAGTCAGTCCCATAATAGGCGTTTCGAATGTACCTTTTTCACGGGTCCATTGATCGATAAGTTGAGCCAGTGTTTCATTATTGCCTAGAGACATATTCGTCATTCAGATTTCACCTATTGTCATCTGTATTTTTATTGTAGGCATTTCAAATAAGAAAAATAGAGAGAATTGCAACAATTCGGAGGATTAGGCAAATCTGTGAGAGGAATAGAACAACACCTTACAGTTTTCATTTTTATACTGATGAACATGGCAAAAAAGTCGATTGATTAAAGCCTGTTGATTCACCGTTTCCACAACGTATTCACGGCTTTTCAAAATCTATAGCCATCAATGAATGTTCAACGAACAAATCGTCTTTATTTAAACATTAAACATGAGAGAAAAAATATGACAATTGAAGTTTTAGGTTATGCCGCGCTGTCATCAGAAACTCCTTTAGTTCCGTTTAAGTTTGAACGTAGAACTCCACGTGAAGATGATGTTGTCATTCAAATCGAATATTGTGGTGTTTGCCATTCCGATTTACATCAAGCTAAAAACGATTGGGGATTCAGTGCTTATCCGTTAGTGCCGGGTCATGAAATTGTAGGTCGTGTCACCTCAATCGGTGCCAAAGTCACAAAATATAAGGTCGGTGATTTAGTGGGCATTGGCTGTATGGTCGATTCATGCCGTACTTGTTCTGCTTGTCATTCAGGGCTAGAACAATATTGTGAAGAAGGTAACACTCAGACTTATGGCGCTGTAGATCGTCATGACCAACGACCGACTTATGGTGGATATTCTCAAACCATTACTTGTAGCGAAGATTTTGTATTAAAAGTACCTGAAAATTTGGATGCTCAAGCTGTACCGCCGTTACTTTGTGCCGGGATTACCACATGGTCACCACTTCGCCATTGGAATATTGGAAAGGGCAGTAAAGTTGCAGTCGTTGGTTTAGGTGGTTTAGGGCACATGGCCATTAAACTTGCAAATGCTCTAGGTGCGGAAGTGACATTATTCACTCGCTCAGCTAACAAAGAACAAGATGCAAAACAACTCGGTGCGCATCATGTTGTGCTATCAACCGATGAAACCCAAATGCAGTCAGTCACAAATCAGTTTGATTTAATTATTGATACTGTACCTTATAACCATGACTTGAAGCCTTATATTCCAACTTTAGCTTTAAATGGAACAATTGTGTTGGTTGGATATTTGGGTGAAATTAGCGCAAATTCAGTACCTATGATTTTGGGTAGAAAATCAATTGCTGGCTCGGTAATTGGTGGAATTAAAGAAACACAAGAGTTACTCGATTTTTGTGGTGAACATAACATCGTTTCTGAGGTAGAGATGATTGATATGCAAAATATCAATGAAGCTTTTGAGCGCATGTTAAAGAGTGATGTGAAATATCGTTTTGTGATTGATATGAAAACTTTAGCTGATCATTAATCTGGTTTGATCTGGGCTGTGCATCTTTTTAAAAAGGTGCACAGCTTATAGCCTTAATCAAAATGTAAATATTGAGATGTGCTTTTATAAAGAACTACCATCTAAAGCTCTTTCAATTAAGGCAATAATCAACGCATCGTCACGAATTCTTCAGATGATGTAGGGTGAATAGCAACGGTATTATCAAAGTCCTTTTTAGTTGCCCCCATCTTTAGAGCGACTGCAAAGCCTTGTAGAATTTCATCCATATTCAAACCAATCCCATGGATACCAACAATTTTTTCCTCTACACCAACACATATAAGCTTCATTTTAGTGAGTTGTTTATGTTGTGCCACGGCGTCATACATTGCTGTAAATGAAGATTTGTATACTTTAACCATATCTTTGCCAAATTCTTCAATCGCCTGTTCTTCGGTTAATCCAACTGTTCCAATAGGCGGGTGACTAAATACTACAGTGGGGATATTGTTGTAATCTAAGCATTCATTAGGCTTGTTATTAAATAACCGTTCTGAGAGCCTACGTCCGGCAGCAACTGCAACAGGTGTTAATTCAACCTTTCCAGTAATATCTCCAACTGCATAAATACCAGCGCGTGTTGTATTTTGGAACTTATCAACTTTGATAAACCCTTGTTCATCCAATTTTACATTTGTTAATTCAAGTTGGAGAGCTTTGGTATTGGGTTTCCTTCCAACAGCCCAAATAAGACAATCTACAACTTGTTGAGTTCCATCTTTTAAATGCAACATGATAGAACTGTCTTCTAATTTTGTTACTTTACTGATTTCAGCATTTTTATGAATTTTAATATTCTCACTCTGCATAATTTCTAATAATGCTTCTCCTAAGAACTGATCTAGATTACGTAGGAGTTTTTCACGTCGAATAAAAAGCTGGACATCTGAACCTAATGATTTAAGGACACCAGCTATTTCTACTGCAATATATCCTGAACCCACAATAGCGGTACGTTTTGGTAGTACTTCTAAATCAAAAAAGCCATTTGAATCGATACCATGTTCAGCCCCTTCAATTGCAGGCCAACTCGCTTCTGTACCAGTAGCTATGAGAATGTGATCAGCTGTTAATAAATCTCCGTTTACTTCAATTGTGTTTTTATCAATAAATTTTGCAAACCCATGTATGACATCAACATTATTTTTACTGAGGACATTGTTATAAGAGGTATGAATTCTTTCGATATATGCCTGTCTATTTCTAATGAGTTTCTGCCAATCAAATGATTTTACTTCCGTAGTAAAACCATATGATGGCGCATATTGACGAATTGCATCACTAATATGAGCAGCGTACCACATCACTTTTTTAGGGACACAGCCAACATTAACGCATGTGCCACCAATATCTCCCGCTTCAATTAATGCACATTTTTTTCCATACATGGCTGCTCGATTTACAGAGGCTATACCGCCACTACCTCCACCAATTGCAATATAATCGTAATGTTTAGACATGGATAACTCCTTTATTTGCTGAATAGTAGAATCCAGCAACACCTAGAATGGGGCCAATCAATAATATCCATGCTGAATCCAAGCCAATTATTTCAAAGGCATAGGTTGTCAATGCAATAGATATGATAGTCAGTGTAAAACCAATTGAATTTTGAATAGCTAATGCCGCACCAACTTTTTCGGAGGGACAAGATTGGGCGGAAAGCGCAGAGAATTGCGGTGAGTCTGCAATAACAGATGCTCCCCAGATCGCAAATAAAACCAATAAGAACCACGCAGGTAAAAAACGCCAGCCTAGAGCAAATACCAAGCAACTAAAACCTGAGATAGATAAAGATCCTATAGCAACATATCTATTACCTATA
Organism: Acinetobacter sp. S-1; assembly: GCF_059579785.1. Classification (NCBI taxonomy): domain Bacteria; kingdom Pseudomonadati; phylum Pseudomonadota; class Gammaproteobacteria; order Moraxellales; family Moraxellaceae; genus Acinetobacter; species Acinetobacter sp. S-1. Next base: position 1,841,273 of record NZ_CM184207.1, read on the forward strand.
TATTTAGAAAGATATCCGCCCACCAAGCAACCAATTGCTCCACATGCCATTACAAAAAAAGTAAGGAGCGAAATGTTGTTGTATCCCAATTTTTCTGGAATACCTGATTTAGCAATAAATAAAGGAATAATCGTCCAAAAGGCATATAATTCCCACATATGACCAAAATAGCCTATAGCAGCTGCACGAAATTTTCGAATTTTGAAAACCTGAAAAGTACCACCTGATGACACTATATTTTGTGATTTTGGCGAGACTGTTGGGTCTCCTAGCTGGTAAATTAACAAGGCTGCAATCAATGCAAGACTTGAAGAACAGATCATGACTGTTTGCCATGCAAAATGAGTGGGGAAACTATTAATAAAATAGGGAAGAGCCGTGCCTAATGTCAGCATAGCAACTAATTTTGCTAGTGCTCGCCCAGCCTGATGAGGTGCCCATAGAACGATAAGTTTCATTCCGATTGGATAGATTCCTGCAAGACATAATCCCACGAGAAAACGATATATAAGGGCATCCATAAGTCCATGAGCGAACCATGCAAAGCAGAAATTAAAAAAGGCGCCTAATAGTGCTGAACAAACAAAAATATGACTGGCTTTAAAGCGGTCTGCTATTTCTGTATAAGCAAATACAAAAGTTCCAATGATAAATCCAGCCTGAACAGCGTTGGTAATCCAGCCAATATCTGCAACTGTTATCTGCCATTGTTGCATTAAATCTATTGCTGCACTATTTGCACTAAACCACAAGGATGTGCCTAATAGTTGAGCCAAACTAATAATAGTAGTGGCATGTAAGCCATAAATTTTTTTATTATTTTGAATGTTGTAACCTACCATGTAAGGCACTCCCATTTAGGTAGATACCTATTTAAAGTACTACCGTAAAATTAGAGGTTGTCCGATGGATATTTCACCTGACATAAAAATTAAACTAATTTTGTTGAGATGGTCATAGTGGGTGCTATACATGGACGAATATAAAGGGAATGCTTTATTTAAAGCATTCCTATATTTTCTTTTATTAGAAATAGATTAGATATTTGAGTTTAGAAATATTTAAATATCCGAGCCAATCTTAAGAACGCACGCCAACAATTTTTCCTATTACCTTAGGATCAAGTTCTGTTCCATTATTCATTGCCCATCTTACAAAACTACTTCCTTCCATTAAACTTAATAATTGAAAGGCTTTCTGATTTTCATCACCTTCGGCAAGTTCTCCATTTTCTACTCCTAAATGGATAATTTTTTCTATCCAAGATAATTGGATTTCAAAATATTTACGGGTCAACTCTTGCATGCTCTCTGGTAAAACAGCCATTTCAGCAGCAAGAGCTCCACATAACGGTAACATTCCTTCAGACATTGAGCTTCTAAATAAGGAAGCAAAGGCACAAAGACGTCCGAATGCATTAGGAAAATCACGTTCAATTTTTTCAAAATCTTGAATAGTCTGTTCAATATATGTTTCGACTATTAAAATTCCTAAATCTTCTTTTTTGGGAAAATAATGATGAATACTGGCTTTTTTAATACCAACAATCTTCTCTAAATCAGCATAACTAAAAGCAGCATAACCTCTTGATCTCAACATAAGCTCTGCTGAGTTAATTAAACTTTGGCGAGTATCAATGGTCATATTCGTAGTTCCCAGACTAGAGAGATTTGGCGGCATACTATAGCATTGTTGTTAAAGATGAATCATCTGGTAAACAAGTATGCCACCCATCACATATTATTTGTTTGCAATCACTAATTGCGGTTTCATTCGAATTGATCGTGAAAAATTGGCGAAATTTGGTGAGGTTTTTAGAACAGCACTATGGATTTCATCCAATTGTTCTTGTGTCCCATCCGTATCAATAACTACAGTGTATTGGACTTCATCATATCCAGGATTAATTTTTTCATCTAAGCCTAAGAAACCTCTAAGATCAAGCTCTCCAGAAGTATCAATTTCTAATGAATTAATCTTGACACCTTTAGTAGCAGCAATAGCTACATAAGCAACTGTAAGACATGCATTAAGTGCAGCCATCAATAATTCTTGTGGATTAGGTGCACTATCTGTTCCTAAAATTTCATGAGGTTCATCAGCAGCTATATGGAAGTTACGTTCATAAGTCTTACCAAAGAGTTCATAAGATTTCACAGTTGAAACAGAACGTGTTTGACCCGCCCATCTTGTTTGTACGTTAAAGCGAGCTTTTGAAGTAGTAGGATTCTGGCTTACTTTATCTGCAAATTGTTGAAAAGCATTTAGATCAATTTCATTTACTACATTGTTCATTATAGAACTCCAATTAAGATATAAATTGTGGTGAATGGAGAATAATTTCCCCATCACTAAGCTTGTCTATGTAACCTCTGGCGAAGTTACATTTCGTCATAAGCATCTAAAGTTCGTGCCGAGTACACATAGGCTGCACCAGCATTTAAAGCGATAGCAGTTCCTAAAGCTGCCGCAACTTCTTCTTTTGTAGCACCTGCTTTTTTAGCTGCGCCCGCATGAGCTGATATACAACCATCACAACGCGTAGTAACTGCTACTGCCAACGCAATCAACTCGTGAGTTTTTGCGTCGAGTACTTTATTTTTACGCGTTGCAACTTCTAAGTTGTGAAAAGCAGTGGCAACGGGTTTATTTGCTTTTGCAAAATTACCAATGTTTTTAACCAATGCAGATAATCTGTTAGTCCATTCACCGTTCATTTTCAAACCTCATCATTTATTAAATATTATTTGCCTAGTTTTCTTGATGCCATGACACCACCATCAACATCCCAAATAGCACCAGTTACCCAAGATGTTTTTTCGGAAAGAAGGAATACAATAGTTTCTGCTACATCGTTTGGGGTACCGTTTCTTCCTAAGGGATGGAAACTATTGAAATCTTGAAGTGCATTATCTAATTGATCTGAAGGAATGAATCTTTCAAAAATACGGGTTTCCACCATGCCGGGACTAACAGCATTTACTCGAATTCCATGTTCTGCTAGCTCTGCAGCCACATGACGGGTCATAGCTTCTAAACCCATTTTTGCCATTGAGTAGGCAGATGCGGTGACAGTTTCGATAGCTTGGCGAGCTGCAACAGCAGAAACATTTACAATTGAACCTTCTTTATTCTGCGCAACCATTGATGAAGCAACTTGTTGAGTAATAAAGAAAAATGCGCGGTTTAGATCCAGAAAATTGTTATAGTCATTTAGCGAATGCTCTAGGAAGCTTTTAGGATAAAAAATTCCTGCTGAATTAACTAATAAGTTAATGTCTTTATGTTCACTATCCAATTTGCTAATTAACTTTTGAACACTATCAAAATTTGTTAAATCAGCAGTCAGTGCAAAAACTTGTTCTTCAGTTGTTATAGCAACTAATTGTTTACGGGCAGTCTCGGCTTTATCTGTGCGATTGCCAACAATTACTACAGTCCCACCTTGTTCAGCAACTTTCTTTGCTGTTTCTAAACCAATGCCACTAGTACCACCAATGACGAGAAGTTTCTTGCCTTTAAATTGTTGCTCACTCATATGATCACCTAATCATTAATACCAATCAGAAAGTAGCCTACCTACTAGTTGGTTTGTAGATTATATAGGCTAATTTTAAATGTCAAGCACTAGCAGAAAATAGTTTGGAAAATTATTCAGCTTTAATCTCAGATTTCGTTAAGCAAAGAGAACCAATGGAACTCTTTTCTTCGTTTTTCTCATCATTTTTTGATTCGGACTTTATGAGTTCTTCTAAAGCTTTTTGGTAATCGGAGATAGGCTTTACACCTACAATACGATGGATTAATTGCCCATCTTTGAACATTAATACAGATGGTAAACCCCATATATTATAACGGGTTGTTAAAACTGGTGCCTGATCAACATTAACTGTGCCAATAGTTACATTAGCTTCAATACTTTTCAGAAAAGTATTAAATAAACTTTCGCTATTGTGGCACGGTGGGCACCAAGGAGCATAAAAACGGACCACTGCTAAGCCTTCTTTCCATTCAATTTCATGAAAGCTATCTTCGTTTAAAGCATGTAATTTACGCATTATAAAACTACCTCTTTTCTGTATTTGCAGATTCAGAATTCATTTGGTGAATAGTATTTAATCACTTATTAAGCGCAATAAATTTCAGAGGGAAATTAAAAATACTATTGCCTACCTACTAGTTGGTTGATATAGTGGCATCAACTTATCATTTGTGCAATAGGAATGAGGGAGTGCAAATTTTGTACTTCTAAAACAGGTCAATGCCTGAGTCATTCACTGAATGATGAGTGTGGTTAAAGAAATTTCTTAATTATCTGTAAATCTCTCTAGAGGTCTGTGATGAATAAATTATTCACTCCCCATAATTTGGTGGATATCCAATTAAAAAATCGCGTAGTAATGGCGCCCATGACGCGTACGCGAACATTGAATGGGGTTGCAGATGAACTTACTGCACTTTATTACTCCCAGCGAGCTTCCGCAGGTCTAATCATTACTGAAGGCTTACCTGTGTCTGAAGAAGGGCGCGGTTATTTATATACGCCTGGTTTATATAATGATGAACAAATGCAAGGATGGAAAAAGGTTACTGAAGCAGTGCATGCAAAAGGTGGTCGTATTTTTGCTCAGCTCTGGCATGTGGGAAGAATGTCGCATGTTTCAGTTTTACCTGATAGTCAAGTGCCTGTATCTTCTGGAGTTATTCCAGCGACCAACACTACAGTATTTGCATATACTGATTCGGGTGAACCCGGTCCAGTTGCGCCAAGTAAACCTCGAGCTTTAGAAACTAAAGAAATCAAACGTGTTACTCATGATTTTGTTAAATCTGCACAATTAGCAATTGAAGCAGGGTTTGATGGCATTGAAATTATGGCTGCAAATGGATTCATCTTTGACCAGTTCCTCAGTACTGAGTTAAATAACCGAACAGATCAATATGGCGGAACTGTTGAGAATCGCCAACGTTTTCTTCTAGAAACTATTGATGCTATTTCCCAAGAAATTGGCCATGACAAAGTGGCTGTCCGACTTTCTCCTTTTGGTCGTATTTATGACTTGGCACCTTATGAAGGCGAGGTTGATACTTGGGCAAATATTGCGTCAGCTCTTGGTAAACGTAAATTGGCCTATGTCCATTTGTACTATCAACCTACCTATGAAACAGCACCTTTAGAAGCCCAAAATTTTAAAACTTTATTCAGAGAAATTTTTTCTGGAACTATTATCGCAGCTGGTGGTTTTAATCAACAAAGTGCTGAGGCGGCATTAGAAAAAGGTGAGGTTGATTTAATTGCGTTTGGTGTCCCTTATATTGCTAATCCCGATTTAGTAGAGCGGATGCAGAATAACTGGCCCTTGGCGGAAAGTGATCGCACAACATACTACGGCGTAAGTGGATCTCCAGCAAAAGGCTATACAGATTATCCAGAATATAACGGCAAATAAAAAATGGGGTGCCTAGTTAATTTTTGACACTAGGCATTAAAACTTCTTTGTTTTTAAACATCTAATGAATTTACTGAGATATTTATGAAAACTCTACCTTCACAAATTACCGTAGATATATGGTCAGACTTTGTTTGCCCTTGGTGCTGGATTGCTAAAAAAAGATTTGAGAAAGGTTTAGATGCCTTTGAACATAAGAATCAGGTAACTATCCAATATCACAGTTACCGTCTAGCAAATGGCCTTACACCACAGCCCTTTAAAAATGCATTGTATAAAAAATTTGGTGGGAAAAGTGGGGCTGATGCGATGATGAGCCATGTAAAAAGTGCAGGTGAGCTAGAAGGTCTGATCTATAACTTTAATAGTATGCTTTTTGGCGATACTTTAGATGCCCATGCCATTGTAAAGTTGGCGCAACAGAAGGGTGTTGGTGAACTATTAACAGAAAAGTTTTTTAAGGCAAGCATAACTGAAGGTAAGTCTATTTTTGATCATAAGGTGTTGGTTGAGCTTGCTAATGAAGTTGGAGTTCCTCGTGAAGAAGCTAACAGTGCCTTTAGTAATATTTCGTTTAAACAAGAAGTTTTAAAAGATGAAGCAAGTGCACATGCGATGGGTGCTAGTGGAGTGCCGCTTTTCATTATAAATAATAAATATTCAATCAGTGGTGCTCAGCCTATAGAAACTTTTTTAAGTGCATTAGAGCAGGTATGGGAAGAAAAGCAGAATGAATTAATGATCACAGAGGGTCAAAGCTGTGGCATTAATGGTTGTAGTATTTAGTTTGATGCTAAGGAATGATCGTATTTTAAGTAAAGTTCTAAATAAATCCGCGTCCATCTAAATACGAGTAATTGAAATATCACTTTCTTTGCTCCTCAATAAACGCCGTGTTTCGGTAAATCTCATTATTTCTAATTAATCTGGGCTGTGCATTTCGCTTTAGGGTGCACAGTTCAAAAAACTCTCTAAACAAGACAATATTATTAAGCTGATATTTAAGAATTTCCTTAATTATGTAATTTAATGAAAAACAATAATTAATTAAATATTTTCTAGCCAATATCACATTGACACCTTAAATATTGAAGATTACCATTTGCGGACTGGCCTAAATTGCCAGGTGGTTTTGACAGACCACATAGGACCGCATCAGACTTATTCCTTTCTGAGGGATAGTCTCATGTGCACACCTCGTTCCCTCCCGTAGCGGTAGGACGGGAGTGGGACACCTTCGGGTGTGCTGGAGTCCTACCAGTCTGTCAACCCACTTCCGTTCTGCCACCATAATTTATAATGTTTTGGCAGAACTCCAAATAAAAAGGAGTTGGCTTTGCACATTCATCATTTCTTGGCAGTCTTTGCCAAAGTTTATAACGACACAACTTGATTCGTCTTTAAAACAGTTTGATTGCCACTAGGCTTTTCAGGCTTTAAGTCATTACGGCTCAAAAACTTGCATCAACAATAAAACTTGAGATGTGCCAAGCACAGTCTTTGTGGCTTTGCTATGCCTTTTTTTTCAGTTATTAGAAAAGTAGCGATGCTATATCTCATTTATATACAACAAGAATTTATTTTATAACGGTAAAACTATGCCACATTCAGATCTCCCATTTCGTGCTTTAAGCGCGCTACATACCTCTCGGGACCTTTTTAATAATTATGGCTTTCATAAGGTCGGAGTAGACCGAATTATTGAAGCAGCAAAGATGCCGAAAGCCACGTTTTATAATTACTTTCACTCAAAAGAACGCCTCATTGAAATGAGTCTGACCTTTCAAAAAGATGGATTAAAAGAACAGGTGCTTTCAATCATCTACGTTCAGAAAGATTTAACCGTAATTGAAAAACTTCGCAAAATTTACTTTTTACATGCCGATTTAGAAGGGCTTTATCATTTGCCATTTAAGGCCATTTTTGAAATTGCAAAAACGCATCCCAAGGCTTATCAGGTTGTAGTTAACTATCGAAACTGGTTAATCAATGAAATCTATAATTTACTTTTAACGGTAAAAAGTACGGCCTCAAAACCTGATGCCCACATGTTCTTGTTTGTGATTGATGGGGCGATGGTTCAGCTTTTAGATTCAAATAGTGTGGATGACAGGGAAAGGTTGCTAGATTATTTTTTGGCGCAGATTGCGTAATTCTTTCTTTGACTTGGAACTTTTGATTAAAAAAGGAGTTAGGCAAAATTTAAGTCTAACTCCTTAATGAAATGAAGATTTATGATTTAGAAGGGATATATTTACGCATTACAAGGATGAGTATCGTAAGCAAAATACTAAGACCAAAAACAGGTAAGCTTAGGCCTAACACAATGCCAGCTAGCATTAACAATACTTTTTGTTGGCCAGTTGCACGCTTCCAAATAAATAAGCTTTGACCAACAAAGTGAGTTGTCATGAGTTTTAAATTTGAGTTTTTAAATGCAGCCTTATATGCATAAATAATCATGATACAAAGTGCAAGCGCATAAAGTGCGAGAACCAACTGATTTATCCAGCCAAATAAAATACCAATATGAGCATCAACTCCCCAACGAGTTAGTTTTGCAACCAGTGAATAGTCTTTAAAAGCAAGTTGATCAATGACTTTATGTTGTTCCATATTAATGGCGATGCTATCTGCTTGAGTTGGCCATTTACGCTGAATCTCGGCTACCGTCCAAGCCTGATTTCCACTAGTGGGTGGTTTGATTTGTATTTGTGCCGCCTCAATGCCATGTGCTCTGGCTATTGAAAGAGCGGTATCAAACTCACCTGACACAATATTTAAATTAAGATTTTCACTGTGTGGCATCTCGTGATGTTCATGATGCATCACTGTAGGTAAATTATCTGTTTGAAGGGAAGTTGCTAATGTTGGGGTTTGCCAGTTAAGCCACTGACGAGCAACTCGAATATTATCGCCAGCCCACTGGGACCATGTAAGACCAGTAATGGCGATTATTAATAAGAGTGGAAATAAAAATAAACCAAGCGTGCTATGCCATCGTAATAATTTATTTTTTTGTGTTTGCCTGATTTTAAGATTTTGACGACGTTTCCACCAATTATACAGTCCAGTTAAAGTCAAAATGGCTAACCAACTTGCTGCCAGTTCACTATAAAAACGGCCCCATTTCCCTAGTAATAAATTACTATGTAATTGGTCGAGCGTAGTTCGAAACGGCAGAACCCCACTAGTACCATACACAGCCAGATGGCCTTTGGCTTTAAGCGTAAAGGGATCAATAAAAACGGCTTCACTGGTAAAATGATGTATCGGGTCTGAGAAAATAACACGAGTTGTCTGGTCAGAACTTGGGGCTGGTCTAACTTCAATTACCTGCGCGGACTTGGGCATCACTTGCTTTGCGGCTTCAATTTGCTGACTGAGCTTATATTGCGCTTGGTTCAATGGCTCAACGTATAGAACATCTTTATAAATCGCTTGTTCAAGTTGAGGTGTAATTGCATAGAGTAAGCCGGTGAATGCAGCGACCAATATAAATGGTGCAATGAAAATACCAGCATAAATATGAATTAAGCGATAAAGACTACGCCAAAAGGATGAATGGGTCAGCATCAGAAGATAATGTCTATCAGGTGTTGGGCGGATTATAACGACTTATTTCTCTTAATGTTGATCGAGCTGTAACCGCTATTAAATTATTTGAATAGCGCTTAGGTAGAGTGTTTAGACTAATAATTAGATAGTTTTTATTACTTGGTAAATTTGGCGCTTTTTTTGCTTAGTATTTAAGATCTTGTCTACCAAACTTTATTTGATAACTTCACAGCTTATGATTCAAACCGTCTTGCTCTCTTATGGTGTTTTTTTCACATGAAAAATGCACTAAATAGGCACATCTTTTTATTATGCACTGTATTTGTGCAAGGTATGCCGTAATGAAGTTTTTGGTTTCAATACTCACTGTATTCATCCTATGTAGATGCTCTTCATCTGAACAAAGTGGTAAAGCGCAAGAAAAGTTAGCAGCCCATTCGATATGTGTCTTTGATAGTACAAATACAAAAGTCTGTGTAGCCAAACCAGCCCAAAGAATTGTGTCTTTGTTTGAGTCGGGTTTAGATGGCCTCTATATGTTAGGGCAAGGTCATAAAGTGATTGGCATACCGGCCGAAGTATACATTCAACCATTATTATTTAATGCCTATTCAAAAATAGATAAGCGTATCGCCAATAAACAGCTTGCGACACCTTCACAAGGCGCAAATGCAACCAATATTGAAAGTCTCGTTTTGTTAAAACCAGATCTGGTAATTTTAGGGAGTGGGCAAACCCAAACGATTGAACTGTTGGGGCAGTTTGGCATTGCTGTATATGTGATGGAGTCCGGCACCTATCAGCAAGTGAAAGAAGAACTTTCTGAAATTGCTGTACTGAGTGGTGCTCAAAAACGTGCTCAAGAAATTTTAAATTTTTCTGATGAAATTGTGTCGGAAGTCGCAGCAAAAACAGCACGTCAGCCAAATAAGCAATCGATTTATTATGCATGGTCAGGTGGACGAATTTTTTCTACCTCGGGACGTACGTCTATTACTAATGGCTTTATTGAGCTGGCGGGTGCTTACAACATTGTTCAGACCAATGCCAATCAACCTAATGTAAACCCCGAGACTTTAATTGAATGGAACCCTGACAATATTGTGCTTTGGAATACCAACCCAAAACTGATTTATGAACGAAAAGAATTACAAGGTTTAAGCGCTGTACAAAACCGAAAGGTATTTAATTTGAGTCCTGCATTTATATATAACCCACACACCATCAAAATCATTATTACGGCGATTTATTTGAATCACAGTATTTATCCCGAACAGTCCGATTTACCTGTAAGTGCTTTACAACAGCGTATTTTAACCAAGTTGTATGGTGAGCACCTTGCCAAAGCGTTGGTGCAATAAAAATGGAAAAAATGAAATATTATTGGTTTTACCCTTTACCTTTCCTCATGACTTTTATCTCGCTGCTTATTGGGCCAACTCAGACGTTGAGTGCATGGGACTATTTGCGGTGTGGTATACAAGCAGTTTTTGGTACACCGTATTTTGATGCGGAACGATTTAGACTGATGCAGAACATTATTGTGAATGTCAGGCTGCCCAGAATTTTACTGACCTTTATGGTGGGAGCCGCATTAGCAACCGCGGGTAATGGCTTGCAGGCCTTGTTTCGTAATCCCTTGGTCGATTCTTATGTGCTGGGTATTTCATCCGGTGCCGCGTTTGGTGCAGCTTTGGCACTTTCTTTAAGTTGGCTTTCGCCAAATCTATCAGCCTTTATTTTTGGTGTGTGCGCCGTTGGCTTAACATATTTATTTGCGCATCAAAAACATGAAAGCCAGACGTCTTTAGTCATGGTAATTTTATCGGGCATGATTGTTTCGGGGCTGTTTTTAGCAGGTCTCACGATTATTCAATATTTAAGTGATCCATTTAAATTACAAGCGATCGTGCAATGGACCATGGGCAACTTACATCAGGCGTCTTGGCAAAAGGTTCAATATGCCGTGCTGCCTATTTGTATTGGTCTTGCTGGATTATTTGCGATGCGTTGGCGCCTAAACCTAATGGCACTCGGTGCTGAAGAAGCGCAGGCCGTGGGTGTTAACCCAAGGTGGGAACAACTTCTTTTAATTGCGCTAGTGACTGTATGTACCTCAACTTCTGTGGCTGCGGCAGGTATTATTAGTCTATATGGGCTCTTTATGCCGCATATTGTGAGAATGTTGGTTGGACCAGATCATCGCTACAGCATTCCTGCCAATATGGTGTTGGGCGGTAGTTTTCTACTCATGATTGATAACTTTTCTCGGGTTTTACTGACGTTTGAAATACCAATTGGTATTTTTACCATGTTACTTGGCGCGCCATTTTTCTTATTATTAATGAAAACACAGAGGACTCATTGGGCATGATTCAAATTGATCAGTTAAATTATTCCTATGGGCACAAACAGGTTCTCAAAAACATTCATCTGGAGTTTCCTGAAAATCAGTTTTCCGTCATTTTAGGGCGTAATGGTTGCGGAAAATCGACACTTTTTAAATTGATGGCTGGCCTAGAACCTGTAAAAGATGGCTTGATTCGTTACTCTGGAAAACTACTATCGGACTTTAAAGGGAAAGATCGGGCTGCATTGCTCGGCTTTTTACCGCAGTTTCATAAAACCGTATTCCCATTTTTGGTTAAAGATGTAGTGATTACCGGACGTGCTGCTTTTAGCCGATATCGTCCTTCAAAATCAGACTGGGAACGTGTAGACCAAGCTTTGCTTGATTTAGACATTGAACATTTACGCGATCGTCCTTATACCGAGCTATCGGGTGGCGAAAGACAATTGGTCATGATTGCCCGTATTTTAGTGCAAGCCCCAAAAGTTATTTTGCTCGATGAACCAACCAACCATCTCGATGTTTATTATCAGTCTTATTTAATGAAAAAATTGCGTCAGTTGTCGCGGCAAAATTTTACGGTGATTGCGATTATGCATGATCCCAATTTGGCTTTTTTATTTGCAGACCATTTGTTTTTTATGCGCCAACATGAAGTGGTTAAGCCTGAGTCTAAAACACGAATAACCGATCCGAAGTTTTTAAAAAGTGTCTACGATGTTGAGTTTCATGAAGCCATGATTCAAGACAAAACTATTGTTATTCCTGATCATTCGTGGCTATGAATATGTTGAATTATCAGGTGGTCGGAAAAACAGACTATGAGCCTGCGGTAGAGTTTGCGCTTTATACAAGGCAGCTCTTATTTCCAGAAATTTATTATGGGCACATTCCCAGAGATTTAAAAAATTTTGAACAATTTTATGTCCATGACCGATTGGGTTGTTTCATTACAGTAAAAGACCAAAACCGCATTATTGGCACGATTGCTTATCGGGCTTATGACCATCGTTTTGATTTAAATTTGCCATCTAAGACAGTGGAAGTGGTTAAGTTGTTTGTATTGCCTGAATACCGCCGTAATGGCATCGCAACTCAGCTATGCAACATGTTGTTTAGCCATGCACAAAAGAATGAAATTACCACTTTGTATTTGCACACTCATCCATTTTTGCCTGCGGCTGAAGAGTTTTGGCGTCTACAAGGCTTTGACGTTATTAAACGTGAGTGGATCGAGACCTATGACACCATTCACATGAGTAAATCTTTATAGTGCTTTATCATGCGCATGAAATCTTTTTTGAAAATGGGTAGGCGGATAACCCATAATTTTACTGAACATTGCAGTAAAAGCTGCCGAGTGTTCATAGCCCAAACTAAAAGCAATTTCAGTAATTGAGATATTCGCTTTTAAGGCATTTAAAGCATAGATGATGCAGACTCGATTACGCCAAGCCTGAAAGGACATGCCAGTTTCAGACTTAAACCAGCGGTGAAAAGTCCGTTCACTTTTATTGTGTTCATGTGCCCAATCCTTAGGGCTGCTATGAATATCGGGATGCTTCATAAACTCAGCACACTGTTTAGATAGTAATGTGTTGTGAGGTAGCGGAATAAATAGAGGCAGGGCTGGTGCAGCTTCTAGTTCATATAACAATAAATCGATAAGAGCGCCGTCACGGCTTGAATGCTGGTAGTCAACAGGTAGCTGATTTGCCTGAATGAGCAGTTGATGTAACAAAGGCGAGACTTGTATAACCTCGCAATAGTTTGCTTGTCTTGGGGCATTACTCACTTCTATATACAAACTATAAGTACTGACTTTAGATAACCATACCCGATGTGGTTTGCCTGCCGGTATCCATACACCGCTGTATGGTAACACGAGCCACTGTCCATCTTCAGTTTCAACTTTCATGAGTCCTTCGGGTGCATATAAGAACTGAGCACGGCGGTGGCTATGCGTATCTAACAAAGTATCAGCAGGATAATCTGATCCTAAAGCTAGAACCGCTTGCGGTAGATGGTCTACCTCGTTAATTGGAATATTACGCATATTTTTGGCTGAAATAAATAAAAATATGGCTTTTCTACGTTAGTTTGCCATAAGGCTATTTTATATCATGCCTCTATAAATATGAGGAAGATAATCATGCTATATGAGCTATTTTTATTTGGACTACTTTCAGGCATAACCACTTGGTTATTTGGCTTTGGGGGCGGTTTTGTTGCTGTGCCTTTGCTTTATACAGTCATTCTTCAAAAGTGGGGCAATGAAAGCAGTGTCAGCATACATGCCATGCAAATTGCCGTAGCTACATCAGCTTTTGTCATGCTCTGCTCGGCAAGTTTTGCAACCTTTCGGCACCATCAGTCTGGACATATAGATTGGCAAAAGATCCGCTTTTTAGGCGGTGGTATCGCACTTGGTGGAATTGTCGGTGCGTTAATGGCCTCATTGTTTAATGGAAATTGGCTTCGCTGGATATTTATGGGTTATGTGTTCATAACCATTATTGATTGTTATTACCGACCAGGGTTTATGGTGACATCAGTGCAAAGGCAACATGATGGTCAAAACAGCGAACTTATTAAAGGCGGAGTTATTGGCTGGGTTGCAGCACTTTTAGGGGTTGGAGGAAGCGTAATGACAGTTCCTTTATTACGGCGTCGGGGTAGTTCTATGGCAGAGGCCGCGGCTATTGCAAACATTCTCACGCTGCCTTTGTCTTTAACTGCAACGCTGACCTATTGTGTATTGTCAATTTGGCAATCTACACCCAACGGATTTATCGGTCTAATCTGGTTTGAAGCTGCTTTATTCTTGGTTGCTGGAACATGGATTGGGCTATATTTTTCAGAAAAATTTATTTCAAAACTACCTGATTTATGGCGGGCAAAGTTGTATCCGCTACTTTTAATAATAGTTCTAGTTGTCATGCTTTTAGTAAATTAATTTTTTATTTCAATTGTTTGAAGAATAATTTTTCTTAAATAACAAATCTCTAAATGCTCTAAAACTGTAAATTTTATGTCTTAAATGGCTTTAAAAAAAGTTTGAAAAATAGACTTGAAATATATAGTGGCTTTATGCCACTATATATTCATCGAAGGTCATCAGACAAAAAGAGGATGATATGGCTATCCAGCTTTTAGATGCGGCAAGAAATGAAATTCCAGTGAAATTTACGCAGTTTTCTGGTGGCGAGCGTCATGTTCAAATTGATGAGACAACCTTAGGTTCACTATCTGGCAAGGTATTGGTCCGTGCAAAGATGGCCTCAAGTCACGATGTGATGGACTATTTGTTACTTGAAAATATATTGCTGACTCAAGGCTTAACCGTTGACCTAGAAATTCCGTATTTTCCATATGCACGTCAGGATCGTATTTGTGCAGTAGGCCAAGCATTTTCACTTGATGTGATGACCAAGTTACTTAACATCAATGCCGACAAAAAAGCGGGCAAACAAGGCAAAATCACTGTTTGGGACTGTCATAGTGAAGTAACAACAGCCTTGCTTGCTGCCAATACTTCTTTTAGTGAAGTTGTGAATGTGAGTTCAGTCGACATCATCGAAAAGAGTGAAGCGCTAAGCACATTGTTAAAAGATGAAAAAACAGTACTGATTTGCCCAGACAAAGGGGCAAAAGCACGTACACAAATGGTTGCAAGTGCTTTTAATGGCGAGCGCAAACAGCCAATCACTATTGTTCAGTGTGATAAAAAACGTGACCCAGTGTCTGGCAAAATTTTGGGTACACATGTACATGCAACGGATTTATCAGGCCTAACAGCGGTCATTACCGATGATATTTGTGACGGCGGTGCAACCTTTATTGGTATTGCCAAAGAACTGCGTCGCCTTAATTGTCATAAGGTCGTTCTATATGTGACCCACGGTATTTTCAGTAAAGGAACAGAGGTTTTTGATGGGCTGTTAGATCAACTGTTTACCTCAGACAGCTTTCCACAACAACCATCAGACAAAATTTCAGTAATTGCTTTTGCAGCAGAATAAAGAGAACAAAGATGACGATTAAACTTAATCCATTAAACGCTATCGATTTTTATAAAGCTGATCACAGACGTCAGTATCCAGAAGGCACAGAGTACGTGTATGCAAACTTTACACCGCGTTCATCTCGACTCGCCAAGATGTTACCTGACTTCGACGATAAAGTTGTGTTCTTTGGACTTCAGGGTTTTATCAAACACTTTTTAATCGATACATGGAATGAAGGCTTTTTCAAACAACCTAAAGACAAGGTAGTGGCAGCATATAAACGCCGTATGGATAGCTCATTAGGTGAAGGTGCTGTACCTGTTGATCACATTGAAGCGTTACACGACTTGGGTTATTTACCATTGCGCATTAAAGCATTGCCAGAAGGTAGCCGCGTCAATATGCGTGTACCTGTACTTACCGTGATTAACACTGACCCGCGTTTCTTTTGGTTAACTAACTATATTGAAACCGTATTAAGTGCTGAGCTTTGGAAAAGCTGTACTACGGCCACAATTGCCTATGAATACAAACGCTTATTAACACAATATGCCGTAAAAACTGGCGCACCACTCGATTTTGTGCCTGTGCAAGGACACGATTTTAGTAGCCGTGGCATGAGTGGAGTTTATGATGCTGCTCAGTCTGGTGTGGGTCACTTAACTAGTTTTATTGGAACAGACTCGGTTGCTTCAATTGACTACGCAGAAGAATATTACAATGCCACGGGGGTGATTGGGGTATCTGTACCAGCGACCGAACACAGTGTGATGTGTATGGGCACAGAAGACAGTGAGCTAGAAACATTTAAGCGTTTAATTTGCGAACTTTATCCGTCGGGAGTTGTCAGTATTGTGTCTGATACTTGGGACTTTTGGCGAGTCATTACAGAATTTACGGTGGCTTTAAAACCTGAAATTCTGGCAAGACAACCTAATGCTTTAGGCTTGGCTAAATTGGTTTTCCGACCAGACTCTGGTGATCCGGTTAAAATTATTTGCGGCGACCCAGACGCCGAAGTCGGCAGCCCAGCCTACAAAGGTGCAGTTGAATGTTTATGGGAAGTATTTGGCGGTACAATAACTGACCAAGGCTATAAAGTACTCAATGAACGTGTTGGTTTAATTTACGGCGACTCGATTACTCTAGAGCGTGCGCAGCGTATTTTAGAAGGCCTTGAAGCCAAAGGTTTTGCTTCAAACAACTTGGTGTTTGGGATCGGCAGTTTTACCTATAACTACTTAACTCGCGATACTTTTGGATTTGCTGTGAAAGCGACTTGGGGACAAGTGAATGGGGTAGGCCGTGAGTTGTTTAAAGACCCAATTACTGACTCAGGTGTAAAAAAATCTGCGAAAGGTCTTTTACGCATCGAAGAAAGTGAAAATGGTTTTACCTTGTTTGATGAGCAAACAGCCGAACAAGAACAAGGTGGAGCACTTAAAACAGTCTTTGAAAATGGTAAACTTCAATATGAGTGTACTTTGGATCAAATACGTGAGCGTTTATCCATCGCATAACTGAGTTTAGATGAGCCGTTGCATGAATATCGGCTCATCATTTTCATTGAGAGGCTGAACGTGACTATTCAAACTGAACAAGAATTCCTTGCCAGTTATGATCGCCGAGATTATGACGCACCTTTACTCACGGTCGATATGGCTATTTTCTCGGTTTTTAATGGTCAGTTGCAGGTATTACTTATTAAGCGCCCCAACTTTCCAGCCAAAGACCAATGGGCTTTACCGGGTGGTTTTGCCAATTTAACTCATGATCAAGATTTGATGGCCACAGCCTATCGTAAGCTGGTCGAAAAAACAGGGATTGCATCACCTTACTTAGAACAAGTTGCTTCTGTCGGTAACGCCAAACGTGACCCGCGTGGCTGGGCAGTGACCATTTTGTATTTTGCATTAATTGATTTTAATGCCTATCAACATCAAGCTTTGGCTGAGTACAGCGAATGGGTGCCTGTAGCAAAAGCACAAGATTTCGCATTGGCATTTGATCATAATGAATTGCTCAGCTTAGCTTTAGAGCGTTTAACCAGTAAAACCCGTTATACCGCATTGCCAGCCAGTCTTATGCCTGAGTTGTTTACACTAACTGAACTACAAACCATTTATGAAATTATTCTTGGGCAATCTTTAGATAAAAAAGCGTTTAGACGCCGTATGATAGAGGCAGGTGCAGTTGAAGAAACCAATCACAGTAAAATTGTGGGTAAACGACCAGCTCAACTTTATCGCTATGCACTCGATTCTTTCGATTTTATATTTCCTCGCTCACTCGAATTACCTAGAAATAAAGAGGGTGAAGATAAGCAAAACAATGAGCTTTCTGAGTAGCGCATCTTGATGCACTTTGATTTATAATGCCGCGCTTATGATTGATGTCATGTTTTGATCAGCACTTTGCCTATGTCACACGTTTCTCCCTGCTTCCAGCAAAACCAGTTTTTTGTATTGGTGGAATATCTCACTTCACTGCATGAAATTTATCCTGTGAAACATGAGTTTGCAGGATATCCGGCTGCAATGACATTGGCAGATCGTGTACATTCAGATCATGATATCGCGCCGCTTGAAGCCAGCAAAAGTTACCCTGACTCAGTCGATAAAGTTTTACACTTTTCAGGTAAGGCCCGAGACATACAAGACTTTGAGCGCTTTTTAGAACAAGCTCAAGCAGCCAATATTCAAAACTTGTTATTGCTTACAGGCGATAAACTCAAAGAACACCATAATGGGCGAGATGGACAGCCGCGTAGCCGATACCTAGAGTCGGTAAACGCGGTAATGGCTGCTAAGCAACACGGCGGGTTTCGCATTGGGGTTGCTTTTAACCCATTTAAATATGTCGAAGCTGAGCGTGATGCACAGTACTTAAAACTGCATAAGAAGATTAAAGCAGGCGCTGACTTTATCATTACGCAATTGGGCTATGACATTGAAGCCTTAAAACAAGTCAAATCATTTTTAACAAAGAACAATTATTCGCAGCAAATACTGGCTTGTGTAATGCCACTGACTTTGGGCCGAGCCAATTTTATGGTGAAGCATAAAGTCGCAGGTATTGTGATTACCCCGCACATGTTAAAAGTCTTGGCAGATGAAAAACAGGCAGGGCATACAGACCGTGTTTATTTGCGCTGTGCTTTACAGATTTTAATATGTAAACATGTAGGATTTTCAGGAATTCACTTATCTGCTTGTCATAAGCCAGAAGAGCAAATGTTGCTTGAGAGCTACATTGAGCAATACAGACATTTGGAGCTTAAAGCTTTAGAAGAGCTTTGGAATTCACTTTGGCAAGTCACATCAGGCAAAGTATTTTCGCCTGAAATTTCGCGTTTTTCACGTCAACCAACCTCTAAACAATTAATTAAATATCGTCAGCTACATGTTATGCATGAAGCAATGTTTGGATCAAAAATCGCTAAAGGCGTTGGGCGGTTTATTTTTAAGGCATCCTTTTGGGAAAATGCTTTAGTCGCTAAGGTATTAATTAAAACAGAAGTATTAAGTAAACATAGCCTAGTGGGTTGTGAAAGCTGTGGTCAGTGTCGCTTAAGCGATACTTTATATATTTGCCCTGAAACGTGTCCAAAAGGTTTAGCCAATGGGCCCTGTGGCGGAACAACTTTAGACCGCTGTGAATTTGGTGACCGTGAATGTATTCACTCAGTAAAAGCAAGACTTGCAAAAGCAGTTGCACAAACTGAAATACTAAAAGAGAAATTGATTCCTACAGTAGCAATTGAAACCAGAGGAACCAGTTCTTGGAAAAACTGGTATTTAGCGACTGAGGCTTAAGTTTTGTATTAACCGCTGATTTGATCTTGCTAAAAAAATCAAATGATATGCTAAAGCACGGCGATAATTTAAAAATAACAATTGTTTGCCTTAATTATGTCCAATCAAAATGGCTATCGAGGAGTATACTTAAAGCAAATCTTTTGCGTTAAAGGAAAGGCTGTCTCAATGAAAAAGTTGGTTGCTGTACTTACTGTAATTGTTGTTTTAACTGGATGCGTTTACGACCCTGTTAATTACGACAAAATACACGACCAAGAGTTCCAAGACCACCTCAGGCAAAACGGCTAGTAATAAAAAACCCACTCAATGAGTGGGTTTTCATTTGGAATAACTTTAGAAGAAATTTTTAAGGGTTTATATAAGTAAAAGATCACTTAAATCACTATTTTTAAAGGTTTAAATAAAGAGTTTGAAATTATTTTATCTGGAAAATATAGGTCATTTTAGTCATCAGGATGGCTTATTTATCAAAAATATCGTTTATTTGTTTTATGGATATTGTTATTTTTGAAAAATATAATATTTATAACTTATATATATTTTATATTTATAAGTATAATAACTTTGATTGTTAACTCATTTTTAAATTAAATATTATTTTAATTAATAATACTTAATGATTACACAATAAAACTTATTCTTAATATTAGTGAAATAAATCACTCTATTCAAACATATATCTCTATTTATTACTATTATTATAAATTATTTATTAACAAATACTTATCTTTGTTTTTTGTGATTTTTTTAACCAAAAATCTCCAAAAATTAGAATTACATAATTTTTTAATATAGTTTATATAATATGTTTTATTGACATAAATAGAAAAAATATCTGGTAAATAGGTCAATGATATTTAATTAACTTAAGAACCATAATTTGCACCAAATTTTACGCTGTCACGATTCATTGAATAAAACCAATTGAAAAGTTACGTAAAAAAGAAATCAATAGTTTTATTGACTTAAATAAAAAATTGAATATTACAAATAAGCGGAATGAATATGGATAACGTAGCTCAGCTAGAAACTGATACTAATTTCCAAAGTCGAAAGAAAATAACTTGGGGTGTTTT
Source organism: Acinetobacter sp. S-1 (assembly GCF_059579785.1). Lineage (NCBI taxonomy): Bacteria > Pseudomonadati > Pseudomonadota > Gammaproteobacteria > Moraxellales > Moraxellaceae > Acinetobacter > Acinetobacter sp. S-1. The sequence goes on from NZ_CM184207.1 coordinate 1,861,532, forward strand.
TAGTGTCCTGCTGTTATTTTTAGTTGCTGGCATCTTATATTATTTTTTTGTATATCGATTCTATCAATCTACGGATAATGCTTATGTGCAAGCCGATGTCACTTGGGTGATGCCAAAGATTTCAGGCGAAGTGATGGAATTATTAATTAATGATAATCAGGTAGTAAAAAAAGGGGAAACTTTAGCAGTATTAGATCACCGCGATTATCAAGCTCGTTATGATCAGGCTCGTTCAGTAGTCAGCTTGAAAGAGGCCGCACTGGGTGTACAACAACAAAATGAAAAGTCTGCCAAGTCTTCAATTATTGAAGCTCATAGTGGCGTAGTGGCAGCACAAGCTGATTTAACTCGTTTAAGAAAAGAGTTTGAGCGTTATCAAGATTTATTAAAAGATGGGGTAATTACCCGACAAAACTTTGAAGGGGTTCAGTCTCAATATTTAACGGCCCAAGCTCAACTTAGCAAAGCGCAAGCCGCAGTAAATGCAGCAGAAGCTCAGTTGGGAAGCTTACAAGCCAGTCGAGCACAGCTTCTAGCAGATATTCAAAGTGCCAATGCAAACTTAAACCTGTATCAGGTCGATTTGGCTTCATCCAAAGTGGTCAGTCCTGTAAACGGTAAGGTCGGTAGCCTTGCAATCCAGAAAGGTTCACGTGTTTCTCCGCAAACCCGCTTAATGGCGATCATTCCTGAAAATAGTTTGTATGTACAAGCGAACTTCAAAGAAACCCAAATTGAAAAAATGCATATTGGTCAGAAAGTTAAATTAAAACTTGATGCCTACCCAAGCCTGACCTATACCGGAAAAATTGAAAGCTTTTCACCTGCTTCAGGCGCAACTTTTTCACTCATGCCACCAGACAATGCCACAGGCAACTTTAACAAGGTTGTTCAGCGTATTCCTGTGCGTATTGCCATAGATTCAAGCCCACATATTGATTTGATAAAACCCGGAATGTCGGTGAGTGCCACCGTTGACCTAAGAACTTAATAATAAAATTTTAGGTAATAACCAATGAATAAGCACCTTGAGGCCGAGTGGAGATTCCCAGCAAAAACTGCATGGGCAATTTTTGCTGCCATGATTTTTGGCAACTTCATGGCGATTCTTGATATTCAGATTGTGGCGAGTTCTCTAAACGAAGTTCAAGCTGGTATGAGTGCAAGTCGTTATGAAGTTACTTGGGTGCAAACGGTTTATTTAATTGCCGAGATTATTGCAATTCCCATGTCGAGTATTGTCTCGCGGGTGCTTTCAACACGAGTGTATTACACCATATGTGCAATTGGTTTTACGGTCAGTTCTTTACTTTGTGCCTTGGCATGGAACTTAGAAAGTTTATTGGTTTTCCGTGGCATACAAGGTTTTATGGGCGGCGGCATGATTCCGACTTCCATGACGGCGTTGTACTTACTTTTTCCAGAACCAAAACGTTCATTGCCATTGGTGATGTTTGGGATGATCAGCACTTTGGGTCCGGCCATTGGCCCCACCATTGGCGGCTGGCTCACCAATAACTTTTCGTGGCACTGGATGTTCCTGATCAATATTATTCCGGGCATCATCATTGCTACGGTTATTTACTCAGGCCCCAATATCGACCGTGCAAACTATTCACTCATCAAAAGTATGGATTGGTTTAGCCTGATTGGTATGGCGATGTTTTTGGGTGGGCTTGAATATTTCCTTGATGAAGGCGCACGGCATGACTGGCTTGCAGACACAGGCGTTCGGATTGCGTTTATGATCTGCATTGTGGGTGGCATGATTTTCTTCTCTAGAAGTTTTACCCAGCCTAAGCCTTTACTCGATTTGTCCGTATTTAAAAACAAAAATTTTACCTTAAGTGCTATCACAACTTTTGTGATTGGCATGGCGCTGTATGGCTTGGGTTACATGATTCCCGTGTTTCTTGGGCAAGTCCGTGAAATGAACAGTAGCCAGATTGGTCACGTCATGATGGTGACAGGCATTGTCATGTTCTGCTTTGCGCCATTTCTTGCATGGCTCATTCCCAATTTTGATACCCGAAAAACGGTATTTGTTGGAATGATTCTGGCTGGCTTTGGTGTTTGGCTCAATTCACATTTGAGCATTCATAGCGATTATGACTTTATGTTTTGGCCGCAAATTTACCGTGGTATTGGTCTCATGATTTGTCTGATTGTAGTTTCGCATTTAGCCATGAGCACTTTGCCACTCAGCAAAGTAGCCGATGCCAGCGGTATTTATAACCTGATGCGCAATATTGGCGGTGCGGTTGGACTAGCTCTCATTAACTCATCTTTAGATTGGTTAACTGCGCTACATGTCACGCAGATTAATCAGGGGATGACACCGCAAAACTGGATTTTTACAGAAAGACTCGATCAGCTCACGGCGCAATATCAAGAAGTCGGCTCAAATGCACAGCAAATCGCGCTCAGCGTGATCTATCGCGACATTCATTTTCAGGCACTGACCTCTAGCTTTAATGATCTATTACGCATGCTCGCAATCATCATGTTTGTGACTGCATTTTTAACCATCTTTATGGATCGGGGGAAGAAAATGAATATGTAGATATTAAAAAATAAAGGCAGCTTTCAAAGAATGAAAAACAATAGGGCATATCAAAACGTATCCCTTCATAGAAAAAGAACATTGATCTGAGTTTTCTAAAAATCGGTTGATGAGATCGGGGAACTCACAAATTAGAGGTGGAAGGTTAAAGGATTATGATTAATACAACGTATAAACTAATTTCAAAATTGAACCTGAAAAACACGACTTATGGTCAATATTTTGAAAAAGAGCAAATCGATACTGAGCGATTAAAAGTGATGTATTCCATTTACGAACAGTATTATGAAAATACGAGATTTTCTATTTTTGTAGATGATTTTCAAAATAAAAGCGGTGCGATCTTAATTTTTGATTCGGAAACAGATGAGATTGTTGGTTTCTCGACTGTGGTGGTGCAGCATTTCTATTTAAACGGTAAAGACTACACCGTGTTATTTAGCGGTGATACGGTCATTTTGAAGAAGTTTTGGGGCACGCGTAGTCTGCAAAGTACCATGCTCAAGCTCATGATTAAGCTTCGAATCAAATATCCATTTAACGAACTCTATTGGCTCCTCATTTCTAAAGGTTATAAAACCTACTTACTGCTCGCCAATAACTACTATGTCTATTACCCAAATATTAAAGACGAAAACCAGCATCTTTCGGAAGTGGTTGAGCACTATTGTGAAAAATTCTTTGGGGAGTACTACGACCGTGAAGCTGGCCTTTTAAATTTTGGCGATGACTATCAACCATTAAAAGGTGAAGTCGCACCAATTACTGCCGAAATGAGAGAAAAGAACCCAAATATTCATTTCTTTGAACAAAAAAATCCGACATGGAAAGCTGGTACAGAACTACCTTGTATTGGCCGTCTTGGTTGGAAAGACATAGCCCGTTTCCCCGTAAAGCTGATGACTAAACCGACCAGTAAAGGAAAGTGTGAAGCATGCGTAACCCATAAAACAAAACGTAGAGAGGCCATCCAATGAAAACTAATGAATGGCTAACTTTGGGTTCGCATCTTATTTTAAAAAAATGGTGTGATGCATCTGACCGCAATTTTCAAAAACAGTTTAATGCCTTAGAGACCACGCAACGTCAAATTTTGCATTCGATATTACAGACCTCGACCTTTGCCCAAGATAAGAAAGTTCAAAACTATGAGCAGTTTGTAAAAGCATTTCCTGCAACACGTTACGGCGCATGGCGAGAAGACATTCAGCGTTACCGTGAACAAAAGCTTTCACTCTCTAGTAGTAAACTGGTTCGTTTCCAGCCAACCAGTGGTTCGAGCGAACAAATTAAGTTTATTCCATACACCAAGCTGTTTTTAGATGAACTTGATCATGCGATTGCGCCGTGGATGGCAAGTTTATACCGCAAATGCCCTCAGTTGAGTTCGGGTACGCATTATTGGTCGGTGTCATGGTTGCCTGAAAGCCAGCGTGAAGTTTTAAAAGACAAAAACCTAAATGACGATAGTGCGCTACTTGGTGTAGGTAAACGTATATTGTCTAAGTTTACTCAAGCGGTTCCAAGTAATGTTGCTTTTGCTGCAAATGCTGACGATGCACTGTTTGCCACCATTTGCTATTTGGTCGCAAACCGTAACTTAGCCATGATTTCGGTATGGAGTCCAACTTTTGCGCTGCAATTACTTGAACGTTTGGAGTTGCTACAACAAGACGTGCTTGAGGTTTTACAAAGTGGTTCATGGGGTAACCGTCAGGCTTCATTAAAAGAAGTGACTGCACCGCGTAGCTCTAAAAGTGCTCAAGCCTTAATTGCAAGTTCAAACGGCACACAGATCGACTTTAAAAAACTTTGGCCAAAGTTGAGTCTGGTGTCGAGTTGGGATACTGCGGGTTCAAAAGCTTGGGCCGAAAAATTAAAAGAAAAATTGCCCAGTGTTCAGTTTGAAGGCAAAGGCCTATGGGCGACGGAAGGTGTAGTAACGATTCCCTATAACGATCAATACCCACTCGCATACCAAAGTCACTTCTATGAATTTGAATATTTAGAAGGCGATAAACAAGGACAAATCATTCCATCGTGGCAGCTTAAACAAGGCGATGTGGTGAGCCCACTCATTACTTCAGGTAATGGTTTACTTCGTTACTGTCTGGATGATTGCTTAGTCGTTACTGGCTTTATAGAGCAAATCCCGTGTTTTGAGTTCCAAGGCCGCCGTTTTGGCGTAGATCTGGTCGGTGAAAAACTCGCACCTGAAACAGCTCATCAGTTATTGTCGCAGTTAAATGAAACCGAATCGAAGGCGATTTCTTTACTCGCGATTGATACGCAGCAACAGGTTAAACCATTTTATTGCGTGCTTTTTGAAGGCGAAATCCATCACAGCATTAGCAATGAATATATCGACAGTATTTTGCGTCAAAACTTCCACTATGAACTTGCTCGAAACTTAGGGCAGCTCGACCAACCTCAAATTCGCCAAGCCAATAATGGTTGGAATGCTTATAAAAAACTGGTCATGTTTGATGGCATTATCGAAGGCAATATCAAGCCTGAACCACTCAAAAAAGTCACCCTCAATAGTTTGGAACAACTATGAAAGGGATGAAGCAATTTAATACTCGGTTTTTAACACTTCGACACGCCTTGTATCTTGGCGTGTTGGTTGTGTCGAATACACATGCCATGACTCTAGACGAGGCATTGTCTGCCAGCTTAAGACATGAAAGTCAGCTTGAAGTAAGCCGTTTAAGCGTAAACCAGTCAACTGCTATGCTTGAGCAAGCCAAACAGCGTGACGGGCTCAAAGTCAATTTAGTCGGCCAACTGGACTATGAAAGAATAGATACGCCTTCACAAGTCCTGTTTCCAACTGAAGGAAACCGTAAGGGTCGAAGTTTACAATTGCAGGCAGATTATCCGATTTATACGTCTGGACGACACCGTTTAGGAATAGATGTTGCCGAAAGTCAGCTTTCTGCCCAAAACCAAGGTTTGTCAGATCAACGATCAGAAACTATTTTAAATACCGTAATGGTCTATACTGATGTACTAAAAAAGAAAGCCATTTTAGAACTCAGACAAAAGACCATGGCAAACCTGCAACGGTCTTTATATGAATCAAAGCGCCGTTTTGACGTGGGCATGATTACCCGTGCTGACTTAGCCCAAGTTTTGGCGCAAGTCGCACAAGGCCAAGCCGATATTACACAGGCCCAATCTAACTTAACCGTAAGCGAAGCACAGTTTTATCAAGTGACAGGTGTAACACCTGATAACCTTGTTGCGATTAAACAGCTACCCGCTATTCCCACGAGCTTAGATGAAATTTTGGCGCAAACCAAAAACCATCCAGCTTTAATGCGCAGTAAATACGAAAAGCAGGCTGCCGAGAAACAATACGCTTTAACTAAGCGGGAACTATGGCCAACGGTCATGCTCACCAGCCGTGCCGGAAAGCAAGATGAAGCGAGTTATATTGGTTCGGAAAGTAATAACTATATGGTTGGGGTGCAACTTAATGTACCGCTCTATGACGATGGCTTAAATCGGGCCAATGTTAAAAAAGCGCAGGCCGATATTGATTTGGCTAACCAAAAAACGCGAAGTCTTGAACTAGACTTAAATAAGCGTACACGCACGACCTATGCGCAGCTTCAAACCATTCGACAAAATAAAGAAGCACTGGCAAATGCCATAGAGGCAGCGTCTATTGCCTTTGTCTACACACGTAAAGAGTTTGATGTTGGCACCAAAACCACCTTTGATTTGCTCAATACCGAACAAAAGTTACTCGATGTTCAAACCCAAAAAACAGTAAATGACCAAGACGAAGTCGTGTTTGTCTATCAGCTACTCGACCAAATGGGGCGTTTAAATAACTTGGTTCCCGTTCAGACCGCACAACAGGTGAATAATGAATAAAACAAATCCACCACTTGCTGACAATACGCTGATTACCCGAGAAGCAACTTTGGCAGATGATCAGGCTTTAAGAGACTTAATCGCCGTACCGATGACCACTAAAGGTATACAAATTAGCTTTCAGCGCGAACCGAGCTATTTTAGAGCGTCTGACATTGTCTATCGACATAAATTACATGTGTTGATTGAAGATACCGAAAGCCAAAAGCATGTCGCTTGTTATAGCAATGGTTACCGCCCATGTTATGTTGATCGGAACATTCAAAACTTACGGTATGCGGGTGATTTACGGGTAGATCATAACTATCGGGGTAAATCACTGGTGAAGGTATTAGCCAAGCATGTAAAACAAACCATGCATGAACCGAACTATAGCCAAATGATTATTTTTGATGATAACCATGCCGCACGCGCTGCCATCCAAACGGGCAAAACGGGAATGCCTGATTATTATGATGAAGGGCTTATTGAGACATTAAGTCTGACCGATACTGGCGCAAAACGAAAAATCACGGCTTTTTTAAAACAGGCTTCTCAGCAGAGTGACATTCAAGAGATTCGTACATGTGTTGCCGAAGCTCAACATGTGGAAGCGATGAACCAGTTTATTAACGACATGGCAGGGTTTTATAACTTTATTCCTGCCTATAACTTTGAAGAGCTGGCCCAAGGTCATCAGTACTTTTCAGGAATAAAACTCGCAGACTTTTCACTTTACTTTAAGGGTGAAAAGCTGGTGGGCATGTTTGGTTTGTGGGATCAGCATAGTATTAAGCAAACCAAAATTTTGCATTACAGTTCAGTCATTGGAATTTTTAGACCCGTTTATAACTTGTTGACTCCAATTACTAAGGGCATGCGTTTGCCTAAACTCGGTGACTCTATTCAATACCATGTGCTGCATACGCTTATGTGCCATCCAGAAGATTTGGCTTTGCATCATAAAATGCTTGAAGATGCCTATAACAAGTCAAAACAGCAGGGTGTTGGTGTGGTGAGCTTTACACTTTCACATAAAGACCCGCGCTATCAGTTAAATCAGTTTTATAAAGGTGAACGCTTAACAGGTATGCATGGTTTTATTAGTTATGAGGGCGACCCACGACCACATTTTGATAAAAACTTGATTCCATACTTAGAGGTCGGACGTATTTAATTTAAAGCTTGAAATGACATTTTGAATGAAGCCCACGAATGTGGGTTTTGTCATTTTGAATATGAGCACTAAAGTTGAAGATCATTTTATAAAAGAAAACTTAGCAATAATTTATAATATAATTATTTAATTTTTAATGGAAAATTATTTTAATTTTTATTAATGCATAGTCACTAAACGTACATATAGCGCAACTACTATACAAATCGAAATTTAAGAACATGGTAGTTAAGTGATGAAAAAAGTTTATTGGGCGGCCTTATTCTGTCTTTGTGTACAACTCCAGCTTTTGCACTAAATATTTTATTGGTTAATGATGACGGTCTAACCAGCAATGTCAAAGCACTCTATGATGAATTAAAAGCAAATGGTCATAACGTGCTTGTGTCTGTACCTTGTTCACCACAAAGTGGCCGCGGTGGCGCAATCGTGATGTACAGCTCAACAACGATTACTGCGGATAATGATAAGCAAATTGCGGCTGAAAATGGTTGTCACAATGGCGCAGCACCCATTGGCGCACCTGCTGCGGGGACTTTTACCAAAGCGGGTTATACCAATGGTGACTGGAACTACGCGCATGGTACACCAGTCATGGCAACAGTTTATGGACTAGATGTGGTTGCGCCAAAACGCTGGGGTAAAGCGCCAGACTTAGTTTTATCCGGTCCGAATGAAGGACAAAATGTCGGAAAAGTCGTTGTACACTCTGGCACCATTGGCAATGTACAGTTTTCGGCAGGACGCGGGATTCCGTCTATTGCTTTAAGTGCTGATACCAACACAGTAGATGATAAGACTTTAAACAACCCTAACTCTGCGATTGTGGCAAAACAAACCGTAGTGTTATTAAAAGAATTACAAGCTAAGGCAGGTAAGGGCCAATTGTTGCCAAAAGGCATTACCTTAAATGTGAATTTTCCTAAAAATTTAACAACCAGCACACCGTTTGCTTTCTCAAAAATTGGGACCTATGACTTATATAAATTGAAGTTCCAAGTAACTAAGGACAATAAAGGCAACAACCAGTTTGGCCTAGGAATAGACGCGGCACCATCAGCGCCGACTGCCGCGCAAATGTCGGATGAAAGCGCCGTAATGCAAAGCAAAATTGCTGTAACTGCAATGCAAGTTGCTTACGATCAGCGACCTGCAGGTCAAGAATGGCTCAAAATTCGTTTAAAAAGCTTATTTAACAAGTAAGGAGAAAGACCATGAAACGTTGTTTGTTGGTTTTACTCCTTGGGCTTGGATTGGCGGCTTGTAATGATGATGACAACAATGACCAAGTCTCGACTGAAAAACCTGCACTTGCTCCGAGCTTAGACGTCGGTACTTATATTATTAGTACCGAAACTGATCAAGAGTTACCTATGGCGGGCAAATACTATTCTGGCGCAGATGGTTCTAAATTATTGGTTTTAGATGATGACGAAAACCGCGCCAAAATTGTGATGAGCTATGACGCAAAAACCAAAGCTTGGCAGAGCAACCAGTCTAATCAATCAATGACCGTTGAATTAGCGCATTATGAAAAAATTGCTGATCAGAAAATTACGCTGAATCAACTGGTCGGCAATTACGATTTATCTTTTCCAGATGGAACAACGGTAAATGCCGAGGTGAATGCACAAGGCAAAATTGTCTCGAAAGACCCGAATTGTGTATTTACAGGTGTGATTACTGAAAGTGCATTAGCCAATACAGCGAGCTATCAACTGACCGATAACAAGTGTGATGCGCTAAAAAATAACTCGAAAGGTTATGTTGTGGTAGATGAAGACTTAGAGCCTATGAGTTTTAGACTCGTATCTGACACGGTTGCCTCAAAAGATATTTGGGCATTTGCACAATCTTAAAAATAAAAAGGCAACGGATTCATTTCGTTGTCTTTTACCCCAACCTATCTTGCGCCGTTGAAACAGCTAACATGGTTTGAAGATAATAATCTACTCGTGATTGATTATTTTCTTTATGTGAGTTATGCGCATTAAAGGCTGCGTCATGAAGTTTTACGACTCGAGCGATCGGATTCAAACCACAACGAATTAAATATTCTTCGCGTGTTTCAGTTTCCCGTTTAGTTAATGCATCAACGGCATCACGGACTTCTTTTCCAAATAAACTTTCGATTTTGTCTAGCGTAAGGGGTGTGTCTTCAACGCTATCGTGGAGAAGGGCTGTAATAATATAAACTTCTGAAAATTGGTGCTCAATTAATGAATTGACCACACCTTTAATATGGTAATCAAAGTAATCATGAGGACCATACTTTTGACCTTGATGTGATTCTTTTGATAATTTCTCTGCGAGTTCAACTTGATTTTGAGTCATTTTTTGCTCTTATTACTTTAAGTATATGACACGGCCTAATTTGTGAGATGGGACGCTTAAGTCATAATTTTATACTGGATAGCGACTCTTAAAAACATCCCTTAATAACAGTAGTGTCTCTTTTTATTTATTCATTTTTAGTTGAGTTAGGACAATTCAGACTTTAAGTTTTTGAAATTTTAAACTTTAACTTAATGATATAAGGGTAGATTAAAAATATTACTTAAGAATTTCCTTAATTATGTAATTAAATGAAAAACAATAATTATTTAAATAATTTCTAGCCAATTTCACACTGACACTTCAAATATTGGAGATTACCATTTGCGGGCTGGCCTACATTGCCAGGCAGTTTTGACAGACTGCTATACGACCGCATCAGGATTATTTCTTCTGAGGAATAGTCTTATGTGTAAGCTCCTCGTTCCCTCCCGTAGCGGTAGGACGGGAGAGGGACACCCTCGGGTGTGCTGGCGTCGTACCAGTCTGTCAACCCTTTCTCGTTCTGCCACCATAATTCTAATGTCTTGGCAGAACTCCATATATAAGGAGTTGGCTTTGTACATTCGTCATTTCTTGGCAACCATTGCCAAAAGCTATAACAACACAGCTTAAAACATTTAACGCAGCTTGATCGCCGTAAGGCTTTTTCAGGCTTTAGCTCGTTATTACTTAAAACTTACTTAGACAATTAAACCTTGAGATGTGCTGCGCACAGTCTTTACGGCTTTGCTATGCCTTTTTTCTCCCAAAAGGCAGCGGTTTTTATATCTCATTTATATACAACAATAATTTTTATAGCGGTAAAAATATGCCAAAAATAGTTCTCCCAACACGTGCAGTACAAGTCGTAAATAAATCAATTGAGTTATTTCACTACAACGGATTTCATCTGGTAGGCATCGACAGACTTGTGAAAGAGTGTGAAGTGACCAAAGCGACATTTTATAACTACTTTCACTCAAAAGAACGGTTGATTGAAATCTGCCTGATTGTGCAAAAAGAGCGCCTAAAAGAAAAAGTGGTTTCAGTGGTTGAATATGACCGCAATACAAACGTAATCGATAAACTCAAAAAGCTCTATCTTTTACACACCGACCTAGACGGGCTGTACTACTTATTATTTAAAGCCATTTTTGAAATAAAACTGACTCATCCAAAAGCGTACATAACCGCCGTGCGTTATAGAACATGGCTCACCAACGAAATATATAGCCTGCTTAGAGCACTTAATGACGATGTTTCTTTTACCGATGCCAAACTATTTTTATATATGATCGAAGGCGTAATTATTCAGCGTTTAAGTTTGGGTGAAGTTGATGAGAGGGTGGTTGAGGTGTTTTTGAGGGGGATGGGGTGAGGTGGCTTTTAAGCTTTCCTCATCTTATTTAAGTTATATGATTACAGAATGATTTACTACTCCACATAATGTGCAAGCAATGTGATTTAGTACTCAAAATTAATATTGAAATTTTTTGTTACATAAATTATCAATTAAAATATAGACAGCATGCTGGCTATTTTTAGAACAAAAAAACGAGAATCTACCGCTTTTTACCCTTTATTTCTGCATATTTTCTCATATTTCGCAGAGTTTTGATGTTTTTAGCTCTTAGTATGTAAAAACTATAAAGTGTCTTAGAGAGCAAGTGCGACATATTTAGACGCAATTAACTTCCACTGAAATAATTTTTGTAATAAAATTAGATCAATGCCCAACATTTAGTGGTTGGACAGTTAGAAGTGCACTAGATATAGAAAAGAACTAGGTGGCAGCCTAGTTCCTTTCTTCAATATCTAGAACACATCAACCTTTAAGTAAGAGACGGAGATTAGAAATGTCACTCTTAAAAGCATTAAACGAAGTGTTGAAATTTAGAATTACATCCTATTTGAAATTTAGTCAAGCTGAATTTCGTTTAAGATGGTCGTTCAAAAAGCCGCGTGATTATAGCGAAAAGCAGATCAAATTGGAATGCCTTAGCTATATTAAATGCTAGTTTAGTGTCATAAGGATGACATTACTGCTCAAAGTCTCTCTTTTATAAGAGGATTCCATCATGGAATTTTTAGACTTTGGCGATATGCCAAAAATGACTCCAATTATCGGTAAACTTCCGAAACTTGGAACAAATAAAGCTGAAATCTTAATGTTTTTATTGTCTGGTGATCAGCCAACCAATAGGCAAATGGGACATAAGCTTGACTGTGTTAGCTCGGCTGCTCGTATTTGTGAACTAAGGCAAGATGGGTGGTTAATTGAAGCACATAAAATCCCTTATCGGACAGAGACAGGGAAGGATGTTCACTATTGCAAGTATTATATTATGAACTTGCAAGATGTTTTAACCCATCCGAGAGTGCAGCAGTTTATCGAGTGGCACCGTAAACGTAAGTAGTAATTCAGGTAAAAAGCATCATAAGATGCTTTTTACCTATCTAGAATATATTTAATAACAATTAATTTAAAAATAGAGAATAACTTTTATTGAATTATTCTTTTAATAAGCTAAGGAAATTGATTCAAAATGAATAATCTCTAATTTTTAATATAAGTAGAAATATATTCAACAAATTTATTTAACTGCTACTGATACAACTACACAACAGACATAGCATTTTTGATACGAAGGAGTATATTTTGAGAGACTTTAATTCTGGTGATATACATGGAGATGTTCAAATTAATGATAACTCCAATAATACTAAATATAAATTGCTTATTCATTGTACACCTGAGGAGTTAATACAAGAAGAATCTCATCGAAAGGCTTTACTTGCAGATGAGCGTTCGCGGAAAAATAGAACTAATTTTAGATTTTTTGGTTTAGCAATATTTTTATTATTTATTGCTTCTTGTTGGTATTGGATCCAAGGAGCTATTGATATAGCGTCATTAGTAATAGGAATGGCAGGAGTGATTGTTGGAATAAAAACGCTTCAAGCATCGGATACTCCTACTGATTTTGAAAAACGTCAGCTATTAACACTTCAGGAGATCAGCACTCTGCTAAGAGAAAGAGGTGTGCGTCGATGATTAAAAAAATTCCATTAAGAATAAATAATAACTTATCAAATACAATACTTTGCTTTTTGATATACTATCCAAACATACAGTGAAGTTATGTGACTTCAGGATAACCGAGATAAATATATGTATATAAATGTTTTATTAGAAAATGGGCAAAAACTTCCAATTCTTGTCTCAGATATTCCTAATGATAGCGGAATTTATCAAACCCTTTCATCCTCAACAAATGAGCCGCTATCTCAAAATTTTCAGATATCTACAATTGTTTATGATTCTCATGGACAATTTTACAATACGGTTCGCTTAGTAGCTTGTAATGGTATTTTGATAAGAAATAATCACGTTATTGCTACTCAAGATAGTATAATTGTTGATACGTTGGGTACTTTAGTAATAGATATATAATAAATATAAAAAAGGACCCCCATTATCACTACTGGTGGGTCCTAATGATAAAAATAAATAAATTTTATAAAATATTTATTTAATACATTAAGAAAAATCCTAAGTTTTCCAAATTGTAAGGCTATTTAGAATTTACCTATCCAAATTCGCCTCTTCTGCCTCAGTATTTATTCATCATTTAACGCACATTCAAAATTACTTGGGTTTTCTTTACATCTTACTTTTTTCAAAAAGTTCATCATTTTAGGGTCATAAATACCCGCCTTGGTTAGCTGTATACGTGCCTCGCGCATCATTTTCATATAATTTAATTGCTCATTTTTAGGAATATCCATCCAATATTTTGAAGGAATATCACTTTCATATTTAGCAATAATGCCAAACGTTCTATTGAGTTGGCTGGCTACCCAAGTTCGAGACTTTTGCCCAAAACCTGCTGGAAACTGGTCTTTACGAATAATGAAGTTTGCTGAAATTTGAGTTAAAGGAAAACGAACGATTGCTCCTTTCTCACCTAGACCTTTGTGTAGCTCAAAAGGTTTAAATGCCACAATAGGAGCAGGGACAATATCAATTTCATGGTTATTAAACTTTGCACCGGCATTGGTGACGTCTACTGATACAGCCTGACCTCCGACATGTTGCACAAGCTTTGGTTGGGCTTCGTCGTATTTAAATACCCCAATTTTTTTACCGGCAGCTTTAGCGAGTGTATTGATACTTCTATCATTTACAAATAAATATGCAGGGCCAATAGTCCCTAAACCTGCAATTTCGTAAGGGCCTACCACCATGTTTTTTGCGGCCATGGGTGATGACAACAGCTTATAGGCATTAATTGCCGTTTTCATATTTGTTAATGCGCCAACCGCATCTAAAGATCCTGTGTATTTATTAAACTGACGGCCACGTAAACCGCTAATAATAGCGCCATCACATTTCCCAACTTTTAAGTCTTCAGCTGCAACACGTTCATCCACATAGGCTTTTAAAGATAGATCAGCTCCCCAATTTTTAGCTTCAAGAGCATAATCCTTTGCTAAAGCAAAAGCTTCTCCAGACTTACCAATTGGGTCAAATACACAGACTACTTGTTGTTTGGCATAAACAGTTGTGGTTAAACAGGCACTTGTAATCAATAAAATATTTTTAAAACAATCCACATTTAATTATCCATTATTTAAATTATAAAAATTATTTTATGAATCTGGCTTAGATTAGATATGACACCTCAATAAAAATTTAAAAAGAAAAGGTCAAAAGATGGCTTTGGATCAGCATCTTATTTTTTTTAATTGTATGGCTATATTGTATATGAATTGAGATCTACCATTGAGCTAAATTTAAAGAACAGCTGTATACATGTACTATATCTTTTTTTTCAAGCATATAAAAGAATTTTTTAAATATTTTATTTAAATTTCAATAGCATACATAATAATTTGAGTTTCAGTTTTTAATTTAATAGGCTAAAAATTTTGAGGATTAGAAGGAGATTTAGAAAAAGAAATCTCTATAGCAGCCAGTAGTCGCAAATACATCTTGTAAGTAGCTCAGCTCACTAGGGTAAATATAAAAGTGTAATGACAACTTACAGGAAGTTGTCTAGAAAATTATTCTGGTTAAGATTAGAAATAGGGTTTAATACATAAGCATCCAATAGAACCAGCTTAGGCGTTTAGTAATTTGCTAGAACAACACATACAGTTAACCAAGCTAAGTATTCATCACAGTAAAGAATTAGTAGTGAAGCAACAACATAGAGAAGCGAAGTCTGATATATCGTAGATTTTCAAATCTTTTATTTAACATAATATACATTATACGAACAATTGTATAATTCAGTATTGCCCCATAGCTTGGTAGCTATCTTTCATTTGTTTGTAGTGCTTATTTCTTTCTAGCTATTGCGGTACTTTTAGCTATGTGGAATGAATTTTTATTCTAATTAAATTCAGCACTAGCATCTTCTGACGTTGCTATTGATGGATAATAAATAGGATTCATAAAATCTAATTAAATAGAAATTATGATTAGGTTTGGCTAATAATCGCTTATTTATTTCTTTTTGAATTTTTTCTCTACCAAAAGCCCTTGGAATCTAAAATTATATTTCGCTAGACCATTTTCCTAAAATCTTTAAAGTCTATGCTAAATTCTAATTTATTAGCTCTGATATGCTCAAATCCGCAATATAAAACAAATTTAATTACAGATTGGTTGAATAATGTATATTTAGTCACATTTTTATTGAAATCTATATTTTATTTCTCAGTAATAATTTTGAAATATAAATTATAAATTATAAAATGAATTATATTTTTATTAAATATTTTAATGTATATCATTCTGTTTTAATTTGCAGTCTGTTTTTTTATTAATCATTATTTTCTAAGTTTTTATAAATAACAATAACTTAATATTGTTTTGGTGGTTTTATTATTAATAAATTTTTAGAAATTATAACTATTACATTATTTAAAGTATTTAATGTGATTTATATCACGTATAAATTAATGATTTTTTATTATTTAAAGCTTAATGATTGTTTTTAAATTAAAAATAAGGTATCACATATATATAAACTATTTTATAAATAGGTATATAAAATGAAAAATAATATATTTAAACTTCTTGTTTTGATGGTGCTTTCCTCTTCCCCACTATTTTGTTATGCAAGTAACACAATAATGATAAGAGGAAATATTGTTGAAGATACATGTTCAAGAGAACATAGCGAGATAGAATGTGTTGAGGTAAATAATTTAAATATTAAACTTGATAGTGAATATTTAAATAAAGATAGTCTTTTTAAATTAGCTCAACATACTGAGAAAATGGACACAAGCATTGAGAGCATAAGTTCTAACCACAAAGTCGTGCTTATTAATTACCATTAATATCCCAACTTATTTTTGCAGTAAGTTTGATGAAAGAGTGATTTGTCGAATTGATCGCATTTTTTGATCAATTAATTGATGAGTCACTCTTTTTTCATAAAAAATGACTATTTGTATATTTTTTCTGTATACATATGCATAATTTATTCTATATAATTGTATTCTATGAATTTAAGCTTATTTTTCACATAATTTGTTTAATTCTTTTTTATTTACATCGTGTTCTTATGTAATTTTCTTCTCTTCATAGCTTTTCTTTTTTATAAAATAAAAAAACTTTCATAAACAATAATATAGGCTATTGATGGTCGGCCTGAACTTCAAACACAAAACGTGATTTAATTAAAATTATGAAAAAATAATGTGATCTAGTTTGCATTTTGTTTAAGAAGTGTTAAGATCGCCGCATTACTTTTCAAGATGTCAAACACTGGAAAAGTAAGGAAATAAACTTTTATCCAGACTTTTGAGAAAACACTATGAAAAAACTTGCTTTGATCGCTGCTCTTTCGGTTGTAGGGATTGCTAATGCTCAAGCTGCTGATGGTACAATTACAATTAATGGTTTAGTTACAGACAAAACTTGTAACATCGCTACTCCAGCTGGTAAAGATTTCACAGTTACTCTTCCAACTGTTTCTAAACAAACTTTAGCTGCTGCTGGGAATGTTGCTGGTCGTACTCCTTTCCAAATTAAATTAGATAAATGTTCTGAAGGTAAAGTAGCTACTTACTTTGAGCCAGGTGCAACTGTTGACTTCAATACTGGTCGTTTAATTAACACAGATGCTACTGGCGCTAAAAACGTTAATGTTCAACTTTTAGGTAGTAACAATAATTTCATACCTGTACTTGCTGCGGGTACAAATGGTGCTCAAGCTAATTCTCAATGGGTTGATGTAAGTGCAACTGGTACTGCTGACCTTAACTACTATGCTGAATACTATGCAACTGGCGCTTCTACTGCTGGTAAAGTAACTACTTCTGTTCAATACACAATTATCTATCAATAATTAATTGATAGCGGGGTTTCTATGTCCGCATGGAAACCCTGTTTTGTGTAACACTTTCCTGAATCTTTCTTGGTTGAGAACTCGAAAATGAAATTGAACAGTTATAATTTTTTGTTAGGTTTAGCATTTGCTTCAGCAGTTATTGCACCTGCTACTCAAGCAGAAATTGTAATTCATGGCACTCGTGTAATTTACCCGTCAGATGCTAGAGAAGTTACGCTACAAGTTAGCAATAACGGTTCAAAGCCAGCACTTGTCCAAGCTTGGATTGACGAAGGTGACCCAAAAAGTACACCGGACCAATCAAAAGTTCCTTTTATGATTGCTCCTCCTATTTCTCGTGTTGAAGCAACGAAAAGTCAGACTCTTCGTATTACAGCTTTACCAAATGCTTCTCAGTTAAATCAGAAGCAAGAAACAGTTCTATGGTTGAATATCTTAGATATTCCACCAAGACCTACTTCAAAAAGTGAAGATACGACGCCTGATAATTTCTTACAACTTGCAATTCGTTCACGTATTAAATTCTTCTATCGTCCTTCATCGATTAAAGAAGATGTGAATTTAGCATCAGATAAGCTTCAATGGATTAAATCTGGTCAAAATTTAACGGTAAAAAATCCTACCCCTTTTCATATCACAATGACTTCTGTTTACCAAAAGGCAGGTGATAAAAAGGTTGATTTATTACCTCAGGGGCTAATGATTAAGCCTTTCTCTGAAGCGTCAGTTCAGCTTAAGAATGGCAACCTTCAAGATATGAGTTTTATTAACGTCAATGACTACGGTGGTCGCGTTGAGCACCCGATAAAACTTCAGTAATCAGATTTATCTTTTTAATAAATTTAAGCACCTATATGTGTAGGCGGACTTAGCTATGCCAAAAAAAAGGCAAGAATCTTATAAATTATTAAAACGCCATATTTGTTACTACTTGGCTTCTGGTGTTGTCACAATGACAATGCCTGTATTCGTGCATGCTGAAGAAACAACTACGAGTGCTCCAGTAGAGGCTGAATTTGATTCTGCTTTTTTAATTGGGGACGCTCAGAAAGTTGATATTTCTCGTTTTAAATATGGAAATCCTGTTTTACCAGGCGAATATAACGTTGACGTATATGTAAATGGTCAATGGTTTGGTAAACGTCGTATGGTCTTTAAAGCATTAGACCCTAATAAAAATGCAGTAACCTGTTTTACGGGAATGAACCTGCTTGAGTACGGCGTTAAACAAGACGTTCTGTCTAAACACACTGCCCTTCAAAAAGAAAATAATAGCTGTTATAAAATTGAAGAGTGGGTTGAAAATGCATTCTATGAATTTGATACCTCTCGTTTACGTGTAGATATTTCTATTCCGCAAGTTGCTTTGCAAAAAAATGCGCAAGGTTATGTCGACCCAAGCGTATGGGATCGCGGTATTAATGCTGGTTTTCTGTCTTATAGTGGTAGTGCATATAAAACATTTAATCAGTCTAATGATCAAAGCGAGACAACAAATGCGTTTATGGGCGTTACAGCTGGTTTAAATATTGCTGGTTGGCAATTACGTCATAATGGCCAGTGGCAGTGGCAAGATACGCCTGCTGAAAATCAATCTAAATCAGATTATCAAGAAACAAGTACATACTTACAAAGAGCCTTCCCTAAATATCGTGGTGTTTTAACGCTAGGTGATAGTTTTACCAACGGCGAAGTATTTGACTCTATTGGTTATCGCGGTATTGATTTTTCAAGCGATGACCGCATGCTACCAAATAGTATGTTGGGCTATGCTCCTCGTATTCGTGGTAACGCAAAAACCAATGCAAAAGTTGAAGTTCGTCAACAAGGCCAACTTATCTATCAAACAACTGTTGCACCAGGTAACTTTGAGATTAATGACCTTTACCCTACTGGTTTTGGTGGGGAAATTGAAGTTTCTATTATTGAAGCAAATGGTCAAGTACAAAAATTTTCGGTTCCATATGCTTCAGTTGTACAAATGTTGCGTCCAGGTGTAAACCGTTACTCTTTGACTGTAGGTCAGTTCCGAGATCAAGATATTGACCTTAATCCTTGGGTAGTTCAGGGTAAATACCAACAAGGTATTAACAACTACCTAACAGGTTATACAGGCATACAAGCTACAGAAAATTATGCTGCTGTATTGTTAGGTGCTGCTTTTGCTACACCAATTGGTGCTGTTGCGTTAGATGTGACCCACTCTGAAGCCGACTTTGAAAAACAGTCATCACAATCTGGGCAAAGTTTCCGTTTAAGCTATAGTAAGTTAATTTCTCCGACTAACACAAACTTAACTCTTGCTGCATATCGTTACTCGACAGAAAACTTCTATAAATTACGTGATGCTCTACTTATTCGTGATTTAGAAGAAAAAGGTGTAAACACTTATGCGGCTGCGGGCCACCAGCGTAGTGAATTCCAAATTACTTTAAACCAAGGACTTCCTGAAGGTTGGGGTAACTTCTATGTAGTAGGTTCGTGGGTTGACTATTGGAACCGTAGCGAAAGTACTAAACAGTACCAAATTGGTTATAGCAATAACTACCATGGTTTAACTTATGGTTTATCTGCGATTAACCGTAAGGTTGAGTACGGTTCAAATGATGCGACGCATGATACTGAATATTTAATGACGCTTTCATTCCCGATTAACTTTAAGAAGAATTCAGTCAACGTCAACGTTACTGCTTCTGAAGACAGCCGTACTGTTGGTGCAAGCGGAATGGTTGGCGATCGCTTTAGTTATGGTGCCTCTGTTTCACATCAAGACTATGCAAACCCAACGTTTAACGCTAATGGTCGTTATCGTACGAACTATGCAACTGTTGGCGGCTCTTATAGTATTGCTGACTCTTACCAACAAGCAATGGTTAGCTTAAGTGGTAGTGTGGTTGCACATTCAGATGGTATTTTATTTGGACCTGAGCAAGGCCAAACAATGGTACTTGTACATGCACCTGATGCAGCTGGAGCAAAAGTTAATAATACCGTTGGTTTAAGCGTTAATAAGGCTGGTTATGCGGTTATCCCGTATGTAACACCTTATCGCCTAAACGATATTACGCTTGACCCACAAGAAATGTCGAGCCAAGTAGAGCTTGAAGAAACTAGTCAACGTATCGCACCTTTTGCTGGCGCAATTGCTAAAGTAGATTTTGCGACTAAGACAGGTTATGCAGTCTACATTAATAGTAAAACTGCTGATGGCAACAGTTTACCGTTTGGCGCTCAAGTCTTTAATCAAAAAGATGAAGCTGTAGGTATTGTTGCACAAGGTAGTATGATTTACTTACGTACCCCACTTGCTCAAGATAGTCTCTATGTAAAATGGGGCGATGAAAGCAATGAACGTTGTTCGGTTGAGTACAACATTAGTAATCAGTTGCAAAATAAGCAACAAAGCATGGTAATGACTGAGGCTGTCTGCAAATGAAAAAATTACTCTTAAACAGTGCATTAGTCGCAGTAGGTTTTTGTATTAATACGGCGACTCAAGCTGCGTGTTCACCTAGTTCGGGCTTCAAAACAATTGATGTTCCTATGAGGGTTGGACGAGTTGTAGTTCGACCAAGCGACCCTGTGGGTAAAGTTTTAGTTAAATCACTTTTTGAGATCAGACCAGATTCTTATACCTACTATACCTGTAGTCTTTCGGATATGTTGACGGCACAGTTATTACAAAATTACCCAATTAGTTCACTTGGGGATAGTATCTATTCAACAAATATCCCAGGAATTGGTATTCGTCTCTATCGTGAAGCATTTAATGCTGGAAATTTCTCTGGTTACTACCCTTATACTCGTCGTGTCCCAAGCAGTCGCTTTTATCTTGCAGAAGGCTATTTCGTTGTAGAAATTGTGAAAACAGCTGAAAGTACTGGAGCCGGAACTTTAGTTCCTGGTGTTTATAGTAGTTATTATGCTGGAAACCGAAGTGATCGTCCATTCTTAACCAGTACCGTATATGGTAACGCAATTACTATCGCTTCGTCTTCTTGTGAATGGCGTGGTGCTATTAATAAACAGGTACAACTGCCAACGGTTACAAAGGCAGGTTTTAAAGGTGTTGGTTCAACTCAAGGAGACCAATCCTTCGAACTAAATATTCTGTGTAATGGCGGTATAAACCCAACGGGTTATGAAGAAAAAAACCTTATTAGCTTGAGTTTTGATTATCAACAAGACGGCACTAATACTCAAGTTTTAAAAAATCTTGAACCAAATACAACTAAAGCAAATGGTGTTGGAGTTCAACTTGTATGGAATTATCAAAATAAGAATCAGGTTATTGGCGTAGGTAATAAACTAGAATTGGGAACCGTACAATCAAATCAAACCATTCAATATGATGTTCCTTTAACAGCTCGATACTATCAAACTGCAGCAAATGTTACGCCTGGTAAAGTTCGTGCAATGGCCACTGTAACTATTGAATATGATTAATCATATTCAATAGTTTATAAACATAATAATTTTAAATATTAATAATAAATTTTACTTTATCAATACTTTATAAAAAGTTAATACTTAATTTGATAGGAATATTTATGAAAAAAATAGGTATAGTTACTCTTAGTGCAATTACATTATGTTGGGCTATATATGATGTATATCCTGATAATACCAATACAGTAACACATAATGATTCAAGCAAAAAAGCCGGATCTAAAAACTTTTCATCAACTGTAAAGAATGAAAAATTAGCGCCTCAAATCCTCTTGGCTCAAACGAATTCCCTTAATTCCTCTGCCCCAGTCTGCCAATACAATTTTGATGCAACTCAAGAAGATTATGATCTTTGGAATAATGAACACTCTGATTATTGGTCTATGAAAAAATTCCCATTGATAATTGGCCAAAAATTTAGTCTTAAAGTGGATCAGCCTATACCAGAAAATGAATATGGTATTGTAGAGTATGTAGCTAAAAGTAAAGCTAGTCTTCATTCATCCCATAACATTGGAGATTTCATATTACCTCACACAGGTATTATTGCATTTGAAATGGAGCTTAAGCTTCCAATCTCAGCTCTTGGAAACTCATCATTTGGTAATTCTGCTTATTACTCCTCTGCCATTGGTTTTAATGGCGTAACAAATAATGGCTATACAGTTAGATCCAACTATTGGTTTGATATGGGCACTTATGATCCAGATTTTGGTCAGAATCCTACTAAATTAAGCTATAATATAGCTTATCGGCTTAGAGATAATAGCGGCCCAGACCATCCATACTATAAAGGTCAGAAGCTGACAAATAATGCAAATGGATACCAAAGATTAGGTGTGTATATTAATCAGAACATTAAGCAAGTTGGCTTTATTATAAATGGTGTTGATCAGGGATATAAATCTACTTTACCTGCCCCACTTGAGAATATAAGTTTTTCTGCTTCAAGTGCTATATCAATAGATGCTGAACAATTATTTGGACAAGAGTTGTCAAATGAACTGATTACTGACCGTAATGCGCTACAGTTTAACTACCCTCAAGGTACAACAGACATGTGTGGTAATGCCATTTAAGATATAAACCTATAAGTGGTAAAAAAGGGCTGAATCACAGCCCTTTTTTTATTTCATTTAGAAATGAATAACAGTACGAATTGATTTACCTTCATGCATTAAATCAAAAGCAGTATTAATGTCTTGTAGAGGCATAGTATGAGTCACAAAAGGTTCAAGTTGAATCTCACCTTTCATAGCATCTTCGACCATTTTAGGAAGTTGTGTACGACCTTTTACTCCACCAAAAGCAGTACCTAACCATTTACGGCCTGTAACTAACTGGAATGGGCGTGTCGAAATTTCTTGGCCTGCACCAGCAACACCAATAATAACGGATTGTCCCCAACCACGATGTGCACACTCTAGAGCCGAGCGCATAACATTGACGTTACCAATACATTCAAATGAATGATCTACGCCCCAGCCTGTCATTTCTACAATCACTTGCTGAATAGGTTGATCATAATCTTTTGGATTTAAGAAATCGGTAGCACCAAACTGTTTAGCAAGTTCAAATTTATCTGGATTTGTATCTACGACAATAATGCGCCCTGCTTTCGCTTGACGTGCACCTTGTACAACAGCTAAACCAATACCGCCTAGACCAAATACAGCAACTGAATCACCTTCTTGTACTTTTGCTGTGTTATGCACGGCGCCAATACCAGTAGTCACCCCACATCCCAGTAAACAAACTTGTTCGTGATTCGCTTCAGGATTGATTTTAGCCAAAGAGACTTCCGCAACTACCGTATATTCACTAAAGGTTGAACAACCCATGTAGTGGTAAACTGGTTCACCATTATATGAAAAACGTGTGGTTCCATCTGGCATTACACCTTTACCTTGAGTAGCACGTACCGCAACACATAAGTTAGTTTTTCCAGATTTACAGAATAAGCATTCTTTACATTCAGCTGTATAAAGTGGAATCACGTGATCACCTGGTTGAACGCTTGTTACGCCCTCACCCACTTCAACCACAACACCTGCGCCTTCATGACCTAAGATGGCAGGAAAAACACCCTCTGGGTCATCGCCAGATAATGTAAAAGCATCGGTATGACATACCCCTGTATGGGTAATTTTTATTAAAACTTCACCCGCTTGAGGTGGTGCAACATCAACTTCAACAATCTCTAAAGGTTTTCCTGGGGCAAAGGCGACAGCTGCACGAGATTTCATCTTTGGGTTTCCTTTAAATCATTCGGTATTTATAGTCGAGCAAAATAGATTATATATTGATAATACAAGAGCTTAATTTTGCTTAAATTAAAATTGGCTTTCATGACAATCTATCACAGCATAGCCAGTCAAATACATCTAAGCAAGCCTACATTTAAAAAAGAAGAAAACCTCTTACTTGAAGAGGTTTCTTATCAAATCATTAGCTTATAAGCAGCTTGTTTTTACTTAGAGGTAAATATCTGGTGGATATGGTGTGTTATCACTAATTGGAGAATAAAGCGTATTTTCAACAAAGAAGCCATTTGGGGCTTGAGTGGTATCAATCGTAATTGAATCAAACATAACTTGTGGATATGCCCAGATAAATTGCTTCATTAACCCTAAAGAAACATTATTCTTCATATCACCAAAAATTCGTTGCCAAATGGGTGTTCGATAAGGTTTGGTTTTATCAAATCCATAAATATAGGCAATAGATGCATCGGGAACAAAACCAGATAAATAAATGACTTTATTGGCAGGATAGCCTAACCCTTGTATAGGAATCTGAGAAACTGCCTGATGTGCCAAGTCTAAGCGAGCTTCTAATAGCCAGTCATAAGCTTCTGTCATCATGTAATCAAAATTAGGATATGAGTAGTGTTGGCTTGGATAGTTAATATAAGTGGCTAAAGTCTGAATTGGAGATTGAATGGAAGGAAAGAAAATGAGCGGGCTAACTTTGGCACTGGAGTATTTTGCTTTGATCACGGTACGAATATTTTGACAGGTTTGACCTAATTTATTTCTGAGCCATGTTTTAAACTCATCATATGGCGTTCCTGTTTTATTCATTGCCTCATAAATAGTACCTAAATCTGGTGCATATAATCCTGTATCTGCATTAAAAGCCAATTTTGTTGGGTAGTCATACACACAAGGTAGATTGGTGTCAGTGTTATACCACCACCAAGGTTCACCAATCTGCATATTTACATCGCATCCACTCACTACCATTGCATCTGCAAACTCAATAAAGACTTTATGTAAATATGCCAAAGCATTCTGATGACTTAAACTAAAAAAATAGCTCGGTGGTTGGTAGCCTGTTTTACCTAAATTACTGTTCCAGTCACGCTGTGCCCAATATTCATTGGCCCCCAAGGAATACATTTCAAAACTGACCCCAAAAATGGGTTGTAAACTGGCGTTATGTAAAGCCTGGGCATATTTCTCATGCCATTTACGAGTGCATGAGTTAACGACCGCCTCGCCTGTCACCAACGTATCAGGTATTTGCCATTTATTAATATCGCTTTTCCATGTCATTTCTGGATAATGCGACATTCCACAATAGTGGTTAACAAAACCCTGGTATCCCAAAGCGACCATATTGTTGACTAGGCGCTGCGGGTTTAAGTCATAATGGTCGTCATAGCTGGTGCAGATACCATAATTGTGCTGTGGCACAACGACACGGCTCAAATTTAACTTTGCATTTGTTCCAGTTACAACGGAGTTAGTGAGGCGAATGTAGCCATCTTTTGGTTGACTTAGAGGTATAGCGGTTTGACCATTATAGTCACTGGTAAAGCCCGAAAATGAGATTCGCTGAATATTGGTTACCGGAAAGCTATCTGTAGCAGAGAAGCCTGCTTTTACTGTATCCCAATTAATACGAATATGCGCCGTTCGCGAGGAAGGATTATTTGCGTAATTAAATAGAACAATATATGCAATTTTATTTACGCCATTTTCATTATAGTACACCGTTAAAGTGGGGGTTAAACTTGGATTGTTAAGCACTGGCATCGTGGCAGATAACTCAATATCGAAGTCCCAAACCACCCCTGCATAGCTATATTTGGTTTGATACGCTAAAAATTTATGATCTTTATTGTCATAAGAATCCCAAGTAATTCCTACCAAATCATTTGTCATACGTGATCTAAAAGATGCTTCAAAACCATTTCCATAGTTCGTAATGGCGAAAGACATCGTTTGCGGGCCGTCTATTCTCCAATAAATAGGGCTAAACCGATCAATAAGTGTATTCTGAGTGATTGGGCGAGGTGATGTATTAGTATTATTTTGTACATTTTGTGAGTTGGTTATCATGTCTACATTCTCTTAATGTATTAAGAGATTTTATATTAAATAATAATTCCTATTTTATTGTTCAGATAAGTAACAATGACGTTTAAATTATTTACAGTTTATATTTTTCATAAAGTTCAAAATAAAATTAAACATGAAATCTTAATATTATCCTAAAATATTTTTACACTGAGGAGTTAATAAATGGAAACTTTTATACAGCCTATAAATTTTAAAGGTTTGTTTTTATTTACTCCTCTTGTATTTGCATTATCAGGTTGTACTGAAACTTTATATTCCAACACAACGTCAACTGCAAAGACCTTTTCGGAAAGTAACTCTTATCCAGAGATCGACCCAGTGTTAGGAGAAAAGTTACAACCTAATGAAAAGTTAACAGCGGATCACATAGCTCAAGTTATTGAAAAATCGATTCGGGAACAGTATACGGCAGGAAATGCTTTACGTGATGCACATCCTAAGGCGCATGGATGTGTTCGTGCCGATTTTCATGTGTCAAAAAATATACCTGTCCAGTTTGCTAAAGGGATGTTTATTCCAGATCGAAGTTATCAAGCATGGATTCGATTTTCTAATGCTTCAAATGATGCCTCTAATGCCGACATTAAAAAAGATGCACGTGGCATCGCAATAAAAATTTTAGGTGTGTCTGGACAGAAAATTTTAGAAAGTGAAAAGCAAGCAACCACTCAAGATTTTATTATGATTAATCATCCAGTCTTTTTTGCGAATGATGCTAAACGATATCTTTCTTTTATGAATGACGTGAATAGCCATAATATGGTCAGAAAACTTCACATTCCATTTGCGTTAGGTTTTAAAGGAACAATGAATGCTCTGGGAGCACGTAATTCACAAATTGCAAATCCATTATACGCACGTTATTGGTCTATGGTTCCCTATCAGTTAGGGCTTGGCAATGATCGACAAGCAGTTAAATATTCAGTACGTGCTTGTTCAATGCAGCCAAACAATCTACCCAAGAATCCTAGTCATGATTTTTTAAGAGAAGCTTTAAAGAAAACTTTGCAAAGTACAGATGCTTGTATGGAATTTCTTATTCAACCACGAACTTCAAATCAAATGTTGGTAGAGGACTCAATGACAGAATGGGATGAAAAAGCAGCTCCTTTCTATCAAGTAGCAACTATTCATATTCCCAAGCAGAACTTTGACACACCAGAACAAAATAAGTTTTGTGAGAATCTGTCTTTTACACCGTGGCATGCCCTACCTGAGCATAAACCATTAGGCGCAGTAAACCGAATGCGCAAAGTCATTTATGAAAATATAAGTAAAGTTCGACATGATATGAATTCAGCTCTTAGACAAGAACCTTAAATACCTTATCCATTGTGGTTTGGTGTAAAAATTTTTCTAAAGATAAGAGTTTGCAATTGTTTCTTTTAAGGGAGATTTTTGCTTGTATCGATAGTGATTCGATCAATAAAATCTGCCAACCATAAAATGAAGTCATCTTCGCTTTTATGCTTTGGAATCAAACTCATATCTAACTTAATAGGAAGTTCATTTTTTACACTAATAACAACACCTTCGAAGTTCACAAAGTTATATAAAAACTTTAGTTCAGTGCCTGCAATAGCTTTTTTTATTTCTACAATAAGATTATTTAAATTTCTAAAATGATTGTTTGAATAAGAACTTTTAATATTTTTATTAATTTTTTCTGCTAATAGTAAGTATTTTGGCATTTCTACCTCCTTATTAATTATTTGTAAAATATAAGTATAAGTTGAAAGCTATAAAAATAAGTTTTTAATTTTTATTAAATTGTTTCTATATTTTTAATTTTAAGTGATAAGTAATGTGTAGTATAACTATTTATTATTTTAAAATGTGATTTATTTGGGATTTTATTCTGATTAAATTGGTAGGTATTCTTTAATCTCATTTAAGGGTAATTAACTAAATTTTATATTAAATAGGCTCAATATTTAAAATTTTGAGCCTATTTAATTTTTAATATTCACTTAAGACTAAAAGTAAAAATTTACATCTTAAGTCAATTTGGGAAAACTCTTGATTTTATGAATTTTCCCACATTTTCTGCATTCTTTAATTTCGTCATGAGTAATATCAAAGTCATATTCCCAGACATGAATACAGAAAACCTGTCTAAGGTTGTGGAGCATAGACACCTCCTTATAAAAAACCAACTCATTAGTAAGTTCTTTATGAATGCACTTCGCTTATTTTGATGAGTTTTCCTCTTTAGCTTTATCCTCCTTGTGTTTACAGCAGTATCCGAAAACAGCACCAGCACTAAAGAAAAACATAGCCTTGAACATACTTATCTCCAAACGATAATTAAGTAAATT
Organism: Acinetobacter sp. S-1; assembly: GCF_059579785.1. Taxonomy (NCBI): domain Bacteria; kingdom Pseudomonadati; phylum Pseudomonadota; class Gammaproteobacteria; order Moraxellales; family Moraxellaceae; genus Acinetobacter; species Acinetobacter sp. S-1. Next base: position 1,889,956 of record NZ_CM184207.1, read on the forward strand.
TAAAATTAACATTGAAGGTTGTATCTGTTTTTAGGCCAATGAGACTGATTCTGTGCGTTATGCAAACTTTTGTGAAAAGTTATAACAATATATTTTTTATGAATAAGGTGGGTAAAATTAAAAAACCGCCCCAGTAGGCGGTTGCTGAATTTACAGCGAGATATAGAAGTGTAGTGGACGATCACTTCTATATTTTTTATGTACTTATTTTTCTTGGCTTATAATTTTATTAAAAGCATCTGATTTGAAATAATTAATGATCATCTCTCCATCATCTTGTGTAGAAGATGATACTTTGGGTGGTTCCTCATAATTAAACTTAAAGTCTGGAGGAATAAATTTTGAGATCGGAGGAAGCTTCGCCTCACCTCCTGTCGTAATTCTTTCAATAAAACCCGCAAGCCAAAGTATATATTCGTCTTTATTTTTATATTTAGGCATAAGGCTCATGTCTAACTTAATGGCACACTCCTCTAAGGGCTTGGTTAGGCATTCCTCAAAATCTATAAAATTGTATTTAAGTTTAAATTTGGTACCTTTAATTTCATTACGAATTACACCAACTAATTGATTTAAGTTTTCTGCCGAGCTTTCTGAAAATAAATTTTTGTCCTCAATCTTTTTATATACATTCTCAGCGATGATTAAATATTGTGGCATCTCTATTTTCTCCCTTTTATTATTAAGCTACTCACTCAGCCCTTTAAGGAAGTATGATAGATATCATGTTTTCTAATGTAATTGTTGTGCTGCCAATTGTAATTAGTGTGTTTTTGTGAAACCTGCAAGCATAACCATCCGAAAAAATTAAATTTAATGCAGACTAAGTCTCATTTTTAAAAAATTCTTTAATCAAACAATATGTTTAGTTCATTTAAAGTTGGAAGTTCATCGTAAGATTCATCTGCATATACTGTGTTTACCCAATTTGACTTTGAAACGATACAAAAATTAAGCTTTTTTAGCACAACAATATCTTTGTCTAATAAACCTAATGGAATCCACATAAAATCAGTAGTGCCTACCAAGTTAGGTACTGGTGAGCCACATTGACTGCAAAATGAAGATGTAAAGCCTGTTTCTTTTTTATAGGTACGGACAAGTTCTAAACCTGATAACCATTCAAATTTATCCTTATTTACTAATGTTGCTGCATTTGCCCCCGTTCCAGTTTGTTTACGGCAGAGACTACAGTGGCAGTGATAGACCGTGTTTATTTTCTTAGTAACTGAAAATTTGACTTCATTGCATAGACAAGAACCCACGTGACTCATCTCAAGCATCCTTAAAAAATAATGTTGAATATAGCATTAGGCATAAAAGGGTTAAATTTAACTTCATATTTTTAAATAGATATATCTCTATAAAAATAAAGAATTGCTAGCGTTGAGGCTTGGTAGAATGTATTTATAACGTTTAATATGAATTTTGACATATAAATTGAATATAAAAATGCTGTGATGTGCTTATCTTGGATGCGACTTTAAAAGCTTACATGATTAATCAAATTTATCAGCAGTATAGTAGTATGGCATTAAATGCTTGGGGCTTTACACATACACCTTCGTATAACGGTACATACGACCCTGATGAGAATGATATAGTGACGAATAGCTTTAATTGGTTGAATGATGAGCAAGCTACAAAAAAAACAGAACAAGGACTGACTGCTTTTGTGGCATTAGATGATGCCTTTATCAGTATCGCTTCTCGTATGTATCTGATTAGAAATGCAAAAGAAAAAATCGATTTACAATATTATATTTGGACAAATGATTTTGTTGGAAACTTAATGCTGCACGAGTTACTAACGGCGGCAGATCGTGGCGTAAAAATCCGCTTACTTATTGATGATCAAAATGGAGTAAGGCTGGATGGAGTTCTTAGAAGCCTTCTCCACCACCCCAATTTTGAAATTCGATTGTTTAATCCATATAAGTTTAGATATTTAAGAATTTTAGACTATATTTTTCGGTTCAAAAAAGTAAACCATCGCATGCATAATAAGTTAATTATTGCAGATGGCGTGATTGCGGTAACAGGCGGTCGAAATATTAGTAGTGAGTATTTTGATGCAAGTAGTAAATTTCAGTTTACAGATCTAGATATTTTATTTTATGGACATACCGTACAACATGCACAGTCTGTCTTTAATGATTTTTGGCAAAGTGATTTAAGTCAAAATGCTACTGAGCTGGTGGGAACATGTGCTGTTCACCATTTGCAAACACTAAGGCAGCACTACCATGATTTAATTCATGAAAGTGAAAATCATACTCAAACCGAAGATAAGCTTTACGATGCTCAAAGCTATTTAAAAGAACTTTTAGAGCACTATCCAATCCAGTGGTCAAAAGCATATTTTGTTGCTGATTCACCTAAAAAAATCTTAGGACTAGCCTCTAAAGAAGAAATGCTTTATGGGCAAGTCCTAAAGATTATGGGTGAACCAAAGCAGCATATTGAATTAGCTTCTGCTTATTTTGTTCCTACCCAACAAGGCACTTACTATTTAAAGCAACTCAAGGTGCAAGGTGTTAAAGTCAGGGTTTTAACCAACTCTTTTGCTGCAAATGACGTGGCAATTGTGCATGCCTTTTATAGTCAATATCGAGTTGAGATGCTTAAAAGTGGTGTAGAACTATTTGAGTTTAAGCCCTTTTTAGAACGCAGACGCAGAACTTGGTATGAAGTGGTGACTGGAAGTGTGATCCCTGCTAAATGTAAAAATAAATCGAGCTTACATGCCAAGTTTTTTGATGTAGACGGTAAAGTATTTATTGGTTCTTTTAACTTTGATCCGCGTTCGACTTACTTAAATACTGAGGTCGGTCTGGTTATTGAATCGAGTCAATTACAAGCGCAAATTTCAGTCATGCTCGATCAGCACTTACCTCAAGTTGCTTACCAGCTTAAGTTAAATAGTGAAGGAAAGATCATTTGGTTAGATTATCAGTCGGATGGAAAGATTGTTGAATATGAAAAAGACCCAGATACGAGCCTTTTCCAACGTACCATGATTAAAGCTGTTTCATATTTACCAGTTGAATGGATGATGTAACAGCATTTCAAGTTTACTTATAAAATGCCTATCTCTTTAAAGAATTTTTGATAAGCCTCTGCTTTCTTCTCTAGCGCTAATGGATATGCTCTAGAAGAAGATGGTAGACGATATAAATTAATATTTCGTCCAGCAAAGTAAGTCGAGGTAGACATTCCTATAAGCGGTTTTTCGGTGTGCTCTGGTAAAACTGAAATTAAAGTATCAGTCGCTTTATCGCCTGTGGTCATAATGGTTTGACATAGAGGAATCTGCTGAAGTAAAACTGCAAGATCTGTTGGTGTTACTATTTCAAGAAATTTATCTGCGGCATTCCCTTTCAACCGCTTAATTTGATAAGCGGTATCAAAGATTGCAATACCAGTTTCAATCAAGAAGTTTCGAATACGTTCTTCATTAAAATTTTTTTGGCTTTCACTTAAAAAGTAAGTTTTGTCTTGGAAAAAGATCAAACCGAAAATACGCCACATATCATTTTGGAAATTGGGATAGTAAAAATCCATCTTCCATTTATTACGTGGTGGTGGAAAACTGCCTAGCATTAATAAACGGGCATTCTCAGGTAAAAATGGCTCAAGTGGATGGGTTTCTATCTCAATTATCATAAAAAATCAGTATTTACTTAAAAATTTTATAAACAAATTAACCTATTTTTTAGTTAATCACGAGTCATGAAATGCAATTTCTCTTAATTAAAGCGTTAAAGGTTATACAAAAGCGATCATTATTGGGGAATGCTTATTCTAAAAATACTATGTGAATGTTGATTTAAATAATCGACTTGACCTTTATGGGCAATCACAAGGGCTTGTACAACCGAAAGACCTAACCCAGTGCCGCCTAACTCTTTATTTCTTGATTGTTCTAACCTGAAAAAAGGGTTAAATAAATCTTTGCGATGCTCAGCTGAAATGCCAGGTCCTTCATCTTCTATTTCAAGAATCCAGTTAGTTTGTTCTTGTCTCGTTGAAACAATTAACTTTCCCGGATTTGCATAACGTGTAGCGTTATCCAGTAAAGCAATTAAAATCTGTTCAATTCGCCGTTGATCACACTCAACTTTTGGCGCTTCAATATCGAAAATGACTTTAAGCTGAGCTTTTTCTAATTTTTCTTCAAACATGTGCACGACTTTATGAGCAGTTTCATTAAAACAAATCGTTTCGAGGTTAAGTCTAAGCTGTTGGTTTTCAAAAAGACTCAATGTACGTAAATCTTCGACTAGGTTTGAAAGACCTTCTACTTGATTCAGTAAGTTTTTAAATAAAATAGGATCAGCTTCAAAAACACCATCAATAATCCCCTGCAACCTACCTTGCAAAATGGTGACTGGCGTTCTTAACTCATGTGCAATTGCAGCATTCCAGACATGAGCATTTTCAACTGAAGTCTCTAGTTTTTGAGCCATATCATTAAAATTATCCATGAGCTCACCAATTTCAGAAGAATTATGCATCGGTTTTTCAACTCGTGCGCTTAAATCCCCATGACTAATTTTCTTAGCTGCATCGGCTAATAGATTAATAGGCACAATAAAACGTTGAGCAAGCTTGATGCCTAAAATAATTGATAATGCTGTGCCAAACAGAAGCACGGCGAATAACCATATACCATCTAGATAGTGGAAAAACTCATCACTTTCTTTCAGCTTTTCGAGAGATATAAGCCCTACTTCAATTGCAACATAGTAGGTGCCATAACCTAAAATTAGCGAACTCAGCGTAACACTTAGGCTGGTAAAGCTCAGTGCAATAATCAGTTGCTTACTAATTCCCGTTTTATTTTTCATGTGGATGATCCAACCTGTAGCCTACACCACGAACATTGATGAGCATATTTCGTAAACCCAGATCTTCTATTTTCTTTCGTAGCTTACTGACATGACTATCGACCGTACGTTCTAATGCATCTCGATCTGGTAGACACTGATTCATGAGCTCTGAACGAGTAAAGACTTTATGAGGATGCGGTAACATCAGTAATAAAATTTTGTACTCAGTTAGAGTTAAATTGAGTGTTTGTTTTTGATCGCCCGAATGGATGTAAGCAGTATGAATTTCGGTATTCACCTCAATATTTTTATAAATCAGATTTCGGTTAGGAGTTTGCTGGTTTTGTTGAGTACGTCTTAGTACTGCTTGTACACGTGCGACCACTTCATTTGGGTTAAAGGGTTTTACGACAAAGTCGTCTGCTCCAATTCTTAAAGCCATGACTTTATCAATTTCTTGATCTAAAGCCGTAAGCATAATGACTGGTGTCGCTGCTTTTTGCCGAATTTTATTCAGTACTTCCCACCCGCTCAGTTCCGGCATTTTTATATCGAGAATCATCAGATCAATAGGTTGCGCTGCGTGTATTTCAATTGCCTGCTTACCATTCATGGCCCGTACAACACGCATACCTTCACGCTTAAGATAATGTTCAATAATATCGCCAATATCATACTCATCTTCTACCACAAGAATAAGCTTATCCTGACAATTAAACGTAAAGGTTGACTCGAACATAGCAATAAGACGCGGGAAAAATTTGATTTATCATACGCGTATTTTTTGATAGATCTCCACACTTTTTCCACATATTCGTGATTTTGGTTACACACACATCAAAAATAATGCCAGCATCTAGAAGTCCATTAGGTGTTATAAAAGTGCAAAAGCATTTTTTAGTTCCATTCGTTTTATCTTTCGGTCTTGTATTACATGGCTGTGGCAATGAACAAGTAAGTGATCAAACACAAGTATCTACGGCTAAGGTTACCGTTATTTCAATTCAACCGCAGTCTATTAACTTTAGTGAAAATCTACCGGCGCGTGTTCAAGCTTTCAGAACTGCCGAAATTCGTCCTCAAGTTGGCGGTATTATCGAAAAAGTTTTATTCGCTCAAGGTAGTGAAGTTAAAGCTGGACAACCTCTATACAAAATAAACTCAGAAACATTTGAGGCTGATGTAAATAGTAATCGAGCGGGTTTAAATAAAGCTGAAGCAGAAGTAAACCGCCTAAAAATACAACTGGAGCGCTACCAGCAACTTTTACCAAGTAATGCGATTAGTAAGCAAGAAGTAAGTAATGTCGAAGCGCAATATCGACAAGCGATTGCAGATGTTGCTCAAATGAAAGCGTTATTGGCTCGTCAAAATCTTAATTTACAGTATGCGACAGTGCGAGCACCGATTTCCGGGCGTATTGGTAAATCATTCATAACCGAAGGCGCTTTGGTTAGTCAGGCTGATAGCAATACTATGGCGACCATTCAACAAATTGACCGCGTTTATGTCGATGTAAAGCAGTCTATTGGAGAATATGAGCGCCTACAGGCGGCCCTTCAAAGTGGTGAGTTATCTGCCAACAATCAAAAAGCTGTACAGATTTTGAATAGTTTGGGACAGCCCTATAACGTTACAGCAAAAATGCTGTTTGAAGATATTAATGTAGACCCTGAAACTGGGGATGTCACCATCCGTATTGAAGTGACCAATCCTGAAAGAAAATTACTGCCGGGTATGTATGTCCGCGTTAATATTGAGCGTGCTTCGGTTCCTCAGGCCTTACTCGTGCCAGAACAAGCTATTCAGCGCAATATGAATGGCGATCCTCAAGTTTATGTAGTGAATGCCAAAGGTGGCGCAGATGTTCGCTCAGTAGAATTAGGGCAACAATATGAGCAGTTTTATCTCATCAATAGAGGGCTGAAAGCAGGCGAAAAAGTTGTCGTTGAAGGTATAGAGCGTATCCAGCCCAACCAAAAACTAGCAATTTCAGCATGGAAAGCGGCCTCAACAGAAAATACGGTGAAGCAAGGAGATGCTAAATGATGTCTCAATTCTTTATTCGCCGTCCTGTTTTTGCATGGGTAATTGCAATTTTTATTATTCTATTTGGTGTACTGAGTATTCCAAAGTTACCCATTGCACGCTTTCCGAGTGTCGCTCCACCCGAAGTGAACATTACAGCAAGTTATCCTGGCGCTACTCCCAAAACGATTAATGATAGTGTGATTACTCTCATTGAACGGGAAATGTCAGGAGTAAAAAACTTACTCTACTATAGTGCTACAACGGATTCGTCAGGAACCGCTGAAATTACCGCGACGTTTAAACCCGGTACCGATGTGGATATGGCACAAGTCGACGTACAAAACAAAATTAAAGCGGTTGAAGCACGCTTACCCCAAGTCGTCCGCCAACAAGGCTTAGCTGTAGAGGCATCTTCCTCAGGTTTTTTAATGCTTGTGGGGTTAAATTCACCCAACCATCGTTATTCAGAAGTTGATTTGAGCGATTATCTGGTTCGTAATGTGGTCGAAGAGCTTAAACGTGTTGAAGGTGTCGGAAAAATTCAGTCTTTTGGTGCCGAAAAAGCGATGCGAATTTGGGTAGATCCAAATAAATTAGTTTCTTATGGCCTATCGATTAGTGATGTAAATAATGCGATTCGTAACAATAATATCGATATTGCACCAGGACGACTTGGTGATCGCCCTCTAGTTAATGGTCAATTAATTACCATACCTTTATCCGCTCAAGGACAGCTTGAAAATGTAGAGCAGTTCAAAAATATTAGTCTAAAGAGCAATATTAGTGGTGCCACTATTAAGTTGTCGGATGTAGCCGATGTAGAAATGGGTGCTCAGTCATATAATTTTGCGATTTTAGAAAATGGTAAACCTGCAACAGCTGCAGCTATTCAGTTGAGCCCTGGTGCAAATGCAGTAAAAACAGCAGATGCGGTAAAACAGAAACTCGAAGAGCTAAAAGTCAATTTACCTGAAGGCATGCAATTTAGCATTCCTTACGATACTGCGCCTTTTGTTAAAATTTCGATAGAAAAGGTAGTTCATACATTAATTGAAGCCATGGTTTTGGTCTTTATTGTGATGTATATATTTCTTCATAATGTTCGCTATACCTTAATTCCTGCGATTGTCGCTCCAATTGCCCTGCTTGGCACCTTTACCATCATGCTTTTAACTGGTTACTCAATTAATGTGTTAACTATGTTCGGTATGGTGCTTGCGATCGGGATTATTGTCGATGATGCTATTGTAGTTGTTGAGAATGTAGAACGAATTATGGCAACCGAAGGTCTATCGCCTAAAGAAGCGACTTCCAAAGCCATGACAGAGATTACCAGCCCGATTATTGGTATTACTTTGGTACTAGCAGCCGTATTTTTACCAATGGCTTTAGCAAGTGGCTCAGTCGGTATTATTTACCGCCAATTTACCATTACGATGTCAGTCTCAATTTTATTCTCGGCATTTTTAGCTTTAACGCTCACCCCTGCACTTTGTGCAACCTTATTAAAACCAGTTGATGCAAATCATCAAAAGAAAGGTTTTTATGCATGGTTTGATCGTAGCTTTGATAAAGTCACAAAAAAATATGAAGCGATTTTACTTAAAGTCGTTAAACATACTATTCCGACTCTAATTATTTTTGTGGTGATTACAGGTTTAACTTTTGCAGGCATGAAATATTGGCCAACTGCTTTTATGCCAGAGGAAGATCAAGGCTGGTTTTTAACGTCGTTCCAATTACCTTCAGATGCGACTGCTGAACGTACAACAAAAATTGTGAAAGATTTTGAAGGCCATTTAAATGAGCAGTCGGATGTTAAAAGCAATATTTCAATTATGGGTTGGGGATTTAGTGGCGCTGGCCAAAACGTTGCACTCGCTTTTACAACCTTAAAAGATTTTGGTGAGCGTGATAAATCTACTACTGACTATACCAACTTCATAAATGCTGAAATGGCAAACAGTAAAGAAGGTACAACTATGTCTGTACTTCCTCCAGCAATTGATGAATTGGGTACATCTTCAGGCTTTAGTTTACGTTTACAAGACAAAGCAAACTTAGGAATGCCTGCTTTAATTTCGGCGCAAGAAAAGCTTATGGAAATGGCGGCCCAAAACAAAAAATTTTACATGGTTTACCCAGAAGGTCTACCTCAAGGTGACAATATTAGCTTGAAGATCGACCGCGAAAAACTAAACACTCTAGGAGTAAGCTTTGCTTCTGTTTCAGATATTATTTCGACCTCAATGGGATCGATGTATATCAATGATTTTCCAAATCAAGGCAGAATGCAGCAAGTTATTGTTCAAGCCAATGCAAAATCACGAATGCATTTAAAAGATATCTTGAGTTTGAAGGTTGCAGGCGCAAACGGACAACTGGTGTCTTTATCTGAGGTCGTGATTCCTCAGTGGAATAAGTTGCCGCAGCAATATAATCGCTACAATGGCCGACCATCATTAAGTATCGCTGGAGTGCCTAACATAGGGGTATCTTCAGGTGATGCGATGCGAGAAATGGAAAAGCTGATTGCCAAACTTCCTCAAGGTATTGGTTATGAGTGGACAGGTATTTCACTGCAAGAAAAGCAATCTGAATCTCAAATGATATTCCTTATTGCTTTATCAATGTTAGTCGTGTTTTTAGTTTTAGCTGCACTTTATGAAAGTTGGTCAATTCCGTTATCTGTCATGCTTGTTGTTCCTTTAGGCATCTTTGGTGCGGTAATGGCCATTATGTTAAGAGGAATGCCAAACGATATTTTCTTCAAAATTGGTCTTATCACTATTATTGGTTTATCTGCCAAAAATGCGATTTTAATTGTTGAGTTCGCAAAGATGCTCAAAGAAGAAGGCATGACTTTAATTGAAGCAGCCGTTGCAGCAGCAAAGTTACGCCTACGCCCAATTTTGATGACTTCCCTTGCCTTTACTTGTGGTGTTATCCCATTGGTCATTGCAACTGGAGCAAGTTCGGAAACTCAGCATGCATTAGGTACAGGAGTATTTGGAGGCATGATATCTGCCACCATCTTGGCCATCTTTTTTGTTCCCGTGTTCTTTATTTTTGTGTTGGGAGCCGCAGAGAAACTATTTTCCAAAAAGAAAATTAATTCTTAGTTAAATACATTGAGGCGAAACGTATCTATGTTTCGCCTCAATGACTTAGAAATATGAAAAATGTACTTACAGAAAAACGATTAAGAATTAAGGACTTTAAAGACTTTACCTGTTCTAGGATGAGCAAAGCTATTATCTGGATCTAAATTGATGACTTTATCCGAAATCACAATTTTAGAAAGTGGTAACCAGCTCTGTTCCAGTTCAACGTCTATAAAGTTTTTTTCATTGATATTTTCATAAATTTGTTCGACAACGATTTCCATACCACACATACTTTTAGCATTCACTTCTTTTAAGATATGGCGTTTTGACATACTAGTCTCCATTTTTTTATTATCCGCATCGACAATAATAAAGACTCCACTGATACAATATGTAAATTTTAATAATGAAAGTGTTTTCTTTGTTTTAATCATATTTTTGCAATAATTAAATGAATAGTTGAGTGATTATTTAATTTAAATATTATTTTTAAGTTAATCTATTCAATGTAAATATTACTTATTAAAAAATTTACTTTTAATCAAAATTAAAGGGTTCATTAACTGAACCCTTTTTATTTAATTCTAAACTTGTACTGCGTTATCCAGCGAACCATCATCTTTATTTTTAGCAGTGTCTTTACTAATCAATGAGTCTGTATCACTATCTGTGGTAAAGCTTTTGCTATTTTTTTGCTTTTTCTTGTACATACACATCCCAATCGCGATACCTGTTCCCAATACTATAATTGACTTTAACATTTTGCACCTCTTCGATTAACGGAGTAACTTTTGAGAAATTAGCTTAAATTAATAGCATAAAATTTGTTATTTAACGGCTTTCATTTGCTCCGCTTTTGTAAGGTGTTTATTTTTTATGTTAATTGAAGAGTAAAATAATCCCGAAAAATAAATTTTGATACAAAGCAAAAAGCCTATTCTAAAAAAGAATAGGCTTTTCACTGTATTTCAGGATTAAGCAGTATTATGAATCGCTTTATGCAATCTTATTATCTTTAAAAATACATTACAAATGTATTTAATGCTGAACTTTTAGTCAAGATGGGATTGAGGGTTTTTACCAATAATTAGCGATTATTGTGATGACTGTCACGTTTATATAATTAGGATAAGAAAAAACCCATTTCTACTTCTCATAAAGAAATGGGTGATGTGAAAACCACAAAAGACCTGAAATACCAAATGTTCTTACATTCAGTAAGGTTGAGTGTAGTGAATATACCGAATGGTTGACAATTAAACTATTTGTATTTTTTTTAGTCATTTCGGCCAATAAAAAAATAGTTATGATTCTGTAGATTAACTCTGTTTAGTCATTCATTATTGACCAAAAATTCTATAAAGCACCCTCACCCAATTATTAAGACATATATTTTCAATCAGTGTTTTAGAATAACCACGCTGTTGCATACGTTCAATTAAGCGATGTAGGCCTGTCACATCTTCAAGTTCAGTACCTATAAGTGCACCATCGAAGTCCGAACCAAAGCCCACATATTCTTCGCCCAAATGATCCATTAAATATTCTAAATGTTCCAAAATTACATCAATCGATGTATCTGCATTTCGTTGTCCATCCGACCGTAAAAAAGCGACATCGAAATTTACCCCCACCATCCCTTTACTTTCCCGTATTGCTTTAAGCTGTGGGTCAGTTAAGTTGCGAGCTTGAGGGCATAAAGCATGTGAATTAGAGTGTGTTGCTACAATTGGCTGCTGCAATATATCTACAGTATTCCAAAAAGCTTTCTCATTCATGTGTGAAACATCAATCACCATTTTTTTATTTGCACAGCGTCTTATAAAATGTTTGCCATCACTCGTGAGACCTGCTCCCGTGTCAGGTGAGTGCGGAAACTTAGCATTTAAACCATGTCCAAAGCGGCTAGGTCTATTCCACAGGGGGCCAATACTACGCAAGCCTCTTTCATAAAATACATCGAGTAAATCAGGAGTTTGTTGTAAAGCTTCACCACCTTCCATATGCAATACAATTGCTAGCTTTTTCTTTGCTAAACAATCCTGAATATTTTGAGCCGAGGTGCAGATTTTAATAATTTTAGAATACTGAGCAAGTTGGTGAGCTAAATCGAGTTGTTCCAAGCAAATTTGTTCAATTTGCTGTTGCGTAAAATCAGAAGCATTCAGATCAAATAATTTATTGGGATGATGCTGTTGCACATAACTATATGGCGGTAAAAAAATCGCAAACATTCCACCAATAAAACCAGCTTCTTGACAGCGTTTTAAATCAAGATGGCCTACTAAACGTTCATGAATAAAAGCATGTACAGGATCTGGATGGTCACTTAGCCATAAGCGTGTTAATGTGTCATTATGTCCATCAAAAACTGGAATATGGCTAGGCTTCATGAGCATTCCTATTACTTGCTATATGTCTGTAATCGTGTGGACTGGAATATTTTGTGTGGCGCTTAAAGATTTAGAGTTTCTACTATTACGGAATACTAAATTTTGCAAAGGTGCAGCCAATTGACTTTCTGCCCGCGCTTGTTCAATCATTTGATGATACGGCGATTTCCCACATACAGGATCGGCATTAGCTGCATCTCCAGTCAACATATAGGCCTGACAACGACATCCGCCAAAGTCTCGATCTTTATCTGGACAGCTTCGGCACCCTTCTGGCATCCATGCATCACCACGGAAATGATTAAATCCAGTTGATTTGTACCAAATATCTGACAATTTATGTTCGCGAACATTTGGAAACGAAATGGGCAGTTGTCGTGCTGCATGGCAAGGTAGCGCCATACCATCTGGAGCAACTGTAAAGAAGATTTTACCCCAGCCATTCATACAGGCTTTTGGCCGCTCTTCATAATAATCAGGCACTACAAAAATAAGTTTGCAAGGATGATTTTGCGCTTTTAATTTTTCTCGATATTCATTGGTAATCCGTTCAGCTCGTGTCAGTTGCTCTTGTGTGGGTAATAAACCTTGGCGGTTTAAAAAAGCCCAGCCATAAAACTGACAAATTGCCAACTCGACTGTATCTGCATTCAGCTCGATGCAAAGTTCAATGATTTGTTCAATCTGGTCAATGTTATGTCGATGAATAACAAAGTTAAGGACCATCGGATAATCGTATTTCTTAACCAATCGGCACATTTCATACTTTTGTTCAAAAGCATGCTTTGAACCTGCCAAGGCATCGTTTACCACAGGATCGCTAGCTTGGAAGCTCACTTGAATGTGGTCTAAACCCGCTTGTTTTAGATCAGCAATACGTTGTTCGGTAAGACCCATGCCTGAGGTAATGAGGTTGGTATAAAACCCTTGTTGATGAGCATGTGCAACGAGTTGTTCTAAATCTTGACGTACCAGTGGTTCACCGCCAGAAAAGCCGAGTTGAACAGCACCCATTTGACGTGCCTGATCAAAAACGTCAAACCACTCTTGAGTGGTTAGTTCATTTTTATGCTGAGCATAGTCCAAGGGGTTTGAGCAATATGGGCATTGTAGCGGACAACGATAAGTTAACTCCGCTAATAACCATAAAGGCAGGCCAACACCTTCTGTCATACTAAATCAATCCAGTGTTGCTGCTTTGCGACCAGCATGTAATCCACTACATCTTGATCTATCTCAGCAATATCACCAAATTTTTGCTTTAACTGAGCAATAATTGCAGAAACATTTTGCTGCCCATCAATATATTGTCCGATTGCCCCTGCACTCTCATTTAACTTAATCATGCCTTCAGGATATAAAATCACAAAACCATTTTGAGCTGGCTCGAACTGAAAACGGTAACCTTGTCGCCATGTTGGTACAAGGTTTAAATCAAACTGCTCTTTATTCATTTAAATAGTCCTTTGTGCCAAACTCGTTTGCTTGTCACGCTGTGATACGGTGCTTCATTGTGAACATATGCCAAAGTTAAAGCATCTAAAATGCTCCATAGAATATCCAGTTTAAACTGCAATATTTCAAGCATTCGTTCTTGTTGTTCATGAGTTGTAAATGAATCAAGTGTAATCGTTAAACCATGTTCAACATCACGGCGTGCCTGACTCAAACGAGAACGAAAATACTCATAGCCTTTATCATCAATCCATGGATAATGCTGCGGCCATGAATCAAGTCGTGACTGATGAATCTGTGGCGCAAAAAGTTCGGTTAAAGAACTGCTTGCTGCTTCACGCCATGAAGCACGGCGTGCAAAGTTTACATAGGCATCTACCGCGAAGCGAACGCCCGGTAAAACTAACTCTTCGGAAATAACCTGTTCACGACTCAAGCCCACAGCTTCGGCTAACCGTAACCATGCTTCTCGACCACCACCATCAGGATATTCACCATCTTGATCGATCATGCGTTGAATCCATTCTTGACGGACTCTTTGATCAGGGCAATTTGCCATAATCGCCGCATCTTTAAGCGGAATATTAATTTGATAGTAATATCGGTTTGCAACCCAAGCCTGAATTTGTTGCTGGGTCGCTTTACCTTCATACATCATCACGTGAAATGGGTGATAAATATGATAATACTGGCCTTTATCGATAATGGCTTGTTTAAATTGTTCGGTTGTTAAAGCTTCAGGTGTTTGAGTCATGTTTCACCTTAGAGTTCAATCTGCATGCCATCATAGGCAACTTCTACACCATTTGCTTTAAGCTCAGCAAACTGACTAGAGTTTTCATTTAAAATTGGATTGGTATTGTTAATATGAATCAGCACTTTTTTAGGTGTACTCAACTGGTTTAAATAAGACAATGAACCACCTTCGCCACTAATATATAAATGTCCCATTTCACAGCCAGTTTTAGTTCCAACCCCTGTTTGTTGCATTTCATCATCTGTCCAAAGCGTACCATCAATCATGACGCAGTCTGAACTCTGCATAATCTGCATGATTTGATCGTCAATTTTTCCAAGACCCGGTGCATAGAATAACTGCTTTTGTGTTTTATGATCTTTGATAATTAAAGCGATATTGTCGCCGTCATGTGGGTCATTTCGATGCGGTGAATATGGTGGAGCTGCACTTTTAATAATTAAAGGCAAAAATTCTAAATTTTCGAAACCATCAATTTTAAAGGCTTGTTTAGGATTAATTTCATTATATTGAAGACCACCATTCCAGTGTTTAAGCATATTAAATACTGGAAAGCCACTCGTTAAATCTTGGTGGACCATTGCTGTACACCATACATTCATTGGACAACCTTCACGTAAGGTTAAGAGCCCAGTGGTATGGTCTAACTGACTATCCATTAAAATAACGCTTGTTATTCCTGTATCACGTAATTTACGTGCTGGTTGAGCTGCTTTAAATTCGAAGAGTTGCTGACGGATATCAGGTGACGCGTTTAATAAAACCCAGTCTGTTCCATTTTCAGAAACAGCAATCGATGATTGAGTACGGGCTTTGGCTTGGATTGTACCTGTGCGCACACCATCACAATTCGGGCAATTACAATTCCACTGCGGGAACCCGCCTCCGGCAGCTGAACCTAAAACATAAATATACATAAAATTAATATCTTATTAGAAAGAGATAAGCCCTAGAACAAGACTAGGGCTTATAACATATTTGACGAAACTGATTAACGTGCTTCAAAGTACATTGTAACTTCAAAACCAATGCGTAAATCAGTAAAAGCTGGTTTAGTCCATTGCATAAATTATCTCCGGTTCATATTAATCTTATGAAATGAATCACTTGATTAAGATTTATAAGGCAATTAAAAATTTATTCTAAATAAAAAAATTGGGTTTGTAGACCACCCCTAGCTAAGATATTGTTCGATAATTGTGTTTTTTGTCCAAATTTTAATATTTCGAACATATTTACTTATTGGGTCTTTCATCAAACATTCATACTAAAAGCGTATTTTTTATCCGTCTTAATTGATCAAATGATAAAAAAATGAAAAATTTAACAATACTTTTTAAAGTAACAACACTTTCTCTGGCAGTAGCGTTATTGGCGGGATGTAATGACGATGATGATAATGACACAGCACCACCTGCCCAAAGAAGCAATCAAACCGTAAATATTTTAGCTTTTAATGACTTTCACGGAAATCTTGAGCCACCTAAGCGTTATGTCGAGGCACCAAATCCAAATGATGCTGCTCAATCTGTTCGTATTCCTGTGGGAGGAGTGAGTTACTTCGCCGATGCAATTAAAAAACTTAAAGCAGAAAATCCAAATAATGCTGTGGTTTCGGCAGGTGACTTAATTAGCGCCTCTCCGCTCACCTCTTCTTTATTTTTAGATGAACCAACCATTGAAGTCATGAATGATATTCAAATTGACTTTAATGCTGTAGGTAACCATGAATTTGATCGGGGTACAGACGAATTACGCCGTTTAAAAAATGGTGGATGTCAGCAATATACCAGCACTGCACCTTGTCAAATTAATAAAAATTTTAGTGGTGCAAAATTTGATTTTCTTGCTGCTAACGTCGCAATGAAAAATGACGCTAGTAAAACAATCTTCCCAGCCTATAAAGTTAAAACTTATGGTGGAATTCCAGTTGCATTTATTGGTTTAACTCTTAAAGCGACGCCAAGTATTGTTTCTGCGGCAGGTATTAAGGATGTTGAATTCCGTGATGAAGCAGATACAGTAAATGCCCTGATTCCTGAATTAAAAAAACAAGGAATTGAAGCGATTGTAGTCGTTGTCCATGAAGGTGCAGCGCCAAGTACGAAGCTCAATCAAAAAACATGTGGTGGTTTAAGTGGTCCAATTTTGGGTATTTTAGATAAGCTTAATCCAGCAGTTGATATTGTTGTTTCAGGTCATACACATCAATCTTATATTTGTGACTATGCGACAAAAAATCCAGCTAAACCATTCTTACTTACTTCAGCTGGACAATATGGCACGCTCATTACTGACATTAAGATTGAATTAGATGGTAAAACTGGTGATGTAATTAAAAAAGATGCGAAACAGGTTCCTGTACAAAGTGAAGCATATACGTCTGGCACAACCACTGTAAGCCTGACAGACCTCTATCAAAAATTTAATAAAACCCCAAGCATTGAAGCGATTTTAGATAAATACCGCCAAGCTGTGACCACCATTTCAAGTCGTGTGGTTGGTACATCTACTGCCGTTGTGAGCCGTACTCAAGTCGAAAGTGGTGAAAGTGCGCTAGGTATTATGATTGCCGATGCTCAGCAAGCGGCTGCCTTAAAAGCAAGTAATCAAGGCTCAGACTTTACGTTAATGAATCCAGGTGGTGTGCGTGCTGATCTATTTATTAATAGTAATAACCAGATTACCTTTGGCGATGTTTTTGCGGTTCAACCATTCGGTAACTCTATTGTGACGTTGAGCTTAACCGGTAAACAGATTAGAGATGTGCTTGAACAGCAATGGTCTGGTGCAAATGCAAATTCGCCTAGAATTTTACAACCGTCTAAGGAGTTAAGTTACCAATATGCGGCAAATACATCTGTTTCACCACGAGCAAGTAATATTATGATTGCAGGTTCGCCGTTGGTTGACACTAAAGTGTATCGCGTGACGGTAAATAGCTTCTTGGCAGATGGTGGTGACAACTTTACGGTATTAAAAGAAGGCCAAAACCGTGTCGGTGGTGGTCAAGATATTGATGCGCTTGAAAACTATGTTGCTGAAAACTCTAAAGATTCACCTTTAACTATTCCAGCTACGACTCGAATTAAAGTTATCAAGTAACTGATTTAATGAGAATAAAGGACAGTATGATGCTGTCCTTTATTTTTATGGCAGTTTAAAAGATTTTTATTCGGTATATAGATTGAGCTCAACACTACTGATATCGACTCCGGTATTTGCAAAAATAATATCAGTAACCTCATGAAGTAATTCTTTAACTTTGTCATGTTCAAAGTTCAAGGCTTCAGAGGTTTTGAGCGAAATGAGGTTACAACTCATCTTGTCTTTTCTAAGCTTATAAATACTTTTGCTTTTTCCTAAAAACACCCTTTTGATGAGTTTACGGTTTTCAAATTCCGACAAGATTCGATAAATCGTTCCTAGCGTTATTTTATGTTCATTTTTAATTTGCGTATAAATACTCACAGCACTTAAGCCTTGTGGATTTTGATTTAAAATTTCAAAAACCTGTATTCTCGATTTTTTTATGGGTAGTCCATTTAATAATGATTTTGAAGTTGCTGTCATGATTAATTAACCTTAATGTTGAAAAAATATAGAAATTTTTTAAAATTATTTTGTCTATACTTACTTGAAAATTATGGAAATGATTTGATGTATAAATCAGAGCTTATCACCCTATAAATAAGCTTTTAGCTGATTATAAGTTTCTGAATAATTTAATATTATTCCTACCTCACTATCTGCATGTACGCGCTTGGTGAATAAAAGCATTATTGAGCTGAACCATATTGCGACCCTCTTCATTAAGTCATTTTTCGACCTTATTCTATATAATGATTAACACATGATAAATATTATCATTTGTATTTAGCGGTGTATCATATACATATAAGTTTTAATATTCAATATTAAGTAATTATCAAATACATAATGATAACCATTATATATTAATGATTAAATGATGATGAGTTGCCTTCATTCTCTATTATAATTATTCATTTCCACCCATATAAAAAGCAGATTGATGATCTGCTTTTTATATTTTAAGTAGAATAAGTTAAATCACTATTATGCTAAGGATAGTGCATCTTGTTCTTGCATCCATGCATGAATCACTTGTTGTGTTGTCATGACTTGAGCGCATCGTGTACTAGCATATTTTAATGCCATATCGTGCTCTTCGCGGCTAAAGTCAGCTATTGCATCACCACATAAGAATGGTTGGATATTTAGCATAAAAGCTTCAGCAGCACTCATAAGACAACCAATATGTGCATATACCCCGCAGATAATCAGTTGATCGCGACCAGATTCTCGCATGAGTTGTTCGAGAGGTGAAAATTTAAAAACACTATATCTCCACTTGGTAAGAACCGTATCATTTTTTTGAGGTGAAATTTTTGGAAAAATCTGCGTAAAGCTCGGCTCGTTTTTTAAACCAGGTCCCCAAAAATCAGTTAATAACTGTCGATGTTCAGGTGATTGATTGCCCGGTTGTGCTGTATAAACAACGGGAATATTAGACTGATGAGCGGCATCAATTAATGCTTTGGTGTTTTTAATGAGTTCTGGAATAGGTTCTTGAGTCAAGTCATAGAAATCTAAAAAATATTGCTGCATATCATGAACCAATAAAACAGCTCGATTGGTATGCAATGGCCAATTTGTTTTGTTGGGAGTAAATTCATGGGCTTGGGGCATACTGTAACTTGCAATCTTTGGAATACTCATTAGTATTTTCCTTTTCTATCTTTCAAAATATTTTTAATTTCAGATGGTTGTTGTGCGGAAGTAATCTTTAGACCCCAAGTGTAGCTCCCCCATCTACCACTATTTCTTGCATCGTAATTTGGGCGGCTTGGTCCGAAAGTAAAAAGCTCACGGTATTGGCAATATCATCTGGTTGCGCGAGTTTTCTTAAAGGAATACCTGTTCGGTACTGACTCAAATCACCATCAATTACTGCAGGTGGAGGTGTATTATCAGTCCAGAGTTGTTGCTGCATTTGAGTGAGAGTAGATCCAGGTGAAACGATATTCAGCCTGACTTGATAAGGTGCGATTTCAAGTGCCAAATTGCGACAAAAATGACTCAGTGCAGCCTTAGTGGTGGCGTACATACCAAGTTGCATACGTGGCATACGCGCACTATTTGAACTAATAGTGACAATGCTACCCCGCCTTTTTGCACAAAAATGTTTAGCAACTTGTTGGCTGATCGCAATAGGCGCCATGACATTGACCGCAAAAAGTGTTTCCCAATCTTCCGTTTTGGCTTCAAGCATGGAGCGCATAATTAATACTCCTGCTGCATTTACTAACCCCGTAATTTCGTATTTTTCTAACAGCCCTGAAATTAAAGTTTGTGTTTCTTGTTGATGGGTAATGTCTTGTGAGATGCCTTGCCATTGTGAAGATTGATCTGACGTCATTGTTTTACTGATATCCCATTGTTCAGGATTTTTTTGACAGTCAATACCAATAACATGATAGTCCTGATCTAGTAGTTGCTTGGCAATAGCCGCTCCTATCCCTCTTGCAGCACCTGTGACCACGATGGTAGAGCGCATGTGGATACTCCAATTTATATTATAAAGAAATCTACAAATATAATTGCAAATAATTATCATTCTTATCAAGAGCAAATTAAGATAAAAGATTAATTTATGATCGTATAAAAATGAGTTACAGCTTAGGATTATGAATTAAGGTATTGTTTTATATTGATTTTATTAAATTTAAAGGTCAAGAGTATTTTATTATTAATAATCATTTCCAATAAGGCAGGTTTTGATTTATTCGGCTAAAATCAAATTTATGTTTTATCAAACCTAGTAACTTTTTAGGGTTCAATCTCCCGCAGGCCCAGAATGAGTTCTCTATAATTCCGACTCTTGTAAGTTTGGAAATGCATATAAAAAATGAAAAATTATAAAATCCACATAGTTTCGGTCAGTTGTTTAATCTCTTGAATATCATGACTCACATAAATCATCGGAATTTTTATTTCCTCTTTTACCTTCTGAAAAAAAGGAATAATTTCAGCTTTATGATTCGCATCTAGTGCCGATAATGGCTCATCAAGCAATAAAAGCTTAGGTGAATATAACAACGCCCGACCCAGTGCCACGCGCTGTTTTTCACCACCTGACAGTTTGATAGGCATACGTTGTAATAAATGCCCTAACTTTAATAACTCAATAATGTAATCTGCTTCAAAGTGACGTTCTTGTTGGGAAAGATGCTTAAGGCCAAATAATAAATTTTGCTTTACCGTTTTATGGGGAAAAAGCTGAGCATCTTGAAAAACCAATCCAACATGCCTCTTTTGCGTGTTTAAATTAATTTTTTGATCTGAATCAAACCATGTTTGGTTTTGTATTTTAATGAGTCCACTACGCGGAGTGTTCAGCCCTGCAATGGCATGTAAAATCGATGTTTTACCTGAACCTGATGCACCAAATAATCCAATAACAGAAGCATCTGACTGAAAACTAGGTTCAATATGAAATTGGCCCATTTGTAGCTGAAAACGGCAATCAATCAACATAACCTTACCGTCCTAAACGCTTCTTTTGATAACGATGAAACCACTGTGCAAACCATAGCGCTAAAAAAGCCACACTTAACGATAAAACAATAAGCCGTTGAATAGCAGCCTCAGTATCGGGTTGTTGCATTAGGCTATACATGGCCAAAGGTAAAGTACGTGTTTCATTTGAAATATTACCCACAAAGGTAATGGTGGCACCAAACTCACCTAAACTGCGGCAAAAACATAAAATAGCACCAATTAAAATACCACTGCTAGCAAGAGGTAAAGTGACATGAAAAAATGCCCCTAAAGATGAAGCACCTAATGTCTTTGCTGCCATTTCTAAACGCTGATCGACCAGTTCAATCGCTAGTCGAATAGATTGTACCAATAGCGGAAAACCCATCACTGCCGAAGCAAGAACTGCGCCTTTCCAGTTAAATGCAAAATCAATTCCGAGTGGCGCCAAATATTGCCCAATAATTCCGCGATTGCCAAAAACTTGCAAAAGTAAATAACCAGGTACAACTGGTGGAAGTACCAAAGGTAAAAATACCAATGTTTCAATGAATGATTTACCCCAGAACTCTTTACGTGCTAGAAACCATCCCACACAAATCGCAGGAATAATACTAACTACAAGACAACTCGCTGCCACCTTACAAGAAAGTTGTAGCACGCTGAGCTCTTCTGGGGTTAAAGAAAACATCATGGCTTGACTGGAGCTAGCACACTAAAGCCATACTTTTTAAAGACAGCTTTGGCTTGGTTGCTTTGTAAAAATTGATAGAACTTTGCTGAGCTCGGATTCTTTTTAATCAAACCTACAGGATAAATAATTGGTGAGTGCGTATTTTCTGGAAATACACCAGCTACTTTCACGTCTTTGCTAATCGCCGCATCGGTTGCATAGACAATCCCAGCCTGACATTCACCACGCGCCACAAAGTTTAATGCAGCTCGCACATCTTCTGTTTCAACTAATTTTGGCTCAATACGGCTCCACCAACCTAAATTGGTAAATGCTTGTTTAGCATATTTACCTACAGGCACACTTTTGGTATCCCCTGTACACATCTTCCCTGTAAACACTTTATTTGGATCGGTAGTTTTATCCAATTTAATCTTTAATGATCGTCCTTTCGGGGTAATCAGTACCAACTGATTACCTAATAAATTTATACGGTCATTTGCTGCAACTAATTTTTTATTTTGCAGATAATCCATCCACTGTGTATCAGCAGAGATAAATACATCGGCTGGTGCTCCAGCTTCAATTTGTTTAGCTAAGGTTGATGAGCCTGCATATGAAGTCTTAACTTCTACTTTATTCTGTTTTTCGTAAATTTTTTCTAAATCGTTAATCGCGTTAGTCAAGCTTGCTGCTGCATAAACAGTAACCGATTCAGCCTTTGCACAGAGACTGATTGATAACCCAAGACTTATGATTGAACTGACTATAGCGATTTTTTTTATCTGTACAGGACTTACCATTATTTTTCCTTTTTTTATCGATTTATACAGCGATATATATCCTAGAATATAGCGATATACGTAGATGATGAAAAGCAGAAATCAGTTAAATATTAGAGGACCTAAATGCAGGTAGATGGTGCATTTCTCATTTTAAACTTCATTTTAGTGCAATATGCTGAAAGTTTATCTATCGAGATACTCTATTTTTAAAACCTATTTTCCTTTAGTGTCGGTTAATAGCTTGATTAGTTTTATGGTCATCACCATGCCAAGAAGCACATAGCGATGACCATAAAAATCTGTAAACAGATCAGTCGTTTATGCCAGCCACTATTTCGGATACACAATAAAAAAACGCCTATTCCCGACCATCTTTTACGATAGTACAGAATAGACGCCATTGTCTGTGTAACTGAAAATTGCAGCAGTGCTTTTTCAGCGTGCACTTTTTATTAAGCAAAAGTTATACCAAATTAAAAAAGATTCAGTCACTACAAAGTCTTTTAATTTAATTTTTTAAATAGCTACTCATAATTTGATAATCATGCTCTAAGGCTTGTCGAGCATTGATTTCCATTTGGCGATAGTGTTGTAAGACTTTCTGGCCTAAAGCTGTGACCGCTGCCCCACCACCATGTGTTCCACCCGTTTGAGTTTCAACTAAAGCTGTTTCGAAGCACTGATTCATGGTGTCTACCAATTGCCATGCACGGCGGTAGCTCATATTCATAGATTTTGCCGCTTGTGAGATCGAACCAGTTCTCTCAATTGCTTCAAGTAAGTCTGCCTTACCCGGACCAAATGCGATGTTCTGCTCTGAAAGAACTCTGATTTGTAATTTTAAGTTGTGTTCTTTCATAGGCTTAACTCACAAGGTTTCACTTTATGCTCTTTAGGATTATAGGGAAGTTTAAGAAGATAAGACACCATACAAATTTAGAATCCTCATTACTCCCTTGAAAATCATTTTATTAAAAAATCAAAACTGCACAAAGTGGATAAAGATCTGGAAAAAACGGATAGAGGTAAAGGTCTAATCGCGGTTCAATCAGTTAAAAGCTGAATGAATAGGATTGAGCAAATGACCTCATCTAATTTAAAACAATGGAATGATTTTGTAGATGGATGTATCGACTTCCGTCCTAAAGATGGCGTGTTTCGTATTGCACGTAATATGTTTACCGAGCCTGAGCTGTTTGATTTGGAAATGGAATTCATTTTTGAAAAGGTTTGGATTTATGCATGTCACGAAAGTGAAATTCCAAACAATCATGATTTCCTCACGGTTCAAATTGGTCGTCAGCCGATTATTGTGAGCCGTGATGGTAAAGGCGAATTACACGCCATGGTCAATGCTTGTGAGCATCGCGGCGCGACTTTAACACGTGTTGCAAAAGGCAACCAGTCTACATTTACATGTCCGTTCCACGCATGGTGCTACAAATCAGATGGCCGCTTGGTCAAAGTAAAAGCACCTGGTGAATATTGTGAAGATTTTGATAAATCAAGCCGTGGCTTAAAACAAGGCCGCATTGCCAGCTATCGTGGATTTGTGTTTGTAAGCCTTGATACTCAAGCAACAGATTCTCTAGAAGACTTTTTGGGCGATGCAAAACTGTTCCTTGATTTAATGGTTAACCAGTCGCCAACAGGTGAACTCGAAGTACTACAAGGCAAGTCATCTTATACCTTTGCAGGTAACTGGAAGCTACAAAATGAAAATGGCTTAGATGGTTACCATGTCAGCACTGTCCACTATAACTATGTCTCTACAGTTCAACATCGTCAGCAAGTCAATGCATCAAAAGGTGAAGAACTCGACACGCTTGACTACAGCAAGTTAGGTGCCGGTGATTCAGAAACTGACGATGGCTGGTTTAGTTTTAAAAATGGTCATAGTGTTTTATTTAGTGATATGCCAAACCCAACAGTTCGTCCGGGTTACAGCACGGTTATGCCATATATGGTCGAAAAATATGGCGACAAATATGCTGAATGGGCAATGCATCGTTTAAGAAACTTAAACTTGTACCCTAGCCTATTTTTTATGGACCAGATTAGTTCACAGCTTCGTATTGTTCGTCCTGTGGCATGGAATAAAACCGAAGTCATCAGCCAATGTATTGGGGTTAAAGGTGAATCTGCGGAAGCACGCCGTAACCGTATTCGCCAGTTCGAAGATTTTTTTAATGTGTCGGGTCTTGGTACGCCGGATGATCTAGTTGAATTCCGTGAGCAACAAAAAGGTTTTCAGGCACGGCTTGAACGTTGGAGCGATATTTCGCGTGGTTGTCAGTCTTGGGAATATGGCGCGACCAAAAACTCACAAGACTTAGGCATTCAACCCGTTATTACTGGCCGTGAGTTTACCCATGAAGGACTCTATGTAAATCAACATGGGCACTGGCAACGTCTCATGCTCGACGGCTTAAATAAAAAAGCACTGAAAATGCAGGATATTACTTTTGAAAACAATGCCGTAATGGATGAGGTGTAACCATGTCACAAGAACTACATTTTGCTGTATCTCAGTTTTTGTATAAAAAGGCAGAACTTTGTGATGCTTATGACTGGGATGCCTATCTAGAGCTTTACGATGAAGATAGTGAATATCATATTCCACAGTGGATTGATGACCATAACTATGTTCAAGATCCCAATCAGGGTTTGTCTTATATTTATTATGCAGACCGTACAGGACTTGAAGACCGTGTATTCCGTATTCGTACCGGAAAAGCTGCATCTGCAACTCCGTTACCACGTACTTTGCACAGCATAAACAACATTCGAGTTAAAACATTGGATGATGGATTAATTGAAGCAAAAGTTGCATGGCAAACGCTCTATAACCGTCAAGGCTTAGAAGGCTGTTTTTACGGACACGCTACTTATCTTTTACGCCAAACAGCAGATGATTTCCGTATTCGTCGTCAACACAGCATTTTGCTCAATGACAAAATTGATTCCGTTTTAGACTTCTATCACGTTTAAGGGGAATGAAAATGGGACATTCAGTTGCACTTAATTTTGCCGATGGCAAAACCTTTTTCATTTCGGTAAATAACGATGAATTACTGCTTGACGCAGCAGTTCGTCAAGGAATTAACCTGCCGTTAGACTGCCGCGAAGGTGTTTGTGGTACCTGTCAGGGTCAGTGTGAAACCGGTATTTATGAACAAGAATATGTTGATGAAGATGCATTAAGTGAACGTGATTTGGCTGAGCGTAAAATGTTAGCTTGCCAGACGCGTGTGAAATCAGATGCAGCTTTTTATTTCGATCATGATTCTGCTATTTGTAACGCTGGTGATACTTTAAAAATTGAAACCAAAGTGACAGCGGTTGAGCTGGTTTCTGAAACAACAGCAATCTTACATCTTGATGCAAGCAGTCATACTGAACAACTTCAGTTTTTACCGGGTCAATATGCTCGTTTGCAAATACCGAATACTGAAGATTGGCGTTCTTATTCTTTTGCAAACAGACCAAATGCGACCAATCAATTGCAATTTCTCATTCGCCTCTTGCCAGACGGTGTGATGAGTAATTACCTGCGTGATTGTTGCCAGGTCGGACAAAGCTTACTTATTGAAGCACCGCTTGGTAGTTTCTATTTACGTGAAGTAGAGCGACCACTGGTTTTTGTGGCAGGTGGAACTGGTTTATCAGCTTTCTTGGGAATGCTTGATAACTTGGTGGATCAACCAAACTCACCTGCAGTTCAGTTGTATTACGGCGTAAATAATGAATCCGATTTATGTGAACAACAACGTTTACATGCCTATGCTGAACAGCTACCC
Organism: Acinetobacter sp. S-1; assembly: GCF_059579785.1. Taxonomy (NCBI): domain Bacteria; kingdom Pseudomonadati; phylum Pseudomonadota; class Gammaproteobacteria; order Moraxellales; family Moraxellaceae; genus Acinetobacter; species Acinetobacter sp. S-1. Next base: position 1,916,350 of record NZ_CM184207.1, read on the forward strand.
AACTTTAGTTATCACCCGATTGTGACTAAGGCAACGGAAGCTTGGCAAGGTAAAGCTGGTTATATCCATGAGCACTTAAATAAAGATCAACTGGCCGAGCAGGCTTTTGATATGTATTTATGTGGCCCACCACCAATGATTGAAGCCGTTAAAAATTGGTTAGATGAGCAAGCTTTGCAAAACTATCGTATTTACAGCGAGAAGTTTTTACAGAGCAATACATCACGTTGAAGTATAAATAATTTAAAAACCACTAAACCTGAAATCATTCAATATACTCTTATAAGGGGTATATTGAATTTTTGCATAAAAATTAAAAGTTATTATATATCAATAATATAAAATAAAAAATTCCGACAAAATAAAATTGACCAGTTCGCTCGGATTTGCTATAAATTTTGATAGATCTTAAGGAATAAGATCATGATGAGAGTAAGTTATAGCACCTTTTATATCCCCCTATTCTATTTCTCGAATGTATTAAATTGATGGACAAAATCAGACTTAAAAATTTGAGAAAATCATATTAATTAGCGGTTAAATTGGTCTGTATTTTGCTTATATCTCATTGTAATTTGCGAGTAACTTAATTTTTTAAGTGCCGTATTTACTTGCTGTGCAGCGAAGTTTTAAAGCTTTTACAACACAAGTAAATACAGGAGTGAGCCAAAAGGGATAAATATGAACCAAGCCAACTCCCCTGAACTCAGTGGACGTCATTTTCAAAATGAGTCTATCTTTACCAATCATAATCTGGTCTTTGACCACCACGATTTAAGCGAAACTTGCCGAAATGTAGGGCAAATTTTTAAACCACATGATCTTAAAATCTCTCAGCAGAAGCGAGATTTCAGTGCAACCATGCACCATGTTAAAACAGGCGCATTGTCTATTAGTCGCTTGGAATATGGCGCAGATGTCATTATTGAACCAGATCATCTGGATAACTTTTACTTAATTCAAATTCCAACTCAAGGCTATGCAGAAATCGAGTTTGGTTCACAAAGGTTTATTTCTTATTCTCAAGTTGCATCTCTTATTTCTCCTCAGCAATCGTTACGTATGCGCTGGCACGCGAACTCACCGCAGCTCATTTTAAAAGTTTCAAAAGATGATTTTACTTACCATTGCCGTCAACACATTGCCGATTCAGAGAACAACTTACTCGTTTTCGACCCAAAATTAGACTTTTCTACACAAAGTGGAGCCTATTTTTTACAGTTGGTTAGAACCTTGATGGATGCTTTGGCATGCGAGCAACACCCGCTTCATCATCCTTTAGCCTTTAAACAATTTGAGTCAAATTTGTTTAATGCCCTCATTTATGGGCAACCCAATAACGCATTACATAAAATAGATCAGCATAAAGAAAAAACAGTATCTCCTTATTTCGTGAAGCGCACAGAAGCCTACATAAAAGAACATTTACATGAGCCGCTTAATGTCGAGATTTTAGCTGAACATGCAGGCGTGAGCGTGAGAACACTATTTACTGGTTTTAAAAATTACTTGGGGACAACCCCAATGTCTTATCTAAAGGAATTACGCTTTGAACAAGCTCATTTAGAACTCATGCATAATGAAAATCTATCGGTCACAGACGTTGCATTTAAATGGGGATTTACTCATTTAGGCCGTTTTTCTCAAGAGTATAAACGCCGTTATGGCGAATTACCTTCTTCTACCCGCCGATCTGGTCACAGTGAAGGCTCAGGCTTAATTACTTCAATTTTTTCTTAAAACAAATAGAGAAAAGCCTTTTATATCGATGAATATAAAAGGCTTTTTTATGACTTAGAAATGATGGACATAACGAACTTGTAGTCGTGTTCCCTCTGGGCGGTTTTCAGCATCTTGCTCAAAATAAGCATTTGCAACTAAATGGTCATTTTTAGAAAAACTATACATCGCACCGGGGCCAATAGCCCACACTTGTTCACGTCGGCCTTTGACTTTTTCACCATCCACTTCAGTATCAGTGACTTGTTTTAGCCAATAACCATTCAGTCCTAAGCGAAACTGTTCAGTAATAGCATAGTCCGTTGCAAAGTTTGTATGAATTGCTTGCCCTGCCTGCATATCATTTGCTCCAACAAAAGCATAGCTTGGGTTATTATTCTTAAAGTTATAGAGATAATGGATACGCGTTGAAGCTGTCCACTTTGGATTAAACCAATACGTTGCAGCCCAATAAGGGTCAAATGAAACAGCGTTATTACTTGGGTTAATATCTTTTTGCTGGTCGTATTCACCAGTAGGTAAATTCACCTGAAACTCAAAACGATGTACAAACTTCGGTCCTTGTGCACCCATGACTGGATCGAACTGAATAAAAGGTCCAATCATAATGTCCCCAAAGCCACTTTGGGCCTTAATAGCAGCATTATTCAAGCCATCATCCATGTCCATTTTACTGACAAAAGGAATTAAAAAATTCATACCTAGGCTGGCTTTATCTTTTACTCGGACATTCGATAAATAACTAATCTGTTCAACCAGTACTTGATAATTTAAATCTGTTTTAGGTAAACCTAATTTTTGTCCATTGGCATCGACCAGTTTATTACTATCGTAATTTTGAAAGTAAGTTTGAGCATACCAGCCAGGCCCTGCAGGTAAACCGCCATCGAGAAAGCTGGTCATACCTAAGTTTACGGTCGGTAAATCATAGGCATGAGAAACTAATGGCAAACCCAACAATGTCCCTGCTAAAAATCCATGCTTAATTAAAGTGCTTTTCATCTTTTTATTTCCTATAAAAAAATCACGACCGGATTGATCGTGATTGTGGTGAATTAATGTGCTAATTCTGGATGTTCTGCGGCAATCCGATACTTTCCTGCGTGGAATACCAATGGTTCACCTTGGCGTTGTTGGTATTGTTCAATTTGACCAATAAAAATCAGGTGATCTCCGCCTTCATATTGATTTACATTGCGGCAAACCAAGGTTGCGAGCGCATCGGACAAAATTGGAACGCCAGCATTGCATTGTTGATGGGCAATGCCTGCAAATTTGTCTTCAGCCCCCCGAGCAAAATGTCCTGAAAGCTGGTGATGCTCCTGTGCCAACATGTGAATGGCAAAATATTCAGCCTCTACAAAATCTGACAAACTTGGCGCTGTTTTTGAAAGACTCCACAAAATTAATGGTGGATCTAAAGAAAGCGATGAAAATGAATTGGCTGTCATTCCTATTTTCCGACCGTCTTTACCACGGGTTGTAATCACGGTAACGCCAGTTGCAAACTGACCAAGTAAATTACGAATTTCTCTTGGGTTTTCAGCATTAATGGTTTGTAAACATTGAGTTTCAATTGTGTCCATTTTTAATTCTCCCTATGATATTTTGACCTTAAGCCACTTTTGCTGCGGTTTTTGAGGCTATGAATGCCTGAGCTTGATCTGCATCAAACCACCAAGGGGCAAAAGCGCGAGGGTCATCAAAGTTATTGGCCATAATTGAAGCAATGCTCTGGTTTTGACTTGCAGCTGCTAGGAGTTCAACGACATGAGGCTCAGGTGGTAATAACAAGCTATTGGTCCAAGCCACGACTTTTTCTGCATAAGCCCAATAACGCTCAAAAGTTTGAACCATCCATTGTTCGCTAAAGCTTTGATTATCATTGGCTAAAATGGCATCGAAATAGATCTTGCTACACTTAGCCGCATTGTTTGAGCCTTGACCAGTAATTGGATCATTGACCACTAAGGCATCTGCCATGCCAAAAATCTTTTTGCCAGAGGGTAAGGTTAAAACGGGTTTGCGTACGGTCGGCGGGAAGCGCCCTGCTAAATATCCACCAGCATCGGTCAACTCAACATTTGCGCAGCGTTCATATTCCCAAGGCACAAATTTCTTGAGTAAATCCAAACTGCATTGCAGATGCTGTTCGGGTGTTTTGACATCTTGCCAGCAGTCCATTGGACCGTTTGGAATACCTTCAAACACCATGATGTCGCAAGGCCCATTCACGGTAAGTGCTGGAAATGAAAAGTATTCGCCGACTTCAGGAATAATGTTAAAAGTCACACGTGAATAAGGTGAAATTGGCTTCATGTTTTTGACGTAGGTCAAAGCCAAAGCGCGTTGAGGCTTATCAAAAACACTGCGCACATCATCACGTTCAAACTGTTTAACGACTTCACCTTTACCAGCCGCGAGTAATACAAGCTCGTAGTCGTTTGCGAGTTGTTCTAACTCTTCTATTCCAACATCCTGAATTACCAATCGACCGCCACGGCGTTCAAATTCTTCCATCCAATATGGCATTTTGACGCGTTGATCGACCGATTGAGCGTAGCGCTCAAGACGAGCACTCCATTCAAATGCTTTACCACCATTTTCAGGATTAACTAAAGCTAGCCCAATACCTTCTACTGCTGGACATTGTTCTTCCCAAAAATTTAGTCCCAAGTCACGTTCAGTTTGTAAAGCGGTATGAAACATACACTGGCTTGACATGACTTTACCTTGACGAATTTCAGCGGCAGTTCGGTTGGTGATCATTGTCACGTCGTAACCTGTATCTAATAAGCCCAAACCAAGCTGTAAACCAGACTGTCCTGCTCCAACAATTGCAATACGGCGCATAATATTCTCCATAATTTTCTAAATGTGCTTTTAAAACGCTGTGCTATTCGGCTAAACGCGGAATAGCGGGCTGTGATCCTTCAGGGCCCATCACTGAATATCCACCGTCGACTGCATAATCTGCTCCGGTCACAAAGCTCGCAGCGGGTGACAATAAAAACAAAACCACGTTGGCGACTTCTTCGGGATGACCCAATCGGCCTAGTAAGTGATAATCGGCTGCCACGCTGTCGGCTTTTTCACGGTTATTGCCACTGACTTCTGCAATGACACGAGACCATGTCCAACCGGGAGAAACTGAATTGACGCGGATACCATCGGCAGCAAAATCCATTGCCATGCTTTGAGTGAGTTGACGTATCGCGGCTTTAGAAACTGGATATAACCAGCGCCCTGTTTGCGCCACTTTGGCCGAGATTGAAGTGAAGTTAACGATTGAACCTTGCTGCTTTTTTAGGTCATTGTATAAAGCACGGCTCAGCTCAACGATAGAGACCAAATTAAGATCGAGTGCTTGTAACCAGTCCTGACGTGAAGATTTAAAACCGTCATCTAAATATGTACATGCCAAATTCACCAAGTAACTCACTTGACCTAAATGTTGGTGAATATCGGCCACAGCTTGTTGAATAGCTGCATCACTGGTTAAATCGGTTTGAATAAACATCACATCATGATTAAAGCTTTCTGCAATTGCCTTGCCTTTGGCATTGATATCTAAAATAGCAACATGAGCACCCGCACTCACCAAAGCTTGCACAACAGCTTTACCAATGAGTGTTGCGCCACCACTCACCACAGCGACTTTTCCTTTTAAATCTATATTCATTGCAATACTCCTTAATTGACTGGCTTGCCTTCACTACTTGACCAAGATGGCATCAACGTATTTGAAGGAAGATCTTCATCAAGAAGTTTTCGTGCGGTCTCGACACCTGCAACTGGTAAGCCTGTTGGGTCTAATAAACCAATTTGAACGAGCACCGACGCTTGGTCCCAGTAAATATGCTCATGGCATAGCTTTGAGCCTCTGAACTGAATTACACCTAACATTGGTATTTCGACATATTTACCACTTGGTTTTACACCCGGTAATAACCAGTCAATTTCAGTGTCGTGTGTAAAGCTCATAATGAACTCGTCTACTACTTGCGTTGAGCCAACCGTACGAGAGATCGAGGTGATCTTCATATCTTTCGGGTTTTGGTGAACAAAATGATATTGATAAAAACGGGCAAGCTGGCTTTGACCTACACCACCAGTTAAAGTTGGAATATGGTTGACATAAGGTTCTGCGACCATTGTTGCCATGGTTGCTGGAACATCACGCGTATCGAACTCATGCCGAATATGCTCTTCCCATAGCGCCACTAGATCATATTTCGGCCCAATCGTTTCATGTAGTGCTGTTACTGTACGCTCGTGAGCAAAGCGTGCTGAAGGTTTGTGGTAATGGTTGCTTTTTGGTCGTGCAAAGGCATGATCAACACCTTCGTAAACATAAGCTTGTACATTTGAATATCGGTTAGCTGCATCGACAATCGTTTGTCTCGCATCTGGCGGTGTAAATTGGTCCAGTTCTGCAATATGTAAAACCAAACGTCCTTTTACGTTGGCTAACTCATCTAACGCTTTTTCAATGCCTACACCGTAATAACCTACAGCACATGCCACTTCCGAAAGTCGACAACCCGCAAGATAAGCAAGCTTTCCACCCAAACAGTACCCCACCACGCCGAGGCCTGTAGTGGTATCACATTCTGGTCGTGTCTTTAAAAAAGCTAAGCTGTCTTGAATATCTTCAACACCGAGGTTTTCGTCATATTGCTGATAAATTTCAAAAGCTTTTTGAAAGTCATCTGGTGTATAACCGAGTTCAATATTAGGTGTTACACGCCAAAATAAATCAGGAACTAAAACGGTATAGCCTTCTTCTGCAAGAAAATCTGCTTTTTCCCGCATTGCTGCATTCACCCCAAAGATTTCCTGACAAAGCACCACACCAGGTCCTTTTCCTTTTTCTGGCATCGCTAGATATGCACTGAACTGCTTTCCAGATGCAGTTTTAATTTGAATGGTTTGACCAGCCATAGTGTCAACTCCTGACATTGTTATGGCTTTATCTTCTATCCGAATTTTTTTTTAGACTGTCCAAAAGCTGCAAGCACTATCCAATCTCTGCGCAATTATCAAAATCAATCAAACTGGATAAAAAATTAAAAACAAAGAAACACCTATATTTCAAAACTTTAAATTAAAAATGGGAATGAATGCTTTTTATCTAATTTGGAAAAAATGGATGAAGATTAGGACTTATTGGATAGTGACAATTGACTAAAAATAGTTCAATCAAGTCATGTAATTCGTTTGATTACATAAAAAAAGCCCAGTCATTTTTAAATTAAGGCGTTTATTTATGCATCGACCATGGCCAATTTATGGACAACAAAAAACGTTAATGCTCATCAATATTTTATGTTGTAGTGCATTTTCTACTCAGGTTTATTCAGCGGATGAAGAATGGAAATATACATTAAAAAATGCATATATAGACAGAAACTATGACAATCCGGATGTAAAAGATACAGGTAGCTGGTCGCAATCAGTTTCTCTATTTTACAACTCAAATATGCATGATACGCCGTTAGAAATTGGTGGAACCCCGGTTCAAATTGGCGCAAATGCTTCAGCACAATATGCAGTTCGTTTAAGCCAAGATAAACATGTTGCAGATACGGTATTACCTTTTGATAAAGCGACGCAGTCCCAAGCACCTGATTATCTAAAATATGGCGCAACCTTAAAGTTAGGCTATAACAAGACACTACTCAGCATTGGTGAATTATGGCTGGATTTACCCGTAACCACTGTAGATGCAAGCCGACAACTTCTAACGTCTTATTGGGGAACTAATCTTAAAAGTCAGCTAAACGATAAGCTTTTTGCAGAAATTGGCCGTATTGAAAAAGTATCACCGCGAAATGAAGAAGACTTTCATCGATTTTCTTTTACTTCAAAAGGTGTGACTGGTTACTCCGACGGCCTTAACTATATAGATCTTCGCTATCAATTTACGCCTACGCTGAAGGGTGAATATTACTTTGGAAATATGGAGGATTTATATAACAAACATTATGTGGGAATGGACCACATATGGAAAAACGCTAATTTTTCAGTTAATTCAAAATTCAAATATTTCAATGCTAAAGATAATGGAAATCTATTTGACATTGATGCACAAAACGTAGGGTTATTAGAAACGCTTAAAGTAAAAAATCACAGCTTTGGTGTGGGTTATCAGCAAATTATTGGTGAGTCTGCTTACCCATTACCAGATGGTTTCTTGCCTGAAACTTATTTCATTAACTGGAACACGACTGGTTTCTTCAAACAAGATGAAAAATCTTATCACTTCATCTATGGCTATGACTTTAAAGATTATGTGCCTGGTTTAAATACTACTTTCAAATATGTATATGGCGATCACTTTAAGACAGCAGATGGCTTAAAAAATAAAGAAAGTGAAGCAAACATTATTGTCAATTATGCCCTTCAACAGCCACTCCTCAAAGGTTTAGCTCTTCAATACATCTTCATCAATTACGACATTAAACATGGAAACGATTTCTCTGAAAACCGTTTCTTCGTCAATTACAGCAAAAAATTTTAATGAATAAGGAATACGTATGAAAACGATAGATGCAAACACGATTATCAATCGCGAAAAACTGTCTCCATTACAATGGATGGTTTTTATCCTAGGCTTTTTTGTCTTCTTCTGTGATGGTCTAGACACAGGAATTATCGGTTTTATTGCCCCAGCATTATTAGATGATTGGGGAATTACCAAGCCTCAGCTTGCCCCAGTTTTAAGTGCAGCTTTAGTCGGCATGTCAATTGGTGCAATCATTTCGGGGCCCTTAGCCGATAAATTTGGCCGTAAAGGCGTTATTGTTTTTACCAGCCTTTTGTTTTCCATATTTACGATTTTGTGTGGCTTTGCTAATTCAACTCAAGACTTAATGATTTATCGCTTTATTACAGGTGTTGGTTTAGGCGCAGCCATGCCAAACATCAGTACCATTGTCTCTGAATATATGCCTGTAAAACGTAAAGCATTCCTTACAGGTCTTGCTGGCTGTGGTTTTATGCTGGGTATTTCTTGTGGCGGTGTGTTGTCAGCTTATCTATTAGAAAGCTATGGCTGGGCAAAAGTGATTATTATTGGCGGAAGCATTCCCCTAATTTTAGTGGTTGCTTTATTGCTTAAATTACCTGAATCAACTCAATACTTAATTACACGTCATCAACAAGACAAAGCTCAGCGTATTTTAGAAAATATTCAAGGACATTCCTTCCAAGAGCCAGTAAAACTTGTTTTAGCTCAAGCAGAAAATGCTTCAGATGAAAATCCGGTTAAATTGGTTTTAGGAAAATACCTGTGGGGTTCAAGCATGCTTTGGCTCTGCTGCTTTACCAGTCTGTTGGTGTTTTATCTTTTAACAAGCTGGATGCCAACGATTTTAAAAACAGCAGGTTTTAGTACTCAACAGTTTAGTTTAATTGCTGCGATTTTCCCTTTTGGTGGTGTAATTGGTGCAACCATTATGGGATGGTACATGGATAAACTGAATCCAACTACAGTGATTAAATATTCATACCTAATTGCTTTCGCCCTATTCATTGTTGCTGGTCTGGTGAGCTCAAATATTTTCTTGTTAGGTCTTACTATTTTCTTAATTGGTGCCTTACTCGCTGGTGCTCAGTCCTCATTACTGCCACTTGCAGCTATGTTCTATCCAGCAGTGTGTCGCGCGGTTGGTGTTTCATGGATGCATGGTATTGGTCGTATCGGTGCAATTTTAGGTGCTTTCTTTGGCTCGCTCATTTTTACTTTTAACCTAAGCTTAAGCGGTATTTTCTTTATTCTAGCAATACCAACTTTCATCTCATTTATTGCACTTAGTCTCAAAGTGATTTATGAGAAATCTAAAAACAAACAAGTGTTAAAGCTCGAAGAAAGTTTATAAATATTAGGCAATAAATAAAAAACTGATTTAGTTGCCTAAATCAGTTTTTTATTTGGAAAAATTAAACATCAGAAAATTTTCCCTTTAGTCTCACTTGGATTTTCTCCAAATTCTTCACGATACTCTTGAGAAAAACGACTTAAATGGTTAAAGCCCCAGTCATAGGCAAGCTTTGAAATAGAAACCTTTCTATCTGCTCCTGTAGTGCTCAAAATCTTATAAATTTGTTGGAGACGATATTTTTTCAAATACGACATTGGACTGGTGCCATAGTATTGTTGAAATTCATCATACAATTTTGATTTTGAAACCCCTGCAAGACGCTGCAAGTCTTCTGCACAGATTTCTTCATGCGCATGTTCAATAATAAAATTACGAACCTTACGGATATAAGCTGGTTCATCTTGATGTGAGAGTGACTTTAAGGCTTCAGAGTAGTTATTTTCTTGAGACAATAGTAAGGCTTTAATTACAAAATTTTCATAGTCTTCAGATAACATCTGTAAACCATAAAAATTGCTATATTGCGATTTTAGCTGTAAAAAATTCTGAATATTCTTCCACCATGCACCAATCAGTTGCTCCGAGTCCAAATGCATTTCAGGATTAAAAATAATAGGTACTTCTACGGGTTTATTGAGTAGATCTGCAAGGACAATCTGCATACTTCGTTCAGGAATAACCACCTGAAATTTTCTACAATCTTTATCAATAATCAAATCTTGCTGATCGTTATTAGAAACAATGAGGCCTCTGTTTTCATCAGACTGATAATGAGCGCCACGAATATTGAGAGCTTGTCGCCCTTGTATAGGTAAGCTAATGCTATACGCTTTTAAATTTGAGATGTTAATGGCAACATTTGCACCATAACTGATTGTACCGATCGCCATTTTTTTATTAGGCAAACGCATTCCGTCATAGTGAAAATCGAGAGTGTCTTTGTAAATTGTATCTAGACGGTGTTCACCACAAATTGTGGACATCAAATTCTGCGCAAATTCAGCTTTGCGTGAATAATGATTGAGTTCCATCTGTTGGCTGAGTGATATCATATCCTTTTCACCTAGCTAAATAACTTATTGCTTAAAAAGCAACTTGTATGCCAATTAATATCCTTTAATTGACGAGTTTTCCTGAAAAATATCGAATCAAGAAAGAGAGTAAAGATTACTTTCTCATACTCTATTAAATTTTAAAAATGGAAATAAGTTAAATACCTTTAAAGTATAATTTCATACCTTAACAAATTTATTTTATTAGATTTTTATAAGCAAATAGAGTAGAGATAAATCATTATTTTGAACAGCAGACTATCGTAAATTTTTTAACGAATAAAAAAGCCGCCTATTTTAAATAAGCGGCTTTTATAAAATATTTAAATTATTGAGCGGTGTAACCACCATCCATAACAACAGCTTGGCCGGTTACCCCACCTGCTTTGCTACTCGCAAGGAAAATCGCATAGTCAGCAATTTCTTCAACAGAGAGCAAACGCTTTTGAGGAACCATTGCCAAAATCACATCTTCAAGTGCGCTGTCTAAACTTACATTACGGGTTTTAGCCAAATCTGCAATTTGCCCACGAACCAATGGTGTATCTACATACCCCGGACATAAAGCATTTACCGTAATGCCATCACGCGCGCATTCCAATGCTGCAACTTTTGTTAGACCAATCACGCCGTGTTTAGCACTGTTATAACCAGCCTTTCCAGCGAAACCAATTAGTCCATTAATTGAAGCCATATTAATAATACGGCCATATTTTTGAGCTTTCATAATTGGAAAAACATGTTTAATACCAATAAACGCCCCAGTTAACATGACCTGAACCAACTTTTGAAAAACAGCAGTTGGGAACTCTTCAATAGATGAAACGTGTTGGAAACCAGCATTATTAATTAAGATATCAACCGTACCAAAAGTCTTTTGAGTAAGCTCAATGGCTTGTTTATAAGCATCTTCATCAGTCACATCGCATGGTGCAGATAATACATCAAAACCTTGCTCTTTAAGTGCGTTCGCTGTTTCTTGGCACTTTTCGGCATTCATATCAGAAATAACAACTTTGGCACCTTCTTGAGCAAATTTCTTAGCAATCTCTAGACCGATACCACTTGCAGAACCTGTAATAAAAGCGACCTTACCGTCTAAAAGTTTCGTCATCTATTTACTCCTTAATACTTATAACGCGCTGATTTAAACAATACCCGTTACGGTAAAGACTGTAATCACCACAAATACCGCTAACGTTTTGATTACCGTGACTGCAAAAATATCTTTATACGACTGTTTATGAGTTAACCCAGTAACAGCGAGTAAAGTAATAACAGCACCATTATGCGGAAGTGTATCCATACCGCCTGACGCCATCGCAACCACACGGTGCATGACTTCTGGTGGAATACCCGCAGCTAAAATCGCGGCGTTATATTGTTCAGCCATCGCACTTAAAGCGATACTCATACCACCTGAAGCTGAACCGGTAATACCTGCTAAAACGGTTGTCGTTACGGCCCCATTTACTAATGGATTTGTAAAGGTACTGCTCATTGCATGGCTAATCAGAGCAAAGCCCGGTAATGACGCAATAATTGCACCGAACCCATACTCAGAAGCCGTATTCATCACTGCTAAAAGTGAGCCTCCAATACTGGCATTAATGCCCTCTTTGAAGTTCGTCACTACACGTTGATAATCAAATAAAATTGCAGAAATAATTCCAACAATCAGCGCAAGACCCACTGCCCAGATCGCACCAGTTTTTGCAACATCCACGGTGTAATCCGCTAGACCGACAGTGGCAAAATCAAAACCATTTGGATACCACTCTTTGATTGCTTTAGACAAATATTTGTTCATTACTGCAACAAGAATAAGGGGTACAAACGCTAAAAACTGACGAGCGGCACTTCCATTCTTTTGCAAGTTCATATCGGCTTCAATTTCTTGAGGCTGCGTATTGTCTACTCCAAAACCAGAGTACCCTTCGCCTGCTTTTGCAGCAGCTCGGCGACGCCATTCTAAGTAAGCCAAACCCATGCATAGAACAAAGATAGCACCGATAATTCCTAGAAATGGTGCAGCATAAATATTGGTGCCAAAGAATGTAGTTGGAATTACGTTTTGAATTTGTGGCGTACCTGGTAATGCATCCATGGTAAATGTAAATGCACCGAGCGCGATGGTTCCCGGAATTAAACGTTTTGGAATATTCGCTTGTCTAAAAAGCTGGTTTGCAAAAGGATAAATGGCAAATACAGCAACAAATAAACTTACACCGCTATATGTTAAAATTGCACCTAACAATACAACGGTTAAAATAGCTTTTTTTGCTCCAATCCATCTCACAATGGTTCGTGCAATAGACTCAGCAATTCCTGACATTTCAACGACTTTACCGAAAATTGCCCCGAGTAAAAATACAAGAAAGTAATCTTTAATAAAGTTCACCATTTTGGGCATAAATACACCCGAATAAAACGGTAAGACATTTGCAGGGTTAATGAGTAGAACAGCAAGTAAGGCACAAATTGGTGCCATTAGAATGACAGAAAAGCCCTTGTAAGCTGTATACATTAACAGCCCAAGTGAAAGTAGAATTACAAATAATTCCCACATATATTCCTTCTCCCTAAAGAATAGATATTAGGTTCAATAAAATTACCAAAAGATATTTAGGTTATCCCAAACCTAAAATGATAAAAATCACAGTATCTATGAGTGGTAATAGGTAAATGAGCTTAAAAATAAAATATCACTAAAATATTTAAAAACAATGTAATTTATTTAAATTTTAAAATATCAATAAAATACAATAACTTATTTTCTTTAGGTGGTAAAATACCATCATTTAGAAGCCTTTATTTTTTAATAAAACTTATTAATTGTTGAGTAAATTAAATTAATATCTCTATATTATTTAATAAAGACAATTAAATAATATATTTTTTAAATTAATTTGATAAATATAATTCATCTTATTCTTTTGAAATATTGCGCAGATAATTTTTTATCTTTATTTGAATAAAGCAATTTGAAGCTTAATCATCAAAAGATTAGAACAGGAATATAGAGTCGTGTTTTTTAATATTCTCATCTTTACTCAAAAACGGCGCTTGTTTATTAAAGATAACTTCTACTTCTGTCACTAGAGTTAGACAATGTAATGAATACTATTACATGTCTACTGATAGAATTTATAATTTAGACTTTTCACTAGTATATAAGTTATGAATAAAAGAAATATTTTATTCACTCTTCAAACTGGATTGATCATCCTACTTAATGGATGTACCGATACTTCTCTGGCTCAAAATAAGGTTATTGTTCCAAAAATTGGTTACTCTGGTAATGCTGATAATGCAAGCTATAGTGAGGCACAAATCAAGATTGAAGGCTCTTGTGTTTATTTAATGAATACAAATGATCGAGTGATTCCTATTTTTGCAACTAAAGATGCTCATTGGAATAGCAATAAGTATCTTTTAATTGTTGACTCAAAAGAATATAAAGATGGTGACACGATTGCTTATGGCAGCGGAGAAGCTTATCCCATTAATTTGAACAACTACAAATGGATAATTAAACCTGATACTACATGTGATTTAAGTAAAGGCGCTATTATCAATCAATTTATAGAACCTCTTACTAAAAAGTAAAGAAAAAAGCCCCTATATGAAAATTCAACTCTTAGCCTCTTTAACTGCTTTTAGCCTAACATCTTGCATGGTAAAGCCTACTATAACTAACCATGAAGAGGTTTCTATTCAACCGATACTTATTACAAGCAATACGAAAAGTAATATTTCAATGATGGCTTCAGCACATGGAAAGCTTATAGCAGATAAAAATGGATGTATCAGACTGGGCGATGAAAAAGGTCCGTTGATTATTTGGCCTTATGGCAGCAAATTTATAAAGTGGTATCTATATTTCTTTAACACATTTTAGTGAAGCTGCCTTTAAGTCGTTATCAGCTTTATAAATCATATTCGAATTAGAGGCACTTAAAATTGTTCTAGCTTCGAGTATATCTTTGTTAAGAAACTTAACTTCTAAAACCATACCATTTTGAAGATAAATTATATTATTGAAATACTTAACTTTATTGAATACTACATATCCACTAGTATCGTCGCAAAGTATTCCATTACCATCTGCGTCAAGTTTTATGGTTGATATGCTTGGGCCGATTGAAATCGTCCATACCCCTGACACTAAAGGTATAGAAGGCTGTATTTCGCTAAATTTATTATTAGTCATTTGGGTAGTTGGGCTTACACATCCACTTAATGAAAAAATTAAGCTTAATGAAATTATCTTTTTCATGAAATTACTCCTTTTAATTATGACTAAAACTTAACAGTTCAGAAAATAAAAAACTATCAGTTCATATAGCGCCCTACCCCATACACACTAGACCTGATTGAACCAATATGAGATGTTTGATATGCATCAATACCTACAATAGAGACCACAAAAGATTGCACGACCTCCATAGTGATTTTCTTTACCTTATCTTCTACTTATTTTGCCACACCAAGACTAGAACTAATCGGTTTATCCTTTTCAAGCCCATATACATCTCTGCAAACTTTAATATTTAATTGATATCCATATTCCGGAAACAAAACTAAAAATTAGATAAATAAATGCAGCAATAATTATGGAAAAAAGGACTATGATGACTCCGTTAGTGATATAGTCTCCATTGATACCATTCTCAGTGTTTTCCTTGGGATTAATTATCATTGGGGTATTTAAAGATTTTTTTGCCTCATAGAATCCCCAGCCTATACCCAGCAAAACAATTAGTACCGCAAAACCAACTCCAATATCATAAATAACTTCCTCAGCAGCATATTTATTATTTGAAGCTGAAACACACTTTTCAAAGTATTTTTTTTCAATTTCAGACAGTGTGGAGATTGATTTTTGATCTTTAAACATATCTTTAAAATGGATATTGCATGTCTCAATAAATTCTTCTTTATCGTCAGTTCCATCTCCCTCGTAATTACTTGGACGTGAAATATATATTGAACTATGTGTAGTTGTAGCCATCTAATTACAGTAATTTACATACAAAATGATAGTTTAATTGATAGTAAAAAATATTCAATTTAGGCCTTACTCAAATGAATCAAAAACCAATGGCAATGACATTTCAAACCTTTCATATGATTTTTATAAAGCCTTATCTCAAAATAGTAAAAATTAATATATTCTTTTGGATACTTACTAACTAAATTATAAAAGTGCCGTTCACTCATTAAGGATGCGCATTTAATTTTTTGACGTCTAACTTTTAGCTTTATTCATCTTTTTATCTTTATGGGGGTGGACAAATTTATACTCTTTATTTTTAAAAATAGCATTTATTTAATTTAGATTATTCAATAGAATAACAATATAAAATCTTGATAAGAAAACAAAATATGATATGGATTAAATTTATAATATACCCTTTGGGGATGTTTGTACTGTGGCAAATTATTTTCATAATTACGCAACTCTCTTTAACATACCTAAATACGCCACAAGTCATTGTAGCTATACTTTCATTGATCATAAATTGCGGTATGCAAATTTTGATTGGTTATAAAATCCCTCAATTAGCACCAAAATATAAATTTGTAGCGAGTGCTACATACATTATTCTCTTCACCTTTTTGTTAGCAATCTATTCAACAACTATTTTATTAGAAGGCTTAAAAGTTGCTCCTCAAGCAATTTGGCTAGGTTATTTGTTTTTCCATGTAGTTGGAATGGCTCTATACTTTGCTAATAACACAGATGAGTTTTGTTGGGAAAATTTACTGAAGTAGCTCAGCCTATTGTCCCCTGCTTTATTTTTATTTTTTTGTCAAAAAAACATCATATTAGACAAATTTTCGTATAAATTACCCTTCTAGATGAGTTGGGCAATCTAAAGGATAGAAATGACGCTTAAACAATTAAAAGCTTTTTTAGCCCTTGCGCGTACACTCAACTATGCTAATGCATCATTAGAGCTACATCTCAGCCAGTCTGCTTTAAGTCTTACTATCAAAAGCTTAGAAGAAGAATTAGGCGGAAAACTATTTAACCGTAATACTCGCCGTGTTGAGCTTACCCAAGAAGGTAAATCCCTTATTCCCTACGCTAAAAAATTACTCGCCAATTGGGATGAAATGGAAAACGATGTTAAACAACGTTTTAAGCTCAATCGTGGAACTTTAAGTATCGCTTCAATGCCCTTCGTGACTCATGCGATTCTGCCTGAAGTAATTCATCAATTTTTAGAACTTCATCCCAACTTGAACTTTTCAATTCAAGATATTCCAAATGAGACCATTATAGAAAAAGTACAAGACGGTATTTTTGAGCTTGGTATCTGCTTTGAACCTGATCTCACCGAAGGCCTAGAGTTCAAACCACTATTTGAAGAAGATTTCTTAGCTCTATTACCAAAGACTCACCCACTTGCTCAATCATCTTCTATTACATGGCAAGAGCTTTGTTCAAATCCATTCGTGACATTGCAAAAACCTTCAATTGTTCGATATTTGGTTGAGCAGAATTGTTTGCGAAATAATATAACGCTCGATTTGAAAGTTGAATGTCATCAAATTTCATCACTCTCAAGCTTTGTGGCTTATGGAATTGGGGTGAGTGCAATTCCAAGGCATTTTGCTAAACACATTGATAAAGAACATAACGTACTCATTGAGTTAAAGGATGAATCTATTCATAAGACTGTAGGAATTGTTTATAAAAAGAACTTTGAAATTTCAAATATTTCGACTCAATTTATTGAAGCTTTGATTCAATATAAATTTTAAAAAATTAAAGACTGCTTTTTAGGATGAGCTAAGCATACGCTTAAGCTAAAATTATTAATTATTATAATTTTCAATGATATGAGGTGATTTTTTAAAGTATTTTTCTTTATGTTCGTCTGATCTTTTGTAGACGATTTGAAACCATTCATTGATTATACTTATTAATCATTTAAAAAAATTAACTTCTATAACGCAAAATGTGATGCTAAAACTAAGATTACTAAGGGATATAGGATAACAATAGAATGAATAAAGTTTATGCCAATGCAGAGGCAGCAGTAAAAGACGTTATTGCAGATAATCAAACACTTGCCGTAGGTGGTTTTGGTTTATGTGGAATTCCGGAAAAACTGATTGTTGCAGTTAAGCAAAGTGGTGTGACTGGTCTCACATGTATTTCAAATAACGCAGGTGTAGATGATTTCGGCTTAGGTATATTGCTTCAAACCAAACAGATCAAAAAAATGATCTCTTCTTATGTTGGTGAAAACAAAGAATTTGAGCGCCAATATTTAAATGGTGAACTTGATGTAGAACTTACTCCACAAGGTACTTTAGCTGAAAAGTTACGTGCTGGCGGTGCTGGAATTCCGGCGTTTTATACACAAACCGGCGTTGGTACACTCATTGCAGAAGGTAAAGAAGAACGTATCTTTAATGGCAAAAACTACATTTTAGAAGAATCTTTAACAGCAGATGTTGCCCTCGTTAAGGCCTATAAGGCAGACAAGGCTGGTAACTTAGTGTTCCGTAAAACTGCTCAGAATTTTAACCCTGAATGTGCGATGGCTGGAAAAATTACAATTGCCGAAGTTGAACAGGTTGTTGAAATTGGTGAATTAGATCCGGATGAGATCCATTTAGCGGGTATCTATGTAAACCGCATTGTACTTAATGCGTCACCTGAAAAACGTATTGAGCATAAAACTTTAAGCACGGAGGCAGTATAAAATGGCTTGGTCACGTAATGAAATGGCACAACGTGCTGCAAAAGAACTTGAAGACGGTTTTTATGTCAATTTAGGTATTGGCTTACCTACCCTAGTTGCTAATTATATTCCTGAAAATATTAATGTTTGGCTTCAATCTGAAAATGGTCTATTAGGCATTGGTGAATTCCCGACTGAAGAAACTGTCGATGCCGATTTAATTAACGCCGGTAAACAAACGGTTACTGCTCGCCCTGGTGCTGCTTTTTTCTCAAGCTCAGAATCTTTTGCCATGATCCGCGGTGGCCATGTCAACATTGCAATTTTAGGTGCAATGGAAGTTTCCGAAAATGGTGACTTAGCGAACTGGATGATTCCTGGCAAGAAAGTCAAAGGTATGGGCGGTGCAATGGACTTGGTTGTTGGTGTCCAAAAAGTTGTAGTGCTTATGGAACACTGTGCAAAAGATGGTACGCCAAAGATCGTTAAAAACTGTAGCCTACCTTTAACAGGTAAAGGTGTGGTTCATCGCGTCATTACTGACTTAGGTGTAATGGACATTACACCACAAGGCGTAGAGCTGATTGAACTTGCTAAAGATGTCACGCTTGAACAGATTCAAGCTGCTACAGGTGTTGAGTTTTATAAAACCTTAGTCGCGTAAATTTTAATTTTTAGTAAGCCAGATAAGACTTAAGTTAGAAAGTGAGCTTAAGTCTTAGCCCTTTTAAGCACCGGATGTGCTGTCTATAAATAAGAACGAGAAGGATTTTTTCAGCTATGGAAAAACAGCAAGGAATTTTTGAAAGATTTGCTCTTCGGATTAGTGACTGGTCTGAAAAATGGTTTCCTGATTCATATATTTTTGCTCTACTTGGCGTTATTATCGTGTCAGTTGCCGCTTTAGGTATTGGTGCGCCTATTCACGATGTCGCGACTTCCTTCGGTAACGGTTTCTGGAGTCTTATTCCCTTTACTCTGCAAATGACGATGCTCATTATTGTAGGTTATGTCGTTTCTGTATCTAAGCCCGTAAAGTTCCTAATACAAAAAATGGCACGTATTCCAAATTCTGGACGTGGTGCTATTGTTTTAGTTGCAACTGTCAGCTTATTAATTTCTCTAGTCAACTGGGCAGTAAGCACGATTCTTACAGCACTTTTAGTGATTGCATTAGCGAAGCGTAAAGAGCTAAATATGGATTACCGCGCTGCGGCTGCGGCTGCGATTATTGGTATGGGAGCAACATGGGCACTGGGAATTAGCTCTTCGGCAGCACAGCTTCAGGCAAATAAAACCAGTTTACCTGAGTCAATTTATAACTTAACTGGCGTTATTCCATTTACTGAAACGATTTTCCTTTGGCAATCAATTGCGATGACCATTATTTTAGTGATTGTTTCAATCGCAATCGCTTATTGGTCAGCTCCAAAAGGTAATAATGTTAAAACGATTGATAGTTTTGATGTTCAATTTGAAGAAGACAAACCCCATGATGAGAAATCTAATCGTCCAGGTGACTGGTTAGAAAACTCGCCTATCTTAACGATTATTGTGGTCGCATTAGGGTTAATCTGGATGTTTTTTGAGTTTTCAAAAAGTAATCCAATTATTGCTATTTCAAGTTTAAACACCTACAACTTTGTGTTTTTAATGCTTGGGTTAGCCTTGCATGGCACACCACGAAACTTCTTAAATGCTGTTTCAAAGGCAGTTCCAGCTGTATCAGGAATCTTAATTCAGTTTCCACTTTATGGAAGCATCGCCTTTATTATGACGCAAGCTTTAAATAGTCAAGACTTATCGCTGTCGCATTATATAGCCGAATTTTTTGTTTCAATCGCTTCAAAAGAAACCTTTGCAATTGTGATGGGAATTTACTCTGCCATCCTTGGGTTCTTTGTGCCATCTGGCGGTGGAAAATGGATTATTGAAGCCCCATATGTCATGCAAGCAGCAAATGATTTGAAAGTTCATTTAGGCTGGTCTGTACAAATTTATAATGCAGCCGAAGCTTTACCGAACTTAATCAATCCATTCTTTATGCTTCCAATGTTAGGCATTCTAAAACTAAAAGCAAAAGATGTGATTGGTTTTACAGTCACTCAGCTCGTTGTGCATTTTCCTTTAGTTTTATTCTTGCTGTGGTTCTTTGGTAGAACGCTCAGCTATACCCCACCTACTTTTTAATTTACTGGCGCCTTTAGTTTCGGCTAAAGGCAAATTTAGCAAATACATCAATAAGAGATATTAAGATGAGTTCAATTGTTATAGTTTCAGGTAGCCGTACTGCAATGGGCGGTTTTCAAGGCAGTCTATCGGCTTTAACTGCACCAGAACTTGGCGCTGCTGTTATCCGTGAATCGATTCAACGTGCAGGTGTTTCCCCTGAACAAGTAGATGAAGTTATTTTTGGTTGCGTACTCAGTGCAGGTATTGGCCAAGGTCCAGCTCGTCAAGCGATGCGTAAAGCTGGTGTACCAGATCATGTGGGTGCAGTCACCATTAATAAGCTGTGTGGTTCTGCGATGAAAGCGGTGTTAATGGCTTCAGACACCTTAAAAGCTGGTAGTGCCAATATTATTGTGGCAGGTGGCATGGAATCTATGACCAATGCGCCGTATATTCTGCCGAAAGCTCGCGGTGGTTACCGTATGGGTCATGGTGAAATTAAGGACCATATGTTTTTAGATGGTCTTGAAGATGCAGAAACAGGCCGCTTAATGGGTTCTTTTGCTCAAGACATGGCAAATACCAAAGGCTTTACCCGTGAGCAAATGGATAACTTTGCGATTTCTTCACTTAAAAAAGCACAAACTGCGATTACGGAAGGTTACTTTAAAGACGAGATCGTTCCAGTAGAGGTAAAAACACGTAAAGGTGTTGAAATTATCGATCAAGATGAGCAACCACTAAAAGCGAATCTTGAGAAGATCCCAACATTGCGTCCAGCTTTTAGTAAAGATGGGACAATTACAGCTGCGAACTCAAGCTCAATTTCTGATGGCGCTGCTGCTTTAGTACTCACCACTGAAGAATATGCTCAAAGTCATGGTTTAAATACTTTGGCAAAAATTGTTGCAACATCTACTCACTCACAACATCCAAGCGAATTTACCATTGCTCCGATTAGTGCAATTCAAAAAGTACTTAAGCGTGCTGGCTGGTCTGTTGATGAGGTAGATGCTTGGGAAATTAATGAAGCTTTTGCAATGGTAGCAATGGCGCCAATTCATGAACTCGGCATTGATGAAGCAAAAGTAAACGTCCATGGCGGTGCTTGTGCTTTAGGCCATCCAATTGGCGCAACTGGCTCAAGAATTATTCTTTCTCTTATCTATGCTTTAAAACGCCTAGGTAAAAAGAAAGGTGTTGCTGCATTATGTATTGGTGGTGGTGAAGCTACAGCTGTCGCAATTGAAATCTAAAAATCAAACCACACAGAAGGTGTAAAAGTTTTTCTTACACCTTCTTTTTTTAGACTTTAAAAAGTTCATAGCAGGTTTGACGGAACCATTTATGGCTACTTTTATGATGACAAGACATATGCCAATGTTGTTTTACATCATAAGTTGGAAAGTCTAGAGGTGCTGGTAAAATCTGTAAATTTTCTCTCACCAATAAGACTTGGCTTAAATAATACGGTACCGTTGCGATCGCATCTGTTTCTTGAACGACTAATCCCACTCCAAGATAGCTTGGTAATCGAATTAAGATATTTCGATCCAATCCTTTGTTCTGCAATTCATTTTTAATATGGTAGTGCCCGATTCCCGCATCAATGTCGATATGATACTCGCGCATATAATCATCTAAAGTAAAATTATTTGGGTCTAAACGAGGATGGCTCTTAGAGCTAATCACCACATAATGTTGTTTAAAAAACTTTTGTTGATAAAAGCCTTCTTCTAATTGGGGTAAAAAGCCAATTGCAAGATCAATCTCACCATTTGCCATTTGATAGCTGGTTTCTGGCGTAATCGGCCTAATATTCAAGCGAATTAAAGGGGCTTTCTCTTTTAAATAGTTTGTTAATTGCGGTAATAAAACCAGATGAGATACATCTGTCATCGCAATTGTAAAAAGCTGATCTGAAGTTAGCGGATCAAAATTTACACTAAAATTATTAATGCTTTCCACTTTATCAATAACTTCACTAATGAGTGGAAAAATCTCTTTTGCTAATTCGGTTGGGATCATCTCATTCCCAACACGAATAAAAAGTGGATCATTAAAATGCTGACGGATTTTGTTCAGTCCATTACTAACGCTCGGTTGTGTAAGGCCAATAGCATCAGCAGCCATTGAAACACTTTTAAACCGATAAATATGATAAAAAATATTTAGTAATCTACTATCTAGATCAAACAAAATTGTCTCCGTCTGGATCAAATAATCCATTCAAAAGGAATAAAATCAGGCACAGCATATCTAAAAATGCTCACTAGATTTCTGAATTATTGATATATGGTCTAAATTAACAAAGAATCTAGACCATGAGCAATGCTTTATAAAGCCTTTCATCACAAAGACAAAGGTATGAGCTCTTTGATTGATTACTTTGTATGTAAATATCTTGAGGACATTACATATCATTATAAATTTTAATCATGTTGAGTTTGGAAGCCCTTCCAGATTTGCTGAACTGATTTGTTATCACTCAAGTTATTTTTAAAAATATAAATATCTTGTGGCAGACAATATTCGTTATGGTCCAACATGACCAATTTTCCGGTAGCGAGATCTTCTTCTACATTAATTTTTGGAATCCATGCTACACCTAAACCTTGTAATACAAGCTCTTTCAAGTTGGTGGCATTGTCAGTTTCATATAAGGTTTTGTAGATCAGTTTACCTTCAATTAATTGATCGACCAATTTGCGCAAATAAGCATGTTTACTATAAGCAAGTAATGAAAAATTACTCTGAATTGTATGCTTAGGCGTATGATCTGCTTCGGTAGCTGACACTGGAACAATCTCTGTTTCAGCGATCTTGATGCCACTTAAAATATCATCACCAACTCGATTAATATTAGATCGATCTGCATAACAAATCATAAAATCGCAGGCACCTTCTTTTAAAAGAGATAAGCCTTCACCACTATTCGTTGCGACAATTTCAATTTTTAAATCACGCATAAACGTTGGGAATTTTTTTAAAAAAGTGGTTAAAAAACCTGATGCTAATGAGTGGACAACACAGAAACGAATCGTAGATTCGGTTTCATTTTTGATGTTTTTAATCAGCTTTGCTGTTTCTTCTACCTGCTTCTCAATATTTTTAGACATCACCAGCATAATCCGTCCAATGTCTGTAAATTCAATATTATTTTTATTATTTCGGATAATAACTTCAGCTCCGATCATCTCTTCTATTTGCTGAATTCTACGCGTAAACGCAGATTGACTAATAAATCGTTTTTCGGCTGCTTTTGAAATAGAACGCTCACGCTCAAGTGTCAAAAGGTCTTCTACCCAACGTACTTCTAAGTTCATTTTATGCATTCCCTTTTTATAGTTATGTCCTTAATCTGTCTGGTTGGGAAGCTGGATAAATAGCTGAATAGATGAATAAAAACTATAAAACATGGGAGTACCTGCAGAAATGCGATGGAGGGTTGGCAAAGCCAAACAATAAAAGTAAGTATTTAAATAATTCTGACATAGAAAAGAGCGTAAGAGAATAAAAGACTTTGATTTAACTCAACAACTCATACAAATATAAAATTATCACTCTAAAAATTATTTTAAATCAAAAAGTAAAGAGCATATAAAGCAAGTAAATAACAAGTTTTAAGTTAATAAAAAACAGAAATAACCCTATGCTTTACTCATGTTTTTTTATAAAAAAAGTCCGCACCTTGGGGAAGAATACGGACTGTAAAACTGAAATTGACTATCTTGCTTATTTCAGGAATTAAGCTCTCTGACTCAATAAATTCATTTAAATCAGAAGATATGCTTGTAGTATAGCTCATTCCATAAAACCTGACTATTCTACTAAAGTATTTAACTTAAGATTGAATTAAAACGAATTCTTAATATTCACCAATGAGATAATATAACTTTCTTGAAATTTCAACCATCATATTAGAAGTATATTGAGTAATTTCAAAAACTTGCTTTTTCTGGGGATTGAACACCATATTGTCATTTTCATCACTAAAAAAGATATAAGTGGTGTATTTATCCATATGGTGGATATGCTCTTTTAAGCTTAATTTTTCCCCAGAATTGGGATCATAGGCGATAAACTTCATTCTCATGAATTTTGTCTCTATACATACAGTCTTTTACCCAAATTTTAAAAAAAATCTAGATAAAACAATATTTTGATGGATAATATGAAATAGTTAACCTAAGAACTGAGGCTACTTGTAAGATATGGGCACAATACTATTAGCTTTGTTTACCGAGGTTTCAGCAGAAGCGATTGATTGCTCTGCTTCTTTAAGCAGACGAGAAGTTTTAGACTCACTTTTCTCTTCACCGTGGAAAAGCACATAGTATGTAAAACTTCCCAAAATAATTAATGCGGCTGTGACTTTTAACATAAACTTAAAACTAAGATTTTTTCGTATTATAGTGTTTTTTATGTGAAATGCATCACATTTTTATATGAATTTGTTAGATAAGCTTCACTTTAAAAGCTAATAATAAAGATAATTAAGTTGATATTTCATTTAAATTAATCAGTCTTAATTTTTACAATGGGTTTCTTTCAAAAATTAGATGACCATTCATTGTATCAAGCAAATTTTGAAATTAACTTCATCTCAATATTAAGTTATTAATTCATATAGTTAAATTAATAGTTAAAAATGAACCCTCCAAGTTAGTTCACTATAAAATTAAAAAAGTGATATGCAAAAAATGCATAATCAACTTGATAAATGCATTAGAAGTGAAGCATTTCGAAATCTAATATGAATTATCTTCTTTACTAATTCGAAGTTTAATGATGAACGCTGAAATTACCACCCGTATTGAGAAGGATCTTATTGGTTATAGAGAGATCAATAATAACGACTACTACGGAGTTCAAACATTACGTGCTCTAGAAAACTTTAATTTAACTCAAAGCAAGGTCGGAAATTTCCCTCACCTTATTAAAGCTTTAGCAATGGTAAAACTTGCTTGTGCTGAAGCGAACTATAATTTAAAAAGCTTAGATCAGACTAAATTTGAAGCGATTGAATACAGTTGTAATCAACTTATTCGTGGTAATTTTCACGACCAGTTCCCAATTGATATGATGCAAGGCGGTGCTGGTACTTCAACCAATATGAATGCAAATGAAGTATTAGCAAACGTCGCTTTAGAATATATGGGACATGCAAAAGGCCAATATCAATATTTGCACCCTAATAACGACATTAACATGTCACAGTCAACAAATGACGTGTACCCTACTGCGATTCGCTTAGGTTTGTTATTAAGCTTAGATGAACTAAATCTTCCTTTTAACAATTTAATCTTAAGTTTCCGCAATAAATCTCAAGAATTTGCTCACATCCTAAAAATGGGCCGTACACAGTTACAAGACGCTGTGCCAATGACATTAGGGCAAGAGTTTGGTGCTTTTGCAGTAACTTTACAAAAAGACCTTGAGCAAATTAATACGCTTATTCCAAATGTTTTAGCGTATATGAACCTTGGTGGTACGGCGATTGGTACGGGAATTACTACTGAATATAGTTACCGTGAACTTGCGATTCAAGCACTTGCAAAAATCTCTGGTAAGAAAATTAAGTCTGCTCCTGATCTAATCGAAGCAACTTCAGATATGGGTGACTTTGTTCTTTTATCTGGTTTATTAAAGCGTACTGCAACTAAGCTTTCAAAAATTGCCAATGACTTACGTTTACTTTCAAGTGGTCCACGTACTGGTATTAATGAAATTAATTTAGAAGCTCGCCAACCAGGTAGCTCGATCATGCCGGGTAAGGTAAACCCAGTTATACCTGAAGCAATGAACCTTGCTTGTTTCCAGATCATTGCAAATGACTTGGCTGTAACTTTAGCTGCTGAAGCGGGCCAATTACAGTTAAATGCAATGGAACCACTTATTGCATTCAAACTGTTTGAATCTATGGATTTGCTTGGTAAGGCAATGGCAATGTTCCAAAGTAAGTGTATTGATACAATTACGGCGAACCCTGAGCATTGTAAGGCTTTGGTTGAAAACTCGATTGGTATCGTGACTGCACTTAACCCATATCTAGGTTATGAAACTACAACTCGTATTGCTAAAACTGCAAACGAAACTGGACAAAGCGTATTGGCTTTAGTTCAAAATGAAGGTTTATTATCGGCACAAGTGCTTGATGATATCTTGTCGATTAATAATATGGTTAAACCAAAAATGTCGGCTTAATTCCTGAAAATAAAAAAGGAGCTTTTATAAGCTCCTTTTTTATTTGTTCTATATTTTAAAAACTGAAAGTTGTAGAGAACTGGGCTGTACGTGGATTACCTAAGAATAAATAGTCATCACCCATAAATGCCCCTACATCACGCCAATATTTCTTATTAAACAAGTTATCAATATTGAATCTAAAAGTTGTGTCATGCCCCGCAAAATTTGTTTTATAGGCAGCACCAATATTAAAGATGCTATAACCACCTACTTTTGCCGTTCCCTCTTTGTTTGCATATTTACTGCTACTGTATTGCATACCACTCAATAATCTTAACCCTTCAACGGAAGGTACTTTATAAGATAACTGCGCAGTTGCGCGGACTTTTGGTACATTTTGAGTTTGATGCCCTTTGTAGCTGTCATTATCAATATCAACTAGACAAGATTTGGTATAGGTAATACCTGAACTTACATCGAGTTTATCAGTTAAAGCACCTGTTAAACCTAATTCAATACCTTGATTGTGTTGTTCACCTTGTGAAACAAAATCGAAAGTTCCTTCTGCATTCACTTTGCTATATTGATTGTCTTGTTTTAAATCAAAAATAGCTGCTGTTACTAAGAAGTTCCGAATTTGTTGCTTAATACCAATTTCATATTGTTCAGAGTTTTTAGGAGATAGAACTTCTAGAGCATTATTAGCGAACCACGGAGCTTCACCGCCATCCGATAAACCTTTGGCATATGAAGCATAAAGGTTAGTCCCAGCAGTTGGACTATACATGAGCGCTAATTGTGGCAAGAACTTGTTTAAGTCGGTATCACGACTTTGTTGCCCATCTGAATTATAAGTTTGCTCATCAAGATGAATAAGTTTTCCACCGAGTAAAGTTGACCATTGATCATTAAATTGAACTCGGTCAGATATAGTAAATGCAGTCTGATCACTTTCTAAGGCTTTATAACGATCACCTAAGCTTTCCGATGACGGAATATAGTCAATCGTATCTTCATAGATATTGCCTGTTCCTACCGCTACATTCAGTGGTGTATGGTGCTTTAAGGTTTTATATGTACGTTGTAATTCGAAAGCGATTTGATGCTGGATATTAGCAGTGTTGAATTGACCATTTAACCCAGCAGCGAACTGGTTAGTAATACGTGTATCATCTGGGCTGCGGAAGTCATAAATGTCATAATTTCCGTGTTTATCAAAAGTATTGCCCAAACCAGAATATTCACAAATATCGTTATAACATCCCCATGGGAAAGCACTATTATCATCAATCACAACACGGCTTTGCGATGCACTTAAGCTAGCATTCCATTGATCATTAAATGCATATTGATATTTTAAACTTGCATTTACACTGTTATTTACAACAGGTTTACTCCAAGACTGGTAACCCAATAAACGGTCTTGATCTACATTTGTTGGTACTTCTTGCCCATCAAGCAGTTGATAACCCGGTACGGAGCGTTGGCTTTGATGCTGAGCTTCAATATCAAACAATAATTTAGAACGCTCATTAATTTTCCAGTCTAAAGCAACTGAACCAAACTCACGCTTACCATTTGCGTGATCAACATTTGGATGGATGCTTTCATGGGCTAAATTGATTCGATAACCAAAACTATTATTAACAAAGCCGCCAACATCTGTTGCCAGTGTATAGCCACCTTCTGAATTTGCATCTACAGTAATGTTTTTAACATCGGCTGGTCTTTTGGTTACATAGTTAACCACACCACCTGGCGTCGACATTCCAGATTGAATTGCAGAAATACCTTTTAAGATTTCAACTTGTTCTTTATTTTCTAAAGCCACATTTTGTTCGCCACGTATAGTATGGCCATTAATAAGATAACTTGAGCCTAAATCAAGCGCAAAACCACGTGCTACAAAATTTGGATAGTAGCCAATCGCAGCATAGCCATCCCCTAACGAAGAATCGTTTTTAATAACATCAGTTAAAGTTTTTGCGTGTTGGTCTGCTATACGCTCAGAGGTAATGGTTGTAATAGATGCAGGAACTTTCTTTAAATCATTAGTTTTAAAACCAGCTAAATTAACTTTTTTAGACGTATATAGTGCATCATTATTTTGTGTAGCATTCACAGTAATGGTTGGGAGCTGCGAAACCTCCGCTTCATTTGCATAGACGACAGATGTTATGAGTGCAATAGATGAAGCCAATGCTGTTTTAGAGCATGTCATGAAGTGAAGATTTATCGAACGTCTTTCCATTGAATAACTACCTGCCATACCGTGCATAATTCTAAAGCGCTAGAAATGAGTGCGGAGTCTATTTTTAGCCACGCAAGAATACAGCTACATATATTGAGAAACAATACATTCTGTACTTTTTCGATTAAGTGTATTTGATACAAATTTTATGAACTTATCATTATATAAATTTCATTTATTTTATTAGGAATTGACGCTATAACTTTTTAAGTATTACCAAATATTCGAAATAAACTTAAGCTCGAAATGAAACTTAAAAGGAGAAATAAAATAGAAAAGTACCGTTGTAAATTAGCTCAATGATTTTAAATAGAATTAATTATTAAGTTAAATGAAAGGAAGTGTTCGATCATTGTTAAAAATCTCTTTAAATCGAACAAAAGGACGTAATCTTACTAGAATCGAATTTTAAAATTAGAAAAAATGAATGGTTAGGAATTTAAGGAAGTGCTCAGGATTGAGTGATATTTAAAGTTTCATTCTATTTTCTATCCAGCATATCTAAAAATTCCTCATTTTTGTCTGCAAAATGATGGAAGAAATATGACATACACTCAGGAAGAAAAACGTAGCAGAATACGTGGGATTGTAGGCGCAGCCTCTGGTAATTTAGTTGAATGGTTCGACTTTTATATCTATGCAGTATTTGCTGCCTACTTTACTCAAGCGCTAACAGCACCTGATATGGATAGTACGACTAAATCTATCTATGTGTGGGGCGTATTCGCTGCAAGCTTTTTTATGCGTCCTATTGGTAGTTGGGTATTTGGACGAATTGCAGACCGGCATGGTCGAAAAAAGTCTATGGTCATCTCAATTTGTCTGATGGCTTTGAGTTCTTTTCTATTTGCAGCCCTACCTACTTATGACCAAGTTGGCTTATTTGCCCCTTTTCTTTTACTGGTAGTGCGCTTACTTCAAGGCTTATCGGTTGGTGGTGAATATGGTGCAGTAGCAACATATATGAGTGAATTGGGTTTAAAAGGCCAACGTGGTTTTTACTCATCTTTCCAATATGTCACCCTCTCTGGTGGTCAATTACTTGCCAGCTTACTGGGCGTTATTTTGTTGACGTTCTTAAGTGAACAACAATTACATGATGGTGGATGGCGTATTCCGTTTGTTATTGGTGGTATTGCAGCAATTTTTTCTTTGCTTGCACGTAGTCGCTTAGAAGAAACACTTTCTCATCAAGATAGTGAACGAAAAGAATCTGGCAGCTTAAGAGAACTCTTTAAGAAACATTGGAAAACCTTTTTATTGGTGGTTGGATACACTTCTGCTGGTTCATTAACGTTTTATGTAGAGACTGTTTATTCAAAAACCTATTTAACCAATTTAGGGATGGATGGAAAAACCGTTGGTTATATCATGACCTTCGCCCTATTTGTCTATATGTGTGCTCAACCTGTATTTGGTGCAATTTCCGACCGTATTGGGCGACGCTCTTCAATGCTGGCCTTTAGCTTATTGTCTGCGATTTTTATATACCCAGTCATGGTGATCGGGATGCGTAGTTATATTGATTCTCCGATTATTATTACCTTGCTACTTATTTTTATGATGATGTTACTCAGTTTCTATACATCTATCAGTGGCTTGGTAAAAGCTGAAATGTTCCCACCTCATGTACGAGCTTTAGGCGTAGGATTTTCTTATGCGGTAGGTAATGCGCTGTTTGGTGGTTCTGCACCTTCAGTTGCCTTACAGTTTAAAGCTGCTGGAATTGAAAATACCTTCTTTATATATGTCATTGTCATGCTGATTATCTGTTTCTTATGTAGCCTTGCGCTTCCGAAAAAACCAGATTATTTAGAACATGATCATTAAAAAGTAAAAGATAGATATTCTTCTAGAGATTTTTTAGAAGAATATCTTTTTAAAATAATAAGAAAGTCATTTTTGTTCTGTATGCTATAGCTGCCTAGCACATCTAACTTATTCAATTAACTAAAAGTTACTAGTTTTTGATGTTCTTGATCCGTATGAATCAATTTTTTGATGGGATAAAAAATGGAAAACGAAAAATCCCCTTTACCTGAAAGTATTATTCAAGTCACCTTCTGGCAAGCCTTTTTATTTTGGCTCAAGCTCGGCTTTATTAGCTTTGGGGGACCAGCTGGACAAATTGCTGTGATGCATCAGGAACTCGTTGAGCAAAAACGCTGGATATCCGAAAAAAGATTTTTGCATGCCCTGAACTACTGCATGTTATTACCTGGTCCTGAAGCACAGCAATTAGCAACCTACATTGGTTGGCTTATGCATAGAACTGCTGGAGGATTAGTTGCAGGTATTCTATTTGTATTACCCTCCTTATTTATTTTAATTGGGCTGTCTTGGGTTTACATAAAATTTGGAGATGTTCCCGTTATCGCAGGCATTTTCTACGGGATCAAGCCTGCCGTCACCGCAATTGTCTTTCATGCAACATACCGTATAGGTAGCCGCTCACTTAAGAATAAATTTTTATGGTTCGTCGCAATTGCTGCGTTTCTTGCCATTTTTGTCTTAAAGCTCCCTTTCCCGCTTATTGTT
Organism: Acinetobacter sp. S-1; assembly: GCF_059579785.1. Lineage (NCBI taxonomy): Bacteria > Pseudomonadati > Pseudomonadota > Gammaproteobacteria > Moraxellales > Moraxellaceae > Acinetobacter > Acinetobacter sp. S-1. The sequence goes on from NZ_CM184207.1 coordinate 1,947,881, forward strand.
TTATCAGCAGGTATTGCTGGCTATTTAACAAGTAAAAAATACCCGGAACTATTTTCCTCAGCAGCAGGACATAAAGCGAGTCAAAAAGATTATGGTCCGGCATTTATTGATGATGATACCCCGACCCCAGAGCATGCTAAATTCCATTGGTCACGGTTAGCTAAACTTATTTTTGTAGCAATCGCTTTATGGCTATTGCCAATTTTAGCTTTAGGCGCATATTTTGGATGGCATCATTCTTATACTCAAATGGCGTGGTTCTTTACCAAAGCTGCTTTACTTACGTTTGGGGGGGCCTATGCAGTTTTACCTTATGTCTATCAAGGAGCTGTAAATCATTTTGGATGGCTTTCACCTACACAAATGATTGATGGTTTAGCTTTAGGTGAAACTACACCGGGTCCACTGATTATGGTAGTGGCTTTTGTTGGCTTTTTAGGAGGCGTCAATCATTCATTACTTGGCTCTGAGCATCTATTTTTTGCTGGAGCACTTGGTGCAGTCATTGTGACTTGGTTTACCTTTCTCTTTTCATTTGTATTTATTTTTGCGGGTGCGCCCATTATTGAATCTACACATAATGAAATCAAATTTACTGCGCCACTCACTGCCATTACCGCGGCTGTGGTCGGTGTAATTTTAAATCTCGCACTATTTTTTAGTTATCACGTGTTATGGCCACAAGGTTTTTCAGGGCATTTTGATATAGTTGCAGCCTTCATTACTGTTGCTGCATTTATTGCTTTATTCCGATTTAACATTAATGTGCTATATGTCATTTTTGCTTCGGCACTGGTTGGGCTCGCTGTCGCTTTCTTCTAATTATTTACTGATCCTATTGATTTCTTAAAATCAAAATCTCAATAAGGCCGAACAGTTTCTTTACTATTCGGCTGTTTATATTTTTAACCCGCTAATTGTGCGATTTGTGCTGCTGCATTATCTAAGGCAGCTTGACGTGCTTCTGGGCCGAAAGCGATCCCTTCCGCGCGCACAAAAGTAATATCAGTCACACCAATAAAATTGAAAAACGCTTTGATATAAGTTTCTTGATAGTCTAAAGCTTCGGCTGGTGAACCTTCTGAATACACACCGCCACGCGAAGAAGCAATAATCACACGTTTACCTTCTACTAAACCTTGAGGGCCGTTTTCCGTATAACGGAATGTTTTTCCAGCAACAGATAGTCGGTCAAGCCACGCTTTTAACTGTGATGGAAAGCTAAAGTTATACATTGGCGCGCCGATTACAACGATATCTGACGATAAGAACTCGTCCAAATATTGGGTGTTTCGTGCAACACGTTGTTGTGATGTTTCATTATTAGGTTCAACACCTTGCCATGCCAAAAACTCAGCATCAGACAAATGAGGAATTGGTTCTAAAGCAAAATCGTGATGAATAATTTCTGCATCAGGATAAGCTGTGATGAGCTGACGAATAACAGATGAGGTGAGTTGGCGGCTAACAGACTGCTCACCTAAAATACTTGTGTCAATTTGAAGTAGTTTCATCGTTTATACCCACAGTATAAAATTGTTACTTGAACTAATTATGTTACTACTATTATTCTTATGTACAAGAAGGCACATTTAGGGAACCAAGTAATATGACTGTAACCATACCTCATGATATCCAGAGTTCAGATTGCCAAAGAGTCAGTCAAGTGTTGGCTAGAGTTGGCGAGAAATGGAGTATACTCATTGTAATGACACTTGCATCACGTTCTCATCGCTTTTCTGAAATTAAAAGAAGTATCAATGGAATATCACAGCGTATGCTTACCTTATGTTTGCGTGGTTTAGAACGAGATGGGTTGGTTAAACGTACGGTTTATCCTGTAGTCCCACCTCATGTTGAATATGAATTAACTCCACTGGGCCATTCACTTACAGAACCTGTAATTGCTTTAGGCCAATGGGCTCAGCAGCATATTGCGGATATTGATGCGGCAAGAGCTGCGTTTGATGCAGCTCAAGATAAACCAATTACATTAGACACTTAACGTAGCTGTGAAGGGCTCATACTATAAAACTGTTTAAAGCGATGACTTAAATGGCTTGCTGAACTAAAACCACACACTAAGGCAATATCTTGTAAGGAAAGCTGAGATGACTGAATTAGCCCTTTGGCTTTGGTTAAACGTCTTTGCATGACATATTGGTGAGGTGCCATATTCATAGACTGTTTAAACATATGGGCAAAATGGTATTCGCTTAAATTTACAACATTTGCCAAATCAGACAAAGTCAGTGCTTGATCTAGATGCCCTTCAATCCAGTCTTGAATATATTTGAGTTTATGAGGAGCGAGGCCTCCTTTAATGATAGGTTGCTGCCACTTAACATTACTATATCTTCGAATTAAATGGTTCAGCAATAAACTGGCAGTGGTACTCATTTGTAAATGGTTTGCTGAATCTTTCCAATCACAATCTAGCAAGAAGAACTGATAAAGCGCTCGAATCTTTTCGTCATCGTTAAAAACAACTTCGTTTAGTTCAATTTGGTTCGGCTCTTTGTCCCATATTTTTTCGGCAACATCACGCAAATGTTGGTCGGTATAATACAAGTGAACGAATTTAAGCCCTCCACGTATATCCCAAGTCGACTCCTGATGCTCAGGCAATAAGCAAAAACGCCCCGGCCCACCGCCGTTTTTCCAGCCTGCAGGGGTTTTTTGATAGCTTTCATAGCCATCTTGAATATATAGACTTAGAGTATGGTGATCGCTACAGACACTTACACGATCTTGCTGATTAGACCAAAATGCAAGTTGCATATTCTCATCAAGCACCGCAGTTTCGTGAAGCTTGGCTTTAGATTGCTGTAGCTGTTCTAAAGTTTGATAGGCCATGCAAAATTAAAACGAATATCATTGAGCTTAAGTTAACCATATTCAGCAAAATTCAGCTAGTTTATATCTATAAAAAGCGCAAGATCTTGCATGTATAACACAAGAATATATACGTGAAAAATGAAGCATTCCTAGATACTTAAGCTTGGTAATCGAGGATGAAGTTATGAATATTTTACTCTATGTTGCGGTGGTGTTGATTTGGGGAACAACATGGATTGGAATTGCCGTTCAAAGCCACTATGCAACGCCCGTTGTCGCAATTTTATGGCGTTTTGCTATTTCAGCCTTATTACTGTGGGTTGTTTTACTATTTTCAGGAAAATTACAGCGCATTGCTTTAAAAGATCATTTGTTCTGTATGCTGCAAGGCATTTGTGTTTTCGGCCTAAACTTTATTTGTTTTTATACCGCCGTTAAATATGTAAATAGCGGTTTAGAGTCCGTTATTTTTTCGATGGCTGTTTTCTTTAATGCCATTAATGCGCTTATCTTTTTTAAGCAAAAACCTTCCCCAAACTTTGCTCCAGCTGCACTTTTAGGCCTAGGTGGTATTGTTTTACTATTTTGGCATGACCTCATTAATAGCCAGTTTAATGCGCAGTTATTAATGGGTATTGGGTTATGTGCAATAGGTACTTACGGTTTTTCTTTAGGGAACATGATTAGTGTTAGACACCAAAAACGTGGCCTAAATATTTTTTCAACAAATTGTTATGCCATGACTTATGGGGCATTGGTGATGTTAAGTCTAGCTTTATTTACTGGCCAAGATTTAATGCCGCCGATGAATTTTCCATTTTTAAGTTCGGTACTTTACTTGGCTGTATTTGGTACGGTTATTGGGTTCTCTGCTTATTTTTCTCTGGTTGGACGAATTGGCGCAGCCAAAGCAGCCTATAGCACATTGCTATTCCCTTTAGTTGCTCTAACAGTTTCTACATTCTTTGAAGGATATGAGTGGACTTTGAACGCTGTATTTGGAATTTTATTAATCTTACTCGGTAACTACTTAATGTTCAGTAAGTTAGAAATTGGAAAAAAGTTATTTAATAGTCCAGAAAATTGTGAGAAGCAGGCATAAAAGCCTGCTTTTTTTATAAATCATAATTAGTTTTAGCAGCCCGTTTTTAGCATCAACTCGAAATCTTTTAAAGCTGCAGCTGCCGTAGCTAAAGGTGCAGAAGCCCCTCCACTGACAACAAATTCCCCCATTTCTTGCGTTAATACCCGAATACATTTATTGGAACCTTGCAGATGAGCAAACGGATGATTTGCTGGGACTAACCTTAATTCAACACCTGTTTGAATTTGCTGATTTTTAATATGGATAAAACCAACCAGACGAGGAATTATATTTTCTTTTTTCCAATCACGAATATGTTCAGCCGTAACATGAGTGATTCCTTGTCTTGGAATATCTTGAATTTTTACATCAGCTCCCAAAACAGTATTGGCTAGTATCGTAATTTTGGCAGCAGTATCCCATCCATCTACATCGAAAGAACTGTCAGGTTCAGCAATACCTTTTGCTTGAGCTTTTTCAAGAGATTCTGTAAATGCGCATTCATGTTGCAACATATCATTTAAAATAAAATTCGTGGTACCTGTAAACACACCTTCTATTTCTAAAATTTGGCAGCCAGCTAAGTTATATTCAAACAAATCAACAGTTGGTAAGGCAGCGGCTGTCGCACCGCTAAAAAATAGTTTTTTATTGTGCTGATGTGCCAAGTTAACTAATTTTTTACCATCTACGACTAAAGCACCTTTAGATACCGCAATCGCATTCATGCTATGTGTTAAAGCATAATTTAAATAAAATAGGCTCTTTCCACCTGTCACATAATCACTTGGGCCTGTCTCGATAATGACATCCGCCTGAACCTGTTCTAAAAACTTTTGCTCAGTTAAGCCTGTTTGATATTGTGTTTTATCTAACCACTTTGCAGCTTGTAAACCTTCTTGATCAATTAAACCTGATGATGAGTTGCAGACGCCCACTAAACGGGCATCAATTTGATATTTTTGTTTATAGTATGTCGATCTATTTAAAAGAAGCTCTGCAATTTGTTGCCCAATCCGTCCAAAACCACAAATTGCTACGTTAACTCGCTTCATATCGCTTTCTCAAAAATTTATATCGTTTAAATCAAATTTCCCAAGAGAATTTTAACATCTCGTCTTTGGAAAATTGCTAACTACAGAGATAGTTAAAATACTATATTACTTAGATATTTGTTAGATTAACTATCTTAATGACCATATAAATTGCGACAGCAAAAACCATTAAAGCAAAGACTTTTTGCACAATTGCAGAGGGAATAAAACGAATAGCTCTGCGCCCTAATAACATACCAACTGCACATGCGAGCGCAAACGCACTAGTAATGCCTACTGGATAGTGAAAACCCTCTGCAATATGCATCACAATACTCATTCCACTAATGAGAAAAATAATCATAAGTGACGTTGCAACAATGCTATGCATATCCAAATTTGTGACTTTTCTAAGCGCTGGCACAATTACAAAGCCGCCACCAACCCCTAACATGCCAGTTAAAAGCCCCGCAATAATCCCGATGCTGGCAAGAACGCTTCCCGTTTTAAAATTCCAGATAAAGCGTCCCGTACTTGGGTTGACCTGGCACGGCGGGTTATGAAAGTCTGATACTCGGTTACTAATAAGTCGATAACCTACTGTAAACATGACTAAGCTGAACATTAACATGAGCCAAACAGGTGAAATCGCGTTGGCTATTAAAATGCCGATGTGTGCCATAGGGGCACCAATTAAGGCAATCCAAATAGCAGCACGATAACGCACAATCTTTTTAAATAAGCCTTCAATGGTTCCTATGAGAGTAGATAGCGCAACCGCCAACAATCCAATCGGTGCAGCTTGCGCCACACTCCAGCCTTGACTGGTCATGAGCGCGGGTACAGCAAGAATACCCCCACCTGCACCAGTAAGACCAAGTAAAAAGCCAATCACGATGCCTTCAACGACAAGTAATAACATATCAAAAGCCTAAAATTGCATATACATCATTTGCAGTAGACTGCTGGTTAATGAGGAAGTAGATTCTCGTCTTCTTGCGAAGCTTTAACCGCTTCTCAGGACAAAGCATTGCTTTGTTTATCCTCGCTCAGGTTTGACCATCCACTCGCGGCCTTTAAGCATGCCTTGCCAGTAAATCGGCGGTAAAATCTGCTCCTTAAGCAGCCAAGCCAAACGAGATGGCTTTTGCCCATCAATCACCCATTTCGGAAAGCTTGGGAGTAATTTGCCGCCGTAACCAAACTCAGCTAGAACGATTTTTCCTCGCTCGACAGTGAGTGGACATGAACCATAGCCGTTGTATTCACAAAAGTTTTGCTCACCGTTCAGTTGTACGAGAACATTTACTGCAACGATCGGAGCTTGTGCTCGTGCCGCAGCAGCAGTTTTGGCATTAGGTGCATTCATCACATCGCCTAAAGCAAAAATATTGGCATGTTGTGTATGTTGTAGGGTTTGAGGATTCACGCTCACCCAGCCTGCTTCATCAGTGAGTGTACTGGCACGAATAAAGTCTGGGGCTTGTTGCGGTGGAACAACATGCAACATATCGAAATCAGTCTCGACCAATGCTGCATTTTCATTGTTCACTACCTTAAACCATGCTTTTTTTGCAGGCCCATCTACTTTGACAAGTTGATGGTTAAAATGAAGTTCAGAGCCATATTTTTCGACATATTGCATTAGTGCAGGTACATATTCCTTCACACCAAATAAAACAGCGCCAGTGTTATAAAAATGAATAGAGATATCTTTAAGTTTGCCTTCCTTTAACCAGTAATCGGCTGAAAGGTACATCGCTTTTTGAGGAGCACCTGCACATTTAATCGGCATAGGCGGTTGGGTAAAGATTGCCTTTCCACCGTTTAATTGTTGCACCAGTTCCCATGTATACGGCGCTAAATCATAACGATAGTTAGACGTCACCCCATTTTTACCTAAGGTTTCGACTAAACCTTCAATTCCATGCCAATTCAGTTTTAAACCAGGACAGACGACCAAAGCTTTATATTGAATGGGTTGGCATCCTTCCAAAATAACTTGATTATGCTCAGGGTCGAATCCGGCAACAGCAGCTTTCATCCATTTCACTTTTGAAGGGATCACACTTGCCATTGACCGTGCGGTTACTTGTGGTTTAAAAATACCGCCACCAACCATGGTCCAGCCCGGTTGATAATAATGGGTATCTGCCGGATCAATAATGACAATATCTAAATGAGGTTCCCGAGACAGTAAGCTTGATGCAACAGAAACTCCAGCTGCTCCAGCGCCAACAATCACAACGCTATAAAAAGGAATTGTCGCTGATTCATGATCACGTTTTAAAATACGTGGCACCAAACCTTTCAAATTAAACCCAAGCTTATTACCCGCTTCTACTAACAGTGCTGCATCTGGTGGAGCAACTTCAGCCAAAGCCCATAAACTGATTGCACGCATACCAGAACGGCAATACGCTAAAACGGGCTTCTGAGCATTCTGATAAAGCTGCTTAAACTCGGTAACTTGTTGGTCGGTAATTTTGCCGCTGGTCACAGGCTGATAAATTACGTTTAGACCATATTGTTGAGCTGCTTCTTCAATTTCAATCACATTGGGTTGATCTGCACCTTCTCCATCTGGTCGGTTACATATCAGAGTTTTTATTCCTTGGGCTGCAATTTTTGCAATATCGTTGGCAGTAATCTGGTCAGCAACATAAAAATCTTGATTAACTCGTTTAAGTTCCATATTGCCACCTTATAATTGTGAAATTGAGCCGCAAGCCTGATTGGCAGGAAGTGCTTTATCGATTTGTTTTGGATATGGCAGATTTAAGTTATTCATTAATTCAATAAAATCTTCTCGTGAGCGATTCTGACCTAAACGTGAGTTATTTAAACGTTCATTACCAATTGTTGAAGACAGGCGACCTTTGTAATCGTGTCCCGGATACACAATAGTGTCGTCAGGTAGGCTAAAAAGTTGTTTATGGATACTGTCATAAAGTGTGCCCGCACTACCTTGCTGGAAATCGGTTCGACCGCAGCCGTCAATTAATAATGCATCACCAGTGAAAACCATGTTTTCAACTAAATAACTCGTACAAGCATTGGTATGACCTGGTGTATAGCGCGCTTCAATACTGAGGTTGCCAACTTTAAGCATGCAACCATCTGTAATTAAAATATCTCCGCAACTTACATCTGAATTACGGTGTAAAACCGATTTGCAATCGAGACGTTCCCGAAGCAAATTCGCAGCGGTAATATGGTCTGCATGAACATGAGTATCCAAGGTATAGATGAGCGTAAATTGATGCTGCTCTAATTCTTTTGTATAAATCTCAATATCTGATGCGACTGGATCAATTAAAACAGCCTCTCGTGTTTCTTCACATCCAAGCATATATGTATAAGTCGAACTTTCTTTTTCAAAAAACTGCTTAAAGAACATGATTTATACCCCAATAATTTATTTCTTTCCTATATTTTGCAAATAAGATGCCAATTATTTAAAATTAAATAATAAATATAAAAATCAAATGCTTAAAACAATAAATAAAATTAAAGTTAGAAAACAAACTAAGCTTGATGTTCCTTTGAAACTCAAGTATGTTTCAATGAAACGATTGTGAAACATATAAAATGGCAAAGCTAAATTTTGAGTCAGAACAAGATTTTTTTATTTTATTTGAGCAATTAAAAGCTTTATTCCCAAATGCGAGTCTGTTTTTAGCAGACACAACTACTCAAGCAATTCACTATAAATTTAATACAGACGATATTTCTGTAGAGAGCATGGCAGCACTTACTCAAGACCATCATAATCAGTATCTTGAAATCAATACTCCTAAAATGAGAAAGCGATTCATCTATCAGGAAAATGATATTTACATCGCAGAGCATCGCATTATCGGGAAATTGCATATTCTACAGCCCGTTAGCATAGAGAATGATATTGCTGATCAAGTAGAGCTAACAGAACAATTGCAAGACTTGGCTAAAGTTTTCAATAGCTGTTCACCAGAAATGGCCCGTATGTTTTCAATTATTCAAAGGGTGGCAATTACTGAGTTTCCAGTGCTCGTCCGCGGCGAATCTGGTAGTGGGAAAGAACTTGTAGCACAAGCAATTCATGATTATAGCCAACGTAAAAATAAGATTTTTGTAGCGATTAACTGTGCTGCTTTAAATTCTAATATTTTAGAAAGTGAACTCTTTGGGCATGTGAAAGGTGCTTTTACGGGAGCAATTCGTGACCATAAAGGTGTGTTTGAACGTGCCGCTGGTGGAACGCTGTTTCTAGATGAAATTGCCGAGATTCCCTTAGAGCTTCAAGCTAAATTATTACGGGTGTTAGAAACGGGTGAATTTACTCCTGTAGGTGGTGAAAAACCGATTCAAGCCAATGTCCGAATTATTACCGCAACACATAAAGCTTTACGCGAAGAAGCCAAAGCTGGGCGTTTCCGTCATGATTTGCTCTACCGTTTGCGTGTGATTCCAATTTTTATACCACCACTCAGAGAGCGAAAAGTTGATATTCCACTGATTGTCGATCAAATTTTAAAAGAAAGCTCCACTCAACTCGACACCATGCCTCGCCATGTTAATCAAAAAGCCATGCAAGTTTTATTGAACTATGACTGGCCGGGAAATGTTCGTGAACTAAAAAATACTCTGCTTTATGCGTTAACCATGGCAAATGGTAAGGATGAAATTGAAGTCGAAGACTTACCAAATGAACTCTTAAATGCTGAAGATTACGTTAAATTGCCTGAGACAAATACAGAACTTACCCCTGAAAATCTACAAGCTGCTTTAGAAAAATATAATCATAACCTAAATATGGTTGCTAATATTTTTGGTATTAGCCGTACAACGCTTTGGCGATACAGACAAAAGCACAAGCTTTAGTTAGGTATTTAGCTCGTCTAAGGCGTATCATATTGCACTTGGTTAGGTTCATTAGTTCAAAGGCTTTATATGATTGTTCGTGATAAAAGCAATGTATTTAAACTTTTATTTGCTTGGAAAGGAACAATTTTACCGAAGGTCTTGCCAGCACTGAGTTTTGTTGTACTTATTTCAGCATGTGTAGTCTGGCTTTCCTATTATCATTGGATTCAAATCCCTACCGTACCCGCGATTGGATTTACAATCTTCGGCGTGATTCTTTCGATTTGTACAGGTTTTAGAAATAACGCATGTTATGACCGATGGTGGGAAGGTCGCAAGCTCTGGGGGGCTTTAATTGCCAATGCCAGACATATTGTTAGAGACAGCCATGTTTTATCTAATGAACAACGTGAACATTTAATTCATCAGGTCTTAATTTTTAGTAACTTGTTGCGTGATCGACTGCGTCAACAAACAGTCGAACCCACAAAATTTCTTGAACATGCCTATTTAAATAATTCTTCACTTAATTATTTAAATGAGCATATTAATGCCCCTCAGTTTGTACTCGAAAATATTCAAAAAGATTTAGTTAAAATACTAAAAGACGGCGAAATTAGTGACATTATCTATAGCACCTTAAATCGACATATTGTTGAGCTAGGCAATATCCAAGCAGGTTGTGACCGAATTGCTGGTACGCCTTTGCCCTACTCATATTCAGTACTTTTGCACCGTGCTGTTTATTGTTTCTGTTTTATATTACCGTTTAGCCTTGAAGCAGCTTTAGGTATATGGACACCACTTATTGTCGGCTTAATCGCTTATATGTTTTTAGGTTTAGATGCCTTAAGTGCTCAAATTGAAGAACCTTTTGGTTTGCAAGAAAATGATTTACCGCTCGATTCAATTGTACGTTTAATTGAACGAGAGTCTTTAAGTTCATTAGGACAACCATTACCCCCTATTATTGAAGCTCAAAACAACAATTTACTTTAATAAAAAAGAGCGAATCATCGCTCTTTTTTATAGGATTAAGTATCTATTTATGGATGTACGATAATCTTAACGGCTGACTCATTGTTATGAATTAAGGTTTCAAAACCTTGTGAAATCAAATCATCAAGTTGAATGCGCTGCGTAATAAAAGGTTCAAGATTTATTTTACCTTCTTCGACCAGTTTAATGGTTTCTTGATGGTCATTTACATAGGCAATTGTGCCTCGTACATCAAGCTCTTTCATCACCACACTATGCACATTAATCGATGCTGGATGGCTCCAAATCGAAACGATAACTATGACGCCTGTTGGTTTCACTGCCGCAACCAAGGTATCTAGCACCTTGTTAACGCTACTACATTCAAACGCGACATCGACACCATCGCCATTAGTAATTTTCATGACCTCAGAAACAACATCAACTTCTGACGGGTCTAAAATATAATCTGCAACACCCGACTCTTTGGCTTTTTCTTTACGTTTTGCACTTAGCTCGGTAATGATGACCTTAAGCCCTTTCGCTTTTAAAATTGCCGAAAGCAATAAACCAATTGGGCCGGCTCCGCCAACCAGTGCAATGTCACCAGCCTTTGCACCACTGCGCACATAGGCATGATGACCTACCGATAACGGTTCAATTAAGGCCGCCTGATCCAGTGGAATTTTATTGGAAATTGGATGCACCCAACGGCGTTTAACCGCAATTTTCTCCGATAAGCCACCGCCACGACCGCCTAAACCAATAAAGTTCATATTTTTGGAAAGATGATAATTATCGCCCGGTCCAGTCGGCACATCATCAGCCACAATATAAGGCTCTACGACTACATGCTGACCAATTTCAATATCATCAACACCTTCACCTACTGCATAAACCACACCTGAAAACTCATGTCCCATAGTAATCGGCGCAGATTCGCCTGAAATAGGATGCGGATGCCCACACGGTGGAATAAAAATTGGCCCTTCCATAAATTCGTGCAAATCTGTACCACAGATTCCACACCAAGCCACCTTGATACCTACAGTGCCGGGAGTGACTTCTGGTTCAGGGATATCTTCAATACGAATATCGCCTCTGTCATAAAAACGTGCTGCTTTCATTATTATCTCCCTCAAATCAGGATGTTGTTTTAGCGATAGACAATTCCGCCGTCTGTTAAAATGGATTGACCCGTAATATAGTCCGAATCTTCACTTGCCAGAAAAGCAACTAATGCTGCTACATCGTCTGGTGTTTGGGCTCTACCTAAAGCAATACCTTCCACATACTTTTTATAAGTTTCACCAATTGCGGCACTGGTAATTTCAGCAAAACGTTTATCGATTTCAACCCACATATCAGTTCCGACAATTCCGGGGCAATATCCATTTACCGTAATACCGTGACTGGCATATTCTTTTGCCGCAGCTTGGGTAAGTGCTCGTACCGCAAATTTGGTTGCCGAGTAAATACCGAGTAAAGCAAACCCATCGTGGCCTGCAATTGAACAAGCATTAATGATTTTTCCTTTATGTTGACGTTGCTTAAATTTTGCAGCAGCAGCCTGTATTCCCCACAGCACGCCGCCAATATTAATATCAACAATTTTTTGGAATTCATCAGGTGTGATATCCGCAATCGCTTGTACTTGTGCAATTCCAGCGTTATTAATCATGACATCAAACCCACCAAGTGTCTGCTCAGCATGATTTATAGCGGCATACACTTGCTCGCGGTCACTTACATTAGCAATAAATGTACTCGCATTTACACCTAAAGCCTGAATTTCCTGCTGCACATCGTTCAGTCGATCTTGTTTCATATCAACTAATGCAATATGTGCCCCTTCTTGCGCCAAGCGCAGGGCAATCCCACGGCCAATGCCTTGAGCTGCCCCAGTCACTAAAACGACTTTATTTTTTAATCCCTTAACCATGTTCAACTCCTGTAAATGTAGAATTTCTACATATGAATCGCTCGTTGCATTGAGGCCAAAATGGACTCATGCATGGCTTCTGATAAGGTTGGATGTGGGAAAATCACTTGAGCTAAACTTTCATCAGTTGCTTCCAGATATTTGGCAATGGCAAAGCCTTGGATATGTTCAGTCACTTCATGGCCTACCATATGTGCACCAAGTAATTCACCCGTTTCTGCATGTACCACCGTTTTAACGAAACCTGACGCATCTCCAATTGCTAAAGCTTTACCATTTGCAGTTAAAGAAAACTTGCCAATACGTATAGGTAGATTCTTAGCTTTTGCTGCATTTTCCGTTAAACCAATACTCGCCACTTGTGGATGTGTAAAAATACAACCAGGTATCTGGCTACGGTCGAGTGAATGGACGTTTGCCACACCAGCGATTTTCTCGACACATATCATGGCTTCATGGCTTGCTTTATGAGCGAGACACGGCGCTCCAGCAACATCACCAATGGCATAAAGCCCTGCTACGTTGGTTTTACAATAGTCATCAATTGCCACAAAACCTTGTGGATTGAGTTCTACACCTAAACGTTCTAGTCCTAGCCCTGTGGTATTCGGCTGTACACCAATTGCCGAAAGCACGCGGTCAAAAACAAGCGTTTGAACATCATTTGCCGTTTCAACCACACAGTGGACTTGCTCATTTTCAATCTGAATACTTTGAACGACAGCATCGGTTAAGACTCTCATACCTTTTTGTTCAAATTGTTTTCTGACAAATTGGGCAACTTCCACATCTTCAGTAGGTAAAATTTGTTTAGCCAAATCAATAAGGGTCACCTGACATCCCAAATCTTGATAAAGGCTAGCAAACTCACTACCAATTGCACCTGAACCTACAACCAGTAAACTTTTCGGTAACTGCTCTGGAACAAGCGCTTCTTTATAGCTCCAGACATATGTTCCATCGACAGGAAGTTGAGGAACATGTCGGGCTTTAGCTCCAGTTGCCAAAATGATATGTGGTGCACTCAAATTCTGACTATTACCTTGAGCATCGGTCACTTCAATTTTTTCTTTCGCTGTAAGTTGAGCGCGACCATTAAAAACCGTCACCTGATTCTTTTTCAACAAGTAATCGATGCCTTGTACTAATTGAGCTGACACTTGTCGGCTATGTTGCACAAGCTTTTGAATATCAAAATCGAGTTGGGATACCTGAAAACCAAACTGTCCAGCATGTTTAAACTGGGTTGCGAGCTCTGCCCCTGCAAGCAAAGCTTTGGTTGGAATACAGCCCCAATTTAGACAAATTCCGCCTAAATGTCGCTCTTCTACAATTGCGGTTTTTAACCCGAGCTGGGCTGCACGAATTGCAGCCACATACCCACCCGGTCCCGCGCCAATCACAATTAAATCAAATTGAGCTTCTGACATGCGGGTTCTCCTACACCAAAATTAAAGCAGGGTTTTCAACAAACTGCTTAAAGCTGGCCAAGAATTTCGCCCCAACTGCACCATCAATGACTCGGTGATCGCATGACAACGTCGCTGTGACAATCTCACGAACCACTACATTGCCATTTTCGACAACAGCGCGAGATTCCGAAGCACCTAATGCCATAATTGCACCTTGCGGTGGGTTAATAATGGCATCGAACTGTTTAATGCCTAACATTCCTAAATTTGAAATGCTAAAGCTGCCCCCCTGAAACTCATCAGGTTGTAACTTGCCAGTCTTAGCACGCGTTGCCAAATCACGCATGTCATCGGAAATTTGTGCTAAAGACTTCTGATTTGCTGCTTTTACAATGGGTGTAATTAAACCGTTTGGAATCGCTACGGCCACCGAAATATCCGCTTGAGAGAACTGTAAAATTGATTGAGTCACCTCATCAAATTGAACATTCACTTCAGGTACTTTAATCAGTGCCGCCGCCGCTGCCTTAATTAGCATGTCATTAATAGAAAGTTTCACTTGTGGAACAGTCTCATTAATCTGCTTACGTAGTTTTTGCAAAGCTTCTACGTTGAGATCGACCACTAAGCGGAAATGCGGTGCGTTACGTTTTGCAGCCTGTAACCGTGAAGCAATCGCTTTACGCATCCCATTCATCGCCACCGTCGTAACGGTTGATTGTGGTTGAGCTGCACATTGCAGAGGTTGTTCATTTAATGGCGTTGGGTTATTACGATAGTAAACTGCCTCAACATCTTCTTTACAGACACGGCCACGAGTACCTGAAACACGGCAATCATTTAGGTTAATGCCCCACTGCTTTGCTAAACGACGTGCTACAGGCGTTGCTAAAACTTGGCTATCATCGGCCGTAGATTTAACCACTTTAGCTTGAGTTTGCTGCTTAACATCAGGCCATTGACCACCAGCAACCTGTACAGCCTTCTGGATGTCTTGAACACTAATACGTCCTTCACGACCAGAACCTGTGACTTTTGCCAAGTTTACATTGTGTTTTTCTGCAAGCTTCAAGGCATGCGGCGTTGCAAACAACTCATCAGATGTTTGATAGCCTTGTAATGACTCTGGTACAGCGTAGTCATCTTTCGCTACCTTTACAGGAACTGGAGCGCTAGCTGTTGAAGTCTGTGGTTGTTCTGCTTTTTCAGCAACAGGTGCAGATGTTTCCGCTTTACTTTGCTCCGAAGGTGCTTCAAGTGCTTGAGCTGCTGAACCACCTAGTGATGCGATAAACCTTTCAATTTCTGCATCAGAAACTTCACTATCAGCACATACGGCAATAAGACCACCAACAGGTAAAGTATCACCATCTTTCGCTAAAATTTTACGGAGCGTTCCAGCAAAAGGCGCTTCTAACACATTAACAATTTTTGTGGTTTCAATTTCACAAATTTCATCGCCTTTATTAAAGCTATCACCCTCTTTAATCAACCATTGGGCGATCGTGCCTTCTTCCATGGATAATCCCCATTTTGGGATCTCCAGCGTTTTAATTTCGCTCATCCTAAGCCTCCAATGTTTTTCGCACAGCTTGCTCAATACGCTCTACACTTGGAATCCATTCTTTTTCTAAAACTGGAGAGAATGGAACAGGCGTATGTGGTGGCATTACAAGTTCAACAGGTGCTTTCAAATAGTGGAAACCTTTTTGGGCGATTAGTGCAGCAACATCATGTCCAAAACCACAACGTGCAGCTGATTCATCGACAATAACCACACGCCCAGTCGACGCAACAGACTCTAAAATTCCTTCTTCATCCAGAGGTGAAATTGTACGAGGGTCTACCACTTCAACCGAAATACCATCTTTTGCCAATTTGTCTGCCACTTCATTAGCACGATGTACCATCAAGCCTAAAGCAATAATGGTCACGTCTGTCCCTTCACGGGTGTAATTTGCTACACCAAAAGGAATAGTATAGGCATCATCTGGAACTTCGCCTTTAATGTCATAGAGCATTTTATGCTCACAGAACACTACTGGGTCGTCATCACGAATAGCCTGAATTAGTAGCCCTTTCACATCATATGGGCTAGATGGAACCACAACTTTTAAGCCCGGAACCGCGGCAAATACGTTATATGGTGACTGAGAATGCTGGGCTGCCGCAGAAAAACCTGCGCCAATCATGCCACGTACAACCATTGGCGCTTTTGCTTTTCCGCCAAACATATAACGGAATTTAGCGGCTTGGTTATAGAGCATGTCATGACACACGCCATAGAAGTCCATAAACATTAGATCTGCAACAGGACGTAAACCTGTTGCAGCAGCACCAGCGGCCATACCGATAATTGCAGACTCAGTAATTGGGGTATCAATAACACGTTCCGAACCAAACTCTGTCCATAAACCTTTGGTTACGCCCAATACACCACCGAAACCTTCTAACTGGTTTTCTTCAGTGTTTTTACCGCCGTGCCCACCACGAACATCTTCACCAACAACAAATACGGTTGGATCACGGCGCATTTCTGATTCAATGGCTTCTTTAATTGCATTACGAAAACTTTTATTTGGCATCTTTACTATTCCTTTAGTAAGAGACATAGACGTCAGTAAGGAGTTGTTCTGGTTTTGGATAAGCCGCAGCACGAGCTTTAGCAACGGCATCATCAACATTTGCCTTAGAAGCTGCATCAATCTCGTCTAGTTTGGCTTCATCAATTTTGCCTTTGACTTTTTCGCGGAAAATTTTCAAAGGATCTTTATTTTCTTTGATGAACTCGACTTCTTCTTTAGAACGAATCAAGCCAGGGTCACCTTCGAAGTGGCCATAAAAACGGTTTGTAATGGTTTCAATAACACTCGGACCTTCACCACGACGTGCACGTTCAATGGCAGTTTGAGCGGCTTCATAGACGGCAAAGAAATCGGTACCATCAACTTTAACTGCAGGTAAACCAAAACCTGCGGCACGACCAGCAATGTCTTTGCTTCCTACTGCGTAATCATGCCCTGTTCCTTCACCAAAGCCGTTATTTTCGAAAACGAAAATTACTGGAAGTTTAAGTACAACAGCCATATTCATCGCTTCAAAAGTAAGGCCTTGGTTTGAGCCACCGTCACCTGTAAAAGACAGTCCGACCCCACCAGTCTTTAAGGTTTTCGCTGTCAACGCCGCACCAATTGCTAAAGGAGGTCCACCACCCACAATCCCATTGGCACCGAGCATACCTTTATCTAAATCGGCAATATGCATAGAACCGCCTTTTCCACGGCATAGCCCGTCATCTTTACCGAAAATTTCCAGCATCATGGCGTGAATGTCACAACCTTTTGCAATACAGTGTCCATGTCCACGGTGTGTTGAAGTGATATAGTCTTTGTCGGTTAAATTTTCACAAATCCCGACTGCTACAGCTTCTTCACCACTGTATAAGTGAATAAAGCCAGGAATATCACCATTGGTATTTTCTTCGTGAAGTCGATCCTCAAATTCACGAATATCGCGCATGCGTTTATATGCTGCGAGTAATTGCTCTTCCGTTAATTGCATATCCTTTTCCTTTATTATCTTGATTATTAAAAATCAACCAAGTTTCAGCGAGAGTTATATATTTCGCTATAAATAATAAAGCTCAATTTAATTTAATATGCTATTAGACTAAAAAGTTTTAAATGGTTTTTATGGATATTATTTTTTATTTTTCAAAAACTTGTACAGCAAAAATAAAATTAAAAAATTTTAATACATTTCATTGGCTTGTGAAACAAACCTTTAACCAACCTTTATTAATTTATAATATTAGCTGTGTACTACGCTCATTAATAAACTCTATGTCCTTTATTTAAATTATAAGGATTTTTATTATATAGAGTCTAGTTAAATATTATTTAATATAAAATGGAATTTTATATATGGACTTAAAAAGGCAAATAGAAACTGGTATTAAATTAAGAGGAGCGGATAAAGTTGCTCGCATTCCGATTAAAATTTTACCTACAGAAGAGTTACCGACTAAACCTGACTGGATTAGAGCCAAAATAACCGATTTTGAAGAAATTAACCGCATAAAAAATTTGTTACGCCAACAGAAGTTACACAGTGTTTGCGAAGAAGCGGCGTGTCCAAATTTACCGGAATGTTTTGGTGGAGGTACGGCAACATTTATGATTATGGGCGATATTTGTACTCGTCGCTGCCCATTTTGTGATGTCGCTCATGGTCGCCCAAAACCGCTAGATGAAGATGAACCTAAGCATTTGGCAGAAACAGTCGCAAATCTAAACTTAAAGTATGTCGTGATTACCTCTGTAGACCGCGACGATCTACATGATGGCGGTGCTGCACATTTTGTAAAGTGTATTGAAGAAATTAGAAAACATTGTCCAGAAACATTGATTGAGATTTTAGTACCAGATTTTCGCGGTCGTTTAGAGACAGCGCTTTCAACTCTAAGCTTATCTCCTCCAGATGTGTTTAACCATAATATTGAGACAGTTCCTCGTTTATATAAAGCGATGCGCCCCGGTTCAGATTATCAACATTCGCTTGAGTTACTTAAACGCTTTAAAGCATATTGTCCCGATATCAAAACCAAGTCTGGCCTGATGGTTGGATTAGGAGAAATAGAGGCTGAAGTGCTTGCCCTACTCAACGATTTAAAAGACTATCAAGTCGATCTTGTCACGATTGGTCAATATCTTCAGCCTTCAAAATCACATGCGCCTATTCATCGGTTTGTAAATTTACAAGAATTTGAACGATATACCCGACACGGTAAGCGATTAGGTTTTAAAAATATTTGGAGTGCACCTATGGTTCGTTCTAGCTATTTTGCTGATCGACAATATTTCGGAGAAGAAGTGCCAAAGCCTTTCAGCCGACAAGATGTCTTATCTTAATGATTAGGCAATTAACAAAACTTATCCAATAGGATAATGGTCAAGACTTATAAAATTATTTAAGGTAAGGAAATAACTAGGAAATAGTCACAATAAGAAAGTTATAACTGTTGAGCGGCTACGGATACGCCATTTCAATGATAAAGGAATTTCGATATGGATATGTCAGAACAATTATCATCGCCTTTAATAGACACTAGTCCGTCCTTATTTCGGTCGGAATCCTCATCTCATTCTAAACAATTAGGAAAAAAACCATCACTTGACCTTGAAGCAGCACCTTTGTTTGATCTGGGTGAGGAATGGGAACACTCATTATTTGGTCGTTCGATTCACGAGTGCCATCGCAACTTAATGCATATTGCCGAAGATGCCGATATGGCCATTGGTGTGACTGATCCTCATGGTACTCTACTTTGGACATGGAGTAGTCACCCTATGCGCTCATCGGCTGAGCAAGTACACTTTGTTGAAGGTGGCCAGTGGTCTACTCAGGCTGTAGGCCAAAATGCCATTGGTTTAGCATTAAATACACATTCTGCAAGCTGTGTTTACTCACATGAAAACCAAATGAATAGTGTCAGAGACTGGGTCTGTTATGCTGCCCCAATAACTGATGCAAATACAGGTCAGTTTTATGGAATTATGAATTTATCGACTAAATATCAAAAACATAATTCACTTGGAGTTTTAGCAGTAGAGCGTTGTGCTGACATTGTTAAACAAGCAATTCAGCTTCATCAGAAAAATATCTTATATATTAAAGCCTTCGGTACTCCTAAAGTTCAATATAACCAACACAGCCTTACATTGACTCAACGTCAAATTGAGATTCTGTGCATTCTAACCCTTTGTCCCGAAGGGATTAATCTTGAAGAACTTCACTATGCTTTATATGGTGATCGGCCTGTAAGTACCACCACTTTAAAAGCAGAACTTTCTCAACTCAGAAACTTAATACCCGACGTTATCGAGTCACGACCATATAGACTCAACTGCGAAATTCAATGTGATTTTTTAATGGCCGAACAAGCCTTAAACCTAGGTTTTACATCAACTACGCTTACACTCTATAGAGGAAGTTTCTTAGCTAAATCAGAAAGTCCTTTTTTATGCGCATGGAGAGATTGTTTTGACGCTCGTTTGAGTCATGTGATTTATCAAATTGAAGATATTGATCAATTATTGCGAGTAGTCAGTCGTGTACCAGACCGTGTAGATGCTGTTGAACGTTTACTTGAATTATTACCCGAAGAAACACCTTATCGAACTAAACTCTTAAAGTTGCTCGAATAAAATAAAAGGGAGAATATCCACACGATATTCTCCCTTTTTAAGGCTAGATCAAGCAGAGGCTTGAAGTTGTACCCTATAGCAGTCGTCCAAAGCTAATTCATAATATCGCAGCCCTTCTTCAGCAGCATGAAATGCTTTTTGCTGCCAGTCAGGACGGTCATTACATAAGCGCTTAATCAACTCCATAGCTTCATATGGATGAAGATCATCGTAATGTGCATGAGCGCGCAACCAAGCTAAAGAACGTTTATCAATCGTGACTTCAGGATGATTAGTATAGGTATGAATACCTTTATACACCTGAATAGACCAATCTCCAGTTGCCCATTCAATCGCCAAATTTGTTGCAGCCAGACATTCTGCCAAATTGCCTCGATGACTCATATTCCATAGAAAATGATTTACAGCATTCATAGCAGCTGGTGGTCGTACATGATCAAGTTCTTCAACTGTTAAGCCAAAACCTCCAGCCCAATCGCGATACCATTTTAAGTGTCGCTCTTCTACCTTAATATTTTGAATTAACCAATCTCGCGCTTCAGTAACTCCCGGTTCAGAAAATCCAGTCGCTTTCCCCAATGCTCCAGCCATATATGACGGGAAATGGGCGACTAATGGATAGAAATTAAGTAAAGCATAACGGAAACTATCTAGGCTCAATCCCCCATTGGCCATTTCCGTAAAAAACGGATGTTTACTCACCCGTTCTTTAGCTGGTAACAGGTCGTCCCAGAACCGTTGTGACCATCCATTATGCGGCGTAATTTCTAAATTCATTCCATATTGATTTAGAGCAGTCATTGCTAATTTTCCTATTTATATGACAGCAATCATCTGTATTTCACGCTATAAGTCTATCCGAAAATGATAAAGATACAATCGTTAATCGACCATTTGTAACTTTTTTCGATGGATTGGGGAACTTTAGATAATTATTAGGCTAATCATTGAAATGTCGTGATTTTTATCACATTTAACATAGATAAAAATCATTACTTTTTTAAAAAATCTGTATTATTATTTTGAATAAACCACACATTATATAATCAATATTTTTAGATGGAACTTTACTTAAAATAAGTCTCATTTTATGACAACTTCCAATATAGAGAGCATTAATTATGAAGTTGCAGGGTTCCAATATATTGGGACAGGAACAAATAGATTTATTAACCACACGAGGATTAAACTTTGTATGGTTTCCAAAGCAGCTTGAAACGATTTATCGTTTTCAATACCAAAATGGTGCTGCCTATGAGTTCCGCTACAGAGCGCCTATTATTTTAATATTATATATATTTTTAAGCTTTGGTATATATCAAGTTTTACCAAGTGAACAAGTTTTATCCTGGTTTAGCTATTATTCTTGGGTTGGTGTAATTGTTCTTATCGCTTGGATTTTATCATTTATTAAAAAATTAAATCAGTATTTTGATTATTATGTAGGAGTTGGCTCGGCTTTAGCGGTAGCAATTACTTTTATTTTAATTAACGTTATTGAGAATGGACAAGATAATGTTCTTTTTCATGCTGCGATGATGTATGCAATCGTTATTATTTATGGTGCTGTTGGTATGCGCTTTTATACCGCCATATTTGCTGGATGGATGGGGGGGCTGGTTGGAATTTTAGTAAGCAACTACTTAAATGGTGTGATCGACTGGACGTTCTTAAACCGAACTTACACTTTTAGTAGTTTTTTGGGAATGACCCTCGCCTATGCAACGGACCGTCAACATCGAGAAAACTATTTACAAAACTGTATGATTGAGCTGAACCGCATTGAGCTCATGCAACAAGCGCAGCAGTTATCCTTACTTTCTCAGCAAGATGCACTTACTGGTTTAGCCAATCGACGTTATCTAGATGAAACCTTGGATAATGAATGGCGCCGTGCATTACGACATGAAACCCCACTCACTATTATGATGGTCGATATCGATTATTTTAAAGCCTACAATGATACGCTAGGACATCTCAAAGGTGATGAATGTTTAAAAGAAATCGCTATTGCTATTTCTTCTATTGCTGCTCGTAGTGGAGATTTAGTTGCTCGTTATGGTGGTGAAGAGTTTTTACTACTATTTCCAATGACAAATTCTCAGCAAGCTTTGATACAAGTCGAACGTTTAATGAATGCGATTAATAAAATTGCGATTAAACACCCATGTAGTGATGTTTCACCACATGTCACTATTAGTGTAGGCGTTGCGACCACAATTCCACGTCTAAACGATTCTATTTCTGCTTTTGTTGCACGAGCAGATCATGCATTATATAAAGCAAAAACCAATGGACGTAATCAATATAAGATTGCTGTAAATGAAGAACAAATTGTAGATTTGACTTAAAATGGAAAATAACTATTGAGGATAACTTTTGGCTATTGATTACATTATTTGCTTTTAATATTATTTTTTTGAATTAAAATAATGAAAGAATTCTCTATTTAGCTTTTCCATCCGTGGTAAAGCTAAAATGTAATCTAGATTTAATATGTACTAGATATTGTTGTTTAGTTCTTAATATTAAATTAAGAATGGTTTAGTTAAGATTAAAACATACCTACTCTAATCTAAAAAATTCCAGTTCATCAGAATTCTCCTTTTAACTTCTTCCAAAGTTTATTTATAAAATAGAGCAATAAGTTTTGCTCCATCCTTGGAGGTGTTGTCTGAACAACTTCATTTGAAAACGGCAATATCGAGACAATATTCTCATGTATCGTTTCATAGTTCGGATAAGCCTCTTTTTTAATAATCTCTATAATTTTTTGTATTTCATCTACAGATAAGTTCAAGAATTTTTTAATTTCTTGGACTGTCTTTGATTCAATAGATAATAAAGCACAAACTCTAGTGACATTAACAATCTGCTCTGCATGAATATTTTTAAAGTTTGGATAACAAACAAGTTTGTATAGAATTTTTGTCTCAAACGGATCTGTAGCAGTTATATTTTCTATTCGTTCTCGATAAGATTTTTTAAAATATTCATTATTTTCAATTTCTAATAAAATTTTTAAAAGCTCCTGATACCTTAAGGGCCTTTTTAATCCATATTGATAACCTTTTAAAAGCTCAGGGTTATTACTTAATACAATTTTAATTTTTTTAGGAATAAGAATATTTGTATAGCCACTGTCTAAATCAATAATATATATATCTGGATTATCATCACTATATATCCAGTTTTCAGATAGCTGAGAGGATAAAGATAAGTCATGAATAACTTTTATCATTGCCTCTAAGTTTTTAGGCAATAGTTTATCCTTTGACATACAGCCAATTCTATATGTACATTGATTCATTGATATTTCCCCAATTTCAATGATGACTTTGAAAATTATTTGTTTAAAGTAATAAAATTTAAATATGTAATAAACTTATATAAAACTAATTTGAATAAAATTAGTTTTAAGATATAAATATCTTGAGTAAGTATAAAATTAATAAGACTTTAATTTCTTACTTAAGCAGATAAATATATTCAGAAATAAATCGCGGGTATTATATTTATATAGAGATTATAAGACAAGGAAATAATTTAAAATTTAATAGAGCCGAATATGATAAAAAAATTAAAGCCCCCAAGTTTAAGTTAAATATGGGGGCTTAATTTACTATAGTCAAAATTATGACTATGGTTCAATTGGTGCAAACGGTGGAACAACATCTGCATTTTGTGCACGATGGCGTAGGAAGTGATCCATTAGGACAATAGCCAACATTGCTTCTGCAATTGGAGTTGCTCGTACACCTACACATGGGTCATGACGACCTTTAGTTAACACATCAGTATCTTCACGGCTTAAATTAATCGTTTTACCTGGTGTTGTAATACTTGCAGTAGGTTTTAATGCAATGGCAACTCGAATCGTCTGACCACTCGAAATACCGCCTAAAATACCACCTGCATGGTTCGCTAAGAAGCCATTACTCGTCAACTCATCACGTGTTTCATGACCAAACTGCCCAGCAACTGCGAAACCATCCCCGATTTCAACACCTTTAACCGCATTAATGCTCATCATGGCATGAGCAATGTCAGCATCTAGGCGGTCAAAAACAGGTTCACCCCAGCCTACAGGAACTTTTTCAGCTAAAATTTCTAACTTAGCCCCGCAGCTTGTACCTTGTTCACGCAAAGACGTAACCAATGCTTCAAAACGAGCAACAGCATCTACATCGCCACAGAAAAACGGATTATTTGAAACTTCATTCCAATCTAGATTTTCAGCAACTTCATTACCAATTTGTGTGACATGACCGCGAATCAATACACCAAATTTTTCTGCTAAATATTTTTTAGCAATAGCACCCGCTGCAACACGCATAGCAGTTTCACGTGCACTCGAACGACCGCCACCACGGTAATCACGGAAACCATACTTTTGTGTATAGGTGTAGTCCGCATGACCCGGTCTAAAAGTCTGAGCAATATTGCCGTAATCTTTCGATTTTTGGTCAGTATTACGAATGAGTAAACCAATTGGCGTACCAGTAGTTTTACCCTCAAACACACCAGAAATAATTTCAACTTGATCAGGCTCTTTGCGCTGGGTCGCAAATTTTGATGTACCCGGCTTGCGTCGGTCCAGATCTTTTTGTAGATCTTCTTCGGTTAACTCAAGACCAGGTGGCACACCATCAACAATTGCCATTAAGCCAACGCCATGAGACTCGCCACATGTCGTTACACGAAAGAGTTGTCCAATACTGTTCCCTGCCATATGTACAACTCCTTATGCTTGTTGCTGTTCAAATAATTTTCTATAACGACGACATTGTTCTGCGGTTAAAGCAAAAATGCCAGAACCACCTTTTTGGAAAGTAAGCCAGTTGAAATCAATCGTATTGAAGTTTTGGCGCATAGCCCATTCAGAGTTACCCACTTCAATGACAATTAAACCATCTTCAGTTAAATAATCTGCCGCTTGAGCAAGCATTTTACGCACTAGGTCTAAACCGTCTTGGCCTGCTGCCAATGCAAGCTCAGGTTCGTGTAAAAACTCTTCCGGTAAGTCAGCCATGTCTTCAGCATCAACATATGGAGGGTTACTTACAATTAAATCATACTGGTTTTCAGCTGGAATCTTGGCAAATAAATCAGATTCAAGTAACGCAACTTGATATTGCTTATTGTGGTGTTCAACATTAATCGATGCTACTTCTAAAGCTTCTTTAGAGATGTCCGTTGCATCCACTTCCGCATCTGGGTATGCATAAGCCAAAGCAACAGCAATACAACCAGAACCTGTGCACATATCTAAAATACGCTGTGGAATTTTAGGTTTTGCATTTTCTGGCAGGTTGTTAAGTGCTTCACGCATTTGACCATTTTCATCTAAGCAATATGGTGCAAAGCGCTGTTCAATTAATTCAGCAATTGGTGAACGCGGAATAAGTACGCGCTCATCCACATAAAATGGCTTATTAAAGAAGTAAGCTAAATTTAATAAATAAGAAGTCGGAATACGGTCATTAATACGACGTTCTAACAAACTTAAGAATTCTGCTTTTTCACTTGGCAAAAGCTTAGCATCTAAAATCTCTGAGTCTGCTGACCATTCAAGAGATAAGGTTTGTAAAACTAATGCAGAACTTTCTGCAAAATAATCTTCAGTACCTTGTCCTAAATGTGCATCATGTTGACGTAATGCTGATACCCCAAAGCGAATAAAATCTCGAATTGTAGATAAATTTTCAGCAGCTTCCTGTAAATGTTCAGGGCTAATCGTCGGTCGCTCCACTTAGGCGTCTCCAAAGGCAAATTTTGCAAAGTGACTATTCTACTGAGTGAGACAAAGCAACGCAACGCTTTGCCTTGTGAAGCAGTGTTTTACACACCTATCTCTAACAATCACAGCTTAAAATCAGAATACTTTGTTTTAATTAAGAAATAATGAACTTTTAACCAGGTATAGATTTCGCCTATGAAATAAAAAAGCGGTCTTTGAAGTTTGACCGCTTTGTATGTTTAGTGGGTTTAAATTTTAAGTTTTTCTGCCACATAATCCGAATCTTTATCTCCACGACCAGAAAGATTAACCACAATCATGGTTTCTTTCGACAGCTTTGGCGCTTCTCGTATTGCCCATGCGACAGCGTGTGAGCTTTCAAGCGCAGGAACAATTCCTTCTACACGAGATAAGGTCATAAAAGCATCCAAACATTCTTGGTCAGTTGCAGTGTTATATTCCACACGACCTAAATCTTTTAAGAAACTATGCTGTGGCCCAACACCCGGATAGTCCAATCCTGAAGCAATAGAATGTACTGGCAATGGTTCACCAGCTTCATTTTCAAGCACGTAACACGCCATACCATGAATTTGGCTTGGCTTACCTAAAGTTAAGGTTGCCGAATGCATGTGAGTTTCTAAACCATGTCCTGCTGGTTCAACCCCAACCAACTTCACATCCGAATCATTTAAAAATGCTGTAAACGCACCGATTGCATTTGAACCGCCACCAACACATGCGACAACATAATCCGGATTTTTCCCAAAACGATGATGGGTCTGCTCTTTAATTTCATTGCCAATAATCGATTGAAAATCTCGAACCATTTTTGGAAATGGATGTGGTCCAACCACAGAACCAATTGCATAAATAAAGTTTTTAGGGTCTTTTAAATATTCTTCAAACGCGCTATCTACAGCATCTTTTAAGGTTGCTGTACCACGTGTTACTGAAACTAAATGAGCACCCAAAATTTTCATTTTGACCACATTAGGGTGTTCTTTTTCAATATCGACTTGTCCCATGTGAATTTCACATGGAATACCAACTAAAGCACAAGCCGTTGCTAAAGCAACGCCATGCTGTCCCGCACCAGTCTCGGCAATAACTTTCTTTTTGCCCATATATTTGGCAAGTAGAGCCTCACCTAAACAGTGATTAATTTTATGGGCACCCGTATGATTTAAGTCTTCACGTTTTAAATAAATTTGTGCACCGCCTAACTGCTCAGAAAGACGTTTTGCGTAAAATAAAGGACTTGGACGACCTACATAATTTGAAAAGAGGTCTGATAATTCATTTTGAAATTCTGGTGTATGGCGAATTTCTTCATAAGCAACATTAATTTCATCCATTGCTTCTTTTAAATGTGGAGGAATAAATTGGCCTCCATATTCACCAAAAAATCCCTGTTCATTTGGCAAAGCAATACCATTAATTTGATGTTGCATATCATCCCTCTTTTTAAATTATTAAAGTTATCAAGTTTATCGAGAAAGGTAACGCGTCAAATCCTCAACGCCTTTTAGAGTCATTGGATACATATGGTTCTCAAAAATCTCTTTAATCCAACCAATGGTTTGAGTGTAATGCCAATACCCTTCAGTTTCGGGGTTTAACCATGCTGTTTTATCAAAATGTTGACGTAGGCGACGTAACCAAACTTCACCTGTTTCATCATTCATATATTCAACCGAGCCACCTACCGATTTCAGCTCATACGGTGCCATACTGGCATCACCTACGACAATTACACGATAGTCGCGTCCGTAAGTATGGAACAGATCCCATGTATTCATGCGGGTTGCTGTTCTTCGGTAGTTATCTTTCCAAACATAGTCATATAGACAGTTATGAAAATAAAAGTATTCAAGCGTTTTGAATTCGGTTTTAGCTGCGCTGAAAAGCTTTTCACATTGGGCAATGTGTGCATCCATCGAACCACCCACATCAAACAACATGAGTACTTTGATTCGATTGCGACGCTCTGGCACCATCTGAACATCCAAGATACCTTGTTTGGCTGTTTCTCGAATAGTTCCATCAACGTCTAACTCTTCAGCTGCGCCTTGGCGAGCAAATTTGCGTAAACGTCGTAACGCAATTTGCATCTGACGAGTTCCAAGAACTTGGTCGTCATCTAGATTTTGGTATTTCCGTTGTTCCCAGACTTTAACCGCCGAACGTTTACGCCCCGGCCCACCAATTCTGACTCCTTCTGGATGGTCACCAAAAGCTCCAAAAGGTGAAGTTCCACCTGTGCCAACCATACGGTTACCACCTTGGTGTTTCTTATGCTGTTCGCGTAAACGCTCTTCTAGCATCTTCATCAGTTCTTCTAAAGAACCTGCTTTTTGAAGTTCAGCTCTTTGCTCTGGGGTTAAATGCTTTTCGAGAAGTTCTAAATCGAACCAGTCTTTTGGTAATTTATGAACTTGCTTAAGCAACTCATCGATATCAAAAGTTTCAATACCATCAAAGTAATCTTTCATGGCACGATCAAACTTATCAAAAAATCGCTCATCTTTAACTAAAATAGTTTTAGCAAGCTGATAGAACTCTTCTTGGTCAGCAAAAACCAAACCTTCACTCACCGCACGGTTTAGATCAATGAGTTCACGAGTGGTAACTGGAACACCATATTTACGTAAGGTGTAAAATAACCGCACAAACATGGGTTACTTCCTCCCTTAACGTCGAGACATGAAAGCCAAGCGTTCGAGAAGTTGTACATCTTGCTCGTTTTTGATGAGAGCACCATATAAAGGTGGAATAGCTTTAGAGGTATCTCGATTACGTAATACATCTTCAGGCATATCATCTGCCATGAGCAAGCTTAACCAATCAATTAACTCAGAGGTTGATGGTGGTTTCTTCAAATTAGGAATTTCACGTAGTTTAAAGAAAACCTGTAAAGCTTCGTTTACTAGTGTTGCAGAGATATTTGGGAAATGAACCGCAATGATTTCTCGCATTGTGGCTTCATCTGGAAACTCAATATAGTGGAAGAAGCAACGACGCAAGAATGCATCTGGTAATTCTTTTTCATTATTTGAAGTAATAATTACAATTGGGCGTTGCGTTGCCGTAATTGTTTCATTCGTTTCATAAACATAAAAAGACATTTTATCGAGTTCATGCAACAAGTCATTTGGAAACTCGATATCGGCCTTATCAATTTCATCAATTAATAATACGCAACGCTCTTCACTGGTGAAAGCTTCCCACAATTTACCGGGTTTAATATAGTTCTTAATATCGTAAACTCGGTCATCACCTAACTGGCTATCTCTTAAACGAGAAACTGCATCATATTCATACAACCCTTGCTGTGCTTTAGTTGTAGATTTGATATGCCAAGTAATCAGTTTTAAACCTAAACTTTGTGCTACTTGTTCAGCAAGTAAAGTTTTACCCGTGCCCGGTTCACCCTTAATCAGTAAAGGCTTTTGCAAAGCACGAGCTGCTTTTATAGCAAGCTTAAGACTATCAGTCGCGATATATTGATCTGTACCGGTAAAATGTTGGGTATCAGCAGACATGTAAAGACCTTATTTTTCTATTTCAATGGTTAGATGGAACGCATGCTTTTGTTTGTTGAATATTTTGACCAACAATATCCAATTACCAAACCTAGACCAACTACAAACAGAATTAAAGATAAATTTGACCAAATCAACGGACTATCTTTAGTTAAAACACCAAAAAGGAGTCCAAAAATAGCAGGTGCTACAGATGCATTCGGTCCTTCAGACACTGTTGGTGTAACTAAAATAGCAAATACAATCAGCCAGCTAATTGCACCAAAGGTGGTAGGAAGACGGCGCATTAATCGCCACCAACACCACAAAGCAATAATAGCGCCTATTCCATAAGCTGTTAAAGCAATAACACCTTCAGGAATAACATCCAAAAAAGAGAATAATTGATTCATTATTCCAGTTTGATCTTCACGCACCACGTAAGCCCTCTGGTTCAACTGCATTCGGGTTAATTAACCCTTCTGGCGGCATCTGAATAAAGAAACCTTTTGTTTGTAATGAGTCTAAAACATGTAAAACATTAACACGCGCCAATTTACGTGTTGGAGCCAACTCTAAATGCATGACAAACGTTGCACGACCAAACGCTTGTAAAACAGCTTCAGGAACATTTTCAAACGGATCAGCTTGTTCCGTATTGTCAGGATAGTTTGGACGAGCAATATACATGTACATTTCATCTTTTTTGCTCGATCTATAAATATCACAGTGCATTTCAAATCAACTCTTGAACTAAGGACAGCATACATGAAAAAAAACGACTCACACACGCAGGTTTGTTTACGCATCAGTCGTTTTTTTAATTCTTGAGAAATATTAACCTACAACAATGATTAAGGTCGATAATAACTTTGTTCCTGTTAAAAACAAGGTTCCATATAAAATTAATAAACATTTGATTTTAAATAATTAAATATAATTTTCAACTTTAATAAAATAAAACAATTTTTAGGAAAAAAGAAAAAATGTTCGTTACTGAGTACTTTTTGTGATCTATCTTTAATAATTTCACGATTTAATTCTATGAAATTTATCATATTACAATCAGGTATTACCTTTTTAAATTCACATTTGAGTAAAATTTCTAAGCACTCAATATACATTGGGAGACATTACTTAACTGGTTTAAATTTTCAACATGTTTAAATATTAAGTATCTTGTTCATAGATATGGAGGATGAAATTATGCCTCGTGGTGATAAAACTGCTTATACAGCCAAGCAAAAACGTCAGGCCAAACATATTGTTGAGAGTGAAGTAGATAGAGGCCATTCTCAAGAAGAAGCCGAACGAATTGCATGGTCTACCGTCAATAAGCAAGATGGTGGCGGTAAGAAAAAGTCCCATTAATATATAAAAATAAATACTTCTTTAGCCCAAACTAAAGAAGTATTTTTTATTTAAGGACGTGTTAATTTTTTTCTAGAAGACGCGAGAGCTTTT
This sequence comes from Acinetobacter sp. S-1, assembly GCF_059579785.1. Classification (NCBI taxonomy): domain Bacteria; kingdom Pseudomonadati; phylum Pseudomonadota; class Gammaproteobacteria; order Moraxellales; family Moraxellaceae; genus Acinetobacter; species Acinetobacter sp. S-1. Next base: position 1,978,948 of record NZ_CM184207.1, read on the forward strand.
TATATAGTCATCGCTTACTTGATTTAAGGCAGTCAAAATAGCGCTATCATCTTGACTTAATAAAGCCTCATTAAGACTTTCCATATAAGCGATGAGTTGAGTTTTAGAGGTATGGGCAAATTCTGTCGTTACAGCTTCATCTTCATATAAGATTACATAACTACGTGCGAAACCGTAGATTAGGTAAACTGCTGCTTTTTCTTTTGTATCTTGAGATTCTTTAAGTGACTGCTCACATGCATTTTTTAAGTCTTTAAATGCATCTGTACCAGTAGATTGATTTTTGAAAGATAAAAGTATTGTTTGGAAGTTCATATCCATATTCCACTCAAAAAGTAAAGCTACAGAACAAGATAGAACCTGTCAAATAAAATCCTGATTAATATAAATTTAATTGTAAATAAATTTATATTTAACTTCATTTAAATCATGGAAAAACATACAGTAAAAAACCACTCTTTTTTAAGAGTGGTTTAGTTAAAACAATCATTCATTAGAAGCTTATTTCAATTGTAATCGTGGTACCAGAGTGCTCAATATCAGTTGAGACATTAAAACCTCTACTTCTAAGTTCCTCTTCAACCAATGTAAGATGATCAGGACTTATAACATCAACAGGAAACCAGAAAGTTGTTTTTCGTTTCCCCTCCTTAGATTCAGACTCAGTACCAGTTAAAATTTTTTCCAATATGACGTCTTGATTTATTTTAAAGTTTTTAGCATTTTGACGAGCTTGTTCAGCATTAAAGTTGTTAAGCATATTTATCTCTCTAATTATTAATTTATCTAATTTTATATCATAAAAACGCTATATAAGTTTTAGTGTTGTGTAGTTAAAACCAATCAGAGATATAGGTTTATTGATTGAATAAACTTTCTACCCATTCGATAAATTTTCTGGCATTTCTATTTTTAAGATCCTCCTTATTTGGAATGTAGTAACACAGCTTTGATTGAACAGCTTTAGTTTTAAACTCCCGTAAAAGATTCGCCTTAACTAACCTTTGGGAAAGTGTAGTAGAACAAAATACTAATCCATTGGCAGATAAAGCCTCATGTATCCCAAAAATTTCCTGATCAAATTTCTTAATTATCACCTTCTTTGGGTTCCATTCATTTTCCTCAAGCCAAGCCTCTAGTGGTGGGCTTGGTAATGCCTTATTTTTCCATTCTGTCGTAAATAAAGTTATTGGTTCACTAGAACATTTAAGCAGATCAAGTTTGGATGAACCAAATACATTAAAAGACTCATATTTAACAATATCTTGAGACGGGACAAAAGATACGTCACCATAACGAATAGGTAATGTATATAAGTGATTATCTAAAGTTTCACCTGTAGAAAACTCAACAGAGATATCGGGGTACAATTGATAAAATTCATTTATTGAAGGAATTAGCAGCATTGCAGCTAGTGAAGAAGTACTAGCGACTCTTACTATGTTTCCATTTACTGTTATTTCATCTAGTGCATCTTCAATTTTACGAAATCCTTCAGAAATTGCTCCAGCAAGTCTTTGCCCTGTCGTTGTAAGGGTTATTTTCCTTACCTGTCGATGAAACAAATCAACATTTAATCTGCTTTCTAGATTCGCAACATGATGTGAAATTGCAGTCGGTGTAAGCGAGAGTTCTTCAGCAGCCAATTTAAAACTACCCAATCGAGCGGCTGATTCAAATGCTTTAAGTGCTTGCAAAGAAACTTGCATGTCTCCTCCCCATTTACAATTATAGATGAACTAAAATCATCTATAATTGTAATTTTCTCGTTTGTCTACTTATGTTTTAAAACTCAAAATAAATTAAATCCTAACCTTTCTGGAATTAATGATGAGTAAAATATTACATATAGATGCTAGCGTCAGAGCTGCGGTTAACGCTAACCCAAATCATAATTCGATTTCAAAAAATATTGCTAATCGGTTGATCAACTCATGGAAACAACAACTGCCTATAGATGAATATATTTATCGTGATGTAGGAATGAATCCACCACCCTTTATTAATCAAGACTGGATTGATGCTGTGTTCACACCTGATAATAAAAGAACTGAAGCTCAGCGCAATGTTTTATCTATATCAGATCAATTAATAGCTGAAGTCTCGAACTCAGATATTCTTGTAATTTCTTCGCCTATGTACAATTACGGTATGCCTGCTCAACTGAAAGCATGGTTTGATCAAATTATTCGGATCAATAAAACCTTTGATTTTGACCTTGCTCGGGGAGACTTTCCCTTACAGCCTATTTTATCTAGAAAAATTTTAATTATTATCACTTCCAGCGGTGAATTTGGGTTTGAGAAAGATGGAATTCGACATGATATGAGCCATCTTGTGCCACATATTCGTACTTTGAGTAAATATTTAGGCGTAGAAAAAATTTACGAGATTACTTCTGAATATCAAGAGTTTGGAGATCAAAGGCATATAAAATCATTAGAAAATGCTTTTCAAAAAGCTGAAGAAGTTGTGTCCGAACTTGCTCATTCATTTGCGTAAAATCTAGAGCAATAAATACTTAAATTTAAAATAAGTTAAATCAGTAAAAATAAAAAAGCCTACCCTATTGGGTAGGCTTTTCATTTCTGCACCGAAACAAACTTATAGTTATATATTATATAAGTTGAAATTGTTTTTCTTAAATCCAAGAATATACAGACCTGTATGTTTAATCAATTGAATTTTTCTCACGATATAAGTTAATTTAATTCATTATTGAATTTTCAAATTATATTTACTTTATTACATTATTCTATGAATTTTATCAGACTAAATAATTATTTAGATAATCTACAAAAAATATTATTTTTATATACTTAAATATTAAAATTAACTCCTTTTTTAAATAAAAACTAATTAAAAACTTAACACAACGATTATTCTTTATTTAAAAGGCTCATCACATGATGAGCCTCTAAATTTCTAATTATCTATTCATTTTAAATAGATAAACTTTGTTTTTCTTCTTGAAACAACTGGATTAATGGTTGAGTTAATAACTCATAACGCCATCCTAACAGATAGTCAGGTAAATCCTGTTCATCCCCTTGAGATAGAACATGTTGATGAATGGCATTTAACCATTTTTTTCTCAGCAACACTTCTTTAGAAATAGAAGTCTCATTTATTGCATGAGCAAGCACCATATCCATTTTATTTAAAGTCTCTTTAGACGTAACCTTAAATGGTTTTGCAATCTTTGATGGCCATTTGCTTTCGACTGGTAAATCTTTAAGAAGTTCTAAAATCGTTTTGCCGTACTCGCGAACTACGTTTGGACGAATATCTTTCACTTGCGACAGTTGAAAGCTATTGCGTGGGTTCTTTTCAACCATATCAATCATAGTTGAGTTTCTAAGAATAAAACTACGCGGCTGATTCGTTGCTTTTACAATGTATTCACGCCACTCACTTAAATTTTGTAATTGCATTAACTGACGACGTGAATGACGATAATTTCCCACATCTGTATATAGTAATTCATTAGGGGTTTCACTAATGATTTCTTTAGTTAGACTACTACAGTCCTCAAGAACATAATTATAAAGCCCTTTCTGCTTAAGCTGCTCTTGAATATGATGAGCTAACTTCATTAGATACAAAACATCATTAGCAGCATAACAAAGTTGTTGAGGCGATAAAGGTCTAGCTAACCAATCAGATCTGGTTTGATCTTTTTCAATATCAATATCAAGACAAAGTTTTAAAGCACTTTGGTAACTCACTTGCAGGCCATGACCTAAAAAAGAAAGACCCACTTGAGTATCAAACACATTAAGCAAATCTTCTTGATCAGCATAATGATAGATTAAATCAATATCTTCTCCACATGCATGAAAAATGTTTTGCTGTGCGAGGAAGATCTTTTTCCAAAACTGGCTTAGATCTAATGAAACACCATCCAACAGATAGACATCACCATTTACATTGACTTGGCATACTCCAAGTTTAGGCCAGAGTGTGTCAACCTTAATAAATTCTGTATCAAGTCCATATATTGAACATTGATCCATTTTTTGAAGAACATCAACCAATTCGGTTTGCTGTTGGATAAACTGAAACATGCTTTCTCAAGTATTGCAAAGAGTGCTTTAAACTCTGGTATATATAACATAGAAGCAGAAAAATGCCACTTAAACCTTTATGAATACTCTATTTTTGAACAATTTTTCGAAAATAGATAATTTTTTGATCTTTTATTTGTACTTTTTAAATTTATCTCCAAATGTTCTTTATTTAAAATTTATAAGATCTTTTTCATGCTTATATTCATATCTTGTTTAAACTATCTTTAATAATAAAAGACAAAATAATATTTATGTTTAATAACTGAATTCAATTAATAAATTTAATCAAATTAATAGCGCATTCAGTAATGGAATAAGCATCGAAATGCTTATTTCATTCTCATGCGGTTATGCACTGCCTGACTTAAAGTATGGCTATCTACGTATTCGAGTTCACCACCCTGAGGGACACCTTGAGCAATACGCGTCATTTGTATTGGTAAATGTTTAGTCGCCTCTACCAAATAATGGGCTGTCGCTTGTCCTTCTACAGTCGCATTAGTTGCCAGAATGACTTCTTCAATAGTACCTTGGCTTAAACGCTGAATTAGGTAAGGAATACCAATTTCTTCTGGACCAATACCATCTAATGGAGAAAGATGACCACCTAAAACATGGTATTTTCCACGGAAGCTACCGCTTTGCTCAATCGCCATCACATCAGCTGGTGATTCAACCACACACAATAACTGATCATCTCGGTCAGTTGAGGCGCAAATATCACAAACTTCATTTTCAGTTAGAGAATGGCAGACATTACATTCATGTATATAACTTGAAGCCTCATGTAAAGCATGAGCTAATGCAAATGCCCCTTCTCGATTTTTCATCAAAAGATGTAAAGCCATACGTTGAGCCGACTTCGGACCAACGCTTGGCAATATACGTAAAGCTTGAACGAGTTGTTCAAATCTATCGCTGAACACTGAATTTCCTTAGAACATGCCGGCTAAGCCAGGTGGTAAACCCATACCAGAATTTGCTTTTTGCATTTTTTCTTCAGAAATCACTTCTGCTTGACGTACAGCATCATTTACTGCAGCAGCAATTAAGTCTTCAATCATGTCTGGTTCATCTTGAAGTAATTCTGGATTAATTTCGATACGTTTTACGATATAACGGCCAGTCATTGTGACTTTAACCAAACCACCGCCCGCTTCAGCGTGTACTTCAGTTTGAGCAAGCTCTTCTTTAGCCTTTTTTATATTTGATTCCATATCTTTTTGCATGCGCTGCGCTTGCTGCATAAGCATATTGATATTCATAAACCTAACTCCGTATCTCTATCAAATATTTCAAGTATTATTGATAGTCACATAACACTGCAAAACTTAAACTCTTTCTACTCCCCATATAGATCATCAAGATCATTGAGACTAGTACGTTTAAATCAAAATTAATCCGTAATTCTGACACAATAAATCAATGTTTTCTATTGGTATCTATGAAACTATTTTCTATGGTCAATCGACTAAAAGCGTTTATATAGAAAACTTTTGATGAGTAGAAAAAAGTAAAATTTAGAAAAGTTACTGGGCAGCCTGTAGACTTTTATTGTTTGGTTTATATTCACTTAAAGGAACATTCTTGAAAGAAGTATTGGCTTTTTCTATTGAAAGATCAGCGTTTTGAACGGATTTGTTTGCATCATTAATTAATAATACAGTTTCACTCATCTGTGTTGGTTCATCTTTTTGAGCAAATACTCTATATCCAACTAGACCAATTGCCCCTATCGCAACTAAAATAATTATTGGTTTAAGCATGACTAAATACTCTCTTTGTTATTTTTATTAAATTTAGAGCTTTTATACGTTGAAATTTTAGACTGTTTTATAACAAAACGTAGACTTTTTATTGCTATTGTTGCTTATTAGTAACACAAAAAAGCCACATTAAAATGTATGTGGCTTTTCCATAACAAACATAACTTAATTAGATTAAATCTAACCCACGTGAGATATCACCAATAATGTCATTAATATCTTCTAGACCCACAGAAACACGAATTAGACCTTCTTGAATACCAGCAGCTTCTTTTGCTTCAACAGAAAGTTTGCCATGAGTTGTGGTTGCTGGGTGGGTAATCGTCGATTTCACATCACCTAGATTACCTGTAATCGAGATAAACTTAGTATTATCAATAACCTTCCAAGCACCTTCACGCTCGCCTTTAACAACGAAGGATACAATACCGCCAAAGCCATTTTGCTGTTTAGCAGCAAGTTCATGACCTTCATGAGCTGGTAAACCAGCGTAGTAAACCTTCTCTACCTTTTCATGACTAGATAACCATTCTGCAAGAATTTGAGCACTCTCACAGTGTGCTTTCATACGTAAACGTAAAGTTTCTAGACCTTTTAAGAAAACCCATGCATTAAATGGGCTCATTGATGGTCCAAGCGTACGAACAACACCGAAAACTTCTTCTAACAACTGATGATTACCAACAACAGCACCGCCTAATGCTCGGCCTTGGCCATCTAAGTATTTAGTCGCAGAGTAAATCACAAGATCCGCACCAAATTTGAGTGGTTGCTGCAAAACAGGTGTACAGAAACTGTTATCAACCGCAAGTAATGCACCATTCGCATGGGCGATATCTGCTAGCGCTTGTATATCTGCAATCTCAGCTAGAGGGTTAGACGGTGACTCAACAAAGAAAAGTTTGGTTTCAGGACGTACAGCATTTTTCCATTCGTCTAAATCACATAAATCAACAAATGTAATGTCTACACCGAACTTGGCAATATATTTTTCAAATAAGGCAACAACTGAACCAAAAACTGCTCTTGAGCAAATAACATGATCACCCGCTTTTAGATATGCCATAGCAACTGACAAAATTGCGCCCATTCCAGAGCTCGTCGCTACAGCTCGTTCAGCACCATCTAAAGCTGCTAAACGTTTTTCGAACATCGATACAGTCGGATTAGTAAAACGAGAATAGATATTTCCTTGAACCTGACCAGAAAATTTTGCTGCAGCTTCAGCCGCATTTTCATATACAAATGATGAAGTCAAAAAAATCGGTTCGCCATGTTCGCCTTCAAAACTACGAGTATGTCCGGTACGAATGGCTAAAGTATCAAGTTGGTATTCTAAATCATCAGACTGGTTCATTAAATGTTCGCCTTTACTGGTCATGTACTAAAAAACTATCATCATTTTGAGTGTCTAGGGTATTTAAGGTCAAGGTAAACCTTAAAATTATCGCTTAGACTTTATTCAACTTTAGTAAATAGTTGGTAAAAGCAAGATGAAACGCTTAAAGTCCCTTGTCTCTGAACAAAGTCAAATCAAGCACCTCTCTACCCGACTATTTCACCCACAGACATTAGTATTGTCACAAAGCACTCCGTTCGAAGTGATTGGTGAATTCAATCAAACCCGTATTCGTTATTACGCCGCTAACCAAAAACAATTTAAAGAACCTTTGGTATTTGTTGCTCCACTCGCTATTAATATGGCGATATATGATTTATACCCTTATCGTTCTCTTATTAAATACTTCCAAAATGCTGGTTTTGATGTCTATTTGGTAGATTGGGGCCGTTTAAAGTTTAAGGACAGACATCTTAACTTTTTATCATTTATTGAAGATTTCATTCCTAAAGCCATACAACTTGTCAGAACACACTCTGGAAGTGAACAAATCTCGCTTCACGGATGGAGTATGGCAGGTATATTCGTCACTTTATATACAGCGCATAATCATCCAAATTATGTTAAAAACCTTATAGTACTTGGTAGTCCAATAGACAGCTATGCTTCTGGCTATATTGGGAAACTCTATCGAACCATAAACAACGCGATTAGTCGCAATAAAAAAATTCAAGAACGTATTTATTCCGGATTACCAAAACGTCTGATTCATAGCCCAGGAATTTTAAATTCTTTAGGTTTCAAAATTCTCGACCCTAAAGGCTGGTTCGATGGTCATATTCAACTACTAAAAAATCTTAATGATCTTCAGTTCGTAGAAGAACATGCCACTCTAAGTAGCTTTTTAAATAATATGATTGATTACCCGGGTGGAATTAATCAGGACATGTTGTTCAATGTTTGGTTGCAAAATCCATTGAAGCGCGGCTTTATTGAGTTAAAAGATAAAAAAATTGAATTAAAAAATATCGACTGCTCTCTCTTAGTGGGCGCGGGTCGTAGTGATCAACTGGTTACCGCTGATGCAGCTCAACCATTAAGCCAGTTAACCAGTAGCCAAGATGTTACGTTTACTCTCATCCCTGGCGGACATTTGGGCCTCATGTCGAGTCAGGCAAGTGCATTGGAGTTCTGGCCACAACTAGCAAAATGGCTCACCGAACGATCAACGCAAATTTAAGAATAAGGTCATGATTCAATCTATTGCTTTTATTCGCTTGGGTGGAATAAACCCTCGTATAACAGTGCATTTACCAATAATATTATTGTTTTAATAGAAAATTATTATTTTCACTATGAAGGCACTTTATTAACTTTTTTATAATCGGATGATTTAAAGTAATTTACAATCATCTGTGCACTTTTTTCAGAAGAGGCCTTGGCCTGCTCCAGTTTTGTTACATAAGGATTAGTCACTATACAGCTCGGAAGTAAACTATTTGTAAGCGGTGGAAACTTTTCTCTTCCACCTAGAGTAATTTTTTCGATAAAACTCGCTAACTACATAATGTACTCACTTTTATTCTTATAAATTGGCATTAAGCTGATATCGAGTTTAACTGTACATTCCTTTGCAGGCTTATTTAAACATTCTTCAAAATCAATAAAGTTATATTTTAGTTTATATGAAGTGTCTTTTATCTCTAGTCGAATAATACTAACTAAGCTATTCAAATGCTCGATCATATCCTCTGAGAAAAGCTTTTGCTCTTCAAATTTTTTATAAACTCTTTCAGCAATTAGTAAAAATTGTGGCATCACCTGTTCCTTTAATATTTAGTCTTAACGAATGACTAGATCCTTTAAGGAAGTATGATGAATATACTATTACTATATGTAAGGGTCTGATGCTATAAAGTAACTACCAGAGCAATTGTGAAAGTGATACATCTATTTGATCACAGAAATACAATATCGTGTATGATCATTATCATTATAAACCGTCTATTTTTCATGATTTGAAATAACTTTAATAAAAAAAGCCTATTTCATTTGGAGAAATAGGCTATAAAAACAAAAAACTATCAAACGCAGCAATTATGGGCCATATAATAAGACTTTAAATATGTAAAATCAATACATCTTTCAGGTGAATTTTAATCTTAAATAAAAGTCGAAAATAATTTTATCTCTGTTTCAATAAGAGAAGCCCATTTCCGTCTAAAATAAATGGGCCTAGTGAATTCCACCTAATCCTAAAATACAAAATGTGATAATTATCACGCTTTGTTCTTTGATCATGGCATTAATATCTTTCTTTTCCATTGACCAAAATTCAAACTAAAACTGTCTTTTCAGCAAAAGATGAGTCATGAATATGGCTTTTCTAGGAACTTTTTGATTTTTTATTTAATAGAAGCAAGCTCCCTATTTCCTTCATTATGAGCAATTACAAGGTATTAGATAGTAGTTAAATTATGGAAAGATATATAAAAATTTAGTTAAGTTTTTGTTTTTATTGTTTATTTTTAAAACCCTGATATATAAAGATTTTATTCATTTTTTGCCCAAAATTCAAACCAAAATGACACTTGAGTAATTAATAGTCATTGAAATATTGGTAAGAAACCTTATATTGAGTACAGGTTCATACCTTTAACTGAGGAAAAGCTCATGAATAAATTTATGGTTGCAGTCTTTACTGGCATGGTGAGCATTGCTAGTTTAGGCGTACAAGCTGCAACACCTGAGCAAGAATGTCAAAAATTGCAAGATGATTACAATTTGATTTATGCGTCAAAAGGCTTTTGTTTTAAAGATCCTGATGCTAAAGAAAAATATGGTAATGAAAACTGTCATACGACAAAACCAAAGTTTTCTGACAAAGAGCAACAACGTCTTGACGCTATTAAAGAACGTCAAAAAGAATTGAAATGTAAATAATTTTAAAGGAATAATACATGGCATATGATGATCAAAATATCTTCGCAAAAATTTTACGTGGAGAACTTCCAGCGATAAAAGTCTATGAAGATGATCAAGTTCTAGCTTTTATGGATATTATGCCTCAAGCCGATGGTCATACATTAGTTATTCCAAAAACACCTGCTGTAACACTGCTGGACTTACCTGCTGAAGCAGCAGCCTATACTATACAAATTGTTCAAAAGATTGCTAAGGCAATGGAAAAAGCACTCAATTTGGAAGGTATTGTATTGATGCAACTTTCTGGAGCAGCAGCAGGACAAACTGTTCCACATGTTCATTTTCACCTAATTCCAACAAATGTGCATCATCTTGGACGCCATGCTGTTGAGTTAGGGGATCAAGAAAAAATTAAAGAATTAGCTGAAAAAATTAAAGCAGCTCTTTGATTTTTAGATGGTTAAAGCGGAGTTTAGGCTCCGCTTTTTTTCGTCTAAAAACTATAAAAAATGAAAAAAACTAATTTATTTCTAAATTTTAAACGTCATAAAACTGTCATTTATTCTTCACTTCTCTGTCACAAAATTTGCCGATACTGCTTAGCAAGTTGGTGAGCTTTTGTAACTTTTTGTACATAAGTCAACTACAAAATAAATAGTTAGCTAGGCATACGCCATTTTTAAATACCTTTTGGAGAAATCTCAATGAAGAAATTGCTACTCGCTGCCGCAGTTGCAACTTTGAGCGTAAACGCGGTGCAAGCAGCGCCAACTTTGTATGGCAAACTAAATGTTTCTATTAACCAAGTTGATAATAAAAATTTCGATGGTAAAAGTGACGTTACCGAAGTTAACTCAAACTCTTCTCGTATTGGGGTAAAAGGCGAAGAGAAATTAACTGACAAGTTATCTGCTGTTTATTTAGCTGAATGGGCAATTTCTACTGATGGTTCAGGTTCTGATACTGACCTTAGTGCTCGTAACCGTTTTATCGGTTTAAAAACTGAAGGTGTTGGTACATTAAAAGTAGGTAAGTATGATTCTTATTTTAAAACAGCTGCTGGTGGTAACCAAGACATCTTTAATGACGATACACGTTTAGATATTACTAATATCATGTATGGTGAAAACCGTTTAGACAACGTGATCGGTTTTGAATTAGACCCTAAATTATTAGCTGGTTTAACATTCAATATCATGGCTCAAACTGGTGAAAGCACCTCTGATAGCAAACAAGGTGAAACTGGTAAAGACAGCAAAAATGATAGCTTTGACTCTGTATCGACTTCGCTTGGTTACGAAAACAAAGATATCGGTTTAGCAATTGCTGCTGCTGGTGACTTTGGTATTAAAGGTAAATATGCAGCTTACGGTCTAAAAGATGTCTATACAGATGCTTACCGTGTAACTGGTTCTTATGACATTGCTAAATCTGGTTTTGTAGTAGGTGCTTTATGGCAACACGCTGAACCTACTGATGACTTGACTGCATATGGTCAATCATATAAATCAGATGGTTCAATCGATAAAGCTGGTAAAGCTTACCGTGGTTTAGAAGAAGAAGCATATGCAGTAACAGCTGCTTATAAAATTCCTAACACTAAACTTAAAGTGAAAGCAGAATATGCTTCAGCTGAAACACAAGTAAGTGGTCAATCAGATCGTAAAATCGACTTGTACGGTTTAGGTCTTGATTACCAAATCAATAAACAAGCTCGCTTCTACGGTATCGTTGCTCAACAAAAACGCGACTGGATTAAAGAAGACGACAAACAAACTGTTGTAGGTACTGGTATCGAATATAACTTCTAATCGGTTATGTTTGATTCAGATCTAAAATAAAAGGGCTTATGCCCTTTTATTTTTTGTCCTGAGTAAAAAAAGCCGATATAAAACTTATCGGCTTTTTTAAGATTTATATCTTATTTTAAAAAACCACTTACAAGATTCATGACATTTTGAATATCTTGGTTTGCTTCTTGATGATTAGTACTGTCACCTTGAGGTGTTAAAGAGTCAATGACCTGAGGTAAGACAGAAGCGATTGCACCATAAACTTGTTCTTTTGGCGCTTGAGCTTGCTCGGCAACTTGTTCAATGTCAGACGGATTAAATAGGCTCTGTAACTGTTGGGTCGGAACTTCGCTATTACTTTGATTTGGATCAACCCAACTTTGAACCTGACTTCCTAAACCCGCACCTTTCAACTTTTCTAATGCAGCTTGTAAACCACCTTGTTGCTGTACCCAACCTAAAATTAAAGGCACAACTGCAATTAATAAACTTTGTACGCCGCCACCTGTTTGAGGTGTACTGTTATTGCCAGTCACTTGCCCTAATACAGAACCTAATACTCCTCCAAGGCCACCTTGAGCGCCCGAAGAAGGATTGCCCCCCATTTGCCCGAGCACTGAACCTAAAATTCCACCTAAACCACCTTGACCTGACGCTTGCTGATTCCCACCTAAAGCCTGTTTAGCCAAAACTTCTACAATGTTGCTTAAATTAGTCATGTGTAACTCTTATGTATGGTTTATACATGAGCATACGCGGATTCTTGTTAAGACAGCAAAAACCAAATTGTTAAATTTTGAAAGAGATTTAAGGCCCTTTTACCAGCGGAATTTATTCCAGTTTTCCGGATTCGCCCAGAACTTTGAATTAAACCAGTCTGGAACATGTTTATAAGTCAATATATTAAATTGCCATAAAGCAAAATCACTCTCATGTGAAGTTTTATCAATAAGTTGAGTAAAACCTAAAGAACGTAATAACTGCTCATCACTGCGTTTACTTACCACTACAATTCGTTTCGCTAATAAATCTCTTAGCTTTACTAATAATTGTGATTTTTGTACATCGCTGATGTTTTGCATTTCATCAGTATCAAACAATACAAAACCCAAGTCATAACGCTGAGTAAAAGGCAGACTTAAAAGCTCAGTTACGGTAAAATAGTGCCATTGAATTGCGTTATTCTGGTCAATTTTCTGGCCAATACAAAGTGCAGTATGAATGGGCTGTTCGTTTGATAAATCGTCTAGCATAGAAGTGATGACATTTTGTTCAGCCATAACTGCAACCCTTAATTGAAAGATGTGAGTTTAAACTTTATGGAACTACAAGGCATTTGCCATAAAATGCATGCAGGCCTAAAAGATGCTAGTGTAACTGATCAACAGACAACCAAGGCAAATGTTGAATACAAATTTGTATTAGACCGTTCAGAAATTGATCTTCCTTTTAATTTAGGACAAGAACTAGAAATCGAATGGACAGGTAATATTTATTGCACTTCTTGTGGCACTAAAACACCAAAGTCTTATTCTCAAGGCCACTGCTTTAAATGTTTTAAGACCAAAGCAGAATGTGACCTTTGTATTATGAAACCTGAAACATGTCACTATCATTTAGGTACATGTCGTGAAGATGACTTTGCCCATAATGTGTGTTTCCAACCTCATATTGTATATTTGGCAAACTCTAGTGCTTTAAAAGTGGGGATTACTCGTGTTAGCCATATGCCAGGTCGTTGGTTAGATCAAGGTGCAACCCAAGCCTTACCTATTTTAAAAGTTGGATCACGCCGTTTATCTGGTCAGCTTGAAACCATGTTTGGTTCTTTAATTGCTGATAAAACAGATTGGCGAAAACTCCTCAAGGGTGAAGCTGAACCTTTAAATATGGTTGAACAACGTGATCAATTAATCGAAGAGTTCGCCCCTAAAATTCAAACTATTCGTGAAGAATTTAGTCAAAACCTTGAATTTAATGAAACTGTTGAACTACTAGAAAATGAATTGCCACGTGAGTTTGTTTATCCGGTTGAACAATATCCTGAAAAAATTAAGTCTCTAAATCTAGATAAAACACCAAAAATTCGCGGTGTATTACAAGGTATTAAAGGGCAATATTTAATTTTTGATATTGGTGTTATCAATATTCGTAAATATACTGGTTACGAGCTGATTGTACGTGCCTGAGTAGATTTAAAAAGCCCCTAAAAATGGGGCTTTTTTTTACTTTTCAAGTACTTTTAGGATTGCTTGAACTGGATCTTCTGTATTTCCAGAAATAAGTTGTTTATGCATGGTTAAATGTTGCATCACTTGAATTTGAGCTGTCTCAACATTCATTAGTTTTTCTATTTCAGTTGCTAAATTTTCAGGTGTGGCATCAGCTTGAATTAGCTCTTCAATTACTTTTTTACCCGCAATAATATTAGGCAAAGAGTAATAAGGAATTTTCACCAAGAATTTAGCAATTAAATAAGTTAACCAATGCAATTTATAGAATGTGACCATTGGGCGATGCATGAGCATGGCTTCTAATGTCGCTGTTCCAGAAGCTAAAGCAATAACGTCACTCGCATTCATGACCATACGACCAATTTTCGATTCACTATCCGTATTTTCTAAAATATGAATTTTTGCTTTAAATTGAGGCGCTAATTGTTCAACACCCTGCTCAATCTGTTGTTTACGAGCATCATTAATTGCCGGAATTAAAAATTGAATGTCTGGATGTTTGGTATGCAAAATATTGGCAGCCCCCAGTAACATAGGAAGAAGACGCTCTACTTCACCTTTGCGGCTACCAGGTAACAAGGCAATATGTTTCTGATTTTCATCAATACCCAATTGCTGTTTGGCAATTTGAATTGGATTCTCAAGTGGCAATTGTTTAGCTAGCGGATGTCCTACAAATGCTGCTGGAACTTCATATTGTTCATAAAAAACTTTTTCAAAAGGAAATAAGCAAAGTACTAAGTCTATACTTTGTTTGATGCCATGAACACGTCCTTGACGCCACGCCCAAACTGATGGGCTTACATATTGAACTGTTTTTATTGGAAGATTCTTTTCTTTAATACTTTTCGAAAGTCTAAGGTTAAAGTCTGGTGCATCAATACCAATAAAAATATCAACCGGATGTTGAGTCCATTGATTGATTAGACCATCACGCACGGCGAATAATTTTTTTAAATCTTTTAAGACCTCAACAATCCCCATCACAGATAGAGTTTCCATTGGGTAATAACTGTTAAAACCTTCAGCAATCATTTGGGGACCACCGATTCCCTCAAATTCAGCATCGATTCCCTGTTCTCGAAAACTACGCATAAGTTTCACACCAAGCGTATCTCCAGAAACTTCCCCAACTACAATACCTATTTTAAGTTTTCGGTTTGCCAAGGTGATTTACCCAAGAATTTGAAATAATGCATTCTAGCATAGAGGTTTATCAATCTTGAACTTGATCTATATGTACTTACCAAGAGCGGCCACAGCACAAGCTATCTAAAATTACACTCATTCACCATCTTTTAATCTAAATTAACAATGCAATTTGAATTGTAGCTTACATTTACAAACAATAAAATAAATGAGAATTATTTACATTATCTTTAATCTTATGAATATCCCACCTCGACCATTTAAGCTTACCGTAATCGCCTGCGCGATTTGTTATGCAAACCTCACCTATGCCCAAGATGCACAGGTACAAGCTTTACAGACGATTCAAATTAAAGCATCAAATGCTGAACAGTCTTCTGAACAAACTAAAGCATATAATGTTAAAAATTCGAGTAGTGCAACCAAGCTTAATATTGAGGCTAAAGAAACTCCTCAAACCATTAACGTCGTTACTCGTCAGCAAATAGAAGATTTTGGTCTTACTAGTACTCGCGATGTTTTAAAAAACACCCCTGGTGTAACAGTATCTAATCAAGAAACTGAGCGAACTACCTATATGGCTCGTGGCTTTGAGATTTCAAATATATTAACTGACGGCGTGGGTTTTCCCCTCTCAGGTTATAACTATAACAATACGAATCCTGATACTTATTTCTATGATCGTGTAGAAGTGGTTAAAGGAGCTGACTCTTTAACTAATGCATTTGGTGATCCAAGCGCTACAATTAATAATATTCGAAAACGCCCGACTCAAGAATTCCAAGCAAGTGGTGGCGTAAGTTATGGCTCTTGGAATACGCAGCGTTATGAAGCTGATGTTTCTGGCGCAATTATACCGAGTGGAAAAGTACGTGGCCGTATTATGGGCTATGAACAAACTGGTGATTCTTACCTTGATCGGTATTCTTCTGAGAAAAATGGTTTCGCAGGTATTATTGAAGCTGATTTGACAGATAGTACTTTACTTACTGCAGGTTATAGCCAAGAACAGAATAAACCTAATGCAAATAACTGGGGTTCTCTGCCTTTATTAGATGCCAATGGTAAACAAATTTCATATGATCGCTCATATAATCCAAACCCTGACTGGGCGCACTGGGATAATGAGACACAAAATGCTTTTGTTGAATTAAAACAAAAAATTAATGATCTATGGACGGCTAAACTGACTTATAACTATCTTGATACCAAGCATAATAGTCGTCTTCTTTATTATTATGGTTATCCAAAAGCTGATGGATCAGGCGTTTCTCTAACCCCTTGGGGCGGTCAAGAGCACCAAGAAAAACATGCTGTCGATTTTAATCTCGAAGGAACATATAAACTTTTCAATCGAGAACATGAGGCATCTTTAGGCTACAGCTATGTACGTAGTCATCAGCAAGATAAACAATCTACAGGAACGATTAATGATAGTAATGTTATAAAGTCAACTACTACCGATTGGGCAAGCTGGACACCGCAATCTATAACTTGGTCGGATTTTACGGAAGCCGCAAACTATAAACAAAATATTAATTCCATCTATGCTGCGACACGCTTACATCTTAATGAAGATTTAAAACTTTTACTTGGTGCAAACTATGTCCAAGCTGAAAGTAAAGGTGAAAGTTATGGTTCACCAATGTCATATAGTGAAAGTAAAGTCTCACCATATGTTGGACTAACTTATAACTTTACACCTGAATATACAGGTTATATGAGTTACACCTCAATTTTCCGTCCTCAAACTGGTATTGATAAAGATACCAATCAAGCTTTAAAACCTATTGATGGTAAAAGCTATGAAATGGGCGTAAAAAGTTCATGGCTAGATGACCGTTTAACAGGAACACTTTCAGTATTTAAAACTGAACAAAATAATTACCCTCTACGCAGCTCTGATGGAAATCCACTTAATCGAAAAATACCAACGAGTGATTTAGAGTCACAAGGTGTAGAGGTCGGTCTATCAGGTCAAATTACTGATAACGTAAATCTTTCTTTCGGCTATGCTCAATTTAGTATTAAAGATACTAAAAATGGTGGCGAGGCAAGAACCTACAATCCAAACCAAACACTTAACTTGCTAACCACCTATACTCCGCCAGTTTTACCTAAGCTGAAAGTTGGTGCAGGCTTACAATGGCAAGATGGGATAAAGTTATATGATTCAAATGTAAACAGTATGATCAAACAAGATGCATATGCTTTAGTCAATTTAATGGCAAGCTATGAAGTCAATGATCATATTACGCTTCAGGCAAATGGTAATAATATTTTTGACAAAAAATATTTAAATAGCTTTCCAGATGGCCAAGCTTTTTATGGTCCTTCTGCCAACTATACAGTTGCTGTAAAGTTTAAATATTAATATCGTAGCCAATCCCAATTTAGGGATTGGCTTTACTTATTATTCTTTGTGTATGTGTCAGTAAAGATGTCCAAAACTGTAAATCTCCCTGTGTCATATCGTATAAAAGTTTTCTATCGATTCTTGCTAGTTTTCGGTATGGGCTTTGCCTGTATGGCGTATTTAAGTCTTGGACTCACTGGAATTTTCCTTTTGAATCTGGACAAAGCTGAGGCTATCTATCTTTCAGCATTTATAGCGATTTTATTTTACGTCGTTTTTGTAATTGTTGGTTTCTGCATTCAATCATTATTGCGACTAACCATTTTATCAATCGCTCTATTTGCCCTTTTCTTTATTGTGACACGGACGGTAGGTTATGCATAAAGGTATACGCCAATCTATGGCATGGCTACACTCATGGACTGGCTTAATTTTTGGCTGGCTCGTATTTGCCATTTTCTTAATGGGAAGTTTGTCTTATTACCGCCACGAAATTAATTTATGGATGCAGCCTCCACTTGCACAATATGAAGTAAAGCAAGATATTGCTATTAAAACAGCATATCAATATTTACAAGAACATGTTCCTGACGCCAAATCTTGGTATTTAAATGTTGCAACACCTGAGAGTCCAGTAAACACCATGTATTGGGAAAAACCAGACGGCGGTTATGGAAATGCAACTCTAGATGCAAACACTGGTCAAGAACTTAAACTTTCGGCAACTCTAGGCGGCGACTTTTTTTACCGATTCCACTACCAACTTTTTGGTATTCCAATATTCATCGGGCGATTAATAGTATGTCTTGCCGCATTTATTATGTTGATTGCCTTGGTTTCAGGCATCATTACCCATAAAAAAATATTCACCGACTTTTTTACTTTGCGTACATTTAAGTCTCAGCGTTCATGGTTAGACTTTCATAATATTTCTTCGGTGATTGCCCTACCTTTCTTTTTAACCATTACATTTACAGGCTTAGCTATTTTCTTTTATTTATATCTGCCTTGGGGCATGCAAAAGCTCTATCCTGAAAATCCATATCAATATTTCACCGAAATACGTACAAAGACTGTGCTTGAAAACCAATCGATACAGCCAGCTCAGAACTTATCTATCGAAAAGTTATTAAACCAAGTGCAACAACGTTGGGGAAATCAACCCTTATCAACAATGAGTGTAAAAAATCCAAATACCAATCAAGCTCAAATTACATTTATTCAAAAAGAAGATCGCACTATTACTCGTAATCAACCTCAAATTACATTAAATGCTTCAACTGGCAAAGTCTTGGCAGATACACGTAATAATAGCCCTATTGCAACATTGAATGCGGGTGTTTATGGCCTGCACATGGCAACATTTGCTCAACCTTTACTTCGCTTAGGATTCTTTTTCTCAGGCATTTTAGGCTGTGTAATGATTGCCTCTGGTTTATTACTTTGGAGTCTTAAACGCCAAATTCAAAATAAAAGTAGTCAGTTTCATTTCGGGCACTACTTAGTTGACCGTTTAAATGTTGCTGCATTTGTAGGATTGCCTTGTGCAACTGTCGCCTATTTAAGCTCAAATCGATTATTTACAGTCACTTCAACCACAATCAATTATGAAATTTATAGCTTTTTCTTGGTTTGGCTAATCAGCTTAATCATTGCTTTCATCACTAAAAAGCAGCATTTGTGGCGAACTCAACTGAGTATTTTTATTATGCTGTGTCTTGCACTTCCAATCTTAAATCTAATTTATTTACTTAAACATGAGTATGTTCAAAGCCTCAGAGATTATTGGACCTTTGCACGCATAGATGTATTTTTGTGGCTATTTGCAGCTTTAGCCATTTTTATATTTTGCAAAATTCAACCTATCCAGCATAAAGCTGTCGCAAAAATTCAAAAAAAGCTGAATAAATTAAATACTGAGGTGAGCTCATGATTCTTATAGCTTTCCTCTTAATCTTATTAGGAATGTATTTGTTGTTTATGGCGAGCGAAAAATATCGATCGCCGAAATCAACAGGTCATTTCAAATCGTTAGCTCAAAAGTATTACCGATATTTCAAAATAGCCGCATTCATATTATTTGGTTTATGTGTATTTATTCTTATTCAACACTATAAATTTTCAATTGGTTTTGTCAGTTTGTGGATCTTTGCAACGCCATTAACTTTTATTCTTATACTTTTAGTTAATCCTCTAAAGTCATCAAAATAATCATTTTCTTTAAAAAATGATGAAAAATAGTACAAGCTAAGCAAAATTTTCGTTGCTTAGCTTTTTTTTGCATAAGTAAATCATTATTCATGACAACTGTTTATCTCTAAAAGGAATAAGATATCTGCGTTTCGTGATAAGTGGCGATAAAGATGTCTGGTGCTTTTGAATTTATCTTAGCGGGTATGTTAGTTGGTTTCTGTGTAGGGATTACGGGAGTTGGTGGTGGATCATTAATGACACCAATTTTAATTGGTCTTTTTAGAATTGAACCTCATATCGCGATTGGTACCGATTTACTTTATGCTGCAATCTCAAAATTTTGTGGATCAATGGTTCACGCTAGAAAACTCAATATTGTCTGGCCAATTGTTTTATGGTTGGCAGTAGGTAGTATTCCTGCATCTTTCGGTACTGCGTGGGTACTTGAACATTATTTAAGTCAGTCAACACACTATAAAGCTGTACTCACAATGGTGTTAGGTTTTATGCTGACCTTAACTGGTGTTTCCATCATTTTCCGTACGCGCATTGAGAAATTCTTTAATAAATTCAGATCCAAAGAAGTTACCCAAACTGAAAATGAGCAGTTAGCAATCCATAAAAAACGTAGCTTTATCGTGATTATGGGCATCATTTTAGGTGTATTCGTAACACTTTCATCAGTTGGTGCGGGTGCATTTGGGATTATGGCACTTGTGATTATGTTCCCGAACTTGCCAATGATCCGAATTATCGGGTCGGATGTTGTACATGCGGTATTACTTACCTTAGTGGCTGGCCTTGGACACATGAGTGCTGGTAACGTCGACTTTACTCTTCTGATGTGGTTATTGGTGGGTTCGATTCCAGCAATTATTATTGGAACATTAATTAGTTCTCGTATGCCTGAACGTTTAATCCGAAAAATTCTAGGGATTACCCTATTTGCTCTCGGTGTTAACTTTATGGTTCATCCAGTCAAAGCAAAACCGAAAGCACCTGTGGTACAACAACAAGCAGTAGTTGCCGAAAAAACAGGCAACTCGACTGAAAGATAGTAAAATCAATAGGATTTTTCCAATCTGAAATACCATGAGATGTAGTATTTTCATAATTATTTCATGGTATATTCAGTACACAAAACAACCTTTAGTATGATCGAACCAGTGACAGCAATGACTACACATTCAAATTCCGTTTCAAAGCCAGATATCGACGACGTTAATATTAAAAGCATTCAAACTCTTGTAACACCAAATGAGCTTAAGTCAGAACTTCCTTTATCTGATGTTGCTTCGCAAACTGTTCTAAAAGGCCGCGAAACTATTCGTAATATTTTAGATGGTTCAGATAAACGTTTGTTTGTTGTTATTGGTCCTTGCTCTATTCACGACCCAAAAGCTGCTCACGAATATGCTGATCGTTTAAAAGCGCTAAGCGAAAAGGTTAAAGATACTCTATATCTAGTTATGCGTGTTTATTTTGAAAAACCACGTACAACAATTGGTTGGAAAGGCCTAATCAATGACCCTGATATGAATGACTCATTTAATATCGAAAAAGGTTTACGTATTGGCCGTAAACTCTTGCTTGAGTTAAATGAAAAAGGTTTGCCATGTGCAACTGAAGCACTCGACCCGAACTCTCCACAGTACTACCAAGACTTAATTTCATGGTCTGCAATTGGCGCACGTACAACAGAGAGCCAAACTCACCGTGAAATGTCTTCTGGCTTATCTTCACCAGTTGGTTTTAAAAATGGTACAGACGGTGGCTTAACTGTTGCAACCAATGCGATGCAATCTGTTAAATATGGCCATAGTTTCTTAGGTCTAAATGAAGACGGTCAGGTTTCAATTATTAATACAAATGGTAACCCTTATGCACACGTTGTATTACGTGGTGGTAATGGTAAACCAAACTATGACGCAGGCTCTGTTGCAGAAGCAGAAAATGCTTTAGCAAAAGCTAAAGTGAGCAACAAAATCATGATTGATGCGAGCCATGCTAACTCAAATAAAGACCCGTATTTACAACCACTTGTTCTTAAAAATATTACTGAACAAATTTTAGACGGCAATAAGTCAATCGTAGGTATTATGGTTGAAAGTCACTTAAAAGGTGGTCGCCAAGATATTCCTGAAAATCTTTGTGATTTAGAATATGGTAAATCAGTAACTGATGGCTGTATTGACTGGGAAACTACCGAGAAGACATTGCTTGAAATGCATGAAGCTTTAAAAGAAGTTTTACCAAATCGCTAATTCATCTTTTTAAGATTGAAAATTAAGCTCTCATTCTTGAGGGCTTTTTTATTTTTGGATGAAACTCAAAATCAAACTAAATAAAAATAACTCACAATAAAAGCAAAGAGCAGCACGGTTTCACTTAGCTCAATCGCTGCACCGACAGTATCCCCCGTAATACCACCAATTCTTTTAATAAACAGATGTCTTAAATAAACGAGAATTATTAAAAAACTAATGATGGCAATAAACCCTTGCAACTCCCAATACAAAGGTAATAGTAGAACGAACCCAGTGATTATCCATGAAGTTGTTTTAGGTAAGTGATCTGTCAAAGAACGCCCTAAACCTCTTTCACGAACATATGGTGTAGTTAAGAATAAAATAGATGGCACCACGCGCCCAAGGATAGGAACAAAGACTAAAAATAACATTTGATGCTGTTCAATCAATACATAAACCAATGCAAATTTGAGCAAACATATGATAACTAAGCTAAGGACTCCAATTGGGCCACAACTTGGATCCTTCATGATTTGTAAAGTACGGAGTTTGTCTCCAAAACCACCTACCCATGCATCTGCCGTATCTGCTAGCCCGTCTAAATGCAGCCCACCTGTTAGCCAAATCCATAAAGTCATTATGATGGTAGCAAGCAAAAGAACGGGTAACTTAACTAAAAGACACGAGATAAGAAAAAGAATGCCACCAATAATCAACCCGACCAGAGGATAAAACAAAATAGCTCGACCATTTTGTCGCGCCGTTGGCATTGTCTTTAGCTCAATAGGTAGAACAGTTAAAAATTGCAATGCAATCCAAAAAGGTGTCATATCCAAGTCTCTAACTGATCTACATTTGAAAATAAATTGAATTATGAAGAAATAAAAATGGGAATAGCAATCCCTATTCCCATTAAAGACTTCAAAAACTGAAAATCTATTGCATTTGATAGCACTGTTTCAATTTGATGTAGTCGTAGTAAAAGCTAGTTGGCGTATAACGTGCATAGTTACATGCAGATTTGAACAAAGTTTCTTTTTCGTTATAAAGCATTTTAACCAAAGTAGAGCCTTGGCTATTTTGGTAAATATCCCATTGAACATTTGCCGCCATAGGTGAAACCACTTCACCACGCCATGCGCTGGTTGAATAATTATAAGTCTGATGTAGTGGTAAAGGTTGCATCATATTATGTAAATCTAGACTGGTTGCTAGAGGAATAATAATTTCAGCATGGGCAAAACGTAAAACTGCTTTGTATGGTTGGGTTTTATTTACAACCGCATCAACTTGTTGGAACAAGTCCTGTTTGAGTCCTTGAGCAATTTCACTTGTTACTTGATTTGACTCTGTGAAACTTGGACCTTTTTCATAAAAATCATTCGCATCATTAAATTCAGCATAAAATTTTGCAGCGTCCAAAGGCATATATTTATCAAAATCAATACCTTTTAACTCATCTTTCATGCCGCCCGAAATTGAATAGAGCTCATAAATATAAGCTGCTGCATCTACTGCACTAGCAATCGTATTTTTGCCCTTACCTTTTTCTGTAATTTGCTCACCTTTAGGTGAAGTGACTGTAAAGGATCCGGTATTGCTAAAACTATAACCTGTTGTACCAAGTTTTTTAATAAAGTCTGCTTTAAAAATCGGGCTGAGCACTGTTTGAGCTGTTTTTTCAGCCTCGGTATTTTTCGATAACTCATCTAACTTTTGTGCTAAATCTTTATTATTTTCTTCAAAATCTTGATAGGCCTGGCTAGCATCATAAATTTTTTGTTGGCTAGCACTCAAGGGTTGAACTAAGTCTTCGTCTGCATTCAAACTATGAAAATAGAGTTTGAAACGATCAACGCCACCATCTTCAACACTTGGCACGCTTTCACTCGATAAATTGGTATAAGACAATGGAACAATTTTATCTTTCAGTGGCGGTCGTTGTTTGATGAGTTCAGCAGTGAAGAATTTTGCACTATCTACCGCACGATCCACTCCAGAACTTTGTACCAATATAGATGCTTGCGAGTTTAAAAGAGTTGATAAGCGCTGTAATAAGCGATCGGCAATGCCACGGTGTTCTAAAATACCAGTCATGGTTTCATTCCCATAACCATACTGGCGGATCCCTTCCACGCCATAACCTAATAAGATATTTGCCTTCATCATGGCTTCTAAATCAGCACCTAATTGCTCACCTAATGGTGTTAAGGCATTTTCTGCTTTTGCCTGTTTCCATAAATTATAAAGTGCTAAATCATATTTGAGGCTTGATAAACCTCTTGAACCATGACGTGCCACTAGCTCTGTAAAAACTGGCTGAAATCCATTCGGTGCTTTTTCATAGTTTTTTATTTCTTGTTGAGGTTGGTAAGGTGTTTTTGTTTGATAATATTTTGATGAGTTTGTAGATGGTGCAGTTTGAGCTTCTTGATCATCATTGTTATTACAAGCCGCGAGCAATAATGATGCTGCAAGCACAGTTGTTTTAAATAAAATATTCATAAGCCAGATGTGTGATTAATAAGAAATGCCAATAGCTTAGATATTAGCAATGACAGTTCTATTACACAGGCTAAAATAATATTGTAAAAATAATAACTTACTAGTGTATAAAAATAAAACTACTATCTTAACTTAAAAGTTATTTGACCATCTGTTTCATAAAATTCGAGTGAATATAATTTTCCAAGCTCTGCTGGCATTTTAAGTAAGTCATCTAGAGGTTGTTGTCTGGCTAAACAAGCCAATAGCTTAATTACACCGCCATGAGTAACAACTAAAGCATGCTGTAAGTTCTGCTTTTGCATATGCTTCAGCAAATCTTGAAAACCTTTAAGAACCCTTATTTGAAACTGGTTTAATGTTTCTGCGCGAGGTGGACAATATTGACTCGGTTTTTGCCAAAAATTTGCAAGTAATTCGGGTGAAGTTTCATAAATTTGCTGAGTTGAGACGCCTTCCCAATCACCAAAATACATTTCTTTTAAGTCATGGTTTAAAAGTAAAGGCAGCTGAGTTGTCTTAGCAAGTTGCTCAGCAAAACAAGCACAACGCTTTAATGATGAACTTATAATGACATCCCATGTCTGGTTTGTGACTTGCTCAATGGTTGACTGCATTTGCTGCCAACCTTTAGCAGTTAACTCATCATCTAAATGGCCACGTAAAGTATGGCTATATTGACTTTCGCCATGTCTAAGTAAATCAATTCTAAATTTACCCAATTTTATCCCCGCTTACGGCAGCTTGAGCAAAGGTAGCCATTTGGTTGTGTAATACACATGCCATTTTAACTAATGCCAAAGCAGCGCCAGCACCACTACCTTCACCTAAACGTAAATTCATTTTTAAAATTGGCTCAGCATTGAGTTCTTGTAAAATACGTTGGTGGCCATATTCTGCCGATTGATGTCCAAAAAGCATCCAATCACGTACTTTAGAGTTCATCCGCACTGCGCATAAAGCAGCGACCGAACTAATAAAACCATCCACAATGATAGGTAAACCCACCTGCGCACAGCGGATATAAGCACCTGTAATTGCCGCAATTTCCAATCCACCAACTGCACATAGTGTTTTGAATGCATCACCAGTAACATGTTTATGATGAAGTTCAATTGCCTTTTCAATCACTTCAATTTTATGTCTTAACTGATCGGCACCAATTCCTGTACCAACTCCAGTTAATTGCTCGGCAGTATCATTTAATAAAAGACAAGCTAAGGCAGAAGCAGAACAGGTATTTCCAATACCCATTTCACCCGCAATATAAATATCTGCACCTTTAGATTTGGCCGTGTCTACACTGTTTTTACCTAACTCTAAAGCAGCACGAGATTCATCTGCATTCATTGCAGCTTGTTTGGCAAAATTTGCCGTGCCGGCACGAATACAATGACGTTCAACCCCTGCATATTCATATGCTTCACCAACTGTACCGCAATCAATCACTTGTAAATGAGCTTGATGATATTTGGCAATAACACTAATTGCTGCACCACCAGTCGTGAAGTTTTGTAACATTTGACGGGTAACGGCTTGAGGATATGCAGAGATATTTTCTTCAACCACGCCATGATCGCCAGCAAAAACTGTAATCCATGGATGGGTAATGTGTGGATGCGCATTTGATTGCAAACTAGCAAGTTTTACTGCTATCAGTTCTAGATCACCTAAAGCACCTGTAGGTTTGGTCAGTTGAAGCTGGTGTTGCTCAGCTTGTTGTTTTGCGTCCACATCAGGTTGCTGTACAGATTGTAACCACCAGTTCATTTTATTTCTCACCTTTTAAAATCATTGGAAAACCAGCCACACAAAACACAACCTTATCTGCAATTTGCCCTAAACTCTGATGCAGTCTGCCTGCTTCATCGACAAATCGACGACTAATCTCACCGAGTGGCACAACGCCTAAACCCGTTTCATTACTTACTAAAATAATTTCTGACTGAAGCGTGGGTAAAACTTTTAATAGTTGCTCACACTCAAGTTGTTGAACATTTTGATCTTCTAAAAGTAATAAATTGGTTAGCCAAAGTGTTAAACAATCCACAAGAATAATTTGATTAGGTCGATCAATTTTTTGCAGAATCTTTGCTAAATATAAAGGTTCTTCAACCAAAGACCAATGAGAAGGACGCTGATTTTGATGATGTGTTATTCGGCTTTGCATTTCAAAATCTTGCGCTTGCGCCGTTGCAACATAAGTGACAGCTAATTGCCTGTCTATTGCCGTTTGTTCAGCCAGTCGGCTTTTGCCGGAACGAGCTCCACCCAAAATCAGTTGCAACATGCATCACCTAAAAACAAATGCTGATACGGATATAACTTACCTTGTAAAATTTGAGCTTGATAATAACCAAATGTTAAATGCTCAACTTTAAGGTCAAATTCAGCCTGTTTATATTGTACAGGTAATTCAGAAATTTTTTGTAAAATCAAATCACTACTATAGTCTGTTTTATACAACCCTAAAGTGATGTGTGGGCAATAATCTAAAGCCGCAATTTCATTAGAAACTAAACCTAACTTTTGGCGTATCTGAAATAAGATATTTTCGGTATCTGCTATTTCTACAAATAGAGCACTACTAAAGCTATCGATTGAACCAATTTTTAAATGAAACGGAGCAAAATCTTCTTTTTTTAAGATTTCTCTTTGCTGCTCAAATTCACTCAAACTAAAGTCATCACTATAAACTCTGGTTTCGTGGTCTAAAAATCCACATATAAACAGCGTGATATGATATTGACGACTATTAGGTTCTAATAAGAATTCTGAAAAATGCGCGCGCAAGGCATCTAAATAATCAACTGTTTTTTGATTATTAATTTCTAAATACCACAACGCATAATTTTGCCGTCCAAGATGCCACTCAGGATAATCTCGTATAGATGTTGGCACCATGAACGTCGAGGGTTTTAGCAACACAGCTTTAATTCAAAATCATTCAATTCTTGTATTAAAGCATGTTTGCCTTTCAGTTGTAGAGCATAATTAAAAGGATTTAGGCATATTGAGTACGCGCTTTTTCTGAGTTGACAATATTCATGTTTAAAGGCTGTTTGCCTTGTTCAGAAAATAAATATTGAACTAATTGCGTTAACTCAACTTCAAGTTGTGCTTTTTGAGCAGCACTCATATCCAGTTTTTTAACTTGCTCGTGTAAATGTTTAATTGCATTAGTCTCTTCAATTTCTAAAAATTGAATCGCATAGGCATACCCTAGTGCAGCACCTTTTAATAGATTTTTATAAGGCAAATTATGATCTATATTCACCTCAATTGACGCAATTACTCTTTCATTATGAGTTAATTTGCGAAGTGGATCTCTAGCAACTCTTTGACAAGGGTCTTTAAAAGCATATTCACATGAGTCTAGGAAGCTTTGTGCCATGCGATCCAGATCTTTTGCATAGTTAGGTAATACAATTGCAAGCCCTTGCTTTACTTCTCTTATTAAGTTTTCTGCAAATGCTTTAACTGAATGATCACCCATGGCAACACCAATAGATTCATAACCTAGTAAAGATGCGTACCAAGCAAGCATGGCATGCACGCCGTTCCATAGACGGTTTTTGATTAATTGAATGTCTGTAATCTGATTCACCAAGACAACTTGACGCAACTTTTCAAGTAAAGGGCTGCCTTTTTCTACATAAATTGGCATATCCGTTTCGCTATGAAACAGAATTAGATCCATGCTTTGTAATATATGGCCTGGCTGAAAATTACGGCGCATGTTATCGACATATAAAGATGCCTGGTTTTGCTGGTCTTGAGTCAGTTTATTACAGTCTTCAATTTCGATTTGTTCTTCGTGTTCCACATCTTCTAAATGCTGTTCAAGGAAATTATGCTTAATACGAAGTTGGCGATATAAATTTTGATTAGATAATTTTGAAACCATGCGATTTACAACGGTGTCGCAAAAGTAATGTTCTTTTAAAATATGCTCAGTCACATCTTCATCGTTGGTCAATTCTAATAGAGCTTCTCTAAGATGTTTCATAACTAAATATTTCGCGCCGACTTTATTTAAAATAATTAGAAAAGTTAACGGCTCAATACATGTTTCAAGTGATGAGTTAAAACGTGCATATAGCCCTTTTGCGATTATTTTTGCCTCAACTTCGATGGCCTGTTCGGGTAAACACAGTGCGATCAAACTTGAATGGGTATACATCTCCAACATTTGTTGTTCATTTTCAGAATCAACAATGGTCATATTCTCAATACGTTCATCATAAGAAAATTGCCCATAGCGAATGCTATATGTTCCAAATGCATTCACAGCTTCGCGAAAAAGACTATTTCTTGTAGAAGCAATAATACGTTTTGGCTTTGTATATCCATCCCAATGTGACAAGATCTGCGCTATATAACCGCCGCCAATAGCACCGAAACCATGTATCCCCACTGTCAGTTGATTTAGGCTTTGTGGAAAAGGTTCTTGTATCTCTGGCATATCCATAACAGGGATAAATTGGTCGAGATCGGTTAAAAAGTCATACATCTGATCATAATAAAAATGTGCTTTTTCCAGCATTTCGTCATTTGGTTCTTTAATATCTTTTAATAAAATCGTTAAACCTTTTGAAGTGTGAGCTGAAGTTAAACCATTTTCAGAATCTTCAAACATAAGACACTGGTTAGCGTCTAAGTGAAGTTGACTAGCAGCTTTTAAAAAGATTTCTGGATGCGGCTTTCCTTGCTCTACTTCATCACCACAGGTAATCACATCAAAAAATTTATAAACATTCGCATTAATTAAATATTCTTCGGCAATTGCCCTACGGCTTGAAGTCGCAACGGCCATTCTTAAACCAGATTTTCGTAAACGCTCTAAAACCTGAACTAAACCCTTTTTGATAGGTACGCCGTGTTTTCGAATATATTCGAGTTCCATCTCATCAGCTTTTTTTCGAATTTCTTTATAGGGAACATTTACCCCATATAACCGTTGAGCCAATTGCTCAGCAGTAGTTGCACTTAAACCTAAACATTGCATTAAATATTCGTGTGAAAATTCCTGTCCAATGAGTTCTTGAGATGCCTGTTGCAATGTTTGAAACCGCAATCGCTCAGTGTCAAACATTGTCCCATCCATATCAAATATAGCTCCGTGAACAGGTTTTCCATGAAAAATAAGCACGTTTTTACCTCTTTTTTTGATCATGTTTTATTCAGGGTATACAAAAAAACGGCTAAAAAGGCAGGATGTTAATAAATGAAACATTAGTGGTTGTTTTTTGATCAAAAATATAATCGATCTGTTACTGGGTAGAGTTAAATATCCAAAATAGTTGAAATGTATAAATAACTATGAAATTAACTTTAACTACAAAAGCAGCAGGCCATCCTCGCCTACTGCTTTTGATTAGTTCTTTTTGTTGCGCTGATAATGTTTATTTTTCTTTGTTCCATTTACCGCTAGTTGAACCTGCCTATTTTTATAATATCCTGCAGGCGCTCACATACCAGAAATCAACTCATCTTTTTCAACATCATTGTTATTGGAGTCTCTGGTATAACTTTAAATCGCCTAAAACCCAGCATTACAGTAGTAGACGTTAATCTTAATTACTAGAACGTTTCTCAACTTTCAATATGTGTAATGATAATCATTTGCATTTAATAATGCAAGTTTATTTTATTATTTTTTTAATTTATTAAGGAATACCTATGATTTATAGATATTCCCTATCTCACTTCATATTAATAATTAAATGTATAACTGAGGCCGTAAGTACGTCCTTCAGCTGGTATACTTTCTACAAGACCATATACTTTTTCTGCTTGTTGACTATAAATAGTTCGATAGTCTCTATTCCAAACATTATATACACCAAAATCTATACGTCCTTTCCAAGCTGGAAAATGAGCCAAAACATCCATCGTGCTATAGCCTTTAATTTTTACAGCTGAAAGTGAACCATCTTTTACTGCTTCATTTGTACCTTTTATAGCAAGAATTTGCATACGAACACCATATCCTTCATCACTGTTCCACTCGGTAAAAACAGTACCTTTGATTGGTGAAACTTGAAAAGCATTCAACTCTTTCCATTTACCATCCGTATCTTTATATTGACCTCGCGTATAACCCAGTGTTCCCCCAACTTTAAACTCTTCCATAAATGGGTAGGTCGCCGTTAGTTCAGCACCATATACACGTTGGTCTTTGTCCATAACCTCAGCAACAGTTTCTTTATTACTGTTCTTGTAGAATTGAACAACTTTATCTGAGGTATTATAGAAACCCGTTATACCTAGATTTAGGCTTTGCTCCCCTTGTAAACGCCAGCCTAGTTCATAGCTGTTTACACTAATAGGTTGGATATTCGCTGTTGAGATATTAAATGCATCACGCATCATCCGTTGTACATCTGGAAAGCTAAAACCTTGAGAGAAATTAGCAAATATTTGCTGCTCATCTGTTAATTTATATATCGCTCCCAAATTGAATAAAACAGCATCGTCATTTACAGATCCGCTTGGCTGTATGCCATTTTTAGTCGAGTACTGTTCTGTTTCAGCTTTGATATATTGGTAACGAGTACCAGCCTGGACATTCATACGGTCTGTTAAAGCGTAATCACCTTGTATAAAAATGCCAGCACTTTGAATTGTTGTATTTGGACCGGCATCGGAAGTTTTACCTGTAGGTTTATAGGTCAAACCTGTATTAAACGCTGTGAAATGCTCATAATGTTGATGATCTTTTTCATGTTCATAATCTAAACCATAAGTTAGATTAAGATCACGATTCATAATATTTAAATCACTTTGTACTGTTGAACGCAGACCAGCTACTTCGATTTCAGATTGAGATTGCTTTGCTTCTGTACCTTCCCCTCCTAAAAAGACTGGAAAGAAACGAGCATCTTCTTTACGGTAATATCCTTCTAAATTTAAGACCTGACCTAAAATATCTTTATTTTGGTATTGAGTGTTGAATGCATAGCGCTCTGTAAAAGGCTGATTAGATATTTCTAAACCCTTTTTCCCAATATATGAGTTAGGCGCTCCTCCATAAATATAATTTTTCCCATAATCAGGACCATAATTCGTATCTTGTTCATCCTTATAATACTGTGCACCCAAACTTAGTGATTGGTTATCAGTTAAATCTATATTTATACGACTATTAATATCAATTGTATCAGTATCAGGACGGCTACCTTGCATAGGTGCTATAGCAATACGATCACCATGGCTATCGAACTGAGATCCGCGACTAGTGAAATTAGCCCCTAAGAAACCATTTATATTATCTTTATTAAATGAAATAGATTGGCCAATTTCATAAGCTAGACTATCACTTCGAAATGTATCGGAAGACGTAATACCAAGTTTAGTTTCAAAACTTACTGGTTTAGTCGAATCAGCACGTTTCGTAATAATATTAATAATCCCGCCGGTAGAACCTGATCCATAAATACTTGTAGCTCCTGAAAGAACTTCAATACGTTCAATCATGCCTGGACTAATACTATTTAGCTGCCGAGCAACATCGCGTGATCCATTTTGCGATACGCCGTCAATCATAATCATGACATCACGACCACGCATTGTTTGCCCATAGTTGGTAGTCGTTCCACTACTTACCCCAAGTGATGGAACCAATTGAGCCAGTATATCGGCAGTTTTTCGTCCAGCAGTTGCCTGTTGTTCAATTTGCTGCTTTTCAATCGTTTGAACTGTGCCTGCAATTTCAGCAATATTTTTGGGCGTCCTTGTCGCCGTCACTATAATTTTTTGCAATTGAGCTACAGGCTTTTGTGTCGGTTGATTATTAAGGGCTGCCTTTTCAATATTTGTATTTGCATAAACCTGCTGCGCAAATATTGCTGCTAGAGCAATACAACAAGGTTTTAATTTAAAATACCGTGATTCAGCACACATCAGATGATTTGAGTTAGCCCCAACCTTTTTGTATTGATGCATTTTCCCTTTCTCCAAACCCAAAAGTTATTAGATAGTTATAAGGCTCGGAATAATACTAAATATAAATAATAATGAGAATTGTTTTTATTAAAAAACTTGATTTAATACTACCTATCTTAAAATTAGTTAATTTAATGAGATAAGAAAAAGATTTATTTTACTCATCAAGTACATCAACAAATTGAGCATTTAAGAGTTGTGCTAGATCTTTCGGGTTTAAGCCAATATCTAGTCCCCGTTTTCCTCCACTCACATAGATTTTGCTGAACTCTTGTGCAGATGCATCAATAACGGTTTTTAAGCGCTTCTTTTGACCTAACGGGCTAATCCCTCCGACTAAATATCCCGTTAAACGTTCAGCGTCTTTAGGGTTCGCCATTTGCAATTTTTTACAGCCAAACGCCGTAGCGACTTTTTTTAAATTTAATTGGTGATTAACTGGCAATACTGCAACAAAAAAATTCTTATCATCACTCACCATTAAAGTTTTGAATACTTCCCTTACATCTAAATTTAGTTTTTTTGCTGCTTCTAATCCAAAACTTTTAGTATTTGAATCATGTTCATATTCATGAATAGAAAATTCAATTTTATTGCTTTTTAACAGTCTACATGCAGGAGTCATAATAAGTAGTGTTATAGATGAAATTATTTGGATTATAGTTTTTTTAGAAAAATTTTTAAAATTGCTTAGGCTATTTACAAGAGTTACATAAAAATTCAAACAGCAACTGAAGAAAAAATAATCTCAACTTGATATTCAGGGCTCGACTCCATATATTTTATTTAGATTTAAGTCTGAGCTGACAATTTTATGAGTTATAAACACAACAATCTGATGGCTATGCGTCACCGTTTTTGGGATGAATCTTCAGATTATGTCTTAAATGAAAAGCAGTTTTTACAGCAGACGTTAATTGAACAAGGCATCTTTAATAATGCAACACTCGAGGATGTTAAGTATTTTTTCTATACCTTACCCAGCATTATTATTGTAAAAGCTCATGCACTTGGTTTTATGCATGATTCAGTCAAACAAATGTTATTACAGCATATTCAGTCCAATCGCCTTCACTTAATGCAGAAGTCTGAATTAAAGATCCAATTTAAAATGTAATTTAAGTTTTTGTGAAAGATCTGTTTTTGCCCTAGTTTTACTCACCTGAACGCTGTAAGTTTCTTAAATTTTAAAATTGCTTAGGCTATTTTAAAGTTAATGAAATAAAGATAGCCATTTCGACTGATCATTCAGTCTGAGAGAACTATTTTAATACGCTCAAAACATGTAATATTCGTTACAATTTTAGATCACCAGCGTTTGGCTGCATGATGCGCATAGGATTCTATTTTCATGTCAAATCAGAAAGATAAGCTTAAGAGTTTAAAAACTTCTTCCATGGATCGACGCTTATCAATCGCGAAAGCTTCTTTACTTGCAGGAACACGTTGGGCAACTGCAAGTGCCTCTTCTTTATTTTCTAATGAGGAAGAAAAAGAAAAGAAACGCAAAAAAGCGATGAGCGAGCAAGCTAATTATCTGGTTTCTGAAATAGGTAAACTTAAGGGTTCTATTGTTAAGATTGGCCAAATGATGGCCCTTTATGGTGAACATTTTTTACCTGAAGAAATTACACAAGCATTAAACACCCTAAATAACCAGACAGTTGCTTTAGATTGGCCTGCAATTAAGCCGCATCTTCAAGAGCAATTGGGCGCTAAATTAAATGATTTAACAATTGATCATGAGCCAATTGGTACGGCCTCTCTCGCACAAGTACACCGTGCAACGCGTAAATCAGATGGTTTAGAGTTAGTTTTAAAGATTCAATATCCGGGCGTTGCAAATGCTATTGACTCCGATATGAGCTTGTTTAAAAACATGCTTAAACTGACGCGTATGGTTCCACAAACCCGTGAATTTGATCAGTGGTTTGATGAAGTACGTGAAATGATGCATCGTGAAGTTGACTATGATGTTGAAGCTGCCACTACTCGTCGCTTTGGTGAACGCTTAAAAGATGATGAGCGCTATATTGTTCCTACAATTGTAGATGAATATTGCACAAATCAAGTGCTCTGCATGACTTTTGAACGTGGTGTGCCAATTAATAGCCCTGTGATGTTGTCATTACCTCAAGAACGTCGTAATCAACTCGGTGAAGCGTCATTAGAGATTGCGGTTCGTGAAATTTTTGAATGGGGTGAAATGCAAACTGACCCTAACTTTGGTAATTACCTTGTTCGTTTAGGTAATGGCCAAGACATTCAAGACAAAATTGTATTATTAGATTTTGGTGCTATTCGCCAGTTTGATGAACACTTGCTATCAGTTGCCCGTCAACTCATTCAGGCAGGTTATCAACATAATAAAGATGCAATGGTCAAAGCCATGACTGGTTACGAGTTCTTTGATGCGATGCCTGAAAGTATTAAACCAAGTATGGCTGATGTCTTTTTACTTGCAACAGAAGCATTCAGTACTCCTGCAAATAACCCAGATATGCCCGCTGGTCTTATGGATGAACACGAACGTTATGACTGGAAGAAAAGCCAGCTCCATAGCCGTGTTATGCAACAAGCTAGTAAATCAATGGCTTCACGTTATTTTTCGGTTCCGCCAAAAGAGTTTATGTTTATTAGCCGTAAATTCATTGGAGCCTACACATTTATGACGGTTATTGATGCAAAAACCAATGTACGACGTATGATTCGTAACTTTGCTTGATTTAATGAAAGACTAGAATGATTCCATGTCATTCTAGTCAATCCTTCTCGGCTCCCCAACATTACAATTATTTTAAATAAATAAAATCAAAAACTTATAATTTTCTTATTTTCTATTTACCATTTATCTACTCATTTTTCGAATGTCAGTAACGACATAGTTTTTTAATATAAGGCGTGTCAGCATAAAACAATAACAATGTGTTAGGACACCATAATCATGACAAGTATGATCAATAAAGCTCAGGGTTTGGGTTTATCGCTGATCACAAGATTGGCTGGAAGCGATGTACTTGATCAACTCAAGTTGCGTAAATTTGTTGAAAAATCTCTTTATCAAGGTTCAAAAGCTGGCTTTAGAGCATTAACGCAGACTCAAAAAGCATTTAAGCCCAAGCAAATCTCTCAACAACGTTTACCTCGCCAACAAAAAAATTTATTTGATTTAAGTTTAACCGAAGAACAACAAATGACTTCTGAAGCAATGTCTCAATTTGCTCAAGAGGTTTTATTGGGGTTAGCTCATAATGCCGATCAGGAAGCTCAGTTTCCTGAAACTCTTTGGCAATATGTTGAAGATTTAGGACTTAACTACTATGCACTTCCAGAAGCACTCGGTGGAGTAGCGGCCGAACAAAATATCTTTAGTAACTTATTAATTGCTGAAAAACTAGCTGAAGGTGATTTCACTCTTACAGCAGGATTACTCAGTACATTTAGCGTTATTAATGCAATCACACGTTGGGGTTCTGCTGAAGTTCAGTCGATGTACCTACCATGTTTTGCAGAAGACTCAGACATTACAGCAACTTTTGCTGTTCAAGAAACAACTCCAGCATTTAACCCTTATGTTTTAAAAACAAAAGCATCACTTGAAAATGATCAGTTTTTTATTGATGGTGAAAAAACATTAGTGATTTTAGGCGATTTAGCTGATGTATTTTTAGTAAGTGCAGACTTTAACGGCAAGCCAGACGTATTCGTCGTGCAGTGTAATGAAACAATTTCAATAAAAAACACTCCGGCCATGGGTCTTAAAGCCACAGAAACAGCAACTCTTCGCTTTAATCACACTCCTGCTCTACGTTTAGGTGCAACAGATTTTGATTACACAGCCTTTGTAGATTTAGGCAACTTAATGTGGTGTGCAATGGCTGTAGGTACATGTGAAGCTGTAAAAGCTTACTGTATTAAATATGCCAATGAACGAACTGCATTCGGTGAACCTATTTCACATCGTCAAAGTGTCGCTTTCATGATTGCAGATATGGCAATTGAAATTGATGCAATGCGTATGTTGATTTTAAATGCAGCAAGCCTTGCAGAGTCAGGCAAGCCATTTCACCGCGAAGCTTACTTAGCTCATCTACTTTGTGCTGAAAAATCCATGAAAATTGGTACAGACGGTGTGCAAATTCTTGGTGGACATGGTTTCACAAAAGAACATCCAGTTGAACGTTGGTACCGCGATTTACGGGCTACTGCAATTTTACAATCTGGCTTACATGCTTAAATGATCAATCAGAGGATACTTTAATGAATTTACAAAATCCAAAAAAATTCAAAATGATGATTGATCAGGCACATGATGTTGCGATCAATGTTTTACGCCCTATTTCTCGCAAATATGATAAAGCTGAACATGCATATCCAAAAGAACTTGATATGCTTGCCTCCCTCATTGATGGCATGAATGAAGGTGGTGAAGGAATTAATGCTGGTGCTGCGGGTGCTGGAAAGCGCGGTGATACCGACAATGAAGGTATTCGCAATGGAACCAACATGTCGACCGCTCTTGGAATTATTGAGATGTGTTATGGCGATACAGGCTTATTACTGAGTATGCCTCGTCAGGGTCTTGGAAACTCAGCAATTGCTGCTGTGGCAAATGATGAACAATTGGAGCGTTTCAAAGGAACATGGGCAGCAATGGCCATCACAGAACCTGGTTGTGGCTCCGACTCTGCCGCTATCCGTACCACAGCAACCAAAGATGGCAATGACTACATTCTAAATGGTGAAAAGATTTTTGTGACCTCAGGTGAACGAGCAGACTCTGTCGTTGTTTGGGCTACACTTGATCGTAAACTTGGCCGTGCAGCGATTAAATCATTTGTAGTGCCCAAAGGTACGCCTGGCATGAAGGTCGAACGTCTCGAACATAAATTAGGAATTAAAGCTTCAGATACAGCAGTCATCAGTTTTATTGACTGCCGTGTACCTGCTGAGAACCTTTTGGGTAATGCCGAAGTGGATGTCGCTAAAGGTTTTGCTGGAGTAATGGAAACTTTTGACAATACTCGGCCTTTAGTTGCAGCAATGGCAATCGGTTGTGCAAAAGCTTCACTAGAGCGTATTAAAGAGATTTTTAAAGATCAGCTTGATCCTAACTACTCGACTCCCTACCTACATGCTTCTAACCTTGCAGCTCAAATCTACCATATGGAGGCTGAATGGGAAGCTGCTCGTCTGCTCATGTTAAAAGCAACATGGATGGCTGATAATAAAAAGCCAAATTCTAAAGAAGCATCTATTGCAAAAGCAAAAGCAGGTCGTGTTGGTAACGAGATCACTTTAAAATGTGTCGAGTTAGCAGCAAGTGTTGGCTATAACGAAGATGAACTACTTGAGAAATGGGCACGTGATTCAAAAATTCTTGATATTTTTGAAGGTACTCAGCAAATTCAACAATTAATTATTGCACGTCGTGAGCTTGGTAAATCTTCTAGTGAATTAAAATAAAAAAGATGCAAGAGAATCTAAACTCTCTTGGTTCATAACGCTAAGATTTATCTAAAAAATAAAACCCTCTAATCAAATGATTAGAGGGTTTCGTATTTCAGGAATATATTATTTATTCAATTTTTATGCTTCTAAGGATTTATCTACTGCACCAAATTTTTTGAAGATTTTTGCACGTCGTTTTGGTGAAATATTCGCTTTGTTCAAATCACCTTTATAGTGATCAAAAACTCGCTTATCCATTATTTTGAACCACAACGAAGGAATTAACGCAGGTAATAACATACTTGCATAACCACTTGGTAATTCTGGCGCCTCATCAAAATGACGTAATGCTTGGAAAGGACGAGTCGGATAAGCATGATGATCTGAGTGACGCTGCAACTGGTACAGAAATAAGTTTGTTACTACATTATTGTTGTTCCAGCTATGCTCTGGCATTGTGCGCTCATATTGACCATTTTCTTTTTTCTGACGTAGTAAACCATAATGTTCAATATAGTTAATAATTTCAAAAAGACTAATGCCGTAAAATGCTTGTGTCGCTAAATATGGAATTGTGCTTTTACCAAAAATTCCCACCATAGAAGCATGGAAAGCAGCGCTCATTCCCCAGCCCTGTAATAATTCATTATCTGCTGACCAGAACTCTTTTCCTTTACGTTTTAAACGATTTTTCTCGATTTCAATTGCAGATTTAAAAGAACCTACAACTGTACGTGGCCAGAACTCATAAAATGTTTCACCCATCCGTGAAGAAGCCGGATCTTCAGGAGTTGCTGCACGTTTATGGTGTCCATAAGGATGTTCGATACGGAAATGGTTATAACCTGTAGGAACCAAAGCAAGATGAGATAAAATATGATCAATACGATCATGCTTATGACTTAATTCATGGGCTGTATTAATTGCAATACCATTAATTGCACCCATTGAAATACCAAGCAAAATTTTATCAATAAATGAAGTAGTTTTACGGCTTGTTAAATAACATGCGTAAACGTTTGCTGCATATTGTAATGGGATAAAGCTCTTCACTAAACGTGAGTAATACGGATCTTTTTCAAGAAGCTTAATTTCTTCATCGGTTGGATTACGTGCATCTTTACCAATAATCGTATCAATTGCAGGAATCACAACATGTAATAATAGTGGACCACCTAAAGCGAAAACTTTTTTTAATGGGCGTGGGCCAAAATGGTAACCAGCTAAAATACCTAAACCAATTACAGGTAGAGCTGGACTAATCATCCATAAATAGCGCTTACGATCTATCTCACGCATAGACGCTGGCACTGGCATAAGTTCTTGCTGAACATTTACTGGTGCATTCATAGTCATATTTCCTTTTTCTATATATCTATATAGTTAAAGAAATAGTACTTACTTAACAGTAGTAACCGTCCAAAAAACCTATTTCAAAGTCTTTGGCATTTTCTTCCACTTTTTTGTCCTAAAAACACATGTTGATCTATTCTCATAGCTCACTATAATTTTATTAAAATAATGATTGATCATTTAAAGATGGATGCACTAAGTAAATTTTTTGATGATATTCACCTT
The DNA here is from genome assembly GCF_059579785.1 of Acinetobacter sp. S-1. Lineage (NCBI taxonomy): Bacteria > Pseudomonadati > Pseudomonadota > Gammaproteobacteria > Moraxellales > Moraxellaceae > Acinetobacter > Acinetobacter sp. S-1. Next base: position 2,018,503 of record NZ_CM184207.1, read on the forward strand.
AATAAGTCTGAATACATCTATTTAAAAGCACAAGGAGAATGGGCTTTTAAAACACAAGATCAATCTGCTTTACTTGCCTATATTGTTTTAACTGGTTCAGTATATATTCAACTTAATGCGTCAGAAAAAATAATTGCGACAGCTGGTGATATTATTTTAATTCCTTCTGGAAAAGCACATAATGCCACCGACTCAAAATCAACAGCAACTAAATTAGTAGATTCTCTAGATATTACTTCACTTTTTAATGGCCATAGACAAGACGCGATCGAGTTTGGTACTTCTTCTCCAGATAAAACATTATTACTATGTTTACGCTGTCAGATCGATACTCATATGGCAGGTCCTTTGATTAATGCATTGCCTTCTATCATGCATATTCAGCACGAAAATCAAACCAACCCACCAGAATGGCTACAAATTGGGCTTTATTTTTTAGCAATTGAAACTCAAAAAATCAGGCCGGGACATGACAAAATTATTGATCATTTAGTCAGTATTCTTCTCATTGAGTGCATTCGTGATCATGTTCAACAAATGACTGATCAACAAAACTGGCTAAGTGCGTTAACCCATCCTGAATTGAGTAATGCCCTATCCGCTATTCATAGCCAACCAGAAGTCGCTTGGACAGTTGAATCTTTAGCAGAACGATGCTGTATGTCACGGTCCAAATTCGCAAATCTATTTAATAGTATTATTGGGGAACCACCTCTAACTTATTTGCAACATTACCGTTTTCGTTTAGCAAGTCAGTACTTACGCACAAGTAATTTTTCAATTCAGCAAATATCAAACAAAGTCGGCTATTCATCCGAGACTGCTTTTAGTCAGGCCTTTAAAAGAATTTTTGATTTATCACCTAAACAATATCGACAGCAATATATCGAACATCATCTCGATTAATAGAAAATAAAAAAAGCGCCGAAGCGCTTTTTTTATTTGATCAAATTATTATTTAATTTTTGCATGTGATTTTAAATATTGGCTGTAATCTTCCAATATTTGTTGACCACGAGATTGACGATAAAGTTGTTTTAGCTGTTGTAATTGATCAGCAGGAATAGCATTAGCGGCTGATGAATTTACATTTGAAACTGCAACGACTACCAGCTCATTTGGTAAGTTTGCTGTTGTAACAGACCACATACCCGGTTTAGGGGTAGCTAAACTAAATGCTGCACGTTCAATTTCACGCTTTAAACCCTGTGAACGACTAAATACGCCAGCTGATTCAAATGCGACTTTATTTTTAGCAACTACTTGTTCTGCTGGTTGAGTTTTAAACTCAGTCAACATGGTAGCAATTTTTGCTTGGGCTGCTTTACGCGCTTTTGCATCGATAACTTTGGCTTTTGCTTCATTCATCGCTTGCGCTAATGGTTTTACACCAGCTGCGTGGTAATCACGCACTTTAACCCATACCGTATCACCATTTGCTAATTGAATATTAGATGATGCATTACGGTCACCATTTTTCACATCATCATTAAATAACTTAATTTTGACACTTGGATCACTTAAATATGGGTTTTGAGTTGCTAAAGTTACACCATTCAATGATTCAACTTTTGCACCTTTTACTTCTTGTACAACAGCTTCTAAAGAATCATTACCAACAATTGTTTCATTCAAACTGTTTACGGCATCTGAATAAACCGTAGCAACTTTATTCTTTTCAACCTCAGCCGTTAAACGCGCTTTCTCAGCTTCAAATGAAGGGATTTGGTTAGCTTGAGTTTCTGCTTCAATAATATGATAACCATATTGTGTTTTTACTGGCTGCGAAACTTGTCCATTTTTCAAACTTAAAACAGTTTTATCAAATGCATCCGAGAAAACACCTGGAGCATATGCTTCAACTAAACCACCTTTTGCTTTTGAACTAGGATCTTCAGAGAACTGCGATGCAGCTTGTGCAAACGAAAGACCACCCTGAATTTTCGCATAAACTTCTTTTGCAAGTTTTTGAGCAGCGGCATCATCACGAGCATCAGTAGTAATTAAAATGTGCTTTACAGTTCGTTTAGCATCTTTTTTCTGAGTTTCAACAAACTTTGCATAAGCTTGCTGAAGTTCAGCTTCGGTTGCAGGAGCTGGTTTAGTCATCATTGATGGAGATAAGACAACATAATCAACATCAACTGAAGCCTGTTGCTTAAATTCATTTTGATGCTTGTTATAGTAATCTGTAGCTTCTTGATTAGATGCCGTTAAACCTGTTTTGTAAGCATCTAATTTAATACTAGCTAAATGTAACGTACGTTGTTCAGTTTGCAAATTCGCAATTTGCATTAGATCAACTTTGCTTACTAAAGAGTAATCAGCAAACGTTGACGTTAACATTTTCAAAGCATGATCTTGACGTAGGCTTGCTATTAAACCCTGACTCGTCATGCCAATAGAACGTAAGTAATTTTCATAGAGTTTTTGTGAGAATTGACCATTCTCTTGCAAACTAGGCTGCTGAGCTAACATTTGCTCAATTTGAGCATCACTCAAAGAGATACCTAATTTTTCTGCTTGCTGTATTAATAGATTACGTGACACCAAAATATCGAGTGCCTTAGCCTGAATGACAGGCAAATTAAGTAAACTTTCATCCCCTTTAACAGCAGCTAAATATTGTTCTTTGTAAGACTGAGTTAAAGTTTCAAGGTCTTTTTTAGATATTTCTTGGCCGTTTACTGTTTTTGCAACATCAGCCTTGTTTCCCCTATTAAAATATCCTTCAATACCTACAAGTGCTAAAGGGGTCAAAAACAAAATTAGAAGGACTTTGCCGAGCCAACCCTTAATGACTGTACGAAACGATTCCATAAGTATTCCAATATTTTATTTCGAGGAGAATTTTAACTGAAAAACCACAATCAATGAATGAGCAATATTGGTCAATTCAGATATTTAATAAAAAACGCGCCTATATTGGCGCGTTTATTCATCTTAAAAGATTAAGCTACTGAATCTTTAAGACCTTTACCAGCTTTAAAGCTAGGTACTTTAGTTGCTTTAATTTGAAGCTCTTCACCAGTTTTAGGGTTACGACCAGTGCGTGCAGCACGTTCTTTAACACTGAAAGTACCAAAACCAACTAAAGTTACTGTGTCACCTTTTTTAAGTGCTTCAGTAATTGACGCAATTGTCGCATCGAGTGCCTTGCCTGCATCAGTCTTAGATACTCCCCCTTTTTCAGCAATTGCATCGATTAATTCTGATTTATTCATGAATAAAACATCCTCTTAATATCGTTTGTTTAAGGTCCAAGGCTATAGTTTAAAAGGCCATGACGCCTTTATAGCAATGCTTTAGGGGAAAACGCAATACTAGAGCAGGGCTTTTAGCAAAAATAAATGCTAAAAAACTGTTATATATTTGCTAAATCCCAACATTTTTTTACTTTTTATTCAATTTTTCTTTCAAATGTTGATTTTCTTCTATTAAAGCATCCACCTTAATATGCAGTTGTACAAGCAGCTGTTCGATGTGTTGCAAATCTTTCGGCGTCACCAACCCAATACGGTTTAAAGAGTGATTAACACTCGTATCAAGAATCTTTTCTACTCTGTCTTTTGTTTCAGAAACAGACTCTTTTGCTTTTTCTGTGACCTTGCCAACAGTATTGTCTGCCAAGTCTCCAGTTTTTGATTCTAGCTCCTCACCCACTTTAACCAAAGAATCAAAGAGCTTATTTCCCTCTTCTTCCGCACGTGAAAAAGCACCAAGTCCTGCTAGCCAAATTTGCTTAGTATACTTCCTAAAATCTAAAGCTGATTTTCTTGAACTTTTTGATTTTAATTTATTTTTTTCTTCCGACTCTTCTATCTGGGTATCTGTATTTGCATTATCCATTAATCTAAACTCCTAATCAGATGAGAGAAATGATGACTGATTTGACCACAAAATATTTCTATAATATCAAAGTAAAGACTTGATCCATTTACAAAACTGTTCTACAAAGCAAATAAGTCATGTAAATATATTTAACACGACATTGTGTTAAGTTTGGGATAGGATGTCCCATTCTTCGGTTAATTGCTATTTCTAAGGATAAACTTTTATGAGTGAAACGCAACAAAGACAAAAACATCCGCGTCTGTTGCTGAATATTGTTCTAATTATTTTAGAAACTTTTTTTTCATTTATTCTCACCCACGATGGTGCTCTTCGCTTGCAAGCGAAAAAGTTTATTTTGAACAAAACAACGATTCGTATTAATAGCTATCTACCTTTCTTTGACTTCTATGTTCAATTTACAGAAAAAGGTTTGTTATTCGATATTCATTCTTTTGATAGACGTATTGATCTTGAGATCAATAGTACACTTATCGATTTAATTAAAATTTTTGGCTTTTCTAACCAACGCAGTCTTAAAAATATGCGTATTGATGGTGATGAGGAAACGAAAAAGGAACTTCTAGATTTAATTTCTCATTTAACTCTTCCAAAATTGTTAGTTGACTGGAAACAGTGGTTTAACACTTCAGATGATGAAGCTGAAACCCTTGCTTCACGTAAACGGATCGCTCCATTACTTGAGAAAATTGATCAACAACGATCAGAGATCAACTCCCTTCACGTGGAAATTAAACAGTATCAAAATCGAATTACTCGCTTACAACAACGTCAACGAAATATTAACTTCTCCTTTGGTATAATTAGCCTAATATTTATTGTTTATTTCATATATAATTTGTGGGTTGCCTAATTTATTTTTCTATTTTGTTCTTACACTTGAATTAAAAATAAAAAAACTTGACTATTTTAGTCGGGATTCATAAAATCCTATTATCTAGTCTTAACATGTGTATCGAATCATGCGCCTTACAACTCGCGGTCGCTACGCAGTGACTGCTCTACTTGATTTAGCTTTGCAGCCAACTGAACAAACGATCACGCTCGCCGAAATTGCCGCACGTCAATCCATTTCAGTTGCTTATTTAGAACAGTTATTCGCAAAACTTAAGCGTCATGGGTTAGTTTCTAGTGTTCGTGGTGCAAATGGTGGTTACCATTTGGCTCGAAATGCTGATGAAATTACTGTGTTAGAAATTATTGAAGCTGTAAATGAAACGGTTGATGCAACACGTTGTGACCATAAAGGTAACTGCCAAAATGGTGCAATGTGTCTCACTCATGATTTATGGCAAGAACTCTCTCATCATATTGCCGACTATTTAGCAAAAATCTCTCTTGCCGACCTCATTAGCCGAGACAACGTTCAAACTGTTGCATTACGCCAAAATGTGACTGGCACAGATTCAGCTCTTTTATCGGGTACAGGTATTTGATATGAAACGTCCAATTTATCTTGATTACGCAGCAACCACTCCAGTAGATCCGCAAGTTGCAGAACGTATGATGGAGTGTTTAACTTTCGACGGTACCTTTGGTAATGCTGCGTCTCGTTCGCACGCTTATGGCTGGCAGGCAGAAGAAAAAGTTGAATATGCACGTGAGCAAGTAGCAAATTTAATTAAAGCTGATCCACGTGAAATTGTTTGGACTTCTGGTGCAACTGAATCAGATAACCTTGCCCTTAAAGGTGTAGCTCAATTCTATGCATCTAAAGGCAAACATATCATTACAAGTAAAATTGAACACAAAGCTGTTCTAGATCCTTGTCGTGAATTAGAAGAACAAGGTTTTGAAATTACTTATTTAGAGCCAGAACCACAAACAGGCTTAATCACTCCTGAAATGGTTAAGGCTGCCCTTCGCCCAGATACTATTCTTGTTTCTCTTATGATGGTAAACAATGAAATCGGTACAGTTACAGATGTAGCGGCGATTGGTGAATTAACACGTGCCAACAAAACATTTTTCCACGTAGATGCAGCGCAAGCAGCTGGTAAAGTTGATATCGACTTATCTACGATGAAAATTGACCTTATGAGTTTCTCTGCTCATAAAATTTATGGTCCAAAAGGTATCGGCGCATTATATGTACGTCGTAGCCCGCGTGTTCGTCTAAAAGCACAGATTCATGGTGGTGGCCATGAGCGTGGTATGCGTTCTGGTACTTTGGCTACTCACCAAATCGTTGGTATGGGTGAAGCTTTTGAAATTGCAGGCAAAACAATGCATGCAGAACAAGAGCGTCTCCGTAAACTTCGTGACAAACTTTGGAACGGTTTACAAGACCTTGAACAAGTGTTCTTAAATGGTCACCCAACTCAAAACGTTGCAAACTATTTAAATGTTAGCTTCAACTTTGTTGAAGGTGAATCTTTAATGATGTCTCTTAAAGATGCTGCTGTATCAAGTGGTTCTGCTTGTACTTCTGCAACTTTAGAGCCTTCATATGTTCTTCGCGCATTAGGTTTATCTGATGAGCTAGCACACAGCTCAATCCGCTTTAGTTTTGGTAAATACACAACTGAAGAAGACATTGACCACGTGCTTACAATTACCAAAGCCGCTGTTGAGAAATTACGTGAACTTTCTCCGCTTTGGGATATGTACAAAGAAGGTATCGATCTTTCTACAGTTGAATGGGCAGAACACTAATTATTGAAATTAGTGTTTTAACCCTCATATTAATATTAGGCTGACCCCGAGGTTTGGAGAAGCGAAATGGCTTATAGCGAAAAGGTAATTGATCATTACGAAAACCCACGTAATGTTGGTGTTTTAGATAAAAACTCTGAAAATGTTGGTACAGGCATGGTGGGTGCACCTGCATGTGGCGACGTGATGCGTTTACAAATTCAGGTAAATGATAGTGGTGTGATTGAAGAAGCACGCTTCAAAACTTATGGTTGTGGTTCTGCAATTGCATCAAGCTCACTTGTAACTGAATGGTTAAAAGGTAAGACTCTTGATGAAGCTCAAGCGATCAAAAATATTGATATCGCAACTGAGCTTGCTCTTCCTCCAGTAAAAGTTCACTGCTCTGTACTAGCTGAAGATGCAATTAAAGCTGCGATTGATGATTACCGCAGTAAAAAATCTAAAGCTTAATTTGTTACCATTGTAAACGTTGGAGTTTTCATGATTCATTTAACTGAAAATGCTGCGACTCATATTAGCAATTACCTTAAAAATCGAGGTAAGGGTGAAGGCATTCGCGTGGGTGTGAAAACTTCTGGTTGTTCTGGGTTGGCTTATGTTCTCGAATTTGTTGATTCTGTCGATGAACATGACCAAGTTTTCGAACAATTTGGCGTTAAGGTTTTTGTAGATCCGAAAAGTCTTGTCTATTTAGAAGGCTTAGAAATGGATTACGTAAAGAATGGCCTTAACGAAGGGTTCGAATTTAACAATCCCAATAAAAAAGGTGAATGTGGTTGCGGTGAGTCTTTCACTGTATAACTCCCTCTTCTCCTTCCATCCTTTTCATTAAAACAGTGACTTTTTATAGCACTGTTTTAATGTATTTAATTAACGTGGACCTCCTTTCTAATGAATCATTTTGAGTTGTTCAATTTACCCGTAGAACTCGATATCGATTTAGCGAGCTTAAAATCTAGTTTCTTAAGTTTGCAACAGCAATATCACCCAGATAAAGCAGAAGATAAAGATCAGGCATTGATCAAATCAAGTGAAATCAATCAAGCTTTTAAAGTACTTTCGCAAGTAGATAGCCGCGCTGCTTATCTATTAGCGTTAAAAAAGCAAGATCATCACCTTGATCAATCCATTAGTGATTTTGAGTTCCTACAATCAGCTCTAGAGCTTCGTGAGCAACTTGATGAAGCAACTTCACAAGAGCATTTAAGTACTCTTAAGCAAGAAGTTTTTCAGTGGATTGATGGCTTAGTTCGCGAATTTAAAATTGACTACTCAGATGAAGATTGGGGCGAAGCTCGAGATACTGTACGTAAATTACGTTTCTTTCAGCGCGTTCTTAACGATATTGAAAAAGCAGAAGATCAACTGTTGGATGATGAAGACAACTTTGATTTAGACGATGATTTTTAATTTGCTTTTTCCAATTTATATTCAAAGGATTTAACTCATGGCACTTTTGCAAATTGCTGAACCGGGTCAATCCAGTGCCCCACATGAACACCGCATTGCGATTGGTATCGACCTAGGAACAACACATTCTTTAGTTGCGACAGTGTTATCAGGCAAACCAAAAGTCCTTAACGACGAAAAAGAAAGACGACTTCTCCCTTCTATTGTGCATTATGGAAATGATGTCACTCATTATGGTGAAGAAGCAAAACCTTTCATTATTGCTGATCCAAAAAATACAATTGTTTCTGTAAAACGTTTTATGGGACGTTCAAAAGCAGATATCAAATTTCAACACCCATATGAATTAGTGGGTTCTGAAAATGAGATGCCAGCTTTCGAGACACATGCTGGTCGTAAAACGCCTGTTGAAATTTCAGCTGAAATTTTAAAACAACTAAAAGAGCGTGCTGAATCTAGCTTACAAAACCCAGTAAATGGAGCCGTAATTACTGTTCCAGCTTATTTTGATGAAGCACAACGCCAAGCAACACGCGATGCTGCACAGCTGGCTGGTTTGAATGTATTACGTCTACTAAATGAGCCAACTGCTGCTGCTGTGGCTTATGGTTTAGATCAAGAAACGAATTTAGCTACAGATCATAACTATGTGATTTATGACCTAGGTGGTGGTACTTTCGACGTATCAATCCTACGTTTTTCACAAGGTGTCTTTGAGGTATTAGCTACAGGTGGTCATACTGCTTTAGGTGGTGATGATTTAGATCGTCTCATTGTTAAGTGGGCTAAAAAACAATTAAATATTGATACGCTAAGTGATGAAAACTATGCAGTATTTATTGTTGCTGCTCGCCAAGCAAAAGAACAGCTCTCTACACAAGAATCCGTTCAGTTAAAACTACTTGAAAATGTACTAACACTTGATCGTTCAACCTTTGAGAGCATTATTCAAGTTGCTTTAGACAAAACAATCAGTGTTTGCAAACGTGTTTTACGTGATGCAAAACTTGAGTTATCAGATATTCAAAATGTTGTTTTAGTAGGTGGTTCTACCCGTTCGTATGCTGTTCAGCAAGCAGTTCGCAATGTATTTAACCAAGAACCACTTTGCACAATTAATCCTGATGAAGTAGTAGCGATTGGAGCTTCTATCACAGCCAATCAATTAATTGGAAACAGCCAAGACGGCTCACTACTTTTAGATGTTACTCCTCTTTCTCTTGGCTTAGAAACCATGGGTGGATTAGTAGAGCGTCTTATTTCTCGTAATACAGCTATTCCGGTTGCTCGCCGCCAAGAGTTTACTACTTATCAAGATGGCCAAACTGCCATGCTGATTCATGTAGTTCAAGGTGAAAGAGATTTAGTCGAACACTGTCGATCGTTAGGAAGATTCGTTCTTCATGGCATTCCCCCAATGACTGCTGGTCAAGCACGTATTGAAGTTACCTTTCAGGTAGATGCAGACGGCTTACTTACTGTTTCAGCTCGTGAAACAACTTCAGGCGTACAAGCTCAAATTGATATTAAACCATCTTATGGTTTATCAGAGTCTGACACTGAACGCTTATTAATTGAAGGTTTCCAACATGCAGAAGAAGACAAAAATCTGCGTCATTTAAAAGAAACCAAAGTTGAAGCTCAACGTGAGCTTGAAGCATTAGAACAAGCACTGAAAGTTGATGCTGATTTACTCAATGATGAGCAACTCGAATCACTTAAAACCGCTGAAAATATGCTTAAAGTACAACTTGAAGGCAATGATATTCAAGCGATTGAAAAAGCTGTAGAACAACTTAAAGTACATAGTGATGCTTTTGCTGCACTACGTATGAATCGACATATTGACCACGCCTTAAAAGGTACAAAACTTGAAGATTGGTCAAATTCAAACTAAAGGTATAGGTGATCAATATGCCCCGCATTAAAGTACTTCCTCACGCTCAATTTTGTCCTGAAGGTGCAGAATTTGAAGTTGAACAGAATGCAAATCTTTGCCAAAGTTTGCTTGATCGAGGAATTAAAATCGAACACGCATGTGACATGTCATGTGCTTGCACTACCTGTCACGTAGTAGTTCGTAAAGGTTTTGATAGCCTAGAAGAAATGGATGATGTTGAAGCAGATCTTTTAGATCGCGCTTGGGGTCTTGAACCAGATTCTCGCCTCTCATGCCAAGTAAAAATTGTTGATGAAGATTTAGAAATCGAGATTCCTAAATATACAATCAACCACGCTTCAGAAAATCATTAATCGTGTTAATAAAAAAGGCTGCTTTAAAAGCAGCTTTTTTTATGTTTTATAAACTCTAAACTTGGTCTTGTGGATCTATCTCTAAAGGTTTAACTTCATCTTCAAGTCTTAACTGTGCAATACCTTGAGTATTTACTAAAGTTTGTTGAACTTTAATTCGTTGAATCATTTTCTCAAGCACTTCTACTAATTCAGGATATTCATAGTTTTGTACTTCTTCTAAATTAAGTACCAAGTGAAAGCCTTTATACTCATAATCGAACCATTGCTGATGATCCGATTTATTGCCTGTATATTTCTCCATCACTTGCCATGTCTTTACCGCACCTTGAATACCTTTTAGATAAATCGGTGTTTTAGGAGCGCACAAGAAATCACTTTTAATTAATTGATAAGTATCGTCTGAAATTAAGATTTCATCTATTTCAGCAGCATATTGCAAACGAGCCGCTAAATTAACATCACGACCTACAATCGTATAAGCCATACGATGTGTTGCCCCATAATTTCCTACGTGGCAATAACCAGTACTAATACCCATCCGGATATGCAATGCTGAGTAACCCATTTTTTTCCAGCGCTCGCGCAACAATTTCATTTGCTGTCGCATAGCGATTGCCATTTCTACACATGCTTTGGCATCTTGTTCCACACCTTGTGAATTTGGATCACCAAAAAATATGAGGATGGCATCTCCCATAAATTTATCGACTGTGGCTTCATACTGTTTAGCAATTTCAGTCATATGACTTAAATAATCATTAAGCAAGAATGCTAAATCATCTGGAATTAAAGTTTCTGATAACTCTGTAAAACCCTGAATATCTGAAAAAAACACCGTCATTTTTTTACGCTTATATTCAATCTTTGCTTCAGCTTCACCGCGCATAATAGACTGCCATAACTGTAATGGCGCATAACGGCTTAACTGATTAGCAAAAGCAATATAGCGGGTCATTTGATCATAGTAATGTTGACGCTGCTGACTGATTTTTTTAACCCAACGATGCTGATAGTAGTTTCCGATGGTAATAAACATAACCAAGCCAAGAAGTGTAATTACAGTCAACTCTTGGCTAGTAGGCTCAAAATATGTATAAAAACCAAATAAAAAGAAAGTACTTAAATAAAAAATAATCGCGCCTAACAAACTGGTCAAACAAATGACTGCGAAAGAAATACGACTATTAATTGCTGAATAAAATAAAGCAAAAAGTGCAATAAATGTAGGCACTAAATTAAGATGCAGACCTGCTAAGGTAACGGCTACAACAATTGCATCAATTGCAAAGAAAACACTTTTTTGAGTTTTTTTATCGAATTGGTACTGAAGCCAGTGTTCTAACTTCGAACTAATAAAAAGTAAGAACAGGAAAAAAGGTGGAACATAGATCTGATAATTTGTATTAGGTGAGGTAAAAGCATAAATCACTAAAATTAATGACAGAATTGAATATCCCATCAAGCGATGAAAATATGCAAACTGCTTAGGCTCTCTATCGATAAACCTCTCTAATTGCACCCTATCCTCCACACCTCAATGTAGCCACATTCACATAAATGTGGCATTGCATTGATTTAGTCCATGCGCCAATCAAATGGCATATCACCTTGACCACGTAACGCAAGCATAAGAGTTTGACGCATATGAGCCAGCACATCATTTGTATAAGGAACTGCAGGTGTACCCCATACTGGTTTAGGCCATGCAACATCATTCTGATAACGTACCACATGATGGAAATGCAATTGAGGCACCATATTCCCCAAAGCTGCAACATTCATTTTATCAGCACGGAATACACGAGATAGCTGGCTAGATAACCAACTTGATTCACGTAAAAACTGTTCTTGGTCAGCTTGGCTCAACTCATATAATTCTGTTATTCCCGGCACACGAGGGATTAAAATCAGCCAAGGGAATTGCATATCATTCATTAAACGACATGTTGAAAGCGGGAAATCGCCTACAAAAAAAGTATCTTGAGCAAGTTGTGGATGCAAACTAAACATATCTTTTATAAATGACAATAAACAATAATGGCTAATACTATCACATCAGTTTTGATGTGAGTATTACTAGTGTCTGGTTTGATTACAAATAACAATGATTTTATGCACTTATTCCCCCAATAGACCGAGAAATCGTGCATAAAATTCTGTTATCAACATATAAAGGATTTGTATAGAATGAAAATCACTTTAAAACACTATTCAAGCATGTAATTCATTCAATAATTTCGCTAATAAATCATTAATAAATTGGATCCGTTTTTCCTGCTCTTCAAGCTGAACCATAACCTTTAAACGTTGACCACCTTCCATACGATAATAGGTTGGATGCTTTTGCATGAGTTGAATAATACTGATGGCCTGAACAGGTGTATCAGGCGAGAATTCAATATTGCCACCTTGAGTATTAATATCGATTTTAGTAATCCCTAACTGTTCAGCTTTCAATCGAATTTGATGAACACTAAATAAGTGTTTAACTGATTGCGGTGGAACCCCAAAACGGTCAATAAGCTCCATACGGATGTTGTCGAGCTTTTCTTGGGTATCTGTATTACTAATACGCTTATAGAATAATAAACGCTGATGCACGTCACCTAGGTACTCATCTGGAATAAGAGCAGGTATGTGTAAATTAATTTCTGCTGTTAATGATAAAGGTGCATCAAAATTCGGCGTTTTGCCTTGCTGAATCGCTTTAGTAGCTTTTTCCAGCATTTCCATATATAGGCTATATCCAATTGCCTGCATTGAACCACTTTGCTGCTCACCTAAAAGCTCACCAGCACCTCGAATTTCTAAATCTTCTGTAGCCAGCATGAAACCAGCACCAAGAGTTGAAGCACGTTGGATTGCATCAAGGCGTTTTTCAGCATCACCTTTTAAATGCTTTATGGAAGGAACCAATAAGTAGGCATAAGCTTGGTGGTGTGAACGTCCTACACGGCCACGCAGTTGATGTAATTGAGCTAGACCAAGTTTGTCGGCCCTTTCGATCAAAATGGTGTTGGCATTTGGAACATCAATTCCGGTTTCAATAATGGTTGAGCATACCAATACATTGTATTCTTTGTGATAGAATTGTTGCATGACTTGCTCAAGTTCTCTTTCCCTCATTTGTCCGTGAGCCACTGCTACACGAGCTTCAGGAACAAGCACGCGAATATTTTCAGCTGCTCTCTCAATCGTATCAACTTCATTGTGCAAGAAATATACTTGGCCACCACGTAGTAACTCACGCAAGATCGCTTCTTTAATAGACGCTTCGGTATGTTCTTGTACAAAGGTTTTAACAGCTAAACGACGGGCTGGCGGTGTAGCAATGATAGATAAATCACGCATTCCCGAAAAAGCCATATTTAAAGTTCGTGGAATTGGTGTAGCTGTAAGTGTTAACATATCAACATCTGCGCGTAATGCTTTAATACGCTCTTTATCACGCACACCAAAACGATGTTCTTCGTCGACTACCATTAACCCTAGATCTTTAAACTGTACATTTTCTTGTAAAAGTTTATGGGTACCCACCACAATATCGACTTTGCCCTCAGCAAGATCTTCAATATTTTTCGTATGCGTTTTATTTGAACCAAAGCGTGATAATACTTCAATACGAACAGGCCAGTCGGCAAAGCGGTCTTTAAAAGATTCATAATGCTGTTGAGCAAGTAATGTCGTCGGTACTAATACAGCGACCTGCTTACCATTTTGCACCGCAACAAATGCTGCTCGCATTGCAACTTCTGTTTTACCAAAACCAACGTCCCCACAAACAAGTCGATCCATCGGTTTAGCTTGTTGCATATCATAAAGCGTCGCTTCAATAGCATTGGCTTGATCAAGTGTTTCTTCATACGCAAATCCGCTTGCAAATTGCATATAAAGCGACTGATCGACTTCAAAGCCAAAACCAGGTTTTGACTGACGACGTGCCTGTATATGTAGCAACTCTGCTGCAACATCATGAATTTGTTCTAAAGCTTTACGTTTAGCCTTACTCCACGCGTCAGTTCCAATTTTGTGTAATGGTGCTAAATCTGGATCTCCGCCACTATAGCGGCTAATGAGATGCAAGTTAGTCACAGGCACGTAAACTTTTGCCTCTTCAGCATAGTCTAGTTGCAAGAACTCATAGTCTTGCCCTTCAATTGCCAAAGTAATTAATCCAGCGTAACGCCCTACACCATGGTCAATATGAACAACAGGAGCACCTATGCTTAATTCGGTCAAACTACGAATTAGGAATTCTTCTGAAACTTCTTGCTGACGTTTACGACGACGTTGGACTACCCGATGCTCATATAACTGATTTTCTGAAATAACAGACAATTCATCAGTTAAAAGCAAACCACGGTCTAATGGCGCATTCGTAATCGCAATCGCAAACTGACTTTTCTGGAATTGCTCAAAACTATCTACACTAGGAATATCTCCCAGACTGGCACGTAAACCATCTCTTAAACTTTCTCGTCGACCAGCACTTTCTGCAACCAATAAAACAGGATGATTTGCTTCATCAATATATTTTTTAACTACGGCAAATGGTTTGTCTTTTTTCGGATCAACTGGCAACTTAGGTGGTTGCTCAACCTCAAGATTTAGAGCCCCAACTTTTTCTTCAACTGCTTCAGCACTCACAAGCATACGTGGGAACTGATTTAAAGCACTTAGTAAGTTATTTGGTGCAATAAATAACTCATCAGGTGGGAGAATTGGCTGGTCTGCGTTATGACGTCTATCTTCATAGCGACGGAAAACTTCTTTCCAAAAACTGGTTAAATCAGTATCAATATCATTATTTGTAATTACAATGCAATTCTTTGGAAAGTACGTTGTGAGTGTACTTTGAGATTGCATGTAAGTTTTATCAAAAAATAACGGTAAATAAAACTCAATTCCTGGAGATGCAATTCCATCAAGAACATCTTGGTAAATTGGGTTTTTCTTAGGATTTGCAGTCGGAAAAAGTTCAGAATAACGGTCTCTAAAAATTGAACGAGCTTCTTTTAATGGGAACTCTTTTGCTGGTAAGACGGTAAAACTTTTTAAAGTAGTTGTGGTTCTTTGCGTTTCTGGATCAAAGAATTTTAAAGTATCAATTTCATCATCAAAAAGGTCAATACGGATAGGTGCATCCTGACCAGATGCAAAAATATCCATAATGCTACCACGTACAGCAAACTCACCATGGTCATAAACCGTATCTACTAAATGATACCCAGCTTGTACTAAACGTAGCTTCTGTTGTTCTAAATCAAATTTTTGCCCCACACGTATATCAAAATGCTCCCCTAAAACCCAAGAATATGGTGCAACTCTTTGAGCTAAAGTGCTTGCTGAAATGAGCAATACACCTTTTTGCGGCATATTGGATAAAATCGCGAGTCGCTCTGAAACAATATCTTGATGAGGTGACAAGCGGTCATACGGCAAAATCTCCCAATCAGGGAAAATTGTCGGTTTTATGCCATAAAATTCAAGTTCACTTTCTAACTGAGCAACATGTTGGTTATTTCGAGCTACTACAACGAGCAAAGATGAATGCTGAACGGCAATTTCTTTGAATAATAATGCAGCAGACGAACCTAATAACGACCCTACCCAACGCTTTTCACCGGCTTTGAGCTGTTGTAAATTCAATTGAGAGATTTCTTGTTGAAACATGTATATGGCTTTTATCAGCTAAGAAGATATGAGCTCAATAGTAGCATGATGTTTTTAGTGAAATGAGTTATTTTTTTGAAAATCAAACTACTAGTTAGCCCTACTTTTTATATTTTTTAATCAATCAACTATGATTATTTATCACGCAAAAACAAAACGTAATATTGATTTAATATTTGTATAATCGCTTTAAGTTGGAGTAGCCTTTCTTGATTATTTTCCAATCTTGCAACATAACGCTGTGTTGCGATTTCTAAATCAATCTTTTCATTAATTTGTGGCGTAATTTGAAATAACTTTTGAAGATTATCAAAATTCTGTAATTTACGGTTTGAGAAATATTCAAGATGCTCTGACCACTTTTGATTAATCACTACATCATTAATGATAGGCCCACGTTCAGAATCAAATTTTAATTGATTCTCTTGCAAGTAAAGTTGTTCTGGCGTTTCTTTTGAGCCTTGAAAAAGCTGCGTTATCTTTTTAAACATTTCATCACATCATATTTATTTCAATTTAAATAATGGAAGTAATCTAGTCACTCCCATCATTTGAGTCTTCTAAACTAACGACTATTCATCGCCTAAATCATCAAGAAAATCTACAGTCGGTACAAAAAATAAAGTACCTGTTTGAGCAGTACTAAAGTCAAGTAACCGATCTAGGTTACCATGCTCGTTGCCTAAAAACATGTTCTCAAGCATTTGTCGGGTTGTACTAAATTTACGCGAGTAGCCAATAAAGAATGTGCCATATTCATTTCTAGAAGGATTTGAAAAAGGCATATTAGCTCGCATAATTTTAAGTTCATTACCTTCCGCATCATGAGCTTTACTAACCACATTATGAGCAGTTAAAGGTTTTTCATCATCGCCGAGCTCAACATCATTGAACTTTTTACGGCCAATCACTTTTTCTTGCTCTTCGTCAGTTAATGAACGCCATTTGTCCATATCGTGTGTATATTTCTGGATAAAAGCATAACTTCCCCCGATAAAATCTGGGTCTTCATCGCCTACTAATGCCCACTGCGCAGCAATAACTGGTTCAGGGTTCTCAGTCCCATCCACAAAGCCAATAATTGCACGCCCGTCAAAATAACGGAAACCATGAACTTCATCAATTGGATAAGTTACCTTACCAAGCTGTTGATTAATTATATTGCCCAGCTCGTAACATAAAGTCTGACGATCAGCACGAATATGAAAAAATAAATCACCTGGAGTTGAGACAGCCGTGTATTTCGGACCTCTAATTTCTTGAAATGGTAGTAACTCTTGAGGCTTGGATTGCTCTGGAAATAATATATCCCATGCATTGGAGCTAAAACCTAAAGTAGCATTAAATTTACTATCTGGATAACGATTAGTTAGACTTCTGGTTAGTGCTGAAAAATTAGCAGCAAAATCTTTTACTTTTTCTATTACAGAATCACCTTGAGCTAGTCCCAATACAATAAATAATGCATTTTCACCAGGAGCACTCGTTACAGGTTGAATTCTCATACATTCCATAAAATATGCCTTTTTAGGTATTTAAGCTTATTAATTTAGCATACTCATATTTTTTTCATACAACCTGTTAAGAAATCTGATGTTGATAAGAGTTTAAGAAAACGCCTAAACTCTTATCAAATTAACCTTAATCAACGTCCATATTGCTTTTTTAAATACTTTACGATTTGAGCCGACTCAAACATCTTCACTCCCGTATTTGGGTCTACTAAGTATGGTACTTGCATTTTATCCTGCATAATCGGCAATAGCTTTTCTCTTTTTCCACCTTCTAAAGGTATGTATTTACCTGGTTTTAAGCGAAAAATAGCAGGTCCCATATCTTGCCATCTCTCTTTTGCCACATTATGCAAAATATATGGAAGCTCAAGTTCAGAGAGTAGACTTCTTACAATTCGTGAATACGGACTTGCTTCAAAACTCCATAACTCAAGTTTTTGCTCTGGAGCAGCTCTATCAATAATTTTTTTATTTATCCAAACTCCACGGGCACCATTTAAGATAGTTCCTGCAAATGCAACATAAGGCATGTTTGGGTAACTCGAAAATTTCTGAGGTGTTTTCCCTGTCTTACCATAATGTTTAAATAAATGATGAATAATATCTTGTGATTCGTATAACTGATCGCCAGTATTTTCATCAATTAAAAATGGAAACTGTAATTTTCCGCCTTTTTCTTTTACAACTGAACGATACTTTGTTCCGCCTTTAGGACATGGATAAATTTCAACGTCCAGATTCAAAAGTGTAATCACTTCACGAACGCGACGACAAAATGGTGAACCTTCAAATTCATATAATTTCAAAGCTTTTACAGGTTGTTGTGGAAATGCTGTTCCTGAAACACCTCTACCACCTTCAGCAATTGCAGATACAACTGCTTGAAGTACTTTAATTTGATGAATCACCATCGTGCCTTCCTTTATATTAGAGAATTAGACTAATTTTTCTTTTGCTACCACAATCCCATTATTATCAGCATAGATAAAATCACCAGCTTGAATTGTGACTCCACCAAAATACAAATTAATATCTACCTCACCAATGCCCTTACGATTACTTTTTTGTGGAATTGCAGCCAATGCATGTACTCCCAAATCTAAGGTCGCAATTGCATCAACATCTCGTACACAACCGTAAATCACTACACCATTCCAGTTGTTTTTAACTGCTGACTCAGCAATCAAATCACCCATAAGTGCACAGCGCATAGATGCACCACCATCAACAACTAATACTTTACCTGTACCATCTGTTGCCAATAACTCTTTTACACGTGAGTTATCTTCAAAGCACTTTACTGTTACAACCTGCCCCCCAAAAGTTTTACGTGCTCCATAACTTTGAAAGAACTTGCCATCCATTGATGGGATTACAACCTGTAAGTCTTTTTCAGGGTTATCATCTAATAAATCACATGTTACAAATGGTACTGTCGACACTTTAATACTCCCTTATCGAGTTTGTTGTATGCTCAGATTATCATATCGTTTAAAGGCTTCAATTTGCGTTAGCGCCGCTACGACCATCGTATGAGCCAATTGCTCCGCAGTTACTGGCTTATATTTGAATGGCTTTTGAAATTTATTCTCGATAAGTTTAAATAGACTTTGTCCTAAGTCTTCAATAAACCGTACATCGCTGCGTTTACCAATCAGTAAAGACGGTTTAAAAATTGATAGTTTTTCGAGTTCTAAACTCTCAATATAATCTTCTAACTGTCCTTTCACTTTATTATAGAAAATTGGAGAATTTGCATTTGCTCCAAGGGCACTCACTAGCAATAGATGAATATGTTTATCTTGTACTAAATCTGCTAAATGAGCATTGATTTCATAATCCACAGCGTAAAAAGCCTGTTTTGAGCCTGCCAATTTTAATGTTGTTCCAAGACAGCTAAATGCATGGGTATGGCCATTCACATCTTCATCATTGAGTAATAAAAAATCCTCTATAACGAGTTGAGTAACTTTTTTATATGTATTAAGTAGTTGTGATTCTTTTCTTACCACAACAGTAATCGCTTCAAATTCTGGTGTTTGCTCAAGCTGTTCGACAAGCGCTAAACCCACAAGTCCCGTAGCACCTATCACAATTGCTTTTTTAGTACTTATAGTCATTTTTTATCCAACCCTCTTTAAGTTTGTATCAAATTTAACCTTTTCTTACCGTTTTAGCAGCCCCTAAAACCGCTTAAAATGCTCGCAAGGCTTGACTTCACGGTGTTGATTCATCACAATATGGCACTTGTTTACGGGCTGGTGATGGTTACACCAGTTTACTGAATTGACCACAGCCCGCCCAGACCAACTTATTTTCAAGGAGTGCAAGAGTGGCAAACTCTGCTCAAGCTAAAAAACGTGCGCGTCAAAACGTTACAGCGCGTAAACACAACGCAAGCTTGCGTTCTATGGTTCGTACCTACATCAAACGTACTTTAAGTGCAATCGCTGGTGGTGATTATGCTGTTGCTACAGAAGCTTACAAAAAAGCTGTTCCTGTAATCGACCGCATGGCTGATAAAGGCATCATCCACAAAAATAAAGCTGCTCGTCATAAGAGCCGTTTAAATGCTCAAGTTAAAGCGTTAGCTAACTAATTTGAACATGTAAAAAAAGCCCAATAGGGCTTTTTTTATTATCTATTGTTTTGAGCTTATAGCACTTTATGAAATTTAGCTACATTCAGCTCATAGGCCTTTCCTCTCCAAATCCACTTTAATTTACAATTTGGAAACTCTTCACCTTCAAACCAGACAAATAATCCTTCCATCATTTCCGGCCAGTCTTCTTTCTTAATTTTATTCTCACCAGAAATTACAGCAACAATTGCTGCAATAATCGTGTCATGACTCACGGCTAAACTAAGACCGCCTTTAGTTTTTGGATGAGTCCGGTAAATAAGCTCTAGTACATCTAAAACACCCGCAATGGGATGTTTCATACCAGGTAATGCATTATTTACAAAACTATTAATAAAACCTAAAGCACCCTGCTTTTTAAAATAAGGAGCAGCTTGTTGTATATCCAACACAAAGCTACCCGGTTCAACAAGTAGCCCTTGCTCAATAATTTCAATCGTATGAGTATTTGATTGAGGGCTTACGTCATCAGCCCCTTCAATCATGAGTGCCGCCGTATCGACACAGCGTTGTATTGGACTTGAAATACAATGCTGAATAACACGATCTGTATTTTTGATTAAGTAATTACCCCATGCCTGCGCAAGCTCACGTCCTTGAGGAGTAAGTTGGAGATCATAACCAGCCAAGCCCTGCCCATCTACAAGTTCTCTTAAAGAATGGCGCGTAAATAAGGTTACAGGAGTTGAAGCATCGGGCAATAAATCAATTGCTTCAAACATACTTTTAGGCAATAAATCGAGTGCCATCTTTATCTTGTCATCTTTTTTCAATACTTTGCCACTATAACATGTCTGGCATAACTCTCAATCGATAACACCTGATTGGGCTAATGCTTCAAATGCTATTTTTTTGCTTTCCTGATCACGAAAAGCGATAAAGCCCTTATTTAAAACCGTGCTTCTTTGGTTATATTCAAAAGGTTTTCCATCCAGAGTAAGTAAACCACCGCCTATACTTTCTAAAAGACCTTGACCAGAACTGGTATCCCATTCAGAAGTAGGATGAAAGCGTGGGTAAATATCTATTTCACCTTCTAACATCATACAAAACTTATAGGCACTTCCTGCTTCTCGCCGAATAATGCGATGTTCTTTTTCAATAGGTTGAATAAATTTTTGGTATTTTGGATTTTTACTACCGTGACTCAGTCCTATTTGTATAGGTGCATCTAGCGGAGTTGAACTAACCTGATATTGATACCATTGTTGTTGGCTAAAGCTATATTTAAAAGGTAAATCATGTAGATATCCTAAGTACACAACTTGTTCACATGGCACGGCAATAACTGAGAAAACTGTTTCTTTGCCGTTGATCAAGCTTAGATTGATCGTAAATTCATCACGTTCATGTATAAACTCTTTCGTACCATCGAGCGGATCTAACATCCAACAAGTAGACCAGTCATGACGGGCACTATAATCACTTTCTTCAGACAATACAGGCAACTCTGGAGTAATCTCTGCAAGATGCTTTAATAAAAATCTATTTACCTTTAGATCTGCTTGGGTTACAGGTGAATCATCTTGCTTTTCATGAATAGTAAACTCATAACCCGCTGAATAGTTTTGATATTCTTCTAGTAAAATCTGACTCGCCTGTTCCAGAATAGGCAGAAGTTGATTAATTAAATTATCTTGTGGGCGTGTAGTTGTTATAAACATAAATATGCTCTACATAGTTTCACTTCTATTATAGGTGAATTATGAACAATTCTATATTCGCCAACAGTTTGATTTACTAAAATAGTAATTTATCTTAATCATTAGGCCGTTGCTTTCCGCTTATGCTATTTAAGTAATATAAATAATTTTAATATTTATAAAAGTCTTTATTCCGTACAAAAAACAATCTATAAGTTATGAAAAATAAACAACTTAAATCAGATTTATCCATTTCCTTTTCATATATTTCTTGGTATGTTCAAGGACACAATAACAAGATGGAAGAAAGTGCACATGATGCTATATGGATATCATTTCTCAACAATAGAACATAACTGGGAAGACCTTAAGCCCTTAAATGAGTTTCTACAAACATTTGCAGATGATGATGGTGATGTTTCAACACGAGATAAAGAATCACTCAAAGAAATCATAGCGAAATCTGATACAGCGTTGGCTCTCGCTAGAGAAATGGGTTGGGATGGTAGCTATACAGGCTGTCCTTATCTATTCTGGTTACCAAGTAAAAATAGCCAATCTTTTGAATATGGTTTTGTATTTAAACAGACCTCAGATAATACAACTTTTGTGATTTCACCGATTGAATTGAGCTATTTAGCTGAAGATTCCGAGGTACAAACATTAAGTAAAAATATTGAATAAGTGATATAGGTTATTGATTCAAATTTGAGATCAATAACCTCATCTTAATTTTAGATAGATTAGTCAAACATACTTAACTGTGGTGTAGGTTTTATAATTTTTTCTTTTGGTACATGAGAGCATTCAAACTCTTCAACTGGAAAACCTTCGATAAAGCTGGAAATATCTGGTGATTCTAAACTTAACCATTCATCTAGTCGGTCATGTGGAATCACAATAACTGATCGTTTAACATCGCCCGGCTCATGAAAGTCTTTCATCATTGGATGGTCTATAGCATCCATAGTCAACATGCTTGCAGAACGAATAATCGTTTCATTCATTTTGCAAATTTCGTAGATCGCTGCAATAAAAAAAGCCTGCCCATCTTTACGGCGTACACCCCACCGCTCAGGCTTATCATTTATATACTTACTTTCATAAAATTCGATCACAGGAATCACACCGAATTTACATTTAAGTGCGGCTTCTTGAAAGCTAGGTTTTTGGAAAATAGTCTCATGGCGGGCATTGTAGGTATGTTTTGCTATATTTGTATCTTCAGCCCATTTAGGAACCAATCCAAACATCACTTCGCGCCATTCAAACCCTTGAGGTGATTTGAATAATAGTGGCATTGTTCCTGCAGGATAAACCTCTTCGGCATAGTTAAAGCCGACCACAGGTAACTGAAGTTGCTGTAGTTGTGCAAGAGTTAAAGGTTTAAAATTGGCACACATAGCAAGAATAAAATACTCTACATTTACTTCTCTTATTTTATAAGCATTTACTACATAAACCAAATAAAAAGGCACTCGAAAGTGCCCTTAACGACATAACTTTACGCTCATGAAACGTGTTGAATCCCTTGAGGAATCGCTTGTAATAGTCGTTTAGTATAATCATGTTGAGGATGTGCATAGAGTTCATCTGAATTGGCTATTTCTACAACCTCGCCATGATTCATGACCATAACCTGATCAGAGATATATTTCACAACCGATAAGTCATGTGAAATAAAGATATAACTAAGCCCAAACTCCTCTTGTAAATCTTGCAATAAATTAAGTACTTGTGCCTGAACTGAAACATCGAGCGCCGAAACAGATTCATCACAAATTAAAATTTCAGGCTTCAGCGTTAAACAGCGTGCAATGGCAATACGTTGACGTTGACCACCCGAGAACTCATGGGGATATCGGTAGTAAGCTTGTTCAGGCAGATTGACTCGCTCAAGCAAACTAAGCGCAATTTGTTTGCGCTCAGTTTCATCTTTACCAATCCCATGAATTTGCATAGGTTCTAATAAAATCTGCCCAATGGTAAAGCGTGGATTAAGGGACGCATAAGGATTTTGAAAGATGATCTGGATTTTCCGTTGATATTTAGCAAACTCTTTTTCAGTTAATGAAAGAATATCTTTACCTTCGATAAAAGCCTGCCCACCAGATGCCTGATGTAAGCGCATGAGTAATAGCCCAACAGTCGTTTTACCTGATCCAGACTCTCCGACTAAACCCAAAGTTTTTCCCTTAGCCAGCTTAAAAGAAACTCCTTTTACGGCCTGAAACTCTTCTTTGCCAAATAGGCCTTTACGGCTATAAAAACTTTTTTTCAGGTCTTTTACTTCTAAGATGATTTTCTCATCACCAATTAAACCACGCTTGCGCTCGGGAATTGCTGAAACATCAAAACTTTGTTCGACCAATACATCGTCTTCTTGACGCATAAAATCGCTCGTCACGGGCAATCGATAAGGTCGTTGTGACATTTGCGGGCGGCAATATAACAAAGCTCTCGTATATACATCTTTAGGCTGTTCAAGGACCTGATCAGCAGCACCTTGCTCTCTAATCTCGCCATGACGCATTACAATGACTTTATCTGCAATTTCACCAACCAATGCTAAATCGTGGGTAATAAAAAGCATCGACATTTGACGGCGCTTACGCAATGACTCGAGTAAATCAATAATTTGCTTTTGAATCGTGACATCAAGGGCCGTAGTCGGTTCATCGGCAATGAGCAGTTTAGGCTCACACGCAATCGCCATAGCAATCATGACACGTTGCTGTTGACCACCCGAAAGTTGATTTGGATAGGCGTCAATTTTAGTTTCAGGTGAAGGAATACCTACTTCTTTAAGCAACTCTAAAACGCGTTGTCGAGCCTGTTTACGGCTCAACCCCATATGCAAACACAACACTTCTGCAATTTGATTGCCAACCGTAAAAACAGGATTTAATGATGACATCGGCTCCTGAAAAATCATGGCTATGTCTTTACCACAGATTTGTCGCATCTCTTTACGGGATAAGCTCAGTAAATCTTTTCCTTCAAATATAATTTTACTTTGCTCATCAATTTTGCTCTGACCGACAGGAAGTAATCCCATAGTTGCCAAAGAAGTAACCGATTTGCCGCTACCCGACTCGCCAACTAAAGCAACTGTGGTATTTGCTGGAATATCAAAGGAGATTCCTTTTACAGTTTCGATATACTTTTTTTCTTCGCCTTTAAAGCTTACACGTAAATTTTCAATGTGAAGTAATGGCATACTCTTATTTTCTTGTTCAGACATTAGGGTTTCCTCTTATTTTAGTTTTGGATCTAATGCATCACGAAGAGCATCAGTAAACATTGAGAATGCAGTAACTAAAACAGCCATTGCGACAGAGGCTGCTACAAGCTGCCACCATTTGCCTAAAAGAAGTTCACTTTGTGCCTCATTTAGCATGCTCCCCCAAGACACTACGCCTACTGGTACACCGAAGCCTAAGAAACTCAAAATGACTTCAGATTTAATAAAAGACACCACCAAAATTGACATCTGAACCAAAGCAATATGGCTTACATTCGGAAAAATATGAATGAACATACGACGGAAATGTCCAACACCAATTGCTTTAGCAGCCAGTACGTACTCACGTGCAGTGTGTTTCATATATTCGGCACGAATTAAACGATAAACACCCGTCCAGCCCGTTAAACCTAAAATCAGAACAATGGATAAAATGCCTTTTTGTTGAAGTACGGCAGCAATCGCGAGAACTAATAATAAATATGGAATTGAGGTAAAAATGTTATAAAACCAGTTGAGAATGTCATCAACCCAACCACCAAAATATCCAGAAATTGCGCCTAAAAGTGTACCGATGCCTACCGCAAGTAAAGCGGATATCACCCCAACAATAATTGATGTTTCAGCACCTTTAATAGTCTTTTTAAGGACGTCT
Organism: Acinetobacter sp. S-1; assembly: GCF_059579785.1. Classification (NCBI taxonomy): domain Bacteria; kingdom Pseudomonadati; phylum Pseudomonadota; class Gammaproteobacteria; order Moraxellales; family Moraxellaceae; genus Acinetobacter; species Acinetobacter sp. S-1. The sequence goes on from NZ_CM184207.1 coordinate 2,044,049, forward strand.
TGTCCCCATTTGTCAGCTCCAAATATAAGTGTGCTTTTAAGTTCACTTTGCTGATCAAGTAAATGTCCACCAAGTTGTTGATCGATCGCTTTCATATCATCGGCTAAAGGGTCAACTACACCATAATAATCAATTGCACTTCCCGCACTCTTTTCTTGTTTAATTTCAGCCTTAAGCTTGTTAATTACATCTTTTAAAGGATCAACTGGATTTTCTGGTAACTCTTCTTCAATCGCTGCTGCATTTTGCCCTGCACCTATTGTCTTATCTGCGCCTATAAATGTAGGTGGTGCATAACTTACTGCAACCTCTTTATTCCAGTCGGATGCAATCACACCCGTCATTGATAGAACCAAGACAATAAAATAAAGCAATACAATCACTAGCGATGACATTGCAATTTTGTCGGCCCGAAGACGACGCATGGCAAGTTTCCACAGGCCAGATGAATGAGCTTCGGCTTTTGTTTGTTGTTTTCTTTTTAATAAAACGCTCAGCATAGCCCACCTACTTCAACTGTACACGTGGATCAACCACTTTGTAGACCAAATCGGCAATCAGGTTAAAAATCATAGTTGCAGCGGCGATGTAAACTGTAATTGCCTTAATAACAGGAAAATCACTCCGCTCAACTGCAATAATCACCTCTCGACCAATCCCAGGAATACCAAAAAAACGTTCAATTAAAAATGCGCCTATGAGCAATGCAGGTAAAGTTGACATCACATCGGTAATAATAGGAATTGAAGCGTTCCGCAGTACATGTACACCTAAGATTCGGCTTTCACCTACACCTTTAGCACGTGCTGTTCGAACATAGTCCTGATTAATTTCATCAAGCACAAAGCTACGATATAAACGTAAAGTCGGTGCAATACTCACCACCAGCATGATTAGAATCGGTAGTAAGGCAAACTTAAATAAGTTATCAGTAAAGCTATCGCTCCAGCCTTGTACAGGGAACCAACTTAACTGATAAGCCAGAACATATTGAAAAACGATAATGTAAACTAAGATGCTGATCGACATGCCGATGGTACATAACATCATGACCATACGGTCGGTTAGAGAACCACGTACAGCTGCAACAGCCAATGCTAAAATAATTGAAATAACCGTCTGTAAAATAGTCAGTGGAATTAAAAGCGTGAGCGATGGTCCTAATCGGGTTAAAATAATTTGAGAAACAGGTTCGCCAGTACTCCAACTCGCCCCATAGTCAAAAGTGAGAATCTGCTTAATAAAAATCCAGAGCTGAACGTAATAAGGCTGATCGACACCTAACTGCTTACGAATGTTTTCAATCTGCTCAGGATTAGACATCTTGCCCGCTAAAATATAAGCAGGATCTCCACCTACCCAGTTAAAAAGAATAAAAATAAGTAAGACTACCCCCAACATAGTTGGAATCATCTGCCATAAACGCCGAATAACATATGCCAGCATAGTGATAATTCCTTATTTAACCCGTTGTCCGGTAATTTCGTTAAAGAATGCTTTATTGTCAGGATCACGGCCAAGGAAATCTTTAACTAATTCAGCTGCTGGTTTTTGGCTACCTTGCGATAAGATCGTTTGACGGTAACGTTGCCCTACTTGTGGGTTATTAAGGTTATCCCCATATGCAGAAAGCATGTCTAAAGCTAAAACCTCAGACCACATATAGCCATAATAACCTGCTTGATAACCGCCCATCAAATGCCCAAACTGCCCAGGAAATTCTGTTGTTGGTACATAACCTAAAGCTGTAGCAGCCTCCATTTTTTGCCAACTTTCTAAAGGTTTTACTTTTAAGGCATCAGCAGTATGCAATGACATATCGTACTGTGCATAAAGAGTCTGACGCGCATAGCGCAAGCCACGACCATAGTTATGTACAGCTTTTAAACGGGCAATTAGTTCGTCATCAACACGTGGACATGCTGGATCGCAATAATCGGCCACTTTAGATAAAGTCTCTTTACGGCGTGCCCACTCTTCATACATTTGAGACGGTGCTTCTACAAAATCACGCTCTACGGATGTTCCTGACTGACTGGCATAACGTGTATTTGATAAAATGCCATGTAAAGCATGGCCAAACTCATGAACAAAAGTTTCAAGCTCGTCACTGTTTAAACCTTTACGGTTAAAATTGGTGACTAATGCTGAAACTGGTAATCGATTGGTTAAAGTGCTGCCACCGTATACTCCCCAAACGGCGGCATGGCCATACTTCCCTTCACGAGGGAATTTATCCATATATAAGCCACCAAGGAGTTTTCCTGTTTTTTTGTCAACTACATCGTAATATTCAACTTCATCCTGCCATGCTTTAACTTTGACGGGTTTAAAATCAATTCCATAAAGGTCAGATGAAATGGCAAATAACCATTTTTGAGAAGCTAAAGTTGGGAAATAATCACGAAGTTTTTCCTGATCAATCTGATATTTATTCTTACGAAGTTTTTCACTCCAGTAAGCTTCACTCCAACGTGTGATCTCGGTTTTTTCTAATGGCGTTTTTAAAGTTTGTGCTTTAAATTCACGGAGTTCTTCTACTTCTTTACGTTCAAGTGGTGCTACTGTTTTTTGGACTTCTACTAAAAATTCATTTACAGCCTCAGGCGTTTTAGCCATACGGTCTTTTAAAACCCAATCTGCATAACTTGCTTTTCCAAATAACTGGGCAAGCTCATAACGCAAATCAATTGCTTGTTTGAGTAGTTTTAAATTTTGCTCAGTACCACGTCGAGTAAAGGCAATTTGATATCTTTTCCGGGCATCATCATTATCTGCCAACTCCATAAAAGGACGATATTCCGGATATTCAAAACCTAATAAATAGTTGCCTTTAGCATTTTTCTTTAATGCTGAAATATAACTTTGAGGTAAGCCTTTCATCTCTTCAGGAGTAAACTCAAGTTTCTCCGGATTATCGCGGACATTACGCGCATATTCTTGTTCGAGTTTGGTCAACTCATCCAGAATAGCTTTCATTCGTGCACGCTTTACTGGCTCAAGTTGAACACCTGTGTCTTCAAACTGATCTAAGATATCTTGACGGTATTTTTGATCTATCGGATCATTAGCTTTGGTATTCTTAATGACGTTATATAATTTTGAATTTTGGAATATATCAGTATGAAACTGATTAATTTTGATTTCACAGTCTTCTGCTGCCTTACGTAACTTTGCATCTGGGTCTACGTTACTATATAGACTTATAGGACCTGAGAAATCTTCAAAATGCGCAAAAATTTTATCCCATTTTGCCAATATAGGCGCCGCTGCTGCATTATCTTTAACAGGCGTTTTTTCAAAATTTGAAATCTCTTTCTGAATCTTTTTTAAATTCGCATCACACCATGCTGGAAGTTGTTGTGTTTTAAGTAATGGCAAAGTAGGACGTATTGTCTCTGCCGTTACAAATTGACTTATACCCATGGTCAACACACATAAGGTTGTCATTTTCAGTGCATTATTTTTCATCGTATCTCCAATTTTTTTCATTTAATGATTAGATTTAGTATTTGTATCAATATCGAAATACATCCACTCCGCATGTAAAATTGGATGCTTCTTATATCCAATGATTTTTGGCTGAGCCAGCATATTCCGGTAGCGTGCATAAGAGATTTGGACAGGCATATACACTTCTAACAACCGTGTCATTTTTCGATAAAGTGCATCTCTCTCAGCACCTGCTTGCATTTGTTGCGTTTGTCGATACAACTGATCAAACTCTGGAATAGAACCACAAGACCAGTTCGTCATATGTGTATTAGGTCCATAAAAATTTTGCATAAAATTATCCCCATCTGGATAATCGGCTATCCATGCAGAAGACCCGAACATACCGTCGCATTGTTTTTGCGCACGAATAAGATCTGCAAAGAGCATGGGTTTAAAGACCATACGGATATTCAAACTATCAAAATTTTTTTTCCACAGCTCAGCGCTTTGCTGGCCAATACTGTCACTACGCGCCATATATTCAATGACAAGTGGTTTTCCGTCTGGTTGCGTACGCCAACCTGAGGCATCTTTTTTATAGTGATATCGATCTAATAGTAAATTTGCTGCTTTCACAGAATATGGCGTACTGGTTCTGTATTGAGGGTCATTACCCACTACACCTGGTGGAATTGGAAAATGTAGACGCTGTGCATCATCATTTCTTACTAGTTTAATTTCTTGATCTATTGAACGAGACATCGCAATCGCACGGCGTAAAGCAATTTTCTCTTTACTCATTCCCCCAACAACTGGATTTTTAAGATTCCAATAAATATAACTAATTTCGGGGTCAACAATGCGAGATAACTGCACACCTTCTTTAGCAAGTTCAGGTCTTAATTTACCGTCTTTAACCGCTTTTGCGACCAGTTGGCCTTCAAGCTGAAATATATCAACCTCACCACGCTGAAATGCTAGCCACCGCGATTGGTTTTCTTCCATTACCTGAATATCAATTGTGCCGATTTGAGGCATTTTTTTACCTTTAAGTCGCTTCACAATTGCCTGATCTTCAGGGCTGCTGGCAGTAAAGTTCCAAGTAAAGCCCCGATAATCAGGATTCGCTTTTAAAACAATACGCGATGCTGGTACCCACTTGCTCAGCACATAAGGACCTGTACCTACAGGGTGGCCCATTACATAACCAGCTTTGTCTTTATACTTTTCGATGACTTCACGTGCCACTGCACCTGTCGGGTCATGGGCCAGTAATAAAGGAAAGTTATAGTCTGGTTTAACTAAACGAATCACCAAAGTGTATTTATCAGGTGTTTGTAAACCACTTACCTTTTGGTCATAGTTAAATTTTCCAGATTTATTGGCTGCTTTGACTAAAGCATCCATACCTTCAATTTTGTTTTCTAATAACCAGCTATTTGGAGAGCGCAGATTCGGGTCTAATAAACGCTTAAAAGAGTACGCATAATCATTGGCTGTTAATTCTCTAGGTTTGCCTTTAAAAACAGGGTCTGCCGTAAAATAAATTCCCTTTTTAATGCGAATGGTATAGGTCAGACCATCGGAACTGACTTCTGGCATAGCAGTTGCTATTTGCGGAATAAGTTTTGCCGGCCTTGCTAAATAATCATAGGTATATAGAGTTTCAAATATCGAAGTGGTTACATGCGCCGAATATAAATCATGGATATAAGCCGGGTCGAAACCTGTCTCAGCAGTTGGAAATACGTAACGTAAAACTTTATTCGGATCGGCTGGGCTTTTCGCAAAAATACTTGTAGATCCCGTTAAGGCCATACTAGCGAATAGCAAGCTGATACTACAGTGCTTGAGCTTTTGTTTTAAATTTTCAGTCATCATGATCTTTATCTAAAATTATTTTTTAATAGGAGTAATATCAAGATATTGCCAGTTTGTATTCATCATAGGATGAGGTTTAAAACCCTGAACTTGTGGCCCTACTAACCAGTTACGAATTCGAGTTACATGAACAATCCATGGGTTATCAGCTTCAATCTGGCGATTGAGCTTTTCATAATATGGTAGACGTTGTTGCGGTGGTAAATGAATGGCCTGAGTATAAAGGGCATCATATGTTTTAGACTGATAACAAGCATGGTTTCCCTGCCCAGCATTTGGTCCATAAAGCAACTGTGCAAAATTATCTCCTTCAGGATAGTCAGCAATCCATGCCCCACTCCAAATCATATATTTACATTGAGTTGCGGCTTTTAAGTTATCTGCAAAATTACTCACTTTAAAGTCAGCTCGAATGCCAATCGCATCTAAATTCTTTTTCCAGAGTTCGGAGTGGATAACTGAGGCCGAGCTATTTTCTGTATTAATTTTTAAAATCAAAGGTTTCCCATTTGGCAAATTTCGATAGCCATCAGCCCCCTTTTTATAACCATAATAATCAAGTAATTTATTTGCTAGCAGCGGGTTGTATCCTACGCTACTTTTATATTTCGGATTATAGCCATTCACACCTTCAGGTATAAACATTTCAGCCCGAACAGCTTGTCCTTTATAAGCCTGTTTTATACTTTCTTTTTGGTTATAAGACAAAGTAATTGCTCTACGAAGAGCGATCTTTTCTGGGCTAAAACCACCAATGACAGGATCACGCATGTTCATCATGGTATAGGTAATTTCAGGTTCCTTATATGGGAAGTGTTTAATTCCTCTCTTCTTAAAAGAAGCTTTAAGCTGATTTCCATCTAAAGCTTGAGGAACAGCATCTGCTGTAAGTTTGTCAAAATCTAATTGACCCGACTGAAAAGCTAACCATCGTGACTGCTCTTCTTCAATAATACTGACCACCACCTTTCCAATTTGTGGCATTTTCTTTCCAGACATTTCCTTAACAAGCTGGTTATCCCAAGGTGTTCCTGTCGACTTAAAGTTCCAGACAAAACCACGATAATCAGGATTAGCAATCAACTCGACCTTACTTCTTGGTACATACTTACTTAACATGTAAGGGCCTGTACCTACGGGATGCATACCAATACGGTCACCGTAATAATCAACAACCTCTTTAGCAACTCCGCCAAAAGTAATATAGGCAAGAATATAAGGAAAATTATAGTCTTGGCGAGTTAAGGTAAATTGTAGAGTATATCGATCAAGCGCTTTAACTCCTGCAATTGGAGCAGCATAATCAAATTTTCCAGTTTTCTTTGCTTGAGCTACAACCGTATCGGCACCTAGTAACTTACCATCAATGAATGAAACAGACGGTGCTCTATTTTTAGGATCTAGAATCCGTTTAATTGTATAGACGTAGTCTTCGGCTACTAGCTCACGGCGTTTACCTTTAAAAGCGGGATCATTGGTAAAATAGATACCTGGCTTAATTTTAAAAGTATAAACTTTACCGTCTTGTTCCACTTTGGGCAGGCTCTCTACTGTATAGGGAGCTAACTGTAATGGGCGTGCCAGATAGTCATATTTAAGTAAAGGCTCAAAAATTGCCTCAGCAATATTAGCGCTATAGAAATTGGTGGTTTTGACCATATCGAAGCCATCATCTGGGGCTTCATAGGCAACATGCAAAATTTTGTTTGGTTGCGCTGGCGTAATTGCGTAAGCACAAGGAATTGATGTAATAGCCAGACTTAAAATGGCGAGCTTAAAAAATTTTAATTTCAAGTTCATACCCACGTAATTAGTTTTTTAAAAGATATTATCCTTTTGAGTAACATCTAAATCTGCATAAGAAAAGTTCTTTTTCAACAGATAAGCCTATTTGGGTTTAATTCTTTACTTTTCTATGAGCATTTTTATTTGAACAAATGGAAAAACAAAGTCAAAAACCCAATCTTTTGTAACTACTGAAAATAAAGCGAATTTCATGCCATTTATTAATATTCATCACAAAATAATTAATAATATTAGAAATTCATATTTTTATTAGGTACTTAAAATGGTTTGAACTATATAAATAAAAGTAACTTTTTGCCAAATATTATATTTGCATATGTTAATCATCTAATACCTTAAATGCACAAATAAAATACATTAATGACAAATTATGATTCATATTGAGACAAGCCAAATTAACAAATAATTATAAAATAAGCAATTGATTTAAAATAAAAAATATAACAAAAACCGGAATTATAAATAGTATAACATTACATATAAAAAGGTTCTAAAACGATACATTTTTATTTATTAAGCATGTGAAGAGTCCAGTAATGTATATTTTTTATACAAAAAAATTTGAAACTTTTGGCCAGCGTTAAAAAATTTTCCAAACGGAAAATTTATTTTTGTTTAATAAAAGATGAACCTTCGTGCTGAACCATAATAAAATCAATATATATCAATATTTTGCATAAACTAAAAAAAGAAAAATATATAGTTGGCACTTGCTTTGCTTAAAAACTTTCCAGCAATATCGCTAACGACAACAAAAAGGGATCAAATCCACGATGAAAAAAAAATACAATGTTCGATCTCAGGCAACCCCCAAGATCAGCAAAACAATTCTTAAATTAAGCACCCTTAGTTTAAGTATGATGTGTCTTACCCTGGCACAGGCAGCAGAAACTGAACAATCAAGTACTGATGAAAAACCAACAAAAGTCGTAAAAGTTGCCGTTACAGGTTCTTCAATCAAAGGAGTTGCAGCACAAAGTGCTTCCCCCATTACCATCGTAAAAGTTGATGAAATCTTAAAACAAGGGGTAACAACAACAGAGGAGGCATTAGCAAAGATCAGTGCAAACCAATCAAGTTTTGTTACTGCTCAAAATGTAGGTGCTAGTGGAACGGTAGGCTCAGCAGCTGACCTCCGAGGAATTGGTGCCAATAAAACCTTAATCTTACTTAATGGTCGTCGTTTAGCTGCAAATGCTTATGATAGTGGCGTTACCAACTTAAATATTATTCCGCTAGCTATGTTAGACCGTATTGAGGTCTTACGAGATGGCGCATCAGCAATTTATGGTACAGATGCAATTGGTGGTGTAATCAACTTCATTACTAAAAAACAATTTACTGGTTTAAACATCAGTGGTGGTTTGACGCAACCAGAGCAAAATGGAGGTGATACACAAGATATAAGCGTATTTGGTGGTTATGGTGATCTTGATGAAAATGGATTTAATATTTTTGGTGTCATCGATTACCGACATGGTAACGACGTTATGGCTAAAGATCGTAAAGTTAGTAAACGTGGAGGATTAATACCAGAACTAGGTATTACAAAAGGGAGTAGCGGTAGCTTTCCCGCTAATTTTTATGACAAGGAAACTGGTGCCGAAGGAAACCCATATGCAGCCACGGGCTGTGGAGGTAACCCGCTCGTTTACGTACAGAATGGATCCTGCCGTTACAACAGTCAGGCAGTGATTGGAATTGTTCCAAAAACTGAAGACATCTCAGCACTAGGGCGTGCTACTTTTAAACTCAATGATAATTTAAATGCTGTAGCGGAATACGTCTATGCGCGTAATGAAATTACTACCTCTGTGGCTCCAGATGTTTTCTTTGATTTAACATTAAATCCTGATAGCAAATATTATCCAGGTAATGGTATTACTCCTGGAATGAATAATGTGAGCGGTCCACTTGAACTTTATATTCGTTCTCAAGCTGGCAATCGTGTTAGTTCTAGTATTAACGAGTCACATCGTGTATTCGGTGGTCTAGAGGGTGAAGCATTCGGTTGGGATATTAATACTGGAGTTACTTATGCTCATAGCGAAGCGGAAGATCGATTAAACAGTGGGTATCTTAACTACAACAAAACTCAAGAGGCTTTAAATAATGGTATTTTAAACCCATTCGGTCCACAAGCATCAGAAGATGCAGGTTTATGGGATACATTAGGTGTAACTGGTGCTTATTTAAAAGCAGACGTTGACTCAACTACTGTTGATTTCACCGCCAGTCGACCTATATTTAAATTACCTGCCGGTGACGTTGGTTTTGCAATTGGAACTAGCTATCGCCACGATGAATGGACCTCAAACGTAGTATCTGAAGTGGCTAGTCAAGCACCAAGTACAGGAGTTGATCCGAATGAACCTACGAATAAAGGAAAAAGAGATATTAAAGCAGTCTTTACTGAACTGCATATTCCCTTACATAAAACTTTAGAAGCTCAACTTGCTGCTCGTTACGATGATTATAGTGATTTCGGCGATACGTTTAATCCTAAATTCGCACTTCGTTGGGAACCAATTAAACAATTAATGTTCCGTACTTCTTATAGTACAGGATTCCGAGCACCAACTTTATGGGAAGTAAATGCTCCTAATTCTATAACAAATACTTCAGCCTATCATAATGACCCTGTACTTTGTCCGAATGGCCCTCCTAAAAAACCAGGAGATACTCTTCCACCTGGTGGTGTTGCCAGTCGTGATTGTGAAACCCAATTTGATCGCAAAAATGGAGGAAATAAAGATCTCGACCCTGAAGAATCAAAATCATTTACTGCTGGCCTAGTTCTAGAACCAATTAAAAATTTAGTTCTAACTTTAGACTACTTTAATATTGAAGTTGAAAATCAAATTGCTGCATTACCTGAGATTGATATTTTTAACAATCCAACAAAATATGCCGACAAGTTCGTACGCAACCCAGATGGAACACTTAACCATATCATTACTACTCAAGACAATATGGGTGATTTAAAAACTTCTGGTGTCGATGTAAGTCTAAATTATATAACCCCAATGACAACAACAGGTCGATTTGGCTTTGGAATCGATGGGACTTATGTCATTAAATATAAATATCAAAATGAAAAAGATGGAGAATGGATTAGTAGTTTAGGCACATATGTTGGAGATGCCCCAATTATTCGTTGGAAACATACTGCTAATTTATACTGGAATTATCAAAACTGGGGCGTAAATTTCCAACAACAATTCACTCGTGGTTATGATGACCAAAACTCAAGCTCCACTGTCAAGGCAGGTTATCAAGACCACAAAGTGAGCGACTATACAATTTATAATATTTCAAGTACTTACAAAGGCTTTAAAAATCTAGAAGTCACCGCAGGAATTAAAAATATTTTTGATGAAGATCCTCCTGCTTCAAATGTTGGTGACAACTTTCAAATGGGGTATGACCCACGTTATGCAGATCCTTTAGGACGTACTTACTTTGTACGAGGTACATATAAGTTCTAAATGGTTGTTCTGCAAACATGCCTTTAAACATTGTGTTTGCAGAACAAATACTCATTCTTAGCCAAACAGTCATTTTAAAAATTGTTTGTCTACAGTTTCAGGAGTAACTATCGGCATGACTTTTACAGACATAGAAAATAAATCTGCCAAACGCTTAATTGGTATTGCTGCAGTCATTTTTCTGCATCTTCTTGTTGCCTATATTCTAATGTCAGGTTTAGCAAACAATATTCAAAAACCAGCAGAAAAACCTGTGGAATTACAAATTATTCAGGATATTAAGCCACCTCCTCCACCAAAGCCGGAGGATCCAAAACCTAAGGAAAAACCACCTGAGCCACCAAAAATGGTAGAAAAAGTTGCCAAGGTTCCTGAGCCAGTGAAACAGGTCGAAAAAGTGATACCTGTACAAAAAACAACTCCGGTAACTCAACCAACTAAAGTGGCTACCCCAGCTCCTGCTGCACCTAGTACCCCGTCACCAAGCCCTGTTGCTGCACCTGCTCCAGTGGCTGCTGCGCCGACACCAAAACCTGTTGGTGTAAGTCGCGGTGTTTCAGAAGGTTCAGCTGGCTGTGAAAAACCAGAATATCCACGCGAAGCAGAAATGAGTGGAGAACAAGGCACTGTCCGCATTCGAGTTTTAGTTGATACCAATGGCAAGGTTATAGAAGCAAAGGTAAAGAAATCGAGTGGTAGTAGGATTCTTGATAAGGCGGCCACTAAAGCTTACAGCTTATGTACTTTTAAACCAGCAATGAAAGATGGTGTACCTCAGCAAGATTGGTATGAAATTGAATATCCATTTGTAATTGAATAAACAATTGAATTAGCAAGAAATTAAAAAATATTGGAGATATATGATGAAAAAATCAACTCAACCGTTAGTTCGTTTCGCTTCTGCAAGCCTAATCGCAGCTTGCTCGTTACTTCCATTAAGCTCAGTTTTCGCAGAAGAAACAAGCAATATTCCTGTGGCCACAGCAACTACTGAAGCTACGTCAAGTACAAATACTCCAACTCCACCACCGAAACCCGCAACAAGTGAAACTGTTAAAAACCCTTATGGCCTAGAAGCCCTTTGGCGTGAAGGTGATTTAGTTGCTAAGTCTACCTTATTTATATTAGTACTCATGTCGATTGGAACTTGGTACATCATCATCTCTAAACTATTGCAGCAAGGTAAAGTTAAACGCCAAGGCAAAGAAGCTGAAAAACATTTCTGGGAAGCGACTTCCCTTGATAATGTTGCAGAAGGTTTAGAACAAAGTAGCGCTTATCGCTTTATTGCAGAAAAAGGCATTAATTCAACTAAATCACATGGCGGTTCTTTACTTGAACGAATCGATTTTAATACATGGGTGAGCATTTCAATTCAACGCGCAATTGAGAAAATACAAAATCATTTAGGTGGTGGTTTAGCCTTTTTAGCAACAGTAGGTTCTACCGCACCATTTGTTGGTCTTTTTGGTACTGTATGGGGAATTTATCATGCATTAACAGCCATCGGTATCTCAGGTCAAGCATCTATCGATAAAGTTGCAGGGCCCGTTGGTGAAGCTCTCATTATGACAGCGATTGGTCTTGCAGTCGCAGTACCTGCTGTACTTGGTTACAACTGGCTTACTCGCCGAAATAAAGCAGTTATGGAAAATGTACGTTCATTTGGTTCAGATTTACATGCGGTTTTATTAAGTGGAGAAATTAATACCAATAATTCAGTTAATCGCAGTATTAAATAATCGGGAGCAAACATTATGGGTATGAGTGTTGGTTCTGAAGATGATGATGAAATGATTGGCACAATTAACACGACACCTTTGGTTGATGTCATGTTGGTTTTACTTATTATTTTTCTTATTACTATTCCGGTAGTCACACATACAGTTCCAGTGAAACTACCAGAAGAAAAAAATACTCTATATGCAACCACGCCTGAAAATATTCAACTCTCAGTAAATAAGAAAGGCGATATTTTCTGGAACGAAAGTTATGTGCCTAGTAAAGAGATATTGCTGGCAAAACTTCAAGCAGTTGCACAAAAAAGACCTCAGCCAGAAGTTCATATTCGGGGTGATCAACTTACCCATTTTGAAGCGATAGATCAGGTCATTAGTACGACCAAAGAAGCTGGTATTGGCAAAATTGCTTTTGTTACTACCCCTCCAGCCTCCCCGTAATTAACTTAAGGAGAATTTTATGGGTATGAATGTCGGTTCAAATAATGATGACGATGTGATGTTAGAAGTCAACATGACACCTCTTATTGATGTCATGTTGGTACTCATTATTATGTTTATTATTACCATACCTGCACCAAACAATGCGATTAATATTAATTTGCCAAATGGCACACCGCCACCAACAAATGAAAAGCCACCTGAAGTGATTGATGTAAGAATTGATGCGGTAGGCAAAGTATTTTGGAATAACCAAGAGGTTTCTGACAGAAAGACGCTAGAGACTTTATTTCAAGGTGTGGTTGCTAAAAAAGATCAAGACCAGATCAAACTCAAACCAGACCAGATGGCTGAATATAAGAATGTAGCGATGGTCATGGCTACTGCACAACGTTTAGGTGTCACTAAAATTGGAATTGTGAGCAGTAACTAATATTGCTCTTCAATCTTTTTAATTCTATTAACTCCTGCGCTAACTTGAATCTTCAGTTAGCGTTTTTTTTGAAGTGAAATATTCAACTCTAAAATAATATCTCCACACTCATCATATTCTCCAGTTTCTCGGAAACCCATTTTTTTATAAAGTTTTCCAGCCACATAGTTGGACGATTTATACATCGTTCTAATTCGTTTAGCTCCTTTTGCAGCTATTTCATCAATTGCCATTTGCAATGCCTTGGTACCATAACCTTTGGCTTGATGATCTTTGCCAATCATAAAACGAAACAACCAAAATAATGTCTCATCAGGTAGGTCAACTTCGACACAGTACATTAAGAATCCAATGACTTTATCATCCGAAAAAATCACTCTTGGACAATAATGTTCTTCCACTTTAGACTCAGCAATAGAATATACATTTGGTGCAACATAATCTTTTTGAGATTCATCTAATGATAATCTTGCACATCGAATCCAATTCTCACGATCGAGATCTTTTAGACTAATCAAATTCAAAACCTTTTAGCTATAAATTCCCTTTCTATAAGCACAAAATATACCGAAAATAAAAAAGCCTCCGAAGAGGCTTTTTTCAAAACAGGATGAAATTAATCACCTGTATAACCTTTTAACTTCAAACGAGCAGCATGAAGTAACGGCTCAGTGTAACCAGAAGGCTGTTCACAACCTTTGAAGATAAGATCAGAAGCTGCTTGGAAAGCAATATTTGTTTCAAAGTTAGCTGCCATTGGTTTATACAATGGGTCATTTGCATTTTGCTCATCAACAATTTTTGCCATACGTTTAAGCACTTCTTCAACTTGTTCACGAGTCACAATACCGTGACGTAACCAGTTCGCAACGTGTTGAGAAGAAATACGTAATGTTGCACGGTCTTCCATTAAGCCCACGTTGTTAATATCAGGAACTTTCGAACAACCTACACCTAAGTCAACCCAACGAACAACATAACCTAAGATACCTTGGCAGTTATTTTCAAGTTCATTGTTAATCTCTTCCGCTGACCAGTTTGTATCAGGTGCAAATGGAGGGGTTAACAAGTCATCTAATGACAACATTTCTTCAGCTTTTAACTGATCTTGACGTGCTTTTACATTCACTTGATGATAATGCATCGCGTGAAGTACAGCACCAGTTGGAGATGGAACCCAAGCACATGAAGCACCAGCATTTGGATGTGCAGCTTTAGTTGCTAACATATCTTTCATGCTATCTGGTTTTGGCCACATGCCTTTACCAATCTGTGCTTTACCTTGTAAACCACATTTCAAGCCAATCGCAACGTTACGGTTTTCGTAAGCAGCAATCCATTTTTGTGTTTTAACCGCTTCTTTACGAACAACAGGTGCAGCTTCCATAGAAGTATGGATTTCATCACCCGTACGGTCCATAAAGCCAGTATTAATAAAGATCGTACGGTCTTTAGCAGCAGCAATACAGTTTTTCAAGTTTACAGATGTACGGCGCTCTTCATCCATAATACCGATTTTTAACGATTTAGGTGGTAATCCAATCGCCTGTTCAGCACGTTCAAATAACTCTACAGCAAACGCAACTTCTTCAGGACCATGCATTTTTGGCTTAACAATATACATAGAACCTTTACGAGAGTTTTTATTTTCGTTTGTACTACGGATATCAGCAATTGATAACAATGGAGTGACCAATGCATCCATAATACCTTCAAAAATTTCTTCGCCGTCTACCAAAATAGCTGGGTTAGTCATTAAGTGACCTACGTTACGAAGTAACATAAGTGAACGACCATGAAGTTTTGTTGTACCACCAATTAAGTTTTTAATTTCGCGATCTTTATTTAGATCACGAACAATCGTTTTACCGTTCTTTTCGATAGATTCTTGAAGTGTACCCTTCATTAAACCTAACCAGTTACGGTAACCTTCAACTTTTTCTTCTGCATCCACAGCCGCAACAGAGTCTTCCAAATCTTGAATTGTGGTTACTGCCGCTTCAAATGTTAAATCTTTAACACCCGCTGGATCAGTTTGTCCAATTGGGCTATTTGCATCAATTTCGATAATGACATGAAGACCATTACTTAAAAGTACAACTTCTGAAGGATTTGCTTCTTCACCATTGAAACCAACAAACTGAGCTTCATGAGCTAAACCTGTTTTTGAACCATCTTTCAAAGTTACAACGAGTTTATTTTGCTCAATTGCATATTTTGTTGCATCTGCATGTGAACCTTGAGCAAGCGGGAAAACTTCATTTAAGAAATTCTTAGCGAACTCAATAACTTTTGCACCACGAACAGGATTATATCCTTTACCCTTTTCAGCTCCGCCTTCTTCAGAAATTACATCGAAGCCGTAAAGTGCATCATATAAAGAACCCCAACGGGCATTTGCTGCATTTAAGCAATAACGTGCATTACGTACAGGTACAACTAACTGTGGTCCTGCCAACAACGCAATTTCTTCATCTACATTTTCAGTAGTGATTTGAAAATCTTCAACTTCTGGTAATAAATAACCAATTTCAGTTAAGAACGCTTTATAAGCACCTAATTCAAATTTGTTGTTACGGTGCCACTCATCAATTTTTGCTTGTAATTCATCACGCTTAGCCAATAATGCTTTATTTTTTGGGCTAAGATCGACAACAACTTGCTCAAAGTTCTTCCAGTAAGTTTCACTATCTAAACCAGAACCTGGTAAAGCTTCATTTTCGATAAAATCGTAAAGTTCTTTAGCAATCGCTAACTTGCCTTTTTGAATACGTGCAGTCATTGTCTTTCCTGAAGTTGCTACTTTTTATACCAAGAGAATCCTAGTATACCGATTTAAATTAAGCTGAATACTAATATCACATTCCTAAATAGTAAGCATTTTCCCCGGCAAAACTATTGACAAAGATAAAATTTTCTATATAGGAAATATTAAAATTCTAACTAGGATTCCCATCAATTTATTCAATATTTAAAGATACTGAAACTAGACTTTTTGTTAACAGACAAAAAGTTTCACTATCTTGTTTTTCTAAAGCGTATTTAGTTATATCAAACTTTGCTGCGTGAAAAAGCACTATTTAATTAAATTTATCTATTTTTTGTTATAAAAAAGCGCTCAATCTAGAGCGCTTTTCATATCTATTTTACTTAAGAGGTTTTTGTAGCATCAATATGTCGGTGTTCAGAATGTAAATATTCATCAGACTGCATTTCTAGCAAACGTGAACGCGTACGTTCAATCTCAAATGCTAACTTTTCACCTTGATAAATATCAATAATACTATCTTGAGACGTTAAAAGTAATTTCACACCTCGATCGTAAAACTCATCGACTAGATAAATAAAGCGACGAGTACCTTCAGATAAGAAATCTGTCAAATGAGGAACATTACTGACTAGAACCGTATTATAAATGTTTGCAATTTCAATAAAATCGGCTGGGCTACGTGGTTTAAAGCAGAGTTCAGAAAACTCACACCACAACACATCTTCTGTATGTCCCAAAGTCTCGACAACACGATTATTAATCACAATCGGCTCTTGAGAATGAGCTTGTGTATGAGTTAATGCACTAAAACGTTCAGCTATCCAGCTTTGAGCTTCATTCGTTAATGGCGATTTAAATAATTGAGCTTGTTTTAGTACACGCAAACGATAGTCCACACCTGCATCTACATTTAAAACAGCACAGTTCTTTTTAACCATTTCAATGGTTGGCAAGAAACGATCACGGTGAATACCGTTTTTATATAAGCCATCTGGTGCAATGTTTGATGTTGCAATTAATGTCACACCACGCACAAATAATTTTTGGAATAAATCGCTTAAGATCATTGCATCTGTTACGTTTGAGACAAAGAATTCATCAAAACAAATAACGACAGCATCTTTATAGATTTGGTCAGCTACGATTTCAAGTGGATTACGTTGGCCTGAAAGCTTATTTAGCTCTTTATGAACATGTTGCATGAAATGATGAAAATGCATACGCGTTTTACGGCGAAATGGCACAGATTCATAAAATTGATCCATAAGCCAAGTTTTTCCACGGCCTACTCCGCCCCACATATATACACCTTTAGGCGAAGTTTGGCGACGGAAACGACGGAAAGCTTTTTTTGAGGCTTTATAACGGTTTAAAAGTTCTTTCCATACGCGATCTAATTCTTGCACTGCCTGTGCTTGCGCTTCATCTGCCATAAATTGACCTGAAGCTAAAGCCTCAGCATAGCGTTCTGCTGGGGAAGAAGGTGTGAATGCAGTACTATGAGAAGATTTTAAATTTAACATATCGTTTTATTTCAATTTTAACTGATGAGAGTATAGCGAACATTTTGTTCAACCACATTAGCTTTTAGCATCAAGAGTTACGACGATGACTCTTTTGCATATTGTCGAGGACTCTGTCCAAACCATCGTTTAAATGCATGATTAAATGCCGCCGGTTCAGAATAGCCGAGTAATTCGGCAACAACTTCTATTGAGTATTCCCTATATTCCATAAGCTTCAATGCCTTATTCTTGATAATTTGTTCACGAATTTGCTTATAACTCGTATTTAGCTGTTGCAGTTGATGCCTTAATGTCCTTTCAGGCATTTTTAATGCAAAAGCTGTTTCCGCCATGCTCGGGATAATTCCTTGTTGCAGTTCAAGATAATCTTGCACACATTGTATGATATGTGGAGTTTGATGATCTTGTTGATTTAATCTTGTTATTTCTGCAATACATTTTGATTCATAAATACGATGTGTAATGATATCAGCAGAAGGAATCTTGATTTCAAGTACATCCTTACTTAGGCTAAATGCCGCATATTTACCATTAAAATGCGCATCTTCGCCATAATATGCAAAATAGTGTGACAAAGTTTCTATATCAGTAGGTTTTTCAAATGGAAGTTCTATACGCATCGTAGGTATTTGTAATCCCATCATCGTATAAATATCTTGAATAAATTTATAAGTTCCAGAGATTTCACACTGTGCCCGTAACTGACCAATTTCCGTTTTTAAATCAACAGGCAAATAATTTAAAATCGTCCGCTCATCATTTTCATATAAAGCCAAGCTACCAAATAAATGCGTAAGCTTTTGATATTTTATACCCTTATTTAAAGCAGTTTGAATATCATTACTTGTGACAAGTAGCATAAGCAATGGGCCGTAACCAGCTAAAGCATAATGCTGTCCAATAAATAAACCCTTTTCAGGCTCTACATTTTTACTAATTATTTGTTGAATGTCCCATTCAAGACGATCATGAATTGTAGAGCTCGGGTCTAAAGCATCGACTTTAATACCTATATCGGCCAAACGTGAGTCGACATCAATGCCAGCATTGCGCATTCCTTGAATTAAATAGATTAAACCAAGTATCGACCGTTTCATTCTTCTATCAATTTCCCTAGACTGAAATGTTTTACTATAAAGAAGCAAGAAAATTAATTGCCGAATCTATCAATTTTCACGTCGTTACAATCATGTTTAAACTGATTAAAAAACGTTAGTCTTGCGTGCAATCCTCTTTTCAGCTTATGCAGGGTTTCCAATGCTAAACGCAAAGCAAGATGCTATTCAAAAAACTAAAATCGCTATTATTGGTGCTGGCTTTGGTGGCCTAGCAATGGCAATCCGTTTACTCCAAAATCAACAGCAAGACTTTGTTATTTTAGAAAAATCAAACGATGTCGGCGGAACTTGGCGAGAAAATCGTTATCCAGGTGCAGCATGTGATGTTCAATCTCATATGTATTCATTATCTTTTGCACCAAAAACAGATTGGACAAAACGCTATGCTGAGGGGCCAGAGATCTTTAATTATATTCAAGACATTACACAGAAATATAAAATTAAAGATTACTGCAAGTTTAACCATGACGTAACTCATGTCCAATATGATGAAACACGTCATGTCTGGACTCTAGACTTTAAGAACCAACCTTCTATAGAAGCGCAATTTGTAGTTTTTGCATCTGGTCCCCTACACATCCCACAAATTCCTCCTATCAAGGGGATTGAAAAATTCAAAGGAAAAGTATTTCATTCCTCAAAATGGGAACATGACTATGACTTAAACGGAAAGTCAGTCGCATCTATTGGTACAGGTGGTAGCGCAATTCAATATATTCCTGAAATAGCCAAAGATGTTAAACAGCTCTATGTATTTCAAAGAACAGCTGCATGGGTAATACCACGCGATGAGCGCAAATATTCAAGCTTAAGTAAAGCATTATTCAAATCTTCTAATATTTATCGCCAGCTTCATCGTAGTCGCCTTTACTGGAGTAATGAATCTCGCGTTGTACCCATTGTTCAACCTCAAATCATGAAATATGGCCAAAAATTGGCAGAAGCATTCATCCGTTTTCAAGTCAAAGATAAAGAGTTAGCAAAAAAACTCACACCTGACTTCGTTATGGGATGTAAACGTATTCTTATCTCAAATAAATACTTTCCTACCTTTAACCGAAAAAATGTTGAGCTAGTAACTGATAGTATTCAAGAGATTAAAGAAAACAGTATTGTTACTAAAGATGGTCAAGAACGACCTATTGATTGTTTAATTTACGGTACAGGTTTTATTACTGACCCACGTATTTATTTAAAACATTTCACATGTATTGGACGTAATCAAATCGAGTTAAAGCAAGCATGGAAAGATGGTGCTGAAAGCTATTACGGCATTATGACTAAAAACTTTCCCAATCTATTCCAACTGGTAGGCCCTAATACAGTTCTAGGTCATAATTCGATTATTTTTATGATTGAATCTCAAGTGAATTACATTTTACAGCTTATTCAGTTAGTAGAAGAGTCTAGCCAAAAAGCAATTGAGATCAAGCCTGAAATTCAAGACGCCTTTAATGAACGTGTCCAAAAGCAGCTGCAAGGAACCGTATGGCAAGCTGGTGGCTGTAGTAGTTGGTATCAATCTGCCGATGGTAGAAACTTTTCACTATGGCCAACTTACACATGGAAGTATTGGTTAGAAACACGTAAAGTTAAGCCCAAAGACTACTTACTTTTAAATAAAAGCTCACAAAGCTATGCAGTTTAAAATGTTCAAGACATAATAGGTAGATTGATAACAATCTATCTATTATATGCAATCTTTTTATCTCATCGTTCAAATTTTTTTAGCACTGGCTTTCGGTTATTTCCTAGCACCCAAACTATCTCTAAATATCCGACAATTTATATTTAAAATACTGCCCTATTTTTCTTATATTCTTTTAGCTAGTGTAGCTTTTGAATTAACCTTGGCCCTTGACCAAATTGAGAATCCTTCTGCCATACTCCCACCCGCTATTATCATTGCTCTTACCACGTCTTTTGGTTCGTTCTTTACGTGTTTATTTGCTTATACAATTTTTGATAAACAAAGTGTTAAAGGCAAAATTTCCCTACAACTTTTTGTAAATGCTTTAAAGAATATTGCGAAGGCTTTTCTTGCACTAGGTGTCGGTGTTTTATTCGGCGCTATCGTTACTCAATTCACCTCTCATATCGCATTTAATAGCTGGTACTTGTTATTACTTTTTATTTTTTTAATTGGTATCGAACTTGCTTTCACCCACTTTAACCGCACATGGTTAAGCTGGAAAATTTTAATTGTACCCTTAGCTGCTTTTATAGGGTCATGTATAGCGGGCTTTTTAAATTACTATTTGCTCAACAAGCATTTTACACTTAATGAAACTTTAGCTTTAGCACAAGGCTATGGCTGGTATTCAATGTCAGGGATCCTATTTACGCAATTACATTCGGCAGAGTTGGGTGGAATTGCTTTATTAACTGACTTATTTAGAGAAATTGTTGCTATTTTTCTAATGTATACCATGGGTTGGCGTTTTCCACGCCCTGCTATCTCAAGTGCTGGTGCAACCTCAATGGATGTTACCTTAGCAATGGTAAAACAGTCATGTGGCACACATTATGTACCACATGCCATGATGAGCGGCTTATTATTAAGCCTACTCGCCCCGTTATTAATTAGCTTATTCCTAAATTTTTAGGCAATCGAAGCAAGAATAGACTTCAACATTTCTGTTGGCTTTTCTGCTTTAGTAATCGGTCGACCAATTACCAGATGCGTAGAGCCATCAAGCATAGCTTGCTTTGGAGTTACAATACGTTTTTGGTCGTCTGCATTAGAACCTTCTGGACGAATACCAGGTGTTACTAAAGAGAAGTCTTGCCCAATTAATTCACGAAGAATCTTAGCTTCTTGAGCTGAACAAACCACCCCATCCAAGCCACTTTCTTTCGTTAAATTAGCCAAGCGCTTTACATGCTCTACAGGTTCAACATCTAAACCAATATCTTTTAAATCTTCACGACCCATTGATGTGAGTACTGTCACAGCGATAAGTTGGGTTTGATAGTTACCCGCTTTTAAACGCTCCACACAGGTTTCCATCATTTTACGGCCACCTGAAGCGTGAACATTTACCATCCATACACCTAAATCAGCCGCTGCACATACTGCTTGAGCTGTAGTGTTTGGAATATCATGAAATTTAAGATCAAGAAAAACTTCAAAATTTTGTTCTTGCAGTTTTTTTACAACAGATGGGCCTTCATGAGTAAAAAGCTCTTTACCCACTTTTACACGACATAAAGCAGGATCAAGCTGTTCAACAATTTTTAAAGCGTCATATTGGCTTTTTGCATCTAACGCAACAATGATACTCAAGAGACTTTCTTCCATCCTATAAAATCAGCGTTATTATAATAGACAAATCATGAATGAATAAAGGAATGTAGAGAGCTGCTTTCCAAAATTAAAGCGATAAGAACAAAAGCGTTTATATTTAGAAGAATAAAAGAAGAGATAAAACTAGAGAGATACTACTCTTTACTCATTAATAAAGAGTAGTATGGGGATTATAGCGGAGTAGAGTTTTTATCCTGCGGATAAATATCTACAACAGTTTTTTCATGTCTTACATTCGCAGCTGCTTCAGCTGCCGCTAATTGAGCACTTTGGATTTGTTCTTTTCTCAAATGGTCAATATCTTTACGCAGGCGTTTAATTTCCCAACTTTTTTGGAATACTCTGAAAACTTGCACACCTAATAAAAGACCAACCACAGTTCCTAGTACTAATGTGAGTAGCAATAATAAGCCTAAACGCATAGCTGGAACTTGGGTAAATAACAAATCAACAGAAAGTTCTGTTGGATTCTGCAAAACAAGTGCTAAAGAATAGCCAAATACAACAATAAGCAATGCAATTAAAATATAACGCATAGGCACCCCGACTTATAAATTTTATTTATTTCCCAGATTCGTTTACTGCATCACGAAGGGCTTTTCCGGGTTTAAAATGTGGAACAGCTTTAGCTGCAACTTCAACTGATTTTCCTGTTTTAGGATTACGACCAACTCTTGGATCACGGTGGTGTAAAGCAAAGCTACCAAAACCACGGATTTCAATTCGATTATCAGTTGATAGTGCTTCTATCATCTGATCAATCATAATTTTAACCGCCTCTTCCACCAAGGGTTCAGCTAAGTGTGGGTTTTTTAGCGCAATGCGTTCAATCAAATCAGACTTATTAAGAGCTTCAGTAGTCATCTACGACCTCGTTATTTATTGCTACTCTATGTCGTTCGATAATAACCTGTTTAAATACAAAACGGTAGCGCAGTATGTTGAATACTAGGCTACCGTTTACAGTAATTTGTATAAAAAGTACAATTCCGTTACATGAAACTGTACTTTGTTAACTTATTACTTCATTTGTGCTTTGATCAAGTCACCAATAGTCTTAGGACCATTGTCTTGACTTGTAGTTGCTGTACGCAAGCTAGCAACTGCTTCTTTCTCTTCAGCTTCGTCTTTCGCTTTGATAGACAAGTTGATAGAGCGAGATTTACGATCAACGTTGATGATCTTCGCTTCAACTTCTTGACCAACTTCTAAGAATTTAGTCGCATCTTCTACGCGGTCACGGTTGATTTCAGAAGCTTTAAGAGTTGCTTCAACTTCGTCAGCTAACTTAACAGTTGCGCCACGAGCATCAACTGCAGTTACAGTACCTTTAACTAAAGCACCACGTTCGTTAGCAGCTAAGAAGTCATTGAACGGATCGCTGTTCAATTGCTTGATACCAAGGCTGATACGGTTACCTTCAGCGTCTACAGACAAGATAACAGCTTCAACAGTGTCACCTTTCTTGTAACGACGAATAGCTTCTTCACCTTGCTCGTTCCAAGAAATATCAGACAAGTGTACTAAACCGTCGATACCACCGTTCAAGCCAATGAAGATACCAAAGTCAGTGATAGACTTGATAGTACCAGATACTTTTTCGCCTTTCTCATGAGCTTTAGCAAACTCTTCCCATGGGTTAGCACGAGTTTGTTTGATACCAAGGCTAATACGACGACGTTCTTCATCAACTTCAAGAACCATAACATCAACTTCATCACCAATCTGAACAACTTTAGATGGGTGGATGTTTTTGTTAGTGTGGTCCATTTCAGAAACGTGAACTAAACCTTCAACGCCTTCAGCGATTTCAGCGAAACAACCGTAGTCAGTTAAGTTAGTTACGCGAGCTTTAACGATAGAACCTTTAGGGTAACGGCTCATGATCGCTAACCATGGATCTTCGCCTAATTGTTTAAGGCCTAAAGATACGCGGTTACGTTCACGGTCAAATTTAAGTACTTTAACAGTAACTTCTT
This sequence comes from Acinetobacter sp. S-1, assembly GCF_059579785.1. NCBI lineage: Bacteria > Pseudomonadati > Pseudomonadota > Gammaproteobacteria > Moraxellales > Moraxellaceae > Acinetobacter > Acinetobacter sp. S-1. The sequence continues at coordinate 2,067,972 of NZ_CM184207.1, forward strand.
GACCAACTTCAACAACTTCTGAAGGGTGCTTGATACGCTTCCAAGCCATATCTGTGATATGTAGAAGACCATCAATACCGCCAAGATCAACGAATGCACCGTAATCAGTAAGGTTTTTGATTGTACCTGTAACTGTTTGACCTTCTTCAAGTTGAGCAAGTAATGCTTCACGGTCAGCAGAAGATTCAGCTTCCATAACAGCACGACGAGATACAACAACGTTATTACGTTTAGCATCAAGTTTGATTACTTTGAACTCTAACTCTTTACCTTCAAGGTGAGTAGTGTCACGGATAGGACGAGTGTCAACTAATGAACCTGGCAAGAATGCACGAACAGGACCGATGTCAACAGTGAAACCGCCTTTAACTTTACCAGAGATAACACCAGTAACGATTTCGCCATCTTCAAAGATTTTTTCAAGTTTAGTCCAAGTTTCAGCACGCTTAGCTTTTTCACGTGATAAAACTGTTTGACCCATACCGTTGTCAAGAGCTTCAACAACTACGTCAACAGTATCACCAACCTGAACTTCAAGTTCACGTTGTTCATTTAAAAATTCAGCACGGTCAACAATGCCTTCAGACTTTAGGCCAGTGTCAACAGTTACCCAGTCGCTATCGATGTTTACAACAACACCTTGGATGACTGCACCCTTTTCAACGTTGAGGTTTAATTCACTTTCTTCAAAGAGGGCTGCAAAAGATTCGGTCATGATATACCTGATAAATTCAGCGGTCTTGGATCAGACAAGGCCGGTTTAGTTAAGTATCAACATAGTCTTTATAGACTGATCAAGCTATGCTTCAACTGATAATTCTATTTACTAAATAGTACGGCTATCGACATAATCAACCATTAACTTAAACACCTGATCGATCGTTAATTCCGAACTATCAATGATATAAGCATCTTTGGCTGGCTTGAGCGGAGCAACTTCTCGCTCCATATCTCTTTTGTCTCGTGCCTGTATATTAGCTAAAATGTCGTTTATTTTAGCATCTAGCCCCATACCCTGCAACTGTTTTACTCTTCGCTCAGCGCGCGACTCAGCCGAAGCTGTCAGATAAATTTTGGCATTGGCTTCTGGAAAGATAGATGTTGCCATATCACGGCCATCTGCAACTAAACCAGGACTTTGCGCAAAAGCTCTTTGTCTTTCAAATAGTGCCTGTCTAAGCTCTGGAACCACTGCAACTTTTGATGCGTACTCACCAACTCGTTCTGTACGAATTGTTTGAGATACATCTTCGCCATCCAAGAAGACCAAAATCCCTGAGGTAGACGTTTCAAATTTAATGTCCAGTTGACGTGCATATTGAATACATTCATCAAGCTGACTGTCTAATTTCTCTAATAAATCGTGTTTATGTAATGACAACCCTAATAAACGATATAAGGCACCCGAATCGAGTAAATGATATTGATAATGTGCTGCAAGTTTTGCGGCCAATGTTCCTTTACCCGAACCACTCGGACCATCAATAGTAATAATTTGAACTGTCATTGAACTCTCACTAAGAAGCAAATGCTTTAGCTAATCTCGAAAAGCCTAGTGTAATGGCTAGTTTTAGCTGTGCAAGGATTAATTTACTGACCACTGGCGCTTTTGCCGTTAACTCGATGCGGTATGTAACTAAAGTAATGTATGGTGTGATCTCAGAAAACTCGATTCTGCCTAAATGGTGTTTAATCAAAGGATTGTCTATTAATTTATACTCAATACTTTTATTTTCTTCCAACAATGTAATTTCTTCTTTAAGTGGCTTAATTGGACCAAATCCCATACGTCGAATTGAGCCTAAACCATCAGGTCTTTTAGAATCTGCGGAGTCTTTAACACGCACAACTTGTAAAGGTGCAAAAGCAGTATTGTAAGTTGAATGCTTAGAGAGCAAATTAAATACATCAGTAAGAGGAGCATTAAATTCTTTTTCTACGGTAATTACATTACGCATTGGATCGTCCTTATTAAATAGAATCATGACATTAAAACTGCGTTAGTTTGCCATAAGAGTATGTTAATTTTTAATCATTTAAGGACGTTTTTTGTTGTTTCTCTTGTTTCTTTTGCTCACGTCTTTGTTTAAAAAAATGGCTAAGCTGTTGTGCACATTTTTCTTGTAGACAACCATTCTGAAATGTAAACCTATGATTATAATAACCTTGCTGTAATAACTGACGCGCACTCACCAAAGAGCCTGCTTTAGGTTCTGGCGTACCAAAAACCACATGTTTAATTCTTGCATGTACGAGCGCACCTACACACATAGTACATGGCTCAAGAGTGACATATAAAGTCGTATCTTCAGGTAATCGATAATTTTCTAAAGAGGAACACGCTGCACGGATAGCTTGAATTTCTGCATGTGCAGTTGGATCTAATAAAGTAATTGGAGCATTATAACCAGATCCAATTACTCGATTTTGGCTCACCAGAACCGCTCCAACAGGTATCTCACCCTGCTGGGCGGCTAATTCAGCTTGCTCGTAAGCAAGCTGCATCCAGTATTCATCACTATATTCAGTCATTTAATTTAGGTGATCACACCGTGTTGTCTAAGTAAGGCATTCCAGCTATCAATTGAAGTTACTGGTGGACAATCAGCCAATATACCTCTCAAGCTTAGATCGTCACATGGTTTCCATTCAGGTGATAAATCTTTATCAACTAAGCGTGCGCGAACACCTTCCACAAAGTCAGGATGACGGATTTTCCACTCAGAAATCTGAGCCTCTAGATCAAAGACCTCATCCCATGAGTGAATTTGTTTGCCCCATTGCCACAGTAACCAAGTAATTGCCGCGGTACTAGGAGATCCTTTTTGCAAATTCTCACTCGCTTGACGTAACCAATCACTGCTCGCATCACGCAAGCTAACAATAGCTTGATAGTCTTGTTCAAAATTAAAACCACGGCAAACGCTATGAATTACATCAAGTGAGTTTTGCAATGGACCTGCCGCAACAGGACGGTGCAAACTATTTAAAGTATCATCAATTGCTCGAAAATCCCCTGCAGGATAATGAGCCCAATTAATATTTAAAACTTTTTGCAAAACATTATCACGCTGTGCTTCACAAATATGTGTTGCCCAACCGATGCTATACGCCCCAGCAGCAGTCATGATTGAACCAGTTAAACCCGTAAACAAACCTATTGGACCACGATCTGCCAAGAAACGGCTCGCACCAACGTCAGGATATAAACCAATATTAATTTCAGGCATTGCTAAACGTGAATATGGCGTCACTAAACGGAATGGTGCAGCCATAAACAAGCCTAAGCCACCGCCCATTACATAACCTTCTCCCCAAACCACAACCGGTTTAGCATAATTATGTAAAAGTAGATCTAAAGCATATTCCTGCTGGAAGAACTTATTTGCGGTATCGACTTCTTGATTTATAACAAGTTGGCGTAATTTTCTAACATCACCACCTGCACAAAAAGCTTTTGGTGTAGTTGAGTCTAACCAAATTGCTTTAACCTGTTCATCGTCACGGAAATCTTCAAATACACGCAATAATGCCGTTACGATTGATTCGTCTAAAGCATGTAACGATTTAGGACGATTCAAACGTACTATACGCCAGCCGTTTTTTGCTTCTTCAACCACCAAGTCCGGGTGATAGTTATTTACATTGGGAGAGTTCATCATGCGTCCAATTGCCAGTCTATGGGCTCAATGCCATGTTGTTTCAAATATTGATTTGTTTTTGAAAACACTTTGCATCCAAAAAATCCCCCTCTATTTGCAGCAAGAGGTGATGGATGTGCGGCTGTTAAAACCAAGTGTTTATCTCTATTTATACGTTGTCCTTTGCGCTGTGCATAAGCACCCCACAAAATAAATACTATATGTTGTCTCTGTTCATTTAGAACATCAATAACTTCATCAGTAAAGGCTTCCCAACCCTGCTTTTGATGTGAAGTCGGCTGTCCAGCCTCAACTGTAAGCACACTATTGAGTAAAAGCACGCCTTGTTTAGCCCATTTTGTTAAATCACCATGGCGAGGAGCCGGAATACCCAAATCTGTATGTAATTCATGAAAAATATTGCGCAAAGAGGGTGGTAATGCAATACCTTTTTGAACAGAGAAACTTAAACCATTCGCTTGGTTTGGTCCGTGATATGGATCTTGCCCTAAAATCACAACTTTCACATCAGCCAATGGTGTGGTATTTAAAGCATTAAAGATCTGTTTACTAGGTGGATATATTATTTTCTGAGCTTGTTTCTGTTGAAATAAGAAATCGCGCAAACTATCCATCTGAGGACTTAATAGAAAAGGTGCTAAAGATCTTTTCCAACTTTCTTCTAATTGAACTTTACTGAGTTTATCTTGCTGTTGCTCAGTTAATTGCATTAATGTCATCCTAGATCAATTTTCAATTCTACAAATAAAATAAGTAATTCGATTTATACTTCGACTTGCAAATCAACTTGAGGATTATTAAATTTAATCCCTTTTTTCAAGTTCTCATACATTTGTGGATTTGCCCACTCTATCTGAATTTGTTCTGAAAAAACAATTCCATTAAGACTTAAAATACCCATTTGTTCGTTTTGAATATCTTCAATAAAGCTTTGAGCATATCCAGTATCAGTCTCATGAACAATAACAGAATATACCTCAACGTCACCTTCCCCGTTTTGAGTGACTGTTGATTGTAAAACTTGCTGAGCTAGATAAAAGAAAATACGTGAAAACTGTTCAGCCGACGGTGAAACAGGTAAAGAAATCCAACGAGCACTAAAAGTCTGGCATGCATCAATATATTGAGAATCATCTTTTTCCCAAAAACAGATTGCGTGATCAAAGCTGTCGAATAGGTCTTTTATTACTCCTTTTAGGAGTCCAAAATCATAAACCATTTGCCCATGATCTAATTTCGAAGCTTTAAGCAATAACTCAACTTTATAGCTATGTCCATGAATTGATCGCTTACAACGATCCGATGTACAGTTACGTACAACATGTGCATTTTCAAACTTAAATAACTTACGAATTAACATGTGCCAAATCGATCATTCCTTCTAAGAACATTATTATAAAGCAAAAGACGAAAATTTCGCACCACTTTTCAATTAGAAACAATTAGCAAAAAGTATGATAAGACTGATGAAGAAATATTGAATATAAACATATAGAAAGTTTATATTTACTTTAACGTTTAACTTGAGAAAAATTTATAATTACAAACTTCAAAAAACATCTAAAGTAAATAAATCATAATTTTTCAATTAGTTAAAAGGCACCATATTTCTAGAATATACATAAACCTGCTTATCACTCCGCATCAAGGCACTTGTAAACTGTCTTTTCCTATTATTCAACACAACCTCAATTTGTGCTTGAAAAAAGTTCGACTTCACATCTAAAAGACTACTAACTTCAGTTTTCTTTTGCGCATCAACTGCTGAAAAAGCACTCAATTGCCATAATTCATCAATATTTTGAAAGAACTTTAAATTCTGTTGGCGTAATTGAAGTTCTTTTTCTATAGTCCCTAAATCTAATTTTTGATCAATACTCGCTAATACTAATGGTGATGCGGTATTAATATTCACTTTTGTATTTTCAGGTAATGCAGAAATGTATGGTGCAATTAAATCATATTTCTTGCCTTCAAAACCTCTTACCAATTTCAACTCTTCTATACGATGAAATTTAGCATTTGAAGCCAAATAGCCAGGGTCAAGTCCTTCATAATAGTTACTTTCTGCCCCCATAGGGCCGCTTGGTTCATCATCTGGATCTTGCCAATCAATAACTGCTTGACTTAACTCTGCTGGCAATCCTACACGCACAAGCAATCGCTCAAACCAATTTTTAGCAGCTTCGTTTACCTTGCCTTCATTGGTCGTTAAATTGTTTAGATTAAATTTTCCAGACTCATCTAGTAAGCGCCCCGATACGGCTCCATCTTCTATTGGGAAAGGTGGCATTGGCTGAGCCCAGCTTTCCTTTAAATGATCGATGCCACCAGCATTATTTGCATCTTGAATTAATAATTCAGAAAAAAAAGCTTCTGCACTTTTTGCATAGAGTAATGACTGATTTTGACGCATCAAATAACCTGTATTTTCCATCGTATTAGTTTGATGCTTTGCGATAGAGGCAGCTAAAATTGTAGCCAAAGCCACCATTATCAAAATTGTGAGTAACGCTACACCTTGCTGATTTTTTTTATAGAGTAACATTTATTGACCTCCCTGTTTGGAGAGCGATAAGTCCCCTTGGTTTAAGCTATAAATCCACTCATAACTTACACCTGCAACCGTGAGTTGCATTTTTATTCCTTTTGGCAACTTCCTAAATTCATCAGGTTTTGTAGGGTCAATATTAACTTCAGGCCACTTTGTTACTTCTTGAGGTGTCAAAACCATAATTTGAAATTGTTCAACTTGGCTCAACAGCGTACTTGATAAGGGTTGCTCTCTATTTAAAGTATTTAAGTTACTATATTTAAGGCGATAAAGCTTTTTTTGATCAGGATCATATCGATATTCGATACGCTCAAAAGGTGATAATCCTTGCTTTAATGGATCAGTAACACCCGCCTTACTAAAGCGGAGAACTTGATTATCAATCTCTAAAGCTGGACGTAATTGCCCGCCTTGATTGGCTGATAAAGGTATAATTTGCAATGTATCACGCAAAACTTGTTGATAAGCATCTTGTAATTCAAATAGCTGCACTTCATGTTGAGTATTACGATCGCGAACTTTTAATAAATAGTCAAAAACCTTCCAACCCAACAAAGATAAAATAGCAAAAATTGCAATTGAAACTAAAAGCTCAACTAAAGTAAATCCTGAGGCACGAGTTAATCGAGCACTGCTCGATCGTGTCGCAAGATGAGAAACTATGTTTCGAGTGTGAGAGTCTTTAAAGCAATGCTTTGTCTGAGCGGAAGACGAAGAGCTTTGCTCGGAGTAACCCCTCATCATCTGCTCCGATCGTACCGCAAGAGGTGAAGCTGAGCTTGGAGAGCGAAAACTTTTATTCTTTATCATTATTTTGCTTTCATTGGATAATTAAAAAATACCAAGTGAGTAATACCATTTTGAACTTTGCCCTTATCTGAATCATATAAGCTAATTTGTAAATCTACTTTCTGAACATTCGGGCTAATTGTAGATTGTGCAGATTTGTCAATCTGCCAAGTTTCGCCTTGAGAAGTAATTTGCTTACTTTGAGTACCTTCAAGCCATTCCTGATTTATCTCCATTAAAGCAACTTCATTCATTGCCACAAACTGAGCTTTTGTTCTAAGAATTGCATTTGAGGTAGATTGAGTATATTGCATGGCTACTTTAGTTAACGCGACAGCCGCTACTGCAAAAATTGCTAAAGCAACCATTACTTCTAATAGAGTAAAACCTTTAGATTTCATTTATTTTACCCAAATGATCAATTTGTATTTCTGAACCAATTGGTTTTTGTTCAAAGTAAAACTGTATTTTCACAGTTTTAGCTTCACCGTTACCGAACCAGATTAACTGGGGAGCCTGCCCTCCAATTAAATCGGTATTCGTAGCTTTTGAATAGTTTTGCTCATCTAAAGGTTGTATTGTAAACGATACATGTTTAGGCAACTGACGTATATTAAACTCAGAATATTTCTGCCAGCGATTTTTTAAATCTTGGACCTGTAATTTACTCTGGTCGTGATACTCATACAATTCATAAGAAAATGGTGAAACATCTGTTTCACTGAGAGTAGATAAAGCTAAAACACGAGACTGATCAAGCGACTCTTTACCAATCTTATGCATATCAAGCAAAAATAACTCTCTTGCTTGCATCGCTTTCTTTTGGTCAACCCCACCTATGTTGAGTACAACTAGAGAGGTCATAATCGTCATAATAACAATCACCACCATCACTTCTATGAGAGTAAAACCTTTTTGGGATTTAAGTGGTGATTGAGATTTCATATCGACCTAAGCATATTGCTCAATAGCTTGTTTAGGTAAGGCTAAAGCCTGATCAATATAAGCCACTCTTAAAGTGTCTCTTGAACCTAAATATCGTTGATAAAAACTTGAATTGAGAATAGCTGCTGCACCATGAGTTAATGACCAAATAGAAGCAAGATAATCTCGTGTAGGCATATTGCTTTGAATAGATTCCAGGTAATGGTCAGTCATCCGAATGATAATTCGCAATCTCTGTTTACGCACTTGATAAAGTTCATGAAAAAGATGATGAACGCCTTGAGCAGTGATTGAGAGTTTTTCTTCAATTTGATGAAATAAAACTGTTCGTTCAGGATGATGTAAATGATGCAACATGAAAAAGGCTAAATGCTCTGGAAAGGCTTTTTCAGTATCTTGAACCATTTCAAGTAACATACGCTCATTACGAATAATCAACAGCATGTACAACTCATCTTTACTTTGAAAGTGTTTGTACAAAGTTCCTTTTGCTAAATCAAGCTCAGCAGCCAAGACATCGAGTGTCATTCCGGCTTCGCCATTTTCTAGCAATAATTGTTCCGCAACCTGAAATATTAATACTTCTCTTGCTCGGAACTGAGCCTGACGATCCATCTTCACGCAATTACTCTCTTATATAGTTTCTATAACCTAAATCGCTTTTAGCAAGTTCTCAAAATTTTGTGAGGTGATCATTGCAATTTCCTCAACCGATTTATCATATACATCACTGAGCGCTTTGGCTACATAAGGCACATATTTTGGTTCATTTGTTTTACCACGATATGGGACAGGTGCTAAATACGGGCTATCTGTTTCAATTAAAAGGCGATCTAGTGGGACCTGTTTAGCTACATCGCGTAAATCTTGAGCATTTTTAAATGACACAATACCGGAAAAAGAAATGTAATAACCACAATCAAGCACAGCTTTAGCAGTTTCCCAATCTTCAGTAAAACAATGCAGAATCCCATGTGTTGAGTGTTCAGCACGGATAATATCTACCGTATCATGCTTTGCTGATCGGGTATGAACCACAACTGGTTTATTTACAATTTTTGAAGCTTGGATATGTCTTGCAAAACATGTCTTTTGCTCTTCAATAAAATCTGTACTGTGATAATAGTCCAGTCCTGTTTCACCTAAAGCCCATACTTTTTCTGATTGAGCCAATTCAACCAAATATTCGGTTGTTGCACGTGCCATTGTGTCCACATCCTCACAAGGGTGTACACCTACCGTATAACCAACATCTGCATGTTTCTTTGCAATCTCAGATAGTGCAATATGGTCATCGAGATCAACGGAAATTGCCATAAACTTAGACACTCCTTCTGCTCGCGCCGCTGCAAGCGCAAGGTCCAGATCACCGTTATAAGGCGTTAAATCTAACATCGTTAAATGGCAATGCGTATCAACAAACACTTTTCTTTCCTATTTAATTACATCGTATAACTTGGACGGTCTAGAGACATACTACCAGCCAAAACTCGTTCTGCCTCAGTTTTATAGTAAATCCCCTTATCTCCACTTAACTGAATAGCAAAACCTTGAGGTTTAAATCCACTTTGCTTATGGGAGATCCAGATTACTCTGCCTGTTAAAGGAATTTTTTGAGACTGCTCAGGCAAAGTCGCTAAAATGAAAATTTCTTGCCCCATCTTTACCTTTTGTTTTGATGGTACGAATAGACCTCCACCTTGCACATACCCCATATAGCTTGCTTGCAAAGTAACTTTATCAGGAATATTTACCTGAATAATCCCCCCCATCTGCGGCTGCATAGTTTTCCCCTTAAATATTCATTAACGTTATAAATAATTGATCTATAATAAGTTGACTTTGTACATTTTGCTCAACAAGCTTTTTTGCTTGCTGTAATTCACTATAAATATTAAATAAGCTTTCTAAATCATAATATGGGCTTAACTGATCAAAATCTAAATCAGTATTTTTCTGTGGTTGGTTTAGCTTGACACAAATTAAATCACCCAACAAGTATTCAAAAAGCATTATAAAATCATTAAAACTTAATTCTTTTTGCCATTTGCCTGAGAAAAATAAAGGCATATTTTTTTGAGCAACAATTTTAAGCCAATCATTTAAGAAAACTTGCCTTTTCGCAAACCAGTCACTTTGAGCAATTTCTATTGCTTGTAAAGGCATATCATTAGATAAGCCAAGCAGTAAATCAGGCTGCACTTCCGCAAGTTCAGATAAATGCTCATTCAAATAAGAAGTAGCTTGCTCATATGAAATACGATCTAAAGCGAAATGTTGCAATCGGCTACGAATAGTGGCCGGTAGTTTAAGATAGTGATCAGCTAATAAAATTAAAACAACACGCTCGCCTGGTTCTTCTAAAGTCTTTAGCAAAGCATTTGAAGATGCCAAATTAAGTGCTTCTGCAGGCTCAATCACAATAACGCGCCAACCTTCCCCCGTTTGTTGTACGAAAGGTAGTAAGTCACGGATCTTTTCTATTTTAATTTTTGCATTCTGTTTTTTATTTTCTTCATCCGTTGTGATATGAACATAATTGGGGTGAGTGTCTGATTTTAACCATTGACAACTACTACATTCACCACAAGCTCCCTGCGGCTGCTTATTTAAACAAAGTACCCATGCCAAAAACTGCTTAGCAAAAGCATGTTTTCCACAACCTTGCTTGCCGTAAAACAAGAGACCATGTCCAATATTGGGAAACCTTGTAGTCAAGGTGTCCCATGTTGTTTGCTGCCAAGGATAGACCTTTGAAGTTACATTCGGATTCATTAAAAATTAACGCTTATTCAAAAGATTCAACAGGCATGTTATTTAAGCGATCAAGATCAGCTTGTGTGTCCACACCGGGTGGTAAATTTGCTTCGGCTACCGCAATTGCAATTCGATGACCATTTTCCAAAACACGTAGTTGTTCAAGGCTCTCTAACTTTTCAAGCTTCCCCATATCCCATGTTACGTATTCTTGTAATAAGTTCACTCGATAAGCATATAAACCTAAATGACGAAATGCTTGTGAATGTAAAGTCGGTTCATCATGCTTAGCCCCATCTCGATCATAAGGAATGGTAGCCCGGCTAAAATATAAGGCTTCATTTTGTTTAGACATGACTACTTTTACAATACTGTCACGCTGGAACTCATCTAAGGTATGAATCGGCTCACACAATGTAGACATTGAACAATTTGGTTTATCAACCAAAAGTTCTGCAACTTGCTGAACAAGTTGAGCTGGTAATAAAGGTTCATCACCTTGAACATTTACAATAATATCGTCTGCATCCCAACCCTTAATGCGAGCCACCTCACTTAAACGGTCTGTACCCGAAGGATGATCAGCGCTGGTAAGAACTACATCAATTCCATCTGCACGGCAGATCTCAGCAATACGTTCGTCATCTGTTGCCACGCATAAATCATCAAAACCTTCCACTTTTTTTGCCTGATCCACTACACGTAAAATCATAGGACGGTTATGAATAAGCAACAATGGTTTACCTGGCAAACGCGAACTTGAGAAGCGTGCTGGAATGACGATGTGTTTCATTTTTTCTTCCTAAGATAATTGAATATCAAGTTCTTGCAATTGCATTTTTAAAACCTGATAACACTGTGTAGACAGGACAGCTTTAACAGGAACTACCCAAATAGATTGTTTAAAATCAGGATGTTTTTCAAGTAACGGTAATAGTTTAACTGCATCTTTTTCAGTTGTAATAAGTGGCAGCTCATCATTAAAAATTAAATCATTGATTGTGTAATCATGATGATCTTGAAAGGCATGCTCTTGGAATTGCTTCAACCCTAGATCTTTAAGGGTTTGATAAAACCGTTGAGGAAAGCCAATACCAACTACAGCATGATAATTATTCTCAAGATTAAAGCTTGGTTTAGAATTAGATAAAGGGTTAAGTAAATATGGCTGTCCTGTCTCGAGATACATGTTTAATTCTGTAGCAGGTTTATGAGTATGCTCAATCACTGTTCCAGTTTCTAAACGTTCAACAGGCTCTCGCAGATAACCTTCAGGTAATAGTTTTTTATTCCCTAAACCACGATTTTGATCCAGTACAATCCACTCGATCTGTCGATCCAATGCCCAATGCTGCAACCCATCATCACTAATAATCAAATCTATTTCTGATGACTCAAGCAATAACTCTATTGCAGCCTGTCTATTGGGACCTACCGCCATTGGTACACTTGTAGCCTGAACAATTAATGCTGGCTCATCCCCAGCCTGAGTTACTTGGGCACCCGAGGTAACCAGCATTGGAAAAGGACCATTACCCCCATATCCCCGACTAATTACCCCCACTTTTACATTATGCTGCTGTAGATAATTCACCAGTTGTATTAGCAAGGGAGTTTTTCCACTTCCACCTACTGTGATATTACCTATAACCATCACAGGTACAGGCGCTTTATAAACTTGCTTAAAACCTGAATTATAAAGATTACGATTTAGTAAAAACCCAGCCCGATACAAACAAGACAATGGACGTAAAACAATCAACCAAATCGATTGTTTATTCCATGCATTCTGGATCAGCTGGACTAATGACATGCTTAGTTATCCTCGAAATTACGCTGATGTAATTGATAATAAGCACCATGTTTTGCGAGGAGTTCTTGATGAGTACCTTGTTCAACAATTTGTCCTTGATCCATCACTACAATACGGTCAGCATTTTCAATTGTTGATAAACGGTGAGCAATGACAATCGTAGTGCGGTCTTGCATCGCTTCATCAAATGCTTGCTGAATAAAATGTTCAGATTCATTATCAAGGGCACTTGTAGCTTCATCTAAAATTAATATTGGAGCATTCTTTAAAATTGCTCGAGCAATAGCAATTCGCTGACGCTGACCACCGGATAAGTTTAAGCCCTGTGCCCCTAAAACAGTATCATAACCATTTGGTAAATTCATAATGAAGTCATGTGCATATGCAGCTTTTGCAGCAGCATGAACTTCCTCATCTGAAGCACCTTGCAACTGACCATACGCAATGTTTTCACGAACAGTACGGTTAAATAATACAACTTGCTGATTTACCATTGCGATTTGTGTACGCAGACAAGAAAGTTCAATGTCATTAATTGGCAAACCATCTAAGTAAATTTGCCCACTTGATAGTTCTTGGAAACGAACCAACATATTAACCAATGAACTCTTACCAGCACCTGAACGACCAACTAACGCTACGGTTTGACCTGGAAGAATATCTAAAGAAAAATCTTTAATAGCCTTCACGCCATCAGCATAATTTAATGCCACATGATCAAAACGAATCGCACCATTTAGTTTAGGTTTCAACTGACCGTTATTTTGCTCTTCAGGTAAATCTAATAGTTCAAAAACAGAATGAGCTGCCGCCAAACCACGTTGTAACTTTTCATTAACATCAGTCAGATTTTTTACTGGTTTTGCTAATAAACCAGCAGCTGTAATATAGGCTACGAACTCACCCGCACTTGTATTACCTAAAATCTGCGGTCGTAAAGCTAACCATACAATAAGGGCCATCGCACAAGCCATTACTACCTGAACCACAGGGCTATTCAGGTTTTGTACAATTACCATTTTTAAACCACGTTTTAAGTTTTCTTCCGATGACTTATAGAATCGTTCTTGTTCAGACTCTTCACCAGCAAAAGTTTTTACTACAGCATTACCATTGATACTCTCTTGAACAACGTGGTTCACGTCACCCATCGTATCTTGAACCTGTAATGAGAGTTTTCGCATACGTTTTGAAGCTTTACGTACCAATACACCAATTACAGGTAAAAATACAAAAATGCATAGCGTAAGACGCCAATTGGTATAAAACAGGTAGCCTAACAGTCCCAGAGTAATCATCCCATCCCTAACAATGGTTCTTAATGACTCCGAAGAAGCTGCCGTTAGCTGCTCAACGTTATACATAATCTTGGCAGTAATATGGCCAGATGAATTATCGAGGTAATATTGTGCCGGTAGTCTTAAAAGTTTGGCATAAACTTCTTGGCGAATACTAAAAACCAAACTACGTGAAATCACCGCAGTATAGTAACCTCCCATAAAAAGGCCTAAACCACGGAAAAAAACCAATAAAATGATTAATAATGGGAACCAATCCAAATCACCTCTACTGCCATTTTGGATTGCATCAATAATAAATTTAATCAATTTAGCAACGGAGACTTCTGTTGCTGAGTTAATACCGAACCCGATAAGAACTAATAAGGCCACGCCCCAATAAGGTTTTAAATAGGCTATGAGACGCAAATAAACCTTAAAATCTTGATTCACTCAGAAAAACCTCTAGAAGGAACTTTGGTACTAATATTGATGTTAACAAAACCGAGTTGTCCTGCTACATCCATAACGCGAATTACATCCTGATGAGACGCTTTGGCATCCGCAGCAATGATGAACATAAAATCACGGCGCTCTTGAGCAACTTGCTTAATCGCAGTACTCAGATCAGCAACCTCTTTAGACGAAAGTGCCTGACCATTTACAGCATAATGACCAGAAGAGTCTACCACGACTTCAATTTTGTGATCGTACTGTTTTGGTGGAACACCTTGTGCATCTGGTAACGTTAAATTGAGGCGACTTGGCTGATTAAAAGTAGTCGATAGTAATAAAAAAACCAAAATGAACAACAAACAGTCAATCATAGGCGTTAAATTGATATGAATGTCTTCAACCTGAGAACGTTTAAATTTCATCTGGCTATTCACCCATCACCCAACACGACGATGTTCTGCTATAGACGAGGAACGTTTATAGAACAATGAGGCATGAAATAAAGTCGATTGCTGTTCTAGTTCAGCAATATAATCTTGTACTAATCTTTGGAAATAGCGATAAGCAACTAAAGCCGGAATCGCAATTAACATTCCCACAGCTGTAGTAATAAGCGCTTTAGAGATACCTGGAATCATTAAACTTGGACTACCAGCTGATCCAAAATCAATCACAAGAAATGATTCAATAATCCCGACTACTGTACCAAGCAGCCCTAATAAAGGTGCCACCGCACTCAAAGTCCCCAAGAAATTAATATTTTTTTCTAAATAAGAAATTTCTTGAGAAGCTGCAACTTCCATTTGCGCACGTGCAAATTGCTCGCCATGCTCACGATGATCAAAACCTGCTTTTAAAATGTGAGCCAATGCGCTGTTTTGTACTTCTACATTTTGTTCCAAATTTTCCACAATATCTTCAGTTCTTAACGAACTATCATCAATTAATGCTTTGGGTAGAACTTGTGAACGTCTTAACCGAACAAAACGTTCAATGCTGATCGCAACAGTTAAAATTGAGCATAGAATTAAAGGCAGCATCAACCAGCCACCCGCTCTCACAAGTTCCCACATATCTTCTTCCCCAAGAATATAAAATTAGAAATATATGACCCAAATGCAAATTAATCAGGCAAACAAATATTTAAAATGCCATCTAACTCATCTAAGGTATGGTAATGAATAACAAGCTTACCCTTACCTTTTTGATTATGATCAATTTTCACATTAGCGCCAAAACGCTCTGATAATTTTTGTGTCAATTGTTCAATATCAGGTGCTACAGGTGCTTTTTCCTTCTCCTGCTTAGGCTCACTTCTATCACGCACCAATTGCTCTGTTTGACGAACAGATAGTCCTTTTTCAATTACGATTTTAGCAACGTCTAATTGATCTTTACCCTTTAACGTCAAGATAGCTCGAGCATGCCCCATATCAAGCTGGCCTTGCTGCATGAAATCTTTAATTTCATCCGCCAAACTCAACAAACGAAGTAAATTACTTACGGTAGTACGTGCTTTCCCTACTGTGTCAGCAATTTCTTGATGGCTCAAACCGAATTCATCATGAAAACGCTGCAAGGCTATAGCCTGATCAATCGGATTTAAATCTTGACGCTGAATATTCTCAATAAGTGCTAATGCAATGGCAACCTGATCATTTAAATCACGAACAATTGCAGGAATTTCAGTTAAACCCGCAAGTTGCGCTGCACGCCAGCGTCGTTCACCCGCAATGATTTCGTATGGATGTGCTTCATCATCAACTGGACGAATTACAATAGGTTGCATCACTCCATGTTTTTCAATAGAAGATGCTAACTCTTGCAAATCATGCTCATGAATAAAGCGACGTGGTTGATATTCACCACGTTTCAATAAATTTACATCAATTTGTTTCAACTGTCCGTGGTCAAGTGCCTGTGCTTCCAGCTGTAATTTTTCTTTTTGAATTGAACCAAGTAATGCATCTAAACCACGTCCTTTAGCCAATCCGCGTTTTTTGATGCTCATACTTTACTTCCTTTCTTTACTTTACTTTTCTTCAACATCTCAGCTGCAAGATTTAAGTATGCAACTGCACCTTTAGAACTTTTCTCAAAATAGATAACAGGCAAACCATGCGCCGGCGCTTCTGCTAAGCGAACATTACGCGGAACGACAGTATCATAAAGTTTTTTTCCGAAATACTGTTCTAACTCAGCAGATACATCACGTGTTAAAGCATTTCGTGCATCGTACATTGTACGTAATACACCAATAATCTCTAAATCAGGATTTAATGCCTTTTGAATACGATCTATAGTCTGGGTTAAATCAGCTAAACCTTCTAGCGCATAATATTCGCATTGCATTGGAATGATTACACTATCTACAGCTGCCAAAGCATTGACAGTAATCAAACTCAAGCTTGGCGCACAATCCACAATGATAAAATCAAATGAGTTTCGAATTTCATTCAAAGCATTTTTTAGAATGAATTCACGACCCTCTTGTTCTGCAATAGCAAGCTCAACACCGGAAAGTTCACGATTAGACCCTAAAACTTTATATCCAACTTCTGCTTTTTGAATGGCCGTTTCAATTGGTACTTCACCAAGTAGAACATCCGTAATGGAATACAAAAGATCGTTCTTTTGAATACCAGACCCCATCGTAGCATTACCTTGTGAATCCATATCTACAAGTAATACACGTTTCTTTAATACAGCTAGAGACGCTGCAAGATTTACTGCAGTCGTTGTTTTACCAACACCACCCTTTTGGTTTGCAATCGCAATAATTTGAGCCATGGTAACCCTAATACTTTTTATTTAAATACGTTGAAGTAAAAGTAAATGACGTTGTTCATCAAGTCTTGGTACGCGCAGCTCAACCACTTTACATGAAAAGTCCTGCTTAAGTTGCTCAATTTCCTCAACTGGCACAACTCCTTTCATTGCTGCAATTATACTGCTTTGATGCAAGTATGGCTGAGCTGCATCCACAAAATCCGTTAAAGAAGCAAAAGCGCGACTTGTAATCACATCAAATTGACCAAGCTCATCAATTGTATCTTGATTTTCAACACGTGTTTTCACGGCTACTACGTTTTTTAACTTAAGGTCAGCAATAAACTGTTTCAAAAAACGAATTTTCTTACCATTTGAATCAAGTAATACACATGAGCGTTCCGGCTGACATAAAGCAATGATCATGCCCGGCATACCACCACCTGTACCTACATCAAGCAAACGGCCTGTTGGCAAATCTTTCAAAATACTTAGGCTATCTAACAAATGCTTCACTAACATTTCTTTCGGATCACGAATCGCTGTTAGATTATAAGCTTTGTTCCAAAGTACCAAAGCATCTTGATACTTCAACAATAATGTCAAAGCTTCATCGCTAAGCGATAAACCTAATTTTTGACTACCCTGTTGTAACTCTTGAAAAAACGGATGCATAAACAGATAACATCTAAGTAAAATTTAAAACAAAGTATACCCATTTATGCATCGTGGAACACTAGTTAACGATTAGGGATTACACACTTAATCGTAGAAGCCTTCACGAATTTGCAAATCTAGCTCCATTAAACGCTCAGGCGTTCCCACATCTACCCATGCACCTTTAAGCTTTTCACCAGATATTTTCTGATTATGCATCGCTTGCTTCAATAGTGGAGCTAAAGGACGCTTACCCGCTTCCAATCCGTCAAAAAGTTTAGGATGAATAACAGATAGACCACTAAAAGTGAGGTTTTCGCCCGTCACATCTTGATCGAATGTAAAAGCGCGCCCATCCAATAATGTAAAGTCGCCTTCAGGATGCTGTTTAGGATTATCAACCAACACAAGATGTGCCAAATCATCATTTAGCTTAATATGGCGCAGACCTTCAAAATCCATTGTGGTCCATACATCCCCATTCACCAGAATAAAAGGATCTGTTCCAAGCAGTGGCAAAGCATTAATAATTCCACCAGCTGTTTCTAGCCCTTCATCCTCTCGTGTCCAACGGATATCCACACCAAATTGAGAGCCATCACCTAAACTACTGATGAGCTTGTCGGCCAACCATGCAGAATTGATGACTATTTCAGTCACACCAATTTTCTTAAGTTTTTCAATATGCCACACAATCAGGGGCTTACCGCCCACCTCGAGCAAAGGCTTTGGTGTATATAGCGTAAGTGGACGCATACGATTACCCAAGCCAGCAGCAAGAATCATTGCTTTCATTATGCTGCTACCTCATAGCTACCATATTTCTCGATAAATTTAGGCATCACGATATTATTTATAAATGCCATAAACTCTTCAAGTTCAGCGTAACCACGACTTTCTTCGAGCAAATACCACATGACACGTGGTAAATCCTTCAAATAACCCGACTTCCCATCACGTTCAAACAAGCGAACAAAAATACCTAGAATTTTAATATGGCGTTGAATCGCCATTAAATCTGCATCACGTTTAAATTGATCAAAGCTACGGTTCCGTTTAGTCGACGCTGGCAACAGCTCATAAAACACTTTAAACCATTGATAAACACGATCAGCGTTCCATTGAACATATGCATCACGAGTAATCGAAATTAGATCATATGTATCAGCGCCAATAACAGCATCTTGGAAGTCGATTACCCCTAATTCTTGCTCATCGGTAATTTTCATCAAATTTCGACTATGAAAATCTCGATGTACAATAACTTGCGGTTGGGCTAATGCAGCGTGAGCCAAGAAGTCAAATGCATTATCAATCGTTTTTTTCTGTTCAGCAGTCGGCTGAATAGAAAGCGACGGCAACATCCAGTCTGTGAGTAGCTGCATTTCCGACATTAATTTTTCGTAAGAATAAGCTGGGAACTGATTAGTCCCGTCAATAGATTGCAATTGAATAAGTTGTTTAAAACTTTGTTCGTAGTATTTATCAACAGTTTCATTAGTTAATAATGTCGACAAAAGCACATCACCAAAGTCTTCTAACAATAGAAAACCTTGAGCCAGATCTTTCGCGACGATCTGAGGCACACGTACGCCATGGCTCGCAAAAAACTCGTCAATGGTCACAAACGGAACACAGTCTTCTTTTTCTGGAGGGGCATCCATGAGCATATACGTTTTATTTTGTAACTCGATACGCGCATAACGGCGGAAGCTTGCATCACCTGCTAAAAAAGCGATCTTAAATTGATCATTTTCAAGAACAGATGTAAGCCATGTATATATCAATTGTTCACGTTGTGTATTCATTTGCAATAAAATCTAAAACAAGCTGAGATTTTTGAAGGGTTAAGTGTAGCCACTTATAAACTTTTTCTCTATGATGCGACAATAATTAATTGTGAATTAGCATACTTGGTTAATGAGACAATGAAGCATCAGTTTAAATTTAATCCTTTAGCGACAGCTATTTTTACGCTCTTATGTGGCTCCATACAATCAAGTTATGCTGAGTCAACTGATGTTGTCTCCAATATAGACAATAATCAACTTAAAGCGAGCATTAAGGAAGCTTACCCAGGTCAAGAATTCTTTCAGCAATATTATGTTGATAAATCTGCACCTGAAGCCCAGCTTCGTGACAATAAATATTTAAGCTCGGCATTTTGCCAAGGCACATGGGTTACACCGATTAACCCTGAGACCAAAGCTTTAGACGCCGACAAAGCGACTTCTGTCGTTACGGCTAACTACGGACATTACAATCCAGCGGGTGACTCTGTTTTAGAAGGTGATGTCGTTATTGATCAGGAAGGACGCACAGTTCGTGCTGACAAAGTAACGATTGATAAGACCCAAACCTTTGCGCATGCACAAGGTCGAGTACAGTTAGCTCAAGGCGGGTTACTTTCACAGAGTGATGAAATTAATTACAACCTAAAAACCCAAACCGGGAATTTAGACAATAGTTTTTATATTTCTGAACAGCAGCATGCCCATGGTCATGCAGGAAAAATCGAAAGAACCTCACCAAACGTTATGGTTCTTAATGATGCAACCTATACGACTTGCCCACCAGGCCAAAAACCTGGTTGGAAAATCCAAGCCAATAAAATTGAGTTAAATCAGGAAACAGGACGAGGCGTAACTCGTGGAACAAAATTATATGTTAAGGACGTTCCTGTTCTAGCTGTTCCCTATTTTAACTTCCCGATTGACGACCGCCGTACTACAGGTATCCTCAACCCACAATTTGGTTTCTCAAACGATGGTGGTGTTGAGCTTTCTGTTCCGGTTTATTTAAATCTTGCACCTAACTATGATTTGACACTTACTCCGCGATATTTAGCAGACCGCGGTGCAATGCTAAAAGGTGAATTTAGATATTTAACCGATGGCTTTGGTGCTGGGGAAATGTGGGGTGGCATCTTGCCATCTGACAAAGGTTATGATGACAAAGATCGTAAAGATTTCCATTTTTTACATAATTGGGATATCAACGATCAGTGGTCTACTAACCTCGAATATAACTATGCATCAGATAAAGATTATTTCTCTGACTTAGATAGCAGTCCTAACTCTAAAACAGATCTTAACTTACGTAGAGCTTGGGAACTTAACTACCAACATGGTATTCCGGGTTTAAAAGCACAGCTTAAGGTCGAAGATTTCCAGACACTTGATCCTGAAGTTGCGGATGCAGATAAACCATACGCGCGTTTACCACAATTCTTATTAAATTACGTCACTGGTAATCCACTAGGACTACAATACGAATTTAATAACGACACTGCTTACTTTAAGAAATCAATTAATGATGATTCTGCTCAAGAAAGTAGTGGTACACGTATTTATAACCAGTTCGCAACGCGTTATAACTACCGTACACCGGCAGCTTTTGTGATTCCTGAAGTCTCTGTACGTTCTATTCAAACGTTTTATGATAAGGACAGTATCGCATCTCAAAATCTAGATGGTGGTTCCGAAAATAAATCAGTCGTTGTACCTCAATTTACGTTAGACACTGGACTGAACTTTGAACGTGATGGTAAGTATTTACAAACACTTACGCCACGTGCTTTCTATGCATATGCGCCATACAAAAATCAAGATGGTTACCCTAACTTTGACTCAACTACTGCGTCAGTAAGTTATGATCAATTATTTAACCCTTACCGTTTTTATGGTCATGACCGCCTAGAAGACAATAACTTTTTATCATTGGGTGTAAGTTATAGCCTCTTTGACACAGTAGGTTTAGAACGTTTACGGGCAAGTGTAGGTCAAAGTTACTATTTCGAAGACCGTCGTGTCACCTTACAACGACAACAAGATGAAATTGATACTGAACGCAACACAGGTCCTGTGGTGAGTCTATCAAGCCAGCTTAACCAAAACTTTACCATTGCTGCCAACTCAGCTTGGATGTCGAATGGTGACAATGCTCAACGTGACTTCCAACTTTACTATACTGGTGATAAAGGAAATCTATATAACTTAGGCTATTTCTATCGTAAAGATATTCCTGGTCGTCAAGACACTTATGACCAAGTTGTTGCATCGTTTATACAACCAATTAAAGACAATTGGCGTATTATGGGCCACGTACAATATGACATGGACAATGATGTTGCCCGTGAACTCTTGTTAGGAGTTAACTATGAGTCATGTTGCTGGGGTATTTCTGTCTATGGCCGTTCATACTATAACGATCTAGACGATCCAAAATCTCCAGATGTTAGTGAAAAGCGCGCGATCATGGCCGAAATTACACTAAAAGGTTTAGGTGGTTTAAACAATAAACTCGCGTCTTTACTTGAAAATCGCGTTTTAGGTTTTAACAAAATTAATCAATCTTGGACACAACGTTAATGAAGACAAAGCATCTTAAACAGTTTTTTAAAGCAACTACACTTGCTGCCCTAATCTCTTCATCAATGCATAGTTTTGCCCAACCCGCTGATGAAGTTGTGGCAATTGTGGACAATAGCGTAATTTTAAAAAGCGATCTTCAACAAGGTATGGCTGAAGCAGCTCATGAACTGCAAGCTCAAAAAAAAGAAGTGCCACCTCAGCAATACTTACAGTTTCAAGTATTAGATCAACTCATCTTGCGTGAGGCACAACTTGAACAAGTTAAAAAATATGGCATCAAACCTGATGAAAAAAGCTTAAATGAAGCAGTCTTAAAAGTAGCAAGTCAATCTGGAAGTAAAAGTTTAGAAGCTTTCCAGCAAAAGTTGGATGCTATGGCACCAGGAACTTATGAAAGTTTACGTGGCCGAATCGCTGAGGACTTAGCGATTAGCCGTTTGCGCCAACAACAAGTGATGTCTCGTATTAAAATTAGTGATCAAGATGTAGAAAACTTCTTAAAATCACCTCAGGGACAAGCTGCGTTAGGTAATCAAGCACATGTAATTCATATGCGTATTTCTGGTGACAATGCACAGGAAGTTCAATCTGTAGCTCAAGAAGTGCGTTCAAAGCTTGCGCAAAGTAATGATATAAATGCTTTGAAAAAACTTTCAACTGCAAATGTAAAAGTTGAAGGTGCTGATATGGGTTTCCGCCCACTGTCTGATATTCCTGCTGAACTTGCGGCTCGTATTACACCATTACAAGATGGTCAAACGACTGACTTAGTTTCAGTACGTGATGGTGTACATGTTTTAAAGCTTCTTGAGCGTAAACAAAATGAGCAAAAAGCTTTAGTACCTCAATTTCAAACCCGCCACATTCTCATTCAGCCATCTGAAGTAGTGACTCTTGAGAATGCTAAGCAAATTATTGATAACATCTATAAACGCTTAAAAGCTGGTCAAGATTTTGCAACACTTGCAGCAACCTATTCAAATGACACAGGTTCAGCACGTGATGGGGGAAGTTTGGGTTGGGTAACACCTGGAATGATGGTTCCTGAATTTGATAAAAAAATGCAGGAAATTCCTGTAGGTGAAATTAGCGAACCTTTCCAAACTCAGTTCGGCTGGCATATCTTACAAGTAACGGATAAACGTGAAAAAGATATGACGCATGAATATCAAGAGCGGATGGCACGTCAAATTTTAGGTGAACGCCAATTTAACACTGAGATTGATAGCTGGTTACGTGAAGTACGTGCAAACGCATATGTAGAAATCAAAGATCCAAGTCTAGATAAAAAGAACTTACAAAAGTAAGTCTTTTTCTCTTCATCAAAACCTGTGACAAACACAGGTTTTTTTATGCATGAAATTTTCCTAATAAAAAACCGGTTATATAAATAACCGGTTTCTATAAATTAAACCCTAACGGGAATTATTTATAACGATCAACCATTTTCTCTAAAGAAATCGGGCGAATCTTGTCAGCATTTCCAGCTGTACCAAACGCTTCATAACGATCAATACAAATTTGCTTCATTGAATCTACAGTTTTAGCAAAGTATTTACGTGGATCGAATTCAGCTGGGTTTTCAGCCATAAACTGACGAATTGCACCAGTAGATGCTAAACGTAAGTCTGTATCGATATTGATCTTACGCACACCATGTTTAATTGCTTCTACAAGCTGGTCAACAGGTACACCATAAGTCTCTTTAATATCACCGCCAAACTCATTGATTACTTTCAACCACTCTTGCGGCACAGAACTTGAACCATGCATAACAAGATGAGTATTTGGTAATGCCGCATGAATTTCTTTAATGCGGTCAATTGCCAAGATATCACCTGTAGGTGGACGAGTGAACTTGTAAGCACCATGTGAAGTACCTACAGCAATCGCTAATGCATCTACATTTGTATCGGCAACAAACTGAGTTGCTTCTTCAACAGAAGTAAGAAGTTGTGAGTGATCAAGTACACCTTCTGCACCAACACCGTCTTCTTCGCCAGCCATACCAGTTTCAAGGCTACCTAAACAGCCAATCTCACCTTCGACAGAAACACCACATGCATGTGCTAAAGCAACAACATTACGAGTTACATCAACGTTGTATTCGTAAGAAGTAGGTGTTTTACCATCTGTACCTAATGAACCGTCCATCATCACTGAGCTAAAGCCAAGCTGAATTGAACGCTGACAGATATCAGGGCTTGTTCCATGGTCTTGATGCATTACCACTGGAATATGTGGCCATTCTTCAATTGCAGCCAAAATAAGATGGCGTAAGAATGGAGCGCCTGCATATTTGCGAGCTCCAGCTGATGCTTGAACAATTACAGGTGAATTGGTTGCATCCGCGGCAAGCATAATTGCACGCATTTGTTCTAAGTTATTTACGTTAAATGCTGGTACGCCGTAGTTATGTTCAGCAGCGTGATCCAAGAGCTGGCGCATTGAAATGAGTGCCATAATATCCTCCCAGGTAGTGCGGCTTATTCTACCCTGTCATTTATTTCAATTCAGCAACAAATCACAGTATTTCAAAAAAAATCCCTGCATTTGCAGGGATTTTTTAACAAAAAACAACAAATTAATGTGTTTCTGAAGCAGCAGCCTCACTTGGCGCACTACCTTCAACCACATCTGTATTCTTTTCATCTAGAACTGGCTTATCGATCGCATCAATTGCTGCTTGTTGCTCAGGCGTTACTTTTTCAGAAACAGCAGTAGATGCAGCTGATTCTTGCCCCGCTTGAGACGCTTCATCTTTCTTAGCACAAGCAGTCAACATCATCGGTACAATTAACATAGCAGCAAATGTAAGCTTTAAATTCATCACTATTTTCCACAGTTGGTGATTTAATACTCGACATTTTATTGCAAATATATGACAGTTTAATGACTTATCAATGAAAAAGGGATTGGTTACCCAATCCCTTCTTATTTCTATATAACAGTATTAAGCACGTTCAAGCAAAACAGCAACTGCTGGCAATGTTTTTCCTTCAACAAACTCAAGGAATGCACCACCACCTGTAGAAATATAACCAATTTGGTCAGCTACGTTATATTTATCAATCGCAGCTAATGTATCTCCACCACCAGCGATCGAGAATCCTTCCGATTGAGCAACCGCAAGAGAAAGCGCTTTGGTACCTTCACCAAATTGATCTACTTCAAATACGCCTACTGGACCATTCCAAAGGATCGTTTTTGATGTTGTTAAAATATCAGCAAATGCTTTAGCTGTTTCTGGACCAACGTCTAAAATCATATCATTTGCAGTCACATCTTCTACTTTCTTCACAACAGCTTGAGCTGCTGCTAAAGAACCTAAGAAATCTTCAAAATTAATTTGCGATGCATCCGCAACTACAACATCTGTAGGAAGTGGGACACTTACTTTAGCAGCAATTTGTTTAGCAGTTTCAACCAAATCAGCTTCATATAATGATTTACCAACGTTAAAGCCAGCAGCTGCTAAGAATGTATTTGCAATACCGCCACCAACGATCAGTTGATCACAGATACTAGAAAGTGAGTTTAAAACATCGAGTTTAGTTGAAACTTTAGAACCAGCAACAATTGCAACCATTGGTTTTTCAGGAGTTTGCATTGCACGGCCTAGTGCATCTAACTCAGCAGCCAACAAAGGACCAGCAGCAGCAACTGGAGCGAAACGAGCTACGCCTTCAGTAGATGCTTCTGCACGATGAGCAGTACCAAATGCATCCATAACAAATACGTCACATAATGCAGCATATTTTTGAGCGAGCTCTGGATTATTTTTCTTTTCGCCATGGTTAAAGCGTACATTTTCAAGCAATACAACTTGACCAGCTTCAACTTCAACGCCTTCTAGATAATCTGTTAATAATTTAACTTCTTGGCCCAATACTTCTGTTAAATAAGCAGCAACTGGTGCAAGTGATTGTTCTGGCTTTGGTTCACCTTCAACAGGACGACCTAGATGTGAAAATACCATCACTGCTGCGCCTTTATCTAAAGCAGCTTTAATAGTTGGTAATGCTGCACGTAAGCGAGCATCGCTAGTAATCACACCATTTTTGACAGGAACGTTTAAATCTTCACGAATAAGGACACGTTTGCCTGTTAAGTTAAGGTCAGTCATACGCTGAAAATTCATGTAAAGCTCTCTTTATGATTTTAAAAACGCGCCAATTTTAAATGATTACATCAAAAAAGGTTAGTTTTTTTGCATAAAAGCTGTAGAAAGCCCCAGTTTTGATTATGATAGAGGTAGTTATTTGATATTTCACCCATTATGTCTATTCATCCAGATCCACAAATCAATCTCTTAAATGTTTTAGGGGAACCTTTAGCAAGTTGTTGCTTTGACCCTATTACAGGCTATTTTAGAAATGGTTTCTGCCACACAGCAGTAACAGATCTTGGTCAGCATACCGTATGTGCACAAATGACCTCTGATTTCTTAAATTTCTCTCAGAAAATTGGTAATGATCTTATTACTCCTTTGCCAGAAGTAGGTTTCCCTGGTCTGAAACCGGGTGATTTCTGGTGTATCTGCGTAACTCGCTGGGTAGAGGCTTATCAAGCGGGTGAAGCCCCTCCTATTAAAATACATGCATGTCATCAAGCTGTATTAAGCTATGTACCTTTAGATGTATTAATGGAATTTGCAGTGTAATGGTTCAGCCACAAATTATTTTGGCTTCGAGTAGTCAAACTCGCAAAGACTTAATGGACCGTCTTGGAATTAATTATATTTGTATTAGTCCCGATATTGATGAAAGTCCTCGCGATGAAACCCATGCCGATGAACTTGCAAAAAGGCTCGCTTTCACAAAAGCTCAGGTGATTGCTGAACAGAACCCATCAGCCATCGTTATTGGTTCAGATCAAGTTGCTTGGCGAGAACATGCTCCGCATGACTTTATTGGCAAACCGATGACTAGTGAAAATGCTAAAGCACAACTAGCCGAAAATTCTGGTCGAACTGTTTTTTTTAGTACAGCACTTAGCGTGCAATGGCTCGATAGAGACTTTGAACAAACGCTCGTTGAACATTATCAAGTTAAATTTCGAAACCTGAATCAAGCTGAAATTGAACGATACGTTTTATTAGATCAGCCACTACATTGCGCTGGCAGCTTTAAGTGTGAAAGTTTAGGAATTAGCTTGTTTGAAAAAATGATAGGCCAAGACCAGACCACACTTATGGGTCTTCCTATGATTCAACTTTGCCATATTTTAAGGCAACTTGATCTACAAATTCCTTAATTCTAGATATTTTATAAATAGGTTATTTCCATGACAGAACCTTTAACAGTTTTAGGCGGTATTACTGCCGAGCAATTTTTAGCAGAGTATTGGCAGAAAAAACCTTTACTGGTGCGTAACGGATTACCAGAAATTATAGGTCTTTTACAACCTCAGGATGTGCAAGAACTTGCCTTAGAAGAACATGCAAGTGCCAGACTGATTCGCCAAAAAGATAAAAATCCAAATGAATGGCACGTTAAGTCTTCACCTTTAACCAAAGGTGATTTTCAAAAGCTACCAAAATTATGGTCAATTTTAGTACAGGCAGTAGATCACTACTCTTTTGATCTTTCTGAACTTTGGAAAAAATTTCCTTTTATTCCTCAATGGCGCCGCGACGATATTATGGTGTCTTATGCACCTAAGGGTGGTTCAGTTGGGAAACATTTCGATTTCTATGATGTGTTTTTAGTTCAGGGTCATGGTCATCGTCGCTGGCAGCTAGGTCAAATGTGCGATGTAAATACTACATTTGTACCCAATCAACCATTAAAACTTTTGCCAGAAATAGATGTGCAATTTGATGAAGTTTTAGCACCAGGTGATTTACTCTATGTTCCACCTGGAATGGCACATTATGGGGTTGCCGAAGATGACTGCTTAACTTTCTCATTTGGCTTTCGCATGCCAAACGTTGCAGGAATGATGGAACGTATTAGCGATCAATTTTCAGCTAATACTTCACTTCAAAATCCTGTTGTAGATATCGCACGCAAAAAAATGAGTCAAATTGGTGAAATTAGCTCAACTGAACTAAGTTATCTAAAAGAATTAGTTTTAGCTCAGTTGCAAGACTCTACAGCACTTGATGCAGCAATCATGTCTTATATGAGCGAACCTAAATATCCAGATAATATTCCAGAACCTGATGAGATCGAAGCCGATGATCTTCAAGAGATCTTACATGAAGGTTATGAAGTTCTATTAGAACCTGCCTCTCGCCTACTTTATACAGAAAATAACGGAATTTTAAACTTCTGGGGAAATGGCGAAGCGCTATGTATAGCTGAAACCTTCGCACCAAAATTAAAAGCTATTGCTGATGGAGAGAGCTTAGCTTTCGATAGCGAATTTAATGAGCTTGAAATCCTTGAAAATGTTGCTTACTTACTCAATGAATCTATTTTGATGCTTTTACCGCCTTCAGAGTAAGAAACTTAATAAAAGTGGACTTTTCAAAGCAACGGGAAGTCCACTTTTAAATTGGCCGACAAACTCAAAAATAAATTTGTTTTTTGTTTACTAATTTTCCTTTTTAAATTTTAAAATCGACTTATCGCAAAAATATTGGAGTTAAAAGATTTTGAAAAAGGAAGTATAATTATTTAAATATATAGTCTAAAACTCTTTACCATTCCCTTAAAAGTAAAACTTCAGCGTTTAAAAAAATAATATCTTTTTTCTATCAATAACAAACAATACCTTGTAAAATTAAATTATCTAGATTCTCATTGATAAAGATCACCGTTCAAGCTAATAGCAATTCATTTGTGAGAGGCTAAAATATGTCGAAAAAAGATGACATTATTAATACCGCATTAAGACTTTTTAACTCGTATAGCTATAATTCTATAGGTGTAGATCGCATCATTAATGAATCTGGCGTTGCAAAAATGACTTTCTATAAGCATTTTCCATCAAAAGAAAAATTAATTGAAGAGTGTCTACTTCTTCGAAATACGCTTCTACAAAACTCTCTTACTTCTGCCTTATCAAAACATGATGAGTTAGACCCTCTTGCGAGAATTAAAGCAGTATTTTTATGGTATTCCGACTGGTTTAATAGCGAAGATTTTAATGGCTGTATGTTTCAAAAAGCCTTGGAAGAGGTTTTAAAACAATATCCTTCAACACATCAACCTGCCACTTTGTATAAAGCTTGGTTGACCCAACTCATGCAAAATCTTCTTAACCAGTATGATGTAAAAGAGCCAGTTCCCCTATCTTTACTACTCGTTAATATTTTGGAAGGTATGACTATACAGGCTCAAGTCGAACATGGTTCAATAAAAATTAATGATTACTGGACTCGAGTAGAAAAATTAATCGATTTCGAAAGAGCAGCATAAAAATAAAGCGTGATATTCTTCTTCTTATATTTAATGATTCTTCTTATGTATCACGCTGCGTCTGAAAGTCATTTTGGTTCACAATTAGACGTTTTTTTCGACCTTACTGAACCAAAATATACAGACCTGTCTGTACAAAACAGATTATATATTTAAAAAATAAAAACTCAATCCTTTTTTATGATTTGTCTCAAGATAAATTAGATTTAACTATTTATTGGAAGCAAATTGGAATTGTTTTAGGTTGACTTCGTTTCACTTATACTTAACAATTACACTTATAACACAAAGCAACATTTTAGACACAAAAGAAATACAAATAGTTGTTTTTAATTAGAAAGACTACTTATTTATCAATTCCCCTTATATTGCTTTTCAACAAAAACAATTGGATTGATTAGTTTTGCTACATTCATTTTCATAAGATCAATCTATACTATGCCCGCTATATTGATATAGGTATAAAGTATGAAAGATGGACTCCAAATTGAAGAAATGAAAAATGCGGCTGATTCAGTCGTTGGAATTCTTAAATCTTTGGCTAATACAGATCGTTTATTAATTTTATGTCACTTAGCTTATGAGGAGTTAAATGTTTCTCAAATTGAAGAGAAGACCCAAATTACCCAGCCCACTCTTTCACAACAGCTTATGATGCTACGCAAAAGTGACGTTGTATCAACTCGTCGTGATGGCAAGCAAATTTTTTATTCAATTAAGGATGACAATATGCATTCAATTTTAAATACGCTTCATCAGCTGTACTGTGCAAGTAAATAATATTTTTTAAATTATAAATTTATAATAATAGTAGTAACTTCCTGAAATATGCGATTTTTCAGCTTGAAAGCTTAGAGTCCAATCCAAGCACAAAGTTTTGAAAATTCGCGTAGCTTTTCTAAAAAGCTCAACCATATTTAACTTTTTGCCCCTTTATTTTCTTTAGCCTATTCCATGCTTTCACAGCTTTTTGATATACCTCGTTTTTTAATGAGCAATTAACAAGCAAAATCACCAACCACAAAATTAAAAATATTAAATTAAGACCAATAAAAACAATTGTTTAATATTACCATCAAGTATAAATACTTATAGGTACTATAAAAAAGCTTAAGATTCACATCACTTAAGTATAAAATACTCCGCTTGTTCAACCTTTAGCCATGATTAGGTTAATAAGGCCTTTATATGCTTGCATTCTTTTCTCGATTAAGCTTAGTCACTAAGATTATTATCGCCATTATTCTAGGGATAGGCGTTGCATTACTATTTCCGAACGTTACGCCTTACTTAAGTTTATTTGGTGAGCTTTTCATTAAAGCCTTAAAGTCGGTTGCCCCTATTTTAGTTTTTGTATTGGTGCTTTCTTCAATTGCCAACTTCCAAGTGGGTCATAGCGCCAATTTACGCCCAATCATGATTCTATATGTGGCAGGTATGTTGCTTGCAGCTTTCACAGCTGTGATTGTCAGTCTTTCTTTTCCAAGCACATTATTCCTCAATACAGTTTCACATAATGATTTACAAGCGCCTGGTAGTCTCGCAGATATATTAAAAAACTTGCTCTTAAGCTTTATTGCGAACCCTGTTCAAGCAATTAGTGAAGCTAACTTTATTGGTATTTTAGCTTGGGCAATTGGCCTAGGTTTAGCTATGCGTCATAGCTCAGACACCACAAAACAAGTGATGCAGGATGTTTCACATGCTGTAAGTGCTATTATTCATAAAGTAATTGCTTTTGCACCAATCGGTATTTTCGGATTAGTTGCAGTGACTTTTGCCGATGCGGGCCTTGCAACACTTGAAAGCTATGCACAATTATTAGTGGTATTGTTAGGTACCATGTTCTTTGTTGCATTAGTTATCAACCCTATTCTTGTTGCCCTTACTATACGTGGAAATCCATACCCTCTCGTATTTAAGTGTCTAAAAGAAAGTGGTATTACAGCTTTCTTTACTCGAAGCTCAGCAGCAAACATTCCAGTTAACTTAGACTTGGCAGAGCGTTTAGGTGTTAACCCATCTACAGCTAGTGTGTCTATTCCTTTAGGTGCAACAGTAAATATGGCAGGTGCAGCAGTCACGATTACTGTACTTACATTAGCTACTGTACATACGCTTGGTATTCATGTTGATTTTGCGACAATGGTTATTTTATCAGTTGTTGCTACTATTTCAGCTTGTGGTGCTTCTGGTGTTGCTGGTGGTTCTTTACTACTTATTCCTGTAGCTTGTAGTCTATTTGGTATTTCAACAGAAATTGCGATGCAAGTTGTAGCGGTTGGTATGATTATCAGTGTATTGCAAGACTCTACAGAAACAGCCCTTAACTCATCTACAGATGTATTATTTACTGCAGCTGTAGATATTCGCTCTAAACAAACGTCTTAAACAAAATGCCATTTCAACGTCTACCAAACTGGTTCCAACTTGGAGCCTTTTTACTGGCTTTTAATGCCGGAATGATTAATGTATTAGGGTTAATTACTCTTTTGCATCAATCTATTTCACATATGACTGGCAACGTTAGTATGCTGGCTATGAGTTTGGTAGCGTGGCAACCCGAACATATCATTTTTTTACTTATGGTGATTATTTGTTATGTTTGCGGTTCATTTTATAGTGGTTTTATTTTAGGTAGCAGTCATTTTCGACTAGGTCGTCGTTATGGCTTACCTTTGAGCCTTGTTGCCTTATTCATTTTCCTTTGCTGGCTATTGCTTCCTTATTTTCCACGCTATGGATTATTATGGGCTTGTACGGCAATGGGGTTACAAAATGCGATGGTAAGCCACTACAAAGGAACGATTATTCGCACTACTCATCTATCTGGTGTGCTGACTGATATTGGTTTAGCACTTGGATATAAAGCCAGGGGCTTAATTGTAGAAAATCGACGTATTGTTTTACATTTACTTATTCTTGCTGGCTTCCTGTTGGGTGGAATTGTTGCCGCTTCAGTACATCCATATTTGAAACTACAATCATTTTTATTGCCAGCAATTTTAAGCTTAGCCTTAAGTATTTCTTACTGGATAGTTTATCTCTATAGTACTTCAACTTCACACAAGGACTAAGACATGGTTAAAAATGCCTTACAAGCACAGCTATTAAAAGCTGGTTTAGTTGATAATAAAAAAGCAAAAAAATTAACAAAGCAAGCTCATCACGAACAACGTCTTGGGCTAAGTAATGAAGCTGAAATCAAAGCAAATATTGAAAAAGCTCAACAAGAAAAGTTAGCTAAAGATCAGGCTTTAAATTTAGAAAAACAGAAACAGCTTGAAGAAAAAGCACTTAAAGCATCAATCATTCAGATGATTAAACAACATAAAATTACTGATTTTGCTGGGGATGTGGCTTATCAGTTTATTGATGAAAATAAAATCAAAAAAGTTTATCTATCTCAGCAAGTTTATAATGCACTTGTTGCAGGTAGCCTAGTTATTGCTAAAGATCAAGATCAATACGCCTATCTTCCAAAAGCTTTAGGTGAAAAAATTGATCAAAAAATGCAAGGCTTCATTTTGATTAATAATGCTGAGAAAAACGAACAAGCTACTGATGAGGAAGATCCATATGCAGCATATGTTATTCCAGATGACTTAATGTGGTAATACGATACTTAGGCCTTTACGACCAAAATCTAAAGGCCTTTTCTAATATGTGTAGCTGTAATAATTTAACAAATGTTCAAAATACTAATAAAAAATACTTAAAGAATAAATTCCTTCACCCTTTATCTATTAATCTCGATATAATGAATAATATTTTTTAGTCCTCGCGACGTTCTTGAAGATTTCTTCGAGTCTCCATTTTTGCGTCATGTATTAATTTAAGACGTACAACATTATCAGTTCATGTGTATTTGCATATATTCACAAGATCGAAACCCTAAGTGATATTGATCTAACTGACTTTTTGCAAATTAAATTGCAAAGATTTAATTAAGTGGCTTTTGTGTCAAAGGTAGTAATTCATGCTGAAGTGGTTTGAAAAACTTGTAGATCCCTACCCAACTAAAGGTTTAGATGAACCTTTACCGACTCGTTTTTTCCCATTTGTGTGGCAAGCTACGGAAGGCCTACGCCCTTACTTATTCTTACTTATTCTTTTTACAGCAGGTGCTGCAAGCTTTGAAGCCTTACTTTTTTCAAAGATTGGACAACTCGTAGACTGGTTAAGTAAAAGTCATCCGGAAAGCTTTTTAAGTCAGCATGCTACTGATTTACTTATTTTGATTGCGGTCTTATTTACCAACATCTTTTTTGTAAATATTCAATCTATTATCAAACATCAAATTTTATATAGTACCTTCCCAATGCGTTTGCGCTGGCGTTTCCATAATCTTTTATTGAAACAAAGCTTGGACTTTTTCCATAATGACTTTGCAGGACGACTTTCTGCTAAGGTTATGCAAACAGCGTTAGCAATCCGTGAGTTCTGGATTATTTTGGGTGACATGTTGGCATACGTCAGCATTTACTTCATTACAGTCAGCATTGTTCTTGGCGCAATTTCACCAATTTTACTTATTCCACTTTTAGTTTGGTTAAGCCTATTTTTATTAAGCGCATGGTTCTTTATCCCCCGCTTAAGTAAAGTTTCTCAGCAACAAGCCGATGCTAGAGCGATCATGACGGGCCGCGTAACAGATGCATACACCAACATCCAAACAGTAAAACTATTTGCCCATGCTGGTCGCGAAAGCCAATACGCAAAAGCGTCTATGAAAGAGTTTATGACTACAGTCTATGCTCAAATGCGTTTAGGCACCCTCTTTGAAGTCAGCATCAATATGTTGTCTGCTGTTTTGTTTGTAGGTGTAATTGGTACTTCTGTTTGGCTATGGACCCAAGGTTTAGCAGCATTAGGTGTAATCGCAGCGACTACTGCAATGATTTTAAAACTTAATAGTATGGCTGAATTTATGATGTGGCATATGTCAGCCTTATTTGAAAATGTTGGAACCATTCAAGATGGTATGCAAACATTAGGTAAAAAAATCAATATTCAAGACAAACCAGATGCAAAACCACTTGCAGTGACCAAAGGTGAGATTGTATTTAAAGATGTAAGCTTTGCTTATAACAATAAAAATGTGATTGATCACTTCAACTTGCATATTAGAGCAGGCGAAAAAATAGGAATTGTGGGTCGTTCTGGCGCAGGAAAGTCGACACTGATCCAGTTGCTTTTGCATTTTTACCATCTTAAGCAAGGTGCAATTTTAATTGATGGCCAAAACATCGAAGATGTAACTCAAGATAGTCTAAGAGCTAATATTGCTTTAGTTACTCAAGATACGTCTTTATTGCATCGCTCAGTTGCAGAAAATATTAAATATGGTCGCCCTGATGCATCTGATGCAGACATGGAGAATGCTGTAAATAAAGCCAAAGCTGCTGAATTTATTCCGCAATTAGTTGATTTAAAAGGACGTAGTGGTTATAACGCTCAAGTAGGTGAACGTGGTGTTAAACTTTCTGGTGGTCAAAGACAGCGTATTGCCATTGCACGTGTATTCTTAAAAGATGCTCCTATTCTTATTTTAGATGAAGCAACTAGTGCATTAGACTCGGAAGTTGAAGCAGCAATCCAGTCAAGTTTAAATGACCTGATGGTTGATAAAACCGTTATTGCAATTGCACACCGTTTATCTACTATTGCACAAATGGACCGTTTAATCGTTCTTGATGAAGGTCGAATTGCTGAGCAAGGAACTCATGAAGAGTTAATTGCGCAAAATGGTATATACGCACACTTATGGAAACGTCAAACAGGTGGTTTCCTAATTGAACAAAAAGTATTACAGGGTCAAGATTAATGCTTTATTTAGAAGATTTGAAAATTGGTGATCGTTTCATTAGCCGTGAATATGAAATTACCTTAGATGAAATCAAAAAATTCGCAAGCTCCTATGACCCTCAACCCTTCCATATAGATGAAGAACAAGCTAAGCACGATCCAATTTTTCAAGGAATTGCTGCTAGCGGTTGGCATACTTCTGCAATTACTATGCGGTTATGGACAGAATGTATGCCGATTCATGGCGGCCTGATTGGTTCAGAGTCTAGCTTACGGTGGCCACGCCCTACTCGACCAGGTGATAAAATTCATGTTGAAGCAGAAATTTCAGCGATCACACCATCCAAAACAAAATTAGATCGTGGTATTGTAAGTTACGTTACGCAAGCCTTAAATCAAAATGGTGACGTATTACTTATTTCAACAACAAAAATTGTTGTCTTTAAAAAGAATGTTTAAAACATGGTTGATATGATTGTCTAACAGTTTTTATAAACTCAGATTATATTTCATGACAAGATGTGTAAGAAATGCATGTGACAAATTGATGAGAGCAATGGAACGCATATGAAAATTACCTCAGCTCGTCAAGATCAAGGTATTCCGGGTGTCTATGGCTTATTGCT
The DNA here is from genome assembly GCF_059579785.1 of Acinetobacter sp. S-1. NCBI lineage: Bacteria > Pseudomonadati > Pseudomonadota > Gammaproteobacteria > Moraxellales > Moraxellaceae > Acinetobacter > Acinetobacter sp. S-1. The sequence goes on from NZ_CM184207.1 coordinate 2,103,825, forward strand.
ATTAGATGTTGTTTCGCGTTGGGGATATAACGATGAAACATTATTTGCTCCATTCCATCTTACTAGTGAGCAACTAGCCGATCCTGATTATCGTATTTCTACACCTGTAGCAAATGAACTAGTTAAACACGCGCTTAATTTAACTGGTGAAACTACTTTGGGGTACCATCTTGGTACTCAAATGCGTATTTCGATTCATGGCTTCATTGGCTATGCGATTATGACAGCCAAAGATATTACAGAAGCAATTGCACTTGCAGCACGCTTTATTCAACTACGTCTACCTTTTTTACAACTCTATTTTTCAACGTTTGGGCCAAAAGCTACCCTACAATTACAGTGTGACATCGAACTTGAACCTCTAAGGACAGAAATCGTTTTAGGTTTGACCATTGGTATTATGAGTATGGCCAAAGCGATTACGGGTATCGAAGATTTAGCTGGTGATGTAGATTTGGACTTTCCTGAACCAGAAGGCTTTGAAAAGTATAGAAATAAACTAAGCAGCACAATTCGCTTTAACCAGCCACATTTGATTTCAAGTTTTGACAAAAAATACTTAGGAATTAAATTAGTTAATGCTGATCCTATCGCAAGTCAGGTTGCTATTAATCAGTGCGAAGCCGAACTTTCCGCTTTAGGTGAGCGCCGTCGCTTAGCAATGCGAGTTCGTGATATTTTAAGTAACTCTGAACAACATTATTTAAGCATTGAAAATGTAGCTGAATGTCTACACATGTCAGACCGTACACTAAAGCGCCAATTAGCAGCGGAAGGAACATCATTTTCAACTTTAGTTGATGAAGTACGCTATCGACATGCAACATCTTTACTTTCACGTACAGATTATAGTCTTGAACAAATTGCAGATGAACTTGGCTATTCAGACGTTGCAAATTTTAGCCGTGCTTTTAAACGCTGGAGTGGCCGTAGCCCAAGCAACTGGCGTAAAGACCCATACTTATAATGTTTAAAACTATTGGACACAAGCTTAAGGAGTTACCATGAATCATCCTTCGGAACTGAAGTATGCACGTACACATGAGTGGGTAAAGATTGAGGGTGATCTTGTTATTACAGGGATTACCGATCATGCACAAGATGAACTTGGCGATTTGGTTTACGTTGAAACTCCGGAAGTTGGGAGTAGAGTTACTGCTGGCGAACAAGCTGGTGTGGTTGAATCAGTAAAAACTGCTTCTGACATCCATGCTCCTGTTTCAGGCACTGTAGTAGAAGTAAATAGTGACCTTGAAGATGATCCTGATTTTGTAAATGACGATCCATATGGAAAAGGCTGGATTTATAAAATCAAACCAGACAACATGGCAGATGTTGAAAAACTTTTAACAAATGCAGAATATGAAGCTGGCTTATAAAAGATAGCTATAGCTTTTCATATTTAATAAAAACCAGTTTAGTCTTAAACTGGTTTTTTCTTTATCTATTATCTATTCAAAATCTATTCAAATTCAGTTTTACGAATCGGTGACTTCTATGACAAAGCTTGTTGTATTCTCTGGCGCTGGCATGAGTGCCGAAAGTGGAATTAGCACTTTTCGTGACAGCAATGGCTTATGGGAAAATTACGACATCCAACAAGTTGCCACACCTGAGGCATGGCAAAAGAACCCTGCTTTAGTTCAACGCTTTTATAATGAGCGACGTAAAAATATTTTAGAGGCTGAACCTAACGAAGCTCATCAATATATTGCCAAACTACAAGACTACTTTGACGTACAAGTGATTACTCAAAATATTGATGATTTACATGAACGGGCTGGGAGTTCTAACGTTTTACATTTGCATGGAAACATTCGTTTAGCGAAAAGCTCTGGCCCGAATGCACAATTTACAACACAGTTTTACGATATTAATGGCTGGAAGCTAGATTTAGAACAAGACTTTTGCCCAGATGGCTATCCCCTGCGTCCACATGTAGTCTGGTTCGGTGAAGCTGTACCCGCTTATGAAGAAGCAATTCAATTAGTACAAAGTGCAGATATTTTTATTGTGATCGGCTCGACATTAAGCGTATATCCTGTTGCGGCTTTAGTTCATGAAACTTCAAATCAATGTAAAGCCTACTATATAGATCCAAATGCAGATCATCTGCGTGTTCCTCATCAATATGAATTATTAAAAATGTCAGCGTCTCAAGGAATGCATAGACTTTTTGAAAATTTAATCGGCTAATTGCTATTTTTAGACACTAAATAAGCTTAATTTGAATAAAAAAATTATTAATTGAACAAAAAAATGTCGATTTTTTTTAACTTTATTCTAAATTTCTATAAATTTTTTTGACCAATAGCCTATTTATAACTCAATATCGATTTATTTTTTTAGAAAATGACATTTTTTTGCTGAAAAAATTTAAAAAAAATAAATAATAAAAAATTATAAGTTGATGATTAATATTGTAATTTTACATCTTTAAAATCAATTTATTTTAAGTTACACAATGATACAAAAGTACAATATAAAAATAACAGTGCAAAAAAAATCTTTTGTGGTTGAATCTCAACCTCTTGGATGCCGTACAAGAAAACAGCGACCTGGATTAGGTTACAATCACGGATTATGGATATAAGGACACACATCCATTATGAGTTATTTTGATCCCACCCTCATCATGTTTATGGTGTACATCGTAGCAATGGTTCTTATCGGCTTATTTGCCTACCGTGCTACAAGCGACTTCTCAGATTATATTCTCGGTGGTCGTAGTTTAGGCAGTTTCGTAACTGCATTATCCGCAGGCGCATCAGACATGAGTGGTTGGCTGCTCATGGGTTTACCAGGCGCGATTTATCTTTCTGGTTTATCTGAAGCGTGGATTGCAATTGGTCTTATTATCGGTGCTTGGCTTAACTGGCTACTGGTTGCTGGTCGATTACGCGTTCATACTGAAATCCAAAATAATGCACTGACTTTGCCAGATTATTTTACAAGCCGTTTTGACGATCAGAAAAAAGTACTTCGTATTTTCTCTGCCGTTATCATTTTGGTTTTCTTTGCAATTTACTGTGCTTCAGGCATGGTAGCAGGTGCCCGCCTATTTGAAAATTTATTTGGAATGTCTTACAACACCGCTATTTGGCTCAGCGCTATCGCGACCATCAGCTATGTTTGTATTGGTGGATTCTTAGCAATTAGCTGGACCGATACGTTCCAAGCTGGCCTAATGATTTTTGCTCTGTTGTTAACACCAATTGTGACTTACCTTGCGATTGGCGATACGACTCATTTCGTTACGCTCATTGAAACTGCTCGCCCGCATGCGTTTAACATCATCTCCGATTTGAGTGTTGTGGCGGTTCTCTCCTCCATGGCATGGGGCTTAGGTTACTTTGGCCAGCCACATATTCTTGTGCGCTTCATGGCTGCTGACTCTGTAAAATCAATCCCTGCTGCTCGTCGTATTGGCATGACGTGGATGATTTTATGCTTAATCGGTGCTGTAGGTGCTGGTTTCTTCGGTATTGCTTATTTTGAACAACACCCTGAATTAGCAGCAGTTGTTAGCAAAAACCCTGAAACAGTATTCATGGAATTGACTAAAATTTTATTCAATCCATGGATTGTAGGTATCATTCTGGCTGCGATTTTAGCTGCTGTGATGAGTACATTGAGCTGCCAGCTTTTAGTATGTTCGAGTGCATTAACAGAAGATTTATACAAAGGCTTCATTCGTAAGAACGCTTCTCAGAAAGAACTTGTATGGGTTGGGCGTGTTATGGTTCTTGCCATTGCTCTTCTCGCAATTTTTCTTGCAGGCAACCCTGATAGCAAGGTTCTTGGTCTTGTTGCTTATGCATGGGCTGGTTTCGGTGCTGCATTTGGTCCGCTTATCATCTTGTCACTATTCTGGAAACGTATGAATTTACAAGGTGCTTTAGCAGGTATGATCGTTGGTGCAGTTGTAGTGATTGGCTGGAAAAATCTTTTCGCAGACACTGGTGTTTACGAAATCATTCCAGGCTTTATCCTTGCATTTATCAGCATCATTGTAGTGAGTCTCTTAACTAAAGCGCCAAATACGACAGTAACTGGCCGCTTTGAAAAAGCAGATGAACTCTACAAAGAAAGCGTATAAGTTATTGAAATAAATAAAAGGGGCTTCGGCCCCTTTATTTATTTTTAGTTTTGATTTTAATTTTTGAAGTATCTTTTACAACTTGCATAACTGGATAACTACGAGTCTCTTTTACCCCTGGTAATTGCCACAGTACCTGCCCCGCAATTCGTCTAAACTCTTCCATGCTGCCACTTCGTAATTTAATTAAAAAATCAAACCCACCACTCACCATATGGCACTCAACAATTTCAGGATAGTGAACCACAGCATCAATAAACTCATCTAAAACATTGGGGGTAGTCTTATCTAATAGTACCTCTACGAACACCAAAAAATTTGCGTTTAACTTGATTGGATTCAATTTCGCTTCATATCCCAAAATGAAATCATCCTTTGTCAACTTCTGCACTCGAGCCATAACAGCAGTTGGCGACAAGTTAACAAGTTCGGCTAATTTACTATTAGAAATTCGCCCATCTGTTTGAAGAATATCCAAAATTTTTAAATCAGTGCGGTCAAGGCTTAAAATTGGGCCATTCATCTGAATTTTCCTCTAAAAAATGGGCTAAATATAGTGAGTTATTCGGTGTTTCTTCTGTAATGATAAATTATCTAAACCTCTCTACTCAAGATGAGTTTACGAGAGCTGGTTGGCGGAAACAGATATGAACACAATGGATACTTTTCATCAAATGGATAAATCTCACCAAGGCTATATCACCGAATTCAACGATAAAAGTGAGTTTGAACAACGCATCAATACAGCTTGGCGACGTGCTGAACCAGAAGCTGTAGAAGAGCTATTACAAGCTGCCGCGGTATCTGATGATTTAGATCATAAAATTTATGATCTTGCTTTTAATCTTGCCAATAATTTACGTGAACGTAAGACCTCTTCGGGTAAAGCAGGTATTGTTCAAGGGTTATTACAAGAATTCTCTCTTTCTTCACAAGAAGGCGTGGCGCTTATGTGTCTTGCCGAAGCTTTACTTCGTATTCCAGACTCAGCAACACGTGATTTGCTTATTCGAGATAAAATCAATCAAGGTAACTGGAAAGAACACGTTGGCCAAAGCAGCTTAATGTTTGTAAATGCTGCAGCATGGGGTCTCATGTTAACTGGTAAGCTGATGGAAACCCCTAAGCAAACTAGTCTTTCAAGTGTACTTACTGGTCTTTTAGCACGTAGTGGTCGTGGTATTATTCGTAAAGCCGTTGACGTCGCAATGCGTATGATGGGTGAACAGTTTGTGACTGGTGAAACCATTGAAGAAGCTGTAGACCACGCCAAAGTACTCGAAGACAAAGGGTTCCGCTATTCTTATGACATGTTGGGTGAAGCAGCTTTAACCGAACATGATGCTGAACGCTACTTTAGCGATTACACACAAGCCATTCATGCAATTGGTAAAGCATCTAATGGTAAAGGCGTTTATGATGGCCCAGGTATTTCAATTAAGCTTTCTGCTTTACATCCTCGCTATCAACGTGCGCAAATTGAACGTGTTCACAAAGAACTCTACGGTAAAGTATTTGAACTCGCTCTTTTGGCTAAAAAATACAATATTGGTTTAAATATTGATGCAGAGGAATCAGAGCGTTTAGAAATTTCTCTTGAGTTACTTGAACGTCTTTGCTTCGAGCCGGAACTTGCGAACTGGAAAGGCATTGGTTTCGTAATTCAAGCTTATCAAAAACGCTGTTTCTTCGTGGTTGATTATATTATTGACCTTGCTAAACGCAGCCAAAAGCGTCTCATGATCCGCCTTGTAAAAGGCGCATATTGGGACAGCGAAATTAAAAAAGCGCAAATCGAAGGTATGGATGACTACCCTGTCTTCACTCGTAAAGTACATACCGATTTATCTTATATCGCTTGTGCTAAAAAATTACTTGCAGCGCCTGAGTTCATCTATCCGCAATTTGCCACTCATAATGCCCAAACATTGGCAACGATTTATCATTTAGCTGATCCAAGCAAATATTATGCTGGTCAATATGAGTTCCAATGCTTACATGGCATGGGCGAACCGCTTTATGAACAAGTTGTTGGTCCACGTGAGCAAAATAAATTAGGCGTACCATGCCGTATTTATGCTCCCGTTGGTAACCATGAAACGTTGTTAGCTTATTTAGTTCGTCGTTTACTTGAAAATGGCGCGAATACTTCATTCGTTAACCGTATTGCCGATAAAACGCTTAAAGTTGAAGATCTTATCCAGTCTCCAATTTACGATATTCATCATGCAGCTAAGCTTGAAGGTTCAGTTGGCTTAAAACACCCATCTATTCCTCTACCTTTAGATATGTACGGAACGCTTCGTAAAAATTCTAAAGGTTATGACTTAGCAAATGACACCCCACTTGCAGCATTAGATAGCACAGCTCAAGAATTACGTAATCGTATTTGGCAAAGTCATCCATTATTGGCAAATAACGAGTCGTTAGAGCAAGGTCATTCTGTTGCAATTACAAACCCAGCACAAAATGATGAAATTGTTGGTTATGTGCAAGAAGCTGATCTTAAGCATGTTGAAATTGCGCTTAATGCAGCTGAACAAGCTCAGTCAGAATGGTCAAATACGCCTAAAGAACAGCGTGCTCAACACTTAAAACATGCAGCTGACCTAATGGAAAGCCGCATTCAAGAGTTGATGGTATTACTTTGCCGTGAAAGTGGGAAAACTTATGCCAATGCGATTGCAGAAGTTCGTGAAGCTGTAGATTTCTTACGTTATTACGCAACTCAAGTTGAGAATCTTCCTGCAAATACAGCTATTCAGCCTTTAGGTACTGTACTTTGTATTAGCCCGTGGAACTTCCCTCTTGCAATTTTCTCTGGCCAAATTGCTGCAGCATTAGTCAGTGGTAACTGCGTTATTGCTAAACCTGCTGAACAAACCCCATTAATCGCAGCTCAAGCAGTTCAGATTTTATGGGAAGCTGGTATTCCACATGGTGCTGTACAGCTACTTCCTGGCCGCGGTGAAACAGTAGGTGCTCAGCTTAGCCAAGATAGCCGTATTGATGGCATCATGTTTACTGGTTCGACTGAAGTTGCAAAAATTTTACAGAAAACCGTTGCGAAACGTTTATCCGAAAATGGTCAATCTATTCCTCTCATTGCAGAGACTGGCGGTCAAAATGCAATGATTGTGGATTCATCTGCATTAACTGAACAAGTCGTACTCGATGTTGTAAGTTCCGCCTTTGATAGCGCGGGTCAACGTTGCTCTGCTTTACGTATTTTATGTGTACAAGAAGACAGCGCTGCAACCGTTATTAAAATGCTTAAAGGTGCAATGCAACAGTTAATTGTAGGGAACCCTGCAATTTTAAAAACTGACATTGGTCCTGTGATTGATGACGAAGCAAAACAGACGATTGATCAACACATCCAAAAAATGAAGTCGAAAGGCTATCCAGTACATCAGTTGATGTTTGGAGCAACAAGCCAGAATGAACTAGATAAAGGAACCTTTGTTGTACCAACAGCAATTGAACTCCCTAACCTTGATGATTTGCAGCGCGAAGTTTTTGGTCCAGTTCTCCACATCATTACCTATAAGTATGGCGAGCTTGAGCAGTTGATCTCACGTATTAATGCCAAAGGTTATGGTTTAACAATGGGTCTGCATACCCGTATTGATGAAACCATCCAAACAGTCATTCAGCATGCTGAAGTGGGTAACCTTTATATCAACCGTAATATTGTGGGTGCTGTCGTTGGTGTACAACCATTCGGTGGTGAGGGTTTATCTGGTACAGGCCCGAAAGCTGGTGGTCCGCTTTACATGTATCGCTTGATGCAGCAGTGTTCAAACAAAGTATTGGCAACACCATTTGCTATGAAAACTGAGCAAACTGCTTTTGAAGGCTTTAACCGTGAGGTTTATAAGAGCTTACAAAATTGGGCGAAACAGCATTTACCGCAAGCAAATCGTGAGATTGAACCATTTGGTGTAGGTAAATTCTATGAGTTACAAGGCCCTACTGGGGAAAGTAACCAATATATTATTTTGCCGCGTCATCGTGTGCTTTCAATTGCAGACACTGAACAAAATCAATTGCATCAGTTGCTCGCAATTTTTGCAGTGGGTAGCCAAGCGGCCGTAATGCCAAATAGTCCATTCATGGCTAAATACAAACAAACATTACCAAAAGATGTACTTGCTGCAATTACTACAGTTAAAAATATCTCATCAGATGATTTTGATGCAGTTTTACATCATGGTAATCGCGAAGAGATCTTCTCATTACAGCAAGAGATTGCTACTCGTTCTGGTGCAATTGTCGGTATTACCCATGTTGAACCAAATGAGGCTATTCCACTTGAGCGTTTAGTGATTGAACGTGCAATTAGTGTGAATACAGCTGCAGCTGGTGGTAACGCAAGCTTAATGACAATGACTGATTAATACCTAAGTTTCAAAAAAAGCCCAAATCTCAGTATTTGGGCTTTTTTATTTAATCGAGTAATCTATTCTTAAATATATAAACTTTATCAATTCGAGATTCGAATAATGGTCTTTTTAGAACCAGAAAAATATCAACAAAGATGCGCTCAACTTTTTAATTCATATCACAAAGCTATTTGCGCCCTTCTACCATTTGCCAAAATTGAGCATATTGGTTCTTCCGCTATACCGAATGCAATTTCAAAAGGTGATTTAGATATTTATATTGAAGTTATACCTGAGCAATTTGAATTCGCAATAGAACAATTAAAAACACTTAACTTTATCGAAAAACAAAACACATTAAGAACACATGAGCTTTGTATGCTCGAATCACTCAACAATGATGATGTAGCTTTTCAAATTGTAGTCACGGATTCAGTATTTACATTTTTCTTAACATTTAAAAATAAGCTTATAAGCTCACCCACATTGGTCAATGAATATAATCAATTAAAATTACAGTGTAGCCATTTAGACCCCGATCAATATAGAACAATAAAATCAGACTTTATTAATCGCGTTTTAAATCATCTCTAGTTTAGGTACCTCCTTTTCTCTTATGAATATCTGGTTAAAATTGGCTCCTGTAAGTTCAATTTTTTTGATACCATTCACTATTTGATTCTGTCTAAATTTTCTTTGTCTATGACCTCTTCTTATCGTCAACAACTTCAAGCTAAAATTGAACGCATTACTACTCAATTTTCTGAATTTACACCACCTACATTAGAAGTGTTTGAATCACCTGAACAACATTTCCGTATGCGTGCTGAATTTCGTATCTGGCATACAGAAAATGATATGTTCTATGCCATGTTTGAGCGTAACGATGACGACAAGCAAAAAACCGTTGTACGCATTGATGAGTTTCCAATTGCAGATCAAAGCATCAATGATTTAATGCCAAAACTCTTGGAAGAACTTAAGGCTGAGCCTAAGCTCTCTAACCGTTTATTTGAAGCTGACTTCCTCGCAACACTTAGCGGAGAAATGTTGGTTACCCTAATTTATCATCGTAAACTGGATCAAGAATGGGAACAAGCCGCTAAAGCGCTTGCCGATAAATTAGATATTAAGATTATGGGCCGTAGTCGTGGCCAGAAAATTGTTATTGGCGATGATTTCGTCGTTGAAGAATTCGAACTTTTAAATCGTTCATTTAAATACAAGCAAATCGAAAGTAGCTTTACCCAGCCTAATGCACAGGTTTGCAAAAAAATGCTGCAATGGGCATGTGACGCAGCTGAAGGATCAAAGAAACACTTATTAGAACTCTATTGTGGTAATGGTAATTTTACGCTTCCGCTCTCTTTAAAGTTCGAACGAGTATTGGCTACCGAGCTTGCAAAATCCTCTGTTTATGCAGCTCAATGGAACATTGAACAAAATCAAATCGATAATATTCAAGTAGCACGTCTATCGGCTGAAGAGTTTACTCAAGCTTATCAAGGTGAGCGCGAATTCCGCCGTCTACAAGAAGCGAATATTGATATTCAAAGCTATGACTTTGACACCGTATTTGTAGATCCACCGCGTGCAGGAATTGATGATGAGACTTTAAAACTTCTACAAGGTTTTGAACGTATTATCTACATTTCATGTAACCCTGACACGTTATATGAAAATCTAAAAACTCTCAGTCAAACTCATCGAGTGACTAAATTCGCCTTATTTGACCAGTTCCCTTATACGCATCATGTCGAGTCTGGAGTTTTACTTGAGAAGATTTAAACAAAATCTTTCATTGTAAATTTTTAAATAAGGAGGTTATATACCTCCTTATTTTTTAAAGTTTTATTATTTAAGTATTTAAATTTTCAAAAAATATCAAGTCATCTATTCGTCATAATTTCGTTTAACTCAAGCATTCCCATCGAAAATTCTCGAGTTCAATTGGTGGATTTATCACTTATGGAGTCTTGTATTTTATTTTAAATTGGCTATATTTCGAGCTATGTTAGGTTGTATATGAAGGCTCTATGAGTTTTTGGCAAAAGCTGTTCTTGGCAGATCAACAGCATAACGAGCATAAAAACCAAACTGCTTGTGTTGAAAATGACTGCTCATGTAAAACTAATGAACAACTTCTAAGTGCGCTTGCGCAAGCAACAGATGAAGATGTCATTAAGGGAATTAAAAAAGTTCTTATTTCCCGTGGTTATAGCCGAAAAGAGTTAAATGAACTCACTCAAAAACCATCTATTCATTAATTAAAAAGCCAGTCCTGTACTGGCTTTTTTATATTTCACTTTACTGCACAATTGGACTCGTCTATCCAACCAACCATTGGTCCCATTTGAAATTGCTGATCATTCCGATTGTTCTTTTGCATATATAAACTAGAAATAGAGCCATCGAGATATAAAGCTCGCTCTACTTTAAGGTTTCTTTGAAAAAACTCGGCAAAATTATAGAAATTCACTCTATTTTTCGATATTACAAAGTAGAGTTTATTATCTCGAATACCAACTCCATTACGAATTTTCTTTGATTGAGAATCCGGTAAAAAAAGGGAATTTATCTTTCCATCAATAACTAACATTGGCCCAGATTGGGTTGCATAATCAACTTTCAAATTTTGTAGGCTATATTGTTGTGTAGTTAAAACAAAAGCCTGTTTTTTGCTCCAAGCCAACACACCATTCGGCTGTAAAAAGAAATTTCCAAATCCTTTATTCTTATTTAAGGGCTGAACTACCTTAGCTCGTTCAACATACAACCCTACTGGAGAAAACCCTAAATGAAACATCCCTGCATTCATTGCAAAGCTAAGTTGCTCACATTGTCTTAATTGTTCCTCAATATTGTTAAAGCTTTTATAGTATTGCTGATTATGAGGATTTCTTAAAAACAGGCGCAATGCTTTAAAATCACTGATAGAGACCACCTCGTATTGATCACCTTCTACTGTTTTAACTTGCTGATGTTCTATAGCATATGCAGACTGGAACAAAAGCCCATATAAAGCTAAGCACCCGACCACCCATTTCATTTAACATCACCTGACATGACATTTTCCCTTCATATTAAGTTCTTAAATTATATACAAGAAATATGAATAGATTGGATATGCATCAAATTCCTTCATTCGACGTAATCAATACAGTGCAAATTGCTGATATTGGTTATAATGTTTAGCAGCTTTTCAATAAAAGCCATTTACACTTTATTGGATCAGCGTAAGCATGCAACAACCGAATAAACGCTACCCTTTAGGGGCTCACCTCATCGTAAAGCATCTCGGCTATAGCCATCATGGTATATATGCAGGGAGAGATCGAGTTATCCATTATTCTGGCTTAGCTCATTTCGTCAAAAAACGCCCGATTGAAATCACTTCAATAGATGCTTTCTCGCATGGCAAAAAAATACATGTCCGTTCTTATGACAAACCTCGTTATAAAGGAAAGATTGTCGTTCGCCGAATGCGTTCACGTATGCATGAAAACCACTATCATTTGATTATTAATAACTGTGAACATCTATGTAGTTGGGCAATTACGGGTATTGAAAGTAGCACTCAAGTTGAACGTATGATGCATCGCTTAACGACTATTGGCTATGTAAGCTCAATCATGAGCTATATGAATGGTATGATGCTGACCGTTGCAACTACATGTTTTGCTCTGGTTCTTTATATTAAAAAGAAACTGCGCGATCAGGCAAAAAGAAAAGTCCCTACTTACCAGTTCTTAAGAGAAAAATCTCAGAAAAGAAATATCGATCCTTCAGCGCCTTTAGTATTTATAGACCCAGATAAAAAAGAGCCAGTTTAAATAAAAAAGCCCTCATATTTGAGGGCTTTTTAGAAAACTTATAACTTATTTTTTAGCTGCATTAGCAGCAGTTGCTTCAGTAGTAATGTTTACAGTGATCTTATCACCAACGTTCGGTACATAACTTCCTAAACCAAAGTCAGAACGCTTGAATGAAGTTGTCGCATTAAAACCAATCGCTGGAACTTTAGCCATTGGATGCTCGCCCTGCTTGTTTAAAACAGCGTCAAGTACAACTGGCTTAGTTACGCCTTTAACAGTTAAGTCACCAGTAATTTTAAAGTGCTTTTTGTCTTTGGTTTCAACTTTAGTACTTTTAAACGTAATATTTGGATATTTAGCAGCATTAAACCAAGCTTCTTCTTGGAACTCTTTATCTAAAGCAGGTACGTTTGTATTTACACTGCTTAAAGGAATAGTCACATTTACAGATGAGTTTGCTGGTTTAGCATTATCAACTTTAATTACACCTTGGATATCCGAGAAGTTAGCGCTTGGAGTAGAGAAACCAAAGTGATTCCATGAGAAAACAGTAGCTGTATGTGTTGGGTCAATTTTATAGTCTACTGGTGCAGCTAAAGTAACTGAACTAGCCAATGCTACTGCCAAACCGAAGCTTAATGTTTTAAGATGCATTTTTCGTATCCTTTATTGATATAGTCGTTAGTGTATACATCAAGTAATTTAATTCACTATTCTTTATAAAACGATATGTTTCATCCATGCAACAATAAAAGCGTTACAGTTGTTATTCAAAAACAATATTATAAACTTTAGATATTCTTCTATTCGAAGCTTCAGATTTATTAATTTTTATTACGATTTTATTGATGAATAACAAGGTAAAACATGGTTAATACAGCCCAAGCACAAAGTACTTCTACCCCATATCGAGTAACTCTTACCGATCCTTCAGGTCATCAATGGTTTGCAGATGAACCGACTGATAAAGGTGGACAAGATACAGCTCCGAACCCGGTTCAGCTTTTATTATCCGCTTTAGGAGCTTGTACCACCATTACTTTAGAAATGTATGCGAATCTTAAAGGTATTAAGCTTGAGCATGTTCAAGTGGATTTAGCATTAAACCCTAATGGCGAACCTGAAAAAGGCCAAAATAATATTGAACGAAAAATTACACTCAAAGGTGAATTTACTGAAGACCAGCATAAGCGATTACTAAAAGTTGCAGAGAATTGCCCTATTCATAAGTTATTAACCTCTCAGATTAATATCCAAACAGAACTCACTATTTAACTTCTCAAATAAAAAAGCGCTCTATCTAGAGCGCTTTTTTACACTACTTTAATATTTAAGCAGTTAATTCTTTTACAGCTGCAACAACAGCTTCAGTCGTAATACCAAAGAATTGGAACAAATCTTTTGCTGGTGCTGACTCACCATAAGTTGTCATACCAATTACTTTGCCATCAAGACCAACGAACTTCCACCAATAGTCAACATGAGCCGCTTCAACAGCAACACGCGCACGGATATGAGCTGGCAATACTGCTTCACGGTATGCGGCATCTTGCTTCATAAATTCTTCTGCACATGGCATAGAAACTACACGCACACCTTCAAGTTGTGCATAAGCTTCCATTGCTAAAGAAATTTCTGAACCAGTTGCAATAATAATCGCTTTTAATTCGCCTTTTTCTTGAGCAAGTACATAACCGCCTTTTGCAGCGTTTTGAATTTGCTCTTCAGAACGTGTTTGGAATGGTAAGTTTTGACGAGAGAAAATAAGTGCTGTAGGGCCATCTTTGCGTTCTAAAGCAGATTTCCAAGCAATTGCAGTTTCTACAGTATCCGCAGGGCGCCATGTATTTAAGTTAGGTGTACCACGTAATGAAGCAATTTGTTCAATCGGTTGGTGAGTTGGACCATCTTCACCTAGACCGATTGAGTCATGCGTATAAACATGAATTACACGTTGTTTCATTAATGCAGACATACGTACTGCATTACGTGCATATTCCATAAACATTAAGAATGTTGCAACGTAAGGAACGAAACCACCATGCAATGCAACGCCATTAGCGATCGCAGTCATACCAAATTCACGTACGCCATAGTAGACATAGTTACCAGCTGGGTTTTCTTGAACACCTTGGCAACCTTTCCAAAGTGTTAAGTTAGAACCTGCTAAATCAGCAGAACCACCTAACAATTCAGGTAATAAAGGACCAAATGCTTGTAATGTATTTTGGCTTGCTTTACGAGTTGCAATTGTCTCGCCTTTCGCATTTGTTTCACGAATAAAAGCATCTGCTTGCGCTGCAAATTCTGCTGGTAAGTCACCACTGATACGACGAAGTAACTCAGCCGCTTCAGTTGGATATTTTGCTTGATATTGTGCAAATACCGCATTCCAAGCTGCTTCAGATTCACTACCTTTTGCTTTTGCATCCCATGCAGCATATACATCAGCAGGAATAACAAATGCTTCTTCGTTCCAGCCTAATGCTTCACGAGTTAAAGTAATTTCATCTTTACCTAATGGCGCACCATGACAGTCTTCTTTACCCTGCTTATTCGGTGAACCTAAACCAATAATCGTTTTACACATAATGATTGTTGGTTTCTGAGTTTCAGCTTTTGCTTCGATTGTCGCTTGACGAATCGCATCAGCATCATGACCATCTACACGAAGAACTTGCCAACCATAGGCTTTGAAACGCTCTTCTGTATCGTCGCTGAACCAGCCTTCTACTTCACCATCAATTGAAATGCCATTATCATCATAATAAGCAATCAATTTACCAAGTTGTAATGTGCCAGCTAAAGAACATACTTCGTGAGAAATACCTTCCATTAAACAGCCATCACCTAAGAAACAGTAAGTGAAATGGTCAACAACTTTTAAATCATCTTTATTAAATTGAGCAGCCAATGTTTTTTCTGCTAAAGCAAAACCAACAGCATTAGCAATACCTTGACCTAAAGGACCAGTTGTCGTCTCTACACCCGGTGCATAGCCATATTCAGGATGACCAGGAGTTCTAGAATGCAATTGACGGAACTGTTTTAAATCTTCAATTGAAAGATCATAACCTGTTAAATGAAGCAAAGCGTATTGCAACATTGAGCCATGGCCATTTGATAAAACGAAACGGTCACGGTTTGCCCATTGTGGATTTGTTGGGTTGTGATTTAAAAACTCACGCCAGACGACGTCAGCAATATCTGCCATCCCCATTGGAGCACCTGGATGCCCTGAGTTTGCTTGTTGCACAGCATCCATTGCCAATACACGAATTGCATTTGCAATACGACGTTCGTTTAAAGGGGTCGTCATAGATCAGAATCCAATTTTAATAGATTGATGAAAAGAAGAAGATGAATAACCATTCAATGCCGCTATATTGTCTTAAAAAAAAGGCTTAGGGTAAACCCCAACACGATATATTTCTTTATTTTTAACCGTTTCTTGGTTACACAAAAAACATTTGAATCTTTAAGTTATACAAAACAGTGTTCATTTTTCTGTACAATCACTAAATGTAAGAACATTAATCTTGTTAGCTTTTGATATATAGATAAAATAATTAGCTAATCTTGTATGCGTTGATCATGTTTCTTTACTTTAAAATTCAAATTCTGATATTTAAGTTTTTTATTAAGTTATATGTTTAAAAAACACACTAGCAACAAGTTGTTAAAATATAAATACTTTAAATTAAAGCTTTCTATATCAATTTTGCTAATACACTTATCAATTAAAACACACTATAAATGAAATAAATTCATGCTTTTTAGTCAGTATGAACTGGTCCTCAAGCTCAAGTCGATGTAACATATTATGTCTTTTGAAATAACCAAGATAGGACTTTCATGCGCGAGTACGCTGTTTTTACCTCGGAATCTGTAAGCGAAGGTCATCCCGATAAAATGGCCGACCAAATTAGCGACGCTATTTTGGATGCAATCTTAAAAGAAGACCCATACGCACGTGTTGCTTGTGAAACACTGGTAAAAACAGGCGCTGTTGTACTTGCTGGTGAAGTAACAACGACTGCTAATATTGATGTTGAAGCTGTTGTTCGTAATACTGTTAACGGTATTGGTTATCACCACTCTGATCTTGGCTTTGATGGATCAACGTGTGCTGTAATCAATATGATTGGTAAACAATCTCCTGAAATTGCTCAAGGTGTAGACCGTCAAAAACCAGAAGATCAAGGTGCTGGTGACCAAGGCCTAATGTTCGGTTATGCAAGCCGTGAAACAGACGTGCTTATGCCTGCGCCGATTTCTTATGCTCACCGCTTAATGGAGCGTCAAGCTGAACTTCGTCGTTCAGGTGCCCTTCCATGGTTACGCCCAGATGCAAAAAGCCAAGTTACTTTTGCCTATGAAAATGGCAAGCCTGTACGTCTAGATGCTGTTGTTTTATCTACTCAGCACGATCCTGAAATTTCTCAAAGCCAGCTTAAAGAAGCAGTTATTGAAGAAATTATCAAACCGATCATCCCTGCTGAAATGTTCCATGCAGCTACTAAGTTCCACATTAACCCAACAGGTATGTTCGTTATTGGCGGCCCTGTAGGTGACTGTGGTTTAACGGGTCGTAAAATTATTGTTGATACATACGGCGGTATGGCTCGTCACGGCGGTGGTGCTTTCTCTGGTAAAGATCCATCTAAAGTTGATCGTTCTGCTGCTTATGCTGGTCGTTATGTTGCAAAAAATATTGTAGCTGCCGGTCTTGCTGACAAATGTGAAATTCAAGTGAGTTACGCAATTGGTGTAGCAGAACCTACTTCGATTTCAATTAATACCTTTGGTACAGCAAAAGTTTCTGATGAGTTGATTATTCAACTTGTACGTGATCATTTCGATTTAAGACCGTTTGGTATTACTCGTATGTTGGATCTTCTTCAACCAATGTACAAACAAACTGCGGCTTATGGTCATTTTGGTCGCGAAGGTTCTGACTCTGCATTTACTTGGGAAAAAACTGATAAAGTTGATGCCCTTAAAGATGCTGCTGGCCTCTAAAATAAAATCGTAAAAAAGCCCGCCATTGAGCGGGCTTTTTTATTTATAGTTCAAATTTTATGGTATGTAGGGTTTAATCTTCTAGCAATCATCCTTGACGCCATATCATTTGTAGCTGTAATCAAAATCTATTGTCTTGTCGTTTTATCATCCTGATTTAATACATCCAGTAAAGTTGACTGCGTTGGAGTATCTTGATGATTCTGGATATAAATATGGACAACTTTAAATACAACGACAACAGCTAGACAAGCCATCACACAAAACATCCATAAGCCATACGGGCTTCGAATATGTTGTGAACCACAATATGGACATGATTTATCAGTCGATGCCACAACTTTGTCGCAACACGCACAATGGTATTGATATAGCATAGGTAACCCTCCTTCCCTCGTTTCAACCGTTGTTGTTTTAATAGGTTTGCTACATTTTTTAATTTATACATCCTTTATATTTATCCTATGTGAAATGAATAGATAATTCAATCTGGATGAACAATTGAGTCAATTAAAAAAATATTAATTAAAACATATATATAAGTTAAATATTATTTTTATAGGACTATTTTTCTTATTTTGATATTTTGCCAAATTTGTTAAAATAAGCGAATAATCTCACATTTTAGGCAAATGCATGTCACATACAAAGCTCATTAATAAAGGTGGCTTTCGCGAACGAGCCAACCGAAGCCGAGGTTATCAACAATCTGAAAATAAGCAAACAGCCTTAGCTTCAAACAAATACCAACCTCAAACAAAACCACAAGAAGGCCCAACTGAAGTGGCTCAAACAGATTCTGTTGTGACTGAACATCTAACTAAATAATTTATATCTTCTTAAAATAAAAAAGGCCTAAACTTTAGAGGTTTAGGCCTTTAGATAAGGTATTTATTAATCCTTATTTTTATGTTCAATTTTCTTGTGATCTGGAGTGACTTCTCGCGCTTCTCCATCAATAATGCTTGAATCACGGTATTGACCTTGACTACCACCACCTTGTTGATTCTGCATATCTTGCATTTGGCGCATTAGATCAGCAAATGGATTTTGCCCACCCATATTACCGCCCATACCACCCATCATTTTATCCATCATAGCTTGTTGGCGTTTTGCAAGAGTTCTCATGGCTATATTACGGAAAGCAGTTTGAACACCAGGGATCAAAATTAAAACCGCTAACACATCAGAAACAAGGCCTGGCAACATTAATAAGAAACCTGCAAAAGCATAAGCAAGTTTTTTAGTTACTGTTGGGTCATTACCTAGTTGGCCAGTCATCTGCATTTGCTGTAATTGAGGCATAATACCAGCAGTACTTCTGCGAATAAGCCCCAAACCAATAAAGAAAGCAAGAATGAACCAAAAGAACACATACCATCCACTGATGAACTGTGCTACGCCAATCCATACGGCAATTTCAACAATCGCGCCCAGAACTACAATAAGAAGTAAATTCATGTAAAACTTTATCTATCTCAAAAAGAAAATTCATTGCAGTTTTATTTGCCCCAACCCTATCGAATCAGCCAGAGTCTGCAATACTAGAGTACATTTGATTTTAACTCGATAAAAACAAACATGCTTTATTATTAATGAGTGCTGTATCAAGTTTATCAAGTGTGACTTCTATTAGATTTTAATTTTTTTACTTTAGTTAAACGGAAAGTCCTTCAAGAAAGCAGTTTTTTAGTCTAGTTGAAAACTTAGATTCTTAGAAAACATGGATATATTCCTTTATTTATATAGTTGTTTTATAAAATTTTAAAAAGTAGTACATAGATATAGAATTTCGTAAATAACTTACATTTTTCTATCTAAAAGGACTTCTATTCAAGTTAAATTAAAGAATAACTCATTTAAACACACATAGACTCATGACTAAAAAAGCTCTTTTCTTTGCCATTGGTACGATGTTTTTGTCTGCATGTTCTTTTAATACGGTAGAACAGCATCAAATACAGTCAATTTCTACCAATAAAAACTCAGAGAAAATTAAATCGTTGTTTGATCAAGCACAAACTACAGGTGTTTTAATTATAAAACGTGGGCAAACAGAGGAAGTCTATGGCAATGATCTTAAAAGAGCATCAACCGAATATGTTCCCGCCTCTACCTTTAAAATGTTAAATGCTTTGATTGGACTTGAACATCATAAAGCAACACCAACTGAAGTGTTTAAATGGGATGGGCAAAAGCGTTTATTTCCCGATTGGGAAAAAGACATGACCTTAGGTGATGCTATGAAGGCTTCTGCTATTCCAGTTTATCAGGAACTAGCTCGACGAATTGGCCTTGATCTTATGTCTAAAGAGGTAAAACGCATTGGTTTCGGTAATGCTGATATTGGTTCAAAAGTAGATGATTTTTGGCTTGTTGGTCCACTTAAAATTACACCTCAACAAGAAGCCCAGTTTGCTTATGAACTAGCCCATAAAACTCTTCCTTTTAGCAAGAATGTGCAAGAACAAGTTCAATCTATGCTGTTCATAGAAGAAAAAAATGGACGGAAAATTTATGCCAAAAGTGGTTGGGGATGGGATGTGGAGCCTCAAGTGGGCTGGTTAACAGGCTGGGTCGTTCAACCTCAAGGAGAAATTGTAGCGTTCTCACTCAATTTAGAAATGAAAAAAGGCATACCTAGTTCTATTCGAAAAGAAATTGCTTATAAGGGATTGGAACAACTCGGTATTTTATAATTTGAACTTTATAGCCCAGCTTATATTCATCCTTATAAACTGGGTTATTTTAAAACTTGAAATTTGAAAACCTTATTATTTATCCGTCAACTGGGGTATGCGGTGTATTTAAATTTAGCTGATAGAAAGCGGCATCTAACCATTGGCCAAACTTAAAACCGACTTGTTTAAAAGTACCTGCATGAATAAAGCCCATTTTTTCATGCAAACCAATACTTGCTTGATTGGTTGCATCAATACAGCCTATCAATACATGTAAGTCTGCCTCTTGAGCACGCTTAATCAATTCTTGCATTAAAATTTTGCTTAATCCGCCGCCACGATGTTCATGATGAATATAAATACTATGTTCGACCGTATATTTATAGGCAGGAAAAGCTCTAAAAGTTCCCCAACTTGCAAAACCTAATAACTTGTTTGTCTCATCTACAATACCAATGACAGGAAAACCATTTTCTCTTTTAACTGCAAACCAGTTTTTCATCGACTCTTCAGAGCGCGGCAAATAGTCATACAAAGCAGTAGAATTGATAATTGCTTCATTCAAAATATCTAATATAGCCTTTGCATGTGTAGCTTCATGACAATCGATTAAACGTAAATTTGGATTAAGATTTTTAATCATGAAGATTCCTTAAGAATAGAGACGAGCTCATTACATACAACTAAAATATATCGAGCAGCTTTAGAAGAAGGATTGCTATATATGATCGGTTGATCTAATTGCATCGCCAAACAATCACCCTCTTGTAAAGCATAAAAGTTTTCACCCAATTGAATATCAATTTGCCCCTCTATCACCCAAATTTGCTGTAATACAACTTTGGAATTCGCACTTGTTTCATAAGTAACTCGTGACTGAGCTGGAAATTCAATTTCAACGATTTGAAATGGAGATTTCCAATTTGGAGGCGAAACTTGACGACGAATATACCCTGTTTCCGGGTCTTTCCATTCGGATTGTTGAATACGTCGAACTATAGGTTGTGGTGATTGATTATTTTGTGAAATGGCGAATAGTTGAGTTAAAGGAACCCCTAAACCATTTGCCAGCTTTTCAAGGACAACCGCCGTTGGACTTGCCTCACCTCTTTCAATGAGTGAAATTGCAGAACGGCTTACCTGACATCGACTAGCAAGAACATCTAGCGTATATCCACGTAATAGACGTATTTCACGCACTTGCTGCGCAATGCGGATATTAATATCTTCCATCTACCGATAAACTTTAATTCCAAAATTATAGATAAGTATTCCACTAAAATAGAATTACATCAAATGATTTTAAAGATATAAATTGGTTCGATAAAAAACCGAAAAATAACCATTCATCGCAGCATTCTTTAAATTACGCATGCAGAACCTTTTTGGCTATGTAACAATACTCTCTAAACTATTTATATAAGTCTTCACATGGCATTGATTATTGGTATTGATCCGGGTTCACGCTTAACAGGTTATGGAATCATTGAAAAAGATGGTAGTAAACTACGTTTTGTTGATGCCGGTACAATCCGAACAGAAACTCAAGAAATGCCAGAACGCTTAAAACGTATTTTTGCTGGCGTTGAGAGAATTGTGAAATTCCATGGCCCAACTGAAGCTGCGGTTGAGCAAGTCTTTATGGCTCAAAACCCAGACTCTGCCTTAAAACTAGGACAAGCCCGTGGTGCTGCCATAGCCGCATTAGTGAATTTAGATTTACAAGTTGCAGAATATACTGCCCGTCAAATTAAACAGTCTGTGGTTGGTTATGGCGCTGCCGATAAAGAACAAGTTCAAATGATGGTCATGCGATTACTTAATTTGACGATTAAGCCTCAATCCGATGCAGCCGATGCTCTTGCTGCTGCCATTTGCCATGCTCATGCATCGGGAAGTATGAGCAAACTGTCTGTTTTAAATGCTTTAGGTGGTATGGCACGTGGGCGAAGTCGTTCTAGCAGTCGCAGACGTTAAAAATTTATTGATTTACGACTTGAATAATTGCCTGATTCATCTCAAAAGCCTGCAAGCCACGCATACCATTTTTAGCTAAAAGGTCTCCTGCTTGTGCATGAAGGGTAACAATCTCATGTAACGCAATATCTTGGTGGAATTGGGCTTTTAAGCTTGTAATCATTCCTGCTAATACATCCCCCATTCCACCCGTTCCCATTCCAGCATTACCTTGCGTACAGATATACAAATTATCTTCTAAAATTAAGCTACCCGCTCCTTTAAGTACCCACTGGCCTGCATATTTTTGTTGTAAGGCATAAATTGCAGCAATTCGGTCATTTTCAATTTGCGCTGTAGAGCAACCAAGTAAAGTAGCGGCTTCACCAGGATGAGGTGTGGCATAAATATGTGTATTTAACTTTTCAGGCTGTTTAGCCAGAAACCATAAAGCATCTGCATCTAAAACAATTTCTAAGCGTGTACTTTGATTTAACAAATTAAACCATTGTTGGTAAATTTGCTTTGCCCAATCGTCACGGCCTAATCCCATTCCAAAGCATATTGCATCGATCTGAGATAGAATCTCTTTAATATTGTTTTCATCTAAAGCATTAATATCACGAAGCATAATATTAGGTGCCCGCGACAAAATGGCCTGATGATGGTTGCGATGACAAACCACTGTCACTTTGCCTGCACCTGCATGAAAGGCAGCTTCAGCAGCCATAATAACTGCACCGCCCATTTGCTCATGTCCACCCACCACTAAAACATGCCCATAACTTCCCTTATGGCCAAATGCCATACGCTGAGGAAGTCTAATATTTGTGGGTGACAAATAAGCTAAGGGTTTCAACTCGTGGTCTATAGGAATTAAATTAATTAAATGAACTTGTCCTGCGTACTCTTTTCCTTGTCCTGTAAATAATCCAGCTTTAAGTCCTAAAACAGTAAAGGTATGATCAGCTCTCACTGCGCAAGGTAAAACTTGCCCTGTATTTGCTTGTAACCCGCTAGGTATATCAACTGAAATTTTTAGGCCAGATTGTTCATTAAACTTTTGAATTACTTGTTGCCAATCTATATTTAATTCTCGGTTTAAACCTATGCCAAATAAAGCATCAATATGACAATCAAATGTTCTTTTAATATCAAAATTTGGATGAATTTGGGCTTTCATTTCTCTAGCAAATTGCGCTGCACAATGTAAATCGGTTGACTCACCCAATTGAGCCGCAAATATTTCAACCTGAAATCCAGCTTGTTTCAGGTAACTTGCTATAAAGTAACCATCACCTGCGTTATTGCCTTGTCCGCACCAAATAGCAATATTCTTAATAGCCCGATCGTTAAAAAGCTCAATAAGTTGCTGGGCAATTGACCAAGCCGCTTGCTGCATTAAACCTAATGAGGAGTTTTGCGCAGCAAACCAGCGCCGCTCCCATGCTCGAATATCATCGCTATGGTAAACTACCGCTTGCATATTATTATCCTCTTGCATTTTGGTTTATGACATCTTCCGACACATCACGCATTGCAGTGCAACAAATTGATCCACATGAATTAAAAGCATGGATCAAAGCTCAAGCATTAGACTTGGGTTTTGCTGATTGTGTCATCGCAAAACCAGATGCTCAAGAGCAAATGCCACGTTTTTTAGAGTATCTTGAACGTGGTTTTCATGCAGATATGACCTATTTAGAAGAAAATCTAGAAAAACGAGCTGATCCAACACTATTAGTGCCTGGCACAAAAAGTATTATTTGTGTCCGCATGAATTATCTTGTGGAATCTCCAAAGCCTCGATATGTACCTTTAGAGCCTAATTCTGCCATTATCGCCCGTTATGCACGTGGCCGTGATTACCATAAAGTCATGCGTGGTAGATTGAAAACGCTAGCAACACGAATTCGTGAAAAAGTTGGTGACTTTGAATCTCGTCCTTTTGCGGATTCGGCGCCTATTTTTGAAAAATCATTAGCTGAAAGTGCTGGAATGGGTTGGACAGGTAAACATACTTTGCTCATTCATAAAAAGTCAGGTTCTTTTTTTGTATTAGGTGAGCTATTTACGTCACTCGACTTACCTTTCGACGAGCCTGCAACAGCACATTGTGGTTCTTGTAGCGCTTGTATTGATATTTGCCCGACGCAAGCAATTGTCGAGCCTTACATGCTAGATGCACGACGTTGTATTGCTTATTTAACTATCGAATATAAAGGAATTATTGCTGAAGAATTACGTGCAGGTATTGGAAATCGAATATTTGGTTGTGATGACTGCCAGTTAATTTGTCCTTGGAATAGTTTTGCCAAAACAGCATCTATTAATGATTTTAATCCTAGACATGGATTAGATAATATTAGTCTGCTTGATATCTGGCAGTGGGATGAAGCCACTTTTTTTGCCAATACAGAAGGTAGCCCGATCCGCCGGACAGGTTATCAATCATTTAAACGTAATATTGCAATCGGATTAGGAAATGCTCCATATTCAAAAGAAATTGTAGATCAACTACAAAATGGCAAAAATTTACATGACGAAATCGTCAATGTGCATATTGATTGGGCAATTGAACAGCAACTTAATCAACTTCAGCTATCAAATTAAAAAAATGATGTTTTTTGCCCTATAGCTTTAATACGAATTCTGTATGATTATGTATAGTGAATTAATGCCATCATCATGGATATGACAATGACTCTACGTAATGATTGGAATCGTGAAGAAATCCAAGCTTTATATGAACAACCTTTTTTGGATTTAGTTTTCAAGGCTCAACAAGTACATCGTGAGCACTTCACCGCCAATTCAATTCAGGTCAGTACCCTTTTATCTATTAAAACGGGTAAATGTCCTGAAGATTGCAAATACTGCTCACAATCGGCACATTACGAATCAAAACTAGAAGCAGAAAAACGTATTGCTGTTGAAAAAGTGATTAGTGAAGCGAAAGCTGCAAAAGATTCAGGTTCTTCACGTTTTTGTATGGGTGCTGCTTGGCGTAACCCACATGAGCGCGATATGCCTTATGTTTTAGAAATGGTACGTGAAGTTAAAGCATTAGGTATGGAAACCTGTATGACTTTAGGGATGCTTAACCAATCTCAAGCAGAACGCCTAAAGGTTGCTGGTTTAGATTACTATAACCACAATTTAGATACATCTCGTGAGTATTATTCTCACATCATTAGTACTCGTACTTTTGATGACCGTTTAAATACCCTTGATTATGTTCGTCAAGCTGGTATGAAAGTTTGTAGTGGCGGTATTGTGGGTTTAGGCGAAACTCGTGAAGACCGAATTGGTTTATTACATGAACTAGCTACCCTACCAATTCACCCTGAATCTGTGCCAATCAATATGCTTGTTCCTATTGAAGGAACACCTTTAGCTGATGTTGAAAAGCTTGATGTAATTGAGTGGATTCGTACTATTGCTGTGGCGCGTATTATCATGCCTCATAGTTATATCCGTCTCTCTGCGGGCCGCGAATCATTAAGTGATTCAGACCAAGCATTAGCATTTATGGCGGGTGCAAACTCATTATTCTCTGGTGATAAACTACTAACCACACCAAATGCCGGTGAAGGTAAAGACCAAGCTTTATTTAATAAACTAGGTTTAACGGCTGAAAAACCAAAGCCAACAGTTGCTGATTTATCAGTAGATGCAATGAGTGCTTAACTCAAATTAGAAAATTTAAAAGCCCTGATCATTCAGGGCTTTTTTCATTTATATAGAAGTTACTAATATTCCGTAAGTAGCGTTTAGAAAGGTTCCGACTCGAATAATATCCTTTCCTGCTGCATGCGTTACTGTGAATTCTTGGCTCAACACATCAAAATTGAAAGAATCAAAAACATCTTGATGGTTTAAAAGCCAAGTCACTGTATCTGCTACATTTTCATCCGCAATATAAGTTAAGGCCTTGAAGTCTTTACTCATAAATAACTCTTAAAAATAAATTTTATGAATTTTATATGAGTTCACTCTACCTTAAAAGAAAATCTAAGCTGCTTTAGGATTTACTAACGAATGACCTGACAATAGACTTGCCAAGGCTTGAGGTGTAAATTCTAAAGAAAGTACATGATTTTTGAGATTGACTGAATGCTTGCTAATTAATGGAAGTAAGCCATCTTCTGTTTCAAAGACATATTCATCTGCAATATTTAAGATACCTTCAAGGTTTGTCGTACTTGAAGCAAGATCATGGCTAAAGATGTCATAAATCGTTTGCAAGTTAAACGTTGTTTGCTGCTCCGTCGGATGCTTGATGAGATAATCCTTTAAAAATAAAACTAATTTATGAGCAAAGAAAAAGTAATTAGGTTTATAGCTATACTTCATAGTATTCATGGAACTGAACTCCAGATTATCTTTTATTAAATTACAACTAAAACAGTAGGAATTGAACCTTAAAAAATTCTTAAAAAATTAAATATATTTATAAGATATACACAAAACAATTTTATCATTAAAAAACAATAGCTTAATCAAAAATATTAGATATATATTATCTTAAATATTTTAAAATTTCATTAATTCAATAAAATACAATTACTTAGATATTACTAATTTTTAAATTCTATTTTAAATAAAAACTAATTAATTATTTTACCAAATGATAAAAAATAAATTTTTTAATTTTTGTTAATAAAAACAATTGATCAAAATACATATAAATATAATGTTTTTCTTGTTTTTTGATTGAAAAGTGATATATTTCCCTCGCCTTACTTAATCAGAATAAACTTACTGAAAAGTAATGGATTTTATTTTAAAAAGCTATTCTGGGGATTTTATGAAAAAATTTATTTTTGTGGCGGCAGTTTCTTTCTTAAATATAGCAAATGCACAAGCAGCAGATGGCACAATTACTATTAATGGTCTTGTCACGGATAATACTTGTACTATTGATACTGGAGATAAAAATTTAACAATCAATTTGCCTACTGTTTCATCTCAAACCTTAAAAAATGCTGGTGATGTAGCTGGTCGCACACCTTTTCAAATTAATTTAACGAACTGTACCGCTGCAGGTAAAGTCGCAACTTATTTTGAACCAGGCGCAACCGTTGACTTTAATACGGGTCGTTTATTAAACCAAGCAACTTCTGGTGCAGCAACAAATGTAAATATTCAGTTACTTGGCAGTAATAACGCTGTAATTCCTGTACTTGCTACAAGCACAAATGAAACTCAAACGAACTCACAATGGGTAAATGTTTCAGCAGGCGGTAGTGCTGATCTTAACTATTATGCTGAATATTATGCTACAGGTGCTTCTACTGCTGGTACGGTAACATCGCAAGTAAAATACACGATCATTTATCAATAAACTTAAAAATGAAGCTTCTATTCATGAATAGAAGCTATCTCCTTCCTATTATTTGTTATTGAGAATATGACTGATGCTTTTTCGTGGTCGTAAATTTTTTTGGGGATTAGTTTGTCTGCAAGTAGCGCTCACTACTACAGGTCATGCTGAGATTGTTTTACATGGTACTCGTGTCATTTATCCTTCAAATGCCCGTGAGATCACATTACAACTGAGTAATAACGGCACGGCCCCGTCTCTTGTTCAAGCATGGATCGATGATGGAAATGCAAAGTCAACACCAGATGAAACAAATGTACCTTTCATTATTACTCCCCCAATTTCACGAGTAGAGGCAACTAAGGGGCAAACCTTAAGAATTACAGCTTTACCTACTACATCTCAACTAAGCCAACAACAAGAATCTATTTTTTGGCTTAATGTTTTAGATATCCCTCCTAAACCTGAAGGGAGAACTCAACAAGGTCAAACCACAACAACCTCTAACAATTTTTTGCAACTCGCTGTTCGTTCGCGAATTAAATTTTTTTACCGCCCTATAGATCTAAAAGAAAATATTGATCAACTAAGTGACAAAGTCGTGTGGGAAATAAATGATCAATATCTAATGATAAAAAATCCGACACCTTTTTTTCTTACTATTACCTCCATTTTTCAAGGAAGTGAAAGCCATAAAACAGACTTATTGCAACAAGGCTTAATGATTGCCCCTTTTTCAGAGGATAAAATTAAACTAAAAAATAAAAACTTAGCCGATATGAGCTTTGTATATATCAATGATTACGGTGGACGAGTTGAGCACCCAATAAAATTCTAACCCCTTTGTATTACTTAAGAAAATTTAAAACCTATCGTGAATAGGCTCTAGAGCTATGTCTAAATGGTTTATACCTTATATATGTTTAAAAAGCCCCTTTACTTGGTATGTCGTCTCAAGTATTACGCTATTCATGCCTATGGCTATATATGCTGAAAATACTACTGATGCTCCACATTTTACAAAGGCTGAATTTGATAGCAATTTCTTAGTAGGTAATGCACAAAAAATTGATATAGCTCGCTTCAAATACGGAAACCCGATCTTGCCTGGTGAATATAGCTTAGATGTTTATATTAATGGTCAATGGCTGGGTAAACGGCGTATGCGATTTACTGCCTCAGCTCCTAACACAAATGCTGAAACATGTTTTACAGAGGCCATGTTGCTTGAATATGGTGTAAAAGCTGATGTTCTAAGTCAACATAACTCTAATTCATCACTTTCATGTAAAGCTCTCGCATCATGGATAAATAGTGCTTTTTATGTATTTGATAGTTCCCGTTTAAGAATTGATATTTCGATCCCGCAAGTCATCTTAGAAAAAAATCCGCAAGGCTATATCGATCCACATTTGTGGGATCGCGGTATTAATGCAGCTTTTTTAAGCTATAACGCCACAGCATATCGAATAGTCAATGAACAACATGAAAATAGTTATGCTTTTATGGGAACCAATCTTGGAGCAAATTTAGCAAATTGGCAGTTTCGCCATAATGGACAATGGAAATGGCAAAGCCAATCTAATTCTCAATCTAATAATTCTTCTTATACCTCGACAAATACATATGTACAAAAGGCGTTTCCCGATATTCACGGTGTTGTGACTTTAGGAGATTATTTTACTAATAGCGATTTTATTGACTCTTTGCCCTATCGTGGAATGAATATTTCAAGTGATGACCGAATGCTTCCAAATAGCATGCTCGGTTATGCTCCAAGAGTTCGAGGTTATGCCAAAACCAATGCAAAAGTCGAAGTTAGACAACAAGGTAATTTAATTTACCAGACCACTGTTCCACCTGGGAACTTTGAAATTAATGATCTCTATCCCACAGGATTTGGAGGTGAATTACAAGTTTCGGTACTTGAATCTAATGGAATAGTTCAAAAATATTCTATTCCATATGCTTCTGTAATTGAAATGCTACGCCCTCAAATGAGCCGATATTCATTCACGTTAGGACAATTTCGAGACCCAAACATTAAGTTAACTCCATGGTTAATACAGGGTAAATATCAACGCGGAATCAACAATTACCTTACAACTTATAGCGCAATTCAAGGAACACAGCAGTATTTCTCTGTATTGTTAGGTACAGCTTTTTCAACGCCTATTGGCGCTATTTCTTTTGATGCATCACATTCAAATGCCAATTTTTCCCATCAACCTAAAATGACAGGGCAAAGTTATCGTTTAAGTTACAATAAGGTATTTTCTCCAACGCATACTAACTTAACACTAGCAACTTATCGTTATTCAACGCAAAACTATCTCAAACTACGTGATGCAATTTTAATTCGGGACTTACAAGAGCAAAACATTGATAGTTTTTCGGTAGGTAAGCAAAAAAGTGAATTCCAGATTAATTTAAATCAAGCTCTTCCAAACCAATGGGGAAATTTCTATTTAGTAGGTTCGTGGACAAACTATTGGAACCAGTCTACTACTAATAAGCAATTCCAATTAGGTTATAGCAACCAATTTAAAGATTTAACTTATAGTTTCTCTGCAATTAATAGTGAAACTATTGAAGCTGGCGGGCGAGCTAACCAAGATACTCAATACCTCATTTCTCTATCCTTTCCCTTAGATTTTAAGAAAAGCTCTTTAAATTTTAATAGTCTTATAAGTGAAAATAGCCAAATTCTGAGTTTTAGCGGTTTTACAGGAAACCGGTTGAATTACGGCGCATCAATTTCCAGTCAAAACCATGGGCAAACGAATCTCAATATCAATGGCAACTATAAGACAAACTACACAACATTAGGTGCTTCATTTAGTTACGCTGACTCATATCAACAAGAAATGCTTAACTTGAGTGGCAATATCGTTGCTCACCCCCAAGGAATTCTGTTTGGTCCAGATCAAGCTCAAACAATGGTTTTAGTTTATGCACCAGATGCAACAGGAGCACAAGTCAGTAATACACCAGGTCTCAGCATAAACAAAAATGGATATGCGGTTATCCCCTATGTTACGCCTTACCATATGAATGACATTAGCCTTGATCCGCAAAACATGTCCACACAGGTTGAACTAGCTGAAAGTAGCTTACGTATTGCTCCCTATGCAGGCTCAATCACTAAAGTTCAATTCTCAACAAAAAAAGGTTATGCACTTTTTATCAGCCCAACAACTTTAGATGGCTCACATTTGCCTTTTGCCGCACAGGTATATAACCAAAATAACGAAGTAATAGGTATGGTTGCGCAAGGCAGCCGTATTTATTTACGAACCCCCTTAACCCATGACCGTTTATATGTGAAATGGGGAGAAAGGAGTACTGAAAAATGCGAACTTGAATACGATATCACGGATCAAATAAAGCATAACAATCAATCAATTATTATGACAAAGGCAGTCTGTAAATGAATAAGATTTTAAAAAAAATTGGATTTTTGGCAGTGAGTCTATTTGCTTATAGCCATACAAATGCAAATTGTAATTTAAGTAAGGGATTTACCACCGTCGATATCCCGATGAACATTGGTAAAATCGTCGTAAAACCGACTGACCCTATAGGGACTATCTTACAAAGGAATACTTTTACAATTTCTCCCAATAATTCCACTGCAACATGTAGTCGTGCTAGTGATCAAATTATTGCGGCTCTCCCCTTAAATTATCCAGTTAGCCCAATAGGTAATAATGTATATGCAACCAATATTCCCGGTATTGGTATTCGTCTTTATCGTGAAGCAGCAGATGCTTCAGATTTTTCTGGGTATTATCCATATAGACGTACTTTAACCCCAAATACTGCATATACCCTTTCACCAGGATATTTTGTTATGGAAGTTATTAAAACATCCATGACCACAGGTTCAGGAGCATTAGTAGCAGGACGTTACAGCACCTATTATGTATCAGGTCAACAAAACAGACCATTTTTAACTACTACAGTATTAAGTAATGCTCCTATTCTGATCGCGTCTTCATCGTGTGAAATTCAAAATGGTGTAGATATACCTATTCAACTCCCGACTGTTACAAAGTCAGGTTTTAAAGCGATTGGTTCAACACAAGGCGAGCAGAGTTTTAATCTATCGATTTTATGTAATGGCGGCGAAAACAACTCGGGTATAGCAACAAGTAACACCATCAGCTTAAGTTTTGACTACAATTCTGATCCCCAAAATAATCAGGTCATTAATAATAGTGCCGCGAACTCAACCAAAGCCAATGGTGTAGGTGTAGAACTATTATGGAATATGAATGGTACCAATAACCCAATTCAAAAAACAATAAAACAAAATATAGGCATAGTCAGCTCTAATCAGACTATAGAGTACGACATCCCCTTAACTGCTCGTTACTATCAAACAGCGGCTAATGTAAGCGCGGGCGAGGTTACGGCAACAGCAACTGTAACTATTCAATATGATTAATTTATCTCTTAAAATTTATTAAAAAATAATTAAGCTTAGCTCAGCTAAATAATCTTAAAATTTAACGTTTCAGAAATTTTGTAGTTATATTAAAAAGTCACATAAAAAAATGCTCATAAGCAAAAATAGCAAATGAGCATTAGTGATAACCACTTAACCTGAAATACAAATTGTGGGAAATAGATCACAATTTGCATAACTATAATTCCAAAATTTAGCTTAAAAATCAAGTCTTTTTTTTAACAAAAATTTAAATAATCACAGTAAGCTATTGTTTTATATTATTTAAAAAATTAAATTTATTTTTTACATTCCTATTTTATAGTGTTTCTAAAGAATTATCATTCTATTAATTAATAAAAACTTAATTTTAAGGAAAAAGAAAGAAATCGATATACATGACCTAAAAATAATTTATTTTATTTTTCAAAAGCTTAATAAAAAACGAATTTTATAAAATTATAAAGAATTACATAATCTATAATAAAAAAAACATAAATAAATTTAGAAATCCCCTTCAATTACAAACAATATTCTTAGGCTTTTATCAGAACGTAACATGCTCATTTTTTGGAAAATATTATGTATTGTTTTACTAAGTCTAGGAGCTATAAGTATAGGTTACGCGATCAGTAAAATTGATCTTTTTCTTTTCCTCATAGGACTACTTTTACTAATATCTTTTATTTTAGCTTTAAAACAGGCACGTGAAGATGCAGGCTTTTTTTCTGATAACTAGATGAAAACCACTTTGATATAATTATCTATATTCACCTTGTTTATTAAAGAAAATTTATATTTTGAAAGGTTCGAAGCAGCTTACTAGAAAATCCATTACTGCACGTATTGCAGGGCTATGCCGTAAATCTTCGTGTGTGACTAACCATATTTCAGCACTCATCGGATAATCATCTTGTAATCTGACCAAATTGCTAATAGCTCCTAAAAAATCAGGTAAGACCGCTAAACCAATTTCCCCACATGCAGCTCTCCACTGTAACTCGGGATTATTGGTAACCATTATAGGTTCTTTATGATTTAACCTTTCTTTTAACTTTTGCTGTTTTTGACCATGCACTCCCCCCACTTCTACACTAATCCATTCATAATTTTCAGGATCTGTTGAAGCTAAATAATTTGGACCTGCATATATTCCAAAAGGTATTTCACCTACTTTTCGAGCAACTAAATTTTCATCCTTAGGACGTCCAAATCGTACCACAATATCGGCCTCACTATGCTGTAAAGAAACATAATGAACATCACCGAGTACCCGTAATTTTAATTGCGGATAATGGCGATAAAATTTACCCAAATGAGGCATGATGAGATGTGCAGCAGTTAAAGGAGGCATACTAATAGAGACACTTCCCATTACTTCTTGCTGACCTGCTTGAGTTAAACGTTCAATAGAAAAAGTTTCTTCCATCATACGAGCAACTACTTGTGCAAGACGTTCTCCGTCAGGAGTCAGAATGTATGTCCGTGGCCTACGATCAACTAATTTAAGTTTTAAATTTTGTTCTAGCTGGGCAATTCTTCTAGATACAGTTGCATGATCTACTCCCAATTTTCTGGCAGCAGCAGAAAGTGACTTTTCTTCTGTAAAAACTGAAAAGTAATGCAAATTTTCCCAATCAATCATTGTGCAAATTTTCACATTAGAAGTGTATTAATATGGAATTGTACACCTTTATAGATTTGTCGAGAATAAAACCTTTCTTAATGGGAGCCTGTCCATGAACAGAACGGTGGCTTATGCCTATGCTGGTGTTGTCTTAACGATGTTTTTTTGGGGATCAGCATTTAATGCAATGTCTTATATTATTCAACATATGCCCCCGTTATCTGCTGCGTCTGAACGTTTTTTTATTGCAAGTCTAGGCTTACTCTTAATCTTTTCAATAACAGGCCAGCTTAGATGGACAGCCTTAAGACAGAATATAGCTATCTATCTGATTATTGGTATTATCGGAATTGCGGGATTCAACATCGGCTGTTTTTATGGACTTCAAACCACATCAGCTGTTAACGGTGCTTTAATTATGGCAACCACGCCATTAATGACTCTATTAATGACAATCCTTTTAGATGGTGAAAAACTTACCACTAATAAATTCTTAGGCGTTTTATTTGGCTTAAGTGGTGTGTTACTGGTGATTAGTCAGGGACATATAACAACTTTACTGCACCTTAAAATAGACATTGGAGATTTATTTATATTATTGGGCGCATTTGGATTTTGCCTAGCAAATGTACTGTCTCGCCGTTATGTAAAAAATGCTACCCCTTTAGAAACAACAACTTTTTCTATGCTGTTCGGGGCAATAACACTTGGTTTGTTGAGCGTGATATTTGAAGATCCTCTTACAGCAATTGCATCTGCCCCAATAAATGCGCACTTAGCCATGGGATATGTTGTTATCTGCTCTACCATGATTGCTTATCTATTCTGGTTTAATGGTATACAAAAGTTAGGTGCTGGTCGTGCTTCTGTCTTTTTTAACTTTGTGCCAGTGTTCAGTATGATAATTGCTCTACTTACTGGACAAGCCCTCAATATTTGGCAGTTAGTAGGAACAGTTTTAGTGATGCTTGGTGTAATGAGTAGCGGAGGATTTTTTAAAATTAAAAGCACTACACTTATAGCAAAACCTTGTACAAAATAAGAAATGTGCTGCTACATTAAAAATTTATCCTTAATATGTAGCAGCATTTTCAAATATAAAAATTATTCCTCAATAATTTCTTTAAATTCTTATATTTTCAAAATTTTTTTACATTTGTGATGGTTTATACAAAAGCTCATCTTAATTATTCCGTTGTAACAAATACTGTATGTTTCTTTAAAACTTAATAAAAGATTGCCATATATAGTTTTAAAACAACCAAAGGAGATATTAAAATGAAGCTGGATTTTACAACAATTGAAAAGCAAGCCAAATTGCTACAAGAAGAGCAAGAAAAGATCGAGCAACGAGATCATGAATTTCAAGTTGCCTTAGATAAACATAGAGAATCCCTTAAGAATTTATTTAAAGATCTTTTCTCTGACAGAGAAATTAAGACAGAAAATGGAGGCCACTTCTGTGTAACCTTCGGAGATTTCAAAATTTCCTTATTGATTGAAACTGCTAAATTTGAAAATGGCGTTCCTGTAAAATTAAACTCCGTAAATCCTGTTATTATTAAATGCAAGAAAGATAAGCCTATTGCAAAAGCACAGTTTACAGATGCAACCCAATATCTAGATAACCATTTAAATACTCCAAATTATCAGTATTATTTTAAGCAAGAGGATAAGACCCAACTGGTACAATTTTCTGAACTTCCCACTTATTTCCAACTTGTTTTAGACGCAAATGCATAAAATCGAGCCCTCTGCAGAGGGCTTTTTCATATATTATTTTTTTATCATTTAACTTTTAAAAAATAAAATCAGTCAAATACTTTTTCTTTTATTTATTAATTATTTAATTAAATTTTAATATCCTACAATTCAAAAATATTTGATTCTTCTTAAAATTACTTGTATATACATGTTTATATTTGCTTATACAAATATGAATGAATAAGAATAGGATGGCTCTTAAAGGATAAGGAGAGTGAAATGGACTCATCGGCTGGGAAACCTAATAGTAGTTTTATAGAAAACCGAAGCATCGACTTTATTCCTGAAAATGAAAGACATGGCGGAG
The DNA here is from genome assembly GCF_059579785.1 of Acinetobacter sp. S-1. Classification (NCBI taxonomy): domain Bacteria; kingdom Pseudomonadati; phylum Pseudomonadota; class Gammaproteobacteria; order Moraxellales; family Moraxellaceae; genus Acinetobacter; species Acinetobacter sp. S-1. The sequence goes on from NZ_CM184207.1 coordinate 2,139,257, forward strand.
TATTTGCTCAATTTACCCTATGGTTCGGCGCCAACTTACAAATCACAGCCATTGTGACTGGCGCGCTAGCCGTTGTGTTAGGCGGAGATGTTTTTTGGTCTATTATCGGCTTATTAGTAGGACAATGTTTTGGGGCTGCCGTCATGGCACTGCATGCTGCCCAAGGTCCTAAACTTGGTCTCCCTCAAATGATTTCAAGTCGTGTGCAATTTGGGGTTTATGGCGCTTGTATTCCAATCATACTCGTTTGCCTTATGTATATTGGTTTTACCGCAACTGGAGAGGTATTAGCGGGTAAAGCAATTGCACATTTGGCACATGTCAGCAATACAACTGGTATCTTAATTTATGCAAGTTTAATCATTTTATTCGCAACGATTGGATACCGTTTAATCCATTTGGTAGGCAAAGTAGCCAGTATTATTGGTTTGATTGCTTTTGTGATTATTTTGACTCAGATCTTCGCACTTTCTGATTTTTCTGAACTCTTAGCAGTACGTCATTTCAGCTGGTCTTCATTCTTGTTAGCAGTTTCCCTTTCTGCTTCTTGGCAAATCTCTTTTGGCCCCTATGTTGCAGATTATTCTCGATATCTTCCAACTAAAACATCTTCATCTCGTGTTTTTTGGGCTGTCGGCTTAGGTTCTTTAATTGGCTCACAAATTTCTATGAGCTTAGGCGTTTTAATCGCTCAGGTTGCAAACGGCAATTTTGTCGGAAATGAAGTTCAATATGTTGTTGGTATGAACCCAATTGCCCTTGTCGTGACCTTTCTATATTTTAGTATCGCTTTTGGGAAAGTTACTCTGACAACCTTAAATGCCTATGGCAGTTTTATGTGTATTGCTACGATTTGGAATAGTTTCAAATCGACAAATCAAATCTCAAAAATAACAAGATTATTGATTGTCCTTGCTATGGTTGTAGTCTCAACCTTTATTGCAATTATAGGTGAACATACTTTTTTAAGCGCCTTTAAAGCATTTATTTTGTTTTTACTCACCTTTTTTATTCCGTGGAGTGCCATTAATCTTGTTGATTACTACTTTATCTCTAAAGAAGAATGTGATGTAGATGCACTCTATGATCCAAATGGTAAGTATGGCCGTTGGAATCGGATTGGAATTACCTGCTACTTTCTAGGTATTTTGATTCAACTGCCATTTATTGATAGTAAATTTTATACGGGACAAATTGCGGCAATGCTAGGAGGAATCGATTTATCGTGGCTCGTAGGTCTTATTTCTACTGCTTTGATTTATTACATTTTCGCCAAGAAAGCTCAATTAAAGTTTTCAAAACAGTTAGTCATTGATCAAATCAAATAATGAAACTAGATAAGCTATCAACGTCGATTACCTTGATAGCTTTTTACGGTTATTCTGATAGCGCTTTAGCCTGTGCCGAAATAGGCAATCCAAATAACTTATCAAAACTCCAATTAAATATAAAAGTATAGATAGGAATAATGATAATAAAGGCCACATCTAACCAAAAAGCAGCAATCAAGGAAATATCCATCCACCATGAAATAAGAGGAATTAAAAACAGAACCAAAGTAAGCTGAAAACCGATGGCATGTCCAACTCTACGCTTAACTGTACGGATATGACTGCTTTGTTTAGCTTCCCATTTCTCATATAAAATATTGTAGATAAAATTCCAAGTTACAGCGATGGTCGTAATCATGACAGATAGTGGTCCAGTATGTTCAACACTATCACCTGCCAAAATCGCTAATCCTACTGATGAAATAACCATTCCGATTATTTCATAGGAAGAAACATATACTATTCGACGCTTTATACCTTGCATAATCACTAAACTCTGCTTAATTCCTTATATTTTAATTTCAGTCAAAATCATATATAAAGTTAATAGCTTTCAGTTCAGCTGATATCAAAATGAATTTTAACAGTGAAAATATTGAACTTTTCATAACCGTACTCGATATGGGTTCTTTTTCTGCGGCTGCTCGTAAACTAAATCGAGTCCCCTCAGCAGTAAGTATGGCCGTTGCTAATTTAGAAGCAGAATTGGGTTATATATTATTTGAACGGACTCCTAGAAAGGTCATTCCTACCGCTACAGCATTAGCCTTGGAACCTCAAGCACGGATCATTTCTGAACAACTTAGGCTATTTAGCACTCATGCACATGAACTTTCTTTAGGACTTGAAAGTAAATTGCGTATTGGAGTTGTTTCCGATGTAAATACAAAATTATTATTCCATTCAATAAAGAAACTAGCCGATAAATTCCCTTTACTGAACATAGAAGTTATTACTGCTCCCCAAGACGACATTGTTAATTTACTTTATACGGAGCAAATCAGTCTTTGCTTAGCGGGTTCAGACCTCAATATAAAAATGCGCGAGAATCTACAATTGGTAATGACTGAAACAGTAGCCGCTACGATTTCTTCTAGCCATGCTCTACTACAAGATAAAACAAAGCAGTTTTCTATAGAGGAATTAATCAATATTAGACAAATTGTTGTGGCAAGTAGTGAACATGAAATGAAAGATCCCCGTTCAATTATTGGTGCAATGTACTGGAAAACCAATAGTCTACAAACAGCAATTAATATGGTTGAAGCTGGACTTGGTTGGGGAAATTTTCCGTTATCATTAGTACAAGATAAAATTGATCAAGGTCACCTAGTCCTTTTAGATTTTAAAAATACAAAAAATCATTTACCTCTATCGATTTATTTAATTTGGCTCCAAGATCGCCCTTTACCTAAAGCAGCTAGAGAGTTGATTCAAATTATTCAAGAAAATTTATAAAACTTTATAGGATAGTTCTGAAAGTCTAAAGATTTTTTATAATTTTTATTCTTGTTAAATCTAGTTTATTTAAAGCTTAAGCTTATTACTCTGCGCCATCTCTCTAAATACTACTAAAAACAAAAAGCCTACTTAGAAAGTAGGCCTCTTGTTGTATTTCAGGATTAAGCAATAATATTTTGTTTTGTAAAAAATACACTTATACTTTATTAAAACCAAGTGTTTTAGTCAAGAATAAAATTTATAAGATACAAACATTTACACTATTGTGAAAACAATCACAATTTAGGTTTTATATAGAAAATACTTTAGAGAAGGAAAGATAGTTTAATGATAAAAATTTCTATTACCGCCCTTAACAGCTTTTTTTAGAAAAACACAACAAATACCTTAAGAAAAAGTATTATATTTTAATTAAATTTATTTACCTCAAAAATATTAAATCCCTTTATTTGTTAGTTTTATGTTTCATTATTAAAGTTGCTAAATTTATATCTTAATGTTTACTTTTTTAAGCTGATTTTAAATTTCAAGCTAATCTAAAAATTAATAATACTATTTTCTTCAGTAATTTGGATCTAATAGCCTATATTTTTTCTACATATAGGCTAGAACCTTATTGAGAGAGTTATTGCAACTATTATTTTTTGAAAGATATAATTAAAAAGACAAGCTACGATATATCCAAAGTTTAATTAAAATATGAAAATATAGAAAATTTTATATAGTATTTTTGATTTCCATTTATATTAAATAATTTTATCCAACTCTAGATTTTCAAAACATTCAAACAATACACCCATACACTCTGCTTATATTTTAAACAAAATTTATTTTATATAAATTAATGTCTCAAACTACAAATACAATTAAGTCATCGTCACAATAGATTGTTGGAATAAATTCTAATTGATCGATAAATAACTTCTCCCACTTTACTCTTGAAGTACACATAAGCTAGAATCACTATCGCTTGAAATATTAACCAATAAGACACAATATTTTTGGGTTTAGTTTGCGTCTACTTCAGAAAATGACTTGTGTTTAATTAAAAAATTGATTAGTATTGCACGCACTGAAAAGCATTGAGATTAAAAGCTTTTCTGACTTATAGGGCCTATAGCTCAGTTGGTTAGAGCAGCGGACTCATAATCCGTTGGTCCACAGTTCAAGTCTGTGTGGGCCCACCAAATACCGAACCTCATAAACAAAAAGTTTATGGGGTTTTTTAATATATATCCAAATAAAATATGCTTTACTCTTATAAAAAATACTCAAAATTTAAATTTATTTTATCCCTAAATTTTAGATGTTTTAAAATACACTTACGTTCCGTACTAAATATCCATCTTTCATCTATTAAGCTAAGATTTGCTTTCGCATTGGCTCAGAATTATCTAATTGTGTATCCCAGAACTTTTCCCATAAATCACAATACTCTAAGCACAATTTTTCAATATAGTTATAGTCTTCTTCTGTACAAGCTTGCATCAAGACATACCATAAATCTTCTTCATGATCATCATCTGCTGCTTCAGCACTTTCATCCTCAGAGATACCATGTACATGATAATAACCACCACCCTCCACATCTAGACCAACTGCTTTAGTAGCTCTACGTAAAGGTGGACTATACAGAATGACTTCTTCTTCTGCGACTGCTAATAAGGCTGAAACAGCTTTATAGTCATCATAAGCATTTTCTAAAAATACTCTAACCTGATCTGCAATTTCAGTCGGATGATAAGTTAGACGATCTTGTTCTGTAATACCGAAATCATTCAATATATCTTCAAATAAAGGATAATGAGCATATTCAGGATTTCCCTGATAGTAGCCGTCTTTATCCAATCCTGGCCGAAATCCAAACTCATCAAAAATATTTAAACTCAAAAGAAAACGCGGGAACATTTTTGCACCAGCATGCAATCTCGGCTCTAATTGTTTAGTTTGAAATTGGGCCATGAGCAATGCATCAGTAAAAGTTTGCACAATTGCATGACGATACTCTAAATGAATTTTTTTTAAATCTTCTTTATTAATTTCGCCATTATTTAAAGTATCGATTGCAGGATGATGAGATACAGGATGTTTCGCAATCTTTGCTCTTAATCGGGTCAAAAAGTTTGAATTTTTTTCCCATAGTTCAGCTGAAATGCTTTGTTTCATCCCTGCGAGTGCTTTCTTTCTAGGATTATTAAAATTCTCAAATTTCTTAGGCATATCCGCTCTCATTAAACTTATTGAAGCATGATCGATTTTTACATATTTTATTATAAAAACAATGACTTAAATTAATATTTAAATATGTTCCTTCATTGATTAATATTAGAATTAAAATCGTACGAAATCAAATAAAAAATTTAAAAACACTCCAATTAATGATAATCATTATCACAATCTCAACTTGAATCAAAATCAGTTTTTTATTATCATAATTTGTATTAAAAATTTAATATTTTAGATTAAGTTATAATTAGTTTTAACTATATGGAATAGTAATGTCAAAAAAAGAAGATATTATAAATACTGCTTTAAATTTATTTAATCAGATTGGGTACAATGCTACTGGTGTTGACCGTATTATTGCTGAATCAAATGTTGCAAAAATGACTTTTTATAAATATTTTCCGTCAAAGGAAAATTTAATTATGGAATGCTTGCAACATCGAAATATAAATATTCAAAACTCAATCAATGAACAATTAAGTTTACATCAAGATGCTAGTCCTCTTGAGCAAATTCATATTATTTTTAATTGGTATATTGAATGGATCAATAGCGAAACATTTAATGGCTGTTTATTTAAAAAGGCATTTATTGAAGTATCTAAACAATATACTTCAATTCGTGAACCATTTTATGAATATACAAAATGGTTGACTAATCTGTTACATGAAAAACTTACTCAGTTAGGTATAGAAAACCCAACTCCCCTTGTTCATATCATTATTTCTATTATTGATGGGATGATTATTGATGGAACGACCGATAAAAACCTTATTAACCCTGAAAAAATTTGGAAATATATTGAATATTTAATTAATGAAGAGATACCACAGCCAGTATCTTAATTTTAAAATTATCTAGGTTTATTACTTTAAGACGAAGTTTGAGAAAAATAAAAAAAGAACTTTTTAATTATTTTAGAACTTAGATAATCCTTAACTTTTGTGCTCTACTTTAGCTTTCATAATTTTTCTAGGCTTTTTTACAAACTCATATTAGAATCCTGAAAATTTATCAATTTGCACTGATTTATGAAAAAATTTCTAGGTAACTCTATCTTTAAAGCCGTTGGTTGGACCTACAATGTAGACCCACAAATTCTTGAGAAAAAACAAGTTATTATTGGCTTTGAACACACCTCAAATCTAGATGCAGTGCTCTCGATTGCCCTCTTCCAAATGTTAGACATCAAAATTCATACTCTAATAAAGAAAGAACTTTTCAAAGGCCCCCTTAAGCCAATTTTAGAAAAATTGGGTGGCATTCCTGTTGATCGTAAAGGAAGTAAAGATATCGTTTCGCAAATGGTTGAACAATTTCAAACCCATGAAACATTTAATTTAGTAATTGCTCCAGAAGCTACACGTGCTAAAGATGGCTCTGAACGTAAGCCTATCCGTACAGGTTTTTGGCATATTGCAAAAGCAGCCAATGTTCCTATTGTTTTAATGTATGCCAATGCTCGAAGTAAACAAGGTGGGATTTTAGGTAAAATTTACCCGACTGATTTACAAAAAGACTTGGAAACCATTAAAGAGCTGTACGCTCAATTTGGTATAGATGTAAAAATTAACTAAATCAAATTGGACTTGATTTGACCTAATCTCACTCATTAGGTCTTAAGCTTATTGTTCTTATTCAATTGGCTAACAAAACGCAGGGCAACAGTTTTCAACAAAACCAAGCCTATGCTAATATTCCAGCACTTTTGCATTTTCTTTTTTTGGAGTTCACGTCCATGGCGGGTCATTCTAAATGGGCCAATATTAAGCATCGTAAAGCTAAACAAGATGCAAGTCGCGGTAAAGTTTTTACTAAATATATTCGTGAAATTGTGACTGCTGCCAAACTTGGTGGTGGAGATCCTGCTAGCAACCCTCGTCTGCGTGCAGTAGTTGAAAAAGCTCTCTCAGTTAATATGACACGTGACACCATTAACCGTGCTATCCAACGTGGTGCTGGTGGTGAAGATAATGATGATTTAAAAGAAGTAACTTATGAAGGTTATGGGGTTGGCGGGGTTGCTGTTCTTGTTGAAACAATGACAGATAACTTAAACCGTACAGTACCAGACGTACGTCACTGTTTTAGTAAAACAAATGGTAACTTAGGAACTGCGGGTTCTGTATCTTATCTATTTACTAAACGTGGTGAGATTACTTTTGAAGATGTTTCTTTAGAAGATAAAATCATGGAAGTTGCTTTAGAAGCTGGCGCTGAAGATATTGAAGTTTCAGAAGATGAAATTTTGGTAATCACTTCACCAGAAACTTTCGGTGAAGTACAAGATGCCCTTACTGCTGCTGGTTTAAAATCTGATAACGCAGAAGTTGTGATGAGTCCATCTACAAAAGCTGAAATTACCGATGTTGACCAAGCAAAACAAATTCTTAAAATGATTGATATGTTTGAAGATCTTGACGATGTACAAAACGTTTATACTAACGTTGAATTCTCGGATGAGGTTTTGGCTCAACTTGATGCTTAAATCAAACATTTGAATCAAAGAAAACGCACCATTTGGTGCGTTTTTTTATAGCTTGTTCAGCAAGTTATAGCAATTAAATACATTATATTCTTTAATGACAAAGCTAGAATGCAAAGCAACTACATTGTCGATTTTTCCAATACGTCTTAATAAAATTTCACTGTAGTCATCCATGTTGCGTGCTACAAGCTCTAAAATAAAATCAGCACTCTGTCCCGTTACCAAGAATGCATTAGTTACTTCTGGAATTGCTTCTATTTCAGACAGAAACTTATCAAATGTTTCACTATCATGTTTACTCAGCGAAACTTGCAATAAAATATGTAAAGTAAAACCAAGCTTACTAAAATTAATTTCCCTTTTGAGCTGCCCCATGATATTGGCTTCAATCAGGTGCTTAATACGGCGATGTACAGAACTGACTGACAGATTGATCCGTTCTGAAAGTTCATTCAAATTTAAGTCTTCATGAGACAAAATTTCTAGAATTTGTTTATCAAAACGATCTAACTCCACTCTTATCTCCAGCCAGAATTTCACAGTAAAGACAGTATAACCCTATACCACCACCTCTGCATTGAAAATACAAAGGTTTATAAACAGTAAAACTCTATTTCCTTTATAGAGCCTAATTCTTTTATGCCTTTTAAACGTGCAAGTAGTGTCAGGGCGATTCATTTTAGAGAGTCGGTTTATGCTTAAATCTGTTTTATCGATGCAAACTCCTTATTCTCACTACTATTTAACTCTAAAAAGGAAGTAATCATCAAAATTTGACTATTTTTCAAGTTTCTTAAAGTTGGCATCATTTTTGTTATGTATTTGCAGGAAAATTTTTATCCATGTCGGGGGAGTTCCTGTGAATAAGATCAAAACACTAGTGTTAGCAATGAGTTCTTTAGGTGCAATGAGCGTGACGATGCCTGTGCATGCCGCTACAGATGCTGAAGTTAACGCCTTACGTGATGAAGTAAAGGAGTTAAAACAACTTGTTCAGAAACTATCTGATCAACAAAAAACAGCTTTAACTGTCACTGCTCCAGCAACAATTCCCGCAGCACCAGTTACCCCTACACCTCCTGCATCAAAACCGGGTTGGATGCCTATGGCCGATGGGCAAACTCAAGTCAAGCTTTATGGTAGTGTTCGCGCAGATGCAACCTATGACTTTAAAGGTTCAAATGGCAGTATTTCAAATGGTGCCAATTATCCACTCAATAAAGATGATCCAAAACAAGACTCACTAAATGTATCTGCAGCAACTTCACGAATTGGCTTAGATATTACTCGTCCAACTCAATATGGAGATTTAACAGGTAAAATTGAAGCCGATTTCATGGGTGGCAATGGAGATAATGGCAATGGTACTTTCCGTGTTCGTCATGCCTATATGTCTTTAGGAAAATGGCTAGCTGGTCAAACAACCTCACCGTTTGTAAACACAGATACATCACCAGAAACAGTAGACTTTAATGGCGCTATTGGTACAGGTACTACACGTACAGTACAGGTTCGTTACACCCAGCCAATTAATGCACAACAAAAAATATTAGTTGCCTTAGAGGGTGGCGATGTTGAAAAAGCTGGTAATGCTGCCGGTGGAAGCCGTTTTCCTGCTTTAACAGCACGATATGATTTCAAAACTACGGATAACAAAGGCCTATTACAGCTACATGGTCTTGCCCATGAAAACCGTGTGGCTCCAAAAGATAGTACTTCTGAAGAAAAATTTGGCTGGGGTGTAGGCGTTGGTGGTAAATATGATTTAACGCCTCAAGATAGCGTGGTTGCTAACTACTATCATGTTAAAGGCGATGGCCGTTATTTACTTTATAGCAATTCGGCTTATAACTATGACACAACAACACAAGATATTAATTTAGGAGAATTCGATAGTGCAGTAATTGGATATCAACGTAAATGGAGCCCTATTCTGCGTTCTACTTTTGCTGTAGGTGGGATTCAATATAAAGATGATAATGTGTATGCAGATAGCAATTTAACCAATACCAGCTATAACAAAGAAATTTATAACGCTTTAGTCAATTTAATCTGGAACCCAACTAAAAATATTGATTTAGGAGCAGAATATACTTACGGTCAACGTGAAACTTTTGCAGGTGACAAGGGTGATTATTCACGTATCAACCTGCTAGCAAAGTATAGTTTCTAAAAATTAGATATAAAAAAAAGAGCCTTTAATGGCTCTTTTTTTTATTAAAGTTATTAATGCATCGCCTGAATTTTTTCTAAGAAAAGTTTAGCACGCTCATGACGAGCTTCTAAATTATCAAAGAATTCATGGGTTGGGCAGTCTTCTAAAATTTTACCTTCATCCATAAAAATTAAACGGTTAGATACTCTTTTAGCAAAGCCCATTTCATGCGTAACACACATCATGGTCATGCCTTCATGTGCGAGCTGTACCATAACTTCAAGAACCTCACCGACCATTTCAGGATCAAGTGCAGAAGTTGGTTCATCAAACAACATACAGATTGGGTCCATAGACAAGCCACGTGCAATCGCTACACGTTGCTGCTGACCACCCGACAACTGCCCCGGAAATTTATCTTTATGAGCAAGTAAGCCTACACGCTCTAAATATTTCAAACCTTTTGCACGAGCATCTGCAACTGAACGCTTTAACACTTTAACTTGAGCAATCGTCAAATTTTCCAAAACAGTCATGTGCGGAAAAAGCTCAAAGTGCTGAAAGACCATTCCTACTCTTGAACGGAATTTAGCCAGATCTGTTTTTGGATCTTTAAGCGAAATTCCATCAACAATAATGTCACCTTGTTGAAATGGTTCCAAAGCATTTACTGTTTTGATGAGTGTTGATTTTCCTGAACCAGATGGTCCGCAAACAACAACGACATCACCTTTTTCAATACTCGTCGTGCAATCTGTTAAAACCTGAAAATCACCATACCATTTAGAGATATGTTGGATGTCTATCATTGGCATTTAAAATCTCCAATTAGCGAATGATGGCAATTTTTTGCTGTAAGCGTTTGACTAAATGCGACAGCACAAACGAGCTACAGAAATACACTACAGCGACGATTAAATAGAATGTTGCTTTTGTTTCAGGTCCATAAGTATTAGCCAATGTATCTGCACGGCCTAAAAAGTCTGGTGCACTAATCACATAAACTAAAGAGATGTCCTGAAATAGAATGATTGTTTGAGTTAACAATACTGGGAGCATGTTACGGAAGGCTTGAGGTAATACCACGTAGCGCATTGATTGACCGTAGGTAAAACCTAGCGCATAGCCTGCATGTACCTGACCTTTTGAAATAGACTGAATTCCAGAACGTACAATTTCCGAGAAAAAAGCTGCTTCAAAAATGGCAAAAGTTACAACACTCGAAAACAACGGTCCCCAATAAGTATCAGATTGAAACTCAAATACTTTCGGCAACAAAAAATAGAAGATAAAGATCACCTGAATCAGTGGAATACCACGAAACAGATCAACATAAAATTTTGCAAAATTACTTGCGATGGCATTACTAGATAAACGCATCATTGCCAATGGGGTTCCAATTAGGATACCGCCCATCATTGCTAATACCGTTACGGTAAGCGTAAAAATGAAACCTTCTTTGAGTGCCGCGATCACATCAGGGTTTTGTAATAAAGAAAAATCCATGATTACTTCCCTCCTGAACCTAAGCCAGGTACAGCCATTCGTTTCTCAATCCATGCCATCACAAACTTAATGCTATAAGTGATAATCAAATAAACAGGTGTAGAGAGAATAAGAATGATAATGTCCTGAGAAGTTTCTTCACGCATGGTTTTCGTGTAAGCAAAGAAATTCAACACACTCAACGCATATAAAACAGCTGAGTTTTTAAAAACGTTCATTGCTTCAGATGTAATCGTTGGCCATACTGTACGATATGCAACCGGTAAAATGACATAACGATAGCTTTGTGCAGTAGTAAAACCCATAGCGGAAGCTGCGAACTTCTGTCCACGAGACACGGTATTAATTCCGGCACGTATGTGCTCAGATACACGGGCAGCCGTGTAGAGACCTAATGCAAAAACACCAATAACCGCAGGTTGCTGATTTAAAATATTTTTCCACCAACCACCAGCAACTACATCCCCACTACCTGCACTTAAGCTGTCCGGTAAAAACTCGGGAAAAACAAAAGCCCAGAAGAAAAGTTGCACAATAAGTGGAATATTACGGAAAATTTCAACGTAACAATTGCCGATAAATGCGAGAGGTTTGTTGGGTAATGTACGAATTACCCCTAGGAGAGAACCTAATAAAAATGCGATAAGAAAGGCTATAATAGCTGTCCAAACCATAGTGAACACGCCTGAACCTAACATTTGTAACCATGTGGGTGCCTCAGCATAAGCATTGTAGCTTGAGCTACCAATAGCTTTACAAACTGATTCTGCCCATGCGGCTTTATCGACACCATATTCATTAGACTCCGCACAGAATATAGTCCAGTTTAGCGAGCCGACTGACATGTTTGCCCCTTAAATTAATATCTTTAGAAAATAGACCACTTGTGCAAATGAATCTTTACACTTACACAAGTAAATTTAGGACAAAAAGATCCAGTTAGATTCCTGCATCTGTTGGGTTAGCTTTTAATTTCTTATAAGATGAACTTTGTTGCATGTTCAAATTTGTGTTTTTTGGTGGAATTGGAGATAAGAACCACTTCTTATATAAAGCGTCCATTTTACCAGTTTTCCACAAGTTATTTACAGTACGGTCTGCAATCGCTTTAAATTTTGGATCATCTTTAGCAAGCATAATTCCGTAAGGTTCAGATGAAAGTACCGGACCTACAATTGCGAAAGCTTTAGGTGTAGAAGACTTCGCAATCAAGCCTGCTAAAATATTATCATCCATTACAAATGCAGCAGCACGGCCAGATGCCATCATGGCAAAAGAATCAGCATGATCTTTACCATAAATATTTTGAACATTAACTGCCTGACCTTTTTCATTCATCTTGATGTATTTGTCAGATGTAGTGCCTTGAGTAGTAACAACTGCTTTACCATTTAAGTCCGCCAAACTCTTAATGCCAGAGTTTGCTTTAACAGCCATGCGCACTTCTGTTGCATAGTAGTTAGTTGAGAACCCAACTTGTTGCTGGCGTTGTTTAGAGTTTGTAGTGGTACCACATTCCATATCGATATTGCCTGCCAAAAGCTCAGGAATACGTGTTGATGAAGTTACTGCCTTATACTCAACTTTTAAGCCAGGCATTTTCAATTCTTTTTTAATGTCATTTGCAAACTGGTTACAGATATCGACTGCATAACCTACTGGTTTACCTGCAACAACATATGAAATTGGATCTGAGGATTCTCGATGACCAATTACGATTTTTCCGGTACTTTTAATTTTAGCTAATGTATCTGCTGCTTGAATTTGGGAAGTAGCGCCAACCGTACAAAGCATAACTGTTGAAATAATGAGAGAGGTTGCAGAACGTTTCATAAGAACTCCTTGATGATCATTCTCTCTATTTATCTATAGAATCATTCATATAGAGCAATAGAGTGATTTTTTATTAAATTGCAATTATCGAGCCAACTTTTCCAAGTCGGACCCATCCATTTGCTTCACTTATTCTATTCAATCTGTTTTGCAGAATTAATACCTTTAAAACTGCTCACATGTTTCTACTTTAATCTATGTTTTAATCTTCTGTCTATTATTAAGCTCATCTATTTACACTTAAATGTGGCAATTATTGATTACATTGTAAACACATGCACAATAAAGTGGCTTAACTTTGGCTAAAAATAGTATTTAGAAAAATTGTATTTTCCAAAAAATCATAAAAATTAAAGTTATTAGTCATTTAGATAAAATGGAATTTATATTGTAAAAAGTAATTTTGACATCAAAATAATATAAACAAATGGCATAATAAAAATCATTTAGAAAATTGATAGTAATATCTACATTAATAAAATAACTAGCAAAGATAAAAATAAGCCCCGATTTTCTCAGGGCATTTTATAATTTTAAATTCCGCGCCAATCTACTCGCGCATTACGCTCAGTTTGATATATTCTTAAAACATACTGACCTAGAGGTAAATCGAGTAAATTTTGTTGATAGTTATTCCATTCTTCCGAAACACCTTCAGCCTCTTCCCGCTCCCACGGCGTACCCTTTATTTCTAATAAAGGAGCAAGCATAGAACATACAGAAATATCAGCAAGACTTAAGCGATCGCCTACCATATAACGTGCCTGATTTTCGATTAAGCAGCTATTTAGTTCAGTTATGAGTTCATCCATGCGCTCTTTTGACTGGTTGACTATCTCTTCTTCAAGTTTATAGTTCTTCTTTACCAGTGTTTTGAGGAATGGCTTCGATATTTTTTCAAACTGACGTAAATAGCCTTGTTCACCCATCATAATTTCTAAAGCATGGTCTCCATGTGCCAACGTGTGAGCTAGAGCCCAACGGCGGACATGAATACCCAGCTCATCAGCCAAACTATCTATTTTTAATGTTTGCTGTCTTAATTGTTCATCACGACGTAACAGTGAATGCTCCGGATAAGTATCATCCAGATAAAGTGCAATTTTAGTCGATTCAGCGATCCATTGATGATCATCTTTCAAAATAGGCAGTAAATTTTGGCCTGTTTTGAGTTGTGCAAAAGCACGATGAAAGCCTGGAATTAAGTTATGAGCCACATAATCAAGTTCTTTATGGTCTAACAACCAGCGAGCTTTTTCACAATAATGGGACAAAGGAAACTGATACAAAACCCGCATAAAATCTCCACGTTTATTTTTATTTGACTATTTGTACAAAAATGGTCGTCGGTAAGTAGATACTTTAGAAGCTATTTTTAGTTAAAACAATGGATATTGTGCTCATTTTTCACTGACACTTAAGTCTATTTTTTTATATCTTTTTTTACCGTACTTATTGCTCTTTTTCATATTAAAACCAATTCTATTATTATTTTTCCGCATATCAACCTTAAACTATTGTTTTTTATAATCTTTCAATATCTCTATTTTTTCATTAAAAAGCAAAAAAAATGCTTTGCACTTTATTTCATAAGCTGAGCATAAGTCCTCGTTTAGTGGAAAAATATTTCTTTTGTAAGGTAATGACAGCAATACAAGGTGTCATTATGTCTAATTCTCTATCAAAAACGACTGCATACGTCCAAATCATTCAAAATGATCAACAAGCGATTAATGCTGCTTATCAAGTGGCGGATTATGCTTTAGAGGGTCGTAATACACGTGATCAACAACGCTTATTACCGCATGAGCAAATCGAAAACTTTAGCCAAAAAGGCCTAGGTGGTATTCGCATTGCAAAAAAATATGGCGGTGCTTTTATTTCCAATAAAACTTTGGCTCAAGTTTTCCGTATTTTGAGTAAAGGTGATGCGAATGTTGGTCAGATTCCACAAAATCAGATTAGCCTTTTAAACCTGATCGAAATCATGGGCACAGAACAACAAAAACAATTCATCTTTTCAGAAATATTAGCAGGTAAACGTCTTGCCAACGGTGGACCAGAACGTAATACCCATGATTCAAAAACATTAAAAAGCAATCTTACTGTTGAGAACGGCAAATATATTTTAAACGGCGAAAAGTTTTATTCTACAGGTACGAGCTTTGCGCATTGGCTCGCGATTAAAGCAATTCATCCTGAAGGTCATGTGGTTTTAGTCATTGTTAACCGAGATGCTCAAGGCATTGAAGTCATTAATGACTGGAATGGGTTTGGTCAACGTACTACAGCGAGCGGTACAGTTAAATTAAATCAAGTTGAAGTTAAACCTGAACTTATTTTTGATGAGCGATTATTGACCCAAACCCCAACCTATCGGGGTGCCTATTCGCAGTTATTACAAGTAGCAATTGATGTAGGTATTGCAGAAGCTGCTTTTGACGATACTTTATCGACTATTCATAAAGCACGTCCAATTATTGATGCAAATGTTGAAAAAGCCAGCTTTGAACATTACACACTGCAAGAGGTAGGTAAGTTAAATATTTTGCTCGATGCTGCAATTTTACTGCTTGATGAAGCTGCTGAGTATTTAGATGAACTTGATCAACTTCAAACGGTGACTGATGAACAAGTAGCTAAAGCTTCAATTTTGGTTGCTGAAGCGAAAGTCTATGCCAATGATGCTGCCCTACAAATCTCTGAAAAACTACTAGAGCTAGGCGGTAGTCGTTCAAGTTTAAGCCAACACAATTTAGATCAACATTGGCGAAATGCCCGTGTACATACCTTACACGACCCTGTTCGCTGGAAATTACATGCCATTGGCAATTATTACCTTAATGGTCATTTCCCTGCCCGCCATGCTTGGATTTAAGGAGAAATTGTCATGACTTCATATCAATCTGTTCAAACGAAACAAACATCGGCATCTGGCCAAGCGCACATTATTCAAAATGATGCTGAAGCATTAGAAGTTGCCAAACAGTTTGCTGAGCAATTTAAAAAAACCGCCGTTGAGCGAGACGCTCAACGAATTTTACCGTATACCGAAATCGATGCTTTGAGCCAATCTGGTCTTTGGGCAATTACAGTACCTAAGCAATATGGCGGTGCCGAAGTTTCAAGCCATACCGTTGCTAAAGTAATCGCTCTTTTAAGCGGTGCCGATGGTTCAATCGGACAAATTCCACAAAACCATTTCTATGCGTTGGAAGTATTACGAAATACAGGCACAGAAGCTCAAAAACAACGTTTATATGGCGAAGTTTTAAATGGCACTCGCTTTGGTAATGCACTTGCTGAGTTTAAGACCAAAACTTCAACTCATAAACAAACCAATATTCGTCCATACGAAAATGGATATCTCATTCAGGGTGAAAAGTTTTACTGCACAGGAAGTTTATTTGCTCACCGTATTCCAACCTTAGTTTTAGACGATGCAGGTCGAGAGTATCTGGCATTTGTAAAAAGTGGTTCACAAGGATTAAAACTTGTTGATGACTGGTCTGGCTTTGGACAGAAAACGACAGGCAGCGGCACGGTCAAGTTTGATCAGGTTTTTGTCGATGCAGATGATGTTATTCCTTTTGATACTGCATTTTTACAACCAACCTTAGTGGGCCCTTTTGCTCAAATTATGCATGCATCAATTGAGGTAGGCATTGCACGTGCAGCCTTTGAAGAAAGTTTGCAAAGAGTGCATCAAGCTCGCCCATGGATTGATTCACAAGTAGAAACAGCCAACCAAGATCCATTAACGATTTATGAGCTAGGACGCATTGCTGTAGATGTACGAGCAAGTGAAGTGTTATTAAAACAAGCTGCGCAATCAATTGATGCTGCAAAAATTGAAACCACACCTGAAAGCATTGCTAAAGCTTCAATTGATGTGGCTAAAGTGCGTGCTCATAGTACAGATATCGCCCTAAAAGCATCGTCTAAGCTGATTGAACTTGCTGGTAGTCGTGGTAGTCAGTCTCAAGATGGCCTAGACCGTTTCTGGCGTAATGCGCGTGTACATACGTTGCATGATGCCGCACGATGGAAATATTACTTTATTGGGAACTACGTTCTTAACGGTGTGCTTCCACCTCGTCGGGGGACATTGTAATGGCAGATTTCAAAGCAAAAGAGATTTTATTAAACGCCTTTGACATGAACTGTGTTGGGCATATCAATCATGGCTTATGGACACATCCACGTGATGAATCACACCGCTTTAATGAACTGAGCTATTGGACAGAACAAGCTAAGACCTTAGAAAGTGGTTTATTTGACGGCTTGTTTATAGCCGATATTACTGGTGTGTATGACGTCTATCAAAACGGTATAGACCTCACTTTAAAAGAGTCCATTCAACTTCCAAGCCATGACCCATCTACACTTATTTCAGCTATGGCAGCAGTTACTCAAAACTTAAGTTTTGGGGTCACTGTGAACTTAAGCTATGAGCATCCGTATCAATTTGCCCGCCGCTTTGCGAGTCTCGACCATTTAACTCAAGGTCGTATTGGCTGGAATATCGTGACAGGTTATCTAGATAGTGCGGAACGCTTAATTGGTCAAAAAGGTTTAAAAGACCACGATGCTCGCTATGAACAAGCTGAAGAATTTTTAGAGCTTTGCTATAAATATTGGGAAGGTTCATGGGAAAACGACGCCGTTAAAAAAGATAAAGTACAGCGTGTTTTTACAGACCCGTCTAAAGTTCACACCATTCACCACCACGGAAAATATTACCAAAGTGAAGGTGTGTTTCAGGTATCTCCTTCTGTTCAACGCACCCCAACACTGTTTCAAGCAGGTGCTTCACCCAAAGGTATGCAGTTTGCGACTCGTCATGCTGAGTGTGTATTTATTGGCGGCGACAAACCCGACAAAATACGCGAACAAGTGAAAAAGATTCGTGCTCTTGCAGAACAGCAAGGCCGTTCAGCAGATGACATTAAAGTCTTTGTCGGTATAACTGTTGTTGTGGCCGAAACACATGGTCTCGCTGTACAGAAACTGAATGAATATCGTCAGTATGCAAGCCCTGAAGCTGGCTTAGCGCATTATGCGAGTTCAACTGGCATCGACTTAAGTAAATTTGCCGACGATGAAGCGATTCCTTACCAAAAAAGTAACAGCATTGTTTCGATTACCGAAAAGTTTAAAGAGCAACAAATCACGAAAAATGACTTAAAAGCTCAGCATGTTTTAGGTGGTCGTTATCCCCTCATCGTGGGTAGTGGTGAAGAAGTTGCTGAATACTTAATTCATCTTTTAGATGACACAGATATTGATGGCTTTAATTTGACACGTACAGTTGCACCTGAGTCTCACCACGACTTTATTCGCTTGGTCATTCCTGAGCTACAACAACGTGGTCGCTATAAAACTGCATATAAAACGGGTTCACTGCGGAACAAAATTTTTAATCGGGGTGATCAATTACCAAAACAACACCCTGTTCAAGCGTTCCGATGTAGTCCCTATAACAACAGCGAAAACTTAACAACAATTGAAGAAATAACCGCTTAAATTTGGAGATAGACATGGCTCAAACAGCCTCAAAAAAATGGCTAGGCGTAGGCTTAGTCGTTGTAGTCCTTATTGTTGCTTTATTCTTTTGGAATAAACATCGCCAAAGTGGCTCAAATGAACTTGTGATTGGTATTAGCCCACCATTTGCAAAAACTTTACAAGCTGCTGCCGATGAAGCAAAGAAACAGGGTTTAAATGTAAAACTGGTCGAATTTTCTGACTGGAATACACCAAACATTACTTTAAATCACGGGGATATTGATGCGAACTTTTTCCAGCACCAACCTTTCTTAGACAATGCAATTAAAGAAACAGGCTTTAAATTAAAGGCATTTGCAGTGGGTGCAGCATCACATGTGGGACTTTATTCAAAGAAATATAAAAGCCTTGATGAATTGCCGCAAAACGCACGTGTAGTCATTCCAAATGATCCAGTGAACCAAGGTCGTGCCCTGCTACTCTTACAGCAAGCTAAATTAATTACGCTTAAAGATTCAAATAATCATTTATCTGCACTAAAAGATGTAGTTTCAAATCCTAAAAATTTGCAATTCATCGAAGTTGAAGGACCACAGACTGCTCGTGCAATTGATGATGTTGACTTGGCTTTTGGCTATCCGCATTACCTACGCTTAGCAAAAACAGCTGACCCTGAAAGTGCACTTTTACTTGATGACAATACCAATAAACGTTATGCAATTTTATTTGTAGTGCGTGATGACTACCAAGATAAGGGCGACAAATTAAAGAAATTTGTTGAGATCTATCAAAACTCGCCAAAAGTTAAAGCTGTGTTAGATGCTGAGATTGGGCCAACACTTTGGTTCCCTGGCTGGAAGTAATAACGGAAAGATTATGGCGATTCAGTTCAAACAGCATAAACCTTGGTTACTCGGAATTACGATTTTAATCGTAGTTCTGGGCCTCGTAGGTTACCGTTATATTAAAAATAAACAAGCCAATGATGTTTTAACGATCGGGATTAGCCCGCCTTATGCTGAGCTATTACAAAGCATTGCCAATGAAGTAGAAAAGCAAGGTGTTCATGTCAAACTCGTTGAATTTTCTGATTGGCGAGCACCCAATGTTGCCGTACAAAACGGTGATATTGATGCAAACTTTTTCCAGCAAAGCGTATTTCTACGTAATGCTGTTAAAGAAACGGGTTATGACTTACACGCATTTGGTGTGGGTTCAGGAAGTCATGTGGGTTTATATTCAAAAAAATATAAATCACTTGAAGAATTACCTTCAAAAGCACGTGTAGCTATTCCAAACGATCCGGTCAATTTAGCCCGTGCTTTAATTTTACTGCACCGTGCTGGTCTAATTCAGCTGAAAGATATTAATAATGAACTTTCAACCACTCAAGACATTATTGCTAATCCTAAAGAGCTAAGTTTTGTTGAAGTTGAAGGTCCGCAGACAGCACATACATATAACGATGTCGATTTAATTTTCGGCTTCCCTCACTACTTAAAAATGGCAAAGGTAACCGACCCACATAGCGCATTATTTTTAGATCCAATCGATAAAAAATATGCAATTTTGTTTGTGACCCGTCGCGATTACCAAGATAAAAACCAAAAACTTGCAACCTTTGTTAAAGCATTCCAGAACTCAAAACAAGTACAAGATATTCTGGATAAAGACTTTGGCCAAGGTATGTGGTTTCAAGGCTGGAAATAAGGAGAATGACAATGGTGAGTTTTGGATCACAAGTTGATTTTTCTCTGCCCCATATCAAAATTCGCGGTTTAAATAAGTTTTACCAATCACAAGGTCAAAAACTGCATGCTTTAAAAGAGATTAACCTTGATATTCCTCAAGGTAAGATTTTAGGCATTATTGGTAAAAGTGGTGCAGGAAAATCTTCCTTACTTCGTACATTAAATGGTTTAGAACAAGTAAATACTGGTAGCATTCATATTCATCAACAAAACATTGCTGAATTGAGTCATGCCGAGCTTATTCAAACTCGCCAACGAATTGGAATGATTTTTCAACATTTTAATTTAATGTCTGCAAAAACAGTCTGGGAAAATGTGGCATTGCCTTTAAAAGTTTCCAATTACAACAAAGCAGATATCGACCAACGTGTAAATGAAGTTTTGGCACTCGTAGGTCTTGCAGATAAGTCTGGCTACTACCCATCGCAACTTTCAGGCGGACAAAAGCAACGTGTCGGTATTGCACGTGCACTTGTTCACCACCCAGAAATTTTACTTTGTGATGAAGCCACCTCGGCACTTGACCCTGAAAGTACCGCGACTATTTTGGCTTTACTTAAAAAGATTAATCAGGAACTGGGTCTAACGATTGTACTCATCACTCATGAAATGCAGGTCATTCGAGAAATTTGTGATCAAGTGGTGGTGATTGATCAAGGTGAGATAGTAGAGGCTGGACAAGTCTGGTCTGTATTTTCACGACCAGAACAACAAATTACTCAAGAATTGTTAAACCTTGAGCAAATTACCCTGCCTTTTAAAATCAGTCCTCTACCCGATGAAGATTCGACTCATATTATTGTAAAACTGAAATATGAGGCTGAAGCACATCAGGTTCCAGATATTCAAGAACTACTAGCTAGATTTAAAGCACCCATCAATTTATATCAAAGTCAGGTCGATACCATTCAAGGGCATATTATTGGTTCACTTTTAGTCGGTATTCCTAACGTAGAAATTGATATTTCATCTATACGACAAGATGCATTAACTGCAATTGCACAATTTGAGGTACTTGGCTATGCACGACCAGCTCATTGATTTATTAATTACTGGAACTGTAGATACCTTACTCATGGTAGGTGCATCTGCATTTATTGCTTTTTTAATTGGCTTACCGATTGCTGTTGTTTTAGTCAGTACTTCTGAGCACGGCATTCATCCGTCACAAAAGATTAATCAGGCTTTAGGTTGGGTCATCAACATTACTCGCTCTGTACCCTTTCTTATTTTAATGGTTGCGCTTATTCCGCTTACTCGCTGGATTGTCGGGACAAGTTATGGGGTTTGGGCAGCGGTTGTTCCCTTAACTATTGCAGCAATTCCCTTTTTTGCGCGTATTGCAGAAGTCAGTTTACGTGAAGTCGACCAAGGCTTAATTGAAGCTGCACAAGCCATGGGTTGTAACCGTAAGCAAATTATTTGGCATGTACTTTTACCAGAGGCTTTGCCAGGTATTGTGGCGGGTTTTACCGTGACTATTGTGACTATGATTAACTCTTCTGCAATTGCCGGTGCTATTGGTGCAGGTGGATTAGGAGATATTGCTTATCGTTATGGTTATCAACGTTTTGATATGCAAATTATGGTGGCTGTCATTTTAGTCTTAATTGTTTTAGTCATGTTGGTACAAGCGGCTGGCGATGCATTAGCCCAGCAACTTGATAAACGTAAAGTTTAAACGCAATACAACCCTGCTCTAGCCATGACTTTGTCATGGCTTTCATGTAAAATCAGCGACAATTTTTAATTTACACATTTGTGAGTGGTTTTCATGGGTTTTAATTGCGGTATTGTTGGTCTGCCAAACGTAGGGAAATCTACCCTTTTCAATGCATTAACGAAAGCAGCGATTGCAGCGGAAAACTTCCCTTTCTGTACCATTGAACCAAACACAGGTATTGTTCCTGTACCAGATCCACGTTTAGACAAACTTGCTGCAATTGTTAAGCCGCAACGTATTTTGCCAACTACAATGGAATTTGTGGACATTGCAGGTCTTGTTGCTGGTGCATCAAAAGGTGAAGGCTTAGGCAACCAATTCCTTGCTAACATTCGTGAAACTGATGCAATTGCACACGTTGTACGTTGTTTCGAAGACGAAAACGTGATTCACGTAAATGGTAAAATTGATCCGTTAGACGATATCGCAACCATCAATACTGAACTTGCGCTTGCCGATCTTGAAACTGTTGCTAAAGCAATTTTACGCTTAACTAAAGTTGCTAAAGGCGGTGACAAAGAAGCTGTAGCAACTAAAGCAGTTTTAGAAAAAATCCAACCGTTACTTGACGAAGGTAAACCAGCTCGTGCAGCTGATTTATCTGATGATGAACGCAAATTAGTTCGTGGTTTTGGTTTAATGACGTTAAAACCAACTATGTATATTGCAAACGTTGCAGAAGACGGTTTTGAAAACAACCCACACTTAGAAGCAGTTAAAAAACTTGCTGCTGAGGAAAACGCAATTGTTGTTCCTCTTTGCAACCAAATCGAAGCTGAAATTTCATTATTAGAAGATGAAGATCGTGCTGAGTTCCTAGAAGCAATGGGCATGGAAGAACCAGGCTTAAATGTGGTTATTCGTGCAGGTTATGCACTTTTAGGTTTACAGACTTATTTCACTGCTGGTGTACAAGAAGTACGTGCATGGACAGTAAAAGTTGGCGCAACCGCTCCTCAAGCCGCTGGTGTGATTCATACCGACTTCGAAAAAGGCTTCATCCGTGCTGAAGTTGTTGCATATGATGACTTCGTACAATACAACGGTGAAAACGGCGCTAAAGAAGCTGGTAAATGGCGTTTAGAAGGTAAAACTTACGTTGTTCAAGACGGCGATGTAATGCACTTCCGTTTTAACGTTTAAGTTAAAGCTTAAGAAAAAGCCCCAATATGTTGGGGCTTTTTTACATTTAATGACTTAAATCCATCGTCTCTCGTTTACTACGCGCCTCTTGTAAAATACGCGTATGCAAAGGCTTTCTAAAACCTAGCATAAATATAAATTCTGCCAATACAAATAATGGTCCTATCGCAAGTCCTATCACATCATCAACAAAAGCAGGTTTTTTCTTTTCAAAATAATGTCCCACAAACTGAAAGACCCAACCCACCACAAAGAAACCAATACTTGCTACTAACCATTCTCCAAAAGATAACTGTGCAATTTGGCTCGCCAGTGGATACACAGCAGCTAAAAGAACGAGCATGAGTAAGCCAAATACTTTATCTAAAATAAAATAATAGATCGTACTAGCTGCAATCAGGACTATGGCTAAAGTCAGTTTAAAACTACCAATATCGACTCCAGCTCTTGCGGTTAAACACAAAATTGAAAACACGATGAGCGGAATACCGATAAAGTGCGTCAAAATATTTTTATGATTTAAGTGGTAAGCCGCATATTTGCTAAGCTCTTGCTCCAGATTTGACATGAGTTATTCCCTATTCACTTACATATAGTCATACTGTACATATAAGGAAAACTTAAAGTTGTCAGCTATTTGACAAAATAATGAATTTTTTCATGGATGACCGAATATTGGACCTAATTTATATTAATCGACTAAAAGAAAACACATGGTTTAGTGTGCTTCCGGAAACATTCCAAAATTTTATTTTAGAACATGGCAAACAAATCACCTTTGAGAAAAATAGCTATGTTTTCCATGCTCAAGATCTATTTGATGGCATTTATACCGTACTTGAAGGCTCGATTAGCTTGGGTTATGTCGATGTAAATGGTAATGAAGCTCTTTCTGCTATTGCTGAGCCAATCATGTGGTTTGGTGAAATATCATTGATTGATCATGAACCGCGCTCACACGATGCGATTGCATTGAAAAAAAGTACAGTTCTACATATTCCAGCGAAGCCTTTAAATGAGCTACTCAAGGATAATCCATATTATTGGTACTATTTTGCACGTTTAACCAGTCAAAAACTCAGGTACGTTTTCTTAGAACAGATTGCTATCCAAACACGTAGTATTTCTCAAAGGCTGGCTCAGCGTCTTCTATTCATTTTAGAAGGATATGGGAATCATATTCTTATTCAAGATCATCAAATTCATATTTCTCAAGAACAATTGGCAAATATGCTGACCACATCTAGACAGACGATCAATCATGAACTGAGCCTGCTCGAAAAACAGAAAATCATTAAAATTGCTTTTAGAAAAATTGAGATTCTAGATATTGAGAAATTGAAAGTAGTTGCTAAAGCACAATCCTAATTTTTTAAAAGCGGCTAAATAATAAAAACTTAAAATTAAATTAAAAAATTAGATAACACTGCAAATCAAAACATTGTTCAAACTCTATTTCCACAAAATAAATGTGTTAAAGCAGATATTTTCAGCCTACACTCAAGCTGAGCAATAATACTCAACAAGGCGCTGATTAACATGAAAAAATTATCAACAATTCTTACAACAGGCGTATTGGCTATGCTAAGTGTTTCGGCATTTGCATGTCCAAAAGGAACTCAACTACAAGGCGGTAGAGGACCAAATCACAAAGGTGGAAAATGTGTAGCGGTACATGGAGGAAAAACTACAGCTCAAAAAGCCAAGAAAGAGGTAACTAAAACTAAACAGGATGTTAAAAAAGACTTAAGCACTCAAAAACATGATGCAATGACCAGCGCGACTCATGCTCAACATGAATCACAGCAAATGACTCATCAAATGAAACAAGATGCTGTGAAGACTGCAAACACCGCTAAAGCTGCCACAAAACCGTAATTCATATTCACTCATTATCGTTTAAAAGCAAAAAAAGCGAGATTGATCATCTCGCTTTTTTTAGATTCATTAGTTTTATTTTGGCGACGTATTTCCAAGATTTGGTGTATCGATCGCATCCTTACATTGAGCCTTATCTCGCTCATAGTCCGCTTGTTTTTGGGCAACTGAACTATTGTTTTCTAGTGTTTCGCGTGCCCATATATCTAAACTTGTCAGAGCCTTACGGCAGAGTGCATATTTCCCTTCTGTCACTGAATCCGTCATTTTTACATTAATGCGCCAGTCTGTACTCAATTGACGTAAAGGTTTACGAACTTTGTCATCAATTTGGCTGAGTTGTTTTTCATAAACTAAATGCTCAACCGTGTTAATTAATGTCCATGCTTTTTGAGCATAAACAGTTGCATCATTGGTTAGTTTCGGTGCTGGCTTAATTTCTACTTTTTTTTCTGCACCTTGATTACCATTATCACAGCCCTGCAATGTAAAAATACCTGCACTCATCATGGCGATATAAACTAAACGAATCTTTGCCTTGAACATATCAAACTGCCGATTAAACATTTCGGCACTATGCTATTAAATTCGGCTACAATACTCAATCTTTCAAGTATTTTTATCATTTGGTTTATTGCCAAGGTGTATTGTGTCCGAACAACAATTGATGCCTGCCCAAACAGCAACTTTTTGGCAAGGCGCCAAAGATAGTCAAGCTATCGTACTCACTTATTTACCCGTTTCTTTTGCCTTTGGCGTTTCTGCATCTCAGTTTGGTTTTACACCATGGGAAGCCTTTTTTCTATCTTGTTCAATGTATGCTGGCGCTAGCCAATTTTTGGTTGTCGCTCTTTTGGCTAGCGGTTCATCCATCTGGCTAACAGCATTAACAGTTATTGCACTAGATATTCGCCATGTCCTTTATGGACCTGCTCTATACAACCTGATTCCAAACAAATTAAATCTTAAGAAAACTGCAGTATGGGCTTGGGGCTTAACCGATGAAGTTTTTGCCAGTGGAATGATCCAACTTTCACAGCGCAAACAACAATGGTCCGAGTCTTGGATGTTAGGCTTAAGTCTATTTAGTTGGATGGCTTGGGCAAGTGGCTCTTTGTTAGGTGGATTATTTGCCGATCAAGTTGCTCATTTACCAAAGTTTTTACAAGCAGCTTTAGACTTCTTATTACCTGCTTTATTTTTAAGTTTTTTATTAGCTGCATTTGAACGAAAGCATAGCCTTGTCGTTGCTGTATCATTAGTGGTTTCAGCTTTGGCATGTTATTGGATTAACTTATCAGCGGCTATCTTTATTGGTATTTTTTCAGGCATTTTAGCTGGTCTATTTAAACATTATGTGCTGAAACAGCATGATGAGGTTGAGGCTTAATATGAACCTAGAAATTATTCTGGTCGGCATTATTGTAGGCATAGCCAATTTTGCTTCACGCTTTGGACCTTTTTTCGTAATACAAAAATTACAGGGTTCACAGCAAAGACGTGGCTCAATCTGGATCAAAATTGCCTTAGGAAGTATTGGAATATCTGCAATTAGTGCCATGCTTGTAGTTGCTACTCTTCCACCTCTCCTTGAAACTCCCAATAAGAGTTTCGCAATGCTTATCGGTTTTTTAGTTTTAGCAGGTCTTTATTTTAAATTTAAGAAAATCGTACCAGCAACTTTAACTGCCGCAATTGTTTATGGTCTGATCTATACTTATTTACCTTTATAAATAGATAAACTTATCTTCCTTATATAAAATAAACCCTAGCCAGAAGTGTTTAAGATTGAAACTTCTGGCCTGAAAAATCTAATTTTGAATTGATTAAAAAGATAACCTTAGCTACTTAATAGAGATAAAAATGTCACAAGTTAAAATTTATGCAAATGAACAAACCATTATGCAGTACCGAGAATTACTTTCTCATGCAATCCATCAGGCGCTTATTGAAGAATTGAAATATCCTGTTGAGAAAAGATTTCAACGTTTTATTAGCCTTAACCCAGGAAATTTCATTTACCCTTCTGACAGAAGCCAGCATTACATTATTATCGAACTTTCAATGTTTGCAGGCCGCAGTGCAGCCACTAAAAAGCAGCTTATTCAAACCTTATTCCGTAATATTCAAGAACAATGCAAAATTTCTCCACAAGACATTGAAATTACTATTTTTGAAACACCTAAAGAAAATTGGGGCATCCGTGGTAAAAATGCTGATGAATTGCTTTTAAACTATCAGGTTAATATCTAAAAACCACTTTTTTAATTGTCCGACAAAATTACTTTTTTTATGCATGATAAGGCTTAACTCCACCATAAGTTCTGCTATGCTTAAAAAAATAATTTTGTCAGGATGATTCGCATGAGCGTGACACTCGGTACCCCACTTCAATCTTCTGCATTTAAAGTTTTATTGTTAGGTTCAGGAGAGCTTGGCAAAGAAGTTGTAATTTCCTTACAACGCCTTGGTGTAGAAGTACATGCAGCCGACCGTTATGATCACGCACCAGCAATGCAAGTTGCACATTTTTCTTATGTATTAAACATGGCAGATTCTGCCCAATTAAAACAACTCATCGAGAAAATTAAACCAAATTTAATTGTTCCAGAAATTGAAGCAATTGCGACAGAAGTTTTACTTGAAATTGAAGCGAGCAAAACAGCAACTGTCATCCCTTCTGCTAAAGCTGTAAACCTCACAATGAACCGTGAAGGCATCCGCCGTCTTGCGGCTGAAGAACTTGGCCTACCTACTTCTGCTTATCGTTTTGCTGATACGCTCGAAAGCTTCCGCGCCGCTTGCGATGACATTGGTTATCCAAACTTTGTAAAACCAGTCATGTCATCTTCAGGTAAAGGTCAGTCTCGTGTAAAAAGTTTCGATGAAGTCGATGCAGCTTGGGAATATGCGATGCAAGGTGGCCGTGTTAACCAAGGCACGGTTATTATTGAATCTCAAATTGATTTTGATTTTGAAATTACATTACTTACCGTTCGCGCTAAAAACCCTGAAACTGGTGAAATCGAAACTCATTACTGTGACCCAATTGGTCACCGCCAAGATGCCGGGGATTATGTAGAAAGCTGGCAACCTCAACCAATGACGGCGGCGGCACTCGAAGAAGCAAAACGTATTGCAAATAAAGTGACAACTGCACTTGGTGGCTGTGGTATTTTTGGTGTAGAACTGTTTATTAAAGGCGACAAGGTTTGGTTTAGTGAAGTCTCACCTCGCCCACACGATACAGGGCTCGTAACTTTAGCATCTCAGTTTCAAAGTGAATTTGAACTGCATGCACGTGCAATTTTAGGTTTACCTGTAAACACAGCACGCCACAGTATTGCAGCAAGTGCAGTAATTTATGCTGGAGTTGATGCCAGCAATTTAAGTTATAGCAATCTCAATGTAGCTTTAACACACCCAGACACCGATTTACGCCTATTTGGCAAACCAGAAGGTTTCAAACGTCGTCGTATGGGGGTAGCAACCGCTCGTGCTGAAAATACTGATCTTGCTCGTACTTTAGCGAAAGAAACCGCTGATCAAGTAAGCGTTCAAACAAACTCTTAATTTTTACTTATTGGTAGACCCATTTTCATGATCAATATATCGCCATTGTTGAA
Source organism: Acinetobacter sp. S-1 (assembly GCF_059579785.1). NCBI lineage: Bacteria > Pseudomonadati > Pseudomonadota > Gammaproteobacteria > Moraxellales > Moraxellaceae > Acinetobacter > Acinetobacter sp. S-1. Next base: position 2,167,886 of record NZ_CM184207.1, read on the forward strand.
CTATGTCTCAAGTCATCATGATATTAAAGCCATTAATCAATGGCGAACGGATGTAGAAAAGCAGTTGCAAGATTCATATGAAAATGGGCAATCTATTCGTGAAATCATTAAAGCCCGTTCAGATTTAGTAGATGAAGCACTGATCTTTTTATGGAAACATGCTGAACTCGATCAGACAGAACTGGGCCTTTTTGCTGTAGGTGGTTATGGGCGCCGTGAAATGTTGCCCTATTCCGACGTCGATATCATGATCCTATCGGAGCATGAAATTAACGAAGAAAACGAAAAACGTATCTCTACATTTATTTCTTCTTTATGGGACGTTGGCAATTTCAAACCCGGCATTAGTGTTCGCACGATTCAAAGCTGTGTTGAACAGGCCGCTACCGATTTAACCGTTGCAACAACTTTAATTGAGGCACGGTTAATTACTGGCAATAGTCAGCTTGCGAAATGGCCTCGCCGTATTGTTTCGCAGACATGGACAGACAAAACATTTTATGACGCAAAAATGGCCGAACAAGCCAAGCGTTATCACCAACACAACAATACTGAAAGTAATTTAGAACCTGACATTAAAAATGCACCGGGCGGTATTCGTGACATTAACCAAATTGGCTGGATAGCCAAACGTCACTTTCGTGTAAATCGTATTTATGACTTAGTGCATTTAGGTTTCATTTCAGAGTTTGAATTGGCAGTTTTAGAAGAAGCTGAAAGTTTTCTTTGGGAAATTCGTCACCATTTGCACCGTTTAGCTAAACGTGATGAAAACCGTTTACTCTTTGACCATCAAAGGGAAATTGCCGCTAAATTTGGTTATGTTCGTCAAGAAGGCCAACCTGTAAATTATGGTGTTGAGCAATTCATGAAACGCTACTACCGTACGGCGCAGCAAGTTTCAACACTCAATGAAATGTTGCTTGCGTATTTTAGCGAGTCAGTGATTACTCCTCGACTGCCCAACTATGAACGCAAAATTGAAGTTGTTAACGATCACTTTAAAATTGTCGATAATAAACTTGCCGTACAACATCATAAAATATTCGCAGAACATCCAAGCGCAATTTTAGAGCTGTTCTATATTTTAGCCAATCGACCAGATATTGAAGGTATTCGCGCCCGGACTTTACGCTTACTTATTCTTGCCGCGAAACGAATCAACCAAAGTTATCGCGATAATCCAGAGCATCAAGCACTGTTTATGTCGATTATTCGCTCACCATATCGTTTATACGATACCTTGGTTGCAATGAAACGTTATGGTGTTTTAGGAAACTATATTCCTGCTTTTGGCCAAATTATGGGCCTTATGCAATATGACCTATTCCATATCTATACGGTCGATGCTCATACATTATTATTGCTGCGTAATTTAAATCGTTTTAGAGAACCTGAATTTGCCAAAGAATTCCCTGTAGTAAGTTCAGTTTTCCAACGTCTTGCTCGTCAAGATATTGTGTTCATTGCTGCTTTATTCCATGACATTGCAAAAGGTCGCGGTGGTGACCACAGCGAACTCGGCGCAGAAGACGCGATTGAGTTTGGCCGTGCACATGGCTTTACAGAGCGTGAATGCAAATTAATTGCATGGCTCATTCAAAATCATTTGCTCATGTCACTCACAGCTCAGAAAAAAGATATTTCTGATCCTGATGTCGTGAAAGATTTTGCAGAAAAACTGGGCGATATGGAGCATCTTGATTATCTATATACCTTAACGGTTGCCGATATTAACGCGACAAATCCAAAACTATGGAACACATGGCGCGCTTCTCTCATGCGTCAACTTTATACGCATGCTCGTGATGTAATCCGTACAGGTTTAGGCCGTCCCGTTGACTACCAAATGCTGATTGAAGACACTAAGTTTGCAGCAAGTGAATTGCTGGTAAATAACTTCGCATTGGCAGATGTCGAAAAAGTTTGGCAAGAACTTGGTGATGAATACTTCATTAAAGAATCGGCAGATGAAATTGCATGGCACACACAAGCAATTTTAAAACACGGCGATAATCCAGAGCCATTAGTCCTCTTACGTGCTCACCGTAAAGCAGCTCAAGATGCGGTGCAAATCTTTATTTATACTCGCGATCAACCAAACCTATTTGCCACAACTGTTGCCGTTTTAGACCGAATGAACTTAGACGTTCAGGACGCAAAAATTATCACGGCCAGTACAGCATTTAGCTTAGACACTTATGTTGTACTCGATCGTTTCGGTACATTACTTACCGACCCAGAACGTGAAGAAACGGTTAAAAATGCATTAGTGAAAGCCCTTAGCCAACCAGACCAATATCCGGGACTCATGCAACGTCGTATTCCACGTCAATTACGTCACTTTGATATTGAAAATACAGTCGACGTAACATTAAATGAAGCCTTACAGCAAAATATGGTCGAAATTTCAACACTCGATCACCCTGGCCTACTTGCACGCGTGGGTGGTTTATTTATGATGCAAGGTTTAGATATCCATTCAGCTCGAATCGCAACTTTAGGTGAACGTGCCGAAGATATTTTCTTTGTCACCAAAAAAGATGGAAAACCGCTGAATAACGAAGAGGTCAAACTCTTCTCGGAAAAACTGAAAGCTGCATTAGATGAAGCATCTAATCAAATTTGTCAGCACTGAAACTCAACTACTTGGTAACTGTTTAATGAACTCTAGCTTGTCGTTATTACACCCGTATCCATTTGAAAAGTTAAACCAACTTTTTAAGGATACTACTCCTGCTAACCTTCCCTTGATTCCTCTATCAATTGGCGAACCTAAGCATCCAGCACCAGAGTTTGTTAAACAGGCTATTATTGATAACTTTAACCATTTATCAACTTATCCAAACAGTAAAGGCTTACCAGAGCTTCGCCAAAGTATTGCAGATTGGTTAACTAAGCGCTTTAAACTTAACAGCATTAGTGCTGAAAACCACATCTTGCCTGTCTCTGGTACACGTGAAGGCATTTTCTCTTTTGTACAGGCATTAATTAATCGTGAAGATGCACCTTATGTGGTGATGCCGAACCCGTTTTATCAAATTTATGAAGGTGCAGCTTTACTTGCAGGTGCAAAGCCATACTTCATTAATTGCACGGAAGAAAATGGCTATTTAGGCGACTTTGATGCTGTACCAGCCGAAGTTTGGGAAAAGACAGCCCTTCTTTTTGTATGTACACCGGGTAACCCAACAGGTACTGTGCTTTCTAAAGAACAATTTAAAAAGTTAATTGCCTTATCTGATCAATATAATTTCGTTATTGCTTCTGATGAATGCTATTCAGAGCTTTGGTTTGACCAAGCACCTACTGGTCTATTAGAAGTTTGTGCAGAGCTTGGACGTGATGACTACAAAAACTGTATCGTATTTCATTCACTTTCAAAGCGTTCAAACTTACCGGGTTTGCGCTCAGGTTTTGTAGCGGGTGATGCCGATCTGTTAAAGCCATATTTGCAATACCGCACCTATCACGGCGCTGCAATGCCAGTACAACACCAGCTTGCTTCAATCGCAGCGTGGAACGATGAAAACCATGTTGAAGAAAACCGTAAGCAATATCGTGCAAAGTTTGATTTATTCCAATCTGAGCTAGGTCATCTCCTCCCATTACAAAAACCTGATGCCGGTTTTTATTACTGGTTAAAAGTCGATAATGATGAAACTTTTGCCAAGATGCTGATGGAAAAAGCACACATTAAAGTTTTACCGGGTCGTTATCTATCTCGTGATACCGAACAAGGTAACCCTGGTGCCAATCATGTGCGTATGGCTTTAGTAGCAGATTTGGCACAATGTGAAGAAGTTGTTAAACGTTTAAAAGCGATTCTTTAAACCCAGCAAAATTGCATAGCCTTCAGTTTTATTTAGAAGGCTATGCGATCTGCTTTAACTATAGGCAACCAATAACACTGCGAAAAAAACGAAAGCCAGACTGGAGCAATAATATATTCCTCTAGCAGAGCGTTTAATCTGTGCTAATACACGCTCTTGACGCAATAAACGAACTAATAATAAATTCCACCCGAAAACCACTCCTGTCATCCATATACTCATTAGTAATTTTTGAAATAAGCTAAATTCCTGTTGAATAAGTAGCATTAAACTACTATAAAACATAATATTTTTAGGATTAAGAAGACTGGATTGCAAACCCAGAGCCAAGCTTTTAGCTTTACTCTTATAATTAGACTCTTGTTCAACCAAACTATTTTCAGCAACAGTAATATTTAAGTTTGTTCCTTGAGTGGCTCTAAAACAAAGAAAACTCAAATAAACTAAATATCCAGCCCCCAGCCATTTAAGTACTAAAAGAATCGTTGTGCTTAAATTGCCAAGCACCATAAATCCAAATATACACACCATTAAGATAACAGCATTACCCAAAGTAATTCCCAGAATAACGCCATAGGTATAACGCGCTCCTTTTTGCAAAAGACTGGTCAAAATAAGAAAAAAATCTGGACCTGGAGATAGTAGTGCTAAAAAGTGAGTAAAGGCGATAACCAAAAAAACTTCCATAACGATTTCATCTTTAAAATTGTATGGAGTAGCTTAAAAATAGAGAAAAATAATTTCTTGTAAATTATTGCGCGGCTGCAAGTTGAAACTGTCGAGGAGTAATTCCCGTATGTGCTTTAAAAGCTTTATGAAAATGGCTTTGATCACTAAAGCCTAAATTGACAGCCAGCTCTGCGAGTGAAATCCCTTGCTTTAATTGAGCTCTGGCTTGATTAATCTTTAAATTAATTTGAAATGCATGTGGAGTTAAACCAACATTGGCCTTGAATAAACGAATGATTGCATATCGACTAAGACCAACCTGCTCTGCAAGCTCTTCAAGAGAAATAAATTGTTCTGACGATTTAATAATATGAATTAAGTCCAAAAAATCTTCATACAAATATTCAGTTTTTTGTATTTCTTCTAATACGAAATGTGGGAGTAACAACTGAGTAAGGCAATAGATCAGCGACTGTTCTTTTTCAATAATTAATTTTTCAGGATCAAACAAAGTTTCATTCATATCAGAAAAAGCCTGATATAAAGTTTCTTCTTTTATTATGAGCGGCTTATGCTGTGGCAGATGTAAATTCAGACCTTGCTCTTGAAATTCTGAATAAAGCTGATTTAACCACCTTATATCCAAATGTAGCATTTGGTAGCTCCAAGCCTTATCTGGCAAAGGGTTACATGAATGCTCAATATGTGCGGGTACGATCACCAAAGTACCAGCATCAATCTGTTGGGGTATACCAAATGAACTTTGAAAAACGCTATTCCCCTCGTCTATAGCCCCGATAGAAAACGTTGGATGACTATGAGACTTATAACACGTTCGGCTAAAACAAGATCTTCTGGTTTCAACATACGGCATTCGCCCATCTTGCCAAAACTCAAAAGGTTGAGGAATAGCGTTCATTTAAACAATTAACTCGCTAACGCTTTTTCAATATCAGCTTCTAAAGCTTCTGGTTTAGTCGTAGGTGCATAGCGATTTAAAACAGCGCCATCTTTGCCTACCAAGAATTTGGTAAAGTTCCATTTAATGCTACTACTACCTAAAATACCTTTAGCTTCACGTGTTAAATATCTAAAAATCACATGGGCTTCCGGGCCTTTTACATCAACTTTAGCAAACATGGGAAATTTCACCCCATAGTTACGCTGACAGAAGCTACCAATTTCTTTATTGCTTCCTGGATCTTGCCCACCAAACTGGTTGCAGGGAAAACCTAAAACTTCTAATCCTTGATCTTTATATTTTTCATAAAGTTTTTCGAGACCAGCAAATTGTGGTGTAAAACCACATTTACTGGCAGTGTTTACAATTAGTAAAACTTTACCTTTGTAATCAGCCAATTGCTTAACTTCACCCTCTAACAGCTCAGCTTCAAACTGATAAATATTACTCATGGATAGGTTTCCTCATCATTTTTTTCTTCTGTTTTCAGTTGTAATGATGCCGAGTTTACACAGTAGCGCAAACCTGTCGGCTGTGGTCCATCTTCAAATACATGCCCTAAATGAGCTTCGCAATCATGACAAACTATTTCAGTTCTGACCATACCATGCGTTAAATCTTCATGTTCATCAATGACAGCACCATTGATCGGACGGAAGAAACTTGGCCAACCGCAACCGCTATCATATTTGGTATCTGATGAGAACAACTCTGCGCCGCAGCAACGGCAAACATAGGTACCATGTTGCTTAGTATTCCAGTATTGCCCCGTAAATGCAGGTTCAGTGCCTTTTTGTCGTGTAATCCGATACTCTTCTGGTGATAACTCTCTTTGCCATTCCCGGTCTGTTTTATTGACTTTTCCCATGACATACACCTTTTATTCTGAAGTAAACATTTCTGATGATCGAGTTTTATATTTACGCCATTCATCACAAAAACACTAGTCTCTGAACGTAAAATTTGTTGGAATTTAAACATATAAAGAACAAAAAGCAAAAAGTAAGCAAAATACAAAATCAAAAGTAAGCAAATTTATTACTAATCTTCTTTAAAGCAAGCAAACATAGTGCTATTCTAAGTGCGCACGGTTGTATAGGACAGAACATGTCTCAGAAAAAAAGTGTGGTTTTCCAACAACTACTACCAATTATTAAACAATATCAACAATCGGGTTTTACCCATGAAAAAATTGTTGAACTATTGAAAGATCAACATGATCTAAATTTGGTAACAGTTAAAACATTTAAAAGTTATTTATACCGATATGCAAAAGTGAATCCCGTTATGTCTAAAAATACTGCTACCATCCATTCCATGCCATCTACTCGAGAAATCAAAAAATCATCGAAGCTTGAGCATGTTTGTTATGACATCCGTGGGCCAGTTTTACGAGCCGCCAATGAAATGGAAGAGCAAGGACATAAGATTATCAAGTTGAATATTGGTAACCCAGCTCCTTTTGGATTTGAAGCACCACAAGAAATTATTAATGATGTTGCTTTAAACTTACCAAACGCAATTGGTTATGTTGACTCAAAAGGTATCTTCCCTGCTCGTAAAGCAATTTGTCAGTATTACCAGCAAAAAGGAATTCTCAATATGCATGTCAATGACGTGTATATTGGCAATGGCGTATCTGAACTCATCGTAATGGCTATGCAAGGCTTATTAGATGACGGAGACGAAATGCTGATTCCAATGCCGGATTATCCGCTTTGGACAGCAGCAGTTAATCTTTCAGGCGGCACGGCAATTCATTATAAATGTGATGAAGAAAATAGCTGGTACCCAGATATTGCTGATATTGAAAGTAAGATTACTCCGAATACTCGCGGTATTGTCATCATTAACCCAAACAATCCTACGGGTTCGGTATATCCACGCCACATTCTTGAACAGATTGTAGCGATTGCAAAAAAATATGATCTAATTTTATTTGCTGATGAAATTTACGACAAAATTATTTATGACGGTATTGAACATGTTTCAGTAGCATCATTAGCTGGCGACCAGCTTTGTGTATCTTTTAATGGTTTATCAAAAGCTTATCGTATTGCAGGCTTCCGTTCAGGTTGGATGGCAATTACGGGTGATAAAAGCCGTGCTGCTGACTATATCGAAGGATTAGACATGTTGGCATCAATGCGCCTATGTGCAAACGTTCAAGCTCAATATGCGATTCAAACTGCCCTAGGCGGTTATCAATCAATTAATGACTTGATTCGTCCTGGTGGCCGTTTATACGAACAGCGCAATATTGCTTGGGAAATGCTTAATGAAATTCCAGGTGTAAGCTGTGTAAAACCAGATGGAGCAATGTACTGTTTCCCTCGCCTCGACCCGAACATCTATCCAATTGAAGATGACGAAAAGTTAATGCTTGATTTGCTACGTGCAGAAAAAGTTTTATTGGTTCAAGGTACAGGCTTTAATTGGCCAACTCCAGATCATTTCCGTGTGGTTTTCCTACCTGCTGAAAATGAATTACGTGAAGCAATTACACGACTAGGACGTTTCTTAGCCAATCGTCGTTAAAAAAATACATAATAAAAAAGGCATCTTAAACTAGGTGCTTTTTTTATAATTCTATTTTTTTCATTTTTATAAAAGAAGAATCTCCTAACCACATAACAACGTTACCAACAAAAAATAAGTTATTGTATTTAAATTATTTTTATAAATTTTATGATTCTTTCGACTTCAAGAATTAGTTAATTTTTTGATTTATATATTTTTTACCATACGTTTTAAATTACTTGATTTCCTTCAATCTACTTAACCTTTATTATGCAAAAAATGCATGGATCAATATTTTTTTGCATTTCACACTGCTTCAAAATCGAGCAACAATCCATCTCCATAACAACATCGCCATATTCGATTCGGTTAAAAAAGATACAGATCTAGGAAGATAACATCGTTAGAACGACCGAACTGAACTAACAAGGAAAGCTTTCAATCATTCAAATCCCATCAAAGGATGATTGAATCAAATGGATAGAGGTTCATATGAAGCAAAAGAAATTGCTCAAGTATATTGTTGTTGCTATTTTACTTGGCATACTGACAGGTTGGATTTGTCACCACTTCTTTAATGAGGGTGAACAATTGAAGCAAATCGCTTCTTATCTCAACATACCTACAGATATCTTTTTACGCCTTATCAAAATGATTATTGCTCCATTGGTATTTGCCACTATTGTTTCAGGCATTGTATCAATGGGGAAATCGACATCAATCGGCAGTATCACCCTTAAATCAATGACTTGGTTTATTACTGCTTCGTTCGTATCGCTTGCTATCGGTATGGGTCTGGCAAACTTTTTCCAACCAGGTGCAGCTTTAGATTTAGTATTACCAACTGCGCAACAATTGAGTAGCTCTTCTGCTCCAGCGACTACAGGCTTCACTCTACAATCATTTTTAAGCCATGTTTTCCCACGCAGTATTGCCGAAGCAATGGCAAATAACGATATTTTGCAAGTCCTTGTTTTCTCTATTTTCTTTGGCTCAGCCCTTGCTTTTGTAAATCAAGGCAAAGAAAAAGATTCAGTTATCATTCGTTTGACTGATGAACTCAGCAAAATCATGTTCCGTATTACTGATTACGTCATGATGTTTGCACCTGTTGCAGTATTTGCAGCAATCGCTTCAGCAATTACAGTACAAGGTTTAGGCTTGATTGTTGACTATGGCATTTTAATCGCAGAGTTCTACTTTGGTCTTTTATTACTGTGGATCATCTTATTCTCCGTAGGTGCAATCGTACTTAAAAAAGATATTTTCCTTTAGGGAAATTAATTCGTGAACCTGTAACGCTTGCTTTTGCTACAGCTTCAAGTGAATCAGCCTATCCTAAAGTAATGGATGCACTAAATAAATTTGGTGTGCCTAAAAAAGTAACGAGCTTTGTATTACCTTTAGGTTATTCATTCAACCTTGATGGTTCAATGATGTACACCACGTTTGCAGTACTCTTTATTGCTCAGGCCTACAATATTGACCTTAGTTTCACTCAACAAATCTTAATTTTGTTAACTCTAATGGTAACAAGTAAAGGTATTGCAGGTGTTTCTCGAGCTTCTATTGTAGTTATTTCAGCGACGCTCACTATGTTCCACTTACCTGAAGCTGGCATCCTTTTATTGCTCGGTATCGATCAGTTCCTTGATATGGGCCGTACCGCAACAAACGTAGTAGGTAACAGTATTGCTACCGCAGTTGTTGCCAAGCTTGAAGGCGATAAAGTGGCTGATAGTGAAGAACTACCAGAACCAGTATTAATTAAATCAACTCAAGAACAAACGACCGCTTAAGTTTCTCTTTTCTCCCACTCTCCCAACTTAAGAGCAATTTTATATGACCTTATAAAATTGCTCTTTTTTTATTTTAAAATTGATGGCGGAAATTCACATATATTTTTATATTAAATAATGACTTTAAACTGCTATTAAATTTTCTTAAATCAAACCTTAAAAATAGAATGAAAATTATTCAAACAAATTTTATATTTTTAAAAATAAATACCAAGTGATTAAATTTTAATTCAATTTACAACAATTAAATTATATTAAATTAATGGAATTATTTTTCAATTCATACTGAAAAATTTAAAATCATCCTAATATTAAATTATAACAATAAAAATCAACAATATAAAAATATCAAATGGCAAAAAATTGCTTAAACACATCTATTATTTTTTAATTTTATACAGATAAAAAAATCATTCGTTTTATTTATATTAAAAAGTAAACAAATCAAGATAAATTAGAAAAACTTAATAGATTTTTTATTTTATTCATGTTATTTATTAGCGCTAAATAAAAGCAATGATTAAGCGGTTGTTGGTGAAACAAAATGCTATTCAAGGATGCTTCTTATTCAAACAAGTTATGAATATGTTTTACATGGTATGTATTTTGCTTAGGAAAAGCAGCCATATTCAACAAACTTTTACTTCGTCACTTCATAAGGATATTTTCGATGTTGACTAAAACTGTTAAATCTTTAGGTTTAGCGATGGGCTTATTAGCCTGCTCTCTCCCACTTTATGCAAAAAATAATGTTGTTGTAGTTGCGACTGGCGGTACTATCGCTGGTGCTGGCGCAAGCTCGGCAAATAGTGCAACTTATACTGCTGCAAAAGTTCCTGTTGATACGCTAATTAACGCAGTTCCACAAATCAAAGATTTGGCAAATGTAACTGGTATTCAAGCATTACAAATCGCTTCTGAGAGTATTACTGACAAGGAATTATTAGAAATTGCTCGTCAAGTGAATGAGCTTGTTAAAAAGCCATCTGTTAATGGTGTCGTAATTACACACGGTACAGATACTTTAGAAGAAACAGCATTTTTCTTAAATTTGGTTGTTCATACTGATAAACCGATTGTACTTGTTGGCTCAATGCGTCCTTCAACTGCTCTTTCAGCTGATGGTCCACTTAACCTTTATAGTGCAGTTGCTTTAGCAGCTTCTGATGATGCAAAAAATAAAGGCGTTATGGTTCTTATGAACGACTCTATTTTTGCTGCACGTGATGTAACTAAAGGTATTAACATTCATACCAATGCTTTTGTTAGCCAATGGGGCGCTTTAGGTACATTAGTTGAAGGCAAACCATACTGGTTCAGACAATCTGTAAAACGCCATACAAATGCTTCAGAATTTAATATTGAAAATATTAAAGGCGATGCACTTCCAACTGTACAGATCGTTTATGGTTCGGACTCTATGCTTCCAGATGCATATGAGGCGTATGCAAAAGCTGGTGCTAAAGCGATCATTAATGCAGGTACTGGTAACGGTTCTGTACCAAAATATATCGTACCAACCTTACAAAATCTTCACGACAAAAACGGTATTCAAATTATCCGTTCATCACGTGTCGCACAAGGCTTCGTATTACGTGATGCAGAACAACCTGACTCTAAATATGGTTGGGTAGCAGCACATGATTTAAACCCTCAAAAAGCGCGTCTTCTTGCAGCTTTAGCTCTTACTAAGACTAATGACACGAAAGAAATTCAGCGCATGTTCTGGCAGTACTAAGTTTTTCAACCAGCCCAAACACAAAGTTTGGGTTGGTCCTATTTCTTAAAAATAAGCTCTTTTATATTAAATCTGTACAATAGATATTCAAATCATTCTTCTTAAATAATAAAATCCTTAACAGTTTGCCAAAATATTAAGCATTTCGTTTTAACTTTGCGTGCTAAACTATGCTGCAGTCGTATTAAGGATTGGTTTATGCAGTTTGTTCATCTCGGTATTTATACAGAATTTTCGATTACAGAGTCGATAGTTCGCATACCTGACTTGGTCAACGCTGCGGTTAAAGACCAAATGCCTGCACTGGCATTAACCGATCTATCAAACCTTCATGCAGCAGTAAAATTTTATAATTCTTGTTTAAAAAAAGGGATTAAGCCGCTTTTAGGTAGCACAATTCGCCTTGACGATGCTCAACATCGTGCAACTTTACTTGCAATGAGTAATGTAGGCTGGAAAAGTCTCACCGAAATCGTTTCACGCGGTTTTATTGAAGGGCAACAACTCAGTATTCCATGTGTAAAAAAAGAATGGGTACTTGAACAGCATCAAGATATTATTGTTTTACTTGGTCAACATAGTGATGTGGGTCAGATGCTTTGCTCATCTAACCCTCAAAAAGCAGCTCCGCTTTTAGAAGCATGGATCGAAAAATTTGGTAACCGTGTTTATCTGGCTTTAACACGTACCGATCGTCCTGGTGAAGAAGACTTTATTCAAGAAGCCGCTAAACTTGCTGCCCAATATAATGTCGGTGTAGTTGCACATAATGATGTGCACTTTGTAGAAAAAGAAGATTTTGAAGCCCACGAAGCCCGTGTTTGTATTGCTGATGGCTATGTATTAGCAGATGACCGTCGTCCACGTTTATATAGCCCTGAGCAACATTTTAAAACCTCGAACGAAATGATCGAGTTGTTTTCAGATATCCCAAGTGCTATCGAAAACACCTATAACATTGCAAAACGCTGTAATGTTAGCCTACAACTCGGCACTTACTTTTTACCTGACTATCCAATTCCAGATGGCTTTACCATCGACACTTACTTTGAGCATTTGTCAAAAGTAGGTCTAGAAGAACGTTTAGATTATCTCTACCCTGTCGAAAAACGTGGCGAAGACTGGCCAGAAATTCGTAAACCTTATGATGAACGAATTGATTACGAAGTCGGCATTATCCTCAAAATGGGATTCCCGGGTTACTTCCTTATCGTCATGGACTTCATCCAGTGGGCAAAAAATAATGGCGTTCCTGTAGGACCTGGACGTGGTTCAGGTGCGGGCTCACTCGTTGCCTATAGCTTAAAAATTACTGACCTTGATCCTCTTCGTTACGATCTACTTTTCGAACGTTTCTTAAACCCAGAACGTGTTTCGATGCCTGACTTTGATGTCGACTTCTGTATTGCCGGACGTGACCGCGTCATTGATTATGTTTCCCGTACCTATGGACGTGAAGCCGTATCACAAATTGCAACTTTCGGTACGATGGCAGCAAAAGGTGCAATTCGTGACGTTGCGCGTGTTTTAGGTAAATCTTACGGTTTAGCTGACCGTATCTCAAAAATGGTACCAACTAAACCGCTCGGTGTGGACTTAGCCACTGCTATCGAGATGGAACCCCAGCTTAAAGATATCGTTACCAACCCATCTAACCCAGATAATGATGATGCGAGTGAAATCTGGGAAATGGCATTAAAATTAGAAGGTATCACCCGAAATACCGGTAAACATGCCGGCGGTGTTGTTATTGCACCCGGCAAGATTACCGATTTCTCGGCTGTACTTTGTGAGGAAGATGGAACAAGCCGTGTTGCTCAATATGATAAAGACGATGTAGAAGCAGCAGGTCTCGTCAAATTCGACTTCTTGGGTTTACGTAACTTAACCGTTATTGAAGACGCAATTCAAAATATTAATAAAAATCGCGATAGTAATGATCCACTCATAATTTCGCATGTTCCACTTGATGATGCTAAAGCATATTCTGTCTTTGCCGATGCAAATACAACAGCGGTATTCCAGTTTGAATCCGTCGGCATGAAACGAATGCTTAAAGAAGCACGTCCAAGTAAATTTGAAGAGATTATTGCGTTCGTATCATTGTACCGTCCTGGTCCAATGGATCTTATTCCTGACTTTATTCACCGTATGCATGGTGGAGATTTTGAATATCTTCACCCACTTCTTGAAGGTGTATTAGAGCCAACTTACGGGATTATGGTTTACCAAGAACAGGTGATGCAGACAGCACAGATCTGTGCAGGTTACACATTAGGTGGCGCGGACTTACTTCGCCGTGCAATGGGTAAAAAGAAACCTGAGGAGATGGTGAAACAACGCCAAATCTTCTTGGCAGGTGCTGCTGAAAAAGGAATTGATGAAAGTACAGCCAACCATATCTTTGACTATATGGAAAAGTTCGCAGGCTATGGTTTCAACAAATCTCACGCTGCCGCTTACGCCCTAGTTGCTTACCATACTGCATGGTTAAAAGCACATTATCCTGCTGAGTTTATGGCAGCGGTAATGTCATCGGAAATGCAGAACACCGACAGTGTTGTATTTTTAATTGATGACTGCCGAAATAATGGCCTAGAAGTTTTACCACCATCAGTCAATATGTCGACTTATCATTTCCATGCGAGCGATGATAAAACTATTGTATATGGTTTAGGTGCAATTAAAGGTGTCGGCGAACAAGCGATGCAGTCAGTTATTGACTCTCGTCGACAATTTGGTCCTTATACAGATCTATTCGATTTTTGCCATCGTATTGATTTGAAGAAAATCAATAAGCGTACTCTTGAAGCGTTGATTCGTGCAGGTGCACTCGATTGCTTGGGAATTGAACGTGCAAGCTTAATGGCACAATTGCCTGAAGCTGTTCAAGCTGCTGAACAAGCGCGAAGTAACCGTGAAAGCGGTATTATGGATTTATTTGGTGAGGTTGAAGAAGTTCAGCGTAAGCCAGCTAAACCAGTAAAACCGTGGAGTGATGAAGTTCGTCTAAAAGGCGAAAAAGACACGCTTGGCCTATATCTCACTGGTCACCCAATTGATGTTTACCGACAAGAACTTAAAGCTTTTATTCCGGTAAAATTAAATGAAATTACGGCTACACGTCGCGGTGTTACAACAGTGTATGCAGGTTTAGTTATTGACGTCGCAAACTTCCCGAATCGGGTAGTTATTGTACTAGATGATGGTACAGCTCGTATTGAAGTAAGTTGCAACCATGAACGTTTCCAACGTTTTAAAGATATTATCCAAGTTGAGCGTGTTGTCGTCTTTGAAGGCGAAATTTATGAAAGAGAAGGCTTTGAACGTCCAATGGGCCGTTTAACCAAGGCTTTTACTTTAAATGAAATACGACAAAAACGTGCTAACAGTATTCAGATCAAATTAGCAGAAGAGTTTATGCAAGCCACTTTGGCAAAAGATTTACAAAACATAATCTTGCCATTTTGCAATGTAGATATGCATCAACATATCACTCTACAGCTACAGATTGATCAACCTTATGCTCAAGCTGAGCTTCAACTTGGTCCGCAATGGAAAGTTGCTCCTCTCGATGAATTACTTGCTAAACTCAGAGATTATTTTGGTAAAGATAATATTTATATTGAATATCAAGTAAAGTCGAAAGCAGCTAAAGCAGCAGAACCTGCTCGTCCGCAAACCGTTGCTTCCCCTCCTGCGGACATGACTATGGACGATGCATTGGATTTATACCAAAGCGAAGTTTCTCAATATTCGTAATTTCTGGAAATCTTATGAGTTCGTTTGATCACAACACTGTGTCAAAACAATTAGCACAAGTGCGTATTGTCATGGTAAACACTACCTTGCCAGCTAATATTGGCAGTGCTTTACGCGCCATGAAAACAATGGGACTAATTAAATTAGTTCTTGTTGCACCTAAAACATATCCTCACCCAGACATACAAGCGCTTGCTGCTGGTGCCCAGGATTTATTTGAACATCTTGAGATTGTCGATACCTTAGAAGATGCTATTAAAGATTGCCATTTAGTATTTGGAACAAGTGCACGTAGCCGTACTATTCCTTGGCCTTTACTTGACGTAAGACCAGCTGCCAAAGAAGCTATTAAGGCCACTACTCAAGGGCAACAAATTGCGATTGTTTTTGGCCGTGAAGATCGTGGTTTAACTAACGAAGAATTAGCACTGGCAAATTATCATTTAACAATTCCTGTCAATCCAGACTATGGCGTATTAAATGTTGCGCAAGCGATTCAAGTCGTATGTTACGAGCTTCGCATGTCTGCTCTTGAGCAAGAGAAAGTCGATCAAGAAGTAGATGAAATGCCATTAGTTCAAGGTCAAAGCATGCAATGGGATGAACCATTGGTGACTCAGCAACAAATGGAAGAGTTTTACCCTCATCTAGAGAAAATGCTGACCGAAATTGAATTTTTAGATCCAGATAATCCACGTTTGTTACCTTTACGCTTGCGTCGTTTATTTGGTCGTATACAATTAGATCGTATGGAATATCATTTACTTCGCGGTATTTTTAGTCGAGTACAAGCCCTAACCACTGGTAAATGGAAAAAAGCATTATCTGACAAGGAGGATCAACCCAATGCTTAAACAGCTGAAAGAAGATATAAAGGCTGTATTTGCGCGAGATCCTGCTGCCCGCAATACACTCGAAGTTCTCACGACCTACCCTGGCATTCATGCGATTATGATGCATCGTGTCGCACATGAGTTATGGCAAAAAGATTGTAAAGGTGCTGCTCGCCTACTTTCTTCATTTAGTCGTTTTGCAACAGGAATTGAAATTCATCCTGGCGCTAAAATCGGTAAACGTTTTTTTATTGATCACGGTATGGGTGTTGTGATTGGTGAAACGGCTGAAATTGGCGATGATGTTACGCTTTATCATGGTGTTACCCTAGGTGGAACAACATGGAATAAAGGTAAACGCCACCCAACTTTAGAAGATGGCGTTGTTGTTGGTGCTGGTGCAAAAATTTTAGGTCCATTTACCATAGGCAAAGGTGCTAAAGTCGGTTCAAATGCTGTGGTAACTAAAGCTGTTCCTGCTGGCGTGACCGCTGTAGGGAACCCTGCCCGCTATATTTATAAAGATGCACCTGACAAGAATAAAGATGAAGAACGTCGCCGTGATTATGCGCAAAGTATTGGTTTCGCTCCATATGCGACAACTGCTGATCAGTCTGACCCTATTTTAGAGGGTATGCGCGTTTTACTTGATCGTATTCAGCATAATGAAACGCGTATGAATAATTTATGCCAACGTTTATCAGAGCTAGACCCGAGCTTCAAAAAAGAAAGTCAGGATGAACAGCCTTTTAGTGATGAAGAACTGAAAATTATTGAAGAAGTTCGTCGTGAATGCGGTGCGCAAGATAAGACATCAAAAACGTAATATTCTTGATTCATAATGTAACACGCTTACCCTTGCATGTCTGTTTAGCTTTTCCTAGACTTACCTGTACCAAATCTGACTTTACTAAAATGAACGGAAGATCCTATGAATTTTAAGCCTTTGGCATATATAATCCTTGCGACCTCAAGTTTAACCGCTTGTACAATGGCACCCGTAAAAGAACAAAAAATTGAGCCTTTTGTTTTCAAGGAACCAGAGCTTACTCCTCCTTTTTATGCGCTAAACCCTTTTAACTATGATCAGCCACCAGCATTTGAAGTTGCATTAAAAGACGCTGCTGCACAGCCTGTAACCAAAATGGTCGTTAATCGTCAAGATGATCCAACCAAACAGCTTACTCTCGACGTCAATAAACTGATCGTTCCGACTGTCAATAATTCACAACGTTCAATGAAATACGCAGTTTTAGCCGGTGAAAATGAAATTGACGTGACTACTATTGATGACTTCTTACAGTTAGTGGAAGGTAAAGCACGTCACTACCCACCTCGCTTTACTGACCGTCAAGAACGTAAAGGCTTTGAAAGTAAACTTAAAGAAGTAACACAACAACTTGATACACTTGCTGCAAATCCAAATGCATCATTTGATATTTTAATTCGTGCTTTTAAAGCAAGTGTTCTTGCACGTAACCTTGATTTAGGTACTGTTCATACCACTAAATCTTTAGAATATGCTCAAAGACTTTTAAAAATTAATCCAGATGATGCGGAAACAAATTTCTGGTTCGGTTTTGGTTTATCTGAAGGTGGCGGTCAACGTGAAGCGATTCCATACTTAGACAAAGCCATTAAAGGTAATGTTCAAGAAGCATATTTAGCTGCTGCAAATAACTATATTGCAATGGAGCAAAAGAAAAACGCGATCCAGACGCTAAAGAACTATAAAGTTAAATATCCAGATGAAGCGGAAATTGCTGACCGTTTAATTCAAGAAATTGAAAAACAAGGTCGTTGGAACGTATGGCAAGTTTTAACTAACCCAGCAATGTCAGCAACTACTCCTGCTGCACCTAAAAAATAAGCTTAATTCTATAAAAAAGTGCTGTTTTGACAGCCCTTTTTTATATTTGATCATTTGAAAAATATTTTAAAATTTGTATGATCTACCTACCATTGAGCCACTATATTTTGACCATAATGTTTTCAATAAAAAGAAGCAAAACACTGTTGACGGTCATACTACTCGGTTCAATTCTGAGTGGTTGTCAGGTCGTAAATGTTAAACAGCAAGCTTTGAATGTAACGATTGCAAATGAACGTAATAGTATTCTTACCCAAGATAAACTTAGCGAAGCGAGTCTGAATGTTTTATCAATGTCTGGTCAGGAAGCTAAAGTTTGTACAGATACACCTGAAACCTGTGTAAATCAACTCAAAAACCTTCCTCAAATTTTAGATGAACAGTTCTTATCAGCAGCAAGCGAGATGTATCTCGCAAAAGCAATGGCTTTATCAGATACATCTGACTGTAAAGTAAGTAGATTTACTAAACATAAATCTGAAGAAGAACAAAAGAATATTCTGAATAGATATGCTGATTGCTTAGACCAGCAATTGACCCTATTAGATAAAAGTATTCGCTATAGCTATGCCTATCTATTTTCCACAAAACGTAAGCCTAATGACCGTATTTTTGATAATAGACAAGTTCAAATTCGCGATTTCTATAATCAAGCAATCGCCAAAATGGTCGGTGTTTATGACTTAAGACATCCAAAGAAAAATGTTGTTGAACCACAAATTCATATTGGTAAAAGTATTTATTCAATCGATTTTGAATTTCATAAACAATTAACGGGTCAAAAACTAGAAAAATTAATTTCAAGTTATAACCTGAATTTTTCTGGCTTAAGAACCATTAACCGCCGCGATGGTTTTGGCTCCGAATTTGTGGCTGTTTTTCCGAGTTCAGGAAATGAAGATATTAATGAATATATCCTAGACCCACTTAAATATAATTATAAAAATGGTGTTAATCCAAATATTCATAATGCACGCTACTTAGCTGCGACTATTGTAGCTGAACCCAAGCACGCGACCACTGTCGAAGAAATTATTAATAATCCAGAATTCGTCATTCGGGTTTATGACCCATATCGAACAGATAATATTAATGTAGCAGGCAAACAATATCCTCTAGCAGCTAACTTTTCAGCACCTTATGGCCTATGGTTAGCCGAAAACAATTTAGGGGTTGCAGCTTATTTAACTCTGATTGACCGCGATCAGCATTTAACTATGCCGCATCTCTATATGCTTGAACCATACAACCCAAATAAGAAAATTATTGTGTTAGTACATGGTTTGGCAAGTAGCCCCGAGGCATGGATTGCGCTGACCAATGATGTTATGGGCGATACGGTTTTAAGAGACAATTACCAAGTTTGGCAAGTTTTCTATTCGACCAACATGCCAATTTTGGAAAGTCGTTTTCAGATTTATGCTCTCTTGAAACAAGCTTTTGGTTCATTAAACCCAAGTGACCCTGCCGCGCATGATGCGGTCCTTGTTGGACATAGTATGGGAGGTATTATCAGCCGTTTACTGGTCAGTGATGGAGATATTACTAAACCTGCCTTAGAGTTGATGACGATTCGTCAGCAAAACCGCTTTAAAAAACATCCAATGGTTACTGAACGATTGCAAATGCATTCAATCAATAATTTTGATCGTGCAATTTTCTTGGCTTCTCCTCATCGCGGTACAGATTATGCGGATCGTTGGTTTACCTTGGCAGCACGTAAAATTATTCGTTTACCGGGTGCATTTTTGTCGGCTGTAGCGACTTCACTGACAACTGAAAATTTAGATGTTAAAGATTTCTTGAGTAATATTGATAATGGTTTGATTCAAAATGGACCGAGCGATCTAAGTCATCAATCTAAATTTATGGAACTCACAAAAGATATTAATCCACACCAAGGATTAGTTTTCCACTCTATTATGGGTAACATCACCAAGAGTGATGATCCAAATGTGATTACCGATGGTATTGTCCCTTATAAGAGTGCTCACTTAGAAGGTGCAAAATCTGAGAAAGTTCTTCCAGGTGGTCATTCAATCCAACTGACACCACAAGCTGTATTAGAGTTACGTCGTATTTTACGAGAGCATTTAGTCGAACACGGTTTATATAAACCATAAAAAGAAAAAGAGCCAAAGGTTATCCTTTGGCTCTTTCGTTTTGGACTTAAATTTTATTGCCCAGAACGGATGATGTAATCAAACGCTGAGAGTGATGCTTTAGCGCCTTCACCTGTAGCAATAATGATTTGCTTGTAAGGTACAGTCGTACAGTCACCCGCCGCAAATACACCTTGTACATTGGTTTCGTTGCGGTCATTCACAATGATCTCGCCACGGTTGGTTAATTCAACTTCACTGTCTTTCAAGAAGTCAGTGTTTGGTAGTAAACCAATCTGTACAAAGATCCCTGCAAGCTCGACCACATGCTCTTCATCAGTCGCACGGTCTTTATATTTAAGACCAGTCACTTGTGAACCATCACCTAACACTTCTGTACTTAAGGCATTCATAATCACCGTTGTGTTTGGCAAGCTATGCAATTTGTTTTGCAACACTTGGTCAGCACGAAGTTTAGTATCAAACTCAACTAAAGTGACATGCTCAACAATCCCTGCAAGGTCAATCGCTGCTTCAACACCTGAGTTACCACCACCAATCACGGCAACACGTTTGCCTTTGAACAATGGACCATCACAGTGTGGGCAGTACGCAACACCACGGGTACGGTATTCTTGCTCACCCGGTACATTCATCTCTCTCCAACGTGCACCTGTAGAAAGGATCACAGTTTTCGATTCAAGTTTTGCACCGTTTTCAAGTTCAACTTCAACCAAGCCATTTGCAGTCTGGTTGGCACCCGTGATTTTGCTGACACGTTGCAAGTTCATGATATCGACATCATATTCACGAACATGGGCTTCCATCTCGGCAGCAAACTTAGGACCTTGAGTCTTTTGCACAGAAGTGAAGTTTTCAATGTCCATGGTGTCCATGACCTGACCACCGAAGCGTTCAGCCACGATACCAGTATTAATGCCTTTACGTGCAGCATAAATTGCAGCCGTTGCACCCGCAGGACCGCCACCAATCACCAATACATCAAAAGCATCTTTAGCATTGAGTGCTGCCGCATCTTTTTCAGCTGAGTTGGTATCAAGTTTTGCCACAATCTCTTCAAGCGTCATACGACCTTGACCAATGTGTTCGTTGTCTTGGAATACCATCGGTACTGCCATGATTTTGCGTTGCTCAACTTCGTCTTGGAAGAATGAACCGTCAATCATGGTTGCTGTGGTGTTCGGGTTATAAATCGCAATCAGGTTAAGTGCCTGTACCACGTCCGGACAGTTATGACAGCTAAGCGATACGAATACATCAAAGTTGGCTTTGAGATTTAAACCTTTAATCTGGTTGAGTACTTCATCAGAAACTTTTGGTGCATAGCCAGACACCTGCAACAGTGCCAAGATCAAAGACGTAAACTCATGGCCCATAGGTAAGCCTGCAAAGAACACACGAGGTTGTTCACCTGCTTTAGCGACACCAAAGCTTGGACGACGTGTATTGTTACCGTCAAAACGGGCAGTCACCTTGTCAGAAAGCTCAGCGATTTCACTTACCAACTCTTTAATTTGAGCTGCTTTATCTGATTCATCTAAGGCAGCAACTAATTCGATTGGACTTTCTAGACGTTCTAAATAAGCTTTTAATTGAGTTTTAATGTTTTGATCTAACATCTGTTTTTTACTCCAATGCATCCAAATTCTTTCAATAGATGCATAGTACGTGAAAACACAGAATAGGTGAAACAGTATGTTTTTATAGATTTAATCGGTTTTTTAGATTTAATTATTATTTACTTCAAATTAAAAAAAGCCAACCTGAACTCATCCAGCGCAGGTCGGCAAACTGGTTAAACTAGAGTAAGACCACACCAAATACAGCCCCAGCAATCAAAACATGTAAAGGATGAACCTTTTTAATTAAAGATAATAAAGTTGCAATGACTACCATAATAATGAGTAAAGTATTTATTGCCGCTGCCTCAGAAATAATCCACGCACTGGCAAGTACAGTTCCCACAGTGACAGGTTGTAAAGCAAGCTGTAAAACACGACGCCATTTCTTATCTTTAAATTTTGACCAGCCTCTCATCACAAATACAGTAATAAGAGAGGAAGGTAAAAATTTAGCAGTAGACGTTACAAGTAGACCTGACAACCCTGCTACATGCCATCCCACCAAAGGTACAATCATCATGTTCGGACCAGGGGCAGCTTGAGCCATGGCGAACAATGCACTGAATTCTTGTGCAGTCATCCAGTGATGAATATCAACTACTTGGCGTTGCATCTCAGGCAAAATTGTATTCCCGCCACCAAATGCAATAAGAGACAATTGAGTAAAAATGATCGCTAAAGTAAGTAGAACTGCACCCATTACACACGTCTCCAAATGATAGCTGAATAAAATGCCAACAAAATCAGCATCGTCACTAGTAAAGAGATTTTTAGAAAAGCAATACTGATAATTGCAGCAACCACTACGCAAATCGCTAATGGATTACGTAACAATGGCTTAAGCATTTTTAAACCTGTTGCAACTAGTAGCCCAGCCGCCGCAGCAGCTAAACCTTCAAAAAGATGCTTAACCATTAAATTATCTTGGAACTGCTCATAAACATAATGTAAAAGTACAACAATTATCGTAGGTGCAAGGATCAGACCAATGAGTGAGCTCACTGCCCCACGAACACCGCGAAACTCCATGCCAATCGCAACCGATAAATTAATAATATTGCCGCCTGGTAAAAATTGACACAGACCAAGTAACTCAGTGAATTTTTCAGGGCTTAACCACTGTCTCTGCTCTACAATAACTTTACGGGCTAAAGGCAGCACGCCACCGAACCCAATTAAACCTAATGTTAAAAAACCTAAAAATAACTCTGTGCTGGTCGGGACACTCTCCTTCTGCACAGCAATCTCAACATGGTTCATTTTCGTTACTTTTCACTTTATCTGACCAAGATAGAATGATACTTTTGTGATATATCTACAAATGCTTTTATTTTCATTAACCATACCATAAAGGTATTCCTATGCTCGATTTACATAAGCTCCATGCCTTTGTTGTGGTAGTTGAAGAAAGGAATATTACGCATGCTGCAAACCGATTGTTTATTCAACAGCCGCCTCTAACGCGTTTACTTAAAAAACTCGAAGAAGAACTTGGTACACAATTACTTATTCGCCAGCCTCGAGGAATTGAACCAACTGAGGCTGGTTTAGCCTTATTTAAAGAAGCACAACTTTTATTAGAACATGCCAGACATATTCCGAAATTAGTCCAAGATGTTAGCCAAGGTAAAACTGGTCAACTCAATATTGGTTTTACAAGTTCTGCGGGCTTGCATCCGCTCATTTCATTAGTATTGCGCTCATATCGAGAAATATATCCCAAGGTACAAACCAAACTTGAAGAAGCAGGCAGTCAAAAACAATTAGATCGTTTAATCTCTGAGAAACTTGATATTGCTTTTTTAAGAGCACCGATCAGCCGTGACATCGGGTTAAAACATCTTCATATATTAGATGAGCCAATGATGGTGGCATTGCCTATAGGCCATCCACTTACACAAAAAGAAAAAATTAGCTCAAATGACTTATCAAATGAAAATTTTGTTTTATACCGTCGTTCTTCAGGACAAGGTTTATATGACAATATTTTATATAGTTGCTACCAAGCAGGTTTTAGTCCACGCATTATTCAGGAAGCACCTCGGCCAACTGCAACATTAAATTTAGTTGCTGCTGGAATTGGTATAACGATTGTGCCAGCCTCAATGCATAACTTTTGGGAACATGAAATTGTGTATCGCGATTTTGATGATTCAATAAAAATGAATGCGCCTATTTACTTGATTACACGAGAAAATGAGAGCTCTGCCAAAGTTTCAAATTTTATTGAACTATTACAAAAACTTTTGCCCACAATGGCCTGAGTGTAAAAGCTAAGCAATAAAAAGTGCCCCGAGTGGAGCACTTTTTTATGAAACTGTTTATTTTTGATTTACTCGTTTTGACAGCTCTTCTGCTGATTCTTTGCGCTCAGAATAGCGATCTGTCAAATACTGTTTTTGCCCACGTGTTAATAAAGTGAACTTATACAATTCTTCCATAACATCAACGATTCGGTCATAGTAAGAGGATGGTTTCATACTGCCATCTTCTTCAAACTCTAAAAAAGCTTTAGCAACCGAAGACTGATTTGGGATGGTAATCATGCGCATCCAACGCCCTAAAATACGCATTTGATTGACCGCATTAAATGACTGCGAACCACCACTAACTTGCATGACTGCTAAGGTTTTACCTTGAGTTGCACGGATTGCTCCGGCTGCCAAAGGAATCCAGTCAATCTGGGCTTTTAAAATTGAACTCATTGCACCATGACGTTCTGGTGAACACCACACCATACCTTCTGCCCAAGCCAAAAGCGCATGTAATTCTTGAACTTTCGGATGATCAGTTCCTGCATCCTCAGGTAAAGGTAAACCTTTAGGATGAAAGATTTTGACTTCAGCACCTAAGTATTCAAGGATTCGACCAGCAGTCAGCACAGCAAAACGACTATAAGAACGTTCACGATTAGAACCATATAGCAATAAAATGCGAGGTGGATGCTCAAGCTGCTGTGCTTGCACTTGCTCAAATGTAGGCTTATCAAGAAGATCTAATGCTACATTTGATAATTCATTATTAAGACTGTTCATCTGAGAAATACTTTTTCTTTAACCAAAGAGAAACGGTAACGAGTGAAATTAAAACGGGAACTTCAACCAATGGTCCAATCACTGTGGTAAATGCCACAGGTGATGCCAAACCAAATGTTGCAATGGCAACCGCTAAAGCTAACTCAAAATTGTTACCAGCCGCAGTAAACGAAATAGCAGTGGTACGTGGATAGTTATTTCCCATACGTTTACTCATAAAGAAGCTAATGAAGAACATCACCACAAAGTAAATCGTCAATGGGATTGCAATACGTAATACATCTAAAGGTAAGCTCACGACATCACCACCTTTTAGGCTAAACATCGCCACGATGGTAAAAAGTAAAGCAATTAAACTAATCGGACTAATTTTAGGTAAAAATTTAGTTTGATACCATTCCAAACCTTTCGACTTGACTAAAATCAAACGCGTCAAGAACCCCATCAAAAATGGAATACCCAAGTACACCAAAACCGCATGTGTAATAGTCCAGAAATTCACATCAATGACTTGCCCTGCCACACCAAAATAAGGCGGCAAAAAGGTTAAGAATAACCATGCATAGGTACTGAAAAATAAGATTTGGAAAATACTGTTAAATGCAACCAACGCTGCAACATATTGGTTATCACCACAAGCAAGACCATTCCAGACCAAAACCATTGCAATACAACGTGCCAAACCAATTAAAATAAGACCAGTCATATACTCTGGATAACTATGCAGAAAAACAATCGCAAGTGCGAACATTAAAACTGGAGCTATCAACCAGTTTTGAACCAATGACAAAGTTAAAGTTTTCTTATCTTTAAATACTTCTGGTAACGTAGCGTAGTCAACCTTTGCTAAAGGTGGATACATCATCAAAATTAAGCCGATTGCGATTGGGATATTAACGTTATCCACACTCATCTGGTTCAAAGAAACCGAGGCCTGAGGAAAGAAAACTCCAATTGCCAAACCTAAAGCCATGGCTATAAAAATCCATAGCGTCAAATTTCGGTCTAAAAAGGAAAGTTTTTGCTTAGTCATGTCTGCTTTCTTACTCAATATGAGAGATTTCATTAATCTCAGCAATCAAATGTGAACGGTTTAGGTTCGCAACATCAAGTGCAAACAATGCATCTAAACGACGATTAATATGAGCTACAGTCTCTTGGAATGCTTTAAGCTTTTCTTCTTTCGGCAAGTCTAAGTGAGATGGGTCACTTAAACCCCAATGTGCTTTGATTGCGCCACCTAAATAAAGTGGGCATACTTCTTGTGCAGCAGAATCACAGACTGTAATCACAACATCTGGTTGATACTGCTCGCAGTCATCAATAGTTTTACTCCATAGCCCATCTGTGGAAAGACCTAAGTTTTCAAGTGTTTCAATGGTTAATGGATGTACCTGTCCTGATGGTTTACTACCAGCGCTATAAGCTTTCCAACCTTCTGGTGCACGGCTGTTAAATAAAACTTCTGACAAAATGCTACGGCAACTGTTTCCAGTACATAAAAATAAAAATTTCATGGTGTTACTCACAATAGGTAGAAATAGAAGAAAACTGTAAAGATGATTGATTCACTAAATTTTCATCTTGGCTTGCTATAGTTTTCAAAACTTCAACAGCCCAATTGGGTAAATCTGGATTGACGCTGTAATACACCCATTGCCCCTGTCGTGCATCAAGTAAAATGCCATGAGTTCTTAATAAAGCTAAGTGTCTGGAGATTTTCGGTTGGCTCAACTCAAGCTGTTCAGTTAACTCACAGACACAAATATTTTGTTTGCTAAGAACTAATTTAAGAATGTTTAACCGAGTTTGGTCAGATAGACATTTAAAGAAATCGACTTGATTGATCATATCTTCAACAGAATATATTCGTTATTGCAAATATACGGATATCCATATATAAATGCAATATCTTAATTTGACAATAAATTTACCATGACTGAGCTAGTGAAAATTTACCATAACCCTGCTTGCGGAACCTCACGCAATACATTGGCGCTTATTCGTCATGCTGGGTTTGAGCCTATCGTTATTGAATATTTGCAAACACCACCAAGTAAAGATGAATTGATTCAACTCATTAAGGATTCAGGCTTAACTGTACGTGAAGCAATTCGTAAAAATGTTGATCCCTACAAAGAGTTAGAGTTGGAACAAGGCCATTGGACCGATGAACAGTTAATTGATTTTATGGTTCAGTACCCAATTTTAATTAATCGCCCATTTGTGGTTACACCAAAAGGCACGCGACTTTGCCGCCCTTCTGAGATTGTATTGGATATTTTAGATACACAAAACTTAAGCTATTTTGCAAAAGAAGATGGTGAAGTAATCATTGATGAACAAGGCCGCCGTATAAAGTAATTGAAGATATTTATTAATATAAAAAGCTAAATGGCATGGCACCATTTAGCTTTTTTGAGTGAAATGGATTAAAAATAGGATTTGATAAAAGGAAGCAGTTGCTCTCCTATTACCATGCCTAATAAACCGACTAATGCAACAAGAGGTGGAGCTGGTGACTTAACATTTAAGACGTAATATAAGACACCAACAAGCAACCCTACAGCCAAAGATAACAAGTACATTTTCATCGTACATACCTTAGAGAATCAAGCCATTTAATCAGCAGGTTCCCATACTGTTTTATTTAAAATGCAAAACACGAGCACCCAAGTGCGCCCCAGAAAGATTTTTTGTCCTTATCATTTACAGGAACATCAAGCATCCAAGCGTGGCTGTGTCCATGCATTCCACAGCTGCTAGCACATGCACACAATGCACTTTGTGACTGTAATGATTGATTGGAAGGAGCATTACGGTTTTCGGATAACCGCCACTGACCACCGAAGCGTTTTACCGGCGACCATGTCGGAGATGCTGGCGGTAACGGCGGATCGTCGTGCTTAAACTCTGCCCCTGCGTACACCACTTTGCCGCCTAAAACAGTGAGTACAGACTCAATCCACTGGATATCTTCTGCTTCAACTTTAAAGTAGTCATCTGACAGCACAACTAAGTCGGCAAGTTCCCCTGCTGTGAGTGAACCTTTGACATCTTTTTCACCTGAGAACCAAGCTGAACCTTTAGTCCAGAGTTTGAGTGCTGTTTGACGGTCTAATAGATTTTTTTCCTCATAGAGAGGTAAACCGCCGACTGTTTTACCTGTACTTAGCCAATACAAACACACCCAAGGGTTATAAGAGGCAACACGAGTCGCATCTGTCCCCGCACCCACAGGAACACCGAGTTCTAACATTTTCTTAACTGGTGGCGTTGCCTGAGCGGCTTCGGCACCATAGCGTTTTACGAAAATCTCACCTTGATATGCCATACGGTGTTGAATGGCAATACCACCACCCAACGCGCCAATACGTTCAATATTACGCTCAGATACAGTTTCGGCATGGTCAATAATAAATCGTGTCGCAAATGGCTGTTTTGAATTGACGCGCTCAAATACATTCAGTAAGCGATTAATACTTTCATCATAAGTTGCATGAATACGGAATGGCCATTTCTTTTCAGCCAAGTGTTCTACAATAGCTTCGAGTTCGCCTTCCATTTTGTCTGGTAAATCTGGACGTGGCTCATAGAAATCTTCAAAGTCACCCGCTGACCACGTCAGGTTCTCACCTGCTCCATTCATTCTAAATAGCTCATCACCATCACCCGGAAATGTCATTTCTGTCCAACGGCGATAATCATCAAGCTCTTGGCCTGCTTTTTGAGCAAATAGGTTATAAGCAATTCGAACCGTCATTTGATTTTGATCGTGCAATTGCTTAATCACATCATAATCTTCAGGATAGTTTTGCCCACCGCCACCTGCATCAATTGCTGAAGTAATGCCTAATCGGTTCAGTTCACGCATGAAATGACGAGTTGAATTGACTTGATCTTCAACTGGCAATTTCGGCGCTTTCCCTAAAGTCGAATATAAAATCATAGCGGATGGCGTAGCGAGCAACAGACCTGTTGGCTCACCTTTTTCATTTCGTACAATCTTGCCACCTGGTGGGTCCGGTGTATCTTTGTTAAAGCCTAATACATCAAGTGCAGCTCGGTTCAACAAAGCACTGGCATATAGATGTAAAACAAATACTGGAGTATCTGGTGCAGCTTTATTAATTTCCTCTAAAGTCGGTAAACGCTTTTCGGCAAACTGGAATTCAGTCCAACCGCCTACGACACGAACCCATTGTGGAGCTGGAGTATTGTCTGCTTGTTCTTTGAGTAAGCGTAACGCATCGGCAACGGATGGCACACCTTCCCAGCGCAGCTCCATATTGTAATTTAGGCCACCACGAATAATATGCAAATGACTGTCATTTAGACCTGGTATAACGCGACGGCCATTTAAATCTACAACTTTGCTTGTTGGTGTTGCGAGCTTCATAACCTCATCATTTGTACCCGTGCGTAACACTTTACCATCTGCAATCGCAATTGCTTGTACTTCTGGACTTTTGGGGTCTAATGTTGTGATTTTACCGTTTATGAGTATGAGGTTTATTTCGGTCATTCTGAACTCCATTCTTGTGAATTATCGTTCTAAAAAATAAAGGCATATCTGTATTAATATCACTTAAATATTGAATACTAGACATGCCTTTACCTAAATCAGTAGTGTTTTATTTTGCAGGAACTGGTGCAAGTACTTCATGTTTTGATGTTGTACGCTCAGGTGCCTTATGTACCATCGTATAAGCATAATCCACACCCATACCGTAAGCACCAGAATGTTCGCGTACAATTGCCATAACTGCATCATACGTATCACGGTGTGCCCAATCACGCTGCCATTCAAGTAATACTTGTTGCCAAGTTACCGGAACAACACCAGCTTGAATCATACGTTGCATGGCATAGTCATGAGCTTCTTTCGATGTACCACCTGAAGCATCCGCGACCATATAAATTTCATAATCCCCTTCAAGCATGGCCCCAAAAGCAAAGGTGTTGTTGCACACTTCTGTCCACAAACCTGAAACAATCACTTTTTTACGATTATTTTTTGCAAGTGAATCACGTACTTTTTGGTCATCCCACGAATTCATTGAAGTACGTTCTAGTAATGGAGCATCTGGAAATACATCTAAAAGTTCTGGATAGGTATGACCAGAGAAGCTTTCAGTTTCAACCGTGGTAATGGTGACAGGAATATTGAATGTTTTAGCTGCTTTTGCTAACCCTACCGTATTATTTTTTAATACTTGGCGGTCTATTGACTGTACCCCAAAAGCCATTTGTGGCTGATGATCAATAAAAATAACCTGACAATTTGTTGGTGATAGTTGTTCTAAAAGTGATTTATTCACGGGTAAACTCCATTCTTCGTTATTTAAGGCTTTTAAAATTGCCTTGTGCTTATTATCAAAACAAATAAAAATGTAAAAGCATAGACAGTAAAACGGCACGAATCTGTATGCTGTACGAATACAATAAAATCAATGATTGCTTTTTAATTTTTATAGTTTAATCATTGATATATATTTTTTTAACTTTTGCTTATCCATGGATCGATTAGATTGTATTTCCACTTTTGTAAGTGTCGTAGAACATGGGAATTTTAGTAGTGCAGCCAGAGCTCTCGATATCTCTCGTGACTTAGTGGCAAAACGTGTTTGCTACCTCGAAAATGACCTAAAAACCACACTATTAACCCGCACCACCAGACAGATGAATCTCACCTCTTGTGGGGAAAAGTTCTATCAGCATAGTAAAGTCATTTTAAGTGAATTCGAATGGGCTGCCTACGAAATTAGCTATAACCAGCAATATCCTGAAGGTGAACTTAAACTCAATACGCCCATGTCTTTTAGCAATATTTTTCTTCAAAATATTATTTCGGACTTTATAGAGAAATATCCCAGCATCAAAATTGATTTATTCATGACTGATCAGCTATTAGATATGAATAATAATAAATTTGATTTAACCATTCGTGTAGATGGCTCTCCTCCAAACTTAGCAAATAGTAAAATATTAAATACCTATCAACGCTATTTATATGCAACACCTGAGTATTTCAATCAGCATGGATTACCAGACTCATTAGAAGAACTTAAAGATCATAAATTTCTGATTTACTATCAAGATAGTCGACATAAGAAATTGATTTTCCAAAAAGATCAAAAGGAAGTGTCTTTCAATTGTTTCCCTGTGATGACCTGTAATAATGGTGAATTATTATTAGATATGTGTTTAAAAGACCACGGTATTGTTTTTCTTCCAGAGTTTATTGCAGAGCCTTACTACAAAGAAGGTAAATTACAGAAATGTTTGGAGGACTACACCAGTCAGCCACTTCACTTATATGTCACATGGCCAAACCGTAAGATTTTATCG
The DNA here is from genome assembly GCF_059579785.1 of Acinetobacter sp. S-1. Taxonomy (NCBI): domain Bacteria; kingdom Pseudomonadati; phylum Pseudomonadota; class Gammaproteobacteria; order Moraxellales; family Moraxellaceae; genus Acinetobacter; species Acinetobacter sp. S-1. Next base: position 2,199,002 of record NZ_CM184207.1, read on the forward strand.
AAGAAAGTAAAATTATTTATTGATTTTCTAACACGTCAAATCGTTCCCATAAAATAACCAATCTGGGCCTTTTCCAGAAGAATTGGCCCCATTATTTTTAGTTAGTTTAAATGGATTCAATCTTCTTATTTTTAAATAAATTTAATAAATTTTGTTCTGCTGACGCTGTGCTGTCTTCTTCAATAAAGGTCGTCGCGTAATGTTCTAAATGCTCTTCCATCAATTGAGTTGCTCGTTTTTCATCGCCTTGTTCAATCGCATCTAAAATTGCACGGTGTTCATCTGCCGAACAATTATTATGTTTTGGAATTTCATATAAGCCAATTAATAATGAAGTCCTTGCAATAAGTGTCTGCAAATAACTGGTCATAATCGTATTTTGATTTGCTTCAATCAGCTTTAAATGAAATTGCCCCGATAGCTTAATCCACTCGGCCCAATTGCCAGCTAAACGCTCATGAGACTCTTGATCTACTAAGCCTCGAAGCTCACTAAAATCTAGGTTATGTGACTTTTGAGCTAACTTTTTTACAGTGGCGATTTCAAGCATGCTGCGTGCTTCAAAGACCTCTTTTGTTTCATGAACACTATGTTTTGCAATGAGTGCCCCACGATTGGGCTGAATTTCGATAACCTTATCATGTGCAAGTTTGACGAAAACACGTCTTAACACTCCCCTCGTTACACCAAATGCCTCACACAAAGGTGCTTCAACTAAACGTGCGCCAGGAACGAGTTGTCGATTTAAAATAGCATCTACAATAGCGTTATATATATGGTCATCAATTTCATCATTGCTCATTTCTACGGCTTTTTTTGGTGCATTTGATGGCATTGATTTCTCCATTTTTATTAACGCCTCCTCTTTCTAAAACTTTATCTAATAACTGTAGTGTAAGTTTAACTTAAGCATTTTGGAATATTGCTCTCATTTCCAAAACACTAATGTTGAGCTAAACAATTCGATATTAGACTTCTAAATATCCACTTATACACCTAACTTTACTTACTTTTTATAAAAAATTAAGCACTTCCCATTTTATAAATCTGTCTCTGCATATCCAAAATCCATACCAGTTTAAATGACTCATAAGCGCTACTTCGCAAATTTGGCATAACTTTTGCTGAATTAAGATTGTGCACAATAAAAATATCACATTGTGCACAATTTTAATTTCATTCTTTTAGCCAGAATTTCAAGCTGCTGAAGAACGTGCCAGCCCAACATAAGGGAAGTGAGTGTTCAAGATGAATAATACCGAAGCAATAATTAAACCTTCTTATGATGCAAAACTGACAAATCAAGACTTAGCTCCTTTAAAAAAGCAAACTTGGGGCGCTTATAATATTTTTGCTTTCTGGATGTCTGATGTTCATAGTGTCGGCGGTTATGTCATGGCTGGGAGCCTTTTTGCACTAGGGCTCAATAGCTGGCAGGTACTTTTATCTTTACTCATCGGCATTGCTATAGTTCAATTTTTTACAAACCTGATTGCCAAGTCTAGCCAACAAACAGGTACGCCCTATCCTGTTATTTGTCGTGCCACTTTCGGTGTGCTTGGTGCAAATATTCCTGCTGTTATCCGTGGTCTTATTGCTGTCGCATGGTATGGCATTCAAACTTATTTGGCCTCCAGTGCCTTTTTATTGGTCATTTTAAAGTTCTTTCCAGAATGGTCAGCCTATGCTGATGTTTCAACTTACGGCTTTCTCGGGCTTTCCTATTTAGGATGGGTTGGTTTCATGCTGCTTTGGCTACTGCAAGCGATTGTTTTCTGGTCTGGCATGGACAGTATTCGTAAGTTCATTGACTGGGCAGGCCCAGCTGTCTATGTTGTGATGTTTGCGATGGCAGTATGGCTCATCTGGAAAGCTGGCTGGCAAAATATTGATTTAAACTTGAGCGGTGTTCAATACGACGGCTTTGCGGTTGTACCTGTCATGATTGGTGCTATTGCGCTTGTTGTCTCATATTTTTCAGGGCCTATGCTGAATTTTGGTGACTTCTCTCGTTATGGTAAAAGTTTTAACGCGATTAAAATGGGCAACTTTCTTGGCTTACCGATTAACTTCTTAGGCTTTTCTTTACTTACTGTGGTGTGTATTGCAGCAACGCTTCCAGTGTACGGCAAGCTCATTACAGACCCTGTCGAGATGGTCGGTAAACTGGATAACACCTTTGTGGTGATTTTAGGTAGTTTGACCTTAATGATTGCCACCATCGGGATTAATATTGTCGCTAACTTTGTTTCACCTGCCTTTGATTTTTCTAATGTTTCACCCAGCAAAATTAGCTGGCGCATGGGTGGAATGATTGCGGCAGTAGGTTCAATTTTCATTACCCCATGGAATTTGTTTAATAATCCTCAAGTGATCCATTACACCATTGATATTTTAGGCGCATTTATCGGTCCACTTTTTGGCGTATTGCTCGCCGATTTTTACCTCGTTAAAAAACAAAAAATCGTGGTAGATGATTTATATACCTTAGATACTAAAGGCTTGTATTGGTACAAAAATGGTTATAACCACTCTGCCTTTTATGCCTTAATTCCAGCTTCATTAATTCCTATTCTCTGCGTACTTTTACCACAACTGTCTGGGCTGGCTAATTTCACATGGTTTATCGGTATGGGATTCGGTTTTGTCATTTACCGATTTCTTAATCAACCGCTTGCTCATGCTAAATCGGCACTGACTAAGGCAAAAGTATAATGAAAATAAAAATTATTAATCCCAATACCACCCAAAGTATGACTGACAAAATTGCTGCATCAGCAAAAGTAGTCGCCAGTTCTGGTACTCAAATTATTGCAGTGAGTCCTCAAATGGGCCCTGCAACAATTGAAAGTTATTATGATGAAGCTCTAAGTGCCGTAGGTGTGTTGGAGGAAATTCGCCAAGGTGAGCATCTAGGTGTAAATGCTTATATTATTGCCTGTTTTGGTGACCCTGCACTTTATGCTGCCCGTGAAATGACGTCAGCACCTGTGATTGGAATTGCCGAAGCAGCTATGCGAACTGCAAGTTATATCAGTACTGGGTTTAGTATAGTCACCACCTTACAACGTACAGTGAATATGAGTTGGCATTTGGCTCATCGCTATGGGGCTACGCCATTTTGCAAAAATATTCGAGCTTGTGATATTGCAGTTGAAGAGTTGGAGCTTCCAGGCTCAGATGCCTATCGGACCGTACGAAATGAATGCAAGAAAGCACTAGTAGAAGATAAAAGTGATGCAATTGTTTTGGGCTGTGCAGGTATGAGTGATTTGTGCCTAAAACTGCAAAACGAGTTGGGAGTGATTGTTATTGACGGCGTTACAGCAGCCGTTAAACAAGCTGAAATGTTAGTTCAGTTAAATTTAAAAACCAGCAAAGTTGGTGATTGGGCCTCACCTCCTGTAAAGAACTACACAGGCATATTGTCAGGATTTGGAATGAACTAAAGAGTTATTGTTTCAATTCCAACTCAAAACGCTACGTTGGAATTGAAACAAAGAATAATTAAAGGAATTAAGCCTCTGCTAACTCTGGCTGTTGTTCTTCTTTATAAAATGGCACATCGCCATTAATAGTTGCGCGGTGCATAATTCGATGGGCGTCGCCATAATCAAATAATGCTTTATGTTGTGTGCAACGGTTATCCCAAATCGCGACGTCACCGTCTTGCCATTTCCAGCGTAAATGAAATTGCTCTTGGGTCGCATGTTCAAACAAGAAATTAAGTAATTGCTCACTTTCTTGTTCGGGTAACTCATTAATGTGTGTGGTAAAACCCTCGCTTACAAACAACAAAGGCTCGCCTGTGACCGGATGGGTACGCACCACTGGATGAACCACTGGCGGGTTACGCTTAAAGGTTTGCAAAAGCTTTTCACGCTCTTCTTCGTTATGAGCAAATCGTTCAAGCGGAAAAGACTTACGTATATCGTGCGTTGCAGTTAAGCCACGCAATTTTTGCTGCAACTCAAGCGGAAGCCCTTTAAAAGCTGCTGTGTTGCTCGACCACAACGTGTCACCGCCTACAGGTGGAATTTTAATAGCTTGCAACACACAACCTAAAGGCGGGGTTTTACTAAAAGTCACATCTGTGTGCCAAAGTTCATTGTCACGCAAATCTTGTTTCCAACTGTCGAGCACCATTACCTCCGGAACATCTTCAATTGAAGGATAAATCGGGTGCACATGTAAGGTGCCAAAACTACGGGCCAAGTCTGCTTGTGCTTGTGGCGCTAATTGTTGCTTTCGAAAAAAAATGACCTGATGATCAAGCAAAGCCTGCTGGATTTGTTGCGTTGTCTGTTCATTTAACGCATTCAAATCAATATTGTGAATAATTGCGCCAATGGTAGGCTTGATCACTTCTATATTTAAGTTTGCTACTACTGTATTCATCTTCTTTACTACAACTGCTGACCATACCAAGGTGAAAACTGTTTTTGTAACCAACGTAAAAACAGCTCAAAACTAACTGCGACAATCGCAATCACAATAATGCCCAGAATCACCGTATCGGTAATTAAGAACTGTGCTGCCGATTGCACCATAAAACCAATACCACGGTCCGCTGCAACCAACTCTGCTGCAACTAATGTTGACCAACCTACCCCGAGACCGATACGGATACCGGTAATAATATGAGGTAAAGCTGTTGGTAAAATGACATGCCAAAAGACTTGTGACTGACTTGCCCCTAACGACAATGCCGCACGTTCACGATTTAGCTGATGGCTTAACACACCATGCGCACTGCTAATAATAACAGGCGCCAAAATCGAGAAGAAAATCAAAAGTACTTTTGTGGTTTCGCCGATACCGAACCAAATAACAAGTAACGGCAAATAAGCTAACGGTGGAATTGGACGTAATAATTCAACCAAAGGATCTAGAACAGCACGAACCCATTTGTTCAGCCCCATCCACAAACCCAGTGGAACACCAATTACCACGGCAGCAATCAAAGCTAAAAACACACGAGAAATACTGGCTGCCAAATGTTGCCACAAAGTTGCTTTCATAAAGCCTTCTTGGCTGACCGATATAAATTTTTGCCAGACTGCCTGTGGACTCGGTAAAAACAGTTCAGGTACGACATGCAAAGCAGTAATGAGAAACCAGAGTGCAACCACACTTCCTACACTGATTATGCTGACCGCTAAGGTGCGATGCTTCTCAAAAAATGACGATAGAAATGAAGCTTTTTCTGTTTGCACATCTGACTTAAGTTTTAGCTCTGCTTTGTCATATTCATAGACGTTATCTTTAGTGTTCATGTAGGTAACGCCTCCTTATCGCTTTGTTTTTGAGCCCTTAAACTTTCAAATAGCTGTTCTCTGAGCTGAATAAACTGAGGGTCAGATTTAATCGAACGAATAGACTCGCCCTGACGATATCGTTGAGCAAAATCGAGATGTAGAGTTTCTACAATTTTGCCTGGATGCGCCGTCATCAGAACTAACTGATTGCTGAGCAATAATGCTTCTTCAATATCATGTGTAATTAAAAAGAAGCTTTTATTTTGTTGAATCCATAAATCGAGCACTAACTGCTGCATGTTTTCACGCGTAAAAGCATCTAAGGCAGCAAAAGGTTCATCTAATAAAATAAACGGCGCGTGGCTGATCAAAGCTCTGGCAATACCAACACGTTGTTTCATACCGCCAGAAAGTTCCCAAATATTGGCTTTTTCAACGTGACTTAAACCCACAATTTTTAAAATTGCACTCACTTGTTTCTCAATCTCTGCACGCTTTAAACCTTTTAACTGCAAAGCGAAGCCAACATTATCTGCAACATTCAACCAAGGAAGTAAGGCATGATCCTGAAACACCACAGCGCGGGTTACATCTGGACCAGTTACGACCTCATGATTTACAAGCACATCACCAGAACTCGGCTTTTGAAACCCTGCCAAGATATTAAGCAAAGTTGTTTTGCCGCAACCTGACTCGCCTAAAATCACGGTTAAAGAACCTTCTTCAATGGTTAGGTTAATGTCTTGTAAAACTGGCTTTTGCTGTTTAGGAAAATTCAGATGAATATGTTTGGCTTCAAGTACACTCATGACAACTCCTTAAGGCTGCAAAAATGAAGAATTCACATTGCCTTTATAATCGGCTTTCAGTTGATCGACCTTACCCTGACCTTTTAAGAACTTCGCTGTATCAAAAATATTTTGTGCAAATTCACCATCTAACGTTTGTTTTTGCTGAGCATGGTCAAGGTAGATGTTTCCACTTAATAAAAGCGGGATATCTTTTGGATTAGAACCTGTAAGCTGCGCAATTTTTTGCACGTTATCGGCATCTTTAACGTAAGCGGCTGGATCTTGATTATATTTTTCAAGCTGCTCAAGCGTAGTTTTAACAAAAGCTTTTAAGAAATCAGGGTTTTTCTCTGCAAAATCTTTACGTACAACCCATAAGTCATAAGTTGGAGCACCCCATTCACCGACTTGTTTCGAGTCAGTTAAAACCGTACCAGATGCTTTAGCTTTACTTAATGCAGGTTCCCAAACATAGGCAGCATCAATATCACCACGTTCCCACGCCGCTGAAATTTCAGGTGGACGCAAGTTAATAATTTTTACTTTGTCTTCTGGAATGTTCCAATGTTTAAGTGCAGACAAAAGGCTGTAATGGGTTGTTGAAACAAAAGGTACAGCAATGGTTTTGCCAATTAAATCTTGAGGGGTTTTAATGCCTGATTTATTACTCACCACTAATGCTTCAGACCCACCAAGTTTTGAAGTAATTAAGAATACTTCAATCGGTAAATCACGGCTTGCCGCAGCAGCAAGTGGGCTTGAACCAATATTGCCAAGTACCACATCACCTGAAGCAAGTGCATTAACTACATCTGAACCCGCATCAAATTTTTTCCATTGAATGGTCCGTTGACTATGTTTTTCATAATCTCCGTTGGCCTGTGCAACTTTGCTTGGGTCAACCCCAGTTTGATAAGCAATCACGACAGGTTTGTTGTCACGAACTGAAGCACCCGTATTATTATCTTTCTTATTTTGCCATACGATAAATGCAACAATTGCTACAACCACAATTGCCGTGATAATCAACGGTTTGGTCTTTGTGCTCATAATTTCATGATCTTTCAATAATATAAGCCCATGGTATGCAGCCGGCTTTATAATGAAAAATAAAAAAATATGAGTTGCTTATCTAATTTTTATAAATAACTTTTCCTTATAAGTTTTTATCTTTTGGTAAAAAGCAAATTCTAAGTAAACTTACAGATTAAAATAAAAATTAAAATACTTATATATCAATAACTAAAAACGATATTCACAAATCATATGATTAGGAAAACCTGACAGATGCCCTCTAAGTATTTTATCCTCTCATATTTGATCATTTTTATTTTTGCATATTGCATCCAGAGTTTTGCATCTAATTAATTTTCATTCTTTTATATAAAGTTCAGATTTTATTATCTTTTTATCTTAAATCTTCTGCAAATATTGAGATTTGGGCAAATCTTTTTCTGGTTTATACATGACGCAAATTTAATTTTTATTTTTAAGAGGAGAAAAATTCTTTTGTTTAAACATTCTCAAATTTTGAAAAAAACATTAATTACAACGTCTTTAATTACATTCAGCCTCTCAAGTCATGCAGCGCTTACCTTTGGCAATGCTGAAGAAGGTCAGCTTAAAGTAAGTGGTACTGTTCGGGCTAAATATGTTTATGATTTTGACTCTGAACCCTCTACCAGTAAATTTTCTTTTAATGACGCCGTATTATGGCTAGATTACAACTCCCCGAAATGGATTGGCCGCTTAGATTATCGGGTTTATGAATATTACGGGCATTTAGGCGATGCCAATTGGCTCACCGATGCATGGATGGGTTATAAAATTAATGACAACAGTAAAATTATTGCTGGCTTAAACCCCGTTCCTTTTGGCTTGGGTCGCTTTTGGGGAAATACTTATTATTTAGGCATTGCCAATAGTGCCGGTTGGGAAGATGTACACAACCTTGGGGTGAAATATGATTTCAATGATGGAATCAATGAAGCACAACTCGCCTTTTATCCTACCGATGGTGGCACCTATAGAGGTAAAAGCAAAGACTCGAGTCGATTTAGTATCAACCCTGTCAATGCGGATGACTCAGTACCACAAGGCACCAATACTAAAGAAAAGAACTCCATTGTTGTTCGCGGTGCTCATACCTTTAAAAATGTCTTAGGCCAAGAAAATTTCTCTACCCAACTGGGCGCCTCTGCATGGTACTCCACCATTGAAAATAAACGTTCAGGGCAAGATGGCGATCGCCAAGTTTATTCGGTTTTTAGCAATACCAATTATAACCAATGGAATTTACAGCTTTTGGCTGGTTATCAAGACATTGATAATGCCGACAGTGAATATAAAGATCATCTGACTTTGGGCGGTTTCGATTATTCATTTAATTCGGCAACCAAAGGTCAGATTTATTCAGCCGAATTGAGCTATCTATTTCCTCAGCAATTTGGCCCCATTACCTCTCTTCGCCCTTACCTAAACTATAGTTCTTATCGAAAAGAGCAAGATGGCTTTAAAGATTCAACCCGTTTTATTCCCGGCATTGCCTTTAACTATCAAAAATTGACGGTACAAGCTGAATTGCTGATGGGTAAACACGACCCATATCTAGGAGACAGTGAGGGCCTTGCGGCTGGTGGAAGCAATGATAAATGGAATAAAAAAGCATTTGTAATTTTTGCTTATTACTTCTAACTCCCAAAATAAAGGCCAACAATTGTTGGCCTTTATTTTCATTTAGATATCTATTTTTACTCTAGTCGATTACTGGTGAATTATTGAGAGGAAGTTCTGTTTTATCTTCATCGATAACATCAACATCTTGGGCGGTAGGCTCAAACTTAATCAGTAGCCCAATCACAATTAAAGGAATAAATGCAAAGATAGAAATAATCAGGTAAACATCAGTTTTATATCCCGCCATCCAGATCGGTAAAACAAACAAAGCAATTGCCTGAGCAACACCCGTTACCGCACGGTTAAAGCCAACACCAACGCCACGAATCGAAGCTGGATAAGCCATGGTTGGATAAACCATCATTTGTGCCCCAGGCCCAAAGCCTTCGGCAAAAAGCCACAAACCTAGCATGCCAATTGCGGTGTAGAGTAAAAAGCTATTACCGGGTTCACCAATGAATGCTAAGGCAATAAGGGCTATAAACTGGAGTAAAAAGCCTGTAAGCAACACATGACGAGATTTAAATCTGCTAGCAACAAATACGCCTAACAGCCCGCCCGTAAATGCAAACAATAAATTAAGCCCAAGTGTAGTGGTAATGGTCGTCAAGACATCTGTATGAAAAAAACGCGTTAAAATAGAAGGTAAAAAGAAGGCAATGGTCGTGTACTGAAATGCCACCGAAATGTGAATCACAATTGCCACAATAGTTCTTGGCAAATAGGTTTTATTAAATAAAACCGCAAACCCCTCGCGCTTTTTCTTTTCAGCAGTTCTTTCTACTTTTTCAACTGTAGCAACTGCATGAATTGCATAGGATTCTTGTAGAACTTTAGCTGCACCTTTTAAATCGCCTTGATTTGCAAGCCAAATGGGTGACTCAGTTAAATATTTACCGCGAATAAAAATAATGAGTAACGCTGGCACTGCTCCAAAAATTAAAGATGCTCGCCATAACCAGTTGCTATGCTCAGGAGGTAAAAGAAAGTAAAGCACCAAAACCAGACCAAAACACACCGAAGAAGCGGCATACCACATTGGGCACCATGCAGCTAAACGGGCTGCCTTGTTGCTCCTACCGTTAAACTTGGAAAACTCAGATAAGTATGACATTGCAACAGGCAGATCAATACCAACACTAATTCCCATAATAAATCGGGCTAAAATCAAAACCCAGACATTTGGTGCAAAGCCTGCGACAATTGCCGCAATGACAAACAGCACCATGTCCGCCATAAAGACCCGATAACGGCCAATTTTATCTGTCAGCCAACCACCAATCAGGTTTCCAACAATGGTTCCGCAGACAATTGCTGAAGCCACCACCCCGGTCATCACAGGGCTTAAAGAAAACTCTGAGATGACTTGCTCAATACCAAAAGAGAGCGTTGTTAAATCATAGGCATCAATAAATACGCCAATTAGTGCCAACCAAATAACTTTATTCGATTTACCCTTCCCTGCAAATTTTGAAATTAATTGTGAAACATCATCGGGAGATTTAATTTCATAACGATGGTTATGATCGAGTTCTTGTGTGCTCACTTAATAATTCCTGAATTTTAATAACAGGAACAAAATAATGATTATTCACATAATACAAAAACAAATTAATCTGATGTTTTAATCTAAATTATATAATTATCTTTTCATTATTAACTCAGCAGTAAAATCGATATAAAAAGACAAAATAAAAGCTGATATTTAACCAGCTTTTTATTTAAAGGCTTCCTAAAATATTAACTCGCCTCAGCAAGTTTTAATTCCTTTAGATTACGATATTTTGCACCGCGGTGATTTTCAGGCAAATATGGCCCAGCACCAAATAATTTTTCTCTTAATGTTCCTTGTGCATATGAGGTTTGATATACCCCACGTTTTTGCAACTCTGGCACAATAAACTCAACTACATCGGCAAAGGTTTGATGCGCCAAAATATAGGCAAGGTTAAAGCCATCGACATCTGTATCTTCAACCCATTGCTGTAGAGCATCCGAAACGGTTTCTCCCGAACCCACTAACACAGGCCCATTACCGCCTAAGCTGTTCCAGTTTGCAATTTCTTCAATGGTCCAAACACGTTCTGGGTCCGCATTTACATAAGAATCTAATAAAGATTGAATCGCGTTGGTTTGAATATATTCAACTTTATCAGTCGGTTGATATTGTGAAAAATCGACACCAGACCAGCCAGACAGCAAAGTTAAAGCGCCGTCATAACTTCCATAGCTTTGATATTCCTTAAACTTAGCCTGTGCTTTTGCATCGGTTTCATCAGTGACAATCGACAAAAGTGCATAAATTTTAACTGAGTACGGATCTCGGCCTTCTTGAGCCAATTTTTGGCGAATGCCTTGTACCACTTTTTTAGTGGCAATTTTAGACGGCGCTGCTATGAATACGCACTCGGCATTTTGACTAGCAAACTTCTGCCCGCGTGAAGATGCGCCTGCTTGGTAGAGTACTGGCGTTCGCTGCGGTGATGGCTCACAAATATGGATGCCCGGTACAGTAAAGTATTTACCTTCGTGTTGAATTGGATGCACTTTTTTATGGTCAGCAAAGATACCACTTTCACGATTACGAAGTACCGAACCTTCTTCCCAAGACCCTTCCCAAAGTTTGTAAAGAACTTCTAAATACTCATCAGCAATATCATAACGATTGTCATGATTAACCTGAGTTTTTAGACCCAAGTTTTTCGAACCACTTTCCAAATAAGACGTCACGATATTCCAACCAACTCGCCCTTTGGTTAAATGGTCTAGCGTGCTAATACGTCTAGCAAAAGGATAAGGATGTTCAAAAGAAATAGAGGTCGTGACACCAAAGCCCAAATGCTTGGTGACTGCTGCCATCGCAGGCACGATCTGTAGCGGATCATTGACTGGAACTTGTACTGCACCTGTTAAAGCATGTTCAGCACTTTGATGATAAACATCATAAATACCAAGCACATCTGCAATAAAAATACCGTCAAAAAAACCACGCTCAAGAATTTGTGCTAAATCTGTCCAATATTCTAAATCTTTATATTCAACAGATCGGTCTTGAGGATGTCGCCATAATCCAGGAGATTGGTGGGCAATACAATTCATTTCAAAAGCATTAAAACTAATTTTTTTAGTCATAAAATATTCGCCAGCATTTTATTTATTTTTATACTAAAGCAATTTTTACATTTTCTTTATAATATATACCCCAAACAAAATATGATTTTATTCTAATAGATTTTTAAAATTTAATTTAAACAATCAAAATAATATTAAGCCGCTAAAAGTAGCAGCTTAATATCTAAAACTATAATTTATTATTTAGCAACATTCCCTATTCTCCATTGATACGGTGGTAATGTGCCGTTTACACTAAAATCACCGATAATTCGATTTTTAAATACTCTCGGGTTGTGTGAAGATAAAGTCCGTACATTACGCCAGTATCGATCTAGGCCTAAATCTTTGTCTGTTGCAGAAGCACCTAAAGCGTCAAATAAAATTGTAGAAGCATTTAAAATTAAGTCGGTAATGACCGTTTGAGACTGTGCACTTTCAAGCTCGGCAAGCGCATTTTGCTCTTCTTCAAGCTGCTCATTATTTTGAAATGCAGCCAAGTAAGCACGTTGTAAGCTTTGTGCAACTTTTTCAACAATCGCTCCTGCACTGTAAGCCGCGCCACGGATTTGGCCTACGACTTGTAAAATTTGCGGATCTTGCTTTACAAATTGAGCATTTGCATGCGTGTAGTTTCGGGTACGTTTAGCAACAGCTTGAGAAACATCATAGCTTGCAGCACGCCCTAGACCTGTAATAATTGCCAGTTGGACCAGTTGATAGTAAGCCGCTGAATATTTAAAACGGTCATCGTCAGGTAAAATTTCAGTTTCATCGACCAATACATCATTGAAATATGCTGTACCACTCGCGGTGAGTTGCTGACCATAGCCATTCCAGTCATCAACAATTTCGACACCTTCATCTTCACGGCGCACAACGACCGAGCCAGACTCACCCTTTAAATCTGTTACACCAACGTCCACCCAGTCTGCATATAGACTCCCTGTGGTGTAATATTTTTTCCCTTTAACGCGAATTTTTCCTTCACTGTCTCGATACAAATGAGTTTCGAACTGATCAATTGACTCTTTCCCGCCTTCAGACCATGCACTACCGACTGTTTCGCCATTGGCAATTCGGCTAAGCCAACGCTGTTGAAACGCTTTGTCTTTACTTACCAAGACATCTTCAGTGAAACCAAAATGCACACGCAAAGCTTGCGGTAAGTTTGAATCGGCCTCGGCAAGTTCAATGAGCAATGCAAATAGTTCAGGAATGGTTGCATCAAAGCCCCCATGAGCTTTGGGAAGTCTTAACCGTGTAAAACCAATATCTTTAAGCCACTGAAGTTGTTCATAGGGCAAAATATGCTGTTGCTCACGAATTAAAGCCCCTTCTTTAATACGGGCAAAAGTCGGTCTGAAATTTTTTGCCAATTCATCATAACGTTCTGAAGGCCCTTCACCCCACACACGAGAAATAATTGAGGCCTGACTAAGTGCTGCATGCGTTAGTGAACCGAGATGATGCTCAAAATTTAAATTTGTCATGTAAGTAAAACCAATATTGCTTTGCTTTTACCATAAAATATTTATTTCACATGAAAACGATTATTTTTTTATAACTGTATTCATTCTTTATATAAGAACCCAAACACAAAGATAAAAAGCTCGCATCTCAAAGTCTAAGACGCCTCTTTTTGCCGAATGCTCTGCTGGCTTTGTAATAAGGTTTGTATATATTCTGAATAGACAGATAGTTTCTCGAAAATATGTTCTGAATAAAACATATCATCAATTAAATGTGTCATTTGAGGTGTCGTGAAAGTGTCACACAGCCCTACCAACTCTGCGTTCATTTGAGCAAATTCCGCGCATAATTTGACATAAGTTTCATCTTTATTTTTGAATAATAATTTCCGCATTTCTAAGCTATTTAGGTTTTTTAAGTCATCATCTTTTGTGGTTTTAATCCAATAAATTTTGACCTTTAAAAATTGCTCCAGTGCTTTTAAATGCTCGACATCTACGTCTAAACTCGTAATTAAAAAAACGGTAGAGAGATCACTTCGGCATAGTGCTTTGATTAGGCTTAAATAGATAAATTCAACTTCATTAAGCTTAGCAAGCTCCAAGTCGATATAAATTTTTAAGCTGTCTAAAACATCATCTACTTTGAATAGTGCTTTTTTCTCAGCTTGGTAATATTTATTAAGAATAGAAAGCACAGGCGTTGTCGCAGGCGTTGTATAAATAGCAGCCTTGTTTAAGTTGGCAAAAATAAATGGTGAAAATAGATAAGCCACACTACTTTGCTGTGGCTCAATATGAGATTGGACTAAATATACAGTTTCAGATTTAGAAAAGTCTCTGAGTACTTTCGCTCTTAATAAAGTAGCTTCAAAATTAACATAGGTTTGCTCTAACTGAGCCAATATAGAAACAGGAACAGGCTGATTTTTAATAATTTTATGTAGAACATTTAGTTGAGAAGTAATAAACATTTTTTAACATCCAAGCTATTTTAGAAGAGCTACACTTAAATCAGGTCTTTAATAACCTACGTAACAACCAGACCTCACGCAAAACAACAAAGGAATAAAAGAGAAGAAACTATTCTGCGCTTATTACCCAAAGTCGCATTCGCTGTATTTTGGAGAGTGATTTTGGCCATTCGTAAATCTTGTTCATTTATTTTGGACTTTTGAAGAATGGATACATAGCTACAGATAATTGAAAAAAAACTATAGCACACCTCATGACTGCTCCAGACTGTTATAGTTTTATAAAAAATTTCTGTATCTACATATACAAAAATAGTAAGTGCATGATTAAGGAAAATTCTTAAGGTAGGTAGTTTTCATGAGACGATCTATTGCATATCACCAGATATTTCATCAATGTTTCAATGCAACATGCTTTTTTACAAATGCAACATCAAGCATAAACTTTGTTAACAGATTGAGAACAATCAATCAGTCTATTCTCTTGGAATATCAAGCAATTATATTGCTTAACCCTGTTGGCATTTTACTTGCTAAGAAGATCTATCACAGAAGTAAGTTTAATCGCCAAAATACTTTGTTGCCTGAAAATAAGTATTTAACTCATTCAATCATCATCAGCTAGTTCACAGGGGGAAAGTTTATGAGCCTCGGTCTAACCGCTCTAGAATTAGCGCGAATACAATTTGCTTTTACAGTATCCTTCCATATTATTTTTCCGGCCACTTCCATCGGTCTTGCCTGCTTTTTAGCAGTCTTAGAGTGGAAATGGTTAAGAACCCAAAACCCGATTTATAAAGATCTCTTTAAATACTGGATTAAGATCTTTGCTGTTGCCTTCGGTATGGGTGTGGTCTCGGGCGTGGTTATGAGTTACCAGTTCGGTACGAACTGGAGTGAATTTTCACGCGTTGCCGGAAGTATTACTGGTCCTTTACTTACCTATGAAGTCTTGAGTGCCTTCTTCTTAGAAGCAGGTTTCTTAGGCATTATGTTATTTGGTTGGGGACGTGTTGGTCCTCGAGCCCATTTCTTCGCAACACTTATGGTTGCCATCGGAACATGTATTTCCATGTTCTGGATTCTATCTTCTAATAGCTGGATGCAGACACCTCAAGGCTTTGCCATCGAAAATGGCATTATTGTGCCAAAAGACTGGCTAGCTATTGTCTTCAACCCGTCCTTCCCTTACCGCTTTGCACATATGGGTGCTGCTGCCTTCTTGGTTTCATCTTTATTGGTAGTGGGTACATCTGCTTGGCACTTGGTAAAAGGCCGTCGTGATGAATTGGTGAAAAAATCATTCTCGATGGGTCTTTGGATGGTGCTTGTGACTTCTTGTTTACAAGTGGTAATTGGCGATAACCACGGTTTAAATACTCGTGAGCATCAACCGGCCAAACTTGCTGCTATGGAAGGTCACTGGGAAACCAATCATAACGAGCCTATGCCGTTACTATTATTTGCCATACCGGATATGAAAGAAGAACGAAATCACTTTGAAGTGGGCGTTCCATATTTGGGTAGCTTAATTTTAACTCACAGTTTAGATGGGCAAGTGACTGGCTTAAAAGAATTCGCACCTGAAGACCGTCCAAACTCGACCATTATTTTCTGGAGTTTCCGTGTCATGGTGGGTCTTGGCGTCCTTATGGTCACCTTATCACTCATTGCTCTTTGGTTACGTAAAAGAGGAAAACTCTATGAAACATCATGGTTTCATAAATTTGCTGTAGTGATGGGGCCTGCAGGTTATGTGGCAATGCTGGCTGGGTGGATCACTACCGAAGTAGGCCGTCAACCTTGGGTAGTATATGGTATTATGCGAACCAAAGATGGTTTATCGCATACTGTTTCGGCAGATCAGGTGGGTCTAAGTCTCTTTATTTTTGTGGTGGTGTATACCATCGTTTTTGGTAGTGGAATTTACTACACCTTAAAACTCATTAATAAAGGCCCTGTATTTATCGACACGCCAAATATGGAAGCAGGCGGCGTAGGACACTTTAAAACACCGATGCGTCCACTTAGTGCAGTTGATGAAAATATTGACAGCAAACAAAACTCTGGGGAGAACCGTCATGATTGATCTTTCTTTAATATGGGTCGGTATTATCGGTTTAGGTGTTTTAATTTACGTGGTCATGGATGGCTTTGACTTAGGAATCGGGATTATGTTCCCCTTCATTAAGAATAGCCAAGAACGTGACGTCATGATGAATACCGTCGCTCCTGTCTGGGATGGTAACGAAACCTGGATGGTTCTCGGTGGTGCGGGTCTGTATGCAGCCTTCCCGCTGGTTTATTCAACAGTTTTATCAGCACTCTACCTGCCTATCATTTTCATGGTCATTGCCTTGATTTTCCGTGGAGTTGCTTTTGAATTCCGTTTTAAAGCTCATCGTACCAAGCATCTGTGGGACTTAGCTTTTATTTGGGGTTCAGTTTTAACCAGCTTCCTTCAAGGGATTATTTTGGGTGCTTATATTCAAGGAATCAAAACCGAAAATGGTATTTTTGCTGGTGGGTCTTTTGATTGGCTTTCCCCGTTTACGATCTTTACAGGTATTGGTGTAGTTGCGATGTATGCAACTTTGGGCTGTGGCTGGCTCATCTTAAAAACTGAAAAAGGCTTGCAGCAACGTATGTATGAGCTTATGCCAAAGCTGATTATTGCACTGCTCATTATTTTTGGTGGCGTGAGTTTATATACGCCGTTAACGCATCCTGAAATTGCAGATCGCTGGTTCTCGTTACCAAACCTGTTCTATTTTAGTCCTGTACCAATTTTGGTCTTGTTATTTGTTGGCCTGATTTTATCGGCATGTAAAAAGCAGGATCATGACCTCAAACCATTTGCATATACATTGGCGCTCGTTTTCCTTGCATTTACTGGTTTTGTGATTAGTTTATGGCCATATATTATTCCGCCATCAGTCACCATTTGGCAGGCTGCAGCACCGCATTCAAGCCAGATGTTTGCTTTGGTCGGTGCACTTATTTTGATTCCAATCATTATTGCTTACACCATTGTCTCTTATTGGGTATTCCGTGACAAAGTTCGTGTAGGTGATGAAGGCTATCATTAAGTATGGAGGGTTTTATGAAAAAGTCATCCGTTAAACTCAATCAAATCCAATGGTTTATTCTGCTATGGATCGGTGGTTTTTTAGCTTTAGCTGTGATTGCGGGATTGTTTAAAGTGATATTGATTTATGCAGCCCCTTACTTAAAGTAAATCTATTGTTCTAAACAAATGCCGTTTGTAGATTCTGCAAACGGCATTTATTATTGATTCAGTGCATCTTTTTTTATTTCGTGCAGCTCATACATGTATAAATCAGAACAACTCGCTCACAGCATTCGCCAACTCAT
This sequence comes from Acinetobacter sp. S-1, assembly GCF_059579785.1. Taxonomy (NCBI): domain Bacteria; kingdom Pseudomonadati; phylum Pseudomonadota; class Gammaproteobacteria; order Moraxellales; family Moraxellaceae; genus Acinetobacter; species Acinetobacter sp. S-1. The sequence continues at coordinate 2,216,659 of NZ_CM184207.1, forward strand.
TGAGAGCGGCACTTTAAATGCACATGAAAAATTACCGTCATTGAGAGATCAGGTACAACGTTCTGGTTTTAGTTTAATGACCGTCATGAATGCTTATCAGGAGCTTGAATCACAAGGTCTGATCTATTCAAAAGAAAAATCTGGCTACTTCGTTGCCGAGCAAATTGCACTAAAGCCACTCGAACAATATTCAGTTGTTTCACTGAACTCTAAAATTGAAATTAATTCATTAGTTTTTAAATATCTTAAGTCAATTCAACATGAGTCCGTCGTACCTTTTGGTTCAGCTTTTCCGGACAGTCAGCTTTTAACAGCACCCAAACTTATTCAAATTATGGGACAGCTTGCCCGTCAAAGACAAAGTTATGACCAGACAACCAGTTTGCCTCCCGGTAATTTAGCCTTAAGAAAACTAATTGCTCAACGCTACTGTATGCAAGGTATACAGACAGACCCAGATGACATTGTCATTACATCTGGAGGTTTAGATGCATTGAACCTTTCGCTACAAGCTGTCGCTCAACCCGGCGATTATATTTTATTACAGCAAACCGTGTTTTATGGGGCTTGGCAAGCCGCCGAGCGTTTAGGGCTTAAAGTGATTACCATTCCTGAACATCCTCAACATGGTTTTGACCTAGAGGCTTTTGAACAGGTTATTCAAACATATCCAATCAAGGTGTGTTGGCTCATGCTGAATGCCCATAACCCGATTGGTTTTACCGTCAGTGATGACATTAAATATAAAATTGCCAAGTTGCTTCACGAACACCAAATTTATTTGATTGAAGATGATGTCTATGAAGAGCTTTTTTATGGCGGCCAAAAACCACTTTCAATGAAGTATTTTGATCAACAAAATTTGGTGCTTCACTGCTCGTCTTTTTCTAAAACATTAGGTGCAGGTTTTCGGATCGGTTGGGTTTATGCGGGTAAGTTTTCAGATCATATTCAACACTTGCAACTCATGAGTACCATTTCAGTAAATGCACTTATTCAAAATGCATTGGTTGAGTTTTTATCTCATCATCATTATGAAAAGCACTTGCGTACACTTAGACTTTCACTTGAGCGTTATAAAAAGCAGTTTTATCACTATTTAAAGCAACATTTACCTAGCTCTTGCGAAGTGTATTACTACCCAAGTGGCTATTTTCTATGGGTCAAACTTCCTAGTACGCTGGACAGTATGCAAGTTTATGAAAAGTTGATTCAGCAAGACATTGGCGTTGCCCCAAGTCCTCTGTTTAGTGTTTTACCCTCACAGCAGCATTATTTGAGAATTAACTGTTCTTTTGAATGGAACACTAAAATTCAAAGCGCATTAGATCAGGTTATCAAAACCATTCAACAAAGAGTTGAAGCAAGTCTCTAAAGAAATGCTTCGACCTAAGCACAATTTTATAGACTTTATTTTGTGGTAACTTTATAGCTCAAATCTATAGTTTTTAGGGAAACAGGTTCAAAGGATTAATATGGAAATTGATGAGGAACTCACCCTTAAAAAAATACAGATTTTTTTAGCTTTTATGCGCTGTGGAAATTTATCTAAAACAGCCACAGAAATGCAGTTGAGTAATGTCAGTGTTCATAAAGCCTTACATTCTTTAGAAAGTGCTTTACGTTGCCCTCTTTTTAAAAATGAAGGCCGTAACCTCATTCCTTTAAAAAGTGCTTATGTCTTTGAAGAACGGGCACAAAAAATCGTACAAGACATTTTTATTACCGTAAATAAAACCAGAGAAGCCGCAGGCTTTGCAGCCAAGGTTTTACATTTAGGTTCTCTTTATTCTTTAACTGTAAATACGATTCCAAATGTGATTAGCGGCCTTAAAATCAGACGCAGTGAGCTTGATATTCAACTGTTGCTGAGTTCAAATCAGGATTTGGTGAAAAAGCTTAAAGCAACTGAGCTTGATGCCATTATTGTGGCTTTAAATGAAACCACTCAAGATGATGACTTTGAAATTTTGCCAATGTTTTCAGACGATATCTTTCTGGCAGTCAATAAAGATTCAAAATATGCCGATTTTAAAGATATTGATTTAAGCCTTTTAAAAGAAGAAACTTTTTTAACTTTAACTAAGGGGTTTGCAACTCATAACGACAGCGACATCATTTTTAAAAAAGCTGGTTTTTCACCAAAAGTTGCTTTACAGGTCAATGATATTTTTACCCTCATTAGTATGGTCAGCTCAGGTGTCGGTTTTGCTCTACTACCCGGTCGTATTTCTGCAGTTTATGAAAGTTCAGTAAAACTTATTCCACTAAAACAGCAATATCACATGCAACAAGAAATCGGTCTCGTCTTTTTAAAAAGTAAAGAGCGCGACCCTAACTTACTTGCTCTGATTGCTGAATGTCGTATGTTTGCGACTAATTTTAAAAGATAAATATCGGCAACTTATTAAAGAATAATGAGTTGCCGTTGTGCGATTTTCAAAAATTTATCCAAAAATTGCATTAACCGTTAGGAAAAAGATAGAAGGTCCAAGTAAACAGCCAAGTCCTGTGTAGAAGGTTGCAACCAACGCGCCATAAGGTACAAGTCGTACATCAGTGCCAGCTAGGCCTGCTGCTGTACCACTGGTTGTTCCAGCCAAACCACCAAAGACCATTGCAGAGCGCGGACTTTTTAGATACATAAATTTCGCAAGCAATGGCGTCCCTACCATAAAGAAAACTGACTTGATTAATCCAATTGCAATAGAAAGTGCGATCACATCAGAGCTTGCACCAATTGCGGTTCCTGTAATCGGACCAACAATATAAGTCATTGCGCCTGCACCGATCGTTGTCATCGAAATTGGATCTCGATACCCCATGCTCCATGCGACCAGAACCCCAATTGCAAAAGGCACAACACAACCAAGCATTAATGCAATTAGACCAATTTTGCCTGCTTTCTTCACTTCTTTCACATCAACTTCAAATGCAGTTGAAGCGATAGCTAAATCACGAATCATGGCTCCGCCCAACAGCGCAAAACCAGAAAAAATAGCGATGTCAGAAACGCCTTTGGTTCCTTGCGTATAAACCCCTGCAAAGTAAGCAACAACCAAACCTAAAGTAATCGCGATTGCAGAGCTTTGTAGTTTTCCCTTCGTCAAATATTTTGAGAGTAAATGGGAAACAAACATCATTAAACCCGTTACGGCAAGAGCAGTGACTAATGCATTTTTTGATAACACAGCAATTATAGCGTCCATCATTTAAATCCTTTTTGATTGAACTTTTTGTAGTTTATGTTGCTTAGGCTATTTTTTCCTTAGATTCTATTGTCCATTCATAGGTTTCATAGTCACCACTAATTCTATTTAAATAACGGATGACTAAAACCGTGCCAATTAACGATGCAATAGAGACAATCAGCCCTAACATGCCACCCGATAAAGCTGCAACGACATTTTGACCTGCCGACATCGCAACAACGATCGGAATATACATACCTGACCAATACAAGACGCCAAACTGTGTGACTTGAGGTAAATAACCTTTTTTTGCCAATAGTTCTTTAGATAAGATCAACAGAATCATTGAAATAGCAACGCCACCGACATTCGCTTTAACACCTAATACCATGCCTAATGTGTTGCCAAGATAGTCGCCTAATAAATGGCAGATCGCTAATATTGCTGTTCCATATATAATCATTGTAAATCCCTCATATCCTTGGGTTATTACTGAATTTTTAATTTATATTGTAATTACAAAGAAGCGTTATTTTCATTTTGCATTGCTAACTGAATGCTGTCTAAACGTGTTCCCTGAAATGACAATACAGTTCCTTCTTTAAATATTCGACGTGCAAGTGTAGTAAGCACCGTTCCCGGTAAAGCTTCGATCTGCAATCTTACACCTCGCTCCCATGCAGCTTGGATGGTACTTTCCCAATCTACAGTTCGACTCATGTTAAAAGCTAAGTCATCACCAATCTGTTCTGGCCTGCCCAGTGTACGAGCAGTTGTACCACTTAAATAACGTATTTTAGGCTGCTTTAACGTCACTCCCTCCATAGACGCTGCAAGTTGCTTTGCTTGCTGACTTAATAATTCACAGTGCGATGGCACCGATACATCTAGTTTTTTTGCCACCACGCCTTGTTGCCTTGCTAAAGCAGCAACTTGGTTCATGGCTGTAAAGCTTCCTGAAATAACGATCTGGTTATGTGCATTAATATTTGCGACATAAACCTCTGACGTTATTTCATAAATCTGTTTGACCCATGTTTCAACAGCTGCACGGTCTGTACCAATCAGAGCTGTCATGCCATATCCAGTGGGGTAAGCGTTTTGCATAAGTTCACCTCGATAGGCAACGAAACGGACTGCATCCTCAAAGGCTAAAACTCCTGCTACAACCGCCGCCGACCATGCACCAATCGACAAACCCGCAACATAATCTGGTGTTAAGTTTTCAGCAGTTAATAGGGCTGAACTCACCACACCTGAAATAAGTAAACACAGCTGTACTGCACGTGTCGACTGCAATGCAGCCGGACTATCTAGCATCAAGACATCTTCTTTGAGTGCATCCGATGCACGCTCAAGGTATTCTTTAACCAGAGCGGTTTGAGGTAAATCGTGCAACATATTGCTTCGTTGCACCCCTTGCCCCGGATATACCCAAATTGAAGCCATGATATCTATTCCCTAATTCCATGGGTTTTCTACTAAAACAGCACCATCAGGACGTTTCAATAGAACTTTTCCACTGTTCCCAGCCCATTCTTTTAATGCCAAACCGCCTTGTGGAAGTTGAAGCTGTATATCCACATTCAGCCCTGCTTGCTGAAAATTTTCGAGTAGCTCAACCGCCTGCTTTTTGGCAAAAGGCTGTTCAGCTCGAATCAACAGATCTATGTCACTTTGCTCGGTTACTGTTTTAATGCCCGTTGCCAGTTCAAACCCGAAACTTCCCGTATATCCCCAACATCCTGAAAATTTTTTCATAATGCTGGAAATGCTCTGTAAACGTTCTGCCAAGTGTGCAAACTGTTGCGTATCTATGCGAGTCAGCGCTTCTGGCTTAAGCTGTTTGCTGATTGCTGATAGTCGCATTTGAGCTGCATATCGTTGATAGCGAAATTGTCCTCTTATACCCACAGCCACCTGATCTTCAGGAGTAATTTCCCGTCGAACTACAACGGGATCACCGCGTAGTAACACCTCTTTCACCCAAAGTGGGGCATCATCGACCAAGCAATCGACCGTCATACCCCACAACAAATCATGGGCTTCGAGCTTAAGTTTCATGACCATTGCTCACGCAATAATTCACGGACTTTTTTAGACATTTGACGGTTTTGGCCATGAAGTCTTTGTTCAAGTCCTCTCGATTGATCAGCATTAATTTCTTTAAACGCTTGAGCAATTGCCTGCTTCGCTAACAGAAGATCATCATTTGTCGGTTGTTCAGGGTTTTCAATAGATAACAGTTCAGATAACAAACCCAACGTTGCATAACTTTCAATGTCATAGGCCATTGGAGGAATGCTTGATGCCAATTGCTCTAACTCATCAACCGATCGTAAGGTAACGCGTGCAGCAGATTCCTTACCCATTGCATGCACCATAACACCTGAATCTTTTAAGGCAATAATACGATTGGCTTGGTATCCATGCGCCAAGAAAGCACCCGACATCGACTTACCTACCAATAAACTCACAATAGGATGACCTGCCAATCTGGCTCTGGCATAGCTATCTACTGCACCCGCTAAAGCTTGATGAATACCTAATAATTCTTCGCGGCGCCCATAGGCCTGACTTGGAACATCAACCAAACATAAAATAGCGCGTTTAGTTTCAGTCTGTGCATCGGCTTGAACCACGTCATCAACTGCTTTTGCTAAACTCCAGCCTTCTAAGAGTCCAACTTCCCCTTGTTTTGCCCGAGGGAACAGATTATTGCTGTCTTGAACAACGGCAATTACACGTACCGCTTGCTGGTCAATCTGACCATCAGACACCCAAACCGAAGCTGGAAAACCTTCAACTGTCTTAAAGTCCTGTGTAAATGCTTTAAACCAATGTGCACCACGAGTAGATGCTTTTAATGTATCAACGGCGATATTCATGCTTGCTCTCCTTGATACAAAGCTTTAACTTGTGCTGGGGTAATCTGCTCAGCAGTATCAACTTGTTGTAGCTTTTCTAAATAGAATGTGTAATTTGAACTACGATGCTGATGAGGTACCCCTTGAGTTAAATAATAGGTGACTTGCTGACGAATTTTCTGGCGATCATCGTCAACATAAGCATCTGCCAAACCACTAGCGAAACGCTGATTACCACCAGTAATACTCCATATAAATGGACGATCTTTGGCGTTATATTCTTGTACACCAGCTTCTTGTTCAATTACTTGCGGGCCATTTAAGCCTAAACGTCCTTCTTGTGTCATTACAATATAGCTACATAGGCCAGCCGCAATTGACATACCGCCGAAGCACCCTACACTGCCTGCGACCACAGCAATCACGGGTTGATACTGACGTAAGTTCACAATTGCAGCCTGAATTTCAGCAATTGCAGCCAAGCCTAGATTTGCTTCTTGTAAACGAACGCCACCCGTTTCCAACAATAAAATTGCAGCTGTTGGAATACCTTTTAGATTGTCTTCAACCGCAAGTTCTAAGGCACCCGCAATTTTGGCACCGCCCACCTCGCCTAAACTGCCACCTTGAAATAAACCTTCAATAGAAATTAAAACTACTGGCTGTTCTTGAATAGTTCCCTTTGCAATCACTACACCATCATCGGCTTGCGGCACAATGTTCTGTTTAACGAGCCAAGGCGACATAACACGTGCAAATGGGTCGAGTAACTCCCGAAAAGTCCCTTCATCTAATAGCGCTTTAGCACGCTTTCTCGCACTCAGCTCAATAAAATCTTGTTTATTTAACAAGCTCTCGATATCAGTCATGAGCAATCTCCTCTAATGCTTGTTCCAGACGTAAGCGAACAACACCGGGAGTTGCACCAAAGTCATGAATATCAATATTGACCGCTGGCGGTATTTGCGCAGTAAAAATTCGTTCAAAAAGATTGTGCCAACGTGCTGCACTGCCATCTACAGAGGTAACGACATGAATAGAGGTCTTTCCCTTTTCACCGGGTTCCATCAAAATTTCTAAATCGCCAGAGCCTACACATCCTACCAGTGCTTTTTTTACAGGTGGCTCTGTGGCCACAAATTCAAAATGAAGTGTTTCCATCATCAAAATCCCTTTTTATTTTTTAAAGATGACTGCTGAGCACGATCTATAAACAAGGTTGCTGCCAACAAATCTGCGGCGCCACCAGCGGAAGCTTTCATCCTAAGCAGATCAATCTCTAAAAGATGTAAAGCACGTCGACCTTCCAAGCTTGAGCTACCGCCCAAATCAAGTACTTGCTGAGCACCTTGTTGCATAAGCTTTAAGCCAGATGTTCCAGATCGATAAAGCACACAGGTATCAGTTAGATCAGTCATCATCGCAAGTAAGGCATCTAAACGAGCGAACTCTTCTTTCATTGGTTTACTACGACTTTGATAAAGTTGCTTTAAACCAAAATTCACAATAGTTGGAAAACCTTGTTGAGCCTGTTCTTTGGCTCCTAAGATACCTAATTTTTTCTGTACTTGTTGACCATGACTCAAAGCCTTCTTAGGAATAAAACGATCTTCAAGCTGAGCAATCTGGCCTGCTAACTGACATAGCTCAACAGCCGATAAATATTGCTGAGTCGTGCGCGCCAATGCTGCTGCCGTTACCATTAATCCTAATGCCCAAATTGCACCGCGGTGTGTATTGACACCATTTGTCGCCAACATCATGGTCTTTTCACCTTGCCGGCCAATTTCACCAATATCTTCACGTAAGGCTAAACAAATCTCACCATGATGTATGGCTGCTTGAGCCATTTCTTCAAACATCGGGCGTAAACTTTTTGCAGAGCGCTCCATTAACTCCAAAGTCAGGTCATTGTGTGCACCACTGCCACGGCGATCTACCAAAGCTGGTTTCGGTGTCAGATTAACTTCATCAATTAACGCTTCGACCGCTAAACTTGCCAAAAGCTGACTTTCGCTAAATGTTTGATATTGAACTTGTGCCATCATTACCAACTCCTGAATTTTGCAGGGGGTTGATATAAACCATCAGACCATGTCGCCAAGTCGGCAATATTTTTCGCTGCTAAAAGCTCACGTGTTGCATCGGTGCGGCGGATACCTAAATCTTCAGGGAATACCACCAAGCCTTCGCTTCTTAAGCGTGCTGTTGTTTTAGGGTCTTGAGTTAAACCAATACTGGTCACACCTGCCACAGCAGCAATCATGGCTTGGCGCTCTTCTTGACTGCTTGCTTTATATAGATAAGCAATGCCTTCTTCCGTGAGTAAATGGGTCACATCATCGCCATAAATCATGATCGGTGCTAAAGGTAGGCCTGCTGTTTTAGCCACATCAATCGCATCAAGGCGATCTACAAAAGTTGGCTTGCCACCCTCTTGGAAGGTTTCCACCATTTGCACCACCAGTTTTTTACCACGTGCCAAATAAGTTTCTGTTTCATTGGCGCCTTGCAAACGCATATCTAACCATGCTGGCGTATCGTGACGACGACCACGCGGATCATGCCCCATATTTGGTGCACCACCGAAACCAGCTAAACGGCCTTTGGTGACAGTCGAAGAATGCCCCATGCCATCAACTTGCAAAGTTGCGCCAATAAATAGATCAACGGCGTACTGACCCGCGAGTTGACACATCATACGATTGGAACGTAAAGCACCATCACGACCTGTAAAGAACACGTCGGGACGAGCTGCAACATATTTTTCCATACCGAGTTCAGTACCAAAACAATGCACGCTTTCAACCCAACCTGTTTCAATCGCTGGAATTAAAGTTGGATGCGGATTCAGTGTCCAGTTTCGGCAAATTTTTCCTTTTAAACCTAAAGACTCACCATAAGTCGGTAAAATCAATTCAATCGCTGCAGTGTTAAAACCAATACCATGGTTTAACGATTGCACATTATGCTTTTCATAAATTCCGCGAATTGCCATCATCGCCATAAGCACATGCACTGGCTTGATGTGTTTGGGGTCACGAGTAAATAACGGTTCGATATAAAATGGCTGATCTGCCACCACCACATAATCCACCCAAGAAGCAGGAATATCGACACGTGGTAACTCCGAGACATCATCAACCAGTTCATTGACCTGAACAATCACAATACCATCACTAAAAGCCGCGGGTTCAATAAGTGCTGGAGAATCTTCGGTACTTGGACCTGTATAGATATTGCCTTGACGGTCTGCCATAAAGCCCGCTGAGAGCACCACATTTGGAATGAGGTCGACCACCAAACGTGAATACAACTCGATATAGGTATGAATGGCACCAATCTCTAATAGTCCATCTTCAATCAACTGACTAATACGTAAACTTTGTGGGCCAGCAAAAGAAAAATCGATCTTACGCGCAATCCCTTTTTCAAACAGATCAAGATGTTCCGAACGCCCAACGCTTGGCATAATCATATGCAAATCATGCAAAATATCTGGATTGGTTTGAGCCAAAGAGCGCGATAAGAAATCTGCTTGTTTTTGGTTATTCCCTTCGAGTACAACCTTGTCACCCGGTGTAATTAAGGTTTCTAAAACTTTAATAATGTCCTGAGTTGGAATGACCACACCATCAGTATATTGGTTTGCCATCTCTAGTTTTAATTGTTTGGCATGACGCCGCTTTGTCCATAACCGTTCTTTATTCTGAACTGATCCTTCCATGTGCTTACCTATAGATCGCAGTTTTGTTCTGAATCTATAAAAACGCTTTATGGACTTTTGATCAATCAACCTAAATCAGCAGTTATTAACTTCAGGTTAATGATTGTCACAGCTTCTCTCTTCTGGCTGAGCCAAAAAAGAGAAAAACAGCTTGCTTAAAATTATTTTAACGCGGTTTATTCAACATCCATTCCAGATTTTGGCGAACCGCAGGCCACTCATGTTTTAAAATGCTATAAACATGGGTATCCCTCAAAATATCGTCTTTCACAATTTGATGGCTTCTCAGCACGCCATCGAGCTTTGCACCCAAACGTACGATCGCGGCTTGACTTTGAACATTTAAAGAAGATGTGCGTAACTCAACAGCAATACAGTTTAAAGTCTCAAATGCATGAGCCAACAATAGCTTTTTACATTCAGTATTTACAGGCGTACGCTGTGCAGATTTGCGGTACCACGTCGAACCAATTTCTACACGGCGATGGGCTTCTTCAATATGCATTAAGGTTGTCATGCCCAACGCCCGCCCCGTTTTTCGGTCTTCAATATAAAATGGCAGCATAGAACCAGATTTTTGCAAACCGAGACGTCTTTCAATTTCCGCAGTCATCTGTTCAGGTCTTGGCACACGGGTATACCAAAGATTATAAAGTTCCCCATCACAAACGGCCTCTTTGAGCGCTTCAGCTTGAGTTACATTTAGCGGCTTTAAAATAACGTGTTCACCCAATAACTCAACAGGTGTAGTCAAAGGCATCTTTATCTCCTCAATTGATATTAAGCTTTTATATTTTCAAAATTATTTATTTAACTCAGCCACACTGTACATGGCATTCGCTATGGTTTGATGACCAGATTTCGATAGGCCATCTGCCGCGCCTAAAATATCTCGGCGTTCTTTGTTTTGCCCAAGTTTTGATTTTCCTCGTAGCTTGGTAATTTCAATCTCAATACCTACAATGGCTTTTAACATCGGTTCAAGATAGTCCTTTGGTGCATCGGACATTTTCCATGGTTCAGGTTGAGATGCTTCATGAGTACGGGTTAAACGAGCCACAACACCCCGAACGTAACGTTCATCATCTCGAATTGTCACTTTGCCATAAGCATGCACAACCCTATAGTTCCATGTCGGTACTTGTCTGTGCTGTTCATGTTTAGATGGATACCAGTTTGGTGAAATATAAGCATCGCCTGCTTGGAACACGACAATTACCTCATCTCCATTTTTAATGTCCTGCCAAACAGAATTATTTCGTGACACATGGGCATGTAGCATGCCAAATTCCCCTTCATTTTCCTGCAACTCGAATGGAAGATGATTTGCATCTAAGCCATTACTTCCATGAGTAAAAAGCACTCCAAATGGATGTTCGGTAATAAGAGAATGCAACACATCCAAACAGTTTTCTGCAAAATCATCAGGGATATACATGACTAAAACCTCACTGTAAATATCAGGGTTATTTATATTTTGTGTTGTAAATTTTCTGGTTTCTGTGGTTTATTAAAAAGAACCACTTTGTATTTTTTTAAGTAGACCAGAATTATGGCAAGAATGGCAAAAGTTGTTGAACTTCCGTCGATTGCAAAGATTGATAAAAGCCAAGGAAAGATAAGTGCTCAACTGACTCAAGCTTTACGCGAAGCTGTACAAAGTGGTGATTTACAGTCCGGCGATCCCTTGCCTTCTTCACGCGAATTGGCTCAAACACTTGGGGTCGCTCGCGGAACCATTATTGAAGCTTACGATCAGCTTTTAGCTGAAGGTGTGTTTGACTCTCAACCACGAACTGGTACTTATGTGTCTCATGCTTTGGTTAAAACATCTGTAATACAACATTCATCAAAAGAAAATAAACCTAACTCGATATCTTTGACCAAATCGGCACGTTCTTATGCCAAAGTGCTTGATGAATTTAAGCCACTTCCTCATGTTCCTTTTGCGGTATCTGTCCCCGTCGGTCGTACTCAACCAAGTGATATCTGGCGTAAATTTGGTAATAAATATAGATCACGAGGTGCAGGTGCTCCCTCGGGTTATGGCGAACCTCAAGGCGTGCTATCACTAAGAGTTGCTATAGCCGACTATGTCCGACGGTCACGCTCTGTCCACTGCGAACCTGACCAAATTGTGATTACACCTGGCATCCAGCAATCACTTTATATTTGTAGCCAGATTTTATTTGAAGCAAAAAATGAAGTCTGGATAGAAGATCCAGCTTATCGGGGTACAACGGCTATTTTTGAGCATGCTGTACAAAACATTCGGATGGTGCGTGTTCCTGTTGATGAAGAAGGCATTCAGGTTGAAACTGGGATTAAGCTTTCTAAACATGCCCGTGCTGCTTTTGTGACACCGTCTCACCAATATCCACTTGGTATGCCAATGAGTCTAGCAAGACGTACAGCTTTATTAACTTGGGCAAAACAACAAAATGCATGGATCATTGAAGATGACTACGATAGTGAACTTCGTTATAACGGGCAGCCTTTCCCTTCTTTACAAGGCATGGCACCCGATCAAGTCATTTATCTTGGCACTTTCAGTAAGGTCCTATTTCCGTCTCTTAGACTTGGCTATGCTGTGTTACCTAAAGAATTGGTAGCACCTTTTTGTGGGCTTAGAGTCTTAATTGATCGACATCCACCTGCAGCTGACCAGCACGTTTTGGCTGCTTTTATTCAAGAGGGTTATTTGGAACGACATATTCGACGTACTCGAAATGTCTATGCAGAAGTTCGAGAATACATTATTGGCTTGATTGAAAAATATATACCCCAAGAACTGGCTTGGTTACAGCCGGGCGATCAAGGCATGCATATGGTGTTATGGCTTGCTCAGCATATTAATGATATTGACGTTGCAAGTTCGGCAATCGATGCAGGCATTGCCATCAAAGCAATTTCACCGACATTTTCAAAAGAGCGGCAACGTTCGGGTTTAATTGTCGGCTTAGGCGATTTTGAACCCGAACTAATGAGACAGGCCATAAAAAAACTATCAAAGATTATTCAACAACATGACAAGCCGACTTAGACAAACCTACAAAAGCAACCATAGATGAATCGCAAATGGTCCAATCAGTACCATTAAAATACCGGCAATAACCATGGTTAAACTGGCAATTACACCTTCTTCACTATTGCGCTGCTGTGCTCTGACTGTACCAAAACCATGGGCTGCATTACCAAAGGCCGCCCCATTTGCTACGTTAGAACGGATTTTAGTAATCGCTAAAATCGCATCGCCGCAAATCATACCGACCAAACCAGTAATAACGGTAAATAGTGAAACCAATGCTGCCGAACCGTGAATATCTTCCGCTAAAATCATGGCAAAAGGTGTTGAAATAGAACGTGCCATTAAACTGTTGGTCACTTCTGGGCTAAAGTGGAACCACTGCGCCATCTCATAGGCTGACATCACACCTACACTCATGCCTACAATAATCGCAATCGAAAGGACTCCAAGGTTTTTACGAATCGTTTCCCGATAACCATAAATCGGTACAGCAAACGCAACCGTTGCAGGCCCTAATAAATTAACAATCCACTGCGTATCTTCAGCATAAGTTTGATATGAAATTCCAAAAATTGTCATCAAAATGATGGTGAGTACAGGCACACTAATCGCGGGTGACAACCAAAGTTTTGGATTTTTCTGATAGATCCGCTTTGCCACAATATAGGCTGCCAAAGTCCAGATCAGACAAAGAATTGACCAAATATTCATGTCGTTCGCTCTTTAGATATGCTTATGTTGAAGACGTTTTCGGGCCTGTAAATAAGCTTTCAAACGATTGTAATAGTGAATCGTGAGGCAGGTACTGAGCATGACTGAAATGGTCCCAACCGCAATGCTCAAGACAATTTGCCATCCTTCGGTCATAAACAAGGTTTTATACTGAACTACGGCAACGACTACAGGCACAAAAAACAGTAATAGCTCACCTAAAACAACGGTTGCTCCCATTGCCACCTGATCCATTTTGATAATTTTAAAGAACAGGCATAGAAGCAATAAAAACATACCCAAAATGCCTGCCGATACAGGCACACCGAGTTTTTGATGTAAGAGATATCCGACCCACCAAAATCCAGCCAAAATCAAAATTTGTTTAACTAAAACTAAAAATGAAGGTTGTTTGGGTGTTCCAGAAGCAGATTCAGTACTCATTTTGCGAAATTAAATGGTTAACTACACTATTATGCTATCTTGGTTAAACCTGCTAAATATGAATTATTTATGTTAATATTATTCCAAAATGGAATAATCTATTCTTTATTATGCTTTCTCTAAAATCATTACAGTGCTTTGTTACTCTGGTTAAAACTAAAAGTTTTACCCGTACTGCTGAAGAGTTGTATCTGACTCAACCCACTATTAGTAAAATATTACAGCAGCTTGAAGAGCAACTTCAGGTACAGCTTTTGATTAAACCCGATCATGGCCGTAAAAGACAAATCGAGTTAACTGAAATTGGAGAGCGCATTTATCAACATGCGGTCGAGCTTCTTCAGGCAGAGCAAAACATCTTTCTTGAAATAGAAAACTATCAACAATTAAAAACAGGTACTTTAAAACTTGGCGTTCCGCCTTTAGGTTCGCAGCTCTTAACGACTGCCCTATTTGATTATCATCAGCAATTGCCAGATATTGAATTAGCTTTTATGGAAGTGGGTTCACGTGGTATTGAACAAGCTTTGCTTAACAATGAACTAGACGTTGGCGTTTTATTGCAGCCTTTTGATAAGCAAATCTTTAATAGCATTGAGCTATGTGACTACCCTTTAATGGTTCTTTTACGTCGGGATGCGACTTGGGCAACACGCAAAAAAATAAATTTAGAAGAGCTACAACACCAATCATTTTTAATGTTTCCAGAAAATTTCTCTTTAAACAGTATTATTCTCGATGCCTGTAAGCAGCATGGTTTCTACCCAACCATTGCTTGCCGGACCAGCCAATGGCATCTCTTGGCAGACATGGTGTTACAACGAATGGGGATTGCGCTTCTCCCGCAATATTATACCGACATGCTTGACCCGACTTTATTTGCAGCAGTGCCACTCGAAAAACCAAATATTCAATGGCACTTAGTCATGGCTTGGAAAAAAAATCTTCCTGTTTCACCAGCGGTACAGGCGTGGCTTAGTATTGTTCGTCAGCATTTTCAGCACATTAAGCCCTAGCGTTGAACACTGAAATGGGTTAATTCAAAAACTAATAAAGCTTTTCCACAAAAAAGCTACCCAATCTTGGATCAGCTCACTTAGACTAGATTCGATTGTTTTATGACATGGACAATAACAATGAATAATGAACATTTTAAGCTGTACACAGATTCACAATTTCTAAGCCCCTATGCGTTTACAGTTTTTGTAGGGCTACATGAAAAACAAATTCCATTTGAAATAGCGGCCATCAACTTAGGCCAGCAAGGCCAGTTTGAAAAGTCTTATGTAGCAAAGTCATTAACTGCCAAAGTGCCTGTACTCGAACATAACGATTTTGCCTTATCAGAATCCTCCGCCATTTTGGAATATCTTGAGGAGCTTTATCCAAACACATCTATTTATCCAAAAGATATTCAAGCACGCGCAAGAGCAAGACAAATTCAGGCATGGCTCCGATCAGACTTAGTGGCACTAAGAACTGAGCGTCCAACCGATGTTGTTTTTATTCAGCCCACGTCCACTCCACTTTCAGAAGAAGGCAAAAAAGCTGCGGAGAAACTTTTCTTTGTTGCAGAAAAACTTCTTGCGTCTGATGCCGAATTTCTTTTTGGTTCATGGAGCATTGTGGATGCTGAACTTGCCCTGATGTTGCAACGCCTTATTCAAAATGGTGATGCTGTACCAGAACGTTTAAAAAACTATGCATTACAGCAATGGCAACGTCCGACCGTACAAAAATGGCTTGCCTTGCGACATAAATAAATCCTTATATTTACACCAAACACGAGATAAAAAATGAGCGATTCAAACTATATTCCTCCACAAGTTTGGCAATGGACTGGAGAAAAAACCGATTTAAACCAACCTACCTCAGGTGCGCGTTACGAACATAAACTTCCTGTCGGTAAACATCCGCTCCAGCTCTACTCTTTAGCAACGCCTAATGGTCAAAAAGTCACTATTTTGCTTGAAGAGCTTTTAGCATTGGGTCATAAAGATGCTGAATATGATGCATGGCTGATTAAAATCGGTGAAGGACAGCAATTTGGTAGTGGCTTTGTAGAAATTAATCCCAACTCTAAAATTCCAGCATTGGTCGACCATAGCCAAAACCCGCCATTAAGAGTGTTTGAGTCTGGTTCAATTTTGCTTTATTTGGCTGAAAAATTTAAAGCTTTCATTCCAACTGATATTGCTGCACGTACTGAATGTCTTAATTGGTTATTCTGGCAAATGGGTAGCGCGCCTTACCTAGGTGGCGGTTTTGGACATTTTTATGCTTATGCACCTGTTAAAGTTGAATATGCAATTAACCGCTTTGCTTTGGAAACGAAACGTTTACTTGATGTGTTAGATCAGCATCTAGCAAAGCATGAATATTTAGCAGGTTCTGAATATAGCATCGCTGATATTGCAGCATTCCCTTGGTATGGTGGTCTTGTTAAAAACTGGGTGTATAACGGCGCGGAGTTTTTAGGGGTCGATCAATATAAAAATGTTCAGCGCTGGGCAGATGCGATTTTAGCGCGCCCTGCAGTTCAACGCGGGCGTATGGTCAACCGTACTTTTGGTGATTTAGCTACCCAGTTGCATGAACGCCATGATTCGAGTGATTTTGAGACCAAGACTCAAGATAAATTGCAGAATCAGACTTAAAAATATCATTCAGTTTTTGACTTACCCGCAAGATATTTCATTTTTGCGGGTATTCAAAATTAGCAAAATAACCCGTATATAACTCATTCAGCCAAGCGACAAAAACTCGTACGCGTGGCGAGAGCTGCCGATGCTGCGGATATAAAGCAGAAACTGACATCTTCGGGATTTGCCATTCAGATAAAACCTCAACCAACTGCCCGTCTTTTAACTCATTCGCTACATGATAGCGCGGGACCTGAATTAAACCTGCCCCACGTAAAGCAGATAATACATAGTTTTCAGCACCATTTACCGCGATCCAGCTTTTCAAAAAATAATCTTGTTTTTTACCATTCACCATCAATTCAAATGGATAATTCCGCCCGCCTGATGTCGAAAAGAAATTAACACAATAATGTGATAACAAATCCTCTGGTTGTTGTGGTGTTCCATATTTATTTAAATAGTCAGGACTTGCACAAATGACTTGTGGCATATCGACCAAATGTCTAGCAATTAAAGTGGAATCATCCAAACGCCCCGCTCTCACCACACAGTCTATCCCTTCCCGAATCAGATCAACCAAGCGATCACCCGTACTGATTACCAGTTCAATGTCGGGATACAGTTGATGAAATTGATCGATATTGGGTAAAACAATTTTAGTCGCATGTGCGCCTGATAAATCGACACGTAATAAACCACGGGGCTGAGCAATTACATTGCGTAAAGATGATTCAGCATCATCAAGTTCCGATAATATTTGTGTACAACGCTCATAAAATGCCTGTCCATCTAGTGATGGCCTTACATGCCGAGTCGTCCGCTCTAATAAACGGCACTGTAAGTTACTCTCTAACTCTTTAATGGCGTTACTTGCTGTAGCACGTGGGATATTTAGCTGATCGGCTGCCTGACTAAAACTACCCAGCTCTACTATGCGGGTAAAAAGTTGCAAGGTATCAAATTTATCCATGGTGTTATCTTTTAACCCTACCCATTATTAATGTATATGGAATTATCTTATCCAATTCTGATGATTTATCCCATATTTCTATATTATTAAAATAAGCCATACCTACTCAAACAGGCAATCTAAAAATGAATATTTCAAGAAAAACAGCTCTAGTTACTGGTGCATCACGTGGTATTGGCCGTGCTATTGCAGAACACTTAGCTCAAGATGGTTTTTATGTGATTGTTAATTATGCTGGCAATAAAGTGCATGCTCAAGCCACTGTAGAACATATTATTGAGCAAGGTGGTCAAGCCTCAGCTATTCAAGCGGACGTCGCAAATGAACATGAGGTGAGCCGTTTGTTTCAAGAAGCTAAAGCGATTAACGGTCAGTTAGATGTGGTAGTTCATAGTGCCGGTATTATGCCTATGGCAAAAATTACACCTGAAAGCCTGCCAGATTTCGATAAAGTGATTCAGACCAATTTACGTGGCGCGTTTTTAATATTGGCGCATGCAGCCGAAACAGTGCCAGATGGTGGTCGGATTATTGCGCTTTCAACCAGTGTAATTGCCAAATCTTTTCCGGCATATGGTCCTTATATTGCTTCAAAAGCAGGTGTCGAAGGTTTGGTACATGTGTTAGCAAATGAGTTACGTGGACGAAATATCACTGTAAACGCCGTTGCGCCCGGTCCGACAGGCACTGACCTTTTTTACAATGGAAAAACTGACGAGCAAGTGGCAGCTATTGCAAAACTTGCTCCATTGGAACGAATCGGAACACCTGAAGAAATTGCTGGCGTAGTGGCCATGCTGGCTGGCCCAGATGGGGGCTGGGTAAATTCTCAAGTCATTCGGGTAAATGGTGGATTTGCTTAATTTTTAAAACCGTGCGGATTATTTTAATCTGCACGGTTTTTACTAAATAATAAATTTTCTTAAATCTATTTTATTTTAATAACTTTATAAGATTAACTAATACTGTTTTATATAAAATATTCGCCGCTCTTATTTATAAAAATAATATATATAAATAGATATTCCTTATTTTTGCTTATATTTAAAAACGCGTAAATTGAACCTTAACAATCTAAATCAAAGATAAGGATATATTCAATGAATGCTAAATTAAATACAGAAGCTCCGCAAAGCTTTATCTCAAATGGTTCAAATGCATCCTTTTCAGCCGAAGAAATTCTTTATAAAGCACAGCAATATGCACAAAAACACGAACTAAATTTTAGTGGCAGTTTATCACCTGTTGATGCATGGCAACTCGTACAACAAGGAGAAGCCGTTTTAGTTGATGTACGTACCAATGAAGAACGTAAATTTGTAGGTTATGTCCCTGAAAGTGTTCATGTCGCTTGGGCAACAGGCACATCGTTTAACCGTAATCCACGCTTTTTAAAAGAACTCGAATCAAAAGTTGGCAAAGACAAAACCATTCTTTTGCTATGCCGTAGTGGCAACCGTTCAGCACAAGCTGCCGAAGCCGCATTTAATGCAGGTTTTGAGCATATTTATAACGTTCTTGAAGGCTTCGAAGGCGATCTAAATGATCAGCAACAGCGTAATCAGAAAAATGGCTGGCGCATCCACCAACTTCCTTGGCAACAAGACTAATACTTCAATCAATTATCAGTGAATCAAGGAAAGCTTGTGACTCAATGGAACATTAATGCGGTTGTACAAGGTTTACAACAAGCAAGGCATGACTGGCGTCAGCAACAGCACAGGACAAAAGAATTTGGGGGCCGCGAACTTCCATCTAAAGAAGCTTTAAAGGTCATTTTAGATGACCTGTGCGGCATTTTATTTCCAATGCGTTTAGGCCCTGCTGACTTACGTCAGGAAACTGAAGATTCTTATATTGCCTATACTTTAAATCGGGTGCTGACAGCCTTACATGCTCAAGTGCAACTGGCTTTAAATTATGAAGCAAAACGTCATTTGGGTCATTCAAGCCCAGTACAGCAGCCACAAGAACTTGCTCAAACTATTGTGCAGGATTTTGCCAACACTTTGCCCTCTATACGGCGCCTTTTAGACGGCGATGTGCGAGCGGCTTATGAAGGTGATCCAGCGGCGCATAGTGTGGATGAAGTATTGCTCTGCTATCCGGGCATATTTGCGATTATTTATCACCGAATTGCGCATCAACTGTATGCCCAAGTGCCTTTATTGTCGCGCATTATTTCCGAGTTGGCCCACTCTACAACAGGCATTGATATTCATCCGGGTGCACAAATCGGTAAAGGATTTTTCATTGATCATGGTACGGGTGTGGTGATTGGCGAAACTTGTGTGATTGGGGAACGCGTTCGTATTTATCAGGCAGTTACCCTTGGAGCAAAACGCTTTGAAACCAATGATGATGGTGGTTTGAAAAAAGACTATATACGCCATCCGATTGTTGAAGATGATGTCGTGATTTATGCAGGCGCAACTATTTTAGGCCGTATTACCATTGGTCGAGGGTCAATTATTGGGGGGAATGTTTGGCTAACCCATAGTGTGGCCGCAGGTAGCCAGATTTTACAGTCACCGAATGAGTCTTATCAAAAAAATCATATTGCCGGTTAAAAACTATAGATGTGAAATAAATAGATAAGGAGATAAATAAACAAAGAACGTGCAGATTAATAAAATGCTTATTTCTAGTTTAAATATATTTTTATTTAGAAAATATATAACTCATTAATAAGCTCAGTATTTAAAAAATTTATAACGCGATTTTAATTTTAAAACCAGAACTAATTCTAGTTTATATGCATCCTAGAATTTTTATTTTCAAAAAGCCAATGTAATAAGGAAAAATGATTCATGGCGAAAAATACAGATAAAGCCCAACTTGCGCTTGGGGACCATGCGGCCCGCCAACTGGCCAATGCAACCAAGACAGCTCCTCAACTTTCTACAATTACTCCCCGATGGCTGACTCACTTACTTCAATGGCTTCCTGTTGAAGCAGGTATTTATCGCCTAAACCGTGTAAATAATACCGATGATATTCAGGTGGCTTGCACACAGCGTGATGAAGCAACTTTACCTCAAACTTTTGTTGATTATGATCCACAGCCACGCGAATACTTTTTGAATGGTGTATCGACTGTTCTGGATGTACATACACGTGTTGCTGACCTTTACAGCAGCCCCCACGATCAAATTAAAGAACAGCTCCGTTTAACGATTGAAACCATTAAAGAACGTCAAGAAAGTGAGCTCATCAATAACCCTGAATATGGCTTATTGGCGAGTGTGACAGATGACCAACGTATACCAACTTTAAATGGCCCACCAACTCCAGATGATCTTGATGATTTATTACGTAAAGTCTGGAAAGAACCAGGATTTTTCCTAGCACATCCAGATGCAATTGCAGCATTTGGCCGTGAATGTACACGTCGTGGCGTACCGCCTCCAACAGTGAGTTTATTCGGTTCGCAATTTATTACATGGCGCGGGATTCCCCTCATTCCATCAAATAAAATTCCTGTAGAAGATGGCAAAACTAAAATCTTGCTGCTTCGTGTCGGTGAAAAGCGTCAAGGGATTGTTGGTTTGTTCCAACCGGGGCTTGCTGGTGAACAGTCACCAGGGCTTTCAGTACGTTTTATGGGCATTAACCGTAACGCGATTGCATCTTATCTGATCTCGTTATATTGCTCGCTTGCAGTATTGACTGATGATGCTTTGGCAGTATTAGATGATGTGGAGGTGGACAAATATCATGACTACCCAGTTAACTACAAGTAATCTGCAAGGTAGTCCAATGGGGCCTGAAGTGACTGGTGTTAACCCACCAGCCAACTTCCCTGATGAGTCCACCATTGCCCGTCTTGCCAATGAGTTTTTTTCAGCATTGCCAAGCTCAAGCAGTTCAGCTTCTCCATCGGGCCTTAACTTGGACTTACCTGTCGGAGCGCCACCGCACCCACCGCAACCGGGTGAACCATTTTCTGCACTGAGTGGTCGTGCGCCCAATATCGCGTTTCAGAAAAGTCTCAATCCGGAATTTCCTGAGCATATTCCAAATTTGCCAGACTACCCTGAACGCCGAATTGTAGCGTCTGCACCTGTGATTGGTGGAGCTAATTTGCCACGCCCACCATTTGAGCCACATTTGCCACAAGCGGTACATCATGAGCCGAATGTGCCACGTATTGAACCAAACTTACCGACAGGTGCTGGTGAATCACCTTATTATTTTTTAAATGATTTTTCTGCTCCAAATGCAGCAGAACCTTCTGTTACTGGTGTTGAAGATAACTATTCAATTGCGCAGTCTTTTCAGTTGCCGCATGGCGACCAGTTGAAATCCTTGCTCGTTGAAGATCGTTTTGCAGCTGATACACCAGCAAAAACCTCACCAAGCTCTAGATTTTATTTCTTAGACTTACCACAAAGCGGGCAAAGTTATAGTCACTATCAACCATCTCAACCTACCTTTGTAGCAAGCAGTGCTCAGCCCTTAGATGTGCATGCCATTCGTCGTGATTTCCCAATCTTGCAGGAACGCGTCAATGGTCGCCCGCTAGTCTGGCTTGACAATGCTGCTACTACGCAAAAACCACAGCGTGTGATTGATCGAATTGCTTATTTTTATCAGCATGAAAACTCGAACATTCACCGTGCTGCACATGAGTTAGCAGCTCGTGCGACCGACGCCTATGAACATGCGCGAAATGTAGTTGCCCGTTTTATCGGTGCACCTTCTTCCAAAGAAATTATCTTTGTTCGAGGAACCACTGAAGGCATTAACCTAATTGCAAAAACATGGGGCGAACAAAATATTGGTGAAGGTGATGAAATTATTGTTTCTCACTTAGAACACCATGCCAATATTGTGCCTTGGTATCAACTAACTAAAAAAACTGGAGCAAAATTACGAGTCATTCCTGTTGATGATACGGGGCAAATTATTTTAGAAGAGTTGCCAAAACTGATTAATGAACGCACTAAACTGCTGTCTATTACTCAAGTTTCTAATGCTTTGGGAACAGTTACCCCTGTTGCTGAAGTGATTAAAATTGCCCATGCCAAAGGTGTACGTGTATTGGTTGATGGCGCTCAATCTGTTTCGCACATCCCTACCGATGTACAAGCTCTCGATGCAGACTTTTTTGTGTTTTCTGGACATAAAGTGTTTGGTCCAACAGGCATTGGTGCAGTCTATGCGAAACCAGAACTGTTAGATACCATGCCAGTTTGGGAAGGTGGCGGCAACATGATTCAGGACGTCACCTTCGAACAGGTGGTTTACCAACCTGCACCAAACAAGTTTGAAGCTGGAACTGGGAACATTGCTGATGCAGTCGGTTTAGGTGCGGCTCTTGAATATGTCGAAAGTTTAGGTATTCATAACATCGCGCGCTATGAACATGATTTGCTTGAATATGGTCAAAATGCGCTTAGCAGTGTGTCTGGTTTACGCTTGATCGGAACAGCGCATCACAAAGCCAGTGTTATGTCCTTTACTTTACAAGGCTATTCAACTGAACAAGTCGGTAAAGCTTTAAATCAACATGGTATTGCGGTACGTTCTGGGCACCATTGTGCACAGCCAATTTTACGTCGTTTTGGTGTAGAACAGACCGTGCGTCCGTCTTTAGCTTTTTATAATACGACTGAAGAAATTGATTTATTGGTGTCTGTTTTACACCAGTTAACACGTAACAAGCGTAGTGTTTAAATCTATTTTGGAAAAAAGACTGCTTTCGAGCGGTCTTTTTTATAAATTATTTACTGAAACTTCTTGAGCTCAACTTCATATATAGGAACAAGTCAAAGTAGCTATCACGGCGGAGTCTTATTATGTTAAATTCGATTTCTGAATTAGCCTTCGGCTAGACTTACTTTGGTTTCGCCCAAAGTAAGCAAAAGCATTTTCATCTGCAAAACCTGTCCTCTTCTTATATCTAATCGATATATCGCAGAAACATAAACTATTTAATACCACGCAGGTTGCAGATGATTTTAGCTCGAATTAAGAGTCATCAATAATTCGGACAACTCAAAGTAGTTATCACTGCGGAGTCTTGTTATTTTAAATTCGATTTCTGGATTAAGCTTCGGCTCGAGCTAAGAGTCATCTACAGCCTGCCCATAATTTATAAAAATAATGTTTTTGCAACATTTTTTGATAGATGAAAACAGTGAACAGGTTCTGTAGATGACAAAGTTTTTTGGTTACTTTTTCCAAAAAAAGTAACAGAATTAGCTACGTTCTTCTGATGTATAAACGGTAAGACTCCGTCGTGCTACCCCATCCACTTATAAATAAAACCAACTTAAACAAACAAACTCCAAATCAATCTCAACGCAATCCCAATTAATAAAACTCCCATCACCCTCTCAAAATAAACTCCAAATTCTAAAAAACGTTTACGTACAATAGGCTGAGCAAACATTACACTCACCACCATAAACCAGATGGCATTGACCATACACATCCAGACCCCATAAAAAACCTGAACTTTCATTGGTGTAGTTGTACTTACAATCGTCGTAAAAATTGCCAGAAAAAAGATAGTGGCTTTTGGGTTTAACGCATTGGTAAGAAAACCCATTGTAAAAGCTTTAAATAAACTCGGCTTATCACTGCCTGCTTGGCCATTAATTTCAATATTGGTATTCGGCTGGCTACGTAAACACTGCCACCCCAAATAAATTAAATAGACTGCTCCCGCTGCTCTAATAAGCGACATGAGCCATTCACTTTGTTGAATCAAAAAACCAATCCCAACCAAGGTATAAAAGACATGAACCGAAATCCCAACACCAATACCAATTGCGGTTAGACATCCAATCAAATAACCATAACGTACACTTTGTCTGACCGTAATCACAAAATCTGGTCCCGGTAAAATCACCGCCATAAAATGAATAAGAGCTAGCGTTAAAAACTCATGTCCATACAACTGCCACATAACAATTTAGTTTCCTGAAAATCACCTAAAAGATTGTATTGCGATTTTTTAGACGCGATAATCCAATCAAAATCCAAATAACTTTTGCCTCATGAGCACAAATCAAAGTTTAGTTCTTTTAAATGAAATGGCGACTTTCGTGAAAGTAGTCGAGTCAGGGAGTTTTTCTGAAACGGCTCGACAACTCGGTACTACACCCTCTGCGATAAGCCGTGCGATTGCTCGCTTAGAACGTGCTTTAGGAACCCGCTTACTTTATCGAACCACACGAAAGCTTCGCTTGAGTGAAAGTGGTCAACAGGTCTATCAACGTTGTTTAGATATGGTCAATGCGGCACAGGCAGTGATGGAAAGTTCGGGCCAATTTCATGTTGAACCGCAAGGAATCATTCGCCTAAGTGTTCCAAAAGCCGTTGGACATTTTATGATTCATCCACATTTACCAGAG
Source organism: Acinetobacter sp. S-1 (assembly GCF_059579785.1). Classification (NCBI taxonomy): domain Bacteria; kingdom Pseudomonadati; phylum Pseudomonadota; class Gammaproteobacteria; order Moraxellales; family Moraxellaceae; genus Acinetobacter; species Acinetobacter sp. S-1. The sequence goes on from NZ_CM184207.1 coordinate 2,241,606, forward strand.
TTTTTAGAACGTTATCCAAAAATTGATATTCAAATGCTTTTAGAAGACCGTTACGTTGACTTAATTGATGATGAAGTTGATTTAGCGCTTCGAATTACCGAGCAACCCTCTGGCGGCCTAATGGGACGAAAACTCATTGATATCGATCACTTAATTTGTGCTACACCTGAATATTTAGAAAAACATGGCATACCAACCCATCCTCATGACTTAAAACAGCATGAATGTATCTATTTGGGTGAACAAATCAGTGATTCAAAATGGAAATTTCAACAAGGGAATAAGTCGATTAGTGTTACCGTGCGGGGTCGTTATGCTGCAAATCATACAGGTGTTCGTTTAAGCGCAGCCCTACAGCATTTGGGAGTAGCCAGCTTACCCTACTTTGTTGCGCGACATGCCTTACAACAACAGACTTTGGTTCAAGTTTTACCCGACTGGGATTTTAAGACCTATTACAGTGGAGGCTTGTGGTTACTCTATCCGCCAACACGCCACGTACCACCGAAATTAAGTGTGTTTATTCAATATTTGGCGGATAAATTGGCAGCCGAGCCGACTTTATTTAAGTTCAAATAATATAGAATCGAGGAATTAACACGATAGAATTCTAGCTTTCTATCTCTAAAGCAATCAGCTAATTCTGTTACTTTTTTTGGAAAAAGTAACCAAAAAACTTCTTCATCTACAGAACCTGACCACTGTTTCCATCTATAAAAAATATTGCAAAAACATTATCTTTATAAATTATGGGCAGGCTGTAGATGAATACTAGCTCAAGCAAATACTATCTAGAGTCCTAGTCATTAGGGGCTATGAGTACGACTACTCAACCAATAAATCTTTTGGATTAATCGTATCGCCATACACTGGTTTCAACGTCTTTTCATAAGCCTGATGAATCACGCCTTCTTTTGCCAATTTTTCTAGATCTTGGTTCAACCAGTCCAATAACTCTTTATCGCCTTTTTTCACTGCTGGTGCAATTAAGTCCTGCTCACCTAAACTTGTGATGCCAACAGTGTAATTTGGATTTTCTTTAGCCCAAGCTAAAACCAGCAAGTTATCATGTGCAAGCGCAGCACCACGACCATCTTTTAAAGCATCAAAGGTTTCAGTGTTTTGCTCATACTTTTGCAGTTTAATTTCAGGATGAGTCTTAGTGAAGAATGAATCAGCCGTAGTACCTTTATTCACCAACAAAGTTTTATCTTTGAGTTGAGCAATATCTGTAATTGGATGAGTTTTAGGAGACACCACACCCAAAGCAACTTTTAAATAAGGTTTAGCAAAATCGACTACTTCTTTACGTTCTGGTGTAACCGTAAAGTTGGCAAAAATAATATCCACTTTATTGGCTTTTAAATATTCGACACGATTTGCAGCTTCAGTTAAAACAAACTCTACCTTGTTTTCATCACCTAACAAGTCTTTAGCAACATGCTTGGCAATCTCAACATCGAAACCCTGATTTTTACCTTGAGCATCTAAATATCCAAACGGCGGTTTATCGCTAAATACACCAATACGCACGACTCCATTCTTTTTAATCTGCTCAATACTCGACACAGTTTGAGTGCTGTCAGCTGTTTTTTCATTAGATTGCGTGCCTTTATCACATGCAACCAAACCTAAACTCAGCAAAGATGCAGCGAGGACATGCTTTATATTTTGTAAAGTTAGTGTTGTCATTATTTCACCCTATCGTTCTTGTAAAAGTCTTATTTAAAATCACAGTGCCTACTTTTAGACACTGCTCCAGCGATATCGAAAATTATTGGCCTACATCTAAAAACACATTAGGATTAACCGATTCACCATAAATTGGTTTTAAGGTTTCATCATAAATTTTCTTAATTTCACCGCTTGTTCTTAGCTGCTTAATTTCAGTATTGAGCCAATTCAATAATTGGGTATTGCCCTTTTTAACTGCTGGTGCAATAAACTCTTGATCACCAATAGACTGGATACCCGCCACATAATTTGGGTTCTTCGCGGCCCACGCTAAAGCATAAGTACTGTCTTGTGAAATTGCGTCGCCACGACCGTCGGTCAAGGCTTTGAACGCATCTGAGTTTCTTTCAAACTTCAGTAAATTCACTTTCGGATAGTGCTTGGTAAAATAGGTATCTGAACTGGTACCTTTATTTACAATTAACGTTTTACCTTCCAATTGAGCAATGTCAGTAATCGGCTTAACTTTAGGCGAGACAATACCGAAAGCACCTTTTAAATAAGGCTCGGCAAAATCTACAACCTCCTTACGTTCAGGCGTTACTGTAAATGTCGCAAACACAACATCGGCACGGTTTGATTTTAAAAACTCCACCCGATTTGAAGCTTCCGTCACAATAAACTCAACTTTCTTTTCATCGCCGAGCAGATCTTTAGTGACTCGTTTTGCTAAGGCCACATCAAAGCCCTGATTATTGCCAGCACTGTCTACATAACCAAACGGCGGATCATCAGCAAAAACAGCAACTCGTAACACCCCATTTTTTTTGACTTGCTCTAAAGACTGGTCTTCTTGAGTATTACTTGCTTGCTCAGTTGATGGCGTTTTACTACATGCCGTTAATAACACCCCAGCAACAGCAATACTGCTTAATATTTTTATTGAATTACGTTTAAACATTCACTTCCTCATGATTCAAATAATAAAAGACTTAATACGACAAAATATTTAAAAAGGTTTTAGCTCGTTCTGTTTTCGGCTGTTCAAAAAACTCTTCAGGTGGCGCCTGTTCAATAATTTTGCCCTTATCCATAAAAATAATTCGATCGGCAACCTTTCGGGCAAATGACATTTCATGTGTCACAATCAACATGGTCATCCCCTCATTGGCTAGTTTCAAAACAACATCGAGCACTTCTCTAACCATTTCTGGGTCAAGCGCAGCGGTAATTTCATCGAGCAAAATGACTTTAGGTTGCATGACCAGTGAACGGACAATGGCGATACGCTGCTTTTGTCCACCGGAAAGTTGTCGCGGATAATCAAGTTTTCGTTCAAAGAGTCCGACGCGCTTTAACAACTCATCTGCAACTTGTTCAGCTTCATCACGGCGGCGTTTTTGCACTTTGAGTGGTCCAAGCAAAATATTGTGAATGACATTCATATGCCCAAACAGCTCATAGTTTTGAAAAACCATACCAATTTTTTGACGAGCATTAGTCCAGTCAACATCTTTACCCAACACACCCGAGCCTGTTAAACGAATCTCACCACCTTGAATCGGTTCTAAGCCATTAATGCAGCGAAGTAAGGTACTTTTACCACAGCCCGATGGGCCTAAAATAACAACCACCTCTCCTTGTTCTACATCCAGATCAATGCCCTGTAAAATATGACTTTGTGCAAATGATTTCTGTAATTGTTGTATCGATAACAAAGGCATAATTACTCCCAGACCTTTTCTAAATGTGCCGCCAAACGAGATAAGGGATAGCAAATCAGAAAATACAAAATAAAAATAAAGCCATAAATCCAAAGAGAAGCGCTGGGTACGGTTAACAGCGAATTTTCAATAATTTGCTGGCCAACTTTAATCACCTCAACCACACCAATCAGGACTGCCAAAGAGCTGGTTTTCACCATTCGAGTAAATAAATTAATCGCACCTGGCGTTACTCGTTTTAGACTTTGCGGGAAAATGACATACACCAAGGCTTGAACATGGGTAAGTCCGAGCGCATAGGCCGAATCGCGTTGATGCTGATCAATCGAGGTAATGGCTGCACGAACCAAATCGCCCATTTCAGCCGTACCCCACAAAACAAATACAACAATGCACACCCACATTGCAGAAAATTGCCAGTTAAACCATGTCGCAAAGCCGAAATAAAACACAAACAGCAAAACTAAAATCGGAATGATTCGAATGGCTTCTAAATACAACCGGCACAGTGCTTTAACGACTATGTTTTTAGAAGTCATAATTACGCCGAAAACTGTGCCGAAAATTGCAGAGAAGAACACCGAAATAAATGCAATTTTTGCAGTTGCCCAAAGTCCCCACATTAAACGTTCGAGGTGACTCGCTTGAAATAGATAATCAAGTTCCATGGCTCACCTTCCGACTTCTGTGCTCCAGATAACTGGTTAAAATAGACACGGGCAATAAAATAATGAGATAAGCCATGATGAGTAAGAACAAAGCTTCGGTGGTTTTATAGTCCATACCAATTAAGTCTTTAGTGACAAAAAGCAGTTCAACGACAGCAATAGCACTAACCACAGAACTTTCTTTAATCAGAAATAGGCAATTTGCCCCTATTGCCGGAATTGAAATGGCAAGTGCTTGAGGAAAAATGACATATCTAAAAATTTGAGTCGGTTGCAAACCAATACTTTTTGCAGAATCAATCTGCCCTTTTGCAACAGATTGCAAACCCGCTCGGAAAGCTTCAGCCATATAGCTTCCACCTAAAAAGGTCAGTCCGATCACACCACAAGCGAAACCATCGATTTTGATGCCAAGCTTTGGTAAACCGTAATACAAAAAGAACAGTTGAATTAATAAGGGGGTATTTCGAGATAACTCAATATACGACTGGGCAATTCTATTTAGTACCCGCACACGATATGTGATTAAAATACTGCAAATTAGCCCTACAATAATTGCCAAAATAATACTGATAATTGAAATTTTCAGCGTGGTCAAAGTTGCAGAGAAAAATTGCGGCAACACACTATGGATATACTGCCAGTTCAAGGAAAATTCCAAAAAATAATATTAAAACGTTATAAATATTTAGCTTTCGTCAGCCATTAAATATTTGTGTAAGAAGTTTATTTTTTTCCCAATTGGTCTAAAACTATTTTTATTAGATAAGCTTTTCTATAAGTTTGATAAATTCGATATACCAATCGAAAACCTTCAAATCAGTTGAATACAACTGCTTAAAACATATTCACTAAAACAAAGATGAACAATAAAACCAATAAAAATCGGACACCAACGCCCGATTTTTTTAAATGATTTTTAATCTATTCTTTACTTTCTCAGTACCTCCCCAATGCTTGGGTCTTTATCAAAAACCGATTTAGCATATGGGCAAAGCGGAATCACCTTTACGTCTTTTTCACGAACAAAAGCCACCAAAGCATCCAGTAATTGGCGACCTACGCCTTGTCCCCGATAATTTTCATTTACATCTGTAGCATCAATAATCAGCATGCCTTCGCCTGCCCATGTATAAGTCATTTCGCCTGCAACAGTTTCACCATCAAGTAAGCTAAAGCTGCCGTGTTTTGCATCATCTTTTTGTTGAATATTCACAATGAATTCCTCATATTATGGCTCAAATTTATTTAAAAATGACTTTATATATCTTTATCTATAAGAACAAATTTAAGTGTAAAAAAATAGACTATTTTTAGCAGTGAGTCTGTATGCTTTTTAAATACAATCGTCAATTAAATTAGTGAAACTCTTGCACCAAACTATTAATGTGCGCCACGGCAGCAGTTCGATTTTCAACGCAAAGTTTTTCAAAAATATGTTCTAAATGCTTGTTCACGGTCCGTGGGCTAAGCTCCAATATTTCTGCAATATCTTTATTGGTTTTCCCTAACAATAACCAGTGCATGACTTCTGCCTCACGTTGAGTCAACTGTGGGCAATATTTCAAAATATCAGCCATTTCCAAAGCCGGCGTAGAAGTCTTAATCTGTATCAGATAATTTTTTGCCACACTTGGTTCAGTTTCCCACGGCGTAAGCAATAAAAGCTGTAATTGCTGAGATGGTGTCGAATAAGAACAGCTGGTTAATTTTTTAGGGTCTTTTTCATTTTCTAAGTCTGAAAACCAAGCTTTTAAACCTGCCTCAAAACCCTCTAATTCGGGTAAATATTGATTCAGTAAATCACTGGCTTTTTGGGTTTTCCAAACAATTTTACCGTGAACGTCTAGCGCAAGAATGGCTGTTTCCGTTGCGTCAATCACCTGTTTTTGCTGTTGCAATAGTTTAGCATGTGCCAAATGTGTTTTTACCCTTGCTAATACTTCTTCAATATTCAAAGGTTTGGTTACATAGTCCACCCCGCCGACCTGAAAACCACGCACAATATGTTCTGTCTCAGACAAACCTGTCATAAAAATAACGGGAATAAACTGCGTAATCGGACTTGCTTTAAGCTGTATGCAACTTTCAAAACCGTCCATATGGGGCATATTGCCATCAAGCAAAATCATATCTGGTAAGCATCGATGAGCTATTTCAATTGCACTTAACCCATCAGTTGTGACAAGCACGCGATAACCTGCCTGATCCAGACTTTCATGTAGCAAGCCTAAATTTTCCGGCACATCATCCACAATCAGAATAACAGCCTGCTCGTTTGGCGAAGCTTGCTGAAAAGAAACATGTTGCGTACTCATTGCTTATCCTGAATTAATCGTTGCGCGTGTTTTAAATCAAACTTTTGAATAGCGTGTTCAAGCTGTTCCCATAACTCGTTATGCTCTGGAAAATTTTGACGGCATTGCGTTAAAGTCTGTTGAATTCCACGAATGTACCCCTGTCCAATTAAATCATTTAAATGCTGCAAGCTTTGCGGTAAATCGAGAAGATCATTATTTTCTAGTTGTGTAATTAATGTATGAACAGTGGCTTGCTCTTGCTTAAACACTTTTACATCCAATGCTTGAACTTCATTATTTTCAAGGTGTGCTTCCGATTTAAAATCAATCCATATCAAACCTAACTTATCTCCAATTTTACTGAGCAACAAATTCAGGTCGATTGGTTTTAACATAAAGTCTTCACTTAAGACCGCATCTTGTGGATTGACTTCGCGCTCGCCTGCATTGGCCGAAATAATTAAGATCGGTACATTGGTAATATTATTCTGACGCAATAATCGCGCAGTTTCCCACCCACCCATCAAAGGCATATTTAAATCCATCAAAATCAGGTTCGGCTGAAAAATAGGTACACGTCTTAAACAATCAATGCCAGACTCGGCTTCTTCAATCATAAATCCTAAAGGTTTGAGAAAATTAGCAACTAATCCTCGGTCCACCGCTTCATTATCGACAACCAAAATTCGTTTTCGTTCGCCTTGATAGCCTGTAATTTGGTTGGAGTAAACATTAGAAATTGGATGAACCACTTCTTTTGAAGGTAAATAAAACTTAATATTAAACTGTGAACCCTGATTGAGCTGACTAGTCACAGATAGCTGGCCACCAAGTAAATCGACTAATAATTTTACAATGGGTAGGCCTAGCCCTGTTCCGGTAAATCCACCTTGCACTACATTGCTGCCCCGTTCAAACGGGTTAAAGATTCGTTCTAAATCTGCCTCGGCAATACCACAGCCCGTATCTCTAATTTCAAAATATGCTGTTTGAAATCGGTACTCGACTTTCAAAGTAATTGTGCCGCTCGTTGTAAACTTTAAAGCATTGCCTAGTAAGTTAATAAGTATCTGTTCTAAGCGTTTTTTGTCGGTACGAACATAGTGCGGCAGGTTATCTCCAATTTCATAAACAAACTGTAAATTCTTCTGTTCAAACTGTGGCTGAAACATTTGAATAATTTGTTCAATAAAATTTGGGAAATGAACGTCCACTACATTTAAAGAAATCTTGCCTGTTTCAATTCGTGCTAAATCTAGTAAACCATCAATCAGTGAAGTTAAATGCTGCCCACTACGGCTAATCACACCGAGCGCCATTTTGCCTTGTTCTGAAAGCTGCTCTTGTTTTTGGAGTAATTGGCTATAGCCTAAAATACTATTTAGAGGCGTTCTTAGTTCGTGACTAATGCCAATGACATAACGGCTTTTTGCATCATTTGCCCGTTCTGCTGAAATTCTGGCATCTTGCAGGTCTTTTGAAGTGACTTCATGGGCAGCAATTTCATCAATCAATAATGCAGTTTGCTGATGCGTTTCGATTTCGGCATTACGACGACTTTCATCGTTTAACACTAACCACCATGCAGCAACACTCATTAATAAAAATAAAATGGTGTAGATTTTTACAAACAGCGTAAATAACTGCGGAACGGCTGCCGCATTAATGGTTTCTAAATAGGTTTTTTCTTGGATATAAACCAGACTTAAACTCACTGCCAAAACGATCGACAGCCCTAGAGTCAACAATAGATACAAACTGACCCTGCTATTTAGACGACTAGCCCAACGTTCTGGTAAATAGTGCCAAATGGCTTTTTTGAGCTGTACTGACCAACGTGCATCGGGTTTACATAAATCGTGACAGCGTGCTTCAAGTGAACAGCATAGAGAGCAAATCGTACCGTTATAGGCTGGGCAACCCGCCATATCGGCAAGCTCATAGTCCCGTTCACATACCACGCAGTTAGCAACCGAAGTCGCCTGAATTTTTTCAGGCTGGCGTGCAATGTAATATTTGCCTTTGGTTAAGTAAGCAATAATAGGAACACATAACACCGCACTCCCCAAAGCAATAAAACTCGCCAAGCCTTTCGCCATAAGACCGAAAAAGCCCAAATAACTAAGCATCGATAACACTGAAGCAATCAGTAAGGCGCCAACGCCTACGGGGTTAATGTCATATAAGTAAGCACGGCGAAATTCAATTCCCTTTGGGCTTAATCCTAAAGGTTTACAGATAATTAAATCGGCAACAACGGCGCCAATCCATGCCAAAGCGATGTTGCTATATAGTCCCAAAATACGTTCAACAGCATGGCTAATGCCCATTTCCATCAAAACAATGGCAATAAACACGTTAAAAAGAAGCCAAACAATTCGCCCCGGATGGCTATGAGTTAAGCGCGCAAAAAAGTTGGACCATGCCAATGAGCCAGCGTAGGCATTGGTCATATTAATTTTAATTTGCGCCAAGCAAACCAGTGCTAGAGTCAATATTAACGCTAGCTGAGGGTTTGGAATAAATTGTTGATAGGCAACCCAATACAGATAAGTCGGATTGTCTAGTTCAGAGACAGGAATAAATAGCTGAAAAGCCAACACCATCAGCAGCATGCCCATCAAAACTTTTAGAAATCCAAAAATAATCCAAGATGGACCACCTAGAAAAACGGCAAAACGCCATGCGGTTCTGTTCTTTTCTTTTTGCGGTAAGAAGCGTAAATAGTCAGCTTGCTCACCAATTTGGATCACAAATGAAAAAATAAGAGTGCAGGCCGCACCAAAGTAATACAAATTGAAATCGGTCGAGTTTGAAACAGCACCAACAAAATGCAGGCTACTACTTAAAATTTGTGGTTGTTTCCAAAGTACAAAAAACCATGGTAACAACAGCAATAAGAGCCAGATTGGCTGTGTGATTGCCTGAACTTTATTAATAAAACCAATACCTTTGACCACTAAAGGCAAAATCACTAATGCCGAAATTAAGTAACCAATGACTTGTGGAATACCTAAAGCCAGCTCAAGTGCCATCGCCATAATTGCGGCTTCAAACGCAAGCAAAATAAAGGTAAAGCTGGCATAAATCAGAGATGTAATGGTTGAGCCAATGTAGCCGAAACCTGCACCACGAGTAAGCAAATCGACGTCTACATTATATTTTGCGGCGTAGTAACTAATCGGCCAACTGGTTAAAAATATAATCGTACATACGACTATTGCTGCCCATACTGCATTGCTAAAGCCATACTGCCAAAGCATGGTCGCCCCAATGGCTTCCATCGCCAAAAAGCTAACGGTCGAAATTGCGGTGTTGGTAACTGTCCAAGGTGACCATTTACGTACAGAGGTGGGTGCATAGCGGAGCGCATAATCTTCAATACTTTCATCTGCCACCCAAATATTATATTCACGGCGTGTTTTGATCACACGTTGTGGCGCTTGTTGGGGGCGTGAAGAATCTGGCATAACACTCATGTTTTGGATAGGGCTGCATTAAACCCAGCAATCCTTATGCCAAAAGTCAATTATCATGGCGATTTTCTCGAATACGCACATATACGCAAAATAACGTATTTTCAATTTTTCCCAAAAATCACACACTCAAATCCATCAAAAAACAATGATCAATATTTGTGTTGATTGACCGAAAATGATTGGGAGATTGATGTTATGAGTGTATCTGAACATCCAAATCTGGACACTGTGCAAGGTACAGATTCACAAAAAGCAGTGAATGAAACCTTAGAAGATTATACTTTACGTTATGCTCCACACAGCTTTCGGCGCTGGAGTCCCAAAGTTGTCGCTATTACTGCACTTGGTGGTATTGCCTATCTTGCTGACTTTTCTATTGGCGCCAGTATTGGTATGTCTTACGGAACAACCAATGCTGTTTTCTCCATTTTATTTGCAGCGATTATTATCTTCTTAACCGGCATTCCTTTAGCCTACTACGCAGCGCGCTATAACATCGATCTTGACTTGATTACCCGCGGTGCAGGTTTCGGTTATATCGGTTCAGTCCTGACCAGTATCATTTTCGCCAGTTTTACCTTTATTTTCTTTGCCCTTGAAGGTTCAATCATGGCGCAAGGGTTATTGCTCGGTTTAGGTATTCCGCTTTGGGCAGGTTATCTCATCTCAACAGTTATGGTCATACCGCTGGTAATTTACGGCATGAAAGCCTTAAGTAAATTACAAGTCTGGACTACCCCGCTTTGGCTGGTTCTGATGATTGGTCCTGTGGCCTATCTGATTTATCAAGAACCTACCTTAGTCAGCCAGTTTGCAACTTTCACAGGTAACGAAGGTTTCGCAACTGTAGACATGGCAGCAATCATGTTGGGTGCTGGTATATGTCTATCTTTGATTATGCAAATTGGTGAGCAAATTGACTACCTACGCTTCATGCCTGCTAAAACAAAAGAAAATAGCAAAGCATGGTGGGCTGCGGTTATTTCAGCGGGTCCGGGTTGGGTGATTTTAGGGGCGATTAAACAAATTATCGGGGCATTTTTAGGTTTCTATTTACTTACTAAAATACCGGGCGTAAACAGCACTGAACCTGTTCAACAGTTTAATGCAGCGTTTCATGACATGCTTCCGGGCTGGGCAGCTTTAACACTTGCAGTGATTTTGGTGGTTATTTCTCAAATTAAAATTAATGTGACCAATGCTTACTCTGGTTCCCTTGCATGGACAAGTGCCTACACTCGTATTAGCAAACATTATCCTGGTCGTATTGTCTTTGTGATGGTGAACTTAGCAATTGCGCTTGCTTTAATGGAAGGCAATATGTTCGCGGTACTGGGTAAAATCTTAGGGTTCTATTCAAACTTTGCGATTGCTTGGGTTGTGGTTGTTGCAACAGATATTTCAATTAATAAATATGTATTAAAACTTTCACCGAAAGAGCCAGAATACCGCCGTGACATGCTATACAACGTAAACCCTGTCGGTATGGTTGCGTTCCTTGTATCAGCAGGCTTATCAATTGCAGCATTCTTCGGCTTACTCGGTAGTTTCTTGGCACCTTACTCACCGCTTATCGCACTTGTGCTTGCTTTTGTATTAACACCAATCATGGGCTTACTAACCAAAGGAAAATACTACATCAAGTCACACGATGACGGTATTAAAGAACCACGTTATGATGCTGAAGGCACTCCTGTTGCTACCGTCTATCACTGCCGTGTATGTGAGCAAGGCTATGAGCGCCCAGATATTATGTTCTCTCACAAACATAACGGTACGATCTGTTCTTTGTGTAAAACACTCGATGCTTAAATATTCTTAAAACTAAAAAAGAAGCTTTAAAGCTTCTTTTTTTATATCTGATGATTCTTAGCCAATCGGGAATAAACGTTCAGGCACTACATCTTTCATCACAATGGTTGAGATGAGTCGTTGCACACTTGGAATAGCAGATAATTTTTCATCGTACAAACGCTGAAAAGCAGGTAAATCTTTGGCCACCACATGTAGTAAATAATCTGGCTCACCAAACAAACGCTGTGCCTGAATAATTTGTGGGATGTCTATCACGGCATTTTCAAACTTCTCGACTGCCTGTTTATCGCCTTCTTTAAGCGTAATAAAAACAATCGCTGAAAATTCAAATCCCACTAAGTTTGGGTCGAGCTCTGCCCGATAACCTTTGATAGCTCCTGACTCTTCTAAAGCCTTCACTCGTCTATGACAAGGTGAAATGCTCAAACCGACTTTTTCTGCCAATTCAGTAATAGATAATCGGCCATTTAATTGCAATTCAGCAAGAATCTTTTTATCTGTGCGATCCATTTAGAAAAATTTACCCCAAATGAGTGTGATATGAGCAAATATTTAAAAGCACATTCTAAATACATGAGCATATTATTTTCAACAAGCTCGAATAAATAGGGATTTTTTCTAAACCACGAGTGAAACCTTTGGAAAAATAGTTCGCCGAGATAAGCATATGGCTTTTAACATTTTTATTGCATTTTGGAGTGTCTCCATTCTTTTTATTATTACGCCAGGGGCAGACTGGGCCTATGCCATTTCGGCAGGGATTAAAGGCAAAGTCGTCGTACCCGCTGTTGCAGGTATGCTATTTGGGCACTTTATTACGATTTTATTGGTAGCGGCTGGTGTTGGCCTGCTTGTAGCAAATAATCCAACTGCTCTGATGATCCTAACAATTGCAGGTTCTGCTTATTTGTTATGGATGGGAATAAACTTATTACTTACCCCTCCTACTCCGAACGAGTCTGGTTCTGAAAAAGCTCAGTCATGGTTGAGCTGGGCAACCAAAGGCGTTTATGTAAGTGGCTTAAACCCGAAAGTTTTTTTGCTCTTTTTAGCACTGCTTCCTCAATTTATTGACACTACTGCTTCATGGACAGTGACAACACAAATTCTTGCCTTCGGTGTTGTCCACATGATTAGCTGCGCGATAATTTACTTAATGGTGGGTTATGGTTCAGAGGCCATTTTAAAAACCAGACCACAAGCAGCACAATTAGTCGGCCGTTTTTCAGGTGGTTTGATGGTTGTTATCGCAACGTGCTTATTGATTGGGCAAATTTAAAAGTCACTTAGGAAAAAGTTACTGGCCTCGATTTCAGGTCAGTAACTTAAATAATAAATATAAGAAAAAATTATCTCATTCGTTTGAGGTTATAAGTCACGACTCCCCAAATAACCAGTTCTTGCCCCTCTTCAATATAAATATTCTGATAATCAGGATTTTCTGCTTTTAGCCAAACTTTAGGTGGATGAAATTGACTATCAATCATTAAGCGCTTCACAGTGAAATCATTATCGATGAGTGCAATCACAATATCACCCGATTTAGCGGGAATGCTACGATCCACAATAAGCGGATCATTAATATCAATTCCAGCATCTAACATTGACAAAGAGTTGGCTTTGACAATGAACGTTGCATTTTCATTTCTAATTAAATATTCATTTAAATCGAGTGCTTGCTCAATATCATCTTGCGCAGGTGAAGGAAAACCTGCCGCAACACGTTCAGTTGCCAAAGGAATGTGGTAAATTTTATCGTTATTCGGGTGGACCTGCTGAACATTAAGTTTTGAGTTAAAGTCGGTCAAGTTATTGGTTTTGACATTATTCAGTAACCAATTTTTGATAAAGTTAACTTGAGACTCGGGAACACGAATGACTTTGGTGGGTTCATTGAACTGTGCTTTACGTCCGGCATTTTCTCGTGCACCGCCATGCTCGAACTCTTTTTTCTTTGGCATATTGCCTCCATTCCACTGTTCAAATCCTACACAAACAATGTAACTTGAAAAAGTTACATTTTCAAGTTGACGAAATATTTTTTTTGCATAACAATAAATCTCATGATCAGATTTTAATCCATTTTGTTTTTAACAGGGATGTTTTAACCAAAATGGCAATTTGAAGAAAATCAAAACCTATTTCGAAATAGTCGTTATCGCTGACTGTTTTTTGATTTTTATCAAATGAGATTCTGAACACTTAACATTCTGGTTAAATTCAGTTTTTGGTATGGAGACATGCGAAATGAAAAATCAACGTGATGCGGTTTTAGGTTATGCAAATGAGCAACATGCTTACTATATCCGCCTAATTGAAAATGATGCGGTTTTAGGTGAAAGCTACGGATTATTTTGTGAAAATCCAGATAGCGAAGCAGCCGAAAGTATTATGACGACACTTTTTTTGAAAAAATCTTTTTGGTTAAACGGTTCTGAATACCTTGATATTGTAAAAGGCCTACAACCTCTCCCTCAGTAAATACAGTAAGTAAGCTAAAAAACAAAGGAGGCAAAAGCCTCCTTTGTTTTTAAAACATTCTGCTTAAGACGTAAAACGTCCGTAGGCATCACGTTTTTGATTACGAGAGTTTTGACCACGGCCATCATAATCATCGTCGTCATCACGGCTGCGACCACGACCTCGTCCACCTGAGCGGCCACGATCGTCATCATCATCGTCATCACGGCTGCGACCACGGCCTCGTCCACCTGAACGGCCTCCGCGATCGTCATCATCATCGTCATCACGGCTGCGACCACGGCCTCGTCCGCCTGAACGGCCTCCGCGATCATCATCGTCGTCATCATCACGGCTGCGACCACGACCTCGTCCGCCTGAACGGCCTCCGCGATCATCATCGTCGTCATCATCACGGCTGCGGCCACGGCCTCGTCCGCCTGAACGGCCACCACGATCATCATCGTCGTCATCATCACGACTGCGACCTCGGCCTCGACCACCTGAGCGACCACCGCGATCGTCATCATCATCGTCATCACGGCTGCGGCCACGGCCTCGTCCGCCTGAACGGCCTCCGCGATCGTCATCATCATCGTCATCACGACTGCGGCCACGACCTCGTCCGCCTGAGCGACCACCGCGATCATCATCATCGTCGTCATCACGGCTGCGACCACGACCTCGTCCGCCTGAACGGCCTCCGCGATCGTCATCATCATCGTCATCACGGCTGCGACCTCGGCCTCGTCCACCTGAACGGCTACCGCGATCGTCATCATCATCGTCGTCATCACGGCTGCGGCCACGGCCTCGTCCACCTGAACGGCTACCGCGATCGTCATCATCATCGTCGTCATCACGGCTGCGGCCACGGCCTCGTCCACCTGAACGGCTACCGCGATCGTCATCATCATCGTCGTCATCACGGCTGCGGCCACGGCCTCGTCCGCCTGAACGGCCACCGCGATCGTCATCATCATCGTCGTCATCACGGCTGCGACCTCGGCCTCGTCCGCTTGAACGGCCACCGCGATCATCGTCATCATCGTCGTCGTAACGGCTTCGGCCTCGACCACCTGAGCGGCTACCGCGATCGTCATCATCGTCGTCATCATCACGACCGCGGCCACGACCATTACGGCCATCATTTTTATGGCTTAATGCACCCGCTTCACGCGCTTCTTCAGACGTAAATTCATGAGCGTTACCACTTGCATGGGCTGCTCGGCCAGCTTCACGAGCTTCTTCAGAGGTAAACTCATGTGCATTACCACTCGCGTGAGCAGCTCGCCCACCTTTGCTGGCTATTTCTCGTACTCTTTCAGGATCCATACTTGCAAATCCACGATTTGAAGTACCTGTTCTATTGTTATCATCATCTTCATATCTAGTATTAGCCATAGTTATATCTTCCTATATTTAATTATAGTCACTACCGCTTTTAGTTAACGGATTTAATAACAATAGAATATCTATAATATTTTCCCACCCAAGTGATGTATCAATCCTTTTAAATGTATATCAATCAAAAAATGAAATTTCTTATAAACATATTATTTTTAAAATATTTTAAAAATTTTAATTATTAATAATTTTACTCTTTAAATATTGGATATACTCTTTATTACCTAAGGGTACACTACAATATATTTTTACAAACACAGTTAAAATATTTTAACTGATAACAAAAAATTTCAAAATGTACAAAACAGTAAACTAACACAACACCAGATCTATTGAGAAAATAACAAGCAAACAATTATTTTAATTAAAAAACAATAACATATATCATTACATTTTCAGAATTAATTTACTTGAGAGATTAATATGAATATTTAAAACTAATTTTAATAAGATGGTTTGAGTAACTTAACTATGCAATTAAAAAATCAACAGTCAGCTCTACAATATATCCATATTTCTATCCCTGAAATTTTACTAGGACATATTAAGTCCAAAAACTCATGGCAGAACTATGACAAAGAATGGAGCTATAGATTGGACCCACCTCATGCAAGTCATCCCTTCCAAAGAGACTTATATATTATTAAGTCAAAAAATATAGAACATGAAGATATAAAACTGTTGTTAGATAATATAGCTGTTAAAAATAATAAAAATTCAGAAAATATAGATGGAGCAAAAGAAATTATTAAAAAAATATTAGACTTATCTAATAATATACCGATTGAAAACTGGTTAGAAGACACAGGAAATAGATCTATTATTGAAAGCATGATTGATAAAAACAAAATCAAGTTAATTGATATTATTTAGCCCTCAAATATAAAATATTTTTTTACATCCTTACAAATAAAATAACAAAGACAACTTATTAAAAAATTCATTTTACTCACATTTACGCGGTAACAGCTCACTATATAAAAATTAGATATTACAACCGAGGTATTTAAAAATGGAAAACTCAACAAACCAGTATCCAACATCTGCCCCCGCACAAGTTCAATCTCATCAACCAGGTGATCAGGAAAAAATGCACCCTGAACCTGAGATAATAAAAAGTACCCATAAAGGTAGCGATAAGCTAAAAGATAAAGTTGCCGTTATTAGTGGTGGCGATAGCGGTATAGGTCGTTCTGTCGCAGTATTGTTTGCTCGTGAGGGCGCTGATATTGCGATACTTTATCTCGAAGAAGATCAAGACGCTGAAATCACTAAACAACTCGTTGAAAGAGAAGGACAACATTGTCTTTTATTAAAAGGTGATATTTCTGACCCAGATGTTGCAAAACTCGATATTGATAAAGTTCTACAACATTACGGCAAAATTAATATTTTAGTGAATAACGCTGGTGTGCAATATCAGCAAAAAGAAATTGAAAGTATTAGTAATGAGCAATTAGAAAAGACATTTAAAACTAATATTTTCCCAATGTTTTATCTTACTAAAGAAGCCATTCCTTATATGGAAGAAGGCGACAGTATTATTAATACAACCAGTATTACCAGCTATCAAGGCCATGATGAGCTCATTGATTATGCAAGTACCAAAGGTGCGATTACAACTTTTACGCGTAGCTTATCGAACAATTTAATGAAACAGAAAAAAGGAATTCGGGTAAATGGTGTTGCGCCAGGACCCATCTGGACACCATTAATTCCAAGCAGTTTCGATGCAGAAACCGTTAAAGAATTTGGTAAAGATACCCCAATGGGAAGAATGGGACAACCAAGTGAAGTTGCTCCCGCCTATCTTTTTCTTGCCTCAGATGATGCAAGTTATATTACAGGTCAGGTCATTCATGTAAATGGTGGTCAAATCGTAAATGGTTAACCCCTAAAATATAAAAAAGCCCTGAAAGTTAAAACTTTCAGGGCTTTTTGTTTTTTAAGCTGGTATGTGGGCAGCTATTGGTTCTCGTGACCAAACACGATGAGCCATAATCAGGTTTTTGAACTTTTCAGCAATCGGCTGGAATTCATCTCCAACTAGAGTGCCTTCATCGGGAACTAAACCTAGCGGTTCAAGTAAATCAGATTTATTACCTAAAAATGCAATTGGTTTTAAATGCTTGTAGGCTTCTAATAGATAATGGCGAGTCACTCCGTCTTGCATGACAGCGTTTAAGTTATCGCCATCAGGAATAATCACTGCATCATACGCAATTGACGGTTCAGCCATTTGCATGCCATCAGCCGTAATAATACTGTCTTGATGATCTTTTACAGGAGCTAAGCTTGGCGCTAATAAATGAAGAGTCACCCCTTCTTTAATTGCCCAGTTTTTCATAGCTTCTAATGCATCAGATTTCACTAAATTATGAATAAGTACTGCAACTTTTCGACCTTGAATATCTTGGGGTGGGAAAGCTAAGAAAGATAATTTCGCCGATTTTTCAACTGCGGTTTTTTTATAATCTAGCGTTAAATCAGGTACTTCAATTCCTAAATTAGCGCCTACTTGTCGTGCTAAGTCGAGATCAATATTTGCCAAAATTTGTTGAACTTGACGCTCACGGATGTGTTTTCGTTGCACTTTACTTAACTCAAAAGTGTAGGCATCGACCACATGCTTTTGCTCATGAGGTGCAAGGCTCTTGTAGTAAAGGCGTGGTTGTGAAAAATGATCAGAAAAAGTCTCGCTTCTTTGACGAAGTTTATGTCCGCTAATCTGTTCAGGATAGCTTTCAAAACCGCCGTTTGAAGCAGCAGGTGGGGTTTCGGCTGGCCAATCATTATCAATTGAGTTTGGTTGATATGAAGCCTGCCCTTTATGAATCGTATGCTGGTGAATACCATCACGTTGATTATTATGGAATGGACACACAGGTTTATTGATCGGAATTTGATGGAAATTTGGTCCACCTAAACGGCTTAACTGGGTATCGGTGTATGAAAATAGACGTGCTTGTAGAAGCGGGTCATTTGTAAAATCAATCCCCGGCACAATATGTCCCGGACAGAAAGCCACCTGCTCTGTTTCTGCAAAGAAGTTATCTACATTTCTGTTCAAAACAAATCGGCCAATTGGTGTCACTGGAACCAGCTCTTCAGGAATAATTTTTGTCGGGTCCAATAAGTCGAAGTCAAAGTTCATCTCGTCTTCTTCTTCAACAATTTGTACACCGAGCTCCCATTCAGGATAAACCCCATTCTCAATCGCTTCATAAAGATCTCGACGGTGGAAATCCGGATCTTTACCAGCAAGCTTTTGAGCTTCATCCCAAACTAAAGCGCTTAAACCTTGTTTAGGGGTCCAGTGGAATTTCACCAAATGTGATTTTCCTTCGGCATTAATAAGACGGAATGTATGAACCCCAAACCCTTGGATTGAGCGTAAATTACGTGGAATTGCACGGTCTGACATAGCCCAAATCACCGCGTGTGCTGACTCAGGTACTAAAGACACAAAATCCCAAAAAGTATCGTGTGCAGTTGCTCCTGTTGGTATTTCTGTATCTGGCTCAGGTTTTACTGCATGAACAAAGTCTGGAAACTTAATTCCATCTTGCACAAAAAACACAGGCGCATTGTTGCCGACTAAATCAAAATTACCCTCTTGGGTATAAAATTTAATGGCAAAACCACGAATATCACGAACGGTGTCAGCAGAACCACGTGGTCCCTGCACTGTTGAGAAGCGTACAAAAATTGGAGTTTGAATGGTTGGGTCAGTCAAAAAACCAGCTTTTGTTAAGCGCTCATTTCCTTCATAAGCCTGAAAGTAACCATGAGCACCCACGCCACGTGCATGCACAATACGCTCAGGAATACGTTCATGGTCAAAATGAGTAATCTTTTCTCGTAAAATAAAATCTTCTAATAGTGTCGAACCGCGAATACCTGCTCTTAAACTATTCTGGTTATCAGCAATTTTAACCCCTTGATTTGTGGTTAAGGCTTCATTGGTTGCATCGTCTCTGACTGAGTCTAATTGTTCAGTTTTTTGGGTAGTATTGGCTTTATTTGCAGCGTCAGCACCAGCCATTTCACTTGTTTTATTTGTTGATTTAACATTATCAGTCATGTTCATTACCTATGTTTTAAAGTTAAACGTGGGGTGAATTAAAAACTTCAAGAGTTAGTTTTGTTAAAGGAACTTAAATAGGGAAAAAGGAGTTCGACATATTTACGTGTGCTCCAGAGACCAATGCTTTTATGGTGTGAATCTGGGGCCAAAAACGGAGTCAGCTTGCATATTTTTATGGCAAGATCGGGTGTCTGACGTATACGCTCTTGGAGTGCATCGAGTTCGCCATCAGAAATATAGCTAAACAGATAATCTTGAATACGCTGGCTATTCTTAAGTTCTCTACTGTAGGCCAAGTAGTTAGAAGAATGATCAGTACCAGCAATCCAGTCATGAATAATTTGACGTTCCACAGGGTTAAATACCCCAAACATTTTTCCATTTTCTTCATTAATCATCCGCCAGAACACGCTCTGCTCAGGGTCGGTATTAAATTTAATCCATTTGTGATCAATAAGATGTGTAACCAAACCTTTAACGTCTTCTGGGTTTGATAACCATTGGTTAATGGTTTTACATCCAAACTGTCTAGTTTCGTTATGAATAAGCTGCCCCACGAGCGCTTTTCTTTTTAAAATTTTAAGGACTAAATCTTCAAGATTTAAATTTTTAATAATTTTTGAAGAAGAAACACCATGATTATTAAGAGCAAAACCACGTTTTAATTTATTAAAGAAAGCTTCTTTATCTCTGTATTTATCGTAAATATTTTCTATAACTTTAATTGCTTTATCTGCATGTCCATTATCAATATTATCGATAGTGATGTGCAAATTAAAATATTTAGAATCAATACCCAGTTCTGCCAGCTCATAATTACTAATGAGTAAATGCAGTGGCAGTTGCTCATAACCTAAATTGAAGCCGACAATTTCGGGAATAAACTCAGGTGGAGCATAGCCAAGCGCCAGCTGAATCACGGCATTATGATAGTATTCATCCTCTAAAAGCAGATCAAAGCTATCGAGTCCTAGACTACGCAGCAAGTCTTCATAGATACAGACGTGATTTGCTTTCGGCTCACCGAGTCCAAGCTCTTCTAGATAGGTAATAATAAGGTCATGAAAAACCGGATCGTTCCAGTAGTGAACTGAGCTATATAGCCATGCACCATCTACTTTTTTAGTTGGAGAGACCTTAATTAAAAATTCAAATGCCTGACCGACATTCTGGAAGTATTCTCTCTCACCCCCACTTTGTCTACGGTTTAAATAAGCCTGAAATAACTCACAATTTTGTTTATTGTCATTTACACACCATTCTTTAACCGTATTTATAGTTGCAGGAAAATCTATTTCATTTTCATTTATTTTATCTATTTCTTTAACAAGGAAATCTCTTGCTTTCTTCTCTTTTTCAAAACTAGAAATATCAGGATCAAGGAAAAAAACGAATAATTCGTAATAGTTCTGTTGATTATCTTGTAATAGGTCTAATAATCTTTTTTTCACTACAACAGGCATTTCTATTCTCCTTTAGTGAGATATAAATTACCATACTTTAACCAAACTATAATCCCAGCCTAGCTTTGTTATATTACGTTATTAAGAAATCTAATATATTTTTAAATCTTTAAAATTCAATAACATAAAAAATAACACAAACTTACATTCTCAACTTTAGAATAATTTAACTATCTGTTTTTATAAAAAATATATAAATAACAAACTAAATTTACATTTGAGTTACTTTTAAAATTATAAAGACTAAAAACTTAACAAAAAGAAATTAAAAATAATCTTATAACTAAATTAAAAACAATTGTAAGGAGAATACAAATGTTTAACTCATGTTGTAAATTACTAGCACAAGAAAAAATTAAAATCGCTTTTTTTGAAAGTGCTTCGGCAGGTTATTTAGCTTATCGCTTTTCTTTGAGTCCCTATTCAGGTGATATTCTGATTGGTAGTTTGGTCAGCTACGACTTACGTGTCAAAGAAAATACACTTCATATTTCACCCGAACTCATTGAAAAATATACGCCTGAGTCGATGCAAGTCACTGTAGAGATGATCAAAAAAGGTAAAGAACTCTTAAATGCCGATCTTTATATTGCCTGTACCGGGTTATTAAAAAAAGGAGGTTCTGAAACTCAAGAAAAACCTGTAGGTACCTTTTTTTATTCCATTTATTATAAAGATAATTTTTATAATTTCAGACGTATATTTAAAGGATTACCCTATCTTAAACTTAGACAACTGCTCTATTACATTACTCAAGATATAGAATATATAATATTAGATAATAAAAAATAGCTTTCCTTCATAAAAGATAACAAATACATATTTAGAAATGATCATAGCTTTTATTTAACCTCTATGTACCCAAATGTAATTTTAACTATATTCATATTAATTATGTTTAATCATTAAAATTACATTTTATAGAAATCAAGGTTTTATTTAATTTTTAAATTTACATTTAAATATAGGGTAACACCCCAAAGCTACACATTAAAAAATTTCATGTTTAAATGAACCTATCTGAAGCTCTCAGATAAAACACACATCATAAATGATATGAGGTAATTAAAGATGAGCACTACTAATAATCAAAGCAATCAACGCGATAATCAACAGCAACAACAACAGCAAAACGACAACCGTAACAACCAGCAGCAACAAGGCAACCAACAGCAAAACGATCAACAGCAACAAAACAATCAGCAACAACAGCAAAATGACAACCGCCGTCAACAACAAGGTTCGAATCAAAAAGATTCAGGCCAACAAAACTCAAATAACAACAATCAGCAACGCTAATCCGTTGCTGACTTAAATGTCATTTGATGCGGTCATTCATTTTATTTAGGAAGGTGCCCTCACCTTCCTAAATTTAACATAAGCATAAAATTAAATAAGAGATGAGGAAAAACTGATGACAGATCAAAATACAGACCATGCTCAACTAGTAGCTGGCGACCATAATTATTCTGACTCTCGCTGGCGAGAAAGTTATCTTACTCGACCTTATTATCAAGAAGCTCAATTAACTACGCCAGATCTGGATTATGATCGTGATTTTTCTGCTGCTTATGAACTAGGTCACCGTGCCCGTTCAGAATCTAAAGAAGGAACTCAGTTTGAAGATATGGAAGGTAGCTTGCAACAAAAGTGGGAAGAACTCAAAGCTGAATCCCGATTAAAATGGGAACATGCAAAACAAGCCATTAAAGATGCATGGGATGACATGTAACATCCTTAATTGGTCCAAAGCATATAGCTTATTTCCTATTGGCCCTGGGAAATAAGCTTTTTTATTATTTGAAATATTTATAAATTAGAAAAACGGCGGCATATTAAAATTATTACTAAGATATTGATTGGCTTGGTGCGGATCATCAAAAATTTCTTTTTTAAATTGTACATCTGGCGTTGTAGATAGTGTATGTGTTGGCTTGATCGTAACTTCTACGACATATCTGTTTTGTTCTTGCTTAGCTTTTACACCATAAATTTCAGAATCATTAATGCAAGTTCCATCAGTAAAATATACAAACATACCGCCACCTTATTTCTTGACTGAAGTTACTGGTTTTTCCCATTTATTTAACGCAAAAGCCTAACAATAGACTTGAGCCATACGTAAACAAAATATCAGTTTTGGTTTTTCTTAAAATATTCAATAATTTCTTCTCCGTTATTCACGGGAGTCTCTTGAGCAGGATATGTTTCTTCATAAGCATATGCAGGCAATGCAACTTTATCGCGAATTGGAGGTAACTTTTCTTGGCCACCTGTAGTAATACGCTCAATAAAACCTGCAAGCCATAACACAAATTCTTGCGTATTTTTACTCTTCGGAATAATACTTAAATCCAATTTAATTTTAGATTCCTGAAGAGGCTTAATCAGCAATTCAGCGAAATCAATATAATTGTATAAAAGTTTAAGCTTTGTCCCCTTAATCTCATGTCTGAGCTCAATCATTAAATTGTTAAGATCTTCCATAGGGTCATCTGTAAACCCCTTTTTTTCCTTAACATTTTGATAGATTTTCTCAGCTATTCTTAAGTACTGGGGCATATCCTTACCTTTAAAAAATTGTATTCACTAAAATGAATTTTGGATGAATATAAGTAATTTCTTGTGTTTATTTTATTAATTTTTTGAAACTATAATTTACTGGCGCAACAATTCAATAACAACAAATTGATGTAAAGACTATAACAGACTAATTTATTGATTAATTTTATATTTTTATATAATTGCTTTTTTTATTATGTTACATATTTTATAGAAAATAACGATAAGAAAACTCACTTAAAAGTGAGTTTTCTTAAACAAAAGAATTATGAATTTTTATCCATTTGTTGAGTAGTTGCTGGATCATTAGAGCCATGTGTTCCATCATCATCTGTTGAGTTTCGATCTTGGCATGCACTCATACCCATTGCGATTGCAACTACCATACTCACTGCACAAAAAATTCTTAACATTGAGGTCACCCTTATAAATCTTAAGATGTAGGCTTATGAATAACATTATCTTATGTTGGCCTACCGCTGTGGTTCTCTTAAGTTTTGTAGGTTGTGCAAGCTTTTGTAAAAATCTAAATAATATAAATGTTAAAAAATTACTTTTCTTGCAATTGATATTTTAATTAAAATTTGGCAACGGCTATTTATTTAATTACATGATATTCATAAAATCAAAATTTCCCGCTCTTTTTTAACTTATGTTGAAATAAGTCATTACTTGCAAACACTATATAAATAAACAATTAATAAATATTTGATATATAAACATTAAAAATTATTTTTTAACCTCTATTGAACCATTATTCAATATTTTCAATTCTAAATAACTCATTATTTTATTAATGAAAATTTAAAAATATTAATATTTGTTTATATAAACCAATCTTTTATTTTTGCAATTGACCCGCTTTAAGGCTCAGCTTATGATGCTCCGGCTGACCTATTTTGTCAGTCGGTTTTAGCAGACCGTCTACCTAAGCGCACTAAAAACAAGTTTTTTGGTGTGTAGCCCCTCGTGCCTTTGACGGAGGAACGGGAGTGGGACACCTTCGGGTGTGCTGGTTTCTTAGGTATCAGTCTGCTAACCCTCTTTCGTTTCACCACCATAATTAATAGCAGTGATTGGGCGCAACTTCTTTCATCAAGGAGTCTCTAATGACTATTATTTTATATCGTGTTTTTTCTTCTACTCTTCATCACGTTATCGACTTCACTGAAACTATTTTTAAGAAAATATCCTACAGTTATATGTTTCTGCCTTCCTATCTTTTCAGAGTAAATATTTTCATATTTAACGCTCGATAAAGACTAGAAAATTTCTATAAACATGACTTAACGATAACAACAACCAATGAAGAGCAATAATGATGTTTTTTTTATATCGTATTGTTTTAATCTGCACCCTATTAATAAGTTCTATAAGTTTATTAGGTTGCAGGTCTATCAGTAAAAATGAATTTAATACACATTGTGTTTGGGCAGGTCGTGCACTTTCACAATGCAACTGTATTTATAACTCTTTAGAAAAACATTATTCGCCGCAGTTTGTAGAGAACTTACCCAAAGTAAGCTTACAAAATATTAATGCGAATATGCACTTTGTGGAAACTATGAATGAAACTATGCACCAATGTCAGTTAAGCGCAAGAAAAGACCCCATTAACTAACTTTTGCATGCTCTACCAAGAAATCTAAAAAAGCCCTTACGCGCTTAGGGACATATTTATCATGTCCTATCCAAACAGCATGAAATTCTTCTGAAGCCTTGATATTCCAGTCTTCAAGGATTTTGACCAACTGTTTTTGTTCTAAAGCTTTTTTGACTTGGAACTGGTTAAGCTGTGCAATACCAGCACCTGCAAGCGCTAACTGTAAGATGGCTTCTCCATGATTTACTCTTAAAACCTTAGTGGGAGCAAGTGTGATTTCTTGATCGTCTTTTTTAAAAAGCCACGTTTTATTTTGACGTTGGTAACTTACGTCTAAAAGTTGATGTTCGTATAACTGTTCTGGGTGTTGCGGATAACCATTCTTTTCAATATAGGTAGGTGAACATACATAATGTTTCTGAGTGCGTCCGAGTGAGCGAGCAACCAAATTTGAGCTTTTCAAAGGTCCCGTGCGAATTGCGATATCAATTCTTTGCTCAACTAAATTAATGACTTCATCACTCAAATGAGCCTCTAATTCAATTTGTGGATAGCACTCGTTAAATAGAGAAATACAAGGTAATAAAAAGTGTGTCCAATATGAAAGACTGGTATGAATTCTAATTCGCCCTTGCGGCATGTGATTTACAGTAACAGATTGTTCTAGTTCATCTAAGTTATTGAGTATGTGACTACCTTGCTCATAAAATTGACATCCTTCACTGGTGAGTTGGAACTGACGTGTTGAGCGATTAAGCAACCTAACGCCAAGTCTTTTTTCCAACCGAGAAATTAACTTACTCACCGCAGACGGCGTCATGTCGCAAGCTCTTGCGACTGCTGAAAAGCTTCCTAACTCGACCACTCGAATAAAAATTGCTAACTCCCCAGACCGATTAATATCAAAATATGACATAACAAAATCTATTTATGAATTTCATTCACAAATCTTATTCCGCTTATGTCGCTATAACAAGCCAGCAATTTGTTTCAAGATAACTTTAATTCGTTTTAAAGAGTTTACGAGATGAAACTTTATCAACCCACCCTATTCTCTCTTGTTTTATTTACGAGCTTTGCACAAGCAGAAGTACAAAAGAGCGAATGGATTACCACTTGGGCAGCTAGTCCACAAAAAGTCTGGAATAAAGATTTCGTTTTCCCGACCAATATTCCCAATCAAATATCGAATCAGACCATCAAACAAATTAGTCAAATTAGTTTAGGTGGTGAAGCGGTTAGGCTCGTTTTTACAAATCAATATGGGGATCAACCGCTTTATATTGATAAAACGACTGTGGGGCTAATCAAAGGACAAAGTCTTAAATCAAAGAGTGCTTATCCAGTTTATTTCTCTGGAAAGCTTAAAGCAAAAATTTTACCAGGCAAACAACTGATAAGTGATCCAATCCCGCTTCCTGTTCCAGATCATGCACAGTTAATGGTAAATACCTTTATTCAAAAGCCCACTACATTTAAAACTTTTCATTGGGATGCGAAACAAACTAGTTGGCTCATTACGGGCAACCAGACTGCGAACCTAAATACGCCTAGCAGTGCCAAAACCACCACTGCGCGATTATTATTATCGGCTATCGAAGTAAAACCAAAGCGTAAAGCACATGTTGTTGCAGTCATTGGAGACTCCATTACCGATGGAGCAACTGCAACTTTAGACGCAAATGCAAGATGGACCGACTTTTTAGCTAAGCGCTTATCACCACATCAAGTCGCGGTCATTAATAGTGGAATTTCAGGAAATCGACTACTCACAGACGGTATGGGTGACAGTGCTTTAGAGCGCTTGGAAAAAGAAGTATTTCAATATTCAGGTGTGAAAACATTAATTATTCTGGTGGGTATTAATGATATTTCATGGCCTGGTACTGCTTTTGCACCTAAACAACAAATACCGACTTTTGAAGCACTCACTCAAGGTTATAAAGGTGTTGTAGATGAAGCACATCGCCAAGGTATTCAAGTGATTGGAGCAACCTTATTACCATTTTCGGGAGCTTTACCCAATACACCGTTAGATAACTACTATCAACCCAATAAAGATGAATTACGCCAGCGCATTAATCACTGGATGAGAACCAACCATACATTTGATGGAGTACTTGATCTTGAGCAAGGTTTAAAAGATTCAAAACATTCCGATCGATTAAATCCAATTTATGATTCAGGAGATCATTTACATCCGAATGACCGTGGTAATCAACAAATGGCAAATCTGGTTGATGTAAACCAGTTACTCCATAATTAATGTCTAGATACAGGTAGGAATTTGCTCCCTACCTGTATCCATATGGATTAATTCCCCTCTAACTCGACATTAAGTTTTGGTGTAATAGGCTGTTTTTCAGCGGCATATCGTCTTAAAACCATGACGGCGAAAAGCGCTAAAATTGCAGGAATTGCGATCATCACAAAATTCATTTTATGTGGTAATTCCAACCCTAATAATAGGCCCGTTAAGATAGGTCCAACAATAGCCCCAATTCGACCTACACCAGAAGCACAACCAATTCCAGTAGAGCGCACACTTAGTGGATAATATTGTGCAACGTAACTATACAGAAGAATTGAAGTACCAATCGTTGCTGCTCCTGCCACAGTCACCAAACCATATAAAACATAGGCTGGTGACTTAAAACCTAAACCGACTAAAGCAACAACACCCGCCAGTAGCATTCCCATAATTACAGGTTTTAAATGGAATTTATCAGACAAAATACCGCCACCGATTGAACCGATCATTGCGCCAACATTTAGAGCAAGCAAGAACAAAATACTCTTTCCAAGTGAATAACCTGCTGCCAGCATGAGTTTTGGTAACCAGCTACTTAAGGCATACACCATGAGTAAGCACATAAAGAACACGAGCCAAAACATGAGTGTATTGAAAGCACGGCCTTGTTGAAATAATCCCTTTACAGAACTACCTGTTGGAACATTATCTTCATTAAGCACTAATTGCGTATTGATCGTTAGGTTTTGTTCAGGCGAAATTTTTTGAATAATGCGCTGTGCTTGCTCAGTCTTACCCGTCTTAACTAAAAAGGTTAAAGACTCAGGTAAAAACTTCCAAATGACAGGTAATAAAAATAATGGAATACCGGCAATTAAAAACATAATTTGCCACCCCTGACTTTCAACCAAATAGCTACCGATCAATGCTGAAAGAATCCCCCCAATTGCATAACCACTAAACATACTCCCCACCAAAGTACTTCTTATACGTTTAGGCGCATATTCTGATGTAAGTGCAACTAAATTTGGCATAACCCCACCAATGCCTAATCCCGCCAAGAACCGAAGTACCCCAAACTCAAGTGGGCTTGATGCAAAAGCACCTAAAAAAGTAAAACCACTAAAAAAAGTCACACAGATTAAAATTACCTTTTTACGGCCTATTTTGTCTGCCAATGTTCCAAAAAACATTGCCCCAAACATCATTCCGCATAGTGCTGTACTTGCTAACATCCCCGCCTGTACAGCTGTTAACGACCACTCTTGCATTAGCAAAGGCAGTACCACGCCATAAATCACCAGATCATAACCATCAAAAATAATAATTAATAAACACCAAAGTAAAATACTCCAGTGAAAAGGGGTAAATCTGGCCTGATCAATAACTTCATTTACATTTAATTTAGATGTTGTCATTTACTCACCTCCTTTGTGAGATAAATTCATATTCAATTTTTTAAAACGACATACTGCACCCTAAAGAAAAAACAGATTATTCAAGGTTTTGTTGAATAAATTAAAAGTCATAACTCGCCATCATATTGAAGCGGTTATCAATCCCGTTACGTCCATCAAAAGTTTCTCGTTCGCCATACACATATTCGACGCCCATGGTAATTGGTTTGTATGGGTTATAAAGTGCATTCACCCAGCCCTGCCAAAGCTCTTTATTTTGGGTGGTGCTATTACGTTGTAATTCAGCAAAACGGTTATCATCTTTGGCTTTCATATAGCCATAAGCTAAGGTTGAACGAATTTGCGGTGTAAATTGATGAGTAATACCTAAAGAAACGGTGTCAAATTCATTGCTATGCATATTGTTTTGATCATCTATTGCATAGCCGCTGTTACTCCATAGTAGGAAACGCCCATCTCCTTTGACATGGTAATAATCGGCTTTGAGTAATGTATCGGGCGTAATTTGGTATTTACCGCCCAAGCCTACGCCCCAAGACATTTCTTCATCATTATTCGTTCTCTTTTCGGCAACAAAACTACGGCCCGACAACATCGAGCCATTGGCAAATTTATGATTTAAGCGCCCTACCAAGGCTGGTAAACGCATTTTATTGTCAGGATCTGAGGTCACAGTGTATTTTGGGTCTTCAACCGATATTGCAAAACTTGTATTTGCCGTTAAGTTATCGATATAGCGTACGAGCGGTGATCTTAATAATGCACTGCCTACAAATGTGCCCGCATCAATCGTTTCCGGATAATATTCGGGTGCAATAAATGTTGACCACGTTTGACCGATAAGCCATTTATCAAAAGTTAAATAAGCATGGCGTATCCGAAACTGATCACGAGTGGCTGCCCCAAAGAAGTCCATTTCTAACTTTCCGCCCACATCACCCGCGGCCGTCGGGGTTTTAAAATTCAACCCGAAACGTGTCACATTAACCGTACTGTGCAACTGGTCTTTTTGTGCAGATTCTTCCGGCGTGTTTTCAAGTGGAACACCGCTAATATTGTTATACATGGTAGATGCGCCCTTCATTTGATAAGAAGCATCTGCCCGTATATAACCATATAAGTTAAATTCTGCACCAGACTTGGTTAAACCTTGCTGTATTAGTGATACGGCTTGAGGAGTCGCTGAATTTGCTAGTTCCACTCGTCCTTGCGATAAAGATTTTTGCGCCTGCATATTGGCTTGTAACATAGCCCGAAGTTCTTTCACTTCTTGGCGAAGTTGTGCTATTTCAGGATCTGTTTGACCTGCCAAAGCGGAAGACATAAACAGGGTCACAGAAACAGCCAACAGGCTTTTTTGAACCGTTGTATTTAAAACTTTCATCATGAAATTTTCCTTTTGATCTTTAATTCGACTTAAAGATCTCGACATCCTTTTTGTTATGTACCTATCTAAAATAAGTGCTTAAAATTTGTCTTTCTTTCACAAGAAAAACCTTCGATCATATTTTTTAGACAAAACCTCCCTAAAGCGGCCTGAAAACCGCTTTTAATTTGTTTTAAGTAAAGCTAAATCTTCTAATTCTTTTCAGTTTTTATATTCTCTTCCTCATTGAGAATATGCAGGTTTTATATCCGTATTAATGCTTTCCCAAATCCATTATTTTTTTGCAATAAACCCTTGATACGTCAAAATTTGCGTATAAGGATGCACACTTTCAAAACCAGTTTTTTCTAAAAGTTTTATATATCCTTCAGTGGTTAGGCTAAAAAAGTCTTGCGCCATACGCTCTAACATTTTTTGACATTGTTCTTCTGTTAAGCCTTGTGCCAAACATAAATAACGTAAAGCTTGAAGATGTTGTGGATTTACACACGTCATTAAATCGTAGGTCAGCAAAATCGCTTTTTCTTTTAAGCGATCATAAATATCCTTAAAAAAAACAGGTTTTATGTCATCTGCAATAAAATGAGCCACGAGAATAGAAAGTGCAGCATCAAAGCAATTCTCAAGAGGTAAAACTGACGTTTCACCATGAACAAAGGTGACTTGAGAAGATTTATCTAAAAGTTCAACCTGTTCCTGAGCTTTTTGCAGCATAGTCAAAGATGGATCAACTGCTGTAAATTTCCAGTTTGGATGACGTTTAAGTAAATATTCGAGTTCATACCCCGTGCCACAACCCACAATTAAAATATGAGCATTTGGTGGTAACGCTGATTGCAAAATGGCATCCACCTGTTGATGGATCACTTCATAACCCGGAATTAATTTACGAATATGTTCGTCATATCCTTCGACTACCTTTGGGCTATTAAAGTCTTTTGCCATTTTGCTTATATCCTCTATTTAAGCTGCCTTTCAACTTATAGTTTGCTGTTCTTTGACCAAACTTTTAACCTCTTTAGTCAAAGACATTTCCAGTTAAGTTAAGTTCAGCTCGCATAATTTCCTGCAATTTAAACTTTTGCGCTTTGCCTGAAGCTGTCATTGGAAACTCATTAAAGAATCGGACATAGCGCGGCACTTTATTATGAGAAATATGCTCTTTGCAGAATTGGCGAATGCTGTCTTCATCAATTTGATGATGCTCATGCAAAATAATACAAGCACAGAGTTCTTCGCCATATCTGGCGTCTGGTAAGCCAATGACTTGGACATCACTTACATCGGGATGAGTGTATAAGAAGTCTTCAATTTCTTTTGGAAAGAGATTTTCCCCACCACGAATCACCACATCTTTAATACGGCCTTTGATTTTAATAAAACCGTCTTGATCCATTTCGGCAATATCACCTGTATGCATCCAACCAGCAGCATCAATGACTTCTTTGGTCTTTTCTTCTTCGCCCCAATAGCCAGCCATCACTGAATAACCGCGAACGCATAGCTCACCTAAAGTGCCTTGCGGAACAATCTGCCCTTCTAAATCGACAATTTTAATTTCAACATGCGGATGAACATGTCCAACTGTGCTTACTCGCTTATCAATCGAATCATTTACCGAACTTTGTACACTCACAGGCGAGGTTTCAGTCATACCATAACAAATCGTGATTTCAGACATATGCATTCGGTCTATAACACGTTGCATAATTTCACGTGGACAAGGACTACCTGCCATAATGCCTGTTCTTAAGCTCGACAAGTCAAACTCATTAAACTGTTCATGTTCTAAGGTGGCAATAAACATGGTTGGCACGCCATAAGCTGCCGTACAACGCTCTTGATGAATCGCTTTTAAAGTTTCTAAAGGATTAAATACAGCTGATGGATAGACCATGGTTGACCCATGTGTAACGCAGGCTAAATTCCCCATGACCATGCCAAAGCAATGAAACAACGGTACAGAAATACAGACTTTATCTTGAGGGGTCAAACGAATGCCTTCACCGACAAAATAGCCATTATTTAAAATATTATGGTGGGTCAACATGGTCCCTTTAGGGTTACCTGTTGTACCTGATGTAAATTGAATATTAATAGTTTCATCAAACTGAAGCTGCTTGGTTAATAGTTTTAATTGTTCTAGCTGTTCAGAAGTTGGTGTAGTGACTAAATCACTAAAGCGATGAATACCCGTATGTTGCTGGTCATCAATTTTAATGACAAATTTTAAATGTGGTAATCGTGCTGAACTGAGCACTTTGTCAGTACAGGTGGTTAACTCAGGGGCAATTTTTGTCAGTAATTCTTGATAATCAGTCGTTTTGAATTGAGAAGCAATAATCAATCCTTTGCATGAGACTTTATTCAACACATATTCAAGTTCATGGCTTTTATAAGCTGTATTGAGATTGACTAAAATAATCCCTGCTTTAAAAGCTGCAAATTGGGTTATCGTCCATTCCACACAATTAGGTGACCAGATCGCTAATCGATCTCCTTTTCTTAATCCCAATTTTAAAAGGCTACAAGCAAAAGCATTTACTTCATCTTGTAAAGCTTTATAGGTTAATCGTCTGTTTTGATGAAAACTAACGATTGCTTCCTTTTCAGCATATTGCCGACAGGCCTGATCAAATTGTTCACCAATGGTCATACCCAATAAGGGCTGTGTGCTTGGTCCCGAGGCGTAGCTTAACCGTTCTTGTTGCATTGAATCATTCTCCTTGATTCTTCTAATTCTCTTCTTACCTGATCTAATTGTTGTTACTGCAACTATTTTTCTAAACCGCCTTTTTTGTGTTGTTTTATCCTTTATATGCTCTATTTCCTCTGCACAGCATCTACACAAAAATCAGCAATCTGTTTTGAAAAATAGTCTTTATGCGCATGATCAAACTTTGTATTTTGAGCTGGGTCTAGAGGTTCAACTACCACATAGGTCATAGCACCGACAACACAGAGTGCTGCTGTATTTAAATCATCCAAGACAAACTCACCACTTGCATTTCCATCCGCAAGTATTTTTTTAATACTTTGCTTAATCAATTGCTTCACACGAAAACGCTCATGTTCAACCGTTGAATCGACGGGTTCAAACATGAGTGAATATGCAAGCTGAGGACTATTCAGTGCCCTTTTTACAAAGGTTGCCACAGCCTTATGCAATTTCTGCTTTGCCGATAAGTCACTTTCGGTAATCGAATCAATCACCAATAGCTCTGTATTAATGGCTTCGGACAAAACCTCAATCAGCACTTGGCTTTTATTGTCAAAGTAGCGATAAACCAGACCACTTGATACGCCCGCTTGCTCTGCAATTGTTTGTATTTGCGCGTCTTTGAACCCTCCCTCTGAAATTAACTTTCTGGCTGAACTCAAAATCGACTTACGATTTTGCTCCATCCGCTCTTGCATTAAAGATGATCGTTTATAGCTCATAATTTATTCTCTAACAAATAAAATGAATTGTAAATCATTTTATGAATCAGTATTCACTTTTTTAAAAAATCATTGTATGGTAATTATCAAATACCCACAAAATATTTTATGGACAACAAATATAACCAATAGGATGAAGATATCATGAACCTACGCAGCTTGAATTTCGGTCTAGATGAAACTTTAATTGCGCTTCAAGATTCAGTGGCAGCATTTTGTGCAAAGGAAATTGCACCAATTGCCCAACAAGTTGATCAAGACAACAAATTCCCTGCACATCTCTGGAAAAAATTCGGAGATATGGGCCTTTTAGGCATGACGGTTTCTGAAGAATATGGCGGTGCCAATATGGGTTATTTGGCTCATATTATTGCTATGCAAGAAATTTCCCGTGCTTCGGCAGCAATTGGTTTGTCATACGGTGCTCATTCTAATTTATGTGTAAACCAAATTAACCGTAACGGTAACGAGCAGCAAAAACAGAAATATTTACCAAAATTGATTTCCGGTGAATATGTGGGTGCCCTTGCGATGTCTGAACCGAATGCGGGTTCTGATGTTGTTAGCATGAAATTACGTGCTGAGCAAAAAGGTGATCACTTCGTTTTAAATGGTTCAAAAATGTGGATCACTAACGGCGGTGATGCAGATGTACTCGTGGTTTACGCTAAAACTGATCCGCAAGCTGGCGCGAAAGGCATGACAGCTTTTTTAATTGAAAAAGGCATGAAAGGCTTTAGTCACGGCAACCACTTAGACAAACTTGGTATGCGTGGCTCTAACACATACCCACTATTTTTTGACAATGTAGAAGTCCCTGCTGAAAACGTACTTGGTGGTGTCGGTAATGGTACAAAAGTACTGATGAGCGGCCTAGACTATGAACGTGCAGTTTTAAGTGCTGGACCTTTAGGCATTATGGATGCCTGTTTAGATGTGGTAATTCCATACTTGCACCAACGTGAACAGTTTGGTCAGGCTTTAGGTGAATTCCAGCTTATGCAAGGCAAGCTTGCCGATATGTATTCAACTTGGTTGGCATGTAAAGCTCTTGTATATGCTGTTGGTGCTGCTTGTGACAAAGCTGACCATGACCGCAGCCTACGCAAAGATGCTGCAAGTGCCATTTTATATTCTGCCGAAAAAGCAACATGGATGGCTGGTGAAGCAATCCAGAGTCTAGGTGGCAACGGTTACATCAATGAATTCCCTGCTGGCCGTTTATGGCGCGATGCAAAACTTTATGAAATTGGTGCAGGAACTTCTGAAATTCGCCGCATGCTGATTGGCCGCGAACTCTTCAATGAAACCAAATAATAATTATAAATAAGGACGCATCTTATGAACCAATTACAAAGCAAGATTAATGTTCGAAGCGAAGACTTCAAAACAAACCAGCAAGCCATGCAAACATTGGTCACAGATCTCAAACAAGTTGCCCAGCGTATTGCGTTAGGCGGCGGTGAAAATGCCCGTCAAAA
The DNA here is from genome assembly GCF_059579785.1 of Acinetobacter sp. S-1. Classification (NCBI taxonomy): domain Bacteria; kingdom Pseudomonadati; phylum Pseudomonadota; class Gammaproteobacteria; order Moraxellales; family Moraxellaceae; genus Acinetobacter; species Acinetobacter sp. S-1. The sequence continues at coordinate 2,276,826 of NZ_CM184207.1, forward strand.
ACATTTGGATCGAGGCAAACTTTTACCTCGTGAACGTATTGATCAACTGATTGACGTCGGTACGGCATTTTTAGAAATTGGTCAATTGGCAGCGTACAACGTTTATGAAGATGATGTTCCTGCCGCGGGTGTGATTGCTGGTATTGGTCAGGTCAATGGCATCACTTGCATGATCGTTGCCAACGATGCAACGGTTAAAGGCGGAACGTACTACCCACTTACGGTTAAAAAGCATTTACGCGCACAAGAAATTGCCGAACAAAATCACTTGCCTTGTATTTATTTGGTGGACTCAGGCGGTGCCTATTTACCAATGCAAGATGAGGTTTTCCCAGACCGTGATCACTTCGGACGTATTTTCTATAATCAGGCACGCATGTCGAGCCTAGGGATTGCCCAAATTGCTGTGGTAATGGGAAGCTGTACCGCTGGTGGTGCTTATGTACCTGCCATGTCTGATGAAACGATTATTGTACGTAACCAAGGTACGATTTTCTTAGGCGGTCCTCCTCTGGTAAAAGCTGCAACGGGCGAAGTCGTGAGCAGTGAAGATTTAGGTGGTGGTGATGTGCATACACGTCTTTCAGGTGTAGCTGACCATTTAGCTGAAAATGATGAACATGCAATTGCGATTGCGCGAAACATTGTTGCGAACTTAAATAAAAAGCCAAATGAGTTAAACAAGCAAATTGATGAACCGCTATTTGATGCCTCGGAACTGTATGGTGTAGTGCCAAGCGATGCGCGTAAACCTTTCGATGTGCGTGAAGTCATTGCACGTATTGTAGACGGCTCTCGTTTTGATGAGTTTAAAGCACGTTTTGGTTCAACATTAATTACGGGTTTTGCTTCACTCTATGGTATGCCAGTCGGGATTATTGCTAATAACGGGATTTTATTTTCAGAGTCTGCACAAAAAGGTGCACACTTTATTGAGCTATGTACTCAGCGCAATATTCCATTGTTATTTCTACAAAACATTACGGGCTTTATGGTTGGTCGCCAGTATGAAAATGAAGGGATTGCAAAAAATGGCGCTAAATTGGTTATGGCAGTTGCAACCGCAAATGTACCAAAACTTACCCTAATTATTGGTGGTTCATTTGGTGCAGGTAACTACGGTATGTGTGGCCGCGCTTATTCACCACGCTTTTTATGGACTTGGCCGAACTCTCGTATTTCAGTGATGGGCGGCGAACAAGCCGCGAGTGTACTGTCAACTTTAAAACGTGATCAGATTGAGCAAAAAGGTGCCCAGTGGTCAGCACAAGAAGAAGATGAATTTAAACAACCGATTCGTGAACAATATGAACGTCAAGGCCATCCGTACTATGCTTCTGCTCGTCTTTGGGATGATGGTGTCATTGACCCAGCGCAAACTCGTCAGGTACTTGGTTTAAGTTTGGCTGCGGCCATGAACGCCCCAATCCAGCCAACCAAATTTGGCGTGTTCCGCATGTAAGAGGTGTATATGAGCTATCAATTTTTACAACTCGAACAACAAGGTCAGGTTGCCTATGTTTGGCTGAACCGCCCTGAACTACACAATGCATTCAACACCATAGTCATTGAAGAACTACATGCTTGCTTTAAGCAAATTAATACCCGTGATGACATTCGTGTTGTAGTTTTAGCTGGTCGCGGCAAAAGCTTTTCGGCAGGTGCCGACCTCAACTGGATGAAACAGGCAGGTCAGGCCTCTTCAGCAGAAAATGAAGCAGATGCATTAAAACTTGCGCAAATGTTGGATGCACTCGCAACACTTAAACAACCGACCATTGCCCGAGTGCATGGCATTGCTTTTGGCGGGGGCATGGGTTTAGCGTCGGCATGTGATATTTGTATTGCCAGCACTGATGCCAAGTTTGCAACCTCCGAGGTTCGTTTAGGACTTGCTCCATCCACCATTAGTCCCTATGTAATTCGTACAATTGGCGCAAGACAAGCCTCTCGCTATTTCTTAACTGCCGAGCGAATTTCAGCACGTGATGCCAAACATATTGGTTTGGCACATGAGGTTGCAGATGCCGAAGACTTAGATAAAAAAGTTCAAGAAATTATTGATGCGCTATTACTCGGTGGCCCGCATGCTCAAGCGGCCTCAAAACAACTCATTCAAATGGTGAGCAACCAGACCATGAGCAATGACTTGCTGCAACAGACAGCCCATCATATTGCTCAAGTTCGTCAAGGCTGTGAGGCAAAAGAAGGTCTGAGTGCCTTTTTAAATAAGCAACAGCCTGCTTGGGTTTCTAACTCTAATAACAACAATTAAGGACGATCATCATGTTTGAAAAGATTTTAATTGCGAACCGTGGCGAAATTGCCTGCCGCGTAATTCGTACAGCTAAAAAATTAGGTATTGCAACAGTTGCCGTTTACTCAGATGCAGACGCAAATGCACAACATGTCAAACTTGCAGATGAAGCGGTTTATATTGGTCAGTCCCCTGCAACTCAAAGTTATTTGCAAGCCGACCGCATTATTCAAGCAGCGATTGAGACAGGTAGCCAAGCGGTTCACCCAGGCTACGGCTTCCTTTCTGAAAATGACCAGTTTGCACTCGCTTGCCAACAACACAACATCTGCTTTATTGGACCGCCAGTGGATGCCATTTTAGCGATGGGTTTAAAAGCAACCTCTAAAGCTTTAATGGAAAAAGCTGGCGTTCCTTTAACACCGGGTTATCATGGAACCAACCAAGATGCTGACTTTTTAAAGCAACGAGCAGACCAAATTGGCTATCCTGTTTTAATTAAAGCCAGTGCTGGCGGCGGTGGTAAAGGCATGAGTCTGGTTGAACGCAGTGAAGACTTTCTGCATGCCTTAGCCTCTTGTAAACGTGAAGCCAAATCGAGCTTTGGTAATGATGATGTCTTGATTGAGCGTTATGTGATTCAACCTCGCCATATTGAAGTACAAGTGTTTGGCGATACACATGGCAATTATGTACATTTGTTTGAACGTGATTGTTCGGTACAGCGTCGCCATCAAAAAGTGTTAGAAGAAGCCCCTGCTCCACAAATGCCAAGCGAGAAGCTCGATGCAATGCGCCAAGCTGCAATTGATGCTGCGCGTGCGGTAAATTATGTCGGTGCTGGTACAGTTGAGTTTATTGTGGAACAAGATGGAACGGCGTATTTCATGGAAATGAATACCCGTTTACAAGTCGAACACCCTGTCACCGAAATGATTACAGGTGAAGACTTGGTTGAGTGGCAACTTCGTGTGGCTTATGGTGAACCTTTACCTAAACTACAAAACGAATTGCAGATTCACGGACATGCGCTCGAAGCACGGATTTATGCTGAGGAACCTGAAAAAGGCTTTTTACCTGCCATTGGTAAAATTGACTATTTGCGTTACCCAACTCAAAACCAATATGTGCGTGTAGACAGCGGTATTGTTGAAGGCGATGAAATCACGACCTATTACGACCCAATGATTGCCAAACTCATTGTATGGGGTAAAAACCGTGAAGCTGCGCTCATTCAAATGCAACACGCTTTAAGCCAATTCCATGTCGATGGCTTAGGCAACAATATTGCCTTTCTGGAAAAGATTGTTCGTAGTGAATCTTTTAAACAAGCCAAGCTTGATACCAACCTGATTCAACGTGAACAAAACTTCTTGTTTAGTCCTGAAGAAATTAAACCGGAACTGGTGGTAGCAGCAGCATTTATTGAGTTTTTAAGCCAACTTAATAACAACAGCTCAAACCAAAAACAGCTTTGGCAAACTCAGCCACTTTGGCGTTTAAATATTGCTTATCAGCACAGCATCAAACTGAATTATTTAAACCAAAATATCCAAATCAAGTTTGCCTCAAGTGAACATGGCTTCACCGCAGAATATAACGGTCAAAGCTACCCGATTTCAGGTCAATTGCTTGATGCGCATATGGCATCTGTTCAAATTGGTGGGACTCAGCAAAAGCTATCTTTTAACCAAAGTCAGCAAGGCATTACCTTGTTCCAAAATGGACAAAGCTATAAGTTTGCATATATTCGCCAAGACTTTAATCAGGCAGATAGCCAAGCCGATGAAGGTCACTTAAAAGCACCGATGCCGGGTGTAGTCACGCAAGTGCTAGTCAGTGCAAATCATAGCGTAAAGAAAGATGATATTTTAATGACGCTTGAAGCCATGAAAATGGAATATACCATTCGTGCGCCTAAAGACGGCGTGATTGTAGACTCCTATTTCCAAGTCGGTGATCAGGTCAAAGCTGGCGACGAGCTTGTTGAATTTCAGCCTGCACAGGAGGAAGTTGCATGAGTGAGTTTGTCAAAATCGTGGAGGTCGGTCCCAGAGACGGCCTCCAAAATGAAAAGCAGGCTTTAACTGTCGAACAACGCTTAAACTTTATTAATGACCTTATTAATGCAGGTCTGAAATCGATTGAAGTCGGTTCATGCGTTTCGGCAAAATGGGTACCGCAAATGGCTCAAAGTGATGAGCTATTTAAGCTGTTACCCCAAACAACTGATGTGCAATTTAGCCTGCTCACCCCCAATATCAAAGGTTTTGAAACTGCTCAAGCGGTAGGATGCAAAGAGGTTGCGGTGTTTACCGCAGCTTCTGAAAGTTTTACCCGCAAAAATATCAACTGCTCTATTGACGAAAGCTTCGAAAAATTTAGCGATGTCATGACCGCAGCAAAAGCACATAACATACGTGTGCGTGGTTATGTCTCTTGTATTGTCGATTGTCCTTATGAAGGCGCAATTGCCCCTGAGCAAGTCGTAAAAGTTGTTAAACGGCTCTATGAAATGGGCTGCTATGAAGTGTCTTTAGGTGAAACCATTGGCACAGCAACACCAGATCGCGTTCAAAAGGTTTGGCAAGCATGCCTTGCTGAACTCGATAGCAAGGTTTTAGCTGGGCATTTCCACAATACTTACGGCATGGCAATTGCCAATATTTATCAGTCTTTACAGCAAGGCATTCGTGTTTTTGACTCGTCTCTTGCTGGCCTTGGCGGTTGCCCTTATGCCAAAGGTGCCTCGGGTAATGTATCGACCGAAGATTTGTTTTATTTGCTGTCACACATGGGCTTTGAAACTGGCATTGACTTAGAGAAACTGATGCAAGCCAGCCAAAATATTAGCAATGTATTAAACCGAAAAAGCTTGTCGAATTATGCAAATGCTTATTGGCAAACCAAGTGTGCCTAGTCATAAATTAAAATAGGTCAGCATCTGGTATAAGGCTTAATATAAGGCTAAGTACCAGATCATCCTATCTCATCTTTATCTCATTTCATTCAGGAATTGGGACTAAATCCCTCATGCAATTTTTTTAAAATCTATTATTTATCTCTGTATTAAATGCCTCTTTTAAAAGAAGCATTCTCTACCCTATTTTTGTTCTAAATCCGTATTATTCTTCATCCTTTTTCAATTGTAGTCCTTAAAAATTTATCTGATTATTTATAAAAATAAGATGCATCCATTTCAATTCTTGGGGAAATATATTCTTCCACCCAATCTAACCATGCACGTGTTTTGGCATCGATAAAATGGCGTGAAGGCAACAAGGTATAAACTCCGATGTCGGGTGAACGCCACTCAGGCAAGATATGACATAATCTTCCATTTTGAACCGCATCTAAAGCTGAAAACATCGGCAATAATGCGATGCCCATATCCTGTTGCACCACATCTAATAATAACTCAGGATTATCTGCAATGAGTTGTCCGCCAATGTCGATTTGGTAAGACTCACCACTTGTATTTAATAAGTGCCAATCTGGTGTAATAGACGGGTTTACCAAGCGTAAACAGGCATGATCTTTTAAGTCTTCTGGGGACTTCGGCACACCATGTTTTTCGAGATAAGCAGGTGAAGCACATAAAACAGAAAAGATAGTGCCAATTCTGCGTGCAACAAACCGAGAATCTGTTAATGATTCAGTTAGATAAAGACTGACATCGACACCTTTTGCCAACAAGTCTGGAACGTATTGTGAAGTCGTATATTCCACGGTTAATTCGGGATAATGCTTACAAAACTCAGCCATCACTGGAAAAACATAATGATGCCCAAAGCTTCCCATGCTTAATACACGTAAACGGCCTTTGGGTTTAGATGCTGTTCCTGTTACTTCCGACTCTGCTTCATCCACCATTAAAATGACTTGACGACACCGCTCTGCGTAAGTCGCACCAATATCGGTCAGTGCCTGCTGGCGCGTTGAGCGTTGTATTAATTTTGTACCTAAGCGTGTTTCTAGCTCGCTGATAAGACGTGAAACCTGTGCTGTGGTCAGATCCATCTGCTCAGCTGCTGCTGTGAAACTCCCGCTATCAATCACTTTCAGGAATGCATGCATTGCATGCAATAGTCCACCATCGAGATTTTTGCGCATAACGTAAATATGTTTTCCTAAATTACGGATTGTTGCACCAGTTTAGATCAACCACAATGACTAAATGTACATACATTGGCACTAATTCTTTTTAAGAAGAGGAACCGATCTTTTTTTATTTCGTATGTCACTTGCTCCAAATATTCAACTGGATGTTGAAAAAAGAAAGTAGTCCGAGCTACTAAAAATTCTAAGGAGATATAAATGAATATAGCTACAAAAGTCACTCCAAATATTATTGCAACAAAGGATGTGTCACTTGAAGATAAATATGTAAGTGATAACGGTACAGCATATATGACCGGCATTCAGGCGCTTGTTCGTTTGCCTCTTGCCCAAACTCGCCGTGACGCGATGAATGGTTATCATACTGCTGGTTTTATTTCTGGTTATCGCGGTTCTCCTGTTGGTAACTATGATAGTTTCCTTTGGCAAGTTCAAGGATTACTTAAATCCCATAATGTTGTATTTCAACCTGGTGTAAACGAAGACTTGGCTGCTACCGCAATTTGGGGTACCCAACAAGTTAACCTTTCAGGCCAAGGCAAATATGATGGAGTGTCTTCTTGGTGGTATGGTAAAGGCCCGGGTGTTGACCGTTCAGGCGATGTACTCCGCCATGCTAACTTAGCTGGTACTTCTGAACGTGGTGGTGTCGTTGCTTTATTTGGTGATGACCACTCATGTAAATCTTCTACAATCCCTCACCAGTCTGAACATGTCATGATTGGTTGTGGTATTCCAATTTTCTACCCAACATCCGTTCAACAAATTTTAGACTTTGGTGTTCACGCGATTGCAGTTTCACGTTTTTCTGGCCTTTGGTCTTCAATGAAGCTAGTCAGTGAAATTGTTGAAACTTCTGCTTCTGTACATGTTGACCTAGACCGTGTTACTCCAGTTATACCAGAAGATGCCAATTTCCCAGAAGGTGGCGTTAACATTCGTTGGCCAGACCACGGCATTCAACAAGAAGAGCGCCTTTATAAATATCGCTTACCTGCTGTTTTGGCCTATGCCCGTGCCAACAAAATCAACACCGTTACATGGCCTTGTGAAAATGCCCGTGTCGGTATTGCCGCAAGTGGTAAAGGTTATTTAGATACGATTGAAGCCTTACGCATTTTAGGTATTGAAGATGAAACTGCCCAACAGCTTGGGCTACGTGTTTATCAAGTTGGTCTGATTTGGCCTTTAGAACCACAAGGCATTCGTGAGTTTGCCGAAGGTTTAGAAGAGCTAATCGTTATTGAAGAAAAACGTCCAATTCTTGAAACACAAATTAAAGATGAGCTGTACTCACTGCCTGATGAAAAACGTCCTCGTGTGATTGGTAAAGCAACTGATGGTAAGGGTGAATGGAGTACTTCTATTGAAGAAGCGCCGCTTATTGGTCACTATGAGTACCAGCCTGAACCGATTGCAAAAATGCTGGCTGCTCGCTTCTTAAAACTCGATATTCCAGAAAGCTTAAAAGCACAAATCCAAAGCAGAATCGACTTACTGCTAAAAGCAGAGCAAGAATCAAAACGTGTTATTGATCTTGCTGAACGTAAACCTTATTTCTGTAGTGGTTGCCCTCATAACTCTTCAACAGTCGTTCCTGAAGGTAGCCGTGCATTAGGCGGTATCGGTTGTCACTATATTGCTGTTTCACTTGACCGTGGTACTGAAACGTTCTCTCAAATGGGCGGTGAAGGTGTAAGCTGGGTCGGTGCATCACCATTTACCAATGAAAAACACATTTTTGCTAACCTTGGTGATGGGACCTATTTCCACTCAGGTTACTTAGCAATTCGTCAGTCTATCGCTGCAAAAACTAATATAACCTACAAAATCCTCTACAACGATGCAGTCGCTATGACAGGTGGTCAGCATGTAGATGGTCATTTGAGCGTTGCGCAGTTAACTCGTCAGCTTGCTGCCGAAGGTATTAAAAAACAAGTTATTGTCACTGATGAAGTTAAACTATTAAATGAAGAAGACGGTATTGCACCAGGTGTCGAAATTCGCCACCGTAATGAACTCGATACAGTTCAACGTGAGCTTCGTGAAATTACAGGTGTCACCGCTTTAATCTATGTACAAACCTGTGCCAGCGAAAAACGCCGTCGTCGTAAACGTGATGCGTACCCTGATCCGGCTGAGCGTTTATACATTAATAGTGATATTTGCGAAGGCTGTGGCGACTGTTCGAAAAAATCAAACTGTTTATCTATTGAACCTGTAGAAACAGCTTTAGGTACTAAACGTCAAATTAACCAAAGTAGCTGTAATAAAGACTTCACTTGTGCCGAAGGGTTCTGCCCTAGTTTTGTGACTGTTCATACACGCGACATGAAACGTCCAGCTAAATTTGAAGGTATTGGTGCGGGCTGGCCAACATCACCCGTTATTCCTCAGTTATATGACGTTCCAAGCCGTATTATGGTCGGTGGTATTGGTGGTACAGGTGTTGTGACTATTGGTGCACTGCTTGGTATGGCGGCTCACCTAGAAGGTAAAGCAACACGTGTTATGGACATGGCTGGTCTTGCGCAAAAAGGCGGTACGGTTTATTCATACGTTCAACTTGCAGCAAGTGATGAGCAAATTTCTTCTACCAAAATTCCGGCGGGCCAATGTGAATTATTGATTGGTGCAGATGCGGTAGTCGCTGGTGGTAGCGCTGCTCTATCTCGCTTAAAAGATGATGCTTTAGTTATTGTGAATGAAGACAGTACGCCTACTTCTGAGTTTATTAAATCTCGTGACTGGTATGCGCCTATTAGTGATTTAATTGATCGTCTTCGTGGTCGTGTTCGTCAAGGTCAACTGGTTTCTCTGCCAGCGGCTCGCATTGCAACACAACTGTTAGGTGATTCAATTTATACCAACCAGTTATTACTCGGTATGGCATGGCAATCTGGTCGTATTCCGTTATTACGTGAAAGCATTGAAAAAGCAATTCGTTTAAATGGTACTGCTGTTGAAAAGAACCTCGAAGCTTTCCGTGTGGGTTGTCATCTTGCAAGTGACCCAACTTTAGCTGCACGCTTAGTTGCGGCAATGCCAAAAACCAAAACTCCGCAAACTTTGGCTGAACTTGTTGAAGATCGTTCTGCTCGTTTAACAGACTACTGGAATGAAGCTTATGCAGCTAAATACCGCACACTTGTAGAATTGGCAGCTAAAAAGTTACCAGAAGAATTAACGGGTACCATTGCAACTCAGCTTTATAGAGTCATGGCTTATAAAGATGAATATGAAGTTGCTCGTCTACTAACAGGTAAAAGCTTCAAAGAATCGATTGAAACCCAATTCGGTAAAGGCTTACGTTTAACGTATCATCTTGCTCCACCAGCGTTACTTGGTGGTCTGAAAAATGTCCGTAAACGTGCGTTTGGTTACTGGATGCGCTTCCCAATGATGATGCTTGCTCGCTTACAATGGCTTCGTGAAACTTTCCTTGACCCATTTGCACGTCAAGAAGAGCGTCAACACGAACAAGCATGGCGTGATCGTTACATTACATTTGTTGAAGCACTTGTTGAAGCACCAGACAATCATAACTTGGCAGTTGCTGAACAAATTGCAAAATTACCGGCAGAAGTTCGTGGTTATGGACATATCAAAATGAAAGCAATGGACGCTGCAAAACAACGTTGGGATGAACTTACACCAACACTGCTAAAAGTCCGTAACTAAAAATTAAATCTCAAAATAAAAAAGTCATCCTTAGGGATGACTTTTTTATTGGCTAAAAAATTTATTCAGTCATTTTACGCAAAGTCAAAATCTGCTCGCTTCGTCCAAATGGGCCATATACATCATGTAAAACTGCACTGGTTAAACCAATACCATCCGAACCATATTGCTGAACGGTTTCCAAACCTAGCCATTTCCCTTGCGGATAACGGTGCATGTGGATTTGTAAATCAAGATTTGGAAAGCCCCAAGTAAATTCGCCTTCTTGTCTTGGGACAATGCCGTTTGCCGCATCTACCATGCCAATTAAATGGGCAAAATCTGTGGTCGGCTGCCCTTGAACTATTTCTTTATCATTGTTTAGCCAAACAATGCCTTTACCCGCACGATGCTGATCATCCGTTTTAGTGACTAGCGTTTGAATAAAGCCACCTGGCCATCTTTTCATACCCGTCCATTCTGTAAAAGTATCTGGATGGTGAACTGGCTGATCTTCAAGCCCAGCAATATCGGAACTATCTTGAGTACACATGCGCCATGCTCTAGCCACAATGCAGGTTTTACCTTGTGCTTGCATTTCAGCTTCAATCAGTTCAATGGTTTTACCGGCACGAATCACATGTGTCTTAATCGTAAACTCACCAAAAGCAATCAATCCAAAAATATCAAAACTAATTCGACCAATTCGCATATCTTGTCGTGGTGAAAATTGCTCTAACTCTGCTGCGATTACACCACTTGCGGGCGCCATGTGCTGTTCATGAGGGTTCCAAGCCCCTTGTGCATGGACAGTTGAGCAATAATGAGCAATGACTTCACCTTGAGGACCAATTGTTCTATTCAGTAATTGATAATAAGCATTCATGATTTTCTTTCCGTAGTCCTTATCCAACATCAATATTTGATGAAAATTCACGTTTTAATGCTTATGTTAACCCTCTAATTCTTTGGCTCAACTGGTTTTTCCTACCAAAAACTGATGAGTCTAAAATTACAAATTTAATCACTAGGTAAAATTTCCACACATAAATTTCATCTAGTGATTCTAAAAATGACTATTCACTAAAATGCAAAAGCATCTTGATCGAGCTCCATCACAGCGTCAGCGCCAGACTCAATAGAAGCAGCATGGCTCTGTGTACGATGTAAAAGTTTTTGATAGAAAAACTTAGCTGTCGTTAATTTTGCTTTATAAAAATCTTCCTCTTGTGTACCCGATTCTAATTTTTCATGGGCAACTTGTGCCATTCGGGCCCACAAATACGCGAACACAACGTAACTGGAAAAATAAAGATAATCTACTGAAGCGGCTCCTATTTCTTCCGGGTTATGCTTGGCTTTCTCTGCAATCGATTTGGTCAGTGACAGCCATTGCTGCTTAAGCTCAGCTAATTTTTCTAGATAAGGTTTCAGCACTTCATTGGATTGGTGCTGGCTAATAAACTGATCAATTAAATCAGTCATATTCTTTAAAAGTTTGCCTTCCGACTTGAGGACTTTACGTGCAAGTAGATCTAAAGATTGAATTTCGGTCGTTCCTTCATACAATGTTGAGATACGTGCATCACGTACAATTTGCTCCATTCCATGCTCAACAATAAAGCCGTGGCCGCCAAATACTTGAACGCCATGCTTTGCAGATTCATTGCCTGATTCTGTTAAAAAAGCTTTGGCAATTGGCGTTAAAAAAGCCAGTAATTCATCGGAGTGTTTTTGCTGTTCCTGATCATTTGAACTTTCCACAATATCGACATGCTGAGCTAAAAAGTAAGCCAGTGCACGGCCGCCTTCAGAAAACGCTTTTTGTGTCATTAACATTGAACGCACAGCAGGATGCACAATAATTGGGTCGGCGTTTTTCTCAGGATATTTAGGACCGGATAGCGAACGCATGGCGAGTCGCTCTTTGGCATAACTTAATGCGCCTTGAAATGAAATTTCAGAAGCAGCAAGCCCTTGTACTGCCGTTCCAATACGTGCGGTATTCATGAAGGTAAACATACAATTAAGCCCGCGATTTTCAGGACCAATCAAATAACCTTTGGCGCCATCAAAATTAAGTACGCAGGTCGCATTACCATGAATCCCCATTTTATGTTCAATCGCGCTACAAACGACGTTATTACGGTCCAGCACCTGACTGTCGTCACTCACATTAAATTTAGGCACAATAAATAAAGAAATACCTTTAGTCCCTGCAGGTGCCCGAGGTAGACGGGCTAAAACAATATGAATAATATTTTCAGAAAGATCATGTTCACCCGCCGAGATAAAAATCTTTTCACCCGTAATTGAGTAGCTACCATCCGGATTTGGTTCGGCTTTCGTTCTAATTAACCCAAGGTCCGAGCCCGCATGTGATTCGGTTAAACACATAGTTCCCGTCCAGACACCGCTAATGAGTTTAGTCAAATACTGCTGTTTTTGTTGCTCAGTACCATGGTGCTCAATGGTTCTCATTGCCCCATGAGACAAGCCTGGATACATCGCCCAAGCCCAATTAGAACCACATAACATTTCAGAAATCGCAATCCGTAATAAGGTCGGCAAGCCCTGCCCACCATATTCCGGATCGGCGGTTAATGAAGTAAACCCAAGCTCGGCATATTTTTGGTAGGCTTCTTTAAAACCTTTCGGCGTTGTGATTACGCCTTGATTTAAATGACAGCCTTCCTGATCACCATTTTGATTTATGGGCGCCAATTCATTTTCACAAAAATCTGCTGCTGCCTCTAAATATTGATCAATTAATTCTCGATTTACGCTTTCCTGATATTTGCTTAAACCTTGATAGTTTTGTTCTGTTTGAAGCATTTCATGCAGTACAAATTGCATATCGCGTAATGGAGCTTTGTATAAAGGCATCGTTTTTTTCCTTTCACTTCACTGCCTATATCATGGGCAGATATCGTTTTTCCTTGAAATGGACTTTTATTGTTTCAATCTCACCAAAATATCAAAAAATTTCTTATAGCAAAATATATTTTCACTAATTTAATAAAATTATCCTAACTTAGCCATAAAGATAAAATATAAACATATGTTTTTAAATGTAAATGTAATATAAAAAGTAGTTGGTCTTATTTAACTAGAATAAATTTATATTTTGTATTGCAAAATTTTATTCCGTAAAAAATCAATTTATAGTATGGTGATTAGATTGCTTAATCATGCAAGGACGATTTATGGAAAGCCCGAAATACACAGGTCTTGAATTTTTAACCGCTTTAAAAAATGGTGAAGTTTCTCCATCACCTATGGCTCACACCATACCAATGGAACTCGTTGAAGTTTCTGAAGGTAAAGCAACTTATAAAGTTACTCCTCGCAAAGAACATAGAAATATTCAAGGCGGTGTACACGGCGGCTTTTGTGCCACAGCTTTAGATACGGCGACAGGCAGTGCGGCCCATACCCTACTTGAACATGGTGTTGGCTATGGAACCATTGATTTAAATGTAAAAATGATCCGCCCCATGCAAGTTGATACTTCGTACTATGCGACGGCCGAGTTGATTAATGCGGGCCGCAATATTATTAGTACCCAAGGTAAAATCGTAGATGAGAACGGTAAGGTGTATGCTTTTGCTTCGGCAACCTTAATGATTATTCGCAAATAATAAAATATCTAAGCTCCTATTTATGGAGCTTTTTCTTGCTTTGCAATTTTGTTCATTTCATAAAAATCAAAGCGATCAATCACGAAACTTAACATTGCCATCGCTAAACCTAAGGCTGCACATGCTTCCCATCCCCAGTGTTTCCAAGCATACACCGCAATAAAAGAACCTAAGGCGGCTCCGCCAAAATATAAGGTCATATAAATTGAGTTAATACGAGAACGTGCCTCAGCCGAAATTCGGTAGACCAGATTTTGGTTAAGCACATGAAATGCCGATAAACCAAAGTACGCCATGATCACACCAACAGCATAGGCCACCAGAGACTGCTGCGCAAAAAATAGTGGTATCCATGCACTTATTAATAGTCCCATACAAATCACTGCAATTTTATTCTCAAGCCCTGCCGCAATTTTCTTACCTGCCCAAGGGGTCGCAAATACACCTGCCAGTCCAACAATCCCAAATAAACCAATCTGGAAATCATTAAAGTGATAAGGCTCATTCGCCAAAATAAAAGTCATGGTGGTAAAAATCAGAGCCAAAATTCCAAAGCCAATTCCACCAGCAAAACCACGGCGTAATAAATGCGGCTGGTGAACAGCTAATGAAAATAATGAACCATAAATCTGTAGAATATTGAGTTGGTGGGATTTGCGCGCAACTGGTAACTTCACCCACATTACCCATGCAAACACCAAAATGACGATTCCGCTAATTAAATAAACCGCATGCCAAGACCAAACTGTAGAAAGTAAGCCTGCAATAGAACGCGCCAACAATATTCCCAAAAACAAACCACTCATGAGAGTGCCTACAACTTGAGGGCTTTTTTTCGGACTAGCTAGACCTGCGGCGAAAGGAACCAAAACTTGAGTCGCAATCGAAAAGAATGTCGCTAAAAAGGTAAAGCCATATAAAGCTGGCAAGGTTTGACTTAAAGATAGCCCTACTTGGGCAAGGCCTGTACAACACATGAGCAAGCAAATATAACTTCGCTTTTCAAAAAAGTCGCCTAAGGGAACCAATATAAAAAGGCCAACTGCGTAGGACAGTTGGCTAATCACAATAGTTAAAGCGACTTGATCGGCATTAACTTTTAATGCTTCAGCAATCGAATAGATTAAGGGCTGGTTATAATAGTTTGAACCCGCACAAATTCCACATGTCATTGCCATGATAAAAATAAAGCTTTTTGACAGTATATTTTCTGCATTGGGCTCAACTATTTTTTCCATTTTTAACTACGCCCCATTTTAGAATTTATACATCGATACAAAGTTTACACGTGATACATCAGCGGTTCTGCCGTCAAATATTTCTCGTTTGCCTTGGTGATATTCCATCCCAATATCCATTTGCTCAATTGGTGAATAGAAAACGTTAGCTGCGTAGTCCGTTAAGCGTTTGTTGGCATCTGGGTTAAGTTTGGCATAAGCCGTGTCGTCATCATAATCAAACATTGAAGCCGATAAGTTTGCACGCCATTGCTCATTAAATTTATATGAATAACCAATATTGATGCTATTCAACTTATTCATAACCAAATCTGTTTTGTCTTCGTTTAAAGAGAAATCACCCGCGGCATTTAAACTTGCTGAATTTGCCAATCCACTTTGAGTGGTGTACGGCATAAATTTTTGATCACCGACAATATATTGATAATTTGCCTGTACCGATTGTTGTGGCGTGAGTTGATATTTTAAGCCGCCGCCTGCCCCCCAGCTTACTTTCTTAACCGTGGCAGTTGCGACATCTGTAGACTTTTCATTAATAAAGCCTTGCGCAAGTGCTGTTAAAGGACCTTGTTTAAAGGTATAGCGACCCGTTAAAGTTGGAAATGCCGAGACTCTCGAACCTGTATATTCCAAAGCTACTTTTAAATCATTATTGGCATCAATTTTCCAGTCATAACGAATTTGAGGAGTACGCGTATAGGAAGTTCCCACAAATTGGGTGTAATCAACAGCTTCTGTACGAGTTTCCATATTAGACATGAGTGACCATGTTTGGCCAAAGGTCCAGTCTTTATAGGTAAAAAATGCATGACGGATGCGGAATTTACCATCTCCCGTTCCCATGTTAGAGCTATCAAAGAAATCAGCTTCAATATTTCCAGTCACAGCTTTATTTGGGCTATTAAAATAAACACCGAGTCGACTGGCATTAATCATCGCATCAGAGCGTGCATGGTTTGAACGCTTTTCACTTTCAAAAGGTGTTCGATACAGGCTGCTGGTCGTTCTACCCCCCGAATCAGGCGATGATTTAAAATCAACCGCTGCATCAATACGGGCAATACCGTAAACCTTAACATTATCTGTCCAAGTCACCCATGAAGGAGCAACAGGCTTCTCTGTAACCGTTGCTTTAGTTTTTTCAATGTTTTCTTCAATCTTTACCTGTTTGACCTGTAAATTATTTTGAGTTTGTTTCTGAGCAGCAAGTTCTGCTTTTAATTTTTGCAGCTCGGTTTCTAGCAAATTAATTCTTTGTTCCGTGGTATCTGAAGAATTTGCAAAAATAGTCCCTGAAGCCGCAGCGCAAGCTGCAGCTAATATTAATTTTTTCATCTTTTAATCCTTAAAGAAGCGTTTTTCCGTGTGTATTTAGGCTACACGTGCATCGATTAGTTCACAGTCTGTGACTGCCTGTAGCTCATCAAAAGTTAAGCCTTCCACCATTTCTGTGACATAAGCTTTTTGGTCTTTGAGTTCAATAATGCATAAATCGGTATAAATACGATCTACACACTGCTCACCCGTCATTGGATAGCTCAGCTCTTTTACAATTTTGGACTCACCTTTTTTAGTGACATGTTCCATATAGACATAAATCGTTTTTGCGCCGACCGCCAAGTCCATAGCACCGCCGACTGCTGGTACATCATCTGCTTTACCGGTATGCCAGTTTGCCAAGTCTCCATTTACCGCAACTTGGAATGCACCAATCACACAAATGTCCAGATGGCCACCACGCATAATGTCAAACGAGTCGCCATGATGCATAAAGCATCCACCATCTAACAAAGTGACAAGTTCTTTTCCGGCATTAACCAAATCTTGGTCTTCTTCACCAGGTTGTGGTGGTGGACCAAAAGCTAAAACCCCATTTTCCGAATGTAGAAAGATTTCTTTGTCTTTAGGCAAAAATTTAGCAACGTTGGTTGGTAAGCCAATACCTAAATTGACATAAGAACCTTCAGGAATGTCGTTGGCAATGAGTTTGGCAATATCTTCACGAGAACGCTTTTGAACTGACATTAGATATCTCCTACTTTTACAACGTGCTGAACAAAAATTCCCGGTGTAATAATGCACTCTGGGTCAAGCGTTCCTAGCTCTACGGTGTCATTCACTTGAACAATCGTGGTCTTGGCGGCTTTTGCCATAATTGGCCCAAAATTGCGGGCTGCTTTGCGATAAGTTAAATTGCCCCAGCGGTCAGCTTTATCGGCATAAATCAGTGCAAAATCAGCTTCAAGTGGATATTCAAGTACATAGTTTTTACCGTTGATGGTGCGGGTTTCTTTACCCTCGGCAACTTTAGTGCCATAACCAGTCGGCGTAAAAATAGCGCCCAAACCTGCACCAGCAGCCTGAATACGACAAGCCAAATTACCTTGTGGAACCAGTTCTAACTCAATTTTTCCCGCTCTATATAAGTCTTGAAAAACGGTTGATCCAGCAGATTTCGGAAATGAACAAATCATTTTTTTAACACAGCCAGCAATAATGAGCTTGGTTAGGCCACGGTCACCAGAAGCCGCATTGTTATTTACAATGGTAAGTTCTTTTTTTCCTAAATCGATTAAGGCTTCAATTAATTCAGCAGGTTGCCCCGTCACACCAAACCCGCCGGTCATGATGGTTGCCCCATCAGGAATAGCTTTTAAAATCGGTTCAATGTCACTGGTGATTTTATTTATCATCTCACTTGTCCCTTTTCATCCTTAATTTAAGGTGACAGATTGATCTGTCACTCTGCCTTTTGCGGGTTAAATAGTCGGTCTTTAATAAATAACAATGGGATTACACCGCAGATAAAATAAGCCGCAGCCATCACCAAGAGCCCTAAGCCAATAGAACCGTTTTGCGATAGAAAACCAATTGTTAATGGAGAGAAAATAGAAAGTACTTTGCCAATATTATAAGCACCACCCACTGCCGAGCCTCGAATAGAAGTCGGGAAACTTTCTGTCATATAGGTGGCATTAATTGCGTATGGAATACCGTAAAGGAAACCGAAGAACAGCATCATCCACAAAATATTCGTAGGCGTATTTAAATAGACAATGACCGGAATAAATAAAGCTGTGCCAATGGTTCCGAAAGCGAATACAGCGCGGCGCCCTAATTTGTCGGCAACGATCCCTGCAATCACTTTGGCAAACATCATAATCAGGAAAGTACCGACCATATACATGGCCATTTCTTTAAATTTGATGCCTAGATCAGACTCTAAATAAGCCGGTAACCAGTTACTTACACCGTAATAACCGAACTGCAATGCACCAGTACTAATAATCCAAAGCACAAACATGGTGCCATGTTTCTTATCTCTTAAAATCTCAAGATATGGATTTTGACGTTTTTTAGGTTGGTTACTTTGAGCGACTTCTAGCGCTTTTAGTTGACGGGCTTTTTTCCATGACTCAGGTTCAGGTACACAAAAGTGCATCAAAACTGACAACACCACAGGCGCAATTGCAATCCAGTAAAGAAAACGCCAGCCATGTTCAGGAATAATATGTCCAGCTAATAAGGTCGCGAGTAATGAACCTAAGGTGTACCCCGTCATGAGAGTAGCTAAAACAGTCGAGCGATGTTTGGTTGGCACCATTTCAGACATTAAGATATTACAGGCAATATAAAGTGCGCCTAAACCCATCGCTCCAAATGTTCTTAAAACTGCAAATTGCATATAAGAATCAGTAAAACCCAGCGCACTAGTTAAAACTGAAGAATAAGCAATAAAGAACACAATAATGCGAACTCGCCCAAAACGGTCACACGCCCAGCCACCAATCAGACCACCCACTGCCGATCCAAAAAGCGTTAAACTGCCTAACGTTCCGGCTTGTACGCCGGTTAAATGAAATTCTGTTTTAAGACTGGTCAGGCTCAATGCCAAAAAACCTAAGTCTGCCCCATCACACAACAATGTTAAAAAAGCGAATATAAATGCGGTAATCCAAATCTTTTTTGGTGTTTGGATAGCTTCACTGCTAGCCGTATTTTGGGTAACTGTTTCTGTTGTCATGTCCATATCCTCAGAAGGAACATGAGGCATCCAATGCCTCATGGCATTTGATTTTTTATTAGGCTGTAGCTTCCCTAATCATGTTTTTAGCAATAATAATTTGTTGAACTTGCGTGGTTCCTTCATATAAACGGAACAAACGCACATCGCGATAAAAACGCTCGATGGCATATTCACTGATATAACCCGCACCACCGTGAATCTGTACACAGCGGTCAGCAACACGTCCACACATTTCAGTCGCAAACATTTTTGCGCAAGATGCTTCTGTACTAATGTTTTCGCCATTGTCACGGCGGCGAGCTGCATCTAGGACCATACATTTAGCTGCATAAATCTCGGCTTTTGAGTCGGCAAGCATGGCTTGAATAAGCTGGAAGTTTGCAATAGGTTGACCAAACTGTTTACGCTCAATCGCATAGTGCAATGCGTCGTTTAACATACGTTCAGCAACACCCACGCTATAGGCACCAATGTGCAAACGCCCTTTATCAAGAACTTTCATGGCCGTTTTAAAACCAACACCTTCTACGCCACCAATCAATGCAGAAGCAGGCACACGGCAATTTTCAAAAATCACATCACAAGTGTGTGAGCCCTTTTGGCCCATTTTTTGGTCAATTTTGCCTAACGTAATGCCTGATGTATTGGCCTCGACTAAAAAAGCTGAAATGCCACCCGACCCTTTAATTTCAGGATTGGTTCGCGCCATTACGGTAAAAGTTGCAGCATGGGGTGCATTGGTAATAAAACGTTTGGTGCCGTTTAATACATAAAAGTCGCCATCTTTCATTGCACTGGTTTTTAATGAGGCAGCGTCAGAGCCAGATTCAGGCTCGGTTAAACAAAATGAACCAATAATTTCGCCACTTGCATAACGCGGTAAATATTTCTGCTTTTGCTCTTCTGTGCCATCAATCAAAATTGCACTTGAGCCAATCCCGTTATTGGTACCAATTAAAGAACGGAAAGCCGGTGAAGTTTGTCCAAGTTCAAATGCAACTCTGACCTCTTCTTCCATGGTGATGCCTAGGCCACCATATTCTTCGGGAATTGTAAGACCGAACAAACCAAGCTCACGCATTTGCTGCACAATGTCATCCGGAATTTTGTCTTTCTCTACCACTTCGTTTTCACGAGGGATCAATTCATTTTTTACAAAATCTCGAATTGTTGAAAGTAACTGCTCCAACATGCCTTCATCACGGATCATCTGTGATCTCCCTTTTTATGTATTTCCATCGCACCCATCAGCCATCTCCAGCTTGTCTGGATACCATGTTTTAAATCTTGTTTACTGCGGATGTGTTTCATAGTACGAGAACAAAAATACAAATTTCAAGTTTTTTTGAAAATTAATTTCGTTAAACGAAATTTAAAAATACACCATTACGCAATATCAAACACTTAGCTTATTTAATAAATCATAATTGCTCTAATGGACTAAATAAGACTTGAAATAAATTCCAAAATAAGCATCATAAAAGGAATATAGTTTTGATGTGCGAAACAAGGAATTCAAAAATGAGTATATCAATAGGGAATAATTTCGTAGAAGTCGACTTTTCTATTCAAAAAATAGCGATTGTAAAAATAAACCGACTTGAAGCAAAAAATGCACTGAATACAGAGGTTCGCAAACAACTAGCACAAGCTTTTACCGAATTAAGTTTTAATGATGAGATCAATGCGGTTGTGCTCACAGGTGGTGAAGAAGTCTTTGCCGCAGGTGCAGATTTAAAAGAAATGGCAACCGCAACTTCAACAGAAATGTTATTGCGCCATACCGAACGTTATTGGAATGCGATTGCTCAGTGTCCTAAACCAGTCATTGCTGCTGTAAATGGCTATGCGTTAGGTGGTGGCTGTGAACTTGCAATGCATGCTGACATTATTATTGCAGGTAAAGGCGCAACCTTTGGCCAACCAGAAATTAAAGTCGGTTTAATGCCGGGTGCTGGTGGTACACAACGTTTATTCCGTGCTGTGGGTAAATTCCATGCCATGCGCATGATTATGACAGGTGCCATGGTAAAAGCCGAAGAAGCTTATATCATCGGTCTTGTTTCACAAGTCACAGAAGATGACCAAACCATTCCAACTGCGATTCAAATGGCACAAAGCCTCGCAAAAATGCCTCCTATTGCCCTGCAACAAATTAAAGAAGTTGCACTGATGAGCGAAGACGTTCCATTAAATGCAGGCTTAACGCTAGAACGAAAAGCATTCCAGTTACTGTTTTCTACCGAAGATAAAAATGAAGGCGTTCAAGCTTTTATTGAAAAACGTAAACCGTCTTATCAAGGTAAATAACTCAAAACCATAATAACAAAGGAATGAATATGACCAGAAAAGTATTGATTAGTGCAGGTGGTTCAGGGATTGGACGATGCATTGCAGAAGCATTTTTAAACAATCAGGATGAAGTTTTCGTTTGTGATATTAATGCTAAAAGCCTAGAAAAATTTCAACAAGATTATCCAAAACTACATATATATACATGTGATTTGGCTGATCATGAGCAAATTAAACTCATGTTTAGTCATGTAGTTCAGAAACTTGGCGGTATTGATATTTTAGTTAATAACACAGGCATTTCAGGCCCGACCATTGCAGCAGATGAGTTAAGTTTTGAAGATTGGAATACGGTCATTAATTTAAATCTGAATAGCACTTTTTTAATTACCCAGTTAGCCATTCCCTATTTAAAGCAAGCGCAGGCAGGCGTGATTATAAATATGTCGTCTATTGCCGGACGCTTAGGCTATCCGTACCGATTAGCCTATTCCACTTCGAAATGGGGGCTGATCGGTTTTACCAAAACGCTCTCTATGGAACTCGGTGCAGATAATATTCGAGTTAACGCTATTCTTCCGGGCGCAGTCGATGGTAATCGGGTTCAACGCGTATTACAGGCCCGTGCCGATGTAGCGCATACCTCACTTGAAGAAGTGACTCAAAATGCACTGAAAAATCAGTCGCTCAAATATTTTGTCAATCCAAAACATATTGCAGATTTATGCCTATTTTTAGCATCAGATAGTGGCCGCTCAATTTCAGGGCAAATCTTACCAATTGATGGTGATAAACAATGCTTAAGCTAAATCACCCAACCCTATTTTTCCATTTAATTTCAAATATAGATTAATCATCAGGATGATCGACATGACTTATGATATTAAAAGCATGGCTGTGATTGGTGTCGGTATTATGGGCAGTGGTATTGCTCAAATTGCTGCACAGTCAGGTCATACCACTTATTTATATGATGCCAAAGCAGGTGCAGCAGAACAGGCTAAAGAAAAACTGGCTGCTACATTTCAAAAGTTAGTCGACAAAAATAAAATTACATCTGAGCAAGCAGCAGCGGCAAATAACCATTTAATTGTTGCTCATCAAATTGAAGATTTAAAAAATTGCGACCTCATTGTAGAAGCAATTGTTGAACGTCTCGATATTAAACAAAGTTTGATGCAACAGCTTGAAGACATTGTTTCGGATAATACTATTTTAGCCTCAAACACCTCTTCCCTTTCTATTACAGCCATTGCTGCAAACTGTAAAAAGCCTGAGCGTGTTGTGGGCTATCACTTCTTTAACCCAGTTCCACTCATGAAAGTGGTTGAAGTCATTCGTGGTTTAAAAACAGATCCACTTATTATTGAGGCTTTAAACGATTTATCTCGTGCATTTGGTCACCGCCCTGTTGTAGCGAAGGACACCCCTGGATTTATTATTAATCACGCTGGTCGAGCTTATGGCACCGAAGCGCTCAAAATTTTAAATGAAAATGTCTGTGATATTAGTGAAATTGACCGAATTTTACGTGACGGCGTTGGTTTTAGAATGGGTCCTTTTGAATTACTCGATTTAACTGGCCTTGATGTCTCGCATCCTGTGATGGAGTCGATTTATCACCAATACTATGAAGAAGCCCGCTACAAACCAAACCCGCTAACCAAACAGATGCTAGATGCCAAGCAACTTGGACGTAAGGTTAATCAAGGTTTTTATAACTATGAAACTGGTTCAAAAACAGGTGAACAACCTGCAAAGTTTGTAGAGCGGTTAGCACAATATCCAAAAGTTTGGATTGCGGCAGATTTTTTAGACGATAAAAAACAGCTCGAAGATTATTTGACTCAGCAAAATATTGCCTTAGATGCTAGTCCTGAACCACAAACAGATAGCTTATGTTTGCTCGCTTGTTACGGTGAAGACACAACCCAAGCGGCGACCCGCCTAGGGGTTAACCCCGAACAAGCTGTTGCTATAGACATGCTTTATGGCATTGCAAAGCATCGAACCTTGATGCCTTCACTCATTACTAAATCTGAATACCGACAAGCGGCTCACTCTATTTTCAATCTAGATGGAAATCTGGTCAGCATGATTGCTGAAAGTATTGGCTTTGTTGCACAGCGTGTTTTAGCAATGGTCATTAATTTAGGCTGTGATATTGCGCAGCAAAATGTTGCCACTGTAGATGATATTAATGCCGCAGTACGTCTGGGCTTAGGCTATCCATTTGGCCCAATTGAATGGGGCGATCAAGTCGGCAGTGAAAAAGTTTTACTCATTCTGAACCGTATAACAGCACTTACACATGATCCGCGTTACCGCCCTAGCCCGTGGTTACAGCGTCGTGTCGCACTTCGTTTACCTCTTACTTTTACTCACGAGTCTTGAAAAGGAATTTCTCAATGTTAAATGCATATATCTATGATGGTTTACGTAGCCCATTTGGCCGTCATGCAGGTGAACTTGCCTCAATTCGTCCTGATGATTTGGCCGCAACTGTCATTCAAAAACTACTAGAAAAAACTGGTGTTCCGGGTGCTGATATTGAAGATGTGATTTTAGGCGACACCAACCAAGCGGGTGAAGATAGCCGTAATGTGGCACGAAATGCGCTATTACTTGCAGGTTTACCTGTTACTGTACCGGGCCAGACGGTAAACCGCCTATGTGCTAGTGGTTTAGGTGCTGTGATTGACTCAGCACGTGCCATTACTTGTGGTGAAGGCGAACTCTATATCGCAGGTGGTGTAGAAAGTATGTCTCGCGCACCTTTTGTGATGGGTAAAGCCGAAAGTGCTTATAGCCGTGATGCAAAAATTTATGACACCACAATTGGCTCTCGTTTTCCAAATAAAAAAATTATTGCTCAGTACGGCGGTCATTCAATGCCTGAAACAGGCGATAACGTTGCAGCCGACTTTGGTATTAGCCGTGAGCAAGCTGATTTATTTGCAGCTCAATCACAAGCCAAATATCAAAAAGCCAAAGGAGAAGGTTTCTTTGCCGATGAAATTACTCCAATTGAGGTTTTCCAAGGCAAAAAATTACCGCCCAAACTCGTTTCAGAAGATGAACACCCTCGCCCAAGTTCAACTGTTGAAGCACTCACAAAGTTAAAACCACTCTTTGAAGGTGGCGTGGTTACAGCTGGTAATGCTTCAGGTATTAATGACGGTGCAGCAGCCCTGTTAATTGGTTCAGAAGCTGCGGGTCAAAAATATGGCCTAAAACCAATGGCAAAAATTTTATCAGCGGCAGCTGCGGGTATTGAGCCACGTATTATGGGTGCAGGCCCGATCGAAGCCATTAAAAAAGCAGTTACTCGTGCTGGCCTTACTTTAGATGACATGGATATTATTGAAATTAATGAAGCCTTTGCCTCACAGGTTTTATCTTGTTTAAAAGGTTTGAATGTTGATTTTAATGACCCACGTGTGAACCCGAACGGTGGTGCGATTGCAGTTGGTCATCCACTTGGTGCATCTGGCGCTCGTCTTGCGTTAACAGTAGCTCGTGAGCTAATACGCCGTAAGAAAAAATATGCCGTGGTGAGCCTATGTATTGGTGTAGGCCAAGGTCTTGCAATGGTGATTGAAAACGTTTCATAACCATTGAACCAGATATCCATTCATCACAACAGCGCAGTGATGAATGGATTTATTTTGCAGAGCGAAATATAATGGCAAAACTATTGCTTTAATTATATTTGAGGATCGAATGTCTCAAAACACGGAAACTGAAAAACCAATAAATTTTGATGAGATACGTTTAGATCCTATTTCGCATATACATCGGGAAAACAACCCTCAATTTATTGCTTCTTTAGCACGCGGTTTAGAACTTTTAAGATGCTTTTCTGCAAATAATCAGGTGCTTGGCAACCAAGAATTAGCAAAAATGACAGGTTTACCTAAACCGACCATTGCACGTATTACCAATACTCTTGTGTCATTAGGTTATTTAAAACAATTGCCTAACTCGACCAAGTACACATTAGATATTGGTGTCTTATCTTTAGGATACGCAGCATTATCTAACATCTCGATTCGTAATATTGCTCATCAATATATGGAAGAGATGAGCCAGTATGTTCAAGCGCCTGTGGCGATGGCAACGCGTGATCGCTTAAATATGGTGTATATCGATGTTGTGCAAATTGAAACAGCCTTAAATATGCGCCGTCCAATTGGTTCGACTTTGCCAATTCATAGTAGTTCTATGGGCCGAGCATGCTTGGCTGCGACCCCTGAACGTGAGCGCAATTTTCTACTTGATGCGTTGAAACAAAAAAATCCCGAAAACTGGCCAGCCATAAAACGCTCATTAGAACGAGCTTTCCGTGATTATCAAGATTATGGATATTGTTTGTCTTTAGGTGAGTGGCATAAAGAAGTGAACTCGGTGGCTGTACCTTTGGTCAGCTCGAAACACGGTCTTTATGTTTTTAACTGTGGTGCGCCAAGTTTTCATTTAAATCCGGAAAAACTTGAAGGTGAAATTGGACCACGTTTAATCCACATGGTGCACAATATTCAAGATGCTTTGAATGAAACGCACTAACAATCTTGCTTAAAACAGTCATGGTTGTGTTGATTAAAGTTCCACTTTCATTATGACGATAGGCATGATGAAAAACGCACTCTATACCCCAACCATTATTTTAATGGCAATTGCCGCAGGCATTTGTACAGGTGGAAATTATTTTAGTCAGCCACTTATTCACTCAATTAGTGTAAGCCTAAATTTAACTGAAACAACTACAGCGTGGGTGCCAACTCTAGCCCAAATCACCTACGCATGTGGCTTACTCTTTTTAATGCCATTAGGGGACATAATAGAAAAGCGCAAGCTGCTATTTATCTTTATGTTATTAGCTTCAAGTGGATTAATTATTAGCGGTTTTTCGCACAATATTTATCTTTTACTGCTTGGTACTGTCATTACTGGCCTATTTTCTAGTGCAGCCCAACTGTTGTTACCGCTTGCTGCAAGTCTGGTTCCAATTCAACAAAGCGGTCGTGTCGTTGGCTTTCTACTGAGTGGACTGATGATGGGGGTTTTACTCGCCCGCTCTCTTTCAGGGCTGATGTCTACACTTTTTGCATGGAATATTATTTATCTGGTCAGTGGCTTTTTGTTACTTATCATTGCCATTATTTTGCATCGTAATATCGGGTTATTTCCACCAACCAAATCTGAAAACTATGCAAAAACTATTCGCTCTTTACCACAGATTTTTATTCAAAATCGGCGGTTAAGAACCAGAACTTATATTGGTGGTTTTACATTTGCTTGTGTAAGTTTAACCTTTACCACCATGTCGTTGCTTTTGGCTCCAGCACCCTATTTTTTTAGCGACTTTACCATTGGCCTTTTCAGTTTTGTTGGGGTATTAGGGACGTTCGTTGCCAATTTTTCAGGTAAATTTATTGATCAAGGCTACATTCATAAAATTTCAATTTATTGCGGCATTGGCCTTATTTTAAGTTGGATTCTTTTTTCACTTTTACCCTACCATTTCGCTTTTTATATTATTGCCTTACTCATTCTCTACGCTTCTCTTTCTGCTGTGCATGTCACCAACCAAAGTATTGTATTTAAACTTAATCAAGAACTACGCTCACGTTTTAACGCGATTTATATGACGGGTTACTTTGCTGGCGGCGCTTTAGGCACAACGGCAGGAAGTTATGCTTGGAAACACTTCGGATGGACAGGTGTCTGTATTTTGGGTTTAATTTTTGCCGTTTTATGTCTTTATTATTGTGCACATGATGCAAAAAATCAGCACAATTAAAGCTTGTGCTGATCTTATATAAAGTAGGCTAATGGTTCGTTATAAAAGTCCTAATAATCGACCACGAATAATATCTTCTGCATCTTTGACAATTCGGTTAACCAGTTCATCGCATGTCGGAATATCATGGATTAAGCTTGCCACTAACCCACATGACCATGCACCTGCATTTACATCGCCATCAATCATGACTTTTGGATAAACCCCTGCAACTTCTTCAATAATATCTTCAAACTTAATGTTATCGCCGAGTGCTTTTTCTTTTGCCACAATTTTTTCTACGGCCGCATTATTCATGACACGTTCTGTATTACGCAAAGCACGCATAATTAAACGCGTATCTCTTTCGGTTGCATTCAAAATCGCCTGTTTCACATTTGCATGTACGGGAGCTTCCTGAGTCGCAATAAAGCGTGTTCCCATATTAATTCCATCGGCTCCCATTGCTAAAGCAGCAGCAAGCGAACGTCCATCTGCCATACCACCAGAGGCAACAAATGGGATTTCTAATGCATCGGCTGCTAAAGGCAATAAAATCATATTTGGCACGTCATCCTCACCAGGGTGACCTCCGCACTCAAAACCATCTACAGAAACCGCATCACATCCAATTTGTTGCGCTTTTAAGCTATGTCGAACCGAAGTACATTTGTGAATTACTTTAATGCCAGCAGCTTTTAAATACGGCATGACTTGTTCAGGATTACGCCCTGCTGTTTCTACGACCTTGACTCCACCTTTAATAATTGCTTCTACAAAACCCGGATAATCAGGGGTATTCACCGTAGGCAAAAAGGTTAAATTTACCCCAAAAGGCTTATCAGTCATTTCACGGCAACGTGCAATTTCTTTTGCCAGATTTTCAGGTGTACGCTGAGTTAAGCCAGTAATAATACCTAACCCACCCGCGTTAGAAACCGCAGCAGCCAGCTCTGCAAAACCAACATAATGCATACCGCCTTGAATAATTGGATGCTCGATTTCAAATAGTTCTGTAATTTTGGTCTTCATATTATTCCCACTCACTGTTCTATAGCTAGCTTCTCATTTCCTTCGCAGAGCTAGATGCTTATTTACTCATAAATCCTATCAGTATTTAAAGTAGTTTAAGTTAAAAATTTCACAATACAAAATTTTATACCACAATATAAAACAAAATAATTGCTAACGGAATTATTTTTCGATAGCATCATTTCAATCAGTTGAAATTTTAAACGGAAAGTTATTTAAAGGAATGAATGATGCAGCAGAACAACAAAACTCAAAACGAGCTTAAAACAGGCACAATTCATGAGTATTTTGATAAAAATATACTAACGCTCACCATCAGTAATCCCACTAAAAAGAATGCAATTAATTACGAAATGTATGCGGCCCTAAGTCAGGCATTAGATGAGGCTTCAACTAATCAAGACATTCATGTGGTTGTGCTGACTGGTGAAGACTCCGCATTTACCAGCGGCAATGATGTAAACGCATTTGAAAAACGCGATACCACCACTTCAGAACCACCCGCTTCGATTGTTTTCTTAAAAAGCTTAGCAACGTTTCCAAAACCGATTATTGCTAAAGTAAATGGTGTAGCAATTGGTATTGGCAGCACCATGCTTCTACATTGCGACCTTGTGTATGCAAGCCAAAACTCTATTTTCCAATTCCCCTTTGTGAATTTGGGACTTGTACCTGAAGCGGGTTCAAGTTACATCTTGCCAAGACTATTGGGCTTTGCTCGTGCTTCTGAGATTATTTTATTGGGTGAAAAGTTTTCGGCAGACCAAGCAAAGAATTATGGTCTGGTAAATGAAATATTTGAGGCAACTGAGCTGGATCAAGCGGTTGAAGATGTGGCTATTAAACTTGCTCACAAACCAAGCCAAGCCTTACAGCTCAGTAAAAAGTTACTAAGAGATATACCAATTGATGATCTACTCAATCGTATTGATCATGAGTCGACTATTTTCTCACACTGTTTACAGGGTTCCGAGTTTAAAGAAGCATTAAATGCTTTCAAAGAAAAACGAAAACCGAACTTTCACAGCCAAACAACCTAAAACTCGCCCATTAAAAAGCCAGCCTTGAAAAACAAAGCTGGCTCTTATAAATAAATTAAATACGTTTAACTAATCTCAGTACGAATATTATTCACCATGTGTAAAAGACGCGGTGCAATATCTTCTTCGAGTTTTTCACGGTTCATAATGAAACTTGGACCGCCACAGTTAAACACCAGCAAACCATGTTGTTCATGAATAAGTGGGACTGCAACCGAATTTACATCTTTATGCCATTCACCGATTGAAAAACAATATCCGAAATCTTGGTAGTCTTTAAACGCTTTGTCTAGATCACGGTTAATTTTGATCCAGTCTTCTTTGTGTTTGCTACGGATGGCATCAAGTAAAAATTTTCTTTCGTCTTCAGGCATTGCAGCTAAACATGCACGCCCCATAGAACTTAAATGAATCGGTAAATAAGTTCCAACTTGACGGCGCATGGTCATATTGCCTTTACCCTGTACCACATCAAGATAAATCATGTTCAGTCGATCGCGTGTTGCCATCGCTACAGCAGCGCCAGCATAGTCTGCCAAATTTTTCATATATGGATGAGCAATAGAGCGAATCGATACGTTAGACAGCATGGAATAACCAAACGCAAGAACCCCTACTGAAAGCTGGAATTTGCTTGAGTTAGGTACTTGTTTGATATAACCCAAACGCGACAAGGTATGTGTAAGGCGAGTAATGGTTGGTTTTGGTAAACCTGTCATCTGAGCAAGCTCTTGGTTACCCAAATGCTGATGCTTAGGAGTAAAACAACGTAATAGCTCTAAACCACGTGCTAATGCAGTAATAAATTGGCGATCATTTTCATCCTGCATGTCTTCAATCGGATGTAATAATTCATGCCTTAAAGGCGCTAATAATTTTTCTGTCTGTTCTGCATCTACTGCATCGTTCATTGTCATACCAATCCATATTTTGTTTCGCACTGCGAAAATTATAATCTATTTTTTCTATAAATAGCAAAAGAGCAAACATCCGAGTCTGCATCTAAAAGATAACTTCTAACTCATTAAAGCGAAAGATTAAATATTTTATTTTCTGATTTTAAATATAATTTTAACCTTCCGCTTTTAAGCCACCTACCCAATTACACCTTTTTCTTTGAGCTCAGCCAGTTTTTCTGGAGAAACTACTCGACCTAAAACCGCCTGCGTATGTTCACCCAACAGCGGAGGTGCTGTTTTGTATTCAACGGGTGTTCTAGAAAGTTTGATTGGCGAGCCAATTACCTTCAATTTTTTACGTTGAGGATGGTTCATCTCGACTAACATTTCTCGGGCAATGACTTGCGGCTCTTGAAAAGCTTGTTCCAAGTTATTAATCACACCGACGGGAACTTTAGCGGCATAAATTGCACCTACCCATTCATCTGCTGTTTTTGTTAAAAAGTGAGTTTGTAAAATTTCGATAATTTCATCACGATGCTTGATTCGGTCCGCATTTCGAGCAAAACGTGCATCATTTGGTAAATCGGGTAACCCAATACTTCGACAGAGTTGAATAAACTGAGTGTCATTTCCACATGCAATAATAAAATCACGGTCAGAAGCTTTGAACACTTGATAAGGCACAATATTAGCGTGTGCATTGCCATAACGTTTAGGGATTTTTCCTGATGAAAGATAATTCATTCCCTGATTTGCCATTGTGGCAATTTGAACATCAAGCAAAGCCATATCAACGTATTGGCCTAAACCTGTCACATGGCGATTGAGTAAAGCAGCCTGTATGGCAATCGTAGAATAAAGTCCCGTGGCTAAATCAGAAAATGCGACCCCTACTTTTTGTGGACCGCCACCCGGCAAATCATCTCGCTCACCCGTAACTGACATAAGACCGCCCATGCCCTGAATAATAAAGTCATAACCGGGCTCTTCTGCTCTGGGACCATTTTGACCAAAACCTGTTATCGAGCAATACACCAGTTTAGGGTTAATCGCAGATAAAGACTCATAGTCCAAACCGTACTTTTTTAGAGACCCCGCTTTGTAGTTTTCAATCACGACATCGGTGTCTTGAATGAGGGCTTTAATCAATTCTTGACCATCAGGACTCGCAATGTCGATGGCAACCGATAGTTTATTGCGGTTGGTCGACTGATAATAAGCGGCTTCTTGAGTGTCTTGGCCTGAGTCATCTTTCATCCAAGGCGGCCCCCAAGAACGGGTATCATCACCGACTTTCGGTCGTTCAATCTTGATGACTTCTGCGCCTAAATCGGCAAGAATCTGCCCACACCAAGGTCCAGCCAATACCCGACTTAAGTCAAGCACCCGAATTCCATTTAAAGCACCCATCTTCATCCCACTATATTTTGTGACTCATTTCCTATAGGAAAATTTATCCATTTAAAATTTCGCATAGCGATATATATTTTTAATATACACAGCTCTTTTTAAAAATCAAACTTTAATTTTCCACTAAAAATAATGATTTTTTATAAGGAAATATAGCTTAAATAAATCAATAAATTAGCCAAACACAAATCAACAACAAAGTATCGCATTGCGAAATTAATTTTCAAAATGTATTGTTTTGCGTTTATCCTTTGATTACTATCGCTTCAAATATTGGTGATTTTACGAACATCACATTGATGTTTTTAGTATGTAGTAAAAGGACGAGACTATGATTCGAGAACAGGAAACCTTAGATCAACTTGTTGATATGATTCGACAATTTGTTGAAGGTGTATTAATTCCTCATGAGAATGAAGTCGCTGAAACGGATGAAATTCCTCAAGATATCGTTGAGCAAATGAAAGCTCTCGGTTTATTTGGTTTAACCATTCCTGAAGAATACGAAGGTCTTGGCCTGACGATGGAAGAAGAAGTCTATGTGGCTTTTGAATTAGGTCGTACCTCTCCGGCTTTTCGCTCTCTCATTGGGACCAATAATGGCATTGGCTCAAGTGGCCTGATTATTGATGGGACCGAAGCACAAAAATCATTTTTCTTGCCACGTTTAGCACGTGGTGAAGTGATCAGTTCTTTTTGCTTAACCGAACCAGATGCAGGCTCTGATGCTGCCTCTTTAAAAACCACCGCTGTAAAAGAGGGTGACTTTTATATTTTAAATGGTACTAAACGCTTTATTACCAATGCCCCTCACGCTGGTGTATTTACAGTCATGGCTCGTACAAACTTTGATATTAAAGGTGCTGGGGGCATTTCTGCTTTTATTGTCGATAGCCAAACTCCGGGCATTTTTCTTGGCAAACGCGATAAAAAAATGGGACAAAAAGGCGCCCATACCTGTGACGTTATTTTTGAAAATTGTCGCATTCCAGCCTCAGCGCTCATTGGTGGTGTAGAAGGTGTTGGTTTTAAAACGGCCATGAAAGTACTCGATAAAGGCCGTTTGCATATTGCGGCTTTGAGTGTCGGCGCAGCAACACGAATGCTAGACGACTCTTTAAATTACGCCATCGAACGCAAGCAATTTGGACAACCGATTGCCGAATTCCAACTCATTCAAGCCATGCTTGCCGATTCAAAAGCTGAAATTTATGCCGCTAAATGTATGGTCTTAGACGCTGCACGCCTACGCGATGCAGGACAAAACGTTAGCACTGAAGCCTCATGCGCAAAAATGTTTGCAACCGAAATGTGTGGCCGCGTTGCTGATCGCTGCGTACAAATTCACGGCGGTGCGGGTTACATCAGTGAATATGCCATTGAACGTTTTTATCGAGATGTTCGTTTGTTCCGTCTCTATGAAGGGACTACTCAAATTCAACAAGTGATTATTGCCCGAAACATGATTCGCGCTGCGTCTTAATCAAATTTTAAGCACTTCAAAACGACTTGAAGTGCTTTTTATCAAATGTAGGTAATGGATTATGGCTACAAATTACAAAGAAGGTCTTTCTCGTATACAGCCTCATACGTGGAAAATAGCTTTTATTTTTGCTTTTCTAGCACTGTTGGTAGATGGTGCAGATTTGATGATGCTGTCTTATAGCTTAAATAGTATTAAGGCAGATTTTGGATTAAGTTCAGTACAAGCAGGTATGCTTGGCAGTTTCACATTGGCAGGCATGGCTGTTGGTGGGATTTTTGGGGGATGGGCGTGCGATAAATTTGGTCGCGTGCGCATTGTTGTTATTTCTATTTTAACTTTCTCACTCCTCACCTGTGGCTTAGGTTTCACTCAAAGCTTTCTTCAGTTTGGTATTTTAAGATTTTTTGCATCACTGGGTTTGGGTTCACTCTATATCGCCTGTAATACCCTCATGGCCGAATATGTCCCAACCCGTTACCGCACCACAGTACTGGGTACCCTACAAGCAGGTTGGACGGTTGGCTATATTGTTGCGACTTTGCTTGCAGGCTGGATTATTCCTGATCATGGCTGGCGCATGCTGTTTTATGTTGCGATTATTCCTGTTGTTATTGCTGTCCTCATGCATATTCTTGTACCCGAACCAGAAGCATGGCAAAAATCTCGACTACAACAACCTGTTGTAGCTCAAAACGCATCAAAAACTTCGGCATTTAAGCTTATTTTCCAAGATAAACGAAACCGCAATATGTTTATCTTGTGGGCGTTAACCGCTGGCTTTTTACAGTTTGGTTACTATGGCGTAAATAACTGGATGCCGTCATACCTTGAAAGCGAACTCGGTATGAAGTTTAAAGAAATGACTGCCTATATGGTAGGTACATATACCGCCATGATTTTAGGTAAAGTTCTTGCGGGCATGATGGCCGATAAATTAGGGCGTCGCTTTACCTATGCCTTTGGTGCAATTGGTACTGCTATTTTCCTACCTTTAATTGTTTTTTATAACTCGCCAAGCAACATTCTATATTTACTGGTCACTTTTGGTTTCCTCTACGGCATTCCGTATGGCGTAAATGCCACCTACATGACCGAAAGCTTTGCGACCGCTATTCGCGGTACAGCCATTGGTGGAGCCTATAATGTTGGACGTTTAGGTGCTGCTTTAGCCCCTGCAACGATTGGTTTCTTAGCCTCTGGCGGGTCAATTGGTTTAGGTTTTGTTGTGATGGGTGCTGCCTACCTGATTTGTGGCGTGATACCAGCCCTATTTATTAAAGAAAAATTATATGACCCTCAAAAGTCATAAATAGATCTATCAAATAGGTCATATGCCTATCTGGTTGATGGTGCTAACGATCGAAACATGTGTTTTAAATCGTTAGCCAAAAATAAGGAATTTACTCCTCAAAGTTAATCCTTATTTTCACATATGTAGAGTGTATCTACTCTTCATTTTAATTTTTTAGGTAAGCTTAGCTCCCTTGGGAGCTAAGCTTAAAAAGATATAGACCTAAACTTTGTTTAAGGTCGTTCACCCTGCCCCAAACGGCGTTCAATATCATCTAGTACATTTGGCAAATCAGCGACACTATCAATCACATAATGAGCGCCCGACGCATTCATTTTTTGGTATGCCTTATCTTTTAGAATAATCTGTTCATCGGCCGATAGCGAACTCCACTCTTCATAGCTTAAACCGACTTCATTACCACTAATCGCAAGTCCTACTGTCCAGCACCCTGCGTTTAAACCTTCGTCAATACCCACCACGGTATCATCTACTTTTACAACGGTTTTGATATCGGATACGTCGAGTTGAATTAAGTTCTTCCATAGCATTTCAGGATATGGCCGGCCATATTTCACGTCACTTGCCGTAACGATACAGTCCGGTCGATAGCCCTGATCGGCAGCATCTTTGACCAAACGACCAATCATCATGGATGCATAACCCGTGTTACTCCCAATTTTTGCACCACGCTTTTTAATATTTTCAAACGTTTCCAATGCGCCCGGAATTAAAGCAGAACATGTTGGAATAGAATTTAACTGATAGGGAATAAAGTCTTTATATAAACGGTCAATATCTGCTTCAGTTGCAGGCTTCCCATAGACTTCCTGCCATGCCGCTGCGACACGCGGCATTTTTAAAACGGCAGCAATATGGTCACGTTTTTCTAAACCCATTGGCGCTCGAGCTTCTTCAACCGTAATTTCAATTTTATTGTCTTTAAATAAAGCCATAAAAGCCAAAATTGGTGCACGTGAGCCAAAATCTACAGTTGTGCCAGCCCAGTCAAAAACCACAGCCTGAATTTGTGTATTGTTGGTTGTCATGATGTATTTCCTTTAATTTAATAAAAATTATGCTGTTACAGCTTGGTTTAGGTGGTTTTCACAGTAGTTCGCAATCGCAGCAAGAAGCCCTTCAATGTCATGAATATAAACTTCGCCAATATTGCCAATACGGAAGCAGTTAAGGTCAGTGACTTTGCCCGGATAAATTACGTAGCCTGATTTTTTCAGGGTTTCGTAGAAGGACTGGAAGCTAAATGTCTCGGCTGTTGGGTAAAGAAAAGTGGTAATGATGGGTGATTGTGGACTCTCTTCACCACGTACCAACTCAAAGCCAAGTTGTTGCATACCTTTAGATAAGGTTTGTTGGTTTTGTAAATAACGTTGATAACGTGCAGCAACACCGCCTTCTGTCTCAAGCTCAAGTAATGCTTGATAAAATGCACGTACCACATGGGTTGGCGAGGTAAAACGCCATTTACCGTTATGCTGCTCCATCGTATTCCACTGGTCATACAAATCGAGACTTACCGAACGAGCTAAACCTTTACATGCTTCTAGGCAATCACGCTTTGCCAAAATAAAACCAAAACCCGGAACACCTTGAATACATTTATTTGCACTTGAAATTAGAAAATCAATTTCAAGCTCAGCCATATCCATAGGTACTCCACCAAATGAACTCATGGCATCCACAATCCAGATTTTTCCTGCTGCTTTAACTAAACGGCCAATGTCTTGAATCGGATTTAAAATACCAGTGGTGGTTTCACAGTGCACACAAGCAACATGGCTAATGGTTTTATCTTCTAAAACGCGCTCAATCTCTAGTAGATCTGGTGTTTGGGTTTCTAAATAGTTCAGCTCTACAACTTCAATATTTAAGCAACGCGCCATTTGCACCATACGTGCACCATATGCGCCGTTATTAATGATCAAGATTTTGCCATCACGCGGAATAGCTGAACCAAGTACAGACTCCACAGCAAAACTTCCACTGCCTTGCATTAACACAGCCGTATATTTTTCAGGTTGCCTGGTCGCTAAGTTGACTAGACGAGAACGGATATCTTGTACCAGTGAGTTGTATTCTTGGTCCCAAGTACACCAGTCTTTTTGCATGGTACGGCGTACTGTTGCCGATGTTGATAATGGTCCTGGAGTAAGAAGCAAATACTTGTTCTCTAAATCCATATCGAGTTGGGGTTGCATGTTCATAATGTTACTCATTTCTTTTGCGTTAATTTCAATATACACCAATCTGGTTTAAACCAGATGACAAACTAGTAAATATTTTGTTCTAATATTTCTTTCATAAAGCCAGCCCCTGTAGTCATGCCTTTGCCAGCAATCGCACTCACCAGAAAGATATTTTTTTCAGCTTCAGCGACACAGGCCAACTCATGTTCATGGGCCAGGTAATAACCATTCCAACGTTTTTGAATTGGAGGTAAAGTCAGCCCTAGTTTTTCGTGGCAGTACGTTTGAATAAACTCATTAATCTCTTCGCGTTGCTCGAACTGAGGCGCTTCGTTAATAGAATGATATTCGTGACTATCTCCTACGATCAGTTCGCCAAATTCATTTTGTTTAATCAGAATATGAATACCGAATTCTTTAATGAAACCCTGTTGTGATGCTTTAACCAGCTCTGCATGACTTGGGCAAATTTCAAAAGCTGGATAACGTGAAATGGATAAGCCCGAATAAAGAGAAGCATTTAAGTTTTGGTGAAACCGTTGAGTCAGGGCCATTTGTAAGCCACAACGTTTCAAGTTCAAACTTTGTAAGAGATCTGGATATAAAACATCGATGATTTCACCGTGGCAGATCAAAACTTTATTTGCCCGATATGCCTCGCCACTTGCCAAGCGAACCTGACAAATTTCATGTTGATATTGGGTTTGAACGACACAAGCATTGGTATAAATCTTTACGCCTTTTCTTTCGGCATATGCCAATAGTCGCTGCCCAACCACATGCGGTTCGACCGAATAATCTTCTTCAAAAACCAAGCCGCCTTGAAACTGCTGCTCGGGGTTTAAATAAGAAAATTGGGTGACCAGTTCCTCATGCTTTAGCAAATGAACTGGAATTTGATAGTTATTTGCACGCTCGGCAAACTCATTTAAAACCTGCCATTCAAGTGCAGTGTTTGCGAGATAAACACCTTGTCGTTGAGCAAACGAAATATCGGTTTCAGCTTGAATACGCTGATAAAAAGAACGCGTTTCAAGCGCGTACTTTCGCCACTGTTGCTCTGGATGGGTTAATGTCGAAGTTCCGACCATGCCGAAATTACGACGAGTTGCCCCCACTGGTTTGGCATTTTTCTCGAAGATACAGACTTTTAAACCTTGCTCTTGTGCCTGTATGGCAGCGGATAGACCTAAAATACCGGCTCCGACAACAATTAAATCAAACTGTGCGTTATTCATAAGACTTCCAATTTGCGAAATTTAGGATGAATAAACCCTTGCCTTGTTGAACAAAGCATTTTCATTTCAGTCGGTTAAATAAAAATTGTGTTTAGCTAAAACTTAATGAGCGCTTTCACGCCATTGCTGACTTCTTGCCATAATTTTTCGGGTAAATAACCAGTGAATGAGTTTTACAACACATGAGGTGGTTAAAATTAGAATGCTCATGGCAACAGCAGCAACCGTGTCTCCTGCATCATCCATATTTAAAACGGCTACCGCCGCTAAACTGGTGTCTGGTGAATAGAGGAAAATGGCAGCCGACACAGTGGTCATGGCATTCACAAAAACATAGACCGACACATCACATAGCGCTGGAAAACACATGGGCAAATATACTTTCCAAAAGGTTTTCCACTTCGATGTTCCTAGAGTTTGTGCTGCCTGATCGAGCTGTAGCGGAATCTGTTTAATGGCATTGGTTAAAGTGAGATGTGGCACGGTGTAATAGTGCACGATGGTTGAAATCACCAAAATGGTCATGGTTCCATACAGCACATTTAACGGGTTGCTTTGCTGGTTAAAAAACAAAATGTAAGCAATACCCAAGACTAGCCCCGGCACAGCAAGGGGTAATAAAACTAAAGCCTGTACATAATTTTTAATGAGTGGATGTGCCTTAAAACGTTCGGTTAATAGTGCCACCATAAAAATCAGTGCTGTTCCAAAAACCGTACTAAAGAGTGCCATGCGAACCGAGTTAAAGTACGCTGCCCAACCGCCGCCATCGACATATTCAAAACTGTAATGTGCTAAGGTCAAAGACAAATCATAAGGCCAAGACTGAATGAATGAAGCGAGCACAGCCGTAAAGATAATCAGTAAAATCGCACCTGAAACTAAACCACAAAATAAGCCCAGAACGACTTCAAGTTTTTTATTCGATGCTGAAACATAAGGTTTAGCCTGAAAAGCTTGAAAACGTGCATGACGTTTGCTTTGAATACGATCGAAAATAAAGACGAACACTGCTGGTAACAATAACAAGATGGAAATGACCGCCCCCATGCTCATATTTTGTTGACCAATAATTTGTTTATAGACATCAAGCGCCATCATATTAAATGAACCGCCAATGACTTTCGGAATCCCAAAATCGGTCAGTACATAAATAAACGCCACTAAACTTGCGCTCATGAGCCCATACCGAATTGCAGGTAATGTGACGTGATAATGCGTCTTCCAGATATTTTTGCCGAGCGACAAAGACGCCTCAATTAAACGCTGATCGACACTGCGAAAAGACACTATCATCAACATTAAAATTGCTGGAAATAGCCAAAAGCAATAACTGATTAAAATACCGATTGGACCATAAATTTGTATATCGCCCAGTAAAGGTTTAAACACACCTTGCTTACCAAACAAATAAACCAATGCCAAAGAAGGCAAAAGTGACGGTGCTAAAATCGGTAAGAAAGCAACCAATTTAAAGAAACCTTTGCCTTTTATATTTACATTGGTGAGAGCAAAAGCATAAATACTGGCAAGAAATACTGTAATGACAGTAGCAGTACAAGCAACCCACACCGAGTTAAATACAGAACTGAGTAAAGCTGGACTATCAAAATAATTATAAAAATTTTCAAGACCAACAAAATTTTGATTTTCATCAAAAAATGCAGTTTCAAACAGCATCATTAATGGAGCAATAATCGCTAAAGTTAAAGCGATTGCAACGGCTACCAAAGCAATATTTGATCTTAATGAATATTCAGTTTTTCGAAGCGGCTGTGTTTTTAAAACCGCTGAAGCAGCTTCATTTAACATAGTGCGTATCCTTGTTCGTCAAAGACATGAATGAGCTGATTAGGCACTTTTATAAACATGAGTTCTTGCAAAGATTTGAACTTGGTATTTTCAATTTCAATTTGCAACAGGTGTTTTGCCTGCTCAATTCCATCGATATGAATAGCGCAAAACAAACGACGCTTGGCGCCCAAAAATTCAGTGCTTAATACTTTAACTGGCAAATACAACGACTCTTTATCACTACCAAAATCATCAACCAACTCGACAGCTTCGGGTCTAAAACCAATGCTGTAATTTTCCCCTGCTTTAAGTTTTTGTTGCTCCAAATTTAGAGGAATAAAACCTAGAACCTCGAGCTGATTCGGTACAGCACAAGTGGCTTTTAAAAAATTCATGGTGCCAATAAACTTGGCAACGAATTGAGTTTGTGGCTTGTAGTAAATATTGTACGGCGTATCA
The DNA here is from genome assembly GCF_059579785.1 of Acinetobacter sp. S-1. NCBI lineage: Bacteria > Pseudomonadati > Pseudomonadota > Gammaproteobacteria > Moraxellales > Moraxellaceae > Acinetobacter > Acinetobacter sp. S-1. The sequence continues at coordinate 2,316,701 of NZ_CM184207.1, forward strand.
ATTTGCTCAATGACACCATGATTCATCACCACAACACGATCAGAAATGCTTAATGCTTCTTCTTGGTCGTGCGTGACCATAATGGTTGGCAAGTTAAGCTGCGATTGAATCGAACGGATCTTTTGTCTTAGGTTTAGACGTACCTGAGCATCGAGTGCAGACAATGGTTCATCTAGCAGTAAAATATCAGGCTTCGGCGCAATTGCCCGAGCCAGCGCAACACGTTGCTGCTGCCCACCTGATAATTGATTTGGATATTTTTTAGCAATATCGGGTAACTCAATCAGTTCTAATAACTGTTGAACCCTTTGACTACGCTGTACTTTATCCCACTTTTTTTTATCTAAGCCAAAAGCAATATTTTCTTCAACGTTTAAGTTTGGAAATAACGCATAGTTCTGAAACACAATTCCACAGTGACGCTTTTCAGCACTCAACAACGTAATGTCTGAGCCCTTTTTTATAACCTTTCCATAATCAGGTTTTTCTAGACCCGCAATTATGCGTAGCAATGTGGTTTTACCGCATCCTGAAGGCCCTAAAAAGCTCACGAACTCGCCAGCTTTCAGGTCTAAATTAATATGCGTTAGGGCCTGAAAGTGTTGGAACTTTTTTTGAATATCCACCACTTCTAAAACTGAGGGGCCATGTTCAGGATATTTATAGGTCGTTAAGGTCGACAATAAATGCCCTGCTAACTCGGCCTTTTGGTTTTGACCCAGCAGCGATGACTGCAATGACGAAGGTATTTGCATAATGAGGCCTTTATCTAAAAGATCACTTTTCAAAACGCTTTGACCATTCAGCCAAAATACGTTCACGCTGCTCGGCCGCCCAATAAAAATCATTTTTTACGAGCATTTGGGGAAGATTTTTCGGGAAGTCCATAGTGGTATTTTCAATGCCTTTATAGGCCACCATTGAAAAGTTATGGGCATAGGCTTCATTTGCCGGTTTGCTTACCGACCAATTTATAAATTTTTGTGCGCTACTTAATTTCTTGGTTCCTTTCACAATTGCTGAGGCTTCCATTTCCCAGCCTAAACCTTCAGTTGGATAAACCACTTCTAAAGGTGCACCCTCTGCTTTTAATTTAAAGGCTGGATAACCGAAGGAAATTCCAATTGGGATTTCGCCCTGAGCTGCCATCTTGCAAGGTTTTGAACCAGAGTGAGGATATTGTGAAATGTTTTTATCCAAAGCCTGCATATAGTCCCATGCCTGCTTTTCACCCCAAATTTGCATCCAAGCTGTGACATCCAAATAGCCTGTGCCACTCGAGGCTGGATTTGGCATCACAATCAGGTTTTTATAAATGGGATTGGTTAAATCTTTCCAAGTTTTTGGAATCGGTAATTTACGCTTTTCTAATTCGACTTTATTTACACAAATTGCAGATTCCCATGCATCCATACCTGTCCACGTTGGTACAGATTTTTGACTTACAAATTCCGGTTTTAAATTTTGCACACCTTCAGGTTTAAAAGGCTCAAGCATGTCTTTCTTTTCCATGACCAGCAAACTGGTTAAAGCCACACCAAAAACCACATCCGCTTGTGGGTTTTTCTGCTCTGCCAAAAGTTTAGCCGTGATTACACCAGTTGAATCACGTACCCATTTTACTTTGAGTTCAGGATAGGCTTTGTGTAATTCTTCTTGGTATTGCTTAAGCTGGTCGGCTTCCACTGCCGTATAAACTGTAATTTCTTCTGATTGTTTTGATGTTGCTGATGAACATCCCATTTGAATAGCGACCACTACACCTAAAACTGATGCAGTGCCGAATTTAATTGTCTGTTGAATATACTTTTTCATCTGCAAACCATCGAATGCAATTATTTGATGATCGTATTTCAACAGCTTTATATGACAGTTTAATTAATCTGGTTTAAACCAGATTGTATTTTTATGCTCGCGCTTCGAAATGCAAATCTAAAACATCATGTAGCCAATATTCTTGGTCAACATCGGTAATCACGCCCTCTTCATTTCTGTTGCTACGGCAAATATATAAACCCAGTGCGCCCACATTGACATGCAGTGCTTTAGCCTGCTGTTCCGATAAAGCTGTTGGATACAGATTAATATCGGCTCTGGTGATATGGCAGTTATATTGATTTGCCATCAGTAAAGTAATCGATTGCTTAAGATCATGAGTTAAAAACTCAGGAAAAAGCTCGGCATTCACACGTAAATGTTCAACCAAAACAGGTCGTCCATTAATACAACGACGTCGCCAAACCGAATAAATCGGATGCCCTTTTTCAACTTTTAAATGCTTGGCATCCCAAGAAGTGGCCGTCGTTAGCTCACTTGAAATCACTTCGGTCGAAGGTTCATAGCCTTGTTCAATCACAAACTGATTAAAGTTTTTGGTCGATTGCGGGTGATAAATAATACGAGGAGAGCGAACATACCAACCACGGCGGTCTAAGCGATAAATCAGGCCATCAGTTTCCAAAGCCAGCAAAGCTTCACGTGCAGCAACCCGAGTGGTTTGGAATTGTTCAGAAAGCACTCTTTCCGAAGGGAGTTTTGCGTGGGCTTCTAATACGCCAAATTCAATATCGTGGGCAATTGCATCGCGGATAGGAATATATTTAGGTATGCGAGCTTGGTCCTGTTCCATACAAACTTAGAATTTATAAATAAAGAAATTAATAGCAATATACTGAAAAAATGTGACAAAAGCTTTTATTAATGCTGATCTTTTAAGCAAAACGCGTCCTATTCCCCGCTTTTTTCCAATTCATTTTTTCATAAAAAATGGTGGGTGTACCAATGGCTTCGAAAAACCTTCCTTAGCTCATTTGTTCATCAATAAAAATCGGCATCGCATAGCCATTACATCATATTTAGTTAGAAACTTTTTAAGATAAAAATTCATATTTCTGTACGGACTCTTACACAGGAATTGATGGTTTGCACTAAAAATCAATATCAGCCCTCCTATATTACATCCTTGTAGAATTAGAATAATATGATCAAGAAAAAGCCAAACTATTCTGAGCAATAAAAAAACATACTCATCATCTTATATTTATAAAGTCTTAATACAAAATTATTCATTTAATAAAAACTAAAATATTAAGAAAATTACTTAACCTCAAAACAGACATAAAATTTTAATTTAACTAAAACCTTAAACAATAAATCGAATTAAAAAAAGAATATAAGACACACCAGTTCATTTATTACACAAAACCAAAACCAAACACCTACGGCTAAATACCATCCAATTATTCATTCAATCTAATTAATATTTTATTTATAAAATTTAAATTAACTTATTAAAAACTATTAAACATGACATTAGATGCTTAAAAATTGACATGACATAATCCAAAATTTTAAAACAGCTTTAATAAATAATAAATAAGCTTATGAAAAATATAGTAATTTTAATTTTTATATTCTATTGAATAAAATTATGGATATTTATTCACCCAATTTTTTATATTTTACCAACTGATAAAAATACAATCAAATGTATTTAAAAAAATAAAAAAATCTTATGTAATAATAAAGTTAATTATTTACCAAATGTTATATTTTAAAAAATTTTATTAAAAACAGCACCAATAAATAGATTAAAAAAATAACATTCAAAAAATTATAATAATTTTTCTTCTTGTTTTTTTATGAATGTATATTTAGATTTAATTAAGATTAATTGAAATTAGATTTGCATTTTTTCAATTTAGTTTAAGCAAAATTAAACTTTACTTAACAGCGACTATAATATTTTAAGGAGAAAGTATTATTAAGACCAAATCGTGTGACATTTTAAATCAATTATATTTCAGTACTTAACCATAAAAATCCACCCAGCATTAAATTATATTTAGCCAGGAAAGATTAAAAACTCATGAAACTTAAAACAAAATTTTCTCATCTCGCTTATAGCTGTGCATTAATATTATTCGGTTCGGTACAATTTGCTCATGCAGCGCCTTTACTTACTCCCCATGTTACAAATGAAGTAAGCCCTGCTCCTACAGCAAATGCATGGATTGAAATTGATACTCAAGCTTTTGAAGATAATATTAAAAGGACAAATCAGTTACTTAATGGCAAAACACAACTTTGTATAGTCATGAAAGCTAACGCATACGGCCATAGTATTGATCTACTTATGCCAAGTGTTATGAAGTTAAACGTATCTTGTATTGGCATTACCAGTAATGCTGAAGCGGCTATGGTGCGTAAGCATGGCTATAAAGGCAAAATTACACGTTTACGTACCGCCACAGATAGTGAAATTATCAATGCACAGGCGTTAAATATTGAAGAGCTTTTAGGTAATTATGACCAAGCTGCTCGTATGTCTAAATGGGCAGAAGCGAACAATACAACTGTTCATTACAGCTTGGCTTTAAATTCAGGCGGTATGGATCGTAATGGTCTTGAAATGTCTACGGCTTTAGGCAAAGAACAAGCTGTGGCGATCACCAAACTTCCCCATCTTAAAATTGACGGCATTATGACCCACTATGCTGTAGAAGATGAAAAATTTGTTCGTGAGCGTCTGGCGCAATTTAATGAACAAACCGCATGGTTGATTAAAAAAGCCAAACTGAATCGTAAAGAATTAACATTACATACGGCTAATTCATTTGCTACTGTAAATGTTCCTGAATCACATTTAGATATGGTTCGTGCAGGCGCAATTATATATGGTGATTTTCCTAATCACCCTGAATTTAAAGGCATGATGGCATTTAAAACACAAATTGCCGCGGTTAATAATTACCTGAAAGATTCAACTGTAGGTTATGACCAAACCTATACTTTGAAACGTGACTCTAGACTCGCAAACCTCCCTGTAGGTTATTCGGATGGCTACCGTCGTAGTTTTAGTAATAAAGCTTTTGTATTAATCAATGGACAAAAAGCGCCAGTGGTTGGTCGAGTCTCAATGAATACAGTTATGGTTGATGTAACAGATATTCCAGAGGCAAAAGCAGGTGATGAAGTTGTATTATTTGGTCATCAAGGCAATGCGGAAGTTAAAACGAGTGATTTAACCAGCCTTACAGGCCATATTTTGACAGAAGCCTATATCCCTTGGAGTAACTCTAATCCACAAGTGATTAAACCCCTTCAATCTCAGCAACAAGTGATATTAACCAATAATAAAGTTACGGCAACCGCTGAATAAACTTTAGGTGAATTGATAGGTAGCCCTATATTTTGAAAAGTATCGGGCTACTTTTAGCCGAATTACATCTTTTAAGCGATTTTATTCCATCCAGTTTTTTACATAAAAAAAGAGCATTTGCATGCTCTTTTTATTTCTTATCTAGCCTTTAGCTTGCGTGCTTGAAACTATCAATTTGCTTAATCTCATAAGGCAAACCAACATAGTTTTCGGCCAATGTGGTTTTACCTGCAATCGAGCCAAGCACATAACTTAACTCGGCTTGTTTAATCTTGTGATCAAACTCACTTTCAGTTTCAAAACGATGCAATAAATGAGTCATCCACCAAGAAAAACGCTCAGCTTTCCATACACGTTGTAGGCATTTTTCAGAGTATTCATTTATACCTTGCTCGGAACCTTCGACATAATATTCAACAAGCGCACTTGATAAATAAGCAATATCAGAAGCCGCGAGGTTTAAGCCTTTTGCTCCTGTCGGGGGAACAATATGCGCAGCATCGCCAGCTAAAAATAGTTTTCCAAAACGCATTGGTTCGGTCACAAAGCTACGTAACGGCGCAATACTTTTTTCAAAAGAAGGTCCTGTGACTAACTTTTCACGACTTTCAGGGTCTAGGCGGTTTTTTAACTCATCCCAGAACTTTTCATCTGACCAATCTTCCACATGATCTGTTAAAGGGACTTGTAAATAATAACGGCTACGTGTTTCTGAACGCATACTACATAAAGCAAATCCACGCTCTGACTGTACGTAAATGAGTTCATCGGCTACAGGTGGCACATCGGCCAACACCCCTAACCAGCCAAACGGATAAACTTTTTCAAAGGTTTTAATTTTATCTTCTGGCACGCTGGCACGGCAGACACCATGGTAGCCATCACACCCTGCTATAAAATCACACTGAATTTGAAAAGCTTTACCTTGATACTCAAACTCAACTTTTGGTGCAGTGTAAAAATCTTTTACTTGTACATTTTGAGCTTCATAAAATGAAGTGAGCTGCTCTGCTTCACGCGCAGTCATTAAATCTTTGGTGACTTCGGTCTGACCATATACGGTCACTTGTTTACCACCAGTGAGTGCTGCCAAATCAACGCGATGCAATTCACCATTGGTTAAGATTTCAATGCCCGAATGCGGTAATCCTTTGTCTTTTAAGTTTTGGTCAACGCCTGCTTGTTTCAGTAAGTCGACCGAAACTTGCTCTAAAATTCCTGCACGAATCCGTGAAGCCACATATTCAGCACTACGTTGCTCAACAATAATATGGTCGATGCCAGCTTTATATAGAAGTTGCCCAAGCAATAAACCAGCTGGTCCAGATCCAATAATTGCAACCTGTGTCTTTAAAATATCCATAACTTCATCCTTGTTTCATCCTGACTTTTAAATTACTGGCTTTAAGTTTTGTGCACTATGTATCCAAGACGAAAATAACCGTTTATCATTTAGTTTGTCCGAATAGCGGACAGAAAAAACCAAAATAACAGGAATGAAAGGATGCCTTCTCTCGATGCTTTTTTAGAGCACCCGAACTCGCATGAGAAAATTCGTCAAGAAGACTACATTGCAGGGTTAGCAAAAGGCTTAGCTTTACTGGAAGCTTTTGGAACAGATCGGCAACGGCTCAATGTCACTCAAGTGGCTGAACGAACCGGTATAAGCCGTACAGCGGCAAGGCGTTATCTAAAAACTTTAAAATACTTAGGCTATTTAGAAACCGATGAACATTACTTTTGGCTCACTCATCGCGTGCTGCGCTTTTCGAGTTCTTATTTAAGCTCTGCCCATCTGCCTAAAGTTGCTCAGTCATTTTTAAATCTTTTGTGTGCGCAGACATCTCTTACTTTTTCGATTGTGGTATTAGACGATAACGAAGTGGTGCCAATTGCGCGTAGCTATTTACCACAGCAAGATAATTTACGTGTAAGCCCTTATGGTATGCACTTAGGAAACCGACTGCCTGCCCATGCCACTTCCACGGGTAAAGTATTGCTGGCAGCACTGCCCGAAGAAGCTCAACATACGTGGGTAAAAAATTATGGTTTAAAGCGCTTAACCCCTTTTACCATTGTAGATGAGTCAAAGTTTTTTGAAGTGCTTAAGGGTATTTCGTTATCGGATTATTGCCTTTCTAAAGAAGAACATGAGCTTGGCGTGATTGCGATTGCAGTGCCCGTATTTAACGCCCAAGGTCAAGCCATAGCAGCGCTTAACTGTATGTCTCAAACCAACCGTGTACAAGAAGATTATTTAGTTCAGCAAATTTTGCCATTACTGCGTAACACGGCAAATGAACTTAGAAATGTGATTTAAATAGACTTAGAAACTCTTGTCATCAATTAGAGGTACAAGAGTTTCAGCTCATGATTTTAAATGGCGAATTCTTTAACTCGCTGGTTTAGCAGAACTCATGAAATAATGAATACGAGCCAATTGAGCAGCTAAACAATATTGGAAAAATGACTTACAGCAATTTTTAGGCATTGGTATGTTGATGAAGATTTTGTTCAATAGACATGGCTTTTTGCCAACTTTCTAGGTTTTCGAGACCTTTTACATATTGCTCAATATTGAGATATTTTGATCGAATATTTAAAGAATTAATTAGACCATAGACTACGAAACCAATCATAAAATCGGCACCCGTTAAGTTATCGCCTACTAAGAATCTTTTGCCTACTAATTGTTGATCTAAATACGAAAATACTTTATCCAACTCAGTTTGCGCATATTGGTCCAAGAACTTTAATTGAGTGCCATTTTTTAACTCAATCGAATTAAAAATATTTAATAAATATGGAACCATAGCCGAACTTTCTGAAAAATGAACCCATTGTAAATAATCAAGATAACTATCTGAATCTTTTACGGGCATAAGTTGAGGAGCAAACTTTTCAATCAAAATTTCTACAATTGCACCTGATTCTACAATTACTTTTCCATTAAGCTCAATCACTGGTGATTTTCCTAAAGGATGAATATTTTTTAATTCTTGAGGTGCAAGATTTGTAGCTTTATCTCGAAAATAACTTTTTAATTCATAAGGTTGATTAATTTCTTCAAGTAACCACAGAATGCGAAATGAGCGTGAAGCATTTAAATGATGAAGAATAATAGACATTAATTTTCTCTTTTAAACTAGAAGGTCAACAAAGTAAGGCCTCACTATATAGATTAGTAGACGACCGGTCTAATATTTTTTGTTATCAGCCCTGCATTTGTCTGATTAAGCAATAAAATAAATGTCTTAAAAGTCTAAAAACCACATCCGTAGATATGGTGACAAACGGTTTTTAATTTTATCGATTGTTTAGCGCATTCTGCGGCATCAAATTACATCACCTACCTAAACTGCAAAAAAACAATCCAACATCTTTTCCCGCTCGATTGCCCCATCTGAACTTAAAAGCTGAATGATTGCGCCTTCAATCATATATAAAAATAGTTTGGCATCTTGAAAGGTCGCATCAGTTTTTAGTTTTATAAGCTGGCTATAGATTTCATTCAGCAACCATGTGCGATATCTCACTGCGGTGATATAGGCTTTTGGATAGGTCAGTTTCGTTTCAAACATGGCTTTAAATAATAGATAGTACATCCCCTCTACATCGGTATGTAAGAAATAAAGCTGTTTGAGTTTATCGGCCGCGCTTGTGTCTTGGGCGTACTCAACAATTGAGACCACTTTTTCTTTTAATCGTTCTTTCTGCACGATTAAACAGATTTCAATAAACCGCTCTTTGGAGTGAAAAAAGTTATAAAAAGTCGCTTTAGTAATTTCGCATTCTTTCACAATTCGATCTACCCCAACGGTATGAAAGCCACGATAGTGAAATAAATCAATCGACTTGTTGATGACTTGTATGGCACGGGAAGAAAGCACTAACTTTGGCATAGTTTTACCGTTATAAAAATTTTTGTTGTATGTAGAGATAAAAAAGCCTGTGCCGTTTTTGGGAGAAAAAAAGGCACAGCAAAGCCGTAAAGACTGTGCTTGGCACATCTCAAGTTTTGTTGTTGCTAAGTTTTAAGTAAAAATGACTTTAAGCCTGAAAATCTTAAGGCGTTCAAGCTGCTTTAATTTTTAAGCTGTGTCGTTATAGCTTTTGGCATTGAGAGCCAAGAAATAATGGATGTGCAAAGCCAACTCCTTTTTATTGGGAGTTCTGCCGACATTAAAATTATGGTGGCAGAACGAGAAAGGGTTCGCGGACTGGGTAAGATAAACCAGCACACCCGAAGGTGTCCCTCTCCCGTCCTACCGCAACGGGAGGAGACGAGGAGTCTACACATAAGACTATCCCTCAGAAAGGAATAAATCTGATGTGATCTTACAGCGGTCCGCGACGACCGACTGGCAATGTAGGCCAGCAGGCAAAGAATAGTGCCCAACCCTATTGCAGTCAAGCACGCAAAATGCCATTTGTTTTAAATTAAATCATTAGAAAAGTAAGGCTAAATAATGAAGGAGTTATTGTTAAGTGGGGATTGTAGAGAGAGGATTTTCTAGGCTTAATGCGGTGCTAATTTTGAAATGTAAGTGGGAAATTAGAAGTTCGTTAACACTTTATTAATCTTGTATATAAGTGAAGAAATAAAAAATTAGAAATATTGTTTTACTCACTCTAACGCCCTTAAATAAACTGACCAATATGTTCTTTCTAATATTTCTTGAATTTTAGGACTTTTACCTTTTAGGTTACATATTTCCTTTAATATTAAAAAATCGCTTCTAGTGCCTAAATACTCAAGATTTGATGAAATAATATCTACTGCTAGATCACTATAATTATTTTTCAACCAATCAAACATTATCGTTATAGATTCATTTTTATTCCAACCCTGTCTAATACAATCATCTAACCATCTATCAGCTCTGAAAACTTTACCTTCATCAAGTTCCTGTGAAAGAATAGTTGTATCAATGTTTAAATAGTTCGGGCGGTCATTTGGTAGTAAAGGCCCAATAACTTGTATTGCGAAATCTTTCCATCCTTTTTCCAAACAAATTTCGAATAAATCTAATTTAGACACATCATCTAAATATTGAATATAAGGCTTTATTGCCACTACCTGTTCGTAACGATGAATTCCTTTTCGATCTTTATCTTTAAAACCCCAGCGAAAACTAAAATATTTAAAGCATTCATTCAAATTTCTTCCATGTAAAGAATTACTCACTAATGACACCATTTTTTCAGTTGCCACTAGTAGTGCAATATGTATAAAAATATCATATTGATTTATATGTTCCCAATATTTTTCAAGTAATTTTTCTGATTTTGAAATTGATATTTTTTCAAAAATTTCATCTAGTAACCAACAGTTATCCTCATTGATTGTTGAAATTTGGTCTTCTAATATTAATTCAAATTTCTCATGCCAGATATGGCGAATGACTTGCCACCAATAATTTGAATCACTTTCTCTTATTTTTACTACTAACTGATCCACTATACTTAAATCTTTATATTGAGCTTTTGCCATTAAGACACGGTCATAAATTTCATCTTCATTCGAAATAGTTTGAAGAATTTCTAGATCTCCATCATCAGGACTACTAACCCAAATACTTAAAGCATGCTTTCGTGCAAAAGAATTATTTTTTTCGTTTATAAATATTTCTTTTAATCTATTTTTGGAGGAGTGACATAATGATTTACCTTCGTCAAAAGCACGAACCACATCATCAGCTATCAACCCCCAAGTATGACTTCCTCTTCTATCCCAATCTGCTAGTTTATTCACTTGAGCTTCTAAAACATCAGGGTGATCTACTAATCTTAATAAAAACAGAATATAATTTTTTAAATCATTCTTCTTTGCATAATTTAGTAAATACTCAATACTCGACTGGGTTGGCAAATAGTATTTAAATTTAAAATCTAATGTGTATCTTGTGAATGAATTTTTAGGAGACCTTTGATACTCATTTTTTTCTTCCGATAAATTATTCCAATAATCTAGAACTATATCTAATAACTCAACTGAACTTTCATCACAAATTCGTGATAAAACCCAGAATATATAAAGATAATCCTTTTCCTCTTCCTTAATATTATCTATTGCTAATTTTACAGACTCCAAATAAATCTTATCCCCTATATAGCCAATCATAATAAATAGCGAATTAACAATAAAAATATCTGTATTTTTATCTTTAAGTAGTTCAATTATTTTATCTTTTAAGCTATTTTTATATTTTTTTACAATAAATTCAATAACCAATGGAACTTGTAAATAATTTGCACCAAAACTAAAGAATTTTATCCATTTTATACCATCAATTAAATTACCATTTTTAAAACCACACTCATAATAGACATGTTGATGATCTTGCTTAGGATATAATTTAAGTAATTTTAAAATTGATGGATGTACCAATTCATTTAAAATCGTGAGCGACTTAAACCGTAAGGTTCTCTTGCCTAAGTTTTGATTTTCTTCTTTTTTTAGCCAATTTGAAATAGCGTTTAAACAAGTATTACCATACGCAGAGTTACTTTTAATAGCATAATAATAAGCATATATACCTATCAAAAAATTTTTATGCATCAGTAAGTTAAGTTTTTGGATATCCAACAATGCTAGGAAACACGATAAACCGACTGTTTCTGAAAAATATGGATCTGTCAAAACCTCTAAATATTCATCTGCTTCTAAAGTATGCTGTATAGCTTGAGCCATAAGAAGAAATTTAATTTTGTCATGACGAAAAATAATATTATTCTTATCATCAAGCCTTATAATTCTTCCATCATCAAGTATATTTCTAAGATCTGATTTTTCATCACGAGTTAAAGAACTGGATAATTGGTTCAAATTAATTTCATTTATCTTATTAAAGATACTATATGAAATACTTTTTAAAAGAGTTTTTTCTAGATCATAACGAAATTTTTCTTTTTGATTTGCAATATTTTCTAATGTATTTACAATAAAATCTTCAAGAATTTTATCAGTAGCTCCCCTCACTCTATAATTGAATAAATCTAGTAGTAGTGGGTCATTACCGACTTGTTTTGCAATATGCTTTAACGTTAAATCATCAATATCAACCTCATCTAATTGACATCGCTTTTTTAATGCTTCTAATGCTTGCTCATCTGTATAATTATCTAAGTAAAGATATGAAAATCCATTTATAGATAACTCTTCTTTAAGCTTCAGTGAAAGTGTACTTATTTTTTGATACCATACAGGACATAGAATATTTATTCTTTTTTCATTACTTGCCCATGAGTTAATTTTTTGAATTAATTGTTCAGTATTATTTGTATTATTAATATCCTCAATTAATAGGATTAAAGGATTTTCCGAAGAACATAGCTCTAAAGCCTTTCCTCCAGCCCCCTTTATCAAGCGATCAGAATATCTAAGTAATTCTTTTTCAATAGCCTCATCTAGATTTAAAGAGTTTTGTATATTTTCTTCTCTAAGTACTAAAACTGGCTGTCGTTTATCTAGTTTCTTAAGGATATGATTTGTACAAATCGTAGTTTTCCCCGAACCAGAAGTTCCAATAACTAAATTTAAACTTTGAAATTTTATATCATCACGTTCAACGAAAAGCTCCTGCTTAAAATCCAAATGTAAAGTACTTAAGCTACCTATTCTCAGAAGCTCTTCATAAGATAAAACCGTGGGTAAAACATCAAAATATTTATGTCGAATTACTTGTCCATTCGGATCATTATCCAAAAATGATGCAATTCTTGAGTTTGACCATATGTCAAGTTCGATATGATGTTGCGAAGCAAGTTCATGGGCCTGAATACGTATTTCTTGAGGTTCTTCACTATTACACATCAAGGCTAATCTAGCTTTTAAATTAGTACTTCCTTGTCTAATCTTAGCTAACTCTTTAATTGCTTTAACTAAATCGCCATCACTTCCTGTAGGTTTACTTCCCTTTCTAGGCGTAACATTATCTAAATCTCTTAACCATTTTATGTCTAAATCATTGCGCGAAGTCGTGGTATGTGCTACTGCAACTACCCTATTGTCACCATTCACATAACTCCAACCGACATTATCCAAAGGTGCTTTAATTGTTTTACCTTGCGGATTCATGCCTTGATGAGAAATACTTTTATAAATTTCAGGCTCAGCAAATCTCAGTACATCTGAAGCCAAACGTTCAAATAAACCTGCATCAGTAATATTGGCTAAAGCTATGTTAGTTTCATTCATAGTTTATGATATTAAATAATTCATATATTTTTGATTAGTATAATAAAAAATCACCATTATGGGCTGTCTTTTTTCTTTTAAGTAGCTGATTCAAATGTAAACAATATTTATTCTTTTTTATTACTTCAATAACTCGAATTATTACCCCCTTCTTCAACTACGATGGAGGACTTACGTTTAATTGGATTGAATTACATAGTATCTAATTACTCCGAAATGCCTAGCAGTGGAATGAGCTTGATACCCCAGATCACGGTGCAAGCCTGTAACACGTAGAGGTAAATAAAGCGACTCTATTATTCAAACCGTCTGTTATTAACACTTCATAATGCGCAAATTTTTTACTACTTCCGACCTTAGTTGCCGTTGCAAATAACACCTTATCTTTTGCACCGCTCATATAGCGAATATCAGCCTGTAAGCCAGTATATGGCGCATCCCCTGCATTACAAGCCATCGCAAAAGCGATATCGGCTAAAGAAAATATGACTCCGCCATGCACGCCGCCCAATGCATTCATGTGCTCGTCTTTTACATTAAGCTGACAACGCGCTTCATCAAAACTGCGATGCAGCACTTGTACACCCAATAATTCTGCGAATTGATCAACCGCAGTATTTTCCATTTTTTGCACAAACGTCTCCCTACTCGTGCGAGTATTCCTTAAGTGTTATAAATCTATCTATATTGAAATCGACTGATTAAAAGCCGTTAAACGCTATCTTGTTTAATCTGATAGTTTGAAGAACTAAAATCCTTATAGGTCAGGCGGTCATCTGACTCTGAGCTTAAAGGCTGAACTTCTTGCATTGAGTTTAAGCAGCGCTGTGCAAGCTCAATGTATTCTTGCGTGCCTCTAGTTTTCCACTTTTTTTCTTGTTCTGATAAATCACGTGCAACCTTGGCAGGACTGCCCATTGCCAATACATTTGCCGGAATAATATCTTTGGTTTTGACCAGACTATTTGCGCCAATAATGGTGTTTTCACCAATTTCTGCGTAGTCCAAAATTACGCTGTTCATGCCCACCAAAACATTTTTTCCAATGCGGCAACCATGTAAAGTTGTGCCATGCCCAATGTGGCCCATTTCCTCAACTAAGGTCACGCTTTGCGGAAAACCATGTACGGTGCAGCTATCTTGTACATTGGCATTTTGCTTAATATGGATACGTCCAAAATCGGCACGCAATGAAGCAAATGGCCCCACATATACGCCCGCTTCAATAATCACATCACCAATTAAAACAGCCGTTGGGTGTACAAAAGCCTCTGGACTAACGACTGGAATAACACCGTCAATACTATAACAAGGCATGATTTAACCTCTCATTTGTCGCAACCAAACCTCCGAAACGGCGCCAATAATGTGCTGTGGCATTTGGCATTGGTCCTTCTGCTGTTGCGGCAACAGACAAGAAGTATTCATCGGCAGGTTCAAATACTTTTTTATAAATATTCATTGATAAAGTTCGTGCACTAATCGCAGGCCAGTCAGTTGGCAATAACTCAAGCGGTAATGCAGGGTCTTTCAATAAAATCCGTCGATAATAATGAATTAGCAAAGTTCGAATTTGAAAGGCCTGAACAGGTTCGAGTTGTTCATTTTCCTGCATCAGCAACACACCAATTTCTCTAAAAATATCGAGAAACTGTAGATATCTTTGGCGTAATTCATCGATGGGCCAGTTGGTTCTGAGCATACGACCAATGGTATCGACCGAATTATTAAAGAGCTGCAAGGTTTCGGCTTTAAACACCACCACTTGCTCACTCATATTTAAATCAACCAACAAGCGTTGCAGTTCAATACGGTTACAACCCGGATAAGCCATTAAGTTTATCGAAATATTGGCAAATCCTAACCATTCGAGTTCTTTCTTTAACAACGCTTTATTTTCAGTGTCGAGGCTAGACATCAGAATAAGATCCCAATAATGGTCCCACTCTTTCATCTGGTCGTTATAAATGCGTTGCTCGGCCTGCAAATAGGTCGAACGGCTTGAATCGGTAATTCGATAAAAACTGGTTCTGCCAATTTTGTCTGAACATAACCAATCATTTTTAACTAAACGAAAAACAGAGGTTCTTACAGCACGGTCATTAAAACCAAATAGCTCTAATAACTGAATCAGGCTTGCAAGACTAATATTTCCACCCCGATGAAGTACTGAATCTCCAAAAATTGTCGAAATAAGCGAAGTTCCACTTAAGGTTTCATTCTTTACAACAGAATCAATTATTTGCTGTATTTTTGCACTCATACTCATGTCTTGGCGTTTAGTTTCAGGGTATAGATTCTATACCCTGAATGATCTTGATGTTAAGCAATCTGACGCATATCGATTACCCGCTTTGCCTTACCTTCCGAACGAGGTAAGGTCGCTTCTGTCACTACTTCTACAGTAACGCTAATCCCAATCATGGTTTTAATGCGTTTCATCAACTCCTGAGCAAGTTGATTGGCCTGTATAGTACAGTTATGACACATCTCTGTACGAATATGCAAAGTATCCATATGGCCTTTTTTAGTCACCAAAATTTCATAATTTGGAACTAAATGCGGAACTTGCAAAATTTGCTCTTCAATTTGGGTCGGGAAAACGTTCACACCGCGAATAATCAGCATGTCGTCACTACGGCCCACAATTTTATCCATCTTACGCATAGCCAGATTTTCACCCGGTAGTAAGCGGGTCAAATCACGAGTACGGTAACGAATAATCGGTAAGCCTTCTTTGGTAATGGTTGTAAAGACTAGCTCGCCAAGTTCGCCATCTTTACAGACTTCACCCGTTTCAGGGTTAATAATTTCTGGGTAGAAATGATCTTCCCAAATGGTTAATCCCTCACCCTCGCCTAGACATTGCATGGCAACGCCCGGCCCCATGACCTCAGACAAGCCATAAATATCGAGCGCTTTAATATTAAGGCGTTCTTCAATTTCACGGCGCAGTTCGTTGGTCCACGGCTCGGCACCAAAAATACCGACTTTTAAAGACGTATTACGTGCAGTACCAAATTGTTGCTCGAGCTTTTCAATAATACTCACGCAATAGGATGGCGTAACCATAATTGCAGTCGGTTTAAAGTCTTGAATAAGCTGAACTTGCTTTTCAGTTTGCCCGCCAGACATTGGAATAACCGTTGCACCTAAGCGCTCGGCACCATAATGTGCGCCTAGACCACCTGTAAATAGTCCATAGCCATAAGCCACCTGAACCATATCTTTCGCAGTTAAACCTGCCATGCGTAAGCAACGCGCAACAATGTCCGACCAAGTATTAATATCTTTTTGGGTATAACCCACCACTGTCGGTTTACCCGTTGTGCCTGATGATGCATGTAAACGCACAATTTGCTCTTGTGGCACAGCAAACATCCCAAACGGATAGTTATCTCTTAAATCCTGTTTGGTGGTAAATGGAAACTTTGCCAGATCGTCTAAAGTGACGAAGTCATCAGGATGTACACCTGCCTCATCGAACTTTTTCTTATAGACCGGACTATTTTCATATACAAAAGTCAGGGTTTGCTTTAACCGTTTAGTTTGCAGCTCTCTAAGCTCTGCAAGTGTTAATTGCTCAACATTATCCATTGTAAGGCTGTCCATCGCCTCTCTCCTCATTATGTAATTTTAAAAACCGTCTGAATTAATTTAAGTTTTCCAAAATCAGTGCAACGCCTTGTCCAACACCTACACACATCGTGCAAAGTGCATAGCGTCCACCGCGTTTTTTTAGCTCACGTGTTGCGGTAATCACTAAACGTGTACCACTCATACCTAACGGATGGCCTAACGCAATCGCACCACCATTTGGGTTCACGCGTTCATCGTCATCTTTTAGACCAAGTTCACGCATACAAGCCAAAGATTGGGCTGCGAATGCTTCATTTAGTTCAATCACATCCATCTGATCTAGCGTTAAACCTGTTTGCTTTAAAATTTTCTGCACAGCCGGAACAGGACCTATACCCATATATTTGGGTTCAACCCCTGCACTTGCAATGCCAATTACACGTGCTAAAGGTTTTAAACCATGTGTATCTGCAAATTCACGGTTGGTAATTAACACACAAGCAGCGCCATCATTTACACCAGAGGCATTTCCGGCAGTCACCGAGCCACCTTCTTTTTTAAATGGCGCTTTTAGTTTTGCCAGTGCTTCAAGTGTCGTTTCACGCGGATGTTCATCGCGATTCACCACACTCACATTTTTCTTACGGTCTACAATCTCGACAGGCAAAATCTCATCGTTAAAGAAACCGTTTTGTTGTGCCGCAGCGGTTTTTTGTTGGCTACGCAAGGCAAACGCATCTTGGTCTTCACGACTAATCTGGTATTTTTCAGCTACATTTTCGGCAGTTTCAGGCATACTGTCGGTGCCGTATTGTGCTTTAAGTTGTTTATTTACAAAGCGCCAGCCAATGGTTGTGTCATAAATTTCAGGTGTACGACTAAAAGCCTCTGTCGGTTTAGATTGTACAAATGGTGCACGGCTCATTGACTCAACACCACCTGCCAACACAAACTGCGCTTCGCCTGCTTTAATTGAGCGTGCAGCAAGTCCCACCGCATCTAAACCCGATGCACACAAACGATTGACGGTCATGGCAGGAACTGTATCAGGTAAGCCTGCTAACAGTGTTGCCATACGTGCAACGTTACGGTTGTCTTCACCTGCTTGGTTAGCACATCCCAAAAATACTTCGTCTACCGTATTCCACGGCAAGTTCGGGTGTTTATCTTTTAAATATTTGATGGGCAATGCAGCTAAATCATCTGCACGTACAGCACTTAAGGCACCTGCATATCGTCCAATTGGGGTACGAATAAAATCGCAAATTAAAACGTCTTCCATGTTGACTCCTGATTATGCAAATTCGGTCATATCACGTGAATATTGAGTAGCAATGTTTTGAGTTTTCGCTACGTATTGCTTGAGGTAGATACTCGCGCGATATTTTTCCTCTCCATACAGTGCATATAAATTATTTAAGGTTTGGAGCACATAAGCACCGCCCATTTGTGTCAACCACTGGTAAGGACCCTTAGGATAATTCACTCCATATTTCATGGCATTATCAATATCTTCCAGACTCGCAACTCCATGTAAACTTGCTTCGCAGGCTTCATTAATGAGTAAAGCGATGGTGCGTAAGGTTAATAGTGCCGGATGGTCTTTAATCCACATCACGCTGATACCAAACTGTGCAAAGTAAGCTTCAACTTTAGCTAGATCACTTGCTTCACAAAGTTCGTTATGACTGAGTACTAAAGCCTCTGCCTGCTCAAAATCATGATGCCAATCCATTAAAACCACTTTACGGCTTAAGTAATGAATATTGGCCGACTCACCTTGGCTTAAACGCAAGTCGATATCATCAATTTGAAGAATATTGTCGTCACTCGCAGATCCGCTTTTTAAACCTAAACGCATTAAAAAAGCTGGTAGCTGAGACCAAGTCCCTTTTAGCTGAATATGAGCATCAACTGGTTTGGCAACTACAGCTTGAGGCTGAAATGTCTCGTACTGATTTTTTTCGTTATAACTATAAAATCCCTGTTTTGACTTACGGCCCCAAGCACCCGCATCGACCAATTCTTTTTGAATGAGGCTTGGGCGGTAGCGTGGTTCGTAAAAGAACTCTTGGTAAACACTTTGGGTTACCGAAAAGTTAACATCTTGCCCAATGAGGTCGGTGAGTTCACACGGCCCCATCGCAAAACCGCCGCATTGCTTTAAGGCATAGTCTAGCTGGTCGTAGCTAGTGACTTGTTCTTGCAGTGCTCTAAAGCCTTCTGCATAAAACGGACGTGCAATTCGGTTAACAATAAAACCAGGAGTCGACTTGGTGAGTACCGGAATTTTTTTCCAATTCAACATTAAGTTTTTTAAAGCCAAACATAAGCTGTTTGGAGTTTTTAAGCCTTGTACAATTTCAACCAGTTTCATGACTGGCGCAGGGTTAAAAAAGTGTAAACCCACTACGCGCTCAGGGTGAGCAATGCCAGCCGAAATTGCAGTCACTGAAATTGAAGATGTGTTACTTGCAAAAATAGTTTGCGCACTACAAATTTCAGCAAGCTGTTTAAATAAAGACTGTTTAACTTCTTTTTTCTCAACAACTGCTTCAATCACCAAGTCAGCATCACGCAGCGCTTCAATTTGATTGACCACCGTTAAACGTGCTAAAGCTTCATCAGCTTGCTGCTGAGTGAGCTTGCTCTTTTCAACCAGCTTTTTAAACGTCTGCCCTAAGCCTTGAGCGGCTTGTTGCGCTTTTTGAGCGTCCAGATCATATAAAACGGTCGAGTGGCCATTGACGATGGCTAACTGGGCAATGCCGATGCCCATGGTGCCAGAACCAATGACGGCAATTCGGGCACAAGATAAATCTAAATCTGTCATGCTTAGCGCCCTTTAAAATTTGGTTCACGTTTATTCATAAAGGCTTGTACCCCTTCACGATAATCTTCGGAACGACCCGCAATACGTTGTAAATCTCGCTCTAACAGCATTTGCTCATCAAAGGTGTTATTGCTTGATTGATGAATGGCTTTTTTAATAAGAGATAGACCAAAAGTAGGCTGTTTCGCTAAACGTTCAGCGATTTCAGTCACCTTTGTTTTAAGTTCAGCATCTTCAACGACATCCCAAATCATGCCCCATTCTTTTGCGGTTTCTGCTGGGAGCTTGTCACCTAACAAAGTTAAACCCATCGCACGCGCATGACCTACAGCACGTGGTAAAAACCATGTACCCGCAGAGTCTGGAACTAAACCTAAGCGACAAAATGCTTGTACGAAGTTTGCCGATTTAGCTGCAATCACCAAGTCACACGCCAGTGCAATATTTGCCCCTGCACCTGCTGCCACACCATTTACCGCGCAAATGACAGGCTTTGGCATATTTACAATCGTTTTAATGAGCGGGTTATAGTAAGTTTCAATGGAATATCCTAAATCTGGAGCTTCAGCGTTTGGGTCAACTACACGGTCCCCTAAATCTTGCCCTGCACAAAAGCCGCGACCTTCGCCACTAATCACAACACAGCGAACTTCCGGATTTTTAGTCCACAGATTTAAAACCTCAGCCACTTCACGGTGCATATCAACGTTAAAGCTATTCAGTGCTTTTGGGCGGTTAAATGTCAGGTAGCCAACACCATTTTTTTCTTCAGCAATAATATTTTGATAGTCCATCACTCACCTCTAAACACTGGCTTTCTTTTCTCAAAGAAAGCATTAATCCCTTCGTTTCGATCTTTTGTAGCCGCCAACCAGACAAAGTTTTGACGTTCAAACTTGAGTCCCTGACTTAAAGTCGTTTCATGAATACTTTTAATTGATTGTTTAATCACGCGAATCGCTAATGGTGCTTGTTTGGCAATTTTGGCTGCAAGTTGAACCGCATATTCAACGGTTAATTCAGTCGGCACCACTTGACTGCAAATGCCATGTTGCTCCGCCTGTTTTGCCGAAATCATCTCACCTGTCATGGCCCAGCGCATGGTGAGTTGTTGTCCAACCAAGCGCGCTAAACGCTGTGTTCCGCCTGCACCCGGCAACATCCCAAGGCCAATTTCAGGTAAAGCAAAACGGGCATTTTCACCGCAAATCACCATATCCGAATGTAAAACCAACTCAAACCCGGCACCTAAGGCATAACCATTAACTGCGCTAATGAGTGGCTTACTAAACGCATCAATTTTTTGCCAAAGCTTCGGGCGAATATCGAGTTGCAAAGTCACGGCGTCCATTGCAGCCAACTCGCTAAGATCTGCTCCAGCCGCAAAACATTGTGAGTTACCCGTTAAAACCACCGCTTTGACTTGAGCATTGTGTTCAGCTTCTTCGAGCAAATCGCATAAACACTGCAATGTTGCATTGTTTAAAGCATTTCTTTTTTCCGGACGGTTTAGGGTTAATAACAAAACACCGTCAGTTGCTGTGCTGGCTTTGATCAACTCTTGCATGACAGCCTCTACTCATCAAAACTCAAACGAACATTTGGGCCTTTCGGTAAGGTTTGACAGCTCAGCACATAGCCCTTTTCAACTTCGTCTTTTTCAAGGCTATAGTTAAGGAACATATCGACTTCACCAGAAACAACTTTACAACGACAAGTCGCACACACCCCACCTTTACAGGCATACGGTAAGTCGGCACCAGCACGTAAAGCCGCATCAAGAATACTTTCATCGTCCTGAGCCACAGAAACAATCAGCTCACGACCATCTAAAATGATGTTTACTTTTTCTTCTTTACGATTTGCATCCGCTTCAACACTACGTTTACGCGCTTGGCCTGTGTGGAAACGTTCAGTGTGGATTTTTTCTTTTGCAATACCATAGTTTGGCAAAGTGCTTTCTACGGCATTCATCATTTCGTCTGGACCACAGGCAAACACATGGTCAAAACTCGTTTCAAGCACATCAAAATCAAAAAGCTGTTTTAGCTTTTCTTCATCAATACGACCATTCATCAGTTCACTATCGTTGAACTCACGAGAAAAAATATTGATGAGCTGAAAGCGTTCTTTAAACTGATCTTTCAAATCCATAATTTGCTCGGCAAACATGGTTTGTTTCCATGAGCGATTGCCATAGAGCAAGGTAAATTTCGCTTCAGGTTGTTCAAATAAAACTTGCTTAACAATCGATAAAATTGGGGTAATACCACTGCCCGCAGCAACGCCTAAATAGTTTTGTCCACCGATCTTGGCTGCTTTTTGAAAAAACACACCTTGTGGTGGCATCACTTCAAGCACATCACCCACTTTTAAATGGTCATTTGCCCAGTTTGAAAATTGCCCTTGATCAATTTTTTTAACCGCAATACTGATGTCTTCTTTGCCCGCATAGCTACAAATTGAATAACAACGACGGATTTCACCCGCTTCGGTTAAATGGCGAATGGTTAAGTGTTGACCCGGTTGAAATTGAAATTGTTCTTGTTGTTCAGGTACAACGTCAAATGCAATACAAATTGCCTGATCGGTTTGCGGTGTAATACTTTTTACTTTTAATGGTACAAATTGGCTCATGGCTGATTTCCTTATCTAAAGACTTAAATACATTTGAAGTAATCAAAAGGCTCAAGACAGTCCTGACATTTATAAAGTGCTTTACAGGCGGTAGAACTAAACTCTGTTAACAGTCGGGTATGTCGGCTTTTACAACGTGGGCACTCGACACCATTTGTTAAGTGAACATGAGTTCCACATTGATGCGCCAACCCTTCAGGTGGTGCAATGCCATAAACTTGCAGTTTCTTTTTACCCGCTTCAGACATCCAGTCCGTGGTCCATGCTTCTGATAAATCGACCATGACTTTGACCGGTGTCAAAGCTTCTGCGGCAAATGCCTCCACAATTTGTGCTTTGAGCATATCTGTTGCTGGGCAACCGCTATATGTCGGAGTTAGACGAACAATAATTTCTTGTTGATCGTTAATCTCTACACCGCGAATCATGCCTAAATCCACAACAGATAAAACCGGAATTTCAGGGTCACTTACCGTTTGTAGAACATCCCAACATTGGTCGATGCAATGACGAATCATTTGCATGGCTCACCTCCTTGTCTTACCAGGTCATTCCCGGATAAGTTCTTTGAATACATTGCATTTCAGCCAACAAATAACCCAAATGCTCGGTATGCAATCCTTGTTTCGCACCACGGCGATAAGCACCATTTACAGCAACATTTAATTCAAAACGCTTAAGCTCATCTGCAATGGTTTGGTTCCATTGTTCTTTTTCATTTGAAAAATCTGGAATCACGCCTTGTGCAACTAGTGCTTTTTCGTCTGCATTAAGTTCAAATAACTCAGCGGTAAAGCGCCATAAATTATTTAATCCGCCTTGTACACGTTGATGTGCTTCATCTGTGCTTAAACTTAAACGTTCCATCCAGCTTGTCGAAAAGCGGATGTGATACTTCACTTCTTTTAAAGATTTGACAGCAAGGGCGCTTAATTCAGGAAGTGAGCTTTGCGCTAAAGCAGTAAATAAATGAAGATGATAATGATCCATCAACCACTGGCGTACTATCGTTTGTGCAAAATCACCATTTGGCTGTTCGCACAACAAGAGGTTTAAAAACTCACGTTCTGTACGGAAATACGCAAGTTGGTCTTCATCACGTTGAGCTTCATCATATTGACCTGCCAACGTCAGAAAGTTTCTTGCCTGACCTAACAAGTCCAAACCGATATTTGCTAAGGCAATATCAATTTCTAGCTCAGGTGCATGCCCGCACCATTCAGCCAAACGCTGAGATAAAACCAGTTGACTGTCGCCAATATGTAATAAGAATTTAGATAAAACTGAATGATTCATTTGCCATTCCCCTTACATGTGCTCAATGCCATCTGGGATATGGTAAAAAGTCGGGTGACGATAAACCTTGTCTAGAGAAGGATCGAAAAATTCAGCTTTTTCATCTGGCTGTGATGATTTAATCAGTTCAGAACGAACCACCCAAATGCTAATTCCTTCATTACGGCGCGTGTAAACATCACGAGCATGTTGCAATGCGATTTCATCATCAGGTGCTCTTAAGCTGCCTACATGACGGTGGCTTAAGCCTTGTTTACTACGTACAAATACTTCGTAGAGCGACCAGTTGTTTTTATCTTCCATTTTGATTTCCTCAAATTTTTCCATAAATCTTGTTAAGCCACTTTGTTCGCTTCAAGCTGCTGTTTTTTCGCGTAGACCACTGCTGCATCACGAACCCATTTGCCGTTTTCCCATGCTTTACGGCGTGCTTCGATACGCTCGTGATTACATGGTCCACGTCCGGCAATCACTTCATTAAATTCGTGCCAGTCAATCTCGCCAAACTCATAGTGGCCTGTTTCTTCATTGAACTTTAAATCCGGGTCCGGTACTTCCAAGCCAAGTTGCAACACTTGTGGCACGGTGTTATCAACAAACTTTTGACGTAATTCATCGTTACTAAAGCGTTTGATTTTCCACGCCATGCTTTGTGCGCTGTTTGGAGAATGCTCATCACTTGGACCAAACATCATCAGTGCTGGCCACCAATAGCGATTTACCGCATCTTGTGCCATCTGTTTTTGTTCTGGCGTACCGTTTGCCAAAGCCATCATGGCTTCAAAACCTTGGCGTTGGTGGAAACTTTCTTCTTTACAAATACGTACCATCGCACGTGCATATGGCCCATATGAAGTACGGCAAAGCGCAACTTGGTTCACAATGGCTGCCCCATCGACAAGCCAGCCAATTGCAGCGACATCTGCCCAAGTCAAAGTTGGATAGTTAAAGATTGATGAGTATTTCATTTTCCCATTAATCAACTTTTCCATCATGTCATCACGGTCAGCACCTAAGGTTTCTGCTGCGCTATACAGATATAAACCATGACCCGCTTCATCTTGTACTTTCGCGAGCAAAACCGCTTTGCGTTTTAAAGTTGGCGCACGAGTAATCCAGTTTCCTTCAGGCAACATACCTACAATTTCAGAATGGCCATGTTGCCCGATTTGACGAATCAATGTTTTGCGGTAGGCATCAGGCATTTGATCCTTAGCCTCGATCGTAATTTCATTGGCAATATTTTGTTCAAATTTCTGGTAATTGTTTTCCATTCTTTCATTCCCTGTAGGTATCACCCTTAAATCTATTTTTCGATACACAAAAAACAAAGTCAACTAATTTTTTAGTATCAAATTAAATCTACAACAGCAAAACAAATCAAGCTATTGAAATTTATAAAATTAAGTTAAATGTAAAAAACTTTTTTACTTTTAAAAATCAAAATAAAGTTGACTTTTATACAAATTAATCTGAAATTATGAATCATATTTTTGCAATTTTTATAATTGATGTATCAAATAAAAAAGGAGTTTGGTCATGCTTGAACAAGCACACCTAGAAGGAACCTCAACTGACACAGATTTTC
This sequence comes from Acinetobacter sp. S-1, assembly GCF_059579785.1. Lineage (NCBI taxonomy): Bacteria > Pseudomonadati > Pseudomonadota > Gammaproteobacteria > Moraxellales > Moraxellaceae > Acinetobacter > Acinetobacter sp. S-1. Next base: position 2,341,995 of record NZ_CM184207.1, read on the forward strand.
AGCAGTCTGAGCATCAACTGCCTCATCTTGCTTCTTATGTCTATGGAACATGGCATTCGTCTGACGAAGAATTACGTACCGTTTATCATGCCATTACAGGTGAATCGATTTATGCCGTAAGTAGTCATGGCATAGATATGAAACGTGTTGTTCAGTATGCCAAACAGAATGGTTCAGAACTGGCTAACTGGACGTTTCACCAACGTGCTAATGCGTTAAAACAAATTGCCCAACATTTACTTGAACGTAAGGAAGACTTCTACAAACTTGCTTATGCGACAGGCGCAACTCGTAAAGATGCGTGGATTGATATTGAAGGCGGGATCCAGACATTATTTGCTTATTCAAGTCTGGTTCGCCGTGAACTCAATGATGAAAAAATTATTACTGAAGACAGCTGGATTCAACTCTCTAAAAATGGGACTTTCGGTGCTAAGCACATTTTAAGTCCTAAAGCAGGTGTTGCCGTTCACATTAATGCTTTTAACTTTCCAATTTGGGGAATGCTTGAAAAGATTGCACCGACGCTACTTGCAGGCGTGCCATGTATTGTGAAACCAGCAACCGATGGTGCCCAATTAACTCAAGCGGTTGTAAAAGCCATTGAAGAGGCACATGTATTACCAAAAGGCTCGCTACAACTCATTTGTGGTCAGACTTATGACCTGTTAGAACAGTTAGGCCCACAAGACTGTGTCACTTTTACGGGTTCTGCTTACACAGGTCAAAAACTACGTAACCACCCTCACCTCAATAAATATTCGATTCCATTTAGCATGGAAGCCGACTCTGTAAACAGTGCAATTTTAAGCCCTGAGGCAAATGAAGAGACTGTCGATTTATTTGTGCGTGAAGTCTTCCGTGAAATGACTACAAAAGCAGGCCAAAAATGTACTGCTATTCGTCGCGCTTTCGTTCCTGAAAATTTGTTAGCGACTGTACAAGAGAAGCTGACTGCCAAACTTGCTAAAGTTGTGGTGGGCGACCCTCAAAAAGAAGAAACCACCATGGGGGCTTTAGCGAGCATTAAACAAAAACATGACGTTGCAGAAAAAGTTGCCGAACTCAGCAAAGATGCAAAAATTGTTTTTGGTGGAAACGATAGTTTTACATTTAATGCAGACCATCCTGAAAAAGGTGCTTTTTTCGCTCCAACTTTATTGGTGTGCGAACAGCCTTTACAAGCGACAAATGTTCATACCACGGAAGCTTTCGGTCCGGTATGTACACTCATGCCATATCAAAACATTGAAGAACTAGCTGACCTTGTTTCACGTGGTGAAGGTAGCTTAGTGGCTTCTGTCGTTAAAAATAACGATGAGAATATTGAGCAGATTATTCAAAAAATTGCACCTTGGCATGGCCGTGTGCATGTACTCGATGCAGAATCGGCAAAAGAAAGTACAGGACATGGTTCACCACTTCCACATTTAGTACACGGCGGCCCTGGTCGTGCAGGTGGCGGTGAAGAGTTAGGTGGTATTCGCGCGGTTAAACATTATATGCAGCGCACTGCAATTCAAGGCTCTCCAAACAGTTTGACGCAAATTACTCACTCATGGACTGCTGGCTCAAAAGTTAATGAAGACCGCGTACATCCATTTAAAAAGTCTTTTGATGAGTTAGTGATTGGTGAACGTTTATTAACAGCGCGTCGTACAGTCACCGAAGCAGATATTGTCAATTTTGCTTGTTTAAGCGGTGACTATTTCTATGCACATACCGACAAAATCGCAGCGGCCGAGTCTTTCTTTGGTGAGCGTGTGGCACATGGTTACTTCATTGTATCTGCCGCAGCAGGTCTATTTGTCGATGCAGCACAAGGCCCTGTGATTGCCAACTACGGTATGGACAACTTACGCTTTGTTGAACCGGTTAAAATTGGTGACTCGATTCAGGTTGAACTCACCTGTAAACAGAAAACCCCTAAACCACAAAAAGACCCGTCTCAGCCAGCGCATGGCGTTGTGGTATGGGATATTAAAGTCAAAAACCAACGTGGTGAACTTGTCGCAACTTACGACATTTTAACCTTAGTTGCTCGTGAGGCTTAATGTTTAAATTGAGATGGGGTCACCTCGTCCCCATCTCATTTTTTTTAGCACTCAATTGCGTTAACAGCGAGACCACCTTTTGAAGTCTCTTTATATTTCTCAGACATATCTTTGCCTGTTTCCTTCATGGTTTGAATCACTTTATCGAGCGTGACAAAGTGTTCATCGTCATCATGAAGTGCCATTTGGGCTGCATTAATGGCTTTTACAGCCGCAATTGCATTTCGTTCAATACAAGGCACCTGAACCAAACCACCAATCGGGTCACACGTTAAACCCAAATTATGTTCAAGCCCAATTTCAGCCGCATGTTCCACTTGCTCAGGTGATGCTCCTAAAATTTCGGCTAAACCCGCCGAAGCCATCGCACATGCCGAACCGACTTCGCCCTGACACCCTACTTCTGCACCAGAAATAGAAGCATTGAGTTTACATAAAATGCCAACGGCTGCTGCACTTAAAAAGAAACGAACCACTTTATCTTCGGAAAAGTCTTTAGAGAAAGTCACGTAGTAATATAAAACTGCCGGAATAATTCCTGCTGCCCCATTTGTGGGTGCCGTCACTACTCGACCGCCAGCAGCATTTTCTTCATTTACCGCTAAGGCAAATAAATTGACCCATTCCATCGCATGAAAAGTCGTCACAATCAGGTTTAAGTTTTTCTTATTTAATAACTTATCGTGAATTTTTTTAGCCCGACGTTTTACGTTTAATCCGCCCGGTAATATGCCTTCATTAATTAATCCGTTATGAATACATTGCTGCGTCACTTTCCAGATTTCCATAATCTTGCTGCGAATTTCAGCTTCACTACGCCAGCTTTTTTCATTTTCAAGCATTAACTCGCTCACTGATAAATGATGAGTCTTACATAAGCTTAAAAGTTCAGCCGCACTGTGAAATGGATATGGAACTTTAACGTCGTTGGTTTCAGTTTGGGTATGTGTTAATTGTCTTTCACTGACAATAAAGCCACCACCAACCGAATAGTAAGTTTCTGCGTATAAAATTTCTTGAGCATCGTTATACGCAATCAATTCCATTGCATTGGGGTGATAAGGCAAAGATTCATCTAAAAAAAGCACATCATGCTTATAGTCAAAAGAAATAGTCTTTTGCTGATTAAGCTGGATGGCTTTATTTTCAAAAACATCTTCAATCAAGCTTGTACTTACTTGGGTATCAATATGTTCAGGGTCAAAACCCATTAAACCTAATAGAACAGCCTTGTCTGTCGCATGACCAACACCGGTTGCCGACAGCGAACCGTATAACTTCACCTGAACTTTAACCGTTGCTTGTAAATTGTTTTGCTTCAATAAATCATCCACAAAACTATATGCCGCTCGCATGGGGCCAACTGTATGGGAGCTAGATGGACCGATGCCAATTTTAAAAAGATCAAATACACTAATAAACACGTGGTCCTACCTTCGATTCATTATTATTCGTATGTTCGTCATTATTGTGTCCTTTCGGATAGCTCTAAAATTATCATTAAGCCAAGTACAAATCACGAATAACTCTTCGGCAGTAGCACAAAAAGACAACGGTTGAACAATCACTATAAATAACTTTGTTCACAGCCATAACTTTTGTAGTTTTTATTAACAAATATAAATGTATTAGCGCCCCCTTCCTTAAAACAAGTACAGGAAGTTGTACAAATAAAAAACTACAAATATTAGCCATTAGTCGCACCTCCCTATTTTTATTCATTTTTGCTGGTAAAGTGCTTTACATGGTTTGATACAACCTACTTAACTCAGATGCATAATTCACCTGTTCTTGCATCTGATGTTTTTCCGCCTCTAGTCCGCTAGGGGCTTTTTTTATTATTGATTTAAAAGCTGATATATTAAATTTCTAGACATAATTAAAGATAAGAAAAATGAATCGAATTTTAAAATTAAGTGTTTTAAGTTGCCCTATTTTATTATTAAGTGGTTGTATTGGTTGTTATAACCCAACAGGCTGTAACCGTGATGATTCGCCTTATTTCTATACAACACAAATAACTCAAATCAAAGGTGTAACGGTTCCTGTTGGAACAAAACTAGTTTACAAATCTCAAAAGTCCAAACAGAAAGATGAGCAAACTGCACCACTTAAAGAAGAACATATAACAGGAATAAAGCTACCAAAAGATACCACTATACTTTGGGGAGGAATGCCTACTAATCATCTCCTTCAGTTTGCTAATCCCGAAATGCAAGGATTTACAGCCTACCGAGCACAAGAAGCTCCAGCTGTATATTCCAATCAATTTTTAAAACTCTGGAAAGAATGTGATAGTGATTTAGATATCTCGATCAAAAATAAAAATGATTGGAGCTTTAATCCTGCAAATATGAAAATTATTGGATGCGGAATTAACTACCAAGAAAGAGCGTCATACAACACCAACAATCCAAGCCAAGACAAAGTCGATATTTTTCTCATCAAAATTAATCAGGCTTTACAGCAACTGTCACAACAAAAATAGTATCCCGTTATCCATTATTCCCAAAATTAAAGTAAAAAAGCCTGCATTTTCATCAGGCTCTTTTCTTTAAAATTTGATTTACCAAACTTTAATTACACACATTAACCACAGGTTGCTTGAGTAATTTTCTTAGAAGCAGGATCAATAGTAACTGTAACTCGGTTTGTACGATAATCCATAGTCATTGGTTGACCTGGAGCCACTTTGCGCACAATTTCTGATTTAGTTTTTTGTTTAATTTGATCATCAGTAAGGCCAGATTGACCCACTAATTTTTGAGCTTCTTCTGCTACACAGTTCGCTTGGTTATCACGGAATAATTTCCATTCTTCCACGACTTGGCCATTTGGTAAGTGACAATACCCAACCTGACCATTTGCTTCATTTCTAATTTCTAATTTCCCGCCTTGTTCAACACAATATTGACTAGCTGGGTTTGGTGAACCAATTTTTGGTGGAGTTGAATCTTTATGTTGTACAGATGAACAAGCCGTTAACGAAACAAGCGCTAAACCAAGAAAGATAATTTTTTTCATAAATTTTTGCTTCTTAATAAAAAAACTAAAGATATCAAAAAAATTCATGTTTCATGTGTCTTGTTTACAATAAAAAACTCACTTGGGAGTTCTACTCACCATTTCTTTAATTGATTGGAATTTAAGATTTTCCTTTCTAAAAATAATTATCAAAATATTGCGATCATAGCCTTTCCAAAATTCGTGCTCCAGATCCCTCTTGCCCTAAAACATCTTCTGGATTTCTTAACGGACATTGCTCTAGTGATAAGCAACCACAACCAATACACCAGTCCATTTCATCCCGTAACCTCGTTAATTTTTGAATACGATCATCGAGATCTTTTCGCCAATGGCTTGATAACTCTTTCCACTGTTTAGCTGTTAATTTGCTCCCCATAGGATATGCACTAAGAGCCTCTTTAATTTCATTTAAAGGAATTCCTACTCTTTGAGCAACTTTAATAATCGCAATATACCTTAAAACAATTAATGGAAAGCGGCGCTGATTACCATTGGTTCTTATACTTTTTATCAGCCCCTTCGCCTCATAAAAATGTAGGGTCGAGACAGGAACTCCACTCCTTTTTGCAACTTCACCCACAGTCAAAACTCGACTACAGTCAGCTTTTTTATTTTCACTTATCATGATTAACCTCAACTTTACTCGAGGTTTATAAGAGAGCCTATTATTTTTGTCAAATGAAAATCCAAACACCTTAACTGCTAAAAGCCGCTTTTATGAGCTTATCTGTCTTGGCTTTTCTATAAGCGCTGTGAAAATAAATTTGATGCGATTATTAATTCAATTAAATTTAAGAAACTAATTTTGTAGGGTACATGGGCACCCGCAAACCCAAAACATGTTGTAAACGAAAGGCATTGGTGCTCCTAATGGATAGACCTTAGCTTGTTCGATCTTATAAGTTTTTTTACGTGACTCAATGTGAAGTATATTATCGTAGCGAGCAACTACAATTCCCTTTTTATATAATTTTTTCCGTTCATTCTTTGCATCAAATTTATATACCAAAAAGTAAACTTTTTCTCCTACACTGATCTTTGAATGATTAACCATAATGTAACCATTACAATACTTACATTGCCAATCTTTCATATCTTAAATAATCACACACTTAAATTTAAAAACTCACCGAATTTTATAGTATAGATTTATTAAAGCTACAAATCTAAAGAAATATTTTAATTGAAAAAATAAGGTTTATTTGTGACACACATCACAATAAAACATAAAAAATTTCAAATTATATCTAGAAACATCAATTACTTACCTAGCTATTTTTTAATATTATTATTTTAAAAAATATTAAATTTATCCATATTTTATATTACTATATAGTATTTCGGTTAATAAATTTAAAAGCGCCTATACAAATAATTTTAATATTTAACAATCTAATTATTTCATTATATTCAACTAAACCACAAATAAATTAATAAATAAATTTTAAGATATTTAAATTAATTTCATGTTTAATTGAAAATAATTCAGTTCACATTATACAAAATAAAAATATATAATCATTAGAATTACAATTTAATTTTTTATTATGTCAACTCAACGTTTAAAATTAGAACTCCCATCTGGACATGGTCAATTATTACTTCATTCTTGTTGTGCTCCTTGTTCAGGAGAAGTTATGGAAGCATTAATTGATTCTGGAATTAAATTTTCGATATTTTTTTATAATCCTAATATTCATCCGGTAAAAGAATATCTCATCCGTAAGGAAGAAAATATTCGTTTCGCAGAAAAGCATAATATTCCATTTATCGATGCAGATTATGACACGGATAATTGGTTTGCTCGAGCTAAAGGTATGGAAGATGAACCAGAACGCGGTATTCGTTGTACCATGTGTTTCGATATGCGTTTCGAGCGAACTGCCCTGTATGCACATGAACACGGCTTTAGTCTCATCAGTAGTTCATTAGGAATTTCTCGTTGGAAAAATATGGCTCAAATTAATGATTGCGGAATTCGGGCAGCATCCAATTATCCAGATATTCAATATTGGGATTATAACTGGCGAAAAAATGGTGGCTCTAGTCGAATGATTGAAATCAGTAAGCGAGAGGAATTTTACCAACAGGAATATTGTGGTTGTGTATATTCTTTACGTGACACCAACCGTTGGCGTATGAGTAATGGTCGAGACCGAATTAAACTAGGTGTTAAGTTTTATAGTAATGCCATGGAAGAAGATTAAATCTTATTTTCTTTAAAAAATTAATTCATTCTAAGCTATATTTATTCCTAGTAAAAAAAGGCCACATCTGGAGAATGTGGCCAAAAGGTGTACTGTACTGAGCTTTGATATTATTAGAATAATGAAGTTAGCTTAAAATAAGATTAATAAATCTTTTAAATTTAAATTTTTTAAAATTTCATCAAACTATTAAAATCGAATAAATATTTTTCCCTTCTCATTACAAATAAAATCACTCTAAAATCCAGATATAATTTTGAAAAGTTTAGCTATTTTACTTTTTGATACTGATGGCTAGTCTCTTAATATTTTCTACCATTTCCTCAGGTTGATGTGCAGCATAGCCCAACAGAACTGCTGCTTTTTTCGGCTCAAGTTGACAATATCTTGATAGAGGTTGAATCTCTAAGTTCAATGTCGAGCAATAAGAAATAAACTCCTGCTCAGTCCATGGTGCTTTTAACCAACATATAAGATGAATGCCTGAATCTGTAGGCCGAACGTCGAGTACATCTGAGAGGTATTCATTAATAGCGTTAATCAATACTTGTTGACGCTCATAGCATGCCTTTCGAACTTTACGTACATGTCGAGCATAGTGGCCTTGTTGAATGAATAGAGCTAAAGCGACCTGCTCTAAATATGAACTTCGTACATCAGTATAGTATTTAGCTGCACTAAAGGTTTCAATTAATGCTTCAGGTACAACCATGAACCCTAAACGAAACTCCGGAAACATCATCTTGGTAAAAGTGCCAGAATAAATGACTCTTTGCTGCTGATCTAAACCTTGTAGTGCTTGAATTGGGTGAGTGCCATAGCGAAACTCACTATTATAATCGTCTTCAAAAATCCATTTTTCTTGTTTGTTTGCCCAATCTAATAAAGTAAAACGGCGAGCTAAACTTAAAGTTCCCCCTAAAGGAAACTGATGTGAAGGTGCTGTATAGACCAGTTTGCTTTTAAAGTAATGATCTATAATGTCAGAGACTTGCATTCCCTCCTCATCACTCTCGATCAAATTTATCTGAGCACCAAAACTTCGAAAAATCTTAAAAGCTGCATCATATCCCGGCTCATCCAAACACACTTCATCATTTGCTTGAAGTAAGGCATAGGCCGTTAAATGAATAGCCTGCTGCGTTCCATTTACGATAATAATTTGCTCTTCGTTGCAGTTTAGTCCTCGGGTGGAGCGGACATATTCACAAATTGCCTGACGCAAAGGTAGATAGCCACGCGGGTCGTAAAATTGACCAAGCTGATAATACGACTGCCGCCAAGCTTGTGTTAATAGCTTGCCCCACAGTTGATGAGGAAATAAATCAATACAGCCTACCCCTACATGAAACATTTTTTTCTTTTTACTTAACCATGACTGCTTGCGCCATGAATCCAATAAAGCTTCAAGATTTGGATTAATATTTAAGGAACGATGAGTATTTTTAGACGTTTCTTTTGAATTTTTTTGAACGTGTATTAACTGATCTGGCACAACCTCAGCAACATACGTACCCGAACTTGGTTTGGTAAATAAATATCCCTCATCCAGTAATCGTTCAAGAGCCGCCAATACAGAATTTCTTGAAATTGACATCATCTCTGCCAAAGCACGACTTGAGGGTAATTTTGTTCCGGCAGTTAACCTTCCATCTAAAATGGCATCACGCAAAGCCGTATATAACCCATCTTTAATCTGGCCTTTTGGCAAAATTAAATGGGGAAAAGATGCAGAAATCGAAGCTGCCATATCAAAACTGGTACTGTGAAAAATATCAAAAGTGTATCTTATAAAAATACCACTATCAAAACTACACTCTAGTTGTCGATTTTTTATTACTTTAAAACAGAGTGTAATTATTATGCAAAATCAAGGTCTTCAAATCGTTCCTGTTCAGCAGCAAGATTATTCACAATGGGAAAAATATTGGCTTGCTTACCAAAATTTTTATCAAGTGAATTTACCCCATCATGTCACAAAAGTAACATGGGAACGTTTCTTCGATGAGAATGAACCTATGTACTGTGCCGTTGCTAAACAAGGTGAGCAGGTTTTAGGAATTGTGCACTATGTTATTCATCGTTCAACGTGGGCAGAAAATAATTACTGTTATCTAGAAGACCTGTATGTTTCACCTGAAGTTCGTGGACAGCATATTGGTAAGCAACTCATTGAATATGTGCAGAAGCAAGCTATCGAACACAACTGTGACCGTTTATATTGGCATACTCAAGAAACCAATGTAACAGCGCAAAAGCTTTATGACTGGATTGCACAAAAACCAGGAGTTATTCAATATCGTATGCCTTTGAACTAAAAAAGTGAAAACACCAAAAGCTGGAGTGCTTTTGGTGTCTAAATTTTAGTACGAATACGCTGAATCACTTTGTCATTAATAGTTAAGCATTGATTAAACGCAGCAAAACGCTTGAGCTCTTGTTCCAGTTCGAAGAAGAAGAGCTCCTTATTTTTTACTGTTTTTTCAAGATGCAGGCTAATCACTTCTAATTCTTTGATAGACCGATGCGCTTTACAATCTACTCGACCGACTAACTCATCTTGATATAGGATCGGCAAACAAAAATAACCATATACACGTTTGGCCGCTGGTACATAGCATTCAATGCGGTAATCAAATTCAAATAAAGAAGCTAGACGGTCACGATGAATAAGAGAATTATCAAAAGGTGACAGTATTTTTAAACCAAAATCAGTACTAACCTTTTTTTCTATTGCAGCAACATCAACATATAAAGTTTGACCATTCTCAAGTTTAATTGCTGATACAACACCTGCGTCAATTTGCTCCTTCAGAACGACACGCATAGTTTCTTTTAAATCATTTTTCTTTAGATAAACTAATTGTTTCCATGTAAATGCACCATGTGCTCGAAGCGTATTATTAAATAAATACTGCGCATATTCATAAAGCGTAGGCATACTTAAATCAATATTTTCAGGTAGGCAGCGCTCCGTCAAATCAAAGACTTTTTCCATTCCGTTACGCTCACAGATCATCAGGTCACCCTGCATATACAACTGCTCAAAAGCACGGCGGCCTGGTCCGGTATTCCACCAGTTTCCCAAACTCTTTTTATTATTTTTATCAATATCTCTTAATCGAATTTTACCTTCAGCACGAACACGGGCTAAAATTTCATTCATAAGGTGTTGATCACCTTTATTGAAATAACGGCTTTCTCCGTTTCTGACAGACATCATGGCTGGCAATGCATAGCGATAATCTTTCATAGGAAGATACGATGCGGCATGATACCAATATTCAAAAATCTGGCGCTCACAAACCAAACTATTGAGATGACTTAGCTCATAATCAGGCACTCGGCTCCACAATATATGGTGATGAGCTCGCTCTACAACCGATATGGTATCTATCTGCACATATCCTAAATGCTCAATAGCCTGTAAAGTTCCATCCATGCCTTTTGCAAATCGACTGGTTTTTCCTAGGCCTTGATTAAATAAAGTGAGCTGTTTCAAAAAAGAAGTCATAGAAATCAAATATTGTTGTATTCATTTAAAAGAGGAAATTTTCAGTTCTATCCTATCACTATTTCCTCATTTGCTTGTGATTATAGGAGCAACAATTCTTAAAAAATGAATCTCGGCTAACTCAACGTTTTACAGACTTACTTTAAAATAACTTTTGGGATTCAATCTAATTACTAAAACAACTACTAATATCACACTGGCTAAATGGAAAAGCCATCCTGCTTTGTAAACCCCCGTAAGATCATGCAAAATTGCAATAATCCACGGCGGGATTGCTGCCAGTAAAAAACCACCACCCTGCATCAGTGCAGATAAAGCACCTGCATGAGTCGGATCATCAAAATGGTCTAATGCAACGATAAGCATTAATGCAAAACATCCCCCCAAACCTACGCCCAAACAAATTGCCCAAAGTATAGAGGCAAAATCAGGCATAAAAGCCATTCCAGAGAAACCGACTAGCTGCATTGCCAACGTAAACCATAACCATGGACGTCGGTCTTTATATTTCCTAGCTAAAACAGGCAAAATTAGCGCTGAAGCTGCTTGGCTCAAGGCCAGCAAAGCGAATAATTTTCCACTTTGTGCTGCACTCCAACCCTGATCTTGAAAAGAAGGTGCCAACCACGCTACTACGGACGAGTAGCCACCATTTACAAGTCCAAAGCACATCATTAATAACCATGTTCGAGGTTGATTTAACAACTTGCGTACAGGCGCATGATGAATGGATGAACTAACTTTTATAGGTAAAAAGACAAGCGCCAATATAAATGCAAATAAAGCTGGAATGGTAAAAAAAGCTAGGCCAATCGACCAGACATCCGTTATATTTGAAATTATGGGAGCTAACCATGCACCTAGTGCTCCTCCTCCCATGAGCATAGCCGAATAAAGCCCCATCATCGGCCCAATATATTGGCTAAATTCTCGTTTAATCATACCGGGAAAAGCCGCTTGTATCATCGCAACTCCGAATCCAATTAATATTGCACTAAGAATTAATCCTTCGGATGTAGGCAATAAAAATCGGACAGCACATCCTCCACAAATGGCCAGCAATGCACCAAGAATAGCTTTTCGTTCGCCGACATAGTTCTGCAATATTGGGCCAACAAATGCAATGACTCCCATAAGCATCATCGGTAGCAAAGTAAGTAGTGCTATCCCTTGTAAGCTTAAACCAGTGGCTGTTCGAATATTGGCAATCAATGGTCCAATACTCGTTATAAATGGTCTTAAATTAAGGCCAACTAAAGCCACAGTTACAATGAGCATCGGCTGGGTCAAAAAAGCTCCAGACTGCTTCATTATTTTGAGCCTGAATGATTGGCTTGATAATTCTTCCAATGCGCATAAAGATCAGTGCGGTTTTCAACTCTGATCGGTATATATTGAATTTTCATTGATTGCTCAGCAAAGGGCTTGGCAAGCTCAATATATATTTCAGCTGTAGACAAACCAAATGGTGTTCCGTCTTCATTAGAATAAGCATAGCTCACCGACTTTATACCAGCTAAACGCATCGCAGCCATACACATTGGGCATGGATGGCCACTTGCATACACAGAGCAGCCTTCTAAATTGGCAGATCCTAAAACTTGGCTGGCTGCACGAATCGCCAGTAATTCAGCATGTGCGGTTGGGTCATTCGTTACCAGAATCTGATTTACGCCTGAAGCAATAATTTCTCCATTTTTTACAACCACAGCACCAAATGGCCTGCCACCTTTTTCGATATTGTTATAGGCAAGCTCAATCGCCTTACGTAAAAACTGTTCACCTTTTTCCATCACATACTCTCACTTTCTATTTTGCACCAGCTGCAAGAAGTCTTTTTTCAATTTCGAGGTATCCTCGTGACCGCGCATGTTCTAAGGGAGTTATCCCGTCTTTATCTGCCAAGTTCGGATCAGCACCTGCTTTCAATAAAAGCTCTACAATGTGTTGATATTTAGGTTCTCCATTTCCCAAAATGATGGCCTCAAGTAATGCTGTCCAACCCAAATTATTCACATGATTAACATCTACACCGGCCGCAATTAATGTACGGACTGTTTCAACATGGCCTCGTTCCGCTGCTGGAATTAGCGCAGTTCCACCGTAACGGTTAATACTTTTTAAATCGGCACCATGCATGAGTGTCATTCTTAGAATTTTTAAATATCCCTGTGCACCAGCATATAAATATGGACTGTCTTGAATATTGTCTTTTGCATTTACATCGGCACCCGCCTCTATCAGCATATGAGCAGCATGTACATTATTTGCTCTTGTAGCGACCATCAAAGCAGTCGAACCAGTTTCATCTCGCTCATCAATTAAAGCTTTTTGAGATAAAATCCGTTTGATAGATTGTGTGTCATTATTTATCACTGCCTGATGTAAAGGATACTCACCCATTGCATTCGTCATATTTGTAAAACCCAACGCCCCTAATGCGACAATCAGATTCATCCATATTAGTGACTTACGCATGGTGGCCTCCCAATAGAAATTTTTGGCTAAACATTTTATAAATAGAATAAAGATCACCAAAAGTATTTGGAAATTAAATTATTTAATCGATAGTATTAAGATTATAAATACTTATCTTATTGGCTTTTTAGTGTGGCGGTACCTAATATGTTTGATCCTCGCCTTTTACGTGCTTTCGTCACTATTTTTGAAACTGGCGGTTTTACCGCAGCTGCCGAACGATTACACCTGACTCAATCAACAGTTAGTCAGCAGTTAGCACGACTTGAAGAATCTGTCGGTCATGCCCTTATAGATCGGACAGCAAGACCTTTCAACTTGACGGCATCTGGAGAATATCTAATTGGTTATGCGCAAAGGATTTTGACTCTCCAACAAGAAGCTGAAGCGCTACTTAAAGATCCAGCAGGAAGTATTCCCATTCGTATTGGTTTACCAGAAGATATGATGAGCCAAGCAATGGCCGAAGTTTTTGGTATATTTGCCAAAGAGCATCGTTCCATTCGTTTAGACGTAACCTCTGGCTTGAGTCGCAACTTAACAGAACGTTATCGGAATGGTGAGTTCGATATTATTATTGTCAAAGAACCTGCGGCCAGTGCTGATCACCACGCTACATTCCCAGAAGAAATGGCATGGTTTGAAAGTGAGAATTCAACAACTGCATGGTCTGATCCCATAAGTTTAGTGACCTTTCCTCAAGGCGGACTTTATCGGGACGAAATGTTCACAACCTTAGAGCGCGAACGGCGACGTTGGTATATTGCATTTACGGGTAGTAGTCTAGAAAGCGTGTTAGTCAGTGTTGAAACAGGATTAGGATTATCTTTATTGCCTGTAGCTACGACCAATGGCCGGAGAGTACGTCGATATGATGCATTAGGAGCTGTGCCGCCTATGACCGTTTCAATTTACACATGGGAAAAAGCTGGGATAATTTCCCAGCTTGTAGATAAAATGACGACTGTTTTACAAGAACGTTTTCAATCCTCAATAAATATTTAACTTATATCATTCGAACTTTCAGCAATCAGTTTTTCTGCCATTTCTTGAGTTTTTCTTAAGCCTGGCATACGGAACTCGGTATGCCCATAATCTTGGATAGATTTCCAACGTCCACCCCAAGTCAAACCAACCGATTCGGCGACTTGACCATATAATCGATAGCCTTGCATTGCCCACGGATCTCGCTCAGAAATAACCACTTTTCCATTTCGCTTAAATGCTACATCAGCTGCTAAACCAAATTGGTGATAGCTTTGATACCCCCTCGCTCTAGTCGTATTTGGATTGCCCGCCAACATATTCTGACGTGCTGGGCTACGATAGCCTTCTAATAGAACCAACTCATAACCATATTGTTCTTTCATGATTTTAAAGACCATGAGTAAACGCTGTTTATATCGTGGGTTCATTTTGTCCCATTTACGATCAACTAAATTTGTGTCCAGAATAGCTCGACCATCGAAACTGACGTTATCAATCGGTGAAGAATTAATAGCTCCACTATTTTGAGACGAATATTGCTGCTCTAACTGCGTCGCCTCAACAATTGCGGCTTCAATTAGGCTTTCATCTACTTCTGGCGGTGGCGATAATATTTCACCATTTAAAAGTGCATAGATTTGAGGATCTGTTTTTTTCAGATATTCAGCTTCAATTCGGGTTGAACTAATCGGACGAGTAAAAGCAAAAACTAATATACTGGCAAACAAGAAAAAGCCTGCAATTACAATCCACCATTGCTGTAAATGCCAATGAGATTGTAATTTTTCAGGAGCAGCTGCCTGATTCATGGTTTGAGCAAATTGTTTAACCTGATTAAGCTGTTTACGCCCTTGGGGCAGTAATGACAAAACAAAATCTTTGCTTCTACTCCTGAGTTCATAAGACATTAAAAACGCTAAACCAATTGCCAAACATGTAAAGCAAAAGAATATGAGAAAGATCATCATCAGTTCATTAATTCACGGCAAAAGGACTTCGTGTAATTTTAATATCTACCGATGCCTTAGGTGGCTCAACCTCAGGTTCTGGTTCGGCTGGAGCTTTACTCTCAACTACGGGTTTAGCCTGCACCACTTGTTGCTGCTGCGGCTTACTTACAGGCTTTTGCTGAGCTGGCTGTATTTTAGGTTGAACCGCTTTAGCTGCACTCGTCTGTAGTTGAGGCACAACCTGAACTTTCTTTTCACCTGTTAGCTGTTCATCAAATGGTGAAACTCGTTGTTCATTCGTAGCAACAGGTTTATGTGGAACAGGTTTAAAAATATTGCTTAACTCATTATCTTTTGGCTGTTCAAAGCCATCACGACTCATTGAGTCCGTCTCGTTGTCTTGACTTACAGCAACCTGATTTTGTTCATCTGAAGAATGTACAGCATCTTGATTTAAAATTTGCTCTTCCGTTGATTTACTCTCAATTGCTGCTGATTCTGGCGAATTCGGTTGAGACAAGAACAGGAATAGCGAGATGCTGACAAACACCCCTGCAATCACACCAATCACAATATAAAGTACTGGTGATTTCGGCTTTTTTTTATTCGATTGTAAAACTCGAATAGAAGTTGGTTTTTCCTGAGCCATTTCGTTCCATCATCAAGGTAAATAAATTGTAATATTTGCTTGCTCTTGAGGAGCAGAAATCACATTTTGATAGTTAGATAATGCTTTATCATTTTGATTGTTCAGCATAAATCTTAAACCCGCAAAGGTAAGTAATGCAAAAATCAATAAAAAGATCAAAATCCAAAAGAAAGGTACTTCGCGATGAATAATATTTCGTATTTGATCGGGAATTGCCGAGAACGGCGAAAACGCAACTTTTTTCCCTTTTAAATAGTCAATTTCATCACCAACTCTTGATACTAGGTGGTTGAGACTTTCAATAGATTCAATTCGGTACTTACCCTGAAAACCGAGCAAAAGGCAGTAATGAAATACTTCTAACGCAGCTAGTCGTTCTTTTCCACGACTTCGCAATTGCTCCAAAATTTCAAAGAAACGATACCCAGCTAACTGAGAACCAAACAAGCTCAATTGCAATGGGCTAATTAACCAAGCATTTTGTAAATTAAAATAGCTTGGGTCTTGTTGCGTTACGATAGTTTCATCAATCAAAGCACAAAATGCATATTTAGCATCATGAATATCATCAGCTGAAAATTGCAACTTTTTAGCTTGCTGCTCAAATTGATTGAGTAAATTTAAGATTTTTTCACGAAACTGCTGAGCGTCTGCCGGCACATACTGATTTCGAATCAAAAAAACCAAATAAAAGCCATCATGCAATAAATCAATAAGATTGATTGCCTGTAGCTTTGCCTGAGACTGGCTATTATTGTTCCCACCCGTTCCAATTTGCCCATCGTCAAATAAAGAAGGAGCACCAGTGGATTGTGACATTTTTCTCTCCTTTACCCTTAAGCGTTCATAACCGCAATCAGTTCAATACTGATATCTTGGAAGCCAGCCGGAACATAAATACAAATCGTCTCTGAATCTAACATACGTTGGTATAATTCATGATGCGGTTCAACTTCAAAATAGCTCACACCAGAACGTACAGGAATCGCTGTTGGAACCTGAATCAAGTGATGCAATGGAATTGCAGGTAATGCTGCAACTACACGTTGCTCTACATCTAAAGTGCTACCAATCTTGAATCGTAAAGGTACGATCTGGATCAACTCATGTGTCTGCATTGCGCTACTTGATACAGCAATATAAAGTCGAGTGTCTCGAGTAATCTTATCGGTTTCAAGACTTCCCACCCAATATGAAGGTCGGATCTCTTTAAGCGTAATACTGATGTAACGGCTCGAAATAATCGTATCGAGTAAATCACGTAGAATCGTGTCTAACTGAGTAAAACTTTCTTGTAAATTATGATGTTTATAAGCAGGCAACTGATCAACATCATACGCCGTCGAGAAAGTTAATAATGAACCTGCTAAACGTAACAATTCGAAAAACAACCGTTCTGGATGGATTTGTGGATATTGCACAAAATGATTCAAGCCAGCATGAGCTGTGTTTAAGGCATTTACCAACCAGAATGAAACGATATCACCTGAACGGAATTCAATTAATTTCTGTTCATTTTCTCGGTTATTGGTTTGAATCGTCTTAATTTTTGCCTTAATAACATTGAGTGTTCTTTTTAAGTTTGAAATGAGTGATTCAGAGGCATCCACATGCAAAATTGGCGGAATAAACTTTCGATCAATTTCAAAAGCGCCGGAGCTTTGGCGCTTAATCTTTCCAATCGGCAGATATAAGAAACCATCTAGATTGTGGTCTGGATTACTATGTACATCTAATAATTTAAAAACAGCACGTCGGCGTAGCAAACTAATATCTGCTTCGGTAGCATTCGTAAATAGATCATGCGTTTCGACAAGGTGCGATTGATATCTACCCTTTTGCACTTGGTTTTGATCAATTAGATTTTGCTTATTTGCTTGTAAAAGCGGCAATGCTAAATAGATTAGCATCTCACCACGTAAATTAAGATCATCTAATAAAATTGGTTCAGGCAATAGATCATATGCCGGTGCCTGATAAATTTCACCGTCTTGCCAGATCATCTCTACAGACTCAAGAGCAAGAATATGCGTACTCAACTGAGCCTCATCGAAACTCAATTTTTGAATACCATACGAAAAAGGTACAACTGCGCGAACCGTATGATTTAGGCGTTGTTCATGATACGTATCTTGAATTTGGAAATGTTGAGGTCTTAAAAATAAACCTTCGCCCCACAGGACTTTTTCAGCTTTAAACATATGTCTTTACCAATCTTTATTCATATTCATTTTTAGGCTGCACACCTAACATTTCCTGAACCATTTGTAATGGATGCTCATCTTTGATGACTTGCGCTAACCACTCGTGTAATGGCATTTGACTCCATTTAATTGTTTTTTGAAGCATATAGCTCACAGGGCTATGAGGTTCATTTGCTTGGAAGTAATCTGCGATTTCTTGCAATACTTTCATTGCTTGCTCACGGTTAGCCAAGTGCGTTTGTGCTTGAGGCTGAAAAGCTGGCTGATCTGAAACAACTTGTACAGGCACTTGATTTTCCATAGATGAACTCGTGATAACAGTAGCTTGTTCTTGGATTGGCGCAAGCCCTGTACCAAAAGCTTCTGCTTTATAAATCTTACGTAATGTGCTGTGAATAGTCTCAAATGCCGAATCAATAGCAGCAAAACTCGGCGAATCTAATCCCATTAAATGATCAAGAGTCTGTTTTAAAACATCCCACTCGGTTAAGACTGAACTAAAATCTTGATAATTAGAGTATTGAAAAGTTTTAGAAGTATTAAAAATGGCTTGGTCGAATTGTTCTAATTCAGATGGTCCTGACTGGCTGTCATACTCTTCAGTTTGTTTACGGCGAACATTTTCGTGATATAGAAAATTATCGTAATCAAGCAAATTATAATAAGGAGCCGTATTAGTTAAAGAAACTTTCTTTAACAACATCGGAAGTTGATTAATTAAACCCTGTAATAAACCAATGCGTTGATCTAAGTCATCATCTTCAATAACAGGGTGAATTTCCTGCCAGTATTGATTCAGCATGGTATGGCTTAAAGTTAAACCTTTAGCCATACCTTCAAAACCATAAAGATGAGTCCAAGCCTCTAAGAGCCAAGTTAATAGACGAATATCTTTCGTTTTATCTTTTAGCAAAACACTCGTGTTCTTTGCTACAAAGTCCCAATCGGCTTGTTTGCGCTCAGCAACCCAATCACCTTGATCTAGTAATAGATCATCTTGTGTCTTGGCTTTTTTTATTTCATGAAATTCATTAGAAAACGAAAAGTCATCACCACAAGGCAAACTATCACTAATGGGTTCGAGTAGTTCAGAAATATCAATATTCATCTAATTTTAGCTCTATTCAATTTTAAACTTCTGACTTCAATTTTTTACTAGTCCTTTTTTTAGCAGCTTTTGCAACTGGGTCTAGTACATATTGAATTTCGTCATCTTTAGCATCAATCATGATAATTTTTGGCAACTTTTGCTCTGCTAAAGCCACCAAAATTTCTGTAGCCAATGCAGGTAACACCGTAGAATTTAAAATATTATCAACATTACGTGCACCACTATCGACTTCTGTACAACGGCTTAAGAGGAGCTCTACCAAATCTTCAGAATACTGGACTTGTGTACCGTATTGTTTCTCAATTCTTGCTGTGATTTTGCCTAACTTATGTTTAATAATTCGTACAAGTAGATCATCATGCAGTGGGAAATAAGGTACAACTCTCATTCGGCCTAAAAATGCAGGCTTAAATTGTTTATATAAACTTGGTTTTAAGTGCTCAATCAACTCTTCAGCTGTAGGCCACTCTTCTACAGGTCTATTTAAGCAAGCCTGCATAATGGCACTTGAACCAGCATTTGAAGTTAACAAAATAGTCGTGTTTTTAAAGTCAATTACTCGTCCTTCACCATCCTCTAAAGTACCTTTATCGAATACTTGATAGAACAGTTCCTGAACATCACTATGAGCTTTTTCAATTTCATCAAGCAACACAACACTATATGGGTTACGGCGAACAGCTTCTGTTAAAACTCCACCTTGACCATATCCGACATATCCTGGAGGTGCACCTTTTAACGAAGATACAGTATGAGCTTCTTGATATTCAGACATATTAATTGTGATTAAATGCTGCTCACCACCATATAACTCATTTGCCAAAGTTAATGCAGTTTCAGTTTTACCTACACCACTCGGCCCCACTAAAAGAAATACACCTTGTGGCTTATTAGGATCTTCAAGCTTTGCTTTTGAAGTTTTAATCCCTTGAACTAATTGTGTAAGTGCATAATCTTGCCCCATTACACGCTCGCCCAATTTATCTTCAAGCGTTAATATCTGTTTAATTTCATCATTAACCATTTTTCCAACAGGAATACCTGTCCAATCAGAAATAATTTCATTAATGATTTGAGAATTTACTCTTTCAAATACTAATGGTTGCTGGCCTTGAATATCAGCAAGATCTTTACGCAGTAGATTAATCTGATCGAAAGCTTCAGACTCATTAGCATGATTCTGCGCTTCTAACTCTTGAATTTTATGAACAAGTTCTAATTCTTTTTGCCACTGCTCTTCGGTTTCATGGATCTCTTTTTGCAAAGATTCTAAATTAGCTTTTAAAGCTTCCAATCGTTCATGATGAATTGGAATCTGACGATGCTCATTTTCTAAAATTTGCTGCTCAAGCTTTAAGTTATGCTCTTGGGCCTTTAACTGATCAAGCTTTACAGGTTGAGCATTTTGAGTCAACGCAACACGTGCTGCAGCCGTATCAAGCACACTAATTGCTTTATCCGGAAGTTGGCGTCCACTAATATATCGATGTGAAGAATGAACTGCAGTAACGATGGCCTCATCATCAATTTGCAATTTAAAATGCTGCTGCATGACTGGAATCATCGCCCGCAACATATCTACTGCAACCTCTTCAGTTGGCTCTTCTACTTTTACTACCTGAAAACGTCGGCTCAATGCAGCATCTTTTTCGAAATATTGTTTGTACTCTGCCCAAGTAGTCGCAGCAATCGTGCGCAACTCACCACGTGCAAGTGCTGGTTTTAAAAGATTTGCAGCATCATTTTGTCCTGCTTGTCCACCTGCACCAATTAAAGTATGCGCTTCATCAATAAATAAAATAATAGGATGAGTAGAAGCTTGAACTTCTTGAATAACCTGTTTTAAACGGTTTTCAAACTCGCCTTTAACACTTGCACCCGCCTGTAAAAGTCCCATATCCAGCACATGTAAATGGACATTTTTTAGGGCGTTTGGTACTAAACCTTGAGCAATTTTTAAAGCCAAACCTTCCACTACAGCTGTTTTACCAACACCTGGCTCTCCGGTTAAGATCGGATTGTTTTGGCGTCTACGCATTAAAATATCGAGCATTAAGCGAATTTCATATTCACGTCCAATAACTGGATCTATACCGCCTTTTTTCGCTTTTTCAGTGAGATTAATCGTATATTGATCAAGTGCAGGTATTTTAGCTACTTTGGTATTTGCTGCAGTTGTGTCTGTAGGTTCAGCTTCATCTGAAGGTGTTTTTGTTTCATCTTGTTGTTCAACACTCTTCTCACAAATTTCAAGAAACTTATGTTTCATTGAATCAATTGGTAAAAGATCAAATAAACTCGAAGCTCTTGTTGCAATTTGATATAAATCAGGTGCAGTTAATAATGCAACTAATAAATGACCACTACGAATAACGGGATTTTGTTCAGCCGAAGCTAATAACCAAGCTTGTTCAAACAAACGAACAATAGATTTAGCAAAAATAGGAGTTCGAGTATTACCCTTTGGTAATTGAGAAATTGTTTCTTTTAAATCATCAGCTAAAGCTTCAGATGAAATTTTATATTTCTTTAATAAAATTTTTAAATCATTCTCTAAAGATTGATTAAGTAATTCTAAAAATAGATGTTCAATTTCAATTTCGTAATTTTGTTGAATAACACAAGCATTAGCCGATTTTTCTAAAGCAGTTCGTGCAACTGTAGAAAGTTTTGTAATTAAAATTTTTAAATTACTCATCATTACTCTCAATATTTTTAAATAATTTAATGCTTAAAATCATAATGCCTGTATATTAACAAAATTCAGCTTTATCAGACAAACTACTCATCATTTCAAGCGTTAATATGTTTTAGTAGATATTTATATCTATATAAAAATATCTCTACCCTTACCCTTGATTAACTAAACTCTGTTTTGGCAATAATTTACAGCCACATGATAATGAATCATTTACACGCGCTGCGGATTTTCCCATGACAAGCATATTGGGGTCTCCCGATACAATCGTAGAAACCGTTTTGTGTAACGGACAAGTAGCCTTATCTCCTACACAAGCAATTGCAATTCCATCAATTAAAAATGTACTGTTTCCTGAAATGACTTGCCCTCCACCAGTTGTTGGGCATCCAATCGTAATGTAAGGGCTAGCCATGTTCTTCTCCTTATATTTATAGAACAGTAAACTCAATCCGACGGTTTTTCTTTCTTCCTTCTGGAGAAGTGTTATCTGCAACTGGCTTAGATGAACCTAAACCTTCAGTAGATAAATGGTCGGCAGGAATACTCTTACTAATCAAATAGTTTTTAACTGCCAATGCTCGGTCTTGACTAAGTTTTAAGTTTTTATTCGCATCACCAGAACTATCTGTATGTCCTACGATTTTGACTTTCTTGCCGCCAACTTTATTTAAAGCAATAGCCATCTCGTCAAGAATTTTTTGACCCGCATCAGTTAAAACTGCGCTACCAGATTCAAACTCAATAATTCGATTTTTAAGTGCATCATCAATGATTTTCTGCTCAGCCTGATTGACTGATAACTGTGAATACAGTTGATACGGTGGCTGCACTAGTCCTTGAAAAGATTGAATTGTAGGCTGGATATCTGCTGGGTTCAGCATTTTTCCACTCAACTCAAACCGAGTACCATTTACGCTTAATTTGCCTTGTGAAACCTTTTTAAGATCAGGGGTAATCACTCGAGTTACGGAATCACTCCATCCATTTGGAGCAGCTACGGGTCTTACTTGTATTTTATCTACAACCTGATCAGCACCATAAACAGATTGCATTTTTAATAAGATGGCCTGTTTACTCGCTTCGTTAGGAACCACACCTTCTACAACAATCGGCTGAGCTAAAGCATAGTTAGCGATTGTATAGATAAAACAGCCTTTTATGAGCTGTGAAAGTTTAGTTTGATATCGTTGATTCATTATTATTCACCCAAAAAAGTCTGTCTAAATAGTTTTAAACCTTGATTTAAACTTAGTTGGCGTTGGCATAATGATTGTTCTAGCGTAGCTAAACCAGCATTCTGCTCCAAATAAGTATCAATCCATTGTGCTTCTATTAAAGAAACCCAGTGTTTACTATCCATATTCTGAGTAAAAATATCGCTCAGGGCCAAAATATCCGCCCCTTGAAAACCGAAGAATAATACAGGTTGCTCTCGATGTAACAAACCTATCAGCACCTCAGTATTATGCTCTTTTAAAAAGCGACAAATAATACTGACCCAAAATGCTGCTATTTCATAACTGTAAGCAGGATTATTAATAGGCAAAATTAAAACTTTATTTAATCGACTGGTTCCATTTTGTAAAATTGGCTGTAGCAATAATCCCAGCCCAATCATACTTTGCGCTAACTCATAAATACTTATCTTCATTAACTGAGCAAATGAGTGCATCGTATGATTTTCATAGAAACCCACACATTCACGTTCAGTTAAAACCTGAATTTGATTTTGTAAGTGACCTAATTTTCCAAGTAACAGATCTGAATCTTTAATTCCTTTTAAAGCACGATTGTTTTGAAATAAATCAACGAGTACATGTTTATAGCTATAGGGCGCATACAACAAATTATCATACGGTAAATCAATTTCTAATAAATGGCTCAGTACCATTGGAAAAGATCGACCCGAACTATCTTCACTTGCAAGAAGGTTCGCCGCTAAAAACATATTTTCTTTCGGATTCGCAATAAAGAAATCCAGCGAAGGCAACGTGTTATAAGCTTCTTTAAAGCTGCCTGATTGCATTGCATATTCCAATGCTTCAGTAATCCACTGATCAAGCAACTGTATTAGAGCATTCTGACCTTTTGTTTTTAAAAAGTCGCCTCGTGCAGGACTTTTGCCGTAATACAAAGGAGTTGTTTTTAATGTTTGCATTACTGCTCCTCCTTTCGCATAGAGGTTATTTTCCATGTCATGGTTTAACTCCCGCAGAAGGCTGAGCAAGTGCAGAAACAGGATTTTCAGTTCTTGCTGGAGCAGCTTGAGCTGGTGCTTGCTGAGCAGACACCACACGAGCAGCTTTGTCGGCAGTGACTTTATCAACCAGTTGCATACCTGCATAACCACGGCTTGAACCGATACTGCCTGAATTACTGCTAATTAGACGGAAATTCATTTTTACAAATAATGATGGATCAGTTTTACTACGCCAAAGCATTTCAAATCCGCCATTTTGTTCCTTACGTTGAGCGCTATCAATTAAACGGTTAATACCGTACTCACCTGGCTCATCAAAAATCGTGTGGGTTTGGCCTTGTAAATCTACAGCGGTAATACGAGCACCCGGAATACTGCCTTGGTTTGGCCAAATGAAGTTAACCCATTGCTGAACACCATTTTCATAAGTCATACGCTGACCATCAATATCAACGGTATATGAAAGTAATTGTGGGTTTGGAATTGGGTAAAACTGGAAGTTAGATTGGTTAGTTGCTGGCGCCGCTTGCGCTTGAGCATTCAACTCACCAGTTGCCATACCATTGGCTGGTGCCACATATCTTTGGAAATTCATAACGAATTGAGGATTTAAACTAATACCTAAATCTTTCCAAGTTTTAGACGTTAACGTATAGCCACGACGAATCACAAATGGATCAAGACTTTCTTTTACAAAGCGAGAAATACTACCGTTCTCACCCAAGATTTGACCAATTTCACTACTTGTTGCTTGTAAAGAAGCTGATGAGTTAAATGGATATTTCTTAGCAAGATTTGCTGTAAATGGTTGATAGGCTTGCATTACCCATAATTTATTAATTTCGTCTTGGGTCGGTGTAATTAAACTCTCAAAAGCCTGTGTCAGTGGGCTAACTACTAATTTTTGCAGTAAACGCTGATCAATTTCATTGAAACCAACCGCCATTTTTTCATCTACAATTTTTTGAGTTTGGTTAAATACAGACGTTTGCTCATTTAGGGTCTGTTTGACTAATGTCATCGCATTAGGCCCAATTTCGCCCGCATTTTTAAGCTCATTAAACTTACTACGAACGAGTGCTAAATTTGTCATATATTCATCAAGCAATGACTTACCTTGTTGATCATCACGTTTGCGAACCAACTGGTAGAACATTTGATATTCTTGAGAAATAGCGCCTTGGGCATTGTTTGCCACTTGATTAGCAACTTGCTTGTCATCATGATTTAAAACTTTACGTTTAAACCAGGCAATAAATCCTTTTTGTGGAGCTGCAAGCTCAGCTTGAACAACCGGATTATCCCAATTTGTTTCGACTGCAACTCTTTCAATTAATGTTCTAATTGGAGAGTTTTGTGGTTCACCTAAAACATCAATATTTTTTACTTGCTGAGCAAATTGGCCAGCTTTAGCATAATGAATACCACTTAAGAATTTTCTCCATTCAGCAATGTATTCTTGCTTATAGAGCGCTGTTAGCTGCTTTCTAATTTGCTCTGGACTACCTGAGAAAGTTAAATCATCAGATTGACGACTATTTAACACCCAGTCTTTACTGTCTGTTGGCTTATCTGCAGCTTCCTCAATTGCTTTTTCTACATAGTCATTCCAAGCTTTTTGGGTAAATACGCCTGGTAATGCATAACTACCCAATACAATATTTTTATTTGCCTCACCCACAATCTGACTTACAGTCAGCGCTGGGAAACGCACCGCAGCACGCATTTTTATTTCGTTATAAACGCGATCACGCGCGGGCATCCCTCGAACAACAGAGAGCAATACTTGACGTGTTTGATCAACAATTTGCGAATCTGCTTCCAAAACTGGGAATTGTTTGTCATTTGCTAAGGTCATTGCATACGACAAGATCTGTTCAGCTTCTTGAATCATATCTGCACGTGGCATTTGGCCTTTATTTGCATCTAACCAAGAACGCCAGAAACGCGTAACCTGATCGCTTAGATGACTAGCATCCATATATTGCGGATTGCTCATCATTAAATAAGCTTTTAATGCATTATAAGCATCTTGAGGATTGGTATCTGAAGGTTCCAGATATTGTTGAGATTGAGCAGTTTGCTTGATCTCAACATTCGTATGGTTTGCTTTTAATGTTGCTTCATTATTTTTTACGCGTTGCAAATATTGAGCAATATTTTGCTGCGTCGGTGTTAATACAATCTGCTTAACACCTTTTAAATATTCGGCTTTTAACTTTTCACGAAGCTCATTACCCTGATATAAACCAAAACTAAACTTAAGTGGTCTATTTTCATCAAACTCATCTAACTGCTGTAAACGTCTTTGAAGAATCAATAAAGCTTCTAATTGAGTAGATAGTTGCTGACCAGAGGCTCTTTCTAATTGAACGACTTTATTTAAATCTGCTTGAACTTCACCAATTAATTGCTGGTTATTACGATAAGACCAAACCCATACACCCAAAATAATTGAAACACCCGCTAAAGCACCAATAAATGCAATGTAACGTTGACGTTTTCTGCCCGTATTTACATGCTGCTTAACGAGATCTTTATCTTTTAAAATAACATCTGAGAATAGACCATTTAAGAAATAGCCATGGTTAGCAGTAATTTTTGAATGGTCTTTTAAATCATTTTGAGCAATTTGTGTAAGTTGGAATTCTTGTGCAATTTGTTCAGTCATTGGACTTTCAATTACACCTTCCTGCAAAGCACTAGTGAAGTAAAACCCACGGAAAACAGGTTGAAATTGATATGGGTTATCTTCAAAAAGTGTACCAATAAAGCTCTTTAAAGCTGGTTTTAATGTTTTAAACTCTAATGGGAAAGTCATTACACTTGGTGAGATATTTTGCGAATGACGGCGACTTAAATGAGTCGAACTTACCCCTTTTAGACCATCGTAAAGAATGGTGTAATGTTTTTCGAACAAATCTACTGCGTTATGAGAAGAATTTTGCTCATATGGAAGCGTTGCTCCCCAAGCTTGGTTATATTCTTGAGCTTCATAAAATTCAAAAAACTCAGTAAAACCTGCAATCAAATCCATTTTTGAAAAGACCAAATAAACAGGTACAACCACTTCTAGACGTTCGGTTAGGTCTTGAATACGAGCACGTAAATTTTTAGCAAGCTTTAATGAGTTTTCAGGACTTTGACTAATTAGCTCAGCAATACTAACAATTAGAATCAGACCATTAACTGGTGCTTTAGAACGGTTCTTTTTTAAAATATTTAAGAAACCTAACCACTCAGAATGATCTTCGCTATAAACAGAATAACGACCCGCTGTATCGAGCAAAATACCTTCTGTAGAGAAGAACCAGTCACAATTTCGAGTACCACTTAAGCCAGCTGATACCATTTTCTGATGCGTTTCTTCAAAAGGAAACTTTAAACCAGAGTTATAAATAGCTGAACTTTTACCTGCCGCTGGGTTACCAATAACCATATACCAAGGAAGTTCATATAATGCAGCATTCCCTTTTTTATCACCCAACTTAGATTTACGAATCAGTTGAATTGATTCTTTCATTTGTTGACTAACCAGCTGAAGCTCTTCTTTATCTTTATTTTTGCCATATTCAGCTTGGTTATCTTTTTCGATCGCCTCAGCTAACTCTTCACCTTGGGCAGCATGCTTTCTTCGTTGAATAAGCCAATAGATACCATAAACAATAAGACCCAAAGCATAGGCAGTTGCTAAAGCCCAGAATATATGACGAGGAATTGAAGTATATGAAGACATCAATGCCACGAACAATGACAAGGCGATAATTGCTTTAGGATTCGTGATGTACTGCCACAAGTAGCCTAAAATTGTATGCATTCTATTCTCGTTCTAAGTCCAAAGTTTAAATTAGTTATCCAACACCATCGCATCATCTTCTGAGTTTTCAGTGATACTCTGCACAAACGTATGTGCTGACACCGTATTTTCTCCAAAGACAAAAGGAATGATATGTTCAGGGAAATGCATGCTCAGCATAAAGCCGTAAATATCAGCTAAATGTTGGGTATGCCCTAATGAAGATTTCACATAAATATAGTGATGCGGTTCTACAGGCGTTTGAAGAAAGTGTTGCTGCAATTTCTTCGAAACTTTTATATCGGTCTGATCTGACAAAATCAGTACATAAGGCTCATCACCTTCATGCTGAGGTAAATCATTAAATTCAAAATTATTAAAAAGCTTCGCTGTATCTTGTTGACCCACTACCACTTTCAGTGCTTTAGTCGGTTCTAATTCTTGAATTTTAACTAAAGGATCTGCGAGCAAACAGCTTGCTGCAAATTCAGCAGGAATATAATCTTTAATCATCCAAGATTTTTCATCAATTAGATCTTGATCAATTTCCGAATCAGCCACAACCAAAAAGAACATCTCATGCTCTCTTTTATGGATACCCTTTAATAAATGCATTAACTCTTGGTAAGCCAGTTGCTCTCCAAAAAAATGATATTCAATATGAAGCTTTTGAGCAGGAATACCAATTTCAGTAAAAAATTCTAAAATTAATTCATTACTGTGGTCATCATTCCAGATATGTAATAAATCCTCCGAAAGAAGGATGTGTAGATTTAAGCGATTTAAGCGATAAACTTCTACGATCGGCATTTCTACATCGTCATATTCAGACTCAGGATTTACCCATGCCGGATGCATATGATATTCAAGGGCTTGCTGCGACTCATAAAATAAAGTTGAACGCTTTAAATGCTCAGCTAGAAGATATAGATTTTCTATATTTTGTTCGAGTTGCTGTCTTATTAATGACATCATACGAACTTGTCGTGGAGATGAGTAATCACTCTCCTCATGATTCTCTTCATCAAAATCTTTAATACGGTAAGATAAAAGAGGTAATCCGTAAGAATTTAACAATTGATTATCCAGCTCTGGACTTTTAAAGTTTTGTAGCTGCTCAATAATGCTTTCGTTCTCACCAAAAGCATGTAAAGCAAAAGCAGAATAAATATTGAAATCTAGCTGTTCTAATGGTTGATCAGTTACCGCAGTTTGTTTTGAGTTAACGTCATCTTTATCTTGATTTATTGCTTGCTCTTTTTTGTCTTTATACGTTGTATAAGCGCTATAAATTAACCACGGTGATAAAATCACCAATGTAATTATTGCTGGTAAAACTAAGAAATAAAGGAAAAAATCTCCTTTATCAGGATTATATTGAACATCACGCCAGTAGAAAATAATAATTCCACTAACTACTGAAAAAATAGCAATGAATGAGAGTAATATTTTTTTAATCATATTGTCTCTCCAATAAGGCTATAGCAGGTTTCATGACTATGTACTTTAGGTTGTCGTGATATGAGAAAAGAACCCTGGCCTAACCCACTCTGATTCTTATGAGTGAGACAAATAGGTTGTATTTCTGATTCATCCAAGATAAGCCGTAAATCTATTGATAAAGTTGGACTACACCACGTTTCTACAAGCTTTTTTAGCTTTAGGCTTAACTCTTGATTTGGTAAGAAACCGAGATATTGCTGACGTTTTAATGGTCCAATTTGAATTTCAATTTTTCCATCAATTTGCTGAATGGTTTCCCCACAAAAAGTATTAACACCAAGTAGGCTCGGCTGACTTCCACCTAAAGTTGTTAACTGATCACTCGCTAACTTAAAGGATTCTTGTACAAATTCTTTAATCGTAATTTCATGTTTAAAAATACACGACAGCATCGTTTTTAATGCATGAACTGTATTATTTTGTCCCTGCATTAATCCAGAAAATTCTGCAAAATATTCATCAAGATCGGCTTGTTGATGCTGCGAACGCACATAACCATTCAAAGCATGCAAAATATCTAAATAGTCATTTTTATGTTCTATCTCATATCTAATCGGTAGATTATAAGTAATACTAGAATCTACATATTGAGCAGTAAGCTTATGATTAAATAAGCTTAGAAACTCTTTAGTCTCAGCTCGTTGCTGACGTGGAGCTTGCTTAATCTTATTCGTATACGTATAAGGTAAAGCACCTTGTATACCAGTAAGACCAACAATTAAATTCGTGATATAAATCCGCTCGTCCGTTAATTCTAAATTTTCAATCTCTGTAGCAGGAAAATTTAAATTAAAAGATGTCTCAAACTTAAAATGATCACTCCAAGATGAACTAACTGTACGACTTGAATCGTGCCTTAATAGCCGTGTTGCTTGGATAAACTCAAAAGACTTTGGCTTTGTAAAGAGCTCAGCTGTTACAGAAGAGTCTTGCCACCAACGTTCTGACTGCATTGGTATAACTCCTGCTGAGATGAATAATCCTTAACAACCAAATCAACAAAACTATTAATTTGAACCTTTAAATTAAAAACACGACTTAATAACTGACTAAAAATGTATAGGCTATGACCTCTAAATACGGATGAATCAATTTGTAACTCTGCCTTTACTCCTCTTACAAACATTGGAAATGGCTTTCCATCTACAAGTTTGTGAGTAAGTGAAAATTCCAGATGTTTGATTGATTCAATAATTAGATAATTTTCTTTTGATAAAGGTAAGTTATATAAAGCAAGTAATTCTTTAATATGAGATACCGCATCACCTTTCATTAAAGCTAAACTATTTAATGAAAGGTGTGAAATAACACGCCACTGCTCACTCTGGCTTTGACCAAATTGATAAGGTTTTGTAGGTCTTTTTAAAACAATAGCGCGGCGAGCCAGACTACTATCATTAAGGTTTAATATATTATTAGATTGCCCTAATGCTTCATGCGGCAAGTCACGATTTGAGCATAATAGTTTTGTGCTAATAAAATCCGAACGTGTTGACGAAGGATTTAAATTTTTAGAAATAATTGAATAACCCATTTCGACAAAATTGGGCTGTAGCTTTTGATAGTTCACAGAATAGAAAAAACGTGCGGTGTCAGCATGATAATGACTCATGGCAAAAAAAGGCAACACCGGAACATAGCTTTCTTCTTGACTCGTTTTTTCACGAACCATATTCATTTCAGTAATTGAATACACCTGATAAAACTCAGGATGATGAGCATCTGTAATCAGCGGATATTCTAATTGCTTATGTACAATTTTTTGTGGTTCAGCGTATTTTTCAAATAAATTAATAACTGGTGTAGTAAACAATTTAAAATTAGCGACATTTAATTCCGAATAATTTCGCACTACAGCTTGATCATTTAAATTTAATTTAAAATGTATAAGCAGCTCAAAATTACTATCTTCTAGAGATAAGCGCTTTAAAAAACCTAAATCAAGTTTTAGATAATTAAATTTTTCAGGAAAACAAAAATACTCCATCAGCAAACGATAAGCATGATGAGTATGCTGATCCAGTGGCAACAAACTTTCTTGCTCGGAAAAACCTGTTAACTCAAATGGATTTTCATCTAGTTCAACAATTTTCTGCCCTACTTTAATGGCAAAAGATGTTCCCTTCTTAAAAATACTGTCTAGTACTTGAAGTGGAAAATTAGAAATTGCATCTAAATAAATAGGTAGTTTTTCATTTATTAAACATACATGAGCATGATTAAAAATTTCAAATTTAAAAGTTAAAGTCGCATTTTGACTTAAATGCATATGGGCACTAGGTGTACTTTTGAATTCTAGCGCTTGCAAGCTTATCGGGAGTAATTTGACTTCTTGCGTGGTATTAAACTCACACTGAACGCCTTTAAAACTGCGAGACTTCAAAACTGTGTGTGCAGGAACAATATGCGCTTCTGTGAGCTGTTTTATTTTATTTATATCTTCAAAGCTTATTACTGAACAAGCCGGAAAATGACGTAAGTATTGAGGGAACATCACCTCAAATAAAGAACGTGTAAATACGTCATAACTATCAGCAAGTTTCTTATCAATACGAGCAGAAATTAATGAAAATGCCTGTATAAGACGTTCGATATGCGGGTCATCAATCTGCTCTTGATTTAAAGATAAACGCTGAGCAATTTTCGGATATTTTTGAGCAAATTCACGAGATTGCTGACCAAATTCCTGTAGTTGTTTTTCGTAAAAAGGTAAAAGCTCTTCTATCACAACACACCCACTATGCCTAGGTTCTCGCTGAAATTACATATTGCTGCGTTGTCGGTTTTAACAATGCATCAAAAACGACAGGTTCATACAGTGGATGAATATTTAGATACGCCTGAATGCTTAAACACAATGCCCCCATATTGTGCCCATCCAACAACATCTCTACCCGTATTTGTCTTAACCGAGGTTCATGAGCTGCAATTGACTGTTCAATAGATTGGCAAATCTTGTCACGATCTAGCGGATTGGCTGTAGATAGCCCCACAAAATCAATAATACCGAACTGAAGTATAGATTTTTTAACTAGCGGGTAATCATCAACTACATGATCCAATTTAGCGACTCGACTGTTAAGTAAGTCTTCTAAATCTTTTGCTACCGATTCTCTTAATTGCTGAATAGAAAGACCTTTTGCATAATCTTCACTTTCAGGAATTAAGCGGTCAAACAAAGTTGAACGAAATCCATATGGATAAAGCCGATCTAAATTCATTCGAGTTCACAACAAGCATGCTTAAAGACAGCAGAGGCTAACTTTAAGTCAGCCTCCACCAAATATTCACTTAAACAATTACGCTGCGTAAGAAGCAGTATTGTTAGAAAGTGACCATTTCTTAGTAACAGCACCTTTAGCAGTACCGTTAATATCTTGTTGATTGTAAGTCCATTCAACAGCTGCGTATTTCAAACCAAACGCTTCTGTTGGAACACCTTCTTCATTAACTGTTGGAGTTACACTAGAAACTAGAACATGCTTCAATTTGATTTGTAAGTACTTGATGCGCTTATCACCATTTGCACGGTAGAAGTCAATTTGTACTTCATCAAATGTATAACCAGCTGAACATGCTTCCCATAATTTCGGGCTAGTTGCATCTAGATCTTTAACAAAAACCATATCTGAATGTTCAACACGTTCAGCAGTATGACCACCAACACTACTTGAAGTAGCAGATTTAGGTTGACGAATATTATGAGACCAAGAGTTAACTTCTAACCAGCCTTTGTGCTCAGAGTCACGAGACTCTCCATCAACTTTGTATTTACCGCGAAACTCAACGTATATATCTTTCATTTAGAACTTTCCTATTTGTAATTTAAAGTTATTCTTTCGCTGACCTTTATTAATTTGAGGACTGAGGTAACTCAGTGACAAGTCGTAAAGAAACTGACAACTCGTCCAGCTGGAAGTGTGGTCGCAAGAAAACCACAGATTTGTAGTGACCTGGTTGAGCAGGGTCTTCTACAACTTTTACAGACGCTTCACGTAGAGGGTATTGAGCTTTTGCTTCTTGAGAAGCGCCATCGTCAAGTAATACATACTGTGACAACCACTCATTTAAGAATGCTTCAACATTTCCAGCAGAAGCAAAGCTACCCACTTTATCTCTCATCATTGCTTTTAAATAATGAGCAATGCGTGAAACGGCCATAATGTACTGAATTTGACTCGATAAAGCAGAGTTAGCATTTGCTGTATCATTGTCATATTTTTTAGGTTTTTGAGTTGATTGCGCGCCAAAGAAAGCAGCGTAATCAGTGTTTTTACAATGCACTAAAGGAATAAAGCCTAAATCGCTTAATTCTTTTTCACGGCGATCAGTGATTGCAATTTCGGTTGGGCATTTAAATACCACTTCGCCATCTTGTGTTTTAAAAGTGTGTACAGGCAAGCCTTCGACTAAACCACCACCCTCAACACCACGAATTGCAGCACACCAACCATGCATATCAAATGCATTTGTTAAACGAGTACCGAAAGCATAAGCAGCATTCATCCACAAATATTCATTGTGGTTTGCGCCTGAAACATCTTCAGCAAAGTTGAAGCCTTCAGTAGCTGTTCCTTCCTTTGGATGATAAGGAAGACGACCAAGCACATGTGGCAAGGTTAAAGCAACATAACGAGCATCTTCACTGTCACGGAATGAACGCCATTGTACATATTCAGCTGTTTCAAAGATTTTTGAAACATCTCTAGGACGATCAATATCTGTAAATGACTCTAGACCAAGAATGCTTGGGCTAGCGGCCGAAATAAATGGCGCATGAGCAGCTGCAGCAACATGAGAGATTTGCTCAAGCAAATACATATCAGAAGGCGTACGGTCGAATTCAAAATCACCAATGAGCGCTGAATATGGTGCACCACCAAAAGACCCGTATTCTTCCTCATAGATTTTTTTGAATAAGGTGCTTTGATCGAAGTCTGTAGCGCCCTGGAAATCTTTTACCAACTCTTTCTTAGTCGTATTTAACATACGAATTTTAATAAGAGGGTTAGATGGTGTCTCTTGACAGAAATAATAGAGACCACGCCAAGTTGACTCAATTTTTTGGAATTGTTCATTGTGCATGATCTGACTTAATTGACTTGAAATCAGCGCATCAATTTCTGCAATACGCTTATCAATTGATAAAGTCATATTTTCAGAAACGGTAATTGTTCCTGCCATTACTTCTTTAGCAAGCTCACCGATTAAGCTTTTTGCACGTGAATGTTCTTCTTCATTTCGGGCAATACGACTTTCTTCGACAATCGAGTCTAAGAGATTAACCTGTTCATTTTCAACAAGAGGCATTGCTGCAGATTGAGTATTATTCATGATCAGCCTCCGCACTTAATTTACGAATCTGATCTGTATTTTTAAGAACTTCATCAAGTAAGTCTTCTAAACGTTCACTGTTAGAAATTTTGTTTCTTAAGTCAGTTAAACGCTCACGAGCTTCCACAAGTTTCTTTAATGGATCAACCTGTTGAACAACATTTTCTGGACGAAAATCTTCCATTGACTTAAATGTTAAATCAACAGCGATCTTACCGCCCTCTTCTGTCAACGTATTATCTACCTGAAAAGCAGCTCTTGGAGATAATGACTCCATAACTTCATCAATATTATCTAAATCAACATTAATGAATTTTTTATCTTTTAATTTTGTACGCTCAAGCTCAGATGCAGCCGAAAAATCACCCATCACACCCACAACGAATGGTAGTTCTTTCGCTTCTTTTGCATCACCAATTTCGACATCATATGTAAGCTGAACACGTGGAGGTCGAATTCGCTGAAGCTTCTTTTGTACGCTCTCTCTCTTAGCCATAAGATTCTATTCCGGATTATTTAATTAAAGGGTCAAAAGGCGAACTTTTTGATTTATTAACAGTGGCTGCAGGTGCAGCTTTAGGTTTTACTGTAGTCGTCTTTGCTGGGCTTGATACTCGTTTATTTGACGTTCTAGAAGTACTCGCTTTATTACGCGTTACATACTGTTTTTTATAACTTCTTTTTTCGTTATCATCTGAGCTACTTTCTGAACTAGCTTTAAAGCTCGATGGGTCCGGGGCAGGCATGGCAGTATGAATATTTTCAATTAACTGCTTTGCAGGAGGATAAGTCACATCATTGCTTAAATATCTCAGTTCCTGAGTACGCATTTGCTGTAAAGAGTTATTTGCAATGCTCACACCGGATAAAAACAAGACATCTGTTATTAATGAACCGCGTATATTTTGACTTTGCAATTGACTTGCTAAATTCAATGCTTTAACTGGTTGATTGGTTTGATAAAACCGCATAGCAGCTTTAGCTAATAAATCATTTTTTTGAGTTGCATTATCGCTATCACAAACTTGTTTAAAAATATTCAATAGCTCAGGATCATTTTGACCTTCTGCTAGAGGGTTCTTCTTAATACAACTTTTTTTAAGTTTTACAGGCTCTAGTTCTGCTGCTTGAGCATATGATAGACCGATAATGTTTCCAGTCAAAAAAAGTATCAAAATACTTCGTTTCAACACAACTTTCATTCCTCTGTTTTCTTATTTATTCAAGGCTTTACCGAAAAGTTAATATTCTTAAAACATTAAAAAATCAGTCTAAAAACCTTATATTCAAAAAATTTAGGCACAGTTTATCATATAAACAAACATATTTTATATAAAAATCATATCAACTTAAACTAAAAGTAAATAGTTAAGATGCTTATAAAATATAGCTTAATAAAGTTATTCTTATAAAAACATAATATTGTTATTTTTTGTAATTAAAAATAAATTATTGAATTTTAACAATTAAATAAAAATTAAAACTAAACTAAAAATTATCATAAATATCACTTAGTTAAGATTTATGAAACATTTTCTTAAAAAGATTTTAGTTGATTTAAAAAATAAACAAATTAAATGATTGTAAAAGATACATTTCAAATTTATGAAAGTAGAAACTCAAAATTAATAAAAATAAAATTGTCAAGACTAATCGGTCTATTTAGTATATTTTTCATTTCACTTTGTGAGAGCAAGTAGAACCAATAAAGCCCATAGATTTGTAAATAACCATCTTTGCTTTAGGGTCAAGCTCTTGCATAACCCAAAACCATATTCGATATCAAGAAAATTAAAATATTTGACTTTATATTTTTTAAGGATATTGCGATTTTTAAGTTTGGAAAGGCTCTTCTATTCAAAAGAGCCTTTTATTTAAGTATAAATTTAGATTTTAGACTTCCAATAATTAGCTTTCTCAGGATTATATTTAGGGTTTCTATCATTTGAATAGATATCAACCAACAATTGTATGGCAGCTTTATTCTGTGCATTAGCTGCTTTTTCTGCATACTCAATTGATTTTGAAAAATTCTGCTCTACACCATTACCGTCAAAATACTTAAGAGCAAGGTTATATTGCCCTAATACAGACCCATTATTAGCTGCTTTTTCAAACCATTTTTTTGCAAGCACAGGGTCTTTTGCAACCCCATCTCCATTTTCATAAGCTAAACCGATATTGTTTTGTGACTCAACATCCCCCTGATTGGCTGCCTTTAATGCCCACTCAAAAGCCTTTTTGTGGTCTTTAGTTACACCTTCACCGTTGTATAAAAGACCCGCAACTATTACCTGTGATTGTAATAAGCCCAATTCTGCAGATTGACTAAAATACTTAAAAGCTTTCGCTTTATCTTTTGTTATACCTAATCCTTTATAATATGAAACGCCTAAATTATGTATAGCTGAAGGATTACCTTTCTTAGCCCCCTCTTCAAACCACTTTAATGCTTTTAAATCATCTTTTTTTATTAAATCATTACCATTCCGATAAATTAATCCTAATTGTAACATGGCATTAGAAGAACCGAGTTTTGCAGATTTTTCAAATAATTCGAATGCCTTCTTCTGGCTAAATTCAACACCTTCACCTGTTGCATACATAGAACCCAACACAAACAATGCTTCAGGATCATTCGCCTTCACAGCCTTTTCCAGATCATGTTTAGACTTGTATTCAGACACATCTTTATAATCTTTAGTCAAAGTTCCGTGAGTGTGTTCTTCTTTGTCTTGAGTGCATGCAGATGTGAATAATATTAAGGTAATGACAAACAATCTAAGCTTCATTAATTAACCTTTTACTTCAAAAATTTTTCTTATCAAAATAATCTTCTGGATAAGGATCTTGGCCTTTTAAATTTTTTCTATACTTCATTACACTAATCTGAACACCATCATCAGTTAAAAAATCATTATAAAAATCCTGCTCTTTAGGATTTTCAAAACCTAATTTTTCAAATATTTGTTCAGATAAATTGCCAAAATTCTCGTATGATTTTCGAAAACTAAAATAATTTATGAATGCAGAAAATGAAACTGAAATAAAAAATGTTATAAGCACTGCCTCAAAGAAGAATATTATACTCTCACCAGAATAATCAGAAGAAGAGATAAAACTAAATATAAGTATCACCATGAACAAGCCAAATGACAGAGCACTAAAAAAACAAGTCTGCATCATAATAGCTCTATATCCCATTTTTACTGAACGACCCATTTCATAGATCATATACAATAGACCTGATTTAGGATCAACAATTGCATAAACTTGATGACGTCCATCAATAGTTTTTTCGCTAATTACAACAATCAATTCGTCATTTTCTTCAAAACGTGCTGTCGTAAATTGCCCTACTAATGGATACTTATCTATTTCACCTATAAAAGTTATACCATCTTTTGCTTTTCCAGCCATTAATAAAATAGGTGAGCTTGTAAGTAAGGAGCTGCTTCCAGCAAGTACACCTGCAAAAGCGGTACCTGCTGCGATGCCGCCCACATCCTGATTTACAGGTATTTTAGATTTGGCTTTATCTAGAGAATGGATTGGGCCCTGAACCAGTTGAAGATGTAATTTCAAAATCTTTACCTTTAAATAACCTTTTAGCCTTTAGTTATTGGCCCCATTCTTTTATTTTTGCTCTATATAGCTTTCTGGATATGGATCACTTTCAATAACTTTTCTATATTCATATACGGATTCTAGTAACAAATGATCTTTTTCACTCAAATAACGACTTGGCAATAAAAAAACCTCTTGCGGATCTTTAAAGCCATACAAACTAAAAATTTGTTCTGACTTTTCTGAAAAATATTTTAATGAGTTGGATGCATTTTTAATAATAAAAAATAAAATAAAATAGCCACTCCTAAAAAAATTAATATATCAACCTGATTAAAACCTCTTGCCCGAAAATAAATTAAAGATCCTAATAAAATTGTTATTGCGTACCAAACATTTCTACCTTTAGCTATAGAAGTCTGATGAGCTTTAACAGAAGCTCCCACCCCAACCTGCATATGAAGTAAGCCTGTTTTAGGGCTCAATACTGAATAAAGTTCATACAATTTTTTTCAAGACGTCTTACGACACAAATGACATATTCATTATGTTCAAATAACGCACGATGGAATTGCCCTACGCAAACTTTACCATCGATTTCCATAACAACTGATTTGACATGTAAACGACTACGTGAAGCGAGAAATAAAGTTTGTGCAGACAATGAAACATTTTCTGCCACACCACTCAAAATCGCTGAAGATGCAATTTGAGCATCACCAGACTTTCCAAATGCATTTAAAGAGCCATTATAAATTTCTAGTCTTTGAATCTGACCTTCAAATTTTAATAAATCATACATTCCGTTCTTTTTGCTCTATATAGTTTTCTGGGTATGGATCTTTTTTAATAACTTTTCTATATTCATATACAGACTCTAAAAGAATCTTATAATCATCACTATAGTGGCGTCCAGATAATAAAAAAATTTCTGCTGGATTTTCGAAACCATAAATTTTAAA
This sequence comes from Acinetobacter sp. S-1, assembly GCF_059579785.1. Lineage (NCBI taxonomy): Bacteria > Pseudomonadati > Pseudomonadota > Gammaproteobacteria > Moraxellales > Moraxellaceae > Acinetobacter > Acinetobacter sp. S-1. The sequence goes on from NZ_CM184207.1 coordinate 2,381,239, forward strand.
TATTTCTTCTGATTTCTCTGAAAAATGTTTGAGGGATTTGACAGTCCCCTTCATAATAAAAATAATTATAAAATAAAATAATAACTCCACCAAAGATTATAAAGTTATCTACAGAATAATCATCTATATATATAAATAGTCCTATCATCATAACTACAGTAAGAGCATATAAAAATTTAGCTCCTTTCGTAGCTGAGGCCTTATACTTCTTAACGGAAGCCCCCATACCGACTTGCATATAAAGTAAGCCTGTTTTAGGACTCAATATAGAATAGAGTTCATATAAATTTTTTTCTAATCGCCTAGCGACACAAATAACATATTCATTTTCAACTATTAGAGCACGATGAAATTTACCTATGCAGATTTTTCCATCTATTTCCATAACAACAGACTGTACATGTAAACGGCTTTGTGATGCTAGAAATACAGTTTGTGCACTTAAGGATGTATTGTTAGAAACAGTAGATAAAATAGCAGATGAAGTGATTTGTTTATCTCCAGTTTGATCTAAGGTATTCAGGATACCCTCGTGCAACTCTAGTTTTTGAATATGCCCTTCAAGTTTAATTAAATCATACATTCCGTTCTTTTTGCTCTATATAGCTTTCTGGATATGGATCACTTTCAATAGCTTTTCTATATTCATATACAGATTCTAGTAACAAATGATCTTTTTCACTTAAATAACGACTTGGCAATAAAAAAACTTCTTGCGGGTTTTTAAAACCATACAAACTAAAAATTTGTTCTGACTTTTCTGAAAGATGTCTTAAAGATTTTGAAGAATTTTTTATAATAAAAAATAAAATAAAATAAAATAAAATAGATACAAAAGCTAAAATTAATAAAGTATTTAAATTTATACCACGTGCAAGAAAAACAATCAGACTTGTTACAATTATTGTTATAGAATACCAAATTAACCCACCTTTCATAATTGAAATATTATGAGTTTTGGGTGAGGCTCCCATACCTACCTGCATATGCAGCAAACCTGTTTTAGGACTTAATACTGAATAAAGCTCATATAGGTTATTTTCAAGCCGTCTTACTATACAAATAACATATTCACCTTGTTCAAAAACTGCACGGTGAAATTGACCTACACAAACCTTTCCATTGATTTCCAAAACAATTGATTTAACATGTAAACGACTATGTGAGGCGAGAAATATAGTTTGCGCAGACAATGAAATACTTTCTGCTACGCCGCTTAGAATTGCTGATGATACAATTTGAGCATCACCAGACTTTCCAAATGCACTTAAAGAGTCATCATAAATTTCTAGTCTTTGAATCTGACCTTCAAATTTTAGCATCTCATACATTCTAAACACTCACTATTGCTTTCATAAACTCTTCATATTCTTCATCTGCATTTTGGAATTTTTTTTCATTTCTAGATGCAGACTTAAATAACGATTCTTTTTTAGGGTCAGACGGTAGTTTAAAAGCTGTTTTCTGACACCAATCTTTCAATGCATCATCCAAGACCCACTTTTTAAGCACAACTTCTATCGCCATTAATCCTAATGTCAATAGATTTAATCCAGCAATTACTCGAGCACCCATTAAAAAAGCAACTAGAGCATTTGATGTAAATTTGGTCAAAGCTCTTTTAACTACTGTATACTTGGTATACTGAATAACTGCACTTGCCAATACACCAGCTTGCCCAATTGTCAAAGCAACATTAATAGTGAGTCTAAATATTAATATTGTGGCCAAAATGTCAGAAGATGCCTCTTTAATATTTTTATAATCAACATATAAACCTGTTATACCTCCTAAAGTTCCAAGACTTCCAGCAGTTAGCCTAAATTTTGCAGCTGAGGCCGCTGCATCCACGGTAGTCTTACGCCCCCAACTTTCCCCTAACATATCAAAAGCAACAGCAGATACCGAGAAAAGCGACCCTACTAATTGTACGGATAGCTCTGGTTTATCTTTAATATCAGATTTCCAAGCATCATATTGGAAATAAAAATTCAGTAGCTCAAAAACTCCCACTATAGCAAGTATTCGGTTTTTGGTAATATCAGATTGCCCTTTAACTGCTAAGGATACTGAGTTTTTAATTTCTATCGCCCTAGTATTACGATAATTATAAGCTATACCACTTTGCGGTAAAGATGCATTTGCAGCGTTTCTAAATTCTAGGTTATACATCAATCTCATTAATGGGACTTGTTGAGCTAAATTCCCTGATCTTAAATATAATAGTTGTGCTGTATGACGCTGTGCACCTTGAGTTGCCATGACACTAATTTGACTAATATGTATCGTTTTTAAACGTATATCACTAAACTCTTTTAGAGCCGTATTCAGCATCAAAGATATCCAGTAAAACAGTTTATCTGGCCATTTAAAATCATTTGCCGAGATAAATTTTCTCCCCTCAATACTACTCAACCAACTATCAAAGGCAGCATCGGCTTCTTTAAATATAGTGAAACCTTGTTTACTATAATCTAGTAAATCTTTTGCTGAACTTGGACTTTCAAATATTTTGGCATACTCATCCATCAAGACTTTATTATTAAAACAATAGGCTCTCAAGAACAAGTTTTTATCTGGAACCTTTTTTTCGCATATCCATTTATTTAATAAATCTTTACCTTTCTGTAATAAATTCATGCCATACATTAAATCCATAATGACTGCATGAAAAATAAAGCCATTGCTTTCTTTTGATACTTTACCCTCTTTCAATTCTTCACTTTGATCAAAATAGAATAGACCTTTTAAAAGATTAGAAGAAACCAACCAGTTATAATGATCATCTACATAGCGAGCCGCAGCAGCATAACTTTCTTCAGATTTTTTATCGATATCCTTGCGAAATTTATCTAGAGCATCCATATCGAGTTCTTCTCGATATTTCCCCCAAGCTTTATTCCCTTGCACGATTGCTTCTTGATGTGCGCTAACCTTATGTTGTTCGGCAGTTTTCTCAACATTCTTCTTGACTTGATCTAAAGTTTTCTTATCTAAATGTGCTGTAATTCTTGGGTCATATTGCAAATGACCTAACGTTGTATTTTTATTAGCTTCAATGTTTTTAAATTTTGCACTTATCAAATTTTGCTTCAAAGTAGACTCGATATTATCAATCAAAGTCATAGTTTGAAGCTTATGTTCGTTGCTAAAGCCGTCTTTATTTTCTTTTAAGAAGCTATCAACCCCTTTAAAGCTTAATATATTACGATCTTCATTTAATTTAGAAGTAATTCCAATCGGATCATAGAGCGCAACACCAATATGCTCTTTGGGTTTCTCACTAAATTTCTTGTTTATTGCTCCCCAACGAGCAGAACCATATGATTCCAAAGGTAATGCAACAGCACTTAACTGGGCACTAGAAAGACAATGTTGCTGGACAGCTCCTTTTGTTACATCAATTTTTTGCCAGTAGCCTGAAGTCGCATACTGATCAGCATTTTTTTCAAATTTTTCTCTCATTTTTTTGGTGAGTGGAGCGTGAGCATGAAGCAAATAGACCGTCTGGGCATCATCATTATTTACAGAAGGAATGGTAATTAAAGAAGCGTTAGCACTATGCCCAGCTTTATTACAAGCAAAATCTTGAGCAACAATTGGAGCTTTACTCCCTATAGGAAACTCCTGATGAAACCCCTTTTTATTAGTAATATACGCAACCCACTCTTTTTCCCCGGATTTTCTTTTTATAAGTAAGTAAATATATCCTGAATTAATCATTCGAACTGTATATTTATATTCCTTAAGTGGAACATTAGTAACATTGGCCCCTAATTGTGCCGGTAATGGTTTTACTCCTAAACGAGCTACCGAATATTTAAGAGGTAATATGTTTATACCTGTAGGACGACAAAAGTTAGTACATTCCTTTTTAGACATCTGAGTGACTGGTATTTTATTATTCTGAGTCGTCGATGCAGCAGCCTGCTGACTAATTTTGCTTGGGTTTGGACTAACACCTAACTTTTGAACTACTTTCTGCTCTTGTTGTGCTGGCGTCCCAAATTTTTTCATTTGTTTCGCAAAAGTCGGTTTATCATTAGCCATGGTAGCTCTCTTTACATTCTCTTATAACTTGTGAATATTGATTTTCTTCTAAATAGTCCATTGCTTTGGTAAATGAGTTGGCCTCACTTCTATCAACCCAATAATGATCAAGTATGTCTGAAATCAAACGACTTTTTATAAAATTTCTATGCAAAATAACGGAATACATTCCATAAGCAATAAGATCCGTTACATGTAAAATTCCATAATGTGTTATTGCTTGATGAAGTGAATCCAATATCTCATCCTGACGAATCAATAACTTCTCGTCATATATAAGTGATTGTTTAATTACTGTATTCGATAACTCAATTAAATCTAGTTTTGCTGACTCAGCATTGGTAAAAGTAAGAGGAAAAAGCGACCTTTTTTCCTGAATTTTTACCTCATACAAACCGTTAAAAAAAACAAAATACCAATTCTCTAAAAATGATTCAATTCGTTCGCTTTTCTTATCAATTATTGCTGGCAAGTAAACTAACACTCGTGGATCATACCAACGAAAAATAAATTTATTCTTTGTATCTTTTGCAATAACAAGTTTTTTAAAAGTTTGAACTGCAATTTTTAGATCTTCAATTTTGCTAAATCCATGAATAAAGTAACCATCCTCATTTTGATCCAAATTCATTAATAATGTATGAGTAATAAACTCTAATGAATTTACTAGATCTTCTTTCACTTTTATTTTTATAAAGAAAAGAGCTGGACGGCTATTTTTTTTAGCACCAGCTGCAATCTCTATTGATTCCAATTCATAATCTTTTAGCTTTTCAATAAACTCATCAAAGAATCCACTCAATAAAGTCTCATCACATAAAAAACTAATATAGCCATTTTGTTCAAATAAGTTTGATATTAAATCACTTAACTTTTTAGAATTTAATTCATCTTTAGAAAATAAAAGCTTCATCTTAGTCTAATATCACTTTTGCTGATCCATTTTTTGCTGCATCTGACTGTTTAGCAGAACAGTCTGGTAAATCTAATGCAGGTGGATTTATTGATGAGCCCCCCATAAATAAATGCTGCCCTGCTTTCACCTCAAGCTTACCGCCCGTAACAGGGAAAATACCCGAACCATTCAGCTTAATTTGAGATCCGTTTGCTGTCAGATTAATTTCAGTTGGGCTAGTAATAAAGACTGTGTCTTCGGTTGAAGTAATCTGTACACCTTTTCGAGCAATGACATCTAAGGCATCACCTTGAGCCTGAATTTCTACTTTGCCCTTGCCAGCAAAAAGTCGAGCACCTTCTTGGGCGGCAAATAGACTTATTTTTTGACTCGCATGACTTACTATATTCTTTTGCGTACTAATATTAATACTATCTCCGGCACTTTGAGTGAGCTGACCATTTGCACTGAGATGTATATCTTCATTACTACTTACAGCAATACTTTTTGGAGATGCAAGCAACATCACTGCTGATTGAAACTCAGCAGCTTTTTTAGGATCTTCTTGTTTAAGAACTTCTAGGAAAGTCTGAATATTCTCAAGCATATCTAAGGGATCAGTTTGCTGATTTTTAGCAACTTCACTGAGTGCCTTGGCATTCTTGAGGCCGCCTTCGATTTGCTGTTTGGCCTCAGCTGCCTCCAGGTGTACACCTTGAGCTTGGTCCTGTTTATGTGTACTAATGAGTAAGCCACTACCTGCTCGCACCGCGCCCCACTGATCTGTTCTGAGTTCGAAACCTTCACCACGACCATCACTTTCAGCCTTGTCTTTTGGATGGCTTAAGTTACCCAAGTTTAGCTGACTTACAGCATGGCTACTTTGTAGCTGGGCACTGATCTGGCCTGTAGTGTCATCAAAACGTAGCTGGTTAAATCCTTTGCCATCAACTTCTTCAGAGCGAATGCCGCTCAGTTTTTTGGTATCAGGTAACTGGCCTTTCTGGTCGAATTGAGTTGGATGTCGTTCAGATTCGTGAATGCGTCCGACTACAAATGGGCGGTCAATGTTGCCGTCAAAGAAATCGATCACCACGATCTCACCTACGCGAGGTAAGAAGCGTGCACCATAACCTGCACCTGCCCATGGGGTCAATACATCGACCCAAGCAGAGTCGGTGTCATTGTCGTTACTTCCTGCTCCACCATCATGGCTATGGTCATCAGCTCGGGTAAATAGGAAACGGACTTTAATACGTCCCCATTGGTCAACATGGATACTTTCACCTTCTAGCCCCACTACTCTAGCGCGCTGCGGGTAAGCGGCTGGACGGTGCTCTAACGGATGGTACTCAGGAACAGTTTTAATATTTCTACGCGACAGAATGAGCTCATTACCCTGACGCTCAGTCTGGTCATTTAGCCCTGATCGATTGTTTTGCCATTGGCTTTGGCTAAAAAGTTGATTGATTTGCTGTTGCAAATCTTTAGGCAAATTATTTTGCAGATAGAAGCTTTTCCCAATAATCAGAAATTCTTTGTCTGATCCACTATGCGTATCTATTTCAGGATGTTCATTCAATTCAAACCAATAGCCAACTTGTGCATCACGTACCGTGGTTTGTGCATGAAAGTATTTTGATTGAAATGCATAATAATCAGATAGATTTTGATTGAGTTTTTCTAGCTGCTGGTGGCCCGATGCAGTGGCTTGGTCTTCCCCATTTAAGTCTTGTATCCAAGCAGGACTGATATGCCATGCATGTTCTAGACTTAAACTCGCATTATCCTGATTAGCACTATGACTATGCTTTGACTGAACACTGCCCATGCCTTCTTCTTGACTTAAAGCATCAGCCTGCCAGCGTTGCACATGCACGGCTGTAGATTGCAAGCTCCGAGTTGGCACAAGGCTTGTCATACTGTCTTGTTGTTCAACAGCACTACTGCGGTGATAACGGATATTTCTTCGGTCTAATGCTAAATATGATTCATTATTATCAATTAAACGTAACTTTTGTGATTGAATCTCATCCGAGCTATCAGTAACAAACAACTGAGCTTCATCAATTAACCAGTTAATGCCTTCACTACGCCAAAGTCGGGTTAAAAACTCATAATCTGTTTCGCTACTTTGCATGACAAAAGGTCGAACATCGTAGTCTTGAGTTAGGTTTTTTAAATCCAAAGTTAAGCTAGACGCAAACAATGGGCTTTTGTTCTGCCACTCAGTAAATAGAATTTCAGTAATGTCCCGTACACTTTTATTCATAAATACACGGCTATTTCGGCGTTTATGCCATAGCGCGGTCGGATCTTGTAATCTCAGTTTATACAATGTTAATGAACCATCACTCTGCCCCTGACTGGCTTCGGTAATAATTCCCGTAGTTCTAAATAGCTGCCCCTGATCAGTCACTTGATCTACTGCAACCTGACAACCAATAAATTGTTTTAATGAAATATGGGCATTGGTAGAAAGACAAAATAAATCGGCAGTCAGTCCTTCATTTAGCTGATGCTGCCCTTCAATACTTTGTAAAAAGACTTGAGTATTCAACGATGGATTAGAAAACTGAACATGAAGCACGCGTTTTTGCGAGCTGATACCCAAATTTTCTAGAATTCTATGTATATGAGATAACATCTTTTTTATGAAAACTTTGTCAGGATTGGCATTATTTTATAAAATACAGAAACATCTGTCTATTTTATAAAGAAAAACTTAACCATATGAATACAAGAGTGAATGAAGATAATAAACGTAATAAAGATATGAAGTGAATTAAAAACTTAAGCTATTAATTCACTTTTAAAAATTGTTAATATTTTAGTATTCTAAGAAATTCATTTTTAATTTAATAAATTACGAAAAAGCCTATCCGTTAGATAGGCCCTATATTAAAAGATCAAAAATAAAATATTATTAATTTTCTAGATCTAAATACCAAATGGTTTCACCCCAAGAGTTATCTTTAATTTCTGGCATAATTTCTCCCTGATTAAAATGACGTTTTTGCATGTCATTCGCTGGACTATACCATTCTCCAGACTGTGGACAAGATTGACCAGCTTCACAACGTAAACGGTCAGCTTCTCCCTCTATATTTCCATGTTCATCTAGAACTGTATACTGGCTTCGAGCATAATCAACTAAGTCTTTTGGATAGTATGGTTTATCTCGATAACTACTGTCATCTATTCGCAAAATGACAGTCATAGCTGCTGCTTCTAGCGAACAATAGCCTGGGAAAAAACTACTCTTATGTCGGTCATGATAAGGTTCTCTTTTGCTTGCACCATACCACTCATCCATATAAGCAGACATCAGAGCTGGACGGTCAACTTCATCTGCCGTAAATACTTTTTCAAGCTTTCTATATGGAAGTTGTCTTAAATATACTTCCGAGATTTCCCGATCTGGTAACCATGGAGAAACTAGTTTATCTAGTAAGGCATCTTGCTCATCATTTTCATAAGCCAGAAGTTCCATAATTATTTTTAAATGCTCAGGTTGAGCAAATAAAATTGAGAAACAAACTAACTGTAAAGCTTCCCAATATTCATCAGTTACCAGTTCTAAATGTGGTACTAAATGCCCATCACATTCTGAACTTTGATGAAAATTGATATGATGCTTTGCATAAAGCTGCCAATATTCCACTACCTTTGGAAAAAAGTCAGCAAGTTCTTCTACTGTTAGACCAGCAGAATAACTATAAAAAATCAGCTCTAAGCTTTCTTTAAACAAAAGACTTGAGGCATTCCTTAAACCACTAAAATGATATCCCTCTACAGATAAGCTATTATCATTTATGGCCCTGATAGTTTCTGGAATACCATCAATTGCAGAGGAAACAACCATCTGATAATCCTTATATTTCTGATAAGGTTCTCGTCTTAATTTTTTCCAGTCTTTCTCATTTAATAGGGTAATCATTTAATTATTATTCCATCAAAACATTATCGGGTAATAAAATTATAGGCTGCTGAATACTATTTAAATCTAATAAATTACGAAAAAGCCTATCCGTTAGATAGGCCCTATATTAAAAGATCAAAAAATAAAATATTATTAATTTTCTAGATCTAAATACCAAATGGTTTCACCCCAAGAGTTATCTTTAATTTCTGGCATAATTTCGCCCTGATTAAAATGACGCTTTTGCATGTCATTCGCTGGGCTATACCATTCTCCAGACTGAGGACAAGGTTCACCAGCTTCACAACGTAAACGGTCAGCTTCTCCCTCTATATTTCCATGTTCATCTAGAACTGTATACTGGCTTCGAGCATAATCAACTAAGTCTTTTGGATAGTATGGTTTATCTCGATAACTACTATCATCTATTCGTAAAATAACTGTAATTGCTGCCGCCTCTAATGACCAGTAACCCGGAAACTGACTACTTTTATGACGATCATGATAGGGTTCTCTTTTACTTGCACCATACCACTCATCCATATAAGCTGACATTAGAGCTGGACGGTCAGCTTCATCCGCCGTAAATACTTTTTCAAGCTTTCTATATGGAAGTTGTCTTAAATAGACTTCCGAGATTTCTCGATCTGGTAACCATGGAGAAACTAGTTTATCTAGTAAGGCATCTTGCTCATCATTTTCATAAGCCAAAATTTCCATAATTATTTTTAAATGCTCAGGTTGAGCAAATAAAATAGAGAAACAAACTAACTGTAAAGCTTCCCAATATTCATCAGTTACCAATTCTAAATGTGGTACTAAATGCCCATCACATTCTGAACTTTGATGAAAATTGATATGATGCTTTGCATAAAGCTGCCAATATTCCACTACCTTTGGAAAAAAGTCAGCAAGTTCTTCTACTGTTAGACCAGCAGAATAACTAAAAAAAACACTTTTAAGGGATAGCTGAGCAATAGCATTTGAAGCATTCATCAACCCAACATAATAATCATCAGGTCCATGATCAAAATCATTCTCTAGATTATTTAAACCTATTTGAATATTTTTAAGATTAAAATCCAATCGCTTTTGATAATCTGAAAATTTTTGGTATGGTTCACGTTTAACTATATCCCATTCAGATTTATTCAAAACTTTTAACATATGATGCAACCCTATTACTCAGGTAAAATATTATCAGGTAAAAAAATTAATGGCATCTGAATATTATGTAATTTTCCTTTTGAGCGGTCATGTTGTTCATATTGTTTTCCTGTAACCATATAAATTTCTCGATTATATATAGTTGGATTCTTTCTACCTATCCGTGCACTTTGAATAGAGTCCGTTAGATAGTCTTTATGTGAAGCAGGGATAGTATTATCCGATTCTAATGATGAATATATCCATCGATGACTCATCTGACGACCTTTAGACTTAGTACCACTTAACCCAGCTTTCCCTTGACTACCCGTTAGAGCCCCTTCATTTTTTATAGAAGTTTCTGCACTAGTCGATCTTTTACCTAACCCTGACTGTTCATTGTACTCAGTCTTCTCATCAAAAATTTTACCAATCTCGCTCCGATTACCTTCAATGGCTTTAGCATCAGAATCTGCCATTCCCGCTAAAAAAGCAAAATGACCAAAAATGCTTCCCTTTGTTTCACCAACCAAATATTTACGACCTTTATGACTTCCAAACCACAAATGATCTATACCAGTTTGGTTAATATCTTGTTTACGTATCCGGTCACCCACTGCATTACGCTTTAAACGATCATGTTCTTCTATTAAACGTCCATTATCATTAATTTTACGTAAACTCTTTCGTCTTTCTTTTGAATAATAATCCACAATATGCTCAGCAGGCACCCCCGTAGACCAACGCTTTTTTTTCGATTGCCTAATTTCTTGACTACGCTTTGTTTTATTAGCAGCAGAACTCTGAACAGTCGGAGCTTTATCTTTTACTTGCTGCTGTGCTCCACCTCGTTGATGACTTGAAGGTTGTTGAGATGAGTTTTTTCCTTTCCCTGCAACTGTCGTCTGTCTAGGCGGAACTTGACGTGTCGTCTTAGCTGCTGCTGTACTCGGTAATGGGGGGTGCATATTCAACATTTGATTAACTGTTTTTTGAATTTCTGCAAACGCAGAATTCATATATTTTGGAGCATCTTTTTTTACTTGTTGAAGCATACGAATTACTTCGTTTACTTTGGGTCTACCCATTACTTGTTTTGCCAACCAAGAATCCAGAACATCTACAAATTCATCAATCATTTTATTAAGTAAAGAAAGGCATTTGTTTTTAAGTTGATTCCAATCCATTTCTTTTAATGCTTTTTTAGGATCTATCTTGGCATATTTACGCATAGCATCAAATACACGCTCTGCATTTGCACCACTTCTTGCAAGCTTAAACCCTGCTTTGAATGCATCTCCAAATCCAGGAATACATCCAATTAAAGTTATGACTAAATCTACCCATCCCATTATATTAGCCGGATTTGTGGCTACTAAGATAATCCCCTTAATTAAATCACGTAAATCAAATAATTGTCCTACAACCGGAACACATCCTAAAATTGCTGTAACAATAATTTGACTAGGCCCTGTACCGCTCCCATCTAGTAAGCCTAAAAACCACTTCCCCACATCATCATCTGCTTTTTTTAACTGCTGAGGTGTTACTCTTTGTGTTACAGGTTGTTTAGTTGCTTTTGCTGGTACAGAAGGTAAAGTCGCCATTAAATATCACCTTCTTGATAACTACGCTCGGATTCAGCTTCGTCACTTGTTAAATCTTGCGAATGCATTTCTTTATATGGTTTTGTCTCAGGTGTAATTTCATTTTCTAAAATATAATCATCATAATAGTCATGTATAATTTCGCTGCTATTTTGCATTTCTTCAATTTCATCATCAAAAAAATTATCTTTTAGATAAGCATTGTATGTATCAGAAAATGTTGCCCTAGCAGATAACACATCTTCTTCAGTACGTATTTTTTGCTCAGCAATAGGATTTTCCAAAAGATCTATAAAATGTTCTGGTTTAACTCTAATATCTTCACCATATAAAACTTTAGCTTTCTTACCTAACTCGATATTGTCAATTTTAGCGTAACCATTTACATCCAACACACCTTTTTTACTGGTACCATCTTCAAATAAAAGTTCGTATGTTGCTTGTTTTACAGGAGATAAATCTTCATAAACATAATTAAGCTCTATTGAACCCGTATTTTTTCCTACTGCTGGCAAAGCAGGCAAAGCAGGCAAAGTAGCAGAAGCACTTCCTCCCCCCATAAATAAATGCTGCCCAGCTTTTACTTCAAACTTGCCACCAGTGACAGGGAAAATTCCCGAGCCATTAATCTTAATTTGAGATCCACCCGCCGTGATAACGATTTCTTTAGAAGCACTAATTTCAATTTTGTCTTCTGTTGAAATAATCTGGACAGCTTTACGGGCAATTAAATCTGCTCCATCGCCTTGCGCCTGTATCTCGACTTTACCTTTGCCTGCATAGAGTCTTGTCCCTTCTTGTGCTGCGAAAAGGCTAATTTTATTTTGGGCGTGTGCAATCAGGTTCCTTTGAGTAGTCAGGTTAATGCTATCACCAGCAGTTAGACTTAACTGAGCATCTGCGCTGAGATGAATGTTTTCATTACTGGCTAGAGCAATAATGTTGGGTGCAGTTAATATCATCAAGGCTTGCTTAAAAGCAGCAGCTTTGTCTTGATCTTTTTCTTCAATTTGCTCTATGAACGTTTTTAGGTTCTCCAGCATTTCCAATGGATCAGTTTGCTGATTTTTGGCAACTTCGCTGAGTGCCTTGGCATTGTTGAGGCCTCCTTCTATTTGTTGTTTGGCCTCATTTGCATCTAGGTGTACGCCTTGAGCTTGGTCCTGCTTGTGGGTACTAACAAGTAAACCACTGCCCGCTCGCACCGCACCCCACTGGTCTGTTCTGAGCTCAAAACCTTCACCTCGGCCATCACTTTCGGCTTTGTCTTTTGGATGGCTTAAGTTACCCAAGTTGAGCTGGCTGGCCGCATGGCTACTTTGGAGCTGGGCACTAATTTGGCCTGTGGTGTCATCAAACCGCAGTTGGTTAAAACCTTTGCCGTCGACTTCTTCTGAGCGGATGCCGCTCAGTTTTTTAGTGTCAGGTAGCTGGCCTTTCTGGTCGAATTGCGTTGGGTGGCGTTCAGCTTCGTGAATACGCCCCACCACAAATGGACGGTCAATATTGCCGTCAAAGAAGTCGATCACCACGATTTCACCAACACGTGGCAAGAAGCGTGCGCCATAACCCGCGCCTGCCCAAGGAGTCAGCACATCAACCCAAGCCGAGTCGGTGTCATTATCATTACTTCCCGCTCCACCGTCATGACTATGGTCATCAGCTCGGGTAAACAAGAAACGGACTTTAATGCGCCCCCACTGGTCGACATGAATGCTTTCGCCCTCTAATCCCACCACTTTAGCGCGCTGCGGGTAAGCTGCTGGTCGGTGCTCTAGCGGGTTATATTCAGGCACAGCTTTAATGTTACGTCGAACAACATTCAGCTCAGCAAAGTGGCGTTGCTCAGGGTTTTGGCTGTCGAGTTGGGCTGCCTTGAACTTGTCTTTTGGCAACAGACGCTCAAGTTGCTGTTGTAATTCTTTCGGTAAATTATTCTGGTTGTAGTAGTGCTTGCTTAAGATTAAGAATTCTTTATCGACACTGTCATGCTGGTCGAGTTCAGGATGGTCATTAAGTTCAAACCAGTAACCGACCTGTGCATCACGGACGTTACCCGAAACGGTAAACTGTTTAGAACTCAGGTGATAGTACGCATTGATGTTCTGATTGAACTGTTCAATCTGGCTATTGCCTGAAGCGGTGGCTTGGTCTTCACCGTTTAAGTCCTGCATCCAAGCAGGGCTAACGTGCCATGCATCTTCAAGGTTTAAGCTCGCATTGTCATAGTGTTCACTGTGCTTTTGCGTGCCTTGTACGCTACCACTGCCTTCTTCTTGTTGCAGCGCATCGGCTTGCCAACGTTGAATATGAACAGACGTTGGCTGCAAGCTTCGCTCTGCCTTGACTTGAGTAATGGTATCAAACTGTTCTGTGGCACTGCTGCGTTGGTAACGGAGGCTACGGCGCTCAAGGGCTTGATAATTCTGATTCTCATCAATTAAACGAAGCACTTGAGGCTGGATGGCAACATTCGGGTCGGTGACAAAAAGTTGCGATTCATCAATTAACCAGTTAATGCCTTCGCTACGCCACAAACGGGTTAAAAAGTCATAATCACTTTCGTTTGACTGCATCACAAATGGACGCACATCGTAGTCTTTCGTTAAACCGGCTGTGTCGAGTGTTAAGCTTGAGGCAAATAACGGGCTTTTACCCTGCCATTCCTTAAATAGAATTTCGCTAATATCCCGCACGCTTTTGTTCATAAACACGCGGCTATTACGGCGTTTATGCCAAAGTGCAGTTGGGTCTTTTAAGGTGAGGTTATAAATGGTGAGTGAGCCATCACTTTGACCTTGGCTCGCTTCGGTAATAATTCCTGTTGTTCTAAAAAACTGGCCTGTGTCCGTCACCTGATCGACAGCAACCTGACAGCCAATAAATTGTTTTAATGCAATATGCGCGTTTGTCGACAGACACAGTAAATCAGCAACGCTACCTTGGTTAAGGGTATGCTCGCCCTCAATGCGTTGTAAGAAGATTTGATTGTTTAATGATGCGTTGGAAAATTGCACATGAAGAGCGCGGTTCTGTGCGACCAATCCTAAACTATCTAAAATTTGAAATATTTTATGGGACATCATTATTATAAAAACTGAGTCATAATCATCGATATTTTATAAAAAACAGACAGAATTGTCTATTTATATAAAATAGCTTATCTTCCCTTAACTTACATACTTTTTAGTTTATCTAAAAGATAAGATAAGGTTTTAAAGGAGAAAACCCATGTCTAATCAAATGGATCAAGCCATTCAAAGTGTCATTGACCTACATATTTTAATAGAAAATGTATTTACAGGAAAAAATACAGAGCAAAGTCTGAGCCCGCTTTTAGATAGCTTTGATCAAAATTTTAAGATGGTCACCGTTCAAGGGCACAGCATTGATTTCGCAGAAGTGAATAGTTTATTTAGTCAGAATATCGGAAAAAAACCTTCTTTAAAAATCAACATTATTAAGAATACAGCTTTATACGAATTTGAAAATTATTGTTGGGTACAATATCACGAACATCAGCAAACTGATGAAACCGAGACAGTACGTACCTCTACAGCCTGCATTAAAGTAGAAGACGAAAAATGTTATTGGGTGTATTTACATGAAACTTTAGTTCCCTCATCTTCTTAACTCATCTAAAGCACCTTAAAGATGGCACCTATTTTGCTTAACAATATTACGTTTCATGAAAATCGTAATACTGACCAAAATGGGGAGCTCTCGATATGGGTTATGTTGCAAAGGAATTTACGCGAAAGAACAAGCTGATTCTCAGTATTTGTTCTTTCGTTATTCCAATATGTCTTTGGTGCGCAATCAGTTACTTACCTTTTGTTTGGCATCCTCAAGTACAAATCACGAGTTCGGGAAGTGTTTCTTACTTACAAGTAGGAAGTCGCATTGATAAAAATGTGTTCTATCTCGAAGCACAAAATGCAGTCAATCGAGATTCTGCACCACCACAAGGTCTTTTGGTCAATCCGATTTATTTACCTGCTCCCCATGAAGTCGCTAAAGCTTTGGTCACCGCCTTTACCACGCCACCTGAACAACCTGATTCGCCGTGGTTTCATCAAAGTTTATGGCACAGTATCAAACTGGTTTTTTCAGCTTTTTTTATCTCTTCATTGATTGGAATTCCACTGGGTATTTTGTGTGGTTTTTCTAAGCGGATATCCCTACTAACAGAACCGTTTGTTGAGTTTTTCCGTTACTTACCCGCACCTGCGTTTGGTGCACTTGCAGTGGCAATTTTAGGGATTAATGACGCGCCTAAAATTGCGATTATTGTGATTGGTACGCTATTTCAGCAAATTCTCATTATTGCCAATACCACCCGAATGGTAGATCGAAGCTTAATTGAAGCTGGCTATACGCTTGGTACCAATAAGCTCAAAAGTTTATTTCACGTGGTGATTCCTGCTGCCATACCTGATATTTACCGTGATTTACGCGTGCTATTAGGTTGGGCTTGGACCTATTTAATTGTTTCAGAGTTGATTGGTACGACCTCGGGTATTACATGGTTCATTACCCAACAGGCACGCTACCAAAACTTTGACAATGTCTATGCGGCTATTTTGATTATTGGGGTGATTGGTCTGGTCTGTGACTGGGTATTAATGAAGTTAGGTGAGCGGATGTTCACTTGGAAAGTAGGAGCAAAATAATGAACGATTCAACATTTAACGCGCATGAATACTTTCAAAAAATTTATGAACGTCCTGTTATTTTAGAAGCTAAACAACTGAGCCAAGTCTTTAAGCATGGTCAAAGCGAACGCACCGTTTTAAATAAGCTCGATTTAAAAATTCATAAAAGAGAATTTATTTGTGTGATTGGCCCTTCTGGCTGCGGTAAGTCAACACTGAGCCGTGTTATCGCAGGTTTAGACCCATACCATAGTGGAGAAGTTTTAGTAGACGGCGAATGCATTACGGGTCCATGCCCTGAACGCGGAATGGTGTTTCAGGGCTATACCCTTTTTCCGTGGAAAACTGTAAAAGAAAATGTGATGTTTGGCCCTCAAATGCGCGGCGCTAGTCAAATGACAGCCGAAGCTCAAGCACGTGAATGGATTAATATTATTGGTTTGGAAAAATATGAAAATCAGTATCCACACCAACTTTCTGGTGGCATGAAACAGCGCGTTGCGATTGCTAGAGCTTTAGTTAATCAACCTAAAATTTTACTCATGGACGAACCTTTTGGTGCACTCGACCCACACACACGTCAAAAAATGCAAAAGCACTTAATGGATTTATGGCACAACATTGATATCACCATTATTTTTGTCACCCATGATATGGATGAAGCCATTTTACTAGCAGACCGAATTGTGGCACTCAAAGCCAATCCCGGTGAAATTAAGGAAATTATTGAAGTTAATTTACCTCGCCCACGCTCACTCGATTTAATGAGTACACCTGAGTTCAAACAACTTCGGGCACGGGTAGATTATTTAGTTCACGCTGAAGAAGATGAGCTTGACCCTGCTTTACAAGACTTACCAAAAATTCCACGTATGACTCAGGTCAGTACAGAAAAATAAGAAAGGCATTAAAAAGCCCAAGTTCATCTTGGGCTTTTTAATTTATGGGGTTTATTTGAGTTGTTCTATGAGTGTGGGATAAATCAGCCCATCTACATTTTGTTCGGTTTTATAAATCCCATTTTCGACATTAAATTTATTGACGTGATAGCTAGAACCATAAATTGAGTCAAAGCCTTGAGATTTAGCAAATACCTTTTTATTGGCATTGATATCTAATAGATGCGTACCGCTGACCATCAACTCATATTGTTTTGGGTCGACCCCTGAACGATTTGCCATGATTTTAACTGCATCTGCATGGGTTGCAGGGTCATTAATATATTTAACTGTTTTATCCCACACCTGAATGACTTTTTTCCATTCTTCTTGATGAGCTGTTAAATGGCTCATGTTGACTGTTAAGGTGTCGTAAATTAAACCCGGCTTGTCTTTTGAAGTGTAGATAATTTTAGAGCCTGCCACTGCTTTTAATGCCTGACCTGCAACGGGTTGCCAAACAGCGATTGCAGAAATATCTGGGCTATTAAACACTTGAGGTAATTGGTTCGTTGCCGAATTCACCAACTTCACCTCATTGGCTTTAATGTTATGGTCGGTTAAAGCTGTTGCTAGTAAAAGATGATCAACCAAGCCTTTTTCGACACCGATTGATTTTCCTTTTAAGTCTTGAATGGTGTTAATACCCTCTTTTGCAATAATGACATCATTCCCCGCAGAATAATCCGTTGCCATGATCATCATGCCTTGCGTACCGCCAGAAGCAGTTACCAAGTTATCGCCATTGGTGACCAACACAGCATCGAGCTGATTTGCCGAAAAAGCTGAAAGAGAAGCCGAATAATCAAACCATTTAAACTCTACATTTAAGCCTGCTTCTTTTAACCAGCCTTTTTCAATAGCCACTTGCCAAGCCACCCAGCCCGGCCAATCGCTATATCCAATGGTAATTGGTTTTGTATTTGTGGATGCCTGAGTGTCTTGTTTAGCCTCAGGCACTTTAGCGGTATTGTCACACCCACCCAATACAACTGCCGATAAAATAGATACGGATAACAACGCTTTTTTAATCATATAGAAACTTCCCCAACATTTTTACTAACAACACTTTGAGCGTTTTGATTGAGTGACTGTATATAAGCTCGCCAGCCTCCAAAATGGCTAATATCGGTTGCATCTTGAATGGCATACGCTTCGCAAATAAAGCCTTTGACCCATGTTCCATCTTTTAGTTTCAGGTTCCCAATACCAAGTGGTGCAGGCACTTCAGCCACAATAGCTCCAAAATTTGCTAAGGGAACATCCCACACTTCGACGTCAATTGACGTACCTGTCGCGTCGCATTGCAGCCCCGGTTTTGGTGGTGTGGTATTTTTTAAGGCAAAGAGTTTATAAGTGTCTGCTGTCTGGGTTTTCTTAAGGAAAGTGGCATTGCGACTAGTGAGCTGAAAATTAAGCGGCATGCCTGTTAAGTGCGCTCCCACCACAGCTAGCTGCACTGAATGATTCGACTGGATGTTTATACTTTTTTGATAATGTTGAGTTGATTTACCTAAACTCAGCGATGTTTCGGCTTGCCAAAGCTGCGCAAAATTGGCGAGTGCCTGATCGTACCAAGCTGGTGCAATAAAGGTTACGCCGCTTGGTAGGCCGTCTTTACGGAGTACATTTGGTAAAGCTAAAGCCGAAAGATCTGCAAAATTGACAAAGTTGGTATAAGCCCCCATGTGTGCATTTTTAGTCAATGGGTCAGCTTCAACTTCGGCAATTGTGTAAATGGTTGATGCTGTCGGAACCATCAAGGCATCAAAAGGTTGTAATGCCACATTAATTTTTCGAGCAAGCACGGCGCGGTTATATTCGGCTTGAAGTGCATCTGTTGCCTTGAATTTATCTGCCTGCGCAATAATTTGAGCAATAACAGGATGAGCCTTTTCACGTGTTGTCATGCGTTCAACGGCGACTGTTCTTTCAGCTACCCAAGCATCGTTATACAATGCGGCAGCAAGCTCATTAAACGCGCTGAAATCAATACTCTCAACTTCATAGCCCAGTTTTTTTACGCGCTCAATTGCCACTAAAAAGGCTTTTTCAGATTCAAGATCACCATAAAACTCAAGCTGAGCTGGAATAGCTATTTTTCGTTTAGAAAATTGAGTCGGTACATTAGCTGGATGTGCTCGTGAATATTCATCTGTTTCATCATAGCCCTGCATTAAATTCGCAATGGTCCACGCATCATCAATATGCAGCGCAAAAATAGAAATGACATCAATAGTTCGACATGCAGGAATTAAACCTGTGGTAGAAAACCAGCCCTTTGTTGGTTTCAGGCCCACAATATTGTTATGACCCGCAGGTACACGCCCTGACCCTGCCGTATCTGTTCCCAAGCTAAAAGGCACAATGCCGTTGGCAACCACTACAGATGAACCAGAGCTTGACCCACCGCTGATATATTCGGGGTTAAAACTATTTTTTACTGCACCATAGGGCGAGCGAACGCCAACTAGTCCCGTTGCAAACTGATCGAGATTAGTTTTACCAACCACAAGTGCCCCTGCTTTTTTTAGCTTGGCTACTACGGCAGCATCTTGTGTCGCTAAATATTGAACCTCTTTACAGGCAGCAGTGGTGTGAAAGTCAGCGACATCAATGTTGTCTTTAACTGCAAATGGCACACCATATAGAGGTAAGTCAGTAATATTCTGGTCTTTTAAAATATCAATTTGCGATTGAATCTGCTCGTTCGATGCAATTTCAATCCACGCATTATCATCATTTTTAATTTCTGCAACGTAACCAATCAAATCTTCAAGATGGATTTGTTCGTTTTGATATGCTGTTTTCCAGTCTTGAATCGTCCATAAATTTTTCAACACGTTACTCCTCATTTAGTCATTTTGCTGTATAGGCGGCATGACGGCATCCATAAGTTCTAAATGCCCTTTAATCACCCCTTTCAGCACAATAAATTGCTGGCTAATTTGTCTGAGTTCAGAACTTGCGCCCTGCATTAACATGACTTGCAATATCTTTTGTTGGTCGAGCTGGATATGAAGTGAACTAATCACCTGTGCTAAAAACTGTTGTTGTAAATCGACCAATTGATTACGCAAGGTCATTTGGCTAGCGTCATAAAGCAGCGTCAACGTGCCTACCATGACTTCATTGGCCTGTGCTTGCTCTGCAATCAGGTGTTTATTAATCATGTCGACAATCGCTTGCGAGCGGCTTTCATAGTTCTGCTCGACAATTTTTTGATCGAGTGCGTTGAGGGTCGTTTCAGGTACGGTAATACTGATTCGAGCCAACTTTTGTTTTGCCACAGTCTTATCCTTTTGTTTTAGGCGGCTGATTGTTTTGCTTGATATATACGCCTGCACGTACGCTGAGCAATTCGACTAAAAAAGCTTTTAAAGTTGGCTTTGGTTGAACCACAGGTTTTACATCGTTCATATCTCACCTCTAGTTTGGTATTACCAAATTCAGTTTTTGTATTACTAATAAGAGATGCAGAAAATGTGCCAGTTTTTAAGCGTTGTTTTGATAGGCTTTATGGATATTTATGAGTGATTTTTGGGCAAAAAAAAGCCCCGTGCACAGGGATGGGGCTAATTGAAGCGAGCATTAAAAAATCAATCTTTTATATTAATTATAATAATTGTGAATCGAAATTTTATTCTGAAACCTCAGATAAACTAATCAAACTATGAGCCCAGACATATAAAGAATCTAAAACTGGCCTAAAAGTTTTTCCAAAATCTGTCATTTCATAGACAACTTTGATCGGTGCTTTTTCACCATAAACCGTTCTAGAGATTAAGCCGGTTTGCTCTAACTGCTTGAGTTGAAGACTTAATGTCATTTCAGTAATTGTAGGAATGAGTTGCTTGATTTCATTAAAGCGTTTCGGCTTATCTTTTAAATAATACAAAATCACGCATTTCCATTTTCCACCCACCAAGTCCATAGCCATACTGATATGACATGGATAAGTTTTTCCATTTACTGTGACTTCACATGTATTTTCAGTATTTGCCATTTTTTAATGCTACCTATCAACTTTGATAGTTATTGTACGCCAATACTATAAAAATTATAGTGACTATTATTTTTATAGTTTAAAGGCACTCTCATGGCTTTACTGATTTTAGCTCATCCCTACTACGCTCAATCGATTGCAAATAAAACGATTGTGAATGAACTCGTAAAAACCTATCCAGACCTTGAAGTCCGAGATATTTTCCAACTTTATCCAGACTACCAAATTGACGTGAGTGCTGAACAAGAAGCCTTGTTACGCCACGACACCATCATTCTGCAATATCCAATGTTCTGGTTTAATATGCCTGCAATTTTGAAATTATGGTTTGATGAAGTTTTTACTTATCAGTTTGCCTATGGCTCTCAGGGCGATAAATTAAAAGACAAAAAAGTCATTATTAGTATGACGGTCGGCCAAACAGAAGCCAACATGGTGAACGACCAAGAAAACTTAATCGATAGCTTTTTAAAAGCAGTTCAATATTCAATTCAATATACGCAAATGCAGTTAAGCGCCACTTACTTGCTTTATGACGTATCGCCTTTATCAGGTAACCCAGAGACGAAAATTAAATTAGAAGCAGTTGAACATGGTCATAAAGTATTAAAGCATTTGACCGAAGCATAAGATTTAAAGAGAGCATCGATATTGATGCTCTCTTTTTAATTTAGGCCACAGGTGCCAAGGTAAATAGCACTTGTCCTGTTTTCACAGTTTGCCCTTTTTCAATGGTAATGGTTTCAACCTTCATGCGTTCGGGTGCAATAATCGGAATTTCGATTTTCATTGCTTCAATTACTGCAAGGGTTGCACCTTCTTCAACTATATCTCCCGATGCACATTCGATTTTCCAGATTGAGCCCGGCATGTGTGATTCGACTGCACAGCCCCCTTCAGGAATAACTACGGTTTCACCTTCATCAATCGCATCAAGGCTTTCAGAAATATATTCCTGCAAACCTGCTTCATGCCAACGGCGACGCTCAGCCTCGAAATTGGCTTGTTGCATGTCTTTAAAGGCTTGAATGCTGTCTTGATGTGTTTTTAAAAACTCGTTGTATTCTTTTAAGTTGAGCACGCCATCTTCAATACGAAGTTGTAGGCGGCCCGCCTTAAAGTCTTCGCGCATTTGCAAAAGTTCAGTCTCAGAAACTTCATAAAACTTAACTTGGTCAAAAAAGCGTAATAACCACGGTTTGCCTTCTTCAAAGTCGGCATTTTTACGGTAACGGCTCCACATTTGAGTGGTACGGCCAACAAACTGGTAGCCACCCGGCCCTTCCATACCGTACACACACATATACGCTCCGCCGATACCCACGGCGTTTTCAGGTGTCCAAGTTCGTGCTGGGTTATATTTTGTAGTGACTAACCGTTGGCGTGGGTCGAGTGGCGTTGCAACTGGTGCACCTAAATACACATCACCCAAACCCATCACCAAATAGTTTGCGCTATAGACCACATCTTTAACTGCTTGCTTTGACGCTAAGCCATTAATACGGCGGATAAACTCGACGTTATCTGGGCACCACGGCGCATCTGGACGAACAATTTGTGTGTAGCGCTCGGTGGCAAGTTGAGTTTGAGAATCTTCCCAAGCCAAAGGCAAATAGACCGTCCGTGAAGGCACCTGCATATTTTGAATGTCAGGTAATTCGGCTTCTGCTTGTTGAAGTTTCTGTAAAAGTTCAACTTGATCGAGCTGGATTGAATCAAAATGAATTTGCAGTGAACGAATGCCTGGTGTTAAGTCGATAATGCCTCGAATGTTTTGATCTTTGACCCATTGCATGAGCGCATGAATACGGAAGCGTAAGTTTAGGTCGAGGACTAACTCACCATATTCCACCAATAAATAGCTATTTCCTGCTGGTCGATAGGTCACGCTTGGTAAATCAGTTTTACCTTCTAAAGTAGCTAAAACTGCATCTTTTAAAGTGTCGGGTTCTGCTTGAATGGATGGGTTGAAATTGATCTGAGTTGTATCGGTCGTGTTTAAGCTTTGATGATATTTTTGATCGAGTGTTTTTGCTTGCGCATAACTCACAGGTACAAATTTAACTTTATCGCCTGCTTTTAGCTGCCCAATTTTCCAAAGCTCGGAATGAATGACTACCGCAGGGCAAACAAAGCCACCTAAACTCGGACCATCCGGACCCAAAATAATTGGCATATCGCCCGTAAAATCAATTGCCCCAATCGCATAAGCATTATCGTGAATATTAGATGGATGTAAGCCTGCCTCACCGCCGTCTTCACGTGCCCACTCAGGTTTTGGACCAATTAAACGAATACCTGTACGACTTGAGTTATAGTGAATTTCAAACTCATTGGCAAAGAAGGTATCAATATCTTGTTTGGTGAAAAAATCTGGTGCGCCATGTGGGCCATACATGACTGCAATTTCCCAGTTTTGGGTAAAGCTAGGAATTTGTGCTTGAGCTAGAGCTGTGGTCGATTGAGCGGAATATTCAGTAATCGGCAGCATATCGCCAATTAATAAATTACGGCCTGCATGCCCACCAAACTGCCCTAAAGTGAAAGTCGCCTGTGACCCTAAATAGTCAGGAACATCAAATCCACCTTTCACACCTATATAGCTACGGCAACCTGAACGGATAAGCCCACATTTTAAAACTTGGCCTTTTTTTACATTGACGGTTTGCCACATCGGCACAAGTTCGCCATCAAGTTTTGAAGGCATATCACCGCCCGTAATGACAATTTGGCTGTCGCAGTGAAACTTTAAAGTTGGCCCTTGCAAGGTACATTCAAGCCCTGCAGTATTTGGTTCATTGGCTAAAAGCTGGTTTGCCACAGTTAAACTGAGTGGATCGATGGCACCTGATGGCGGTACACCGACATCCCAATAACCTAGTCGACCTGTTACGTCCTGAATGGCGGTTTGAATACCAGCCTGCAACACCTCAATTTTTTGAGTTTTCCATTCAAATGTATTTAAAAATCGGGTGGTTTGAGTACCTAAAGCAAACACATCGCAAGCAATAATGTTTTGCAAATATTCCAGATTGGTTTCAATACCTGCTACCTGCGTGTTGGCAAGACTAGCACTCATTGCCTGTATGGCTTGGTCCCGTGTTGCAGCAGTCACAATGATTTTGGCAATCATTGGGTCATAAAAAGACGACACCGTTGACCCTGTTTCTACCCATGTTTCGACTCGTGCTTGCGGGTCAAATTTAACATGGGTAAGTAAGCCCGCACTTGGTTGGAACTGTTTAATCGGATCTTCAGCATAAAGACGAACCTGAATGGAATGTCCTGTTGGCTCTAACTTTTCAGTCGGTGCTGACCAGTCACCGCTTGCCAAGGTAACCATCCACTCGACTAAGTCGACACCAAAAACTTGCTCGGTCACGCCGTGTTCAACTTGCAAACGCGTGTTGACCTCTAAGAAATAAAATTCTTGGGTTTCAGTGTCCATGACAAACTCAACTGTGCCCGCCGAGCGATAGTTCACCGACTGCATGAGTTGAATCGCAACTTTTTGAAGATACTCACGTTGCTGTTCATTTAAGTGTGGGGCGGGTGTTTCTTCAATCACCTTCTGATTACGGCGTTGCACTGAACAATCACGCTCACCCAACGCTAAAACTTGCCCTTGCCCATCACCAAAAATTTGTACTTCGATATGGCGCGCGTGTTGTACAAATTTCTCTAAATACAAACCCGCATCTTTAAAATTGACCTGCGCCAAATAAGACACGGTTTGATAGGCATCTTTTAATTCAGTTTCATTCCACACCAGACGCATGCCAATACCGCCACCACCCGCGGTACTTTTCAGCATGACCGGATAACCAATACGGGCTGCCTCAAACAAGGCTTCGGCTTCATCGGCAAGTAGTGAGCTGCCCGGAAGTAGAGGTACATTACTTTTAATAGCAAGTTCACGTGCAGTATGTTTTAAACCAAAATCGAGCATTTGGCTTGAAGTTGGCCCAATAAACGCAATGCCTTGGCTTTCGCACAAATCACAAAACTCGGCATTTTCAGACAAAAAACCATAACCGGGATGAATGGCTTCCGCACCAGATTGTTTTGCAACCTCAAGGATTTTTTCAATATTTAAATAACTTTGATGAGCGGGCGCAGGTCCAATCAAGAAAGCTTCATCGGCCAAAGTCACGTGTAAAGAATCACGGTCGGCTTCGGAGTAAACTGCAACCGAAGCGATCCCGAGTTTTTTAAGGGTGCGAATGACGCGACAGGCAATTGCACCGCGGTTGGCAATCAGAACTTTTTTAAACATGCTTACACCCCTTCCGCTTCACGGACAACCAGTTGAATTTTGGTTGGGTTATAGGCATTACATGGGTTATTGAGCTGAGGACAATTGGAAATTAAAACAATTAAATCCATTTCCGCCCGAACTTCGACATATTTACCGGGGTCTGAAATTCCGTCATCAAATTTAAGCTGACCGTCTGGTGTCACAGGCACATTCATAAAAAAGTTAATGTTTGGACCGATATGACGGACATTTAAACCATGCTTTTTTGCAATCGGATGTTTTGCCAAGGCATACATAAAGTTGTTACGGCAACTATGCATAGGGTATGTTTCATGTGCATAGCGAACCGTATTACTTTCACAAGAACAGGCACCGCCAATGGTGTCATGGCGACCACAGTTATCATCATGAATGACGGCAATTGGGCGGCCAAAGTTACTGTAGAGCTTGGTGCCCTTTTCTAAATAAATCTGTTGGTTGATAGCCAAAGTGTCCATTGCGCTATAACGCTCAGTTGGGTTTTCAGCACTCATAAACAAAGTATCGACCGCTTGGTTTCCCTCAAGGTCAATAATTCGAAAATATTGGCCCTTTTTAACCTCGCACATCCACGCTTCACCCGCAGGACAAACTTCATTTAAAACTGCTTTTTCAAATGATTGTAAAACTGTCATGATGCTTCTCCTGATTTAAATATTACTAAGCACGTAGTAGCGGGCTGTGTTTTGAAACGCACGCTGATTTTGCGAACACGCATCACGACAAATATCGCTGTCTGTTAGAGAGTTGGCTTTAAATAGACTGAGTTGAATATCAGCAGGTTGATAGATTGGGCTGGTGTCTAAACCATGCGGTGCAGCAGATAAAAATAGCAAACAGTCCATTTCAAAGCGCAGTTCAATGCTTTGATCAGTATTGTCAGAACTGACATAAGACAAAGCGCCGTTTTCGTCTGGCACAACTTTAGAAAATAGATTAACGGCGGCACTCAGGTCTTGACTGGCAAGTCCGTATTTACACATTTCAATGAGTAAGCTGTCTAAGCCGTTTTGGTACATATCATTGCGGGCATCTTGAAATGTACGCGTACCGAATTGCTTTTCAATTTGCTCAGGTCGGCTTGGGCCACAAAGCGCGTCATTCCAACCATGGTCATCATGAATAATGGAAGCCATGACACGGCCAAGGTCTGAATACAATACATTGGAAGCTTTTAAATAGGCTGTGTGTTGCCCCTTTAAGCTGTCCGGCATGTTAAAACGTTCAAGCACATCGGCAGCATTTACACAAAACAAAGAAACATTTGCCTGAGCGCCAAGCGATGTAAATCTAAGAATAGTTCCTTTTTGAATACGACCCGACCAGTGATGTCCGCCGGGTAAAAGTTCGGTCCAAATCGCCTGATTGTTATGATAACTTGCAGTGTTCATAGCTACTCCTGTCGGATAATTTTAGACTTCCTCCCGGGCTTTTATCCCTCCGTGTAGTTCGCTAGGAACCGTGAACTCTCGGTCCAGTCACACATAAAGTATCGGAACCCTAGATCACTTTTGATTGCTTAAGACTATGCAAAGGACATGCCAGCTTAGTATTACGGTTTTGGTTAAAAGTAATACTAAACTTGAGCTGTTTGGGTGCGGTTTAAGTTCAAAAATAAAAATCTGCACTCAAAGTTGTGCATTTCAAAATAAAAAAGCCCCTTTCACTAAGAGGCTTAAGACTAAATTATAAGAGAGCGTATTAAGGAAGCAGAATCACCTTACGACAATCCTCTTCTCTTTCATTAAAAATGCGGTAGCCCTCTGCGGCATCATCTAATTTCATTCGATGGGTAATAATCGTTTCAGGTGTTAATTCGCCACGCTCAATCAATTCTAAGAGTTGCGGTAAATATTGATGCACATGGGTTTGGCCCATTTTAAAAGTTAAGCCTTTATCAAAAGCATCGCCAAATAAGAAACCATGAATTGGGCCTGCATAGACACCTGGTACGCTGACCACCCCACCACGGCGAACTGCCGCAATGCATTGACGCAGTGCTGCACCACTTGAACCTTCTAGTTTTAAATTGGTTAGGACTGTTTCAATCACACTGCCTTTGGCCTCGAAACCAATTGCATCAATCACAGCATCGACACCGCGGTAATTATCGGTATGTTGAATAATAAATTCGGCAGCATCGACTTCGTCAAAATTCACTGGAATGGCACCGTATGTTGCCGCTGCATAATTCAATCGATAGTCATTGTGATCAACCATAAATATCTTTTCAGCACCGAGCATCTTGGCACAAGCAGCACTTAACAGTCCGACTGGACCAGCACCATAAATTGCAACGGTCGAGCCACGCTTCACTTGGGCATTGGTCACTGCCTGCCAAGCAGTCGGTAAAATATCAGTCAAGAAAAGTACTTTTTCATCTGATAATGAAGTGGGTACTTTAAAAGGGCCTTTATTGGCTTTTGGCACACGCACATATTCTGCTTGTCCGCCCGGTACACCGCCGTAAAGATGACTATAGCCAAATAAAGCTGCGCCTGGTGGAATCTGCTTTTTATTAATAATTGCGCCGCGCCCTGTATTCGTGGTTTCGCAAGCAGCAGTTAGGTCAAGTTGGCAAAAGAAACATTCGCCACAGGCAATCACAAAAGGAACAATCACTCGATCACCCTTTTTGACTGCGGTGACAGCTGGGCCGACCTCTTCAACCACGCCCATAAATTCGTGCCCAAAGATATCACCCTGCTCGGTTCTAGGGATTTTGCCTCGATATAAATGTAAATCAGAGCCACATATCGCTGTGGCAGTCACGCGTAAAATAATGTCATCTGGTTCTTGAATAATAGGGTCTGCTACTGTTTCTACTCGAACATCTTCGGCACCGTGGTAAGTTAGAGCACGCATATTGTTATTCCTCTATTTTCTATCATGTCCTTTGATTATGAGGAGGCTTTCTTTACGGTTTGCAACGATTCTTACTTTTCACGTAAGGCATATAGTTCAAATGCAACGCGATAGGAATTTCAGTAACATTTAATGAATATAGGATTGTTTCAGGTAGGAATGTTTTTGTTATTTACCCCAACAAAAAAGCCAATCATCTCTGCAATAAAATGATTGGCTCTATTCTAATATTTTGAATTAATCTAACTTAAGTTGTTGTCTGAGCTTTAAGATATCGACCAGACCTTTATCTCTGGTTTCATATAAATCGATATCTTTATATTGTGTTAATAACTGGTTGGTTTGTGCTTCCAATAACTCTGTTGTCTCGTCTGAATGTTGAAATGCGTGCATATCATTCCACCATTCTGTCATTGGTGGGCCTAAATGATGAATTGCTTCTTTAAAGCCCTTTTGGTTGGCAAGCTGCATATTAATGTAAGGACCAAATAGTGCCCATCTTAAACCCGGCCCACTGGTAATCGCGACATCAACATCTTCGGCAGAACACACGCCTTGTTCAACCAATGAAAAAGCTTCTCGCCATAACGCAGCCTGCAAACGGTTTGCGACATGCCCTTTTACTTCTTTATTTAAAACAATTGGGTTCTTGCCCAACTGTTTATAGAACTCAGAAGCCTGTTTTAAAATTTGAGGATCAGTCAAATTACCGCCAACGATCTCGACCAAAGGTAAAAGATGAGGTGGATTAAAAGGATGACCTAATAAAATACGTTCAGGGTGCTGCGCCTCTTTTTGAAAATCAGACACTTTTAAGCCCGATGAGCTTGAAGCAATAATGGTATGTTCAGGACAATATGCTGTGATTTCTTGATATAGCTGTTGTTTTACATCCAGACGTTCTGGGGCATTTTCTTGAATAAAATCTACATCTGAAACCGCATCTTTTAAATTACTAAAAATTTCCAGATGAAGCAGTACATCTTGCTGAGAATATGTGTGTTCCGCGTTTTGGTCTAAAGCCAATAAATCATTTAAATTTGCAGAAATTCTTTTTTTAAAGACCGCTTCATCTATAGGATATGGGTCATAGGCCTTAACTTTAAATCCTTTATATAAAAATAAGGCCGTCCAACTTGCACCTATTACACCTGCTCCAACAACACCAACCGTTTTAATGACTTCCATATTTTCCTCGTACAAATGTTGTTTTATCCGAAATTTCTTTACTCATATGAATGCTTAAATAAACATAGCAGATTCAACCAATCAATAAATTTAATTGTTTATATTTTATATAATTTGTCCTATATTCCTTAGCTTGAAAATTGATTCCTTTCATTAGTACAACTTAATCTTTTACCATTTTTTAACCGTTATTTACTGAATTTTATGTCAAAAAATCTAGCAACATTGATTGGTTTAAGCGCCATTCTCATGTGGGCATCTCTGGTGGGCTTAATGAAACAAGTCAGTGCCGCCATTGGGCCTGAGCTAGGTGTTACCTTTATTTATTCTTTAAGTGCGCTACTGTTGCTTGCCATTTTCAAAGTTCCAGATTTTAAGCAGATCTCTAAAAAATACTTAATTTTTGGCACAATTCTGTTCGTGGCTTATGAAGTGTGCTTCTCATTTGCAATTGCTTATTCTCAGACAGCAAGACAAGCAATTGAAATTAGTATTGTTAACTATCTGTGGCCGAGTTTAACGGTTTTAGCTTTTGTTATTTTTAAGGAATTAAAGTTTAATTTCCTTATTATTTTAGGTCTAATGCTTTCAATTTTCGGCATTATTTTTATTCAAACTGGTAGCGGTGATTTTAGTCTAAATAGTCTTGCCGATAATTTTCATAGCAACCCACTCAGCTATATTTTGGCATTTTCAGGTGCCATCATTTGGGCTTTTTACTGTGTACTCACCAAAAAATTAAGTAATGGGCAAAATCCAATTTCCATTTTCTTTGTTGGTGTCGCGCTAACACTATGGTTCAAGCTGCTTGTATCGGGGCACTTTGCCATCCCTTCAATGGATATTCCAACAGTCATGACCCTTTTAGTTGCTTCTGCTGCCATGGGTTTTGGTTATGCTGCTTGGAACATTGGCATCATTCATGGAAACATTACCGTGCTTGTGGTGGCCTCTTATTTCACCCCGATTATTTCGTCTATTTTGGCGATGTTTGTTTTACAAACTCAATTATCGATGAGCTTTTGGCAAGGAACAGCAATGGTGACGGCGGGTTCCTTTATTTGCTGGGTTTCAACCAATTGGTCTATGATTCAGCCCTTCTTTAAAAAATTAAGAAAAGGTCAAAAAGTATTGTAGATTTACCAAAGTGAATTTTTTAAGTATGCGATAACTCCGACGAAGAAGAATTCCCCCATTGCCTAAAGCGTGCTAACATCCAAATTCTGACAATTACCAATGTCAAAATAATTTCTAGAGGGAATAAGATGTTAAAAACTCAAAAAATCAACATCGTACAAGAATTTGATGCACCCGTAGACAAGGTCTTTGCGACTTTAAGTGAGCATGAAAACCTAAGTAAACTTTTCGCTCCTGCTA
This sequence comes from Acinetobacter sp. S-1, assembly GCF_059579785.1. NCBI lineage: Bacteria > Pseudomonadati > Pseudomonadota > Gammaproteobacteria > Moraxellales > Moraxellaceae > Acinetobacter > Acinetobacter sp. S-1. Next base: position 2,412,185 of record NZ_CM184207.1, read on the forward strand.
AAGTGACTCGCATTAGCAATGGAAAAGACGCTCGTAATGGTGTTGGCTCTGCGCGCAAAATGTCTATTCCATTGACCCCTTCATTTGTAGAAACCAATTTAGTCTACAAAGAAAATGAACTAATTGAATATGCAATTACCAGTGGCATTAGCCCAATTAAGGGTCACCGTGGTGTCATGAAATTTACTGACTTGGGAAATAATCGAACTCGTTTGGATTACACCATTAGCTTTAAAGGCCGCGTACCATTTATTGGCCCTATTATTAAAGCCGCTCTACAAAATGGTGTGAATCGCGGGCTTAAAAAACTTAAGTTTTAATCGACTAATATCCACAAAAAAAGCCCAATCACGGGCTTTTTGTTTTAAGGTTTAAGTTGAATGCTCAGATAGCATTATTAAAAAATAATTTAGTAACTTGTCTCGCTCATCTACACTGTTTTTACTTAAAAGTTGAACCATTGCCCCATCAATTGCAAATAGAAACATGTGGGCATCTTTTATTGAAGCGGTAGTTTTTACAGTAAGAAGTAGCTTATAAAGCTCATTTATAAACCAGTTTCTATAAGCAACAACCACTCGATAAGCCGTTGCATAACACTTTTCAATTTCAAAAATTGCTTTAAATGGTAAACGATAAAAGCCTTCTAAATTGGCATGTAAAAAGTAAATTTGCTTGAGTTTATCGAACACCATAAGTTCGCTGTATGAATTGATAATTGAAAGAACTTTTACTTTGAGCGCATCCGTTTGAAAAGTTAGACACATCTCGATCAGTCGTGCTTTTGAATGAAAGATGTTATAGAAAGTCGCTTTGGGGATTTTGGCTTCAGCAATAATTCGGTCAACCCCCACCGTGTTAAACCCATCTTGAGTAAATAAATCTTTTGCTGTGTGTAGCACTCGTAGTGCTCTAAAGGAAGATTCTAAATTGTTCATATATACCGCTTAAAATAATTTTTTGTTGTATGTAAAAGAGATAGAAATGCCGTCACTCTTAAATTGAGTGCTAAAAACAGGCATGCAAAAGCGGCACAAAATGGTGTGCTCGCCTATCTCTGGTTTATTGTTGCTATGATTTTTTAGTCGTAACGATGTTTAGGCGCAAAAACCTAGAGTCGATTAAACCGATTTATAGACTGTTTAAGCGGTATGGCTAGAGAGAGTTTGGCAAAGGCCAAAAATTGAGAAGAATTAGTACGCATAGCGGACTCCTAGATGAAATAGAAGTTCTACCAGATCACTGCTAAATGATTATGGTGGCAGAACGAAGAAGGGTTAGCAGACCAGTCATCTAGGAACTGGCACGCCCGAAGGCGTCCCTCCTCCGTCCTACCGCTACGAAGGGGGACGAACGAGTTCACCACCAAAAAATTACTTTTTTGATGTTCTAGATGAAAACGGTCTGCTAAAACCGTCTGGCAATGTGGCCAGCACGCAAAGGATAGTATTCGCTTTTGTTGGCGTCAAGCGTGGGAAATGACATTTGCTTTAAAATAGATCGTTAAAAAGTATGGGGACGTAATTCAGCTTTTCCCGTTAAAAATTAGTTTATAAAATACAGAAATTGACTATCGAAAATGGGCTTATATATTCATAAAAAAAGAATATAGCTTTCATGCTTTATTAATTTCATAGCTACATAGCAAACTATAGATTAACTTTAGAGATGAATTATGTATTGGCTTATTTTAAACATAAGTCTTTTTAACGTAACCAGAATAGTAAAAAGGGATATACTTAAAAAAACTAGCCCTTATTAGAGCTAGTTTTTCAATCTTCACACAAATAAAAACTTATCAGCCTACCAGATCATTTACCCCTAGATGGGCAAATTTACCATTTATGGTACGACCATCATCTAACTGCACATTTTTAAATTCAATGGTTCCTTCTGATTCATTGACAGTTACACCAGTACAATGATCATTTGTCAATTTACAATTCCATTTCAAATGAATATTTACATTCAATTGATCCTTTTTAGGTCTTTGATACGCTACATTTGCTTTTTTAGTAATAGTATCGTATTTCACCGTAAACTCGAGATCAGACTTATGATCTCTACTCATAAAACGAAAATATTTACTTTCATTTTCTGCATATGCAGCTGCCGCAACTGTTTCATCAATTTTAAAAACTTCACTTCCTACTGTAACTTGCCCATAAGGAATTTTTTTCTCGAAACCGCCTGAGACATTTAATTCAGGAGATGCAACATATTCAATAGGGTTCGTAAATGAATTATTGATAAATTTAAAAGTGGTTAAACCATTTTCATAGTCCGTGTTTAATGTGAAATCCCGATTAAAATATCCTTTGTATATATAAACTTCTTTAGGCTGTTCATTACTAAAATAATTCCCCTCTGTTAATATGAACCTATCATGTTCAGGATCCAGAGGATTAGAAAAGTTAAAATAATATTCTTTATCTGTGTTAAAAGTTAAGACAGAACTGGTTGTCCAATTCATAAATCTTTGTATTGTCGCCAGCTTACCATTAACGACTAAATCTGATTTAGCTGGATATTCATTAAAACGTTTCGTGTTCCATACTGGCCAATCAGAATTTACTTCGAATTTAATAGAGCCGTTAATTTTGGCAGTCGAAGCAAAGCCAATATTATTTAAACGTCCTGATACAGCACCATTTGCGCTTATAATAAAGTAAGTTTTACCATCACTTTGTTTTTCGAACTTATAAGAGAATGTATCACTACATGAGTTTCGGCACTGGACAGCCAAATGCCCTTTATCATTCTCTGAATAGCTAAAAACTCCAACCTTATCACCTTTAGGATAAAAATAAAGACCAGCCAAATTGTTAATATGCGCAGATAAATCATTACTTGGAGTAAGAATCTATAAATCCCACATACTATTATTTGAAGCGGATGCCTCAATTACACTGTTTGTATGAAATGGTGAGAACTTAATAGTTGAGTTATTAGTAACTCCTCAATTTTCAATTTCAAAATAGCCATGTGCCAAATCTGGGCTTAATACAGACGCTTCTACAATAGGCTTCGGTAAAGGTGTATCTGATGTCGCTGAATCATCCCCACCACCTCCACCACATGCAGCTAAAAGAAGAGAAAAAAGTGCTAGGGGTAATAGTTTTATGTGATTATAAAGCATAAAAAATATTCACTTTTATTAAAGATTTAAATTAAACTCAGAGAGTCTTTTGAACGATTCATTGAGCTTCTATAAAATTATGTTTTTGTTCGTATCTCCCAAAATTTATCGCCTTCAGAATTAACATAGTCCGTTATAAAATTTTCAAAGTTGGCTGAACAATACCAATCTGAGCGATTATCAAAAGGTAAAGCGATAAGTACAGCGCCATAATCCTTACTTTCAGGATCACACCTTAACAGTAACAAATCTGAATCACCATAAAACTCACCAATTATCAAATCCCCCTTAGTGAAGTCTTTAGGTCTTAACTCTCTATAATATTTATTAGATGACTGTAACTCATCAATACTAAATATTCTCGCTCCCCATTGCCCATATTCCTCATCCTTGAATAAATCAGCCCCATTACTAACTAAGAGGAACTCCTTAAACTCTGTTGGTAATTGCAAATCGATATCACCAAATCTATCTGGTGAAATACCATTATTCAAAATACAACGAAACTGAAAAAAAGTTTTTTCTCCTCTATGAACAGCATGCTTTGGCTCTTTACTCCAAAGAGTCTCTATTTTTCTTAATGCTTCATTTAACAGCTTCATTTACATATTTCTCCAAAAAGAATTAAACTCCTGTTGATGTGTTTTTCTTTGCACAGGTGTTAAATTCCAGAATTCATTTGTTCCACCAAACTCTCTAGGTTTAATATGATGAATATCATATTCAGACCAACCACCACGCGGAGTTTCATAACCTCGTTTATACCACTCCTGAATAAACTTACCACGTTCTTGCGCTCCCCAAGAAACACGACTTAATTCAGGTACTTTTTTTAAGTCACCAACTGGAAATGATATAGTTCTTCCTGTTCTTAAATCGGGTACATTCGGATAAAAATCACCTGCCTTATTTAAAATTTCACGATTTAGCCCAGCAGAATAATTTTTTCCAATTATATTCTTTTCGGATTTCAGAATATCAACATTCTTGCCTGCTTTTAAATCAATACCTATTAGCAAATCAATTGCTGCAAATGCTCTATCCCCAGGTGTGGATGTAGGGCTAATCAATGTTTTGATATTGTCCCCAATATCAATTACTCCCTGAACACCTTCTTCCTTAAAAATCTTAATAACATCGTCGGGTTTAAGATTTGCTCTTACTGAGGCTGGCATATCAGTAATTCTTTTAGCTACTCTATATGCCGCTTTTCCTGCGGTTGTTGCAAGCTTACCCAATGTGTTGTTTTCAACAGCTATATTCGCACTATTTGCCGCAGTATTAACATCGTATCCAGCAAAAGCAGCTGTCGTACCCGCAATAAGTTTACTTGTATCCTTAATTTTTGTTCTTTCGGCATCTGTTAGGTCGAGTGCAGTTTTATCCGCTGGAATCATAAGCTCTGCAACTATTTCACCAACCCCTGCTCCAATTGCACCCGCTTCACAACTCTGTTTTGTAGCTGCCGCCGTAGCACACCCCACAACAGCATGGGCAATTTTATGAATTGTATATTCAAATATGTTCGGATCGACTTTATCTAAACTCGTTCCAATCTGACTAGCCAACTCTCCTTGTAATGCCCCTGCTAGACCTGCAAGTAAGGCAACCTGTAAATTATCTCCCAGATCTCCACCATTAATTGCAGTTTGTACTAAAGTTGATCCTACTGAAGATGCAAAATTGTTTGCCAATCTGTCTGACAGAAGAGTACTGTCTGGTTTTAAATTTAGAGCAGTACCAACTTGACTTAATAAACCTGCTGTTACCACAGATGCAGCCAGATTTTTAATGGAGTCTTTACTTCCCATCTCTTTTAGGGTCTTACCAATATCCCCACCGTTATTAATCAGACCAATACTTGCCTGAGCAGCTAGACTCGTAACTGCTGCATTTGCCATTACCCCTAATGTTGATGGAACAATTGCTCCTGCTGCTGTGGTCGTCACTCCAGCAGTTCCAAGCATACTTGCACCCAGTCCTACAGTTGTACCACTTGCTGCGGTTCCCCCCGCTGCTCCAGCCGCTGCAGCAGTACCTGAACCCATCGTAGCAATTGTCACAATGATAACAATAATGGCAGCTCCAGCCGCTGTGAGACCTTGTGATTTATAATCCCAATCCTTTTGGGTTAATAAAACTGTTTGCCAATCTACATCTTTGCGGTTTACTAAATCTTTAAGATAGGCGCTTCCCGGTTGATTTGCTAATTTTAAAATTGCATCACGTAATTCGACTTTATTAACATCTTTTTCACTAATAGGAACTTGTACACTTAAACCACCTGCTGCATTAAAAACTGGGGGTTGTGGTCCTTTAAAATTAGGGAGCTGCGCAGTTTCAGTAATTGATCCTTTGTCCTGCATAGACTGCCAGACAACAGAGTTCTTTTTTCTATTTAGGCTTTCTTCAACTAGATTCTTTGCAGGAACTAAAGTAATCGTTCCCCCTGCCTCAATTGTGGCACTTTTGAGATACGTAAACTCGGTCCCTTCAAGTCTTGTGTCATATCCTGATTTTGTACCAATATAATCAGCTTTTAATTTTGCAGGTATTTCTGTAGTTTGATTTCTGGTTGCATTGGTTTTTGATGTACCAAGATTAATCCCTAACCATGAAGATTTTTTAACCTGATTTACGTTTGAGTTATTCACAGCAGCTACAGTTAAAAAATTCAGGTCTCCGCCAGATCGAATTGAAATTTTTCCACCATTAGCATTAAATCGTGCAGAATAAATATCTACAGATGTATTCAGAGCAGGATCTCTTGTACCATCTGCTCGTAACGGGTTTTTAAATTGGCTGATAACGTTAATATTCTTACCATAAATATCAACAGAAGCAGGTGTTACAACATCTCCAATCGTTGTTGTGGTGGTAGTTTTTTTCTTACCATACCACGATCTTTTCGTTTCTGTTTTTGTACTACGGTCATATAAAGTTTCAAGTGCCGTATCAAACAATATACTTTTATCTGCTTCAATATTTACATCACCTTGAGCAGAATTAATCCCTACTCCTTGCAGTACTAAATTGTCATTAACAGTTTTCCCTATAGCACGTATGTTTACCCCTTTATTTCCATTTATATTTGTTGGGTTTACATACTCTCTATAACTATAATTCTGGTCAGTATCCTTACCTTTTTCATACACATCTAAATTACCATCAATAATGATACTTGCACTTATTTCTTTAGCAGCAGTACCTTCTTTTTTTGCAGTGGCTCGATATTTCCCATTTAAAACACTCTGAGCTTGAATATTGACTATCCCTTGTTTTGCATCAATATTTGCTCCGGTAATTGAAACTCCCTTTTTTGAAGAAATATTAATATTTCCAGCATTAGAGGATAACTCGCTATTGAAGTTTTCCACTCCAGTGATCGTATTCGCGATAAAATTCTTCTTTTCCTGATCATCCTGACTGTTGATTAAATCTTTCTTCTTGGATACGCCATTGACTTTATCAGCAATCCCATCAATCACAAGGTCTCCCTTTGTTGAAACGATATTGATATCTTTTTGAACATTTATTTTTGTTCCTTTAATATCGACGCTTGTACCTTCTAAGCTAAGACCACCTTTCCTAGAGATGATGCCAACAAAACCTGCTTCATTTAGATTAGGTGCAAAATTTTCACCCTCAATCCTTATGGCTCCTTGTTTAGACCGAACATCAATATCATTTTCTGCAACTAATGTGATTGTGTCATGCCCATGAGTTGGTTTAATGACAAAGTCTTTATCAAGCTGAATCGACAAGTTACCGTTTATATTTTTTAGTTTAGTATCTAATTGAAGTAACTCACTTCCAGTTGCTCTAAAATCTATTCCATTATTTGACAGTTGATTTGCCTCAACAATAACTGCTCCACCATACCCTTGCCCATCAATACTTCCGCTACTAATTGCAGATAAAACACCTTTAGCATCTAAAATATAATTTTGATAAGCATTGATATTCCCCTTCGAGCTTAGGGCAATATGTTGATTTGCTCTGGTATTTGTGCGTTCTAATATAAGATCTTTATCAGAGTTTATTTCAATATTTTTTGTGGAGTTTAAATCAATATCATGTACTTGAGCATTGTTTCCTGCCCGAATTGATATTCCACCATTCGATGCATTAATTACACCGCTGCTTATATCTAAAACTCCGGTTTTACTCCACAAAATTACGTCTTTTGCATTAATAAAACCTGATGCAACTGCAGCTTTCATACCCGTGGTATAGCCATTATTGCCATCTAGTGTTAGATCCCCGCCAGAAAGAAGTAATACATTTCCATCTGTAGACTTAAGATCCACCGTATTTATTTTTGTAATAGCATTTTCGCCTTTTGACCCTAGGACAATTCCATTTTTTGCATTTATTCTATTTTTTAGGGTATACCATCCATCATTTTGAGTCTCAAAATTTACATTCCCATTCCCCAAAATTGAAACTTTACCTTCAGATGAGCTTACATTGAGACTTTTTGCATACAGGTTCCCGATGTCAGTTTGCACATCAATATCTTTTTTTGTCAGTAAGCTTGTATCGGTGCGAAGGATAAGATTATTTTTTGCAGCTATATTTATCGTACCTTGTGTTTTTAAGCTCACAGGACTGACATCATTACCGATCTCAATATCATTATCAGCGTATAGATTTATATTATTAGAATTTTCCTGAACAATAGAGCTATTTAGTTTTATATTTTTTGCGCCCTTAATATTAAAATCTTTTCCAGCATAAAGCTTGGTATTATTAATACCTAACAAAGAACTTGCAGTATTACCCAAACTTATTAAATTTACATTTCCAGCTTTAGACTCAATGCTGGAGTTAGCAATATTTAAATTATTTTTTGATTGGATGCTAAGATCATTATTACTAGTGATCCCTTTTCCATTTTGTATATCAATATTATTGTTTGCTAATAGAGAAATATCACCTTGACTTAAGATGTTGCTGTCCTTTCCTAAGTTGAAATTCAATGAGTCACTATAGATGCCCCCTCCGACTCCAACATTTTGAACATTTACACCATTTTGTAAGCTAACATCTCCTTTAGCCGATAAGAAAATAGAGCTTATCGTTGTTCCTAATTTATCTATTTTCCCTCCATTCAATGCCAAGTTTCTATCTGAACTTATAAATATATTGCCATTTGATTGGATTGCCCCCGAAGAGGTAAAATCTCCATTATTTTGACTAGATAAATTTAATACAGAATTTTGGCTACCTGTAGTTTTGATGGTTCCGCTATTTTCAATTTTCCCTGCACTTGTAATTACCATATTGTTGACTGCCTGAATGGTCCCTGCGTTAGTCACGCCCAAACCTTTTTCAGTTCCCATCAAATAGATGTTGTTGGCATACATCCCACCCAGAGCTTTAACATCCACAGCCAATGTCGGTGCAGTTCCAGTACCTGTTTTAGAGGTAACATCCTGCAAATCTGCACTGACATTATTTGCCCCGGCAATCACCTGAATATCATTTTTGGCACGTAGTTCAGCACTAAGTTCTAATGCACGAGCATAGAGGTCCACATAGTTTGTATCATTATTATTTCCCCCTAATCCAAACTTAGAGTTAGGATTTGCTGAAACCGTAATTCTTCCTTGATCAACTGTGAACTGTTTGATACTGCCATCAGCATTTAATTGAGGTTTACCCGTAGTAAAAATTGCCTTATTGGCATTAATAAAGCCACCGCCTTTAATGTTAATACCAGACGGGTTGGCAATAATCACATCTGCCATTTGCCCTGCGACTTCTAAGTTACCTTCAAATCTTGAAGCAGCTGTTGAATTTACCTCATTTAAAATAACTCGCGCTTCACCAGTCGCTAAAAATGGGTTTGCCCCTACGGCCCCTACTGTTTTGGTGGTTGCTCCTGTTCGACTGTTATTTAAAACAGCACCTTCAGCCAATACATCAAACTGTTTATAGATATTGTGGGAAATACCATTTTTGGGCGTCTGAATGTTAACCACTGGAACTGTTGTGCCTGCTGAGTTCTTACCAGCACCAATGACTGCTCTATTCGCAGCATTTGCTGCACTATCTGCGACAATAGCAGCATAGACAGGAGCAAATGGTACTAATAAGCTAATACTTGCTACTAATGCCTTGACATGCCACAGTTGATGAAATGATTTTTCTTGTCCTGATGATTGTCCCGAACGCTCTATTTCTGAGGAGGTAGATTGTCCTGCCGCCTTGCTCTGGCTTCTAACATTCTCCGCAACAGCCATAAACATGTTACGAGCTTTGTTAAAAACAATTCGATAAAGATTTTTATTCATAAGTCAGTTTTCTCTAATTAAAATTAATTTTGTTTCTTAAGGAAACTTAATAAAAAGCATTTAGGCTAAATCCAAATATCCAGTCTTTTTTTATACTCTGCGGAGCGATTAGGCCTCGCCCTGTAAAGGCATCAATATAAAAATGGTTCAGATAACTTCGTAGACCTACGACACTTCCCATCAGATGACGCTGCCCAGCAATACTGTTCTTACCGTTAACCCAGCCCTGATCTACGGCAACATACATTTGTGTATTTGGAATTTTTGTATTTACGCTGATTTCCTGTTGTAAATACTGTCCGTTATCGCCTGATAGCATCAGTTCACCATCAAAACCTCGAACGCTATAACGACCACCGATATAAAAACGATCATTAGGTACTAAAACTCGTGGAGCATATTGTCCACGCCAGTTCAAACGGTATTGAGCAGGCGTATCTAAAAGCAAAAATGGCATTTGAAAACGTAAATCGGCACTCCATATCGGTGCACGGGAATACCCTTCTGACGGTAATGGATTTTTATCAATGTCCTTAATTTGTTCTTCTGGTGCTAACAACGCATCAAATGCGCCTGTGCCATGCCGATAATCCAAACCAGCATCTAATACAGCATCACCCAGATATTGGCGATGTTGTATCCCCGCATTCCAGCCTGAAGTTTTTCTACGTTGTACTCCGATTTCAATATCATCAATAAAGTTTGAATTTTGCTTATGGTAGAGCTTGCCATAGAGGCTGGTTTTATGTTGCCCACTTCGGCTAAGTACACGAGATACATTCAAATTACCCTGCTGACTTAAGCCGTGATAACGCAGTACACCATTTGCACCCAATACATTTTGTTCGTATTGATAACGGCTATAGCTAGTACTGAAATCATAATTTCCTAACGGAAGCTGATAACTTACAAAGTAGTTTTTATTTAAGTCTCGATGTAAGTTATCTAATGAATGACTAAAATTAAAAGAAAGAGAATCACTTAAATAGAATGGATTATTAATATTGAGTCCCAGACTACCTATATAACGACCTGTATCTTTACTCCCTGAATTATCCAGACCAAAATTTAAATTGATTTTTGATTGTGGCTGTAACTTAATAATCAGATCACTATACCCTTTAGCTTCCTGAACAGACTCATTTGATGGCACAATTTGTATATCTACCGTATAAGCTCGTTTTAAGTTTTCGAGACCCTGATCAAGTTGTTGTAGATTAAGGACATCGCCTTCTTTAAATGGTAAAGATGCTTTAAGTTGTAATAAAGAGAGTTGCTCACCTTCAACGATGATCTTACGTAAACGCCCAATCTGCACACCAAGTCGCAAAGAACCTTGCTGAATATCTTGAGGATCAACAGTAACCTGACTGGTAATAAAACCCTTTTTAATCAATTCATTTTGGGCGAAATTAACGAGGTTACGTAAGCTTTGCGTACCGATACACTTGCCAATAATCTTCTGCGGATGATTCCAGATTGCCCGAAGCATAAAGTGAAATTTATAGTGTTCAGGGTCCTGTAACGTCTTTCTATCAAAATCAATATTCTTGACCTTAACGCATGGCTCTTCCGAAACGACTATAGTTTTAAAATCCTGCAATTGGGTAGTGACAGGTTTAGGTGCAAGCTGAGTGATTTGCTCTTCTAATTGTTGATTAAGCTCTTTTAAACGTTGTTCCTGACGTATACGATCTGGTAAAGAAATATCATCGATAGCATAAGCATGTGTAGCTACCCCATACAAAAGAAAAAAAGCGTGAGTAAAAAAAATTTTGTTTTGCATAAAATGTTATTTTTAATTTACCAAATGGATAAAAAATCAAACAAAAACTACATGAATCATTCACAATCAACAATAAATGTCATAAAAAATTCATAATTGAAACATTTTGGAAATTTTTTAAATATTTTTAATTTTTATTAATGTATACCTGTGGTTTAAATATTTAGGAAACAATAGTTGTTCATTAAAATTAATTTCCATCTTCTTTTATAAAGATATAAATTCAATTCTTTTCATATTTTTAGAAGTATTTCACTTACTAGGCCAATTTTTATCATTATTAAAAAAAGAAGATTTAATAGGAGTTAAGCAACCTAAAACCACTCAACTCCTTAGAAAGGCTTAATCAATCCATCAATTTCTTACGACGGTACAACCCACAATTCCCAGAAAATAACGCCGCCAACAAACAAGTAATAATGGCATAAGTCGCAACATTCATCCCAAATAGCTCAACAGCTAAAATAATAGACGTTAATGGTGCCTTACTTGCCCCTGAAAATAAACTGACTAACCCTAATCCTGCAAGCAATGAAATTGGCAGATTTAAAACCGCCCCTAAAGCATTACCTAATGTCGCACCTACATAAAAGAGTGGCGTAATTTCGCCACCTTTAAAACCAGATCCTAAAGTAATGGCTGTAAAAATAGTCTTGTTAAAAAAGTCGTAAAACTCAATCGGTACATAAAAAGATGAAATGATTTTATCTGTACCCAAACCGTTGTATTGCTGATGCGCAGTGAACAACGTAAGTAGCATAATGACAATACCACCCGCCATCGTTCTTAATGGCAAATAACGAACATATTTATAAAAGACGTCACTCGCAAAATGGATGGCCGCAATAAAGAAACGTGCGACTAGACCGAAGATCAGACCTGCCACAATTAAGTTCATGAGCGTGCCAAAATGAATGGCTGGAAACTCACTAATCACATAAAAAATATGCGGATGAACAATATCAAATAGCTCAGGGATAGCCGATGCAATCAGCGCCGATACAAAACATGGAAAAATAGCAGAGTATCTTAAATTACCTAAAGCAGTAATTTCTAACCCATAGATTGCACCCGCCAAAGGCAAACCAAACACCCCTGCAAAGCCTGCACCAATACTGGCGATTAAACAGATTTTTCGGTTATCTTCCGAGACTTTTAATATATGGCTTAAGTGGTCAATTAAGGCACCTGAAAGCTGAACCGCTGGGGCCTCACGCCCTGCCGAACCACCGAATAACTGCGTTAAAATTGAAGTAATAAAAATGATGGGGCTCATTCGTTTTGGAATAAACGACTTAGGCTGGTGAATTTCATCAATCAGTAAATGGGTTCCCCGTTCAATCGGTGATCCATATTTTTTAATGAGATAGCCAATACCAAAACCCACAAAAGGCAAAAAGTAGATGAGCCAGTGATGCAGGCTTCTGACTTTGTTTGAAATATCAAAAGCGACAAAAATTAAAGTCGATGCCAACCCCGCGACGACTCCAATCACAATCGAGATGACGAGCCAATAGACACTGTATTTTAGAATTTGATCATATTCAGATGAAGGTAGAATTTTCATTCGCTTTCTTCAATTCGCCTTTGAGTGAGTGCCAAATTCTCAAATTATTTTTATGCTGCCAGCTCATTAAGTGAGAAATGCTTAAACTGGGCTAAAAATTAAAGCCCGCATAAGCGAGCTTTCAATACAGTGATTAATTTTCATATCACTAAACTGTGATAAATATCTCACAATTAGGGCTGATTTTCAAGCTGAAAATGGTTAACGAGTACTGCGAAAAATAACGAACTAAGTGAATAAATAAGCATTCGATTTGACCCAATCAAACTAATGCCTAATCGGGTCAAATTATTTAATGAAGTCTTAATTAATACTCGCAATCACAGTTTCCGCATGACAGGTCGCGCCCTTCTCTGCGCCAATCTGAATAACGCCACTGCGGTGCGCCAGTACCTGTACTTCCATTTTCATGGCTTCCATAATGGCAACCACTTGACCTTCGGTGACTTGCTCGCCATTTTCGACTTTCCAAGCGCTAATCACACCATTAATTGGAGCAAGTAAATGCTCGGCACTCACTTCTGGCTCAGCGGTTTGTGCTTGAACTGCGGTTGCTGGACCTTGTGCAAACATGCCTGCTGGTAAACCTAGACGGTGTAACTTGCCATCAATTTCAATGTAGCTGAGTAGCATTGGTTGTTGATGGTTTGGAATGCCACGTTTGGTTGGCTTTAATTCTTGTTTAAAGTCATTTTCAATCCAGCGTGTATGTACATTAAATTCATCTGTAAAGTCAGGTTCATTAAGTACCGCGCGGTGAAAATCTAAAACCGAAGCTACGCCTTCAATTTTAAATTGTTTTAAAGCACGTTTAGCGCGAGCAATTGCAACTTCGCGGGTTGGACCAGTGACAATCAGTTTTGCCATGAGTGAATCAAAATGGCTAGACACTAATGACCCAGTTCGAACACCTGTGTCGATTCGTACACCGTTACCAAACGGTGCTTCAAATAAACTCAACACACCAAACGCTGGAATAAACCCACGTGCTGGGTCTTCGGCATTAATACGAAACTCAATGACATGGCCTTGGGCTTTTGGAGTTTCTTTAATAGAAAGCGCTTCACCTTGTGCCACGCGAATTTGTTCCACCACCAAATCGACTTTTGAGGTTTCTTCAGTCACTGGGTGCTCAACTTGCAAGCGTGTGTTTACTTCTAAGAATGAAAGCTTGCCATCACGACTGAGTAAATATTCAACTGTACCTGCACCCACATAGTTTGCAGCCTGACAAATATTTTTTGCCGAGGTTAAAATTTGCTGATAAATCTCATCGCTAATAAATGGTGCTGGTGCTTCTTCGACTAACTTTTGGTTACGGCGTTGCAATGAACAATCACGTGTGCCAAGCACCACAATGTTTCCATGTTGGTCGGCGATCACTTGCGCTTCTACATGGCGCGGTTTATCGAGATATTGCTCGACAAAACATTCACCACGGCCAAAGGCAGCTTTTGCTTCACGTACTGCTGACTCATAAAGCTCTTTCACTTCTTCGAGTTTCCACGCGACTTTTAAGCCACGGCCACCACCACCAAACGCAGCTTTAATGGCAATGGGTAAACCATATTGTTTGGCAAACTTTAAAGCTTCCTCTGCATTATTGAGTGGATCTTGCGTACCCTGAACCAAAGGCGCACCGACCGAAGCAGCAATTTTACGTGCTTCAATTTTATCGCCCAATTTTTCAATGGCACTTGGTGATGGCCCTACCCATTTTAAGCCCGCATCAATCACGGCTTGGGCAAATTCAGCACGTTCAGATAAAAAGCCATAACCCGGATGCACCATGGTCGCTTTTGATTTTTTTGCAACCTCGATAATGGCTGGAATATTTAAATAGGTTTCACTGGCAGTCGCACCAGCCAAGCCCCATGCTTCATCTGCAAGTTCGACATGCATGCTACCAATATCGTCATCTGCATATAACGCGACTGAAGAAATTCCCATGTCACGGCAAGCATGAATAATACGAACGGCAATTTCACCACGGTTAGCAATCAATAATTTTTCTGTATTCATCTTTCATTCTCAAAATCTGTAAATTCGGCAATTTTTTTAAATTTGATGCGGCAACCTGCCGGAATCTGTGCCACCAAATCCCAATGGTGTTTAGCAACAGAGCCAATGACCGGATATCCGCCCGTTAAAGGGTGATCATTCATAAACAAAACAGGCTGACCATTCGGTGGAATCTGTAAAGCGCCAATGCAAGTGCCTTCACTTTCCAGTTCATGGGTAATTTTGCGAGTTAAAGACTGCGCACCTGAAAGTCTTAGCCCGACTCGGTTGCTTTCATTTGTTACCAGCCACTCTTGCTGACACAGTAGTTCAATACTGTCTTGTTCGAACCAATCGGTACGTGGGCCCATCACAATATCTAGCTCAACTACTTCGTCAGCTTGTGGCAAATCGGTTTTACCAACTTCATTTACGCTAATATTGGCTACTTGAACCTGTCCTTGGTAAATGGTATCTCCGAGCTTTAAAGGCTCTGGACCTAACACTGCCAAGCTGTCAAATGAGGCACTATTGAGTACTGGTTCAACGTCTATACCACCACGGACTGCCAAATAGTTTCTTAAGCCTGCGGTCGGTGGCTGAATTTGAAATTCATCGCCTTCATCCAAATCAATCGGTTGATAGCTTGCAAAGTCTGCGGTTTGTCCGTCAGCAAATTTCACACGAATGTTTGAAATGGCACCTGCCACCGCAATAACGCCTGCATGCTGCATTTTGGCTTTTAAACCACCATTTAAAACTTCAATGACTGGTGTATCGGTTGGATTACCGACAATACGGTTAGCACTGTGCATGGCAGATAAATCCATTGCACCCGCTACGCCAACCCCAATATTGGTCTGGTTTAAGCGCCCTTCGTCTTGAATAAGCATTTGTAAACTTGGCGCAGTGATCTTAAACAGTTGCACAGATTGTTTCGGCTCAACCTTACGTGTGATTTGCTGCGGTACAGTCACAGTCGTTGGGTTATGCGTCACATCTTCAAAATGAACGGTCATGCCCGGTAACAGTAATGCAGGATTTTTACGCTCTAAATCCCACATTTTTTCTGATGTGGTTCCAATCAGCTGCCAACCACCCGGACTGTCTTTTGGGTAAATACCAGAGTATTTTCCAGCCAAGCCCAAAGAGCCTGACGGTATTTTTTTACGAGGAACCGTTAAGCGTGGAATATCGGTAAAAGGCTTATCGGGGCTGCTCATATACGCAAAGCCCGGCGCAAAACCAATAAAAGCCACATTCCACACGCTTTGGTGATGTTTTCTAATCACATCAGCCACAGACAGCCCTTGTAACTCGGCAACCTGAGCAAGGTCTTCGCCATCGTAACGAATCGGCATAATCACTTCTTGGCCGCTACGCTCAAATCCAGAATCAATTTTGAGGCTCTGAATTGAAGCAACCAGCGTTTTAAAGTTGGTTTCGATCTCGTTAAAGAAAACCAAAATTGTTTTTGCAGCGGGGACTAAGTCTTTAATTCCATTCAATTGCGTATTTTGCAATTTATTGTACAACGCCAAAGTTTCCTCTAAGCTCGCAAGCTCAATTAGAAAACAATCGGCGTTTACCGATAAAAAACGCATTTGCTTATCCTTTTAATTCTTCTTTAGTCCAGTTAGCCAATCCAAGCACGGTCAGGAATGTCGGTAATAAACATGTGACCCGGTGCATGACTAATCGCAAAAGGAATTTTCGAGTTCATGACAGCCGCTTGCGGTGTTACGCCACACGCCCAAAATACTGGAATTTCACCTGCTTCAATACGAGAAGCATCGCCAAAGTCGGGCTTATTTACATCCAAAATTCCTAAGCTTTCAGGGTGACCAATATGTACAGGCGCACCATGTACACTTGGCATACGTGCAGTAATTTTTACCGCTTCACTAATTTGATGCGATGGAATTGGTCGCATGGAAACCACCATGTTTCCTGAAATACGCCCTGCTGGTTGGCACTTTATATTGCTCAAATACATCGGCACATTGGTATCGTCATGAATATGGCGAACTTCAATACCCGCTTCTTGCAAAGCTGTTTCAAACGAAAAACTACAGCCAATTAAGAAAGTCACCAAATCAGGATGAGCGTTATAAATCTCTCTTGCATCGGTCACTTCATCGACCATTTGGCCATTTTTCCAAATGCGATAACGTGGGAAGTCGGTTCGAATGTCTGAGTCTGCTGCAAGCTTAGTTGCATAGATGCCTTCTTCGAGCACATCAAGCACTGGGCAGCTTTGAGGGTTACGGTGTGCATAGAGCAAAAAGTCATATGCCCACTCTTTTGGCACCGAAATCATATTGACCTGCGTCATGCCCGCAGCCATGCCTGCTGTCGGTTTATCAAAACCAGCTCGGATTTTTAAACGCGCATCTAATGCGGCTTCAAGCTGAGCTGGGTCGACTTTAATATCCTTATACATGGTGCTCATCCTTATGCTTTATTTACAAATGGGCGGATTTCAATATTGTTTTTTACAAGCTCGGCTTTAATGGCAGCCGACATCTCTAGCGCACCGTCGGTATCGCCATGTAGGCAAATGGTGTCGGCTTGAATTGGGGTAAATACACCATCAATTGACTCAACTCCACCATTTTTAAGCATAGACACCACACGGCTCGCAACAAATGCCGAGTCGTGTAAAACCGCACCTTCTAGACGTCGGGAAACCAATGAACCATCGCTGTTATAAGCACGGTCTGCAAATGCTTCAGATACAACTTTTAAACCCGCAGCTCGTGCCTGTTCGACTAAGTTCGACCCAGCCAAAGCCACTAAGACCAGTTCAGGGTTATACATTTTAATCGCATCAATCACGGCTGCTGCCTGAGCTTGGTCATGTGCAATGGTGTTGTAGAGCGCGCCATGTGGTTTAACGTATTGCACTTTTGAGCCTGCCACTTTCGCCAAGCCATCGAGTGCAGAAATTTGGTAAAGCACATCGGCAATCAATTCGTCACGTGACAAATCCATATTACGGCGGCCAAAGCCTACAAGGTCTGGGTAAGACACATGGGCCCCAATAGTCACACCAAGCTCAACAGCTTTACGAACCGTTTTTAAGATGCCGAGTGGGTCGCCCGCATGAAAACCACAAGCAATATTGGCACTGGTCACGACAGGTAAAATCTGGTCATCATTACCCATTTTCCATGAGCCAAAGCTTTCACCCAAATCACTATTTAAATCTACAAACATGGCATTATTCCTTTATTACTTAACAACGTCTGGCTTAAAGCTTGGTCAAATAGTTAAATACAGCCGTAAACGACATATAGCCCATCCACCACGTTAACAGACATGTTAATCCACCTAAAATAAGCAACCATTTTGGATAGTTATAATTACCCATTAAATCTTTACGGCACGCGGCAACATACACAAAAATTGTAAGGCCAATTGGCAACACCAAACCGTTAAAACCACCTACGAAAATGAGTAGACCTGCCGGAGTCGCACCCAATAATACATAGAGCAATAGAGCCAATGCGATAAAGGTAATGGTCGTATAGTTGGTTTGTTTTGGTGTTAAGTTCTTTTTAAAAGCAGTAAAGAATGACACTGAAGTATATGCTGCGCCGATCGTGCTACTAATACCCGCTGCCCAGAAAATTAAGCCGAATAATTTAAAACCGAATGTACCCGCTGCATATTGGAATGCTTGAGCTGCCGGATTGGCGTCATGGCTGGCTAAATCAATGGTTGCCCCGCTCACCACCACACCTAAAAAAGCCAAGAACAACACATAGCGCATGATGCCGACTACAACAATGCCCTTGGTTGCAGCTTTAGCAACTTCATCAATATTTTCAGGGCCAACAGCGCCTTTATCGAGTAAACGATGGGCACCCGCGTAGCAGATATAGCCACCAACCGTACCGCCAACAATGGTGGTAATAATGGCAAAGTCGATCTGATCTGGAGCAAAGGTTTGATGTACAGCTTGCCCAACAGGGGGCATTACAATGACAGCAACGATAATAATCAGGAGGATTTTAAGCAATCCCAACACGATCATGCTTTTATCCATGGCAAGCGTTGCTTTTCTTGATGCAAAAATCAAAATGGCTAATGCACCACTTAAAATACCGCCCCACTTTGTGTCTAGGCCAAAAAGCGCATTTAAACCTAAAGCTGCACCGGCAATGTTACCGACACTAAAGAAAAACCCGCCTAAAATCACCAGAAACGCCAGTAAATAACCACTACCCGGTAATGCTTTATTGGCAATATCAGATGCACGCATTTGAGTAAGTGTCACCACACGCCAAATGTTTTGTTGAACCACATAATCAATCAGAATGGAAACTAAAATGGCAAAGCCAAATGCCGCGCCTAACTTGACTGTAAATACAGCAGTTTGGGTTAAAAATCCAGGCCCCATTGCAGAGGTCGCCATCATAAAGATCGAGGCCACAATGGCCCATTGGCGATCTGATAAAATAGAAGATTTCAGTAAAGACATATTAATGCGTTCCTCATCCATTTGAGCTTAACAACGCTATTTTCAAGTTGAACCAAGAACACCATTTTTCGTCCCAAACGATATTCTTTAATCCTTTAAAATGACAAAGATTCCCTGTTCCCCAATTAACACAATCGGTGATCAAATCTTGTGTCTAAAATAAAAACATAGCTAATCCCTACGGACAATAAGACTTTTTACATAAAATTAAAAAATCAAATATTTGATTTTTAATGATTTATTAATTATTAGAAAATCAGGATAAGCTTTACTTATTGAAGTTAATAAGCTGCTTTTATGGTTTTACATACAAAACAGCTTTTTTAAATAAGAAAAAATAGGGATAAAAGACACACAAAAACAGCTTATTTTTTAATTTGCTCATTGAGTCTTTTCATAGCGCATTCAGAGACCTTAACCGCAACTTCGGTCAATTTCTCTTTTAAGGCAACATCGTTTCCTTGAATGTAGATCGAGGTGAAATGAAACGTCTTTAACTGAATAGGCGTATTTAATATTTCTAGTCGCCCATCAGTAATTTCTTTTAGTGCTGTTAAGGTCGGCACCACAGCAATACCTAAGCCCTGCTCGGCTAAACGCAACAGCGTTGCCAATGAATAACTGGTAATTGAAAGTGGTTCATCAATCCCTTGCTCTTTCATTCGTGCTTTCAATTCTTTATAGGGATAGGTAATTTTTGGATAAGTTAAAATGGTATGTGACATTAAAGTTTTAAAAGACATTTGAGCAACTCCACCTTTAAACGACGGTGAAGCCAAGAAACTGAGTTCAAAGTCACACAAGGCTTGTTCAATACACTCAAAAGCTAAAGTAGGCCCAAGTAAAAAAGCCATGTCTAAGTCACCTGTCCGAACACCTTCTTGTAAGTTAGGCGTAAGGTCTACCACAATTTCTACTGAAATTTTTGGGAACTCTTGCTGAACCTTTTCGATATATTCAACCAACCATGTATAAACAATAGTTTCGGAAACGCCCAAACGAATGGTGCCAGTCAGGTGCTGATTTTCAGTCAGTTCAGCCACCAGATCGGTCTCTAGTCGCATAAATTTTTCGGCGTACTTAAATAAAGTTAAGCCTTTGTGTGTTGGTTTAAGCTGCCGATAACTTCGATCTAAAACTTTAAAGCCTAATTCATTTTCAAGAGATGTGATTTTTTGAGAGACCGCAGGCTGGGTGGTTTGTAATTTAGTCGCGGCCTTATTGAAGCTCTTTAAAGTCACAACCCAATAAAATGCTTCAAGATTCTTTAAATTCACGTTTCATCCTGTCTTAAAAAACTCCTTTACTTTTATAGTATGGGAGTTGTTAGCGTGATTAGGCTAGCAATAAATAAATTTTTAAATAAAATTAGCCATCCAAATTTTTAAATGCTTTAGAAAGCTGACTAATTGTTTTGATCTGTTTTGAATAACGGCGGCATGAGCGGCACGCCAATAAATGTAGTTGTAAACCACTTTGCTCACGTAATAACAATGGTCTATCTTGCTTTTCAGACAACAGTTGAGTGGCTTGTCGACATGTCAGCATGAACAATCCTCCTTCAATAACCATTTATTTTCTAAACATTCACGTAGTCGGGTACGACTCCGATACATCAACACATTAAAGTTTGAGATAGACAATTCCAACTTGCTACAAATCTCATTAGAACTCAGCTCTATCACCTCTCTCATCATAAAAACTTGAGCATATTTGGCAGGTAAATGATTTAAACAAGCTTCAAAAATCATCCAGAAATCTGCCTGCTCCATCATTTCTTCAGGGCTTTGCCATGCTTGAGGCGCTTCATATTTATGCCAATGTCCGGAAGCATCAAACAGTGCATCAATACTCAGTTCACTTTCCTCATCTTTAAATAATTCTGTCATTGAGACCAAACGCGATTTTTGCCGAATCACATCAATAATTTTATTTTTTAAAATCGCGAACACCCATGTTTTAAACGCAGCACGTCCTTTAAATGAATCTAAATGCTGGAAAGCACTCGTTAATGCCTCTTGCACCACATCTTCAGCTTGAGGAAGAGAAGAAAGCTGTAAAAAAGCAAATTTTATCATTTGCTGTCTTAAGTCTTGTAAAAAGGCTGGATTATGCAGCTGATCCCCTATTTCTTCATGATCTGATGCCACGGCTGAAGTCATCCTTATACCTCTTTAAAATCATGGGGAGTTTGAATCAATCGCATTCGAGTTAACAGTGCTTTTAGTTCTTGAATCTGCAAATAAATATCATGTTCAGATAAATCAGTGAGTACAGATTGAATCAGTGTATGAATATCTTGGTCAGTTAACTTTACATTTTGAGTCAACTGTTCAATCACCATAGCAAACAAAGGCGAAAGCTGTTCAATACACACTTTGTCTTGTTCATCTCGCCAAACCATAATTGCTCCAGGCATAGGCTCGGCCTGTTCTGGAGTCATTAAAATTGTCCATGTATAAACGGGATATTGATAAACCAATACCCATACCTTTGTGGTTAACTGCCAATCACAGTTTTCCTGCAAAACTATTTTTTCAATTTCAACAGTGTCTAAATACAACTCAAGCCATTCAAACTGCAACAACTCAGCCAACCAAGGGTATTCTTGCAATATCGGGTGCTGCTGATCTGTCAAATACTCTCTAAACTCAAGAGAAATATCATTATACAAAGGCGAGCGACACTGGGCTTTTTGAAAAAACTCCGAGAGTAATTGTTGCCACTTTAACTCTGGCAACATCGCACGAGCCACGGGATAAACTAAATCAATAAATGAACAGACATTATTAAAAAGTAAGTCTCGATAAATATGCATTCGTCCGGCAGGAAGAGCTTGAGGTAATTCCAAATCAGGATCTCTAATCCAGTCACAAAACTGTTGTTGCATGGTCTGAAAGGATATTTGATTTTCCTTCATAGCCACTCTCCTGTTGTTGAATTATTTTAATTTTGGCTAGCTCCTCTTCTAGCTCTTGCCATGATGGAATATTAAAGTCGCGTTCAAGTAAAGTTGCCTTCACACCACACACTTGATAGGTATATCTCAATAGTTCCCATACGCGATCACAAACTTCTGCGCCATGCGTATCAATTAATAAATTTTTCTGAACTTGTTCATGTCCAGCAATATGTAAATAACGGATTCTTTCTTTTGGCATGTCCCGAATAAATGCAAATGCATCACTGCCATGATTAATACTGTTGACATAGACATTATTTACATCCAGAAGCAAATCACAGTCTGCATATAGAAGGACTTCACGGATAAATTCCGCCTCACCCATTTGGGCATTGGGCATTAAATAAGTAGAAACATTCTCTATGACTAATCGTCTTCCTAAAATATCTTGAACACGTAAAATACGTTCAGCGACATATTTAACAGCCGCTTCGGTCATGGGGATTGGCAACAAATCATATAGATAGCCCCCATCATTTGTATAACTTAAATGTTCAGAATAAATAGAGACATCATATTGTTCTAAAAAGCTTTTTATTTTTCCGATAAATTCAAGATTGAGTGGATGAGGACCGCCAATAGACAATGACAGGCCGTGACAAATTAATGGGGCTTTTTCAACACACTGTGCGAGTAATTTCGCATGTCGACCACCAAAACCTAGCCAGTTTTCAGGAGCAACTTCGATAAAATCGGGACATGTTTTTGCATCTAAAAACGAATCTATAAAATCACGCCTTAAACCCAGCCCTACGCCTGACAAATCCATCATGGTGATTTCTCCTTTTGGAAACGATGCCGGCACTTACTAGAAGGCCGACATCATCCATGATCAGATTGTTTACTTAGCGCCGCACTTACCGTCAGCGACTTTTTTATCTGCACCGCACTTGCCATCCGCTGCTTTTTTGGTTGCTCCACATTTACCATCAGCTGCTTTTTTATCTGCACCACATTTTGCTTCGGCAGACTTTTCGTGGTTTTTCATTTTGTTAGCACCGCATTTTGCTTCACCGCATTTTCCATCTGCTGCTTTGGTTGCATGTGCTTCGGTTGTTGTATGGGTTGCTGCTACCGCCACTTGTGTAGCGCCAGCAACTGAAAGTGCTAATAATGCCGCTACCGAAGTCATTGAATTGAGCTTGTTCATGTTAGTATTCCTTTAAAGATAAATTCTCGGTTTGTACATTTGTACGTATAGTTAGACGGACCAAATCCTTTTTTATTACACCGTAAATAAAATTTTTTTTATGTAAGAAATACAGTTTTTATCCGACTAATTAATATTCAATCGCATCGGATGTGAAATTATCATGAAGAATTTTATTTATGGCTTATCTCAATATTATCAAAAACTGGGTAAAACTCTACAACATGCAGACGGCATCGCAGCTCTGGCTCTTCGATTGTATTTAGTTCCTATATTTTGGATGGCTGGCACAAATAAATTAATGCACTTTAATGACATTGTAGAATGGTTTGGCAACTCAGATGGAGGTTTAGGACTTCCCTTTCCATATTTAATGGCATTACTTGCAACAACGGCGGAGCTAGCAGGTGCAATACTATTAACATTTGGCCTCTTTACACGCTTAATTAGCATCCCGCTCATGATTACCATGTTGGTTGCCATATTTACGGTCCATCTACCGAACGGATGGCAAGCCATTGCTGATCCAAATGCACCCTTTGCAAACATGCAGGTCTTGGCCTCGGCTGAAAAGTTAGAGAAAGCTCGTGAAATATTACAAACCTACGGCAATTATGACTGGCTTACTTCCAGTGGCTCGTTTGTAATTTTAAATAATGGAATTGAGTTTGCCGCTACGTATTTGGTCATGCTACTCGCACTGCTTGTTCTTGGAGGCGGCCGTTATTTCAGTTTAGATTATTGGATTAAAAAGAAACTGCTCTAATTAATCATTACGCCAACAATCCTACATGCAGCAACATAGAGCATCTTTTTTCTTATTGTGTGCCATGTCTGGTTCATGACACACAATTGATAGTGAGACAATATGATCAAACCAGAAGCTGGTATCAAATTATCGAACTCTGACAAAAATAATATCTAGGTCTTTTTTAGGTACAAACTTAGTCTTGGTCATTTGAAATTGAGTTGGACTAATTTTTTTAACTGGCCCATCCCAACAAAATGAAACCAGTTCATCCTTATCACGCTCAATGGTGAGCTTAAAGTTTTCAATTGGCTTTGCCCAATTTGCACCCGTCGTTAAAATATAACCCAAAGCACTAAACGGCGAATTTTCTGCACTGGCTTTTTTTAAGCCCTGCTTAAATTGTTTATCCATACAAAATTGCTGGTTATATTCATCTGGATAGAGAGCTACAGAGCCACCGACCAAAGGTTTGTATTCATGATGAATCTTAGTCAAACCATTTGCTTTAAAGGTCTGCTTCCAACTATAGATCACTTGAGATGACCACGGAATCACATCATCTTTTTTAAATTTGGCTAAAATTTTCTGTATTTGCGGCTTATTACATTGTTTTAGCTTATCTACATAATACTCATAATCATAGTTAGTACGAGTCCACGGATTTAGCATCTCTTTTTCACTAAAACCGCATTGCTTAAACTCATCCGTAGCATCAATCAGGGGAGATTTTTCATCTTTTTGAATAAAAGTTCTGACATGCATCTCAGGTTTTATATTTTTACCATCCACCACAATTTTAAAACTTTTTAAAAGCTGTTCAGTGTGAGCAAAATCAGACTCAAAAAAATTATCAATGCGTGGTAACGGGAATAAGATCGTTTCCGTTACGTCTTTATTGCTTAAGTTTTTATAGAGGTAGTCGACCTTAATCAGTTTTTTACTGATGAATAGATCTTCACTTTGCATAGCAATCTGTGAGTTTTTGAGATATTGAATCCCACCTGTACCCATGTAACCCGTAGAGTCATTGGCTAGACCATAGGTAGATAACGAGGCTAAAACAGCAAAGGTTAATGCAAACGTTTTCATTTTAAAGCACTCTGTCATTTTCTAATTATGAAATATCGATCTGTAATAAAGCATAACTGTTTAAGCATAGAGGCAGTTAGTTTTTTAGTAATGACTTATATCGCTTTAAATCTAAAAACTTTAATGAAAATTTAGCTTTTGTCTCGTCATCTTTTTAGGCACACTAATTTTTCCAATAAAGTTGGTTAGCCATAAAATGCATTCATCACGATGTTCAAAGTGAGGCATCAAACTAAGGTCAATTTTTATATCTCGATCTGCCAAAGGCAAACTCAAGCAATATTCAAAGTCAATCGACTTATATTTTAACTTTAGGTCTTTTTCTTGGGCCTGTTTTTTGATTTCCGCCATGATGCGGTTAAGGTTAACAATCAAATTATTTGAAACTTGATTATTCTCATAGACACGTTCATAGACGTTTTCAGCAACGTCAATGTATTTTATAAGCTCTGCATTTTCATTCATATCGTTCACTTTCTCTTTTTTTAAAGATTATGAACTGCTAAATGTTTAATTGCGTTACTTGGTACATTAGTAATGTGAAAAATGTATTTTTTACTTTACCGACAAATATAATTAAGCAATTGATATTTATTAAAAACATTTTTTATTTTCATATTTATATACATTTAAGACTTTTGTTGAAGTTAAATTTTTCTAGTTATCACAATTAAGCAATGATCAATTTTAAGTCAAAAAAAACCGCCCCAGAAGGCGGTCGCTGAATTTAAACCAGCAGATATAGAAGTAAGGTGGACGTTTACTTCTATATTCTTTTATGAAGGAGTTTTATTGGTTTTAATAAAATCCTCAGATTTAAAATAATTGATAATCATGTCTGCATGCTCTTCTTTTGGAGGAGCAACAGTGACCGGAAACGCATCTTTCGACATCTTAAAACCTGGTGGTAAAAAGTGCGAAATTGGCGGTAACTTTGGTTTTCCACCTTCTGTGATTCGCTCAATAAATCCAGCTAACCAAAGAAGATATTCACCTTCATTTACGAACTTTGGCATAACACTCAGATCAATTTGAACTTTGCATTCACTTAACGGTTTCGTTAAGTTTTCTTCAAAGTCGATATAGTTGAACTTGAGCTTAAACTCAGTTCCTTTGATGGCTTTTCGAATCTGACTAATTAAACAGTTAAGGTTCTGAGTAATGTCATCAGTGAATAAGCTATCTTTTTTTATATTTTTATAAACCTTTTCGGCTACAGCTAGATACTTTGGCATTAACCTCTCTCCGTCCTATTGTTATAAAGTTCTGATCTATGAATGTCTTATGTATTTGATTATGCTTAAACGCGTGTAATTAAAGGTAACCTTATTAAACTTGTTTGTAAGTAGTTGGCGTTTTATGTAAATCGCACCAATAAAATATCGAAAAAAATTATGGTTTTGATAACTCATCCGCAAAAATGCATGGTTGAATAGAGAAAGTTTGAAACATTTATTTTCATATTATTTTTACCATTTGGTAAAATTAATATGCTTTCATTTGCTTATCTCGTCTCACTAAACCCAGAACAGCTCGACGCACTCGTATTTCTTCTTCAGAAAAAGGTAAATGCTCGATGAGCTCGCAAATTGAGAGAGAATTATTTTCGATCAAAAAGCAGTCTTGCTCTGTTGTCCAATTAGTCGTAGCCGATTCAGTTTGTTTTAAATAGCGTTTCATATTTCCTAGCAGACTTGTTTACATATACAAAAAGCCTGCCTTTAGGCAAGCTTATATTTCAGATTTTGAATTGATCATTATTATAGCAGTCTATACATGATATGTTCAGTTAATATTGTAGCTGCCCTAACTAAACATTATAAAAAAGCCCACTTACTGTGGGCTTCTAAATGGTTATTGTGCGGCATTTACCCCAACAATAAACTGACTACAATTAGAACCTTCAGATGCATTACCTAATTGTTTTTCAGAAAATTTAAATTTAGAGGCAACTGACTCATAATCTTTTTTAAGGCTTTGTCCTGTTAGCTCACCAAGCTCTTTCACTTGTTCTGGTTTCAAGATGCCATGTTCAACTGCTTGGTTTACCATGACACATGCTGTCGTCATCGCGTCATAACGCGCAGCAGTTTTAGAGTAGCCTAGAGCACCGATTACACCACCAACAATTAAACCAATAATGACCGCTAAAGTTACGTGCATTTTATTCATTTTTTAAATACCTAAAAATCTAACGAAAAGACGAACACTTCAAAAGGATGTGCTCAAGTCCAATCAAGATAGCGTTATTTACACGATATAAAAAGTTAGATTCTGTCACATTTGTTGATAGATTGAGTGAAATGCGTTTAACCAGTTCAAAAGAAAAATATCAGACCTTTCTAGTTCTCTTTCGTTTTTTGCTTGGCACTTCTAAAGGAATAACCACCTTACCCGTACCCAACCCGCGGAAAAAATAATTAATGATATATAAGAATAACAAGCCAAAATAAAAAATCGGGAAAATACTAAATAAGCTGACTGCTATTTCCCAGAACATCACCCCCACTCTGTAATTATAACTAAATGCTATAAGTCCACCTTTACGTCTAGGTCTGTGCTGAGAAATATCATCATCAATAAAGTGAAAAACTCCCATAATCAAACATATAGCAAATGTAATTGAGACCAATGTCTTTTTAACTAAAGGCTTTTCTAACCAAGGGTATTTTTTTGAAGATTCAAACTCGGCTTTAAAAAAGAATTTATAAATTTCTTCTTGATAAGCTTTATTAATCCCGTGTTCTTTAATAAAAAAATAGCATACTGCACAGCCTAAAAAGAACATG
This sequence comes from Acinetobacter sp. S-1, assembly GCF_059579785.1. NCBI lineage: Bacteria > Pseudomonadati > Pseudomonadota > Gammaproteobacteria > Moraxellales > Moraxellaceae > Acinetobacter > Acinetobacter sp. S-1. The sequence goes on from NZ_CM184207.1 coordinate 2,440,204, forward strand.
ACTATGGTTATATAAATGCTATAAAGAATCGTAAAAAACGGTAGTGGGCCTTTTGTACCAATAGTCACATGCATAGTTTGTGTGATGTATTGATATAGCTCGTACTGCCATTCATTTTTTGGATAAGCAGGAAATACAAATAAAGGAATAATAAAAAGAATAGAGCATAAGGCTATATTTCCTCTATTTTCTTTACTTTTCCGTGCAATCGTAGAAAGAAAATTTTTAGAAGACATATCTATATTTTACAATTTGGAATCATGTGCTTAGCTTTATAAAACTCATCAAAAGCCTTCATATCATTTAACCATGGAGAGATAGTTTCCAGATTACGTTTATTAATATTTTTTGATGCTAATAGCCTTGGTGAAGAATAATTTTTCTGCTGAATTTTTTGATTATATTGTTGTACAAACATAAGCTTTAAGCATAATCCTCGAATGCCCTTATTACCAAAATATGAATACTCAGAATATTTATTTAAGACATCTTTCATTTCTTTATGTTCACCATTCCAAACATAAAATGAGCTTAATCCATTCAAATCGTTAATGTATATCTCATCATTAATGGAGTTTAACTCTAGCCCTTCTTTTAAAATAATACTGTTTATTTCCACTTCATCAGATAAGTCCATCCAAAAAAAAGAAGCCATGACTTCTTCTGAAAATCTTATTCTGGCTTGCTCTGTATCCTTAGGATATACAATAAAAAAATAATACAATCCTAGAAAAATAATAAAACCTAATATAATAGAAAGTAATCTCCAAAAATTAGTACCTTTTATAATATTCATAACAAGCCATTCATTTTATTTAATATCTTGTGAACGAACTTTACTCTATGTTTTAGATGAAATCAAAAGATGAGAGAGAAAGTTTCCTTATATGAAATATATACTTATTTTTACTGTGCTCTTTTATGTTTAAAAGAGCACTTTCTGAAGGAAACTTTGCGATATTTCTAAGTTATTAAGGTAAAAATGGCTTTGTGAGAAATACAAACCCGACAGAGAAAAAAGTATTATCGTGATGAGAAATTTGGTCGCCATAACTTGCGTTTATTTGAACTAAGTCTTTATAGACCATGTATCGAATACCTGTTTGGTAAAAGGCATCATTTCGATCATTACCATATACTTCGGCAGTGAGCGTTAATGGATGAGTAAGTTGTGTTTCGGTTCCAATTCCCCACGTGGTTTGATTTTTATGTGTGGTATTTTCACGTAACCATCCCATATTGGCATGGATTAAAAACTTATCATCCAAAGTAGAAAGACTTAAAGGAACATTAACCGTCCAATCTTTCTTTGAAGAATCCTTAGTATTGATTTGAGTGCCAAAAGAAAAGCCGATTCCCCAATCATTCGTTTCTAAAGGCTTTAATAAGGTCTTACCTTGTAGAGTTGCATAACTGACATGCTCAGTATCATCATTTACTCTCCCCATCCCTACAGCAAATTCAAAATTGCCACCAAAATTACAGGCTGGTGTTGCCCAATATTCTTTGCTGTCAGAGTTATGCTGTGCCCATATTTCTAGCTGACAAGTTTTTGGAGAAACAAGAGCCGCATCGTCAACAACCATAGGTCGTCCACTATAGCTTGCATTAGATAATACGAATAAACAGAAACTAGAAATAAGTGAGCGTTTCTTTAAAGTAAATAACACTGGCATCACTCCCATAAGTCATGGAGCACATGCAAGTACTGCAACCCAACATAATTAGATCATGGGTTAATAATAGAAATGAAAAGATGAAAATAAAAAACCTCTTCTTGCATCCACAAAAAGAGGTCTGTCAGGACTTCAGTGGATACTTAGACTATTACCGATCGACTATTGTCACTCGAGCAAGTACTCACATTGAAGCTCCTAAAAATTAGTTGGGCGGATTCTAAAATTCCCGTTGTTAAATATCAAGTTAAAATTTCATGACAATCTAGGTTATAAAACATTCACTTATACTCTTCAATTAAAAATAATTGCTTACTAGAATCCTAATATTCTCTATATATAAATATTCAACTCTGTCTCTTTTTCTAATGCCATTTCAAGTAAAGACTTCAGAATAAATAAATATTCAATATCTGGATAATCACTTATATATTGATTTGTAGTACTAAGTACATCTTTCAAAACCTCTTGACCCGTAATTTTTTCGTCCTCGCCTGTGCTAATCATTAATCCAAATTTATTATTTAATTCATCGAAGTATCCTATATCCCATAAGCTATTAATCTTATCTTCTTCTAGGGGGACTATTGTCATGGTATTTGGATCATCTTTACCATAATCATGTTTTTTAACAGCTTCTTGATCATGTGGAACAATTAAACATATCATTTTTTAACTCTGATTATGAAAAGCATAAAATATGCTGTAAGTTGATATTTCACTTAAGAACGTTTCATCTTTCAATATTTGATTGCTCACTAAGCTCTAAACTCTCTTCACTATTGATATACTTTTATAACTTCTAATCATTACACAGAGTTTCTGATCAATAAACTTATAATATTTCCCCTCACCCACCCCCCACAAAAAAACACTCAAGCACTCTCTCCCGCTCGATTGCCACATCCGAACTTAGAAGCTGAATAATTGCACCTTCAATCATATATAGAAATAGCTTAGCGTCTTGAAAGGTAGCATCGGTTTTGAGTTTTATAAGCTGGCTATAAATTTCATTAAGCAGCCATGTTCTATATCTCACTGCCGTTATATAGGCTTTTGGATAGGCTAGTTTCGTTTCAAAAAATGCTTTAAATAATAGGTAGTACATTCCCTCTAAATCTGTGTGTAGGTAATAAAGTTTCTTGAGTTTATCCTTCACGTTTGTGCCTTGGTCGTACTGAGCTATTGAAACTACTTTTTCTTTTAAACGTTCTTTTTGTACGATCAAACAGATTTCAACAAATCGCTCTTTAGAGTGAAAATAATTATAAAAAGTGGCTTTCGGAATTTTTGACTCTTTAACGATTCTATCTACCCCAACGGTATGAAAGCCACGATGGTGAAATAAATCAATCGACTTATTGATGACTTGAATAGCACGTGTTGAGAGAACTAAATTTGGCATAGTCTTACCGTTAGAAATTATTGTTGTTTCTAAATGAGATACTTTTTTGGGAGAAAAAAGGCACAGCAAAGCCCGTAAGACTGTGCTTGGCACATCTCAAGTTTTATTGTTGATTAAGTTTTAAGACGAAGTAATTTAAAGCCTGAAAACCTTACGGCGATCAAACTGCTTTAAACGTTTAAGCTGTGTCGTTATAGCTTTTGGCAAAGGCTGCCAAGAAATAATGGATGTGCAAAGCCAACTCCTTTTTATTGGGAGTTCTGCCAGACATTAGAATTATGGTGGCAGAACGAAAGGGGTTAGCAGACTGGTCAAACGTGGCCAGCACACCCGAAGGTGTCCCCCTCCGTTCCGCCATAGAGGGGGCACGAGGGCTCAACACTAGAAGCACGAAACTTCTAATGTACGTTTGATACGGTCTGCTAAAACCGACTGGCAATGTAGGCCAGCAGGCAAAGGATAGTAGCCCGCCCTCTTTCAGTCAAGCACACAAAATGACATTTGCTTTAAAATAGATCATTAAAAAGTAAGGATAAATAATTAAAATTTATTGTTAAATTGAGGTTTATAAAACGCCTATCAATCAAAGCTCCATCGAGGTCTTAAAAGATACAACTTGCAAAAAATCATTTATAGCAATATTTTAGAGCAATTACTCTAAAATGAGATCTAATAATGAAAACTAAAAGAATTGGTTCGTATCACTGGATGCAAGCTACCAATGGTCAGCTCAGCTTCAAAGATAAAATTAAGTTAATTCAAAAAATTATACTGCCAAGTGTTATGGCTTCTATAAAAATAAATTACTTTCGATTCAAAACTTCTCATGATTTTGATATTGATCAGATCGTAATACCAGATAGTCAAATGGTTAAAGTCGCGCTTGATGAGCTCGAAACTAAAGCAAGTATATCTATCTATAATCATTCATGGCGAACCTATTTCTGGGGAGCTGCCCTAGGCCATATACAAAAACAGCAATTTGATGATGAATCACTTTTAATAGCCTCACTTTTTCATGATATTGGCTTAACTGAGCAACATATTCATAGTAAAGGTTGTAACTGTTTTACCTATGAGAGTGCTAAACAATTTGAGCTAAAGGCTAAAGAACAAAGCTTTGATGAGAAGAAAAGTGAAGTCATTAAAGATGCTATCTGCTTACATATGAACGGCTATATAGATCATTCTGACCCTGTAGAAATTGCGCTATTACAACAAGGCGCATCCTGTGATGTGATTAGCGATGGTCTATATAAACTCCCTCTATCTTTTCAAAAGGAAATTTTAGAAAAGTATCCTAGAAAACAGTTTAATAAAGAATTTATTGAGCTTATTGATTTAGAAAGCAAGAATGTACCAAATTCTCGGACTAGTCTATTAAGTAGTCTTGGTTTACCACTCATGATTAATTCAAATTTATTTAAAGAGTAGAAATATTAATATTTATAAAGTGCTTACACCAAGTATTGGAACATCCTGAGTTGGATTCATTGTGACAAAGACATATCTCTTAGATTTAGAGTTCTGCCACTACATTAAAGTTATAGTGGCAGAACCAAAGAGTCTTAGCAGACTAACCCTATAGGTCAATATGCAAAGAATAAGCTTCAATACTCAACTTATGACACCGTAAACTTAACACTATTATTTTGATAGATTGGCGTAATATCCTTGCCGTTGAGTGTCACTTTTTTGTAGGTGCCTTGGACTTTTTTAGCTGATAACACCGTATAAGTTCCTGCTGCTAAATTATCTTTTGTGACGAGCTGCAATGTTCCATTTAAAGTAAGGGTATTTGCCACCTGAACTGCTGGAAGTACATTCGATTTAAAAGTGATGTTAAATGTGGTCCCTGCAAGCTGAGTTAAATTACCCGCAATGATAACTGTTTTAGCTGAGTTGGTTTTTAATAAGCTGTTTTCATGCATGTAAATATCGCCTTGACCACCACCATGCTCAGACAATATTTCTAAACCACCCTGTTTTAAATCAATACCACCAGTAAATGAGTTATTTCCTGTCAGTGCTAAAGTTCCTGTACCTGATTTGGTCAGTTTACCCGCACCCGTAATATCATTACTCCATTGGTCATATTGATTAAAGCCACCTAAATTGGCATCCATGGCCAGATTTACATCACCATCAAAACTGCCATACCCTGCACCCGCTCTAAACAGGTTTAAGCGACCATAACCTTCGACGTCATCCATGACTGGATAACCTGACGCAAGCGCAGTCGATTTCAAAACTACACGGCGCTGATCGGCAGTTAAATAAGGAAGTCGAGTTTCCAATAAAACTTCAGCTCCCTTAGGCACCGTCGCTATTTTTGTTTTATCGCCAATTTGATTAAAACCATAAGTCATCCAGTGGCTAACCTGCTGTTTTAATTTTTCAAGATCGGCGAAACGGTCTTTCGCGTCATAAGGTGTTTTAGCCAAACTATAAAACGATTCAAATGTTGAGCTGTTGGTTTCTTTCATGAGCTGTGTTTGAGCTTGTAGATAAGCTTCTTTTCGTTGCTCAACAGTCATCGCATTTAAGTTTGCAACATCTGCAGCAATCGACTGAAGTCGTCCGCCAATCACGTCCATCGCTGAATGCATTCCCGCGATAATACGTGAATCACCCAAGTCTAGACCACGCGCAACGAGTTCCTGATAGCGTTGAGGCACTAAATAGGCCATCGCAATTGCATTTCGGCCAGCTTCGGCAGTATGTCCGCTTGGGAAACCACCGTCAGTTGTAGGTGAACTACTTTTTGCCGATTCTAAACTAGGTACAACAATGACTTCTGAACTCCAGCGCCACGGACGAGCATATTTATAAAAACGTTTTGCTGGCTCTGTCGATGAGTTATTTCCCATCGCTTGCACAAATTCAACGACTTTACCAAAATTGGCATTTCCATCGGCCGTAGTCAGCCCACTATTATTTCCTTTGTCATCATATTTTACTTGTGCAGCGTCGGCTGGCACTGAATTGATTGTGGTGGTCTGCCCTGTGAGTTTTCTCCAAGGATCGGTTAATGCTCCCATTCCTGTCGTTACGCTATAACTTTTTCCACGTCTATCATCTAAATAGGCCCGAATAGCTTCTTCATCTGTACGTTTATGCGTAGTTTGAATTGAATAGTTAATGTTGTAATTCAATACATCTGCATTCTTTTTTATACCGTCCGTACTGTCGCCCGGTAAACCTGTCCAGTTTGATTCGACTACAGCCGGAAAACCATCTCTTGCCTCAGCAGATTGGCCTGCATCTACAAATAAACTTGAAGGCGTCCATACATCTAAAAACCCGCTCAGCACACGTACGCCAGCATTTGTTTCAACCGTGGCATATCGTGCATCACCACGTTGATTGGTCGTCCACGAATCTACAATGGTGGTGATATTTGATGGAACTGGAGCAGTATCTTCAAAGCCAATACCCTTTGGCACCGCTGGTATTTCTTGGTTTGCTGCGGAATTATCATCTGAGCTATTGCTATCATTACACCCCGTAAAAAAGACTGAACAAGAGATAAGAGAAAGTAGAAGTGTATTTATTTTAAAGCTTGACATGATGTGATCCGTTTAATAAATATCCGTATCTTTCACCATGAATGTTTAGCTGGTATTACATATTTAAAATTAATTTAAATTTTTCTAAACAATATTAACTCTCTTTTTACTTTCTATACTTAACTGCTGAAATACCTGTTTTGCCTATTTTTTGAAATGAGATAACAGTTTTAAAAAGTCATTTAAAGGCATGGGGCATCCCCACAAATAGCCTTGAAACTCAGTGCATCCATTACTTTTAAAAGCACTAAATTGTTCATGAGTTTCAATGCCTTCTACTAACACGCGAAGGTTTAAATCCAGACCAATTTTAATAATGCCAGTGACTAATTTATTACTGCGTTTATCATCCAATGCTGCCTGTACAAAGCTACGATCAATTTTGATTTGGCTGATGGGCATTTTTTGTAGATAGCTTAAAGATGAATAACCTGTACCAAAATCATCAAGAGAAAGCTGAACTCCTTGTTTAGATAAGAACTGCATTTTTTCGATCATACTCACACAATTCGTTAAAGCAATATTTTCAGTAATTTCTAATATGAGCCGAGATGGATTGATGTCATATTGCTGAATCAACCCAATCAGAGTTTGCTCAAACTTTGGTTGCATGAAGTGATCAGGACTAATGTTGATTGAAAGCGTAAGATCTTTAGTCTCGGCTTTTTTGCTCCAGTCTTGTAAAATTTTGCAGGCTTGAGCCAATACCCATTCCCCAATCTCTGGCATTAAGCCAAAACTTTGTGCCGATGGAATAAAATCTTTTGTAGGAATATATCCTGAAACAGGATGATGCCATCTTAATAAGGCTTCCGCACCTATCAGTGTTTCAGAGGCATTGACTTGTGGTTGATAAAAAAGCTCAAACTGTTGTTTAGCAAGCGCTAATCGTAAGTCTTTCACCATGCTGTTTTCTATTTGTATCTCTAATTGCATGGTATAAATTGAAATGCAAATCATGAGTGTCGCAACACAAGTTGCAATCCATCCGCCATGATCACGAATATCTTCAGATAGCGGTATAGCACTCTCAAGATTAAAAGAGCTGCCACTAAAAAATATAAAACACCCAATCGACAATAAAATTAAAATGAATTGTAAATAACTTGGGTCTCTGCGGTAATTCAAATACCCCAATATCGCCCCAGCGGGTAAAAACAAATGAGCTACCTGTGGACGATCAACGGTAGCTATATCAAAAAATAGGCAAAAAACGACTGGAAAAACGAGAAGAACCGATTGTGAGAGGAGAATACCCGCTGAAATGCGGTTTATATAAATGAGAAAAAGGCTAAATATGGAGATCAGTGTAAAAAAGATGTCCATATAAACAATTAACCACATTTGTGAAAATGCAAAATATATGGTCCAAAACAAACAAAAAATAATACAAATAAAGATGTTTGCTTTTGCTGCGATTGTAAGCTGCTGATCTTTTACGGTACAGTAATTTTTTTTGCGTTTTTTAAAGTAAGACGAAGCTATCATAAATAAATCAACCGTAAAATATTTCTTCATAAACCCCAAGCTTGATCAGTGATATACCCTGTCAGTTTTCATCAATAAAACCTCATGTTTTATTTATTTTTATATGACTCATCTTGAGGTGGGTGTTGTTTTAATTGTGGTGGCACAGTCCGGTTGTTTAATTGAATAATTTTGTTTTTCAGTCACCTTATTATTTTAAAGTATTATCCCCTAACGATACATGCGTCTGAGACTAAGGTACAGGCCCTAAGTAGCGAAAAATTAGAGCATAAGAATTTTTAGAATATAGAACTCTATTTATTGATATTAATAATAATTATCATTACTATTTAAGAATAATTTAACTGTGTGTTTAATTGTGCTACTCATTGCCAATTTGTGGACTCCGCCGCTATGAACTTCAATGTAGAGAAACAGGTATGGTTTAGCCAAATTTACCGTTCTCAGCAAACTACGCTTTTATCATGGTTTAAACACAAACTTCAGCACCATCATCAATCTGAAGATCTGAGTCAGGAAGTGTTTTATCGTGCTTTAAAAAGTGAATATTGTTTTAAAAAAATTAAGGAACCACAGGCATGGCTTATGGGCATCGCCAAACATGTCATGATTGACTATTGGCGTCGTCAGCATATTGAAAACCTATATCTTCATGCCCTACAGCATCTTCCAGAAGAATATTATCCCTCTGCTGAACATGAAGTTTATATTCAAGAAACCCTATATCAGGTTCATTTAATATTAGAAAAACTGCCTACCCGCACGGCTCAGGTCTTTTTGATGTCTCAGCTAGACGGCATGACTTATAAAGAAATTAGTGAAAAAATGAATATTTCTGAAGCCACTGTGAAAAGAGATATGAAACAAGCTTTTTTGGCTTGTATAGACCTCTATAATTAACCCCTTTCAACGCGCTCAAATTTCTACTGTATGTCAGCTATTAATAAAATTCCTCCTCATGTTTTAGATGCAGCCGCAGACTGGTTGGTAATCTTACATTCGGGTGAAATGACAGCATTACAGCAACAACAATTTGAGCAGTGGAAAGCCGAAAAAAAAGAACACCAGTTAGCACTCCAGCAAATGGAAAAATTTAGCCACGGTTTATCAAACCTTGCAGGTAACTTCCCTTCCGAAGCTTTAGTTCAGTCTAATCAAAAATTTAATCTTGCTGCAAAACGCAATATGCTGTTAAGCCTTTCAGGTTTAGTCATCGTTGGTTTGTCTGCCTATTTCATACCTTGGGAAAAATGGCAGTCGGACTACCACACCAAAGTGGGTGAAATTAGAAAAGTATCGTTAAAAGATGGCTCACAACTGATTATGGCAAGTGATTGCTATGTCGATGTACATTTCACGCAAGAGAAACGTCAGATAAAACTGATTGATGGGGAAATTTATGTTGAAACAGCAAAGGATGCTCAACATCGGCCATTTATTGTCGAAACCAAGAATGGTTCAGTAGAAGCCTTAGGTACTCAATTTACGGTTCGCCAAGAAAATAGCGAACAGACCAAAGTCAAAGTCTATAAACATGCGGTCGCAATTGAACCCGAGAAGTCATCTAAACGCCAAATATTAAAACAAGGTCAACGTGCTTTTTTTGATGAAAAATATATTTCAAAAGCTCTTCCTCTCGATAACGATCAGCCCTATTGGACCCAACAGCTTTTGGTCGTAGATCAGTGGCTACTTCAAAAAGTGCTGGATGAGCTATTTCGTTATAAAAAAGGAACTTACCATCTTGACCCTGAATTAAAAAATATAAAAATTTCTGGCGTATTTTCTCTAAAGAACCCTGAGCAAAGCTTAGAAACTTTGGCCTATAGCCATCAACTTGAGCTGACCTATTACAGTCCCTATTTGTTAAATATTAAAAAAGATAAAAAAATGTGACCCTTTTTTTGATCTGGTTCGACTTATAGAGAAATAAACTCCCTGTCGAGAAGACCACATGAAGGATTATCAAGCAAAAAGTAAATTGGCTTTGGCTATACGTACAGTGCTATGGAGTACGCCATTGGTGGTCACGGCGCTTACCTCAACGTCTATTTACGCTGCGCAAACTTACAGTATTTCAATTCGGCAGAGCACGCTTAATCAGGCCATTAAGCAACTGGCAATTCAAACAGGCACAACCATTAGCTACGATAATGCCAGTCTTTCAAAAACAAAAAGCAAAGCGCTTAACGGCAATTACGCTGTTGAAGATGCTTTAAGTCTGTTATTACAAAGTCACCCATTTGAAGCCGTTAAAGTCAACAATGGTGGTTACAGCATCCGAGTGAAGGCTCCACCCGCTCCAATTGAACCCAAAGTTTTTCAGTTAGAAGCCATTAAAACAAAAGCGAATAACAATAATGAATTTGATACGGCAGGCAGTGAAACAGGTACGGCTCATTTAGCAACGATTCATGTTAATGCTGATCATGGTGAAAATTTAACAACCGAAGGTTCAGGTTTATATACCGCGAAAGCCACTACTGCCTCTACAGGCTTAGCTTTAAGTTTAAAAGAGACACCTCAGCTGGTCAGCGTAATCACCAACCAACAAATGAAAGATCAGAATCTCACCCAATTAACCGATGTTGTCAGTCAAGCAGCAGGACTCTCTATTAAACAAGGCGGCAATATTGGTAGTGATAATTCACCTCTTTACGCTCGCGGCAAAGAAGTAGATAGCTATTTACTCGATGGCGTGAAGCTCATGAGTTCATATGCAAGTATTTTCCAGAGTCAAGACATGGCTTTATTTGACCGTGTCGAAGTCGTGCGAGGTGCAAATGGCCTAATGACAGGTGCTGGCAGTGCAAGCGCAAGTATTAATCTGGTCCGAAAAAAACCATTACAGGACTTTAAGGCTTCGGTGAGTGCTGACATTGGTTCATGGGATTCTTATCGTACCGATATTGATGTTTCCGCACCTCTTAATGAGTCTGGAAGTATTCGTGGTCGTACTCTTTTTGCCTACCAAAAGTCTGACTCTTATCTCGACCGCTACAACGAAGAACGCAAAGTTGCTTATGCAGTCGTAGAAGCTGATTTAACTGACCGAACCAAAGCAAGTTTAGGTGCAAGTTACCAACAAATCGACTTGTCTGGTGTCGCTAGAGGTGGTTTGCCAAGCTTTTATACAGATGGCACGCTCATTAATTGGTCCCGTTCAGATTCAGCGGCAGCAAGTTGGACGGGTTCAGACCGCTCAACGACATCTTACTTTGCTGATATTGAACATCAATTTAATGACCGTTGGAAATTAAAAGGTGTAGTGTCTAGAACCATTACAGATTCAGATGAAATTGTAGGTTATACCTTCTCAAGTAAAGGGATCGATAAAGCTACTGGTAGTGGAGCGATGTTATACGCAACCCGTTGGGATTATCGTCCAACTCAAGACTTGTTCAATTTAACCTTGAATGGTTCATTTGATTTGTTTAATCAAACTCATGACGTGGTGTTAGGTACGACTTACACAAAAAGTAAAAATAAACGTCCTACCTATTCTGGCTGGAATAACGGAATGACATGGGACGGCACTCTAAACAATATTTTTGCTTGGGATGGCAATACACCTAACCGCCCCGAAACAAAAATAGATGGTTGGTACAGTGGAGATGATCGTAGCCAATCTATTTTTGGTGCTGTTCGTCTTAAAGCCACCGACAATCTTGCGGTTATTTTAGGTACACGGATTGAAGACTGGGAACGCGTAACGGGCAACCATTCAGATGCAGATAATACAACTACCTACACAACCCAAGAAGAAAGCGGCAAGGTAATTCCTTATGTGGGCATTACCTATGATTTCTTTGACAACTGGACTGCTTACGCAAACTACACCAATATTTTTTCACCACAAGATAAGAAAGCCGTTACAGGCGAATATATAGACCCATTAATAGGTAATAGTACCGAGCTGGGTATTAAGGGTGAGTTTTTTGATAATCAGTTGAATATCGGAGCTGCTATTTATCAAACTGAAGAAGACAATACAGCGATCGCATTAACTAATGTATTTGCCCCAGATGGTTCTCAAGCGTATCGAACAGAATCTGGCGCCAAAAGTCGCGGTTTTGAAATTGAAGCGACAGGTAAGTTGACTGATTTATGGCAAGTTTCAACAAGCTTTAGCCGTAACTTATCAAAAGATAGCCAAGACAACCGATTAAATACCGGTGTGCCAAATAACACAGTCAAACTGTTTACCACCTATACCCTGCCTTATCTTGATGAAGCCCTGACCATTGGTGGCGGTGTTCGTTGGCAAAGCGAAATCTATGAAAAAAATGCGGTCTCTGCAACAGGTAGATTTACTCAAGAAAGTTACGCTTTAGTCGACTTAATGGCACGTTATAAGGTCAACAATAATCTAATGCTCAACTTTAATGTTAATAACTTATTTAATGAGAAATACCATTTAGGCACCACAAATAGCTATTACGGCGCTCCGACTAATTTTCGAGTGGGTGTTAAATATGAGTGGTAAATAAATTACTCGACCTTTAAAGACCTTACTTCAGAGGCAAATAATGTTCTTCTGAAGTAAGTTTAAGCTGGCGTAATAAATTGCAAGGGAATATTTTTTAGCTAAGCTCAGGCTATAATATTAGACATGCTCTATTATTTTATTTAATTCTCCTATGAAGAATGCGTTTTCTGACAGCAAACAAATTAGACAAGTGTCTAGTTTCCCTGAACTTGTAAATACAAAGTTTCAAGGAGAGACAAATGCGATTTGCTGGCACAGAAATTTGGTTGGCGACTTTAAAGAGATTGTGAGTAAACTTCATTTAAAAGAAAATATTACAGAAGTTTCTGTTGAAGACCTTTTAGCGCTACAACTTTCAGAAAAAGGCAATCTGGCAAGAAAAACTATTTTAGAAGATATCGAGCAGTTAACTGATTTCGGCGCATCGCCAGTACTTAACTTACTTAAACATTATGAACGCGATGAAGAGCTAGGCTTCATTTCAACAGATGTATATTCATTTCATGTTGATCGCTCTCCAATTGAAACCGATACATTCTTATGTACCTATCACGGCGCTGCCAGTGATATTGTGCCCAATAATCAGGTTGAACAAAAAGTTTTAATTCCCGAAATTAGAGAAAAGCTCAAAGAATTACATGATGGCCCAGAAGCTGAATTTGAAGCATTTTTGGCAGAGTATTTTTTTGATTTGCATTATCAGCCTAAACCCGCTGCCCAACCTGTAAATTTAGGCACGGGACATATTTGGCGTTTGGCCGTAGATCATCCAACTCAAAAGGTTTTGCCTTGTGTTCATCGAGCACCTGTTGAAAAAGATGGTGAATATCGATTGCTGTTGATTTGTTAAATGTTTAGGTGGCTCACTGGTCTTTAATGACTGAAATATATTGCCACCCCATGACTGGAATGGCTTGAAGTCACTTTATATCAACAATATTGGTTTTAAAGCCTCTTATCTGTCACCGAAAAGAGCAATCCCTAGACCTATCAGCATGACCAGTGTTCCACATAGTTTAAACATGGAAACTGGTCGTTCGGCCGCCCCTAGTAATCCAAAATGATCAATCAACAATGACGAGATAATTTGTCCAGCAATTGCCAGCCCCAGCAAAGCCGATAACCCGATTCTAGGTGCAAGGACTACGTAGCTCAGTAATGCGCAAGAACCTAGAACCCCACCTAAAAGGGTCCACCACGGCTGGGTTGGAATAGCGATCAGCGAAGTAGCTATTCCTCCTCGCATTAGAGAATAAATCCCAAGGCATACCGCACCAGCAGTAAATGAAAATAATGCCGCAGCGACAGAATTCCCGCCTATACCTTTAGCCAGTTGGCCATTCAATGTGGTTTGTAGAGTAATCCCCAGCCCCGCACCAAAAGCCATGAGGTAATAGATAACATTTATAGACATATTGTTTGCTCCCTCTTAGACAACTTATTCCAGAGGTAGAAACGTCTCGGTAAAAATATCTGGAGTATAACCAGCCGCAACGAAAAGATGCTGGCGAGATTCATCAATCGCTGCACGAAGTTGCTCACTGTCCACACCCAACACTTTACCGTCACGTTTAACGATTCTTCCACCAATCATCACCGTATCGATATTGCTGCGTTCAGTTGCATGAACAACCGTGCCAAATGCATTACCAGACGGATAAAGGTTAATGTCATCCGTTCGAATTAATATCAGGTCAGCTTGTTTACCGGGTGTCAGGCTGCCGATTTTTTCTTGCAGACCTGCACAAGTAGCACCATCAGCCGTTGCAGCTTTGAGAAGGTTTTGCGCCTGAAAGGTCACTGGCGAATGTGCCGAACCACAACATTTGTTTTGGTGCATGCCCATTACACGCTGTAAGTAAAATGCTACGCGCATTTCCATAAACATATCGCCACTATAAGACGTTTCATTATCTACACTCAAACCAGGTCTAATGCCATGACGTAGAGCCGATTGCATGGCAAACATACCGTCTTCGATACCATAGTGAGCATCTGATCGTGGGCATACGTTTACTCGCACTCCAGCTTCGCGCAAAATTTTCCATCCAGCATCTGGCAGCGAGGTACAGTGGTTAAAGATATTATCTGGCCCTAACAGACCTTGTTGATGCAGACCCTCTAATGCAGCAGCCATTTCCCCACCAAAAAATTCAGTAATGATTGGTAGCCCTAATCTGCGTGCCTCAGCCCATAATTCGGGTTCTAACTGAGCCATGGCAGCTAATGATACCAAACCGTTTTTACTATTTTTAAAATATTTTTCTTGAAGACGTTCGAGATTACTAGGCCAGTTCGCTCTATCCCAATCTCCTGTTACTGGTGCACCAGAAGCGTGTACAGCCCGAATACCAGCATCTAGTAAAGCTTCAACAGCCGCATCAGAGTGGGCCGCACTGCGACTATTGTGTGAGTTATCAATCAATGTTGTGATACCCGCATCTATACAACCTAGAGCTGTAAGCAAATTACCGATGTACATATCTGCTGGGCGATAATACTTGGCAAAAGAATAATGCGTCGCGTTGCAATAGTCTTCTAAGCTTTCGGCATTCGGATTAATCCGTCGTAATTGTCCTTCCCATGAATGTCGATGAGTATCAACCATACCCGGCATCGCGATCATATTGGATGCATCAATAATAGCTGCACCTTCGGCTTCTAAATTTTCACCAACGGCGATAATCGTACCGTTCTCGATAAGAATATCTCCGCGAACCATGTTCCCAATTACGCTATCCATGCTTAGGATCGTCGCCCCGCGAATCAGTGTTCTATTTGGCGAAGACTCAGTCAGCTGCACTATGTTTCTGTTGTAATCAGTCATCATTATTCCAACTTCTCAAATGTATGCTGAAAATCTATCTGAAGTGATAATGCTGAAAAAGCTGGTTAAACTGTTTTTATTATTCAGTAAAAACGAATAATCTAAGAGTGTGAGTATAGTATTGGAACAAAGGTATGAGATTGGATCGTATTCAGGCAATGCAGATTTTTGTTCGGGTGGCAGAAGCTGGGAGCTTTATCCACGCGGCAGAAGCACTTTCACTACCCGCTTCAACAGTCACCAGCACAGTTAAAAATCTTGAAAAGTATTTACAGGTACGCCTGTTAAATAGGACAACGAGACGGGTTAGCCTGACTCCAGAGGGAGCAGAATATCTCATCCAGTGCCGAGAAATAATCGACCTCATTGAACACACCGAATCCAACCTGACTAACGCCATCAAACAGCCACAGGGCCGATTACGAGTTGATATGCCTGCGGGCATTGCTCATTCGGTCATCATGCCCAATCTGCAAGAGTTTCAACAGCGTTACCCTGATATTTATCTCATGATAGGTGTCAGCGATAGACAAGTAGACCTGATTAAGGAAGGCGTGGACTGTGTAATCCGCATGGGAAATTTAGAGAACTCCACGCTGGTAGCCCGCCCTCTTGGTGAGTTTCACTGGGTCACATGCGCTTCAGCTGCATATTTAAAAGAAAATGGATTTCCACAAACTCCCAATGATTTGGAACATCACCGAGCTATTCATTATTTCTCAGGGAGCAACAGACACGCTGGTGAAATGCGCTTTGTACGAAATGAAGAAAAAAAAACCGTACAAATGAATGGTACTGTTGCCGTTAATGAAACTGAGCTTTATATCAAAATGTGCCTTGAAGGATATGGCCTCGCTCAACTTGCAGAAAGACTTGTGATAGATCACTTAAAAGAAAAACGACTAATCGCAGTATTACAAGACTGGTGTCCACCACCTGTTGCCGTGACTTTACTTTATCCACATCAGCGTTTTCTTTCACCAGCAGTACGGGTGTTTTCTGACTGGATAGACGAGCTCATTAGGAATTATTAAACCAACTCACTTTAAAAGACCTTTTTTTAAGATCTCGCAATGAAACTCAGGTAATTATTGAAATAAAGAGATAAATTCGGATATCTAGCAAATCAAAAATAATGAAAATTATGATTTAAAGTAGTTGACCCTCACGTAACGTAAGCCCCTAGCATAAAACACGCCTAAGGAAGAAGGAGCTAAAAAGATGCTGTTAAAAGTTGGTGAATTGGCTAAGCAAACAGGACTTACTGTCCGTGCTCTTCATCACTATGACGATATCGGTTTACTTCAGCCTTCGGTCCGTTCCGATGCTGGTTATCGACTATATACCCGTAAAGACATTACTCGTTTGCATCAGATTCAAGCATTACGAGGACTGGGAATGTCGTTAGCCGAAATCCATACGGTTCTTGAAGACCCCAATCTTGCACTTTTACCGATTATTGATCAGCAGATTCAAGCAATTGATCAAAGGCTGACAGAGCAAAAGAAATTGCGAAATCAGCTCAGCAAACTTAAATCTCAGATCATAAGTGGTGAAGAGCTTGGTTTGGAGGATTGGCTAAAAACACTGGAGCTTATAGCGATGTTTGAAAAATACTTTACAAAAGAAGAGCTTGAAAAACTAACTTTCTTACAAGCAGGCACTAAAAGCCACCAAGAATGGCAAGAGTTAACTCAAGCAGCAAATGCACTATTTAATGCTGGCGAACCATCTAACAGTGAAGCAGCTCAAGACTTGGCTCGAAAGTGGATGAAAACTCTTGAGCACAATACGCGAGCTAACCCAGAATGGTTAGTTAAACTAAATGCCATAAACTCAGCCGAGCCTGAATTTCAGGAAAAATTAGGCGTAACGCCAGAAGTTGTTGAGTTTTTACTTAAAGCTTTTTCTGAGAGTAAGCTGAGTATTTTTGCCCGTTATTTATCTGACGATGAGTTTATTTTTCTAAAAGAGAATTATATTCGTGAGATGAAAAAATGGCCTCAATTATTGGTCGAAATTGAAAAATTGATTGATGCCGAGGTCGCGCCAGATAGTGATGGAGCAAAGCATTTGGCACAACAATGGCTCTCTATGCTACAAGGCTATGCTGGCAAAAATCCAACTACTCAAGAAAAAATCCGTACAGCAATGCAAAGTGAACCAAGCCTTGCTGACGGTACTTGGCTCAAACCAGTGACGCTACAATTTCTAGAAAAAGCAGTAGCAGCATTAATGCGTGGTGCTTAGTTCTATCAAAACAACTGGCTACACCATATTTTGGTGTAGCTTTTTTTAAAATATTCTATTCTGCCCTAAAAACAGTTTTTTTATAAATTAGTTTTGATATTTATGATTATTTTGGTTTTCAAAATTAATATATAACATTCACACGAACCCAATCTTCATACTTGGTCGCCTGAACATTCGTAGTTGATATGATCGCTCCATGGATGGGAATATTTTCTTTCATTCCTGTCGCGATTCGTGAAGGTATTTTATCCGCTACCCCTCCCCAAATTTGAGTATGGCCCGCATCTTGATACAGTACATATGCAACAGATGCTGGGCTGTCAGCAGATTTAAGTTCAAAATTATTGTCTGAAGTTACTGCCAATTGATAAGGTGTATTCTTGCTGCATTGCACAGTTACATCCGTTCTTGCAGTAGGAACTGGCTGAGCACGTTCAACCGAACCAAAATCTAAGTTTCCTTGTGTGGAAACTTCACAAGTTTCTAGAATGGTTAAACTGACCCTCAATGATGTAGATGCATTTCCAGCATCTGCACTATTTATTGTCAACATTCCCATCAGAGAAAATAAAGCATGTCTAATGACTTTCATTTCTTCTCTCCTTAACTTTTTGTTCTAATGTCTATTCATCTTTATATTGTGTTTTTTCTGTTCCTTTTAAAGAAACAGCTTTCAGGATTGTTTAGTTATAAGACTTAATATTGCACAGTGTCAATCTATACTAATCACATGATTTGCATATTATTTTTATAATTTGTGATGAGTTACACGCAATCTAACTAATTTAAAAAGTAGTGGATGTTTTTTTATTCTACTTATGCTAAATTTAACCAACAAACTGTTTGATTTCTTAATTTAATGAGTAACTCATAAATCAAATTCTTTATTGGGGTTACTCAGATAAATTTATTAATGTTACTTTAATGAGCTGCATAAAAGTCATACATATATTCACATTGACTTTATCCCCCCTTAAAACCTCAATTAATAGTAAAATTGATACTTGGCATGATTTAAAAATTAAAAACATGCCTAAATATTTTTCAATTTAGAAAATTAATTAACTCTTTAAATTAGCTCTGAAGACTTTTTTTAACTGTATTAACAACACCTGAACCTTGAAGGTTTGTAATTATTATACCGATATTTTCAGTTGATTGTCTTCGCATACCAAATCTCCCTTCCCTTTGATGGCTAAAAGTAAATATTACTCGCTCTTTAGCTCTTGATAAAGCTACAAAAAATGCACACTTGTCTTCATCTGGCTGCTTTTGAAATGACCAAAATGCCCCATCTTCCAAACCAATAAAAACAACACTTTGATATTCTAATCCTTTACTTTTATGTATTGTCATAACTGGGATAGTATCTTTCCCTATAAGCATATCTAAAGCAGGAAGTAATGCAGAAGTAATCATATAGTTTTCTACCAACTCATCCTGTAGGTTCTGAACTATCGAATCAAGCATACCCTTATTTTTATAGTTTGAATAATAAGAACTCAAACGGTCTTTATCTGCTAAATTTACTATCCTTGATACCATTGTTTCAATAGAGCTTACTGTTAATATAGCAGTAAGAAAATCACTTCTCATTTCTTTAATAAAATTAGACAAACTATCTTCTAAAATTAATAATTGCTGATCTTCTAACTCAGTATGAAGATTACTCAAAAATGAAAAAGAATCATTTCTAGCATTAATATTTCTAATATCAAAAATTGAATAAAGTAGATTAATAATAAATATAGAAAGTTCATCGGTTAGTATATCTTGAAATTTATTTTCGTCTCTGGTTTTTAATCCATTTTTATTAAAATAATCAATTAAATTTCCAGCATATTGTACTAACTGTTGTTTCACAAGAAGACAAATATTTCTAGGATCAACTCCCTCTTTATCAATCCAATTTTTAATTTCATGAAATAGTATTTGCATCTCTTCATCAGGATTATTAAAAACCCAAACTGAACACTCTCCTTGATCTTCGTTCCATTTAGGTGACGGTGTAGCGAAGTCAGTTTTACATAAAAGATGCTCAGTGAGGTAATTTAGCAAGGTTACTAGTCGTGGAGCACAACGAAAGTTCATTGTAAGAGGAGTGCGTATCGCTCCTGTATCAAGCAGAAAATCATCAAAAATAGAACGTTGGGCTCCTGCCCATAACATAATTCTTTGCTTATCGTCGCCTACAGCTGTAAGAAAGCTTTTGCTACCTAAAAAACAGCTTTTAAAAAGATCATATTGTACTTCTGTAGTATCTTGAAATTCATCTAAAAAAATATAATGATATGTTTTCTGTAAGTATTCTTTTATTTTTGGATTAGTATTAACAATATATTCAGTTAATCTCATTATCATCTTAAAAGATAAGTTTACAGGAGAGCTTTTCAGCATTTTATCCCAAACAGCTTTTCTAATTTGTTCTTCTCTTAATAATAAAGAATGCGGTAGTTTTGAATAATGTAATTCTAAAATTTTTTCTTTATCAACTGTATTAAAGAAAGAAATATCTTCAGATTCATAAAAATCTAAAATAAATTTATCACTAAGAATAATATTATATTCGCCTTTAACTTTGTAGTCGTCAGGTAATGCGTGCTTAAATCTATCAAATATTTGCTTTGCAAATGAATCAAAAGTTAATGATTCAAATCTTTTTGATAATTCATCACCACAGCGTAAACGTACTCGTTCCTTTAAATTATAAGCGGCATCTCTTTTAAAACTGATTGCTAATATTTTATAAGGAAATATACAAGTATTTGTTTGTAATAGGAAACTTGCTTTTTGAGCTAACAACTCAGTTTTACCCGAACCTGGACCAGCTACGACTAAATTATTATCTTTACCTTTCGCTACTTTTAGCGCGTTCTTTTCAAGAACTATACCATCGGCTGGTTGCCAATCTTCTAATCTAATCTTATTCATAATTATTATTCTGCATTTAATAGTAGTGTTATTTTTTCAAAAACCTCTTGAAAAACTTCAGGTAAATTATCTTTTAGCTCAGAGTCTGTCATTGAAGATAACACTTGAATATGTGTTACTGGCTTACCTCTACCCAAAAAATGATAATTATACCAAATCATAAGTTCTTTCTCTTCATCTCTATATGTAACTGCCGTAGCTTGTTCTGATTTTAAAGTAGCTTGTATAGCTGTTTTTACTTTTTCATTGAATTTATCAATCTCTAAAGTTTTATCAGGTATTCTTGGACCTCCATTTTCAGGTATAGCCTTTTTATAAAATTCTTTAAAATGCGTAAGCATTAGGAAATCTAAATCTAAAGGGTTAGAATAGAAAATATTATAGTTCTTTAAAAAATCAACCCAACTATTAAGATTTTTCACCTCATCTTTTGTATTTAGTTTCCAACTATGCATATTATTAAAACTTTCATCTGGTAAAATAGTATCATCACTAAGTTTCAGTAACTTTTCTTTTTTAAATCCTATTGCAATTAATTCCTTTAGAATATATTTAATTCGCCCCCACCCTCCACCTTCTCTCTCTATATCCAAGTCAAGTAATGTAATATAAGGAATATGTAGAGCATTTAGTAATTTCCAAGTATGACTTACAAATCTATGACCTAAAGGAGCAAAAGTTATAATATTATCATCAAAATCAACATTCATTATATTCATTAAACGATTAAAAATAACTTCTTCACTATCACCCTCTCCAATAACAACCAATTTAGCAAAATATATTTCTGGATAATTATGTATGGCTTCTTTTATATATTTATAAGCCTCGTTACTTTCTTTCGGAAGTAAAATATTATTTACTTCGGTCTCATAATTTTCAGCAATGCGGAAATGGCTTATACTTTCAGGTTTTAACCTTTTGACTATAGAAGGGGTATGCGAAGATAATAATACTTGTGAATTTTGTTTTTCACCTATAACTTTTAATATCTGAACCACTCTTCCCAACAACTGCGGTGCAATATGATTTTCCGGTTCTTCGATCGCTAATATAGTTAGGAGAGGTCTTGTAATACCTATTGTTTGTTCATCATTTTTTGCTAATTTTTCTTCAACATCTAAGAGAGAGCATACCAAAGTTAAATAAAATAGAGAACGATACCCATCACCTAATTCATCTATTCCAAAAGTTTTATGAGTTCCCGTAGGACTGAAAGAAATTTCTAACTTTTTTAGAATAGAATCAACGTCACTTCCACTAAATCCTAATAAAGTATCTTTATAGCGTTCATCTTTGTGAAATCGCTTCCAAAATTCAGTTATAGAATTTTGTACTGTACTAAACTCTTTTAAACTTTGAAAAGACTCATTGATTTCATTAATTTTCTTATCGAAATCTTCTTTAAATTCATCTTGCCATTTTATTTTTCTTAGAACTCTATATAAAATACTACCAGAAGCATATCTGAGTTGTTCCGCTGGCCTTCTGATAGCTGGAACATACAAAACTTCAATTAGACTTCTAAAATGGTTTGGAAAACTACGTTTACTTGCAGAATCCTCTTTTTCTACTTCCGGCACACATATAAAATAAGTTTTTACATCAATTTCACCTTGCGGCAAAATTTCAGACTTCTTCCATGTTGCTTCTAATCTTATACGAAGATAAGGTTCTTCACCGAGTCCATCAACTACTAAATTGGAAAAAAAATGAGGAACAGCTTCTTGTTCATCTTCTGAGAAAATTATTTTTACTTCTATAGATAACTCTCGCTCACTTATTTGATCTGGGTTCTCATTTTTCCCAATATGGAAGTCCTGACGATTTATTTCTCTTTCTGCAATAGAATGTCCAAATATTTTTCTGAGTGCTTCAAGAGCCGTAGTTTTACCAGCACTATTCAGACCAATAAAGGCAGCTAAATCTTCATTTAGAGAGATGTTTACCCCTGTACTTCCAAAAGATCTAAACCCCTTAATTTTTAAATTTGAAATTCTCATTTATATTGCTCACTTTATTTTCCATAATTATTCATATATTTATTTATCTATATATAAACAATAAATCAATATTAAATAAAAAAAAATTAATTTATGAATCATATTTTAGTTGAACTTTCCACTAAATATAATTATTTCGAAATTTATAGAACACTGTTCAGATATTCAGTTTCTGATCTTGGTCTCTTTGACTTACATTTCTAGCAAACTTATGTAAATCCTAAGATCACAAAAACCTATAAAATATTTTTTATCAAAATGATAAATTAAAGCACTATAAATTTAATCATTCTGTCCATTCTCGCAATTGCATAAAAAAACTAATCAAAATAATATCCAAACAAATAGATTATAACTTTACATATTGTTTAACTTATAGATTCAATACTAAGAAAATTGTGAAGTTAAATTTAAAATGAATAATTCTGGCCTTTAAAACCATTTATTTTTAATTCGAGAAACCATTGATATGAAAAAATATTTATTATTAATTTTATTCAGCTTTTATTCGGTTCATTCATTTGCATCGGACAAATTACATGGCAGTGTTTGGAAAACCATTGATGACGCAACTAATCAACCTCGAGCATTGGTAAGATTTAGCCAAGATAAAAATGGCAACCTCTCTGCAAACATCGAAAAAATACTTGTTCCAAGTGAGGCTAACAAATGTACGATGTGCGAAGGTACTTATAAAAATAAATCTTTGATTGGTTTAACCATCGTCAAAAATTTAAAAAGTGTGGGTCAAAATAAATATGACAAAGGATCTATCCTCGACCCACAGTCAGATAAGACCTATCGCTTTAGCCTAACAGTATCACCAGATGGTGAAAAACTTACTGCTCGTGGATACATTGGTATCTCTGCGATTGGCCGAAATCAAACGTGGTATCGAGTTAAATAGCTCATGAAGTAGCATGTGACCAACTTCTTATATCTACTTACCGATCATAATTACAATCAATATGTGCATGATGTATGCAATAGTTTTTATGATCGGTACTTAGCCTGAACCATCAGCATGATAATGACGAGTAGCGAAGGTATTGCAGCAATCACGAATAAATGGGTAATGACCAGAAATTGGGAAAGGTAGCCACCAAATAGCGGCCCAATGACCGAACCCAAACGGGCAATTCCGATACTCCAGCCCACCCCTGTAGTACGAAGTGAAACTGGGTAATAACTGGCAGACAGTGCATTAATGGCAGGTTGCCCACCAACAATGGCAAAGCCAGCAATAAAAATGATAATAAATAATAAAACAATATGGCTAACCGCATAGCCAATTAAAGCAACACTCATCACTGCTACCAAAAAAACAGGAATTAATACTTTATAAAATCCTGTCTTATCGATTTTAAGGCCCATCACAACACTACCAACCGTACCGCCTAATTGTAGAGTGGAACCGATCATCAATGCCTGATTTAGTGAGAGTCCTGATTCTTTGGCCAAAGTCGGTAACCAGTTTGCCAGAAAATATAGACTGATCATGTTTAAAATACTGATGATCCAGATGGAATAGGTAAAAAACGCGCGCTGATTTTTAAATAACTCAAGCGGCGACTTTTTAACCTCAACTTCAGTGTTATTGATGATTTTTATTTCTGAATTGAATGTTAATGCGGGATAAAACTTCTTTAACCAAAATAAAATCTTAGGAGTATTTTTATTATCTTCACTCAAAAAATATAAAGATTCTGGCAGCTTAAAGTATGTAATAAAGAAAATAATTAAAGGAACAATACCGCCAAAATAGAAAATTGCCTGCCAGCCTCCCCAAGGAACTAGTAAGGCGGATATACCGCCCCCTAACATTGCCCCTACCGTATAGCCACAAGAAATGACCATCATGGTAAAAATACGAGATTTGAATGGAACAATTTCGGAGCTATAAGCCATAACATTTGGCATGATCCCTCCTAAAAAAATTCCTGTAACAAAGCGGATTGCAGTCAATTGCTCAATATTGCCTACATGTGGTGTCACCAGCATCAATACCGAGAACATAAAAGTCGAGATCAGTAAGATGGGACGGCGGCCAAAACGATCAGAGAGTGAACTTAATAAAAATGATCCGACAAACAAACCAAATAAGCTGGCGCTAAACACAATTCCTAGCATGGATTTTTGAACACCCCATTCTTCTATAATCATTGGGGCTGCGTAAGCCATAGACTGGATGTCATAGCCATCCATAATCATCAGTAATAAACAGGTGATCAGAATAAATTTTTGATAGCGTCCAACTTTCTGCTGATTGATCAAATCACTTAATGCAACTTCTTTCATGGTATTCCCTTCTCCATGACATGCTTTAAATTAATTCATTTTAATTATGCAATACGTAATCAATTTACGATTAACGTAAAATAAAATAGCAATAATATGCCAATAAAGTCAAAATATTATTTTTTTACAATATAAACAAAAAGTTAGATCGGATGATTTGATTCTATCGGAGTAATGATCTCATCTTATTGCACAGGGGCTATGGTCTGCTCATCTAACAAAAAACAAGCAAACCATACATTCTATTATTTAAATTATTTTTATATTCAAACAGATGATTAAAAAAACAATCGAAAATCTTTTCCCTCTCGTCCGCCTGATCTGAGCTAAATAATTCCCCTCAATCAGCATTCTTCTTTTCAGCAGAAGACCCATTACTTGATGGTTTAGAAGAGCCCAAAGCCATACTTGAGAATACGCCATCGCGATAAATCCATGCATGTAATAACGCAGCAGACAGATGACCAATAACCACAGCAAATAATAACCAAGCCAAAATTCCGTGTAGAGTACGGAACCAAGCGTAAAGCGTAGAGTTAGTAGGTGCTATAGGTGGAAGGTCCCAACCAGGAAATAAAGTTACAGGCCAGTTACCTGCCGATAGCGTTGCCCATCCGAGCAATGGCAAACTAAACATCAAAATATAAAGCAGCCAATGTGATGCATGGGCCATAAACGCCTGCCAGCGCGGTACAGTCGGCGGCAAAGGGGGAATTGGAAAATAGAGTCGATTTATTAATCTAATGATGACCAATAATAAGATTGCGATTCCTAAAGGACGATGGATATCGATTAACCACGGACGCCAAGTGATTGAGGTTGTCATTCCCACACCAATAAATAGCATGGCCAAAATCGCTACTGCCATAAGCCAATGTAGTATTCGAGCAGTCAAATTAAAATGACGTGGAGCATTATTGTTAGATTTATTTTGCATGGCTGATCTCTCCTATTTGCCCACGGCATCCGTTGCTTTGCCAAATCCAATTTCACGTAAGCGAGCATTGTAAGATTGTGAATAGATGCTTGCTCGTGCGGCGAGTACCGGATCATCTGATAACTCAATTCCGGGTGGAACTAGTGTTGGGTCAAAGTTGATATCACGGCAAACGCCATTTACCTGTTCAGTTACATTTTTGACTTCCAATGTTCCTGCTATCACTTCTTTACGTTCTTTTGGCCAAGGTTGAGATGGGTCATTCACTGGGTCTCCCGGCTCGGCAAGTTGCAAAACTAAATCCCAATAGAGCGGCCCTTCAGCTAAACGTTTTTTGATGTCTTTAAATAAAAAATCATGGCCAGCTTGATCACGTTGTTCTTTCGTCAGGCTAATAAATTTTGCATGAGGACGCATAGACCAACGGACTGGCTGTTCTTGTCCATTGGCAGCCCGCAATATAAAAGCATTTACGACATAAAATTCTGCACCGCTGAAACTACCGGTTAATGGCATCTTCGCCTTTTGCTCAATAGACTTACGTGCTTCTGGATATTCTTTTAAGAAAGCCTCAACTAGGGCTGGATCAGGTTTGCCAGTAGCTGGAACTGGTTTAAATGCTTTTTGCTGTGCCAAAAAACCTTCAGCATTTCGTGTAGGGAAATAGGGAAAGTTGTTTAATTTCATGCGCCATTGTGAATGATCAGCTGCGGAAAGTAATAAAGCCATACTTACTGTTGCTGTCGAATTATCTGCCGCATGCGGGTTACCACTTCCAATAGAAAAACGGCCAATCGCAGGTATATCAGACTTGGCAAATACAGTGGCTTTAGAGAGTGCCGCTGCCGCACCATTACTGTGGTAAGTGCCATCAAAACAAATACCCTTACCGTGTGCACGTCGATATCCGGGATCAAAGTTATTTAATGAGTCTCCCAAAAAAGTTTTGCTTGTGGTGCGATGTCCAAATAGACCAGCGACCCAAGCAAATGCCAATACTAAAGAGCCCGCGATTACAGCAATACCCACGAATCGCAGCCAATACTTCTTTAGAGTTTTAAAATTCAAATTATTCATTCTTCATCCTGTGTAAATTGTATGGCTGCATCCCTAAAAAAGAGTTTGGTCATGTAAAAAGAGTATTACTTACATTGATGGAACCAAATTCAAAATTAGCTGAGTAAATAAAATCTCGAAAGTTCTGGATCCTATATGGCGATAAGCCCTAATATAATATTTATTTCTGGGTCATATAAGGTACGCACCCACTTACGGGTCCTAATCATCTTTTACGGCTGATAATCATTTTTAGATTTTTAACATAAACAAGCAACTGTTCTCATAAACAGCTGCTTGAGATTTCCATTTGTAAATAAAATTTAGCGCTTCATCTTATGAAATTGCCAAACTTTTTTCATTTTTTTTATAATCGTCAGAATCAAAATAGCTTCTAATCATATTGGCACTTTCTTCTGACTTTCTTTTTTCTTCTTCTAAATCAACTTTAACTTCTTGTCTGGCTTGATATTCAGCAGGAACCAAGCTAGTGAGTGGTGGAAGCTTAGGTCTGCCTCCAACTGTAATTCTTTCTATAAAGCTGGCTAACCACATAATGTATTCAAGCTTATTTTTATATTTGGGCATTAAACTGATATCTAACTTAACTAAGCACTGATCGGGCGGTTTGTTTAAACACGCTTCGAAATCAAAGTAATTACTTTTTAGTTTACATGAAGAACCCTTGAGCTCTTTTCTTATCGCACTCACTAAGTTATTGAGCTGCTCAATAGTGCTTTCAGAAAATAAATTTTTTTTCTCGAATTCTTCGTAAACCTTTTCTGCGATAGCTATAAATTTTGTCATCCCTATTTCCCTTTTATTATAGGCATTCTTATATCTTTTGCCTTTTAAGGAATTATGATGAATTAATCATTACAAAATGTAAGGGATTTTGGTTATTAAGTAATTAATATAAAACTTTTGCAATCTATTGCCCCAAACCGTCCGCAGGGATAAAAATTAATGATGAATAGATCACAAAAAATAAAGATTAATTCGTCTCTGTTAGACATAAATTATATAAAAATCTATCACCTTTTCCCGATCGATTCCCCCATCTGAACTTAAAAGCTGAATAATTGCACCCTCAATCATATATAAAAATAGCTTGGCGTCCTGAAAAGTCGCATCTTTCTTGATTGCTCTAAGCTGGCTATAGATTTCATTAATGAGCCACGTTCTATATCTCAACGCGGTTTGATAGGCTTTTGGATGGGTCAGTTTTATTTCAAACATGGCTTTAAACAATAAATAGTACAGTCCCTCTAAATCGGTATGTAAGAAATAAAGTTTCTTAAGTTTTTCCTTCACGCTTAAGCCTTGGTCGTACTCAACAATTGAAACCACTTTTTCTTTTAGACGTTCTTTTTGTACGATCAGACAAATTTCAATAAACCGCTCTTTTGAATGAAAAAAGTTATAAAAGGTCGCTTTAGTAATTTTTGACTCTTTCACAATTCTGTCGACCCCAACCGTATGAAAGCCGTGATGATGAAATAAATCAATCGACGTATTAATAACTTGAATAGCACGTGTTGAGAGAACTAACTTTGGCATAGTTTTACCGTTATAAAAATTCTTGTTGTATATAAATGAGATAAAAAACCTGTGCCCTTTCTGGGAGAAAAAAAAGGCACAGCAAAGCCTATAAAGACTGTGCTTGGCACATCTCAAGTTTATTGTTGAGTAAGTTTTTTGGTCGTGACGATTTAAAGCTTGAAAACCTTAGGGCGATCAAACTGCTTTAAACGTTTAAGCTGTGTCGTAATAGCTTATGGCAAGGGCCGCCAAGAAATAATGGATGTGCAAAGCCAACTCCTTTTTATTGGGAGTTCTGCCAGACATTAAATTTATGGTGGCAGAACGAAAGAGGGGTTGACGGACTGGTCTCAGAGGCCAGCACACCCGAGGGTGTCCCCCCTCCCGTTCCACCTTAGAGGGGGGCACGAGGGGCTAAACACTAAAAGAAAGCTCTTTTAATGCTCTGAGAAGCGGTCCGTCAAAACCGACTGGCAATGTAGGCCAGCACGCAAAGGATAGTGTCCAACCCTCTTACAGTCAAGCACACAAAATGACATTTGTTTTAAAATAGATCATTAAAAAGTAAGGATAAATAATTAGCAACTTATTGTTAAATTGGGATTTATAAACAGGCCTTTCCCTGCTTAAAGTAGGAGGCAAAATTCACTAACGACTATATAGCGGATCTTCCTCAACAAAAAAAACCTCACCCGATGAGGGTAAAACCCATTGATAAGTTCCTTCTATTTTCTGCATTTTTTCTTTAAACGTATTATATATTGCTACAAGGTTATGTTTTTCATCATATTCCCCTATATAGCCACGTTCCTTTTCTTCATGAAAATCTCTAAACATTTTATGCATTTTTACGGCTCTAAGTTCCATTTCATTTGTCCTTCTTATTATTGATATAATTATTATGATCTCTTTTTCTATTTTAAATACTAAAAAAGTGTTCCAAAATATATCTTATAGCAACATTTATTAAATGGTCATTAAAAATTAATACTTATCAAATCTAAACTTTTTCATATCATACGGTATATCTAGCTTCACACTCCATTTGCTTGATTTTTCACTTATTATAACTGCATCAACCTCAAAAGCATCCTTATCACTGAAACCTTTTATTTCTAAAAAATTAACAAAACTTGAGGCATTTATTTTATTAAGATATCCAACTCTTAAAGTATCTATATAGACAGCAATTTTATCTGTTTCTTTTTCTAGGCATATTACAGCATTTTTAAAAACCTTAGTCCTACCACCATTTTGGTTACCGACTAAAGTTATCAGTTCTTCTTGGTATAAAGTTACAAGTATTTCATGCTCAAAAAAGTTTTTGTTCTCTGTAAATATTTTACCAGCTATTTTTAGGGTACTTTCGGGAAGTTCTAGACTAACTTTAGAAAAAAATTTAAACAAAATATAAGCAAAAACAAACAAAATAAAAATTATTATAATAAAAGACATATTAAAAACATTCCTCTTAATTTTATAAATTGGCAAAAAGAATCATTATTCTTTCTACCAACCCATCATTTAAGAAAAAATAAATTTATTATAATATTATTTTTTCTCATTTTTATCATTTTGATCCACTTTTTCTACAGCATTCTGATCAGGGCTTTTAGGCTCAAACTCTTTACCATCTTGCTGTTGCTGTTGTTGCTCTTTTGATTTGTCTTGATCGCTTTTAACTTGGTTTTGTTGAGACATTAGAGTCTCTCCTATTTAATGTTGTGTAGATGATTATCTAGCACTTAGTTAACATAGTCCTTTTACCTTTATATAGATACAACGCAAGTGTATCTGAATATGATATTGTTGTTTATCATTATAATAATTTATATTTTTAATTTATTTAAAATTATCTTTATGATTAATATACTAAAAACAAAAAAAGCACCTAAGATGCTTTTTTATTTTCAAAATATTATTGGGCAATAATATTAGTAGCTGTAAGACCTTTTTGTCCTTGAGCTATATTAAAACTAACACGTTGACCTTCATATAAGGTTTTAAACCCAGAGCTACTGATTTCTTTAAAATGTGCAAAAACGTCTGGGCCTGTATCTTGTTGAATAAAACCAAAACCTTTAGTTTCATTAAACCATTTCACTGTACCGATTGCTGTATTAGACATAATATATCCTTTGATTTTTAATAATATAAAGTCACATTTTATGACTCATTAAACTTTGAAAAAATAATAACGAATTGAGTTTAAGATCTTAAAAAAACGAAGGATTATGAATAAAACTACGATACTAAAAGAGGATTTACTAATAAGTCTTTTTTTCTAGTTAAATCGAGTATACGCCAAATAAATATTTATACAACACATTTAAAAAATATTTATTTTCGTACCGTTATTTAAAAATAATAACTCCTAGATACAGAAATACTTTTTACAAATCCCGCCAACCAAAGAATAAATTCATGTTCATTATCAAAATTAGGGAGAAGGCTTAAATCAATTTTAACAATACGCTCTTTCATTGGCCTATTTAAACAACTTTCAAAATCAATAACAGGATATTTTAATTGTAAATTGTTTATAGCTGCTTCTTTTTTAATTTCAATTAACAGTCTATTCAGACAGTCAATTAAATCCTTAGAGTACTGATTTTTAAAGTGAATATTATTGTAAACACTTTCAGCCACATCAAAATATTTTTTCATTTCATCATCCATATTTCCCTCATTTTTTAATTAATTTGATTGAGTATGCATGTAAAACTGTATCTTTATGTTGTATAAATATATTTACAGATCGAATCCCCCACTTTAATTAAAAATATTTCCTCCAATTAAGAAATTAAAATAATATATTTAAATAAATTATAATTATCAAAAAACCATTGAAAACAATAGCTCTCTAGCTATATGTTAACTCTTGTATTTGATTAAAATTTTCTTCCACTTATATATCAACAGTCTATTTGATTCAAAGAAACATTATGTCGAGAATTAAGCACTTTCAGGCACATATCTCTACATAGAGTTCTCATAATCACCGCAATGTAAGCGAATTAAAGGCCTACCATAAAGCTTCCTTACTATTATTAAGAAGTTTAAAATGTCTGATTTCAAAGAATTTTCAAAAAAAACCACACAAAACCAAAATGATTCCAATGTGCAACCTAATGAGGATAAAACTGAAAAACCTGTACAATCGCCTGAAGAAGAAAATAATCCTAAAGAAAATAATAATGAAGAAAAAAAGGAATAAAATAATTGATAGCTCAAAAGCTCTATATTAAATAGAGCTTTTGTTTAACATCATATTAATTAAAACGTTTTATTCATTTCCCACAGTGAACCTAAAAAACGCTAATACATATATTTATTTTTAATTTAAACAAGTTCTAATCTTTTATTTAATATTAATTCAACTCTTCTTTGTGCATCACAAAAATCAATCTCTTCACTTATCCAAAATGTATGAAGCTGCCCATGTAGATGAAAATGCTCTTTATTATATTCGGATCCATGATCAGAATAATGACTATCTACTCTGAAATGATTTTGATCGTCTTTTCTTTTTTTCCCATCAAGTATACCGCCAATACAGATATCCATTTTAATTCCAATAATTAATCGAAATTGACTATAACACATAGTGCACTGTGGCTTTAAAAAGAGTTGTTACTATTATCTTTACAGCATCATCAAAAATTTATGTTTGCAGCATATCTCCTTAAATTTAAAGAGAATAAATATATATTTTGCATATCTAAAATGCTTTGATATGTAATATAAATATTGATTTATCTAAAATTTATAACATTTTCAAAATAATTCTTCTTACAGTAGATAAATCACTATATGCTGCATACACCTCTTACAGAAATTATTCCAATGTCACAGCAGACTCTGCTACAAGAATTGAACTCCAGAATCGACTATTACTCTACAAGAACAGACTATCCACTACGAAGAATTTTGATAGGTTACCGAGCATATGCAAAATTGATGTTATGTTCAGCTTTTTCAGATGAAGTTATAAATTCTGCAATTGACCCCAATAAACGGAAATATAAGAAGTTAAAAATTAAAGTCACCAAAGATGACGACCAACTCGACCTTGAATGAATCAATCTAAGTAACAAGTGAATATTTCCTTGTGCTTATTTACCGCTTCAATGATCGTAAAATGACAATGACAATGACAATGACCAATGCCGGCAATATTGTTGTAAACATCTAGATAGTGATGCCCTACTGCTGCCGCTTTGAACCCAGAAAATAATTTGCTCTTAAACTTATTTTTTCACAGGAAGTAGTAAAACAGGGTCTTCAATATCGTAACCAGTTTCTTCTGGAACCCCCAGATATTTAACGACAACTAACCTCTTATTGTGTTTAGGCACGCTATAATTTTGGGAAACTTTTATTGCTTTGGTGTAATGAACCGCAACATGGGGCTTACTTTGTAAGGACGGCGATTTTACAACATATTCTGTTTTATATTGCGTGATCTTTCCTGAAGGATCAAACCAAGACGATACTTGATTCTGATGAGCTTTTAATATTTGAATTTTTACGGTCTTACCATTACTTACGATCAAAGGAGTTAAATTCTTTTTAATTTTATTTAGAGCTTTATCAAACGCTCTACTATCTTGATCATAATCAATCTTATGTGTTTTTGGATTGATATAGAGAGATTTAACTTCAATCAGTTTATCAGGCGATTTACTATTTAATAGATAATAATAGAGTTGTGGTAGACGTCCTCGACCATCTTCATAATGTCTTAATACATAAAGTTTCTTCTCTTTTTGCTGATAGCCCAATACTTCAATTTTTTGTCCACCGCCCACTGTCGCATAACTATGTGCGGATAAAGTAAGAATGGTGCTAAAAGTTAGAAATTTTAGAAATTTCATGAGTTCATATCCTTGTGATCTGGTAACTATATTGTATAAATATCGATCAGATTAAAATGATACTTGAGTAAGTGTTACTTACTGTTTTTATATTCTTTTGTACAGAAGTATAAAGCTTAAAAAAGAGGCCGAAGCCTCTTTTTTTAACCCACTTAAAATTAGTCATCAATCATGGCGAACTCTTGCTCAGGCGTGCCTTTCACTAAATGATGACGGCTATATAACAAGTAATAGAGTATAAATCCGACATAAATCAGCGCGGCCAATAACCAAACTTTTGGATTCACCATTAACCCTGCCACTACTGCAACAGCAGCAAGAATCAAGGCAATACAAGACGTCCACATTCCACCAGGCGTTTTATACGGGCGTGGTAATTCAGGACGAGATAAGCGCAACTTGATATGTGAAAGCATCATCAACACATAAGAAATTGTTGCACCGAATACTGCCATTAAAATGAGTAAGTCACCCTCACCTGTTAAAGAGAGTAAAAAACCAATAATGCCCGGAATGATAATGGCCCAATACGGCGCTTTATTTTCATTGGTAAGTGATAAGTTTTTTGGCAAATATCCAGCACGTGACAATGCAAAAATCTGACGCGAATATGCATAAATAATTGAGAAGAAACTTGCGACAAGTCCAGCAAGACCTACAAAGTTAACAAAGCTCGCTAACCATGTGTGCTGACCATACACAGCAATGAGTGCATCAACTAAAGGTGCTCCCGAATTTTTTAAAGCATTTGAACCCGCTGCACCTGCTCCCAAAAATAAGATTAAAAGTGCAAACGATGCCAATATCAACATTGAACCAATCAAACCTCGTGGCAATGAACGTACTGGATCTTTTGCTTCTTCGGCTGCTAGTGGTACCCCTTCAACTGCAAGAAAAAACCAGATGGCATACGGTACTGCGGCCCATATTCCCATATAGCCAAAAGGTAAAAAGCTACTTGCACCTGCATGAGAACTGACTGGAATATCAAATAAACGTGCACTGTCAAAATGTGGAAGCATCGCAACAATGAATACGACCAGTGCAATACAAGCAACGGCGGTAATTCCAAACATGATTTTAAGTGCTTCACCTGCACCTTTCAGATGAATACCCATAAAAACTAAATAACAAATTAGATAAACAGCCCAGCCGCCAATTCCAAAGAGTGATTCGCAATAAGAACCGATAAATACGGCAATGGCAGCAGGTGCAATTGCATATTCAATTAAAATCGCAGTCCCTGTGAGGTAACCTCCAAAAGGACCAAATGCAACGCGGGCAAAACTATAGCCACCGCCAGCGGTAGGTAACATCGTCGACATCTCAGACATTACAAAGCTCATGCAGAGATACATAAACGCGACGATGACTGTTGCAATAAAGAGCCCACCCCAGCCGCCTTGTGCCAACCCAAAATTCCAACCCGCAAAGTCACCCGAAATGACATAAGAAACACCTAGCCCCACTAAAAGTAACCAACCTACTGCCCCCTTTTTTAACTGACGTTTTGCAAAATACTCTGCGTCCTGTTGTAGAGCACCCACATCTACGCTTAATTCTGACTCTTTCATTGTCGTATTGCCTTATCGACTAAATTTACACCACCAATAGTTGCGCAAAAGATATTCATAAAACTTGACAGCAAAACATCTCCACGACCACTTGAAGTCAAGTTGATTCATTTTTTCTTTTATAAGATCGACGGCATCTCAACACAGAACGTGTTTAAAAATTAAATTGAGGAGTTGGGTTATGTCTGTAGAACAAAATGAATTTTTAAGCCAAGTTCAATTACAAATACTGGCAGAACAAGCAATTAAGCAATATCCCTCGGAATATCAAGGACAGGTCAAACTGCTGTGTCAGTCTGAAAATGCAACCTTTCAGATTTCAACTGGCTCTACCCGATATGCGCTTCGAATTCACCGTCCCAACTACCACAGCAAACTCGATATACAAAGCGAGCTTGAATGGTTAGATGCTTTAAATGCGAGTGGTATTCAAGTTCCTGTTGCGATTGCAGATCAATCAGGTGAGTGTGTCATTACTTTAAAACTATCGAATGATATTTATCGTTATGCAGTCCTTTTCAACTGGGTTGAGGGCGATATGCCAACTGTTGAAGTTGACCCCACTGCATTTGAGCAACTAGGACAAATTACCGCAAAGCTACATGTACATAGTAAGACATGGCAAGCGCCTGAAAACTTTCAACGTATTGTGTGGAATCATGAAACCATGATCGGTGCGGATGGACACTGGGGAAACTGGAAAAATGCACCTCATTTAAGACCTCAAGATCACGGCGTGATTGAAGAAGCCATTGCACAAATTTCGAAAGATTTAAATTTCTTTGGCAAAACCCAAGAACGTTATGGCCTGATTCATGCCGATTTGCGTTTAACTAATCTATTACTACAACAAGAACGTATCGGTGTGATCGATTTTGATGACTGCGGCATGAGTTGGTTTATGCATGACCTCGCTGCTGCAATTAGCTTCAATGAACATTATGCAAATGCACCTCATTGGGTTGATTACTGGTTAAAAGGCTACGAGCGCGTAGGTCATATTCAATCTGAAGAATATGAAATGATCCCGACTTTTATCATGCAACGCCGCATTCAAATGATGGCTTGGAATGGTTCTCACGCACAAACAGAAATGGCTCAAAGTCTTGGTGATCAATGGTCCAATGAAACTGTGCGTCTTTGTAAAAAATATCTAAACGGTCAAATGCCTGTAGGAATTTGAAAAGTGATTTAGATCGCTTTTCTTCATTTTCAATTTTTAGTTTTTAAATTTTATAGAATTTAAAGGAAGGGTTTATGCAAGCTACCCATCAACTGAGCAAAGTTGCCAAAGCACTATTACTCACCAGTAGTCTGGCAAGTATGATTGCTCTAAGCGCATGTAACTACACCCCTCTACAAAGCACATCTCCCGCAATCGCTATTCCCAAAAAGGAATATATACAAAAAGGTCAATGGGACACTTTTAACTTTGACCAACTTAACCAATTGATTGCTACTTACGGAAAAGATAGCCTTAACTATAACCCTGAAAAACGCCCATATATTGTCACTGACTTTGACAATACTTCGGTATTTTTAGACATCGAAGAAGCAACGTTAATTTATCAGCTTGAACACTTAGCGTTTAATGTCACGCCAGAGCAGCTTAATCAGATTATTCGTAAAGGAATTAGCTCGCAAAATTTTGAAGCGGCCTACAATAACCAGCAAGGCCAAGCCGTCAATATTGATAAAATCGCCCCAGATATTATTGCCAGCTACTCATGGCTTTATCACCACTATAGCGGTCTAAAAGGTAAGCAAAGTCTCGATCAAATTAAACAAGATCCTCATTATCTCGATTTCATTACTAAAATGAGATATCTATATGCGGCGATTGGAGACACGTTTGATCACGAAGTTGCATATCCGTGGGTCACCTATTTATTTACTGGGCTTACCGAACAACAAGTCCGTAATTTGGTAAAAGCAACGGTGGCTTGGCAAATGCAGCAACCGATTGGACCCGTGACATGGACGTCTCCCGCAGCACTTTCGGGCCAAGCAGGCGTTGTGAAAACCACTTGGGAAAATGGTTTAAGGCCATACCGTGAAATGCAAAATCTATTTAAGGCCTTTCAGGACAATGGCATTGATGTCTATGTCTGTTCGGCATCTTTTATTGATGTGATTAAGGAAATTATTTCTAATCCAGAGATTGGCTATAACATTAATGAAAAAAATGCCTACGCGATGGAGTTAGAACGAGATGCACAAAATCGAGTTTTACCTGAGTTTCGTCATGGTTATGCGCAAACACAAGGTAAAGGCAAAACCGCAACCATCCAGCGTTTTTTAGTCTCTAAATATGGTTATGGGCCAATTTTTATCGCGGGTGACAGTGAGGGCGATCAAAATATGATGCAAGATTTTGCGGCGACTCAGAAGGTACTAATTATCAATCGATTGCGCAGTCCGAGTTCTGATATTGGAAAATTTTCTCAGCAGGCTGTGCAGAGCTACGGTCAAGCCAATACTAAGTTCTTACTACAGGGCCGCGATGCCAATACAGGTCAATTTAGACCTTCAATGGCCAGTTTAAGTTATGGTGCGCAAACGGCAAAAACTACAAAAAATTAGTATTTCACTTATTTTCTCATGCCTACAATACATGTTGTATGCATGAGAAGCCGCTTA
Organism: Acinetobacter sp. S-1; assembly: GCF_059579785.1. Classification (NCBI taxonomy): domain Bacteria; kingdom Pseudomonadati; phylum Pseudomonadota; class Gammaproteobacteria; order Moraxellales; family Moraxellaceae; genus Acinetobacter; species Acinetobacter sp. S-1. Next base: position 2,477,769 of record NZ_CM184207.1, read on the forward strand.
ATTTCTTGTTTTAGTTCTGCCCTTTTTGCCTATCTCTAATGCATTTTCTGCCTTCTTTTAGTTCGCTACTCAACCTTAAATACAACTCTTGATCTCTTCTTAAAGAATCAAGCCTGAAACTTAAAACAGCAACACATAAGTTATTATTTTATAAAAACTTTTAACAACACAAAATCAAGGACGTAAGCAAAAACTGGTATGGCTTTTGCTTAATATAATAATAGTTAGGAATAAATATCATGAGACTTGACATGTTACATCTTAATCCAGCTCATCTTGTCGATTCAAATATGTGTAATCAAGGTGTATTGTCTGCAGCCGCCTCTGGATTAAGCGAGTTTATTCATCAAAAAGGTGCAGATGTTGATCGTGTTTTAGGAATTAGTGGTATTAATCCTGAACTTCTCATCAGCCCAACGTTGAGCTTACAACTCCCCAATTATTGCAAAGTGCTAGAACAGGCAGCATTGGTTTCAGGCTGTGATAATTTTGGTCTGCATTATGGTCAACAGTTTCAACCGAAATCATTAGGGCTTATTGGGTACATCGGTCTTTGTTCAAACACATTAGAATCTGCACTCATGAACATGACCAATAATTTTTATTTGCATCAGAAAGATACCCTCAATCGAATGGTAGATTTAGGAGATAGCTGGCGCATAGATTATCAGGTTCAACACGGCGCGATTTTAACTCGACGCCAAGATGCCGAACTGACCATGGGCATGTTTATGAATGTGATCCGTGAAGTAATGGGTCCTCATTATTCACCACGCGCAATTCACTTTGAGCATACTCGGCCTGAATTTTGGCAAGAACACAGCAAACTATTTAACGCCCCTGTTTATTTTGATCAACCTTTTAACTCCATCATCATTTCAAAAAAAGACGTCCAGCATGCTATGCCGGGACGCGATTCTATTTTATTAACAGTGATTCTAGATACGTTGCACCTACTCAATCGCGCTTCACCAAGTCAATGTCTTGCAGATCAAGTACGCTCTCACATACAACTTGAACTCAGTGAAGGTGAACCAAACCTTGAAAAAATCGCTCATGATATTGGTTTAACTAGTTGCACCCTTACCCGCCGTTTAAAAACTGAAGGACTGACCTTCACCCATTTAGTCGATCAGGTTCGTTGTGAGTTGGCCGAACATTATATTAAGCAGAAAAATATTCCAATTTCAGAAATGGCATTCTTATTAGGTTATTCAGAAGTAAGTGCTTTATCTCGTGCATTTAAGCGCTGGTTTGGTGTTACACCACGTCAATTAAGACACTAAATCATTGCAAATACAGGCCTTGAATAAAGGCCTTCATTTTAATAGCTGAGCAAATTAGACAAGAAAATACCCTTCAAATTAGATTTAACATCCAACTTGAGGGGTATTTTTTATAGAAGGTCTTACTTTAATTTTGTTAAGGCTTGATCTAAAGCACCGACTAACCAATCGATATCTTTTGTTTGGAAAGCCAAAGGTGGACGCAGTTTCAATACGTTGCCATAAGGACCTGCAACTGAGGTTAAAACTCGATGAGTATTTCTGAGCTCTTCAATAAGGTTCAAAGCCAATGCTTTATTCGGCTCTTTAGTGGTTCTGTCTTTAACTAGTTCAAACCCTATAAACAAACCTGCGCCACGGACATCGCCAACCACCTCATGTTTATCCATAAGCTTAGTGAGTTCTTTTAGAAGTAGCCCTCCCACATATTTACTATGGGTTTGCAATTCTTCTTCCTGAATCACTTTAAGTACAGCCTGAGCGGCTGCCATAGAAACAGGATTACCACCAAAGGTATTAAAATATGGAATTTTATCACTAAAAGCAGCAAGGACTTCACTCTTGGCTAAAAGCCCTGACACTGGAACACCATTACCCATTGGTTTACCTGTGGTAATTACATCAGGAACAACGTTGTGACGGCCAAAGCCCCAGAAAGAATCGCCAGTGCGCGCGAACCCCGGTTGTACTTCATCAGCAATAAAGATTCCCCCATTGGCATGCACGACATCAACCGCTTTTTGTAAGAACCCAACAGGATTAGGCATCACACCATCAGAAGAAAATATTGAGTCCGCCAAAAAACCTGCAAACTTGATGCCTTTTGCGTTCATATCGTCAATTTGCTGTTGAATCTGCTGTGCAAACCATTCACCTAAATCATCAGTTTGAATCCGATAATAATCAGGTGCCGGAACTAGGCGAGTTGTATCATCTAAAGGTTGTTCAGTTCCAAGTGCTGGAGAACATCCTGATGTTAAACTACTGGTCCCATGATAGGCTTCTTGAGAAACAATAATTCCTGTACCACCGCTATATTCACGGGCAATACGAATCGCTAAATCATTCGCTTCCGAACCCGTACACATATACATGGCACGGTCAATTTCATCGGGAGTGGTTTGTAAGAGTTCTTCGGTATAATCCAAAATATTTTCATGTAAATAACGGGTATGGGTATTGAGCATTTTCATTTGCTCATTTACCGCTTCAATGACCGCAGGATGACAATGTCCAATACTGGCAACATTGTTGTAAACATCCAGATATTGATGACCTGCTGCATCCCATAAATATTGACCCTGACCTTTCACCAGATGCACGGGATTACGATAAAACAAGCGATAGGATTCACCTAAAATTTTATTTCTTTTATCTGTCAGTTTTCGGGTAGCATGATCCAGCTCAGCAGCATGTTCTGGACGAAAGCTATTGGTATCCATAATGGTTGAACGCGTACCCATGAATGACTCCTCTATTTATATTCAGCATACTTTTGCACAAGACAATGACTGACGTAGGCAATTCATACTCTGATTCAACATATTTCAGTATTTGATTGAAGTTACGCAAACCATATTGCTTAAGTATCTTGAAAAAAACTTGACCTCAGACCACTTAAGCCACAATTTGAAGTCAACTTATTGGTCTTATACTTCAGAGCTCCACTACTCTTTTTTTCAATAACTCAAATTTGTTACCATTACACATCTGGAGTGACTCCAATTCGCTTTATACTATGGATGCCAATTTTCAAAGTTCATCCAGTTGTGTTCTTTTCTTGAATGACATTCATTTTTAAAAGACTTGAAATTGGTTAGATGACCAAACGTAAAATATTACTGATTTTTTAAGGGTTTAATACGCATGAATAGCGCTGAAATCATGGCTGACTTATCTTCTCACACACCTATGATGCAGCAATATCTCAAAGTTAAAACGGACTATCAACATGCGTTGCTGTTCTACCGTATGGGTGACTTTTATGAACTCTTCTTTGAAGATGCTCATTTAGCAGCCAAACTTTTAGGCATTACCTTAACCCATCGTGGCAAAGCCAGTGGCCGACCTATTCCAATGGCAGGTGTTCCCTATCATTCGGCAGAAGGTTATTTGGCGCGTCTTGTTAAAGCTGGGCGCACGGTAGCTATTTGCGAACAAGTTGGAGAAGTAACAGGCAAAGGCCCTGTTGAACGTAAAGTTGTTCGTATTCTGACCCCGGGTACATTAACTGATGATGCATTACTCAGCAGTTATCAATCATCTAATCTCGTTTCATTGTGCATTCATCAAAACCAGATCGGTTTTGCTTTACTCGACTTAAGTGCAGGCATTTTTAAAGTTCAACAACAAGATTACAAGCCAGAACAATTACCTATTGAACTTGCGCGTTTAATGCCAAGTGAGATCTTGATTGATGAAGATTTGGTCGACACCAATATTATCGAACAAATTAAAAAGCATTTAGATTGCCCTGTTACTAAACGTCCAAATGTAGACTTCAACCTAAATAATGCACAAAAAACCTTATGTGACCAGTTTACGGTATCAACCCTTTCAGGTTTTGGTTTAGACCCATTACCTTTAGCCAAAGCTGCTGCCGCTGCACTTATTCACTATGCAAAAGAAACCCAAAAAACTGCATTACCGCATATTCGTTCAATCCAACTTGAACAAAGTACCGACTTTATTGCGCTCGACCCAATTACACGTCGCAACTTAGAAATTATTGAACCATTATTTGAACACGGAACATCATTATTTCAACTGATAAATGATTGCCAAACTGCAATGGGTGGCCGTCTATTAAGCCGCACACTAATGCAACCTGTACGTGATACTGCATTGCTTGATGCTCGTTTAGATGCGATTGAGCAACTCATTCAGGGATATCACGAAAACCCAGTTCGTTTAGTGCTTAAAGAAATTGGTGATATTGAACGTGTGCTTAGCCGCGTTGCGCTAGGCAGTGCGCGACCACGTGATTTGGTACAACTTCGCCATGCATGTGCACAAATTCCAGCTTTAAGAACGGCGTTAACTCCAGTCATTCAAGCGAAGAAATCTAAATTATTAGTTCAACTAGATGAAGAACTTGGAGACTTCAAAGCGCTTCATCAGCATTTAATGGCAGCTATTGTTGAAAACCCACCGGTATTACTTCGTGATGGCAATGTAATTGCAGAAGGATATGATGCTGAGCTTGATGAATTACGCCAAATTCGTGATCATGCAGGTCAATTCTTAATTGATCTAGAAATTAAAGAGCGTGAACGTACAGGGATTAATACCCTTAAAATCGGTTATAACCGTGTAAGCGGTTACTACATTGAACTCACTCGTGCTCAAGCAGAACAAGCGCCAGCCGACTATATCCGTCGTCAAACTTTAAAAAATGCTGAACGCTACATTACCCCTGAGCTTAAGAGTTTTGAAGATAAAGTCCTGTCGAGCGAGTCACGTGCGCTGTCACGTGAAAAAGCACTATTCGAAGCTTTGCTTGAAAACCTTCGCGAAAATATCGCTCACCTACAAATGATGAGTTCAGCAATTGCTCAAATTGATGTCATTGCAAACTTTGCTCATCAAGCACGTTTAAACAATTGGGCGCGCCCTGAATTTACCCCGGAAACGGGCATTAAAATTCAGGCTGGTCGTCATCCTGTCGTTGAAGCATTAAATAAAGCACCATTTACCCCAAATGATACTTTCCTTGATGCTCAGCACCGCATGGCCATTATTACCGGTCCAAACATGGGCGGTAAATCAACCTTCATGCGCCAAACGGCATTAATCAGTTTACTTGCTTATTGCGGTAGCTATGTTCCGGCTAAAGCCGTCAAACTTGGTCCAATTGACCGAATTTTTACACGTATTGGTTCAGCCGACGATTTATCTACAGGCAAATCAACCTTTATGGTCGAGATGACTGAAACTTCGCAAATTCTGCACCATGCTACAAATCAGTCGTTGGTGTTAATGGATGAGGTTGGCCGCGGAACCAGTACCTATGACGGTTTATCTTTAGCATGGGCATGTGTGGTCGATTTAACCAAGCGCGTAAAATGTTTATGTTTATTCGCGACTCATTATTTTGAGTTGACCGAACTTGGTAGTGAAGCAGGAATTGATAACTATCATGTCACGGCGCAAGAGCTGAACGGCAATCTGATTTTATTACATAAAGTTCAGCAAGGCCCTGCAAGTCAAAGTCATGGTTTACAAGTTGCAAAATTAGCGGGTATTCCTGCCAATGTTATTAAAGAAGCGCAGAAGCGTTTACGCATTTTAGAAAAACAGCAGCAGCAACATCTACAAACCAGCTTTCAAAATGATTTGTTTGCTCCACCAGATGCAAACTCTGGTTCACAAATCATAGAGAAAGTTGTCGAGATCGAAGTTTCATCCCCTGCTCTAGATTTACTTAAGCAAATTGAAGTCGATAACTTATCGCCTCGTCAGGCACTTGAACAACTCTACGAGCTGAAAGCTGCACTCAAATCTTAATAAAGCACTTCCGAATAAGCAGGCTTAGGTCTGCTTATTCATATCGGAGAATAATATTTATATGATCTTAAGATCTTTGCAAAGTTCAGAAATTGATCTTATTTGGCAGCAGATTAGCCGCCGTGAATTAATTACTCAAAACTACATACAAAAACAGCAAAAGCTAGAATTGGTTGATTGTTTTTTTGATGTACAAAATTGGGATTCATACCATCTAGAAAATGACCCACCTAAACTAAAACAGCTCTTTGAACAAGGTTCAATATTTGTAGGCGCATTTGATGCCACAGAAAAACTAGTTGGTGTAAGCGTAGTCTCAAATCAACTTATAGCGAATTACCCCCAAGCGAAATTACTCCATTATTTCTATGTCGATGCAAACCAACAAGGTCAAGGCATTGGCTTCAAGCTAATGCAAGCCGCAAAAGAGTCCGCTAAACAACTCGGTGCAAATCAACTGTATATTTCAGCAACCCCAAGTCGACGCACTGTAGACTTCTATATGAAGCATGGCGCGCAACCGTTAAGTGCTCCAGATCAACAACTTTGGCAGCTCGAACCTGAAGATATTCATTTACTATGTAAGCTTTAGCTCTAAAAATTTAAGGTTTTCTAAGCAAAAAAGCCGTAAATCAAAATTTGTAAAACAAAAAATGAAAAGTTAAGGTATTTATTAAAATAGATGCCTTGACTTAAATGACATCTAAATAATTAAATAAAATATTTTTTAAGTTATTGTTTTATAAAATATATTATTATTTTAATTTTATAGACTACGCTCTACTAAGTTTATAAGATATGTTTGATTATCAACGTATTAACTTATCTTCATATGCATGAATAAAGAATATCAATAAAAGCAATTGTTTGTTTACCCCTTTTTTGCCTAAAATAAGCTATTCGAAATGAAACCATATTTTTTAGGTAGCTGTCGCCATGACCTTTGTTGTCACTGAAAATTGTATTAAATGTAAATACCAAGATTGCGTAGAAGTTTGTCCTGTAGACTGTTTTTACGAAGGTCCGAATTTCCTAGTGATTAATCCGGATGAATGTATTGACTGTGCATTATGTGAACCAGAGTGCCCGGCAAATGCAATTTTCTCTGAAGATGAGTTACCTGAAGGTCAAGAAGTATTTATTGAATTAAATGCTGAACTTTCCCAAAAATGGCCTAACATTACTCAAATTGGCGATCAGCCAGCTGACCGTGAAGAATGGAACGGCAAACCTGATAAATTACAATATCTTGAAAAGTAATTTCAAAAAGATCAGCAATCGCTGATCTTTTTTTATACCCTATTCAAACATTTCATTGCAAATTCCTCGTAATTTGTGCACTGTTTTGCATTAAAATACCCGCAATATTTATAAGTGCTTAATTTTTCTTATGCGGAAGTTTTTGCAGAGTCTGGTGCCCTTATGCATAATCCCAGCGGTTATGGTAGGTTGTGTCAGCTCTCCCCAACACACAACAACAGGCAAAACCTCTCCAAGTGGTAAACGAATCTTTATTCCACAAGAGCGCGTTATTATCGAGCGCCCAATTCCCCCTAAAGTTGAGCCTGCATCTTATCGAAGTTGGTTAAGTTCTGGTGAAAATTACCAACGTGTTCGTGAATACGAAAAATTCTTAACCCGAAATAACGTCGCAGGCATTGTGCCAAGCTTTGAGTTATTACGTTCAGCACGTGATTGGCAAAAATGTGGCCGCTCTGAATATGCTGTACCTAATCGCGAGCTATGGGGAAATTCTTTATCTACCCTACGCGTATTTAAATATTTAGTAGCAGCAAAAGTTCTTACCGACTTTGAAGTGACCTCGGTTTACCGAGATTTACCTTTAAATGAATGTGCAGGCGGCGCAAGCTCATCTAAACATTTATTTAACTCGGCAATCGATTTCCGTATTGGTCCTGAGTTCCCACAAGCTCAAGATTATGCATTTATCGAAAATACCAAGTTTAAACTTTGTCAGTTCTGGGCTCAGCATGGTCAAAGCTTAAATATGGGTATTGGTCTATATAGTTCAGGGCAGATTCATATTGATACTCAAGGCTATCGTACTTGGGGACCTGACCTCACCCGAAACAGTTCGATGTGTAATTTCTAATAAAAAACTCCTTTCAACTGAAAGGAGTTTTTTTATTGTTCATTTCCCAATCAACCAAAATTTCTTGAACCGAAGATTTTTGCACTCTAGGCATAAATGTTTAAAATAGCCCGATCAACATATAGGTAAATTTGATTATGCAGCAGATGTGGACAGACATTGACCAATATATCGATTCACATTTAATTCCCGAAGACCCGCGACTTGAATATGCATTAAAGAATACCGACGAACACGGCTTTTCAAATCATCTTGCAGTAGCTCCTAACCAAGGAATGTTCTTGCAGATGCTTATTCAAATGAATAAATGCAAACGAGTTTTAGAAATCGGAACCTTTGCTGCATATAGTACCATCTGGTTAGGCCGTGCCCTACCTGAAGACGGTTACTTACTCACCATAGAAGGCCGTGCTACTCACGCAGAAATGGCACAGAAAAATATCGATCATGCCAATCTTCCTGTAAAAGTTGATCTTCGAGCTGGCCGTGCTGCAGATATCCTTTCTGCAATTGATCCTCAATCTATCGAGCCTTTTGATTTTATTTTCATTGATGCAGATAAACAGGGTTATCCTGAATATTTAGAATTGAGTCTGAAATTCTCAAGATCAGGTACGATTATCGTACTCGACAATGTAATTCGCGCAGGTGATATTTTAAATCCTGACAATAAAAAACCGAGTATTGAAGGCATCCGTGAAATGTTTAAAGCCTTAGAAAATCATCCGCAAATCTTGTCTTGTACAGCCTTACAAACAGTTGGCTCAAAAGGTCATGATGGCTTCGCAATTGCAATTGTGAAATAATGGTTAAAAAATCATCTTTTTTATTTTATTATTTATAATCAATTAATTACTTTTATTACTGTTGCTTTTCCATATAGTTATCCACAAGATTTGCGGATAACTATATGCAAATCTCATCATTTAGCCACAAGTAATGGTACAGTCGCATTTCGGAATATAGTTGTCGCAATACTTCCCAAGAAGAATTGATGAATTTTGCTATGACTAAATGCCCCTAACACAATAATTTGAATACCGTGTTCTTGTTGGTACTCTAAAATATTTTGTGCAACATCGCCATAACGGTAAACGGTGACTACATCTAGGCCCGCTTGTTTAAGATAATGTTCTGGTTCATTTAATATTTCTGGATGATCACCTACATACACCAAATGACATTGCAGTGTTCGCAATAAGTCACTTTGGGCAATACGGCGCATCATTTTTTGACAAGTTGGCGAATATTCATAAGCAAATATAAATCGTGTTGGCACTTTAAAGTTTTCACCAATGGTCAAAACAGTACAATTTGCACCACGAATGAAGTTTTCAACATTGCTACCGATTGGTTTATGTTTCTCGGCTGCTCTTTCCCCGACTCGACCTAAAATAACGATGTCATTTTCATGCAAGAGATTAAAACTTTGTTCTAAAAAATCACCTTTTTCTTGAATTTTTGAGCTGGTAATTCCGTGTTTTTCTTGAATAAGATCAGAAATATGGCGGAGTAAATTATTACTATAATCTAACGCGAGTTCACTTTGTTTTTGCTCTAGCTCAGCTAACTCTTTTAGCAGCATTGCATTGCTTTCAAAGCCGATTACCCCACTAATTTCACCAAGATGATAACTGGCTGGGTAATAGTCCAGAATTTGTAATAATACAAGTTCCCGTCCGGTTGCTTTAGCAACCCATGCTGCTGCATCAGCAATAGCATTAATACACGGTGATGAGTCAATACACGCAATAACACGGTTCATGTTAGCCTCTCTTCTTCAGGTCTATTGCCTTGGAGATTATTATTAAAACTTAGCTTTAACTTAACATAGATAAAAATTGGTATGTTAAGGTTTATGTATAAAAATCAACTTTTTTGTTTAAAGATCAAACATTTTATTACATTCTTAAGACTGCATTATTCTCTTAAACGAATAAATTTTGCGGGATTTCCGCCGACAATATGGTACGGCTCAACATCTTTAGTCACCATACTATTCATCCCGACTACAGCATGTTTACCGATTTTAATACCGTCTTTGATCCCCACATGTGCACCCAACCAAACATCTTGCTCAATTTCGATTCCTTTGGACGTAACTGGCTGCTGGTAAAGTGGACGGTCTAGTTGCATCCCATGGTCAAATGCATATAAATGACAATACGCGGCAATACGGACTTGGTCATGCAATTTTATGCCCGTTCGTCCCCCATCTAAAATACAATGATGGTTAATCGCGACTTCATTGCCGATTTCGAGTGGTCCATGCAATGTGCAATCAGCCGCAATAAAACTATTATCCCCAATAATAATTTTGCGGCCTGGTTCAGCAAAGATATGTGCTAGCGGTGAAATAAAACAATTTTCACCAATCTCGACAGTTTCCATATCCATTAAATAAGCTTGATATTCCTTTTGCCACTCTTCAGCCCAAGCACGGTTTTTAGGTTTTAAACTCCAATATAACCATGGCATATAGTTTAAGCGGTGCTTATGTTGCTCACGATATTTCAGTAAGGAATCAGTCATCTGTTAATTCCTCTTCAATTTTTAATTCTTCACGACCACGTGTTACGTCTCTGAGTTTTAAGGCGAGCGGTTCAATTTGATGTATCTGTAGTCTCGCTTCGATATCTACCCCTGTTGCCGTGTAGGTTTCCTGATATTCAATCTGTTGTTGATTCAGTTCATATTGAAATATCGCCCACTCATTAAAATGACAAGAAAAGTGAATCGTCTTCTTTGCAATGAGTTCAATACGTTCAGCCAATAATAAACATTGTCCAGCACAGCCACCGTATGCTCTAACAAGGCCACCCGTTCCCAGTTTTATACCGCCATACCAGCGGTTAACCATCACAATAATATTCGTCAGGTCATTCCCTTCAATAGTCGCCAAGATTGGACGGCCTGCTGTTCCTGACGGTTCACCATCATCGTTAAAGCGTACGTTATGCCCAATTTTCCAAGCCCAACATTGGTGAGTGGTCGAGATATCCTTGTTGTATTCTAAAAATTCTTTAACCTGCTGTTCATTTTCTACTGGCGCAGCGATCGCCTGAAATCTACTTTTTTTAATTTCTTCTTCAAATGTAATCTGTGATGCAATCGTAAAAGCCATAAATAAGATAAAGCACAATAAAAATCAAATTATAACGTGAATTTAATAGAATCAAACCTATAAAAAAAGCCCCGAATCTCGGGGCTTTTTTTATTATCTTTCTCGTAGCGCTTCTTTGGCTTTATTAAATGGTTTAAGTAAGTAATCAAGTACTGTTTTTTGACCAGTACGAATATCTACTGTTGCCACCATACCCGGTGTAATACCAAACGCTTTACCTTCTTTATTGTAAAGTTTGTCGGAATCAGTACGGATATAAACACGATAATAGAATTGGTCCTGTTTCACTTCATCACGAATCGTGTCTGGTGAAATAACCGTAACCTTACCTTTTAAACCACCATAAATTGAGTAGTCATAGGCAGTGATTTTAACCAGTGCTTCTTGTCCCGGACGAATAAAGGCAATGTCACGCGGTAAAATACGTGCTTCAATAAGCAGCTGTTCATCAATCGGTACAATGGTCATCAATTTACCGTTTTGTGGAACAACACCACCACGAGTAGTGACTGCAATTTCTTTGACGACACCACGCACCGGTGCTCTGAACACTGCGCGATCTAAACTGTCACTACGACCCAGTACAATTTGCTGTTGCGTTTCGCTATCCGTATTCGCTTTAGATAACTCTTCACGCGCTTTCACATAGTACTGGTTCTGCGCATCATTCATTTTGTTTTGCAAATCATTTGCTTCACGACGTAAACGTAAAACCTCAACTTCACTTGCTGCACCTTTAGCAACCAAAGGCTCTGTCATCGCCAGTTCTTGTTGCACAAGTTGCAACGCCTGTCTTAAACCTGCAAGCGTTTGTTCAAGATCAGCACGACGCGAGCGATATAATGCAGTTTCTTCTTGTACTAACTTTGGTTCTTTCATCACAATTTCAGGAAAAACCAAAGGTGTACCGTTTACTTCCGCACGTAAACGCGCTGCTGTCGCTTGAGCAGAGATCAGTAAAGATTTTGATTCACCGACATTTGATGCAAAACGGGTTGGATCAAGCTGTGCAAGAATTTCGCCTTTTTGAACGATGTCACCTTCTTGTACATTCAGCTTGGTTAAAATACCGCCTTCTAAAGACTGGATGACCTGTTCTTTAGAAGATGGAATGACTTTACCTGTACCAGTAGAAACTTCTTCAAGTTTAAATACCCACGCCCAGATAAAGAAAATAACCAAGCCAATGCCCACAATCCAGATCACTAAACTGGCACGAGGTAAGGGTGGCTCACTATAAGAGACATTCATTGAACGGGTGAGTTGTTGTTCTTGTTGTGGTTCGCTCATGAATTACCCCCTTGGCTCACTTGTTTTTGTTGGGCTGTTGATTGATTGAGTACCTGATCTCTTGGACCGTCCATCACGATTTTGCCTTCGTTCACGACAATAATACGGTCTACAAGTTCTAATACAGCACGGCGGTGGGTCGCAACGACCAAGGTCCGATGCGCCAGCCAACCTTTTAAATGATCAATCAGTTGTTTCTCTGCCACGTCATCAATGGCTGCTGTCGGTTCGTCTAACAATAAAATGTTAGGTTGACGAATCAATAGACGAGCCAGTAACAACGCTTGTTTCTGACCACCAGAGAAACCAACACCACCTTCTAAAATCAGGTGATCTAGCCCTTCTTTTTTCTCTTGAACAAAAGGTAATGCACCAGTCACTACTAGCGCACGAAGGATCTCTTCATCCGTTGCAAGCGGCGCACCTAAAGTGAGGTTTTCACGAATCGTACCGTAGAAAAGATGCGCATTCTGGTTAAGTAAACCCATATCACGACGTACATCAGATGGATCAATTAATGAAAGATCGAGACCATCTAAATGTACTGCGCCTTGAGTTGGAACTTGCATACCAGATAGAAGCTGGAGCAGTGTTGATTTACCTGCACCGTTACGCCCTAATATGGCAATTTTTTCACCAGCACGAATTTTTAAATGACGGATTGCCAAACTTGGTTTTGGGTCTTCTTCGCCATATTGGAATAAGACATTTTTTAATTCGTAATCGCCATTTAAAACTGCTTTGTGTACCAGATGCGAACGATCTGCCTGATCGATCGGACGTTGCATGAGTTCATCAAGGCTTTGTTTTGCGACTTTTGCTTGCTGTAAACGTCCTAACACACCTGTAATTTGAGCAATCGGTGCCAACATACGTGAAGATAAAATTGAACAAGCTACTAACGCACCTGTAGTCATTTCACCTTCCATCACGGCAAAACATCCTACCAACACCACAATTGCATAGGTCAAACCTTGAAGCATTTGAGTCCATGCCATTAAGGTGCCAACAATTTTACGCTGTCTCATCCCGATATCGGCTGAAACTTCGTTCATGTGGTTCCACTGGTTTTGGAAGCGAGACTCAGCACGTAATAGCTTAATGTCTTCAATACCTTGTACCGCTTCAACAAGAATGGCGTTACGGATTGAAGATTCTCTCATGCCCTCTTGTGCGAGTTGCGCTAGCTTCTTCTGTGCCAGAATACCCGGCAAAAGCATGAGTGGCACAACCAGCAACATTACCCAAAACAGTTTCCCGCCAATAATCGCAAAAATGATCAGGAACAAGAAAAAGAATGGGAAATCGGCAATTGCACTAATGGTGGTTGAAGTCACCAGCTCACGCACACCTTCGAGCTCACGAATCTGGGAAATAAAACTACCGGTAGATTTTGAACGGTCTTTATTTTTGATGCGTAATGCATGACCAAATACACGGTCAGACACCCGTAAGTCAGCACGTTTACCAATAATATCGGATAAGTACACCCGTGATATACGCAAGGTAAACTCAAAAAGTGCTGCAATGAGTACACCACCTGCCAGCACCCATAGAGTCGGGATAGACTGAGATGGAACAACACGGTCATACACTTGCATTGAGAAAATAATGGTTGCCAGTGCCAATACGTTGGCAATCAGTGAGGCAAACATAATATCAACGTAGCGTTTCCAGTCTCTTAAAACAATCGACCAGAACCAGCTTGCTTCGTATGGTTTGATATATTCGTCAATACGCGCATCGGGAATAGACGTTTCAGGACGTAGGATGTAGACATTGTTAATTGTTGTTTTTAAGACATCTAAGCTTAAATTTTGGGAAAGGCCGTGATCTCCACTAAACTGAATACTGACATTTCCTTGAGTATCGGCCTTATCAATTACACCAACTTGTCCGTCATTAAACTCGACCATGACAGGTAAACGCCACGGATTAAGTAAATCTAATGAAAAAGGTACTTTACGTAAATTGAGTCCAACCTGACGTGTCATTAACTGCAAAACATCATCAAGGTTTTGATTTTGGTTCCAGTCAAGTTGTAAACGAATTCTTTCTTCTGAAGGCTCAATTCTATAATGTTTAGCAATCGTTAAGACCGCCTGTAACCAGGGCTGGTAATTTATTTTTGTCATCATGGTTGTACTTCGAACCCCTGAATTGAAATATTATTTAAGTCATAAGCTTGGCGGGAACGTCCTGTTGCTGCAATGTACTGAACAATACTGCTGTAGATGTCATAACGTGCAGTTTCAAGTTCTGAATTGGCGCTATGAATCGCCTGTTCAGCATTCAATAAGTCAACCAATGAACGGGTACCGAGTTTGTACTGCTCTTGATAGAGTTCGCGTGTACGAACTGTTGTCGCTTGGCGGTTTGCTAAAACCTGCATTTGACGTTGTTTATTTTCAATTTGCTCACGGCTGGTTCTGATCTGATCGAGCACATCCAGATACACAGAATTCACTTTAGATTTAGCGGCTTCCTCTGCATAACTTGCCATTTTTACCTGAGAAGAAACTGCCCCACCTTGATAAAACTGACTGGTGGCCTCAAGCATGATGGAACTATATAAACCGTCGTCTTCATCATTGTTTGGGTTTTTTCCATTAATGGCCTGACTCAAAGAGCCTTTCACTGCCAAAGTTGGATAACGTGTTAAACGGGTCTGTTCCTTTTGAGCTTTAGCCTCTTCAATGCCCGCTTGTGCTGCGATCATTTTTGGAATGGTATTAAACTCAGGTTCACCATATAGATCAGATACTTTCACCAAATCATCTGAAATAATCCAACCTGTACGTGAAACATCACCACCCAACAATGTTCTTAAATGTTGTTGGTACTGACGTAATAAAGATTGCTGTGCAATCAAGCCGGACTGCGCAGCTTGTAAATAAGATTGAGCTTGGATCGGGTCAGCCTGACTACTAATACCAGCATTTGCACGTAAATTAGCGATTTCCTGAATTCGCTGAATACCTGCAATTTGCTGCTCGGCAATTTTATTTAATTGGAGATAGCGCTGAATATTGATAATCGACTGAGCCACATCAAGTGCAATATCGTCAATGCTGACCAACACATTCGCCTGTTCGACTTGAAGTTTGGCTTTCTCAACCGATACACCTGATTTGACTTTACCAAAATCATAAAGCATTTGAGTTGCGTTTAAAGTCAATAACTGCCGACCACGCTCACCACTGCTCAAGTCACCCGTGGTAATACCACCTGAAATTTGAGGATAGTAACCTGCCTTTGCAACATCAATACCGGCGTTTTGGCCAGCTAAAGTTGAAATGGCTTGGGAAATATCAGGGTTACGCTGGATGGCGATTTTCACCGCTTCCTGCAGAGTCATTTTCCTTGATGGCAAATTTGAATAAGATGAAGCTGCTCTATCATTGAGTTGAACAGTCGGAAACTCCTGCACTCTTGAACGATCTAGCCTAAAATTACTCAACTCTTGCATCTTAGCGACTTTAAATTCATCACTACTTTTAGGGGCAAAAAGTTGTGATAAGTTGTCTTTTAATGTGTGATATTGCTCACTTGGTTTAGCGGCATATATCACCATAGGTACATGCAGTGAAGTTAAAAGCATCAACCCTTTCAGGAAAGCTGGCTTTTTACATGTCCTTTTTACTCTTCTCTGGTTATATCCAATCATGCTTGTCTTGTTGATCTTGTTTGTTATCGTTTAAAAGCTTTTACATTCTACATATTTTTTTGCATAAAGAAGCATAAATGCAGGAATAATTCACACATTATTTTTTCATCAAGTGAACCGTGTAATTTATTGTTTTTTAATAATTAAATATAAAAAAGCTAAAAAGAAGCATTGACCTCTTTTTAGCCAAATAGATTAACTTTTTTATTTAAACTGTAAAATCGTCACCTAAGTAGACTTTACGTACCTGTTCGTTATCCAGAATTTCTTGTGGAGTGCCTTCTGCAATTACCGCACCTTCGCTCACAATATATGCACGTTCACAGATCGCCAAAGTTTCACGTACGTTATGGTCTGTGATAAGCACACCAATACCACGATCTTTTAAGGTCTGGATAATATCTTTAATATCGCCTACCGAAATTGGATCGACACCGGCAAACGGTTCATCAAGTAACATAAACTTAGGATCAGCAGCCAATGCACGTGCAATTTCAGCACGGCGACGCTCACCACCAGACACACTCATTCCCAATGAATCTTTAATATGACTGATTTTAAAGTCATTCAACAATTCAGTAAGACGTTGTTGGCGCTGTTGTTTATTTAAATCTTTGCGTGTTTCTAAAATAGACATAATATTTTCAGCAATTGTCAGCTTTCTAAAGATAGAAGCTTCTTGCGGAAGATATCCGATTCCTTTACGTGCCCGTTCATGCATTGCCAAATCGGACATATCAAGATCATCAAGGTGAATTTCACCTTTGTCCATACGCACTAGCCCAACAACCATATAGAAGCTTGTTGTTTTTCCTGCACCGTTAGGGCCAAGCAAACCAACAATCTGTCCACTTTGCATACTAAAAGATACGTCTTTGACGACCCAACGTTTACTATAGTTTTTTGCTAAGTGCTTAATACACAAAGTTTGGGGTTGAAGAGCTTGTTGCATTAGTCACGCGCTCCTGGGAAACTTTTTGAAGTTGATGGCGGAATAATAATTTGAACACGATTTGATGAAGAACCTTGAGCTTCAACATCTCCTTTGTTCATACTATATTTCAATGAGTTACCACGGATGCTTGAACCATCTTGATATAGATATGCACCACCAGTCAAAGTAATAATGCCTGTATCTGCATTATAAACAATGGTTTGACCCTCGCCTCGTGCAACGCCCTTATCAGCACTAATTTGCTGTTGGAATTTAGACGGTCTACCCTTGGCAGTAATCGTTTGAATTTCACGTTTAGAGTTTAGCGTAGCAACAATTGAATCGGCTTGAAGCTTCATCGTACCTTGTTCAATCACGACATTACCAGTATAAGTCGTTAAACCCGTTTTCTCATTATAAGTTGCACGGTCTGCCACTAACGAAATTTGTTGATTACGGTCAGACGGTAAAGCAAAAGTCGAAGCAGATGATAAAGCAACGAATGTAATTACCGCAGCTTGTTTTAGGAAAGCTGAAGAACGTTTTAAATTAAGACTTTGGTGCATACTTTCCTCGAATATTAAAAAATTCGTACTGACCATTATTCAAATTAGCTTTTAACCCTTTGCTGACAAACTCGGCTTGCGGAGATTGAACAACCACTTGGTGATCGGTTTCAATTTCTCTGGTTTTTGGATATCCAGTTAACTCATCAGTTTGGAATTCAATCTTCCCTTGTGGCGCCAGTTTAGTTGCGACCACATCACCCGATAAAATAACTTTACGGTTATCATCGTAACCATTTGCCTGTTTTGCAAAGAATGTCGCATCAACTTTGCCATCTTTATACATCGAGGCATTAAGTTGATCCAACTTTGATGTTTTTTGTTGCATATCCTGTTCAAGCTGACGAACTTCAGCACGGATATACAAATTGCCTTGATCATCAGTTTGAGTCAAATGGACGCCCTGCGCTGAATATGTCATATTCTTCGCAGAACCAATGTCTAGTTTTTTTGCCTTGCCACTATAGTAGTAGTAACCACCACTTATAGCAGCAACCACTACAGCAACAATTGATAAAACTCTGGTATCCATGAGCAGGAATAGCCTACCTTTTTAAGTAATCTTATTATTAATGCGGTACTGCAAGATATTTTTCAAGAAGTTCTTGGTAAATGCCTTTTGCGATCAGCAACATATCACAGACTTCACGCACAGCACCACGCCCACCCATCGACTGCGTAACCAAATGCGCACGGCGACGTACTTCTTCATGACCATTTGGCACAGTAACACTCATACCTGCGATTGCAAAAGCAGATAAATCAGGCCAATCATCACCCATATATAAGCAATCAGACGGCAAAATATTAAACTGCGCACAAGCTTCACGAAGTGCTGAGCCTTTGTCTTCACGGCCTTGAAAAACGAGGTCTACGCCTAAATCAGACATACGTTTTTCAACAATATTACTTTTTCGGCCTGTAATAATGATGACTTTCATGCCGGCTTGCTGTGCAAGCTTCATTCCTAAACCATCACGAATATCGAATGATTTAATTTCATCGCCACTATTGGTTAAGGTTACGAAGCCATCACTCAAAATACCATCAACATCCAGAACCAATGCCTGTAAATGACGTGCTTGTTCTAACAATGCATAAGATGCCATTGATTAATTTACCCCTGCCTGAATAAGGTCATGCATACTAATTACACCAATCACTTTGTTTTGGTCATCTACCACCACAAACTGACTAATTTTTTTCAGGTTAAGCTGTTGTAGAGCTTCTACCGCACGTGCTTCTTGAGAAATCGTTGATGGTTTTTTTGTCATCACTTCTGAAACAGGCAAATTCACATCGAAACCTTGCTGTTTATCAATTAAACGGCGCAAGTCACCATCGGTGAAAATACCAAGCAAATGTTCTTGTTCATCTACAATTGTTGTCAAGCCCAAACGTTTATTAGAGATTTCATAAAGCACTTGATTCATTGGTGTATCTGGTGAAACTTTTGGCAATTCATCGCCTGTATGCATCAGATGTTTTACATGTAAAAGTAAGCGTTTACCCAACGCACCTGCTGGATGCGAACGAGCAAAATCATCTGCGGTAAAACCACGTGCTTCAAGTAAAGCGACAGCCAGTGCATCACCCAATACTAAAGTTGCTGTCGTACTCGACGTAGGCGCTAAACCTAATGGGCATGCCTCGTCAGACTCCCCTAAAGTTAAAGCGATGTCAGCATTTTGTGGCATTGGGCCTTTATCATCACGGCTAATGGTAATAAGAGGAACGCCAAGATGTTTGATGAGTGGCATCAACATCATAATTTCATCACTTTTTCCAGAGTTGGAAATCGCAATTAAAACATCCCCACGAACCAGCATTCCCAAATCGCCATGTCCAGCTTCACCCGGATGCATAAAGAAAGATGGTGTACCAGTTGAGGCGAAAGTAGCAGCCATTTTACGGCCAATATGCCCTGACTTACCCATGCCAGTAATCACAACACGGCCTTTACACTGTAACAATATTTCACAAGCTCGGTTAAAACTGTCACCAATTTGTGTTGCTAACACGTCTAAGGCTTGTTGCTCAATACGCAATGTTGCTAATGCGCTGCTTTGGAAATCTGTAGGATTGGGCATACGAGTTTGACTCAAAATAATTGATCTGATCTCTTGTGAAGATCGGTGATTTTAATCAAAAGATTTGGGGGCATTCTAACATAACTCAATCATCTACACGTTTTTAAATGTATAAGATTTCACAAGCTTATAAAATTCTTGCATAAACCTTTGTGAAAAATGATGCATCAGTTATGATGTAACACTGTTTTTGTTGAGTGTTTGAAAACCCTTATGCAACCGTTTGTTTTATATAACTCTGAGCAACGAAAAAAAGTTGAATTTGTACCTCGCAAAGAAGGTCACATCGATATGTACGTCTGCGGTATGACCGTTTACGACTACTGTCATATCGGGCATGCTCGAGTTATGGTTGCATTTGACTACATTATTCGTTTCTTACGTAGTCAGGGCTGGAATGTTCGCTACATTCGCAACATTACCGACATTGACGACAAAATCATCAAACGTGCGAATGAGAATGGTGAAACAATCCAACAACTCACCACTCGTTTCATCGATGCAATGAATGAAGATGCAGCGAACCTAGGCTGTTTAGCTCCTGATGAAGCACCTAAAGCAACTGAATATATCGACCAGATGCAAAATATGATTGGCAATTTGGTGAATAAAGGCGCTGCGTACCCTGCTTCAAACGGCGATGTTTATTTTGAAGTGACCAAATTTGAAAAATATGGTCGCCTCTCTGGCCGTAAGCTTGATGATATGCAAGCTGGTGCGAGTGAGCGTGTAGATGTAGAAGTTGAAAAGAAACATCCTTTTGACTTTGTACTTTGGAAACATGCCAAAGAAAATGAACCGTCTTGGGCATCTCCTTGGGGTAATGGCCGTCCGGGTTGGCACATTGAATGTTCTGCAATGTCGACTTGCTGCTTAGGCAATCACTTTGACATTCATGGTGGTGGTTCAGATTTAATGTTCCCGCACCATGAAAATGAAATTGCGCAAAGTGAAGCTTCGACTGGTGAGCAATATGTGAACTACTGGATGCATGTTGGCTTCATTAACGTTGATGGTGAAAAGATGTCTAAGTCTTTAGGCAACTTCTTTACGATTCGTGACGTGATGGAGAAGTTCCACCCTGAAGTGATCCGCTACTTTATTGTGTCTTCACACTATCGTAGTCCTGTGAACTTCTCTGATGTGGCACTCAAAGAAGCAAAAACTTCTTTAACTCGCTTCTACCATTCATTTAAAGCTTACCAACAAGTGTATGGTCAAACGACAACTGAAACGCTTGATCAAAGCTTTATTGAACGCTTTAACAATGCAATGTGTGATGATTTCAATACTGCTGAAGCAATGGCTGTATTATTTGAACTGAACAAAGAGTTAAACCGTGCCGTAAAAGAAGAGCAAGCTGACCAAGCGACTGTGCTTTATTCAACTTTACGTCACCTCACCAACATTTTAGGTTTGGTACAACACAATGTAGATGATTTCTTAAAATCGGATATTGGACAAGAAGCGCTTGCTTTGTCTGATGCGGAAATTGAAGATTTCATTCAACAACGTGTTGATGCGAAAAAAGCAAAAGACTTTGCTAAAGCAGATAGTATTCGTCAGTCTCTACTCGACCAAGGTGTGGTACTTGAAGATACACGTCAAGGTACAGTTTGGCGCCGTGCTGATTAAACGTTCAATTAGATCACAAGAGTGTTGACACTTTAATGAAACACTCTATAATGTGCTCACATTGCGGGAATAGCTCAGTTGGTAGAGCATAACCTTGCCAAGGTTGGGGTCGCGAGTTCGAGTCTCGTTTCCCGCTCCAAAATTTAAAAACCACTTAATTCGAAAGAATTAGGTGGTTTTTTTATTGGTTCTCAATTAGAAAAAATCAGCTACGCCCGACTGTTTCTTATCTAATGCATCTTAATAACTAATATTTAAAATTATTCTGACATAACCAAAAAAATTAATCTGAAACTATTTCAAAGTAAATTTATAGGTTCTAGAACCACTTTAAAGAAAGAAAAAATGGCCTTAATTAATTGTAAAGAATGTAAGAAAAAATTTAGCAATCTTGCTTATGCATGTCCTAAGTGTGGTGCACCCACATCATACTCAACAGAAACAAATGAGGTATCTATCCAAACTGATACGCCCTCTTCTTTTGATTTAATAGAATCAGAAATCTGCAATAAAATCATAGACCACTACTGGAGCTTACATAGAGAGATCACTCGGTTAGGAGGAGTAACACCCGACAGCCCAGAATTTAATGAAGAAGAGATTGTAAGAGCAGTGATTACAAGAATGGTGCAGTTTAAAAGGATGTTTTTAACTATTAATCATTTTGATGGAAAACCTCAGATCCAATTCATTCCAAGTGATTGTTGGATTCTAAATAGTGAGAATATTGTAAAAATTATTGCTGACCGAGAAGGTCCGAAAAAAGAGCTTTTACCTGATATTATTCAAGCAGCAGTGAACCGCTTGGCTAAAGCACCCTAGGGTGCTTTCTTCTTTAAGCAAACAAAACTTGCTCAACGCGGGTTAATTAAATAAAAATTCCTATTTATTTAATATCTGCAAGTGATTCAAGTATAAATTTAGGACGACTATTACCTACACGAATAACAGTAAATTTTACTTGAGCTGCTTTTTGGAACCAATCTGAATTAAGCTTTTCTGGATTAGTTATATCCTTCCCAATTTTGCCTCTTATAATTTCACCCTCTATTTCAGTCTTGAATTCAAACGTTCGAGCAGAAGGTAGAGCTCCTTGAAAAAAACCTTTAAAAGTCACGATTTCTTCATGGATATTATTGTCATCCAATCGATGGATTGCATTCTCCAACTGATCTCTATCATTGAATCTAAAGAATTTATTATTGAACTCCAAGCCACATTTTGCATCTTGCTCTTCCAAAAATTTTAAAAAATCATAAATTTTTGATACAGCTCTAGGGTGGATTTCTTCCACTAAATCATTCAACTCATCATCCGTCCCTAAAGCTGCTGATTCAAATAATTGTCTAATATCATCAACTGCTTTTTCGACAATAGACTCTTCAGGACATAAATCAAAATTATCAGGCTTTGGTAATTCAAATTCGAAGCCAAATGAGCCTATAGCGGTGCCAGTAATCATTAGTTGGTTTAAACTACTATCTGGAACAGGTCCTTTGAAGTTTAATTTTCCAGTTAAACCAGCAGATACAGCAGATACAGCATCTGAGAAGAATTTAGTCGCTTTAGCTGCAAAAGTTGCCGATATAGCTTGACTACCCTCAACAGGTTGACCTCTAAATGTTAGCTTTGCTCTTTTATTAATATGAAAAGGATTTACACAACGTAACTCTTGCTCTACCTCTTCAAGCCTACTTTGTATGCCAAGTCTATCTATGACATTTTCCTCTGGAATATTTTTTAATAATTCTTTGAGGGTGTTAGCCTCAGAGGAAAGGTTTGTATACAGTATTGCATTCATCACTCTATCCCTCCATGCTATTTAGGATTTTAAGGGCGGCCGCATCTTCTAACGGAGAGAGTTCAACCTGAAAGAAGCCTTTCCATATATTATCACCTTTGCGATGTGACCACATACTGTACCAGTAAGTTATCCTACTGATTAGCTCGGGCGTCAAATTCTGCCCAAGGATCACAGGGTAAGCATCCACTTTAAAGTTGGCTTTTGTATATTTTGTAAGAAGCAATTTTCCAGTTTTTGGTAAAAAACTTTGCTGTGTTTCACCGTCAGGTAAATAAAAAAAAGTCACAACATCAATATCATTTGGAGCTCGCTTTTCAAGAATTTCTATATCTGTAGTAAAACTGCCATCAAGCCACTGATAACCAGAAACTATACCCACACGATATAATTCAGCCCTATACTCAAGCAATCCATTTAGGATAGTCACTCTTTCAGATGTAAAAGAGAAAAGATCAATCAACTGGCTTATAGAAATAATATAAGGCGATCTATTTAGACTGCTTCCATCGATATCATTTACAGGAGGAATCACACCAGCCATGTTAAATATATTTGGCTTGACATTCATAACTGCGAAGTCCCCTCTGCTATCGAACTATTTAAAAGAACCGTATCAAGTCACGGTTTATAATATTTAATCATTAGCATAAATATATCCCACTTTGGATTAATATTAAGTACTATTTAAAAAAAATTTAATAACTCCAATATTTTAAGCATAAAACACAAATATTATGCGCAATATAATTGTTTCATGCATAGTATTTTAATATTATGAATTTCTCAATATTAAAAGGCAACACTATGGCATTTCGTGCAGATGAAGCAGCAAAAGACGGACGTCTTTCGGTTGAAAAGTATCTACTCTCTCATTTAACTGATCTAGATTCTAAAGATCTAGCTAAAAGCCGTGAAAAATTAATGGACCTATTCGATGAATTAGGTCCTGTTATTTATACTTACCCAAGTTGGCACCCTTTAGTAAGTGATAAAAGAGTAGATTATGACACTATAACCCCCAGTAAAGAATGTGGGTATCAAGGCTTAGATCATACAGTTTGTTTCGCTAATGGATTTATCACATGTCCTTATGATGATGGACAAAAAGTGTTAGATTCGGTTCTTAAACTAAATCTAAATGAAATTGCAGACATAACTGCAGAACGTCTAGATGTAAAGCTTTACTCATCAAGTGCAACACCTATACTTGTAAGATGTATCTGGCAAAAATCATTATGCAAGGATGGCACAATCCCAGCATCAATTGCCGTTCCATTGTTATTAGAAAATGAATTACCTAACTGGAAAACTGCTCAAGTTGGAGAAACATGGGACTCCATGAGCTCTTACTTTTTGGGAGCACCACACGGTAAACGTTCATCTTTATTTGTTAATCAAGAAACAGGACAAACAATAAAGAAAATATGGGAATCTTTAATTAAAACAGGTATGTTCGGACCAATTATAATTAGACCATAAGATAAGCTCTTTCGGGCTATATTAAGTTCAAATGAAATAACCACCCAAGGGTGGTTTAGTATGTAGTCATATCTTTATGCATCAATATAGAAAATAGTTTTGCTCTATAAACTCATTTTCTTGTTTGATACTTGCTATATACTGTAGAAAATTAGCTATTCACAAAAGAATTAGGTAGTTTTCTATTGTCTACCCATAAACTATTTCCCCCTAACACTCACATATTTTTAGCTAATTCTTTTGCCAAACATTGTTCATGCCAAGTGGTTTGAAAATTTTCGACAGCTTTTGACTTAATGAGAGGATCTTCAAATAGCTTTGAAGAATATGCAGATTTGATAAGCTCTTGATAAAGTTGTTTGGCTTGTTGCTCTTCAAGATGATTGGCGATGTCGTGTAACTCTTTAGCGGGCACTTCATGTTGTCTAGCATCCATCACACCACTCGCTGCTTTTTTCACAGTTTCACAGTAATGAAGTTCCATAGCTTCTGATGCTGCATAACATTGAATTGAAATCGCGCTTATAAAGAGGAATATAAATCTCATAATCTCACCTTAATTTGACGCGCAAGGTTATCAATTAATCTGCCCAAATTTAAGTTAAAAAAGGTTATTTTTGTTTTCTCTTCTTTTATTTCACCTTTTGCACTTCAGTATTAGAGGCTCTCAGCACTGTTCCATCCGCCGCGACTGGTGCCATAAATGGAATTTGCTGACCTGTAGTTTTATCAATTAACAGAGAATGGCGCTCACCACTTTCAAATAGGTTTTGCTCTCCCCATTGTCGTAAAGCCACAATCACTGGAAACAGTCTCTCCCCTTTATTGGTCAATACATATTCCTGATAAGCCGTGCCATCCGAAGCATCTTGTAGTTCAAGAACACCAGCATCTACCAACTTTTTTAGGCGATCTGAAAGAATATTTCGCGCCACTCCCAAGCTCCGCTGAAAATCTCCAAAACGGCGCATTCCATCAAAAGCATCACGCACAATAAGCAGTGACCAACGATCTCCTATGAGATTGACACAGCGCGCAACAGGACAAGGTTCATCTTTTATCAGTGTAGAGTTCGCCATTGAGTTTCCTAACCAATCATCAGCAACAAGTTATCTAGTTGCATTTTAAAACCAGTCGATCTAATATTCAAGTAGTTGCATTTTAAAACTAGATTGAATAGAGTTAGGACAATGAAAGCTTCTCTTGTATCTTCAACTTCATCCGCCGAAAGTGATAAACCGCTTCCAAGCATGCCTCGTGGCGTAATTTTGCTATTTGCGATTGCTAGTGGTGCAAGCGTAGCAAATGTCTATTATGCGCAGCCCTTGCTCGACATATTAGCCAAGGACTTTAATGTTAGTCATGCCGCTATTGGTGGTGTGGTGACCGCCACTCAAATAGGTTGTGCCCTAGCTTTAATCTTTTTAGTGCCGCTGGGTGATTTGGTCAATCGACGTCGATTAATGGCTTTACAGTTACTAGCCTTAATATTTGCTTTGCTAGCAATTGGCTTTGCCCATTCTACGATTATTCTTTTAGCAGGAATGCTTGCGGTGGGTTTACTCGGCACAGCCATGACTCAAGGGCTTATTGCCTATGCTGCGAGTGCTGCGGCCCCACATGAGCAAGGACATGTAGTCGGTACTGCACAAAGTGGTGTATTCATTGGCTTACTGCTTGCTCGCGTATTTTCAGGAGGAATTAGTGATGTGGCTGGTTGGCGCGGCGTGTACTTTTGCGCAGCCATCATCATGCTCATGATTGCATTGCCGCTTTGGAAACGTCTGCCTCATTTAAATATTCAACCTAGTGCCATGCGCTACCCGCAGCTTCTAGCCTCTATGTTAAAACTACTACGCCAAGAAAAAGTGCTACAAGTGCGCGGTGTGTTAGCTTTACTCATGTTCGCGGCATTTAATATTTTCTGGAGCGCATTGGTACTGCCGTTAAGTGGCCCGCCTTATAGCTTCTCGCATATTGTAATTGGGTCTTTTGGACTCGTTGGAGTGATTGGTGCTTTGGCTGCTGCACGTGCGGGTTACTGGGCCGATCGTGGATATGCTCAGCGCACAAGCTTGGCGGCACTGTTAATATTACTGCTCGCATGGGGCCCACTTTCACTCATGGCCTACTCGCTCTGGGCACTCGTGATTGGCATCGTATTGCTAGACTTGGGCGGACAAGCTCTGCATGTGACCAACCAGAGTATGATTTTTCGTACTCGTCCAGAAGCGCATAGCCGTCTTGTTGGTCTATATATGCTCTTTTATGCGGTAGGTAGCGGATTGGGTGCAATCAGCACAACAGCGACTTATGCTTATGCAGGTTGGCTTGGCGTGTGTGCACTCGGTGCAGGTGTAAGTTTCTTGGCCCTATTATTTTGGAGGATGACACACCATATCGTGACTCAAATCACTTATGAAAAAGATAACAATATACAAATAAATAAAATATAATAATCCAAAGTTTTATAAGCCTATGAATAAGAAAGTTTAGTCTTTAAATGTTAAGTTCGAGCGGTAATAGAATGAAATCTTCTTTAACAATCTAAAGATTGATATGCAACTTTAGACAATTACTATCAAATATATGCAAATCCCTATAGGAACAAAATTGGGTATTAATAATAAATTGCTTTACACGGTTGTATTTGCCCTTGTTGCAGGATGCCACCAGCAAGAAGCAAACGACAGTACAAATGCTGTAAAACTCCCAGCCTATCAGTACGATGGTTTCTCTGGTTCAGCACGCTTGAAAGGAACCTTGGAGTTCAAGCAAGGATGTCTTTATGTGAAAGATATACTCATTGTCTTTCCAGAACATAGCGCTCAGTGGGATGCTGAAAAAAACACTTTAAGTTATAAAGGTCAGCAGATCAGCTTAGGGGGCATATTAGATATTGCTGGAAGTATTGGTAATTTTGAGCAAGAAAATCTACGTATTAAGCATTTGAGTCCCATGTGTGATCATCAGAATATTTGGTTTGCAGGATAATCTTTTGTGAAGAGTATGAGTAAAAAAAGCCCCCGTTTAGGAGCTTTTTCCAAATAGTTTATGCGCTGTTATTTACAGCTTAAAAACTTAACTTGGGTGAATTTCTGCCGTCAATCTTTGCAAGTCATGACCCGAAGGTGCTTGGTAAACACGTAAACCAAACTCGGGAAGAATTGCAATTAAATGGTCAAAAATATCTGACTGAATTGCTTCATAAGAAACCCATGCAATCGTGTTGGTAAATGCATAAATTTCTAGCGGCAAACCTTGGCTGGTCGGCTGTAACTGACGAACAATAATAGTTTGATTTTGAGCAATGCCCTTGTGCTGACGTAAGTAAAACTCTACATAGGCTCTAAATGTACCAATATTGGTTAGACGGCGCTTGTTGTAACGAGATTGATTGCTTAAATGCTTATTGAATTCTTCAATTTCAGAGTTCTTTGCATTTAAGTATTGATCTAACAATAAAAAGTCTTTGAGCTTTTGTTGTTCTTCATCACTCATGAAATGAACGCTACTTTGATCGATAAAAAGTGAGCGCTTCATTCGACGACAACCCGAATTGCTCATGCCTCGCCAGTTTTTAAATGTATCGGTCACGAGTTTATTGGTTGGAATGGTGGTATAGGTTTTATCAAAGTTTTGAACAGTCACGGTATGCAGTGAAATATCAATTACATCACCATCTGCATTGAGTGATGGCATTTCAATCCAGTCGCCAATACGCACCATGTCATAAGATGCAATTTGTACACTCGCCACCAAAGACAAAATAGTGTTTTGGAAAACCAGCATTAATACCGCTGCCATTGCACCAAAACCAGCGAGTAAAGTGAACACATCCTTTTTAAGAAATGTTCCCAAAATCATGAGACCACACACAACAAATAAAATGAGTTTAACCAGTTGTAAGTAACCTTTAATCGGCTTGTTTCTAGATTTTGGATTACGCTGATAAATAAGATTAAAGATATTTAACAGCTCGCTGACCGTAAGCGCGAGTGTAAGAAAAATGAATGCTTGTGCTGCCATCTCTACAAAAGCAATGAACTTTGGAGATAGATGAGGAACCGTTGCAATACCGTTCATAATCACAACAGCAGGAACAATATTTGCAAATTTCTTTATAACGCTATGCTGAGCAAAAATAGACTGATTTGGTGATTTGAGTTTTGTGACTAAATGTCGAACGCCCCGAACAATAATGCGTTTGGCAATAAAATTTGCTATTGCAGCAAATAAAATCAAAATCGTGAGTGAAACCAACATTTCTAGCCAAGGATATTGACTTAACTCACCCCGAATATCACGGAAAAAATTTAAAAAATCCAAACCTATACACCTTTAAAATTTCTTTTGTAGAATTTTAGGGGTTAAGAACGTTTCTCATAAGGTTTGTTTACATATGTAGTCATAAATACAACAACTAAGTTATATACCCTGCCCAAATTTAATTATGATCCGTTAATTTTTAAGCTTCATCTGCTTATGTTTCAGACCAATTATATAAACTAGATCGGGCTTATCGGTTCATTTAGAATAATGCGTTAAACGAATAATTCTGGTTTGAGTGAGTGAAATTTTCTGATTTTTTGACTTTTATTGGAACAGTCTGGTTCAGCTTATTGTTTATCTATATTGCTTGGACATTTTTTCTTAAAAGTCAGGTTCAAAGATTTTTAATTTATAAACGAGGAAAGATTGCTTCTGCCGAGGTCGTATATTTTCAAGACTCATTAGCTAAGGTACAATATCGCCCTTTATGTTATATCAAATTGAAATTTCAAACTGAGCAAGGCCAAGTCATTACTGAAAATCTAAAGGTGCTTATTGCTAAGCAAGATCACTATAAATATAAACTGGGTAGTATTATCAAAATTAAATATGACCCTAAAAACTTAAAGAATATTTCGATATTGGGCGAGGTAATGCTTTAAGCATTAGAGATTATTTAAAAAGTACGATAAACCTTGAGGTGCGCGTCCATTTAAACGACTACTTGTGGTTACTCGAACCAGATTACTCCAAGTAATATTGCAACAATGATGGATCAATTTTTTGATTAAAGATACATCCTCATGACATGAAATAGGCTCAAAGCCACCAACCAACAGATAGACCTCTGCACTAAAACTTAAATTTGCTCCGTGAATATGCGCGTGGTCCATTTCATCTTTATAGTGTGCTAAATATTTTTGCTGTTTCGTTATAGAGAGATGACTAAAATCGTCTAGCGTTACAGTACCGCAAATTGCATCTGTGGGTTGATGCTGGATTTGATAGCGCAACCAATCAGGACTCACCACGGTGTCTGCATCGGTACATGCAATCCAAGTTACACCACGCCCGATTAAATGACGGATTCCTAAATCCCTCGCCTTGCCGACACATTCATAGTTGCATTCAATCGAGTTGATTTGATGGCTTTGGACAATCAACCGCGACTGATCTGTACAGCTATCGAGTACAACAAGCACTTCTACCTCATAACCAGAAATATTATCTATGGCGACCTGAATAGATTGCAAGCAGGCCGATAGATAATACTCTTCGTTATGCGCTGGGATGACGATACCTATTTTCATCTTAGTTTTTCCTGCTGCGCTAAAGAGGAAGTGTTCGCCGTCCACAGATCAATCATAAAGTCTGGGTCGTTTAAGCTGAGGTAGTGATGAAATGGAAAATGTTGCTGAAAAGCTTGATGGACTTGCTCTGCGTTTAATTCAAAATCTTGAATTTCATGACGCCAGTGACAACACAGAATCTCGCCATCATCATTTAAACTAAGCTTTAACTTTTCAATAAACTGATGCAATTCATCTGCCGATAAGTAATAGGCCATCTCACTAATTAAAATCAGGTCAAACTTTTGAATTGAGTAGTCTTCGGGTATTTTCCAGTTCTCAACCACCACATGCTCAAATTCTTTTAAACGCTCGGACGCCAAGCGAACAGCACTATCAGAGACGTCTATACACACTAACTCCTCAGCTCTTTGTGCCAAATGAAAACTTAAATGTCCATTTGAACAACCCACTTCTAACACTTTTGGGTAGCGGGGTTTTGTCAGCAGCGCGAGACAAATTTGTCTTTTACGAGCTTCATACCAATGAAAGTCATAGCCCCATGGGTCACTGTTATGACGATATAAATCTTCAAAGTACACGCGAGAATGAATCACTCAAATAAACCTCATAAGGCATTAAAAGACGTTTAATCGCATTTGGAGAGAGAACGGCGGCATTACCCGTAGTTTCATCTGCTTCAAGTTGGGTTTTAAACTGCAAAATTGCTTGATGTTTTTTAGCTAGCTGTTCGGGTGTTAAGGAAAATGCTTTTGCTCGGTGCCAATCAATGCGTTGGTCTAAAGGCTCTGCCCAATGCCAAGCCCAAATTAATACGTGTAAACAGAGGAGTTGCTTAGCAGTTGCATAGGCTTGTACGGTTTTACCCACGGCTTCATGGTCTGGATGACCATCAAATTCATAACTACAAATTAGAATATCGTTGGCTTGAACCAACTTGTCTAAACTCTGCCACAGTTGTTCGGTTTGCAAATGGATCTGGCCATCTAACAAATTAAGCTCTAAATGCTCGGTTGACTCTGCTACGCCCAGACAATTTAAGGCCGCCAAGCTTTCTTGCGGACGAAGAGTATTAAGCTGATCTGGAGAATATTTTGTAGATTTAGGATGACTTTGTGTGCCGTTACTGACAGCTAAAACCACTATTTTACAATTCAGCGTGATCAGTTGCTGCATTAACCCGCCACAGCCAAGCACTTCATCATCAGGATGTGGAGCGACAATCACCACTCTTTTTGAGCGAAATAACTCAAGGTCTAAAGGCGCTAGCGGATGTTCTTTAAATACATTTAACCATTGCTCTTTGGCCGTGCCCTCACCAAAAATAACTCGGTCTTCAACCAAAGGATGTTTTAAAGTTCCCATAGGCTTTGCTCCGACACACAGAGTTCTGCAATTTGTTCATAGTCAAAAGCAGCATGACTTTGCCTGATAAACACAGGCAGATCAGCCATGAGCTGAGCAAATGTCGCATCCTCACAAAAAGGACGAGCACCCAAAGCTTTCCCTACTCGTTCAATAACGCTCAGGCAGCATTGTTCTGCTTGAGCACGTAATATGCGTATTTCGCGCTCATGACTTAGCGTTGGTTTATGGTCTATGAGCTTGGCAACATATTGAAAATACTGCTTAGTGATTTCTAGCTGCTGAGCGACCTCACCTAAATATAATTTTTTATAAGGATTCGGAGTTGCCTGACAGCTTTCTTGCAAAAAGTTAGCTAGGCGCACGGCGGCACCATACCAACAGGCCGCTACACCTGCTGCACCATACCAAAAACCTGGGCGTTTTAAATAACTATTTGGCTGACCAATCAATTTAACAGGTGTATTTTTAAAAGTTACTTGCGCAGTCTGTGTCGCATGCATACCTACAGCGTTCCAGTGGCTTAAGTCGGTTGTAATGGATGGATGACTTAAGTCGACAATACAAAGCTGCGCCTGCCCTTGCTGATCTTTATAACTTATTAAAGCTTTTTCAATGAATTCAGCACCAGAGCACCAAGGTTTTATGCCATTACAAAGATTGTCTTTTATTTGCAATGGTGCTGGTCCACCGTCTGCTGCCCAAACTGCCCAAGTCTGGTCATCTATTTCTTGTTGATAACCCAAATCATTTAAAATGCTTAAAGCATCACAATGAGACTCAAAAAGCTTGGCTAGACTTAAGTCGACTCCAGCAATCTGCGCAAAAAGTTGCCAACGTTGATAGGTTTGACCCGAAGCTGGATGAGGCAAATTTTGAGTTAAATTTACAAGCTGAAAAAGTAAATTTATACGAAGCTTACTTTTATCTTCAGCCAAGGCATTTTCAAATTCACTCAAACTGCTCAGTATCGTCATTTTTATAGGTATTTTAATATTCATTGCAAATAATTATTTATAAGACTTAACCCAACCATAACTAAAGATTTCTGTTTAGATAAACATATAAATTGTAATAAAAAGATAAATAATATTAGTTTTATATCTAATTATTTCATTGTTACTCAAATATCACGATTAAGTGAACTTATAATCCGATCATGTAAGGTTTATTAAAAACCCCACATTTAATCGATTATTTAAAGTAGTTTAGTTCTTACCGTTTTTCTATTTCTACAGAAGAGGTCTAAAATGAACACTTTAAATATTAATGATATTAAAAAACACGCAGATGTTATTGCTTCTTGTGGTACTAAAGTAGGTACTGTGGACCATCTCGATGGTGAAAACCAGTTAAAACTCACCCGAGACGAAAGTGGTCAACATCACCTCATCCCTACTGGGTGGATTGGGGAAGTAAAAGAAGATCAGGTTATTCTGAATAAAAATTCAGAGGAAGTTAAAGATCAGTGGCAAGAGATCTAAACTTCTAAGCTAGCTAGTTTTAGCTAGATTAAAATAAAATAAATTTATAATTAAAAATTTAAATTATAAAAACCAAAGCTCCTTTTTATTAAGGAGCTTTTTTTATTCATCTCATATTTAAAATAAAAAAGCTTACCCTCGTGTTGTGTTAAATATATCCAATCTTTAATAGAGCTGCTTTTATCTCTATAAACCTTTTTGAGTCTCATTTTGTCCCTTAAGCACATGGTGATCAATTTTACTTAATGCTAAAAATTGTCCATTCGCATTAAATGAACAATTATGAATAGGGTGACGTATATGATCACAGGGAATCATCAGCTTAAAGCAAGAAAGGTCCACTTCGATTTTACCGAATCTTCGGTCTGTTGGATGCCGAATGATCCGCTATGTTCGCATGTCGCCAATGGCATTAACATGCTCTTACCCGCTGGTGAATTTTGGTTTTGCCGTGTATTTAATAAAACCCTGCCCTTAATTACCGATGAAGCACTAAAACAAGAAGTGATTGGATTTGTCCGTCAAGAAGCAGCTCATGCACGTGCACATGAAAAAGCACAGGACTTCTTACGTGAAAATGGTTACGACATTCAAGAAACACTCAACCGTGCCCATTTTGTTTTTAACATTTTGTTGGGTGACAAACCTCTAGGCATACCTTTTTTAAAAGGCGAAAAGCTTGATGAATATTGGTTACTTTTCCGAGTAGGCGTGATTGCTGCAATCGAGCACTTTACGGGAACCATTGGTCAATGGACGCTGGACAGTAAGACTTGGGACCAAGCTGACCCTGCTATGGCAGATTTGTTCCGTTGGCATTTGGCTGAAGAAGTGGAACATCGCTGTGTTGCTTACGATTTATTTGAGCACCTTTTAACAAACAAGTTTGGGTTTTATGTGTCGCGCCAAGTGATTATGGCGGCGGTTTTCCCACTGTTTATTTACTTCCTTGCTGACTTTGCCCGTAGTTTAGGTAAGCAAGATTTAGAGCATGAAGATATTCAAAAATTGATGCGCCGTGGCTACTTCAAAATTATTCGAGAATTTGAAAAAACTGCGACTCGCTCAGACAACTTACCGACTATTAAATATTTGTGGAAAGCGACGTTAAGATGGGCTTCTCCAAAATTTAACCCAATTCATGAGGGAGACACCGAGCAAGCTCTAGCTTATATGGCTCGCTCGCCTGCAGTTCAATATTTTGAAGGAATGGCACAGGCTGCAAAACCTGTGTAATCAAGCTAAGCGCTTATTTCAATACAAAGTAAAGCCTCCTTTTTGGAAGGCTTTCTTTCGTTTAAGTGTTATCTAGACCGACACAGATTAAAAAGAAACAATCGAACTAGCGCGCTTTCATCAATGCTGTTTTTTTCAAAAAGTCGGAACATCGCCCCGTCAATCATGCATAAAAACATGTAAGCGTCTTCGACTGAGGCAGTAGTTTTGACAGATAAAAGTAGCTTATAAATTTCATTAATGAGCCAAGTTCGGTACTCAATCGTAACGCCATAGGCCTTGGGATAGACTCTTTTAATTTCAAACAATGCCTTAAAGGGTAAATGATATGGCCCTTCTAAACTCGCATGTAAAAAATAAATTTGCTTAAGTTTATCCAGCACCATGAGTTCATTGTAAGAATAGAGAATTGAAAACACTTTGTCTTTTAGCGTGTCTTTTTGGAAACTGATACACCTCTCGATTAGCCGTTCTTTTGAGTGAAAGGCATTATAAAAAGTGGCTTTGGAAACCTTGGCTTCACTAATAATTCGATCGACACCAACTTTATGAAACCCATATTGATTAAATAAGTCTTTTGCTACGTGAAGCACTTTTAATGCTTTAAAGGAAGATTGTAAATTTGGCATAGATATACCGCTTAAAATAATTTTTTGTAGTATCTAAATGAGATAGAAATGCCGTCACTCTTAAAATGAGTGCTAAAAACAGGCATGCAAAAGCCGCACAAAATGGCGTGCTGACCTATCTCAAGTTTTATAGTTGCTGTGTTTTAGATTCTTAAGGTGTAGAAAACCTAGAGTCGATTGAACCGCTTTATAGATTGCTCGAGTGGTATGAATAGAGAGACTTTGGCAAAAGCCAATAAAGAAGAAATAGTACGCATAGCGGACTCCTAGATAAAATAGAAGTTCTACCGAATTACTGTCAAATAATTATGGTGGCAGAACGAAGATGGGTTGACAGACCAGTCATCTAGGAACCGGCACGCACAAGGCGTCCCACCTCCGTCCTACCGCTACGAAGGGGGGACGAACGAGTTCGCCACCAAAAAATTACTTTCTTGGTGCCCTAGATGAAAAACAGCCTGTCAAAGCCGGCTGGCAATGTGGCCAGCAGGCAAAGGATAATCGGAGGGGTTTTAGGTGTCAATGTGATATTGGCTAGAAAATAATTAAATAAATATTGTTCTTTATTGGATTAAAATATTTAACTAATTTATTAAAACTCATTATTTAGTAAAAATAATAATAGAACGAGAAAGGGTTGACAGACTAATACCCAAAAGATCAGCACGCATAAAGCGTCCCTCTCTCCTTCTGAAACGAAGAATAATAAGAGTGATTTTATGTGTCAAGGTGATATTAGGCAGATTTCTAAAGTTTATTTTTCTAGTTTGTTGGCAGATTATATTTAATGATACACCGATAAAATGGATAATTAAATCCATCTTATCGGCTTGCTAGAATCGGTTTTTAAAACCTTATTTTTTTATTGTTTAATATATTTTGGGAACTCTTTTAAAACCTTATGGCAAAAGTGGCCCTGTGTATCCGCTTTCTTACGCTCTTCAAACTCCTTCATACCAAATTTCATAACCTCTCTACCGTATTTTTCACCAAGATCATGTTTAGTACATTTTGCGGCAGCATCCTTTAACTCTTCTGAATAATAGTGATAATTACAATCGAGCTGAGCACGGCTTAAAAAACCATGTAATTCCACTGCTTTCTCACACTGAGTTTGCTCTAGAAGATTTCTAGACTCTTGAGCAGCATAAATTGATGTTGCTAAGAATAAAGTGAAAATCGTTACTAAAATATTACGCATTATTTCCCCGACAAAGTTATTAAAAGTATTAGTGATAATATTGCGGGCGTATTAAATAATAATTATTTATAAGTGTCTATTAATAATAAAGAAAATGGGATAAAACCCCTTCTCTTTTGAATACTTAATCACCTTAATAAAATTGGGTGATTAATTTTTATCAAGTGAATGATATTAAATTTGTTTTATAACCATCTTTAATATTATTCGAGTTATTCGAAAAAAGAGTTTTAGTGATATTTAATCCATTTCTAATCTACTAAAACCCTTATTCATAACACTACGTTAAAACCCTAATTTCTTAAAGACAAAATAACCCACATGGCTTTCAAAGCTACCGTCATTTTGAATTTTGAAATATTTCTTCACAAGGTCAGATGAACCTTCCTGCAAATAACGTAAAGTTTTGATTTGATCTTCAGGCGTTTTCATGCGCTTTACCCAACTATCAAAGTCTAACGAAAGCGTTTGTTTGTCTAGGCCGACTAAGTCAAAGCCTGCATCTTCAATAAAATAGACCCACTCTTTCACACTATAGTTTCGTACATGACTTGGGTCTCGAATCGTTTCGATGGTCTGTAAAAATGTATCTAATATAGGCGAGCTAGAACTAATAATGTCTACAAAAATAACAATGCCATCTGGCTTAAGCACGCGGTTTACTTCTTTCATGGCAGTCGGAACATGTTGCCAGTGATGTGCAGAATATCGACTAATGACCACATCAAACTGCTGATCACTAAAAGGCATGTCCTCAGCAATGCCCTGCTGCACAAAAATGTTTTTTAATTTACGTTGGCTAGCCGTCTTAGACACGGTGTCTAACATTTCATGAGATAAATCGTAAGCAAAAACAAGGTCGGCATGCGGAGCAACATTGTAGGAAACATGCCCACCACCACAGCCTAAATCAAGGATAACAGCCTTTTCAATTTTCTGAACTTCATTAACAAATTTATTAAATTCAACCCCTTCAGAATGAGCTTGGCTATTTAAATAGTCGAGAGATTTATTTTGATATTGTTTTTGATTTATATCATGCTGGGTGATCATAACCTTGCTCCTCCTTTGTAATGGAATTACATTAAAGGAAAATTTAGATAAAAAATAATGATTAGTTTTTCTTCAATTGATAAATAAAAGTTATTATTTGATTGAATACAGAGTAAGCACAAAAATTGAAAATTCTTAAATCCAATAGACAGCTATACTGTGTTTATCTAAAAATTTTATAACACTCCAAAATGCCAAATATTATTTTATTTGATTTAGATCAAACTCTACTTGACCGAAATACATCCCTTATAAAATTTGTTGAGTGGCAAGTAAACTTTTTTCAATTGGTATCACAAGAAAATAAACAAGCTTTTATAACTAGATTTATCGAATTAGATAACAATGGAAGTGTGTGGAAAGATTTTGTTTATTCTCAATTATTAGAAGATTTTAATATAAAAAACTTTAGTGTTGAGAGCCTACTTGAATCGTACATTAACGACTTTAATAAGTTTTGCCGCCCTTTTGAGAAAG
Organism: Acinetobacter sp. S-1; assembly: GCF_059579785.1. Taxonomy (NCBI): domain Bacteria; kingdom Pseudomonadati; phylum Pseudomonadota; class Gammaproteobacteria; order Moraxellales; family Moraxellaceae; genus Acinetobacter; species Acinetobacter sp. S-1. The sequence continues at coordinate 2,515,290 of NZ_CM184207.1, forward strand.
TTCTAGAAACAATTCAAAATCTTTATAACAAAGGATATAAATTAGGCTTAGTTTCTAATGGTAAATCCCCCTTCCAAGAAAATAATTTTTATGCACTCGGTCTCAAAGAGTTTTTTTCTACAATTATCGTCTCAGAAGCCGTAGGTATGCGAAAACCAGATAGACAGATATTTGAGTATGCATGTAAAGAACTTGGCTGTACTCCTAATGAATGTATTTTTGTAGGAGATAATCATAAAGCCGATATTGAGGGTGCTAATAACGCAGGAATGAAAACTATATTTTTTCACCCAGATCCTTCTATCTGCTCGACTGTAGCGGATAAAAGAATTCACCATTACGACCAACTAGAAACAGCAATTAATACATTAGAGGATTTCATTCTTTAGAAAAGGATATTTGTTCTTTTTATTAAATCCGCAAAGAGCACTGTTTAGTCACCCTTACTGAAACAGTGCTCTTTGCTCCATCCCAACCTCTATCCAGAAAGGTTCGATGCATAGAAATAGTGTATGTACCTTTGACTCAAAATGTTTCCTGTATTTTTTAAAATTTTTAAACATTCACAGCATAAAAATGAAGTATATTAATTTTTATCAGAAGATTCTTCTTTGGTTTATATTTTGAACAGAACAGAATACACACTAGATCGTATAGATCGGAAAATTTTATCTGCATTACGTGGAAATGGCCGTTTAACCGTTGCTCAACTGGCCGAAGAAGTAGGTCTTTCATCTTCTCCATGCTGGACTCGACTGAAACGTCTGGAAACTTTAAAAATTATTGAAGGATATACGGTAAACGTAAACCAAAAAGCGATTGGCATTCATGAAGTTTTTTTTATTGAAATTACTTTAGAGCGCCATGATGACGAAATGCTAGAAAATTTCAGTGAAGCATTAGCAGATATACCTGAAGTAGTGGAAGCGCATCTCGTCACAGGTGACTATGATTACCTGGTTAAAGTAGCAGTCAAAGATGCTGACCATTACGAACGGTTTTTAAGGAAAAAGCTTTATTCAATTAAAGGAATACGCCATACCCGTTCGACCTTTGCTCTACGCCCTCTCAAATCTGCTAATACAGCCGATTTAATGCTAATTGAATAAAAAGGTTAAACGCTGACAGTTAAATCTTTAATTTATTGATTTTAAAATCTTTATTAAGGAAAAACCTAGAAAATATAACAGATGATAGCTCTGTTATATTTTTTTTAAAAAATTCTGTATCTATGATTACAGCCTTCACTTCTTCAAAATGTAATTAATCTGAATTGGAGGCATCGCCATGAACATTTTGAAGAAAAAAAATAAGGCCAGTTTTGTATTCTTTATTATTACTCTCTACTCGTTTATTGGGTTTGGCTTAGGCTTCGTTATTTGGGAATACTTTTTAAAGGCCTAGTTTGCTAAAGAATACTTAACTCACCTCAGTAATAATTTCTGAAGTGATTTCTTTACTACGATGATATGCGGCCTTCATAGCTAAACGTATATCATCAGATACATTTCCTAGCTCAAACATTCTGAGTGCTGATTCGGTAATCCCGTTAGCCAACGTCACCTTGCCACACAGATCCGCTGGCGGGACATTACTTTTACGGACCATTTCAACTGCGCCACTAGCCGCTTGGAGTGCTAAATCTAGAGCAAATTGTTTATCAAGTCCTAAAGAAACCCCTGTCTTTATCATGCTGTCTAAAATATAGAAAAAGTAAGCTGGCCCCGAACCAGACAAAGCAATAATTGCGTCTGACTGCGTTTCAGACGGCGCCCAAAAAGTCTGACCCGTTGCAGAGTACAGCATTTCGATTAGGTCTTTATCAAGTTGGTCCATTTGCTCTGAAGCAATAAGCACATGTGTCCCCGTATGCGTCAGCACAGGTGGATTTGAAATTACACGAACAATTTTTTTCGAACCCGTAAAACGAGTCAAGTTTGCAATATCTACTCCCGCCATCATAGAAACTATAATTTTACTAGCTAACCATTTTTTTAGCGGTATAAGTGTCTCTTTTAACTGTTTAGGCTCTAGTAGCAAAACAACAATTTCAGCTTTTTTTAGTCCATTTTCTTTTTGCTTTAAAGCATTTGTATCATTAATCTTTTTCTCTTCAATGAGGTGTATTTTTTCTTTTTTAAATCCTTTTAAAACCAACCCTCCTATTAACGCTAAAGCTAGATTACTACTGCCAATAAAACAAATATTAGGTTGTACTGCACTTAACATTTAAAATGTTTTCCTTTCTTAAGAGAGGTTTATAACAACAAATATTATCTATAATTTAATTATGTATATTGAATTAATGATGACCGTCTGAATAAAGAACCCACTTTAATAAGATATATTATTAAAGTGGGTTTTGTTTTATTCGCGCAATAAATAAAACAACTTTAGATTAAGCCTAATGTATTACTATTGTTAGTAAATACCACAAAAAAATGTTAAGCTGTGTAACATATACAAGAGTATTGTAAAAAATTCTGTAACGAATTCTATTAAGCTAATATAAAAAATATCTATTACTTAATAAGAAAATCTTTAAACCAAATTAAGGCACGGAAGTGTTCTAGTTCAAACAACTAAAGAGTTTCTTTCTTATTCGCTAAAATTCTCTCGGCTTTTCTGATTGCCTGTTGTAAATCAATATCTTCGCACACCCAAAAGGTAAAAATTTTTCCAAATAGGTGGAAATGCTGTTTAACATACTGAGAGCTATTGTCCGAATAGTGCTCTTCTATCTTAAAAACATCATTATGATTTTCTATCTTTTGACCGTCTAAAATACCGCCAATACAAATATCCATTTTAGTACCATACACCTAATTACTTATATTTTAACAAAAAATTTAGAAGCACTTTTAAGAGCATATTTTTATTCTGCTTTTTATTTTTAAAGATAAGTTTAATTAAAACTTATAAAAAACCCACAACATAGAGTGGGTTTTTAAACTCTTCTAAAGCGCTTTAGCCTTAAACATATTCTATTTAAATAATATATTTAAAACAACTCTAGTCGCTCTATGAAATTATGAATTCTGAAGAATCACAATATTTGAAGCTTGTGGGCCTTTTTTACCCTGTACTACAGTAAACTCAACACGTTGGCCTTCTAAGAGAACCTTAAAACCTTGTGTTTGAATATCGGTAAAATGAGCGAAAATATCCTTACCTTCATCAGCCGCAATAAAACCAAAACCTTTAGTTTCATTGAACCATTTTACTGTACCAGTAGAAGTAGACATATATTTATCCTAAATTTTAAAATATTATAACTTATTATTGGGGAAACCAATTTAACTAAAAAATAGACGTGAAAACTTAAATATCTGAATGAACCGAAGACTTATAAATAAAACTGCGAAATAGAAATTTATGATGACAAGAATATTTTGTTAGTTATGCTCGACTATACACGCTTCAAAATCATTTGCAATCGATATTCAAAATAATTAAAGCAAGAAAAATTTTATAGTGTTGACTCAACATCTTTCATCTTGATTTGATTAAAGATCCTTTCAATTAAAAATCTAATATTTTATATTTTAATTGAAAGAAGTACTTTTAATTCTTGAGTTACTGATGCCATTAATAGAATTTCTGTTCACCAGCAGGGCGTGTTTTAAAGCGTCGGTGAAACCACATGTATTGTGTAGGGGCAATGCGAATTTGGTTTTCAATAATCTTGTTTACCCTTTCAGCGTCACTGACTTCACAGCCACTTGGGAAATTTTCTAATTTAGGTTCTACTAAAACATGATATTGCGGATTACGAATATCACCACTACGGTAAAAATATAAAGGCACGGCTGCTGCTTTTGAGATATCCATTAGTCTGCGATGCGCTGTAACAGTAGCTGCCTGAATACCAAAAAATGATGCCATTACGCCTTGTTTTAAGCCAAAATCCTGATCTGGGCTATACCATATCGCATGCCCATGTTTAAGGTTTTGTATGAGTCCACGCATGTTGTCTCGAGCAATTTGGTTTTTATACACTCGCGCACGACTACGATGAATCAGAAAATCTAAAAACGGATTGTTTTGAGGTCGGTAAACCACGTCCATATTAAAGAATAAAGTACACGCCGCTCCACCTGCATCTAAAAGCGTACTGTGGGTACCTAATAAAAGTACGCCATTTTCCTGATTATTAGTTAAATTTTCTAAACCATCTATGTGGACACGGCTTTTAAACCAATTTGGGCAATACCAAGCATTGAGAGCTTCAAATACACCCGTTAAAGTATCAACAAAAACCTGTTTAGCTTTTGCCTCGATTTGCAAAGGTGTTTTTTCTGGAAAACATGCTTGTAAATTACGTAGTGTAGTTTTTCTTCGAGAACTTAAAGATTTCCACGCTATTTTTGATAGAAAATCAGCAAGGCGCCATTGAATAGCCCAAGGTAACATCGCAAATAACATTAGAATAAAAGCTAAAAACCATATACCCCAATATTTAAACGCTAAAAAGGAAAATTGAAACTCGCCAGATTTAAACTGCCGTTCATTTTTCGTCATACTATAGATTTCTTGAGGTATAGACTTAGTATACTAACATGCTCAATTTTTAACGTTGTGTGTTTATGTTGCTTTCACTTTTATAGTTTTATATGCCCTATTTATTTATACAAATCTATATTTTAAATATTTAATCTATGTAAGACTTAAATATACATAACCTTCTGTATACAACGATTATTTTCTCATTTAAAGTAACCGCACAATCTTGCCTCAATTGATAAATAGGATATATCAGCGTGAGCGGTCTTTTAGTATTTATAACAATAGCATTTCTTACCCTATTAAGCCCAGGACCGGGAGTTTTATTTACTGTCACAAATTCAATTAACTATGGTGTTAAAACTGCTTTGTTTGGAATAAGTGGTTTAATTATTGGTATGTTTGTGATTGCTGTAATTTCTGCCAGCGGTGTAGGACTTATTATTACTAGTAACCCTACTATTTTTACGGTTTTAAAATTTATTGGTGCATTTTATTTAATGTATCTCGGATATAAAAACTTTACTAAAAAACTTGCAACCCAAGAGTTAATGACCGATCAACAAAAAGATAAAGCTGTAAGTAAATCTAAATTGTTTTATCAGGGCCTATTCGCATCTTTGCTTAATCCTAAAACAATCGTATTTTTTATCGCACTCTTCCCTCAATTTATTGATATCAAGAAAGAGATTTTAAATCAATTTTTAATTCTTTCTTTAACCTTTTGTTTTATTGGTTTTTTAATTCATTTAGTTTACGCAAACTTCTCTTCAATTTTTAAAGAGAAAATGTTAGCTGGAAATAATTTCACGATACTCAATAAAATTAGTGGTGCTATTTTCTTTCTACTTGCCATTTTACTTATCGCACAATAAAGCATTGCTCGACCTATTATTTGTTAAAAAGCCTTAACTCATGGTTAGGCTTTTTAACTCATTAGATCTTTAAACATATTCTTTTCTAATACATTTTTAGAGTGTTACTCTGTTTAATATCCAACCATAAAAGAAATCTTCGTAGTTAGGGTTGTTCTCGGTAATTTCAATATAATGCTGCCCTTGCATAATATTTAAAATGCGCACAAATACTTTTTCTCCCTCTTTATTACGTCTATTTAAGTACATAGCTAGTGCTTGCAAAGTAAGAGATCCGTACTGACCATCTACCACAAGATTTGGCCAACCTTCCTTCCCCTGCTTATTCAGCAGATTTAAAGCACGTTGTAATAAAGGCTTTGTAAAATTGACGCCACAATTTATAGCTGTATCCAGTAACTCTTCTGCAATAGCTGGGCTAATCGCATTAATCTGGTCAAACTGGGGTTCAAGCCAGTATTTTTGCTTATAAATAGATTTAGCGACGCTTAAGGGCAAGTCTTGCATGTTGCCTTGATATCCGTTCGATCGAGCGACTGCTTCTGTAATGCCAAATTTAGTCGCATGGCCATGATCTGATGGATGGTTAACATACCCGCCTTCACGGCTGATAACTTTTTCTAAGTATTGATCAATATTCATTTTATTCTACCTTTATATTTAAAGCTGTCTTTAGCTATTTTGCAGATCATCTTTTGCTTTTTTTAGGTCTTTGATGACCTCTACAATCGTTTTACCTTCTTGTTTATTGATGAAGTTAAATATCCATCTCACAATAGCCCAGCCTGGTAAACCACAAATGAAGAAGAATCCAGATAGGGTGATCATTCCCCAAATATCGGATACCCATTCATGCAGGTTCCATTTCATAATAATGAATGAGCCGCCTGTTAGGCTTGAAACTACGGTACAGATGAGAGCAACAATCCATTCTTGTGGAGAACGAGGAAAACGCATCATTAATACAACTGCGACAACTAAGCTGACTGCTAGAGCCACCATAATTGCAATACTATAAAAATTTAAAAATGTGGCTAACCCACTGCTAGAAACTGTTTCCATGACTTTGTCCTGCGCTAAAGGGTAAAACTTGAAAACTCACTACGTTGACCAGCTAGTGGTTTTTCAATGTTTATTAATCCCTTCGTTTTCTTTATTACAGTCAATAAAAAACACTAACGCTTTAAAGCAGCGCTAAATTGCAAGACGAACTTATCCTTGACCCCATTTATTTCAGGGGTCCGAGAAAGAATGTTTGTATGCTAAAGCCTGTTAGTGTGCACTGTTTAAGGCTTGTTCAATCAACTCAATCACTGTGATTGCACCAATCGCTTTTTGCATAGAGACTTGATCATCGAATTCGAATGCGTCATCTTCAAGCTCATTTACAATCTGCTTGGCCTCCTCAAGTGCCCTTTTTATTTTTTGTACCTTATATTTGTTTACGTCTTTGGCAATTGTCGGGATATACCCTCCACGTTTTGCATTTTTAAGTTGTTTAGCTCTGTTCTGCATTGCTGTAGTCATTCACTATCTCCAACTCAATGTACTCGTTAGTAAGGCGTCTTTATCATTTGTTATTCTTGAGGTTTTGATACATTCTTTGAGCAATATAGCTAAGCTATGACTACAAATGTGTGTTCAAAACGTTTCATCTGGTACAACAATCATAAAGAACCCAACTATATGCAATTAAGCCACTAATTTATAAACAAATATTTCCTTTTCTAAAAATGTAAAAAAGTATTAAATTTTGTGGATTTAAGCTTTTTACACGCCTTAATTTTTTGACCAAAAAGTTCATATAAGGCTTTGCCGTATATCGGAAACTTTTGTTAGGTCTCACAATCTTTGTTAAATTCTTCATGTTCTTGATACCCTTTATCGACGAACATTAAGCCTGATCCACGGAATCGGGCTTTTTTTTATTCCAATTTTTGTTTTGATAGCCTGTTTGCAAATAATAATTGAGCTATCTCCCTTTTATTCTGCTACCTGTAGAAACAAAATAAATTTAGCTTCCATCTCAAAGCTTTGATAAAGCGATAAATAGTGACTTAGGTACCATTTAAATTTTCTCTATTCATCTTGAGATATAACTGATATTATAACTATAGTTATTATTAGTCAATAACTATAGTTGTTTTACTAGATATAACTTAAGTTATATATTTGTTATAAGTTTACTGGTGTAACCATTATGGCTCTTAAAGACCGTTTAAAAGACTCTAGAATTAAAGCCAAAAAAACTCAGGCTGAAGTGGCAGAAGCTGTAAAGATGTCGCAACCTGCCTATCAGGCTTTAGAGTCAGGGAAAAATTTAAAATCTGCATTTCTTCCTTTAATTGCTCAATTTTTAGGAGTGGATGGTTATTGGTTAACGACGGGGAATACTGAAGATTCTTTTAGAGAAAGTGATGTATTTAGCCCGACTGTAGTAAGTGCAGAATCTACCGATCAATATGTCTGGATTGAAGTTGTAGAAGCTAACTTTTCTTGCGGGACTGGCGAATCTATTGAATTTCACTTTGATGCTATTAATGGAAAAATTCCATTCCCTGCTTCATTCTTTAAAGAAAAACGCGTTGCTCAAGAATGCATGCGTATTATTAAAGCTAAAGGCGATAGCATGACCGACTACATTAAAGACGGAGATTTGGTGGGTATTGATATCTCTCAAACAGAAGTCATTGATGGCGAGATTTATGCGGTTTACTTTGCTGGCGAAGGAATGATTAAACAGATTTTTAAAGAGGCAGATGGCTCTTTAATTTTGCATAGCTTAAATGAAAAATTTAGAGATCGACGCGTAACAGAAGAGAACGGTAAAAACTTTAAGGTTATGGGTCGCCAGTTCTGGCGAGCAGGCTAATTTAGTTATTAAATATAATTAAAATAATAATGCACTTATTTTTAATCACTTCAGCCTTTTTATAACTTTAATTATTTATATAACCTGTAGACATAAAAAAACCTATCTCCTTTAAAAGAGATAGGTTTTCTCGCTTTATTACCATAGTTTTATCAACAATATGTATTTAAACGATAAAGTTGATTAAACCCAGCATAGAAGCTTTTACCATCTTGGTTTAACTCAATTTCTTCACCAGATTGAAGTTGAATTTTTTTACCAACTTCGACCCAACGATATCCATCGAGAGAGTTTTGTTTACGTACATGAGGAACAATCCTCACATTAATTTCGTTGCCATTTACGGCTGTGGCAATGTGCCACTCATTTACTATATTCACAATCATTCACTCATCACTGAGCTCATGTGATTTTACGGTATGTAATTAGAACGCTAGATTTAAGGTATGGACAGTTCGTCTAGAATTTAATATTTAGCTTTATATAGGGTTATTTATAAGCTAATTGCTTTTCATAATTTTCGTATTATGAAAAGTGGTACATCACAGAGCATAATATTTTTGGATGCGGGAGTCGGATTTGAACCAACGACCTTCGGGTTATGAGCCCGACGAGCTACCAGACTGCTCCACCCCGCAATTGGAAGTAAGCTTTATACGCTCATATATTTTATAAAGCAAACTTTATTTTTTAATCGGTTGTAATTATTAACAATTCTCTTTTTATTATTTTTTCATTTTAACCATTCAGTCTAAATTTACATATCAATTTTAATTTTTAATTCTTTAAATTGTTGTATTTATTTTAAATAGAACCCGATATTCATAGACAACAATTGCCTTGGTTGGATGGCTTTTATACTATCTAGTTTGGCCCTTTAATTTTTAGTTCGTATGTCTGAACCTCAGTTTTCCCTTAGTGAATATCTCGGCACAGTTCAGGAAGTCATACGTGTGGCTTTTGATGAGCCAGTTTGGGTAAAAGCAGAAATTCGAAATTTAAATATTAAGGGCGGTCATTACTATTTAGAGCTCGCAGAAAAAGATGCAGAGACGGATAAAGTCATTGCCAGCTGTAAAGCCACGATCTGGAAATTTTCAGCGAGTAAAATTGTTTTAAAGTTTGAACGTGAAACTGGGATTGAGATTTCTAGCGACTTAAATGTGCTCATCAAAATTAGAGCACGTTTTGATCCTCAATATGGATTTTCAGTCAACATTGAAGAAATTGACTCAAGTTTTACATTGGGTGAAATTGCTAAACGTTATCAGCAAATTATTGAACGCCTTACTCAAGAAGGTTTAATTCATAAAAATAAACTTCTCCCCACTCCTTTTGATATTCAAAATGTTTTAGTCATTGCCCCTCAAAATGCTGCCGGCCTTGGTGACTTTAAAAAAGATGCAGATGCACTTGAGCGAAATGGGGTTTGCCATTTTGTGTATCACACCGCTACTTTTCAAGGAAACACGGCTGCAACCAGTTTGATTGAATCTTTAGGTTCAGGTTTAAGACAATGGGCCAGCACATTTACATTTCCACCAGATTTGATTGTGATTATTCGTGGTGGAGGTGCTGTCAATGACTTGGCTTATTTAAATGATTATGAGCTTGCCGCCCTGCTCTGCAAACGCAGTGTACCGATTTGGGTGGGAATTGGTCATGAAAAAGACCGTACTATCTTAGATGAGATTGCACACCGTTCGTTTGACACACCAAGTAAAGTGATTGCTGGTATTCGCAACCACATTGTTGAACGCGTACAAGAAGCTGTAGATAGCCTACAAACGATTAAGCTACTTTCTCAACATCAAATCACGACCTATCAAAGCAAGAATGATCAACTGCTTCATCACATTAAGTCATCCGCCCAGAGTCAACTTAGCTCGGCACATCGTTTGCTTGACCAGATGAAAGAACGTATTCAGTTTAGCTCACAGCAACAAGTTAAATTTTCATTAGCCCAAATTGAATCTTTGATGAAAGAAATTCTTTTGCAAAACCCGAAACAGGTTCAGGCCAAGGGCTATGCAATTGTTAGATCAGAAGGAAAAGCGATTCGCTCTATACATCAAATTTCAAGCCCCGCCATTGCTATTGAGATGCAAGATGGTGTAGTTGAAGCCAACATTATGCAGGTAATTCCAAATGAAGAATGAAGAGTTAACGTTTAAAGATGGTCATGACATTTTGAAGAAAAATGCCGAATTACTTGAATCTCAAGAAAGCCCGGATATCGATAATTTAATGAAGATTGTTGAAGAATCTATTACGGCTTATAAAGCGTGTAAATCACGAATTGAAGCCGTTCAACAGGCTTTAGATGAGACATTTAAAGAATAAAAAAAGCCCACTCCTACTTCTCATTGAAGGAATGGGCTTAGTGAAATCCACTTAATCCTGAAATGCAAAAATGTGGATTAGGTCACATTTTTACACAGGCATAGTCCCATAACCATTTTAGATGTTCAATATTTTAATTGTGTCTATACGTTAGTTTGGCTTAATTTTCACCATCTCTTAACTAAATGACTTCTATTAAGACCATACAAAATACAAACTCTGCTCATGGTTATTGTTAAATTTAATTTAAGAGTTATTCCTCACTGAATGGACCAATTAACTGATAAATTCTGCCGTCTTTAGGGTTTTCATAGAGCAAATCCATATTGGGTAAAATAATATCGTCATTAATTTCAATATGTTCAACGCTTTTATGAAGCTCAAGCGCATGGTCATTCATGGGTCTAACTTTTGCCAAAGCAATTGATTCTTTATCAAACTGATCCTTGATAATTACTTTTAATCTTGTCATGAAAATCTCCTGAAAATTAAATTTTTTAATATAAATAAAGGGTTAAGTTTAAAATGAGCTAATCGCAGAATAGCCGATTGGCATCGCAAAAAAAGTTAAAATAAATGCAGCCGTACGTTGTAAATTACGTTGGTTTAACCAAGTTACTTTGTTTGAAATTAATACGGTTCCAAAAGCAATCCATAAAAATGCAATGGGTGTAATTAATGATAAAAAAATAGCAATATGCACAAAATAAACGTGAAGCACTTCCCATGCTGCATGTGGAAAAATAGCAGAAGCAAAGAGTAAAGCTTTAGGATTTAAAAGTGTTGCAACAAATAAAGCCTTAGGTGTAATCAGTGGGCTGTCTAATTTGATGTCATTTGTTGATGTTATCCAAAGTTTAAATGCAAGGTAGAGAATAAAAGTTGCACTTATTAACTTTAATAAGGCAGGAAGCCAAGGGATAAAATGTGAAACTGACTCAAGCAAAACACCCCATGAAGTAATTGCAATGAGATAACCCATCACTTCAGCAGGAATAAGTTTAAGAGACTGCTTCACCCCTGCTTGTATTCCAGCCGAGGCTAACAATGTATTTGTTGGGCCTGGAGTCAACAAAATGGTGACCACAAGTCCAATAAACATAAATGACACCATAGGCAACGAACTCTTTAGTTATGCTAGGCGAAATATGTCAAAAAGGAATATCTATTGTCGACATAATGGTTGTAACAAGAAATATTGAATTTTATTTTTTTAATTTTAAAACAAATAATTAACTCCACCTGACTACAAATTCACTTACTATTTTAATAATTTTAAATATGCAAAATCGATCACAGAAACATAGAATAAGCGCTATTTTTTCTGCTCGCTAAATAATTAAATCAAGCTTTTTTTCACAGAAAAATAAGCCGTTATTTTTAATATTTAACCCTTATTTAGCTTATTTAATAAATGCTTTTTTCTGACTTGAAATTTGAAAAATGATCAATATATAAACAACTAGAAATCGTGATTTTACTGAATATGATGTCCCGTTCCCCATCAATTCTTTGATTGTCGCTTTCATCAAATAAATCAGATGATGGAGGATGCATGATGAATGCTTATGTTCGCCCTCATCCAGATGGTTTTAAATCTTATTTAGGCAAGAATCAGAAAACCGGACTCTACATTGTACGAGTTGGTTGGACGGTTTATGAAATGAATGGCAATGGCTCTGTGCTATACATTGTTAAGAACGAAGATACGATTCCGTTGGATGTAGAAAAGTTTAAAACTGATCGCCCCAAAATTTATGCTGCTCTTCTAAGTGAAGTTCAGTTTCAACGCAAGAAACAACTTGCGATTGATCTCCAGCAATCAAACATCCCTTCTTATGACCGTAAAGCCTACAAAAAACGGCGTGGCTTTATAGACTCTTAAGTAAAGGTTTCACTTTAAACACATATAGAAAAAGCACCCTTAGGTGCTTTTTCTTTTAACGACCAGTTGTAATTAATACGAGCATACTCAGTATTAAAGTGCTTAATGATCGTTTGCAATGTATGTGGACTTCATGCTCAGCTCCGTGAGCAAATTGATTAACGTTTTCCATTTCGTGTGCCCTTAAAGTTCACACTGATAATTTGCACAATTTTCACACAATAAGAAATTAGCCAAAAGTATTATATCGAATCAAATTTTAAATCTAATGCTGGGCAAGTAGTTTTGAAATTTATAACTGAAGTAGCTAGATGTAACATTCTTATACGAGGTTAAACCCTATTGAGCGTTTGTAGACCTTTCATTTCAAACTCACCTACCAAAGAAATGATTTTATAAAATGAAAAGAGATAACAATATTCTGTTTTTTAATAATAGTCTTCGACAGGAGAACTTTTATGGAAACTCAACAAGAAACCAACTCTTCTTTATTTTGTAATGCTTCTACCTCAATTCAAGCATGTATTGAATGTATGATTGCCTGCAAAACATGTGCAGCTGCATGTTTGCAAGAAGAACATGTGCACATGATGCGTGAATGTATTAAGCATTGCATGACATGTGTAGAAACCTGCCAACTTTGTACGTCTTTAGAACTCAGAAACTCTGAACTAGCAGAATCAGCCATGCAACTTTGTGCGAACGCTTGTCAACTTTGTGCAGCAGAATGCAGTAAACATGACCATGAACACTGCCAAGTTTGTGCTAAAGCGTGCCTTGCTTGCGCACAAGCTTGTCTGGCATATCGTGCCTAAGTGGTATTTACAACTTTAAGCCTACGCAATCTTTAGATCGTAGGCTCATTAAAATATTTTAAATAACATTGAATTAAATATTCTTTATTTAAACTAATTACAATTTTTACTTTTTTATAGGCATAAAAAAAACCCGCATCTTGGGGAAAATGCAGGCTCTTAGATCTCCCACAACGACCATGAGTTCATTATTAAACTTGAACTTTAAACCGTTAACCAAATGTACCCTTAATAAAAACAAATTGCAATACAGAAGAGTCTGTATATTTGAAATATTTTATTATTTTTACATTACTTTTTCATAAATAGTTTAAAAATATAAGATATTTCCAAATAAGAAATAGTTTTTTACAGGCATTAAAAAAGCCCGTTTCACGGGCTTTTCTGCAACGGTGAGCAATATAAGCGTTGTGTCTATCCAACTCTTGTTTGCTCTTTGCTAGCTATATGTAAGGTTTTATCGTATCTTTTGCCCTGTCCCAAGTTTCCCTGTGGAGCGAGGAGATATTACGATTACCTTAAGTACATTTATAGCACATTATTTATTCATGACTAGTGTTGTTCACGTTTTTTTACAAATGAACAAAATACGATCTATCCTTAATATTTAAGGGTTTTCTACCCCATTTAGATATTGGCGAGCGTCATCACAAATTGGATACCACTTCACTTGTGAATTGACAAAAGCATGAGAGATGACTGGTGTCGATATTTCTTCATTAATAAGTCCGACCCTCAGGCGTACCACTTCTGGCTTATCTAGACGTTCACTCCAGATCGGTGAACCGCAAGTTTTACAGAACACTCTCTTCTTGTTTGGAGAAGCAAAGTAGGCCTGTAAAAGATTTTCACCCTGCACAATGTTTAAATCACTTTTTTGTATCTGTGTAATAGCTGCAAAAGCAGCTCCTTGTGCTTTTTGGCATTGCTTACAGTGACAAACCATAATGGGATTTAATTCAGCATTAATGTTGAGTTGAACGCCATTGCAAAGACAAGAAGCTGTATAAATCATGATTCTACCTTTTTATTTTTATGGGATTTAGCTTACACCCACCCCTTTTTCAATATGATCTAAAATGGCACAAGAAGCCTGTTGATCGCCACAGCAATCATCGGCAGAAGCCTGCAAAATATTAACCATTTCTTGTAGGTGGGCAATTTTTTGTTTTAACTCGGCAATGTGTTTGACGGTTAAGGCTTTCACCTCTGCACTATGCCGATCGGTATTTTTCCAAAGTGAAATAAGTTCTTTCATCTGTTCAGATGAAAAACCTAACTCTCTGGCATGCTTTAAAAAGTTTAAAGTTTTAAGGTCTGTTTCTGAATAGATGCGATAGCCAGAAGCAGAACGCTGAGCTGCTTCAAGTAAACCGATTTCTTCATAGTAGCGAATCATTTTCGCCGAAATGCCCGAATGTTTGGATGCCTGACCGATATTCATCTCACACCTCAAATATTAAATTTGGTTTAAGGCCTGCTGTCATGATCTTAAACCAAAAGTTGATTTTCAGCACGCTTACTCTACTGGCGCATGAAAGCGTTTTAAGCGTAATGCATTGCCTAAAACAAAGACCGAAGAAAGTGCCATCGCGCCTGCTGCAAACATCGGTGAAAGTAACACACCAAATGCTGGATATAATGCCCCTGCTGCAATTGGAATTAGGGCTACGTTATATACAAATGCCCAGAACAGGTTTTGACGTATGTTCCGCATGGTGGCTTTACTTAATGCAATTGCATTCGGCACGCCTTTTAAACTACCTGACATCAGCACCACATCTGCAGCTTCAATGGCAACATCTGTGCCTGTACCAATGGCTAAACCGACATCTGCTTGCGCCAAGGCTGGTGCATCGTTAATGCCATCACCTACAAAGGCCAAACGACCATATTGTTTTTGCAGTTGGCGAACTGTGTCCACTTTGCCTTCGGGTAAAACCTCTGCCACAACTTCATCAATGTTCAGCTTTTTGGCAATTGCTTGCGCCGTATGACGGTTGTCTCCTGTAATCATAGCAACCTTGAGACCTAATTGATGCAAGGCCTCAATCGCAGCATAGGTTGTTTCTTTAATTGGGTCTGCCACGGCAATAATTGCAGCAAGTTTCTGATCAATAGCAACGTATAGCGGTGTTTTGCCTTCTTCACCCAATTGAGCAGCAATCGCTTGGAATGAGTTGGTGTCTAAACCAAGTTGATGCATATAACGATCTGCGCCAATTTGTACTTTTTGACCTAAAACTTCCGCTTCAATACCTGAGCCTGTAATCGAATTAAATGCTGTTACTGGTAATAAGTTTAGGCCTTCACTTTCTGCTGCTTGAACAATCGCGAGTGCAATCGGGTGTTCAGACTTGGCTTCGACTGAGGCAACTAAAGTCAGCACTTGTTTGCGTTCAAAGCCCTGTTGCACATTAAAGTCAGTCAGTGTCGGTTTGCCTTCGGTGAGTGTACCCGTTTTATCAACTGCAACGACCTGCGCTTCTTGTAAAAGCTGCAAAGCTTCACCTTTACGGAACAAGACACCTAACTCAGCACCACGTCCAGTACCGACCATAATAGAAGTTGGTGTTGCAAGTCCCATCGCACAAGGACACGCAATAATCAGTACCGCAACAGCATTCACTAAACCAAAAGTCAGCGCAGGCTCTGGCCCAAAAATAAACCACACCAAGAAAGTAATTGCAGCAATTAGCATGACAGCCGGTACAAACCACATGGTGACTTTATCGACTAAGCCCTGAATCGGAAGTTTAGAACCCTGAGCTTGTTCAACCATACGAATAATTTGTGAAAGTACAGATGAGCTACCCACTGCGGTTGCCCGAATGTTCAGTGTTCCGTTTTGATTGACCGTGCCTCCAACCACCTGCTGTCCTATTCTCTTTTCAACAGGGACTGGCTCACCCGTAATCATAGATTCATCAATGTAGCTGTGCCCTTCAACCACCTCACCATCGACTGGCACACGTTCACCCGGACGAATTTCTACGATAGTTCCACTGACCACTTCAGCAACTTCAACTTCAACCACTTGACCGTCACGCTGAATACGAGCTGTTTTGGGCTGCATTCCAACTAAATGTTGAATCGCTTGCGAAGTACGTCCTTTAGCTTTTGCTTCAAAATATCGCCCGAGTAAAATTAAACTGACAATTACAGCAGCCGCTTCAAAGTAAACATTGACCGTACCTTGTGGTAAAACCTGCGGCATAAAGGTTGCCACGACTGAGAAACTGTAGGCAGCTAAAGTTCCAACAGCCACTAGCGAGTTCATATCTGGTGCTAAACGCCATAAGGCTGGAATCCCTTTTTGGTAAAAACGGCGTCCAGGAAAAACGAGTACTAATGTGGTCAAAACAAACTGTAAAAGCCAGCTATTGTATTGACCAATGGTGTGCATGACCCACATGTGAAAAGCTGGGATTAGATGTGAACCCATTTCCAAAATAAACACAGGTAAGGCCAACACAATCGAAATGATCAAATCTTTTTTAAGCTGATCTAACTCTGAAGCTTTTTTATCGAGTTGCTCATCTTGTTTTTTTTCAGCTGCTTTCGCGTCATAACCTGCTTTTTTAACAGCACGAATTAAGTCTTCAACATTGACTGATGCATCTGCTTGTACCCAAGCCTGCTCTGTTGCTAAGTTGACAGTTGCCTCTTGAACACCGTCTACTTTTTTGAGGGCTTTTTCAACACGTGCAACACAAGATGCACAGGTCATGCCCTCAATAGACAACTCCACTGGTGCAGCTTTTGGAACATCATAACCCGCACGTTCAACTGCTTTAACCAGTGCTTCGCGCTGAATCGGTTGATTTGAATAAACAACGGCTTTTTCTGTTGCCAAATTAACGTTGGCAATCTCTACATTTTCAACTTTCTTAAGTGCTTTTTCGACACGTCCTACACAGGAGGCACAAGTCATGCCCTCAATTGAGAGTGTTTCACTATATGCTGGCAATTTTGTGGTTTTTGAGTCCATCAAACACCTCTGCAAATCTGCAAAATTTAATATTCTGTATTGAGCATACAGATTCCCATCATGGGAAGGTCAAGCATATTTTTTTAAAAATTTGGTCTTGACCTTACAATCATGACAAGGTTTAGACTCAGTGTTATCCAAACAAACATCTCATTCTTGATGGAGTATGAATATGAAACTACTTATTGAAAATATGACTTGTGGTGGCTGCGCACGTGGTGTGACTGCAACGATTCAAGATGTCGATCCAAATGCAAAAGTAGATGTAGACTTAGCGACCAAAATCGTGACTGTTGAAAGCAGTGAAAGTGTCGATAAAATTACCGAAGCACTTGAAGAAGATGGTTTCCCAGCGAAAGTGCAATAGTCGATAAGGCCTAACGTTTAAAGTTAGGCCTTTATTTTTGAGCTTGTTGATATTGACTCAAAGCTGAAATTTTTTAATTCGATAATCCAGTGCTGCCCGAGTTAGCCCCAATAAACGTGCCGCTTCAGACACATTATGATTTGCCTTTTTTAAAGCCGTTAAAATTAACTGCTTCTCGTGTTCTTCTAAATTAAACGCTGCCTGCAACAATTGCTCAAAGTCGGTTTCAACAACTACAGCCTGCTCTGGTTCATGCTTGATCTGTGGGAAAATGGCATTTAACTTAATCAGTTGCTGATCATCCGTTAATAAAACAGCCCTTTCTAATAAATTTTCCAACTCACGAATATTTCCCGGCCATTCATATTGCTGCATAAAAACTTTGGTCTTTTCACTTACACCCTGAATGGTTTTGCCGTACATTTTTTCAAAGCGACGAAGAAAGTGTTCAACCAATAAAGGAATATCTTCACGGCGCTCTCGCAAAGGCGGGATCTGTACTGGGAAAATATTTAAGCGATAATATAAATCTGCCCGAAATCGCCCTGTTTTTACAGCCTGCTCAAGATCTTCATTGGTTGCTGTAATTACACGGACATCTAAAATACGTGTCTGTGAATCTCCGACTCGCTCAAATTCACCTTCCTGCAAAATGCGTAATAGTGCTGCTTGTGCACGAGGAGAAAGCTCAATCACTTCATCTAAAAAAATCGTACCACCATTGGCTCGTTCAAACTTCCCCAAGCGAGATTGATGCGCTCCTGTATAAGCACCTTTTTCTACCCCGAATAATTCAGACTCAATTAACTCTGGTGGAATCGCTGCACAGTTTACTGCAATAAAAGGTTGGTCTTTTCTTTGGCTATTTGCATGAACTCCTCGAGCAAAAGCTTCTTTACCAACGCCGGTTTCACCTTGTAGCAAAATAGAAACTTTCGAACCTGCTGCTTTTGTTAATAATGCACAGACCTGTTTATAAGATGCTGACTTACCCACAGAACTAAATAATTGGTAATCGGCTTCACTGTCGCTATAAATTGATTTTTTAAGTTCAAAAAGTTCAGCCTGCAACGCAATCAGTTCTTTTTCCATAGGTTCGGGAGACATGAACTGAATCAGTTCATCAGCATTTTCCCACTCTTCTAAAGGCTTACCAATAATACGGCAATGCTCATCGCCGCAAGCTTTACACTCTATTTCTTGATAAATAATGGTCATGCCCGTCGCAAAACTACTGTAGCCGCACGCATAACCCAGAAGCATCCAGCACGCAGGTTCATCACTTGGGCCAAAATGCTCTAAATGCACATCGGCTTCAAAAGAATTGAGCCAATTTAAATCGGCATAAAACTGTTTTTTATCGTGGCTTAAATTGAGCTGGTTGGCCTGTACTTGCACCATTCCACGAATGGCGTGCATTTGTGGACCCGCCATAAAAGCATCGTGTTCATTTAAATCGGGACGCATTTTTGTAGTAACTTCTGCATCTTTTAACCCAGCTTGATAACCTAAACGAATAAAAAAACGCTTGGTCCGTTCAAGCCCAATCATGTGCGCTAAGTCTTTACGCAAATATCCCATAATGCTGGTGTGTAAAAGCAGCATCCGATATTCATCAAACCAGATTTGGCCGTGGGCAGTATCAAAGTGCAATTTAGACAGCAAATCGTGAATTTCTTGCGGATGATCTGCGTATCGTCCTGTTGTATCGTATTTTACTCGAGCCATGAGTGATCTGTTTTAATCCATTAAACACATTTGGGTTTTATCTCATCTTATCGAAGAACCAGATAAATGTCCTAGTATCTTAAAGACATAACTTCATACTAAAAAAGTATTTCTAAATCTCTCCATTTAAAGCCTCAAACAATCTAAAAAGAAATTTTTACGACCCTATTCATCAAATCATGAATATCTCTATTTCACCATTCAAAAAAATTCATGAAATGGTGAATTTAAAAAATTCCTCATTTTCCATAAAAATCTTAATTAATTGTTTTTAATAATAAAAATAAAGTTGGCATAGCTTTTGTAAAGCTTATAGCGAGAGCAAGGAGCATTCATCAATTTCAAGACCATGTCTTGATGGAGTACAGCATGACGCAACCTCAAGTCGAAGCATTAACCAAATATATTCGGGTCACTGGCGACTTAAACGCAGAGTTTATCGAATTCGATTTTGCCATTCACGATCCAAGTCTATTTGTGGAACTGGTTTTGCCTAAACATGCATTTAATGATTTTTGTAAGACCAATCAAGTGGTTGAAATGACCCAAGAGCAGCAAGCTTTTAACGATGCTCAGGAAGAAAAATGGCGCTATGGCACTGAAGCAACCTTAGTCGGCACGCAACGTAATAGCAACGATCACGATGATCAAATGTAAAAAATATAAGGAGATAAAGCCATGACTTTAGAAATCAAAACGTCAAATGTCGAACCTATCCGCCAGAACTACGCCTATATCGAAAGACGATTTGGTAGTAAGCCAGCTACTCGATATCAAGAAGTAAGTTTCGATGTACAGGCAGAAACTAACTTTCACTATCGTCCTTTGTGGAAACCTGAAAAGACTTTAAATGACAAAACCCATACTACCCTGCAAATGCAAGATTGGTATGCATTCAAAGATCCACGTCAATTCTATTATGGAACTTATGTTCAGCACCGTGCGCGTTTACAAGACACTGCCGAAAGTAATTTTGCTTTTTTCGAAAAACGTCAGCTTGCAGAACATTTGTCTGATGAAGTCAAAGCTAAGGTCATTGAGTGCCTATTGCCATTTCGCCACGTTGAACAAACTGCAAACTTACACATGATGTCTGGCAGTGCCTATGGTTATGGCACCGTGCTTACCCAAGCTTGTATTTATGCCGCGATGGATCGTTTAGGAATTGCGCAGTACATCTCGCGTATTGGCTTAGCTTTAGATGGCAACAGCGGCGACTCACTACAGCAGGCAAAACAGGCTTGGATGCAACATCCTGCATGGCAAGGCTTACGCCGTCTGTGTGAAGAAAGCCTCACCGAGCAAGACTACTTCAAACTTTTCTTATTACAAAATCTTGTGATTGACTGCTTTGTGACAGAGCTCGTCTATCAACAGTTTGATCAGTGGTTAGTCACTCAAAATGCTCGCGACTTAGCCATGCTGACTGAATTTATGAAAGACACTTTAGGTGATTTACGTAAGTGGTCAGATACCGTCATTAAAACTGCGGCAGCAGAATCCGATCATAACAAACAGCTATTAAATGAATGGTTCACTGAGTCTCTAGCTCAAGTGAAAGCAGCCTTTACACCTTGGGCAACAGCAGCCTTAACAGCAGAGGCAATTGATCAAGCAGAACAAGCCGTTATTGAACGTGCAAAAAAACTCGGCCTACAACCACTTACAAATGCTTAAGGAGAAGCAACATGTCTAAAGTCTATCTCGCGTTACAAGACAACGATACTTCACGCTACATCCTCGAAGCGATTGAAGAAGATAACCCTGAAGCTTCAATTCAGTATTTACCCGCCATGATCCGAATTGAAAGTGAAACTGATTTGGTGATTAAAGCCGAAACCGTATCTGAAAAACTAGGCCAAGATTGGGACATCCAATCATTACAACTCAACATGATTACGCTGGGCGGCAACGTCGAAGAAGATGACGATACTTTCCGCCTTCATTGGAATTAATCACAACATAGACGTTGTTTAACAAAGATTTAAGGATGATCAATCATGACAACTCAAACGAAAGAAACCAGCAAAAAATTAAATGCGAAAGATCGTTACCGTGCATTAACCCGTGATCTGGACTGGGACTTTTCCTATGCTGACCGTAAAGATGCCTTCCCTTATGAAGAGTTTGAAGGCATCAAAATTACGGACTGGTCTAAATGGGAAGATCCATTCCGTTTAACTATGGATGCTTACTGGAAATATCAGGCAGAAAAAGAGAAAAAACTTTATGCCATTTTTGATGCGTTTGCTCAAAACAACGGTCAGATGAATGTCAGTAATGAACGCTACTTAAATGCGATCAAACTCTTTTTAACGGCGGTGACTCCACTTGAATATCAAGCTTATCAAGGTTATGCCCATGTAGGCCGCCAGTTTAGTGGAATTGGAGCACGTATTGCTTCTCAGATGCAGTCGATTGATGAGCTGCGTCATGTACAGACCCAAATTCATGCCATGAGCCATTACAACAAGTTCTTTGATGGTTTTCAGGACTGGGCGCATATGCATGACCGCGTTTGGTATTTGTCTGTGCCTAAATCATTTTTTGAAGATGCCCGTTCTGCTGGCCCTTTCGAGTTTTTATTAGCGATTAGTTTTGCTTTTGAATATGTACTTACCAACTTGCTGTTTGTTCCGTTTATGTCTGGAGCAGCTTATAACGGCGATATGGCAACCGTAACCTTTGGTTTTAGTGCACAGTCAGATGAAGCGCGCCACATGACGCTTGGTCTGGAAATCGTAAAATTCTTGCTCGAACAACATGAAGACAACGTGCCGATTGTGCAGGAATGGATTGATAAATGGTTCTGGCGTGGGACGCGTTTGCTTTCAATTGTGGGCATGATGATGGATTACATGCTGCCAAACAAAGTGATGTCGTGGAAAGAAGCTTGGGAAGTTTATTTTGAACAGGCAGGCGGTGCGCTATTTAAAGATTTAAGCCGTTATGGCATCCGTATGCCGAAATATAGCGATGTTATTGTGAAAGAAAAAGAGCATGTCTCACATCAGGCATGGTGGATTTTCTATAACTTTGGTCATGCTGCCGGTTTCCATACATGGATTCCAACCGACGAAGAAATGGATTGGTTATCGGCTAAATATCCAGACACTTTCGATAAATACTACCGTCCAAAATGGGAGTTGGCTCGCCAAATGGAAGCCGAAGGTAAACGCTTCTATAGCGCAGGTTTACCACAGCTTTGTCAGGTTTGTCAGATTCCAATGACCTTTACCGAAATGGGCGATGACCCGACTCAGTTCAGTTATCGCCATACCATTTACCAAGGCGAACGCTACCACACCTGTTCAGATGGCTGTCATGACATTTTCGAACGCGAGCCTGAGAAATATATACAAGCATGGTTACCTGTAAATCAAATTTTGCAAGGCAACTGTGGTGGCGGTGACCTCGAAACCATGCTCCGCGATTATTACCGCATGAATGTTGGTGCTGACAATCTAGATATTGAAGGTTCTCCAGACCAACAGCGCTGGAAAAAATGGAAAGGCAACGCAGCTTAAGCACAAGGAATTGTTCAGGCAGTCATCAAGCTGCCTGATAGGAAATAAGGAGATTGAACATGACTGTTCGCGCAATACACAACAACTATCAATTTGAACCGCTTGATCTACAAAAAAATTATGGCGATCAATTCTTACTTTACGTGGGTTGGGATCATCACACCCTTTTTTGCTCGGCACATGCCATGCTTGCCTCCCCTCAACAAACTTTTGGACAGTTGATTGAGCAACAAATTACAGGTGGTTTTGCCCAACATCCAGATTTTGCCAAAATTGATTGGTCAAAAGTGCAATACACCTTAGATGGTCAAACAATCGAACCAGAGAGTACAAAAACTTTGGCAGAGCTTGGTTTTGGACATAAGTCATTACTTCGTTTCGTTACGCCAGAGTTAAATGGCTATAACGACAGCTACGTTTAATTCGGAGGTGTGTCATGAGTTATCAAGTCACCATTGAACCGATCGGAACAACGATTGAAGTAGAAGAAGACCAAACCATTTTAGATGCCGCTTTACGTCAAGGCGTTTGGTTACCCTTTGCCTGTGGTCATGGCACTTGCGGGACATGTAAGGTTCAAGTCACCGACGGTTTTTATGATGTCGGTGAAGCCTCGCCATTTGCACTCATGGATATTGAACGTGATGAAAATAAGGTGCTTGCCTGCTGCTGTAAACCACAATCCGATATGGTCATTGAAGCCGATGTTGATGAAGATCCAGATTTCTTAGGTCATTTGGTTCAAGACTATCAAGCGACCGTAATTGAAATAAAAGACTTATCGCCAACCATTAAAGGAATCCGACTACAACTAGATCGGCCAATCGAATTCCAAGCTGGCCAATATATCAATGTCCAGTTCCCAAACATTGAAGGAACTCGAGCGTTTTCAATTGCCAATTCACCAAGTGAAGTGGGTATTGTTGAGCTGCATATTCGTAAAGTTGAAAGCGGTGCAGCGACGACTTATGTGCATGAACAACTTGCCACGGGCGATCAGCTTGATATTTCAGGCCCTTATGGTCAATTTTTCGTACGCAAGTCAGATGATCAAAATGCCATTTTCATTGCGGGTGGTTCAGGTCTTTCAAGTCCACAATCGATGATTCTAGATTTACTTGAGTCTGGAGATAGTCGCACGATTTACCTCTTCCAAGGAGCACGAGACTTGGCAGAGCTATACAACCGAGAATTATTTGAACAACTCGTAAAAGACTATCCGAACTTCCGTTATATCCCTGCCCTGAATGCACCAAAACCAGAAGACCAATGGACTGGATTTACCGGATTTGTACATGAGGCTGTTGCCGATTACTTTGAAAATCGATGTGGTGGACACAAAGCGTATTTGTGCGGCCCACCAATCATGATCGACTCGGCAATTTCAACTCTCATGCAAAGTCGCTTATTCGAAAGGGACATTCACACTGAACGCTTCTTAAGTGCAGCCGATGGTGCTGCCGGACAATCGCGTTCAGCTTTATTCAAACATATTTAAAGATAAACCTTTAAGCACTCCGCTTTTTCAAATGAGCTTTGTATTTGTAATTTAGAAAGCAAATACAAGGCTCACAGGAGTTCTGCATTCAAAATTTACAGGTTAAACAGACTCAAATTTTTAAAGACCGTTAAGGAATAACGTTTTTTCAGTAAAAAGCGAAACAACACAGAATAGGACATTCTATGAATAACAAAATTGCTGCAATCATATGTGGTGTAATCAGCACCCTTTACCTTCCTTATGCATTTGCGACAGAAAATGGCTCGGACTCTTTTGCTTTAGGTGCCGAAGGTATGATGGCGGGTGCCCTACCACCTGCAGGGGTCTACTTACTTAGTTATTATCAGAATTATCACGCATCAGAGTTTCAAAATGGTCCCGATCAGTTCCATGTTGATGTCAACGCCGTGGTTCCGCGGTTGGTCTGGATGACCGATCAAAAAATTATGGATGGACAACTCGGTTTTTATGTAGCCCAGCCATTGGTTGATCTAAGACTAAAAGTAAATGGAATGGCTGACTCAAACCAAGGTCTCGGAGACTTGATTTTGGGTGGTATGCTCGGCTGGCATCAAGGAAATCATCACTGGATTGCAGCCCTCGAAACGGTACTTGGGACAGGTGAATACGACACTCCAAGTACGACACATCCAGTTGAAGCCAATCTCGGGAAAAACTATCACACCATTCGACCGATTATTGCCTATAGTTATGCCAACGCGGCAGGCTTAGATCTTTCTACGAAACTGTCTTATAGCTGGAATACGCGTAACGACGCAACCGACTATAAGTCTGGACAATACATTGCGGGTGACTATAGCTTAGGTTATCGCATTAACCCCAAACTCAAAGTTGCAGTTGAAGGCTATGCTTTTAAACAAACTACAGATGACAAAGTAAACGGAAGTGACATTGGGTTTAAAGGACAAGCTTTTGCAATTGGTCCAGGCATTCAATATGCCGATAAAAACTGGTCTATTGAAGCCAAATTTTTAAAAGAAACCGAAGTCGAATATCGTCCCGAAGGCCATACCAGCTGGCTAAAACTAATTTGGGCTTTCTAGAACACATCAACGCATAGCTTCAGCTTTTGAGGCTATGCACTTCCGTTATTTAAAAGTCGATACCGTTTGAATCATCAATCGGGTTCTGATCTAGTGTAAAAACCGTCCGTTGATAAGGTATCCCTTCTAAGTCATAAACCTGATAAATACAATCAAACAGTGACTGTAAATCTTCACTTCTGTCCATTGCCCGTGCTGTAATAAAAATTGGACTGACCGCACCGTTATCTAAAATCGGAATATAGTTTAAGTGTGGAAATCGAATGGTATCGGCACTTGCCGGAATAATACAGATCCCTTCTCCCGCTGCCACTAAGCCCAAAGCCAGTTGAATTTCTCGTATCTCATGCATATTTTTTGGAACCAAACTATGTTCGGCAAAAATATTCAAAAGCTGAGTTGAAAAATTAGGCTTTGGTGAAGTGGGATACATAAACATCTTTTCATCAATGAGATCGGCCAGATATACCCCTTCCGTACGCTGTGCAATGGGATGACTCGTATGCGCAGCAACCACCAAACGCTCTTTACGTAAAAGAATTCGTCTAACAGCAGGATCACTAATTCTTAAACGTCCAAAACCGACATCAATACGTCCTTCTTTTAATGCCTGTAGCTGTTCAGTCGTACTTAACTCCATGAGCTGAATATTCAAATGGGGTTGCTGCTGACGAAATAAATAAATGATTCGCGGCAGTAAACCATAGAGTAAAGACCCAACAAAACCAATGGTCATACTTCTTTCGATGAGACCAATACGCTTGGTCATACTTTTTATTTCTTCAGCATTCGACAAAAGTTTAACGGCGTGCTGATAAAAGAAATGCCCTGCTTGTGTGGTTTGTAAAGGACGGCTTCCTCGCTCAAACAGTTGAATGCCAAGCTCGCTTTCCAGATTTTGAATCTGTCGACTCAAAGGTGGTTGAGCAATAAATAGTTTTTCGGCTGCCTTTGTAAAGCTCTGCTCTTCAACAACCGCCACAAAATACCGTAAATGTCTTAGTTCCATAAGGTTTCCATACCTTTAAGATATAAAAAAATGCAAATTCAGTCTTAGACACAGTTTAACCATTCTTTTAAGGTATATACAAGCAACAAACCGATGAAGTGATGAATTGCTTTGTGAACAAGCCTTCTTGCCAATCTTCCAGTTATTCATCTTCATCAATTCACGGTTAAACCCAGCGCACTCATGCGCTTCATTGACAATATTAGGATATCAAGACCTTGTAGATCGTAGCTAAGGCCTTGGTGACTTCCACACTTTTGGAAAGTCGGAGAACGGACATGCCACGTATTCCTGTAATCAATACTAGCCATCTTGACCGTATTGATGAATTACTTGTCGATAACATCGATACAGGTGAGTTTAAACTTCATCGCTCAGTGTTTACTGACGAAGCTCTTTTTGACCTCGAAATGAAATATATCTTCGAAGGCAATTGGGTTTACTTAGCACACGAAAGCCAAATTCCAAACAATAATGACTACTACACCACTTACATTGGTCGTCAGCCTGTCATTATTGCCCGCAACCGTAACGGTGAATTGAATGCCATGATCAATGCGTGTTCACACCGCGGAGCACAACTTTGCCGTTACAAACGTGGTAATAAAGCAACGTATACTTGCCCTTTCCACGGCTGGACGTTTAACAACTCAGGTAAATTGCTCAAGGTTAAAGATCCAAGTGAAGCAGGCTATTCTGACTGTTTTAACCAAGATGGTTCACACGACCTTAAAAAAGTGGCTCGTTTTGAGAGTTACAAAGGTTTCTTATTTGGTAGCTTAAATCCTGACGTTCCTTCACTTGAAGAATTCTTGGGTGAAACCACCAAAATCATCGACATGATTGTTGATCAGTCTGAACATGGTTTGGAAGTTTTACGTGGTTCATCTACCTATACATACGAAGGTAACTGGAAACTCACCGCTGAAAATGGTGCCGATGGTTATCACGTTTCTGCTGTGCACTGGAACTACGCAGCAACAACTCAGCACCGTAAAGAAACTCAAGCTGCCGACAATATCCGTGCGATGAGTGCAGGTTCTTGGGGTAAACAAGGCGGTGGCTCCTATGGCTTTGAAAATGGCCACATGTTGCTTTGGACACAATGGGCAAACCCAGAAGACCGTCCAAACTTCCCGAAAGCAGATGAATACACCGAAAAATACGGTGAAGCGATGTCGAAATGGATGATCGAGCGCTCACGTAACTTGTGTCTCTATCCAAACGTTTATTTGATGGATCAGTTCGGTTCGCAAATTCGTGTACTTCGCCCACTTTCGGTTAATCGAACTGAAGTCACCATTTACTGTATCGCGCCTAAAGGCGAAGCACCCGAAGCTCGCGCACGTCGTATCCGCCAATATGAAGATTTCTTTAATGCTTCAGGCATGGCAACACCAGACGATTTAGAAGAGTTCCGTGCTTGTCAGGCAGGCTACGCAGGTATTGCCCTTGAATGGAATGACATGTGTCGTGGTTCAAAACACTGGATTTATGGACCAGACGATGCAGCGAATGAAATCGGTTTAAAACCCATGTTAAGTGGGATAAAAACTGAAGATGAGGGACTTTATCTTGCCCAACATCAATATTGGTTACACACCATGAAACATGCGATTGCATCAGAGAAAGAAATTGCTGATCAGGGAGAAACAGCATGAGTGCTCAAGACAAAGCAACTTTAGAAAATATTGCTCAGTTTCTCTATCGTGAAGCTCGTTTTTTAGATGATGAACAATGGGATGACTGGCTTGAATGTTACGCACCGGAAGCTTCTTTCTGGATGCCAGCTTGGGACGACGACGATAGATTAACTGAAGATCCACAATCTGAAATTTCACTTATTTATTATCCAGACCGTCAAGGTTTAGAAGATCGTGTGTTCCGTATTAAAACTGAACGCTCATCGGCAACCATGCCAGACACACGCACAAGCCACAATATTGCCAACGTTGAAGTTGTTGAGCGCGATGGCGACAAAGTTACTGTTCGCTTTAACTGGAATACCTTGAGTTTCCGTTACAAGACAAATTACAGCTATTTCGGTATGTCACGTTATGTGATCGATTTTTCAGGTGATCAACCAAAAATCTTGAGCAAGTATGTCGTTTTGAAAAATGACTACATCAATCAAGTCATTGATATCTACCACCTTTAAGACATACCCCCTCAGTTAAACGGACTGTTGGCTGAGGGTAAAAGTTTCAAATATTTTGTAGGATACATGCCATGTCAAACCACAATGTTGCACTTCAATTTGAAGATGGTGTTACACGTTTCATTAACGTAGCTCAAGGCGAAACCCTATCTGACGCAGCCTATCGCCAAAAAATTAATATTCCTTTGGATTGCCGTGATGGTGCATGTGGAACTTGCCGCGCATTTTGCGAATCCGGTAGTTATGACATGCCAGAAGAAACCTATATTGAAGATGCATTAACCCCTGAAGAAGCTGAGCAAGGCTATATTCTTGCTTGCCAATGTCGCCCAACTTCCGATGCGGTATTCCAAATTCAAGCCTCATCAGATGTCTGTAAAACAGAAATTCATAGTTTCCAAGGTACTTTAGCCCGCGTTGAAAACTTATCAGACTCAACCATCACATTTGATATTCAACTTGATGAAGGCCAACCGGATATTCATTTCCTTGCAGGTCAGTATGTGAATGTTGCAATTCCAGAAACCGGCGAAACCCGTTCATATTCATTTAGCTCAAAACCGGGTAATCGTTTAACTGGTTTTGTGGTACGTAATGTACCAAATGGCAAAATGAGTGAATTCTTAAGTAAGAATGCCAAAACTGGCGACAAAATGACTTTTACCGGTCCATTCGGTAGCTTCTATTTACGTAATGTAGCTCGTCCAGTGTTGATGCTTGCAGGCGGTACTGGCATTGCCCCATTTATGTCGATGTTACAAGTGCTTGAAGAAAAAGGTTCTGAACAGCCTGTTCGCTTGGTTTTTGGTGTCACCAATGACTTTGATTTGGTTGCTCTAGAAAAACTCAATGAGTTGCAGGCGAAATTCCCATGGTTTGAATACCGCACTGTAGTTGCAAGCCCTGAGAGTAACCATGAACGCAAAGGCTATGTCACTGGTCATATTGAAAGTGAATGGTTAAACGGTGGCGACGTCGATGTTTATCTATGTGGCCCAGTACCGATGGTAGAGGCTGTACGTGGTTGGTTAGAAACTGAAAATATCAAACCAGCAAACTTCTTGTTTGAAAAATTCTCTGCAAACTAACTTAAGGTGGAGAAATTATCTATGTCAAATCGTCAAAGATTTACCGATAAAGTTGTGATTGTTACGGGTAGTGCCCAAGGTATTGGTCGCGGCGTGGCATTACAAGTCGCGGCTGAGGGCGGACAAGTCATCATGGCTGACCGCTCTGAATATGTTCAAGAGGTTCTCACAGAAATTCAGTGTACAGGTGGTGATGCTGTCACGGTTAATGCTGACCTAGAAACCTATGCAGGCGCGCAAGCAGTTGTTGCAAAAGCCATTGAACATTATGGTCGGGTAGATATCCTGATTAATAATGTGGGTGGCGCGATCTGGATGAAACCTTTTGAAGAGTTTTCCGAAGAAGAAATCATTAAGGAAGTCAATCGCTCATTGTTTCCAACGTTATGGTGCTGCCGCGCTGTGCTACCCGCCATGATTAAGCAACAAGCGGGTGTTATTGTAAATGTCTCTTCAATTGCAACCCGTGGTATTAACCGTATTCCCTACTCTGCATCTAAAGGTGGTGTAAATGCTTTAACGGCATCGCTTGCTTTTGAACATGCGAAAGACGGAATTCGAGTCAATGCTGTTGCGACGGGTGGAACCGAAGCGCCACCTCGTAAAGTGCCACGTAACGCCAACCCGTTAAGTCAAAATGAAAAAGACTGGATGCAGCAAGTGGTTGATCAAACAATAGATCGAACATTTATGGGCCGTTATGGCACAATTCAAGAACAAGTCAATGCAATTTTATTTCTTGCATCAGACGAAGCATCATATATGACTGGCTCGGTTATTTCAGTCGGAGGTGGAGATCAGGGTTAACCCTGATCTTTTTGCATGATTGGGTAAATAACATGATTTGCATGGAGGCAATCACACATGGCAACCCTGTTAAAGACATTAAAAAATGACTGGTCCATATCAGCAACAGTTGCTGGCTTTCTTGCGGTTTTAATTTCTTACTCAGGCCCACTGATTATTTTTTTCCAAGCTGCTCAGCGTGCCCATGTATCCACCGACATGATAGTGTCATGGATTTGGGGAATCTCAATTGGTGCTGCCGTTTCAGGTATTTATCTTTCGATTAAATATAAAACGCCTGTCATAACCGCGTGGTCCGCACCAGGCACTGCCCTGTTAGTTACCTTATTTCCAAACGTCTCGTTGAATGAAGCGGTAGCCGCCTATATTACTTCTGCCATCGTTATTTTTTTAATTGGCGTTACAGGTTACTTCGACAAGTTACTTAAATGGATTCCGCAAGACGTCGCTGCGGGCATGATGGCTGGTATTCTTTTTCAATTTGGTATTGGCCTATTTACCGCATCTGATAGCATGCCTTTTATTGTTTTTAGCATGCTCATTGTCTTTTTAATTGCCAAGCGTTTAATGCCACGCTACACCATGATTTGGGTGTTAGCTGCTGGAGTTTTATTAAGCCTCATTTTAGGCAAAATGAACCCAGTTGATGTGAGTTTTAGTTTAGCGATCCCGCAGTGGATTAGCCCAGAATGGACATGGAACTCAACACTGAACCTCGCTGTCCCTCTCATTTTAGTCAGTCTAACTGGTCAGTTTTTACCAGGTATGGCGATTATGAAACTCAGCGGTTACGACACCCCAGCCAAACCCATTATTACTGTCACCAGTATTGCTTCTTTAGCCGTTGCCTGTGTCGGCGGTATTACCATTGTGCTTGCCTCAATTACCGCAGCTTTATGTATGGGCAAAGATGCACATGAACTGAAAGAAAAACGCTATATCGCAGGAATCGCCAACGGAATTTTTTATATTTTAGGTGGCTTATTTGCTGGCAGTATTGTCATGCTATTTAGCTTACTTCCTAAAGAGTTGGTTGCAGCACTGGCAGGTTTAGCTTTGTTAGGTGCCATTGCCACCAATATTTCTGTTGCCATGAAAAATGACAATCAACGTGATGCTGCACTTATTACCTTTTTAGCGACAGCATCAGGCATGCATTTCCTTGGATTAAGCTCAGTTTTTTGGGGCATTTGTATTGGTGTAATCGCCCATTTCATTCTCACACCACGCTCAACGCCAGCCACAAATTAATTTTTTATCTAAGCGCTCCCACTAAAATAAAGCCTCAATCGTCACATCAGGATGCAAATAATTTGCTAATTCTGATTTGTCGATTTTTTATTGAATATAGAGTAAATTTCATTTTCAAGATGAATCTTTAAAACAATTAAATAATAGAATTTAGTATTTTGTTTTTATATTTTCACTTCAATTTATAATATAAATTTAGCGATATTTTCAAGCGTGATTCTCATCAATAAAATCTATAAAAAAGTATCTATAAAACCCTTAAAATTCTCACTATACAATATTTAACCCTATTTTAAACACAACAAAAACCCTCACAAAGTCAATAAAACAAATTATATTTTTCAATTACTTGTATTAATTTAAGCACAATACCTTAAAGACATAAAGATATATCAATTAGGTTTTTGACTCTAATCCAATAACAAAATAGTTTATTTAAAAATAACGCGATGCTTCACAAATTGGAGGTGAAGAAAATGGATACGAGCAAAGTTAATATTAATGAGTTAATTGATAAAGCCAGTTTTACCTCTTTTCATTGGAAAGTTTTAATATGGTGCTTACTTATTATTATTTTTGATGGATATGATTTAGTTATTTATGGGGTTGCTCTTCCGCTGTTAATGCAGCAATGGTCATTAACTGCTGTTGAAGCTGGTTTACTCGCCAGTGCTGCGCTATTTGGGATGATGTTTGGTGCCATGATTTTCGGCACACTTTCAGACAAACTGGGACGTAAAAAAACCATCCTGATTTGTGTCACCTTATTTAGCGGATTTACCTTTATAGGTGCCTTTGCCAAAGGGCCAACTGAGTTTGCTATTTTACGCTTTATTGCAGGCCTTGGTATTGGTGGCGTTATGCCAAACGTCGTTGCGCTTATGACCGAATACGCACCAAAAAAAATCCGCAGTACATTAGTGGCAATCATGTTTAGTGGCTATGCAATTGGTGGCATGACATCTGCTCTACTCGGTGCATGGCTAGTAAAAGATATGGGCTGGCAAATCATGTTTTTAATTGCGGGTATTCCCCTGTTGCTGCTCCCACTCATCTGGAAATTTTTGCCAGAATCTCTCACCTTTTTAGTGAAATCGAACCATAGCGAACAGGCGAAAGGTATTGTGAGTAAAATTGCACCTCAAACTCAGGTAAACGCCAATACTCAACTGGTATTAAACGAAAGCACAACAACAGATGCACCTGTCCGTGCGCTTTTCCAACAAGGTCGTACCTTCAGCACATTTATGTTCTGGATTGCTTTCTTTATGTGCTTACTCATGGTGTATGCCTTAGGAAGCTGGTTACCTAAACTCATGCTGCAAGCGGGCTACTCATTAGGTGCGAGCATGTTATTCCTCTTTGCACTCAATATTGGCGGTATGGTCGGTGCAATTGGTGGCGGTGCTTTAGCAGACAGATTCCATTTAAAACCTGTCATTACCATTATGTTTATTGTGGGATCAGCAGCTTTAATTCTGCTTGGCATTAATAGTCCACAATTTATTTTATATAGCCTAATTGCGATTGCTGGGGCTGCAACAATTGGTTCACAAATCTTACTCTACACTTTCGTGGCACAGTTCTATCCAACAGCACTTCGTTCAACTGGCATGGGCTGGGCATCTGGAATTGGTCGTATTGGCGCAATTATTGGACCAGTTTTAACCGGAGCCCTACTCACACTTGAGCTTCCTCACCAAATGAATTTCTTAGCGATTGCAATTCCGGGTGTGATTGCTGCACTTGCAATATTTATGGTCAATCTAAAAGCCTCTGTCGCCGCACAAACGCCATCAACTTTTAACCCTCAAAACACGCTTACCCAGCAGTAAACATAAATGCGCCGAGGACTGGCGCATCTTTTTGGAAATGGATTATGGAATTATTACATCGCTTTAAGCCATGTGCTTTAACTTTCGCAACCTTAGTGTTGATGTATGGCAATTCATTCGCTGCGAATCCAAATCAGCAAACTGAAGATGAATGGAAATTCACTTTAAAAAACGCCTATATCAACCGTAATTTTGATAATGATGCACTTAAAGATACTGGTAGTTGGTCTCAGGCAGCGTCATTATTTTATAAATCGAAAATGCATGACACCCCGTTAGTCATAGCAGACAAGCCTATTACGATTGGTGCAGATGCTTCTGTACAATACGCCGTGCGCTTGAGTTCAGACAAACATGTTGCGGACACGGTTTTGCCTTTTAATAAAGAAACTCAATCACAAGCATCTGACTTCTTAAAATACGGCGCCACTTTAAAACTGGGATATGACAAAACACTTTTAAGTGTCGGTGAACTCTGGTTAGACTTGCCTGTAACGGCTGTGGATGCCAGCCGACAATTGCTTGCTTCTTATTGGGGAACCAACCTTAAATCGCAACTTTCAGATCAGCTGTATGCAGAAATTGGCCGAGTGGAAAAAGTCTCTCCACGAAATGAAGAAGACTTTAAAAAGTTTTCATTCACGGCAAATGGAATAACTAAAGAATCTGATGGTTTAAATTACATAGATCTGCGCTATCAATTTACGCCATCACTCAAGGGTGAATACTATTTTGGTAATTTAGAAGACCTCTACAACAAACACTATGTAGGGCTTGAGCATAATTGGAAACAACCTAATTTTGCGCTTACGTCTAAGTTTAAATATTTCAATGCAAAAGATGACGGCAATACTTTTGATATTGATGCGCAAAACATTGGGGTGTTAGAAACACTTAAAGTAAAAAATCATACCTTTGGTTTAGGTTATCAACAAATTATGGGTGAGTCGGCTTATCCATTACCGGATGGTTTCTTACCAGAGACGTATTTCATTAACTGGAACGCAACTGGATTCTTTAAAGAAGACGAAAAGTCTTACCATGTCATGTATGGCTATGACTTTAAAGATTATGTACCGGGCCTAAATGCGATGGTGAAATATGTCTATGGCCATGATTTTAAAGCAGCCAATGGTGAAAAAAACCACGAAACCGAATCGAATGTGATTTTAAATTATGCGTTTCAGCAGTCATTCTTAAAAGGCGTCGCTCTGCAATATATTCGAATTGATTACAACGTTAAACATGGCAATGACTTTGGTGAAGATCGCCTGTTTGTAAACTACACCAAAAAGTTTTAATCATTTTTGATTCAATTGAAGCGGGCTAATTTTAGTCCGCTTTATTATTTTCGACCCATAAAAAAACGCTCTTACGAGCGTTTTTAATTAATCTTGTAGCTTAAGCAACATGCTTTTGTACAACAATTGAGCCTACTGAATAACCAGCACCGAAAGATGAAATCACGCCATACTCGCCATTATCTACTTCGTGTCCTGTACGATGTAAAGCAATAATAACGCCTGCTGAAGAGGTATTTGCAAACTCATCTAAAATAATTGGTGCACGGCTTAAATCAGCTTCTTTACCAGCAACATATTTCAAGATTAGTTCATTCATGTTGGCATTCGCTTGATGTAACCAGAAACGCTTAATATCGTTTGCAGTTAACTGCATTTTTTCCAACTGCGCATTAATGATTTTTGCCACTAACGGACAAACATCTTTAAATACTTTGCGGCCATCTTGACGGAATAACTTGTCATCAACGACCGCATCTTCGCTACGGTTTAAGAAACCAAAGTTATTGCGAATGTTGTTTGAAAATTGAGTAAATAAATGAATATCTAAAATTTCAAAACCAGTCTTAGTAGTGGTTTCTTCAATAATAGAAGCCGTTGCAACATCACCAAAAATGAAGTGGCAATCACGGTTGCGGTAGTCTAGGTGACCAGAAGTAATCTCGACATTTACCAATAAAACACGGCGAGCACCTGAACGAATTGCATCAGCCGCTTGTTTCAAACCAAAAGTGGCAGCTGAACATGCAACGTTCATGTCGTAGGCATAACCTTGAATGCCAAGTGCCGATTGAATTTCAATCGCTACAGCTGGATAAGCACGCTGCATGTTTGAACATGCCAAAATTACAACATCGATATCTTCAGCAGTTACATCTGCATTTTCCATTGCCTGTTTCGCAGCAATAACACCCCACTCTGCTTGAAGTGAAAGTTCATCATTTGAACGTTCAGACAAACGAGGACGCAAGCGATTTGGATCGAGAATACCCGATTTTTCAATCACGTAACGGCGCTTAATACCAGACGCTTTTTCAATAAATTCAGCACTAGAACCACGTAACTCTTCTAGCTCACCTGCTGCAATTTTCTCTGCATTCTCTTGGTTATATTGTTCCACATAAGCATTTAAACTGTCGGCCAGTTCTTCATTAGAAATGATTTCTGTTGGGTGAAATAACCCAGTACCTGTGATACGAATGCCCATGTAAAACTCCTAAAAAAATGAATAGGGTCTGTTAATCTTTCATTTATAAATTGCGTTGTAGGCTAAACAACAGCATAAACAGACCCCGATCTATCTTAACTGATTCCCAAACGATCCCATAACTTTTGCAGTCGAGTTGGCGAAATAGGCATCTTGGTTTTCATCGGTTGAGAAAATAAAGAAATGCGGAATTCTTCCAACATCAAATACAATTCTTTGATTTTTGGATCGTTTTTGAATTTAAACACCTTGTCCATCCATGGATCGACTTCGTCAATTGCAGCATGATCTCGCTGTAGATTATTTGGCAATCGATCTAAACGCAATAGCAGTGCTTTTAAATATCGCGGATATTCCTGCCAAAGATCGACTGGTTGACGGTAAACAAAATTGCCAAGTGACATTAAATCTAACTGATCTTCAATATCATCAATACTGCGTCCAAATACGTCTGGATCAAGTACTAAAAGCTGACGACGAATTTGCTGCCACTGAATATAAATATCACTTAATTGCTCAAGTGCTTGCTGACCATAACTCAAAAATTGTTTTTTGACCTGATCTAGCAGCTTATTAAATTCGTCAGCGTTAATTGGCAAAGTCGTAATTGCCATTTGCAAGGTTGCATAGACTAACATCTGCTCAAGCTTAGCTTTATCGCCCAAAGGTGAATAAGCCAACGCGAGCGGTTTTGAAATCTGCTTTTTCAACTGACGAACCAAATCGCCAAGTTGCATATGGACTAGACGAATAACACCTTCACGATGCTGTTTAATCGCCTCAGCCTGATCGTTAAACGTTTGAATAACAATGCCTGACTCATCTTTAGCCTCGAGGTCAGCAAAAGCCTTGGTCGGAACTAAAGCCTGATATTGCTTTACTACAACGCCCGTAACTTTATGAGAAGCCTCGAAAGTAAAGTTTTCAGGAAAGTCCTTAAACTCACCTTTTTGCTGTTTAACTGGACGATGCGTTTCTACGCGACAACGTGCTTTTAACTCAGGTAAATCACGCCCTTTCGCAATCAGCTTACCTTTTTCATCAATCACTTTAATGAAAGGTACCAAATATGGATCAATACGTTCAAACGAGAAATCTTTTTCAGTAATTTGCTCACCACGCAAGGCAAAAGCTAAATAACTAAAAATATGTTCACGTAAATGTACCGCATCAACCCCTTGCATGAGCTTACGAGCTGTATCAGGAATTGGCACCACATTACGACGCTTGTCTTTAGGTAAAGCTTTGAGTAAAGCCTCAATTAAATCTTGTCGCCAACCTGGAATTCCCCATGACCAGATATTTTCATCAACTTGAGGCAGCGCCTGTACAGGAATTTGAACAGTGGCACCATCTTCGTCATGGCTCGGGTCAAAATGATATGTGGTTGCTAAACGCAGCTGCCCATTGTGTAAATGATCTGGGAATTGCTGCGTAGTTGGCCGATCATTGAGCCAGAGCGCATCATCGTCAATAAATAAATAACGAGGATTATTTGCTTCTACCGTTGCACGCCAGTCTTCAAAACTACGGCGACTCGCGATTTCCTCAGGAATTTTCGACGCATAAAACTGATAAATTGTTTCTTCATCCACCACCAAATCACGGCGTCGCAATTTATCTTCAACTCGCTCTACTTCTTCAAGTTTAAGTAAGTTGTGTTTTAAAAATGGTGGAACTGTACCCAAGTTACCCGTAGTTAATGCATCGCGTAAGAAAATCTCATGAGCAGCAGGTTGGTCAACTTTCTCAAAATTAATTAACCGCTTTGGCTCAATAATTAAACCAAATAAAGAAATTTGCGCATACGCATTGATGATTCCCGCTTTCTTAGACCAATGTGGCTCAAAATAGTGATATTTCAACAAGTCGCGTGCAGCAAGCAAAATCCATTCAGGGTCAATTTTGGCTAAAGTACGTAAGTACACTTGAGAGGTTTCGACCATCTCAAAAGCCATCACCCAAGAGGTATTGGTTTTATGCAGCGTACTTGCAGGGAAAACTTTGGCCTTTTGCTGACGCACCGCCATAAAGGTATTACGTTCATCAGTTTTATTGGCAATGAAGGATAATAAACCTGTCAGCAATGCACGATGCAAGTTTTCATAATTCGCAGGTTTTTCATTAAAGCTCAGTTTTAAGCCTTCGGCTAACTCAACCAATTGCTGATGTGTCTGTTTCCATTCACGTAAACGCAACCAGCTTAAGAAATGCTGCTTGGCAAATTGACGCCGTTTATTTTCAGACATTCCTGCTTCGCCTTTAGGATTTAAAGTCTCCCAAAGTTTTAAATAAAACAGAAAATCTGAATCCGCTTCTTTGAATAATGCATGCTTTTGGTCAGCTTGCATTTGTTTATCTGCCGGACGCTCACGCGGGTCCTGAACAGCTAAAGCACTTACTACAATTAAGATTTCTTTGAGTACGCCAAAATGAGCACCGCCCACGATCATACGAGCGAGTCGCGGGTCAATTGGCATACGAGCCATCATTTGACCGACTTTAGTCAGTTCGTTTTTCTTCTCGTTAAGTGCGCCTAACTCAATCAGCAACTTACGGCCATCATTGACTAGGCGGAAATCTGGCGGCTCAATAAAATCGAAGTTTTCTAACTCACCTAACCCTAAACTCTGCATTTGCAAAATAACAGATGCTAAGTTGGTTCGTTTAATTTCAGGTTCGGTAAATTCAGGACGACTTAAAAAGTCTTCTTCGCTATATAAACGGATACACACACCCGGAGCAATACGACCACAACGCCCTTTTCGCTGATTGGCCGCAGCCTGAGAAATTGCTTCAATTGGTAAGCGTTGTACACGAGAACGGTAGTTATAACGCGATATACGAGCAAAACCGCTATCAATCACATAGCGAATATTTGGAACCGTAAGTGCAGTTTCGGCCACGTTCGTCGCAATAATAATACGACGACCTTTTCCACCCGGACTAAAAATCTTCTGTTGTTCAGAAACAGCTAAACGCGCATACAACGGTAAAATTTCGGTATGTCTTGGCCCGTACTTTTGCAAGGTTTCCTGCAATTCTCGAATTTCTTGTTCGGTACTTGAGAAAATCAGAATATCGGCATGTTCAGGGTGACCTTTTGCTTCTGCATCAGCAAAGCATTCTTCTACCGCTTGTACCACTGCACGCGGAAGGTTTTCTTCAAAATCATCAAACTCATCGTCATCACTACCACCAATATTCATTTCTGAAATTGGGCGATAAAGTACTTCGACAGGATAACTACGCCCTTCTACTTCAAAAATAGGTGCGTCATTAAAGTAATTACTAAAGCGATTTACATCTAAAGTTGCCGAAGTCACGATAACTTTTAGATCTGGGCGTTTTGGTAGTAACTGCTTTAGATAGCCCATAATAAAATCTATATTGAGTGAGCGTTCATGCGCTTCATCAATAATGATCGTGTCATATTTAGACAAATAACGGTCATTACCTAACTCGGCAAGCAAAATACCATCGGTCATTAACCTTACGATAGAGTCCTGCGAACCTTGTTCATTAAAACGGATTTTAAAACCAATCGATTCGCCAAGCTTTTCGCCGACTTCTTCTGCAATACGCTGAGAAACACTACGTGCAGCTAAACGACGTGGCTGGGTATGACCAATCATTCCCGTTAAACCACGGCCCGCTAGCATTGCAATCTGAGGAAGCTGGGTGGTTTTACCTGAACCCGTCTCACCTGCCACAATAATCACCTGATGCTTTTGAATCGCATCAATTAAACGGTCTGCATATTGGGAAACAGGTAAATCCTGATTCAGTTTGATTTTAGGAAGACGTTCAAATCGCTGCCTTACTTTGGCATTAGATTGTTCAAATAATTTTTCAATCTCTGCTGTATTGGCTTTTTTATCTTTACGCAAACGATTTAAACGGTAACGATCTCTTGCCATCACCCACTGATCAATATTTAAATCATTCTGCACAGACAAATTTTCCTGAAAATACAACAATCCTCTATTTTACGCTCTAATGACCATAAGGTAAAATAGTTGGTTTTTTATATATTTTTAATTTTTTAAAATTTTACCCTTGAATTTTGATTCACTAGACTTCATGTTGTTAGGCAAGTTTCTTTTACGATAACTGTCATTTGATTTACATGTTTTTGCAGTCAAATCGAATACAGTGTGTGGGGACTTAAAAATCGTAAATTTATCACTTATTCGATTTTCCGATTTTAGTCATGTAAAAATACTATTTCCCCAATAAAGAATTTTTATTTATTCTACATCTCGTAAACAAGTTTAAATATAAACCTCAATCATGGAGACAATGATGAGCTTGATTAATACTGAAGTTAAACCATTCCAAGCAACTGCTTACCACAACGGCCAATTTGTTGAAGTTAACGAAACTAACCTTAAAGGTAAATGGTCTGTTGTATTCTTCTATCCAGCTGACTTCACTTTCGTTTGTCCAACTGAACTTGGTGACTTAGCTGACAACTACGCTGAATTCCAAAAACTTGGTGTTGAAATTTATGCTGTATCTACTGATACACACTTCACTCACAAAGCTTGGCACGACACTTCTGAAGAAATCAAAAAAATCCAATACCCATTAGTTGGTGACCCAACTTGGACTCTTTCTAAAAACTTCGACGTTCTTATCGAATCTGAAGGTTTAGCTGACCGTGGTACTTTCGTTATCGATCCAGAAGGTAAAATCCAAATCGTTGAACTCAACGCTGGTGGTATCGGCCGTGACGCGTCTGAACTTCTTCGTAAAGTAAAAGCTGCTCAATACGTACACGCTCACCCAGGTGAAGTTTGCCCAGCTAAATGGAAAGAAGGCGAAGCTACTCTTGCTCCATCTATCGACCTAGTTGGTAAAATCTAATCTCTTATTAGATTTTAAAAACTCAAAGAACCATCCCTCATCGGATGGTTCTTTTGTTTTGAATAAGCACATCACATTTTCTACTGATACTTTTACAATTATGCCCTTCCCCATTACATGAAGTTTGAGTAATGTCGAATAAACAACCAATGTTTTTTGAGCTTAAGTAATATGAAATAAAAGGGGAAAAATTTATGGCGAATACTGTGGCAGTCACTTCATGGAAATACAATGCGACTTCACGTCATCTAAAAATATTTTATAGCGATGGTTCAGGCGAACTTTATCATCCTGTACCAGAATTTATTTATGACAACTTATTACGATCAACAGACAAAGCTGCTTTTGTACATAAATATTTAGAATTCGACTTACACTTTACTCGCCTATCTTTAGTGAATGCTTCATAACATAATGAAATAAGGCCTGCTTTGAACAGGCCTTTATGAATGAATAAATCAGATTTTTAAATGGCTTACCTTGCCACTACAATGCATAAACCAGCGCCTACAGGCAAAATACTGCTCATAAAATTTTCATCTTTTTTAATTAAAGCTAAGAATGAGCTGACTTCAGCCGCATGTGAAATAACATTATCAATAATGAGTACGCCACCTTTTGGCTTCATCAGCCGTTTTAAATCTGGCCAATAATTCTCATACGCAGGACGCTCAGCATCTAACAAAATAAAATCGAAAGTTTCATGAGTTTCTTTTAAATAGTCGGCTGCATCTCCAACCCAAAAATCTACCAATTCATCTAATGCCAGTTCAGTCGCATGGCGTTTAGCTTCATTACTACGATTGGCATCAATTTCAAGCGTGGTTACTTTTCCATGAGTAGCTTGAGCAGCCTCAGCAAGCCATAAAGTAGAGTAACCTGTTGAAGTCCCAATTTCTAAAATTGATTTAGCTTGCTGCATCCGAATAAATTGCGATAGTAATTTTGCAGACTCCGCCTCAATATTACGATACCGCAGCAAACGATCTGTCTGCTGTGCATCATGTCGTTTAAAGGTGTCATATAAATCGGCAACTCTTTGTAAGAAAAAAGTATTTGGCATATATTCACCCTTTAAAATCGTTATTTTATATAAAAGTCGTTTGAGTTAAGTGCTTTGAATTAACTTGAAACGCGGCACGATGCTTCCATCAGCCATTTGCACCGTTTCAGTAAACATATTTAGCGGACGTACCCAAGTTGAATAGTCACCGTAAAGACACTGATAAACGACTAACTCTTCTTCAGTCTCGCTGTGTTTTGCCACAGAAAAAACTTGATAGAGATTACCTTTATAATGCTGATAAATGCCGCGTTGCAATGACATGAAAGTACCTTTTAATGTTATGACATAAAATCTTTACAGCCATATAACATATATATAAATTTTTAAATACTTTCACTTTAAAACACTACAAAACATAAAAAAGAACATTTTAGAGATAAATTATTGATCTTACTTATTAATAGCCTCAATAATTCAAAAAACCGATTAAATCTATAAAAACATACTGTTTCACCTATTCTGTGTTTTCACGTACTATGCATCTATTGAAAGAATTTGGATGCATTGGAGTAAAAAACAGA
Organism: Acinetobacter sp. S-1; assembly: GCF_059579785.1. Lineage (NCBI taxonomy): Bacteria > Pseudomonadati > Pseudomonadota > Gammaproteobacteria > Moraxellales > Moraxellaceae > Acinetobacter > Acinetobacter sp. S-1. Next base: position 2,557,873 of record NZ_CM184207.1, read on the forward strand.
TGTTAGATCAAAACATTAAAACTCAATTAAAAGCTTACTTAGAACGTCTAGAAAGTCCAATCGAATTAGTTGCTGCCTTAGATGAATCAGACAAAGCAGCTCAAATTAAAGAGTTGGTGAGTGAAATCGCTGAGCTTTCTGACAAGGTGACTGCCCGTTTTGACGGTAATAATACACGTCGTCCAAGCTTTGGTGTGGGTAAAGCAGGTGAACAACCTCGTGTGTTCTTTGCAGGCTTACCTATGGGCCATGAGTTTACGTCTTTGATCTTGGCACTGTTACAGGTGTCTGGCTATGCACCTAAAGTGTCAAATGAAGTACTTAACCAGATTAAAGGTTTAAACCTCAAAGCCAACTTTGATGTGTTTGTATCACTCAGCTGTCATAACTGTCCGGACGTGGTACAGGCGCTTAACCTGATTGCCATTTATAACCCGAACACCACGGCAACCATGATTGACGGTTCATTCTTCCAAGACGAAGTGGAACAACGCAAAATCATGGCAGTACCGATGGTATTCCAAGACAACGAACACATTGGTCAAGGTCGTATGACGCTTGAAGAGATAGTGGCGAAACTCGACACTAACTCAGCTGAAAAAGATGCAGCGGCACTCAATGCCAAAGATGCTTTTGATGTGTTGGTGATTGGTGGTGGTCCTGCGGGCGCAACAGCAGCAATCTATGCTGCACGTAAAGGTATTAATACCGGTATCGTGGCTGAACGCTTTGGTGGTCAGGTCATGGACACCATGGACATTGAAAACTTCACTTCTGTGCAAAAGACTCAAGGTCCTAAGTTTGCTGCCGAGATGGAAGCCCATGTCCGTGAATATGATGTCGATATCATGAACCTGCAACGTGTCAGCAAAATCACAGGTGCCAACCAGACTGCAAATGGCTTGGTTGAAGTTGAACTTGAAAACGGTGCGAAACTTGAATCGAAAACCGTAATCCTTTCAACAGGTGCACGTTGGAGAGAAATGAATGTACCGGGTGAGCAAGAATACCGTACCCGTGGTGTCGCGTACTGCCCACACTGTGATGGTCCGTTGTTCAAAGGCAAACGTGTTGCCGTGATTGGTGGCGGTAACTCAGGTGTTGAAGCTGCGATTGACCTTGCAGGGATTGTTGAGCATGTCACTTTAGTTGAGTTTGATACTAAACTTCGTGCAGACCAAGTGTTGCAAAACAAATTGCATAGCTTGCCAAACACAACGGTGATTATGAATGCCTTAAGTACAGAAGTGTTAGGTGATGGTTCACAAGTGACTGGTCTTAAATATAAAGACCGTGCGACTGATGAAGAGCATGTGGTCGAGCTTGCAGGGATCTTTGTACAGATTGGTTTACTGCCAAATACTGACTTCTTGAAAGACAGTGAAGTTGAGTTAACCAACCGTGGCGAGATCATTGTCAATGACCGCAACGAAACCAATGTACAAGGTGTATTTGCTGCGGGTGACTGTACCACTGTACCTTACAAGCAAATCATTATTGCTACAGGTGAAGGCGCTAAAGCATCGCTCTCTGCGTTTGATTACATCATACGTTCTGGGCAGTAAAATCGGTCAAAATCATTATTATTTATTTCAAGCCTAGCATTACAAAATGCTAGGCTTTTTTAATACTAGAGTTACAACTTTTTAACAATTTTCGATCTTTATTAATCATTTACTTTATGTTTATATTTTAGACATCCATATTTGGATGCCATGAATTAGAAGGAAAAACACAATGAATAAATTACTTGTTGCTTTAGGTCTTGCTGCGACTGTTGCCCTTGTTGGTTGTAATAAAGATAAAGCTCCAGAAACTGGCGCAACTACAGGTGAACACTTAGAAAATGCTGCTCAACAAGCAAGTGCTGATATCAAATCTGCTGGTGATAAAGCTGCTGACGATATTGCAACTGCAACTGATAATGCTGCTGAGAAGATCGATGCTGCAACCGATCACGCTGCTGATGCGACTGCTAAAGCTGCAGCTGAAACAGAAGCGACTGCACGTAAAGCGACTGCTGATACAGCTCAAGCTGTTGAAAATACCGCTGCTGAAGTGAAAAAAGACGCTCAACACTAATCGTCTTTAGTATAAAAAAGCCCCTATTGATTAGGGGCTTTTTTTGGCTCTTAAAATCTTTTATGAAATTAAGCCTTCGTCACGCATCGCAATTTGTACAGATTGACGCTCTGCAACTTTATTACGTAATGCAATAATGTGCTTATACGGTGTTAAGTCGTGCTCAATTGAGTTTGACCAATTTGTTAAAACAAATAGATAAGCATCTGCTGGACCAAAATTATCATTTACCAAATAATCGTAATCAGATTCAGACAAATAGTTATCGATATATTTTAAAAGACGGTCGATTTCTGCATAAGCTTTGGTTTTTTCATCACTTGTTAACGGTGCCCCAAAGAAAACTGCATAAGCATCATGCAATTCAGAGTTCAAATAACCCAACCATTCCAATACTTTCGCACGGCCCATCCCTGATGGCGGAATTAAATCCTGCTTAGGATCGTGCTGAGCAAGGAAAGGTAAAATCGCAACGTTTTCAGTTAACATTAAACCCGGATTAATTTCTAAAGCTGGTACATATCCTTTTGGATTAATCTCGTAATAATCTGCACCTTTTTCTGTTTTATGTGTTTTTAAATTTACTCGTTCTAAGTCAAAATCAACATTAATTTCATTTAAAATAATATGTGCAGCTAAAGAACATGCGCCTGGCGAATAATATAATTTCATATCTGATCCTTGTTATCTCATATTAACGTTTTAAATTGCTTCTAGAAAACCTGCAAGGTTTGCACAATTCTTTAATTGTAAAAAAGCGTAAACTTATAAAATACTTATACCATCTAATATTCTTGAAAAATTTATTCCTTGCAAGTTGTCTTGCGTGACGATTGTTTAAAATATGATAAAACACATTTACGTCACGCAATTTTTCTATTAATTACGTTTAAAAAGCTGGCTAAGCCAATTCACTAATTCAGTTAAGAAATCAAAAATACCGTTTTTCTTATCATCATCAGGCTGGCTTGAATCTTTACCATTTAAATCCAGATCAACAATTACCGGATCATGGTCTGAAGAACGATAAGCATCTTCACCATAGAACAATGCCTTTTGCTCATCCGTTTTATATTCTTCGTTGTAGTCTAAAACGGTTGGCTCATCTGCATTGATATGCCATGCAAAGGTTCTCACTACTTTTGGATATAGAGCTGCGTCAGCAATTGCATGGTCTAAATTACCTGCTCCACCATTACCGTTGGCATCACTCGCAACACCAAACACATAGCTATATGCCTCTGCACCCTGTCCTACCTTAGCGTCATTAAGCAAAACTTTGTAGTTTGCTTTTTCAAATGACAAAATAGGTTCTTCTTTTGCATAGCTGTTCATATCCCCTACAAGTAAAGCATTTTGCTTAGGGACTTGAGTTGGATTTTTCGCCAACCACTGCACAATTTGATCAACAGCTTTCACACGAGTCGGGTTCCAGCAGCCTTGACCATCTTTTTGGTCTGCATCAATAGAGCTAGCATCCACCCCACTACAGCTTTTCGATTTCAAGTGATTTGGAATAACGGTAAAGGTTTTATTACCACGAACGGCTTGGAAACTTTGCGCCAATGTTGTTCGGTTCTTGTCGCCCAAATCAAGCACAACGGGTTTATTTAAAGGTTTAACACGCTTGCTGTTATAAATAATAGCAACTGCGATTGCATCACCACCTAAACGGTCTAGATTTTCAGGAACGACGTATTTCCAATCGCTACCTAAAGCTTTGGTCAAATTGGCAATTGCACTATTAGGCCCATAACCATTGTTCGCAATTTCCATTAAACCATACACATCGGCATCAATTGCTTTGAGAGCACTCACAATTTTACGGTGCTGTTTATCAAACTCAGTTTGTGTGGTTGCACCACGCTCTGTTGGGAAACCCGTTGCACCATTGTCATAGTTCAAAACGTTAAATGAAGCTACACGAATGTGATTAGCATTTTTGGTAATGACATTTTGACGCGGGTTTGTTTGAGTAATTACTTCAGGTTGATTACGTCCAAGCACTGGTTGCACACGCCAACCATTAAAACGATATTCTAAAATCCCTTCAGCATTTTTAAGTTGATAACCCGAACGTAGCGTATTGACAGCGCTAAAATTTGTCGGTAACCATGGAGTACGGTTTTGGTTGTTATAGCCGTCATCAAAAATAATTTTCGACAATAAATTCTTCTGAGCAAGAGCTTTGGCTTCTGGAGATAGTGCAGGATATAAATTAGTCGGAATATATAAACGACCTAGGCTTAGAGATAGTTCACCATAACGGCCGTAATTGTAGTTCTCGCTTACCGTTAAAGTCTGAGGTAATTTAACCAACATACCTTGATAACGCTGTGGAGAATGGGTTGAACCACCTGTTAAGCTAGCAAATGGAAGTTCAAGGCTAATTGGCTGTACCTGATTTGCCATATTGCTATTACAAGTTTGAATATCTTGTTGTAATTGATCGATCTGTAGCTGATTTTGATAAGTCGTTAAACGACCACGCAAAATAACTTCATCGCCAACTTGACCACCTTTTACAACGCTGCTATTTGGAACATAAACAAAAATAGCATTACTGACATTCGCACGTGCTTTGGTGTCAGGTGTTTGAACATAAAAACCAGAGAAACCATTGGCATAGCGATAGTCGGCAGTAATTACCCCACGTACGGTATAGCTCTGGTTTTGTGCTGCGGTTGCTAAATCAGCAATTGGTGTATCCGAGCTTGAACAACTCACCGTTTCAACAGGTGGCTGTGTTGTAGAACCCGATAAATTTGAAAAGTCATTTCGATTTGTCCAAGCTGACCATGAACGGTCCAAATCAAATGCTGCAGTTGCATCAATACTTAAAGCTGGGTTCTCAGTTTCAATACGCTTAAAACTATTTCCCAAGCTTGAAACAGCTGTTCCCCATCCAGCTTCCGGTCGCTCACCAATACGCCCAAAACGGTCTACAGGCGTACCTTTATAAACAAGTACAACCGCATCATCTCCATTAAAAGATAATGCAGCGACCTGATTGACTTTACTACCAAGTTCAGCCTGTAACTCAGAACGACCTACCAAAAACTTCTGCTTACTGGTTAACGATCCTTGTAAACGGAAAACTGCTGTTTTTGCTGTACCGCCATTATTAAATTGTTGAATCTCATAGTCGGCTAAATTAACTGTAGTCCCATCTGGATTATAAATTTCCAAACCTTTGCGGTTACTACTGCCGTCAACATATTGACTAAACATGAGCTGTGCTTGTGCCCAAGGACTATATGTAAAAGCACCAAGTGCCCCTAGTAGCACAGAAAGTGTGCGTAATTGAAAAGTTTTCATGAGTAAATATGTTCATTTGAAATTTATATAGATTCTTAGATTAAATATTGAACATGACATCTACATGAAGAAAAACACCGAAACATTTGACTTGACCACATGAAGACTTAAAATACCGCATTTGAATTTCAATATTGCCAAGGTTATGTCGATCGATCAGTTAGAAACGCAAATTGCAGACTTAGACAATTTGCCTGAACACCGTGAAATTGTGACGTTTATGCGTCGTTCAGCACCACTTAATACGTCTCAACGCACGGCATTAGAACAACATCGCGATTTAATTTTGGAATATCCTGTTGGTGACTTACGTCAGCACTTCGAACATCCAGAACGTCCTTTAACTGTTGAAATCGGTTTTGGTATGGGTCGTTCATTAGTGCTTATGGCAAAAGCAAACCCTGAACGCAACTATGTGGGTATTGAAGTTCACGTACCTGGTATTGCTCAGTGTCTTTATGAAGCAGGTATGGCGGAACTTAAAAACTTACGTGTACTTGATGCAGACGCGATTCAGGTTTTACGTGAAATGCCAGACAACAGTATTAACTGTGTACAACTTTACTTCCCAGACCCTTGGCAAAAGAAACGTCATTTCAAACGTCGTTTTGTTATTCACGAGCGTATGCAATTGGTTGAACAGAAACTTGAGCTCGGTGGTACATTCCACGCAGCAACAGACTGGGAACCGTATGCTGAATGGATGCTTGATATTTTAGACAACCGTCCAGACCTTGAAAACTTGGCGGGTAAAGGTAACAGCTACCCACGTCCAGAATGGCGCCCAGTGACTAAGTTTGAACGCCGTGGTATTGAGTCAGGTCATAAGATTAATGACTTTATCTTTAAAAAGATAAAGTAAATAATAAAAAAGGCCTAGTTTATTACTAGGCCTTTTTTATTTTAAAACCAATCTAGTGAATAAGTAGAATTAAAAATTAACTGAGTATAAAGATTTAAATGAAAATAACTTTTGAATTATTAGTTATATAAATATAATAATAACCACCATTTTAACTAGACAGAAAATAACAATGAAGCTTTTCGCATTTCTAATTTGCATAATTGTCTCAAGTGGCTGCTTTGCCTCAACTCAAGAAGACTTTGAACTTAAATATTACAAGTTAATGGAACGATACATTCAAACACAATCAGACAGAAATCAAATCATTTCCACAGAAGCGAAAACTGAGCAAGAAGATCTTGTTAGGTCTAATAAACTCAAAGCTCTTGATTGCAAAGGATGGAAAGAAAATATTGAACTTTTTGACTTTATCTTAAGTAGATTTAAAGAATATGAATCAGCCTCAGAAGAGGTTAGAACAATGGGATATACTAAAGAAAATCTACAGGAGGATTCTGAATGGCTGCGCGAGCAATTAGACAAGCCAGAGAACAAATGTAAATAAACAAAATTCAATGAACCGCCGAAGTGAAGTGCGGTTTTTTATTACCTACTAAAAGCGGATACAGACAACGTAACAAGCAGATACTTATTTTACTTCTAATTACCAGCATCCCCTTCTTGAGGTATATTATCTTCCTTTATTCCCCCCCTAAAATAAAAAGCTCTCAATCATTATAATTTTCTTTAAATGTCACTTTAGCTATTCTCTAGACTTATTAATATTCATAAATCATGTTAAAAATATAAAAATGAACGCTTCAACAACTAATTACTTAAACTCACGAGAAGTCAGAAAATACTATGTTAAAAATTTTAGGGCGCGATAATTCCATCAATGTTCGCAAAGTCTTATGGCTGTGCGAAGAATTAAATCTTGAATATGAAAGAGAAGACTGGGGACGAGGCTTTCGCTCTGCTCAATCACCTGAATATTTACAATTAAATCCAAATGGTCAAATTCCTGTTGTTTTAGATGGCGATTTAGTCCTTTGGCAGTCCAACAGTATTATCCGTTATTTGGTAAATGCGTATGATAAAGAACATCAGCTTTACCCTATTCAAGCAAAAGAAAGATTTTTTGTTGACCAATGGATTGATTGGCAAGCGATCGAGCTGAATAACAGCTGGACTTATACTATTATGTCTTTACTTAGACATTCACCAGATCATCAAGATCCAAACTTATTAAAACAAGGTATTGATGACTGGAATCATCATATGCAGATTCTCAATCAGCAACTTGCAAAAACCCAAGCCTATGTTGCTGGTTCACAATTTAGCTTGGCCGATATTCCAATTGGCCTGTCTGTACAACGTTGGAAAGCCACTCCTTTTGACCATCCAATGCTTAAGCAGGTTGACCAATATTTTGAACGTTTAAATCAACGTGCGGGTTTCTTAAAATGGGGCAATAACGGCGAACCTTAATTTTTAAATAAGCTTTAAACCGAGTGATGGCGCTTTACGATGCCATCACTTAAAAGTTGATACACCTGTTTTAAATCATCCCGTTTTCCTTGAGCCAATAAGTCTTGATGCATTACCAAGATATTCTGATCTCCCCTTACCGCAGGCCCAGTTTGCATTTGCTTTGGATCATTTTCAGTCGCTTTTTTTGCTGTTTCTATAATTAAAGGATAGAGCAAACTAAAGTCGACCTGCTCTTTATCTACTACCTGCTTTGCCATATCAAAACAATAGTTACTAAAATTACAGGCAAATACTGCTGCTAAATGCAAACTTAAACGCTGTTTTGAGGTGTATTGATATACTCGATTACTTAGGCTATTTGCTAAATCTGAAAGTAGTTCTTGATCAGTATCTGTTACCGCTTCCACAAATAATGGTGTTGCTGACCAGTCAACGTCTCTTTCAAGGCTAAATGTTTGTAATGGATAAAACACCCCTGCTTTTCCATGTACCTGACTGATGACTTCAATATCTGTGCTACCAGAGGTGTGAACCATAAGTGTGTCAGGAAAGAATTCATGAACTTGTTTTGCAAGCTCTGCAATCGCACTATCTGAAACCGCTAAAATGATAAAATCGGTCGGTTGAAATTCGCGAAGAGACTGACATGCTTTTACCTGAAATTGCTTTGCAAACTTTTGGGTTTTCTCAAAATCACGCGCATACACTTGTACGATGTGATGACCTTGGCCCAATAAAGCCTTTGCCAAATGAAAGGCAACTCGCCCACTTCCCACCAAACTGATTTTCATATCAATCCAACACTATTTATTTCAACAAAAAAGCTTCTCAAAATGAGAAGCTTTTTTCAAATTTAAATATCTAATTTTTCATAAATCAGAACATTATTGAGCTACTGAAAACTCAATACGACGATTTTTAAAACGTCCTTCTTCTGTCGTGTTCTCTGCAACAGGCTGATCAGAGCCATGGCCTTGTGCAACTAATTTAGATCCGTCTACACCCTTAGATGTTAAATAGTCGACCACTGCTTGAGCACGGCGTTGTGATAAAGCTTTATTTGCTGCTGCATTACCCGTAGAGTCAGTGTGACCACCTACATTTAATTTCACGCCACTGACTTTATTTAAAAGTGTTGCAGCTTGATCAAGAATAGCTTTGTTGTCTGCTGGAATATCACTTGAGCCACTCGCAAAGTTAATGATTTGCAAGTTAAGTGCTTTTACTAATGCATTTACATCGACATTGTTCGGGTCAATTGAGCTTAAAGCTGTTTGTGAAGCACTTAAACTATTACTTACGGATTGCTCAGTTGTTTCTGGTGCCGTAGAAACAACTTCAGTGTGAGGAACAAGAGCTTTTACTTTTGCGGTTAATGCTGATAACGCTGCTGCGTCCCCTGCTTTCAAAGTAATTTTGTCACCTATCCATTCTAAAGATGCATTTGGCACACCTTTTAAGGCACCAAGCACGCCAGCAAGTGCATCTTTATCTGTAAATCCAGCTGCATATGTTTGACTAGTATCAACGTTACAATCTTGAGTTGATGAGAAAACCTGCTTAACTTGTGTTTGTAGGGTTGCTAAGAATCCTTGATCGCCAATACCTGCCTGACACTGGCTAACAGCACCTTTATCATCTGTGCTTAAAGTTAAACTCGCAGGTGCAGCTGCGGAAGTAGCCTCAACACCACTGGCAGCCGTTGGTTCTGGTGCTGGCACAGCTTCTTTATGCTGACAAGAACGCCACAACCAAGCAATAATAAGACCCAGAATAATAAGTGCAATAATAGGCAAGAATCCACGAGATTTGCCTGTATTTTCAGTCGCAGCGGCAAGTGGAGGTGCTGTTGATGGAGTAACAGAAGACAAGCCCGCACCAAGTCCTAAAGGAGCTAATAAACCCACTGCCCATCCCGGCAAATGTGAACGAATTGTTTCTGCATGCTGACGTAAATAATTTACAATACTCTGTTGATCATTTCCGGCAACGTCCGAAATTGCATTAAGACTAGGTTTAATCGCGCTGTTGAGTGTACCTTCTATTTCATTATTTGGTGCTGTACCGCTTAAGTGAGTCAGTACAGTATTCTTGATTTGGTCATTATGAGAGAAAAGGTCTGATAATGAGGGAGCCAAACTGTTTTTTAATTGTCCAATAAGATCAGGTTTAGCAGCTAATAGTGAAAGCAAAATTGGATAAAACTTAGATAAAGCATTCGATTTTTCGCCTAGGTATCCATCCTGATTATCTAATATTGTTGATGATACTTTTTCTTTAAGCAGTTCTATAGGGTTTATCGACATTGGTTATTCTCCCGAATTTTATACGTCGTAACCAGCAACTTTTGATTATTCAAATACTTCTCTTTGCTGATAGTTTTTTATTCTAATGTGCGCTCAATCATTTGTTGTTTTTTAAATAATTTATATACAAATTTCCATCTAGTATTTACAAAACAGGCAGATCTTATTGATCTACCTGTTTATATTTTAAATTTACTTTAAATAACCGTTTTATCAGTTAGCAAAAGTTTGAAGTACTTTACCGGTAAGGTTTTGACCCAGCAATGGAGTATTTTTCCCTTGTGATAAAATTGTGTCTTTGCTTACTGTCCAGTTTAATTCAGGATCTACTAATACCCATCCTGCTTCATCTTCCCAACGCGTAGTCATATTGGCAACCTGCGCAGGTACGCTAGTCACTTTTTCAACCCACTCTAAAGGTTCAAATAAACCTTCATTAATGAGCTGAATGCCTAAAGATACATAAGTATCAAAAGCAGTAATGCCCGGTTGAGTTTCAGCAAATGGTGCCATTTTTGCTGAACTGCTTAAAGGCTCATGATGCGTACAAATTGCATCAATCACGCCTTCTTTTAAGCCTTGACGTAAAAGTTCTTTATCTTGCTCAGAACGCAATGGTGGACGAACATGCGCAAGTGAATTGAAACCATCAGTTAAGTGTTCAGTTAAATGCAATTGATGCATTGCTACATCGGCAGTCACAGGTAAACCTTTTGCTTTTGCTGCGCGGATTAATTCAACCGATGCACCGCAAGATAACAAACCAAAGTGAGCTTTTACGCCAGTTGCTTCAATCATAAGCAGATATTTTGCAATCGCTACAGTTTCAGCAATTGCAGGAATCATCGGCAAACCTTGGCGAGAAGCAATAAAGCCTTCGTGTGCACATCCGTCTTTAGCAATCTGTGGCTCTTCAGCATAAAACACGACTGTTAAACCGAGACCCGCTGCATATTCCAAGGTACGAATAACTACATCGTCATTTTCAAAAGCAGCATTTGCATTAGAAACAGCAGTACAACCGCCTTTTTTCAGGCCCGCCATATTTGCAGGTTGTTTACCATTTAAACCTTGGGTTTGAGCACCAATGATATGCATGTGAATGCCCCCATCATGCCATGCCTTTTCAATCAAGCCATGAATGAGAGCACCGTTGTCTTGTACAATCGGCTTTGAATCAGGTGGTGTAATCACATGCAAAATACCATTGGCACGTGCTGCCTTACCTTCCGATTTCAATGTCCCATGTTGCTGTTGACCCGGTTCACGCAAACGCGCGCACAAATCAACCATGGTTGGCATTAACCATTTACCTTGGCCATCAATGGTTTGCTCAACTTGCTCAACTGGAGCAACTAACTTGCCATTTTCAATATATACAGTTTGTACGCTGTCTGTTTTTTGGATTGGGTCTAACACACGTACATTTTCAATTTTTACAATACTCATGTGATCCATTCCTTACAACGTAATCGCTTCAATTAAACCTTGCTCTTGGAGTTGGCCTTGCATCGATAACGCCAATACGGCCATACGAACTGCAATACCATTGGTTACTTGTTTCAAAATAACCGACTGATCTCCATCAGCAACACTTGAATCAATTTCTACACCACGGTTCATTGGTCCCGGATGCATCACAATGCAATCTGGTTTAGCTAAACCAAGACGTTCTTTGTTTAAACCATACATTCTGTAGAATTCAGACTGTGAAGATAACGCTGGAGAGTCAATACGTTCGTTTTGAATACGTAAGGCAATAATCACATCACAATCGGTAATGCCTTCATCCATCTTGTTAAACAAGCGAACGTGCTCGCCATATTCCGAAAAGCCCACTGGCAATAATGTATTCGGTGCAATCACACGAATATCTTTACAACCTAGGGTTTGTAATGCAGCTACATCCGAACGTGCTACGCGAGAGTGTTTAATGTCCCCGATAATAGCAACGCTTAAATCTTCAAATGGTTTTTTAGTTTCACGGCGAATAGTAAGCATATCAAGCATCGCTTGCGTCGGATGAGCATGACGTCCATCCCCTGCATTAATAATCGCGACCTTTGGACATACATCTTTAGCAATGAAATGTGCAGCACCCGAAGATGAATGGCGAACAACAAAGATATCCGCTGCCATTGCTTCAAGGTTCCAGAGCGTATCGCGCAGAGTTTCACCTTTTGAAGTACTTGAACGAGCAATATCAATGTTCAGTACATTGGCAGACAAACGTTTTGCTGCTGCTTCAAAAGTAGTACGGGTACGTGTGGAGTTTTCAAAGAAGAGATTCATAACCGTCAATCCCTCTAAGAGCGGACGGTTAATTAAATTATTATTATCATCTAAAAAGCTTTGTGCGGTATCTAAAATCTTGGTGAGGTTTTCTTTTGAAAGTCCCTCAATCGTTAAAAAATGTTTTAAATTTCCGTCTTGATTGAGCTGAACCTGGCTCGGTTGATGCAACGCTGCAATATGCATAATGGATTCCTATGGGTCGAATCGCGAAAACGTGCATAGTGTAGCTGAATTCCGCTCTTTTCGCAGAAGAACTTTACAGAATAAGGCCCTAAATTGACCAGAAAATTTAGAACCTTATTGGCAATTACCTTAATGCACCAATGTAATGGTGCGGAACTTGAGCCCGATAAATATCCTCAGCGGTAATTTCCGACTCTTCATCGACTTTAACAACAGCGATTTTTTCTTTTTGAGAAGGCTCTGGTATTGTATCAACCAACGATTTCAATCGCTCAACACTTCGTTTTAATTCGTCATCCTCTGTTTCTAGTGCAAGCGCAATGACATATTTTGCATAATCTTTATTTTGGACAACGTACATTGCATCTATTACCCGCCCCGTCACCCTACGCATGCGTACATATATTTGTGTCGCTACTGAGAAAGCATCCGCATTAGCAATAAAACCATTCCCCATCATGTCTTTCATTTATAATTACCCCATCAATTTAAAATAATAAAATGGTTAAAAACTGGCTATGTTTGTTAATTAAATAACCATTGATAGGATTGAGTTAGCAAAATACATACCACTTTAATTGTTTTAATCTTTAAAAATCAGTTTATTGGTTGGATTATGATAGGTTGCAATAATTTAAAAACCTTTACACATCAAAATAAGTTAAACTTTGCATCGTTAATATTTATATGTTTTGGTCAATCGAGTTTATGAATACCTCTTTACGTTTAAACCACTATTGGATTACTTGTGCTGATGGTTTAGAAGCCCTCTTACAAGAAGAAATAGAACAGCTTGGCACCAAAGTGACAGAACGTAAAGCAGGACGTTTAATCATTGAAGGGACGCTTGAACATGCTTACCGCATCTGTATGTGGTCGCGCCTTGCTTCTCGTGTTTTATTGCCTATTCATACTTATGAACTTGAACATACACACGATGCACGTGATGTAGCAGAAGAGCTTTATGAAGGTGCGATTAGTTTTGACTGGTCACTTATTTTTGCACCACAAAGTACCTTCGCTATTCGCTTACATGCAGAACGTGAAATTAAGGTTAACACTCAATTTGCAACGCTTAGAGCAAAAGATGGTGTTGTAGATTCCTTTATGGAAGCTGTAGGTCGTCGTCCGAGCATTGATACTAAACAACCAGAAATTACGTTATATGTTTTAGCAGGTAAAACTGAGCATACATATTGCCTAGATTTATCAGGTGATTCATTACATAAACGTGGTTACCGTCGTTATATGACGGATGCGCCAATTAAAGAAAACCTTGCTGCGGCAATCTTACAAAAAGCTCAGCTTCAACAGCGCAACCCAGAAATTGTGCTCGACCCGATGTGTGGTTCAGGTACATTTATTATTGAAGCATTAATGATTTTAACTGACCGTGCACCAGGCCTTGTTCGCCGTTTTGGTTTTAATGGTTGGCATGGTCATGACCGTGAACTTTGGCTTTCACTTAAAGCTGAAGCAGCAGAACGTCACGAAAAGGCGCTTGAATTACCTTTACCTAAATTTTATGCCTACGATGCAGACTGGGAAGCTGTCAAAGCTACTCGTGAAAATATTATTGCGGCAGGCTTTGAAAAACAGTTAGGCCAAATTCAAATTGAAGAACGTACTTTAGCGGACTGGCCTGATTTTTCAGCTGAAGGCAAAACTGCATTTATTGTGACTAACCCTCCATATGGTGAACGTTTAGGTGATAAAGCATCTAACCGCTCTCTTTACTTAGGTTTATCTGCGCTTTTACAAAAACATTTCCCTAATCAATATGCAGCAATTATTGCAGCTCAAATTGAACAAGCCGATGTTTTAGCGTTTGAAGCACCTGAAACTTTACGTTTAATGAATGGTAAGTTACCGATTTACATTCGTTTTGGTTCAATTAAGCCAGAAAAAGTAACTCAGCCATTCTTAGCAACTTGGCAAGCTCAACCTATTGAAATGGAAGAAGCTCAAGATTTTGCTAATCGTTTGCAAAAAAATATGACTGCCTTGAAAAAATGGGCAACAAAAGAAAATGTTTATTGCTTACGTTTGTATGATGCAGACTTACCTGACTTTAATGTCGCTGTTGACTTATACGGCGATCGCTTACATGTTCAGGAATATGCACCACCAAAAACAATCGATCCTGAAAAAGCAAAAAAACGTTTTAATTTAGCACTCGCTGCAATTCGTGCTGTTACTGGTTTAAACCGCGATGCTATCTTCATTAAGACACGTGCGCGCCAAACTGGTACAAATCAATATACAAAACAAAGCACAGCTTCAAAACGTTTTATCGTTCAGGAAGGTAAAGCTAAAATTTTAGTTAACCTGACAGATTACCTAGATACAGGTTTATTCCTCGACCACCGTCAAATGCGTTTACGTATTGCTCAAGAAGCTCGTGGTAAGCACTTCTTGAACTTATATAGCTACACCTCTACAGCAAGCTTACATGCTGCTTTAGGCGGTGCTGCAAGCACGACAAGTGTAGACTTATCTAATACCTACTTAAGCTGGTCAAAAGAAAACTTCGTTTTAAATGGCCTGACTGTAGATCACGCAGATGAACAGCACATGTTCTTTGCGAGCGACTGTTTTGAGTGGTTAAAAGAAGGTCACGAACAATATGACCTTATTTTTATCGATCCACCGACATTCTCAAACTCTAAAAAGTTCTATGGTACTTTCGACGTCCAACGTGACCATGTTTCACTCATTAAACGTGCAATGAATCGTTTAAACAGTGAAGGAACGCTCTATTTCTCAAACAACTATCGTGGTTTTGAAATGGATGAAGAGATCGAAGCTATTTTTCAGGTTGAAGAAATCACTTCTGAAACCATTGGCCCTGATTTTAAACGTAATCAGAAAATCCACCGTGCATGGAAAATCCAGCATCCTGGTCTAGATCAATATTAATAAGATTAGAGGTTATTATTACTTCACGGTAATAATAACCTCACCATGAACATTTTTTGATTCAAAATCATATTTGGTAAATCGGTCTGCTCTTTCGGGTAATGCCATCATTTCCAGTTTCTTCTTTTCTTTACTATCGATAACATGGTTTTGTTTTTGTTCTTGATAAGGTGAAAGTACACTTGTTCTAAGTGCATCCCATCGAACTTGCTGTAAATAATTATCACCTAACACCTGACGTGCTTGTTGTTGTTCTATCATTGGTTTCTTAGCATCGTCTTGAGCTTTCGCAATAATCACAGGTAAAGCTGCATTTACTGCCCCTGTTTGTGTTGCTAAGGCCCCTTCACTTAGAGGCTGCGCACCCCATACGTTAATTGGTATCAGTATAATACAACCTAAAATACACAGCGCAGGTCCTTGTTTATTGTTCATTGCATTTATCCTAAATTGTTATTGTTCGTTATATCGAACAAAATTAACAATTTTTTAAACATGTCGCAATGTTATAAATAGACTTCCCGACAATTAACATTGATCATTTTAAAACCTGAACTATTACACAAGCATTTAGTGAATATTCAAGTTGTTTTATAGATTTTTATCTCAGACTTGTACGACACTGCTAAATCACTTACTGTAATTTTATAATTTATCTGTAAATCGATTCTATTTATAAATAAACACCATTCGAGGTGAAATAATGCTTCAGCAGTGCTGCCAACTATTAGAAGATCGCCAGCTCAAAATTGCTTTTATTGAAAGTGCGAGTTCGGGTTATTTAACAAGTCAGTTTTCTATTCATAAAAATAGTGGTGCAGATATTTTACTGGGTGCTTTAGTTAGCTACGACCCAAGCATTAAAATTAGTATTTTAAATATCGATCCAAAGTTAATAGAGACTTACACAGCAGAGTCACCTCAAGTCACAGAGGAAATGTGTAGGCTGGGTCAAAGCTTATTTCAACAAGCTGATATTATTGTCAGTTGTACTGGGCTATTAAAATCTGGCGGAAGTGAAACCCCAGAAAAACCTGTGGGCACCTTTTTTATTTGCATTTCTTACCAACAGCATATTTATCATTATCGTTATTTTTTATCTGGTCACTCAGAACAAAAGTTAAAGACATTAACTCAGAAAGTTTCAGATGCCATAATTGCTTTGCTCACATCAACCCTAAAAACTGATTCACCATAAAAAAAAGAGAATATGTTTCCATATTCTCTTTTTGGTTTTAGCAGACAAAGCTTAGCTGAGTTTCATTTTATCGAAGACTAAATGCCCATTTTCGCCTTTAACTAGAATAGTATCACCTGCGACAAAATCACCCGACAAGATTTTTTGTGCTAATGTGTTTTCAATCTGTTGTTGAATAGCACGTTTTAATGGACGCGCGCCATAGACAGGATCGAAACCAGCATCAATCAATAAATCAAAAGCGGTATCATCTACAGTTAGACTCATGTCACGATCAACAAGACGCGAACGTAATCGATCCAACTGAATATCGGCAATACCACGAATTTGTGCTTTTTTGAGTGAATGGAAAATCACAAGCTCATCAATCCGGTTAATAAATTCCGGACGGAAATGCTGACTTACCGCATTCATTACAATGGTACGCACTTCATCGTCTGTTGCACCCTCACCTAGCTCACGTACATCTTGTGAACCTAAGTTCGAAGTCATCACAATTACCGTATTTTTAAAGTCTACTACTCGACCTTGTGAGTCGGTTAAGCGTCCGTCATCCAACACTTGTAGCAAGATATTGAATACATCAGGATGCGCTTTTTCGACTTCATCAAACAACACAACACTATATGGCTTACGGCGAACAGCTTCAGTTAAAACACCGCCTTCTTCATAACCAACATATCCTGGAGGTGCTCCAACCAAACGGCTAACAGAATGTTTCTCCATGAATTCACTCATGTCGATACGAATCATGGCATCATCACTGTCAAACAAGAAGTTAGCTAAAGCTTTAGTCAACTCAGTTTTACCAACACCTGTTGGACCCAAGAACAAGAATGATCCACTAGGACGATTCGGGTCAGACAAACCGGCACGTGAACGGCGAACAGCATTCGATACCGCAACAACTGCTTCATCTTGCCCAACTACGCGGTCATGTAAAAACTCCTCCATATTAAGAAGTTTTTCACGTTCGCCTTGCATCATTTTAGCAACCGGAATACCTGTTGCAGCACTAACAACTTCAGCAATTTCATTTTCAGTTACTTTAGTACGAATGAGTTTTGGCTCTTCGTTCTCCTCTGCAACTTCATCTTGCTCCAGTTGTTTTTGCAACTCTGGAATTACGCCATACTGTAAACGTGCTGCCTCAGCCAAATCACCTTCACGCTGAGCTTTCTCAAAAGCAATACGCGCTTTATCAAGTTCCACCTGAGCCTGTTTAGTACCTTCTACCAAAGTTTTTTCAGACTTCCAGATTTCTTCAAGATCGTTATATTCTTTCTCGACTTCAGCAATCTGTTTTTCAAGATGAGTGACTTCAGCTTTACTGCCGACATCTTCATCTTTTTTCACAGCTTCCAATTGCATTTTCAACTGGATTAAACGGCGATCTAGCTTATCAAGTGCTTCAGGTTTAGAGTCAATCTCCATTTTAATACGAGAAGCTGCCTCATCAATCAAATCAATTGCCTTGTCTGGTAATTGACGATCGGTGATGTAACGATGAGACATTTTCGCCGCAGCAATAATCGCAGAGTCTAAAATTTGTACACCATGGTGAGTGGCATATTTTTCTTTAAGTCCACGTAAAATTGCAATCGTATCTTCAACACTTGGTTCATCAACCAGTACTTTCTGGAAACGACGCTCTAAAGCTGCATCTTTTTCAATATATTGACGATATTCATCTAAGGTCGTCGCACCCACACAGCGCAATTCACCACGAGCCAATGCAGGTTTTAACATATTCCCTGCATCCATCGCGCCATCACCTTTACCTGCACCTACGAGTGTATGTAACTCATCAATAAACAGGATGATTTCGCCTTCGTGTTTTGCTAAGTCTTTTAAGACAGCTTTTAAACGTTCTTCAAACTCACCACGATATTTAGCACCAGCCAGTAATGAACCTAAATCAAGGGATAAAACACGTTTATTTTTTAATCCCTCTGGCACTTCACCATTCACAATACGCTGAGCCAAACCTTCAACAATAGCGGTTTTACCTACACCCGGCTCACCAATAAGAACAGGGTTGTTTTTTGTACGACGCGACAAGACTTGAATGGTACGGCGAATCTCATCATCACGCCCAATCACCGGATCAAGTTTTCCAGATAAAGCACGCTCTGTTAAATCAATCGTATATTTATTAAGTGAGTCACGTTGGTCTTCGTGATTATTACTCATGACTTTGTCATTACCTCGAATATGTTCAATTACTTTGCGTAAGCTGTCGGGAGTTACACCTACCGCACTTAAAATATTTTTAGTTTCGCCTGTCTCTGCCAAACCTAATAAAACCCAGTCAGTTGATAAAAATTCATCACCTGCCTTTTGCGCATATCTGTCTGCCAAATTAAGCGCTTTAACGGCTTCTGGGTTTAAGTTGACATCACCCGTTGGGTTGGCAATTGTCGGCGCATCTTTTATAGCCTGTTCAAGTTTTTGTTTAAGTTCAGGTAACCGTGCACCTGCTTGTTGCAACAAACTAATATTTGATGGCTCTACTAACAAGGTAGACAAAATATGAATACCTGCGATAGCGGTATGGTCTTTACCCATCGCTAAAGATTGAGCATCTGAGAGGGCTTGCTGCAAGCGGTTTGTAAATTTCTCAAAACGCATTCTTGTTATTCCTCACAACAAATTTGTACTTGTCTAATAGATGGGAACACTTCTTCGAATTTCAAATAAATTTTTATATATTTTTCATAATGTTACAAAATAACAATGAGTAAAACTCCATTATAATATGGGATTGTTTTGTATATATTTCAAGTACAGTTCAGCTACATTTTATTAAAATGATTGAATATTTAGATTCATGCTTATTCTTACTACGCTTTTCACAAAGTCCTCATTGAGAATTTAGTGATTAAGCTTTAGTTTATCTTGCTAGTTTCCTACTCATTTTGAAATGAAAATGCACTTTAAACACATTATATTAACAACAACTTGTCTTTTTACTTCGGCACTAGCAATCGCTCAGCTTCCACAAGACTCCAGACGACCTGGTGGAATTGCAGTTGTTCCTCTAACTACTGATATTACTCAGGTCACTTTTCAACAAAAGCCTGTTTTAATTAGCCAAGAAGGTCAGCAGCGTTATGCCGTGCTTGGCATTCCATTATCTACTCCAATCGGCAGTATTCAACTCGACACAAATAAAGCCCCGATTCAAATAGAAGTTAAGTCTTATCCTTACGCAGAACAACGGATTAAAGTCACGAACCAAGATTATGTGAACCCTAACCAAAGTCAATTAGACCGCTACGCTCAAGAAGCAAAAGAACAAAATGATGTGTATACCTCATTTACACAGAGCTCATGGCAAACCCTACCCACATTTATACGCCCGACTTCAGGGAAATTTAGCAACTCTTTTGGAAGAAAGCGCTTTTTCAATGGCGAGGAACGCGCGCCTCACTCAGGTTTAGATATTCCTGCGCCAGTAGGACAAAAAGTTGTTGCTCCGGCAGATGGTGTTGTTATCCAAACTGGATCTTATTTTTTTAATGGACAAACCGTGTTGATTGATCATGGCCAAGGCTTAGTCAGCATGTTCTGCCATTTAAGCGCAATTAAAGTAGAGAAAGGCCAACATATCCGCCAAGGAGAAACACTAGGTTTAGTAGGCAAAACAGGACGCGTGACAGGCCCTCATCTGCATTGGGGCATGAGCCTTAATAATGCTCGGGTAGATCCTCAGCTTTTTCTAAATACAGCTCGTTAATTTAAAGCTTTACGAAAATACTTTGGCGCTTCGATATAGCCTTCTCTTAGGTAAAATTGATGTGCCAAAGGTCTTTGCATTCCAGAATGAAGTTCCATTCGATCACACCCTCGGCGTCTGGCTTGTTGCTCAGCCTCCTTTACGAGTAAATGCCCTACACCTTTGCTACGCATATTCTCATCAACACACAGATAGCATATTTTGGCAAAGTCACCTTGTAAGGCAATTTGCGGAATAAAGTAGAGAGATAAAAAACCATAAATTTTACCCCTCTCTTCAGCAATCAAAATTTGTGAATTAGAGTTATTATGGAGTGTCTCAAATTTTTCTTGAATAAGAGCAAGAGGCTGTGGGTATCCCATCTGTTTAAGTAGATCACATATAGCTTGAGTATCTTCTGATTTAGCAGAACGAATATTCACCTTTCTTCTCTCTATTATTTTTTAGTTATTTTTGACAATAAAAAAAGCCAACTCTCATGTCAGCTTTTTTTTTTAATTTCTAGGTATCAAAAAATGCCTTATTCCGCTTCAATAATTTCGAAGTCATGTGTAATTTCTACACCACCATCGGAAAGCATTTTACTCGCTGAACAATATTTCTCGGCAGACAATTCAACTGCTTTTGCAACCTGCTTTTCTTTCACAGCTTTACCAGTTACCACAAAATGTAAGTGGATTTTAGTAAACACAGCCGGAATTGCGTCAGCGCGCTCAGCTTTTAAATTACATACAACATTCGTCACATCTTGGCGAGATTTCTTTAAAATAGTCACAATATCAAACGAAGCACACCCACCAAGTCCCATTAATATCAATTCCATAGGACGTGGACCACGGTTTTCACCACCATACTCAGGTGAGCCGTCCATGATGACACTATGCCCACTATCCGATTTCGCTTCAAAAGCAACATTCTCTAGCCAATGTACACTTGTTTGCATTGCAACTACCCAAAAAAAATTATAAATTTAAGCAGGGTCTGTTGACATTTCATCTATGGATTGCGTTATAGCTAAAAATTAATCCAAATAAGACGCAAAACCCAGACAATGGCAATCCTTTGTCCAGTTTTGTAATAAAATTTGTGAAATTTCAGCCATAATCTGAGTTGCAATTAAAGCAGCGCAGGCATAGCGCAAGACCAAGTTATTTTGTACGTTCCATTGTTAAGATCTATTTATTTAGAATCGCTAAATTTCATAGTTCTTATTTGGTACGTCTAAAAGAATTGTCTTATGTTGCAACCATCTGTGAAATGTCAACAGGCCCTTGTTTTGTACACTAACATAAAATGAGTTGATAAGGAATTTCATCTCTTCTGTGTAATAGCTCATCTCGAGCTTGTGTGAATTGTTTACCCTATTCGGAACATATTAAGCATGACTTCAAATTTTTCACAACTCAGCACAGATGCTTTATCTCCGGGGCAACTACCTGAATCCGTTAAAGCATTGTTAAAACGTGCTCACATCAACAGATATCCAAAACGAACCACAATTGTTGATGCCGGAACAGAGTCAAAATCTTTATATTTAATTTTAAAAGGCTCAGTTTCAATTATTTTGCGTGAAGATGACGAACGTGAAATTGTTGTTGCGTATTTAAATCCGGGCGATTTCTTTGGGGAAATGGGGCTTTTCGAACCGAACCCTCAACGTACAGCCGAAGTTCGAACTCGTGATGTCTGTGAAATTGCAGAGATCTCTTATGACAACTTCCACGAACTTAGCAAACAATACCCAGACTTAAGCTATGCTGTTTTTGCACAATTAGTTCGCCGTCTAAAAAATACGACCCGTAAAATGACAGATCTTGCGTTCATTGATGTGTCTGGTCGTATTGCACGTTGCTTAATCGATCTATCTTCTCAACCAGAAGCAATGATTTTGCCGAATGGTCGTCAAATTCGTATTACTCGTCAAGAAATTGGCCGTATTGTTGGATGTTCACGTGAGATGGTTGGCCGTGTACTCAAAACCTTAGAAGATCAAGGTATGATCCAAACTGATGGTAAAGCCATTCTTATTTTTGATGCATCATTAGAAGAAAACACTGTTTCTGATGATGACTACGACGATGAAGAATAATATTCATTAAATTTTTAATAAAAAGCAAACTTCGGTTTGCTTTTTTTATATGCAACAATGAGTTAATACACAAAACTTACAAACTATTCTAATTTTATGATTTAAGTTGAATACATATTCTCCGTTAGGCTAACTCAAAATTTCCAAGGATTCCGCTGTATGCAATTTAACCCTCTTAGTCGCACAGGCCTTAAACTTCCAGAAATTTGTTTAGGCACCATGACATTTGGTGAGCAAAACTCCCAACAAGAAGCTTTTGAACAACTCAATTACGCCTTGGCGCATGGCTTATATTTTTGGGATACGGCAGAGATGTATTCCGTTCCACCAAAACCTGAAACTTATGGAGCAACTGAAACGATTATTGGCAATTGGTTTGCCCAGCATGGACAACGTGACAAAGTCTTTCTTGCATCTAAAATTGCAGGTCCTGGCTTTGGAGGAACACACATCCGAGAAGGCAATACACGCTTTAACAGTGACCATATTGCCAAAGCTCTAGATGGATCACTTAAACGCCTCCAAACGGACTATATCGACCTTTATCAACTGCATTGGCCTGAACGTCATACCAACTTTTTTGGTACGCTCGCTTATGGCAATCAGCAAGCTGAAAATGATTACGACACAACACCTCTAGAAGAAACCTTACTTGCTCTACAAGAAGAGATTAATCGCGGGCGCATTCGCTATATTGGTTTATCAAATGAAACCCCGTGGGGCACCATGAAATTTTTACATTTGGCCGAAAAGCTAGGTGTCAGTAAATTTGTAAGTGTTCAAAACCCTTATAGTCTTCTTAACCGTACTTATGAAATAGGTATGTCAGAGATTGCTAAATATGAGGATGTCGGCTTGCTCGCCTACTCTCCTCTGGCTTTTGGTTACCTAACTGGCAAGTTTAGAAATGGTGCACGTCCCGCTAATGCTCGTGTGACACTATTCCCTCGCTTTAGCCGCTACAGTAACCCTCAAAGTGAGTGGGCAACTGAACAATATGCACAGCTAGCAGAAAAGCATGGACTAAGCTTAACTCAGATGGCCTTAGCTTTTATTAAGCAACAATTTTTTGTGACAAGCACAATTATTGGTGCCACTAATTTAGATCAACTCAAAGAAAATATTCAGGCATTTGAGATTGAACTACCAAGTGAAGTTCTAAAAGGTATTGAGGCCATCCATACCCAACAGCCCAACCCTGCTCCTTAAATAAAAAACGGATGCTTAAGCATCCGTTTTCTTTATCTATATAAAATTTATATCTTATTTACGGCTATTATAAACTGCCATTGCCGCAGGTAAGTTTTTACGCATATCACCAATACGTTGTGAGTTAGATGGGTGAGTAGACAAGAATGATGAACCACCGCCACCTTCAAGCTTATTCATTTTTTCCCAAAGTGTAATCGCTGCATTTGGATTATAGCCTGCGCGCGCCATCAACATTAAACCACCTTGGTCAGCACGACTTTCCAAGCTACGAGAATATGGTAAGCCCACACCCACTTGTGTACCTAACTGAGCGGCAGCAGTACCAAGCTGGCCTACGTTATTACCCGCATAGCTTAAACCGATGCCTAGAGCTAAATCAGTTAAAGCTTGTGCACCGATTTTACTTTTTGCATGCTCCTCTAAAGCATGTGTCATTTCATGTCCCATAACAGCTGCAATTTCAGCATCTGTCAGGTTCAACTTATTCACAATACCTGTATAGAACACGACCTTGCCACCAGGTGCAACGTAAGCATTAATCGTATCTGATTTCAACACCGCTAACTGCCAGCTAAATGGTTGACCAGTCTGATTCATCTGGTTAGCATATGGTTTTAAACGGTTGAATACAGCATTAATACGGTTATATGTACTAGAGCTTGTATCGAGAGCACCCTTACCACGTGCTTCCTGCACCATCTTATTAAAACCTTGAGCAGATTGAGCATTTAAGGTTGCAGTATCTGCACCAGCCATGTCCGCCACTGTTGCACAGCCAGAAATGGTCATCACACTTGCTGCACACAAGCTTAAAAAGAGTTTTTTATTCATAACACGGATCACCTAAATCGATAAAAAGCTGTTTATTCTTTTGCACTTATTATAAGAAATACCACTCATGCTTTGAATGTCTCATTTCTTCATGATCATAGTATTTATGTAACGATCAAGTAGATAAAGTCATCAAATAAATCCAGAAAATTAAACAGATTACATTTAAACCCAGATAAACATGACTTAAGGTTTTAACTTTCTCTTCAAGATTAGGACTTTCCCGTTTCCAGAGTAAATAACTATTTTGTATGAGTACAACAGGAATTAACACACATGCGAACAAAACCGACAAGCTCATAAAAGCAGTCATAAAGAAATCTTCATGATACTCCTGTCCATAAATAACCAACATCGCCAGCGTGGGTGAACCACCAATAGCAAATAAAAAAGAATAAAAAATTGTTTTTGAAATAGTTGGTTGCAGCTTCATCCTGAGCCCATCCTTCCTTATCTATATATAACGTTTTAATCTGAATCTAATAAAACGAAAACTGCACTTTAGTCGGGTATAAAAAAAGCCCCCTTTCAGGAGGCCTTTTTAATCTTTGCTAATTAAGCAGAGAATGGATGACGTAAAACAATTGTTTCTGCACGATCTGGACCAGTTGAAACGATATCAATCGGACATTCGATTAATTGTTCAATACGCTTAACATAAGCCAAAGCATTTGCTGGTAATTGATCGATACTAGTTAAACCAACAGTCGACTCGCTCCAACCAGGCATAGTTTCATAGATTGGCTTCAAGCATTCAAAAGAAACCGCATCTGAAGAACCGACACAACCTGAATCTGTATTTTCATAACCTACACAGATTTTTACTTCTTCCAAACCATCTAAAACGTCAAGTTTAGTTAAGCAAATACCTGAAAGTGAGTTTACATCTACAGAACGGCGAAGAATTTCAGCATCAAACCAACCACAACGACGTTGACGGCCAGTAGAAGCACCAAATTCATGACCAACTGTACCTAGGTGTTTACCAATTGGGTCACCAGAATCAGCAGCTGCATCGTAAACTAATTCAGTTGGGAATGGACCAGCACCTACACGTGTTGTATAAGCTTTAGTAATACCTAATACATAATCAAGATGTAAAGGTCCCATACCTGAACCAGAGCTTACGCCACCAGCAGTTGTATTTGAACTTGTAACATACGGATAAGTGCCATGGTCAATGTCTAGAAGTGAGCCTTGAGCTCCTTCAAACATTACAGCCTTACCTTCTTTGCGATAGTCATGCAACACTTTAGTCACGTCAATCACTAATGGAGCAAGCACTTCACGCCATTGGTTGCAAAGAGCCAATACATCTTCAAATTTAACAGCTTCTACACCGTAGAACTGAGTTAATTGGAAGTTATGTAACTCAAGCATTTCTTGAAGTTTTTCTTCTAATGCTGCACCACCACGAACAAGGTCAGCAACACGCACTGCACGGCGAGCTACTTTATCTTCGTATGCAGGACCAATACCACGACCTGTAGTACCGATTTTAGCATTACCACGTTTCTTCTCACGTGCCTGATCAAGTGCAATGTGGTTAGGCAAAATGAGTGGACAGTTTGGAGAAATACGTAGACGTTCTTTAACAGGAACACCTTCCGCTTCCAAAATTCCCATTTCTTCAATTAACGCGGCTGGTGAAAGTACTACACCATTACCAATTAAGCACAATACGTTTTCACGTAAAATGCCTGATGGAATGAGGTGCAATACAGTCTTTTTACCACCTACGACAAGAGTATGACCTGCGTTATGTCCGCCTTGATAACGTACTACCGCAGCCGCCTGATCTGTGAGCAGGTCGACGATTTTACCTTTACCTTCGTCGCCCCATTGGGTACCAAGTACCACAACATTTTTGCCCATAATAGCCTCATTACATCATGCTGTTAAAATTGGAAACCACCAGTAAAAATTTACCGTTGGCGATTAAATCTTTTCAATATTCCACTGTCCATTTTGCGACACGAGTTGATGGGTCGCATATGGAATAGAACTTAAATCATCATTACCTAACAATTGAACCACACGTAAACCTTGAGCACGTGCATTCGAAATTGCTGAGAGTAAATCCTGTTCTGAGCCTTTTGGAGCAACAACAGTTTCGATTTCCGCGAACTGATTTGCACCTAAGGCATATAAATCACAACTAAAACCAGTAGCAGGGCGTGCGCGGCCAAAGTGCTCACCAATACCATCATAACGGCCACCCTGTGCTAAAGGCGCAGCTCGATTCGGTGCATAAACCGCATACATTAAGCCAGTGTGATAGTGATAACTACGTAGCTCTACAACATCAATACCGATATTGAGATTTGGCCAACGGCCTTTAATTTGCGCAAGTGTAGTTTTAAGTGCATCTAATGCTGACTTAAATTCAGCATCTTGTAAGATGTTTGCACTTAAATTCGCCTGTAATGCTTCTAGATCACTAGAATAACGGCCAAGTGCATAGAAATCAGAACCCATATTGAGGTTTTGAGTAAATTCAGCTAACTCTGGTAACGCTTTTCTTTGATAAAGATCTGAAAGCTCATGCTCTTCATTTTTTGACAGTCCAGCACATTTTACTAAACTGCGGAACAACCCTACATGGCCCAAATCTAGATGTGCGCCTTGTAAAGTGTAGATATTCTCGATCAACCCCAGCATAACATCGACCATTTCGACATCAGCTTCGATACTGTCATGCCCGTATAACTCTGCACCTAATTGTAGAGGTGCACGTGTGGCATTAAAATTTTGTGGTTTAGTATGTAATACAGTCCCTGAATAACAGTAACGTGCAACACCTTCAACTGGTCTTACATGTGCATCGATACGTGCAACTTGCGGTGTCATATCAGCACGAACACCGAGTAAACGGCCTGAGAGCTGATCAATGACCTTAAAAGTTACTAAATCTAAGTCTTGATTTGATTCTGATAATGAAGACAACGATTCGATGTATTCGATAAATGGTGTATATACCAATTGATAACCTCGTACCGCGAGGAAATCTAAAGCTTCACGGCGAAGTTTTTCAATGACTTGCGCCTGTTCCGGCAATACATCTGCTACCCCGTCAGGCAGCAACCATGTCTCTGAAATGGTCATATTTCAAGCCTAAAATCTGATCAACGTGGAACGACCCCACATAAAAAAATCGGGAACACACCCGATTTCTCTTAGTGTAGCATGATACTTTGTGCCATGCACCTGACAATTTGCATAAATCTTTCTTAATAAACTCTAAAGTCAAAAAGAAGATTTTATGAATTAACAATAATATTCAATATCTTATTCTCATTCACTCATATCATAGACAAAAGTTCTTCGACCAAAGAATGGGCCAATATCTGAGCTATCTCCTTGTTGCCAGTTAATCAGATTTAATCTTTGAATAGCTTTCTTAAGGTATTTTAAATTTAGAAAGAATTACACAGATCCAATAAACGATTTGCATAGCCCCATTCATTATCGTACCAAGCGAATACTTTAGCTTGATGCCCTACAACCATAGTTTGAGTTAAATCAACAATGAGTGAATAAGGTGAATGATTGAAATCACTCGAAACTAATGGCTCATCTGTTACCGCCATAATTTCCGCATAATCTGTTTGAGAAGCTTTAATTAGTATTTCATTAATGCGATGCACAGTAATTGGAGATTGAGCGATAAAAGTTAAGTCAATTGCCGCCACATTAATAGTCGGTACACGAATTGAATAACCATCAATACGGTCTTCCATTTTAGGCATAACACGTTTTAATGCGCCGAGTGCACTTGACGTGGTCGGGATAATATTTTGCCCTGAAGCTCTAGCACGACGTAAATCACGATGTGCGTGGTCAAGAACAGATTGATCTGCTGTCACTGCATGAATTTCTGTCATAAGTGCGGTTTCAATACCAAAAGCATCATCAATGATTTTGACTAATGGAACCAAAGCTTGAGTAGTACACGACACACTCGAAATGATTTGATCAGTCACTTTGACTTCATTGTGGTTCACACCATAAACAATGGCTGCGTCAACATGATCAAAAGGTGCCGCCCCAATAATGACCCGCTTCGCCCCTGCTTGTAGATGACGTGTCGCATCCGCATGAGAACGGAACAGTCCTGTACATTCAAGTACCACATCAATATCTAAACTAGACCATGGTAAAAGTTCAGGTTGTTTCTGCTTTAAAACCTCAACTTTTAGCGTTCGTTGATTTGACTGAATATTCAAAAAAACTTTTTCATTTTCAATGAATATATCTACATTTCCATTGAAGCGGCCGTGCGTAGAATCATATTTAAATAAATGCACTAATGTCTGGACATCTGCTATATCGTTAATCGCCACGATTTCAAAATGAAATTGTTTTGGGCTTTCGAACCAGGCGCGTAAAACATTACGTCCAATCCGACCAAACCCATTAATGGCGATACGTTGCATGACCTATCCTTATCAACAAAACTACAAACTAAAGAAGGCATATAGTAAAGCACGTCAAGGCCAATTGAATATAGATTTTTAGCCAAATCACAGTTTTGTAAGATATTCCTTTTAAAATCGTTGGTTCGGTGGGGTTTTTCCGCTACAATTTAGCGTTTTTAAAAAATAAGCCCCGTATCACATGCAAGGTTTGGCATAAAACAAACAGGCATTGATACATTTAGCCAAATTCGAAAATATGGAGTGACTTGGTTGTGAGTACTCGTTTAATGACATCTGCTGAAATTCGTGAAGCATTTTTGCGCTACTTTGAAACGCAAGGGCATACACGTGTCGCGTCGAGTTCTCTTGTTCCTGCCAACGACCCAACTTTATTATTTACAAATGCTGGGATGAACCAGTTTAAAGACTGCTTTTTAGGTCTTGAGAAACGTGACTATGTGCGTGCAACTACATCTCAAAAATGTGTACGCGCTGGCGGTAAACACAATGACTTAGACAACGTTGGCTACACTGCACGTCACCATACATTCTTTGAAATGTTAGGTAATTTCTCATTCGGTGATTATTTCAAACGTGATGCGCTTAAATTCGCATGGGAATTTTTAACCAGCGAACAATGGCTTGCTTTACCAAAAGATAAACTTTATGCCACGGTTTACCACACCGATGACGAAGCTTACGACATCTGGAACAAAGAAATCGGTTTAGCACCAGAACGTATTATCCGTATTGGTGATAATAAAGGCGAAAAATACGCATCTGATAACTTCTGGGCAATGGGTGATACTGGCCCATGCGGTCCATGTTCTGAGATTTTCTTTGACCATGGTGATCACATTTGGGGTGGTTTACCAGGCTCACCTGAAGAAGACGGTGACCGTTTCATTGAAATCTGGAACAACGTTTTCATGCAGTTTAACCGTACTGCTGATGGCGTGCTTCACCCTCTTCCTGCTCCGTCTGTTGATACAGGTATGGGCTTAGAGCGTATCTCTGCTGTATTGCAACATGTTAATTCGAACTACGACATTGACTTGTTCCAACACTTATTAAAAGCTGCTGCAAATATTATTGGTATCGAAGACCAAGGTCAGCCTTCTTTACGTGTTGTTGCAGACCATGCGCGTTCATGCTGTTTCCTCATTGCTGATGGTGTAAATCCAAGTAATGAAGGTCGTGGTTATGTACTTCGCCGTATTATCCGCCGTGCTGTTCGTCACGGTAATAAACTTGGTGCAACTGGTACGTTCTTCTACAAAATGTTGCAACCTTTAATTGAAGTTATGGGTGATGCATATCCAGAGCTTGCAGCTCGTAAAGATGTGATTGAAGCAACTTTAATTCGTGAAGAAGAACAGTTTGCTAAAACACTTGAGCAAGGCTTAAAACTACTTGAAGGTGAGCTTGCTCAATTAAAAGATAAGACGATTCCTGGTGCCACTGTATTTAAACTTTACGACACTTACGGCTTCCCGACAGACTTAACTGCGGATATTGCACGTGAACGTGACTTTATTATTGATGAAGCTGGTTTTGAAGTGGAAATGGCAGCACAGCGTCAACGTGCTCGTGATGCTGGTAAGTTTGCCGTTGATTACAACAACATTGTAAAAGTTGAAGGCGAAACTCAGTTTGATGGTTACATCAACACTACTGGTCAAGGTCAAATTGTAGCGATCTATAAAGATGGGGTACAAGTTGACGAAGTTTCTGAAGGTGATGAAGCGCTTATCGTTTTAAACCAAACTCCTTTCTATGCTGAAAGTGGTGGTCAGATTGGTGATACTGGTATCTTCAAAAACGAAACTGGTATTTTTGAAGTTCAAGATACTAAAAAGTCAGGTGGTGCCTTTGTTCATCAAGGTATTGTGACCGTTGGTAGCCTTAAAGCAGATCAAAATGTTGAAGCGATTGTTAAAGCAGACATTCGTGAAGCAACTGCACGTAATCACTCTGCAACTCACCTATTACATGCTGCCCTTCGTCAAATCTTAGGTTCACATGTACAACAAAAAGGTTCTTTAGTTGCAAGCGATATCTTACGTTTCGACTTTGCTAATGACCAACCTGTAACTTTTGAACAGTTACAACAAGTTGAGCGCTTAGTGAATGCAGAAATTATTGCAAATAGTGCTGTAACAACCGAACTTCTTGATATCGAGGCTGCAAAAGCTAAAGGTGCCATGATGTTGTTCGGTGAAAAATATGGTGATGAAGTACGTGTACTTTCTATGGGTTCAATTATTGATGAGAAAAACTTCTCAATTGAACTTTGTGGTGGTATCCACGTTAAACGTACAGGTGATATTGGTTTATTCAAAATCACTTCTGAAGGTGGTGTAGCTGCTGGTGTACGTCGTATTGAAGCTGTTACAGGTACTAAAGCGCTAGATGTAGTACAAAAAACTGATGCTGATATCCAGCACATTAATGGCTTATTAAAAGCACAGAAAGACCAAACTGTTGAGCGTGTACAAGCCAATGTTGAATTGGTTTCTGCATTACAAAAGCAGATTGAACAGCTCAATCAGAAATTGGCAAACTTCCAAGCGTCAGAATTGATTGATCAGGTACAAACCATTGCTGGTCGTCAAACGCTTATTACCACTGTTCAAGGTGTAGATGCAAAATCACTTCGCAACTTACACGACAGTGTTAAATCGAAATTAGAGAATGCAGTTATTGTGTTAGCTGGTGTAGAGGGTGACAAAGTCAGCCTACTTGCTTCAGTTGCATCACAATACACTGCAACTCTAAAAGCAGGTGACATCATCAAACATCTAGCAACCGAGTTAGGTGGTAAAGGTGGTGGTAAACCTGACTTAGCACAAGGTGGCGCGCCACTTAACGAGAAGTTTGGACAAGTTATCGCAGCATTGCCTGCATGGCTTGAACAAAAATAAGACTTCACTTTTTGTGTAACTGACCCTGAAAAGCCTCTCAGGGTCATGGCTTATATGGAACAACTATGGCATTAATCGTTCAAAAATATGGCGGTACTTCTATGGGTACCCCCGAGCGCATTTTAAATGTTGCTCGTCGTGTGAAGCGTTGGCATGATCACGGTCACAAGGTTGTTGTGGTCGTATCTGCAATGAGTGGTGAAACAAACCGCTTACTTGCTCTCGCTAAAGCCATTACCGAAACACCTGACCCACGTGAGTTAGACCAAATGGTTTCAACCGGTGAACAGGTGACGATTTCCATGTTAGCTATGGCACTTAATTCGATTGGTGTGGAAGCTAAATCCTATACCGGACGTCAAGTCGGTATTAAAACTGACAGTGCATTTACCAAGGCGCGTATCGAGTCTATTGATACAGATGTCATGACCAATGACCTAGATGCAGGCCGTGTTATTGTGGTTGCCGGTTTCCAAGGCTTTGATGCTAATGGAAATACCACAACACTAGGTCGAGGTGGTTCAGATACTTCAGGTGTTGCTCTTGCTGCTGCTTTAAAAGCTGACGAATGCCAGATTTACACTGATGTAGATGGTGTTTACACTACTGACCCTCGCGTTGCTCCTAAAGCCAAAAAAATCGACCGTATTTCTTTTGAAGAAATGCTAGAAATGGCATCATTAGGTTCTAAAGTTTTACAAATTCGCTCAGTAGAGTTTGCCGGGAAATATCAAGTTCCTTTACGTGTATTATCAAGCTTTGATAATGACGACGACGGCGTTTTTGACGACGAATTTAAAGAAAATGTTGGTACACTCATTACTACTGAGGCAGAAGATACTATGGAACAGCCAATTATTGCAGGTATTGCTTTTAACCGTGACGAAGCAAAATTAACGATTTTAGGTGTACCTGATGAACCAGGCATTGCTTCTAAAATCTTATCACCAGTAAGTGATGCCAATATCGAAGTCGATATGATAGTGCAAAATGTTGAAGAAGATGGCACAACAGATTTCACTTTCACTGTAAACCGTGTTGATTTAGCGAAAGCTGAAAAAATCTTAAACGAAACTGCTAAAAATATTGGCGCACGTGAAGTTTCAACACGTGATGACATCGTTAAAGTATCTATCGTTGGTGTAGGTATGCGTTCACACGCAGGTGTAGCGAGCAAAATGTTCACTGCCCTTGCTGATGAAGGTATCAATATTCTTATGATTTCAACTTCTGAAATTAAAGTTTCTGTGATTATCGACGAGAAATACCTTGAACTTGCTGTTCGCTGCTTACATACCGCTTTTGGTTTGGATCGTGAACATGGTGAAAGCAGCGCCCGCGCTTAATTTTACCAACCGGTCAAGAATTCATTAAAAAATGTTTACTTGTCCGACAATAATCAAAGAAAACACAGAGCCGCTATAGTTTTTTTTATAGCGGCTCTGTTATATTAAACGGAAAGTTTTTTGGCAGAGATTATCAAAATATGACTTTGTTCTCATATTTCTGTTAGAATCTGACTGAAAACTGAGGTTGAGCTTTTTATTTGGGTACCAATATTGCAGTTTTAAGCGTTTAGCAAGGAGATAAACATGCTGATTCTGACCCGCCGTGTCGGGGAAACATTAATGATTGGGGATCAAGTCAGTGTTACTGTGCTTGGCGTCAAAGGAAACCAGGTTCGTATTGGTGTGAATGCACCAAAAGAGGTTTCTGTTCATCGCGAAGAAATTTATCAACGTATTCAACATGAACGTGCAATGCATGAACACCTTCAACATCTTGATCAAGATTATCAAGTTTCTTATGAAGATGATAATTATGTACAGAAAAACTTCAATCGTTAGTATGAAGTTGTTCTCTCCCTAATTAAAGCGACTTTATAGTCGCTTTAAATTTTTTAAGTGGTTGTATTTATAGACCTAAAGCACGTTTAACAGGTGCGTAACTACGACGATGCTGATCAATCACGCCATGCACGGCAATCGCTTCAAAATGTGCTTTGGTTGGATATCCTTTATGTTTGGCAAAACCAAATAACGGATATTGCTGATCTAATTCTGCCATTTGTCGATCTCGTGTCACTTTTGCCAAGATACTTGCTGCACTAATTTCAGCATGGCTTGCATCTCCACCAATAATGGCTTCACAAGGAATAATAATTCCTTTCGGAATTTGATTACCATCAACGATCACTTTTTGAGGTTGAGTTTTCAAGCCATCAACAGCGCGTTGCATAGCCAAAAAAGTCGCCTGTAAAATATTTAGCTCATCAATTTCAGCATGAGTTGCTTCAGCAATTGACCAAGCTAAGGCTTTTTCTTGTATTTCAATAAACAACTTTTCACGTTTCTTTTCAGTTAATTTTTTAGAATCATTTAATCCTAAAATTGGATTATTCGGATCTAAAATAACGGCTGCTGCCACAACCGAACCTACTAAAGGCCCCCGTCCCGCCTCATCTACACCAGCAATAAACATATCAACTCACTACCTTTAAATAAAAGAGGCTGATCAATAGTAATCAGCCTTCTTTAACACATAATTTATTAATTACTTTTGTAAAGCTTCTGCCACACAAGCGTTTACAGTTTTAGAAACCACTTGGTTTACGATTGTAGCACGTGTATTTACATCAAGTGCAGCTGCAGCTAATTCTACTGCTGTCACACTGTTTGGAGCTTTTTCGCTCACACAACCACACACATTCGTTTGGATGCTATCACGTTGCTCAGCAGTCATATATTTTGTTGCTGTTTTCCAAGCTGCAACATTATTAATCTCTGTAATACATTTCGCATTTACAGCAACCTTTAACGCAGCAACGCCTAATTGTTGAGTTGTGGTTTGTGCAGAAGCAGCACCTGTACCAGTGCCTGTAGTTGTTGCACATGCTGTTAAAGCTAAAACAACTGGCGCTAGAGCGAGCATCAATTTTTTCATCATTTTTTCCTTTGATTGAACGTTGGCAGCGCGTATTGTGCCTAAACTCAACTTTAGAAGAAACAAATAATTTGATGCATTTATGCAAACTATTTTGCCGAGTGAAATTCAGCTCATCAAATGCTTTTTGGAGTAAAACGTTCTGTTTTTAGCACGCTCTGTCACATATAAAACATTTCTCAAAATCTGTGCTTTCCCCTAAAATCACAAATCAAAACGACAAAAAAAGGGTCTTTTATGCCTACTGCTTCCTCTCAGTATTACACCCGTACAGCACAAATTCTGCATTGGGTGATGGCAATTATTTTCATCGTCGCATGGGTTATTGGCTTTTATAGTGGAAATTTTTTAAGCTATGACGTTGATGGCAGCTTTAAAGGTGATGTGATTACGTTGCACAAGAACATTGCAACCACAATTATCTTTTTAGTCATTATCCGGATTTTATGGCGCTATACACATCCAGCTCCAAAACTACCTGACACCATGTCACCGATGATGAAAACTCTGGCACACGTTGGTCATCTATTCCTTTATGTGATTTTGGTTGCTTTACCTGTTACGGGTTGCTTGTTTAGTTGGAGTGCTGGTCACCCTGCCCCTGTTTTATATTTGTTTGAAATTCCACGTTTAGTGCAAGATAACCCAGAGCTTTTAGCTGTTGTTAAACCATTACATATTTATATTTCTTGGTTTGCAGGTTTTCTTATTGTAGGGCATGTACTTGCAGCTTTGAAACATCACTTTATTGATAAAGACAATATTTTAAATAGTATGACCAAACAGCCTAAATAAACCTGATATATAAAAAAACCGCCCGAGATAGGCGGTTTTTTTATTTAGATTTTTTGGATTTCTGCAATCCACTTTTGTTTCTCTTCATCTGAAATGAAAGAAGCTTCAAAAGAATTAATTGCGAGTTGTTTCAATTCATCATTGTTTAAGTCTAATGCTTGCTGGATGGCAAAGAAATTATCATTCATATATCCACCAAAATATGAAGGATCATCTGAGTTAACCGTCACATGTACGCCTTTTTGTAAAAGACGGCGGATATTATGATCTTTCATATCCTTAACAACACATAGCTTTAAGTTACTTAAAGGACAAACTGTTAATGGCATTTTTTCATTAATTAAACGTGCCATTAATTGTTCGTCTTCTTCAGAACGCACACCATGATCAATACGATTCACTTTAAGTAGATCTAAAGCTTCCCATACATATTCAGGAGGACCTTCTTCACCAGCATGAGCAACGATTAAGAAACCTTCTTCACGCGCCTTAGCAAACACACGTTCAAATTTAGCTGGCGGATGCCCTACTTCACTTGAATCAAGGCCTACAGCAATAATATCTTGCTTAAACGGCAGCGCTTGTTCAAGCGTTTCAAATGCAGCTTCTTCACTTAAATGACGTAAGAAACACATAATCAGTTGAGAGCTGATACCAAACTTAGCTTTGGCATCTACACAAGCACGCTTTAAACCATTAATCACAGTTGAGAACGCAACACCACGGTCTGTATGGGTTTGCGGATCAAAGAACATTTCTGTGTGAACGACATGATCTTCGGCACATTTCTCAAAATAAGCCCATGCTAAATCATAGAAGTCTTGTTCATGTACAAGAACATTCGCGCCAGCATAGTAAATATCTAAGAATGATTGAAGATTATGAAAGTTATAAGCTTGCTTTACTTCTTCAACAGATTTGTAAGGAATCTGAATCTGATTGCGCTGGGCAATTGCAAACATTAATTCAGGTTCGAAAGTCCCTTCAATATGCACATGCAATTCGGCTTTTGGTAAGGCGCGAATCAGCTCGACTTGATTCATATTAACTCCACGTCTAAAGAAAAAAGGGTGTGGTCAAAATCACACCCTTTTATAATTTTCTTCTTATTGAAAACTATGTCTAAGATAGCTCAAGAAGAAAATTATAAAAAATCATATTAACCGCCAAACGCGATAAATTTAAATACCCAAAGCGCAGCAATAATCCATACCATGTACGGTACAGTTTTTGCCTTACCCGTGAATAATTTAACTAATGCATAGCTAATAAAGCCCATTGCAATACCATCAGCAATAGAATAGGTAAATGGCATAAATACAATGGTTAAAAATGCTGGAACAGCTTCAGTAATATCATCCCAATCAATGTGAGTGATCCCTTGTATCATCAACACACCAATGAACAATAAAGCTGGCGCCGTTGCAAAACCTGGTACAGATTGAGCAAGAGGTGCTAAAAATAAACAGCAGATAAATAAGACTGCAACTACAACAGCAGTTAAACCAGTACGTCCGCCTGCTGCTACACCTGAAGCTGATTCGATATATGGTGTAGTTGAAGATGTACCTAATGCTGCACCTGCAACGATTGCAGTAGAGTCTGCAAATAATGCTTTCTTCAAACGAGGTAATTTACCGTCTTGTAAAAGACCAGCACGGTGTGAAACACCAACCAAAGTACCTGTACTGTCAAACAAGTCGACAATAAAGAATACGAAAATGACGCCGACCATACTTGCTGTAAATAGACCTTCAAAGTCCATTTGCATGAATGTTGGTGCAATTGAAGGAATTTGACCCACTACACCTTTAAACTCATTTAAACCTAAAGCAGTAGCGATGGCCGTAACCACTAAAATACTAATAATGATTGCACCACGAACTTTTAATTGGTGTAAAACCACAATCATTAAAAATCCGAATAGTGCTAATAATACTGTAGGCTGTTTAATATCGCCCAAACCGACTAAGGTCGCTTGGTTATCAACAATGATTCCAGCATTTTTTAGTGCAATCAGTGCTAGGAACAAACCAATACCACCACCGATTGCAAACTTAAGTGACATTGGAATCGCATTAACAATCGCTTCACGAATTTTAAAGAAGCTAATTGCAAGAAAGACAAGGCCTGAAACAAAAACAGCGGCTAAAGCTGTTTGCCATGGCACGCCCATCCCCATACAAACCGAGTAGGTAAAGTAAGCGTTTAAACCCATACCAGGGGCCAGTGCGATTGGATAATTAGCAATGATCCCCATTACTAAACATCCGATTGCTGCTGCCAAACAGGTCGCAACGAATACGGCACCATGATCCATGCCGGTTTCAGATAAAATGAGTGGATTGACAATAATGATGTAACACATCGTTAGGAATGTAGTTACACCAGCAAGAACTTCAGTTCGGAAAGTGGTTTTATTGTCGCTTAGCTTAAATAAACGCTCTAACCAGCCTGCCGAAGAATTGGGCGCCGCCATAAGTAGCCTCTATACAAAATCTGAACTGTGGAATATTTACGTCTATGTAGGTCTCTGAACAATATTGTTTTTCTGTTCAGTCCTATAAACAAGAATCTCAAATTTAAGAAGCAACAAATATGCCACTCATTTGATTTCTAGCTTTATACATAGCAAACAACCACAGCCCCTCTTGAAACACAAAAAAGCTGCATAACCCCTATGCAGCTTTTTTACTATACGTTCAATAAGTTTAACAGATTCAACAGAAACATGATCAAAATTTATGAAAAGATATGACCAATGACAATGTAAAAAGTTAGAAATTTATAGCTCGTTATTGCTAGAAAATAATTTTTTTCTCGCCTATATATTGTTGCATATGAAAAGAAGCTAAATTGCTGTGATGAGCATGATTCGGATTTCGTTCGATACTTTGCAGGTTTTTTTCAGCTTCTTGTATGATCTGCATTAGTTCTTGATGTCTTTTATTTTGAGTATCTAAATAAGCCCAATACCCTAATACAAAGACGATACCCACACACAACACTATTAATACTTTATTGATCATTATTATTATCTCTATGTTTTTAATGTTAATGATCTTAACAAAAAATTATAGCTTTGTGAATATTTTCACATTTATTTACAATAACACACTCTTATTCAAATTATTGAAAATAAAAGTTATTTTAAAAATATCATTAAAAAATCTAATAAATACTAAACTTTTCCATTGAAAAGTAACTTTATTTAATAAGAGCTTATTTTAGTTATTTTTAATATTATCTTTTTATCGGTTTTAACTCTTAAGTTATTTTAAAGATAGAGCATAGACAAATGTGTATATGGCTTGAAATTTCTTTTTATTTGCTAAGCTTTAAATTAGATAAAAAGGAGCTATTTTCGTTAATGTACTTTTCTTTAAAATTGTTTCTTTAGCGACTAATTTCTATGTTGTATGTTTAGCTTTAAAAGTAAAAATTCATCTCAAAGAAATCTTCATCTTATTTAAAAATATTTTTCTCCTTTAACTCTATTGGTTGACTAGCAAAATTACGTCCAAGTTTCATCGTTCTATAAATCGCACCAAGCTTTCTATTTTCTTAGCTTCATTCCAATAAACGCTACGATAAACTACGCTCAGATAGAAAATTAAATCAGGAGAATACATCATGTTTGATATGCGTTTATCTCACGAGCGTGGTGCAGCACATCATGGTTGGTTACAATCAAAACATAGCTTTTCATTTGCTAACTATTGGGATCCTAAACAAGTTGGTTTTTCGGATCTGCTTGTAATTAACGATGATAACGTTGCTCCATCTAAAGGCTTTGGTACTCACCCTCACCGTAATATGGAAATTATTTCCTATGTACTTGAAGGTGCATTAGAGCATAAAGACTCGATGGGTACAGGCTCTGTGATTGTGCCGGGTGACATTCAGCTGATGAGTGCAGGTCGTGGTGTTGCTCATAGTGAATTTAACCACTCAGCTCAAGAAGGCGTTCATTTCTTGCAAATTTGGGTTGTTCCAAATGAAGTGAATACAGAGCCAGGCTATCAACAAGTTCATATTGATGAAGCAGACAAACGTGGTAAATTGCATTTGATCATCTCACCAAAAGGTGGCGAGAAAACTTTATCGATCAAACAAGACATTAATATTTACTCAGGTCTTTTTGATGGTGAAGAAACTGCTGACTTTGTGATTCCTGATGGTCGATATGTGTACCTACACGTTGCTAAAGGTCGTGTTGATGTAAATGGTAAAACCTTTAACACCGGCGATGCTGCACGTATTCGTAAAGGTGGAAGCTTATCGTTTACTAATGGTGATAACGCCGAAATTTTGATTTTCGATATGCGTCCTGAAGAAGTTCCAACCATGCCATAAGATCAATTAAGCCCTCACATAAACTTTATGTGAGGGCTTTTTATCGTTACTTGGACTTATAAAAATTCTAACTCTGCTCAGTGCTCTTCTGAACGTGCCATCTCTGTATTGATATAACTCATGATCATAGTGGTTAGCCCCTGCACCATTTCATCAAAACTAATATAAGGGTTTGGCAAAATAAGATGCCGTGCGACATTAAAAATTCCACTATTGATACAGATATAGGTAATTACAGGCAAATTATTGATTTTTAGGTATTTTGGATTATGCATCATATATTTCATGATGACTTCCATTAAAGCCTGTTCAATTTTGGGAATGTATTTGTCGTATTGCAATTCTCCTGCATAACGTAAAACAGTCAAATAACGGTCATTATTTTTCTTTAATAAATCACTAAAAGTATAAAAAATCATTTCAATAACAGGCTCTAACTCCAACTGTAAAATTGTCGGTGTAAGCTCTGTAATCATGTCCAGAATTTCCCGAACAAAAAAGTGATTCATCGCATCATAAATTTCTTCTTTATTTTTAAAATATTCGTATAAAGACCCGACACTCACTCCTGCAATTTCTGCAATATGACGTGTCGTGGTTCCACTCGGCCCATGAAGTGCCACGGCAATAAAACCTGCTTCAATAATCGTGTCGACAGTGACTTTAGCTCGAGTTTGACGTGGTTTACGCGTAGTCATACGGTCTAATTAATAATCCGAACATAAAGTCAGATTAGCATGTAATCTGAGTAGGTAGAAATAAAAAAACAAAATCCGAATAGTTGTCAAACTTAAGTAAAAAAACTGAGAAAAATAGATCTCAATTTATCAATCAATTGATGTTTTAATTTATTATTTCCAGAGATTAGGAATAGATTTAATTTATTATTTTTCAAAAAGATGAATCCAATTTATTTAAAATTATTATTACAAAGAATGTCTATAAAATACTTCTATATATTTAAGAATTTACCCGAATTGAATCCGAACATAATGTCAGATTAATATGAAAAAATTAAAGAAGACTCGTTCAGCAGCTCTTGTCTGCCTCGGTTCTTCTTCCGTTATTCAGCCAAATAATCAAACAAATAACGGAGCAACAACACCGTAGTCAATGCAGAGAATCATCTGTTTTTGAAAATGGAATTTTACAGTGCTTTGTTGATCATTGAGTTTATTGATTTTCATCAAAATGCACCACTACTTTGCCTCAGGGTGTCGCCATGATCTCGACCGCAGTTAAAAAATCATTCAACAAACTTAAATTTCAGCGTGAAATTGAGCTACCAGATTTTGCTAGCAAAAGCTCAATTCCAATCAGACATTTAAATATTGGTTTTGATGGTAAAGAAATTGATGTCAGATTCTATATGGACAATCAATTTGCTACTTTGTTTTTTGCCACACTTTCGGTGTTTTTAACTTACGGTGAAGATCTGGTGATTGAAACCGCTCGCCATCACCGTGAGTTTATTAAAGATCCAATATTAAAGCAGCGAGTAACGTCGTTGATTGGCCAAGAAGCAATTCATTCTAAATTGCACAATGAATATAACGATGCCCTTCAAGATGCTGAATATCCTGTTGCACTATATCGCTTTCTTGGCTCAAACTTCTTTAAGTATGTTTTCTTAAAGTTTCCACAGCCACTCAAATTATCAATGATGGCAGGTATTGAGCATTTTACTGCGGTACTTGCTGAATACATGATGAAGCACGAAAAGAACTTCTATTATTCAGATGACGAAAAAAGCCGTGCATTGTGGATGTGGCATATGCTTGAAGAATCTGAGCATAAAGATATTGCCTACGATGTCTATCAACTTTTAAATGGTAGCTATGCACTACGCGCGTCTGGTTTCTTCCTCGCGTTATTTACCATTTTAGGTTTAATCCCTGCGACTACATTATTTGTGCCTGTGTTAAGAAAGCCACAAGAGATGCTGACTTTGAAATTCTGGAAAGATGCTCGTCGCGGTGTAGGCTTAATCTTTGGTCCAAAAGATGGAGTTTTCGGCAGTACGATTGGTCAAATTCTTGACTACTTACGCCCAGATTTTCATCCAAATGATCATGATACAACTGAATATCTTGAGTATTACAAAAAGAAATTGCTGACCGAAGGCGGCGCAATTGCTCCTTACTTTGTTAAAGAATTTACCCCACCAGTACGCATGTCTTAATCGTCCTGCATTTCCAGCTATCAAAGAGGTAGCTGGTATCTCTTCAAGCTATTTATGGATGAATCATGATTTTATTTGGCAAAAAGAAAGTTAAACCAAGCCAAAAAGCTTATGCCGTAGTGACGGGTGCAGGCAGTGGGATTGGTCGAAGTTTTGCAATTGAACTTGCGAACCGTGGTGGTAGCGTAGTGTGTGCAGATATTAATCTCGAAGCTGCTGAAGAAACAGTAAAACTTCTTGAACAAGAAGGTGCAAAAGCTTTTGCTATGCGCTGTGATGTGGGTAATGCTGAACAAGTTAACCATCTCGCTGAAACTGCTGAAATCTTACTTGGGCACCCTGTGACTCTTGTCATTAATAATGCTGGAGTAGGTTTAGGTGGCAAGTTTGACGAACTCAGCCTAGAAGACTGGAACTGGGTCATGAATATTAACCTATGGGGAGTTATTCATGGCTGTCATGCATTTGTTCCCAAGTTTAAAAAGTTAGGTTACGGCGCGATTATTAATGTGGCATCTGCGGCATCTTACACGGCTGCACCAGAAATGACTGCTTATAACGTGACTAAAGCGGGTGTGCGTGCGCTTTCAGAAACGCTTTCTGCCGAACTGCGTAAGTTTAACATTAAGGTGAACGTGCTCTGCCCGACGCTGGTACCTACCAATATCATTAAAAATGGTCGAATTCCCGGACGCTATTCAAAGCTTGCAGACCATGCACTGATGAACTATGCGCTGACCACAAGTGATGATGTTGCAAGATTAACCCTTAACCGTCTTGATCAGGATGAGATGTATACCATTCCTCAAATTGATGCGAAGTTATTCTGGCTCATGAAGCGTGCATCCCCAAGCTTGTATACCAAGTTCCTTGGTACATCGTACAAATTATTTAAATAAGAAATTTATAGGTAGTACACATATGACTGCGCAAATGAAAACAAATGCATCAGCAAAAAAAGCTGTCAAATCACCAAGCCATATTTTCGATACTTTTATTGTGGGTGCGGGCATTTCAGGGATCGCTGCTGCCATTCGCCTAGATCAAGTTGGTTATACCAATTATAAAATTATTGAAAAAGCTGGCCGCGTGGGTGGAACATGGCGTGAGAACACCTATCCAGGTTGTGGTTGCGATGTACCTTCTGCTCTTTATTCTTACTCATTTGCACCAAGTGCAAAATGGAGCCATTTATTTGCACGCCAACCAGAAATCTTAAGTTATCTGGAAGATGTAAGTAACGAATTTAATGTTACCTCTAAAATCGAATTTAATAATGAATTGCTGAATGCCGCGTGGGATGAATCACGTCATGTGTGGGTACTTGACACCACCACTGGTCAATATTTATCTAAAACCGTTATTTTTGCCACAGGTCCAATTACCGAAGCTCAAATTCCACGTCTTGAGGGCTTAGAAACATTTAAAGGCGAAATGTTCCATTCAGCAAAATGGAACCATGATTATGATTTAACTGGTAAACGCATTGCCGTGATTGGTACTGGTGCATCTGCT
The DNA here is from genome assembly GCF_059579785.1 of Acinetobacter sp. S-1. Classification (NCBI taxonomy): domain Bacteria; kingdom Pseudomonadati; phylum Pseudomonadota; class Gammaproteobacteria; order Moraxellales; family Moraxellaceae; genus Acinetobacter; species Acinetobacter sp. S-1. Next base: position 2,601,516 of record NZ_CM184207.1, read on the forward strand.
ATTCAGTTTGTGCCACAAATTCAACCAAAAGCGAAAGAACTGTTTGTGTTCCAACGTACAGCACCTTGGGTATTACCAAAACCAGATACAGACTTGGGCGAATTTAGTAAATCAGTGATTGCTAAATATCCGGCTATTCAGGCGAGCTGGCGTAAAAGTGTAGCGTTAACACTGAATGCAATTAACTTTGGTTTACGTAACCCTCTTGCGCTCAAACCAGTAAATGTATTGGGTAAGCAATTACTTAAATTGCAAATTAATGACCCAGTGCTACGTAAAAATGTAACGCCGAACTTTGACATTGGTTGTAAACGTATTTTGTTCGCTAACAATTATTATCCAGCACTACAAGCACCGAACACCACACTCATTCCTCATGGTTTAGTGAAAGTTGAAGGCAATACAGTGGTTGCTGCCAATGGTGAACGCCACGAAGTTGATGTGATTATTTGGGGTACAGGCTTTGAAGTATCTCACCCACCAATCGGTAAACGTGTGTTTAATGAAAAAGGACAACGTTTAAATGATTTATGGAAAAATACTTCACCAGAGGCTTACTTAGGGACCAATATTGAAAATGTACCGAATGCATTTTTAGTTTTGGGTCCAAACGTATTGGTCTATGATTCTTTCATTGGTTTGGCAGAAGCACAGCTCGACTATATCGTAGATGGCTTATTGAAAATTAAAAACAAAGGAATTAGCAAATTAAATGTTAAATCTGATGTGATTAAAAAGCATAATGATTTAGTACAAAAGCACTTACAAACAACCGTATTTAATAGCGGCGGATGTAAGAGTTACTACCTTGATGCCAACGGGCGTAACTTTGCTGCATGGCCTTGGTCACTGAAAAAACTTAAACAACGTTTGAAAAAAGTAGATTTGAAAGATTATGAAGTGACGTATCAAACGACAAAAACTCACTAATTTGTATTTTCGATCAAATCAGTTGTAAGAAATAGGCAGTGTATTTTAGATTTCCATGAAATACACTGCCTTCTTCGTTGAATATCTTCAAGAAATAAAAAAACAGGATAAAGATGAAAGAAGGACAATCAAGTCGTACTGCTGAAGCCGCTGCTGCCTTACGAGCCAATCATTTTCAAAATACACAGGACCCTGTATTTTCAGATCCTTATGCTTTTGAGCTGACCAGTAAAGGCTGGAAAAAACTTCTCTCTAATTCACTGATTGTTAAAGTAATGAATTCTGCGGTTTTAAACCGCACTTTAGGTTTACTTACTGGACAAGTGGTCGGACGCTCTCGTTATGCCGAAGATTTACTTGCTCAGGCAGTTCAACAAAATACTCAACAATATGTATTAGTGGGTGCCGGCCTAGACTCTTTTGCACTACGTGAATCACACCATTATCCTACTTTGAAAATTTTTGAAGTTGATCATCCTGATACTCAAACGGCCAAACAAGCCAAGCTAAAAAAGTTAGGAAATATTCCTACTACCGTTGAATTTGTTGCGATTAACTTTGAAAAAGAGTCTATTTCGGAAGCCTTGACCAGAAGTGTCTATGATTCATCTGCTCCTGCATTTTTTTCGTGGTTAGGCACAACGCACTATTTAAACCCGCAAACGACATTACAAACTTTAAAAAGTATTGCTGAATTTGCTGCAAACGGTAGCGAAGTAGTACTCGACTATTCGACCGATTTTCAGGAATTAAACGGTATTGAGCGACTTGGAAGTATGGGCGTTGCACAATTTACCTATTTGCTGAAAGAGCCTTTATTGGGCCAATTTAAACCAAGAGATTTACATCATGCAGTGGAGCAGATGGGATTTGAAGTGGTCGAAGACTTATCAGGCGAAGCCATTACTGAACGATATTTTAATGCACGAATTGATGAAATTCGCCACACCTCAGCAACGCGTTTATTGCATTTACGTTTAAATAGAAAATAATGTTGAAAGCCAACTTAGACTTTAAGTTGGCTTTTTTAATCAAGATTAATACCATCATTACCAGCTTGAACGCGGCTCTGGCCCATCGACATGCTGATTTAAAAATTGGCGCAAATGATCTAAAAAGTGCGCGACTTTAGGTGACAGATTAAGTCTCTCTAAATACACCGCATAGACATCTGCTGGTGGTGTTTCATAGTCCGCTAACACCTGAACCAATCTACCACTTCTTAAATATTTCGCTACGTCCCACTCTGCTCGCATCAAAATTCCGTAGCCTTCTAAAGCCCAATTTAATGCGACTGCCCCATCATTGGTACTCAGTTGCCCATGAACTTTAACAGTTTCAACTTGTTTGCCATGACTCAACCGCCAATTCCCATAAGCTGAATCATTTTGCCGAATCACAATACACTGATGCTGCGTTAAATCATGGGGAGTGAGCGGTTGCCCTGCCATTTTTAAATAGCTAGGTGATGCACATAATAAACGGCGGTTGGCTGTCAATTTTTTGGCAATTAAACGTGAATCGGGTATTTCACCAAAGCGGATTGACACATCAATGGCTTCATCAGGCAGATTAATCGGGCGGTCAGTTAAATGCAGTTGGACATCCACATCAGGATAGATTTTGGCAAATGTAGAAATCGCTGGCGCAATATAAGAACGACCAAAGCCTAAAGGTGCATTCACACGCAATACGCCTTTGGGCGCTGCCCGACTACTTGAAACCAAACGCTCCATTTCATCAATCTCTTTTAAAATACGAACTGCATTTTCAAAGTAGACCTCACCTTCACTGGTTAAACTAATTCGCCGTGTTGTTCTATTTAAAAGCCTTACACCTAAACGCTCTTCAAGTTGAGTTAAACGTCTGGAAACCGCAGGTGGGGTCAAGTTTAACTCTCGTGCCGTCGCGACAAGACTTCCTTGTTTAACCAATAAACAAAAGAAAGCTAATTCCGTATCTGCGTTCATGATTATTAAGTTTTTTGCAATAGTGATTTAACTTTATATCGATTCATCAGTTTTTTAAATGGTTTAACATCCATTTCATTGTTTCCCGACATAAGCCGTCTCTTGTTTAAGAGCATAGAAACGTCCGCAGAAGGAATGCTGTGGATGAACGGGAAAAAGCCATCTAGCCGTATGAATAGCGGTAAAGAAAGCGAAAACTACCAATCAGGATTGGTAGTCATGAATATGGAGTCATGACATGGAAATGGATATTGAAAAGCGGACGTTACGTCGAATCACGTGGAGAATCGTACCGTTTATTATGTTGTTATACCTTGTAGCCTATATCGACCGCGTCAATATTGGCTTTGCAGCACTCACCATGAAAGAAGACCTAGGCTTTACAGCCTCAGTTCTCGGGTTTGGTGCCGGAATTTTCTTTTTGGGTTATTTCTTATTTGAAGTCCCATCCAACATTATTTTGCATAAAGTCGGTGCCCGTATCTGGATTGCTCGAGTCATGGTGACTTGGGGTCTGATTGCAGCGGGAATGGCATTTGTAGAAAGCTCAACCAGCTTTTACGTTATGCGATTTTTACTCGGTGTTGCCGAAGCGGGTTTCTTTCCCGGCATTATTTTGTACTTAACTTACTGGTTTCCTGCACGCCATCGCGCTGGTGTGATTGCTTTATTTATGGCAGCCGCCCCAATTGCCACAGCAGTTGGTTCACCAATCTCAGCCGCGTTACTTGAAATGCATGGAATTTGGGGACTCGCTGGCTGGCAATGGATGTTCATTATTGAAGCAATACCAGCACTCATCTTAGGCGTTGTGGTTTTTAAATATATGACTGACCGTCCTGAACAAGCCACTTGGTTAAAACAGGATGAACGCGAATGGCTTGTAAAAACCATGAAGGAAGAAGATGTAGGGAAAAATGCACCTCAGCATCACAGCATTCTTCGCGGTCTTGCCAACCCACGAGTACTTGCCCTTGCATTGATTTATTTCGGAACGTCAGCTGGGCTTTATACCCTCGGCATCTGGGCACCACAAATTATTAAACAGCTTGGCGTAACGTCTATGACTGTCGGGCTTTTAAATGCCATTCCACCAATCGTTTCTGTCATTGCCATGGTTTTATGGTCTCGACACTCTGACCGCACCAATGAACGTACATGGCATGTTGCTCTTGCATGTTTAACCGCAGCAGTTGGTCTCGCAATTGCAGCTGGAACACACAATGTCATTGGATTAATTGCAGCACTTACCATTGTGAATGTCGGTATTAGCTGTGCCAAACCACCTCTATGGAGCATGCCAACCATGTTCTTATCAGGATCAGCCGCAGCAGCAGGCATTGCCACGATTAACTCAATCGGAAATTTAGGTGGGTTTGCAGGCCCTGCGATGATCGGCTGGATTAAAGATCAAACTGGAGACTTCACAGGTGGACTCTATTTTGTGGCAGGCCTACTCATTATTTCGACCTTACTGACACTAGTGCTGAGCTTCTCCCAAAAGGTGAAAGTAAACACTGCCAAAGCCACCCACTAACCCTATTTACATCAATTAGATCTGAATAAGTTTCTTCAAGGAGCACAACATGGACAAAGATATTGCAGTCCAGTCCCTTACGGACACCATGGCCAAATTTACGGCTTATATTGGAAAACGCTTACCCAAAGATGTGAAAAGCAAGTTAATTGAACTTCGTACTTTAGAAACTAATCCATTGGCTAAATCAGTTTATGACTCGATGGAAGAAAATCAGCAAGCTGCCGATAAACTCAACCGCCCAAGCTGCCAAGACACGGGTGTCATTCAATATTTTGTTGAAGCAGGTGCCAATTTCCCTTTGCTTGGCGAACTTCAAGATATTTTGAGCGAAGCAACTGCTGAAGCAACACGCATAGGTCCATTACGTCACAACGCTGTTGAAACCTTCGATGAAAAAAATACGGGCACCAATACAGGTACTCAAATTCCATGGTTAGACTGGCGTATTGTGCCTGAACTCGACACTTGTACCATTGATGTCTATATGGCTGGTGGTGGTTGTACCCTACCGGGTGCAGCAAAAGTTTTAATGCCAGGTCAAGGCTATGAAGGTGTTGCTGAATTTGTGATGGATGTTATTACCGAACGCGGTGTAAATGCCTGTCCGCCTTTACTGGTTGGTGTTGGCGTATCAACTTCGGTTGAAACCGCAGCTCGACTTTCTAAACTCGCGATTATGCGTCCAGTTGACTCAACAAGTGAAAACCCACGCGCTGCCTTAATGGAGCAACTGTTAGAACAAGGTCTTAATGAAATTGGTATTGGTCCTCAGGGGCTCACAGGGAATAACAGCGTAATGGGAGTCAATATTGAATCTTCTGCACGCCACCCATCAACCATTGGGGTTGCCGTAAATACAGGTTGCTGGGCACATCGCCGTGGCAAAATTAAGATTAACCCAGATATGTCGTATGAAATCTTGTCTCATGAAGGAGTTGTACTATGAAAAAAATTCTGACAACTCCTATTAAAGATGAAGACCTTTTAGATCTTAAAGTGGGTGATGTGGTTTACTTGACTGGCCGCTTGGTGACTTGTCGTGACGTCGCTCATCGCAGACTGATCGAACAAGGTCGAGAACTGCCAGTTAACCTTGAAGGCGGAGCGATTTTTCATGCCGGCCCTATTGTGCGCAAAAAAGGTAAAAACGACTTCGAAATGGTTTCGATTGGCCCAACAACCAGTATGCGGATGGAAAAATTCGAACGGGAATTTATCAAGCAAACTGGCGTAAAGCTTATTGTGGGTAAAGGTGGCATGGGACCAGAAACAGCTGCTGGATGTCAGGAAAATATTGCCGTTCATGCCATTTTCCCAGGTGGGTGCGCAGTTCTCGCAGCAACCTTAGTTGAAGAGATTGAAGGCGCTGAATGGCAAGACCTAGGTATGCCAGAAACCCTTTGGATTAACCGTGTGAGAGAATTTGGTCCTCTCATTATTTCTATCGACACCAAAGGCAACAACCTGATTCAACAAAACAAAGTTGAATTTCAAGCCAAGAAAGCACCGATTTTAGAAAAAATCAGTAAGCAACTAAGCTTTATTAAATAAACTGCTCTTTAATGAAGGGAAAGCAAAAGCACCCTTCATTTTTTTATTTTTGTACTAAACGCATGGCATGAGGTGTTTTCCCATGCCATCTTTTATAAGCATGAATAAAGCTGGCAGGTTCTGCATAACCTAACCACTCGGCTATTTGCTCAACCGAAGCTTTTGGTAATGCCAAATATTGCTCAGCTAGAACTTGCCTGACTTCTTCACGTATCTGAATAAAAGTCATCCTTTCTGATGCCAAGTGACGGCGTAAAGTTCGTGCATTTAAATGCAATCGGTCAGCCACGATTTGCATAGAAGGCATTTCCCCTCGCACATTCATAAGCTGCTGTTGCACTAAGGTTGTAAATTTATTTTGTGATTGGCGTTTCTCTAATATTTGTCGGCACTGTTCTTCAGCTGTATGTAGCACCAAATCATTTGCCATAAGTAGCTTTTGATCTACTTTTTGCGGGTCAAGAATTACAAAGCTTTTCGCAGCACCAAATTCTGGCATCACACCAAATAAGTCCTGATAAGGCTCGGCATCACCTTTGAGTTGGAAAGAAAAAGCCAAATACTGGCAAAAATTGTCCTGTACCAAATCTCGCTGTACCGTAATAAGCGCAGCGGCATCGCGTTCAATAATGAATTGACGCACTGAAGATGGAATATCTTGCTCATCAATTTCGATACGGATTCCTTGCGGTGTATCCGATACATCAAAGCGGGTAAAAGCAAAGGTTAATGTAAAATAGGTCAATGCCAAATCTAGTGCTTCACGAATGCTGGCGCTACTCATCAGAGCCATACCTAATGGCCCAAATGTGGTGAAATGATAGCGCGTACCTACCTCTAAACCTAATGTTGGTCTGTCTCCCAGTTGCTCAACCAAGTTATGAATGAGCTGTAATTCCTGATGGCCTGTCACCACCATATTAGGGTCGAGTAATTGTTGTTGGCTAAGCCCTGTCCCTTGCAAAATCGTCTGATAAGAAATGCCCGATTCCACCGCAAAATCAGCCATTAACCGAACACTATGTACACTGCGTTCAAAAGCCCATGCATACTTCACTGTATTGCTCAGAATGTCCTCGAATCACAATATTTTGTCCTCATCCATCCTCTAAATCAAGCAAATAAACGTCTATTCTGCATACAGGAAATTGCAATTTTTTCGCTCACTGTTTTTAAGGATTTAGAGCAGCCCATGTTTAATTCGTCGTCTAATTCAAATAAAAATGTACGCATCGCCATTATTGGCACTGGTTTTGGTGGTCTAGGACTTGCCATTCGTCTCAAACAAGCAGGTTTTAGACAATTTACCCTCTTTGAAAAAGCTGCTGATGTTGGCGGTGTCTGGCGTGACAACACTTATCCGGGCGCTGCCTGTGATGTGCCTTCTCATCTGTATTCCTTTTCTTTTGAGCAAGAGCTAGGCTGGAAAAATCGCTACGGAACATCTCAAGAGATTTATCAATATTTACGCCACTGTGCGGATAAATATGATATTCGTCCACATATTCAATTTAATACTGAAATAGCCAGTGCCGAATTTGATGCCCTACAAGGTGTATGGCACATTCAAAGCACGACTGGCGAACAATTTGAAGCTGAATTTTTAGTGGGTGCTGTAGGCCAACTCAACCGCCCTGCCTATCCAAAACTTAAAGGTATTGAAAACTTTAAAGGTAAGGCATTCCACTCAGCTCGTTGGGATCATGACTATGATTTAACTGGTAAACATGTTGCAGTGATCGGTACAGGTGCAAGTGCAATTCAGTTTGTACCTGAAATTGCAAAACAGGTTGCCCATCTCGATGTTTACCAACGCTCTGCACCCTACGTGATTCCTAAACCAGATCGGGTTTACCAACCTTTAGAGAAAAAGGCGTTCCGTAAATTACCAATTTTGCAAAGTCTAGACCGTGCTTTGCAATATGGACACCATGAAATTCGCCTACTTGCTTTTACAACTTCTTTAAATGAAATGCCTTTGGTGGAATATTTATTCCAGCGTCACATCCGTAAAGTCGTTAAAGATGGGAAGTTACGCCACCGCTTAATGCCAGATTACCCAATTGGTTGTAAACGTATTTTAATCTCTAACCACTGGTATGAAACACTGACCCAGCCTCATGTCGATGTGATTAATACGGGCATTCAAGAAATTACTGAAAATGGCATTTTAGATACGGAAGGAAATCTGCGTGAAGTCGATACCATTATTTATGGTACAGGCTTTGCCGCAACGGAATTTATGGCGCCCATGCAGATTACAGGTCTTGATGGTCGCACCTTAAAAGACACATGGAAAGATGGTGCAGAAGCATACCTTGGCTTAACTGTTAGCGGCTTTCCAAATTTCTTTATGCTCTATGGTCCAAATACCAATCTTGGGCACAACTCAATTGTGTATATGATTGAAAGCCAAGTGAATTATATTTTAGATGCCATTCAAACAACCCTACAAAACAAACTTCTGTTCACCAATGTTCGTGCAGAAGTTCAACATGAGTTTAATCAAAGCATTCAAGAAAAAATGAAAAAAACTGTCTGGGCGCAAGGTTGTACCAGTTGGTATCAAACTGCTGACGGCAAAAATACCAATAACTGGCCAGGTTTTACCCTTGAATATCGACAACGTACTCGTCGCTTCGATATTGAAAACTACACTCAGGTTTCGGCTATTTCTTAAACAAGCTTCACCATAGGAAATGAGAAAAATAAACGGAGAATTTTATGAAGTCTTTTAAAAATAAAGTCGCAGCTGTGACAGGTGCGGGCTCTGGTATTGGACAAGCACTTGCCATTGCACTCGCAAAACAAGGTTGCCATCTGGCACTTTCCGATATTAGTGAAGCGGGATTAGCTAAAACAGTCGAACTGTTAACGCCTTATTCAGTCAAAGTAACCACACAAAAAGTCGATGTGGCTAAGCGTGATAAAGTTGCAACTTGGGCAAAGGCAGTTGTAGACGAACATGGCCAAGTTAACCTGATTTTTAATAATGCTGGTGTCGCAATAGGTAGTACGGCTGAAGGTGTGAGCTATGAAGATCTTGAATGGCTCATTGGGATTAATTTTTGGGGCGTGGTTTATGGCACCAAAGAATTTTTGCCTTACTTAAAGCAAAGTGGTGATGGGCATATTATTAATATTTCTAGTATGTTCGGCTTAACAGCTCAACCAACTCAAAGTGCTTATAACGCTAGTAAATTTGCCGTTCGTGGCTTCACTGAATCCCTACGCCAAGAACTAGATCTACAAAATGCTGGAGTGAGTGCGACCTGTGTGCATCCGGGTGGTATTCGTACCAATATTGCCAAAGCTGCCCGCATGAATAATAGCGTCCAGTCTTTAGGAATGGATCCTCTAAAAAGTCAGGATGCTTTCGATAAATTACTTCGCACCCCTGCTGATGATGCAGCTCAACAAATTTTAGAAGCTGTTCGTAAGGACCGCCGCCGTTTACTTATTGGAGCCGATGCAAAAGCCGTTGATGTGATTCAGCGTATTCTTCCGCAAGGCTATCAAAAGATCTTTGCAGCCGCGACTGCTTGGCAAACTCGCCTACTCAACAAATCAGCAAAATAAAAATAGTGGTCAGCATGCTCTTAATCTTAAGAGATGCTGATTAATCTAACATGCTTAGTATGAGTCCTTATTATGAAGCAGCTTCTTGCATGGACCATCCGTACTACGCTACGTCCAGCTTTATCCTCTAAAACACCCCTAAAACTTCAGCGCTTATGTAGCGATGCAGCCAGTGCTATTGTGCTTGGGCCACGTGGCTATAAAACAAAAAAGCAAACCATCGCTCAAGTACCGACAGTCCATATTCAGCCCAAAACGACTCAATCAGGACGCGGCATTTTGTACTTACATGGCGGAGGCTATGTGGTGGGTAGCTCAATAAGTCACACCAAGCTTGCTGCTCAAATCGGACATGCAGCTCAAGCACAAGTCTGGTTACCTGAATATCGCCTAGCCCCTGAGCACACAAGCCCTGCTGCTATTGAAGACGCCGTTGCTGTCTATAAAGCTTTACTTGCTCAAGGACAAGACCCGAAAAAATTCGTGATTGCTGGCGATTCTGCTGGCGGTGGACTGAGTTTAAGTGCTGCAATTGCGATACGAAATGCAGGGTTACCGTTACCAGCAGCATTAGTTTTACTTTCACCTTGGGTTGACTTAAGCCTCTCTGGAAGCACGATTAAAACTCATGCTGCTCAAGATGCGATGCTGTCAGAAGACTGGTTAGCTTGGTGTGCAAAAAACTATTGCGGACAAAAATCGGCAACCGATCCAACCTGTTCTCCACTCTATGCCGACTTAACAGGATTACCTACTATTCTAATTCATGTCGGTACCGAAGAAGTTTTATTAGACGATGCAAAACGTCTCGCCGAACAAACCGAAAAGTATGGTATTCCGACGAATTTGAAGGTTTATGACCGAGTCGGACATGTTTTTCAATTCCACGCGGGTATACTAAATGAATCTAATGACTCGATTGAGCGCATTGGGCAATTCATTGATAAACATACACAGTCAATATAAAAATATCGCCAGAGAGGAGTCCTCGGCATGACAACAAACAATTATGACTATGATTACCTCATTATTGGTTCAGGCTTTGGTGGTAGTGTTTCTGCTTGCCGTCTAACCGAAAAAGGCTACTCTGTTGCTGTAATGGAAATGGGGCGACGCTGGGAAGCTAAAGATTTTGCTAAAAATAACTGGAATACCCGTCGCTGGATTTGGCGCCCGGGCATGAAACTTTTCGGTTATTTCAACATGCGTTTTTTTCGCCATGTCACCATTATTTGCGGTAATGCTGTAGGCGGCGGCTCAATCACCTATGCCAATACCTTACTGGTTCCACCTGAACATATTTGGGATGAAGGCACGTGGGCAGATGCCGCGGACTGGAAAAATGAAATGCCGCAGCACTATGCTGAAGCAGAACGCATGCTTGGTGTGACGGATAATAAAATTTTCGGTCCTGCCGACCACATGCTCAAAAAAATGGGCGATGCAGTTGGTGTTGGGCATACGTTTAAGCCGACGCGCGTTGCAACTTTCTTTCCACCCGAAGGTGAACAAGGTGGCAAGACCTACCCTGACCCTTATTTTAACGGCGAAGGTCCAGACCGCGGAACTTGTACGGCATGTGGCGGTTGTATGACAGGTTGTAAACACAACGCAAAAAATACCTTAGATAAAAACTATTTGTACTTTGCCGAAAAAAATGGCGCCAAGGTTTACGAAGAAACCAAAGTCGTTGACGTTAAACCACTCAATGGTAAAGCCGATGGCAGCGATGGCTATGAAGTTACGACTGAATGTTCGAGCTCATGGTTTAACAAACAACGCCGTACATGGCGTGTTCGTAACGTGATTTTCTCGGCATCTTCTTTGGGAACCCAAGAAATGTTGTTCCGTTTAAAACAATCAGGTTCTCTGCCAAATATTTCTGATGATTTGGGTAATCGGGTTCGTACTAATGCCGAGTCGATTTTAGGCGTTCGCTTTTTTGGTAAAGATGTCGACATGAGTAAAGGTGTTGCCATTGGTTCAAGTATTTACATTGACCATGACACTCACATTGAAGCGACGCGTTACCAAACTGGTTCAGATGCCATGGGCCTCATGTGTACTTACATGGCTAAAGGTAAACCGGGTTGGACGCGTATCTTCTTTTGGTTATGGGCACTTATTTGCCATCCATTTATTTTCCTTCGCATGAGTAATCCTGTCAGTTTTGCACGTCAAACTTTAATCTTCTTGGTGATGCAAACAGCTGATGCCTCCATTAATATGCGCTTGAAACGTAATTGGTTCTGGCCTTTTGGTAAGGTGTTATCGAGCGAAGGTAAAAAGCTACCTGTTTATATTCCGCAGGCCAATGCTTTTACCGAAAAAGTTGCCAAAATGTTTAATGGCCATCCAATGACGACTATTACCGAAATTTTATTTAACGTGCCTTTTACAGCGCACTGTATGGGGGGCTGTGCAATTGCTTCAAGTGCAGAGCGTGGCGTGGTAGATGGACAAAACCGTGTCTTTAACTATAAAAACTTATACGTTGTGGATGGTTCAATGTTAGGTGCAAATTTGGGCGTTAATCCAAGTCTTACCATTACAGCTCTTGCGGAACGTGCAATGTCTTATATTCCGGCTAAACATACTTTGGATGAGCAACAAGGTTATAGAGCAGATGCAGAAACCATAGAGATCACCAAAGCTTCTGCCTAAAATAGAAATTTGTTTTATAAAAAAAGCCTATTTAAAAATAGGCTTTTTTATTTCGCTTTTTAAATTACATCGCTACGGCTTTAGCACGAGCTGCATGCAACTTTTTATAGCTCTCGATCAGACGTAAATGGCGATCAAGTCCTTCTAGTTTCATACTTGTTGGTGTTAAACCATAGAAACGAACGCTACCATCGACAGAACCTAATACCGCGTCCATTCGTGTGTCACCAAACATACGACGGAAGTTAGTCAAGTAGTCTTCAAGCTCGAGTTCTTCATCTAACATCACTTCAAGCACCACGTTCATGCACTGATAGAACAAGCCACGCTCAACGGTGTTGGTGTTATATTGCAAGTAAGTTTCGACAAGCTCTTTTGCTTCTTCAAACTGTTGTAAAGCAACATAAATCAGCAATTTCAGTTCTAAGATTGTGAGCTGTCCCCAAACTGTATTGTCATCAAACTCGATGCCAATCAGCGTGGTGATTTCTGTGTAATCATCTAGCTCGCATTCTTCTAAACGCTCAACCAATGCCTCAAGCTGTTCATCATCTAAACGGTGCAGATTTAGAATATCTTCACGGAATGAAAGCGCTTTATTAGTATTGTCCCAAATCAAATCTTCAACCAGATAAATTTCTGAGTAATCTGGTACTAAAATACGGCAAGCAGTCGCACCTAAGTGCTCGTACACTGCCATATATACTTCTTTGCCCATCTCTTCGAGAATGCCGAACAATGTTGCAGCTTCTTCTGCATTCGACTCTTCGCCTTCGCCTGAAAAATCCCATTCAACAAAGTCATAGTCAGATTTAGAGCTAAAGAAACGCCAAGATACCAAACCGCTTGAGTCAATAAAGTGCTCAACAAAGTTGTTCGGCTCAGTTACCGCATTACTTTGGAAAGTCGGTTGAGGCAAATCATTTAAGCCTTCAAAACTACGGCCTTGAAGTAATTCAGTCAGACTACGTTCTAACGCAACTTCAAAACTTGGATGCGCACCGAAAGATGCAAACACCCCACCCGTACGCGGGTTCATTAAAGTCACACACATTACTGGGAACTGACCACCTAGCGATGCATCTTTAACTAATACTGGGAAGCCTTGCTCTTCTAGACCTTTAATACCAGCAACAATACTTGGGTATTTTGCTAATACGTCTTCAGGAACGTCTGGAAGTGCAATTTCACCTTCTAAAATTTCACGTTTAACAGCACGTTCAAAAATTTCTGACAAGCATTGAACTTGGGCTTCTGCCAAAGTGTTGCCCGCACTCATACCATTACTTAAGTACAAGTTTTCAATTAAATTTGATGGGAAATAGACAACTTCACCATCAGACTGGCGCACAAAAGGTAGCGAGCAAATGCCACGCTCTACGTTACCTGAGTTGGTGTCATATAAATGCGTGCCCAGTAACTCATCATCTGGGTTATAAATCTCAAGACAATATTCATCTAAGATTTCTTTAGGTAATTCACCATTTGGACCCGGTTTAAACCATTTTTCATCTGGATAATGCACAAATTCAGCATTGGCAATATCTTCACCCCAGAACTGGTCGTTATAGAAGAAGTTACAGTTTAAACGCTCAATAAACTCGCCTAATGCAGACGCTAAAGCACTTTCTTTAGTCGCGCCTTTACCATTGGTAAAACACATCGGAGACTGGGCATCACGAATATGTAACGACCATACATTTGGAACAATATTACGCCAAGATGCGATCTCGATCTTCATGCCCAAATTTGCCAAAATAGCAGACATATTGGCAATGGTTTCTTCTAATGGCAGGTCTTTACCTTGAATATAGGTATGGCTTTCTGAAGTTAGACTTGGCAATAACAATGCTTGCGCATCTGCGTCGATGCTTTCAACTTCTTCAATAATAAATTCGGGACCCGTTTGAATCACTTTTTTAACAGTACAACGGTCAATCGAACGTAAAATCCCTTGGCGATCTTTCTCTGAAATATCGGCTGGTAATTCAATTTGAATTTTAAAGGTTTGCTTATAGCGGTTTTCAGGATCAACAATATTATTTTGCGATAAACGAATATTATCGGTTGGGATATCTCGAGCTGCACAATACACTTTTACAAAGTACGCTGCGCACAATGCTGACGATGCTAAAAAATAGTCAAATGGGCCCGGTGCCGAACCGTCACCCTTGTAGCGAATTGGTTGATCGGCAATTACCGTAAAGTCATCGAACTTAGCTTCCTGTCGAAGATTGTCGAGATAATTAACCTTGATTTCCATGCTGGCACCTAAATATTTTTATGTGTCAGCACAGACACATAAAATTCTAAATATTGAAAAATAAGCCGAATCACAGCGAAGAAATTGACTTAAAAAAATGAGAGATTAAAGCCATGTGTTTAATGAGAGACTCAAGTGGCTTTAATAAGATTGGCGGTATTATAGAGGGATTTTGTGCAGTTGATAACTAAAGTTAAAACATTGCTGCTCACAATGTTTTAACTTGTCTTGAATTTAGTTAAATATTGAACGTTAAAATTTAAAGGTGTAATCAACATTCAACCGCGTTTCATTGGTCGAATGAAATGTCATATTACTTGGCATATCGTTGCGGTAGTGAGAAAAACGAGCTCGCATACCTAAGCCTTTGAACTTACCTTCAGGAATTTTATAGCCCAAATCAAATTCCATCGACTCTTCTTTAAAACGCTGATCGCCATATTGCAACAAATCAATGTCTTCACCTTTTGCGTAGCGAGTCATAAAACGCAGTCCGTTTAATGAAACATCACCTACCCGCGCATTTTTAAAGTCATATTCATAACGAATCGAATAGACTTTTTCGTCTTTATTTGAATAGTCAGAGCTCATAAAATCAAGCACAACCGGACTTTCGGTTCCCGACAAAAATGGTAAACCAGTCGAGCCAAATGACTGCATGTAGCCCAAAGAAACTGTATGGTTTTGATAGTTCAAACCAAATAAGCCACTAATATGGCGGTTATCGACCTCTCCTATTTTTTTGCTTCCAGTTTCCTCACTATTAAAAAAACGCACGTCGCTTAAAAAATTAAGTTGATCATTTAAAGGTTGTTTGCCGTTAAAACCTAAAAATTGTTGCTGGTAAATGTCTTTGAGTTCAGCATGATAAGCACGCAAACGGTAATCCTTTAACTGATAACTTCCTCCCAACGTATAAAAAGAATCGGTGGTTGCCGCTTTGTCAAAACGATGGTTGATATTGTCTGTTCCAACATCGGTATAACGAATCAAATCACGTTGACGTACTTCATCGACATAAAAGCCTTCGAGTTGAAGATTTGGAATTTCATTTGAAACAAAACGGATACCACGGTAAGTCTGAGGGAACAAACGCGCTGGCGATGAAAAAATAGTCGGTAATTGTGGAACTAAGTCCCCCACAAAAAGCTCATTTTTCCTAAATTTAGCCTTTCCTGTAATGCCTATTTTTCCATAATAATCATCACGCGAGTTATCGGTATTCACTGGTAATAAGCCACTACGCGCATAGTCATCAGCACGGCTTCCCATCAGGTTAAAACCTGCCATTGCCAGTACATCAACACCAAACCCAACCGCACCTTCAGTATAACCGACTGTCCTTTAAAAATTAGACCCTGCGCCCAATCTCTGCCTGCTGTATAGGTATATGGGTCTTTTTTATAGTCTCGGTCAAAGTAAAAATTACGTAGTGTCAGCTCAGCTTTACTGTCTGCAATAAACTCGGCATGCACAACTTGACTAAATAATGGGCACAAGCATACCCCCACCCATAATGGTGTGTTTTTCATTTTTTATCTCAACTATTTAATTTTTAATGGATTAAGGTGCTGTTTTAAGCGAGTAGTTCTGCTCTTTCTTACTGCGGTAAAAAGCACTACCCAAACTTAAAATCAGGAAAATAGCCAAAATAAACACCCCACCGTAATAAGCATATAGCGTTGCGGGTGCTATCCCTTTATCCAGAAAAATGCCTGCGACCGTTGGCGATAAAATTGCCCCAATACGACCAAAACCAATTGCATAGCCCACGCCGCGACTACGGATTTCGGCATCATAAATTGTTGGAGAAATCGAATATAAACCTGCTACACAGCCATTGATGAGAGTGCCGAGTAATAAACCCACCATGAGTGCAATGCTGACTTGAGATGAGACTGCGACAAATAGGAAAACACATGCAGACGTTAACCCTAAAAACAGGCTTAAGGCATAGAAAATTTTCATGCGTGACGCCAATAAACCAATAATGGCTGCTCCGAAAATCCCACCAATACTAATTAAAATTCCGGTACTTACGCCTTGATGTGGCGACATCCCCATTGAAATAAGAATTTTTGGTGTCCAGCTCATCACGAAGTAAAAGCCAAACATCACTAAAAAGAATGCAAACCACAAACAAAGTGTTTGAAATCCAAGTTGTCCAGCAAATAATTTGCCCAGTTCACTACCATTTTGCGTGCTGATTTTTTCATAACGCGGCATAACTGGTAATTCGTTTAGCCCCATACGATTTACAGCTGTATTAATTCGTTCTAGTGCCTGTTTTGGTCGTTTCGCGAGTAAATAATCTAAAGATTCAGGTAATAACCATGCGCTGATCAGCAGCATTGCAATGGTAGTCACCCCTCCTGCTAAAAAGATTGAGCGCCAACCTAAATGCTCAATCAATGCCAGTGATAGTACTCCGCCAAGTGTCGCGCCAATTCCATAACCTGTAGACATTAAGCTCACTGCGAGACTACGCCAACGAGCGTTGGCATATTCACTTGCCAGTACATTACTACTCGCAAGAATGCCGCCTACCCCAATTCCGGTAATAAACCGAAGTGCTGCTAACATGCCGTGGCTTTGTACCAAAGCACAGCCCAACATGCTCAGACCTGCAATTACAAGACAAACTAAGATGAGTAAACGGCGACCGATTTTATCGGCTAAAGGCGCTAAAAAAATGGAACCAGCAGCCATTCCAAAAAGGCCAGCACTTAACAACAAGCCTATTTGTGCCCCTGAAAGTGACCATTCTGCTGATACCGATGGCGCGGTAAAAGCCATTACCATCACGTCAAAACCATCAATAATATTGAGACAAATACAGATCAAAATGACGAACCATTGGTAACGGCTCATGTTGTTTTGATGGATCTCACTTAGAACGTCTCTTTCCATTTGTGTATCTCCCTTGGATAAGACATACACACGACATTGCTGATATGAGCGATTGGGTGGTTATGCATATCCGTATCCATAATGACCTAGAGGAATATTTGTTTTTGAGCATCCTGCTCTTTTTCTATACTGAATATTTGGATCCAAAAAAGCAACTAAAATTATAAACGGATTATTAAAAAGTATATAAACACATAAATTATATAAGTATAAAATTATTAAAGACATAAAATTAGGATGCTTGAATATTTTTATGGATCCATATTAAAAAATCCATTATGATCGATTCCAGAGCATTTTTTAGCCAAAAAAGCTTAGTCTATTTCTAGGAAATGCAAGATGCATTTTTAAAACATCAAAGGATTGTTGTTATGAAACTCAAAAGAGTAAGCCAGCTTACATTGGGACTTTTTTTTGCCAGCCAATTGTTTTACACAACGCAAGCAGCACCTCCAAAAAATCAACAACCACCTAATATCATGATTATTTTGGCCGATGATCTTGGATTTTCAGATATTGGTGCTTATGGTGGCGAAATTAAAACCCCTCATATCGATAGCCTGTTAAAGCAAGGAAAAATGCTTTTTAATTTTCATGCTTCATCAATGTGCTCACCTACTCGTGCACAGCTTATGACAGGTGCCGATAACCACTTGGTAGGTTTAGGTGCGATGTATGAAACTTCAAAACGACAAGAAAAACTGGTTGGAGCCGATAGCCCGCGTGCACTCCTCAAAATTGATGGCTATTCAGGGCACTTAACGCAAAATGCGTATACACTCGCAGAGATTTTAAAGACAAAAGATTATTACACCTTCATGGTTGGTAAATGGCACTTAGGCTATGCGCCCGAACAAAACCCTAAAGCCCGTGGTTTTGATCAATCTTTTGCCCTGCTCGATGGTTTCGATTTACACTTTAAAGACCAGCCTAAAAACTATCCGCGCAATACTCAATACACAGAAAATGGTCAAAAGGTTACATTGCCAGACAACTACTACTCAACCGACTTTTTTACACAAAAAGCATTTGAGTACTTAGACAAAAATAAAGCGCAAAAACCATTTTTTGCCTACCTAGCCTATACCGCTCCACACTGGCCGCTACAAGCACCTGCTCATTATAGAGACTTATATAAAGGTAAATACGATCAAGGCTACGATGCAATTCGTAAACAACGCTTTCTTAGACAAAAGCAATTAGGATTAATTCCTGCAAATGCAGAATACCCAGTAGAGCGTGGCAACCAAGCTTTAGGCACCAAAAGCTGGAATGAACTCACCCCACAAGAGCGCAAATATGAAGCGCGTAAAATGGAAGTTTATGCGGGCATGGTTACCCAGCTAGACGACCGCGTGGGTGATGTCATTCAATATCTTAAAAAGCATCATTTATATGACAATACTTTAATTGTATTTATGTCAGATAACGGCGCTGAAGGCGGCGATCATAATTTCCCAATGGGGGATGCAGACAATCGCTATGAAAATATAGGCAATGCCAGCTCATATGTTTACATGGGGCCACGCTGGGCCGAAGTGAGCAGCACACCATTTACCCACTGGAAGTCAGCTGCTTCAGAAGGCGGAGTACGAGTTCCATTTATTGTTAAATCGCCTGTGCAGATTTCCAAACAACGTGGAATTAACAATAACTTTGCAACAGTCAGAGATATATTCCCAACTGTGATGGAACTAGCGGGTATTCAAAATAATCAGGTTTATCCAACCTCAAGCACCAAAATTAAACCGTCGGGCTTTAGCCTAATTCCTGCGTTTAAAGATAATACTGCCCGTATTCGTCCTGTTAATTATTATGACTTTAAAGAATTGCATGGCAGCCGCTACGCCAAAACTGACGAATGGAAACTTATTGAAAACTCACCTTCTAAATTTAAAAGCCACAGTTGGGAACTCTACAATTTAAAAACAGATTTTAATGAGCAACATAATGTTTATGCAGAACATCCTGAGATTGTCAAAGTCTTAAATGATAAATATTTAAGATATGCCGATGAAAATGGTGTTGTAGATTTTGAGCAATACAACAAAAAGTAGAGAAAACCAGATGAAACAGATCATAATGCTTTCATCGTTTCTCTTACTTTGTGCATGCCAAAAAAATACACCTCAACTAGAACAGACCACCTTGCCCAACTTAGGCAGCAAAGCTAAATGTACTTCTTATTCAGGCCTTCCTTCGGGATGGCCTAACAATAAAGAAGCAGGCATGGTCAAGCTTCCGCAAGGAAAAATTGTTTTAGGCACTACACAAGGTTATGAAGATGAACGCCCATTAAATTTAGAGGCAACTTCCGTTCCCGCTTTTTTAATTGATGCAACTGAAGTCACCAATGCCCAATTTCAAGAGTTTGTTAAACAAACGGGTTATGTCACCGATGCAGAGAAGCAAGGCGGCTCAGCAATGTTTGTACAACCTGAGCATCCAGTTGAAGAATTACAATGGTGGAAATTTGAAAAAGGCGCCAATTGGAAACACCCATGGGGCTTAAATAACCCAAAACAACCCGCGCCTCATGAGCCTGTTCGCATGGTGACATGGAATGATGCTTACGCTTATGCGAACTGGTTGGGCCATGACTTACCGTCTGAGCTTGAGTGGGAATATGCAGCCAAAGGTTTTCAGCAAAATTCCGATATTGGCCCTACCCACGAAGGCCATATTGTAGCCAATTTCTGGCAAGGCGAATTTCCTTATAAAAACATTAGGGAAGATGGTTTTAAGGATATTGCCCCTGTGGGTTGTTTTAGTAAAAACCCCTTTGGTTTGTATGACCTGATTGGCAATGTATGGGAATGGACGCAAACACCCTATACAGGACCACGAGACTATCATATGGGAGATCCATCGAAATATCGGCAAAGTCACGAACAGATTTTGCAATATACGATTAAAGGTGGATCTTATTTATGCGCAACCAATTATTGCGCACGTTATCGCGCTGCCGCGAGGCATCCACAGGAACTCGACCTTGCAACTAGCCATGTCGGATTTAGAACAGTAAAACGCTTTTAAACGGATTTAAAAATGAAGCATATTTTTATTTATGGGATTTTCTTCTCAGGGACAACCCTTGCCTGCTGTTTAGCTCACAGTGAAGTAGATGTTAACTTTCAAAATACACTCACACTCAAAACATTCAACTTCGACAGACAATATGAAAATGGTACTAGCCCCGATACTCATAGCTTGAGCCAAGGTCTGATCTATCGTGGCAACTGGTCAACCAAACTGAATGAGGTTCAACTACACCTCAATCCAAGCATTCAATATGCTTATCGTCTAAGTAGCGACCAACACACCAATGATATGGTCATACCCTTTGACCCTAACACCAAGAAACAAGCACAAGACCAAGTTAAATATGGCTTAGGTGCTGGAGTTGAATATCAAAACTTTCGCATGAATGTAGGTGAAATCACTCCCGATTCACCACTTACGCCACAAGTGGATACACATCAATTACGCGTGAACTATAAAGGCTTGGAATTAAAATATAAGACACCGCAACAAAATTTCGAGCTGGGTTTGATTAACCGTTATTCACCAAAAAATGAGGAGGACTACCACAAACTCGCCATATCAAAACATGAATCTGACGGGCTCTATTTCTTTCAATGGGACGGCAATACACCTCGGTACCACTGGAAATTTTATAATGGTTACTTAACAGATCTCATCAATCAAAGTTACTTTGCTTTTGATTATCAATGGACAAAGCAGCACACCACAAAATTACGTGTGTTTCGCCACGACGATGTCGGGAAATCAAAGCTTGGTGAATATGACAATACATCCATAGGCGCTATGCATTTCATTAAACATGGCAACTTTACAACCGGAATTGGCTATCAAGAAAACTTTGGCAAAGATGGTATTCCAAAACTCGACAATATGCCCATTCCTCACATGGTGAACTGGACCTTAGGCGCATTTACCAAAGCAGATGAAAAGTCTTATCATTTCGTTGCCTCGTATGACTTTAAAGACTATATCAAGGGTTTAAAAATCACCTATAAATATATTTATGGCGATTCATTTCAGACCATGAATCAAAATGATTTTGAGCAAGAAAGTGATGTGTTGATTCAGTACGATCTAAATGCTTGGGTTAAAAATCTTAAGTTTCTTTTCTTAAATATAAATTACGACACCAAACACGGCAAAAGTCTGGATGAACAGCGCATGATGCTTCACTACACGGTTAATTTCTAAATCTCTACACTCCCATAATGGCTTAACTGAAGTCATTATGGATCCAAATAAAAACTAATAAAAATTTCACTCTAAAATCCCAAAGAATAGCCAAAGTCTTTAATAGCAATTAAAAATATACAAAAACAACCAAACCTAAAGATCAATATTTTTAAAAAATATACTGCCTATCAATTGACCAATATTTTTATTTATTATAAATTGGATCCAATAAGTGATAAGGAGTCGTCACAAATGTTTATTAAAAATGCTTGGTATGTTGCCTGCCGCCCAGAAGAAATCCAAGATAAACCATTAGGTCGCACTATTTGTGGTGAAAAAATTGTTTTTTATCGCGGTAAAGAAAACCACGTTGCAGCCGTTGAAGATTTTTGTCCGCATCGTGGTGCCCCTCTTTCACTTGGCTATGTCGAAGATGGCAACCTCGTGTGTGGTTATCATGGACTAGTGATGGGGTGTGACGGAAAGACCGTTTCAATGCCAGCTCAACGTGTAAATGGTTTCCCTTGCAATAAATCATATGCAGTTGTCGAAAAATTCGGTTTTATTTGGATATGGCCAGGCGAGAAAGCTTTAGCAGATGAAGCAAAACTGCCAACTTTAGAATGGGCAGATCATCCTGAATGGAGCTATGGCGGAGGCCTGTTTCACATTCAGTGCGACTATCGCCTAATGGTCGACAACCTGATGGATTTAACCCACGAGACCTATGTTCACTCAAGCAGTATTGGGCAAAAAGAGATTGATGAATCATTGCCTGTGACTAAAGTTGACGGTGACCATGTGATTACCGAACGCTATATGGAAAATGTGATCGCACCTCCATTTTGGCAAATGGCCCTTCGCGGCAACCACTTAGCAGATGATGTACCAGTTGATCGTTGGCAACGTTGTCACTTCTTTGCTCCAAGTAATGTTCATATTGAAGTGGGTGTCGCACATGCTGGACATGGTGGTTACCACGCACCGAAAGACAAAAAAGTTTCCTCAATTGTGGTCGATTTTATTACACCGGAAACTGAAACCTCTCACTGGTATTTCTGGGGAATGGCGCGTAATTTCCAGCCAGATAATGCTGAACTCACCGATCAAATTCGTGAAGGACAAGGCAAAATCTTTACTGAAGATTTAGAAATGCTGGAGCAACAGCAGCAAAACATTTTAAACAACCCACATCGCAAGTTACTGATGCTTAATATCGACGCAGGCGGTGTCCAGTCTCGTAAGGTCATTGACCGACTACTTGCCGAAGAAAATAAAACGCCTCCTGAAACATCCGCACAGAAGTTTCCAAACATTCGGATTATTTAAAGGAGTATGAACATGGACGTTATTATTCAAAAAATTCACCAGCTTACCCCGACCATTCGTGCATTTGAATTGGTTGCAGCAAATGGTACGGAGCTACCTAATTTTGAGGCAGGTGCACATATTGATGTGCATCTTAAAAATGGTCTCACCCGCCAATATTCACTTTCAAACTGCTGCACTGAAAAACATCGCTATGTCATTGGTGTTTTAAATGATGCCAATTCACGCGGTGGTTCACGTTGCATCCACACCGAATATCGTGAAGGTGACCTTTTAAAGATTGGTGAGCCGCGTAATTTATTTGAAATTCACCCTCAAACAAAACAGGCCGTTTTATTTGCGGGTGGTATCGGTATTACCCCTATTTTGTCGATGGCATATCGGCTTAAGTCGGCCAATATTCCTTTTGAATTACATTACTTCGTTCGTAGTCATGAAATGATTGCCTTCTATGGCAACTTAACCGAGCACTTTGGTGACCAAGTTCATTTTCATATTCAAGATCAACCCGACACCGAATGTAAAATGGCAGAGGTTTTAGGCCAAGCTTCATCTGATAAACACTTATATGTGTGTGGACCTACAGGGTTTATGCAGTTTGTCATGAGCTCGGCTGAACAAGCTGGGTGGTATAGTGAACAGTTACATCAAGAGCATTTTGTCGCTCAAAAGGTAGATACGTCCAACGATGAAGCTTTTACCATTGAAGTGAAAGGTACAGGCCGCCGAATTGAAGTATTACCAGAGCAGACTGCTACGGAGGCATTAATTGCAAATGGTTTTGATATTCCTGTTTCATGTGAACAAGGCATTTGCGGGACCTGTATTACCCGCGTAGTAGAAGGCACACCTGATCATCGGGATCTATTTATGACCGATGAAGAACATGCACGAAATGACCAATTTACGCCCTGCTGTTCTCGTGCAAAAACTAAAAATCTTGTGATTGAGCTTTAATTCTTGAGTTCCTTTATTCAAAAATAAAGGAACTTCTTTTAACTTAAGCGCTGAGAACATTTCTTAGCGTTTCACCTAAAATCACCACACTACTGTGTTCACGCATTAAAGTTTCAGCACGCCCTGCCTGACGATGTACCAATGCATCGAAAATCGAACAATGCTGTAAATGCGCATAGTGCAAACGACGATATTCCGATAAAGCTTGGTTCTGGTCATAGGTAATGGCTTGGGCAGACGCCATCGGCAATTGATTGTTTTTCGCTAAGGCTTGGATGAGTGCGACGTTTTGCGCGCCTTCAATAATCGTGTCATGAAAAATGACGTTGAAATGGTGATAACGTTCCAGTTCAGCATCACCAAACTCGTCTGTTTCATTAAATAGTTTTTCAGTTTCTTGAATGCAATGTTGCAGTGTCTTTTTCTGCTCTTCGCTTAAGCCTTGTTCTGCCAAAGTTTTTGCAGCCAACCCTTCCAGCACACCGCGCACTTCGAGCGCATCATGAACGAGTTGTTCTGAAATTTCACGAACCGTGTAACCACGAGTTGGGTTTTTAATGAGGAGGCCTTCTTGCTCGAGCAACCGAAAGGCAATACGAACAGGCTGCCTTGAAACGCCAAGTAACTCGGCAGTCGGAATTTCGGCAATTCTGGCACCGCCCTCAAGTTCCCCTGAAATAATCATTTTTCTTAGTTTAAGTAAAACTTGTTGTCCTGAAGACATTCGCTGCCACACATCACCAAAAACGTCTCTTCGATGCTAGCAAGTTCATTTGCAAAATGAAATAAATTTTCTGTGTGAATCAGTGCTTAAGCATTTCTGTAGATTTTAAAAAATTAATTTACAAACCACATTCAATTAAAGATTTTTAAGATTATTGACCATAATATCGAGGTTATTACGGATTAAATAAGCCAAGTTAATATCAATGCCTTCAAGCATTTTTTCTTCAACTTTCAAAACCACTTCATTACATTTATTTAGCTTATCAATACCACTGTCTGTCAGTGTAATTAAAATACGGCGTCCATGTGTTGGGTCAGGTTTTTTCTCAATCCAGCCATTCACCAGTAAATCTTGCAAAATTTTGTTGGCAGATTGCGGCTTTATGAAAGAGCGCTCAGCAAGCTTGGCATTGGATAAATTACTTTTTGAAGCTAAAACAGAAAGTGCAGTAAATTGCGGTAAGGTAATTTCAAGCTCTTTTAAATGTTCTGTTAAATGTTTACTAATAATTCGGTCAACACGAGCAATCATGTAACTTAACTTAGGCTCATCTTCTACTTTTTTTGGAACTAAATTCGAACGTACCATAACCTTTCAATCATCATAAGAAAAACTGTAGTGAAAGTATGAGGATCTACCCCATACTTTCGTTAAAACTTAGCGAGCACCTGAGCTTTGTACTAAATGTACAGGCTGTTTAGGTTTTTTGACAAGAAGTAATGCAGAGATCGCTGCAATTAAAATCACTGGAATGCTTGAACCAATCACGATGGTCGAGCTTTGTCCAAGCGAGAGTAAAAAACCAGCCATTAAAGGCCCTGCAAAAGAACCAATACGCCCGATTGCAACTGCTGCACCTACTCCAGTTCCACGCATTTCGGTTGGATAATACATGGCTGCCAGACCATACAACGCCGATTGTCCACCCACAATGAATAAGCCACAACCCACTGCCGAAAGTGCTAGTAAAGCCACTGTTGGAGAAATTGCTAAACAGCACAGTGAGAATAAAATGCCGAGATAAATCAGCTTAATCACAAAGCTCATGCGTAATTTATCAAGCAATACGCCCATGAGGATTGAACCTAAAATTCCGCCAACGTTGTAGCCCATCTGTACATAGTTTGCCTGTAGTTTTGATAGACCTTGCGCACCCATCAGCAATGGCAACCAGTTCAACAAGAAATACAGTACCACCAGCGTACAGAAAAAGCTTATCCAAAGCTGAATGGTTGACATACGACGTTCTTTGGCAAATAAAACTTCAAAGAATGGTGTCGTTTTTTGCGCTTGAACTTTTCGTTGCAGGTAGTCATTTGACTCTGGTAAAAAGCGCATAATCAGTGGAATGAGTAAAATAGGTGCAATCCCACCAATATAGAAAATATGACGCCACTCTGCATCGCCTGCCAATGACATAGCAACCACAGAAGTGAGTAATCCGCCAAAAGGAATGCCGCTATACATAATGCTTACTGCAGTGCCTTTGTGCTGGTCAGGTACAGCTTCAGAGGCAAGTGTAATCATCATTGGTAATGCCCCACCCATTCCTAAACCTGTACAAAAACGAATGAGTAATAGCAAACTGAAGTTAGCTGCATAAGCCGTTAGCAAAGACATAATTCCAAAAAGTAAAATACTAAAAATCAGAATTTTCTTACGCCCTACAATATCAGCAAACCGACCGCCTAATATCGCACCTGGTAACGTCCCTAAAATTGCAGCACTAAATGCCCACGCCATCTGGGCATTGTCTAACATAAACTCAGCCCGCATTCGTGGAGCGGCTACCCCCATTGATTGAAGATCAAACCCTTCAAAAATTGCTATGGCAAAGCACAGTAGCAACGTTATTTTTGCCCTTGAAGGCTGTCCTGATATTTTTTCCATTGTGTTGTCCTTTATTGACTAGTCGTTCCATTTAGCCCTTTGTGTATTGTTGTTTAAACACACCAAAAATATCAGTTAAACTTACTAAAAAATCAACATATTTTTATATTAAATTAATTTAAAAAATAATTAACATTTAAAATACAATGAATTAAAAAATATTTATGAAATTTTATAAAAAAGACTTGAATGTAAGTTTAACTGATATTAGATTAAATCCCAGAACAGCAAAAAATCATTCAAGGAGTATGAAGATGAGTTATGAAAACCGCTGGGAAACAGTAGATGTTAAAGTTGAAGATGGAATTGCATGGGTCACCCTAAACCGCCCAGAAAAGAAAAATGCCATGAGCCCAACACTCAATCGCGAAATGATTGATGTGCTCGAAACTCTTGAGCTTGATCAAGATGCGCGTGTTTTAGTGTTGACGGGTGCTGGTGACTCTTGGACAGCGGGTATGGATTTGAAGGAATATTTCCGTGAAGTCGACACTCAGCCTGAAATTTTCCAAGAACGTATTCGCCGTGACTCTTGTCGCTGGCAGTGGCAACTTCTTCGTATGTATTCAAAACCCACCATTGCCATGGTCAACGGCTGGTGCTTTGGAGGCGGTTTCTCACCTTTAGTGGCTTGTGACCTCGCAATTGCAGCAGATGAAGCAACTTTCGGTTTATCTGAAATTAACTGGGGTATCCCACCGGGCAACCTTGTAAGTAAAGCAATGGCAGATACCGTAGGTCACCGTGCATCTTTGTATTACATCATGACGGGCAAAACCTTTAGCGGTAAAGAAGCTGAAACCATGGGCCTTGTGAATAAAAGCGTACCGCTTGCTCAATTAAAAGCAGAAGTGACTGAACTTGCAAATTGCTTACTTGAGAAAAATCCTGTGGTTCTTCGTACCGCTAAAAATGGCTTTAAGCGTTGCCGTGAACTGACATGGGACCAAAACGAAGACTACTTATATGCCAAACTTGATCAATGTATCCACCGCGATACAGAAAATGGCCGCCAAGAAGGTTTGAAACAATTCTTAGATGAAAAATCAATTAAACCGGGTTTACAGAGCTACAAACGTACTGGTTAACTTTTGATACTTTAATGGCAATGTAAGGACGCAACCCATGCAAAATGTACAGTTACTTATTCACGGTCAATCCGTTGATGCATCAAATCAGGCAACTTTTGAGCGTATTAGCCCAATTGATGGATCAGTAGCCAGTAAAGCTGCTGCCGCAACACTGGAAGATGTTGACCGTGCAATCGAATCGGCACAACAAGCTTTTAAAGTATGGTCGAAACTCTCGCCTACCGAACGTCGCTTACGCTTATTAAAAGCAGCCGATTTAATGGACCAAAAAACCGAGCAATTCATTCAAACTGGAATGCAAGAAACAGGTTCAACTGCGACATGGTATGGGTTTAACGTTCACCTTGCTGCCAACATGTTACGTGAAGCAGCAGCAATGACTACACAAATTGACGGAAGCCTGATTCCGTCAGATGTGCCGGGCAATCTTGCAATGGGTGTACGGGTTCCTTGTGGTGTGATTGTAGGGATTGCACCTTGGAACGCTCCTGTGATTTTGGCAACACGTGCACTTGCCATGCCTTTGGCGTGTGGTAACACGGTAGTGTTAAAAGCCTCAGAAGCCTGCCCAGCAACACATCGTCTCATTGGTGAAGTGTTACATGAGGCAGGTATAGGTGAAGGTGTCGTGAATGTGATTACGCATGCTGCTGAAGATGCACCACAAATCGTGGAGCGCTTAGTGTCTCATCCAGCCGTGAAACGCATTAATTTTACCGGCTCAACCAAGGTCGGGAAAATTATTGCCGAGACTGCTGCCAAATATTTAAAACCAGTTTTACTCGAACTCGGTGGGAAAGCCCCTGTTGTGGTTTTAAATGAAGCTGACATTAATGAAGCCGTAAATGCAGTTGCTTTTGGAGCATTCTTTAATCAGGGTCAAATCTGTATGTCGACCGAACGTGTTTTGGTTCAAGACAATATTGCCGACCAATTTATTGAAAAACTGATTGAAAAAACTCGCTCTATTCAAGCAGGTAATCCAACTTCAAAAGACAATGTACTCGGCGTATTAGAAAGTCGCCGTGCTGCAAACCGTATTCAACATTTGCTAGAAGATGCCCAAAACAAAGGGGCTGACTTACCTTTAGGCATCCATATTGAAGACACCACCATGCAACCGACGTTGGTGCTCAATATTAAACCTGACATGCTGCTTTACCGCGAAGAATCATTTGGACCTGTATGCACAGTTCAACGTTTTTCAAGCATTGAAGAAGGTGTAGCACTGGCAAATGACAGCGAGTTCGGTCTTTCTTCAGCAGTGTTTAGCCAAAATATTTCGCAAGCACTGGAAGTCGCTCAACAGATTGATTCGGGTATTTGTCACATTAACGGCGCAACCGTACATGACGAAGCTCAAATGCCATTTGGCGGAACAAAATCGAGTGGTTATGGACGTTTTGGTAGTAAAGTCTCTGTTGCCGAATTTACCGACCTACGCTGGATCACCATTCAGACCCAATCACGTCATTACCCGATTTAGTCAGGCTAATGCGAACACAGACATATTAAATAAAAATTGCATGATGCAAAAAATAAAGCGCAGTGATGCGCTTTCCATGGAGTGAAAGAAATGCAAATGAATGCCACTCAATCACAAGACCGCGAACGGTTCGTAAAATTAGGGCAACATGATATTCATTATCACCATAAAGATGACACGCTCTATATCAGCCCAAAAGAGCAATTAAAACCGTATCCACAAAAACTGACAGATCGGTTAATTCATTTTGCACAAACTAAACCAGACCATATTTTTGCAGCAAAACGCAATGCTCAAGGTGAATGGGTCAAACTGAGTTATGCAGAAGTTTTACAACGTGCATGGCACATTGCTCAAGCTTTACATGAACGTAAGTTAAGCCAAGAGAGGCCACTCGTTATTTTAAGTGGTAATGATCTTGAACATTTAACTCTGTCTATGGCTGCCATGCTGGCAGGTGTACCTTTCTCAGCTATTTCACCCGCCTACTCTCTGATTTCTCAAGACTTTGGCAAACTCAAACATGTGTTTGAAGTACTCACACCTGGTATGGTTTATGCCAGCGATGGACAAGCTTTTGCTAAAGCGATTCAGGCATGTAGTACATCAGATATTGAAGTGGTAACCAATAAAGGGATTGTGGGCGATCAGATTTGCACATCTTTTCAGTCGCTATTAGATACGCCAGTTTCAAATGTTCAAGAGTTTTATCAAACTCTTGATGAAAACCAAATTGCCAAATTCTTATTTACGTCAGGTTCAACCAAATTGCCTAAAGCTGTACCGACCACGCATTTAATGTTGTGTGTCAATCAGCAAATGTTATTGCAGACTTTCCCTGAGTTTGAAGAAACGCCGCCTGTCCTACTCGACTGGCTATCTTGGCACCACACCTTTGGCGGCAGTCACAATGTCGGCATTGCGCTCTATAACGGCGGCACCATTTACATTGATGATGGCAAACCCGTTGCAGGAAAATTTGACGAAACCATTCGTAACCTCAAAGAAATTTCTCCAACCGTTTATTTAAATGTGCCCAAAGGTTGGGAAGAGCTCACCGAGGCTTTAGAAAAAGATGAAGAATTAAGAGACCGCTTTTTTGCCAAAGTTAAAATTTTATTCTTTGCAGGTGCAGCGCTTTCAGAAGCGGGCTGGAACAGACTCGATAAAATTGCTCAGCAACATTGCGGAGAAAAAATTCGCATAATGAGCGGATTGGGTATGACTGAAACTGCTCCCTCTTGTGCTTTTACAACTGGCCCACGCGTGATGGCTGGCTTTATTGGTTATCCTGCTCCGGGATGCGAAATTAAGCTAGTTCCATGTGGTGACAAACTAGAATTTTGTGTTCGTGGCAAACATGTCATGAAAGGCTATTGGCGCTTAAAAGCAGACCAGCAAAGCACTGTGTTTGATGATGAAGGCTTTTTCCATACGGGTGATGCGGTGCGTTTAGTCGATATCAATGATCCAACTAAAGGTCTAATGTACGACGGACGAATTGCTGAAGACTTTAAACTCAATACGGGTACTTTTGTGAATGTGGGCACACTACGCAACAAAGTACTGATTCAAGGTAATTTACTGGTTCAAGATGTTTGTATTACTGGTTCAAACCTGAATGCTGTTGGTTTTCTGATTTTTCCAAAATTAGAAGCTTGTACTCAATATGCAGGTCTTAAGCTTGGTGATCATTCTGCAACAGAGATATTACAGCATCCTAAAGTCCAGCAATGGTTCCGCCAATTTTTAACGACCTTTAATAAAGATGCGACTGGCAGTTCAAATACAGTCTCAATGCTTTATTTAATGACCGAACCACCTCAGTTAGATGCCGGTGAAGTAACCGATAAAGGCAACCTCAATCAAAGCAGTATTACGAAACGTCGTGCCGCTTTAATTGATGAGCTTTATCAAAAGCAGACTGATAACCCACTGATTATTCGGGTACCCACCTTAAAGCAATAAGCAATTGAAATAAAAAAGGAAGCTCAAACTTCGGTTTGGGCCTTAGCCTCAATTTTGCCTAAAAAAGGTTCAACATGCCACACGATACAGAATTTGAACTATTTCGAGACAGCTACCGCAGGTTCTTAAAAGAACAGGTTGCTCCGTATTATGAACAGTGGGAACACGATGGCCTCATCCCTCGTGATCTGTGGCTTCGTCTTGGGGAAAATGGCTTTTTGTGCGTCGATGTACCCGAAGAATATGGTGGCTACGGTGCTCCTGTTCATTACTCACTCATGCTGGTTCAAGAAACTGCTCAAGCTGGTTTTGCATCTTTGGCGGTTGCCATTGGAGGGCAAAATGAGCTGGTCTCTCCTTATCTGCAAAATATTGGAACTGAAGAGCAAAAACGTTATTGGTTACCGAAAATGGTGACAGGTGAAGTCGTCACTGCAATTGCCATGACAGAGGCCAATGCTGGTTCAGACTTACAAGCCATACGCACTCAAGCCATTTTAGAAAATGACTACTACCGTATTAATGGTTCAAAAACGTTTATTTCAAATGGATTGCATGCCGACCTGATCGTTCTGGTTGCGAAAACTGATCCGCAAGCTAAAGCAAAAGGCATTTCAATTTTCTTAGTTGATGCTGCTTTAGATGGCGTTAAAAAAGGCCGTTCCTTACAAAAAATCGGACTCCATGCCCAAGATACAGCCGAACTGTTTTTTGATGATGTTTGTGTGCCTGCAATTCAGCGTTTGGGTGAAGAAGGACAAGGCTTTGCTTATTTAATGCAAGAGTTACCGCGTGAGCGTTTGAGCATTTCTATGATGGCTTTGGGATCAATTTTAGGCGCCATTGAAATCACCAAAGACTATGTACTGGAACGTAAAGCTTTCGGACAACAGTTAAGTCAAATGCAAAACACACGCTTTGTGCTCGCAAATGCACACATCAAAGCAAAAGCCGCTCAAGCTTTTGTAGATCAATGTGCAGCGCTGTATCAACAACACCAGTTAAGCGTCACTCAAGTTGCCGCATTGAAATGCTTTATTACCGATGTTCAATGTGAAGTGATTGATCAATTACTTCAGCTTTTTGGTGGCTACGGTTACATGCAGGAATATCCGATTTCACGCTTTTTTGTGGATGCACGGGTACAAAAAATTTATGGGGGAACCAATGAAATTATGAAAGAAATCGTGGCCCGAGAACTGCTCGGAAAATAATTCGATTTAAAAACCAAACAAGGCGGACACAACAACTAAGCCTTATTGAAAACAAAAAAATGTTATTTCAGGAAGAAATGCTATGTCGAAATTATGGATGTACTCTACCCTCATGCTCTCTGGTTCAGTGTGGGCTGGCAATTTTATTGACAACAGTTCAGTAGAACTCACCACGCGAAATTTCTATTTTGACCGCGACTATCAAGAGCAATCTGCTTACCCTGCTGCCAAGGACTGGACACAAGGTTTTATTCTTAAAGCCAATTCAGGTTATACCGAAGGGACTGTCGGTTTTGGACTGGATGTACTTGCGACGGCGGGTTTTAAACTCGATGCCGACGCAGAGCATGGCGGTACAGGAAACTTACCTAGAGACACGCGTACCAATGAACCTGCTGACTCTTATGGCGAAATTGGGGTCACAGCAAAAGCGAAAATGAGCCAGACCGAGCTACGTATTGGTACGCTAATGCCGATGAACCCAGTTTTAGTAGCTTCACCTGCTCGTTTGCTGCCTCAAACCTATCGAGGAATTTCACTGACCAGTAAAGATATTAAAGATTTTGATTTACAGGCAGCCTACCTCGATAAAGTGAATCATCGTGATTCGACCAACTATGAAAAAATTAAAATTTCAGGCGTAAATGGACGATTTAAAAGTGCCGAAACTGATGGGCTTTATTATTTAGGTGGAAACTATCAGTTTAATCCTGCACTCAAACTCACCGCTTTTTATATGGATGTTGATGATCTTTATAACCAAACCATGGTCGGTGCTTTACACCAATTTAAAATTAACGACACCACCAACTTTAGTTCGCAATTACGTTACTACCGCAGCCGAGATGACGGACAAGCAAAAGCAGGTTTAGTCGATAATGATCTTTATCATGCGCATTTCGAACTCAAACATCAAAACCATAAATTTATTTTTGGCACCTTCCAACATCACGGCGACACCGCTTTTCCGTATTTGACGGGAGGTGAAACTGGACTTCTCATTGACACATGGCCGGGCGAGTTTTTAAACCCAAAAGAAAAAGCCTATAGTTTCCGTTATGAATATGACTTTAAAGATTATGTACCGGGTTTACGTTTTATGACCCGTTACACCACAGGTCACAATATTTATGCACCTAACTTAGGTGGAACCAATTTGAAAGAGCGAGAAACAGACTTCGATTTAGGCTACACCGTTCAGAGTGGCTGGTTAAAAAATCTAGGGTTACGCGCACGATATGCCATTTATGACAATAACATGCTCTCTACAGCAAATATCAAACCTGTAAACGAAACGCGTATCAACATCGACTACACATGGAAATTTAAATAATTCAAAACAAGAGGTTCTGTCACATATAGAACCTCTTTTTAATTTCGAGAAATTCATCATGAAGAAAGTTGTAACGCTACTCTGCACAATGAGTCTGATTGCCCTGACTCACGCTGAAACTCAATATAGCCCTCCACCTATTCAGCTTGAGCCTTTAGCAAAATTTAGTGTTGATTTAAATGCGCCTGTTTGGGAGTTAGGCACAACCAGTGACGCTGGTAAACGCCGAATTATTCCTATTACGGGTGGGACATTCGAAGGCAAAACACTTAAAGGCCGTATTTTAAATAATGGCGCAGATTGGCAAATCGTTGACAGTAAAGGACTAGCGATTATTGATACACGATATTTGCTAGAAACTGATGACGGTGCACTTATTTATCTTCAAACCAAAGGTTACCGACATGGCTCGGCAGAAACACTAAAACAGCTTGCTCAAGGCAAAGATGTCGACCCGAAAAATTACTATTTCAAAATTACCATGCAGTTTGAAACCAGCTCACCTAAATATGCATGGCTTAACCAGACCGTTGCAGTAGGTAGTGCAATGCGCTTGGGCAAAGCGGTTATTTATGATGCCTACACGGTGAAATAATAATTTTTATAACACTTACAAAAGGATGGACACTTCATTATGGATCAAAAAACTTTAGAACACTTACCGCCCATCCATCACCATTTGGGTGGACACAATATCCATTGGAATGACAAAAACACTGAACTCACCATCCACTACACAGCACTAGAAAGCTTTACCAATCCACGCGGCACCGTTGAAGGTGGCATGATCTGCGCCATGCTTGACGACGTGATGGGACTTTTTGCATATCTCGCCAATGACCATAAACCCGCTACCACCATTAACTTAACGATGGATTTTTTAAGGCCCTGTGCTGTAGGCGAAGTCATTACAAAATGCCGATTCATTAAACAAGGCAAAACTGTACTGAATCTCGAAAGTGAAGCTTGGCAAAACAACAAAATGATCGCACGAAGCACAGCTAATTTTTTGGTTTTAGATTAATTACAAACATTCATTCAATAAGGATATGAATAAATGAATTACACCAACAATAAACGAATTTTGACCCGCTCCGCTTTAGTGCTTGCCATGCTTGGTGCTTTGGCAGGCTGTGGAAGTGATAATGATGACACAACGGTTTCCTCAACAACCAAACCACCACAGTTGTCTCCTGCTGTGGGCGTAAAAATGACAGGAAGCTGTACGGACTTAGTCGGATTTCAATACAACAATACAGTCATTAGCTCAGCTACCCTTCAAGAAGCAGGTACATTGACTGTCGCCAACAAACCGATTGGCGCTCATTGTTTGGTTAAAGGTTATATGGACCAACGTGTAAGCCCTGTCGATGGACAAACCTATCAAATTGGTTTTGAAATGCGCTTACCAATAGACTGGAATGGTCGTTTCCTCTATCAAGGCAATGGCGGAACCGATGGTAATTTAGTCCCTGCAACAGGTCAGGTTGGTAGCGGTGGCCCACTGACCAATGCCCTGCATGATGGTTTTGCGGTCATTTCTTCCGATGCTGGACATAATGCTTCACAAAATCCAATGTTTGGTTTAGACCCTCAAGCCAGAATTAACTACGGCTACGGTGCGATTACCAAACTCACGCCTATGGCAAAAAACCTAATTAAAGCCGCATATGGCAAATTGCCAGATCGCTCCTATGCAGGTGGCACATCGAACGGCGGACGTCATGCCATGATTGCCGCAACCCGTTTGGGCGACCAATATGATGGAATTCTAGCGAGTACACCAGGTTTTCACCTACCTCGTGCAGCCGCGGCTCAACTCTATACAGCACAGCAGCTTCGTCGTGTCGCAACAGATGAAAATGACCTAAGTACTGCTCTAACTCTTCCAGAGCGTAAAGTTTTAGCAAAAGCGATTTTAGATCGATGCGATGCTTTAGACGGTGTTGCAGATGGACTGGTTCAAGACGTCGAGGCTTGCCGTAAGGCTTTTGATATTCACAAAGATGTACCCGTTTGCTCAAGCACAAGAGATGGTACTTGTTTAAGCACCGAACAAATTGATGTATTAGCCAACATTTACCGTGGTCCTGTAAATTCGGCTGGACAAGCGCTCTATGCAACCCAGCCTTTCGACCCCGGTTTAGTCGGCAGTAACTGGGCAAGCTGGAAATTCGAATCTTCGGTGGGAACAGCACGTGACCCCGTTGCAGTCGGCATTCTTTTTCAAGTCCCACAAGACCCAACTGTGACTCAAAATTCTAGACAATTTGCCTTTAATTTTAACTTCGATACCGACTATCCAAAACTCTCGGCAACCAATGATGTTTATACTGAAAGTTCGATATCTTTCATGATGCCACCTGATGAACTTAATCTAGATAAACTCCGTAATCACGGTGGAAAAATGATTGTGGTACAAGGCACAGCAGACGGCGTTTTCTCTGTAGATGACACCCAAAATTGGTACGATCAACTGCTACAACACTATAAAAATGATGCAAAAGGTACAGCACCTGAATTCGCACGTTTCTTTAGAGTTCCGGGTATGAACCATACCCGTGATGGCATTGCGACCGACCAATTTGATGCATTGACTGCCTTAGTCAACTGGGTCGAATATGGGCAAGCACCTGACAAAATCATTGCGGCTGCACGCGGCGCAGGTAACCCAAGTGGTCAAATTAATACTGAGCTTCCACAAAACTGGGCACCAGACCGTACCCGCCCACTTTGCCCTTACCCACTGATTGCTCGTTACAATGGTCAAGGTGATAGTGAGAAAGCTGAGAACTTTAGCTGTAAATAGCACCCTATAAAATTAAAAGAGAGCTAAACAGGCTCTCTTTTTTATTTTACTAAGTACCACTATTGAATCATTATCAAATGATATTTCATCCAATACCTGCATCGCTGTTAATATAACACCGAAAACTAAAAACTCATTTCTCTATGCAAAATCAGACTGCTCCAAACCTCCCCTCAACTCAACTTGGAAAAGCACTGCTTTGTCTTATGACATCGGCATTATTATTTTCCATTATGGGAGTGTGCATTCGTTTTGCTTCACAAACAGTAGACAATACGACCGTCGTGTTTTTTAGAAATGCAGTAGGTTTATTTATTTTTATTCCGATGCTCTTTAAACAGGGGCTAGATTTTATTAAAACCGATAAACTCTGGATGCATACTTGGCGAAGTATTGTCGGGCTTGCCGCAATGTATGGTTTTTTCTATGCCATTGCGAACTTAAAACTCTCAAATGCCATGGTTTTTAGTTATTCA
Organism: Acinetobacter sp. S-1; assembly: GCF_059579785.1. Lineage (NCBI taxonomy): Bacteria > Pseudomonadati > Pseudomonadota > Gammaproteobacteria > Moraxellales > Moraxellaceae > Acinetobacter > Acinetobacter sp. S-1. Next base: position 2,638,421 of record NZ_CM184207.1, read on the forward strand.
TCTCCTATCTTTATTCCACTGATTGCATGGCTTTTCTTAAAAGAAAAAATTACCAAATCGATGATTTTTGCCGCTGTGATTGGACTCATTGGGGTTTTATTTGTCGCTAAACCCGACCAAGGTCTATTTAACGCACTATCTTTTATTGGCTTGGGTGCATGCTTTTTATCAGCAATGGCCTTTGTCACCGTAAGAGCTTTAACCAGTACAGAGCCGCCTGAACGTATTGTTTTTTACTTCTGTGTTTTCGGTAGTTTAATTTCCTCTATTCCAATGTTCTGGCATTGGCGTATTTTCACTTGGCATGAACTAGCACTACTCATTGCCGCAGGACTTTTAGCAAACATTAGCCAACTATTTATGTCTTATGCTTATAGCCTAGCTCCAGCAGGACAAATTGGCCCCATGAATTATATTGCCATTATTTTTGCAGGAATTTGGGGATTTGTTTTTTGGCATGAATTACCTGATCTGTTTAGCATTATCGGCATATTTATTATTTTATTTGCGATTTTGCTCTGTAATCCATTTTTGCAGAAAAAGTTACTCTCTCAATTTAAGTAGCAGTCAAAGCTAATTCTAATTTAGGTACTGTATTCGATATTCATTTGGTGAAATGCCTGTCCAGTGACGATAGGCTTTTCTAAAATTAGAAGTATCTGAAAAGCCAATTCTCTCGGCAATTTCATCTACGGTTAAAGTTGTTTCTCGCAAATATTCATCCGCAAGACGGCGCCGAGTCTCATCTAATAACTCCTGATAAGTTAAATCAAAACCTGCCAAGCGTCGATGTAAGGTCCGTTTTGACATATGTAACCGTTCAGCCATTTCTTGAGCTGATGGAAAAAGTCCTGTTCCATCCAATAATATTAAACGGATTGTTTTCACCAGCTCGGGCTCTTCAAGTTCAGCAGCACCCAACATCCGCTCACAAAACGATTTACACATATCCGCGGTAATCGGGTTGGCATTTGGACAAGGTACATCGAGCCACTTTAAATCAAAGTGCCATTGCATTACCCCCGCATTAAACTGAACGGGACAATGAAAAACTTTTTCATATTCTTCTGCATAGTCAGGCGCTGGATAGGGCAACAAAAGCTTCTTCGCTTGAAATGGTCCTTCAAGCACCCGTTCAATTAAGGTTTGCATGGAACTAAACCAAAACTCGCACACCAAAGGCAGAAGCTTACCCAGTACAATAATGTCCTGCCCTTCAAAAACGGCAACATCATCCCGAATATAAAATGACTTCTTTAAAATAGGCCCTGCAAGCTTAATATGTCGAATGCCAAGCTCTACCGCTTGTCTAAAATTACGTGAGGAATATAACGCATAACCATACACCCCAAAATCAGACAACCGCTGCTTTTGTCCTGCTCGTAGTCCAATTAAGGGATCATGAGATAGCTTTTGAATATTTTGAAATAACTGAATTTTTTGAACTTGAGAAATATATAAAGAGGATTGATTCATCGCATCTGGCGAAATATTTGTGCCAGATAGAACATCTGATATTGAATGGCCTTGCGACCCCATTTCATCAAATAAACTGGTTAAACCTAGCAAATATGTATTGGCACCTAAGAGTGTATTATCATAATTTCCTTCGATAACCGCATTTGTATTTTTATAAACATTATTAGGCATTTAATTCACACCATCCCTAGAGTGACGTGCATAATGGCACTAAACTACCTCTTGTTGTCTCAATTTAACATCGACCATACGACGCTTCAAGCATAAAGTATGATAAGCAAAAGTATGGAAGGAATAATAATGGAACAGTCCACCTTAAAAGAATATAGCGGCTCTGCCACTGAACATATGGAACTTATTTTTTCCAAACAACGTGCCAATTTTGAAGCAGATCCTTACCCAAGTCTTGAAGCACGCCGCACAAAACTGCATCAACTTAAAAAACAAATTATTCGTTATCAAGATGCTTTAGCTGCCGCGATTAATTCCGATTTTAGTTCTAGATCATTTGATGAATCTAAACTACTAGATTTGCTTGGTTCTGTGTTAGAGGCTGATCATGCGATTCATCATTTACGCCGCTGGATGCGTCCAAGTAAACGCCGTACCGAGCTTTTATTTTTATCAAACCGTTTAAGTGTGCAATACCAACCTAAAGGCGTGGTTGGTGTGATTGTTCCTTGGAATTTCCCGGTTTATTTAGCACTTGGCCCCCTCATTGCCACCTTAGCTGCAGGCAACCGAGTCATGATTAAACTGCCTGAAATTACACCGAATACTAATGCCATGCTTCGACGCATGCTTGCCGAAGTTTTTAATGAAGATGAAGTGGCCGTGTTTGGTGAAGAAATTACAGACCCAGCAAGATTTACCTCTTTGCCATTTAACCATATTGTATTTACAGGTTCTCCTACCATTGGCAAAGTCGTCATGCGAGCTGCTGCTGAAAATCTAACACCTGTTACACTTGAGTTAGGTGGTAAATCACCAGCAATTGTAAGCCGCAACTACCCACTTGCCGATGCAGCAAAACGTATTACCCATGGCAAAGCAACTAATAGTGGTCAAATCTGTGTAGCGCCTGACTATGCGTTGGTTCCTAAAGAAAGTATTGATGAGTTTGTGGATGCAGCGAAATCAAGCTTTATAAAAATGTTTGGTCAAAACATCACAAACAATGAGAATTACACATCGATTGTAAATGACCGTCATTTAAAACGTATTCAAGATATTTTGACCGATGCGCAAGAAAAAGGTGCTCGTGTTATTCCTTGTGACACTTACAGCTTTGACCAACAAGGCCGTAGGATGCCTGTACAGATTGTGCTGAATTGCACGCCAGATATGCACATTATGAAAGAAGAACTCTTTGGCCCTATTTTACCTGTGGTGGCTTATGATTCTTTAGATGATGCGATTACCTATGTGAAATCGGACGAACGACCTTTAGCGCTTTATTTCTTTACACATAGCTCGGTAGAGCGTGATCGTATTTTACGTGAAACTCATTCAGGTGGCGTGACCATCAATGACTGGGGTTGGCATGTAGTTAACCATGATGCTCCTTTTGGTGGTATCGGCAACTCAGGTATGGGGTCATATCATGGTGAAGAAGGCTTCCGTGAACTTTCACATGCAAAAACTGTGTTTATACGTCATCGGTTTTTCCCGACTCAGCTTTTCCACCCTCCTTATGGAACATTTTTACAAAAGTTAGCGATTCGCTTTTTCTTGAAGAAAGGCGATCCAAGTATTAAATAATGAATATAAAAAAAGCCTCGTAATGAGGCTTTTTTATTGGCTTTTAATTAATCAACCGGACGTAATAGAAAAATTATGAAATTTACAGATCTTTAAATAAGTATCTTCAAATAATTTTTCCATTTTAGGGTTCCCATCATGATAGTCATCCCAAAATTCTCCACTAAATTCTTTAGGTTCAATAGTCGTAGTTATAGTATCTTCCTGCTTATAAAATGAAATTTCCCAACCTTCAGGTATACTGGGATTAATTATTTCAAATTTAGAAATTTCTACAATAACAGGGGTACCATCTGAATCGCGGCGAACAGATACTTTTGTTTCATTTCGATATTCATTAAATTGCACCCCAAAACAGATGTATCTTTTCCCAATAGTAAAATCGTACAAATCACTATCATTACACTTAAGTATCATGGGATTACTATTCCTTTTACTTTGTAATCTTTATTTTTAAAATCAATTTAATTCATTTTAATATTTATGACTATATTTAGAATCCTGAAAAACATTTCAGACCTTACAAAAATTTTCTGAGTAAGTTTACTACTAAATGTTGGAACCATAAACAAATTATCTTAACTAAAAATTATTATTTTAAAAATAAAAAAGCTAGACACACGCCTAGCTTTAAAAACATTTCATCTTCTAGCTTAAATATAATCAACCTTTTGAGCTTTCAAGATATCAAGCTGCAACATCTTTTTCTTTTTATATTTATAGGCAATAAATAAACCAATAAACCAGATTGGTGAACACTCAAGTGCAATTAAAGTATCATGGTCTAAAGCTAAAATTACGATAGTAAACACTAAAAACAACATGGTCATCCATGCCATAAATAAACCACCCGGCATTTTATATTTTGACTGGATATGTAGCTCAGGACTTTTCTTACGATAATAAATATATGAAAGCACAATCAACATAAATGTAAAAATACATAAAATTGAAGTGAGCGCTGAAATAATCGTAAATGCTGTCATGACATTTGGAACGATAAATAAAATAGATGTTCCAACCGTTACGCACGCCATTGAAAATATGAGTCCTCTAATTGGAACTTTTCTTTTTGACAGCTTACTAAAGCTTTTAGGTGCATCGTTGTCTAAAGCCAAACCGTATAACATCCGGCTAGTCGCAAAGATTCCACTGTTTGCAGAAGATAAAGCTGAAGTCGCAACAACAAAGTTGATTAAACCTGCGGCAATTGGTAATCCAACCAAGGTAAACATTTCTACAAATGGGCTCTTTTCTGGTGAAACTTTTGCCCAAGATGTGACGGCAATAATACAAACCAACGCGCCCACGTAGAACAATAAAATGCGTAAAGGAATAGAGTTAATCGCTTTTGGAAGTGATTTATGCGGATCTTTAGTTTCAGCAGCAGTCGTACCAACCAGCTCAATACCCACAAATGCAAATATGGCAATTTGAAAACCTGCCAAGAAACCTGTTACGCCATAAGGAAACATTGATTCTGTTTCAAACAAATGGCTCATTGAAGCCTTAACCCCATTTGGAGAAGTAAACCCGGTCCCAATTAAATAAATACCAGCCAGAATAAATAGAATAATTGCAGTAATTTTGATGAGTGAGAACCAAAACTCAAGTTCACCGAACAATCGAACGGCCACAAAGTTAAGTATGGTTAAGATGGCCAATGATGTAAATGCCGGAATCCAAACGGGTAAATCGGGATACCAAAACTGCATGTACCCTCCGATTACAATTACATCGGCAATCGCAGTAATAATCCAGTTACACCAATAGGACCAACCAAGGAAAAACCCCGCCCATGGACCGAGATAAGCTGTTGCAAAATCGGCGAAGGTTTTAAAATTCGTGTTGGCAAGCAACAATTCACCCATTGCCCGCATCACGAAGAAAAAGAAGAAACCAATAATTAAATAGGTTAAAACAATTGAAGTACCCGAAACACTTAATGTTTTCCCGGAACCCATAAATAATCCAGTACCAATTGCACCACCGATTGCGATCATTTGAATATGACGATTTGTCAATGAGCGCTGCAATTTCTCTTCTTCTTGCTCAGTCATATGTTGACTACCAAGAAGATCTCCTTCCAGAAACTGCTTTCCGTTATTCTTACTCATGTAATATTTACTCCAATTTATAGCAACCGTCGTAAATGCTTTAATAATAAACAAATTATATGATTATTAATTTAGTCCATTAAACCATTCTAAAATATTATTAAATCACTTAAGACCTTATAAATTCCTTTTTAAAAGCCATCACCTATAACAATAAAAATTATTCATCAATCCTTTCCTTCATTATTATATTAGCCTACTTTCCAAAATATAATTTCAATAAACAATTAAAATATATAAACTAATTAATATTTTATTGATTTACCCTTTATATAAAAAAGCAGGCTAATTAATTCCAGCTCAGAGAGCAAGATTGTATTTATCCATATACCAATCTTGCGCTAGCGATAATATATTATTCCCTCTTAAAATTGGTGAAATGTATAGTAATTTCCGCTTAATTAACAGCCATTCGCAAATGTTCAGTCTCTTTGAGTTTATTGACCACTTCTGGGCTCGAAACTTGTTTAACTTGAACACTGAGCACCCGAACTAAAGAGCCATTTTCAACATTCAATTGGTTTGCCTGTTCTTTTGTTAACTGCAATATGTTCTGATGAGGCTGGCTATACACAAGAATGGCGCGATAATTTTCATAGTCATCATTAGCCACAATGTAAGCTTCATCCCCTACAGCGATATTTTCAGGTTGTTCAATTTGAACCGTTACAGACTGACTTTCTTTAATTGCCCGTAAATTTTCGATATCTGCTTGCAGCGTTGCGCCACCATCAAAAATATCGACATAGCCTTTGTAGCGCAGTCCTTCTTCAAGCAAGAGGTTGTAGGCTGGTCGGGTATTTGGGTGAACAATTCCAATCGCAGCTTTAGCATCGTCAGGCAGCATATCGACATAGAGCGGATGTCTTGGCATCAGCTCAGCAATAAAAGCCTTTTGCCCGACTCCACTTAAATAATCAGCCTTGGTAAATTCGATATTAAAAAACTTATGACCTACCGCATTCCAAAATGGTGACTGCCCATTGGCGTCAGAATATCCGCGCATTTCGGCAACAATCGTTTCTTCAAAATATTGACGGAATGCTGAGAGAAATAAGAAACGGACTTTAGATAAAAATTTGCCATTTTTATTTAAGCGATAGTCAGGGTCTAAAAATAAAGTACAAAGCTCACTACAGTTGGTATGGTCATTACTCAAATATAAAGTAGGTAAAGCGTTATAAACACTTAAGGGTTCAGATGCATGAACTTGTGTTCCTACATGGAAGTTATACCAAGGTTCTTTTAAACCAAGTGCAACTTCAATTCCGCAAACACCGACAACTTTGTTGAGTTCAGTATCTTCTAAAACAAATAAGTAAACCTGATCTGCCTTTGGAAGTTCGCCTGCGACTGTCTTACACGCCCGTTCAATACGAGCAGCAAGTTTTTCCATATTTGGCTGCAAAGATGTCAAACCAAAACCCGCTTTTTGAGCCAAGAGATAAAGGCCATTAACATCTTTAGGTTCAATGTAACGAATAATCATCATGCTGCTTGTTCATCCTTTTGCATTTCTACAAAGCGAGCAAGCGCACGTTCAAAGCGTTTTATACCTTCATCAATATCAGCAAATGGAATGATTAAAGAAGGTGTAAAACGTACAACATTCGGACCTGCAATAAGACTCAACAAACCTTCTTCGCCCGCAAGGTTATTAATGTCTTTTGCTTTACCAGCAAATTCTTCTTTTAACGCGCAACCTATTAATAAGCCTTCACCGCGAATCGTTTTAAAGACTTCATATTTTTCATTTAATTGATTTAAAGCTTTTTTATAGTAGTCATGACGCTCTTTAACGCCATTCAGCACTTCAGGTGTATTAATAAACTCAAATACTGCACCAGCAACCGCACTTGCTAACGGGTTACCACCGTAAGTCGTACCATGTGTACCGACAGAAAGATGCTGTGCAAATTTATCAGTTGTTAACATTGCACCGACTGGAAAACCACCACCTAGTGCTTTTGCAGTCGTTAACACATCTGGAATAACACCAGAGTTCATGTAGGCATACAGTGCACCTGTACGGCCAACACCGGTTTGTACTTCATCAAAAATCAGTAAGGCACCAAACTGATCACACAGTGCACGTAAACCTTTTAAAAATTCAATATCAGCAGGGATAACGCCGCCTTCACCTTGGATCGGCTCAACAATCACGGCACAAGTTTGTTCATTAATGACCGCTTTTGCAGCTTCTAAATCATTAAAGGCAACATGGTTGATACCATTTGGAAGAGGTGCAAAGTCTTGTGAATATTTAGGTTGACCACCCGCCGAAACGGTAAATAAGGTACGGCCGTGGAACGCATTGTTAAATGCCACAATGCCACTTTTGCCAGCAACGCCGCTGTCGAGTCCAACTTTACGCGCCAGTTTTAATGCCGCTTCGTTCGCTTCTGCACCTGAGTTACAGAAGAAAACCTTGTCTGCAAATGTATTTTCGGTGAGTTGTTTTGCAAGGCGTAGAACGGGTTCATTTGTATAACCGTTGCCTACATGCCAAAGTTTTGTTGCTTGTTCTGTTAAAGCATTCACTGCCACTGGATGCGCATGACCTAATGCGTTTACTGCAATCCCACCTGCAAAATCGATATATTCTTTATTTTCTTGATCCCAAATACGTGAACCTTCTCCACGTACCGGAATGAAATTTGCCGGCGCAAAAACTGGAACCATCCACTCGTTAAAGTCATTACGAGAAACTGCAAAATTATTCATCTTATCTAGTCCATTAAATTGAATTATTAGGCTTAACTGATGACCCTATTATTCAAAATCAAATTGATTCACAAAATTTGTAATTCAGTCAAAAATGAATTATTTTTTACCAATTTGATAATTGACAATTACAATATGGATAACATTGATCAAATTATTTTAGGTTTACTTAAAGATAACGCACGGATGTCTGTTACAGAGTTAGCCGAAAAAGTTCACGTTTCAAGAGCAACTATCAAGAAGAGAATGGAGTATCTTGAGTCTTCGGGCATTATTACCGGATATACGGTTCGTTTTAAACCGAATGCTGAACGCAACGTCATCCGTGCATGGATGAGCATTATGGTCGAAGGCACTAAAGCACAGTCTGTAATTAAAGAATTACGCTTAGAAAGTGCCGTGGAATGTTTGCATAAAACCAATGGCAAATGGGACATTTTGGTTGAGCTACGCTCTGACACTTTAGAAAACTTCGATAAAGTATTAGAAAGAATCAGGAATATTTCAGGTATTTATAACAGTGAAACTAGCATTCTGCTTGCGAGTCATAAAACTTAATCATTCACTTTAATTTCAATAAATAAGAACTCGAAATTGATGAGCTAAGTATAAATCTTGGCTCCTCAAGCTGCTCTCGATTAGAAAATTATTCAATTATCTTTCATCAAATCGACTTAACTAGTACGACAATCAACCTCTCTTAAAAATCTTCAATAAATTTTTAATATTTTTTAAACAATCAAAATCAAAAACTTAAAATCCAATTTGATTTAAATCCCAACTTTTTTCGCTCACTCCCCTCATCAAAGCATTTGACAGAAAATTTAAAACATAATACATATAGTATTATATGTTATATGTTAAAACCTAAGGACAAGGTATAAAAAATGGCTAAAACTCAACTACAACACTTCATTAACGGCGAATATGTTGCTAGCAAAGGAAATGATTATTTCGATTTGGTCAGCCCAGTGACTGGTGAAGTTTATGCACAATCACCGAATGCAACCGAGGCAGAAGTTGATGCAGCTTATGCCGCTGCAAAAGAAGCATTTAAAATTTGGGGACGCAGTACACCTTCGACTCGTCAAAAAGCATTACTGAATTTAGCAGATGCTATTGAAGCAAATGCGGAGCGTTTAATTGAAGCACAAAGTCGTAATACGGGTCAGTTAAAACATTTAATCGCATCTGAGGAAGTAGGTGCATCAGCAGATCAGGTTCGTTTCTTTGCAGGTGCTGCTCGCCTACTCAATGGCACTGCTTCAGGTGAATATTTAGAAGGTTTAACCTCTTCTATTCGCCGCGAACCTGTCGGTGTAGTTGGACAAGTTACACCGTGGAACTATCCACTCATGATGGCTGTTTGGAAAATTGCTCCAGCTTTAGCCGCAGGTAATACCGTGGTACTTAAACCAAGTGATACGACGCCGGAAAGTACGCTTTTACTTGCTGAAATTGCTGCACCATTTTTCCCTAAAGGTGCATTTAACGTGGTGTTAGGCCAAGCTCAGGTGGGTTCAAAAGTTGTATCACATAAGACCCCTGCACTCGTTTCTATTACAGGCTCAGTTCGTGCGGGATTACAAGTTGCAGCTTCTGCCGCAGCAAATCTAGCGAAAGCGCATCTTGAGCTTGGTGGTAAAGCACCTGTAGTGATTTTTGAAGATGCTGACCTCGACAAAGCAGTTGAAATGATTGCTTTAACAGGCTATTTCAACGCAGGCCAAGACTGTACTGCAGCAACGCGTGTAATTGTGGCTGAATCTGTTCATGATGAATTTTTAAGCAAGTTAGTTGAAGCTGCAAAAAATACCCGTTTTGGTGAACCCGATGATCAAGACGCACTTTATGGCCCACTCAACAATGCCAACCAATTAAAAAATGTTAAAGCCTTTATCGAAAACTTACCTGCTCACGCCAAAGTTGAAACAGGTGGAAAACAAGCAGACCGTCCAGGCTTTTATTTTGAACCAACCGTTATTAGTGGCTTAAAACAACACGATGAAGCCATTCAAAATGAAATTTTTGGACCAGTGATTACCGTTCAAAAATTTACAGATGAAAACGATGCAATTGAAAAAGCCAACGATGTTGAATATGGCCTAGCTTCAAGTGTTTGGACCAAAGACCATGCCCGCGCCACTCGTCTTTCTCGTGAACTCGATTTCGGTACAGTTTGGATTAACACCCATATTCCTTTAACCGCAGAAATGCCACACGGCGGTTTCAAAAAATCAGGTTATGGTAAAGATTTATCTGGCTATGGTTTTGAAGAATATACTCGCGTTAAACATGTGATGAGTTCAAACGAATAATAACAATGCGTTTTGAAAGGAGATCAAAATGAATAAGCAAGAAATGAAAGCCTTGGTGACTAAAGCCCATCACGAGCTATTTAATTTGCACGACACCACTGCTTTGGACCGTTATTTTTCTGAAGACTTTATAGAGCACTCACCACTCGTTGCAAATGGCATTTCGGGCCTCCGCCAACTGGTAGAAGACTGCCCCGACATGCAACATGAAGCTGTACGTGTACTAGCAGATGGTGACTTGGTTGCAATTCATGGCCGCTTTCAAGGCTTAGATGAGAACCCTTTAGTCGGTTTTGATATTTACCGAGTAAAAGACGGCAAAATTGTGGAACACTGGGATGGTCTGGTGGCAGAAGCCGCGCCAAATGTGAGTGGTAGAACTCAATTAGATGGTCCGACTGAAATCGTCACTCACCATGACCCAGAGGAAAATCGTGAGATTGTGACCTCTTTCTTTAAGAAGTCATTAATTGATGGCAATTACGAAGCATTTAAAGAATACACTCACAACGATCAGTTCATTCAACATAGTCCAGACATTGGCGATGGTGTTAAAGCAGTCATTGATTTTTTGAACAATATCCGTAATGAAGGACAAGGTTTGGTATACTCCAAAACGCATCGCTCCATTGCTGATGGTCAATTTGTCTTGACACATTCCGAAGGAAGTATTGCCGGAAATCGACATGCCTATTTTGAATTATGGCGAGTCGATAATGGCAAAATTGTCGAACTTTGGGATGCAATACCAGCTGTGCCTGAAGATGAACAGGCCGTCCATCAATATGGCGTGTTTTAATCATTTATCCGTTTCATTAAGCTAAGTCTCTGACTTAGCTTTTAGAGAATTCGCCATGTCAGCATATACGATAATTTTTGCACCTATCGCTCAGGCAACTCGATCGGAACAAGTTGTAGAACGCTTGGAAAATGCAATTATCTCTGGATTGCTCAAAAGCAATGAACAGCTTCCTAACGAGGCGGATCTAGCTCGCTTAATGGGAGTGTCACCCATTACGGTCCGTGAAGCGTTAAATACTTTACGCGTAAAGGGTCTGATTGATACACGACGCGGGCGAAACGGCGGAAGCTTTGTTTGTGAGTTGCCCTCAGATTTACTTTTAAATAAGCATCCTCTACGTCAAGCTTCCAATGAATATCTAGCTGATTTAGGCGAGTTTCATAGTGCAATTTTAAGTCATGGTGCATATTTGGCAGCACAAAGAACTACTGAATATGAACTGGGTAAAATCAAAGAGCTTATTGATCAATTTGAACAGGCCGTTGAACCAGACACACGTGCCCAACTTGATTTACGTTGTTTGTTAACACTTACCTCTTTTGCTCAATCAGCTCGACTGGCAAATCAAGAGTTAACCATACAAGCCGAATGGGCACCGCTCATTGCTGTGCTTTATCAAGATGATCAATTTCATCAATTGGTCGTCGCACAATACCACCAACTTTTATCATCTTTTGTTCAAGGCAATGAAGATGATGCTGTTATTCAAGCGCGAAAAATCATTTCGATGCTAACAGACCAAATGCTTCGATATAAGTTATCTATTGAATAAAAACAATAAAGTAGAGCACTTATAAAATATCGAGTGAGAAATACGGAATTTTAGGAGTTATAGGAATGACCCAACATTTAGATATAGAAGAGCTTCAAAATTTGTTAAAGACGGTGGTTGAAGAAACGACAGCCATTACAGAAAAGCTGGCAACTAAAGCGAGCAAAATTCTTTCGAAACATGAACCTGAAAAAACAAAAGACGTTAAGCTTTCAGGTTCAGAACGCACAGCTTTGCAAAAGGAAATTAAAAAGGCATTACAGGAAAGCCATTACAGTCAAGGCATTGGTTTTGCAAGTTATAGCCCTGCAACGCAAGAAGAGCAAGATTATTGGACACTCGAATGGTGGTATAAAAAAGAAGATCAGTTGCAACAAGCCAAGCTTGAAAACTATCAAAATGCTCAGCGATTTTTAGATTTCCGCTCTTTTGAATGGTTCCATAAACCTGCTCAAAATAAAAGTCCGTGCATCCATGGGCCATATGTCGACTATATTTGCAATGGCGCATACACCATCACCCTTGCCCATCCGGTCATGATTCGTGATCAATTTATCGGTGTAATTGCTACCGATATTTTAGTTTCCGCACTCGAAAAAATTCTTATGCCGAAGCTTAAAAACATTAAACAAAAAGCAATTGTGATTAACGACTCTTCTCGAGTGATTACTTCAAATGACATCACCATCAGAACAGGCACATTATTTAAAGGCCAAGGCCCCGAGCAGGTTCTCTCACGACCGTGTCAATCTTTTCAACTGGTCGTGATCTAGAGTTATATCAAAGGTATAAGTATTTGATCTTGCTTTAGGGCATCACCAAGGCGAAACAGCCACCCACTTTTGTACAAACTTTCTCCAAATAGACGTGTTTAATCAAGTCTAGGGGAAGTTTTGGCTCAAAAATAGCATCGCTTTTCCGGATGAAAAGCAAAACAACGAATTTGAGGTTGAAATGACATGGAAAATAAAACGTCTTCCTTAAAAAAACTGTCTCTTTGGCAAGTCACGATTATTGGTATTGCCTACATGACTCCCATGACGGTGTTTGACACTTTCGGTATTGTCTCTGGCATTACCAATGGACACGTACCACTGGCCTATTTACTCGCTCTTGGCGCCATGTTACTCACTGCTTGGAGCTATGCAAGATTTAGTAAAAATTCTGAAAAATCAGGCTCGGCATATAGCTATACAGCTGAAAGTTTAGGGCCTAAAAGTGGCTTTTTTGTCGGTTGGTGCTCTCTGCTCGACTATTTGTTATTACCTCTCATTAATGTTTTGCTAGCTGCGATTTATCTGACCGCACTTATCCCAAGTCTGCCTTACTGGTTCTGGGTAATTGTATCGGCAAGCCTAGTCACTTTAGTAAACTGTTTCCGCATTCGGTTACTCGCCAATTTAAGCCTGTTGTTTGTGTTTGCACCCATCATACTCATGATCATTTTTGTTTATTTAGTGATTAAGGGTATTGGCTCCACTCAAGGTTATGAGCATGTGCTTACATTGGCGCCACTCTGGCATGAGCACCAATCTTTACTCCCCCTCGTTGCCGGTGCCTCAGTTTTGTGCTTTTCATTTTTGGGCTTTGATGCGGTTACCACGCTTTCTAATGAAACCAAACAACCCACCAAAAATATTCCCCGCGCAGTCATGTTAACGACTCTTGCGGGTGGACTTATTTTCTTCACAGCAGCTTGGTTTATTCAACTTTATTTTCCAAACAATCTACGCTTTCAGCATCCATCTGAAGCGTTGCCTGAAATTGTGCTTTACGTGGGTGGTGCTTTTTTCCAATCTGTATTCTTATGCGGACAAATTATGAACACTGTCGCCTCTGGCCTTGCCTCTCATGCCAGTGCTTCACGTTTACTGTATATAATGGGTACCGATAATATTTTCCCTAAAAAGTATTTTGGGACAATTCATATTTCATTAGGTACACCGTTTTTCTCGGTTTTGTTTGTTGGTCTTATTTCAATGTCAGCGGTTTTTCTAGATTTAGCCCAAGTCGTAAGCCTCATCAGCTTTGGTGCTCTAGTCGCTTTTACAGCCGTAAATTTCTCAGTTTTTATGAAGTTTTATATTAAAGATAAACAGCGTTCAGGGTTTAAAAATAAATTTCTAAACCTGTTTTTACCGCTTATATCAGTCTTTAGCATTATTTGTCTCTGGCTTAATCTCGATTCATCTTCACTCATGTTTGGTTGTTTCTGGTTAGCTTTAGGTATTCTCCTATTTATCTATAAAACGATTAAAAAACAAAGTATTGCTATTAGTAATGCTTATTAATTTTTAAGGAACTTTGTCATGAAAATTATTTCTAAACCTCAACTTTTAAAAGACGTGGAATATAAACCGAGTAAATCTCTACAAGTAGGTAAAGAGTGGAGCTGGTTAAATCCAAAACATGCAAAATTTGATACATCCACGGTTAATGGTACCTCGGTAGATAACCCTGCAAACTATTATGAAAGCTCACTTTCTGATTGGCATACTTTTGACAGTTTAAAAGCTGATATTGAATGTGATGTGGTAGTTATTGGCGGTGGTTTATTAGGTTCATCTACAGCCTTACATTTAGCTGAACAAGGCGTAGAAACTATTTTATTAGAAAAAAACCGTATAGGTAGCGCAGCTTCTGGACGCAATGGCGGACAACTCACCCCTGGTTTAGCTCGCTGGGAAGCTCAAGAAATGGCCGATCGCTTGAGTTATGAAGATGCTAAAAAACTCTGGCATTTTACCTCTACGGAAGCGATGCAACTCATTGATGACATCTCGGAAAAATACCAACTCAACTTTGACCGCAAATACGGCCACATTACTGCCGCTGTTCATGAAGGACATTTAGTTGGTTTAACACAAGGCGCCGATGCACGAAAATACTTAGGTGAAGACCATACGCGCATTGTAGGTAAACACGAACTCATGGACTTTATTAAGTCTGATTATTACACAGGTGGTTTAATTGATGAGTTAGGGGGACAAATTCATCCTTTAGCTTTAAACCGTGGCTTAATTTATGGCTTTTGCCAAAATGGCGGCACTGTTTATGAACAAACAGAAGTCATTTCAATAGAAGAAAAAGCAGATGGTATTTATGTTCAAACTGCAAATGCTGTCGTGAAAGCTAAAAAGTCTGTGGTGTTAGCCGTGCACCATGCTTCTTTTAAACTTTTATCAGAGCAAAACAATACTACTATTCCGTTCTATACTTATGTTGCAACGACAGCCCCGCTCGAGTTTGATACAAAAGAGATTTTACCGTTTGGGCACCCTGTTTATGACACACAGTTCCAAATTGATTACTACCGCCCTGTGTTTAATAACCGCTTATTGTTTGGTGGCCAAGGCACTGGCACATGCTGGGGACCAGAGAAAACTTTAAATTATCTAGAACATCGAATTCATACAGTTTTCCCTCAAATTAAAAATCTAGAGATGGATTTTGTCTGGAGTGGCACCACTGATTTAACCGTAAATGGTGCAGTCGATAGCCGTAAGTTTGGCAATAAATTCCCAATTTATGCTGTTCATGGCTGGAGTGGTCACGGCGTTGCTCAGACGGTACGTATTGGTAAAGCCATCGCGAATGACTTTGTTGGGCAATCTAACGACTTCGAAATGTTATCTAAAATTGACCATCAAAATATTATTTTTGGTCGTACCCTTGCTCCCGTTGTTATTCCACTCGCTAAAAGCATGTATGGCATTGGTGCAATGATTAATCCGGGCAAAATGGTATCTTTCTAATTTATAAAATAACCGATTTCAAAAAGGGATCCGTATAGCTTTGTACGGATCCCTTTTTTATTTAGCTGAGTAAAATTCTTTTCAATCTAGGTTATCCCTAACCAATCTATTACAATAGCGCCAGCTTTTTTATTCAGCGCATATATTTTGAGCAATTCATCTTCCCAATTAAAACGCGGACTTAAAAATCGCCATATCCAGTTAATCGCTATGGGTGGTGCTGTCGGGACAGGTTTATTTTTAGGCTCTGCACAAGTCATCCAGTCTGCTGGTCCTTCTATTATTTTAGGTTATGCCATCGTCGGTTTGGTCGCATTTTTAATTATGCGCCAAATGGGTGAAATGATCGTAGAAGAACCTGTGGTCGGTTCCTTTAGTTACTTTGCACAAAAATATTGGGGGAAATTCCCCGGTTTTTTATCGGGCTGGAACTATTGGGTGGTTTATATTCTGGTCGCGATGACCGAACTGACAGCAGTTGCTAAATATGTGCATTACTGGTGGCCCCACATTCCTGCTTGGATATCAGCCTTATTTTTCTTTGTTTTGGTCACATGTTTGAACTTAGGCAACGTTAAATTTTATGGCGAATCTGAGTTTTGGTTAGCTATTATTAAAGTTGCGGCGGTCATTGCCATGATCGTGTTTGGCTTATATTTATTGCTTACCGCGGGTAGTGACTCTATCGCTAGCTTTGCAAACTTATGGCAGCATGGCGGATTTTTCCCGCACGGGTTTTCAGGCCTATTTTATATGCTCGCCTTTTTAATGTTTGCATTTGGTGGTATTGAACTGATTGGGATGACTGCTGCTGAAGCCGAAAATCCTGAAAAAAGCATTCCACAAGCCATTAACCAAGTCATCTTTCGAATCTTGGTTTTCTATGTGGCTTCGCTTGCTATCATCATGTCACTCATTCCGTGGAATCAGCTTGACCTCGGTGGTTTAGATAAAAGTCCATTTGTGATGATTTTTAGCCAACTTGGGATTGGCTGGGCAGCGCATTTGCTTAACTTTATTATTTTAACAGCCGCACTGTCTGTTTATAACAGCGGCATGTACGCAAACAGCCGTATGTTATATGGCCTAGCAGTACAAGGCCATGCATCCAAAATTTTTACAAAAGTCAGTAAACAAGGGGTTCCAACGCCTGCTGTTATCTTTTCTTCTATCCTAATTTTTGGTTGCGTATTACTGAACTACTTTATCCCAGAAGAAGCTTTAAGCTATCTCATGTACATGGCTGTAGCAGCTTTAGTTTTAAACTGGGCAATCATTAGCTTTACTCATTTGAAGTTTAAACGTGCCATGAAACTTGAAGGTAAAGTTGCCAAGTTCCCTGCTCTATTTTCACCGTTAAGCAACTATATCGTTTTGATTTTTATTGGCATGATTTTATATATCATGTGGACTCAAGGATTTGAAAAATCGGTGATTTTAATTCCAATCTGGATTACATTCATGTTTGGATTATATAAATTTCTGAGTTGGAAAAAAGCACTCTAATATTCAAAAAAGGCTTATTCAAACAGGATAAGCCTTTTATCATTTAACAGCTTGTCACTCTAAGTAACTTTAGAAAAACCATTCACATTCTATTCATCATTATTAAATTGTTCTCTACTAGACACATGGATATGTAAGCCTTAGTCATTCTAAACATTGGTATTTAATGAGATAATTATTAAAGTACAAGTGTTTACATGATCTATAAATATTTGTGTCAATGTTCAGCTAAAATCAAAACAGACCAGTTTATCGTTACGATCACTCAATAGGCAAAAGATACTGCATCGCAAGACAGGTTCTTTACCCACTTAACTGATTTAGCTCTCAACTGTGTCACTCAATGATGAAGACAGGAAATTTTATGGAAAAAGCTCTGCAATGTCCTAAGTGTGGTTCTACAGAAATTGAAGCACGTGACCATGACAAATTACTTAGAACAACTGGCGGTGTTTTACTCACAGCTGCCGGTACAACGGCAGGCACTGTAGGTGGCGCTGCGACTGGTGCTACTGTTGGAGCAGCTATTGGTACTGTTGCTGGTCCTTTAGGTGTAATTGTTGGCGGAACTGTAGGGACTTTCGTTGGTGCCATTAGTGCAGGAATTACTGGCGGTGTAGTTGGTAATATTTTTGGTAAGAAAGCTGGCGTAATAATCGACAAGAATATTTTTCAAGATTATCGCTGTTTAAAATGTAAATACCGCTTTAAGCAAAAGAAGTAATTTAAATTAAATAGGAGAACTAGTTGCTCTAGCTCTCCTACCTAATCAAAAAATTTATAAACTATCTGGAATAATAAATTTTTATCTAGCATTTCATATAATTAATCTAGATAGCAGCCTATTTTTAATAAAGTAAAACTTTAGTTAAGACTTTAATTTACTTAGCTACTACTCCATCTTGTTGATATTTTGGTGAACGTGGACCATATAACAACCCCATACCCGGATTATAAGTCGTCGGGGTAAAAAGTTGAGTATTTACCATACTCGCTAATGGATAAGCCCGATCAGTAAAGCTGCCAGCAATCTGTTCAACTAAAGCACCGACGACCATTCCGATTAAACCCGCATTACCATCATTACTTGCTTGAACAAGTTTTTTCTCACCTGTCCAAATCACATCTCCAGTTTTTAAATCAACAAGCTTTGCATCAGCACTTACTGTCGCGACACTCTGAATCACTTGGTATTTAGAACCATATTCTTTAATTCGAATATATAAAGCTGCGTCTGCACCAAAAATCTCTTGTAATTTCTGGGGTGCAATAGACTGAGCATCACTACCATTAGTAACCCCATTCTCTTTAAACATATTGTCTACGACAGAGATTGGGAAAACGTAATAACCAGCTTCTGCCACAGGTGCCACCACAGTAGGCCAATAACTATAAGTCGCTTTTACATCAGGCGAATCATTGACTGGAGGCAATACCAAAATCGATTTTGGCATATGAGCTTTATAAGCTGTAATATCTTTATTAGGTTGTGGAGTAACGGCACATCCAGTAAATGCAAGGCTAGAGATAACCAAACCAGCAATTAGAAATTTCTTCATCATGATTTTGCATTCCCACCATTAGCATTCATTTTTTGCAATAAGCGATCCATTAAAACTGTAGATTCTGGATATACTTGTCGTTCAAGCTGGAAATACTCAATTGCTTTTTGAGAATTATTCTCTTGTAAATACAATAATCCTAAATGCGCATATAAACCTGGCGGAACGGCTAAGCCCTTGCCTTTAGTTTTCTCAATTTCAGCTTCTAATTTTGTGATTTGCGTACTTGGTGTCGCTTTCTCAGGTGAGTTATACATCAAATAGGTTTGATGAGTATAAGTTCCCCAATTATATAAAGGTTGAGGACCAGCGGCACACCCAACCAATCCCATAGCAAGAAAACTGCTTAAAAGAATTTTTTTCATTTAACACATATCCAAAATTATTGAATTGACCAACGGTTATTTTGAATATCTGTTACAAGATTATTAACTGCTTCACGAACAGCTAAATCAAGTACTTTGCCATTTAAAGTCGAATCATAAGAAGCTGTAGAGCCAAAACCTAATACTTCACGAGCACCTAAGGCATATTCACCCGCACCTTGTACGGAATGCACGACTTCAGATGTTTTTACATCAACGACATTTAGATTAACTTTTGCATAAGCAACTTGCTGTTTACCGCGACCTAAAATACCAAATAATTGCTGATCACCTACTTCTTTGCGACCAAACTCAGATACGTCACCTGTGAGAACATAACGAGCACCTTTAATAGATTGGCTTGTATTACTATACCCAACTTCTTGTTTAATCTCAGATAAATTGTCTCGATTTAAAACTGTAAAATAACCAGTTTGCTGTAAATGTGTCTCAAGAATAGTTTTCGCCTGTCCGCCTAGACGGTCTACATTGTCAGAGAAAACACCTCTCATATAACTAGAGCGGTTATCAAACTTACCGATAGAAACAGGAGCCTTTACTCCCGTATATTTAATTTGTGATGTAGCTACAGTTACTTGCGGGCTTTGTATCGTTCTTGAAGTTTCAGTAGTTGAACAAGCAATTAAACCGAAAGAACTCAAAGTAGTAATGATTAATATTTTTTTCATGTTTACTCTATAAAGATAAATAAATACAAAGAATACATATTATATACAAAAAGACTATCAAATAAGCGAATAAATTAGGACTCTAATAAAAAATTTATTTAATTCGTTTAAATAATTTTTAAAGAAGCAAAAAATTTATTCTATAGATAGTTAATTATATGAAACCTATTATTAGTAAATTAATCATGGTTTGCCGTGGTATAGAAAAATCTATCTATGATATAAAAATCAGCCACTTACTTTACGCTTTAAAGAAGATATGAAACAATTATGCCCTAATACAACTTCTGAAATTACAAATGAAAAAATTATTACTTTTAAGCTTAGTTAGCATTTTCAGCTCATATAGTTTTGCAGAGGACAATAGCTCGATTTATCGGGGACTTGGTACTGGTCCTGAAGATTTTTTAAAGTTTCAAATTCTTAAACAAAAAGGTTTCCTAGCCAAAAAACCTAATATTTCAAGAGCAGACTATAACGATATATACAAACTCAAAAAACCTTATGAATTTATGGGACAAAACGTTGTGCTTATTTCAGATGAATATATGTCTGAATATGTGGGCTGTTGTGTGAGTGAAGGTTGGGGAGCTGTATTTAAGCAAACCACCAATTTAATATTAATTGAAAAATTTGCAAAAAAGAATCAATGTAATATCGCTCCGATAGAAACCGATAGCACTTACTATGGGTTTAAAATTAGTTCTCTACCAAAAGGTAATTACTATGAATTATCCTGCCGCGAACGTGATTTAGATGAGTCTCAATAAGTCAAAATTAAACTCTGAAAATAAGAGCCAATATTCCTGTTTAGCTTAAAATATCAGCCCCATATAAACTAAGTGAGCAAGATGCTTTTGAACTACCTTTTCAAAAGCATCTTGTTCCAAAGCACTATTCCTCAAGTTATTTAAAAAAACCGCTCCAACACCTCATCCCTCTCACTCAAACTATTGGTACTTAAAAACCCAAACATCAAACCATCTATTAGATTTAAAACCATATCGGCATCAGGTTTTAAGCCACGACTTTCTAGACTAAATATCAAATCAAAAAGTTCTTTAAGTAACCATTTTCGATATTCAATCGCCATGCGGTAAGCTCGAGTATAAAGCAGTTTTAGTTCAAAAATGGCTTTAAATAAAAGATGGTAAAAGCTATTCACATCGACATGTAAGCGAACAATTTCTTTGAGTTTATCGGCTGCGTTTGGGTAGCGGTGTGAGTAGACAATTGCCAGTACTTCTTCTTTGAGTCGGCTTTTTTGAAAGATTAGACACATTTCAACAAGGCGTTCTTTCGAGTGAAAAAAGTAGTTATAAAACGTGGCTTTTTGAATTTTAGATTTTTTAATAATCAGGTCTACGCCTGCATTGTGAAATCCATGCGTGGTAAAGAGTTGGATGGCAGTTTGAACAACCTGTAATTTTTTGGAAGATATTTCTAAAGTTGGCATCGTTTTACCGTTATAAATTCTTGTTGTGTCTAAATGAGATAAAAAGCCTGTGCCCTTTCTGGGAGAAAAAAAGGCGCAGCAATGCCGTAAGACGGTGCTTGGCACATCTCAAGTTTTGTTTTGCTAAGTTTTAAGTAAAAATGACTTAAAGCCTGAAAACCTTATGGCATTCAAACTGCTTTAAATTTTTAAGTTGTGTCGTTATAGCTTTTGGCAAAGGCTGCCAAGAAATAATGAATGTGCAAAGCCAACTCCTTTTTTATTGGGAGTTCTGCCAAATCATTAAAATTATGGTGGCAGAACGAAAGGGGGTTCGCAGACTGGTCATAGATCCAGCACACCCGTGGGTGTCCCCCTCCCGTTCCACCGTAGAGGGGGCACGAGGGGCTAGACACTAAAGGTATAAAACCTTTAATGCTTCTATGAGACGGTCTGCGACAACCGACTGGCAATGTGGCCAGCATGCGAAGAATAGTATTCAACTCTCTTACAGTCAAGCACACAAAATGACATTTGTTTTAAATTAGATCATTAAAAAGTAAGGATAAATAATGAATGAGTTATTGTTAAAGTGGGGTTTATAACGGGATTGAAATTTATATAGATATATTAGTTTCAACAGGTAAGATTAGAATATAAAAAATGGTAAATGATGAAATTAATGATGTAGAAAGTTTTCCTTAGAATTACTACTAAATTTACAATCACAATAAGTCACCGATGCCTTTAAACCTATTATTTATACTTCTCGCGATAAGCTTTCTGCTCGAAACAACTCAATAAGAATATAATGGTAAAAATAGTTGTTTGCTTTTCATTCTATTTATTTCAATTTATAAAAAATATATAATATTCTCAATAGTTTTCTAATTATCTATTACATTCAATCAAGATCATATATTTTCAATAAAGAGAATAAAATGCAAGACCAAGCTTTAACCTCTCTTCCTCAAGATGTAAATGAGGATCAAAATATTACAACTCCACCAATTTCACATTCAGGAATTCATCATTTTAAATTTCATGGGAATGCCTCAGAATATTTTGGAATCTGGATCGTTAATATTCTTTTGACTATTATTACTTTGAGCTTATATGCACCTTGGGCCAAAGTTCGTCGCCTACGCTATTTTTATGGCAATACAGAATTTTTTGAACGCCGCTTTGATTTTACAGGGATTCCAACCAAGATTTTGATTGGACGTTTAATTGCATTAGGAATTTACGTCGTATTTGCAATTTCATCACAGTATTCAATGATTGCGACTGTGGTTGGACTAGTTGCGCTATATGCAGCAGTACCTTGGCTAATTCGCGCTACTTTGCGTTTTACTGCAAGAAATAGTAAGTTCGGCAACGCACGTTTTTATTTTGGTGGAACGATAAAAGAATCTTATAAAGTCTTTCTTTTGAGTATATTGGTATATATTTTCACTTTAGGAATCTTTACACCTGTCGCTATTTGGCTATATAAAAAATATTATCTTAACAACTTATATGCTGGACAATTAAATTTTAAATTAAACGCGAAATGGTCTGCATATATGGCTGCAGTTTATATACCAGTTTTTATTGCAATTGGTGTAATTGCTATTTTTTCAATCATTTACTTTGCTATGGCAGGAACAATTGCTGGAGTCTCACCAAACGCTATATTCTTCGGAATATTTACGGTATATGCATTTATTGGATTATTTATTTATCCATTAATTTCTGCTCGTATTTTTATTACGACATGGAACAATACTACAATTGGGAACAGTCAATTTAAAACAGACTGTAACCAATGGCGTTTCGCATGGATTGTAGCCTCGAACTGGATTGTAAAAATCTTATCCCTAGGTTTAATGTCTGCTTGGGCTGCAGTTCGTATTCACAAATACAAAATTGAATCGATGAGTTTAATTTTATTAGATGATCCAGATCAAATGATGAATCTCGCTCAACAAGAGCAAAGTGCTTTAGCTGAAGAAATCAGTGATATTTTTGATATCGACATCTCTTTATAACAATCTGAGTTTAATAATTTATGTCCCACGCAGTAGATATCACTTTCTATGATGGCCTAGTGTCTAAACCATACCCTGCTCAGATTTCAGCTCAATCTGAATCTGAAGTTCTAATTCGGTATGGTGAGCAATTAGAACTTCAGCGTCATTATCAATATAGTGATATGAAATTGATTGGTGCGCTGGGACAGTTACACCCAGTAATTGAATTATCTGATGATGCACGGATTGAATTTCATAGTGCATTACCTGAATGGTTTAATTACTCAACTAAAAAGGTTCAACATTCGATCTGGAAGTTTGAACGTTCTCCGGGTCTTATTCTTTTTAGTGTAATTTTTGTGATTACTTTTGCGATCAGTCTAGTGAAATGGGGGGTTCCAGCAACGTCCCATTATCTCGCTTTTCAATTACCTGAGAATACTTTAAAGAAACTAGGTGATGAAGCAGAGAATTATGTATTAAATAATTGGACTGCACCCAGCCAATTAGCACAAACTCAAAAAGATCAAATTACTAAACAGTATTTGAATACTGTTGCTGAAAACAAACCAGCTAAATTAGTCTTCCGTAAAGGCGATCAGTTAGGGGCTAATGCTGTAGCGCTACCCAATAATACGATTATCATCACAGATGAACTGATCAAATTGGCACATACGAATCAAGAAATCTTAGGCGTATTAGCCCATGAACAAGGCCATTTGGTTTATCGCCATAGTTTGCAACAAGGGTTAACGAGTTTAGGCCTAAGTATATTATACATTGCAATGACAGGAGATAATTCAGACTTATTTACGTCCTTACCTGCCGCTATGATTGGTGCAAATTACTCACGTAAATTTGAATCCGAAGCCGATCTATATGCTTTACAGTTAATGGATAAGAAGCATATCGAAGTCTCCCACTTTGCAAATTTCTTACAACGTTTAAGCGATACAACAGAAGAAGGTATCGATAAAAAGAATCAGGCCAACCCAGCAACTTCTCAAGAAGAATCTTCAGCTAATAAATTATCTACAGCTGTTCTTGATGCTTTATCCTCTCATCCTGCAACCGAAGAGCGTATTCGAATGGTTCATGATTTTGAGAAAAAACAGAAAGGTGCACAAAATAATTTATAGGTACACAGAGTCTATCTAGAAAATTTATGGTCTTTAGGAAGTGGGGCATCACATGGTTGATCTGTCTTTACGTTGACCATTTTCACAGGTCCATCATTGTAGATTGTTACCTTGCAGCCTTTTACGACATATTCCTGTTGAATACCACCGTACATTTCATCCTCAGAAACAGCAGATGCAACATCACAAGCCTCATCAGCACGACATATAGCCTCTTGCCCACCAACCTCTACAGCTTCTGCTTCAGCGGCTTCCATTGCGTCTCCAGCACTCTCCTGTACTTCAGCACCTACAGCCTGTATCTTTGCTGCATATGTATTTGAAAGATTCATCATAAGAAAAATTGCAAGAAATAACTTACTACGGTGATTTATTAAATTCATGAACTATCCATATCTCTTAATTTAAATTTGGTACATATCAGGCGATTTTACTTTGCAAGTTAGTGATGCAAAGGGCTTAGTATTATAAGGAGCTATTCTACCCATAATTATACATATAGCAGCAATAGTCGCCCCGAAAGAATTCATCAAACAATTATAAGATATTGACCATTATGAGGGTGCGATTAACTACACAATATAAAATTAAACTGAAATCAAAATCTGTCTAACTCAATCCAAATTTTTATGTGGGGTAGAATGAGGGGTAAAATAATAGATATAAAAAAAGCCCCTGTTTTTAACAAGGGCTTTTCGAATTTGGCGGAAGCGGTGAGATTCGAACTCACGGAGGACTCACACCCTCGTCGGTTTTCAAGACCGGTGCATTAAACCGCTCTGCCACGCTTCCATGTGCGTAAGAATACAAAGCTTATTCATTTTATTCAAGAAAAATATCATTGCTTTGTGTTCAAGTGCATATTGTTTCATCAATTTTACAGTTGAGCAGCCAATTCTGCTCCTTCTTTGATCGCACGCTTGGCATCTAGCTCTGCTGCGAGCTTTGCACCACCAATAATATGATAGTTCGCTATAGTCGACTCACCTTCTTTTGGCATCAAGTCTTTTACCGACTCTTGACCTGCACACACCACAACTGTATCTACACGTAAAAGTTGATCTTGCCCATTGTGCTCAATCCAAAGTCCTTCATCAGTGACTGCTTTATATTGCACACCACGCAGCATACGTACGCCATGCTTTTTAAGCTGTGCACGGTGTACCCAACCCGAAGTCTTGCCAAGGCCAATACCGAGTGGTGTGGTTTTACGTTGTAGTAAATAAATTTCACGGATTGCTGGTTCAACTTCTGGGGGCTGCATACCACCTTCAGAAACATAGTTCGGATCTGGGTCTACACCCCATTCACGTTGCCAATCTGCTAAAGGTTGAGGCTGTGGTTGATGTGGCGGTTTAAGTAAAAATTCTGACACGTCAAAACCAATACCACCCGCACCAATCACTGCAACCTTTTGCCCGACTTCTGCCCCTTTCAAAACTTGAGCATAAGAAAGGACTTGTGGCGCGTCACTTCCTTCAATTTTTAATGCACGAGGGATTACACCTGTTGCAACAATCACTTCATCAAAACCTTCGCGTTCAAGCTGCTCACGATTTACGCGAGTATTTAAACGTACGTCCACTCCAGTTTTTTCCAGTTGGACTTTAAAGTAGCGGATTGTCTCGTGAAATTCTTCTTTGCCTGGTACAACTTTGGCAAAGTTAAATTGACCACCTACATCCGAAGTTGCCTCAAACAGCGTCACTGCATGGCCACGGCTTGCCGCAACAGTTGCCGCCGACATACCCGCTACTCCACCGCCAACAACTGCAATTCGCTTAGGCTGTTTAGTCTTTAAATAGACCAGTTCAGTTTCATGGCCTGCACGAGGGTTAACCAAACAAGATACACGCTTATTTTTAAAAGCATGGTCTAAACAGGCTTGGTTACATGCAATACAGGTATTAATTTCATCAACGCGGTTAGTCGCAGTTTTATTTACCCAAAATGCATCGGCCAATAAAGGACGTGCCATTTGAACCATATCTGCTTTGCCAGTTGCCAAAATTTCTTCGGCAGTTTCAGGCATGTTAATACGGTTTGACGCAATAATCGGAATAGAAATATGTTGTTTTACATGAGCAGTGTAGTCGACAAAAGCTGCACGAGGCACAGATGTTACAATGGTCGGCACACGAGCTTCATGCCAGCCAATGCCGGTATTTAATAAAGTCACCCCTGCTTTTTCTAAAGCTTTGGCTACAGTCACCACCTCTTGCATGGTGTTACCGTCATGGACTAAATCAAGTAAAGACAAGCGGAAACAGATAATAAATTTCTCACCGACTTTGGCACGAATCGCTTTAACAATCTCGACTGGAAAGCGCATACGGTTTTCAATTTCACCACCCCAACGGTCAGTACGCTGGTTCACGTGGCGACTTAAAAACTGGTTAATTAAATAACCTTCCGAGCCCATAATTTCGACGCCGTCATAACCTGCTTTTTTGGCAATGTCAGCGCACTGTGCGTAATCTTCTATTGTGCTCAGAATATTTTTTTCAGAAAGCTGGCGTGGTTTAAACGGTGAAATAGGAGATTTAATTGCAGTTGAAGACACAACAAACGGCTGGTAACCATAGCGACCTGCATGCAAAATTTGCATTAAGATTTTAGAACCATGTTTATGCACAGCATGTGTAACCAGACGATGCTGTGGAATATCAAATAAGCTATTCATGGTTCCGCCAGCAGGTGCTAACCATCCTTGACGGTTCGGTGAAATACCACCTGTCACAATCAGGCCAACCCCACCTTTTGCACGCTCTTCAAAATAAGCTGCCAGTTTTGGATAATTGTAAAAACGGTCTTCAAGCCCCGTATGCATGGAACCCATCACCACACGGTTTTTAATGGTGGTAAAGCCTAGATGTAATGGTTTTAATAAATTGGCGTAACTTGTCATGCTGCGTCCCAATAATTTTTTGCAACTTGTTGCATAGTACTTTAATACTTTTTTGATAATTTTGGATGACCATGCAAAGAAATTTATCGGAGCTTATGGTCAATCCAGTAAAACAGCTCCTATTGCTTTTATTTAATGACGCTAATGAAATCTAGCTCTTTCTCCCATTTATATAATAAAAACAGCATAATCACGCCAAGAATGGTTCCAATAGGAAATGCAAAAAGTAAAAATATCGTTAGAAAAAGAGAAATATATCTAGAATTTTTTGTGCCATCTAAAACTCGTTTTGCAGCGTATATATGGAGTCCAATAACTACCCCTTTTCCAATAATTCCACCAAGTAAATATGTAGGAATAGGGTCATTTAATGCCATGTAATGGTAAATCATATAAATCGCGTCGAGTACTGTGATCGCAGCCACAACATAGTGTGCACGTGATAAGCCAATATTTTTCTTCATATTCATCCTGTTTTCTTTTTAAGTTATTAAAAGTCTTTTCTTATTTGGACAACCATACTTCATTTAACTCTTCTTATTCTATAAATAGCCTTATATTTTTTATCAAATTAAAACTTCAAATCAGAACAAGTGAATTAATGCTTTTTTTGCGAAAAAAAGCACCATGAATAGTGCTACAATAGCCGCCATTCAGAATTCTCAAGACCGCCTATATGGGGTCTTTTTCATAAATGTTAGGATTAGCAATGACTGATAATGCAACTATCTTGCAGCATGTACCAGTAGGCAAAAAAGTTGGGATTGCCTTCTCTGGAGGCCTAGACACTTCAGCTGCCTTATTGTGGATGAAACAAAAAGGCGCAGAACCTTATGCATATACTGCAAACTTAGGTCAGCCTGATGAAGATGACTACGATGCAATTCCAAAGAAAGCAGAACAATACGGCGCTGTAAAAGCTCGCTTAATTGACTGCCGCTTACAACTTGCGCTTGAAGGTATTGCTGCGATTCAGTGTGGTGCATTCCATATCAGTACAGGTGGTGTTCCTTATTTCAATACGACTCCACTCGGTCGTGCAGTAACAGGCACAATGCTAGTTACCGCAATGAAAGAAGATGACGTAAACATCTGGGGTGACGGTTCAACTTATAAAGGTAACGATATTGAACGTTTCTATCGTTATGGTTTGTTGACTAACCCGAATCTTAAAATTTATAAGCCTTGGTTAGATCAAAACTTCATCGACGAGCTCGGTGGCCGTGCTGAAATGTCACAGTTCCTGATCGACAACGGTTTTGACTACAAAATGTCAAAAGAAAAAGCGTACTCGACTGACTCAAATATGTTGGGTGCAACTCACGAAGCAAAAGATCTTGAATACTTAAATGCTGGTATCAAAATCGTTGACCCAATTATGGGCGTTGCTTTCTGGAAAGATGAAGTTGAAATTACTCCAGAAGAAGTGACTGTACGTTTTGAAGAAGGTGTACCTGTTGCCTTAAACGGTCAAACTTTTGACAATCCGGTTGAGCTTATTCTTGAAGCAAACCGTATTGGTGGCCGTCATGGTTTAGGTATGTCTGACCAAATCGAAAACCGTATTATCGAAGCAAAATCTCGTGGTATTTATGAAGCACCGGGTATGGCCCTTCTTCATATTGCTTATGAGCGTTTGGTTACTGGTATTCATAACGAAGATACGATCGAACAATACCGCATTAACGGTTTACGTTTAGGTCGTTTACTTTACCAAGGCCGCTGGTTCGACTCTCAAGCACTTATGTTGCGTGAAACTGCACAGCGTTGGGTTGCTAAAGCGATTACTGGTGAAGTAACTCTTGAGCTTCGTCGTGGTAATGACTACACCATCATGAACACTGAATCTCCGAACTTAACGTACGAAGCTGAACGTTTAACAATGGAAAAAGGCGATTCAATGTTTACGCCAATGGACCGTATTGGTCAATTGACGATGCGTAACCTCGACATTACCGA
Source organism: Acinetobacter sp. S-1 (assembly GCF_059579785.1). NCBI lineage: Bacteria > Pseudomonadati > Pseudomonadota > Gammaproteobacteria > Moraxellales > Moraxellaceae > Acinetobacter > Acinetobacter sp. S-1. The sequence continues at coordinate 2,667,724 of NZ_CM184207.1, forward strand.
TACACGTGCAAAACTTGGTATCTATACAGATGCTGGTTTGCTTTCAATCGGTCAAGGTTCTGCTGTGCCACAACTCGATAGCAAGAAGAAATAATTTTCTTACTTAATAAAAAAGCCACCGACAAAGGTGGCTTTTTTATTTCAAATATTTGCTCTTAAACAAGTTCTGTCACTTCCAAAGGTTGATAATAAATCTGGTTACGTCCAAGCTGCTTAGCCCGATACAAAGCTTGATCCGCAGCATGAATTAATTTTTCCTGATTTACTTTAAAACCTTCTGTATAAACAGTAAAACCTAAACTAATCGTGACATGCTTAGAGACTAAAGATGCTGCATGAGGAATCGCTTGTCGCTCAATCGCTTTATAAATATTTGCAGCGACGGCATAGGCGCCTTGAGCAGGTGTTTTCGGTAACAGTACGACAAACTCTTCTCCACCATAACGGGCAACAAAATCAACATGCCGAATCGAATTTTTAATTGCAGCGGCAATAGATGAGATGACTTTATCCCCCATTTGGTGTCCATAAAAATCGTTATAATTTTTAAAAAAATCGATATCAATAAATAAAACAGCCAATGGACGCTTTTCTTGCTTTGCACGATAGTAAAAAAAGTCGAACATCTCATCAAAAGTACGTCGATTTGAGATATTAGTCAGTGCATCTTGCTGGCTTAAATGAAGCAATTCAGATGCCTCAATACGTAAAATCTGTTCGTTAAGCTCAGCAAGCTGATTATTTAAAAAGAGACTTCTTTCTCTAGAGGTAAGCATCGTGCTAATTGAAAAACCTAAAATACAACTTCCAAACAGCGCTCTTCCCAAAGCAATAAAATCACAATTCGCTTGCCATAAAATCAGTAGGGAAAAAACACAAAAGGCTGCTGTTAAACCTACATACAGCATATGTAGAGGCTTTATACCGCTTAAAATGAAACCAAGCATATATAAGAAGGAAAGTAGTAACATCGACTGGTTTTTAAGAGCGACATTTCCTACGCTAAGGAGCAACATTGCATTGATAATAATAGTCAAAAATACAATGCCACATGCAGCGATATAAAAATATTCAGTGAGTTTTTTAAACTTTGCAAAAACCCAAAATAACAGCAGTGCACAAGCAATATTAATTGCGCTAAGTAAACAGTAAATAAAATCCCAAGTAATATAAGGTACGCCTATGACCAAATAGTCTGTAGGTAGAGCCAGCAATATGAAAATGAGATAGGTTAAAACGCCACTTGCTAAAAACTTTGAGATATTCTGTTTAGTTCGCTCAAGATTTAGACACCAAAATTTTTTTTCTAATTGATGTGGCAGAGGTATATTGGCATAACGATGGGTATGTAGAGTTACTAAATATTCTATTTCTTCTTTTGCTTTGAGTAATTCATGTACATTTCCCCTATTTGCCACTACTTGATTCCTGCCTCTCACACATTAACAAAATATAACATTATTTTTTAAGACCTCTGGCGCTTTATTTTGCCATTTGTCCGTAATTCCCGTTACCATTTTCACACTTTATCGATTATCATTTGTTTTATTTCGAAGTTTGAACTGCCTTGGACTCTATTACCCTGCTCCAGCCAGATGACTGGCATGCACATTTACGTGATGGTTTAGCATTAAAACGTACTGTACCTGATTTGGCCAAACAATTTGCTCGTGCGATCTGTATGCCAAACCTTGTTCCACCTGTAAAAACTGTGGAAGAAGCATTGGCTTACCGTGAACGTATTCTTGCTCATGTTCCAGAGGGTCTTAACTTTGACCCACGTATGGTGCTTTATTTTACTGATTTCACCTCACCAGATGAAGTTCGTAAAATTAAAGAATCTGGACATGTAAATGCTATTAAACTTTACCCAGCAGGTGCGACCACCAACTCTGATAACGGAGTAAGTGACATCCGTAAAGTTTATGCAGTCATTGAGCAACTAGAAGAGCATCAAGTTCCGTTATTACTTCATGGTGAAGTGACTCATAACCACGTTGATATTTTTGACCGTGAAAAACGCTTCTTAGATGAAGTTCTATCACCGTTATTAAAACAGTTTCCAAAACTTAAAGTGGTACTTGAGCACATCACAACAAGCGATGCTGCACACTTTGTTTTAGAACAAGACCGCAATGTGGCTGCAACGATTACACCTCAGCATTTATTATTTAATCGTAATGATATGTTGGTTGGTGGTATTAAACCGCATTTCTATTGCTTACCAATTTTAAAGCGTCAAACTCACCAGACCACTTTGCTTGAAGTTGCAACGAGCGGTAACCCTAAATTTTTCTTGGGTACAGATAGTGCTCCTCACTCGCAAAATGCAAAAGAAAATGCGTGTGGCTGTGCGGGCTGTTATAGTGCGCCTAATGCAATTGAACTTTATGCTCAAGCATTTGATCAAGTAGGTAAACTAGAACGTTTAGAAGGTTTTGCTAGCCACTTTGGCGCAGACTTCTACGGCCTACCACGTAATACTTCTACCATTACCTTGGTAAAAGAAGATAACCTCGTTCCAGAATCTTTTGATTATTTAGATGATCAAAAAATTATCCCGCTGCATGCCGGGAAAACGCTGCAATGGAGAAAAGTGTGACACAAGAAACCTCTGTCCCGGTCATTGGCCAACGTTTTCGTGGCTTCTTACCTGTTGTTGTTGACGTTGAAACGGCAGGTTTTAATGCCCAGACAGATGCATTGCTAGAAATTGCGTGCATTCCAATTGTGTATGATGCTCAGGGACAATTTGTCCCTGGTCCAGCATTTCATGCACATATTAACCCGTTTGAAGGGGCTAATCTCGATCGTCGTTCGCTAGACTTTATTGGTATTGATCCATTCAATCCAATGCGTATTGCAATGGCTGAAGATGAGCGCACTGCATTACGCCGTATTTTTAAATCGGTGAATGAAGTCCGTAAACAGCAACACTGTACACATGCTGTCTTAGTGGGCCACAATGCGCATTTTGACCTTGGTTTTGTACAAGCAGCAATTGCGCGTACAAGCACAAAAAACCAAAACCCATTTCATAGCTTTTCAGTGATGGATACGGTTACTTTAAGTGCTGTTATGTTTGGACAAACTGTGCTTGCGAAAGCATGTATTCAAGCTGGAATTGAGTTCGATGGCAAAGAAGCACACTCTGCTTTGTACGATACTCAGAAGACTGCTGAACTGTTTTGCTATATTTTGAACAAACTGTCACCTTACCTCCTTGACAGTTTGGTGGCGGCTTCTTAAGATACCGCCATCCTCAACGTCCCTATCGTCTAGAGGCCTAGGACATCGCCCTTTCACGGCGGTAACCGGGGTTCGAATCCCCGTAGGGACGCCATATTCTCTTCTTATAAAATTCCTTTCTATTTTATTTTTATATTTCTAATTTTCTGTATTTCCAAATAAAATACACTTGTGCATATATATCACCGAGCCAGTATTTCCTTTACATAGATTTACAATATAATAATTCTTATTTTTATACTGATATTTATTATCAACAAGGTTTTAAATGGATCTTAAGCTTCGCCTCCTCTCCCTGAGCATCGCTCAACTCTGTTGTATCTCAAGTACTTTCGCAGAAACCAATAATTCCTCAACAACGCTCGCTACGATTAAGATTAAAGCTCAACAGGCAGCTGACCAAACTTATAAAGTCGATAGTTCAGGTAGCGCAACACGTAGTGAAGTCGCATTAAAAGATACGCCTCAATCCGTCAGTGTAGTAACTCAAAAAGTAATTGAAGATATTGGCGCAACACGTTTGATTGAAGCGCTTGATTTAGCTGGCGGTGTGACTCGTGCTAATAACTTTGGTGGTCAAGGGTTAACAGGCTTTAACCTTCGTGGTTTCACTAGCGGTGAATTTTATCGTAATGGATTCCCAATTAACCGTGGTTATCCAAATGCTCCAGATAGCAACACTATTGAACGTGTAGACGTTTTACGTGGACCCTCTTCTAGCTTATATGGTCGTGGTGACCCGGGTGGTACGTTTAACTTAATTTCTAAAACACCAAAGTCTGAACAACAAACCACTTTAGGTGCTCAGCTTAACAGTGAAGGTTTATATCGCACCACGGTAGACACAACAGGTACTATCCCGAATGCAGAAAATATCGGTTATCGCCTAAATGTGATTGCAGAAGGTGGTGATAGTTATCGTGATCATGTCGAGTCCAAACGATATGGAATTGCACCAGTCATCCAATGGCAAGCTTCTGATGCAACCAAAGTTACTTTTGAAGCAGATATTTTACGAAATCAGCATCCACTTGATCGTGGCCAAACACGCTATGCAGGCCAGAAGTCTTTTAATAGTTCACCCGAAACCTATTTGTGGGAAACAGGTAAATACAACAACCGACTCTACAATGATAACAATATGACTCAATTACGAGTCGAACACGACCTTGGTAATGACTGGAAGCTGAATGCTGGTGTGCAATATTTAAACGGCAAATTGTATGGCTATGCGGTAGAAGCAAATGGTATTCAAAATGACGGTGAAACTTTAGGCCGGAATTACAACTATCGCGAATTAAAATGGCAAGATATAGATGCCCAAATTAACTTAACAGGTAATTTCCAGCTTTTAGGTTTAACACATACATTAGTGACTGGGCTTGAATATGAAAACTATGATTACAAGTCATATATTATTCGTTCAAGTGGAGATATCGGTAGCTACCCTATTAATATTAATGATCCTGTTTTAGGACAAACACAGCCTGAGCTTAATCGGGTTACGACCCATGACCGCGAAAATTTAAAAACAACTGCCGTTTTTGCACAAGACCAAATCGAATTAAATGAACGTTTAAGTGCACTGCTGGGTTTGCGTTTTGAGCACTACGAACATGATTACAAAAATCTTTTACCGAATACAGCAAACTGGAATACCAGTCATGATGCATTTATTCCGCGTTTAGGTTTGGTTTTTAAAGCCCGTGATGACCTTTCACTCTATGGCAATGCTGCGAAATCTTTTAAACCTAACCCTGGTGCTAGCCGTAATGGAGAGGGATTTGACCCAGAAGAAGGCATGGCTTATGAGTTAGGCTTTAAATGGCAAGCACTCTACAATATGTTGTCGGTTGACTCTGCGATTTTCTATGCCAATAAAGAAAATGTCTTGACGGATGATCCTTTATTTCAAAATTATAAAGTTGCTGCTGGTAAAGTTCGTAGCCAAGGTATTGAGCTAAATGTTGCAGGGCAAATCACTCCAGCTTGGAAAATTATTGGTGGATATGCCTATACAGATGCAGAAGTCAGCAAAGATAATACTTTGAAAAAAGGAACCACTTTAGCCAATATTCCAAAGAATAGTTTTAATCTGTTAAATATCTATGAATTTCAAGATGGTCCTTTACAAGGCTTAGGTCTAGGCATTAATCAAAAATATATTGATAAGCGTGCAGGTCAAACAGCTAATAGTACTTATACAATGAAAGGTTATGCAGTTACAGATTTGGTTTCTTATTATCAGGCAACACCAAAACTTCGTATTAACTTAGATCTGAAAAATCTTTTTGACAAAGTTTATGATGAAAGCGCTTTCAATCTATATGCATATCCGGGTGAATCACGTACTGTTCAATTAGGTATGAGCTATACGTTCTAAAACAAATACGCCATTTCAGCTAGTGAAATGGCGCATCAGATTTATGCAGACTTACGTGAATTAACTTGTCCTTGAATCACCGCTTTAATATTGCCTTTGGCGTAATTTAAAAACACTACCAGTGGTGAAAGTTTTGGATTTGGCTTTTTACCTTTGCCAATCGTTTTAAATTGAGCTGCATACCAAATAATTTCCATAATTGCCATCTTATCAACAAATGGTAAGCCTGTTTTAATTGGTTTTACTGCATAGCGAACATCTTGCCCTGCAATTAAACGCTCAGTTAAATCAGTTTCTACTGCAAATGGGCGAGCAATACCAATAAAGTCACATGCACCACTTTCAAGTGCGGCATTCATACCCTCTACAGTACGGAAGCCACCTGTCACCATGAGTTTACACTTAACATGCTGGCGGATTTTCTCTGCAAAATCTAAAAAGTATGCTTCGCGTGCAATCGTACTTGCTTTACGTTTGTCGGCCTTAGCTCCAGCCATTGCTGGTGCTTCGTAAGTACCGCCTGAAATTTCAATTAAATCGATACCAGCTTCATCCACTGCTTTAAATACTGAAATTACATCTTCTTCGCTAATACCGCCACGCTGGAAGTCAGCCGAGTTAAGCTTCACTGAAATGATAAAATTATCTGAAGTCGCTTCACGTACCGCTTTATAAACCTCTAGTAAAAAACGAGTACGATTTTCAACTGAACCGCCCCACTGATCTGTACGCTTATTGGTTAATGGTGATAAAAACTGACTAATTAAATAGCCATGTGCACCGTGTAATTGCACCCCTTCAAAACCTGCTTTTTCACAAATGTGAGCTGCTGTCGCAAAACGTTTAATAATATCTAGAATTTCGTCATGAGTAAGTTCACGTGGCGTTCCAAACATGGTTGCTAAAGCTGGGCTAAAAGGTACGGCTGAAGGTGCTACGGTTTCTTTATTTAAACCTTTTGGACACTGACGACCTGGATGCGATAATTGAATCAACTGAACCATGCCATATTTTTTACCTAATGCCGCCCACTCTTTTAAGCGCTCTAGGTCACGTTCAGTTTCAATAACAACAACACCCGGTTCATTTTTTGCGCTGGCATTTACCATGACATTACCCGTAATTGCACAGCCAAGCTCACCTTTTGCCCATGCACCATATAAACCCAAATGTAAGTCATTTGGTTGGCCTTCATAATTTGCAAGTGCCTCACTCATTGCACCTTTAATAATTCGGTTTTTAAAGGTGGTATTACGAATTGTGATGGGTTGAGCAATCTGGTTCATGGTTAACCTCTGTTCTTTGAATTTTAGAGCAATTACTCTAATTTAAATGAGTTATTGGGCATGTCAAGTCATAATCGATAACTGACAATAGCACATGTCAATTTTAAAAAAAATTAAAATATGCAACTTTTTGCACTAGAAGTTTAACCATAATTTATTTATATAAAACAATTACTTAATATAAATATTTAAAGAGATGCTGTAATTAACTGTTTCGTATATTCACTTTGAGGCTTAGAAAATAAGAGTTCAGTTTCCTGATATTCAACAACTTTTGCATGACGTAATACCATCATTTTATGGCAAAGTGCTTTTACTATATTGAGATCATGACTAATGAAAATATAACTTAACTGCTCAGTTTGCTGTAATTGTCTCAACAATTTGATCATGGCTTTTTGCGTGGTCCGATCTAAGGCAGAGGTAGGTTCATCCAGAATTAAAAGTTTAGGTTGAACTACCAAAGCTCTGGCTAAGGCGACACGTTGACGTTGGCCACCTGAAAGCTCATGTGGGTAACGATATTGAAAATCTTCAGCCAATTCAACTTTTACCAAAGCAGATTCAACTTGCTGTTTGATCTCGTTATCAGCTACGGCTTTCACTTTCAATCCTTCCGCAATAATCTGCCCTACTGTCATACGCGGGTTTAAACTTCCAAATGGATCTTGGAAGACAAGTTGAAAATCTGATCTCATCAAGCGTAGGGCTTTGGGCTGTAGTTGATTTAAATCTTGACCTAAAAAAACAATCTGCCCTTTGCTCTGAATAAGCTGAACCAAAGCGAGGGCTAAAGATGACTTACCCGCACCACTTTCACCAACTACCCCAAGTGCTTCACCTTGAGCAAGGTCAAAACTCAAATCTTCTATTGCGGTGAAATACCCTTGAATGCGATTTAAAATTCCTTTTCTTATAGGAAACTGCACGCTGAGTTGTCGAACTGATAAAACATTCTGTTGAGCAGGTCTAGACTCTACTTTTCCAAAATCATGATCTAACAACTGTGCTGTATAAGTTGTTTTAGGATTTGCAAAGATTTGGCTCAGTTCACCTTGCTCTACGACACGCCCATTTTGCAATACAATAAGTTTCTCAGCATAGCGATGCACTAAATTGAGGTCATGGCTAATTAAAATAAGTGCCATCCCATATTTGCTTTGCAAAGATTTTAATAGCTCTAAAATCTGTATCTGTAAAACCACATCCAACGCAGTAGTAGGTTCATCAGCAATCAAAATTTTAGGCCGAAGCGCCAATGTCATCGCGATCATGACACGTTGTCTTTGTCCACCAGAAAGCTCATGAGGATAACGTTTTAACATTTGTTCTGGTTCAACAATTCCCACATCTTTTAGCAGTTCTAATATTTGCTGTCGAACTTCTTGTTTTGAAAAACCAGATAAAAGAAGATTTTCCCCTATAATTTTTTCAACCCGATGGAGCGGATTTAATGCAGTAGCAGGCTCTTGAAAAATCATAGCGATTTGTCGACCACGTAAATTTGATTGAGCTCTTTCATCTAGCTCAAGCATATTTTGTGAACCAATCCAGACCTGCCCCGTTATTTCTAATTTATCTTGTAGCAAGCCCATTATTGCTAAGCAGCTCATCGATTTACCTGAACCACTTTCGCCCACAATAGCCAATGTTTCCCCTTCATTTAAGTAAAAATTCAGATCTTCCAATAAAACCTTTTCGTCTTTAGTTTGAACCGAAAGTTGCTCTACTTTTAATAATGTTGACGTGGGATTTAAATTATTTTCTTGGGTCAAAAGCATCACGAGCCGCCTCCCCAATATAAATTAGAAGTGAAAGAACAATCGCCAGACTAAAAAAGCCTGAAATTGCTAGCCATGGCGCATCTAAATTATTTTTACCTTGAAGCAATAATTCACCTAAAGAGGCAGCATCTGGCGGTAGTCCATATCCTAAAAAATCAAGAGCAGTTAAAGCGCTAATATTGGTCGTTAAAATAAAAGGTAACTGAGACAAACTCGAATTGATCGCATTTGGCAAAATATGCCTAAAAATAATCGCACGATCAGTCACTCCCAAAACTTGGGCTGCACGCACATAATCTAACTGGCGAGCTTTTAAAAATTCTGCCCTAACAATGCCCACCAAAACGGTCCAGCCGAAAAATAGCATAATGAAAAATAGCCAATATACATTTGGAACAAACATACTGACTAAAATCATAACCATAAAAAGCATGGGTAAGCCATTCCAGACCTCAACCAAACGTTGCCCCAATAAATCTACCCAACCGCCATAATAACCTTGAATGGCACCCACGGTAATTCCAAATAAAGCGGAACAAAAGGTTAAAGCTAAACCGAAAAGCAACGATACTCTTAAGCCATAAAGAATACGGGCAAGAACATCCCTTCCTTGATCATCTGTTCCCAACCAGTTTTGCTTGGAGGGTGGTGATGGCACAGGAACTGCCAAATCTAAATTGGGCGTTTGATATGAAAATTGAATGAGGGGCCAAACTGCCCATCCTTTAGTTTCAATAAGCGCTTGTACGGCGGGATCTTTATAGTCAGCTTCTGTTTCAAACACTCCACCAAACGTCGTTTCCGGATAAGTTTTCAACACAGGCAAATAGTACGAATCTTCATACTTCACTAACAACGGTTTATCGTTAGCAATCAGCTCCGCGGCTAATGACAAAACCAAAATCAGACTAAATAAAATAAAGCTGGCCCAGCCCAATTTATGCTGTCTAAAACGCTGTAATCGTGTCCGCACAATCAAGGACATTATTTGCCTCCTTGCGCATCAAAGTGAATTCGTGGATCAATCCATTGGTACAACACATCACAAATGAGACGTAAAATCAGGCTAAATACAGTAAAGAAAAATAAGACACCAAAAATAACAGGATAGTCGCGCTGAACAATCGCTTCAAAGCCCAACAACCCCACCCCATCTAGGTGAAAGATAATTTCTACAAACAGGTTACCCACAAAGAAAATACCTGCTAACGCTTCTGGCAATCCTGCGAGCACAACTAAAATGGCATTACGAAAGACATGCTTATATAAGACTTGTTGGCTGTTCAAACCTTTTGCATATGCTGCCAAAACGTAGGGTTTATTGAGTTCTTCTAAAAATGAGTATTTAGTTAAATAGGTTAAACTGGCAAAACCACCCAATACCATCGTAATCAGTGGCAGAGTCATATGCCATAAATAATCGGTAACTTTGCCCCATAAACTAAGTTGATGGAAGTTATCTGATACTAAGTTTTGTAATGGAAACCATTGAAAATAAGACCCACCTGCAAAAAAAACAACTAACAAAATAGCAAATACAAAACTTGGTACAGCGTACCCCACCACAAGCACTAAAGAAGTGGATCGATCAAACCAAGAGCCCTGCTGCTTTGCCTTTTTAATTCCCAGAGGAATAGAAATGAGGTAAATCAGCAAAGTACTCACCAGCCCAAGTGAAATGGAAACAGGCATTTTTTCCCACACCAATTGTACAACCGGTTTATCTTTAAAGAAACTTTGTCCAAAATCTAAAGTTAAATAGCCTTTTAACATTAGAAAAAATCGTTCAGGGGCAGAACGATCAAAGCCATACTGTGCCTTAATTTGTTCAACCATTTCAGGGCTTAAACCTTGAGCACCTTGATAATAAGTTTCTGCACTTAATGCACGACCAATTCCCAAATCGCTTTGTGCCTGATGTATTGCTTGCTCAACTGGTCCACCCGGTGCAATTTGCACAAACACAAAGTTAATCAATAGAATGACAAATAATGTGGGAATCATTAAAAGAAGTCGCTTGAGAATATATGAACCCATATAACAGGATTTCCTTTATGGCAGGTGCTTTTTATTGTTGATGTAGATATTTGGCAACTGTTTTGGCTTTGTTTGCATCACTCCACCAATATTCTATCCCAGAAGAAAGTGCTGGTTTAATTTTAGGTTGTTGATACATATTCCAATAAGCATACCAGTTTTCACCTTTACCATAAGTCGGGATTTGATAATAACCAGCTCTAAGCAATCGATCGAGAATGCGAGTATAAATAACCTGCTGTTCACGATTTTTACTCGCAACGAGTTTTGAAATCACTTGATCAATTACTGGATTGCGAATTCCAGCATAATTGTAATTTCCATCCTGAGCTGCGGCGATACTCCCCCAAAATTGAGTCTGTTCATTTCCCGGATTGAGAGATTGAGGCAAATTCATTGTGGTCATATCAAAATCGTAACGACGAGTCCGTTCTAAATATTGCGGAGCATCAACCTGACGCAAATTAACTGCAATACCTAACTTTTTTAAGTTACGAATAAAAGGTAAAAGTGTTCGTTGTTTACCATCTTGCTGAATTAAAAACTCAAGCTGAACTTTCTTGCCCTCAGGGGTAAAGAGCTGCCCTTCTTTAACTTTATAGCCAGCTTGTATAAGCAATTGGCGCGCAGTTAATAAATTCTGACGGTTAAATCCACTCGCATCAGACACGGGGTATTTCCAATTTGCTAAAACACCTTGCTGCATGATTGGAGATAACTTAGGCAATAACGGCTTTAACAACTCTAATTCAGTTTTTGAAGGTCGGCCTGTTGCTGCTAATTCACTATTTTCAAAATAACTTTGTAGGCGCTGATATTGTCCATAAAACAAAGCTTTATTCTGCCATTCAAAGTCATAAGCATAGGTTAAAGCTTGTCTAAAACGAATATCATTTAAAGGTTTTCGTCGCGTATTAAAAACATAGCTTTCAGTGGCGATAGGATTATGATGACGAAACTTATATTGAGTAACCAACCCTGCTTTTACGGCTGGAAAACGGTAATCTGTTACCCATTTTTTTGGGTTAGTTTCTTCATGCAAAGTGTATTGCCCAGATTTAAATCCTTCAAAAGCAATATCCCAATTTCGATAATAGACATATTTTAATCGGTCAAAGTTATAACGCCCCTTATTAATAGGTAAATCTTTTGCCCAATAATTCGGGTTTCGTTTATAACTAATGCTTCTACCCGGATCGATTCGTTCAACTACATACGGTCCCGAACCAATAATCGGTTGTAAAGTAATGCGGCTAAAATCTCTTTTTTGCCAATCTGCTTTTGAATAAATGGGTAAGGTAGCCAAAATAAATGGCATTTTAGGGTTATGGATAGACTTAAAACTAAACTTTACTTGATGAGTATTTATTACTTCGGTTTTAGCCAAATCAGCAAGATACATTTGCAAACCTAAATTAGATTTAGTCTGATAAGCATCAAAACTAAATTTAACATCTGCCGCAGTGACTGGCTGCCCATTACTAAAACGCGCTTTAGGATTTAAATAGAAAGTCACTGATTGCGTTTTTTCTGGGTCATAACTCACTTTCTGAGCCAAAAGCGGATATAAAACTCCAACCTCATCAAGTGATTGGGTCATTAAAGTATCAAAAAGATAATTAACGCCTTCTGTAGCATTCCCTTTCCCATTCATACTATTGAGGTTATCAAAAGTTCCTTGAGCTGCCTGACTTAATAGGCCACCTTTAGGTGCATTAGGGTTTGCATATGGCATAGCCATCATTTCTAAATACTTAGGCTTAGAATGAATCGCTATATATGAAGTGGTTTGCTGTGCAGAAAAAACACTATGGGAAATGACACTGAGCCCGACTAGCAGGCTCAGTTGAAAATTTAATTTATGCATAAGTGGCTAATTATTTTACAAATTAGGCACTTTAATCACATCACCAATGCGAAGCTGAGTAGAAGGCGTTAAATTATTCAGCTCAGCCAATAAATTGGTTTCTAAACCATATTTACTCGCAAGACCGATTAAAGTATCACCACGCTTCACTTTGTATTCCACGACAGTTTTTGGAATCACAATATTCTGACCGCGCTGTAAGTTAGCATTTGCTTTTAATGCATTCATTTCAGCCAGTTCACGCACTGAAATACCCGCACGGCTCGCGATACTATTTAAAGACTCACCAGATTTAACTGTATATCTTTCAGTGTTTTTACCAGCAGCAACCGTTTTAGTTAAAGACTTAGTATCTACTTTAGCTGTTTCAACTGTAGGCACATCACCCGTTAGCTTTAAACGCTGCCCCACACGAACGCTACTGTTGCGTGAAAGACCATTTAATGAAGCAAGGTAGTCCAACTGTAAGTGGTAGCGATTAGCAATATTACCTAAGCTATCACCAGATTTAACTGTATAAGTTTCTGGTGTTTCTTCTTTGGCGTTTTTAGAAGATTTAGTTGGCGCTTCTTCAACCGTACCTGTTAGTTTTAAACGTTGACCAGCACGCAAACCAGCAGTACGAGACAAACCGTTTAGGTCAGCCAAATAGCTTGTTTGCAAATTATATTTACTCGCAATCGCATTTAAGCTATCGCCAGACTGTACAACGTATTGATCTGGAACACTTAAGCCTGCCGGTACTTTTAAAGTTTGACCAAGCTGCACATGGCTATTTGCTTTTAAGTTATTTAACTCGGCTAACTCAGCTAGGCTAATTTTTGATTTAGTTGCAATACTAGATAAAGTATCACCACGTTGTACTTTATAGCCTTCTGTTTTATAAGAAACACTTGCCGATGCTTTCTCAGATTTACTAGAAGCCTTAGTTTCAGCAACTTCATCTACAGAAATATCTTGTGTAGGCACATTAATTTTTTGGCCTACCATCAAGTTACTGCCCGCAGTTAATCCCGGTGTTAATTCAGCAAGTTCCTGATTAGAGAGCGCATAACGATCTGCAATCAATTTAAGGTATTCACCGCGCTTCACAGTATAGCTCTTAGTTGCTATACGTTTTGCACTTGCCTGAACAGCTTTCGGTTCTGCTTTAGCACTTGAGCGACTATTTTTTGGTTCTTTTAACTGTAGTTTTTGCCCAACAAATAAGCCATCAGTCACTGATAAATCGTTATATTCAGCCAATTGTCTTACTGACAAATTAAACTGGTTAGCCACACCACTTAAGCTATCGTTAGCCTGAACGACATATACATCTGGTTTAGCTGTGCTTTTTGAAGTCGTTTGAGCTTCTTGTGGCTTAGCGTCATAAAGATAAAGCGTTGAACCAACATATAACGTCTTTTCAGGGTCAATCTGGTTCCACTTAGCAACATCGCGCCAGTTTACGCCATTTTTCATCGCGATAACGGCTAAAGTATCTCCCGGTAAAACTGTATAGGTACTACGTTTGCCTTTTGGCTGCACAACCACTACATCTGTGTCAGTTTTAATGTAAGGCTTGTCTTTATTGCGCTGCCCATCTTCAGAGTTAGCTACAGTCACATCTTCAGCTAAAGTTTTTGGATATGCAAAACCTTTACTTACTTCTTTACCTTGTTGCTCTGCAACTGACTGACTTGTTTGAATCGCAGTTAACTTAATTTTGCCATCATAAGGATCAACAATTTCTGTTCCTTGTGGTGCAATAGCTTTTAACTCAGCAACTACTTGATCTTTTTCAGCCTGCGTTGGTTGTGGCTCTAAAGCTTGTTGAACTGTTTCTTTCTCACCTTCAGCTCGAACTGCCGCTAAAATCTTTTCACGTTCTGCAGCCGAGATTGGTGGCTCTGTCTTCACTTGCTTAATATTTGCCGCAGGTGTCACAGCAACAGGAATACGTGGAGCACTTGGTACATCAGCCGAAGCTGCAAACGCGGCTAAAGCATCAGACCCACGAGGAGTTGAAGTTTTTACCGTGGTAGAGCTGCTCGTTGTTTTAGTAGGTGTTGACGGTTTAACTGGTTGCACCTGATTTGCAGGCGTGGTTTTAATTGTCACAGATGTTGAAGCACTTACATCTGGCTTAGATGGTGAAGTCACATTTGCCCACCAACCTGAACCACCGCCAGACTTCATACCTTTTAATTTATTATCAATTGAAGGACTTAAATCGGCTGGAATCAAGATACGCATTGGACTTGCAGGGTCTACCATTTCACCACGATATCCTGGGTTTAATGCATAGAGTTCCGAACGACTTAATCCAGCTACAGAAGCAATTTCATTTAAAGATAAAGGTGCAGATAAAGTCACTTCACGGAAATGGGGTCTATTTGCAATTGGTGGTAAAGAAATACCGTAAGCTTTTGGATTTTTAATAATTTGGGCAACAGCCAAGAAACGAGGAACATAGTTCATGGTTTCTTGAGGTAATTTTAAAGACCAATAATCAGTTGGTAAACCTGCTGCCTGATTTCGGTTAATTGCTTGTTGAATACGTCCCGGTCCAGCATTATAGGCTGCTAAAGCAAGCTCCCAAGAACCGAATTGATTATATAAGCTTCCTAAAAACTCATAGGCAGCACGGGTCGACTCAACAACATCTCGACGGCCATCATACATGCCTGTTTGCTTTAAGCCATAAATACGGCCAGTACTCGGAATAAACTGCCATAAACCTGCTGCTGCGGCACTACTTGTTGCAGCTGGGTCATATGAACTTTCAATTACAGGTAAGAGTGCAAGTTCTGTCGGCAAACCACGGCGTTCAGCTTCTTTAACTGTATGGTACAAATAACGACTTGCACGGGCACTTAAACGATCAAGATAAGGCTGACGAGAAATAAACCAACTACGCTGAGCTTCAATACGTGAATCCCAATGGTTCAAATCCATTTTGAAACCAACAGACATACGTTTCCAGACATCACCATGCTTTAAAATAAGCAGACGGTCACCCTCTACAGCACGCATATCAGTTGCTGAAAGTAAGTCTTCCAATGAATCAAGACTACTCGCATCTAAATAACCTGCACCACTGACCTGTTTCGATTTTGAGGTTTTTGCAGATTGCGGAGTCGATGAACAGCCTGTTGTAATACCCAACGCAGCTAACGCAGAGCTAAGTACGGTAATTTTAAACAATGATGCTGCAGATGGCTGCCACACAAATGTGGTTGGTTTATACATAAAAACTTCCAAACAACTCGCGTAATATTTTTTTGGGGTCTGCCCACAAACCCTAGGTCTTCGATGCCATTGTAGTAAAGCATGCAAGATAGACAAGGCAATAATTTAATGTCATTTGCATGGAAATGTTACAAGAAATTAAAAAAACCTTGCTTTGATACGATGGAACCGAACTTTTTGCGTATACAATACACCATATTCAGTTCTTTTTCTTTTAGTTTAGGTTTCGATTTATGTCTCAAACAATCACACTGTATGTTGATGGTGCATGTCGTGGCAATCCGGGTTTAGGTGGTTGGGGCGCGTATGTCATTACTGAGCAGGGTGAACATAAATTATTTGGCGGTGAGCCTGATACGACCAATAACCGTATGGAACTCACTGCTGCCATTGAAGGTGTTTCATTTTGTCCAACCGATGCACATTTGATTATCTGGACAGATTCAAATTATGTGAAGCAAGGTATTACTGAGTGGATTCATGGTTGGAAAAAGAAAAACTGGAAAGATGTAAAAAATCCTGACCTTTGGCAGAAATTAGATGCTGTCTGTGCAGGTAGAAATATTGAGTGGAACTGGATTAAAGGCCACGCAGGACACCCTGGCAATGAAATGGCAGACCAGCTTGCTAATTTAGGTGCAGACAAAACTGCGAAAGAACTCAAGCAACCACAGTCTGCCACTGTATCGCAAGATATAAAAAAGCCTGAACAGGACTGGTTGCTAGATGACCCTTTCGGGTTTGAGCTAGCTGAGGCAACAGAAGAAGAAAATATTCATCTTGAAGCATCTGAAGAAGTTGAGATGATTATTGTGGAAGAAGAAATTATTGAAGTTGAAACTGCCGAACAAGAAAGTAAGCAGTCAACCAACAACATTCATCCTCAAATCGTTGTGACCGAAGCCAAATTAAAATTACAAGGGCCTCGACAACTGATTCTCGATACGGAAACTACTGGTTTTTATTTCCAAGATGGCGACCGCATTATTGAGGTGGGCGCGATTGAGATGATTAACCGTAAGCTTACGGGTAGCTCGATTCATATTTATATTAACCCACAAAAACCAGTGGGAGACTCAGAAAACATCCACGGTATCAGCGATGATTTCTTAAAAGACAAACCGCTCTATGCGGACATTGCTGACACCTTATTTGATTATCTCAAAGGTGCAGAGATTATTGCCCATAACGCGACCTTCGATATGAACTTCCTTGATATGGAGTTTAAGCGCGTAGGACTTCCTGCACTTTCTGAAGTATGTGAGGTAACAGATACTTTAGCTTTAGCGAAAAACAAACATCCGGGACAAAAAAACTCCCTTGATGCGCTTGTAAGACGTTATGAAATTCCAGCACGTGACCGTACTTTCCACGGTGCATTACTCGATGCTGAAATTCTTGCTGATGTTTACTTGGCAATGACTGGTGGTCAGGTTTCTTTTGATATTGATGCCTTATCTCAGAGTGAAAATAGCCAGCAAACAACCAATAGAAGCAGAGTTCAAATTGATCTTCCTGTAATTTACCCTTCAGATGAAGAGTTAAATACACATGAGACTTGGGTCAAAGAATATGAGGAAAAACACGGAGAACCTTGCCTTTTTGCAAAATAAATTTTTGATTCTTTAGTGTTTTTAGCTTTTCCCCTTTGTAAGTTAAGTTATATTAGTCGCATAGATTTTTAGCTCAAATTATTGAGCACTATGAATATAACAATTGATTTTTTTGCAAAGGGGAACGTTTATGTCTGAGCATACGTCGATTCATTTCGATCCAACAGCTTTACTCATCATTAAACATGAAATTGATCGTTCAATAAAACTGGTTGAAGGTGCAGTAAGTACCTTAATTGAAGAACAAACCCTCCCTTTTGGTATTGATGATGCATTAGAACAGTTTAAGCAATGCACTCAAGTTCTACGCTTAATTGATGTTCCTTATCTTGCAAAAATCACTCAATATTCGACTGAGTTGATGCAAAAAATTATTGCGAATCCAGCCCAAATCAATACGGATGATGTTGTTGCCCTAAGCGAAGGCACGACCATGGTAAAGCGTTATATTGAATTTATCTGTTTGCGCGAAATACAAGTTCCACAGTTTCTTCTTACGACCTTAAATAATTTAGAATTAGCTTTAAATAAACCACTGACTACATCGGGACAAGCTATTGTTCCTTTACTTGCAAATACTTCGCTTGAACTACCCTTGCCTGAAATATTAATTAGTGAAAAAACTCAGTTCATCCATCAACTATACAAACTATCTCTACACCAATTTTTAAACAAGACACCATCAGCTCAGAATTTTCAAGCCTTTAAACTTATTGCAACCTATTTGGTCAGCATGGCGAACACTCAGCCAAGCCAAAAATATTGGCAGCTCGTCAATTACGCTTTTAACCATATTGATGACCTACTTTTAAATGATTCACGCCTACGTGTACTGATTAATATTGAAAGTCATATTGCTCTATTTTTGACAGCACCCGAAAGTTTTGAACCTAATTTAGCGGCATTCGCAGATATTTTAAGTATTGTCATCGCTCAAGAAGATGAGATTGCTCACCATATTCGTAACCAACTTCATATTGGTGATGAAACACCGACTGATACTCAATTACTCGTTTTAAGTCGCCATCTTTTTGGTCCTGACTTTGATACGATGCACACGGTCAGCCAATTAATCTTGGATGAAATGAATAAGGTGCGGAACGATATTGAATACAACTATCAAAATATGTCGCCTGAAAAAGCACAGCAACTACAAACAAGCCTTTTGCAGTTAGCTTATACTTTTAAACTCCTAAACCTTGATGAAGCCGCATCTGCTCTTTCTCAACAAGCCAGCAGTTTAAGTCAACTTAACATTTTAAGTAATGAAAACTATGCTCAGCAGCTCATGAACAGCATTTTATCTGCCATGAACTCAATTGGTATTTTGGTACGCAATTACACGTCAAATCGTCTACAACTTAGCGTGAATAATACGGCTATTTCTTTAGATCGTCTTGATGAAGCTCATCAAGCTTTGCTTACCGAGACAAAAAATTTAATTGATTTTATCTGCCAAAGTCTTACGTTGTATGCCAGTGATCAGACACAAAATATTGAAGCGATTGCAAGTTCATTAAAAGAGTTAGCAGGTGCAGCCGAATTTTTAGG
Source organism: Acinetobacter sp. S-1 (assembly GCF_059579785.1). Classification (NCBI taxonomy): domain Bacteria; kingdom Pseudomonadati; phylum Pseudomonadota; class Gammaproteobacteria; order Moraxellales; family Moraxellaceae; genus Acinetobacter; species Acinetobacter sp. S-1. Next base: position 2,686,725 of record NZ_CM184207.1, read on the forward strand.
AAGCACGACGCAACAACATGCTTTACTCCAAACTGCCCAATTTGTTCAAGAGCAACTTGAACAAAATCAGTCTTTTAATACAGACCAAATTCACTGTATTTTTAATGTATTAGCAGGCATTGACATGTTAGTTGACAATTTAAAAAATAAACAACCTGTTCTACAATCCATGTTTAATGTAGCATTGTCGAGTAGTCAACAACTTCAAAAAAAGGCAGCTTAATGTCTGAATTATCACTTGCTTATATTTTCCATCATCAACAATTACTGGTTGACCAGAATCTCCAACTACCCAAAGTCGAAAAGTTAGCAAGTGATTTACTTTTCACTCATGATGAGCAGGTCATTGCACGTGACTTGCTTGCTGAGGAACCTATCCCCGAAGGCTTACAACTTGTCCCAATTCGCCAGCTTATTACCAGCTGGTCGAAAGAACAGTTTTTGCAAGCGAGCCGTGCTGTTCAATTACTTGAATGGCGACGTAACCATAAGTTTTGTAGTCACTGTGGACATCCGACAGAAGTTCATCCAACCGAATATGCAATGGTATGCCCTTCTTGTCGCTACCACCAATATCCTCGTGTAAACCCTTGCATTATTACCGTCATTACTCGTGGTGATGATGAAATCTTGCTGGCTAAATCAGTTCATAACAAAACCAATATGTATGGTTTGATTGCAGGTTTTGTTGAGGTGGGCGAAACACTTGAAGAGGCAGTACAACGTGAAGCCTTTGAAGAAGTCGGTTTAAAACTTAAAAATATTCAGTATATGTCCAGCCAGCCTTGGCCATTCCCAAGTAACCTTATGGTGGCATTTCGGGCAGAATATGAGTCGGGTGAAATTAAGCTTCAAGAAGAAGAAATTGCAGATGCCCAATTTTTCAAAATTGATCAATTACCTGAGATTCCGTTTAAAGGAAGTATTGCTCATTCAATGATTATGCAGATTACCCAAGCTGGGTAATCTGCCGTGTTTTAAACGAGACTCTCGTTTAAAACACTTCTTCGAGAAAATGTAAGATCGTTCTTTTCGTTCTGAAATAGTGGCTAATAAAGCTAGAAAGACTGGCCAAAATTGTAATATGTCCAGTTTTAGGAATCACAGCGATATGGCTGTGATTTCCACTCTGTCTTAAAGCCCGATCCAAATCCAACGTATTTTCTTTACCGACAAGCTGATCATTTTCAGCCATGAGCAAGTAATGTTTAATACTATTTTGATTGACGAAATAGTATGGCATCACCTCTTGATAAGAAATACTTTGATCAAAAGCATCTTCTGCAAGTGGATCACCCTTATAATCAAAATGATAAGGTCCAGCTAAACCAAAAATCGCCTTAATATTACCTAAACATTGAATAGGATTTGGCGTTGGGTGATAAACAGCAGACATTACATTAAATGCTCCTGCCGAATGTCCCATAAGCACAACATTTTCTGTAGAAATTTCTAGTTTGTCTTGGTTTTGATGTAAATAATTCAATGCCTGAGTCAGGTCATCAACAAAACTCGGAAAAATATTTTTAGGAGCTAATTGATAGTTGATAACTGCAACGTCATAGCCTTCTTTAGCAAACGTCTCACCAATAAAAAGATAATCTCGCTTATTACCATGTTGCCAAGCACCACCATGTACAAAAACAATAAGAGGCTGATGTGCTAGTTTTTTAACAGATCGATAAATATCCAAACGGTGACGCGGCTTTAGACCATAACGTACATTTGCGACCTGTTCAAAACCATCTTTTGGCGTAAAACGGTTTAAAGCAAAACTCCCCAAATCATAAAGGCGGAACTCTTTATAAAGAGTTCGCGCCTGTTCAATTTTACTTTGTAGTTGTTCAATCAGATTCATATATTACTGTGCATTCGAAGCTGGATCTGTTTGGTCAGGATCAATTGCAACAGGAGTTTGAACTGTTGGTTGAGCAATGACGTTATTAATAATTGGTGTAGTCGTTGCACTAGCAGTACTCGCCGCTGGCGCAGGTGCTAAATCAACGTTATCAATGAGTGTCACAATTTTGGTCACGTTACCAACATTTTGAAGCACATTATTTAAATCATTAATTTCAGCTGTATTTAAACGGCCCATCACATATAAAACACCATCTTCGGTATGGACAAGTACTTTACTGTCCGATACAACTGGCGCTTTCATTAAAAGAGCACGTGTATTTGCAGTTACACCAGCATCTTGCATGATCGTGTTATAGCTGACCTTATTACCCACGGTAATGTAGTTATGTACAGCTTTTACATCACTCATGGCTTTAAGATTGTCTTCTGCCAATTGTTTCAAGTATGGGTCTGGCACTTGTCCTGTTAATAAAACAGTACTATGGAAACTTTCGATATTAATACGTGATTGTTTAAAACGCTGATCAAGCTTATAGAGGTTAATATTCGCTGTACGTTTAATTGAAGAATCAATGAATACCTGACCTAAGCTACGTACACCACTATCTGTTCCGACTGGAGCTGTACCTGTTCCACCAGAAATAAAACTTGCGCAACCTGACAAACTTGCGACACAAAGCGCTGTTACAGCAATACGTTTCAACACTCCACCAGACTCCTATCAATCTCTTCTTGGCTTGATCATAAAACATCGGTTTTAATTTGCTCAAAAGAGTAATGAACTCTTAATCCAAAGTAAATGCATTTTCGATCCATTGCAGATCATAATGGAAATTTGAAAAGTCTTGCTGTACTGTTTTTGCAATTTTCTGTGGAAAATCAAAACAAATCACATCAAAACGACAATAAAAATCCTGATAAGATGGGTAGCGCTGTAAAAAACGCATCGCGGTTTTAATAATTTTTTTCTGCTTTGTTCTCGTCACCATTTCGCAAGCTTGTCCATAATTTCCTATAGTACGCGCCTTTACCTCAACAAAAACCAGCTCTTGCCCTCTTTTAACAATCAAATCCACTTCACCACCGCGTGAATGGTAATTACTGGTTACCCATACATAGTTTTGCTTTTGTAACAGGTTTAAAGCCGTTTGCTCTGCCCATTTACCCAACTGCTGCGCTAATAGCATTCTTATCTTCCCCAAATTAAAAGTAGCAATACATATTTTGATGCTTAAATTATTTCGTTAAATCCACCCGTACTTTCTGATCTAAATTGAACAAATGAAAATCAGATCATTTTGGAAAAGCAAAGGTTGGCAGACATTGTTCACGCCCAAATCATAATTTCGGGTAAACTACCCCATTAAAATTGTTTATCTGTACGGAGTAAAACCAAATGAGTGCTCAGTTATTCGTTGTAGCCACCCCAATCGGGCACTTAGATGATATGACTTTCCGTGCAATTGATATTTTAAAATCAGTTTCTATTGTAGCTGCCGAAGATACGCGTCAATCAGCACAATTATTTAAGCACTATAATATATCGACTCAACTTACTGCATGTCATGATCACAATGAAAGTAATAAAATTGAGCAGTTAGTTCAAAAATTACTTGCAGGCGATGATATTGCTTTAATTAGTGATGCGGGTACACCGCTTATTAGTGACCCTGGTTTTAAGTTAGTTCGAGCTGCTCAAGAACATGGTATTAGGGTTGTTCCCGTGCCTGGCGCATGTGCTGCGATTGCCGCTTTAAGTGCAGTAGGCCTACCGAGTGATCGTTTTAGTTTTGAAGGATTTTTGCCATCAAAAGCTTCTCAACGTATTTCTCAATTAGAAAAACTCAAAAATGAAACTCAGACCTTAATTTTTTATGAAGCACCACATCGTATTTTAGAATGTGTAAAAAATATGGCTGAGGTATTTGGTGAAAATCGTCCTGTAGGTTTCGCACGTGAAATTACCAAAACCTTTGAAACCATCAAAAAAATGACTTTAAAAGATTTGGTCAGTTTTATAGAAAATGATCACAACCAAGAAAAAGGCGAAATTGTTCTTGTAGTTGGCGGTGCACCAGAAAAAACAGATCTGGAACAAGAAAAACTAGATGAGCTTTTAAAGCGCTTACTTCAAGATTTATCTGTTAAAGCGGCATCTCAACTGGCTGCTGATTTAACAGGAGTTAAGAAAAAAGTCGCTTATCAACGTGCGCTTGAGTTAACACAATCTTAATCTTTTGATTAAGCACAGTGATGAACAATAAATAGCCTTCATCATCACTGTGCATGAATTTTGCATAATAATATTAAAGATAAAAATAAGAGTATTTACATGAATGTACAGCTTGGAAAACTTGGGCCGCATGAAGAGTGTGAACTAGAATTACTACTTTCAGGCGAGAAACCCATCGCTTTGTTTTATGATCTATTACCTACCGAGTTTTTAGAGCATCTCGAGCAAGGTACTTTATCTATGCTGAGTAAAGATATTGAAACCTCTTTACCTTTACCATTTTCAATTATGCTGATCTATAAAAATGCTCCTTTAGCAGATTTAAATGAACTTGTGTTATGTATTGAAAAATCACTAAAGGAGACTCAACTCGAAGATCGCTTAGAACTTGACCGTAGAATCGGACAACTTTTAGGTTACTCAACACAAGATATAGAGTTTTATATTCAGCATGTTTCAAATTTTTATGCCCGCTCAGGGACTTAAATTTATCTCAATATCTTTTTTGCTGATTGAACAATTGTTTCAGTTAATACATCAAGTTGCTGTGACTGTCTTTTCCAGTGGTGCCAATATAAAGGAACATCAAGTTCGGCTTCAGGCATAATATCAACAAGTGTTCCATTTCCGAGTAGTGGCTGAACCTGCAACTCGGGCACCATGCCATAGCCTAAACCTAATTGAATTGCTTTGACGAAAGCATCTGTTGCTGGAATAAAACTATAAGGATAACTTTGCATCGGTAAACCGTATCCTTTTAGTAAGACCTCTGAATGCATTAAGTCTTTATGATTAAAAATAACTGCTGGTGCTTTTCTTAATGCGTCTCTATTCACTCCGGCACTAAACCATTTATTTACAAATTCAGCAGAGGCCAACATTTTATAACGCATTTTTCCTAGTGGTTGAGCTAAACAACCTGACATGACCTGCTCTTCTGCCGAAATACAGGCATTGACTTGTCCTGTCTCCAATAAAGTGTGCGTGTGAGATTGATCATCAATTTTTAGTTCTAAGACTATTTTTTCTTTAAAAAGTGTTTGCTGAATATTTGGTAAAAGCCAAGTAGCTAATGAATCTGCATTTGAAGCTAGAGCAATTTTATAAAATTCAGATTCTGATGATTTTCCCATCAAACCTTGTAATAAATTTTGCTCCATTAATCTCGTATGACGTAAATGTTGCAATAAAGTTTGCCCCGCTTGAGTGAGCACACAAGGGCGACCTCGTATAATTAGAATTTGTCCTAAATACTTTTCTAAAGCCTGTACGCGTAAGGACACTGCCGAGGGTGTAATATATAAATGCTCCCCTGCCGCATCAAAACTTCCCAATTCTGCGACTGCAAGAAAGGCTTCACATTGTTTGCTATCTAACATATCAAACCTAAATTTTTTTTAGCCAAACCTAAATATTCTTAATTTTACTTATTTTTTAATAAAAAGTCAGATAATTCCCACATCTGATTTTTTCCACCTTATTGTTATGTTCTCTCTTAGTATATTTTTTAAAGGTTTCGGTATTGGTAGCGGGCTTATCGTAGCAATTGGAGCTCAAAATGCTTTTGTCCTAAAACAAGGACTTAAACAGCAATATGTATTTTGGTTGTGCTTAATCTGTGCTCTATCCGACTCAATTTTAATTGCCTGTGGTGTATTAGGCTTTGCCGAAATCATGACGGCATCACCTATCTTAATTACCGTAGCTAAATATTTAGGGGCAACGTTTTTATTAGTTTACGGTGCCAAAGCATTTTATGCTGCATTTAAGACTACCCAAAGTATGGACCTTGATAGCAGTCAAAAACAAACATTAACTCAAGCATTAGTGACCTGTCTTGCCTTTACTTGGCTTAATCCTCATGTTTATTTAGACACTATTGTTCTGATTGGTTCAGTTGCAACTCAGCTTGAAGACAAAGTGAGTTTTGCTTTGGGGAGCATTCTTGCCTCTTGGGTTTTCTTTTTTAGTCTGGGCTATGGTGCAAGATTATTAAAGCCACTATTTACCAATCCCAAAGCTTGGAAAATTTTAGATTTCATTATTGGTTGCGTTATGTGGAGTATCGCTATAACCCTCTTGTTTTAACGGCTTAAAATAAAAAAGGATCATATAAAAGATCCTTTTTTATTACTCTTGAGTATTACGCTTCACTGGCAACTATAACTCTTGCCTGTTTTCTTTCTTGTTGTGACTGTTTTATAACAGCATAACCAGAAGATACACCCAAGTATGCAATGACAAAGGCAACAAATAAATCGGGAAATACACTGCCTGTTCCAAATACCCCAACCGCAGCTAAAATTACAGCAATATTAGCAATTGAGTCATTTCTACTGCACAACCAAACAGAACGCATATTTGCATCCCCATCACGAAATGCATAAAGCATAAGCGCGACAGAAACGTTAGCAATTAGAGCCATTACACCAATTGCCCCCATCACCATTGGTTCGGGTGAAACACCATAAAAATACGACCAGACCACTTTCGCAATGACAAAAACACCGAAAGCCGCCATCGTTATTCCTTTAACTAATGCCGCTGTCGCACGCCAATATAAACTCATCGAAAGAACGACTAAAGATAGTGCATAGTTTGCTGCATCTCCGGCGAAGTCCAATGCATCTGCCCAAAGTGAAACAGATTGGGCCTTATAACCTCCCAATATTTCCACCACAAACATTAAGGCATTGATCACAAGTGCAATCCATAACGCTTTTCTAAAACGTGGACTCACTTTCTTTGAAGGAGAACATGTTGAAGCACAACCACATCCAGCCATTTTATTTCCTCAAAAACTCTTTTATAGTGATTAAAAACCCTCGAGTAGCTCCAGAGTCAAGTCTTATGAGTCTTTCTATTGGTCAATTATCAAAAAAAGCGGATATTCCAATTGATACGATCCGTTATTACGAAAAAGTAGGTGTACTTGATCGCATCCAACGTTCAGAAAATAATTATCGTATTTACACCGAACAAACACTTGCAGACCTTTTATTTATTAAGCACTGCCGTGAATTAGATATTTCACTGAGTGATATTAAAACATTAAAAGAAATGAAAACTCAGCCTAAACAGGCCTGCACAGAAATTGATAATTTAGTCGATAAATACTTAAAAGAAGTATCAGAAAAAATCGAACGATTATTACTTTTAAAAGAATCTTTGATTGATTTAAAACAGCACTGCTCTACCAACCGAACAGTAGATGAATGCGGGATTTTGAAAGAACTTCAAAACGCACCTTAAAAATAAAAAAAGCATCACTCATGTGATGCTTTTTAGGATTAATGGTCGCTATGTTCATCTGGAGGAACTTCAGTAATTCTCCCCCCGCGAGCTAAAAATGCGGCAACTTCATCTTCCAGCGCTTGGCGCTGTTTTTGCTTAGCAGTCACAGTCAGTGTTTCTGCCTCAGCAATATCAGTATCATTAATACTGCTTGCTTCTTCATCAGCTGCACCGCTTTCAGCTGCTTTCGCTTCATCTTCATCTACAGCAGAATCTTCTGCATCTTCATAATCATTGATATCTGACATTTTTCACTCCCCAGAATGATTTCTATTGCATCATCGCTATGGTCCCAAGACCTCAGAAATTTAGCAATCTCTTTGCATTTAGCAAAGAGCCAAATTGGTCAAATGTGTATCTTTTTCAACCCAATTGGTAATGATATATAAATGATTGCTTAAAAAATATCTACTGATATTTATTTAGACCAGTAGAGCATAAACTTCGTAATTATTTTAACGACTATACTGGGTGTTTTGTAAAGACCCTAAACCGTTTGCTTGTTGCATAAAACGCTCTTTTAAGAAAGAAATTTGTTCAACTTGCTTGAGTCCCACATTCCGAGCCCAGATAAATGGAAATAGCTCACTACTTTCCAACCAGCCAATTGCCGACATGCTATGCATCATTGCATCATTTTGGCCTTTACGGCGATGCTCATAACGCAACAATGTCTGTTCATTTGCCCATACGCCGCGTGCTAAGTCATGTAACAGTGCATCACAGAGTACAGCCGCATCTAAACAACCAATATTTACGCCTTGTCCAGCAAGTGGATGAATCACATGTGCTGCATCTCCAATTAAAGCTAAACCAGCTTTCACATACTGTTTTGCGGCGCGCGCTTTGAGCGGGAATTGGGCTCTTGAACGTACATCTAATACTTCACCCAACATATGTTGGCTTTCACGAGTTAAAAGCTGCATAAATTCATGATCGGTTAAAGCAGAATATTCATCGGCATAATCATCAGGTAGTGTCCAGACAATTGACTGCCAGTAGCCATTTTTACTTTCTTCAAGACTAGCCATCGGCAAATAAGCTAAAGGCCCTGTAGGTAAGAAAATTTGCCGAGCAACATGATTGTGGGGTTTAGATGTTTTAATGGCACAACTAATCGCTGCTTGCTTGTAATCTAAGACATCTAGGTCAATAAAGGCCTGTTCTCGTACAAATGAATTGGCACCATCTGCCCCAATCAGCAGTTTTGTTTTAAGTGCCGTACCATCTGCCAATTGAATATGCCAACAACCAACACCCTGCTCAATGCGAGTCACACGAACTTGAGTACGATAGTCTGTTAACTGCTCAAGCATTTTTTGTTGAATAGCAACATTCAACACACTTGGCTCAACCATAGAACCCAAGGTCTGTTCTGGCATTGGTCTTTGTACGGATTCGTGACCAAAATTAATTTCACCATAGCCATTCAGATTCCACACTTGCATGCCTGTATATGGCATTTGACGTGCTAGATCATCCCAAACATTGACAGTTTTAAGCAAATGAATGGTCGCTTGGCTCAGTGCTAAAACACGCGGGTTCATCACACTTAGTGTTTTTTCAACATCCAGTACAGGAGCAGCATCAAGCACAGTAGGCTGTACACCACCTTGGGCAAGTAATAAAGCTGTTAAACCACCAACCAGTCCACCACCAACAATGACAACATCTAGTACTTCACTCATACTTTTAACCCCATTGCATAGTTCGCTACCAGTGGTTTAACACCCGGAATGACATCAAATGCAATTAATCCCGTATTACGAATTAATTTTAATAATGGATTTTGATTACTAAAACCACGAACCACGGTGTCACAGAACTTAATCACTCGCTGTTGATCTGACAAACGGGCTTGTTCATAAGCCAGTAAATTATCTGGGTTACCAATATCATCAGAAGTAGTTAGCTGGTTCACTAAATAACGCACTAAAACATCCGCATCACGTAGACATAGGTTAAAGCCCTGTCCTGCAACAGGATGGATTGTATGCGCCGCATTCCCCATTAAAATAACGCGTCCGACTGCTTGTTTATGTGCAAGCACTTGTGAAAGCGGATAACTAAAGCGTTTACCCGTCTTTTCAAATTTACCCGCTCTGTCACCATAAGTTTTTTGCAAAGCATCTAAAAAGTGTTGGTCGTTTTCTTCACCTAACCACTCACCTTCAGTGCCTTTTTTAACAGGCCATACAACCGAACGGCGATATTCGCCCGGTAAAGGCAATAAAGCTAAAGGGCCTAATGCACTAAAACGCTCAAAACCGACTTGTTCATGGGGTTTTGAAGTCTGAACAGTAGTGACAATTGCAACCTGATCATAATCATGAACATCAACACCGACGCCAATTGCCTGACGACAGAAAGAGTCACGTCCATCTGCGGCGATTAATAGCTTTGACTCAAGTTTTAAAACTTCATCACCACGCTTGGCCTCAATATGTACTTGCTCAGCATCTTGAGTTAAAGCAGTCACTTGAACGCCATCAATCAGCTCAATCAAAGGCTGCTGACGTACTTGAGTCAATAAAACACGACCCAACCAAGCATTTTCAATCACCTGCCCAAAGCTTTCGACTTTTTCTTGTTCTGCAATTAATCGTGCCTTACCAAAACTACCTTGTTCAGTAATGTGAACTTGTAGAATTGGAGTCGCGTGCTGCTGTAATGCATCCCATAACCCCAGCTTCTGATAAATCTGGACGCTACGACGCGATAAAGCCGTATTACGCGCATCGAAACTGGAATGATAAGGGGCAACATTTTGATCATCATAGTTTGGGTATTTCACAGCTTCTAACAGCTTTACTGCAATATTAGCCTTCGCCAGCATGAGTGAAAGGCTAAGTCCAACCATTCCCCCACCTACAATAATCACTTGTTGTTGCATCGAGTTGTGCTCCTTTGGCGAATACGTTTAATTATGATTTAGCTTGCGCCATTAAATGTTCAATATCTGCAATATTTTTAACTACATCAGCAGTTAAAACTCGCGGACCTTTTGATGTTGCGACCACATCATCTTCAATACGAATACCAATACCACGCCATTTTTTATCTACAGTTTCATCGTCTGGTGCAATGTATAGGCCTGGTTCAACGGTAACGACCATACCTTCTTCATATTGACGCCAGTCTTCACCTTTTTTGTAAGACCCGACATCATGTACATCCATTCCTAACCAATGACCTGTACCATGCATATAAAATTGACGGTATGCTTCGGTTTCGATAAGTTCGTTAATATCCCCGTTGAGCAGACCTAAATCCACTAAGCCTTCGGTTAAAATTTTAACTGCTACTTCATGAGGCTCACGGTACGAATTACCAATGCGTACTGCATCAATTGCCGCATATTGAGAAGCCAAGACAACTTCATATAATGCTTTTTGCTCAGCACTAAATTTACCATTTACCGGAAAAGTACGGGTAATATCTGATGCATAGAACTCATATTCACATGCAGCATCAATTAAGACTAAATCACCGTCTTTAAGAGGTTGGTTATTTTCAACATAGTGCAAAATACAAGCATTAGCCCCACCACCAACAATACTGTTGTAAGAAGGCACACATCCGTTTTGCCCAAATATATAATTGAGCTCGGCTTCTAGTGCATATTCCATCATGCCAGGGCGAACAGTTTGCATTGCACGAGTATGTGCCTGAGCACTAATTTTTGAAGCAATTTGCATCAGCTCAAGTTCTTGTGGTGACTTGATTAACCGCATTTCATCGACAATACGGTCGAGCTGTACCAGTTGAGCTGGAGCACCTTGATGTCGATGCTCAGCATCTGCTTTTTTAATCCACTGGCTCACTCGTGCATCAAACGCAGCATTGTGTCCGATTCGATAATAAAGACGCTCTTTATTTAATAACTTTTCAATAATTTCTTCATCAAGCAGATCAATTGCATAGGCTTCATCTGCATCATAGTCTTCGATTGCACCATCAATTCCGGCACGGTAACCATTCCAGATTTCCATCTCACGGTTACGTTCACGGCAGAAAAGACTATAACTATAGTCAGTTACATCCTCAAAGGTTTCAATAACTGCAACTGCTTCAGGCTCAGCAAAGCCCGTCAAATAGAAAAAACTACTATCGGCACGGAATTTATAATCCGAATCACGATTACGGTACATCTCCTCACGCGTTGCAATAATAGCAATACTGTTAGGACCCATTTTTTCTGCTAAACGGTCTCTACGATGTTGAAAATCAGCTTGAGGCAATTTCATAATGATCTACTTGATTTAGAATTTTAAAGTCAAAAAATAAAATACAACCAATAACACATCGCCTCAATTAGCTTGGACGATGTGGTGTGAACATTTCTACAATATTCTGATCTGTACCTAGAGCAGCATTTTTACTTTTTGCATGAACGTTTTTCAATAAAGAACTTTCAGCTACAGTGATTTTTTTTCTACCAATCGACAAGCTTACAGGAATTAAGCGTACAAATTCATACAATTCTTCGTAACTGCTTTCGCCTTCCTCATCATTGTCAGAATCTTCAAATTCTACTGCAGCAACATCTTGAAGGTGTTCAATCAATTCACGCTCATCACTACGAACATGACCCGATGCCAAACCAAAACCTAACACAACACCCGCACACCAATCAGATAATGCTTGCACACGCTCTTGAAGTAGATGTTCATCATCTGGAAGCATTGGTAGATAATCTAATTCATCTTCAGATAAAGCATGAACCACATCTTCTGCTTCGTCAGTCAAAAGCGCTAAAGCATCTTCACTTAACTCTGGCACATTAAGGGTTGTTAAAATTTGTGACCATTCTTCACGCGTTGGCGCTTCTGTCACACAAACAATACCTGTTAATAGACCATGTAACTCACTAGGGCTTGAAATTTCTTCAATTCCTTCAAAATGAGCGTTCCAATCTGTCCAGCCTGAAATATCGTCTTGCATTCGTTTATCCAATCTCTATACTTTGTATATATTACCTTTGATTGCAATTCTGTGCGACCTCGTTATGTTAGAACAATTACAGCGGCTACAAGCGCATATTAGCGTTTTAAAAACACGCTTACATCATTTAGAGAGTGAACATGCGGCACTCTCGGAAGCTAAAGAACTGGCTGAAACAGAGCATCACGCCCAAGTTGTGCAAAAAAATAGTATTATCACTAAAAAACAAGAGGAAATTGAGTCGGTAACTGAGCAACTTTCTCAGTTAAAAGGCCAATTTCAACAATTGAATCAAGATGCTAACACACTTGCCGAACGTTATAGCCGATTAGAAAAAAGTACGACTGATTTAAAAAATCGTTTTCAAGAAATTCTTGCCGAACGAAATGAATTACGTGTTGCAAAAGAGAAGTTACAAGCCCACCAGCGTCAAACCCAACAAGAGCTGCATGATTTACAACAAGACCGTGACCGTTTGTTACAAAAAAATGAGCTTGCCAAATCAAAAGTTGAAGCCATTATTCAGCGTTTAGGAATTTTAGGTACTGCTCAAGATCAACACGCTCAAGAAATCCAGCAACTTGCCCATCCTAATGCTGAAACTGGTGAGGAGATCCAATCATGAGTGAACAAGTCATGGTAGAGCTTAGGCTAATTGAGCAGACTTTTAGACTCGCGACTACCTCAGATAAAAAAGATGAACTTGAACGCGCTGCACAACTTCTCAATGAGAAATTTAATGATATGCGCCGTAGTGCCCCACGTGTTGAGCACAACAAACTAGTCATTATGGTCGCTCTACAGTTAACTCAAGAAGTGCTGAGTCTTAATAAATCTTTGCAGGAATACACTCACTGTGAACGCTTACTGCAAGCGATTTTAGAAGATGTGGAACAGGTTATTTAACAAGCTTTGATTACCACAAAATGCCTTGCTCTATAAATCATAATAGATGCAAGGCTTTTTTATTTTTGACTATACATTACGGTTAAATATCGTTTTATCCACGTTCAATGTACAAAGCTTCATCAAACGCAAACTAAGTTTACAGTTCCATAGACTCAAGTGATTGCCAACATAGTCAGATCGGTTATACTTAAGCTATCTCTGGGATGTTCGCCAGCGGGTCTATTCCCCTGCCGATACTTAAACTTATGGATTGCGTTCTGTATATTTAGAGTGTATGCCTACCTTCGAGTAGGAAACCCAGCAAGTATACGTCGCGTCCACCTTGAACTCATCGGGTTCAGGGTAACGACACATGCAGCGGCATCTTCGGAGCATTTATTTTTAATTAAATAATAAAATTCCAAAAATTTATTTCAATTAGCTTTTCAATACAGACCTGTCGGTACGATCTTTTTCTCAAGCATTCAATAAGTATCACATTATTATTTTAGAGATGAATGAGTCTCTACATTCAAAATTACTTTTCTTTTCTACTCAGGCATTCTTGATACCAAGCTGTTTGAAAATCTTCTATCGCTTTTCGTTTAAAGAAGCTGGTCTTGAATACTTTGGTTGAGTAAGCAGAAGTAATTAAATCTTGATAAAGTTGTTTTGCCTTTGGATCTTCAAGACTATTCGCTATATGCTGCAAGTCTTCAGATGGGACTTTTTGTTGACGCGCTTCCATGACAGTATAAGAAACTTTCTTCACCACATTACAAATTTCGGGGTCATTTACACTTTCATCGGCATAACAGCCAAAAGCTAAAAAACTAAGAAAAAATAATTTAAATTTCATATACCTACCTTATTTTTATAGCTTTAAATTAAGTACAGAATTTTATTATTAATAAAGAAATAGGAAATTGATCCCTATTTCTTTTAAAGGTTTTTATGCTGGATTAATCACATAAAAATAAATAATTAGACCTACTAAAACGGTTGAAGCGATCGTTAAGTATGTACCAACTGTATTAAAACTCTGTAAGAACTTTAAGATTTCCATATCTAAATCCCCTAAACTTTCACTTATAAAGATAGAAGAAAATTTATCACAACCCAATAATGCCAATCAATTCACATTTATCGGATTTTTTGAGATTAAAATCAAAACAAACTTATTGAGTGCATCTAATCGCAAAAGCATCCTTATAGTAGTCCGTTGCACTTTTCAAATCTGATAATAATTTCTCTTCGGTATAAGGTTTAGGCGAAATTTTTATTAAGGCAGGCATATATTGGGTCTTATAAACTTCTGGATAGTCATGACATAAGATTTTGACTTTAATTTCTTGCGGTGTATTCGGGTTATCTAGTTGATCTAAAAACTCTCCTATTTTACGATCTGATTCTTCAAATTGAGCTTTATAATCAACTTCCGCCGCTTCAGGTTCGGCTTGTTTCGTACATCCACCAAGTAGCAGACCAGCACTTATTGTAATGGTTAAAATTTTTAACTTCATAGGCTTAACAATTTCACATTCATCCTTTTAAATATTCTTATCTGATTAAATGTAAATAAATACTGGTAATACGTAAAGAAATAGAATTTTTTATCGCTAAAGAAAATACCTTGTATCAAGTAAATTTAAAGTTATTTCTTAATTAGTTCTCTATTTCCATAAATCTTAAGAAAAATAGGTATAATTTTGCTCGACTGATCTCAAATCTTTGTTAGATTTACGCATGAATGAACTTAGTTTTATTAGAAAAAATTTAAGATCTAAAAGACGCTCTTTGTCCCCATTGGAGCAAAAAAAAGCTCAGCTTAATGTTCTCCATCATTTAAACAGTCTTGCTATTTTTCATTCATCAAAAAAAATTGGTTTATATTTACATGCCTTCGGAGAAGTTCATACAGATCTGATCATAAAGTTATGTTTTCAAAAAAATAAACAAGTTTATTTACCTATGATTTGTTCTATGAACCAACGTTTAGTCTGGGTAAAAATATCTAAAAACCAATATGTAAATCGACGTTTTTCTCATCATCCATTGGGTATGAAAGAACCCATGGCAACAAGAGGAAAACATGTATCAAAACTTGATTTACTGTTAATGCCACTTTTAGCTTGTGATCAATACGGTACGCGTATTGGTATGGGAGGCGGCTATTATGACCGTACCTTGGCAAGTGCAAAACATAAGCCTTATCGTTTAGGAATGGCTCATCAATTTCAATTTATTGGACATACTTTAAAACGTCAAAGTTGGGATCAACCCTTAGATGCTTTACTCACCCCTCAACATATTTATTATTTTAAAAGATAATATTTATAGAAAATTAAAATTAGTCTTAAGTTTTTAATGCCCCTAAAATCATAAAAGTAACCACCCTAAGGATGGTTACTTCTACGTGACAGACCGATTTACCAACTTATAGTAACACGGCTATTTAATGTTCAATATTAAATAAGTTTTGCATTATTGTTAATTATACAATGCCGACAAATGACATAAGAAAATGGTTATTTTCCATCCAAACGTCTTTTTTACTATATGAGTATTTCATAATTATTAAGCTAAATTACCTATCCTTTCTACAAAATTTTATTCTTCTTAAGAATTAATCCATTGATTCATAATATTTTAATAAAAAAGTTGACTAAATTAGTCATTTTTTCCACATTTTCTATAGAGAGGCCCTTGTAATTTTTGAAATACACATCACTATAAAAAACATGGCAACCTCGTTGTCACTCATTAGGAGTGCCCATGTCTGAACTTATTATGAATGAAAAAACTGACTTAGAGCCTCAGGTTCCAAGTGTATTACCACTTTTAGCGTTACGTGATGTAGTGGTCTACCCACACATGCAAATTGCGTTATTCGTGGGTCGTGAAAAATCGATCAATGCAGTTGATGTGGCTCGTAACAGTGACAATTTAGTATTTGTAGTTGCGCAAAAAGATTCGCTTACAGAAGAAATTGATCACGATAACCTTTATCAGTACGGAACTGTCGCTAAGATTGTTCAAGTCGTAAATCATGAGAATGATGAAAACTGCATTAAAGTACTTATTGAAGGTTTACATCGCTCTAAACTTGAAAAGATTATCGATGAAGATAGCCATTTGACTGCTGAACACAGCTTAAGTCCAATGACAATTAACGTAGATAAAGCTACTCAAGAAACTCGTTTGCAAGAGTTACGTACTTTATTTGCTCAATATGCTGAAGCAAAATTACGTAATGCACGCGAACTCGTTGCTGCGGCTAATAAAATTGAAGACTTGCTACAACTCATGTTCTTCGTAGCAACACGTGTGCCTCTAAATATTGAAATTAAACAGAAGTTTTTAGAGCACGATGAGTTTGAAGCACATTTGCAAGAGCTTATGAGCTACTTGGTCAATCAATCTGCTGAACAGCAAATTGAACAAACTTTGCATGACAGCGTAAAACGCCAAATGGAAAAAAATCAACGTGAATACTTTCTAAATGAAAAAATGAAAGTCATTCAACGTGAACTTTCTGACATGAATGGCGGTGCTGAAGATGACGTTGCTGAAATAGAGAAACGTCTTGCTGAAGCTGATTTACCTGAACACGTACGTAAAAAAGCTGAAGCTGAGTTCCGTAAGCTTAAAGCAATGCAACCTGCGTCTAGTGAAGCAGCTGTTGTACGTAACTATCTAGAAGTAATTTTAGATACACCGTGGAATAAAGCGAGCAAAGTGAGTATTAACCTTGCGAAAGCACAGGAAATTCTCGATACAGATCACTACGGCTTAGATGACGTAAAAGACCGTATTGTTGAATACCTAGCTGTTCAGTCTCGTGTTAAAAAACTCAAAGGTCCGATTCTATGTTTAGTAGGCCCTCCTGGTGTAGGTAAAACTTCACTTGGTGAGTCTGTCGCGAAAGCAACAGGTCGTGAATTTGTTCGTATGGCACTTGGTGGTGTACGTGACGAAGCTGAAATTCGTGGTCACCGTCGTACTTATATTGGTGCGATGCCAGGTAAAATCGTGCAATCTTTAACAAAAGTTGGCGTGAAGAACCCATTGTTCTTACTCGACGAAATTGACAAGATGGCGCAAGACTACCGTGGCGATCCTGCTTCTGCATTGCTTGAAGTATTAGATCCATCACAAAACAGTAAGTTCAACGATCACTATTTAGATCTTGATCTTGACCTATCTGAAGTGATGTTCATCTGTACTGCAAACAGTATGAATATTCCAGAAGCCTTGCTTGACCGTATGGAAGTTATTCGTCTACCGGGTTATACCGAAGATGAGAAAGTTAACATTGCTGAACGTTACCTTGTTCCAAAGGCAATTAAGAACAATGGTCTACGTCCAAAAGAGTTAACAATTCATGAAGAAGCGATCCGTGACATTGTTCAACGCTACACACGTGAAGCTGGTGTACGTAGTTTAGAACGTGAAGTGTCTAAAATTGCGCGTAAAGTGGTAAAAGAAGCAGTAAGTAAAAAGTCTAAAAACTTACAACTTGATGTGACTTCTGCCAATCTTCCAGAATACTTAGGTCCACATAAGTTTGACTTTGGTATCGCAGAAGATGAAGCACAAGTAGGACGCGTAAATGGTCTAGCTTGGACATCTGTAGGTGGTGAGTTACTTACCATTGAAGTTGCAGCTGTGAAAGGTAAGGGTAAATTCATTACGACTGGTTCACTCGGTGACGTAATGAAAGAATCTATTACTACAGCAATGACTTTAGTGCGTACACGTGCCGATGAGTTAGGTATTGAAGCTTCTCGTTTTGAAGAAACTGATGTACACGTTCACTTACCTGAAGGTGCAACACCAAAAGATGGTCCATCTGCTGGTTTAGCATTAACAACTGCGCTTGTATCAGCATTTACAGGTATTGCAATTCGTCCAGATATTGCAATGACTGGTGAAACAAGCTTAGGTGGTCGTGCAATGCGTATTGGTGGCTTAAAAGAAAAACTTCTTGCGGCACACCGCGGTGGAATCAAGCTTGTCTTTATTCCACAAGATAACGTTCGTGACTTAGCAGAAATTCCTGCGAATGTTAAAGAAGGTTTGGAAATCAAAGCTGTGAAAAGTATTGATGACATCTTACCTTTAGCATTAGTTTCGATGCCAAAGCCTTTACCTAAAACACCGATTGTAAAACCGGTGGAAGGCTCAAAAGCAGCACGTCACTAATTAAAAATATAAAAAAGAGAGCTTCGGCTCTCTTTTTTTTGTTACACAATTTGATTGAAAAATATCCAACCATCCTCATAATAGGTAATAAGAGTATTTAAATAAATGAGTACTCTTAACTATCTAATTCTTAGATAGCCTTGTTTTTATTCTCTATGATCATCTGAACTCCAGACAGATGATCATTTGATCGCAGTCCAACACTGTTTTTTGGACTGCGTTTTTTATGCCAGCTTTTTAGATCGTCAGATACTTTCATTCCTCAGGTATAATGCGCCAGCTGTTTTTGAATGAATAGATAACATGAAAATTCGTATTCTGACCATTGGTCAAAAAATGCCTGCTTGGGTTCTTACTGGTTTTGAAGACTATTTCAAACGCATCCAACCTTTTGTTCAAACCCAAGTTATTGAACTACCTATGGCCAAACGTGGTAAGAATGATTCAGAAGCGGATATTTTAAAGTATTGCCAAATTGAAGGCGAAAGCATTTTAAATGCTTTAAAACCGAATGAAACGTTAATTGCTCTAGAAGTTG
Source organism: Acinetobacter sp. S-1 (assembly GCF_059579785.1). Classification (NCBI taxonomy): domain Bacteria; kingdom Pseudomonadati; phylum Pseudomonadota; class Gammaproteobacteria; order Moraxellales; family Moraxellaceae; genus Acinetobacter; species Acinetobacter sp. S-1. Next base: position 2,705,690 of record NZ_CM184207.1, read on the forward strand.
GTGGTCGGGAACTAAGTACAGAAAAATTAGCTGACACAATGAAACAATGGATGCTTGAGGGCAATGATGTAGCACTTGCGATTGGCGGTCCAGATGGTTTGTCAGATCAGGTACGTAAAGCTGCCGCTTGGCATTGGTCACTTTCAAAACTTACAATGCCCCATCCATTAGTACGTGTTTTATTAATCGAGCAACTATATCGGGCCATGAGTATTAATCACAATCATCCCTATCACCGTGCATAAAAAGAACAAACGTTTCATTTTAAGAACAATCCGTTGAAATCAGGATACTTTTAACATGTCCTGATTTTGGCATAATGACTATTATTCTGCTTTTCAACTCAGGTGTAATGAAATGGAACTACAAACCCTTCCTGGACTGTTTATTTCCCATGGCTCGCCCATGCTTGCACTTGATCCAGAACAAGTGGGACCTGCTCTACACCGTTTAGGCACAAATCTTCCTATACCTAAGGCAATCATTGTGATGTCTGCGCACTGGGAAAGTAAAGCACTTGAAGTGAGCATTTCGACTCGTCCTGAAACGTGGCATGATTTCCGTGGATTTCCTAAAGAATTATATGAAATTCGCTACAGTGCGCCTGGCGAACCAGCATTAGCAGAAGAAATCTTAAAATTATTGGCCGATGCTCACTTTGTTGCACATGCCAATAGTACCCGTCCTCGTGATCATGGCGTATGGATGCCTTTATTGCATATGTACCCAGATGCAGACATTCCTGTAGTCGAAATTTCTTTGCCATCAAATTTAAGTGCACAAGAAATTTATCGTATAGGACAAACACTCTCCCCTTTACGTGACAAACAAATTTTACTCATTGGTTCGGGAAGTATTACTCATAATCTTGCAGAGTTATCTTGGCAAGGAGACAACTCTAAAGTTCCTGAATGGGCTTCGACTTTTAGAAATACTGTCGTTAATAAGCTTTCCCATCAAGATTATGATGGAGTTTTAGACTGGCAATCACTGCCTTACGTAAAACGCAACCACCCTACGCTTGAACATTTTGCACCTTTGTTTTTTGCTATGGGTACAGGCAATCGCTTTACGATTGTTCATAGTAGCTTCACAATGGGTTCATTAGGAATGGACATTTATCGTTTTGATTAATTATTAAGAAATACCCCGTTTTGCGGGGTATACCATTATTTTTGTTGAAAATTAGAATAATTTACAAACTTATACATTTTAAAAACCGAAACAATCAAATGTTTACATTTTCTTTTTTTAAGAATGTTTTAAGCTTATTACTGTTGTTTTTTTACTTGAAGTTTTTAAATGAAAATTAAATATTTAATTCTTGCGTTATTACCTTTTTCTTTGATGGCGTGTCAAACAGTTACTAATAATCCTGCTCCAATTGTATCTGAGCAACAACAAAACCTTGCAACCACTTTGGGTGAATATGCATGGACTTATCAAAATGTAAAAGCTTCTAAACCACTTATTCTTAACTTTAATGCAGATGGTAAATTAGCCATTAATACGGGCTGTAATGGCCAAGGCGGTACTTGGAAAGTTGAAGGTAACCAACTTGTTACTTCTAATCTAGTTTCAACTATGATGGCTTGCCAAGATGATTTAATGAAACAAGAACAATTGTCGAATAGCATCTTTAATGAAGCAAAATTACCAATTGAAATTAGCAACACTAATGGTCAGGTGATTTTAACGGTGACAGATAAAGCTGGTCAAAAACACATTTTCCAAGGTCAAAAAGCAGTTAATACTCAAGCTTTAACAGATTACTCTTGGTCATATCAGCCTGAAAATACTAAAAAGCCAATCGTTCTTAACTTTACAAATGATCGTTTATCTATCGCAACAGGTTGTAACCGCCAAGGAACAACTTGGAATGTTGAAAATAATACGATTGTAACAGCTGACGTAATGTCGACAATGATGGCATGTGAACCTGCTTTAATGAAACAGGAACAGTTCTCTAGCAGCCTCTTCCAAAAACGTGCAATTCCGTTTGAACTTAATACTACAAATGTTGATCAACCAACATTGACAGTATCTGATGCTCAAGGCCAGAAATATACTTTCACAGGTAAAATGACACCTGAAGCAAAATATCAATCTGAAGGAAAAACTGTTTTCCTTGAAGTAGCTCCAGAAACTAAATCTTGTACTGGTGTTGCGCCACAAACTTGTATGCAAGTTCGTGAAATTAAATATGATGACAAAGGCGTTAAAACTTACGCTGACAAAAACTGGTCATTATATTACGGTCAAATTGAAGGTTTTGAACATAAACCAGACCAACGCGTAATTTTACGTGTGAAACGTTTTGAAGTGAAAAACCCGGCTGCTGACCAATCTAGTCAAGCAGATGTATTAGATATGGTTGTAGAACAAGAGTTAGTTAAAAAACCTAAGAAATAAGTTTTTAGACTAAAAAAATCCGATGCTTATGCATCGGATTTTTTATTTATATTTTAGAAAATACCTTGAGCAAGCATTGCATCAGCAACTTTTACAAAACCTGCAATATTGGCACCGTCTACATAGTTCACAGTACCGTCTTCTTTAGTACCGTATCTAACACAATTGGCATGAATGTCTTTCATGATTGCATGTAAGCGCTCATCGACCTCAGCATGGGTCCAGCCTAAACGAATTGCATTTTGAGACATTTCTAAACCAGAAGTTGCCACACCACCCGCATTAGAGGCTTTACCTGGCGCATACAAAATTTTAGCTTCGATAAAGTTTTCAACTGCTTCAAGTGTAGATGGCATATTAGCGCCTTCAGCTACACAAATGACACCATTTGCAATAAGCGTTTTAGCGTCTTCACCTGTTAATTCATTTTGTGTAGCACATGGCAAAGCAATATCAACAGGAATATGCCAAGGCGTTTTTCCTTCAAAATATTCAAAACCATGTTTAGAAGCAAACTCGGAAATACGACCACGTTTAACGTTTTTCAGTTCCATTACTTCAGCAAGTAACTCATCTGTAAAACCATTTTTTAAATAAACTGTGCCGTTTGAGTCCGACAAGGTAACAACTTTTGCTCCTAAGAACATTGCTTTTTCCGCCGCATATTGTGCGACGTTACCAGAGCCTGAAACAGAAACAGTTTTACCAGCAAAAGATTGTCCACGGGCTTTTAGCATTTCTTCTGCAAAATAAACGGTACCATAACCAGTTGCTTCAGGACGCATTAAGCTACCACCAAATGAAATTCCCTTACCGGTAAAGACACAAGCGGTGTCATTACTCAGCTTTTTCATCATACCTGCCATATAACCAACTTCACGCGCACCCACGCCAATATCACCCGCAGGAATATCCGTATTTGCTCCTAAATGACGGTAAAGCTCAATCATTAATGCCTGACAGAAGCGCATAATTTCAGCATCAGATTTACCTTTAGGATCAAAATCTGAACCACCTTTCCCACCACCCATTGGTAAAGTGGTAAGTGAGTTTTTAAAAGTCTGCTCAAAACCTAAAAATTTTAAAATTGATAGATTGACCGATGGATGGAAACGCATTCCACCTTTGAATGGACCAATTGCTGAATTGTATTGAACGCGGAAAGCACGGTTAACTTGAGTCTGGCCTTGATCATCCATCCATGAAACACGGAATTGAATCACACGCTCAGGTTCAACCAAACGTTCTAGCAACCCCTGCTCTGCATATTCCGGATTTTTTTCAATAAATGGCCACAAACTCGTCATGACTTCTTCGACAGCTTGCAAGAACTCAGGTTGATGCGGATCACGCGCTTGCACGTAATTCAGGAATTCATTCAGGTTGTTGTATTTCAATGCACGGTCCTCAGCATAGTAATGAATTAAATTGGTGCAATACATTTTTAAATGCATCATTTAGCAGCAAAATATTAAATCCCTTTCCATCAATTTTAACAATACTTATTTTAAATTATTTTATTTATCTTAATTATCAAAAACTTATTTTTAGGAAAACTACTTAAAAATAAGAAATAGTCATTTATCTTTTCATTTTTATTGATCTATTATTGTGCAATATTAGCTACATTTTAGGTCAATTAAAAACCCGATAAATTCGTTAAAATCCATTGACCTTACTTAGGTTTTTCTTCATTATCGCATCGTTTTAACCAAGCTATTTGCCCACTATGAATTCATCTATTTCTCTCATACGCGAGATTGATGCGTTATTACCACAGACTCAGTGTGGTTTATGTGGACATCGTGATGGATGTCTACCCTACGCAAAGTCGATTGCTGAAGGTGAAGAAGCAAATAAATGTGTTCCAGGTGGTCAGCCTGTAGCCGATGCACTCGCAAATCTATTAAATCGTCCTGTGTTAACCGCTGAAACTAGCGTATGGCCTGTACAGGCCGATGGGCGCCCTCAGCGAATGAAAGCGATTATTCGAGAAGATGAATGTATTGGTTGCACCAAATGTATTAGTGCTTGCCCTGTAGATGCTATTATTGGAAGTGGTAAGCTCATGCATACCATCTTGACTGACTTATGTACAGGTTGTGAGTTATGTATTCCACCTTGTCCGGTAGATTGCATTGATTTAGTCGAAGACACGCAAGCATTACCAAATGAGCAACAGCGTATCGCTGAACAAAATGATTTAAGACAACGTTATTACGCTCACATTCAGCGCGAAGAAAAACGTCGTACTCACCGTAAAGGGCCTGTAGTACGTGCTGAAATTGATACCCAACTGTTTGCCCAATTCTCTCAGGCACTTGATGAAGTACCTTCAATCGAGCTCATCGAGAAACCCAAAGAAGTTGTGTCAACTGATGCAAAAACTACAATTGAGTTAGCGAAAATTCGTACGCAAATTAAGAAACTGGAAAAACAACTCAGTGTACGTGAAGATGCTAAAAAACGTCTTCAACTTGAAGAACTTCAACAGCAACTCATGCAATTACAGGAGGTCTGAATGGCCGTCAAGAATATGACGAAAAAGCAGATTCAAATTTTCTTTGAACGCCTTCGCGAACAACGACCTTCACCTCAAACCGAGTTAAAATATTCATCTCCATTTGAGCTACTTATTGCAGTTATGTTGTCAGCTCAAGCGACCGACGTAAGTGTTAATAAAGCAACTGATAAACTCTACCCTGTGGCGAATACAGCTGAAAAAATCTATAACTTAGGCGTAGATGGGTTAAAGGAATATATCAAGACAATTGGTCTCTATAACGCAAAAGCCGAAAATGTCATTAAGACCTGTAAGATTTTAATGGAACAATTTAACGGCGAAGTTCCAAGCAACAGAAAAGATTTAGAAGCTTTACCAGGTGTCGGGCGTAAAACAGCTAACGTGGTTTTAAATACGGCTTTCGGACAACCCACCATGGCTGTCGATACTCATATTTTCCGAGTGGGTAATCGAACTGGCTTAGCAGTAGGTAAAAATGTTCTTGAGGTTGAGCACCGCTTAATTAAGGTCATTCCTAAAGAATTTATTTTAGATTCACACCACTGGCTCATATTACACGGTCGTTATTGTTGTATCGCCCGTAAACCTAAATGTGCAGAATGTGTTGTTGCAGATGTCTGTAACTGGCCTGATCGCTTTGAATTTGGCGCACAAAAGCAAATTGCCATTAAAAATATTGAAGCTTAAAAATATGGTTGGGTATAGGGATCATACCCAATCAAACTTACTTTAGACGCTTTTTTTCATTACGCTCTTCTTTTGCTTGTCTTTGAACCTGTCTTAGCATTTTGTAGCTTTGAAAAGCCAAAAATATTACTAGTGCCAGACTCAGCAATACCACCAAAATCAATATGATTTTCATATTGTTCTCCTGCACTTAATGAAAGAAAAGAGCCCTCACAAAGAGGGCTCATTATCACAAACAATATTAAATTATTTGTCTAAGATGTTGAACAAATCTTTTTGTACATCTTCAATTGTACGCAAGCCATCAAGCTTGTCATAAGTTGGAGCATTTTCACCAGAAGCAGCACGACCTTGGTAGAAACCAACCAATTGCTCTGTTTCAGTGTGATAAGACGCTAAACGCTTACGGATTGTTTCTTCTTGGTCATCTGGACGTTGAACAAGATCTTCACCAGTTTCATCATCTTTACCTTCCACTTTAGGTGGATTGTATACAGTGTGATAAACACGGCCAGAAGCTGGATGCTGACGACGACCAGAAAGACGTTTTACGATTTCTTCATCAGGAACATCAATTTCAATCACGTGATCGATGCTGATCCCTTCTTTTTCCAAAGCTTCAGCTTGTGGAATAGTACGTGGGAAACCATCGAAAATGCAGCCATTTGCACAGTCAGGTTGAGCAATACGTTCTTTTACTAAACCGATAATAAGTTCATCTGAAACCAAACCACCAGATTCCATTACACTTTTAGCTTTTAGACCTAATTCAGTACCTTCACGAATCGCAGCACGGAGCATATCACCGGTTGAAATTTGTGGGACATTGTAGCGCTTACAGATCAACTGAGCCTGAGTCCCTTTGCCTGCTCCAGGTGGTCCGAGTAAAATAATGCGCATAAAAAACATCCTCATTTAAAACAATGAATATGAAGTCCGGCAGAAAAAGTCTCGTTAATCTTCAATAGATCCTGCCTGACATCGAATTATAAGAAAGCCACAAACAAATGTATTGTACCAGCAATAAATCCGGTTACCCCACCTAGTACAATAAGAATCCACTCATCCTCCTGAAATGCAGGACGTAATAAATTCTGAAATTCTTTTGGTGTTAGTTCACGAATACGCTCTTTAAACATTTGAAAAATCTTCTGTGCCCGGCTTGCGTTCAGTGCTGGGTCACATACGGGTCCCATCGTAATTTCAATTGAACGATCAATCAAGTCCGTCTTTAATCTTGCGTACTCTCTTGGCCCTAAAGAAAGCTGTAAAGAGGTGCGAACTAACGGGGTTTCCATGATTTCGTTAATATGACGCTTAACAATGCGGCGCGTTTTATCTTTACGCGGCCCGTACATCATTTCGGTCATAATCGATTTTAACGTGATCAAATCTTCTGTGACTACGCTCGAAAACACATCAGAGACTTCCTCTTGACGCTTCATAAAAGCGCCTTGGACATTATAGGTCCCAATTCGAAGAACTGGTACAATCCATGGAAACTTACGATCTTTTGTTAATCTAAAAATCTGTGGATAACGAATATAATGCGGCTCAATTGGGTTAAATACCATCCAGATTGCGATCCAGTTAGTTAAAAAGCCCCAAATTGCAGCCCAAAATGGTACTGTCCAGTGCCATGGTACTACAAACCAAACCACCATTTGGAAAATACCAAAGAACATCCCAATCAGTGCACTAATATGCCAAATAAAGTTAATTTCTTTTTGACCCACCTTTAAGAACATACGTACCATTAAACGGCGATCACCTTCCATCTGGCTCACGACCATTTCACGCATGTTAACCAGTGACTCTACATTCATGGTCAGCTCAGTCACTAATTCTTTTAGCACACCCGGCAATTGCTTATGTGCTTGAGCATAAATACGGCGTTTAATTGAATAAGGTAGATTTTCCCAAAGCACAGCATTACGATCGATCATTACTTCATCAATAAGATGTTCAAGTTCAAAACCGACTTGTTCACCAATAATACGGGCCATATCTTCAGGATCCATTGCTTCTAAAAATTCACGCAATGAGCCTAATTTAGATAAAGTGTTATCGGTAATAATTCCAGAGATACGTCCTGCTTTACGTGGCACGATACCTTGCCAACCTACTGGCAATGGTCCTAAATGGAATCCCCAAAATTTAATTGGGTAAAATACCATTTTTAAAGCCATCCACACATGTGCCCATGTGACAAAAGCCGTTACGGGAATAATACTCAAAACGGCCCAAAAATCAGGTCTGTGTAAAAAGGTCTGCCACAATCCACTGACGTACTCTAACATGTAAGACTCTCGTATTTATTTGTGCTCTGCTTATGGCGAGTTAACGATAAACTGCTTTGTTTTATAAACCAAAACTTAGAGAATAAGAAAATTGAATTTGTGGTTTAGTATCTGCAGCAACATTTCCGTTCTGGTCAGTTAATTTTTCAGCCGCACCGATACCCACACTAAAAGTGCTAATTCTTTCTGAATTTAACCACACATAGGCCAAATCAACACCCGCACCTAAACGGGATTTAAAATCACCATCAACCTCTTTACTATCAAGATGACCAGCATAGAAACCGATATAGTAACCATTTTTGTCTGTGCCAGTAAGATAATAAGGGTATCGGAAGCCAACTTGACCACCAGCGGTTTTGTCACCATTCAAAAATGCACCGGCTTTCGCATAAGCAATCCCATACGGGTTTACCCATTCACCGTTAAGATGTAATAATTTTTGAGTAACGCCTGCACCCACATTCCAGGTAGATGCATTATGTCCTGCTAATTTTGCTTCCGGAAGAAACGAGTAGTCTTGAGCATGGGCCCAACTACTTACTGTCAAAACTGCAAGTAAGGGATAAATTTTTCTCATTATTTTCTCCATTTTCCCTAATCGTATGGTGAGAACAACCCTATTCTATTGAATGAGAGACTTTAACAGAATTATTTTGCTTCTTATATACAAGTATCTACAATTTTGTTGTCTGCAAAGTCAAAAAGTATCTTATTAAAATGCAATGAAACTTTGAAAATTATGCAATATTTTAAGTGCTCTTGCGTTAGAATAAGCAGCTATTTTTCTACCCTATGTCATTAAGTCGATCCTTATGAAACAGCACTTTCCTTTAAAAGATATCCAGCAAGAAAAGCGCATTTATCGAGGTCGTATCTTTTTTGCCGTAGGGATCGTGACCATCTGCTTATTAGTCTTAATTAGCCGATACGCTTATCTACAAATTTTTCACTACGACGAATTCTCGACTGCATCTGACAAAAACCGAATTCGCTTGCAGCCGCTTCCGCCTGCTCGTGGCTATATCTATGACAGAAACGGTGTATTACTAGCAGATAACTATCCTGTTTTTACAGCAACTTTAAGTAAAACAGATGTAGAAGATGTTGATAGTGTCATTGAGCAATTACAACCTATTTTAGATTTAACACAAGAAGATATTGACCGTTTTAAAAGCCGTATAAAAACTGCCCGTAAAACTGAACGCGTCGCGATTAAACTTAATCTAACTGAAGCCAATATTGCTAAATTTAGTGAAGCCAAATATAAGTTTCCAGGTGTAAGAATCGAGACACAAATGACTCGCTATTATCCACACGGTGAGTTATTTGCTCATGTGATTGGCTATGTCGGGCGTATCAACGATAAAGAATTAAAAAGTATTGATAAAGACTTATATGCTGGGACCAACCTAATTGGAAAAATTGGTGTTGAGAAAAGCTATGAAGACCTACTACATGGGACACCCGGTTACGAATCTGTTGAAGCAGATGCACATAGTAATGTATTGCGTCATTTAGGTCGTAAAGACCCTACTCGTGGTAATGATCTCTATTTATCTTTAGATTACGGTTTACAAGTTGTCGCATCTCAACAGCTTGCAGGTCGTCGTGGGGCTATTGTCGCCATTGATCCTCGTACAGGTGAAATTCTAGCTTTAGTGTCTAGCCCAAGTTTTAACCCTAATTTGTTTGTGACAGGCATTAGTCATACTGACTACAGTTCACTACGTGACAATTTAGACCAACCTCTTTATAACCGTGCTGTGCAGGGTGTATATCCCCCTGGTTCTACCATTAAACCAATGGAAGCAATGGGTGGCCTACACTACGGTATTGTAGACTGGTCAACGGCAATTTCTGACCCTGGTTATTTCCATCTACCAGGTGATTCACATAAGTTCCGTGACTGGAAAAAATCTGGTCATGGCATCGTGAACATGCATAAAGCCATCATTATGTCATGTGATACCTATTTTTATATTCTTGCCCATCAAATGGGTATTGATCAAATGAACCAATGGATGCGCCAATTTGGATTTGGTCAAAAAACAGGTGTCGATTTACCAAGTGAAAGTGAAGGCCTTTATCCAAGTCCTGAATGGAAAATGCGTACGCGTAAAGCGAAATGGATGAAGGGTGAAACTATTTCTGTCAGTATTGGTCAAGGCGCGTTTACAGCCACTCCATTACAGCTTGCGATGGCAACAGCAATTACGGCAAATCATGGTTCTCATGTAACGCCTCATGTTTTACGCGCAACGCATGGTGCAAAACCATTTACAGTACGTAATGCACCTGATGGCAAAATCAAATTCAACGGCACTGATGAAGACTGGATTCAAATGCGTGATGCCATGATTGATGTAATTCAATCAGGTACTGGCCGCGGTATTCGTACTCCCCTCTACCAAATTGCAGGGAAAACAGGTACAGCACAGGTTAAGAGTATTGCACAGGGTAAACGCTATAACGAAGCAGCCTTGAGTGAACGTCAACTTGACCATGGTTTATTCGTTGGATTTGCCCCTGCTGAAAAACCTGAAATTGCGATTGCAGTCATTTGGGAAAATGGTCGTCATGGTGGTTCAGCTGCTCAACTTGCAAGACCTGTCTTTGATTACTGGCTATTAACTCGTAAGAAAAACCCGATTCGTCCAGCAAATCACCAAGTCAATGGCGGGTTAATGACAGCAGGTATTAAACCGGGTGAACTTCCAAGCGGCGGTGAAAGTTCTGGTCCAGCATCGGCTACAGCTACCACCAACAAACCAGCAGCATCAACACCGCAAGCTGCTCCTGCTCGTCCTGCTACCAATGAGGCCGATGAATAATGAAAAATCAATTACGTATAATTGGCGGCGAATGGAAAAGACGAGTACTGCCTTTCGCTAGCATTGATGGCTTACGCCCAACCCCAGATAGAGTACGCGAAACTCTATTTAACTGGCTCATGTGGGATATTCAAAATGCTCAAGTTCTCGACATCTGTACAGGCTCTGGTGCATTAGGTTTTGAGGCTCTGTCACGTGGTGCTGCATCTGTTTATATGATTGAGCCTGACAAAGCTCAGGCACGATTTTTAAAAGATAATATTGAACTATTAAAAGCCCAAAACTGTCATCTAATTAATACAACGGCTCAACAAGCCCTACCCCGCTTAAAAGAACAGTTCGATGTGGTTTTTTTAGATCCACCTTATAGTCTTGATTTATGGCAAGAACTCTCGAACTTGGCCGAGCCTCATATTAAAAAAAATGGATATATTTATGTTGAAGCTGACCGAGATTTATCCCAGCTTCATCTTCCAGCAACATGGCAACAAGTTAAAACCACTAAAGCGGGTACAGTTCACGCGGGGCTTTACCAGAAAGTAAACGAATAAAAAAGGTAACTTAAAGCTACCTTTTCCTTTGCAAAGTTTTAGTTAGCTTAAGCCAATCACTGCAACAACTGCTGCACAGGCGCCAACAATTTTTTTGCCATATGGCACATATCGGGTAAGCACAGCACCCAACACCAATCCCCCCAAATAGATGAGCGCCATACTAGCAACCATACCAGTTACTAATGCAACAATATGCCCCGCATGTGCTAACTCAACACCATGAGCCATACCATGGAAGCTTGCAAGTAATGCCGCGGCAATTGGTAAAACTTTATTGGATTTTGTCCATAGGGCAATTGCTGTAATAACTAAAGAAGCAACAATGCCGTATTCAGCCATATTAACTGGTACCAAACCTTGAGCACCTACTAAAAAGCCTATAATTAAGGTAATACTTAAGACAATAACTCCAGCAATTTTCCACTGTTTAGCAGCTGACCACAACAAGACACCAAAACCTAAAGCCATCACTAAATGGTCTAACCCAGTAAAGGGATGAATAAAGCCCGCCATAAAACCAGAATGTGCATGGTCATGTCCCGGATGAGCCATTGCAAGTGCTGGCAATAATGAAAGGAGCACTACACTCCATTTTTTCATGAAGTCCATAATCTCTCCTTAAGCTTTAAACAGCCCTTGTTTCTCAATAAACTGAATAATTTCTTCAAGACCATCTTGTGTTTTCATGTTTGAAAATAAGAATGGCTTTTCTCCGCGCATGCGTTTCGCATCTTGGTCCATGACATCAAGGTTTGCACCTACCATTGGCGCAAGGTCAGTTTTATTAATAATGAGTAAATCTGACTTGGTAATACCCGGCCCACCTTTACGAGGAATTTTTTCACCACCAGCCACATCAATGACATATAAAGTTAAATCAGAGAGTTCAGGACTAAATGTTGCAGCTAAATTATCACCACCGCTTTCAATGATAATGAGTTCTAAGCCTTCAAATTTTTCACACAAATCATCAATTGCAGCCAAGTTAATTGAAGCATCTTCACGAATTGCGGTATGAGGGCAACCACCAGTTTCTACCCCCACAATACGATCTGGTGACATCGCCTCATTACGGGTTAAGAAGTTTGAATCTTCTTTGGTGTAAATATCATTTGTCACCACAGCCATATTGTATTTATTACGCAAGGCTAAACATAAATTAAGTGTAAGTGCTGTTTTACCCGAACCCACTGGTCCGCCAATTCCAACTCGTAATGGACTACGCTCTGTCATGATTTTTATCCTTTTTCCTAAACTTAAGATCTGAATAACCGTGAATATTGTGTTTCGTGTTTCATGCTTAGCATGGCATAACGAGGTAAAGCGCTGCTCAATTGCTCATCATTAAGCTTCAAAGCTTTCTCTACCGCTTGTGGTACTAAACCATGCAAGTGCCATAAAATTCTTTGCCCAGCCATTTGTCCCAAAGGAACAGTTTTTACTGCGGCTAAAACCTGATTTTCTAAAACAGTAAAGGTGTAAGCCGTAAGTACATCCATGTCGTTGAGTTCGAGTCGACCACAAAGCTGTGCATAGACCGGCACGAAACCAAACTGCTTTTTAACCTCAACTGTTCTTTTTAAAACATCTTTAATCCACGCATTTAAAGAAAATGCCAGCTGTTGAGATTCTGCCAAGAGTTCTTTACTTTCTCTGCTGGCCTTATACAAATTTGCCCAAACCAGAAATTGTTCTGAGTCATCATGATGCTGCATAAGACGCTTTAATACGGGTAACTCGAACCTCACCAACAACATCTCAAGTACTTCTTCAAAGTAAGCAATTGCCGAGATTTCGTCATGTATTAGGCCAATATCAATCGCCGTTTCCACACCTTGTGAATAACAATACGCCCCAACTGGCAATGCCGTAGAAGACAGTGTCAGTAATTGCAGTAATTGCGCGGCACTATGAATGGACATGATGTAAAGCTTTGATTGGGCTTAAACGATGGTCATGACTATGCTGCGCATAAGCACCACTTTCAGGTTCAAACGGATGATCGGTTTCTGTCACCGTAAGTCCTAACCCTTCCACCATTTCTGCAAGAACATGATCAGGCTCAAAATACAAAGCTGTAGGGGTCAACATTAATGGTACATGTCTATTACCTAAGTGATAGGCAGCTTTAAGCAAATCAAAATCGGTTTGAGCAGTGACTTGCATTAATCGCTCAGGTTTGGCATCAACACGTAATACATCGCCCTCTTGCGTTGCAATATATGAGCCACTACGCAAAATACCGGTACGCGGTAAATCAGCACCAATATCGATGCCACTCGCTAAAGCCGCTCGAAAGCGGGATTTTTGACGGGTATCAAAAGTCAGTTCAACCGTTTCAAATGCCTGATCAGGAGAAATATCTTCAAGTCGTTGCGTGTAAATTTTCATTTAGCTTTTCTCTCCTTATTTCTTTCATTCATATCTAAAGTAATGAGGCAAATCATCTCTATAAAACTTATCAAAATAAGAAATAACGCTGTGCCATCGGTAATACGTCTGCAGGTTCACACGTTAATAATTCACCATCAGCCCGCACCTCATAAGTTTCAGGATGAACATGCATGACTGGACAATATGTGTTGTGCTTCATATCGGCTTTGGTAATTGAACGAGTGTTTTTACATGGACTAATTAACTTTTTAAGATTTAGCTTCTCAGCAACTTTTTCATCGATTGCTGCTTGAGATAAAAAGGTAATACAGGTGTTATGTACACCACGCGGATAAGCCCCAAACATTGGGCGATAATGCACGGGTTGAGGTGTCGGAATTGAAGCATTAATGTCACCCATCGGTGCCGCTGCAATCATGCCACCTTTAATAATCATAGAAGGTTTCACACCAAAAAATGCAGGCTTCCATAACACTAAATCAGCAAGTTTTCCAACTTCAACCGAACCGATTTCATGACTTAAACCATGGGTAATGGCTGGGTTAATTGTATATTTGGCAATGTAGCGTTTAACGCGATTGTTATCATGAAACTCATTATCACCCTCTAAAGGACCACGTTGAATTTTCATTTTATGAGCAGTTTGCCAAGTACGTATAATTACTTCACCCACACGACCCATCGCCTGAGAGTCAGAGGACATCATGGCAATTGCACCTAAGTCTTGCAAAATATCTTCAGCGGCAATAGTTTCACGGCGAATACGGCTTTCTGCAAAAGCAATATCTTCAGCAATTGCTGGGTCTAAATGGTGGCAAACCATGAGCATGTCTAAATGCTCATCAATGGTATTAATCGTATAAGGACGTGTTGGATTAGTTGAAGACGGCAAGACATTACTTTGTCCAATTGCCTTTAAAATGTCGGGTGCATGTCCACCACCAGCGCCTTCGGTATGGTATGTATGAATCGTACGATCTTTAAATGCAGCTAGAGTTTCTTCTAAAAACCCACCTTCATTTAAAGTATCTGTGTGAATCGCGACCTGCACATCAAACTCATCTGCCACACTCAAACAGTTATCAATGGCTGCCGGTGTTGAGCCCCAGTCTTCATGTAGTTTTAACCCAATTACCCCAGCTTTAATTTGCTCTCGAATTGGGTCTGGCAAACTCAAATTACCTTTGCCTAACAGTCCAATATTCATAGGTAAATCATCAATGGCTTGCAACATGGTCGCAATATGCCAAGGCCCCGGAGTCACTGTCGTTGCTGAAGTTCCAGCCGCCGGTCCTGTACCACCACCCACCATTGTTGTTGTCCCCGACATTAGCGCGGTTTCAACTTGCTGAGGGCAAATCCAGTGAATGTGAGTATCAATACCACCTGCCGTTAAAATTTGCCCTTCACCCGCAATCACTTCTGTTGCAGCACCTAAAGGAATGGTAATGTCAGGTTGAATATCAGGATTTCCAGCTTTCCCTATTTTCCAAATTCGACCATTTTTTAAGCCAACATCAGCCTTTACAATCCCCCACCAATCCACAATCAAGGCATTAGTAATGACAGTGTCGGCAACTTCATCGGCTAAAAGTTGAGATTGTCCCATTCCATCACGAATGACTTTACCACCGCCAAACTTAACTTCTTCACCATAAGTCGTTAAATCTTGCTCAACCTCAATAAAAAGCTCTGTATCAGCCAAGCGAATACGATCTCCAACCGTTGGACCAAACATTTCAGCATATGCACGACGTGACATTTTCATAACTTATTACTCATCTCTTTCATTATCGTTGTTATGTTTAATCTAATTTGCCCATGACTCGACCTGCAAAACCATATACTTCTCGCTTCCCCGCTAAAGCAACAAGCTCTACTTCTCGACTTTGTCCTG
Source organism: Acinetobacter sp. S-1 (assembly GCF_059579785.1). Taxonomy (NCBI): domain Bacteria; kingdom Pseudomonadati; phylum Pseudomonadota; class Gammaproteobacteria; order Moraxellales; family Moraxellaceae; genus Acinetobacter; species Acinetobacter sp. S-1. The sequence continues at coordinate 2,721,292 of NZ_CM184207.1, forward strand.
GTTCAAAACGTATTGCTGTGCCTGCAGCGATATTTAATCGAAAGCCTTTCGCTGTTTCTCGGTCAAACTGTAGTGCATCATTTGCTTCATAAAAATGAAAATGTGAACCCACCTGGATAGGCCTGTCACCAAGATTAGCCACCACAACTTTTAAAGTTTGTCGTCCAACATTCAGCTCAATGTCTGTATCTGGAGTAATGATTTGACCAGGGATCATAAACGCTCCTTTTATACGATTGGCTGATGAACAGTGACTAACTTCGAACCGTCAGGAAAAGTTGCTTCGACCTGAACCTCAGCAATCATTTCTGGCACACCATCCATCACATCTTCGCGCTTTAATAAAGTTGTTCCGTAATGCATCAAGTCACTCACCGTCATACCGTCCCGCGCTCCTTCAAGCAAAGCAGCAGAAATAAAAGCGATAGCTTCCGGATAATTTAGCTTTAAGCCGCGAGCTTTACGGCGCTCAGCGACTAGCCCTGCGGTAAAAATAAGTAATTTATCTTTTTCTGTTGGATTGAGTTCCATATCTCTTTCCTAAATAGCATCTAACTTTCTTTAAGCAAAATACGTGCTCAAAAGCAGCATACTTGTTTTAATCGTTTTTTAAATACGCAATTTAACGTAACTTAGGTTCTCCAAATTCTCGGAAATTCTTCATCTAAATCAAACCAATAACGTCTTAATCTTGCTCTTATTGCCGCAAATGCATCATGGCAATGTCGGACATCATTTCCCAAGAAACGCGCACAAACTACATCATCTAATAATGTTAAAGTTACAGGTGCTTGCATACGCATCATCAATTCGCGAATGAGTTCTAACTGCTGTTCTAAATAAAAAGCTGAGCGGTACTTTTCAGGAGCGACTGCCCAAAAATTTCCCATTACGGCTTGATTATTCATACCTAAACATGAACTCAGCCAACAGTCTTCACCTTCAAAAAACAATGTATCTGCAACTAGTAACTTTTGTTCTCGCCACAACTTAAACTGGTTGTGATAACTCCCTTGAATAAAGCGCTCCGCACGTGCCTGTCGCCCAAGTACCAACATATCCCAGCCAATAAAACTCGCAGCATGATCAAGATGAATATGAGTTTCAGAGTGTGCTAGAGTTCCGTCAAACAGCATCGTTTCTTGTGGAACCCACTCCAAAATAGACTGATCTCGCACATGAAGATGAATATGCTGAAAGGCTTGCTTTCCATTGGTTTTATACCACTTTCCCGCACCAGGAGTCGTTACAACCGCATGAGCTTGATCTTTGGTTTCAATTTGAAAAGTAAGATGATCTCCTCCTGCGATTCCTGCTGGAGGATGTACAATAATCGCATGACATACGCCTGTTTTTTCAGGCCAGAGCATTTTTTGCACCCTTACAGGGCCATGGTGCTTTCTATGACTCATTATGGTGCGCGAATTTTCAAAACAAAATCCGAGCTCTAATCGCGCATACCAAAATGGTGCTAAAGAGTTTTTTGAAAACGTTTGTACCTGATTCATTCTGGTTCATATGTTCAAAATAAGTGCTTAAAGTTATAAGCAAAATACGCACCAAATATAAAAATAAGCAAAATGATAAAATTAGATACAATTTTTTGATTTTAATGAGTTAAAAAACAATCAATGTCTAACATAAAACCACAGTAACTCATGGAATTATTTATACAATAGCGCCCACCGTTGCTTCCATACTTGCTCTCCATGAAACTTTTTTTCGTGTTAACGCCACTTGTCTTTTTAACTGGGTGTATTTTTGGCCAATCTAGTGAGGTCAAACGTGCAGAAAAAATTCTCCATAATTTTGAATGTAAAAATGTTGAGACAAGTCAGATTGCAACAAGCTCAATCAATTCTTACTACCAGCAGTCTTTAGCGGTAAGCAAAGAAAAGGTGACTTCATATGTAGAGAGCTATAAAAATGGTGAAGAGTTATTTGACATGCCGCTAGATGAAGTTTTAAAGCAACAATATCAACTTTATAAATCAGCTTGTGATTCTTTAGGTGGGGTTTCTTCTCAACCTTAATATATAAAGGTATTCGCTAATTTTTTAGTGGATACCTTTTTTTTAATTTTATATCTTTCTTTTTGATTAATTTTTACTCACTTTACCTTTTGTTAAAATTAAATTACATACTTAAACTTTTATTAGGCTCTTATATTTCATAGCCTGTTTACTTGTTTTTTATTTATTTTCCGAGGTTTAGAGCATCATGAAAAAAACATTATTATCAGTAGCACTCTTAAGTATCCTTCTTGCCGCTTGTAGCAAAAATGAAAATAAAGCCGACACGACAACTCAAGCATCTGCTCCAGCGCAAACTACTGAAGCGAATAATAATGCTGTAGATAGCGCACACACAGCTGAAAACTCACTCGATTGGGACGGCACATATAAAGGCACTCTCCCATGCGCAGACTGTGAAGGTATTAAAACTGAATTAGAACTTAAAGATGATAAAACCTACGAGCTAACCGAAACTTATCTTGGTAAAGGTGACACCAACCCATTTGAAACCCATGGTACCTTTACTTTCGACAAAGATAATACTTCAGTTATTACGTTAGATGATAAAGGCCAAAACCGTAAATTCTTTATTGGTGAAAATACTGCAACTGCTTTAGATATGGAAGGTAAAAAAGTTGAAGGCTCTTTAGCTGAACACTATGTTTTGAAAAAATAATTTTTAATAATTAAAAAACCCGCTCATTTGAGCGGGTTTTTTTATGAATCAATTCTTAGTGAGCTGCGAATTGGTTCATTGTGTTTTTAGCATCGTCATGTGCTTTAAGAGCGTTATCACCAGAGAAGATTTCTTTGTGATCATCACCGATGTCAGAACCCGCCATTGCTTGGTGTTTAACACAAGCGATACCGCCGCGGATTTCTTTACGTTGTACGCCAGCAACATAAGCCAACATACCTTCAGAACCGAAGTAACCTTGTGCAAGCTCATGAGTAGAAAGAGCAGCAGTGTGGTAAGTCGGAAGTGTAATCAAGTGATGGAACACACCCGCTTCACGAGAAGCATCTGCTTGGAAAGTACGGATCTTGTCATCAGCATCAGCAGCTAATTCAGTGTTGTCATATTCAGCACTCATTAATTTAGCGCGGTCATATGCAGAAACGTCTTTACCTTCAGCAACCCAACGATCGTAAGCTTGTTGACGGAAGTTTAAAGTCCAGTTGAATGATGGGCTGTTGTTATAAACAAGCTTAGCATTTGGAACAACTTCTTTAACACGGTTAACCATGTGTGCGATTTCTTCTACGTTTGGAGTCGCAGTTTCGATCCAAAGAAGGTCAGCACCATTTTGTAAGCTAGACACACAGTCAAGAACAACACGGTCAATTTGCGTGTCAGCACGGAACTGATATAAGCCAGAAGGTAAACGCTTAGGACGGTGTAATTTACCATCACGCTTGATTAAGATTTCATCTTCTTGAGCATCAGCAATGTCAATTTCTTGAGTATCTAAGTAGCTGATGTATTGAGAAGCGATGTCACCTGGCTCTTTAACCACTGGGATTTTTTGAGTCAAGTCAGCGCCTTCAGAGTCAGTACGCGCAACAATGATACCTTCTTCAAGACCCATTTCTAAGAATGCATAACGTAATGCATGGATCTTAGCGATGAAGTCTTCGTGTGGAACAGTTACTTTACCAGCTTGGTGACCACATTGTTTAGCATCAGATACTTGGTTTTCGATTTGAAGCGCACAAGCACCAGCTTCGATCATTTTCTTAGCAAGTAAGTAAGTTGCTTCTTCGTTACCGAAACCAGCATCGATGTCCGCAATAATTGGCACAACGTGAGTTTCAAAGTTGTCGATTTGAGCTGTGATTTCAGCTGCTTTAGCAGTATCACCAGCTTCTTGTGCTTTTTTAAGCGCACGGAATAAATCGTTTAATTCTTTTGCGTCAGCTTGACGTAAGAAAGTATAGATTTCTTCGATCAATGCAGGAACAGAAGTTTTTTCGTGCATAGATTGGTCAGGAAGTGGACCAAATTCAGAACGAAGAGCAGCAACCATCCAACCAGAAAGGTAGATATAACGTTTGCTTGTAGTACCGAAATATTTTTTGTTCGCAATCATTTTTTGTTGTGCGATGAAACCATGCCAGCAACCTAATGATTGAGTATATTTGCTTGAGTCAGCATCGTATTCAGCCATATCACGACGCATAATCGCAGCTGTATACTTAGCAATATCTAAACCAGTTTTGAAACGGTTTTGAAGTTGCATACGAGCAGCATCTTCTGGGCTAATGTCTGCCCAAGTATTGCCGAATTTTGCTTTTAATTGACGTACTGCATCAATCGCTGTTTGATATGTAGTCATGATATTGTCCTGTATTCATTTTAGGATTTCATCGATTGAAGCCTAGAGTCACGTTACTTAAATTTCTTATGACACCAGCTGCTTCCTCATGAACACAGCTTAGACTTAGCCAATCAATTAATCCAATATCCTTTGTTAATCTTCAGTATTTATTTAAAAAATATACCAATAAATCGATATTATAGATAAAACCAAAAACTTTAACACTTTGTTTATAAAAATAAAATTATCCTAAAGGAGTATAGAGTTTTATTTTAAAAACTCACTAAGTCTTATTTTTATACAATTTTTGGAGATTTTCCACTCATTTTTAAATCTAAAAGTCAATTGTAAATTAGGCTATTTTTGCCAATGCAAAAAGTCAATTGATATGCTAGAAATTGAGAAGTTATTCATAAATATATTCTATTTAGATTTCTTTCATTCAAAACTGAGCAAAGACAGTAAAATCGTGCCTTTGAAACGCCTTTCCACCCTACTTAATTCCTACAAAAAATGTCGCTTTTCTCATCATTTTTTCACACAATGATCATTAAATATGGCATAATTTGAAACAATTTCAGGGTTTTATTTTCGGTATTTTTTTTATGAATCTGGAGCGAGTAGATCTTAATCTATTAATATATCTTGATGTACTTCTTCGTGAAAAAAATGTTACGCGCGCAGCCGAACAGCTTGGGGTAACTCAGCCTGCAATGAGTAATATTTTACGTCGCTTACGTAATTTATTTAATGATCCGCTTCTTATCCGTTCTTCCGAAGGGATGACCCCAACAGAACGTGCACTTGAATTACAACCTCGTATTCGTGATGCCCTTTCTGATCTTTCCATGATTTTGGAACCCCGTACCGAATTCCGCCCTTATACAAGTAATCGCGTTTTCCGCATTATGACATCTGACTATGCCGAGGCAACTTTAGTCCCTCGTCTTGTCAAAGCTCTACGCTCTGAAGCTCCAAATGTTGTACTCGACTTTCTTACACCAAGTGATGTGTCTTATAGAGACATGGAACAAGGTAAAGTTGATCTTGCGATTAATAGATTTAATGAAATACCGCAAAGTTTCCACCAAGTGTTAGTTTGGCGTGATAGTTTCAGCTGTATTCTTAATGACAAACACCCTGCTGTAACCCATTTGAATCTCAAAAGTTATCTAGATGCACAGCATATCTGGGTTTCTAAAACAGGTATGGGTGTAGGCTTTGGTGTAAATCCAGATAAACAAGGTGGTTTAGGCTGGATCGATCAGGCATTAGAACGTATTGGTCAACGTCGTAAAATTTCTGTATTTACCCGCCACTACCAAATGCCAGCATTACTTGCTCAAAATGTTGACTTGATTGCCACCCTTCCAACTCGAATGGCACGCCTACAAACTCAAAACCCAAAACTGGTTATAAAGGATCCTCCTTTTTATATTCCAGAATTTGAACTTAAAATGGCTTGGTGCCCGTTATTACATCATCATCCAGCTCATCGCTGGTTGCGCCAACTTATTTTATTTGTTGCTCGTCAAATGATTGAAGAAGAAAATCGTGAATTTCTAACCAACAATTCGCAATTTTCTCACTATTAAGTAAATTTTGATTCAATTGTCGATTTTAGACATTATCTTCAAGCGCTGAGCAATCAATCTGATTACCTCAGCGCTTTTTTGTGTTAAAACATAGTCATAATAATGATGAACCTCGGGTGATTTGTGAGTCTCTTTCAAAATATCATTATCATCGTACTGCTCATCATCGCAGCAGGCTTTTTATCTTTAACTGAAATTGCATTGGCTGGTGCCAGAAAAGTAAAGTTAAAAATTTTAGCCGAAGCTGGCGAAGAACGTGCCCAACAAGTACTTGATCTACAAGAACAATCTGCCGATTTTTTTGCAGCTTCTCAAATTGGCCTAAATGCAGTTGCAATTTTAGGCGGTATTTTGGGGGAAGCTGCTTTTCGTCCCTTTTTTGTCACTTTAGTTGACCGCTTTTATGAAGGTCCATGGACACAAACTATCGGTTTTGCTCTTTCCTTCACTTTAGTAACTTCTCTATTTATTTTATTTGCCGATCTTATGCCAAAGCGCTTGGCAATGATTGCACCTGAAAAAATTGCAATTAGCGTTATTAACCCGATTCAAGTTTTTATTAAGGTGTGTAAACCCTTAGCTTGGGGAATTAATGCTATTGCGAATCTGTTATTTCGCTTATTTAAAGTCAATACAACACGCGAAGATAATATTACTTTTGATGATATCTCAGCAGTCATGGATGCAGGTGCTCAAGCCGGCGTACTTCAAAAACAAGAACACCACTTTATTGAGAATGTTTTTGAACTAGAAGAACGTACTGTACCTTCAAGCATGACGACACGCGAAAACGTCGTTTATTTCACCCTAAACGAACATGAAGATAGTATTCGTCAAAAATTAGCAGAATATCCTTACTCAAAATTTTTAGTGTGTAATGAAAATATTGATCAGGTTATTGGTTATGTTGATGCTAAAGATTTCTTAGTACGCATTTTAAATAATCAATCACCAACTCAATTAAATGAGTCTACCATTCGTACTGTACTCATGATTCCCGACACTCTCACACTCTCTGAACTACTTGACCGTTTTCGTTCTACAAAAGAGAAATTTGCCGTCGTTATCAATGAATATGCACTTGTTGTAGGAGTGATTACGTTAAGCGATATCATGATTACAGTTATGGGTGATTGGGTTACTCCTATTGAAGAAGAACAGCAAATCATTAAACGTGATAATAACTCATGGTTAATTGATGGCAGTACACCAATTGATGATCTAAGACATGCTCTTGAAATTGATGAAATGCCTGATGAAGAAAACTATGAGACGCTTGCAGGTTTCATGATGTACCGTTTACGCAAAATTCCACGTCCAGCAGATTTTGTAGAATTTGGTGGATATAAATTTGAAGTTGTCGATGTCGACCATTTTAAAATTGACCAACTTCTTGTAACTCGGATTTTAGAACAAACCGAAACACACTCATCAATTGATGAAAACTAATCGTTATTAATTTAAATGCCCCACAATTTAGCTGGGGTATTTTTTAAAACTAAATAACTTTTTTAAATATATGTAATAATTATTTTAGATTCATTTATTCAATTTGCTCTTTTAATCTAAAAGTATTATTATTTTATTTAACAACTCTATTAAAGCTTAAATACTGAAAATTAATAAAATAATCTCTATCTCTTAACTGCTTATAAAGTGATTAAGCCCCATTTACATTGCAAACAAACTTACTGTAGCTTAGCTCAAAGTAAGCCCCTAAATGCTTCTTCTTCTCATTTCACTCATCAAAATATATATAATTAAAAAAAATGCCATATAATTTTTATTTTTATAATACCTTTATATTATTTTATAATAGCATTCATTTATTATAAAACCATTATAATCTTAATATATATGTTCAGTATTTCATCTAAATATACCTATCCAAACGAATATATATTAACCAAATAAACTAAATATATTATTTGTCTTTTTAATAAAAATTAATAAGAATAACCAAGGTCAGAGTTTTGAATAAACTTGTTCAGTAAAACTATAGGCAAAGGATTGATTGTATGCTGACATTACTTGGTGTTGGCATGATTTTGTGCTTCATGTACTTAATCATGTCCAAACGTTTAAGCCCTATTATTGCTTTAATTCTCATCCCGTTTATTTTTTCTCTCATTGCTTGGGGCCTAGGTCATTATTTTGAAAGTTTAAGTCACATTGAACTTAAAGGTCTCAGTGAGATGATGCTGGATGGCATCAAAAAATTAGCGCCAACTGGCGTAATGCTTTTATTCGCAATTTTGTATTTTGCCTTAATGATCGATGCAGGTCTTTTCGACCCACCGGTTAAATGGATTTTGAAAAAAGTTAAAGGCGATCCTTTAAAAATTACTCTAGGAACTGTCTTTTTAACCACTCTCGTTTCTTTAGATGGTGATGGCTCAACCACCTATATGATTTGTGTGGCTGCAATGCTGCCACTTTATCAACGTCTAGGAATGAACACACTCATTATGACTGCGCTTATGCTGTTATGTAGTGGTGTAATGAACCTAACGCCATGGGGTGGTCCTACTGCTCGTGCTGCAAGTGCGTTACAAGTTGATCCAAGCCATATTTTCGTACCGATGATCCTTCCAATGATCATTAGTATTGGTTGGTTATTCTTCTTGGCATATTTATATGGCCGTTATGAGCAAAAACGTTTAGGCGTGATTGAGCTTGAAAGTCATCATGGTGACAATATTACCGTGTCGAAAGACCCTGAAGCGACGCGTCCACATTTACGCAAAGTAAATATGATACTTACTATTATTCTCATGATTGCATTAATCAAAGGCATTTTGCCAATGTCAGTGCTATTCATGCTAGCGTTCTGTATTGCAATGCTCATTAACTATCCTGATGTTGATATGCAGAAAAAGCGTATCGCAATGCATGCAGATAGTATTTTAGCTGTTGTAGGTCTAATTTTCGCAGCAGGTATTTTCACAGGGATTCTATCTGGTACAGGTATGGTTGAGGCGATGTCTAAAGAATTCGTCGCAATGATTCCTCCAAGCATGGGTCCATATCTTGCACCGATTACCGCTTTAGTCAGTATGCCTTTGACATTCTTTATGTCAAATGATGCATTCTTCTATGGTGTTTTACCAATTCTTGCTGAAGCGGCTTCTCATTACGGTATTAGCCCAGAAGCTATTGCTCGCGCCTCAATTGTAGGCCAGCCAGTACACTTACTATCGCCTCTTGTTCCATCAACTTACTTGTTATGCGGTCTTGCTAAAGTTGACTTTGCTGACCATCAAAAGTTCACATTTAAATGGGCATTTATAACATGTATGGTTTTGATGGGCACTGCATTAGTGATTGGCGTTTTCCCGCTCTTTAGTACACTTTAATTATTCCCCTAAAAATAAAAGCCCCAAACGGGGCTTTTATTTTTATTTATTTATATACTCAATCATGGCGTCTAAGAACGCATGAAAGTGCAAGCTAATATCTTCTTCTAAGATTTTATAGGCATTATCAAATTGCACCATTGGCCAACCTTCTTTCCAAAATGGGAAGATGTCATGTAAGTCATGAGTAACTATTGCATCTTCTCGAACAATCGCTTGTGAAATTTGTGCCAAAACTTGCGCTGTTTCTGCACCATCAATAGCTAAATAATCAATACCACGTGCTTTTAAAATACGAATTCGATCTTTTTTATAGCGTATTTTTTTAGCTTGAGCCGCATTTAAACCTAGTGCAAGAGTAACTGCCTCTACAAACTTTTCTTCAAAATTTGTATTCAGTGCCACTAAAGCCTGTTTATGTGCTTCCTGACGTCCTGCTTTTCCCCCGTTACGGATGATCTCATTTGCTTCCGTATCTAGCTTATCTTTTTTCATCGACTGTAAAATGTCTAAAATTTCGATATCGCTTAAAGATTCAGGAGATTGCTCAAACATAGGAGTCTCTATACATACAACTAAAGGCGTATTCTCTCATAAAAGCGATACTAAAGCAGAGTAAAATTTTAAATAGCTCATTATCTTGACTATTTTTATAGTCCTAACTTCATCGACTACACTCATAAAATCAGATAATTCTTTGGTTATGATTTTTACTATTTGCCAAATTTATTTTACCCTGGTAATATTATTTTACCCTGATAAAAATATGCGGCTAAAATGAATACTAAAATCACCTATACTGCTTTCATTGGAAGCACACTTATTGCGAGTGACTCCCTTATTGAACTTGCAAAAAAACTCAAAGATCTTTCGAAAACAACGGAAAATATTCTGATTTTTAATGATCAAACAGGTCAACAAATTGATCTTGATCTTTCTGGTTCGGAACAAGAATTTCATCAACGTTATGGTGAACCGGAAGAAATTAAAAAAGTTGGACGACCTAAACTCGGAGTAATTTCTCGTGAAATCACTTTACAGAAAAAACATTGGGATTGGTTAGATCAACAAAGTGCGAGTGCATCAGCAGTAATTCGTAAGTTAATTGATAAAGAGTTAAATAACCCAAATTCTGAAGGTAATATTATGCTCGCTAAACAAGCCATCGACCGTTTTATGTCTGCCATGTTGGGCAATATGCCAAATTACGAAGAAGCAACACGTGCCTTATATCAAGGTGATCGAGATATATTTTTAAAGATGATTCAAAGCTATCCCAAAGATTTAAGAGAATATTTAACTTTAAAAACTCAAAGTATTTTCTAAACCCAATAAAAAACCCGCTTACGCGGGTTTTTTCAAAATCAATTCAGTCTATTAAAGACGAACTAATTCCACAACTTTTTCAGCTGCCTCTTCAACGGTTTCAGCAGTAACTTCTGTATCCGTATCTTCCACAGAAGTTGTGATAACCACAACACCTGTCTCACGCAATAAAGTAATTTGCTCAGCAGTTAAGTTGGCTTTTGCAATCGCAACTACACCTTGTTGGATCAATAAACTTTCTAAAACTTGAGCTTTCTCGATTAACTGTGCAGAAATCCCAATCACCGCTGGCTTTTGGCCCAAACGTGCAGCACGATCTTCAGCTGTTACAGGATTGCTATGTGCAGTCCATTCAACAGCAGCCTCAACCATACCTGCACCAACAGTTACGTTGCTTAAGCGGTCAATGAAGATGAATGAACCTGTATAACGAGAATCTTGATATTGATCAAACACAACTGGCGCGTCGAACTCAACTACAACATCTGCAATTGCATTTAACTCAAGCTCTTCCACATGAGTATGTTCAAGTGTATTCACATTCACACGATAGTGAATATTAGTCACTTTAGCAGGAACAGTCTGGGTACCAATCTTAACGTTGTATAACTTACCTTTCACGAGCGGATGTTCATTCATCCACACCACTGAAGCACGAACACTACGTGAAATTAACGGTTGCTCGCCAGCACGTACCAAAACGTTACCACGGCTAATATCAATTTCATCATTCAGGGTCAATGTAACCGCTTGACCCGCTACAGCCTGCTCAAGGTTTCCATCAAAAGTAACGATTTCTTTAACTGTTGAACGCTTACCTGATGGCAGTGCAACAATCTCATCACCAACATTGATTTCACCTAAAGCAACGGTACCCGCAAAACCACGGAAATCAAGATTTGGACGGTTTACATACTGAACAGGGAAACGGAATTCGTGTTTATTCGATTCACGACTGATTTCCACCGACTCAAGAATGCTCATCAAGGTTTGACCCTTGTACCAAAGCGTATGAGCTGACGGATTCACAACATTATCGCCATTTAAGGCAGAGATTGGTACAAACTGAATATTGGCTGGACGACGATCACCTAATTGGCTTACGAAAGCATCATATTCAATCTGAATTTCAGTGAAACGTTCAGGTGAATATTCAACCAAGTCCATCTTATTGATTGCAACAACGATATTTTTAATACCAAGCAAACTTGCAATAAACGTATGGCGACGAGTTTGAGTTTGTACACCATAACGCGCATCAATCAAGATGATTGCCAAGTCCGCAGTTGACGCACCTGTTGCCATGTTGCGTGTATATTGCTCATGCCCTGGAGTATCTGCAATAATAAACTTACGCTTTTCTGTTGAGAAATAACGGTAAGCTACGTCAATGGTAATACCTTGTTCACGTTCTGCTTGAAGGCCATCTACTAGCAACGCCAAGTCTGGTGCATCACCCGTAGTTCCTACTTTTTTACTGTCACGCGTTACTGCTTGCAATTGATCTTCATAAATCAATTTTGAATCGTAGAGTAAACGTCCAATAAGCGTACTTTTACCATCGTCTACATTACCACAAGTCAAAAAGCGTAGAAGGTCTTTTTGTTCATGTTGCTTTAAATAGGCCAAGATATCTTGACTGATTAATTCTGATTGATGAGACATTGCTCAAACTCCACAAATTTAGAAATTGTCTTAGAAATAGCCTTCTTGCTTTTTCTTTTCCATTGAGCCCGCTTCATCATGGTCAATCATACGACCTTGACGCTCAGAACTCGTGGCTAAAAGCATCTCTTGGATAATTTCAGGTAAAGTATCTGCTTCAGACTCAACTGCACCAGTTAACGGGTAACAGCCAAGTGTACGGAAACGTACAGACTTCATCTGTGGAACTTCACCCTCTTTTAGACGCATACGCTCATCATCAACCATGATTAACGTACCGCTACGCTCTACTACTGGACGAACAGCAGAGAAATAAAGAGGAACGATTTGAATATTTTCTAAATAGATATATTGCCAGATATCCAACTCAGTCCAGTTAGATAAAGGGAATACACGAATACTTTCACCTTTGTTCACTTTACCATTGTAAAGATTCCAAAGTTCAGGGCGTTGGTTTTTCGGGTCCCAACGGTGTTTGCTATCGCGGAATGAGTAAACACGCTCTTTTGCACGTGATTTTTCTTCATCACGACGTGCACCACCAAAAGCAGCATCAAATTGATATTTATCCAAAGCCTGTTTTAAAGCTTGGGTTTTCATAATATCGGTATATTTTGAACTACCATGATCAAATGGATTGATCCCAGCTTCACGGCCTTCTTTGTTCTGATGAACAATTAAGTCAAAACCATGAGTTTTTGCCATGTTATCGCGAAACGCGATCATGTCTTTAAATTTCCAACCCGTATCTACATGTAATAATGGGAATGGAAGTTTAGCTGGATAAAATGCTTTTAACGCAAGATGAAGCATAACAGCCGAGTCTTTACCAATTGAGTAAAGCATGACTGGGTTTTCGAATTCTGCAGCAACTTCACGGATGATATGAATGCTTTCAGCTTCAAGTTGTTTGAGATGTGTGAGTCTTGATTCAGTCATGAACACGTCCTTCTCTATCCATTTTGCCCATAAAATCTAGAAGTAGTATTAAACCACCACCTAGAAGACCATGTGGAGGAACGAGTGCCATAACAACTCCAATTTTTCGTGATAGATAATCCAACCACAAGCCTTTATATGGCTTATAGCATTAGTTATGCATTATAGTGATTTAAAACCGATTCCTTTTGCTTGTTTTTTCATATTGATATTCGATTTAATCATATACATGTAATATGCTGATTCACTTGCATAACTTGGTAATCCTAGCTTGTGTAGTCAACTTAAGCAAATCATGTTCTAGTCTTTATATTTCTTTAAAAACCATAAAAAAGAGAAGCTTTGATGGCTTCTCTTTTCTAAAACATGATCTAATCTTAGAAACCAAACATTTTACGTTCTAATGGAATTTCAATACCAATAGATGCACCTGCATCATTACCCTCAAGATCCGAATCACTTACCCATCCATTAATTTTTAATGGAAGATCAGGTTTGATGAAATGCGTCCACGTTAAATCAAGTGCTTTAATTTCATCATCTTTAGGGAATGCTTTATTGATTGCCAAGTTAGATTGGTTAACTTTAACCACCATAGCGCGACCACTTAAACGGTTCATGACATCAAAGCGGATATCGCCACCCACCGAATACATTTGCCCATCACCGCCCATCGCGTGACCTAATGGGAAACCATGTTGGTAATAGCCATCCTTATAAATATAATGGTTATAAGAAATACCTTTTACATCACCATTGGTGCGTGTATCAGCCCATTCTGCATAAAGTTGATATGGCATATCATTGTAGCTTGACGAATAATCAACCCCAGCTAAATACATCTTTTTAGATGGAAGTAACCCAGCCTCATCTTCACCTACATATTGTCCATAAATACCAACAGGAGCATTTAAAAGAGATTGCAGATTCAAACGAGCATCAAATCCAGCAATTTGGTTAGACCTGTCTTCAGACGCATCATAAACATTATCATTACCTTTAATCGCATTCCATAAAGAATCCCAACTTTCAGAACGTCCCTCACCACCCCATTGTAAAGTTCGGGAAGCACCTAGTTCTAAATAAGGTAACGGTCTTGCAGTTACACGTAAGCCTAATAATTTAGCATCAGGTACTGCTTTATAATCATCTAATTGACCAGCAAATGCTTGGTATTGCCAAGGTCCAATCCAAGACAACCATTTTGTCTCAAAAGCATTTTGCACAGCACGTTGTGCAGTTACCCCATATACTGGTCGACTCGCATCACCACGAATTAAGCTACCATCGTGTCCAGGTCCCCACCATGTTGGAATTTGACCTGCAACTACCCACTGATTCCAAAGTTTACCAGCGACATATGAGCCTTCAACATTAACGTCTTGTCCATTATCAATTTGCGGATCTTTTTCTGCATTTACACGGATTTTTGCATCCCAGTTTTCGCCACCGGCATTAAACTCTAACGAACCTTGATATTGAGCTTTTTGATTATCACCAAATGCTTGAGGAATATTTTTGATATCAGTTTCAGCAAAAGCCCCCACTTTAACTGTGTTGTTATCTGCTTTTAATGCATTAAGAACTGAATTAATAACTTTTTGTTGAGCTGGATGAGATACTTTTGCCTGAGAAAGTGCTCGCTGTATTTCATCACCACTTAATGGCCAAGTTGAGGTGCTGATATTAATAACACCTTGTTGATTTAACCAGTTTAAGTCGGTACGTAAGTCTTCATTATTTAGCACTAAACCTTGTGCAAAAATAGCGGATGAAGCAGTTGCCAATATTGCAATCGAAAGTGTTTTTCTTAGAAACATGCCAGCCAATTCTCAAAGTTATTTATGAGCAACACCTTAAATTTTTTATCACAACTTTGCAATTGTTAAACTGTGCAATTACATTTTTTAACGCTATCTTAAGGTTAGTATAATTAGGTAAATTTCTAGATATAAAAAGTAATAAAAAAGGCAGTATAAATACTGCCTTTTTGCATCTTGGAAGATTAACCTTCTTTACGGCGCATATGCGGGAATAAAATTACATCACGAATACTTGGTGCGTCAGCAAATAACATAACCAAACGGTCAATACCAATACCTTCACCTGCTGTTGGAGGTAAACCATATTCAAGTGCTTCAACAAACTCTGCATCGTAATGCATTGCTTCATCATCACCAGCGTCTTTTTCAGCAACTTGCGCTTGGAAACGTTCAGCCTGATCAATCGGATCATTTAACTCGCTGAAGCCATTTGCTAACTCACGACCACCGATGAAGAATTCAAAACGATCTGTAACGTGTGGATTGTCATCATTACGACGCGCCAATGGAGAAGTTTCCGCTGGGTAATCAGTAATAAATGTTGGCTGACGAAGTTTAGTTTCAACAGTTTCTTCAAATACGATCGTTTGAAGCTTACCTAAACCAAAACCTGGCTTAACCTCTTCTTTCAACTCTTCACGAATAAATTTTGCAAGAAACTCGCGATCACCTACATTTTCAGGTGTGAACTGCGGATTATTCTCTAAAATTGCATCGAACATAGAGATTTTCTTGAATGGTCCTTTGAAGCTAAATACTTCACCTTGGTAAGGAACATCAGTTGTACCTAGAATATCCAAAGCCAACTTTTCAAGCATATTTTCAGTTAATGCCATTAAGTCTTTATAATCAGCATATGCCTGATAAAACTCGATCATCGTGAATTCAGGGTTGTGACGTGTTGACACCCCTTCATTACGGAAGTTACGGTTAATTTCGAACACACGCTCAAAACCACCTACAACTAAACGCTTCAAATAAAGTTCAGGTGCAATACGTAAGAATAAAGGCATATCCAAAGCATTGTGATGTGTTTCGAATGGACGTGCAGAAGCACCACCCGGAATCACATGCATCATTGGCGTTTCAACTTCCATGAAACGTTCATTGTTTAAGAATGCTCGGATACCTGCAACAACTTTGGCACGGATTTCAAAAGTTTTACGTGTTTCTTCATTCACAATTAAGTCAAGGTAGCGTTTACGGTACTTAACTTCTGTGTCATTTAAGCCATGAAATTTATCTGGTAACGGACGAAGAGATTTTGTAAGAAGTTCAAAACCTTCAAGATGAACATATAAGTCACCTTTGCCTGAACGTCCGATATAACCTTCGGCAGCAATAATGTCACCAAGATCTAAACCTTTAATAGTTTCAAGAATATCTTTTGGTAAGCCTTTACGGTCAACATATAACTGAATACGACCTGTCATGTCTTGAATCACCATGAAAGAACCACGGTTTAACATGACACGGCCAGCCACTTTTACATAGACATGCTCAGCGCTTTCAATTTGTTCTTTCGACTGATCTTTAAATTGTTCTTGTAGATCAGCAGCGTAATGTTCACGCTTAAAAGTATTTGGCCAAGGACTCTTTCCAGTTTCCTTCGCAACATCTTGGATTTGCTTTAATTTGGCATGACGCTGTGCAATTAAATCGTTTTCGGAAATAGTTGGTTCAGAAGTCGATTGAGCGTTTTGTTGCGTCATCTCTGCCTCGATTAAGTAAAAATGAAGTGGCATAGCTTAACAGATTGCAGGAGTTTTTCGAATGATTTCAATCAAACAAAAATGAAAAAAGACAATTTATGGAAACGAGCAGTACTTTTTAAAGGCAAAATGACTTAGACCAATCGCTAAGATCATTTTTTAAAGCATTTAGTAAAATATAAAAAAATCCAAATAACCTCGATATTCAAAGGCCCTATTTGCCTTGTATTTTATCAATGAGATTGTGTCGTAAATAATGAAAATTCTATTTTTACATGGCTTGGATTCTTCTCGTGAATCAACAAAGTTCCACGCCATTTTACATCCTGAAAAGTTTTGTATTGATGTTGATTATCGCAACCTAAGTTATGCATCTGTTGAGTACTTTTATCACCAAGCTATTCAGACGATCAAACCAGATTTACTGGTTGGTCACAGCCTTGGAGGATATTGGGCCTTAAAAACTGCCGCTCAACATAAATTAGCTGTGATTGTGGCGAATCCAAGTCTTACGCCTAGTTTTCGACCTGATTATCCTCAGCTTTCTGAAGAGGAACTTACCTTCTCTAATCCTAAAATGGCTTATTTAGAATTAGGAGATGAGCAACTTGATATGTATCAGGTTCAAGAAACACTTGCGCCCTACATGAATATTGAAACCTTTGAAGGCGGACATCATCGTTTGGCCTACCCTTCTCGTATCAATGATTTGATTATGAAAATTTATAAAAAATATTTGGCTTAAATTAATGCAGATTGCCTATTTTTCTTCTGCTAATTTCTTGATTACGTCAAATCCTTGAACGAAGCCACTTTTCAACATACCCATATATTCAGGTAAGGTGGCTAATTCGACTTTTAAAGTAGTTACATTATCGTATTGGCTTAAAAAATATTTTTCTAGAGAACCACTCCAGCCTTTAACTTCTTCACTTTCTAAATCTTCCTTACCGTCCTTAATCATTCCTAAATGTTTAAAAATCAATATTTCCGGCTTTTTCAATTCTTCAATGGTGGAGACCATGCCATTGCCTTCACCATCTAGAAAATAAGTTTTACCACCGATTTGCCAATCGGTACGCATTGAAGAGTCTGGGGCAAAGAATTTTGTCCAAGCATTATATGTCTCGTTATTCCAAAGTAATTCCCATACTTTTTCTATAGGCGCCTCAATTTCTACTTCGTATACTAAATTTTCCATACTTAAGTTCCCTGATTTATTCCGTTCTTATACTGTCGAATTTTAATTTTCGCGTTTAATAATGACATCTGTTGAATCTTTATTTGTTGTTATTTAGCTTTCTTATTATATAAATCTTTTAAATGAGCAGACACTTTTTATCTCTCAATAATTTCACAAACAATATTAAGTTTAAAATTAACGTTAAGAATGTATTAGTTATTATTAGTTTATGCTCAAGTTTTGCCTAAAAAACCACTTATTTGTCCTAACCTGCCATTCATCTTTGCTTACGAATGATTAAACTCCGTTATTTGCTTTACATTAAATGTAGAACTGCGTAAAAATTTGATATCCGATCAAAGGCACATTGGTTATTATTGACCGGATCGTGGTTACATTATTAATAGATGGAATAGTTTTACTGAAAGGCAGCTTTGAGCAAACTTATCAGTGCGGAGAGTCTCATGAAAAAATATCAATGTATCGTTTGTGGATGGATTTACGATGAAGCAGAAGGTTGGCCACAAGACGGCATTGCAGCTGGAACAAAATGGGAAGATATCCCTGATGACTGGACTTGCCCTGATTGCGGCGTTTCAAAAGCTGACTTCGAAATGATCGAAATCTAATGATTTAAAGCAAAAGGCCATGATTGACATGGTCTTTTTTACGAATATTCCCAATTACCGTATTAAACAAACAATTCTAACTCTGGAGAGAAAAATGCATCCTATCGTCATTATCGGATCAGGCATGGCGGGTTATACCTTAGCACGTGAGTTTCGTAAGCTTAGCCCAGAGCAAGAACTTGTGATGATTTGTGCGGATGATGCAGTGAATTATGCAAAACCAACATTATCAAATGCATTTGCAGGTAAAAAAGCACCTGAACAGATTGCTTTAGGTGATGCTGCTAAAATGGGTACCCAACTCAATATGCGTATTGAGCCTTTCACTTTTGTAAAAGAAATTTTAGCTGAACGTCATGAGCTTGTACTTGAGAAAGATGGGGTAACTTCGAATCAGCCTTATTCAAAACTGATTTTAGCGGTTGGTGCTAACCCAATTCGTCTTGCAATTGCAGGCGATGGCAGCGATGACATTCATGTAGTGAACTCGCTAATTGATTACCGTGCTTTCCGTGAAAATCTAGCTCAACGTAAAGACAAACGTGTTGTTATTTTAGGTGCTGGCTTAATTGGTTGTGAATTCGCCAATGACTTACTTCACAGTGAATATGACATTACTGTCATTGATTTGGCACCTCAACCATTAGGTCGCTTATTGCCAGGTCATATTGCTTCTGCATTCCAGCAAAATCTCGAAGAGGCTGGTGTTAAATTTGCATTAGGCACAACCGTTGAAAAAGTCAGCAAAATTAATAATGGCGAAGATTATGCGATTACACTCGCAAACGGCCAAACTTTGGTAGCCGACATTGTTCTTTCAGCCATTGGTTTACAGCCAAATATTTCACTTGCTAAAAGTGCAGATATTCAAACAAGCCGTGGAATTATTACCAATAGTTTACTTGAAACAAATCAAGCCGATATTTATGCGATTGGCGATTGCGCTGAAGTAAATGGCACGCTACTTCCGTATGTAATGCCGATTATGCAGCAAGCTCGTGCTCTTGCAAAAACCCTCAGCGGACAACAAACTGCCGTGCACTACCCTGCTATGCCAGTTGCAGTAAAAACTCCTGCAGCTCCACTTACAGTGTTACCAGCTCCAATGGATGTAGAAGTGAACTGGGAAACAGAAGAGTTCGACGATGGTATGCTTGCTAAAGCAATTGACAATGAAGGAACATTGCGTGGTTTCGTATTGTTAGGTGCAACAGCAGGTAAACAACGCTTAACTTTAACAAAGCTTGTTCCAGATCTTATTCCAGCCCAAGCATAAGGTTTGAATCAGGAATACTCTTTTGTGAGTATTCCTTTAAGGAATGAATAACATGAATAGTGCCTTACAGTTTAACATTTCGCCGTACACATCCTTCATGCAAGAAACCAAGGTCAACTTAGGCAATGGTATTGAGCTACATGTAGAAGTAGGTGGAAAACCGGAACATCCAACCATTTTGCTGATTATGGGTCTTGGCGCTCAAATGCTTTTCTGGCCGGATTTCTTCTGTAAATCACTCATTGATCAAGGTTTTCGTGTTATTCGTTTTGATAACCGTGATATTGGCCTTTCTTCAAAAGTACGTCATGAAGGTAAACGGCTAAATACGGTTAAATTGATGGGTCGCTTTGCGCTCGGACTAAGTAATCAAGGTGCCCCTTATACTCTGCATGATATGGCAGATGATGTATCAATGCTCATTGACCGCTTAGGCGTGACTAAAACACATGTCATTGGTGCATCAATGGGCGGGATGATCGCTCAAATTCTTGCAGCAAAATATCCTGAAAAGGTTGAGAAATTAGGGCTCATGTTTACAAGTAATAATCAGCCTTTTTTACCCCCTCCTTTTCCGAAACAGCTTTTGAGTTTAATTGGCAAACCCGAGTCACGTGACGAAGAAGGTATTGTTAATCACAGTTTAAAATTATTTCAATTGATTGGTTCACCTGGTTACGTCAACCAGATTGAAGCAATGCAAACTGCACGCAAACTTTATCAACGTAGCTATTATCCTGCTGGTGTACTTCAACAGTTTTTAGCAATATTATGTACAGGCTCCTTACTTCAACTGGACCGTGAAATTAAGCAACCCGCGTTAGTCTTACATGGCTCTCGTGATCGTTTACTTCCACCTAGTCACGGTAAGGCTGTAGCAAAAGCAATTTCCGGTGCTAAGTTTGAATTAATTGATGGAATGGGGCATGATATCCCTGCACATTTTATTCCTCAGCTTAGCGGTTTATTTGCGCATCATTTTAAATCATCATACTAGGACACTATGGCTGCATTACCCTCACTAAGACAGCTATCATATTTAGTTACGTTGTCGGAAACTTTGCATTTTACTGAAGCAGCACGCCGCTCTTTTGTCACGCAATCGACGTTATCAGGCGGCATCATGGAGCTTGAACGATTATTAGGTGGCGTTCTGGTAGAGCGTGACCGTCAGAATGTGCGTTTAACACCATTGGGTGAACAAGTTGTTGCTCGTGCCCGTGTATTACTAGCAGATGCTCAAGATTTAATGCGATTGAGCCGTGAAATGAGTGAACCGTTAACAGGTGATTTGCATTTGGGAGTTATCCCAACCATTGCACCTTTTATCCTGACACGGTTACTTGATGAAGTGCATCAGCAGTTACCTAAAATTCAGTTGCATCTACATGAAGCTCAAAGTGAAAAAATTGTAGAGCGTCTAGAACACGGTAATCTAGACATGATTGTTCTTGCTCTACCGTTTGATACTAGAGGTCTAAAAGTCGCTGAAATCTCGAAAGAAAATTTGTACCTTGTATGTAGTAAGCAAGATACAAATGCTTTGCAAGCAAACTCACTAGATGATCTTGATTTATCGAGATTAATTTTGCTTGAAGAAGGCCACTGTTTACGTGACCACGTTTTAAGTGCATGCCCTATCGGTGAACGTAAAAACGACAACCGTTTAAAAGCAAGTTCTTTACCAACTTTAGTTGAAATGGTTTCTTCTGATTTAGGTTTTACCCTTTTACCAGAAATTGCAATTGATAACAGTATGATCAAGTTTAATGATCAAATTACTGCAAAACCAATTGAAGATGCCCCGAGTCGCACTTTAGCGCTAGTCACTCGTAAAAGTACGCCGCTACAAAGTGAATTCGACGTGTTACTGCAAATTATGCAGAAAATCACGACAAACCTACATGAATAAAAAAGGAGTCTTCGGACTCCTTTTTATTTTATTGAGGTGTAAGGGATGCCCACTTAAACACCCAAGCAGATTGCATATTCAAACTATTATCAGCAATAATTTTTTCTCTAATAATCTGTGCTATAGCATAGTCGTTGGCTGGATCTATCATAACTCGTACCCCTTTAGTGGTTGAGCTGGTTACGACCTTATAGCCCTTTGCTTCAAGCTGTGACTGAATCTTATTTGCTTTATTTTGATTAGAAGCTAGCGCAACTTGTACCATCCATTTTTTTTCACCATTTTCTAAAATTTCTTTAGCAATCGCAGCATCAAGTTGTTTTTTATTTTCAGAATTTTTCTTTTCTTCTACTTTTTTTGTGTGAACTTCTTCATTTTTCTTTTGCGCTAAAAACTCATCTTGCTTTTGTTTTCTTTTTTGGATGATTATTGTTTTATTCCTTACCTCACTCTTTTTAGTTTTATCATTGGAAACGGGCGCAAAATAAGGATATATCGCTTGATCATCAAACCTTTGAAATACGATGATATCCCCATAACACTTCTGATCTGCGTAGGCGGTCACTGGCATTATCCCCAAAAGTATTCTAATAAGTAAATTTCTAATAAAGCATTGCATCTTATTCATTTACCGAAGTTAAGTATATTTAATGCGGCGTATTAAAGTAGATTTCACATGATTTGTATATTTATAAAATTCAATGTTTTATGGAAAGAATCACATATTTTAAAAACATCTTGCTATGCTTCAAATTATTATCGTTTACCCAACAACCATTTAGAAAAACTAATTAAATTATTTTGAATTTCAGTGAATTAAAAAGCCGACATTTTGTCGGCTTTTTAATTAAATTTAAAACTTATTATTTAATCATTTCTAAGAGTGCTCTTTGAGCATTATGCAATTTTTCACCCTCTGCTGGCTCAGCACGCACCCAAGTACCATCTGACTGTAACAACCAAGCTTGCTGGTTATCTTGCAAATAGTTCACTAGGCCTTGTTGATAAATACGTTTTTTCAATGCAGGATCTTCCACAGGGAAACATGCTTCAACACGGTTAAATAAATTACGATCCATCCAGTCTGCGCTTGAGCAGTAAATACGTGCATCGCCATTATTGCTGAAGTAATAAACACGGGTATGTTCAAGGAAGCGCCCTACAATTGAACGTACACGAATATTTTCTGATAAGTTAGGCAAACCTGGACGTAAACAGCAAATAGAACGAATAATCAGATCAATCTGAACACCTGCTTGAGATGCTTCATATAATTTATTGATCAATTGAACTTCCGTTAAGGCATTCACTTTCACAATAATTTGAGCTTTACGTCCTGCCTTAGCATTGGCAATTTCTTCATCAATAAAGTTGATGAGCTGAGCATGTAAGGTAAATGGCGCATGTAATAGCTTTTTCAATTTCGCCATTTTGCCCATACCAGTCAACTCTTGGAAGATACGGTGCACATCTTCACACAGATCTTTATCAGTCGTCATGAGACCATAATCGGTATAAATTCGAGCATTCATTGCATGGTAGTTACCAGTGCCTAAATGAACGTAACGCACAAGTTTGTTATTTTCACGGCGTACCACCATAATCATTTTGGCGTGAGTTTTATAACCAACAATACCGTAAACAACGACAGCCCCCGCTTCTTGTAAAACGTTAGCTACTTCAATATTTGATTCTTCATCAAAGCGGGCACGCAATTCAATAACTGCGGTCACTTCTTTTCCATTACGCGCTGCTTCCGCCAAAATCTGTACAATTTCAGAGTCAGCACCACTACGGTAAAGTGTCTGCTTGATTGCCAATACTTGTGGATCGCGAGCAGCTTCACGAAGTAGCTGAATCACGGGAGCGAAAGATTCAAACGGATGATGAAGCAAAATGTCTTGCTTCTGCATTGCAGAGAAAATGCTCTCGGTCTTTTTAAACACTTTAGGCACAACTGGCGTATGTGAGTCATAACGCAAATGAGGGCGTTTAAAATTTGAAACCAGACGAGCCAAGTTTACAGGACCATCAACTTTATATAATTGCTCATCGGTTAAATCAAATTCTTCTAATAAGTACTCGTAAATATGCTGCGGACAGTTATGAGTTACTTCTAAGCGAACAGCACGACCAAAACGTCGAGAACTTAATTCACCTTTTAAAGCTTTTGCTAAATCTTCGACATCTTCATTTAATGCCAAGTCAGCATTACGTGTAACACGGAATTGATAACATCCTGTTGCTGTCATGCCAGGGAACAAATCGGACACATGCTCATGGATAATTGCAGATAGCATGACGTGATGTTCTTTACCACCTGTTAACTCATCTGGCAGTCGGACAACGCGAGGTAATGAACGTGGGGCTGGTACCACAGCTAAATCAATTTGACGACCAAAAGCATCTTTACCTTCTAGGGTAATAATAAAGTTTAAGCTCTTGTTTACGAGACGTGGGAACGGATGCGCTGGATCTAAGCTAATTGGAGTTAATACAGGTGCAACTTGCTCTTGAAAATACTTCTTAATCCAAGCCGACTGAGCTGGGGTTAGTTCACCACGGCGAAGGAAGCAAATATCTTCTTCACGCAACTTAGGTAAGATTTCTTCATTTAAAATACGATATTGACGCTCAATCGCAGCGTGAGCAGTTTCAGAGATTTTTTGTAAGACTTGTCTTGGCGTCAAACCATCAGGACTACGACTCTCATTACCTAGAGAAAATTGCTCCATTACCCCCGCAACACGAATTTCAAAAAATTCGTCTAAGTTACGTGAAAAAATGAGTAAGAAATTCATTCGCTCAAGTAATGGATGTAAAGGGTCTACCGCTTGCTCCAATACACGCAAATGGAAGTCAAGAATAGACAATTCACGATTTATATAACGGTCATTATAACTATATTCTGTTGGGGTCGTTGGTGTAATCGCTGTATTCATGTCTAACTCAATTCTCTATCCAGCCAAAATCTCTATAAAACAGTATGCTGCAAAAATATGACAATTTGGTAAAAACTAAAAAATTTACACATCTTTAAAACATCATTATTCAGGAATCTGGGTACTATTCATATAACGTAGGATAACGCGTTTTCTATATTGTAGTTTACGATCGTTGCGGTGATCTTGATAATATTTCGGATCAGGCAATAATGCGGCTAAAAAAGCAGCTTGTTCGCGCGTTAAGCTTCTCGCACTTTTACCATAATAATATTGCGCGGCTGCTTCTACACCATATCGATTTTTGCCAAATTCAACAGAGTTCATATATACCTCAAGAATTCGGCGTTTTGACCACATCCGCTCCATCATCCAAGTTGCGATAGTTTCTTGGCCTTTACGAATAAACGAACGCTTATTGTATAAAAACAAGTTCTTTGCCAATTGTTGAGACACCGTAGAACCACCAGCAACTACTTCGCCTTCTTCATTATTCCGCTCTAGTGCAAAACGAATGCCATCCCAGTCAAAACCATGGTGATGAATAAATTTTGCATCTTCCCCAGCTAAAATCGCATGTTTGAAATTGTCGCTAATATCATCATAGTCAAGCCATTCATGAATGATCGGCTCTGAGGTATCTGACCAATAATCAATTCGCATAAACATGGTGGTATCAACTTCATGTGTACGCCACCAAACTAAACTTGAGAAAATCCAAAGCTGAATAAGGAGAATTGCCCCAATAAAAATTAACAACACGCGAACAATAAAAGCTTTCATGTTCGTCCTGATCTCCTGTATTCAACTTTTTTCATGTTAAGCTGTTAAGCATGTTCATATATAACAAAAGCATAGCATGACTCAATATCAGCCTCCGCACATTAATCGTAAACTCAATGTACAAACTTGGTGGCTGACCGCCTTATTGATCTTGATTAACGTAGGTTTGTTTGTTTGGCAAATTTCAACTGGTGTCGATATTAGCGACCCAGCCATGAAAGATGCTATTCATTGGGGTGCAGATTTTACACCACTTACTTTTACTGGGCAGCCCGAACGCTTATTTACCAGCATGTTTTTTCATTTTGGTCTTGTTCACCTCATGCTTAACATGTGGGCCCTTTATATTTTTGGTAATGTTGCAGAGTCTCTATTTGGTCGCTTCTATTTTATAGGCATGTATTTACTTGCTGGCTTATTTGGTAGCCTTCTCAGTAGCTATATGACTATTCAAAATGGGCATGAATTACTGCAAAATTTTGATCAGAGCTTACTTCCGCATGTCAGTGCAGGCGCTTCGGGTGCCGTGATGGGATTAGGTGCTGCGTTAACAGTACTTTCTCTATTTCCCCCGCTGCCGCATCAAGCCTACATACTCGATAAAAAAGCTTTATTAATGGTTATGGCCATCAACCTTATTTTTGGTTTTGTCGCAACTGGTATTAATAATGCCGCGCATATTGGCGGCATGATTATTGGAGCATTTCTTGCACTGATGTGGTACTTAAGCTATGTCAGCAAGTTAAAAACTATACTTAAAATTTTAGGTTTATTAGGAGCAGTAATCATTACAGGTGGTTTTTATATGTACTGTGTACAAATCAACTCACCGTTACTTCCACTATGGCATGAAATCATCATCCAGAACCCTGACATTATTCCTTAAACTACAATTGGTTTAATTCTCTTAAACTCTGTAAAGGCGGTAAATTACAGAGATAATCTAGTCGATAACGACCAATCAAGGCACAAACCAGCATCATGCCAAGAGGTAAAATCAGCCATATTTCAATATGCCACTGTATTGCCATATTCATTTTATAGCTCGCGATCGCACTAATCACTTCTGCAAAACAGCAGGCAACTATGCCTGCTAACAGACCTAAAAACCCAATCTCAAAACTGAGCATTTGCTTCATTTTATTTTTAGATAAACCAAATGAACGTAACAAAGCAACTTCACGGCGTCGCTCATCCATTAATAAATTTAGACAAGCAATTAAAACGAGTATTCCAGAAAAACCAACTAATGCCGCTAGAACAGTTACTATTTTGACTAGAACATTCATTAAGCGTTTTACTTCATCTAAAATCCGGTCAACATCAATAAATACGGTATTTGAGAACTGCTGAATAATATTGATCATTTTAGATTGATCTTGCTTAGGCACATAGAAACTACCTAAATAACTTCCAGCATTTTCATCTAAAGTTTTAGGGGAAAAAATAAAGAAAAAGTTAGGGCTAAAGCTTTCCCACTCGACACTCCGGAAATTTACCACTTTGGCCTGTAAGTTGCCTTCGGGCAAACTAAAAGTAAGCTTATCTCCAATTTGGATTCCTAAACTTTCGGCAGTTTTACTTTCGACTGAAACTTGCCCAATGCCATTAAACTGGGCTTGACCATTTGTAATTGCGTTGTCATTCGGTAATTGATTTGATTGTGTTAAATTCAATTCACGGCGCAAAGAGTTATTTTGTTTTATGGCTTCTTCCGAAAAAGGTACATCATTCTTTGCTACTAGTCGGCCACGAATATTTGGATATAACGGCGTGCTTTGCCAGCCATTCTGCTTTAATTGTTGCTCAAATGCTTTTAAATCAAATGGAGGTAATCCATAAACAAATTGATTCGGTGTCCCTTCTGGAAGTTGTTGCTGCCAACGCTCTAATAAATCTGTTCTTAATACACTGAGTACCGTAATGAGGCTTAAGCCTAAAGCCAATGCGGTAATTTGTAAGGCGCTTTGTGATGGCGAACGAATATAAAAAGACAATCGATTTTTCAGCTTTTTTAAGCTACGAAGCAATAGCCAAACAACGGTGTAAAGCAAAATACAAAGAACAATAATTGCCGCTAAAACCAGAATGCTGAGTATTAAGTTTTCACTCAACACCAAACTAAAAACAACTAGGCTAGTGATTCCTGCAAAAAACATGAAGAATAAAGATTTGCGAGATTTGGCTTGCTCCCGAATAACACGAATTGGAGGTGTATTTAAAAGCTCCCAAATGCTTGGCAAAATAAAACCAAGCAGCACAATCACGCTGGTAAAAATCGCAATTGGTAAAGGCCCGATTAAAAGAGGTACAACCGAAAAACTTAACTCTAATTGAGGGATCAATTGCAGCATAAGTTGCAGCAGACCAAACCCCATGATTAAACCTAATAGGCTTCCTAGCACAATTGAAATCGCACTGACAATACAAAGCAATCCAATATATGCCCACAAGATTTGGAACTTACTGGCGCCTAAGCATCTAATAAGTGCAATGTGATCTTGGTTTTGTTGAACATATCTTTGACTCGTTAAAGCGATGGCAATACCACACAATAAAATCGTTAAAATATTGGCCAATTGCAAAAAGGTATCTAAATTTTCAAGCGGACGTAATAACCTACTGTTCGATTCACTTGCATCACGTAAACGCAAGCCAGCCGCTTCATCTACATCTTTAGAAGGTTGATGCTGTTGCTTAAATTGCTTTGAAAATGACTGAACCTGTTCAGGGCTACCTGCCATTAATAAACGATAGTCAATTCTGCTGCCTGTCTGAATCGCATGAGTCTTAGCAATATCGGCTTGATGAATAATAACGGTTGGCGAAAAGCCTGAAAAACCAAGTTCCTGATTTGAATCACGCACAATCACGCCACTAAAACGGAAGGTACCATCAGCAATAGAAACAGTATCTCCTAGCTTTACTTTAAGTAAATCGGCTGCTCTTTGACTTAGCCAAACTTCCCCAGATTGAATCGCTTTAGCGCTTGGTTCAATTTCCAACTGTCCTCTGAGTGGAAATAAAGGCTCAATTGCCTTTACATTCACCATGACAAACTGATCTTGGGTATGTGCCATCGAGCTAAATATAGCGACATTAGTTTGCTTTAAACCAAGCTGCTCAGCTTTCTTTTTCCACTGCTGTTCGATAGGCTCGTTATTCGACAGAACTAAATCAGCACCTAGCATTTGTGAAGCTTGCAGACTTACTGCATTTTTAACTTGATCGTTACTAAATTTCAGGGCAGTGGTTGCACTAATCGCAAGCGATAGAGCAATAATGAGTAGATATAATCCACCCGTACGAAAACTCTGTAGCAAAAGTGGTTTGAGAAGATTACGCATAGTTTAACCACCCTGTACTGTCTTTAGTCGGCCATCATCTAACTCAACATGACGCTGACAAAGGGATGCTAAATTACGATCATGGGTGACTAAAATCAGAGTCGTACCTAACTCTCGATTTAAATCAAAGAGCAAGCTTTCAATTTCTTGTGCTGTCTGACCATCTAGGTTTCCAGTCGGTTCATCCGCAAAAATAATTTGTGGTTCTGCAATAAGAGCTCGTGCAATGGCTACACGCTGCTGCTCGCCACCAGATAAGACTTTAGGCGTTTGTTCAACTTGACGACTCAGCCCTACTCGATGCAACCAATCTAAAGCTTTTTTCTCAGCTGTTTTATAATCAAAGTCTTTACGTAATCGTAAAGGTAACATCACATTTTCAAGCGCACTCAACTGAGGTAGAAGTTGAAAAGACTGAAATACAAAACCAATATGCTGCATTCTTATTTGGGCACGTTGTTCCTCTGTTAACTGATGAACAGCTTGACCACACAACCAGACTTCTCCTTCAGACGGTTGATCTAAAGTCGCCAAAATTCCTAGTAAGGTTGATTTACCTGAGCCGGAACGTCCCGTAATTGCTACCTGTTCCCCTTCAAAAATCTCTAAATCAATATCTTTTAAAATCGTAAACTGATTTTGGTTAATCTGAATAGTTTGTGTAACTTGATGGGCAGCAATGATGGGTTGTGGCATGATGTGAAAAGTCCTATGTATTCAGAATCAGGGTCGAAGTACAAATGTCTAAATCTTTTTTGATTGGTTCTAAAAGCATCATGCTCATCTCATTAAGTATGCTGCCTATGCTTGTATCGGCGAAAACTATTTTAATTTTAGGAGATAGTATTAGTGCCGGTTACGGAATTGATCCCAAACAAGGTTGGGTACAATTACTGCAAAAACGCTTAGACCAACAGTATCCCAAACAACACAAAGTGGTCAATGCAAGTGTTAGTGGAGAAACAACAAGCGGCGCTTTAGCCCGATTACCTAAGTTATTACAGACCTATAAGCCGAATGTGGTCGTGATTGAATTAGGTGGAAATGACGGCTTGCGTGGGCAACCACCTCAAATGATTCAAAAAAATCTGGATCAGCTCATTCAATTAAGCCAGAAACAAAAAGCCAAAGTTATTCTTTTTGGCATGAAGATTCCGCCAAATTATGGGGCTGCGTATAGCAAAGCTTTTGAAAATAATTATAAAGTTGTAAGTCAAAAATATCAGGTGAAACTACTACCGTTTTTTCTAGATGGTGTTGCTGGTCAAAAACAGCTTATGCAAAATGATTTAATTCATCCCAATGCTCAAGCGCAGTCAAAACTACTTAATTTAGCTTACCCATATATAAAAGGTGCCCTATAGGCACCTTTTATATTTAAGTATTCTTTTTAATATGATCAGAAATCAAAAAAAGTAACTTCACCAGTTTCGAGTGAATATTCTGCACCAACAACAATTAATTCACCTTTTGCAATCAGACTCTCTAACACCGCTGAACCATGGCGTAATTGATTTACAGAAGCAAAAACGTTTGAACGTACCGCATGACATGAAAGTTTCTTCAAATCATTTTTTAAATCAGTCTGCATTAAAATTTCAACTGATGGACGAACGCGGTTCACAATCGACATTAGGTTAGATGATGGCGGGTGATCAGGATTCATTAACGTATCAATTGTTGCTTGAATCGCACCACAATGGCTGTGTCCTAATACAACTACAACTGGGCAGTCATAACGCTCTGCTGCGAACTCAACACTACCGACTTGTGAAGGTGCAACCACATTACCAGCTACACGGATTACGAATAAGTCACCAAGACCTTGGTCAAATACCATCTCTGCTGGAACACGAGAATCTGAGCAGCCAAGTACAATTGCAAACGGATTTTGATCCTTTGCCATTTCAGCGCGTTCTTGATGAGATAAGGTTTTTGCAAGGGAAGTATTTCCATTTACAAATCGTTGATTACCGGCTTTCAGACGATCTAAAACTTCTTGCGCAGTAGGCATTTTATATTTCCATTGTTTTTTCAAGGTTGGAAATCATTTTAATGTGTCAAAATTTGAATGTCACTGACAAAAAATAAATCCTTTTCTATGAAAAAATTTAAAAATACTTAACCTGTTTTAATGTAGAGCTCACTGCATATTCGCTACTGTTTAGTGAAAAAATAGACATACTTTGGTTCTCGGATTGACTATAATTTTCTTCATTCTAAACATTTGGCAAATGACTCATTGGCAAAGTTTTTCAATAATTTTTCAAACTCGCTTAAGCTTCAAGGATGAAATCTATGACAAGGCTGTCCACATCAATTATAGCCTCTATGAAAAAAACTGCTACCGCCCTGACTTTGGCTTGTAGCGTATTGTCAGTGATGAGTATTTCTCAAACACAGGCAGCTGATAATATTGATGTGATATTCCAGAATGTATTACAGCAAGAACGTAGCTGGGCAGGCCTACAAAGCAAAAGCTTAAAAGTCGGTGATGTGACTTGGTCATATAGCGAAGGCGGCTCTACAACAAAACCGACTTTACTCCTTATTCATGGTTTAGCGGGTAGCCGTGATAACTGGAACCGAGTTGCGCGTTATCTCACAGCAAATTACCACGTTATTATTCCGGACTTGCCGGGTAGTGGTGAAACTATCGTTTCCCAAGACTTCGATTATTCGGTACCAAATCTTGCTGAAAAATTACGTCGCTTTGTTGAGGCTGCAAATTTAAAAGGTCCAATTCATATTGCTGGGCACTCACTCGGCGGATCTATTGCCCTACTCTATGCTGGACAGTATCCATTCGAAACCAAAAGTTTATTTTTAGTAGATAGCGGCGGTATTTTTCGCTCAGCCAATACAATTTATTTAAAAGATCCTGCTTACCTCAAACAACTTTTAGTGTCTAAAAAAGGTGACTTTAACTATTTGTTAAAACAAACCATGTTTAATCCTCCGTTTATTCCTAAAGAATTTCTTCAAGCTCAAGAAAAGTTGATGATTGATCAGGCACCTCAAACACAAAAACTGGTTGATCAATTGATTGCACTTAATAAAGTCTATACACCAGACTCCTTTGCGGTACTTACCAAAACGATTGATGCACCGACGCTCATTCTATGGGGCAAACAAGATAAGATTATTAATGTCGAAGTAGCAAGTGAACTAAAACGACTTTTAAAGAATGCTCAGCCTCCAGTTATTTTAGAAAATGTAGGTCATATGCCAATATTGGAAGCTGAACAGTTGGTTATGCAACAATATCTACCGTTTTTACTTAAAGTAGAAACAAATCAGTCGTCAAAAACGACCACACCTTAATAAAACTTCGGACTTGTGAGACCTTATGTCTACCCAACCACTTATTGAAAAACTTATTGAAGCTCATCTAGATTTTTTAGATGAGCAATTTGCTCAGACTCAGGTGATCCAGCAAGAGTTTGAGCAATTTTATCATTGGTTGGGGAGTCGGCAATTACAACATCTGTGGACTTTTGAACAAATTCAAAAGCTTATTCAAAAGCAGATTTTAGATACGCCTGCTTCTGATTTCCTGATTGAACAAATTGCTGAGCATATTCGCTTTGCATTGATTCATCCTGCAAATGAAACCGCAACTGTTGAAGATGTTATTCCTGTTTTAACGATTGACCGAATTGCACAATACGTTGCAAATAAAGAAGAGCACCGTAAAAAACTGATTAAAACGATTGTGAATAATCCTGCTTTTTCGGCCCTGCTCACGCAACTGATTCAGCAAACAATGCATGATTATTTAGATGAATCAATGTCAAAGCGTGTACCAGGTGTAGGTCGTTTTATGAAAATGGGGAAATCTGTCTTAGAAACAGTAACCGATTCTAATCTGGACGATACGATTAATCATTATTTGCAAAAGAATATTCTAAAACTCAGCCAAATGAGTGAGCGTGTTTTAAACCAACATTTTGACAATGATAAGCTCTACCATTTTCAGGCAAATGTTTGGCATAAAGTTAAAACTATGCCACTTTCTGTTTTAAAAAATTATATAGAAACTCAAGATTTATCAAAAACGGTGGGTTTAGGGCATGAAATCTGGGACCACATTCGCCAAACTGATTATTTAAAACAACAAGTACATGATGGTATTTATACTTGGTATGCACGTAATCAAGAGCGTAGTTTTGACTTGCTACTTCGTGACCTCAATATCGATGAAAGCTTAGTGCAACATGAGCTGACGACGTTACTTGTGCCTGTATTACAGCAGTTAATTACAACAGGATATTTAAGACGCCGTGCCCGTGTTTACCTAGAAAAATTTTATTATTCTGAAAAAACATTAGATATTTTAAATAACAAAGGCGCTTAGAGCGCCTTTGTTATTTAACCACTTAGAATTTATAAATGATACCTAAATTATAACGGCGACCATCTAAAACATAATTATAAGTTGCTACGTCAATATCTTTATCAAATAAGTTGTAAATACCAGCCGCAACTTGGATTTTGTCAGTTGGTTTATAGTTCATACCAACATCAACTAGTCCATAAGCAGGCTTCCCTTCAGCCATTGACGTACGGCTTAAATATTCAGAAGTTTTGCTACGGAAATTCAAACGGCTCCACATATTGACTAAGTCATTAACTTGCCAATCTAAAGTGGTATTAAACATATGTTCCGGCATCTCATTTAAAGGCTGACCCTTAAATTGACCACTTTTTTGCTCTGTATCTGTATAGGTATAATTGGCATTTAGCTTTAAGTCAGGTGAAATGAGCCAACCAAACGTCGCTTCAACTCCTCTCATATTGGCTTTATCCACATTTGTGCGTTGACTGACAAAATCAAATTTTGTACCTAACCAATCACAATTATAAGTACCTGCATCTCCTGAACAGGTTCTAACTTCTGTAATTTTATCTTTAAATTCGCTATTAAAAATCGTTAAGCCAGCATTCAAGTTATCTAAATTATCCCAAGAGAATGAGAGCTCATAGTTTGTACTTTTTTCAGGTTTTAAATCCGGATTACCAACAATTACACCTGCCGAACGTCCTCCACCCGTAGCTTGCCCCCATTCTGCTACAGTCGCTCTTAATGCAGGTGTTTTATAGCCTGTTGATACACCGCCTTTAATAATCCAGTTATCATTCAAGGTCCATACCCCGTATAGTTTAGGACTGAAATGATCTCCAAATTTTTCGTCCTGATCCATCCGTAATGACATTGTTAAAGTGAAAGGATCAATAATATTCCATGCATCTTCTGCAAATAATGCCCAGCTATAACGATCTAAATTAGAAACAGGTTGTGATCCACCCACTTTTAACTGGTTACCTAAATCATCTAATTCTTCTTTTAGATAACTTCCGCCCACGCTAAGCGCATGATTTGCAAGTGTGATCTGGTTAATCGTGTTAAATGTAGTATTTACAGCTTCCATATTTCTAGACGGGTTCTTATTTTCTTCGCGCTGAATATAAGAATGGGTCTTTACAGGACCAATGTCCCCACGGTGCGTTAAACTATATTCTGTACGGTAATAGTCTGTTAATGAATCTACTGGTGGGTTCCGACCAGTTTGAATAGGTGAAACTGTTTTACCTATTGTGGCATTACGATTTTGGATAGAACGCTGGTATTCAAGCTCGATGGTATGTTGATCATTAGGAATTAAGCTTAAAGTAGCCCCTCCCGCCCGAATTTTTTGTTTGTTATAACCACCAATAATTTCATCTTCATCTCTTTGTGAAAATGTGCCATTGGCTTTTAAACCAAGTAAATTCTTAATTAAAGGTCCCGACACATAAGTATTGGCTTGGTAAAGATTTCCAGATTTATTATTTTCTTGAATTGTTGTATCTAACTTAACAGAACTGTTCCAAACATCTGCAACTTTTTTAGTAATGATATTAATCACACCACCCATCGCATCCGAACCATATAGACCCGACATTGGACCACGAATAACCTCAATACGTTCGATACTTTCGATTCCCGGTAACCAACCTTGCTCAATACCTGAATTATCACTATTTGGTCGCACAGAACGTGTATTTACTTTTTTACCATCAACCATAATAACGGTATATGCACTTCCCATCCCACGAATACTGATATCAGATGAGCTTCCACCACCTGTAACAACTACACCAGGGACATCTTTAAGTGCATCAGTTACATCACGATATGCTTTTTTATTAATTTCATCTTGAGTTAAAACCGAAATCGAAGCTGCTGCTTTTTTTATATTTTGTTCAAAACCACTTGCTGTTACGACAATTTTTTCAAGTTGAGTAACTTCGCTTTCTTTTTCATTTTTTATGGAAGAATCAACTAAAATATTTTCACTTTCAGCGGCATAAGCCGCAGGAAACATTACTGTAAGTACCGAAATTGATAATACAGATTGGAAAATACTCTTCGTCATACCCTACTCCAACATATTAAATTATGAATAAATATTAAGTTTTACTTAAACAAATGTAACAAATTTAAATAAAAAAATAAATAATATTGATAATTATTTTCAATTGAGAAGCCATAAAAAAACCTCATTGCGAGGCTTTTTTATTTCACTTTTCAAATAATTTAATTATTTGAAGTAAGCACCTTCAGCTTGTGTATGGTCTGTTTGGTCAACCACACGTTGAAGCTCAGGAATGTTCTCTCTTAAAGTAGTTTCTACACCTTGTTTCAAGGTAACATCAATTGCAGAACAACCTTGGCAACCACCACCAAATTTCAATACAGCAGTTAAACCGTGTTCTGGGTCATCTTGTACTTCTACCAAGCTACAATTTCCGCCATGCCCTGCAAGACCTGGGTTAATTTCTGCCTGAAGAATGTAAGTAATACGTTCTTCAATCGAAGCATCTGGACCAACACGTGGAACTTTAGAATTTGGAGCACGGAAAGTGAGCTGACCACCAAAACGGTCTTTGTTGTAATCAATTACGGCATCTAAAAGATAAGGAATAGATGGCGCATCAATATACGCAGGAAAATCAGGATAGTCCTGCTTATAATCCGTTGGGATCACTTCTTCTGGCGCACTATATGCCATACAGCATTCTGCACGTGGCGTACCTGGATGCTCAACAAAAATTCGAACGCCAATTCCCGGAGTATTTTGCTTCGTTAGTAAATCGTGCAAATACTCTTGTGCAGATGGTGTAATCAAAAGGTTTGGAATTTCTTCTGCAACAGCAGTGTTGGTGTTCTCAGTCGACATAACAATATTCCTCAAGCTGATGCCTTTATATTAACCGAAGATGAGGTGGATTTAAAAAAAATCAACTAAATTTGTCGGATTTATACACAACAGGGTTTCAAGTTAAGTTTTTAATGGCATTATTGAGCTCAGTATTGATCATTTTTTAAATATTTCTTATGTTGCATTTGCCGTTTAACCATACAGTTACTCTTATTATTATTACGGTCATTATCTCTTTACTTGCTTTTAGCAATCAAAATGTAATGAACCGATTGATTTTTTGGCCGCCTGCAATGCAACGTGGACAAATTGATCGATTCATTACTCATGGCTTTATCCATGCCGACGGAACACATTTACTGTTCAACATGATTACCCTGTTTTTCTTTGGCAGTATCATTGAAAGTTTTTACCGCCAATATTTCTATGACATGGGTTTTGTGTTGTTCTATTTAGGTGGCTTAATCTTTGCGATTTTGCCAAGCTATTTACAACATAAAAATGATGCGAATTGGGCCAGCCTAGGTGCTTCAGGTGCTGTTTCAGCGGTTTTATTTGCTTATATTCTGTTTCAGCCATGGAAGCTGATTTTTGTATTCTTCATTCCTGTACCCGCTATTATTTTTGCTATTTTATATGTGGCGTACAGTATTTGGGCTGGTAAACGTGGTAATAGTCATATTAACCATAGTGCTCATTTATGGGGTGCAGCTTACGGGATCATCGTAACCATTTTACTTGAACCTAAAGTTATTCCACATTTCTTAGACCAGCTTACTCGTCTTCCTTTCTAAACGATATAAATCAAAGAAAAGCCTCTTGGGGCTTTTCTTTTTTTCTGATTTATTTATCTGCATAAATTCTCAGTCTTTTTTCTGATTTTCTTTGATCAATTCGTTGTTTTGTTTGCAAAAACCATCTGATTAAACTCATGCCAATTCTTTTAATAATTCAGATGATACAATGAAGTACAGAGCAATTTTATCTAGCCTTTCTATTGCCTTATTTAGCTTATCTCTGGCTGGATGTAATGACAACGATAATCAAGAAAATGTCGTAAGCACGCCTAAGCAACCCAATATCTTATTTATTATGGCTGATGACTTAGGCTATTCAGATTTAGGGGCTTTTGGTGGCGAAATTCATACCCCTAATATTGATAGTCTGGCTCAAGAAGGTCGACTTTTAACGGATTATCATACTGCCCCGACCTGTTCGCCAACACGCTCTCAACTTATTTCCGGTACTGATCATCATTTAGCTGGTATTGGGGCAATGGCGGAACTCACCCCAGAGCATTTGAAGGGACAACCAGGTTATGAAGGCTATTTAAACGAACGTTCTTTATCGATTGCCCAAGTACTTAAAGACAATGGTTACCGCACGTATATTAGTGGTAAATGGCATTTAGGCTTAACCCCTGAAAGCAATGCACATGCTAAGGGTTTTGATCATTCATTTACCTTATTACAAGGTTTAGACCATCATTTTAAACAAGCTCTAAGTGCCTTTAAACGAAATTCAACTTATACAGAAGATGGGCAAATTATTCCAATTTCGGCATTGCCTGATGACTTTTTCTCTACCAACTATTTTACCGACAAATTACTCAGCTACTTAGATTCAGGCAAAAATAGTGGCAAACCGTTCTTTGCTTATGCTGCCTATACGGCGCCTCACTGGCCAATTCAAGCCCCAGCCGAATATCGTGAAAAATATCGCGGAGTTTATGATGTAGGTTACGATGCAATTCGTAATGCCCGCATTTCTAGACAAAAACAGCTTGGAATTATTCCTGCAAACTTTGATGCAGCAGAACCAATTGCGACTCAAAATGCTCCACAAAAATATGGGAAATGGGATGAGTTAACAGCCGAACAAAAGGCACTAGAAGCTCGTAAGATGGAAATCTATGCGGGTATGGTAGAAAATCTTGATGCCAATGTCGGCCGCATTATTCAATATCTCAAACAAAATAATCTTTATGACAATACTTTAATTTTCTTTGTTTCAGACAATGGCGCAGAAGGTTTTGTACGTGGCGGATATGGCAGTGAATCTGGTTTTGATAACTCAGTAGCCAATGTTGGTACACCTACTTCATATCACTATATTGGGCCACGTTGGGCCGAAGTCAGTGCGGCACCTTTCCACTTATGGAAAGATACGGCGGGCGAAGGCGCAACGACTGCCCCTGCTATTGTGAAATTACCAAATCAGAAAAAAGCGGAAGAGACAAATCATAGCTTTGCATCTGTACTCGATGTTTTCCCTACCTTACTAGAATATGCTCATATTCCAGTACCACAAGGTCAATACAATGGCCGGGCCATTAATACGCCATCTGGAATTTCATGGAAACCTTTGCTTGAAAACAAAACCGATACTATTCGCCCTGCAAATTTTAGCTTTGCCGATGAGCTGCATGGCAGCAAATATGCAAAACAAGGTGAATGGAAAATCGCACTTCAAGGGCGGCCTGAATTAGGCACAGGGACTTGGGAGCTATACAACATTAAATTAGATCGCGGTGAAAGACAAAACGTTGCTCAGCTTTATCCTGCAAAAGTTCAAGAACTCTTATCGGTCTATCAAAAATATACTGAAAAAAATGGTGTGCAGGAATATAACGCCAAATGAAATTGAAGCCATTTTTAGTTACCACAATCAGCCTGTCTATTATGACAGGCTGTAGCGAATCTTCAAAATTTTCTGAATCTAGGTCTTCGACGCAACAGCAAACATCTTTAGCTGATTTAGGGTCTATTGAAAAGTGTCAAAACTATAGTGGTCTGCCTCAGGGTTGGCTCAAACAGCCTACAGCAGGAATGGTTTTAATTGCCGATGGAAATTTTAACTTTGGTTCTGAAAAGGCCTATCCTGATGAACTTAATTTTGGAAAAAAGCAGCGCGAAGTCAAAGGATTTTGGATTGACCAAACTGAAGTTACGGTCGCTAAATTTGCAAGTTTTGTAAAAGCAACTGGCTATATTACAGATGCCGAAAAACAAAAACAGGCTGCTGTTTTTTCTCCTGATCCTGATCATCCACAGCAATGGTGGCAACTAAAATCAGGATATACATGGAAAACTCCAAATGGCAGTAATGGTCCCTTAGCCAATCCTAATGAGCCTGTAAGGTATGTGAGTAAAAATGATGCTGAACATTATGCAGTGTGGCTCGGACATGATTTACCAACAGAACTCGAATGGGAATATGCGGCTAAAGCCAATTCAAAAACTGATACTCCTTTACATCAGGCTCCTACTGATGAACATCAACATCCGCAAGCCAATTACTGGCAAGGCGAATTCCCTTTTCAAAACCTGAATCAAGATCACTTTAAAGGTGTTGCACCCGTTGGATGTTTTACGGCAAATAATTTCAAACTATTTGATATGATTGGAAATGTATGGGAATGGACATCTTCTCCTTATCAAGGTGCTCATGACCAGCATATGGGAAATTATTCTGATTTACGACAACAAGAAATCACCAGCACTCAATATGTAATTAAAGGTGGATCTTTTCTTTGTGCACAAAATTATTGTTCACGTTATCGTAGTAGTAGCCGTTATCCACAAGATTTTGATTTAGCTGCAACACATGTTGGATTTCGGACTATTTTACGGTCTCCTTAATTTCTTCTTAATTCGACTGATTAAAGATATTTTTTAACCAAAATTAGATCGAAAAATGATCAAAATATTTTTATAGTACAAGTGAGAATGATAAAAAAGTGAGAACAAGATGAAAACTTTACTTCTTTGTGCCGCAGCAATTTTCACAATGTCACTATCAGCCTGTGCGGTCCATACGCCTGAAGGTAGTATTGTGATTGACCCTGATTCACCATATTACGGACATCCAGGAGGCTTTTGCCCACCAGGACAAGCTAAAAAAGGACGTTGTTAGAAATACCCTCTTTTAAAGTAATTTTGAAGTTACTCTAAAGAAATAGGCTTCAATCAAGTGATGAATTGAATACTAAATGGAGGGTTCCAGCCCAAAAATAGATGGGATGAAACTAGAAAATTATGGTGTAAAAAAATCACCATATCCCCAAGATTTTTAAAAGACAATCTTACGTTGTCTTCTATCTAGTTTCACCCCAATTCTTTCTTATTCCGTTTGACTTTTCTTACCGCTTAAGAAAAAAGTCTAGTTTTTAATCATTTCTGTATCTCTATTATTGATACATTTTGAACATTTTACCTTCAGGTTAATACTGATGTATTTGCTTAATACAAAATAAACATTTATGTAACGTAAGTCTATAAAAATGTTCTAAAAATGTGAAAAAAATTAAGGCCAAAATGAGATGAATTTATCATAATAACTTTCTCTTTCACGTTTCATCACATAAATAATCACTATTATTTTGTCAGTTATTGCCACTCGTTTCCTTTCATTGGCATAGATAATGTATACACATGTATATTAACCCAGTCGTATAAACGAGATATTTTATGTCCAGCACAAGTCAAGTCGAAGGTCTACAATTTCCGGTACACGCCTCAACAAAAAAACAAAGTACATCTCTTACAGGCCAAGAGATTTTGTCAGAGGCCTTATCTATTGTAGATAATAAAACCGCACAACAAGTGTTGAATGAAAAAAACTGGCGAAAAAACTATCCTTTATATTTTAAAGCTCTTGTTAAACAAGGGATTTCTAATATCAACAACCCAATTACTATTGCGAAGCAAGGGTTGCATAAAGCTCACCATATTTTTGATTATTATCGTGATGGTAAACACTACCTTTTAAAAGATGCAGTTCATATTGCTTCATCTACTCCTCTTTATACAGTAAAACTTAAAGGTGAAAGTGAGGCAGCACCTGAATGGTATGTCCCTTATAAAGGACAAAAGCTGAGTGGACAAAGCTTACTGGACCAAATTCAACGCTGGGAAGAGGCTGGTATTATTGAGCCAAGTCATGCAAAAGCACTTCGTGAAGCTATTGCTCATCCTGAATGGTTCGATTTGTCTGACCGTACGATGGTGCTGTTTGGTGCAGCCTCAGAAGCAGGACCACTGCCTTGGTTAGCCAAATGGAAAGCAAATATTGTTGCTGTAGATTTACCAAACTCACGAGTCTGGGGCAAAATCTTAAATACGATTCAACAAGGGAATGCAACACTCATTGCTCCATGTGTTGAAGCCGTTGATTCGTCAGCAAAAGCCTCTGAATTAAAAGATAAGTTGGGAGCAAATTTACTCACCCAACTACCTGAAATTGCACAGTGGTTGGTTCAGTTTCCACAAAAATTAGATTTAGCTGCAATCGCCTATTTAGATGGTGAAAAGCATGTACGTGTTTCCATGGCGATGGATAGCATCATGCAATTCGTGAGCGAGCATAAGTCCGATACCAGCCTTATGTTTATGTGTACTCCAACCGATGTTTATGCAGTACCAAAAGAAGTTGCAGAGGCTGCTCAAGAGAAATTTAAATCCCGCAGAAAAATGCAAAAATTGGCAGTAAAAGGCGTTTCTGCTCTTTCGCTCAATCGTTTTTTTCAAGCGCCATACCAAGACTTGGTTACATGTGAAAATGGAAAAACTTATGGTATTGCCGACTGCTTAGTGGTTGAACAAGGTCCAAACTATGCTTTGGCAAAGCGTATTCAACAATGGCGTGCTATTTTGGCCCGCCATCAAGGACAACGTGTCAGTATTAATATTGCACCATCGACAACGACTCACTCAGTGACTAAAAATCCATTATTGAAAGCAGCTTTTAATGGCGCAGAACTTTTCGATGTAGAAGCATTTAGTCCTGAAACCACCAATGCCATTATGGCGGCACTCTGGATTCATGACTTAAGAAATGAGTCTTCTGTCGCGAATCCTGAAACTGTCTTAGACCATCCGCTTGAACTTATGATGGAAGGTGCCAATCATGGTGGTCTATGGCGTGTCGCTTATTTAGCACGAACTGCCCTACCTTTTGCCGCAATTTATGGTTTTGCTACCGAAAAACTTCCTTTTAGAAAATCATCTAAAAAATAATTTGATTAAAGCCCAATCCTAGAATTGGGCTTTTTTCTAATGTGTCTTTATTTATATTGAAAGTGTGATAGATATTTTTGCATTTCATCAGGAGGCACCATGCCGCCCCCAGTAGCCCATATTACATGATTTGCCTGTTGCAACTGCTCAGCTGTAAACTGGTGTAAAGCTAAGTAATCAGGACTCGTCTGAACATAATACGGCCCCATCATGCCTGCTACTGCAGAAGGCTCAAGCTGAATATTCTCAGTTTGATTTAAAAGCGCTATGAGCTCGTATAAACGTTCATCATGAATGGTGTAGTAGCCATCGATTAACTGTTGCATAGCACGCCCGACAAAACCTGAAGCACGCCCTACCGCAAGTCCGTCTGCCGCAGTAACGTTATCAATACCAATATCATTGACTGAAATCTGATCATGCAAACCTGTGTGGACACCAAGTAACATACATGGCGAATGTGTTGGTTCTGCAAAGATACAATGTACATGCTCACCAAAAGCCAGTTTTAGACCAAAACTCACCCCACCAGGGCCACCACCGACGCCACACGGCAAATAAACAAATAATGGGTGTTCAGCATCGACTTTAATTTGGTTTTGCTCAAATTGCTGTTTTAAGCGTATTCCTGCAACTGCATAACCTAAAAATAATGTTGTTGAGTTTTCATCATCAATGAAAAA
Source organism: Acinetobacter sp. S-1 (assembly GCF_059579785.1). Classification (NCBI taxonomy): domain Bacteria; kingdom Pseudomonadati; phylum Pseudomonadota; class Gammaproteobacteria; order Moraxellales; family Moraxellaceae; genus Acinetobacter; species Acinetobacter sp. S-1. Next base: position 2,764,018 of record NZ_CM184207.1, read on the forward strand.
GCAGTGTGGATCTTGCTCTGCGGCTTTACGTCCTTCTTCAACAGCTACGCCGTAATCACTGGCATATTCTACAACGTTAACGCCGAGTGAACGTAGTTTGTCTTTTTTCCACTGTCTAGCATCAGCCGACATATGAACAGTAACTCTAAAGCCGAGTTTGGCGCTCATAATGCCAATAGAAAGCCCAAGGTTGCCCGTAGAACCTACTGCAATTTGATACTTAGAAAAGAATGCCCTAAATGAATCTTGATCTAATTTACTATAATCATCTTCTGGTTTGAGTAATCCTGCCTGCGTGGCAAGTTTTTCAGCATGTGTAAGTACTTCATAAATGCCACCACGTGCTTTGATGGAGCCTGAAATTGGTAGATGACTATCTTTTTTCAGCCAGAATTTTCCATTAATTTGTACTTGTTTCGCTGAAGAAAGTACTTGTTGCATATGAGCAATTTCAACGATATCTGATTCAATTTTTCCATGTTGTGCTTGAGTTTCAGGAAATACCCGTGCCAAATAAGGTGCGAAACGCGCTAGTCTTGCTTCTGCTTCATTTACGTCCTTAGCGGTTAGTCCAACTTTTTCTAAAGCTTCTGTTAAAGGATAGCGATGAGGTGTAAACCAAAATGTTTCTTGATAGGCTTGAAGTGTTTCAATAAGTGGAAATTGTTGTTTTAACTGATCTATTTGAACCGCATTCATAATATATCCTGATATAAAAGTTTAAGCCCAGCCTATAAAGCTGTTTAATGACCTATAACAACTTATTAATTTATAGATGAATGTACATGAAAAATAGTCTCAACTTTAAAAACTAAACAAATAAAAAAGCCACTGTGAACAGTGGCTTTAATTTTTTAAATGCTTTTATACAAACTGTAAGAATAACCAGTACAAACCACCTGACAAGCAGATTGTTGCAGGAAGAGTAAATACCCATGCAGAGAGAATTGTCTTCACAGTATTAAAGTTTAAACCTGATTTATTCGCGACCATCGTACCCGCAACAGCACTGTTTAAAACGTGTGTTGTTGAAACTGGCATACCTAAACCATCAGCAGCTGCAATTGTACTCATTGCAACAAGCTCAGCAGACATCCCTTGACCATAAGTCATGTGGTGCTTACCAATACGCTCACCTACAGTCACAACAATACGTTTCCAACCCACCATTGTGCCTAGACCAAGTGCTAAAGCAACAGCCACTTTTACCCAAGTCGGAATGTATTGTAAGAATGAATCTAAGCTACTACGGTATTCTTTCACAAGCTTTTTCTGTGAGTCATCCATTTTTGGTAAAGCATCTGCTTTATCCAAACGCTTAAACGTCGTGGTGCTTAAATACATGTCATTACGAATTTCGCTAATTGCAGCTTCAGGAATATCTTTTAAGTTGCTATAGCTAGAAACTCGTTCACCCAAGTGATCAGTCATACTTGCCAATGCAGGCACAACTTCCGGAGTTTGCTGTTTAGTTTGAATATATTTAGTCAAAATAACACGTGCTTTTTCATCGGTTAATTCTGGCTGATTTTGATTCAAAAATACGGCAGTTTGAGAAGAAAGCTGATGGAATGATTGAACTTGCTGAGTATCAAGATTTTTATTTAATGAATAAGCCAACGGCACCAGACCAACCAAAATCAGCATGATGAGTCCCATACCCTTTTGACCGTCATTAGAACCATGTGCAAAACTCACACCTGTACAGGTAAAGATCAAAATTGCACGAATGATTGCTGGTGGTGGTTTATTCCCTTCAGGTGGCTGGAATAATTCTAATTGGCGTTTAAAAATAGTTTTAACCAACAAGAATACAATCGCTGCAAAAGCGAAACCAATTAAAGGTGAAAATAATAATGCCTTACCGACTTTAATCACCTGATCCATATCAACGCCACTGGTCGTCACGCCAGTCGATGCACTCAATAGATGGTTCATAATGCCCACACCCAAGATTGAACCAATCAAGGTATGTGAGCTAGATGCAGGAATACCTAAGAACCAAGTACCCAAGTTCCAGAGAATCGCAGCAATAAGAAGCGCAAAAACCATTGCGAAACCTGCACCGCTACCCATATTCATGATCAATTCAACAGGTAACAATGCAATAATGCCGTAAGCGACTGCGCCGCTTGCAACCATTACCCCAAGGAAATTACAAAAACCAGCCCACATGACTGCAACCGGTGCTGGTAAAGCATTGGTGTAAATCACTGTTGCCACTGCATTTGCAGTATCGTGGAAGCCATTTACAAACTCAAAGCCTAAAGCAATCAAGAGTGCAGTTGATAAAAGAATAACTGAATAAAGACTCAAAGGTGGTACATGTGCTAAATCAGCACTCACCTGAAATCCAATATAAATAAGTGTTGCAACAATAATCGTCAGAAACACCGGCATAAAAAATTTAGGTGTCGGGACATGTACATTCGTCGATTTGACTTGCAGGTTTGCCGCAAGTTTTGAATCCGAAACAGGGGGTAGATTAGAATTCATGCAGACGGTAAGAGGATAAAAAAATCCTCTGTATTCTTAAATTAAATTATGACAATTATATGACAAAGCGGCGCCTGATGAAGTCAATTTTTCACATTTTGACCTCATTTGATGCACCTTTCCTCTATGATTTTTATTTTTTTATTTAAATACAATAATTTACACAAATCCCCACCCATCTATTTTATGACTATTTTTGAAGCAAAAATATCTAAAAAATTACCTAAACGTCTACTTTTTAAACACTACAACTGTCATAAAACCGAATATTGGAGATGAAATATTTCAATATCATGATCATTTTATGAATATTTGATGAAAAAACACCCTCTTTTTGTTCGAAAACACTTTTTTTTACGACTAATTTACGGTGAATGGTGGGTCGTCATAGATCATCTATTGCGCAACTATTCTGTTACAATAGCGCCGCATTTTTAAATTCGTACAATATCGGGGTTTTATATGTCCACGCTTGCCACCCTAAAAGCGCTTCTTGCCAAACGTATTCTGATTATTGATGGTGCAATGGGTACCATGATCCAGCGCCATAAATTGGAAGAAGCCGACTACCGTGGTGAGCGTTTTGCCGATTGGGCACATGACTTAAAAGGTAACAATGACCTTCTTGTGCTAACTCAACCCGAAATCATTCAAGGTATTCATGAAGCTTATCTTGATGCAGGCGCAGACATTATTGAAACCAATAGCTTTAACGGCACGCGTGTTTCTATGTCTGATTACCACATGGAAGATCTTGTTCCAGAGATTAACCGTGAAGCAGCACGTTTAGCTAAAGCAGCTTGTGAGAAGTATTCGACTCCAGATAAACCGCGTTTTGTAGCAGGTGTACTTGGACCAACATCGCGTACTTGTTCCATTTCACCGAATGTAAATGACCCTGCCTTTCGTAACATTACTTTTGATGAGTTAAAAGAAAACTATATTGAAGCGACGCATGCGCTGATTGAAGGCGGTGCAGATATCATTTTGATTGAAACCGTATTTGACACATTAAACTGTAAAGCTGCAATTTTTGCGGTTAAAGAAGTCTTTAAAGAAATTGGTCGTGAATTACCAATCATGATTTCAGGGACCATTACCGATGCATCGGGTCGTACATTAACAGGCCAAACTGCCGAAGCGTTCTGGAACTCTGTACGTCATGGCGACTTGCTATCGATTGGTTTTAACTGTGCGCTTGGTGCAGATGCCATGCGTCCTCACGTAAAAACTATTTCCGATGTCGCAGATACGTTTGTTTCAGCGCACCCAAATGCGGGCTTACCAAATGCTTTTGGTGAATATGATGAAACGCCAGAACAAACTGCAGCGTTCTTAAAAGAATTTGCAGAAAGCGGCTTAATTAATATTACTGGTGGTTGCTGTGGTACAACACCAGACCATATCCGCGCGATTGCCAATGCGGTAAAAGATATTGCGCCTCGTCAAGTTCCTGAAACTGTACCTGCATGTCGTTTGAGTGGTTTAGAACCATTTAATATTTATGATGACTCACTTTTCGTGAATGTAGGTGAACGTACTAACGTTACAGGTTCGAAAAAATTCTTACGCTTAATTCGTGAAGAAAACTTTGCTGAAGCTTTAGAAGTTGCACAGCAACAGGTGGAAGCTGGCGCACAGATTATTGACATTAACATGGATGAAGGGATGCTCGATTCGCAAAATGCGATGGTGCATTTCTTAAATCTTGTGGCTTCTGAACCAGATATTTCACGTGTGCCAATCATGATTGACTCATCAAAATGGGAAATCATTGAAGCTGGCTTAAAATGCGTACAAGGTAAACCCGTTGTTAACTCGATTTCTTTAAAAGAAGGTTATGACGAGTTTGTAGAAAAAGCTCGCCTGTGCCGTCAATATGGTGCTGCGATTATTGTCATGGCATTTGACGAAACAGGTCAAGCCGACACCGCTGCACGTAAGCGTGAAATCTGTAAGCGCTCATATGATATTTTGGTTAACGATGTAGGCTTCCCTGCTGAAGATATTATTTTTGACCCGAACGTGTTTGCAGTTGCAACAGGGATTGAAGAACACAATAACTATGGCGTCGACTTTATTGAAGCCACAGGTTGGATTAAACAAAACTTACCTCACGCCATGATTTCTGGTGGTGTGTCGAATGTTTCGTTCTCATTCCGTGGTAACGAGCCTGTTCGTGAAGCCATTCACTCTGTGTTCTTGTACCATGCCATCAAGCAAGGCATGACCATGGGGATTGTGAATGCTGGCCAAATGGCAATTTATGATGATATTCCAGCCGAGCTAAAAGAAGCAGTTGAAGATGTCATCTTAAACCAAAACCAAGGTGAGACTGGTCAGGCGGCGACTGAAAAATTGCTTGAAGTGGCTGAAAAATACCGTGGACAAGGCGGCGCTGCAAAAGAAACCGAGAACCTAGAATGGCGTAATGAATCTGTAGAAAAACGTCTTGAATATGCGTTAGTCAAAGGTATTACCACTTACATTGATGAAGATACCGAAGAAGCTCGCCTCAAAGCCAAACGTCCTTTAGATGTAATCGAAGGCGCTTTGATGGACGGTATGAACGTGGTTGGTGACTTGTTCGGTTCGGGCAAAATGTTCTTACCACAAGTTGTGAAATCTGCACGTGTTATGAAGCAAGCGGTAGCTTGGCTCAATCCGTACATTGAAGCTGAAAAAACAGGTAGCCAATCTAAAGGTAAAGTCCTGATGGCAACTGTTAAAGGCGACGTACACGATATTGGTAAAAATATCGTAGGCGTAGTACTCGGCTGTAATGGTTATGACATTGTTGACCTTGGCGTGATGGTACCTTGCGAGAAAATCTTGCAAACTGCTATTGATGAAAAATGTGACATCATTGGTTTATCTGGCCTGATTACCCCATCTTTAGATGAGATGGTATTTGTTGCGAAAGAAATGCAACGCAAAGGCTTTAATATTCCTTTATTAATTGGTGGTGCGACTACTTCTAAAGCCCACACAGCAGTAAAAATTGACCCTCAGTACCAAAACGATGCCGTGATTTATGTTGCCGATGCTTCACGTGCTGTGGGTGTTGCAACCACCCTGCTTTCGAAAGAAATGCGTGGAAACTTTATTGCGGAGCACCGTGCTGAATATGCCAAGATTCGCGAGCGCTTAGCCAACAAACAGCCAAAAGCTGCAAAATTGACCTATGCTGAGTCAGTTGAAAACGGTTTTAAAATTGACGAAAGCTATGTACCACCAAAACCAAATCTTTTAGGAACACAAGTCCTCACCAACTACCCGCTTGCAACCCTTGTAGAGTATTTTGACTGGACACCATTCTTCATTTCTTGGAGCTTGGCAGGTAAATTCCCGAAAATTTTAGAAGATGAAGTGGTTGGTGAAGCTGCAACTGATTTGTACAACCAAGCTCAAGCGATGTTGAAAGATATTATCGACAACAACCGTTTTGATGCTCGTGCCGTATTCGGTATGTTCCCTGCACAGCGCACTGACGCAGACACAGTGAGCGTATTTGATGAAGCGGGTCAAAATGTTACGCATACTTTTGAGCACTTACGTCAGCAATCTGACAAAGTGACAGGTAAACCAAACTTGTCTTTGGCAGATTACATTCGTAATGACCGTGAACAACAGGACTACTTAGGCGGATTCACTGTATCGATTTTTGGTGCAGAAGAACTGGCCAATGAGTACAAAGCCAAAGGTGATGACTACTCTGCAATTTTAGTGCAGTCATTGGCAGACCGTTTTGCTGAAGCCTTTGCAGAACACTTGCATGAACGCATTCGTAAAGAGTTCTGGGGCTATAAAGCGGATGAGCAGCTCAGCAATGAAGAACTAATTAAAGAGAAATATGTCGGTATTCGCCCTGCACCGGGTTACCCCGCTTGCCCTGAGCACTCTGAAAAGGCAGTGTTATTTGACTGGTTAGGATCTACCGACAAAATTGGTACTAAACTGACTGAACACTTTGCAATGATGCCACCATCTTCAGTAAGTGGTTTCTATTATTCTCATCCACAAAGTGAATACTTTAACGTGGGTAAAATCTCTCAAGACCAACTTGAAGATTATGCAAAACGTAAAGGTTGGACACTGGATGAAGCGAAACGTTGGTTAGCGCCGAATTTAGATGATTCTATTGCTTAAATTTTGAATCATCCTAATTAAAAATAGGGCGTGAGGGAAATTCCATCACGCTCTTTTCAATTTGAAAATTTAATCTTTTTACTTCAAATGTGCCTTAATCTTCTCTTTAACTGCTTCAGTTGAAATACCATATCGATCATGCAAAGTGGGTAATGCGCCTGCATCTAAAAATGCATCTGGCAAACCAATCATGTCAAAACGAGGATGTTGACCATTTCTTAGAAGTAGTGAGCCAACAGCTTCTCCTAACCCACCAATGACTGAATGATTTTCGGCAGTTAAAACAGGTCGGCCACCTTTTGTGACTTCATCTAAAATAGTTTGTTCATCTAGAGGCTTAATGGTCGGTACATGTAGCACTGAAACCTCAATGCCCTCTTTTTCAAGCTCTTCGGCTGCCTCAAGCGCACGCATGGTCAATAAACCAGTCGAAATAATGAGTAAGTCTTTACCGGGTTTAATCACCTGTGCCTTACCCAATTTAAACTGGTAGTTGTATTTATCGAGCACTAATGGAACCTGACCACGCAATAAACGCATATATACCGGACCATTATGAGCGGCAATCTGAGGAATTGCCTGTTCTATTTCTAAGGCATCACATGGATCGATAATCATCAAGTTCGGCATAGCACGGAAAATTGCAATATCATCCGTTGCCTGATGACTTGGGCCGTAGCCTGTGGTTAATCCCGGAAGAGCTGCTACAATTTTGACATTCAGGTTATCTTCCGCAATTGCCATACAAATAAAATCGTAGGCACGGCGTGATGCAAATACGGCATAAGTTGTTGCAAAAGGAACAAATCCTTCACGAGCAAGTCCTGCTGCTGCACTCATCAAAAGTTGTTCTGCCATACCCATTTGGAAAAACTTGTCTGGGTTTTCTTTAGCAAAAATATGTAGGTCAGTATATTTTGATAAATCTGCTGATAAACCTACGATATTGTCACGCTCTTTTGCCAAGGCATTCAGTGCATGTCCAAATGGTGCTGGTTTGGTCGGTTGGCCCTCGGCAGCAATAGAAGCAATCATTGCCGAAGTGGTTAGTTTTTTCTTAGGAGGATTAGCTAACTGGCTCATGGTGTACTCCTTACTGTCCGTAGTGGGTCAAAATATTTAAAGCGTCGTCCCATTCATGTTCATCAACACGAATAAAGTGTGTTTTTTCGCGGCTTTCCAAGAACGACACGCCTTTACCCATTTTGGTATCACAAATAATGACTCTTGGGCATGCTCCCTCATGGTTTCGTGCCTGATCGAATGCTTCAAGCAAAGCTTCCATGTTGTTGCCATCCACACGTTGGGTGTACCAACCAAATGACTGCCAACGATCAACAATTGGCTCAAACGCTAAAATTTCGCTGGAGTGCCCATCTGCCTGCTGATTATTCACATCAATAATCGCAATCAAGTTATCTAGTTTCCAATGAGAAGCAGACATTACAGCTTCCCACGTTGAACCTTCATTTAGCTCCCCATCGGACAGTAAGTTATAGACAAAAGCATGTGATTTTTTCTGTTTCAGTCCTAGACATGCACCAACTGCAATTCCAAGACCATGACCCAATGAGCCACCTGTAATTTCCATACCGGGTGTATAGGAAGCCATGCCCGACATTGGTAACCGACTGTCATCGGCTCCGTAGGTTTCAAGCTCTTCAAGCGGAATAATTTTTGCTTCAATTAAGGCTGCATAGAGTGCAATTGCATAGTGCCCAATAGAAAGATAAAAACGGTCACGGCCTTCCCATTCAGGGTTTTCTGGCTGATATTTCATCGCATGAAAATAAGACACGGCGAGCAAATCTGCTGCACCTAAAGCTTGTCCAACATAGCCTTGGCCTTGTACTTGCCCCATGCGTAAAGCATGTTGGCGAATGTGGTAGGCACGTTGTTGCAACTCGGCAATTTGGCCTGCTTTATCAACATTTAACATTGTCATTTACTATTCCTTATTAACGATTGACCAGTTTTGCCGGAACACGCAGAACCAAACTGGCACCGAAAATTAATACTGCTGTGATTAAGAACATGCCGATTGCATTTGAACCCGTGTTGGTAGTGACCCAACCGATTAAATAAGGTGAGCAAAATCCTGCAAGATTGGCGAAGCTATTCACTGCTGCGATACCTGCCGCTGCGGAAACACCACCCAAAAAGTTGGTCGGCAACATCCAGAATAAAGAGGATGCCGTCAGCACACCTGAGGCTGCGATGCAAAGGCAAATTAAAGAGAGCGTTAGATTTGAAGCGAATAAAGTCGCAAATGTAAGTGCTAAAGCGCCTGCACACATCGGGATAATTAAGTGCCAGCGGCGTTCTTGAAAATGGTCACCGCTACGCCCTGCCAAAATCATGACCACAATGGCACACATATAAGGCAGACTGGTGAGCAAACCGATATGCCAGTTATCACTAATGCCCGAGTTACGAATGAGAGTTGGTAGCCAAAATGTAATGGCGTATTGCCCCATCACGACACAAAAGTAAATACCTGCTAGTAGCCATAAGCGTTTATCTGCAATGAACTCTTTGACGCTAGCATGACCTTCTTTGTGCTGGTTATCCTGAGCAAGTTCTTGCTTCACCAAGTTCTTTTCATCTTGGGTTAACCAGTTGGCGTCTTGAACTGAATCTTTTAAAACAGCAAGTACAAGCAGGCCAACAAGTACAGTAGGAATGGCTTCAATTACAAACATCCACTGCCATCCAAACCAGCCATGTACGCCGCTCATTCGGTCCATGATTAAGCCTGAAAGTGGTCCACCAATCATTCCTGAAATTGGAATCGCGATAAACCAAAGTACGGTCATGCGTGCACGGCGGTAAGATGGAAACCAATAAGTGAGGTAGAGCAACAAACCCGGAGCTAGTCCAGCTTCAGCAACACCAAGCAAAAAACGTAAGGTGTAAAATTGCCATTCGGTTTGAACAAAAGCAAAACAACCTGACAAAATGCCCCATGTAATCATGATTCGGGCAATCCAACGTCTTGCGCCTACCTTGTGAAGTACAATGTTACTTGGTACTTCACAGAGGAAATAACCAATAAAGAAAATCCCTGCGCCTAGACCATATACAGCTTCACTAAACTGTAAATCGCTCATCATTTGGAGCTTGGCAAAACCCACGTTTACTCGATCTAAATAGGCACAAAAATAACAAAGCATTAAAAATGGCATGAGCCGAAATGCAATTTTTCGATAGGCAGATTTACGAACCGCCGTATCTACTTCAGATGAAAATACTGTATCCATCATGCGAATCCCTTTACATTTGGCCACAGTATCCTCTTGTGACCATCATTCTATTTTTAGTTTTGAAATAGTGAGCGATTAATGAATCAGCATGCCACCATTTACATCGAGTGTGACACCAGTTAAGTAAGCTGACAGATCACTTGCCAAAAATAATGCTGCATTTGCAACATCTTGCGCTTTACCTAAGCGGCCGAGTGGAATACCTGCCAAAATGTCGTGACGACGGTCATCATTCATTAAACCGCCAGTAATATCAGTCTGGATTAGACCTGGAGTAAGAGAATTTACACGAATCTGATCAGCACCAAACTCACGAGCCATCGCTTTTGCCAGACCTAACACGCCTGCTTTGGCAGCGCTATAGTGTGGCCCGCCAAAAATACCACCGCCGCGTTGTGCTGAAACTGAAGATAGACAGACAATACTTCCGCCACCGTTTGCTTTCATAGATGGAATAACAGCTTGCGACATAATCAGTGTTCCGCGCAGGCTGACATCTAAAATACGGTCATAGTCATTACGTTGAATATCAAGGGTTTTAACTGGCTGAGTAATACCAGCATTGTTAATTAAAATATCAATCTTGCCATAGTGCTGTAGTGCTTGTTCAACAGCTACTTTGACCTGTTCTTCGTTCGCAACGTTTGCAGCAAGGCCTAAATGTCCTTCACCAAGCGCTTTTGCAGCGTTTTGGCTTTGAGCAAGATCTAAATCAACAATAATGACTTTGGCACCCTGTTGTGCAAAGATTTCTGCGGTTGCTCGCCCAATTCCACGTTCTGATGCTGCACCCGTAATTAATGCCACTTTTCCTTGTAGTAACATATTCAATCCTCTTTTACGCTTTATTTCCTGAGTTCTGACTTAGAATCTCTTTTTTCACAAAGTCCAGCAATCATCTCGAATTCAACAAGGCATGAAAAAAATTCATGCCTGTGCTATTTTCAAATAAGTTTTAGGGATAAAAACGGATCATTTCATGGATAGTAGTGAAAACAATTTCAATCAGATGCCCTCAATTAAAACCTTACAGGCTTTTGAACAAACCGCCCGTTTCGGCAATGTTGCCAAGGCAGCCGAGCATTTGAATCTCACTCCTTCGGCAGTGAGTCACCAAATTGCTAAGCTTGAAGAAATGATTGGGCAGAGTTTATTTATTCGTGGTGCTCGTGGTGTGACACTGACCCCTTCTGGCGAACGCTATTTTCAAGATGTCACCACCATTTTGCATAACCTCATGTTAGCGACTGAAAAAGCTGCCGATAAAAGCCCTAAAGACAGTTTATATATTCATTCATCCCCAAGTTTTGGTTTGCTTTGGTTACTGCCTCGCCTCGAGTCATTTAAAGAAAAGTTCCCCATGATTCAGGTCAACTTGTCATGTTCTTATGAAAATTTACACTTTACCCGCGACAAGATCGACATTGATATTCGTCATGGTTTACCCAACTGGACAGGGGTAGAAATCAGAACGATTCGGAATGAAAAACTAGAAGTGCTTGCATCTCCTAAGCTACTTGAACGCAGTCCGGTACATAAGCCTCAAGATTTATTAAAAAAAGAACTGATTTTATCGCGCTCAACCTTAGTTACTTGGCCGCAGTGGTTTGCCCATCAGGGTTTAAGCATTCCTGAGTTTCCCTATACTTTGAGTTTTGACCGCTCTTATATGTCACTTGAGGCAGCCACACACGGACTAGGATTTGTTTTAGAAAGTAATTTACTCACTCAAAATTACTTAGAATCTGAAAAGTTGGTTAGAGTTTTTGCAGATGAGTTATCGATTCCTATCTCTGCTCATCATTTGGTATATCCACGAACCCATCAATTTATTCCTAAAATTGAGCTGTTTTTAAACTGGATTCATGATGAGTTGGCAGGCTGAGAAATCATTTCTTAAATGATCTGAATTTGCTCAACTCTTAAGTGATGCATCATCTCTCGAACAAATACAAAGTAGGTAAAAACATAAAGCTGATTTGGAGCCATTTGATTTGTGTAGTAGCTCAAACGCTCAATAAAATCATTAAATCCATGCTCAAGCTCAATACGGCTGATTTGCTTTTTAGCACTAAAAAATAACTGACTGAGGTGTGTCATAGCAGCATCAGACGTAACAGCTACCCCACTTATATTTAAATTTCTGAGGGGCTTTGACTCGATGATTTCTTCAATAAAATAAATCATCTTTTCGATAGCGAGTTCATCAATCACGCCATCGCTGACACTTTTTGAATTAACAAAACCTAAGCCCTGCTCAAGGTGAATGTGTTGGCTGTCTACATCAAACGAGAGACTATTTAGACCAAGTGAAAATTTTAAAACCGAGTCGGGATGAGTCATAAAAATAACTTACCGTTGAATTTTGCTCATAAGATTAATTTCTTTATAACCTTAAATTGTGCAAGTTGGTTGAATATTTAGAGTTAATAGCGCTAATCATCATTAACACTATCTATATTAAAAACCTCTTTAAAAAGATGAAAAATCAATCTTATATTTATCCAGTCCTACGATTAAAAAATAGAGTATAAACATGAAAAAATTAGCAATTTTAGGTGTTACGATTTATAGCTTTACACAACTTACAAATGCAGCAACATTAAATGTAAAACCATATGGTACGACTCAAGACGGTCAAAAAGTTGATCTATACACCATGAGCAATAACAAAGGAGTCTCGGTATCTTTTATTAGCTTCGGTGGTGTAATTACACAGATTTTGACTCCCGATGCACAAGGCAAACAAAATAATATTGTTTTGGGCTTTGATGATCTAAAAGGTTATGAAGTCACTGATACCAAGGAAGGCATTCATTTTGGCGGATTAATTGGTCGTTATGCGAACCGTATTGGCAATGCTAAATTTAACTTAGATGGAAAAACGTATAACCTTGAAAAAAATAATGGGCCGAATTCATTACATAGCGGTAATCCCGGTTTTGATAAACGTGTTTGGCAAGTTAAGCCCCTCGTTTCTAAAGGTGAAACCGTTAAAGCTTCTCTTAAGTTAACCAGTCCAAATGGTGATCAAGGTTTTCCCGGAAAATTAGATGTAGAAGTGATCTACAGTCTTTCAGATCAAAATGAATTCCAAATCGAATATAAAGCCAAAACTGATCAACCAACAGTCGTCAATCTCACCAACCACAGTTATTTCAACTTATCAGGCGCTGGCAATAATCCTTATGGTGTACTAGATCATGTGGTGCAACTCAATGCAGACCGTATATTGGTAACCGATCAAAACTCTTTACCCACAGGTGAAATAGCTTCGGTTGCAGGTACACCTTTTGATTTTCGGACGCCTAAGGCTATTGTGAAAGATATCCGAGCAAATAATCAGCAATTGGCCTATGGATATGGCTATGACCAAACTTGGGTAATTAATCAAAAGTCTCAAGGGAAACTCAATCTTGCAGCTATTGTGGTTGATCCAAAATCTAAACGAACCATGCAAGTCTTAACCACTGAACCAAGTGTCCAAATGTATACAGCCAATCATTTATTAGGAAATATTGTTGGCGCAAATGGCATACTCTACCGACAAGCAGACGCTCTAGCATTAGAAACACAGCATTTTCCAGACAGCCCTAATCAACCATCCTTCCCTTCTACACGTTTAAACCCAAACCAAACTTATAACAGTGTTACCGTATTTAAGTTTGGTGTTCAAAAATAGTCTTTTAATTAGAAATATATTTGACTAAAAAGACTCTCAGCTGAATATAGCTGAGAGTCTTTTTATTTATTTAACTTTTGTGTTAGGTAAAAATGCGGTTGCGAAACCAAGTAATGGCAACAATGAACATAAACTAAATACCCATTCAATGCCGTTAATATCAGCTAAATGTCCTAACCCAGCTGCGGCAATACCACTGACCCCAAACATCAGACCGAACATTAAACCTGCAATCATGCCTACACGGCCCGGAACAGCTTCTTGTGCGTAAACCACCATTGCTGCAAAAGCCGATGACAACACTAAACCTGCAATAATTGAGAAAACCGTTGTCCAAAATAGGTTTGCAAACGGCATCATTAATGCAAACGGCGCCATACCAACAAATGAAACCCAGATAACCGCTTTACGGCCAATTTTGTCACCAATTGGGCCACCTGCAAATGTACCTAAAGCAACGGCTGCCAAAAAGGCAAACAAATGCAATTGAGCTGTTTGAATACTGATATGGAACTTTTGAATTAAGTAAAAAGTAAAGTAGTTACTAATGCTGGCAATGTAGGTAAATTTGGCAAACATCAATACACTAATTGTGCTCAAAGCAATAATGAGCTTACGACCATGCAATTTAGTATGTGCTTGAGTTGCACGTGCAGCTACCTGATTTTTAGCATGGCTCACAGTCCAACGGCTTACCCCAAATAAAACCCAAATCGCTAAAAGTGCAAATATCACTAAGCCCGCAACTGCATGCTGTCCAAACGGGACAATTAGTAAAGCTGCCAACAATGGACCAATGGCTGTACCGGCGTTTCCGCCCACTTGGAAAGTCGACTGCGCTGTACCGAAGCGCCCGCCCGATGCCATTCGTGCCACCCGCGAAGCTTCTGGGTGAAAGGTTGCAGATCCTACCCCAATCAGTGCAGAGGCACATAACAACACAGCAAAACTTGGTGAAAATGCTAACAAGATAATGCCGCAGAATGTGACGACCATTCCGAGTGGGAGAAGATACGGTTTTGGATGTTTATCGGTATAAAGTCCAATCCAAGGCTGTAGCAGTGAACCTGTAATTTGATATACAAACGAGATCAGGCCGACTTGGGCAAAACTCAGTGAAAAGTTTGCTTTTAGCATTGGATAGATGGCTGGTAGCACCGCCTGAATTAAATCATTTAGTAAATGTGCGACTGCCACGGCGCCTACAATTTTAATAATCATTCCTTGAGGCTGATCATTTGCAACGGTATTGGCAATACCATCTTTCAATTGTATTGAAGACGTCATACCTGAAAAACTCCAATATTTTTAAATGAGATACTTATTGTAAATTGTCGCTTATAAAGTTATCTTCCAATAATCATCGTATAAGTGACAATTTTTAGGATAGTTTATGTCCGATTCTCTTATTCAGTCTGATTTATCTGAACTGGTGATTGGGCTATCTTCCGAGCATTCTTACCGAGAAATCACTCCTACCCATACGCATACACGTGCGCAGTTTTTATATGCGTCCACTGGCAACATTCAGGTATTTACACCTAATCATGTGTGGATTGTGCCACCCATGTGTGCATTATGGATTCCAGCACATGTAGAGCACAGCGTGATTTCACTGAGTCACGTTAAGTTAAATACGGCATTGGTTGAAGTAAATGCAGCAGCTTTAATGGGACAATATTGCTTTATTATTCGAGTCAGTAACCTGTTACATGAACTCTTAATACGTTTAAATGAAATTGAACGAGAGGAAACTCCAAATACAGCAACCTCTCAAGAGCTTTCCCGTTCTTTACAAATTTTGATTTTTGAAGAAATACATCGGGCCAATTTATTGCCTATTCAGATTCCGTGGCCGAAAGACAAACGATTATTAAAAATTTGCCAAGAGTTATTACATACTCCTGACAGGTCAAAAGATTTAACAGATTGGGCTGATGATATTGGTGCGAGCTCTAGAACTTTAATGCGTATGTTCCAAAAAGAAACTGGGCTGTCATATCGGGCTTGGTTACAGCAAATGCATATTGCACTTGCCTTAAGTAAAATCGCGAATGGTGAATCTATTGCTCAAATTTCAGAATCACTGGGGTATACAAACCCCAGCGCGTTCAGTGCAATGTTTAAGCGACATCTAGGAAAAACACCTCAGCAGTTTAGAAGTGCCGCGATGTCGCTATAAGTCTTTTTTTTTGCAGGGAGGTCATGCTTTTCGAGCAAATCATCGAAATCATGATAAACATGCAGTTCTCGATCTTTACCAGTTCTGGCATGATCTAGGCGCTGTTCAGGGTCGACTAAAACAAGAGTATGACCATCATCAATCAGACGATCCACGCCTTCTAAAAACATACGTTTACCCACATCGTGGATAAGTGAAATCTGGGTTAAATCAATAACGATCGTGCTTTGGTCAGTTGTCTCGTCTTGTAAAATACGCAATAACATTTCAGCCTCGGTAAATTTCAATACGCCCCGAAGCACATACACACTTAACGATGCATCTTTTCCTGTACGGTAATGACTTTGTACAATGGTCTGGGCAGAAGGTGTGCCTTCCATGAGATGTAATCCCATGTCACGAGATAACCGTTCTAAAATATCGATTCCTCGAACACTATGACCATGCTCATCTAGTCGAGGTGAAAAAGCAGCGATACTGACCTGCCCCGGTAGCACACCCAAAATCCCCCCTGCTACACCGCTTTTAGCAGGAATACCTACAGTTGAAAGCCAGTCACCCGCGGCATCATACATACCACAGCTCATCATGACACTGAGCACTTGTCTAACCACAGATCGATTCAATAGGCGTTTTCCAGTTCTAGGATCGACTCCGCCATTGGCAAGTACACTGCCCATACGTACTAAATCTTTAACTGTAACCATGATCGCACATTGACGAATGTAACCATTCACAATATCGACAGGGTCAGTTTCCAAAATCCCCACCGTACGCAACATATAACCGATCGAAAGATTACGGTAGGCTGTTTTGACTTCCGAATCATAAACAGACTCATCAAAACTTAATTCACGACCAGCAAGCTCGCTCATAAAACGGCGTAGGATTTCTGCACTATGTAAACCATGCTTGACCTGAATCAAGGAATGTACAGTAATTGCGCCAGAGTTAATCATCGGATTTTTTGGACGACCATCTTTACCCAATGAAATTTCATTGAAGGCTTCACCAGAAGGCTCTACCCCTACTTTCGCAAGTACTGCATCAATGCCAAGCTGTTGTAAAACATAAGCATATACAAATGGTTTAGAAATTGATTGTATGGTGAATTCAACATCATCATCGCCGACCGAATAAATTTCACCATCTACCGTAGACATTGCTAAAGCTAATCGATTTGGGTTTGCATTTGCCAACTCAGGAATATAATCGGCGAGATGACCGCTGTTATCGATGTCACAGGCTTCTATAACATTTGCCAAATAATCTGGGAGAGGGGTTTGCATGGTCAGTAACCTTAAATGAGGAGATTTACAACATCGCGCAAAATTTCAGCACAACCTGCTGATAATATTAAAATTATATCTTTTGTAATGATTTAAATATCACGCTATAAGTATTGTAATTCCGATGACTTATCCTTTTCAAGCTCATTATAGGTTTTTCAAAACTTTAAAACTGAAGATTAGCTTATTCTTTCTACAAACAAGATCCCATTTAAATGATCGACCTCGTGTTGAACAATACGAGCAGGAAAACCATGAAAAACTGTCTCAACCATTTCACCCTGTAGTGTTAAATATTTAACCTTCACCATTTCTGCACGTTCAACTTGTCCACGCTCATCCGGCACACTTAAACAGCCTTCTTCACCTAAACAAACTTCTTTTGAGAACTCTAAAATCTCAGGATTCACCATGACCACTGCTTCCATTTCGGGTGCGTCTGGATAACGCAGGTTTGGTCGAGACGCCACAATAATGACACGTTTAGAGATATAAACTTGCGGTGCAGCAATCCCTACTCCATTACGTTCGAGCATTGTCGCATGCATAGCGTCAGCAAGCTGATAAAGCCAATTACTGTTTAACTCATTTGCCGAGACGGGAGCCGCAATTAGTTTTAAAATATCTTCGCCACGCTTCGCGACAGGTAGAACTACACTCATCCTTTGAATCTCTCATTAAACTGGCTATGACAAGTTTTATTGTGTCGCTGAACGACTCAAAAGAAAAGTCATTCCTACATCTGTTTTTGTTTTATCTAAAGCGTTTTTTGTTTGAAAGCTTTTTGTTCTGAGTAAGTCCAGTCGGCATTGCCCTATAGAACAAATTTCCTCCATTTACTTTTACTTCACTTTTCCATTAATATCCAAACTTCAATTACAACAATTAAGTAAAAAATGGATCAGGAATTAACTTTGCAGGATGCGAACTATCTTAATAAAGAAGATAAACGAACCCTCGCCCTTTCTTCATTGGGTGGAGCTTTAGAGTTTTATGATTTTGTGATTTATGTATTTTACGCCAAAATCATTTCCGACCTCTTTTTCCCCAGCACACTTAGTCCGTTTTGGGCCATGCTTAATACTTACGGTATTTTTGCGGCAGGTTACTTTTTTAGGCCCTTAGGCGGGGTCGTCATGGCCCATTTTGGTGACTTGGTCGGGCGTAAAAAACTATTTTCGCTTTCTATTTTACTGATGGCACTGCCTACCTTGTTTATCGGGATTTTGCCAACTTTTGAAAATATTGGGTATTTGGCACCGCTACTTTTATTACTCATGCGTGTAGTACAAGGTATTGCAATTGGGGGGGAAATTCCAGCCGCATGGACCTTTGTGTCTGAACATGTAGCTGAAAGAAAAATCGGACTGGCAAATGGGTTACTCACCGCTGGGCTGTCTTTAGGAATTTTACTAGGCGCGCTCATGTCTTTATGGATTTCACTGAATTTTAGTGAAGGACAAATCCATGACTGGGCATGGCGTATTCCTTTCATTGCAGGTGGTATTTTTGGTTTGGTTGCACTTTATTTACGAACTTATTTAAAAGAAACGCCTGTGTTTAAAGCCATGCAGGCTCGTAAAGAAATCTCAAAAGAAATGCCCGTAAAACAAGTCTTAAAAACGCATAAAACAGCCGTTGCGATTGGTATGTTATTTACGTGGTTTTTAACGGGCTGCGTGGTGGTGGTGATTTTAGCCATGCCAAATTTATTAACTGGTACGTTTGGCTTTGAGCGCGCACAGACTTTTGAAATGCAAAGTGCAGCTATTATCATGCAAATGGTCGGTTGTATTTTGGCAGGCTATTTTGCTGACCGTTTTGGCTGTGGCAAAGTCATGATGGTCGGTGCGCTTGCCGTGGCACTTACAGCAGCAGTTTTTTATAACAGTTTGGGGCACGCGGCACATTCAACCATTTTTGGTTTATATATGTTGTTGGGTCTATGCTCTGGTACCGTCGGCATGGTGTCGAGCAGTATGGTCAAAATGTTCCCCGCGCCTGTGCGTTTCTCGGGCATTTCATTTTCTTATAATTTGTCATATGCAATTGTTGGCGGTATGACCCTGCCTTTAGTGCATTGGCTCAGTCAATATAGTGATATTGGTGCGATGTATTATATTTTCGCGCTAACCATTTTGGCCTTTGTGACTGCCTTTGTGTTTTGGAATAAGTTTGAAAAAAACAGGTATTAAACGCTTTAACTTATTAAATAAAAAACCACGCCGATTGCGTGGTTTTTTATTGCTGCTTACTTTAGAAAGTAAAGCCAATATTAAAATTAATACGGTATAGCCATTTATCACTGTTTGGCGACGTAGCAGAGGTATAACCCGTTGAGTTGGTCGAGCCACCAATAATGTTGGAGTTTTTACCCCACGTATAATCTGCCCAAACCATAAATGGTGAAGCAATAAACATCATTCCTGTGGTATTCATTTGCGAATCTGACCAATCATCACGTTTTTTATCGAGATAACTATAGTCATTATAAAACTTAATGGCTTTTAGCTTGCCCATATTGGTCACAGGCAACGTATAGGCAAGGTTTAAACTGGCAATCGTCCCTTCCGAAGCAATGAAATAAGCTGGCGTAAGACCATTTGCCCCCATCAAAGTCATATCACTATTTACACCATCTGGATTTTTAGCATCGTATTGATAGTGGATGAGCGAACTTTGTAAGTTAAAGCGCTTATAGTTATTTTCAGTATGCAAACCGACTGCATAATATTTACCGTCTTTATCGGTAATATCATTATGAAGCTGGGCAATTGCACCCGACACGCCAAACTCTTGCTTACCGAAATCAGTTTCTAACTTGCGAACAATGCGGGTATTCACCTGATTGCGCTTTTCATTTTGATAGGCTTTTTGAGATGGAAATGCATTTCCTGCCAAGTCATCATAAGTTGCACTTTCTGGTGAGTAGCGCAGGTTCGTCTCTAACATCTGCGGGTAATAACCGAGTTTTACATCCCAATCTTTGTCGTGATAATTCCAGTTAATCCCTGGCGCAATATTGTTGCCATAACCTAAAAAGAATGGGATGTGGTAGGTCCAACCATTTTGCGGATAAGGATAAATCGTAAAAGGTTTATAAACTAGACCTGCTTCAATGCTGTTATTGGCATCTAAGTTATAGCCAACATATGCTTTTTCAATGGACGTTTTCTGTTGGTCTTGAAACATATAACTGGCATTGATGTAGGCATCATCAAATTTACCTTTGAGGTCTACCCTGAAAATATCAAAATGAAGTTTTCCAAAACCACGGTTTGGCCCTTCCCAATCTTCATAACGTTGATTTAACCGAACCACCCCACCTAACTTTAATGAGTCGGTGCCGTCATCACTTTTCCATTCAAGCAATGAATCTTTTGCAAATGCATTGACGCTTACCCCCAGCGTAAGCGGTGCAATGAATGCCATGATCAATGAAGTCTTTTTCATCTCTACATCCTTGATTGAGTTCCAGCGTCCTGCTGGAACTTTATTTGTTTTACCTGTAAAACTTCGTTTTTATTGTTTTTTAGATAAAAAAATTTATCTAAAAAAAGGATGGCTTAGCAGCTCCCATCGCATATGTACTAAACCATCCAAACTGGTTAATACAGTTTCTTTTGCGGTGGACCCGCGAAGTTTAATGGTCCAATCGAGTTCATATCGAGCTCAATCACGGTTGGCCCTTCAAAAGCGACTGCCTCTTGAATAACCGTTTTAAACTCATCTGCACTACCGACTTTCCAGCTCTTCACACCCATAGATTCGCCAAGAAGTTTGTAGTCTGGTGTATGCAACTCATTGAAGTACTGACGACCACCAAAGTAGTTATTTTGAATGCCACGCATTACACCATAACCACCGTCATTCATAATCATTAAGACCATGTTGGTGTTTTCTTGCACCATAGTTGCAATTTCACCAATACCCAGCATTAAGCCGCCATCGCCGACTAAACCAATTACTTTTTTGTCAGGGTTAGCAACCGAAGCACCAATTGCTGTTGCAAGGCCCAAACCAATTGCACCCGCAAGTGAGTGGATATTTTGGTTTGGTGCTTGTACAGGGAATAAACGACTGCCCCATGTACTACCCGACATGGTGATGTCACGTACAAAAATGCCGTCTTGAGGTAAAGCTGCACGTAAGTGATCACAAATTAAAGCGTATTGGTCGATTTGCTTATGCAGCGCATCAATTGCAGCCTGTTTAGCCGCTACTACAGCAGCATCGTAATCGGCATCGATTTTTGAAGTTCCTTGAAGCTGTTCTAACACACGTGTTAAGACATCTTTGGCATCGCCACAAATGAAGTTGCGGATTTTGTAATTACGTTGCTGAGCCACTGGGTTGGCATCTACCTGAATAATGTTTTCAGGAAATTCAACCGAATAAGTTTTTGTTTCATTACTACGTAAACGAGAACCCACTACCACCATCAGGTCGGCATCTTTTAATAACTGCTCAACACCCGCCGAGTTATGGAACGCACCTAAACTACGTGGATGATCATCTGCCAACACCCCACGAGCATGAGTCGATGAAACAACCGGAATACCTAAATCTGCAATTGCTTTAACTTCGGCAACGCTATTTAAAGTTCCACCGCCAATCCAGAAAATCGGACGTTTTGCTTTTTTGATTTCACTGACAAGATGGTCAATTTCTGCTTGCTCTGCCTGTGGTAACTCAAGTGCTTTGACTGGCCCTAAGTTAAGTGGCAAATCAATTTCTGCTGCCTGCACATCAATCGGCAGCTCAACACTTACCGGACCCATTGGAACTGTGGTTGCTACACGGATGGCTTCACGTATTACACCAACAGCATTGTCTGGGCTGGTAATACGGAACGCCGCTTTGCTTGATGCGCGCAAGAATGTAAGTTGGTCTTTAGTTTCATGGATGAAGCTTGCATCACGGTCGAGATATTCACGCTCAACTTGACCTGTTAAATGCAATACAGGGCTACCCGCATTCATTGCTTCAATGAGTGAACCTACGGCATTACCTGCACCAGCACCCGTACTGGTTAACGCTACCCCTAGGCCTTTAAAGCGTGAGTGTGCATCTGCCATAGTAACCGCACCCGCTTCACCACGAGCTGCAACAAAGCGCATTTTTTCACGGCGCCCTACCGCATCTGCAATAGGTAAATTGTGGATGGAAATAACACCATAAATACTATCAACTTGGTGCGCTTCTAAAACTCTTGCGATTGCTTCGCCTACATTTACACGTTCAGTCATGTCTGTTCCTCAAAATTTGTTTTCAGTCCTTGAATTTATTAATCGCACCAAGGGTTAGGCTGTTCATTCAGCCCCATATAAATACTTTTTTGTTGCATGTACGATAAAATGCCCAAACGGCCTTTCTCGCGCCCAATTCCACTGTCTTTAAAGCCACCAAACGGCGCACTAATCGAGAATTTTTTATAGGTATTAATCCATACCGTTCCCACTTCTAATGCACGTGCAATACGCCAAGCTTTGCGATAGCTTTCAGTCCAGATACCTGCGGCAAGACCAAAACAACTGTCATTGGCTTGGGCAATTAAATCTTGCTCGTTGTCATATTTCATAACAACTAAAACAGGGCCAAAAATTTCTTCCTGACAGGTTTGAGCACTGTTGTTTAAGCCCGTGATAATGGTGGGTAAGTAATAACTTCCTTTGGCATAGTCACCAGTCGTAAGTGCCTCACCACCAATCAGAACCTGACCACCTTCACTTTTAGCAAGCTGCACATAGCGGTCAACGGACTGCAAATGTTTGTCATTAACCAGTGGTCCTAAATGCACACCAGCCTGCTCTGGATGGCCCACACGTAAGCCTTTGGTAATTTCAACCAAACGTGTTAAAAACTGATCGTAAAGACTACTATGAATAAACAAGCGAGAACCTGCGATACACGCTTGGCCTGCCGAGCTAAAAATACCGTACGCGACACCTTTAGCTGCCAGTTCGACATCTGCATCCGGCAGAACGATGGTTGGTGACTTACCACCTAACTCAAGCGAAGTGGTAATGAGTTTGTCAGCGGCAATATGTGCCAAATGACGCCCCGTGGTTGTTCCACCTGTAAAGGAAATTTTACGAACCAATGGGTGCTGAGCAATTGCATCACCAATCACAGAACCGCGCCCAACTAGCACGCTGAGTAAGCCTTTTGGTAAGCCTGCTTCTTCAAAAATTTTGGCAAGCTCTAAAGCAATCAGTGAAGTCGCTTCTGCTGGTTTTAACACCACGGCATTTCCTGCTGCCAAAGCTGGAGCAAGCTTTTGAACTTCACTCGCAATTGGAGAGTTCCAAGGGGTAATGGCTGCTACAACTCCTACAGGTTCATGCACACTCATGGTCATAAAGTCTGGAGCACGTTGAGTGGTGAGCTCATCGTTCAACGTTTCACATGCCGCAGCAACATAACGTGCAGTCGCCGCAGCGCTCATGACCAAGCCACGAGTTTCGGTTAAAGGCTTACCATTATCACGTGTTTGTAATTTTGCTAACTCATCTACACGCGCTTCAATAATGTCTGCAACTTTGTAGAGAATACGTGCGCGCTCATGCGGCAAACTGTTTCTCCAGCTCGGCTCACGCCAAGCCTGATCCGCTTTTTCAATTGCTTCATTTACATCTTCAAGCGTTGCTGTTGAAAGCTCAGCGTTTACCGACTGATCTGCCGGAAACAGGCTTTGAATGACTGCACCACGGCCTAATCGCCATTCACCTGCAATATAAATTTCCTTTGCCATGATCAAATCCTTCTTAAATCTGTATTGCTTCTACACTGTTGCGACAAGCACGAATCACGCTAAGCGCAGCCAAAGTTGATGTTTTCGGGTTACTTGGCAATGGCACGCCCACCAGTTCAATGGTCATTTGCCCAAAGCCACCTTCTGCCACAATGGTGTGTTTGTTTTTGTTGATGGTTGGATCAACAGTTAACTCAACCATGGTTTCATCCATACCAAGTCCTGCAAGTGCAATGGTTGCTGCAACGTTGGCATTAGCTGGAAATTTCATGGCAGCTTCACGCGCAGTTCCTGTGAAAAAGACTGTAGCTTCAGCAACATGGTCTAGATCGACCAATTGCTCTGCATAACTACCCTTCCAGCTTTTTGGACTTTTACAGCCTTTGTAAGTGACTTTTTGCAAACCACCTTCTTTGGCCGCAGAAATACCGTCAATACCTGCGATAGCCCCTGCAAGCAAATGCAAATGTGCATCATTTTTTTCGGCAGTTTGCTTAAGCTGAACCAAAAATTCGCTATCAGCCAAAGTACCCACCGAAATCAGACCAATGGTCCAGCCTTTCGCTAAAACTTTTTGAACATGCTCTTTCACTGCTGCTTGACCTGCCACCTCAATGACATAGTCTGGCGTACCATCGCATTGCTCAATATCTGAAATCACCTGAATGTCAGACGAGACTTGTGACTGCACTTTTTCAATACTGCGAGATGGCACGACAATCCATTTGAGTTGCAGATCTTGAGGCAAGTGGGCATACACTTCTGCTGCCATTGCGCCAAAACCAATCATCATCAACTTTTTCATGACAGCACCTGATATTTATAAATGTTTGTTAAAACCACCTGAGACATCTATTGCCGAACCTGTGGTGTAAGATGCCAATGGTGATGCCAAGAAAACCAAAGCACGTGCGGGCTCTTCTGGTCGGCCTAAGCGCTGCATGGGAATGCCACGATTTTTTGCGATATTCCCCGTCCATTCTTCCCATGACAGATTTAAATCTGAACGGGTTTCATAACGGCGTTTCCACTGCGCAGACTCAACCATTCCGAGTAAAATCGAGTTCACACGAACGCCATATTGGGTAAACTCATGTGCCAGAGAATGGGTTAAGTTCAACAGTGCAGCGCGTGCAGATGACGTCGCAATCATGTGCGGTTCCGGTTGCAATGCCAGTAACGAGTTCACATTGGTAATTGAGGCATTTGCCGACTGTTTTAAGTCATCAAGAAAAGCCCGTACCGGATGTAAAACACTGAAATATTTCAGCTCAATTTCTTTCATCCAGTCTTCATCTTGTGTGTTTTCAAAATTTGAAACACGGCCTTGCCCAGCATTGTTAATGAGCATGTCCACATTGCCCAAATTGAGTTTGACCTCTTTGGCAAATTGCTGAACTTCTTCTTTTTTCAACACATTACATGCTTTGGTAAAAATATGGGCATGTGGAAATTTTTCTAAAATATACTGCTTAGAAGCATTTAAACGTTCTTCATCGCGACCACACCAAGCAACTTTTGCACCCTCTGCAACCAGTATTTCAACAGCAGCCAGCCCAATCCCAGATGAGCCACCGGTAACAACTGCAACTTTTCCTTCAACTTGGAAGCTCATAATCCTTAATCTCTCTTACGATTGTTCCTGAATCGTCAACATAATTTGGTTAAATGCTTGCGGTTGGTCGACATAACTTAAATGTCCTGCATCTTCTATGACGAAGCGCTGTTCCAACTGCAATTCCTGAGCAAGCTCTTGTATACCTAACGCAGGAGTGATTTGATCTTGCTGCCCTGCAATGACTGTGCATGGGACTTTTAAATTGGTTAAGTAATTACGTATTTCGTCATATGCCAGTAAGTACGATGCATGTGTGAAACCTTTTAGGGTCAACTGTTGCATCACCTCTGAAACTAAAGCTAAGGCTTGTGGCTCTTGTTTATAAATCAAATGAGGTCCACGGCTTTGGGCCATTCCTTTAGCGCCTAGTTCTTTCAACATTTTTGGTCTTTTTTCAAAAACCTGAATTTGTGTCTGCTCATCGTGGCGTTGGTAGCCTTGAGCTAAGTTAGCAACAATCAAGTGTTTCACTCGCTCTGGGTAAAGTGCAGCAAATGCACTGGCCTGTAAGGCACCTAATGAGTGTCCCACCACTATTGCTTTTTCAATTTTTAAAGCATCGAATAACGCTGCCAAACGCTTTGCGTAGTCGGTAGCATTGGGCTGATCAGTTAAAAGTTCATCTGATTTGCCATAGCCCGGTGCGTCCCAGGCAATGACATGAAAATGATGAGACAGCACTTCAAGTTGGTTTACCCATGAAGCAGAACCTGAACTAATGCCATGCAACAGTACAAGGTACTCGCCCTGACCGGCTTCCCGATAGGCTTGCTGCTGGCCTTGAACAGTAACGGTTTTCACCGGAAATTCTGCTAACTTTTCAATGAGTGTCATCATTTTCAATTCTTTCCTTCATTCACTTCATCAAACAATTAACGTTTGATTTGAGACAACGGATGCTCTGGTGGATAGTTCGGAATGGTTGGTTTACCTGTTCCCAACATCACACACATCAAGGCATCTTCCTGACCTGGGTTAAATAGACCACGGTAGATTCCCGGTGGAATTGAAATCAGGTCACGCTCTTTTAAACGAGTTTCAAATTTTTCGCCGTTGTGCTCAATGAACAAATCAATTTCGCCGCGAAGCATAAAGAACACTTCTTCAACATCGTGGTGAATGTGCAAAGGACCTTCACACTGTGGTGGCAGAACCATGGTTGAAAACGTGAAGTTTTCTGCTGGTACAGTGTTACCGTCATTTGCAACACCTGTTGCACCCGTACCCATATAACGCATTTGTGCACGGCGATATTTCGGGTCGTAATCAGCTTGGAACTTCAAAGCATCGAAGTCATATTTACGTGTCTCAAAGCGAGCAATACGTGTGTTTAACCAATCTTCTAAAGAAGCTCCCTCTGGTTGTGCCCATGATTCGAATTGTTGTGTAGTCATTTTTAAACTCCTATACAGTGAATTAATAACGTTTTAAAAGAGGAACCAAGAACAACGACCCAATGACAGCGACGGCAGCCAAGAAGGTAATTCCTAAATTAAAACTATGTGTTTGCATCACGATGTAACCGATAAGAACAGGCGCAATTGCACTTGCAAAATTACCTAAACCGTTAAATATTCCACCCGCAGTCGCCCCTACATTTGAGGTCGTTACTCTTGCAAGCAGAGCAAATACAGCTGCTACTCCAAAACCCCACGCCATAGCACTTAAAGACATGGCAGCAATAATCAATAGTGGCTCAGTCATAATGACCATCACATACATGAAGATGCCCGCGAGTAATAAACCGCTAAATACTTGAATTGCGCGGCGGCCTAACTTGTCAGATAAAAACGCACCGATAATTTCGCCAATTAACATGGCAATGAACGGAAAGCTTGAATACATCCCAAACTCTTTGAGATTGAATCCTTTGTCTTGCATTAAGTAAGAAGGAACCCAGCTGTTTAAGCCCCACAAATACGTCATCAATGCAATGTTAAAGAGACAAACCAACCAGAATGCGCTGTTGCTGAGCAGCAATTTAGTATTGGTAATGTGACCTTTGAAGTTGGTGCGTTTACTCTCGCCCTCAATTTCGACAGTTTTCTTGAGCTGCAAGTTACGTAAACCAAAAACAATGCTAAAAATCGCAATCAGGGTTAGCGCAGCCATCACAAAAAAAGTGGTGTGCCAGTCGTGGTGAGCTAAAACATTTGCAGTGATCGGGAATCCAAGGAATGCACCTATCGGTGTTCCAAGTAAGAACATGGTAGAAGCACGTGCCTGCTGACGGTCCGTATAAGTCTGCTTAACAATGGTGTATGCCAGGGCAAATAACGGACCTTCTGCTAAACCGAGCAGTACACGTAAAATCAACATGCCTGAATAACTGGTGGTGAACCCCATACAGAACATGAGTACGCCCCACGACGTTACGCTCCAGAACAGCATTTTCTTTGGGTTAAAAATGTCACCCAAAAAGCTTAGAAAGACTGATGAAAAACCATAAGCAAGTAAGAAACTTGTCATGAGCCATCCGAGCTTGGCCTTATCTTCAGCAATTCCCATTGCACTTTGAAAATGAGGATCTGAAAATAAAACCGCAATACTAATCTTGTCGAAAAACGCCAGTACCACACACACCATAAGGACAAAAGCAGGTACCCAATGCTTCAATCCACTTTTTTCTTCATTACTCATGTGTCATTCCTTCGATTTGGTAATGAGAACCAGATTTAATGTTTACGGTTTTAACTTCATGACATTAAATTCAGCATCTGCTAATAGTTTTGGATCTAAAACGGTGTTGGCTTGCATCCAACGTTTTGCCAGTTTGACCAGTTTAGAATCATTAATGGCAATCATGTTGAGCAAACAATTTTCATGGTCCAGATATAAATAACTCACCTGATCTTCACCGCCTTGGCGAATGACTACTTCCTTCGTTTTTTCAGGTTGATAAGTACCCAAAATCTGGATATTAAAGTGATATTGATCTGACCAAAGCCATGGAATATCGCTATATTCAGTTTCAATGCCGAGCATCGACTTTGCTGCTGCAATTGCCTGATTTTGTGCATTTGCCCAAGACTGAATGCAATAACCCAAGCCCGGATGAATCGCGACATCACCTGCGGCATAAATGTTTTGATCTGAAGTTTGCCCAAAACAATTCACCACAATGCCATCTTTCACATCGAGACCAGCATGTACACCTAACTCTTTGGCAATCTCAGCGCCTGCACCTACCACGACACAGTCAAATAACTGGCTATTTTGTGGATGATTCACTACTTCAACTTTCTGATTCGGCGCTTCAACCAAATGAAGGCTCTTGCTGTCTAAATGAATTTTTGTACCTTGGGCTTCATGCATATTTTTTAAAAATGCAGAAACTTCCGGACTCACACTTCTTGCACATAAGCGGTCACCATATTCAAAAATATGAACATCTTTACCTTGCTTACGTGCAGTTGCAGCAATTTCTAAACCAATCCAGCCACCACCGATCACAGCGACATTTTTTGCATTCTTTAAAATTTCAGCCAAACGTTCACAGTCATGCACATTGCGTAAAGTCACAACATTTGGAATAAACTGCCATGTATTGACCGGTACACGGGCACGGCTTCCGGTTGCAATCAACAATTTGTCATACGGCAAGATCTGGCCGCTTTCTAAATGAACCTGTTTTTGCTCACGGTCGACTTTTGTCGCAATTTCCGGTTTATGCCATTGAACGTTGAACTCTTGAACCTGTTCAGGAGAGAACAGATTCAAACTTTCATACGTTGCTTCTTTTGAAAGTACTTGCTTAGACAGTGGCGGACGCTCATAAAACACTTGGTCTTCATTTGAAACCACGTGAATTTCACCCACATACCCATTTTGACGCAAGGTACTTACTGCCCAACCCGCTGCCTGTCCGGCACCTACAATTACGATCTTTTCCATAGCCATCTTCCTTGTTCAGCAATCCCTGTTAAACAGGCTTCACCTGACGGCGGGTTGTGTCATCAAGACCACCTTCAATCGCCCATTCGGTGAAAAGCTCTAGACGATGTTCTTCTACACGCGGCTGCCATTCTTCTGTCAAATAATCATCATTGGTGTAATATTCAAATGCACCACCTAATGGTGAGTTGACGTACCAGAAATAAGCAGAAGAAATTGGGTGACGTCCCGGTCCAATAAAAGTTGACCACTCCGAACGATTCATATTTAAACCGCCCCCAATCACCTCATGGATATCACGTACTACAAACGCAACGTGATTTAAGCCAGCAGGTTTATTTGGAACACTGAGCAAGAATAAATCATGGTGATAACCTTCACCGCGACAACGTAAGAATGCACCGCGATTTTTGTAGGCATCAGATAAATGAAAACCTACTTTTTCAATATAGAAGTTTTCAGTTGTTGCCAAATCTGGTGTGAAGAACACCACATGTCCAATCGCAACAGGCTGACCTTTTTCATAGACAGGACTTGCTGCATTAACACGTTGAATGTTGCCGTATTGGTTAATACCTTCCGTTTTAAGTTCAGGTACTTCTTTAACAAAACTTTGTTCAAAACGAATGGTCATGCCATTTGGGTCAAGACACTGAACTGTATTTTCAATACGTTTAAAACCTTCTACATCGACCAAACGAGCTGCCAACTCATCAAGGTCTCGAGTACTTTCAACACCCCAAGTCACTTCACGTAAAGTTGAACCTTGCTCAATAGCAGGCGGCAAACGGTTATCATCACAATTAAATAGATAAATCTTGCTACCATTTTGGGTTTGGTAAAGATCAGTGCCTTCAATATCCGAACTACTTTGGCTTAAACCAAAATCTGCCAAAAACTTGTTTGAAGCGGCTCTATCTTCAACTCCAAACTTTAAAATCTCGATCCCTGTAATCATTTGACTACTCCTTAGTTAAAGACAAAACCGCCATTGACCGGAATATTTTGACCTGTCACAAAAGAGGACAAATCCGACAGTAGATATAATGCTGTTCCATTTAAATCTTGTGGAAGTTGCTGACGTTGAATCGCTCTTCCGTTCACATATAAATCGTGACGCTCCTGTGGCACATATTCGGTTGCTTCAACCAGAGTAAGGCCCGGTGACAATGTGTTGACACAGATATTAGATTGTCCCAACTCTCTTGCCATTGAACGCGTCATGGCAACAATTGCACCTTTACTTGCAACATAAGCCATCAGGTTGGGTGCGCCCCAAAGTGCTGTATCGGAAGCAACATTAATGATCTTGCCAGCAGCCGATTGCTTTAAATGGGGAACGCATGCCTTACTGATGAGCCATGTGCCTTTCACATTAATATTCATGACCCGATCCCAAAGTTCAGGATCGTAATCAATCATATTTTTTCCACCGACATTGGTTGCCAGTGCCGCACAATTCACAAGTCCGTCTAGTCCTTTTAAAACTTCCACGCTTTTTGCAACCGCATTTTCAATAGAGTCTGCATTGGCAAGGTCAACGGTGACAGCATGAACGTTTAGCCCTTGTTTCTGTAAAGCTTGTGCTTCTTGTTGCACCAAGTCAGATAAAATATCTGCCATCACAACTTCAGCGCCTGCCTCGGCAATAGCTTGAGCGAAATCTCGACCTAAACCACGCGCTGCACCAGTTACTAAAACTTTTTTGCCTTGCAACAACGCTATATTAGCCATGAGCTTCTTCCTGCATCTCGATACGGTTTGATGCATTTAGCGCAGCAATTTTCTTTAATTGCTTTTCAGCTTCTTTTTTCATTAAACGGCGTAAACGTGCAAGCCCTACATCGTGTTGATAGAGGAACTCTTTTTCACGCGCATTTGGCGCAAGGTTTTCTAAAATAATTCGGTCTTGTTCCAATACATCCCAATGCAATTGTTCTAAGTGATTGCGATATAAGAAACGCCATACATTACGTTGCCAGCCACTCACCTTACGGCAGCGCCAGAAAAATACGCGAGTATTATTGGCATCAATTGGCGTTGCATAACCTACAATCCAAAATTCACCACCTGGGCCAAATTGTTTACGGTATGGAATTGAAAGACGTAACCAGCTTGCACCTGTTGAACCATATTCAACCCAGTCAAAGTTCACACCTGTTTGACCTTCTTTTTCAAAAACAAAGCCATTATCGGTCGTGCGGTGCTTCATCTCTGCAGTACGTTCACCATCTGCCATCGAGTGCGATGTCGCATGTAAATAGGTCCCATGCATTGGGTCCATCACGTTATCAATCGCGTATTGATGGTTTACTTTCCAGTCTGCTTGGCAAAGGAACGCACTCCACTCTTCGCTTGCAAGTTGTTCTGGAAACTCAAGCGGCGCTGGTTGTTCATTTGCATCAATACCAAACCAGATAAAGATTGCGCCATGTTGCTCAATGACAGGATAGTTCTTTAAACATTTAGTACCAGTCATTGGACATTCATGAACGGCTGGCACATCAGCAACAACACCGTCAGCACGAACTTCAACACCGTGATACCAGCAAGCAACTCGGTCACCCAAATTCCAACCCAGTGAAAGACGAGCACCGCGATGTGGACAGCGATCTTCAAGCGCATGAACCTGACCTTCAGCATCACGCCAAACTACAATATTTTCGCCTAAACGAGTAATTCCGACTGGATTAGCAGCGACTTCCCAACTTGCTAAAACCGGGTGCCATTGGTCACGTAAACCAAGTTCTAAATATTCTTCAGCGCTTTGTGAAGTTGATACGATTGCGTTCATTTTATTCTTCCTTGAATCAATAACCTAAACGTTGCATTTCTTCTGTAAAGCTTGCAGAAGTCCATTCATCACCAGATTCACAGCGGAAACCCTGTTGATTAAGTGCAGAAACAACGTCATCTAACTCTGTTGCGCCCGCAGAAAATGCCTGAATCAAGTTTTTTACAAAATCCTGTTCATAGAGAGTTGGCTCTTTATAACGTGTCTGCCAAACCAACAATTCAGATTGACCTGGAATTTGAATATTGTTGATACCTGCTTCGGTTGCCGGCGTTGCATGAATCCAGCTTGCCAACTTTTCATTAAATGTCTTCATTGTTCTGCTTCCTTGTACATGTGAGGACTAGAGTTGAATTTGAATATTCTGTCCTTCAACACGAACTGGGTACGTACATAGGTTTCTACACCCGGGTCCACTTTTTAGCTCACCTGTCTGAATGTCAAAAATTGCTTCGTGCAATGGACATTCAACAGTCTGATCTTCGATAAATCCTTCGGTTAATAAGGCATACGCATGAGGGCAAACATTTTCGATAGCAAAGTAATTTTCATCGACGAAAAATACGCCTATTTTTTTCCCTTCAATTTCGATGGCTTTCGGCTCATCTTCGCTAACGTCACCCTGCTGACAAACTGAGATCCAACTCATACCTTGCGTCCTCATTTTGTTTTATATACAAAACATAATTTGATTTTCAAAACACAAGCTAAGCATAATCCCCTTGATCATTTTTTGTCAAAGTAAAAATACATATAAAATTCATTTGTTTATTAATTTTTAAATATTTTGTTACGTTTCAAGAAGGAAACAAAGTTTTAAATATAAAAATTGTTTTATGCATTTTTAACAATTACAATAGTTATAAAATAAAGCAGCATGCCCCAAATTGAATCATGTTTTATTTATAGGAAAATGACACGAATGAGCATAGCAATTGATGAAGATTCGCAAGAATCGGAAACAACAAAAAATGATGATCGATATTTAGTACCCGGACTTGTACGGGGTTTAGCTATCTTGCAAGCATTTAACCAACAAGCGCAAGAAATGACCATTACAGAAATTGCTGAAATTTTAGAAGTGAACCGTTCTAGTGCATTTCGTCTGATCTATACACTCGAATCTTGTGGCTATTTAAGAAAAGCATCTCAAAAAACTTATGCTCTCGATTCCAAAGTCATGGAACTTGGTTTTAACAGTTTATCTAAACTTTCATTACTTGATTTATCGACACCTTTAATGAAAGAACTACGTGACCAGACCAAACTCGCGGTACATCTTTCTATTTTAGAAGGCACTCATATTGTCTTTGTAAATAATATCCAGTCGATGGGAACCTTTACGAGCAACATTAGCTTAGGAACTCGCTGGCCTGCCCATGCAACCGTCATTGGTCAAATGCTTTTATCTGATTTACCTGAAACTGAAGTACGTCAGCGTTACCGCAATTTTAGTGATTGGGACAGTTTCTCTGAACTGACGCCAACCAATTTAAAAGCTTTATTGCAAAGACTCTCTTTCGTAAAAACTCAAAAAACTATGGTGAGCTGGGGTCATTACAACCATGATATGGCAGCCTGTGCGGCGCCTATTTTTAAACAGTCAAATGGTAAAATGGTGGCTGTTATCTCTGTAAGTTGTCCAATTACGACTTATGATGAAAGAACATTTAAAGAAGATATCGCAAGCCTAGTCGTTGAAACAGCAAATAAAATTTCCAAATTTATTTATTAAAAAAAGCGACGTTAAGTCGCTTTTTTTTAGATTTTATTTCATAAATTAAAAATTACTTTTTAAAACGTTCTCATTCATATCTTTAAAGATAATTGTCGAATCATTTTCTTTAATATCAAATTTTAAATACTGCTGTTTAAACTGGATTACCGCATAAAACTCTTCTGCACCATCATCTAAACCTGTCGCAGAAATCTGGCTGCCTCGTGGAAAATCCTTAAGCCATGCAGCGTTATAAAAATCTGATACAGAATTAAATTCACAATACTGTTTTGGCTCTGCCATTATTTTTGCAGCAATTTGATCAAACTGTTGTTGTTTATAGACCTATAAGCTCAACAGCATGATCGCTCTCCAAATTAAAGCTGGTTTGAGGCTAAAAGCTGTTTCTTTTTAACTTTTTCCCATTGATACCAACCATAAGCTGCCATCAAAACAAATGCTGCATACAAAGCGGCTGTTAAAAATAAATCTTTATAGATGAACATGCCAACATAAATAATATCGACAAATACCCAGAGTATCCAAGTCGCAATATGTTTTCGGCTGGTCCAATACGTTGCAAGCAAACTAAATGCGGCAAGTTGTGAGTCGAGCATAGGAACTGCTGCATCAGTAAAGTTTTTAAGAATTAAGCCAAAAAGCAAGCCACCTACCGCGGCAATGATCATTTGGATGATAGCGGTTTGAACTACTATCGGCTCAATTCGAATATCGTGATCTTGCTGCTTTCCTTTGAGCCAGTAGTAAAAGCCATAAAAATTTACGACCATAAAAAAGAACTGCAAAATCGTTTCGCCATATAGCTTAAATTCGTAAAACAAATAGGCATATAAAACAAAGGCAAAGAAATTAAACAGCCAACACCACATATTACGGATTACCGTTAATCCGACTCCAATCAGGCTAATCAAGACTGCAAAGATTTCTAGAGGTGACATAAAAACAGCTGCTTATTGAGATCAATTTGACTAAGTATTATGAGAAAAATATAAAGCGAAGCAAACTGCTAATTTAAATAAATGATGCAAATTGGCATTGTCTGAGGTTTTATTCTTTTCTAATGTCATCGATTTATTTCAATGCACAGATAAAAGAAATACCGATCGAGTCGCGAACAAATTATATTTGCTAGTTTTTAAACGATTGTTTAAAACATGATTAAAGACAAATAAAGAGCGTGACAATATGTCAAATCAAGCAGGAAAAGTCAGCCGTGAAACTCGTGGACATATTTTTTTAATTGGTCTAGATCGGGCAGCAAAACGTAATGCTTTTGATAGTCACATGATCAAAGACTTATCACTATCGCTCACCGAATATGAAAATAATGATGCCCTGCGCTGTGCGGTTATCTTTGCTCATGGGGATCATTTTACAGCTGGTTTAGACCTAGTTGAGTTACAACCTAAACTCGCTACAGGTATTTTTGATTTTAGTGAAAATGAAATTAACCCTTGGGGCACAATAGGCCGGAAACTGAGTAAACCTTTGATAGTGGCAGTACAGGGTTATTGTTATACAGCTGGTATAGAACTATTCCTCAACGCAGATATTACGATTGCGAGTGAAAATACACAATTTGCTCAAATGGAAGTTCAACGTGGCATCTTACCCTTTGGTGGAGCTACAGCACGATTTACTCAAGCTGCCGGTTGGGCCAAAGCCATGCGTTATTTACTCACTGGTGACTCTTTCGATGCAAAAGCAGCATTTGACATGAACCTGATTACCGAAATATGCCCAGAAGGCTCTCAGCTCAACCGTGCAATAGAACTTGCTGAACATGTTTCGCAAGCTGCTCCTCTTGCTGTAAAAGCGACTCTCGCCTCTGCTCGCGAAGCTATTAACGAAGGTTATGAGGTTGCCTTTAAGCAATTGCAAAACCATCTTCAACCTTTGCTCACCACAGAAGATGTTCAAGAAGGTGTTTTTGCCATGTTGCAAAAAAGACCTCCTGTTTTCAAAGGTAAATAATACCTGCACAAGCACTGCACTCTACAGTTTAAAACTTATGGATATACTGAAATTAGCGTAAAAAAAAGCCCACATGATGCGGGCTTTTTTAATTAATTGGCTTTATTCAACTCTAATGATTTTACCAAGTTCATCATGATGAACGACTGTAATTTTCTGACTACGTCCCTGCTCAATTTCATGTTCAGGTAAATCAAAATAGCGCGCATAATCATCAGTCTGTTTTGCTTTAAGCGCATTACCACCAACACGATGCTCAGGCAGCACATGACTCCACAACAATAAGCAAATTGCACAAGCAATTAACGCAGTAATACCATGTTCAATGCCTAAACCAAAGGCACTAAACAAACGGTGAACCAAATGTGTTTTTTGGAGCTCAGCCAAAACCCAGATTAGTACAAATGGACGCCACAGCAACAACCAAACCGCCCACATCATGGCTGTGCTTGTTGTAGAAGCATAGCGCTTATGCCATGGTAATTGACGGCGTAAATCAATAATCAACGAATTTGTCTTCATTTCTCTCTTTACCTAACGAAGTGCTGTGGTTTTCCCCAGACATCAATACAGCACGATCTTTAAAATCTCATGACTCTTGCATTTCATCCACGAATGCCCCGATCCGGGCTCACCCAACGCGCACGTTTCTCATCTCCACGTTTTAAAACTTTTGGAAATGCCACAATAGTTGCCGAGATGGTGATTAGCCAAAAGACCAATGGATACCAGATCATCCAGAAATAGTTTTTTCCTAGATGTGGTTCATAACGACTATCCATCCATTTGCTTAAAGCAAACTGAATGAGACAGGTTGCCCCCAATAAAATACCGCTACCATACGGTAAAAATGGAGAGCTCACAACGGCTAAAGCAGGGACCGGTAAAATAAAATGTACCAACCATAATAAAGCCATCGCCAGCATTAAATATGACCAAACTAAGGTTAAGCAAAGCTCAAACATTAAAGGCCATAAAAAATTTAATTTTGGTTTGGTGAACACATCAATATTTTTAATTAATACCTGTGCCCCACCCATAGCCCAACGTAAACGTTGTTTCCACAAACCGTTTAAAGTTTCAGGCATTAAAATCCAGACCAAGGCATTCGGTTCAAAACGAATGTCCCAACCTGCGCGCTGCAATTTCCAAGTAATATCGATATCTTCAGTCAACATATTTGGAGACCAATAATCCACTTGGTGAACAGCGCTCTTACGAAAAGCGGTAATCACACCCGATACGGTAAATAAGCGCCCAAAGGTACGTTGTGCACGTTTAATCATGCCAACAATCGAAGAAAACTCCCCGACCTGAATACGCCCTAGCAAAGTTGAGCGAGTACGGATACGCGGGTTACCCGTAACTGCTGCAACTGTTGGATTTTCCTGAAAATGACGAATCATCCACTTTGCTGCATGAGGATCAAGTAAAGCATCGCCATCAATACCAATTAAAAACTCGGCATCGGTCATTAAGCTTCCGGCTTGCAACCCCATGGCTTTACCTTGGTTTTGCGCCAAATGAACAACACGTAGTTTTTCATGTTGTGCTGCTAAACGGTCGAGTACCTCTCCTGTATTGTCCGAGCTACCATCATTAATCGCAATCACTTCAAAATGAGGATAGTCCAGTTTTAATGCATGGCTAATGGTTTCTTCTGCATTATCCCCTTCATTAAAACAAGGAATTAACACAGCGACTTTTGGATAACTCTCTAACGGAGCAGGTTGATCGTAAGGCGGAGCCTGACGTTCTTTCCAATAGAAAATGATCGCGCCAATCATCCATAAATACGACATGAATAATGGATAATAGAAAACGAATTTTAAGGCATGCGACCATATTGCAGCAAAGATTGTCATGTTTTAGCCTCAACTACGGCACAAGACGAGATGATTTTTCAGCAAATGCTTTATGCATAGTGTCCACATCCGGATGATCTTTAATTGGATCATCTGGGTAATATCCGACATGCATTACACCTTGCTGATAAAGAGAATGAATTGTTGCGGCCATTTCAGTTGAAGGTACCTTTTCGTTTTTACGCCAGTCGGTTGCCTGTAATTCAAAAACGGTTTTCTTAATGCCATTTGGATATTGTTTCACGCGATCAACCATATCTTTATAGAACTGATCAGCATTATCGACCTGTTCCATATAAGGCATTGCCATAATAGCCGTAAAGTCATAACGTTTTAATGACTCTTCAAGCGATTGTGAATACCAGTTTTCTGCATATGGTTTTAAAGCAACTTGCGCATACAAATTACGTGCAGTCATCAAGAATGGTTCATATTGTCGCACGTCATCAACAAGTTGCATTGCAAAATCATCTAGATATTTTGTCTTATATGCCGTCCATTTTTGCAAATCTTGATCATTATCACGGATTTTTGCCAAATCTGTTGGCAAGCCTTGTTTTGCATAGGCTTTTAAGGCATCTGGGCTTGCATCTTCATAGTCAGATAAGGTGACATCATCATGAAATAAAATTCCGTTAAATGAAGATGACTTAGCCAAATCTTGATAAATCTCACGAATAGTTTGGCGTGCGTCTGCTGAGAACGGACTTAAACGGATGTACCCCATGTTGAGGTGTTCACCAGCTTTTGCCTGCTCTGTCACCACCAAATCCTTAGAAACTGGATCAGTTTTTGGTAGTTCCCATGCCAATAAAGGCATCCACGCGTAAATACGACTTACAGGCGTACGGGTTTGAATTTGCCATGCTACACGGTTAAACAAGTCGGCACGCATTGGAATATGACGGTTCGGGAAATACACCATATCAGCAGAGCCATTCGCATCTGGATCTGAAAATGCTTGTAAATAGACTGTATTTACACCCATCGCATTAATTCGGTCTAACAAATGACCTAAATTACGTTCTTGCTGTTTCGGGTCTGGATCATAAATATAGTCCAGATCAATATGCATAATTTTTTGCGGACGGTTGTTATCTGTTAAATTCAATTCACGATTTTTAATTTCTTGAGCCAAATCATCAGTCGTCATATCGCCTTCTACCAAAATACGGCTCATATTTTGGAGAGATTGTTTTGCGTGATCAGCCCCATCATCAAGTGTAATGGTAATTGGCATACCAAGCTTTTTAGCAATTTGAACTGTTTGCATATTATAGCGACCATAAGGCCATACCATAATACGTGGTGAACGTAAGCCATGCGCTTTGAGTAGTTCGTTATTTTTCTTTAAGTCGTTATAAATACGTGACTGATATTGTGCATCGTTCTCGTAGGTTTGAGTTTTTACATCATAAAAACGAGTAGTTGCAGCAGGTTCAGAGTTCCCTTGCGGGTTGCCTGTAATACCGCGATGCAAATGATAGCTATGGCTTGCGATCTCAACAAAGCCACTATCTTGCATTTCTTTCAGCTCAGGCCAGCTTAAGATTTTATCACGTGGAATTTCTTCCCCTGAAAAATCGACTTTCTGCCCTGCTTTTGGCTCTAACCATGAACCTACTACTGCGAGTACTACAGGGATTTTTTTAGCTTTAATGACAGGATAAGCATTTTGATAAAAAGATTGATAACCATCGTCTACAGTTAATAGAACAGGTTTTGTAGGTAATTGAAATTTACCTTGATGAGCACGGATCAACTGATCAACCGTAATAAAATGGAATCCATTTTTTTGCAGCCATTCAACATGCTGTGTAAATTGTTGAGTCGTCACTGCATATTGAGGAATTAATGCATTTTTAGTATCGGTAATTTCATGATAACCAATCACCGTAAGTGTTGACGCGTCCAGTTTAGGTGGTTTGGCTAATGCCATGCCTGACAAACCTGCCAGAGCTAAGCCAAGTGATATGTTCAACAAAGGAGATGCAAAGCGGATAATCATGAAATAGCGTCTCAATAACAATATAGATTATTTATGCGAAGTTTGATTTTAAGACGCAAACTTTTTGGAATTTGGTCTTAATGTCAGCCTGCCCATAAATGAACAGTTTCTCAGTCAGCATTTATAATCAAATAATCTGAAAATAATCTTAAATATTTAAAAAGCTAAAATATAAATTAATAATGTATTTATATTTAAAGCTCATATAAACAAGAAAGCCCCCTAAAGGGCTTTAAATTTTCACTAGTCACGAGTTTTGACATCGAATAATTCAATTTCAAAAATTAAATTAGAATTAGCGGGAATAATCTTACCCATTTTACGCTCACCATAAGCCAAATGAGCAGGTACGATTAATTTACGCTTGCCGCCAACTTTCATTCCCATAATGCCTTGGTCCCAACCTTTAATTACACGGCCTGTTCCAATCACACATTCAAAATAATTACCGCGATCAATTGAAGAATCAAATTTTGTGCCGTCTTCTAACCAACCTGTGTAGTGAGTTGTAATCAAAGCACCTTTAACCGCTTCTTTGCCCTCACCTACTTTTAAATCAATAATTTCTAATTCATTTGACATGGTTTACCCCTTAATCTAAAGCTCTCAATCGCAACTGGTACTTAGTGTACCAACTGAATCTGTAGAATTTGTTGCGCTTTTCTATGTTACTGTAACTGTGTCCACACAACGCTTGCCTGACCCTTTTCACCTAAAAGCGTCCACTCGTTGTCCATGACATTTAATTGAAGCTGCATCGTACGTTCACAAAGTTGTTCAAGCTCTGCTGTACTTTGAGGGGCAATTTGCCACACTTGAACATTACTTAACGTTTTAATTTTACTGTTTCGTTTCCACCAGTCTTCGACTTGTGTGCCATACACAACAAGCGCAACTGTTTTACATCGCGCACTAGCTTTTTTGACTTTATCTTCAGACGGTAAGCCAACTTCAATCCATGTTTCTAACTGACCCGTTAAATCTTTTTGCCATAATGCTGGCTCATCAGTTTCAAAAAGGTCTTTAGTAAACTCAAGCTCATCACTTGCGAAACGGGCAAAAGCCATCAAACGAACCATTAAGCGTTCTAAAGTTTCCGAAGGATGCAAGGCAAGCGTCAGTTGATAATCACCATAAATATGGTCATCCATATTGGCAATATTCAAGTCTGCCTTATAAATTGTTGCTTTAAGCGCCATGATTAATATGTCCAAAAATTTGGCGCTAAGGATACTCGATTTTAGGTAAAAAATTATAAAAAAACTGAACAATGCAAAGCATAGTCATGTGAAATTTGCATATTCTTCCAAAACGCTCAGCTTATTTTATAGTTGGCCGGCTTTTTGCTTTAGAGAGAGATATTTTCCTCTTGCTAAAATTGATGACTTATGTGGCTAAAGCTCAAGCGTAGTTTATTTTTACAGGTTCTTTGTGCTCTCTTTCTTGGGGTTGCAGTTGGAATCGGCTTTCATGATTTCTCCCTATCTTTAAAGCCATTAGGTGATGGTTTTATTTCTTTAATTAAGATGCTGATTGCACCAATTGTGTTTTGTGTTGTTGTACTGGGAATCTATGGTGCAAACGACATTAAAAAAATGGGCAAAGTCGGTGCAAAAACGATTCTCTACTTTGAAGTCGTCACCAGTATTGCCTTAATTTTAGGCATTATTGTGGCCTATGTATTTAAACCGGGCGTCGGTATGAATATCGATATTAGCCATTTAGATGCAAAAGATTTAAGTACCTATACCGAACGTGCCCATGAAATGCATACAGGTTCGGAATTTCTACTCAATATTATTCCGAAGACCTTCACTGCAGCTTTTGCAAACGGCGATATTTTACAGGTTTTATTGATCGCTATTCTATTTGGTGTTTCCCTACTTTTAATTCCTAAGCATTTAGCAGAGCTAGTACGTCAAGCGCTGGAAGCTTTTTCGGAAGTCTTCTTTAAAATTATGGGACTTATTATTCGTTTAGCTCCAATTGGTGTATTCGGCTCAGTGGCCTATACCACTGCTAAATTTGGTTTAGATTCACTCTTACAATTGGGTTATTTGGTTTTACTGTTTTATGCAACCTGCATTTTATTTGTTGTTATTGTTTTAGGTTCGATTTTAAAACTTGCTGGTCTCAATATTTTCAAATTTGTGGGCTATTTTAAAGATGAACTCGCTATTGTTTTAGGTACAGCTTCTTCTGACTCTGTTCTTCCACAAATTATGAAAAAACTCAAAAATTTGGGAATTAAGGATTCAACTGTCGGTTTGGTTATTCCAACTGGTTATTCATTTAATTTAGATGGCTTTTCAATTTACTTAACTTTAGGCGTGATCTTTATTGCACAGGCCTGCAATATTGATTTGTCTATGCATGACTTACTGGCTATTTTGCTGGTTTCGCTCATTACTTCTAAAGGAGCGCACGGCATACCAGGGTCAGCCTTAGTTATTCTTGCAGCCACACTTTCAGTGATACCAAGTCTCCCTGCAATTGGCTTAGTGCTGCTACTTTCAGTCGATTGGTTTATTGGAATTATTCGTGCCTGTACCAACTTAATTGGTAACTGTGTCGCAACCGTAGTGATTGCTCATTGGGAAAAAGATATTGACCATGGGCAAGCTAAAGCTGTGTTAGATAGCAAACCTTAATCCCACTCTTCAGAGAACATTGAATTACTTTTGGTTTAATGTTCTCTACTCTTCAAGCTGACAGGCAAGTAATGATGTTTCAAAAGCTAACCAATCATGGTTATGTTCGCTAATGATTTCAATACGGTTATCAATGCCCTCTTCACCAGACTTATAATTAAACTGATCAGGATTAAAGTTAAAAACTTTCCATCCTTGATCTGTGTTAAAAATTCCCTTAATTCGGAGCCAGTCTTGCTGTGCACATAATAAATCTAGCAAAGCATAAAACTCGAATTTCCAGCGCTTAGGTAATTTCCAACCTGCCACAATATAACCTTGTGCCGACTCGACATAATGATAAGGTAATTGATTAATTTCCTTTGCGACTTCGGTTTCAGTCATTTGCTTTTGAATTTTAAGTAAAGGTTGTATAGATCGCTCAGTTAAACGAGCAGCTATATCAATTTTATTTAAAGCTAACTGACCATGTTCAATCTTAATCCACTCTTGGTGATAAGGTTGGTATTCGTCTTTTAATAGCTCAAGCGCCTGATCATCTTCAAAATTCATCACATCTGTATGTGACACCACTACAATTTGGGCAGCTTTTAACTGATCTTCATAAAGGTTTTGTTTAACCCAATTAGTATCATGCAAACGACTACCATCTACCACAGTAATCAGTGCCCGCATGGCTAAACTACTTTGCCAATGAGGTTCAGTCAGTTGGTCAAATAACTGAGAAGGATGCCCAAGTCCAGTCGGCTCAATAAAGAGTCGATCTGGCTTTTGTTCACTCAAAAGACGTGCTAAAGCAATATGCATCGGCAATTGACTGCTACAACATAG
The DNA here is from genome assembly GCF_059579785.1 of Acinetobacter sp. S-1. Classification (NCBI taxonomy): domain Bacteria; kingdom Pseudomonadati; phylum Pseudomonadota; class Gammaproteobacteria; order Moraxellales; family Moraxellaceae; genus Acinetobacter; species Acinetobacter sp. S-1. The sequence goes on from NZ_CM184207.1 coordinate 2,807,206, forward strand.
ACAACCGCCTAATAGTTCTTTGACTGCATATCCTTCATCTTGAGGTAAGAGTTGTTGGTCTACTCCAATTTGTCCAAACTCATTCATTAATACAGCCCACACCTCATCTTTAGGCTTTTGGCTTAACAAATGCTGTAATAATGTGGTTTTTCCTGCCCCTAAAAAACCGGAAATAATATGGGTAGGAACAGTTTTTGGGGCAATCAGTTTCACAAGCGGCTCAAATCAACAAGGTTTAAAAAACTAAGAAAGGTATATCACTGTTTAAGTAGCATGAAAATGATTTTTAACTTTGAAGATATACTTTTCAATTATCAGGCTAAAGCTCTCAATTTGTGACAGGCATCTCATCAATTATCTAAATTAGCTTTTAACATCTATAACTCAAACGAAATATCCTATTCAAGCACATTCACAATTCATGCCAGAGTGTTAGGTTTACGTAACAGAGTTGGTTTTTTTTCACTCAAAAAGAAATATTTTTTCACATTTTAAGGTGTATTTAAGCCCCTTTATTTTACAGATTGCTCACATAAATGGTCCGTATATTTCATATTGTTAAGATAGCCGTAATAGATTGTTAAGTTAATTGATGTAATCCAAACCTCGGCTTAGCATGTGTCCTAGCTTAGTCATTCAGCCATACAGGTTTCAGGTATGTATGAACGATTAGGTTTAATTTATTTTTAAATGAAATTTAAGGATGCCATAAAATGAAATTAGCTAAAACTTTACTCGCTACAACACTTGCTTTAACTGCTGCTTCAACTTTTGCTGCTTCTAAGCACGACCAAGCACATAACACTGCTGGTGAAGAAAAAGTTGTTGTTTCAACTCAAGAACAAGCAAACACTGCAAATGCTGCATCTGATGCTGTAGGTTCTGCTTCTGAAGCTGCTCCTGCAACTCGTTAATTCTCTCAGCATTCTCCTCCAAGCTCAGAGATAATTTTACTGAAATGAAAAATGGACGCTGAATTTTGGTAAAGAAAAAAAGGATCGAACCATGCTGCGGTTCGGTCCTTTTTTAATTCGATCTATTTTTTTAAGAAGTTTTCTTATACATGCTACAAGATGGATTATGGTTTTCTTGCAGACGTAAAACCTTACGGTGCTCAGCAGCTTCAAAGCGGCAACGCTTCCATTCTGTATTGAGATTTAATTGAGGTACTTCACATGGCTTGCCCTGTTCATCAACAGCAACCATCGTGAAATAACAGCTATTGGTATGGCGCACTGTGCGCTTCTGGATATTTTGCGCTTCAACACGGATACCGACTTCCATTGAAGTACGACCTACATGATTCACACTTGCCAAGAAGGTTACCAACTCACCTACATAAATAGGTTCTTTAAAATTTACTTTATCTACAGATAAAGTCACCACGTAGCCACCCGAATAACGACTTGCGCAAGCATAAGCGACTTGGTCTAGTAGTTTTAGAATCGTACCACCATGAACATTACCTGAAAAATTTGCCATATCAGGCGTCATCAAAACTGACATCGTCAATTCAGACTGATCATCAGTTGCTGTGGTCATTTCATCTAATGTAGGCATAGCTCAACTCTGTCTTAAAACAAGCTCAGTCAACATTATGGTTGATAATTCACAAAAAAAACATGCTTAAATCCACAACATAGCATCGTATTTTTTAATATCTTTGATTGTTTTTTAAAATTTAATTTTTTAAGGCACTATTTTTAAAGTTATTTTTTAAAGCTGTTCTATTTATCTTAGAATTTTTTAGAAGATGCTATGCCATTTTATTCCATGTTCAATGGCATAGCAGGTTGTTATGAGTGAATTGCTAAACTTTATTAATGACGCCTGTCACACCATTAATGATCATATCAATGGCGATCGTACCAATTAATAAAGCAGATAAACGCCCGACAATATCAAAATAGCGGTCGATATGCTTGGCATGTTTATAGCGTAAATGATCATGTGAAAATTTCATCAAAATCAAAATACTGCAAGTTAAAAACAAGGTGAAAGCAATCACTAGCGCTGCCTCACCAATTGACATTTCAATCCCTGTGACTACCGCAGCGCTAATAGTCCCTGGACCGATCATAAACGGCATGGCAATGGTGCCAGCCAGATGTTCTGGAGCACCACGCATTTCTCCAATGGTGTCGGCACCCTGAAACACATAGCGGTAGCCAATCACCAAAAAGATAAGGCCTCCAAAAATCTGAAAGGCTTCAAAACGTACATTCAGATATTTACTAAAAATTGTTTCGCCGCCCCATGCAAATAGCATGAACACGACAAAAGCAATCAAACTTCCCTGAATCAGTGCTTTGTTAAACACCTTAGCTTCTGAATGGCGGATCAGGCCAATCATATAAATGCTCATTAAAAATGGATTGAGCAACGAGAAAAATAAAGCAAAAGAATGTAGATAAGGAGAAGCCATGCATTTTCCTCTTAAGCTTGTGGATCTGGGAACAATGGACGATTCCCGGGGCTAATACGATTAATATGTAAGAATGTCATATGTCTTTCATATTTATCTAAAATATCGTTAATGACCTGTTCTTTACTGTAACCGACCAGATCGTTATCTTGTGAGCCATCATAAAGATAGGTTTCAAGTCGGAAATAGAACTGCTTGCCTCGTTTTACACGCTGGCTAAAGTTAGGCGCGCTATAACGTACAGGCCAGATCTGATAAACAAAGTTTTGCTCCTCTTCCAAATGGACAGTGAGATCTAGATGGTAAAGCGTATCTTCATCTTCAAGCGGGGTTTGCTGCACGTCCACATTCATACCCTGCTTAATCAACTCATCAGCAACAGCCTGAACAGCTGGCAAACACACCGTATCTAGCATGCGGTGTGTTTCAGTGGTTCCCGGATGATGCATCACTCGAGTTAAACGCTGTTTCCAGTTCAGAATATCAACGTTTCCTACGACTGGCGCTGCATTCATACTGCGACTAGCATGCCTGTAATCTTCAAGTCTGAGTGACTTATAAAGCCCTGCCATCACAAGGAACATCACAAAACTAAACGGTAAACCCATAATAATAGTTGCGTTTTGCAAGGCGGTAATACCGTTGGTCATGAGCATGGCTAATGTGAGTAAACCAATCGCCACAGCCCAAAAAACGCTTAGCCAACGTGGAGCATCATTATCAATATTAGTAAGTTTAGTGGTGAAGTTACCTAAAACCAGAGCTCCCGAATCGGCAGAAGTCACGTAGAACAAAAGCCCTGTTACGGTGGCAATTGAAGCAATAAAGGTAAAGCCCGGATATTGTGCTAACAAGTCATAAAAACCATGAGCCGGATTTGCTAACACCGTCGCTGCTAAGGTTTGGTTGCCTTCAAAAATAACGCTATGCAATGCGCTATTACCAAAAATAGATAACCACGTGAGTGTAAATAGAAGTGGAATAATTAAGGTACCGCATACAAACTCACGAATGGTACGCCCTCTTGAGATACGTGCCAGAAAGAGTCCTACAAATGGAGACCAAGCAATCCACCACGCCCAGAAGAAGAAAGTCCAACTACTCATCCATTCTTTAGGCTGTTCAAAAGCAAAACTTTGTAATGCTAAAGCAGGGAAACGAGTTAAATAGTCACCAATATTTTGGACAAGGGCATTGAGTAAAAACTCAGTATTTCCCAAGAATAAAATAAACAGCAATAACCCGACCGAAACATAAATATTAATTTCAGATAAAATCCGCAGGCCTTTATTGACCCCGGATGTCACCGAAATAACGCTAATACCGACCGCAACAGCAATCAGGATAAATTGCATCCAGATATTTTCTGGTAACCCCAATAACACATGTAGGCCATAATTCAGCTGTACTACTCCAATCCCGCAGGTCGTCGCAATACCAAAAATTGTCCCAATCACGGCAGCTGTATCAACACTATGCCCAATTGCCCCATTAATTCTTTGTCCAAAGATTGGATAAAGTGCAGAACGAATGGTAAGCGGCAAATTATAACGATAGCTGAAATATCCCAATGACATACCAATCAAGGCATACATACACCAGCCAGTTAAACCATAGTGAAACAATGTCCAAACCATACTTTGGCGTGCTGCTTCATAGGTTTGCCCTGCTCCGACCGGAGGTTGCATGTAATGAGATAGTGGTTCAGCGACCGAGAAGAACATGAGGTCGATACCAATACCCGCCGAGAACAGCATGGCAGACCAACTGAGTAAACTAAACTCAGGCTTGGAATGCTTAGGTCCTAATTTGATACTGCCATATCTTGAGCAAGCAATGAAAATCACGAAGGCCATATATAGTGTTGCAGCCAGCAGATAATACCAACCAAAGGTTGAAGTTACCCACTGAAGCACGGCATTCATGACTCGATTTGCAAAATCGTTGAACAAAAACGTGACGAGAGAAAAAATTAAAATAAGTACAGCTGAAAAATAAAAAACCACACGGTTGAGCGGGTCTTTTTTAGATTTAGATAATGTTAAATCATCAACTGCTCTTGGATTATCTGTTGCCATACAATCCTCAAGGAATAAAATAAAAACAAAATATTTAATTTCGTCTTTTCACTCTTATTTAAAACAATGAAAAGACGACTTTAAACGCAAAAAATAATATATAGATGTGATCGGTTGAGGTTATAAAACCTCAGTCACTTTATTCTGGTCACAATTCGACGGAACCGAAATGTCTTTTGAAACAGCTAACTGTTTTTTCACTAATTGAGGGTCAAAATCATCTTGCTTTAACGCTTTGGCTAAACCAAACATATAGAGCAAAATAATGACTGAAAATGGTAAACCACATAACACCACAGCACTTTGCATGGAGTTAAAACTACCGGCTAAAAGCAAGCCAATACTTACAATGGTAATTACCACAGACCAAAAAACGCGTAACCAGATCGGTGAATCACTATCATTGGTGCCCCCTTTTGAGGACAAATTAGCGATCATTAGTGTACCAGAGCCAACTGGTGTCAAAAATAAAACGAAACAAATTACAACAACAATGCCAGCAACATACGGATTAAACGGCAGATATTCGAGTAACTTAAATAAAGATAATGCCGGATCAGTTAAAACCATATCACCCAAAACTTTTTGTTTCTGGTTCAAGATAAAGTAAATGGCAGTATTTCCAAAAACTGAGATCCAAGCCAGTGTAAAACCTAGAGGAATCAGGCATACACCTAATACAACCTCACGAATCGTACGTCCTTTTGAAATGCGCGCAATAAACATGCCGACAAAAGGCGCCCAAGCAATCCACCAAGCCCAATAAAATACGGTCCACGAACCTAGCCAGCCACTGGCTTTTTGATTGTACAAATACATATCAAAACTTTTACCAATAAAATTATTGAGATAATCACCCGTATTTTGTACCAGACCATTTAATAAATGGTTTGTCGGACCCGTTAAAAATACAAATAAAAGTAAGGCATATAGCAGACGTAAATTAATACGCGACAACCACGCCAAACCTTTTTCAATACCCACCACTGTCGTAATCGTGGCAACGAACATCATGATGAGCACGGCAGTAATTAAAGTCGCAGAGTTATCCGGAATTTGCGGAAGTAAATAACAAATGCCCGATACAAGCACTAACGCTCCGATTCCCAAGTTGGTAACCAAGGAAATAACTGTCGCTAAAATTCCAAAACCATCGACAAAATCACCCACCAAGCCATGCACTCGCTCTCCAAAAATTGGGTAAAGCGCTGAACGCAGTGCTAATGGCAAGTTTTGTCTAAAAGCAAAGTAGCCTAAAGTAACTCCGAGCAATGCATAGAGCACCCAGCCATGAATCCCCCAATGCAAAAAGCTATAAGTCATCGCATTACGGGCTGCCTGAATCGTTCCTGCCTCACCTTCTGGCGGTCTTAAAAAATGGTCAACCGGTTCGGCCACACCATAATAAAGTAGCGCAATACCAATCCCTGCCGAGAACAACATTGAAGTCCAAGCCAAATAACTAAACTCAGGTTTGTCGTCATCTTTTCCCAAAGGAATCTGCCCTACTTTCGAAAAAGCGAGCCAACCAACAAAACCCAAACACAGCACAATAACCAGCATGTAATACCACCCAAAAAAGTGATTTACCTGCTCTTGTACATAGGTCAGCCAAAACTGACTTTTTTCTGGAAACAGCACAAAAAGTAGGCCAAAAATACCGATACTGATTGCTGAACTCCAAAATACGAAATGATTTAACCGAATATGGTCTGAAGAATATCCATCACTTTTCAACACCATCTTATTGCTCCTTGCAATCGGTGTATTTTTCTCAAAATAACGTGATAAGTAATGTACTTATGCGCATCATCCTATCCTTAAGAACCTTTGATTTCACCTCTTTATTTTTAGAAGCTTGTTCAAAAATTCATTGATTTTTACATATCATACTTGTTATTGATTGAACGTTCAATCAATAACAAGTATGATAAAAAAGTGCTATGATGCTCTGCAAGTTAACATGTTGAATTTTAAGCACCCATAAAAGTGCTGATGTGGACAACCATGACAAAACGCAGAGTAAAACCAGAACATGTGCGACGTGAAGAAATCATGAACGCTGCACTCGACGTAATTTATGAAGTGGGGTTATCCAATACCACCATTGCTCAAATTGCAAAAAAAGCCGAGCTGTCGACCGGCATTGTCAGCCATTATTTTGGCGACAAACAAGGGTTGATAAATACCTGTATGCAAGAAATGTTAAATGTTCTGCGTCGTAAAACCGAACAGTACAGAGCAGAAGCAGATTCGCATCCAGAGAGCCAAATTAAGGCCATTATCGACTCGAACTTTGACATTAGTCAGGTCAATGAAAAAGCAATGCGGGTCTGGTTGGACTTTTGGTCAGCAAGTATGCATGTACCAGACTTAAGCCGCTTACAAAAGATTAATGATCAACGCCTGTACTCCAACTTGAAATTTTATTTTCTTAAGTTAATGGATGAACAACAGGCCAGTGTTGCCGCTAGAGGTTTGGCAGCATTGATTGATGGATTATGGTTACGAGGCAGTTTAAGCCGTCATAACGAATTTGACAGCAACCTTGCTCGTTCCATTGCTTACGATTATGTACAAACGCAATTGCAATTTGCGAACAAGCCTTTGCAGGAGAGACAAAATGAGTGATGTACAAGTTCATCAATTGTATATCCATGGACGCTACGTTAAAGCAACCAGTGGTAAAACATTTAATAGTATTAACCCTGCCAACGGCGAGACAATCGCGACTCTTCAGCAAGCTTCTGAACAAGATATTGAAGCTGCTGTACAAAGTGCCCAACAAGGACAAAAAATCTGGGCTGCCATGACTGCCATGGAACGTTCACGTATTTTACGTCGTGCTGTCGACATTCTTCGTGAACGTAATGATGAGCTTGCCCGTCTTGAAACACTCGACACAGGTAAAGCTTTTAGCGAAACATCTACAGTCGATATTGTGACTGGCGCAGATGTACTCGAATACTACGCAGGACTTGCAACAGCCATTCAAGGTGAACAAGTTCCACTTCGCGAATCAAGTTTCTTTTATACACGCCGTGAACCGTTAGGTGTAGTTGCTGGTATTGGTGCCTGGAACTATCCAATTCAAATTGCTTTATGGAAATCTGCCCCTGCCCTTGCTGCGGGTAATGCCATGATTTTCAAACCAAGTGAAACCACTCCACTCACTGCATTTAAACTTGCAGAGATCTATACAGAAGCAGGCTTACCAGACGGCGTATTTAACGTTGTACAAGGTGCTGGCCGTGAAATTGGTCAGTGGCTCACTGAACATCCTGTGATTGAAAAAATCTCATTCACTGGCGGTGTGGAAACTGGCAAAAAAGTTATGGCAAGCGCTGCTGGCTCTACGCTAAAAGAAGTGACTATGGAACTTGGTGGTAAATCTCCACTCATTATTTGTGAAGATGCCGACCTTAATCGTGCCGCAGATATTGCAGTCATGGCGAACTTCTTTAGCTCAGGTCAGGTATGTACCAACGGTACACGCGTATTTGTTCCAAAATCACTTTTAGCCGACTTTGGAAAAGCCGTTGTAGAGCGTGTAAAACGTATTCGCATTGGCGACCCAATGGCTGAAGACACAAACTTCGGTCCGCTCACTAGCTTCCCTCATATGGAAAAAGTGTTGTCCTTCATTGAGTCAGGCAAACAACAAGGCGCTAAAGTGTTAATTGGCGGTGGCCGCGCAACTGAGGGCGAACTTGCCAAAGGCGCTTATGTACTACCGACAGTATTTAGCGACTGCACTGACCAGATGGTGATTGTTCAAGAAGAAATTTTTGGACCTGTCATGAGCATCTTAAGCTATGAAACCGAAGAAGAAGTCATCCGTCGTGCTAACGACACCACCTTTGGTTTAGCTGCTGGCGTTGTTACTCAAGACATCAGCCGTGCTCATCGCATTATTCACCAAATTGAAGCTGGTATTTGCTGGATTAACACTTGGGGCGAATCGCCTGCCGAGATGCCAGTCGGTGGCTATAAACAATCTGGTGTGGGCCGCGAAAATGGCTTGACCACGCTTGGGCACTATACCCGTATCAAATCTATTCAAGTTGAACTTGGCGATTATCAAAGCATTTTTTAATGCCTCCATCGCTTTAAACACTTCAACCTAAATCACATATGCCGAGCAGTCTTTATAGATTGCTCAGGCAAACTGTTAGTAAAAAAAGGATAGTTATGAATATTAAAGAATATGATTACATTATTATTGGCGCAGGATCTGCCGGAAATGTACTCGCTGCGCGTCTTACTGAAGACAAAGATACCACCGTTTTATTATTAGAAGCGGGTGGACCAGATTATCGCTTGGATTTTCGTACACAAATGCCGGCAGCTTTGGCCTACCCTCTTCAAGGCCGTCGCTATAACTGGGCTTATTTAACCGACCCAGAACCACACATGAATAACCGTCGTATGGAATGTGGTCGTGGTAAAGGTTTAGGTGGTTCATCTTTAATTAATGGCATGTGCTATATCCGCGGTAACGCAATGGATTTAGAGCAATGGTCAACTCATAAAGGCCTTGAAAACTGGTCTTATGCCGACTGTTTGCCATACTACAAAAAAGCAGAAACCCGTGACATTGGTGAAAATGACTACCATGGCGGCAATGGTCCTGTGTCCGTTGCTACCCCTAAAAATGGCAACAATGTGTTGTTCCATGCCATGGTTGAAGCTGGTGTACAAGCAGGTTATCCGCGTACTGATGACTTAAACGGTTACCAACAAGAAGGCTTTGGTCCAATGGACCGCACGGTTACACCTAAAGGTCGTCGCTCAAGCACTGCGCGTGGTTATTTGGATATGGCAAAAGGTCGTCCAAACCTGACTATTTTGACCCATGCTACAACCAATAAAATCTTGTTTAATCAAAAGCAAGCGATTGGTGTTGAATACATTATTGGTGCTGACCAAAACAACTTGCAACGTGCATTGGTTAAACGCGAAGTCTTACTATGCGCAGGCGCAATTGCGTCACCACAAATTTTACAGCGTTCAGGTGTGGGTCAAAGTACCTTCTTAAAATCAATGGACATTGATGTGGTTCATGATTTGCCAGGTGTAGGTGAAAACCTGCAAGACCATCTAGAAATGTACTTACAATATAAATGTAAGCAACCTGTTTCTTTATACCCTGCCTTGAAATGGTATAACCAACCTGCAATTGGTGCCGAGTGGTTATTTAACGGTACAGGTATTGGTGCAAGTAACCAGTTTGAAGCAGGCGGATTTATCCGTAGTTCGGATGAGTTTACATGGCCAAATATCCAGTATCATTTCTTGCCAGTTGCCATTAACTACAACGGTAGTAATGCAGTGAAAGAACATGGTTTCCAAGCACACGTAGGTTCAATGCGTTCGCCTTCACGCGGCCGTATCAAACTTAAATCGAAGGATCCGTTTGAGCATCCAAGTATCTTGTTTAACTACATGTCGACTGAGCAAGACTGGCGCGAGTTCCGCGATGCAATTCGTATTACTCGTGAAATCATGCAGCAACCTGCGCTTGATCCATATCGTGGTGATGAAATTAGCCCGGGTAAACATTTGCAAACTGATGCAGAGCTTGATGACTTTGTTCGTAACCATGCAGAAACAGCTTACCATCCATCTTGTAGCTGCAAGATGGGTGAAGATGAAATGGCTGTTGTAGATGGTCAAGGTCGTGTACACGGTATGAAGGGTTTACGTGTAGTTGATGCCTCTATCATGCCACTCATTATTACCGGTAACTTAAACGCAACTACCATTATGATTGCCGAGAAAATTGCAGACCAAATTCGTGGACGCGAAGCGTTACCACGTTCAACTGCACCGTTCTATGTAGCATCATAAAATCTGAAAGGGCATATTTCTTATGCAGAGATATGCCCTTAATTTAATCTTTATAGAACCAATATTAATAAGAACAATGTATGACAGAAAATAAGCACTTACGAGCAGCTTATTTACATAAATATGGTATGAAATAAAAATTAATCGATTTTTATAGGCAAATATTCTTCAAATGATTTAACTTTAATCAAATTAAAATTATTAATTTAATTTCAAATGTTTAAATAAAAACAATGAGCTTAAATTATCTTTTTAAAGCTCAGTTTGGTTAAATATAAATCATATTTATGATTTTGATGAACCCCATTTATTATAAAAATTGTCTTGTCAATGCAAAATTAGTCTAAAATATAGAGTGTTTGCGATAATCCCAAGTAATTTTTATTTTTTTCGAAGTTCTCTAATTTTGAGAATTTACTTTCGCATTTATATCCGTTTTGTCTGGATACGCTGTCTAGGTTTCCTCACACCTTAAGTGACTCAAATAACTTATTTTAAGGTCCCCCTTACATGAAAAAGTTTTTGAAATACCTTCTGGTATTAATCATTCTTATTCTAATTGCAGGTATTGCATTCTTGTTTAGACCAACAACGTCAAAACAAGTTGAAACTGCAAAAGATGAGCCAGTTGTTGATGCTGTTCTTGTTGGCGGCGGCATCATGAGTGCCACTCTCGGTACTTATTTCACTGAGCTTGAACCAAACTGGCAAATTCGTATGTTTGAGCGTCTTGACCAAGTTGCTCAAGAAAGTTCAAACGGCTTTAACAATGCCGGAACAGGCCACTCTGGCTTTATGGAAATGAACTATACCGAAGAGAAAAACGGTAAGATGGAAATTGCCAAAGCTGAAAAAGTTGCTTCTCAATTTGAAGTTGCTAAACAGTTCTGGTCATATCAGGTAAAACAAGGCGTTTTAGCTGAACCAAAATCATTCATTAATCCAGTTCCACACATTGCTTTCGTTTGGGGCGATAACGTTCAATTCTTAGAAAAACGTTATGCTGCCATGATCCAAAGCCCGTTGTTCAAAGGCATGAAATTTACTGAAGACCCAGCTGTAATTAAACAATGGGCACCTTTAGTGATGAATGACCGAGACCCTAGTCAAAAAGTTGCAGCGACTCGTATGGATGTTGGCTCTGACGTGAACTATGGTTCAATCACTAAACAATTAGTGGGTCATTTAAATCAAAATCCTAATTTCAAATTACAGACATCAACTGAAGTGACTGGCATCAGCCAAAATGATGACAAAACTTGGACTGTGTCTTTCAAAAATTTGAAAACTGGTAAAGTAGATCACGTTAAAACACGTTTTGTATTTATCGGTGCAGGTGGTGCAGCAGTTAAATTATTGCAACTTACTGGTTTACCAGAGGCGAAACAATATGCTGGCTTCCCTGTGGGTGGTGAGTTCTTAATTACTGACAATCCAAAAATTACTGCTGAACACACAGCGAAAGTATATGGCCGTGCTGAACTTGGTGCGCCTCCAATGTCTGTACCACATATTGATACACGTTATATCGACGGTAAAAAATATGTATTGTTTGGCCCATTTGCAACGTATTCAAACAAGTTCCTGAAAAATGGTTCTCAGCTTGATTTACTGGCATCAACCAACAAAAACAACGTTTTACCAATGACCACTGTTGGCTTGGAAAACCTTGATCTTGTTAAATACTTGGTTAGCCAAGTCATGATGTCAGATGAAGACCGTCTAAATGAACTTCGTAAGTACTACCCAGATGCTAAAGCTGAAGACTGGCGTTTAAGCCAAGGTGGTCAACGTGTTCAGATCATCAAGAAAGAACCGGGTAAACCTGCAACACTTCAATTCGGTACAGAAATCTTTGCATCTAAAGATGGTGCTGTAACTGCATTGTTAGGTGCGTCTCCGGGTGCTTCGACTTCTCCATACATCATGCTTAACTTGCTTGAAAAAGCTTTCCCTGAGCAAACTGAAGGTAAGTGGAATCAGAAGCTTCATGAAATTGTGGTTTCTTATAAACAAGACTTAAGCAAAGATCCTGTGTTACTCGACAAAGTTCGTCAATACACAAGTTCTACGCTTGGCTTGAACTATACATCTCCGTTCAAAGCTGCAAACGATGAAACTGCTGCTGCCCCAGTTGCAAAAGCAAACTAAGTTTGACGATGTATAAGTAAAATTCCAAAAGGATGAATTTCGATTCGTCCTTTTGTTTTTTAAGACCTCAGTTGAGATATTTAGATTCACTATGAAGCCTTTAAAATCATCACCTCGCCTCTTGTCATTTGGTTTTAAGCTCGTGCTTGTTTTGCTACTGGCTTATCTTTTGGTAAGCGGGTTTTATATGTGGATGATTGGCGGTACAGCAATTTACGTCAGCTCAGCCCTGTTACTTGCCATAACGGCTTATGCATTTAAGCTCGGTAAATATCAAAAGCTATGTTCTGTTTTAAATGTGCTGATGAGTGCAGTGGCTTTATATTTTAGTACTGCTCATTTATTTTTCTCCCCTGTTCAATTCTTTATATTTTTACCTGCCTTATTTTTTGTACTGTTAGCTTTTGCTCGCCTAGAAAAAGTTCGTCGCTTATCTAAAGTTTTAATATTCATCAGTTTATTAATTTGGTCAGGCATACACTTTATGCAGCTTGAACAGCTTAAAGCGTATTATAAAACGCAGCACACTGGCGAAAGTTGGCAACAATATGGCGCGTTATAAGATTATTTTTTAGTCTACATTTTCAAATAAATACCTTATCTTTTTCACATGAAGTTCATCAATAAAACTGAACATGATCTACAGAAATCCTTTTAAGAAAAAATATTCATAACAATCTAATTTATTTAGAAATATATCGAGCATATTCGCGATTGAACACAATCCATCTACACGCTAGATTAGCTGAATTATTTTTCTCCCTTTACGTTGTAATTTATGAAAATTTTAGATGGCGGTTTAGGCCGTGAATTGGCCCGTCGTGGCGCTCCATTTCGTCAACCTGAGTGGTCTGCACTTGCACTCATTGAAGCACCTGAAACAGTAAAAGAAGTACATCTCGATTTTATTAATGCTGGCTCAGAAGTCATTACGACTAACAACTACGCTGTTGTGCCTTTTCATATTGGACAAGAACGGTTTGAAACTGACGGCGTGCGTTTAATTAAAGTTGCTATTGAACAAGCAAAAAATGCAGTTAAAGAAAGCGGCAAAAATGTCAAAATTGCAGGCTGCTTACCACCGTTATTTGGTTCTTACCGTGCTGACCTGTTCCAACCAGAACAAGCTAAAAGCCTTGCTGAGCCGATCATTAACACATTGGCACCAGAAGTAGATTTCTGGTTAGCAGAAACTCAATCGTGCTTAAAAGAAGTCGAAACAGTTCATGCGCTATTACCACAAGATGGTAAGGACTATTGGGTGTCATTTACGCTGCAAGATGAGATTAAACAAGAACAAGCACTCCTTCGTTCTGGTGAAAATATGCAGCAAGTGGCTGAGTTCATCAAACAATCAAATGCCAAAGCAGTGTTGTTTAACTGCTGCCAACCTGAAGTGATCTTGCAAGCAATTAATGAAATTAAAGGACTTATTCCAGAGTCTGTGCAGATTGGTGCTTATGCCAATGCTTTCCCACCACAAGATGAAAGCGCTACTGCCAACGATGGTCTGGATGAAATTCGTAAAGACTTAGATGCTCCAGCTTATCTAGGTTTTGCCAAGCAATGGCAACAAGCAGGTGCAAGTTTAGTGGGCGGTTGCTGCGGTATTGGACCAGAACACATTGCTGAACTTTCAAAATTTTTTAAAGAATAAATACCATGTCTGCTGCCAAAATCGGATTATTGTCTCTTACAGCGCTGGTCTTTAGTTCTATGGTGGGGTCAGGCGTTTTTAGCCTTCCCCAAAATATGGCTCAAGTCGCCAACGGCTCTGCCTTTCTAGTCGCATGGCTCATTACTGGGGTCGGTATTATTTTCTTGGCCCTCTCGTTGTTGCATTTAACGCGTCAACGACCAGACCTTGACGGCGGTATTTATAACTATGCACGCGAAGGCTTTGGAGACCTGATCGGGTTTTGCTCGGCGTGGGGCTATTGGTTGTGTACTACCATTGGTATTGTCGGTTATGTGGTGATTGCCTTTTCAGGCGTCGGCATGTTTACCGACAGCAAAGACCATATTATTTTTGGTGAAGGTAATACGCTCTATTCACTGATTGGCTCAAGCATTTTTGTGTGGATGGTGCACTGGTTAGTGAGTCGAGGTATTAAAGAAGCTGCGATTGTGAATTTACTGGCAACCATTGCCAAAATTATTCCAATGGTGGTTTTTATCTTCTTTACCTTCATCGCTTTTAAGTTTGATCTATTCAAACTCAACTTAAATGACTTCTCTTTAAAAGTTCCACTTTGGCAGCAAGTGAAAGACCTGATGTTGATTACCCTTTGGGTATTTACCGGTATTGAAGGTGCTGTTGTTTTATCATCGCGTGCAAAAAAACGTCATGATATTGGTAAAGCAACTATTTTAGGTGTTTTGCTGGCATTAAGTTTTTATGTCATGGTGACAGTATTGGCTTATGGTGTGGCGAGTCGTGAAGCGCTTGCAGGCATGCATAACCCATCAATGGCGACTATTTTACAGCAACTGATCGGCTTGCCGGGTACCATCATTATTACCATTGGACTCATTATTTCGGTTGCATCCTCTTATTTAAGTTGGACTTTATTTGCCACTGAAATTCCATTTTTGGCTGCAAAAAATGGTGCTTTCCCGAAATTATTTTTAAAGAATAATCAGAATAATGTACCAATCTCATCACTTTGGCTGACGACGCTTGTGGTACAAGGCTCACTCATTGCCGTGTATTTTTTCAATAAAAACTACACTCAGCTTTTATTGATTTCATCGGTCATGATTTTGCTGCCTTATTTTCTGGTGTCAGCTTTTTACCTTAAAGAATCCATTCGTCATAAACGCACGCCTCATATTGCGATTGCAAGCGTCGCTTCAATCTATGCGCTTTGGTTACTCTATGCCGCAGGACTAGACTTACTACTCTTGTCTGGTGTGTTGTATTTGGTCGGCTTGATTATTTTTTCAATCAGCTACTTTGAGCATAAAAAATCGCTCAAACAAAATCAGCTAAATTAATTATTTCAACCACTGTTGACCCAGTTCAGCAGTGGTTTTCTAAGAATAAAACTCTCTATTTTGAAGACTGCGACTGCTTTAAATGCAATCGTAAAATACGGCGTAATTCTAAAATTGCCTCAGGGCTAGTTTGAATCGAATGGCCACCTTTAATGATCAACTCCGACTGCTCCCCACCCAAATGCGAACTTTGATACGGCACAATTCCATCACTGCTTTTTAACTTATCTGGCGTGCCATGAATATTGCCCATAATCGAGTGATAAACCACTTGGGATGATGGTTGAATAGCTTGAGTCAACTGCATAAAGTTGGAAGAACGGCTTAAATTACTTGCCCCATTTTCAATTAATCCTTTTCTGAGTTTTGTATTTTTCTCATCTCTCATTTCAACTGCAATAAAAAAATCAGCTGGCAAACGAATGATACGGCGGGCAATTTGGGTAAACCATCGGTCAGCGTAGTCTGTACCATGATGCGGTGCCGAAACAAAAACAACTCGATTAAAATATGGCAAAGCCTTGAACTGAAAACGCTCACGAATGACTGGATTTTCTTTTAAACGATTTAGCTGAGCTTCATTCATTTTTTGCATGGCTTGCTCTGAAACATCGGCATTGCTCACCAGTAAACGGCTAATCACGCCGCCCATACTGTGCCCAACTAACACCGCATCATGTGCAGCGTAACTGTCTTTGGCAATGTTTTGAAAAGCCTGATTCAACAATGAATATATCTGAAAACGACTTTCAAAAATTGGCATGTTGGTTGAATAAAACACCTGCCAAACCTGATAGTTTTTCCTTAATTCGGCATCGCCCATAATGTCATTGGTTAGGCTCACCCACGCCTCTGGGCTACTTGCTAAACCATGAACAAACACAATAATTTTCTTATTCGGGTTAAAAGGTTCCAGCATATATAAATGCGGCATGATTAAATTGGCTTCTTTATTAATTAAAGACCAATAACCTGCCGCACCTAAATTATATTTCGATAGCCACAGCCCATAAGGTGCCGAATAGTTTGCAGTCAGTGGATAGTCCACACCTTCAATTTTTACACGGTCTTGTCGATATGGATCGAACATCGCAATTTCTAACTCTGCCCCAGCAATCACCTGATCGGCTGTGGCTTTTTGTTTTGGGTATGCAATAGCAGTGGCTGGAAAGAAGCGTGGTAAATGAATATTAGGGTTGGCTTGGTGAGCATAAAAATTATCGGGGTCTAAAATGAAGCCGTGATTCACATCATTTTCTTTACGCCCAACAATAAACTCTGCCCCCAAACCATCCTTACGGTTGACGGTATTAAAACCGGAAAAGTTCATGTTATAGCTGGAGCGAAAAGTATCGACTTCAATTTTTTGTACATCTAACGCGTGGTCAAAATTGACATGGTACTCATGCCCATCTGCTTTCAGCAATGGCGGAAAACGATGCGTATTTAAATGATTAAAATACGTGGTCATAAGCTTTGACAAGGCCACGTTATAAAAAATACGTACCTGATTTTGGCGATGGTCAAATACCCGATCAAACGGTGACTCTTCAGAATCAAATAAATAGACATAACTATAGCGCAAGCTTTTATCGAACAGCGCTAACTCTTGCTCAACGCAACTGTTACTTTTATTAATGACGTTACACTGGCTACTACGCCCGACATCTAAAGCTTTTGCCAAGTAAATTTCACTCAACGCGGCATAGCGTTCTTCTCGGCTACTATTTTCGGACAGGCTCTGAATTTTCTTTAAACAATCATCAAAATTTTGTAGGCAAGTTTTTTCATCTTCTTTGACCAAATACAGTAAGTTTTGGGTTTGATGACTTAAGGTGCCATCGGTCAGAATACTTTCATTCTTACTTTTTAAAGCATTGCTTAAATTACTTTCTTTTAAATGAATGACCTGACAGCCACTGAGCAAAGCCATTATTGTTATGATTGAATAATGGTAAGACTTTGTCATTCTGCCTTCCTTAATCGAATGTATTCCCCATCTGGTCATTATGCCTGTAAAGCACTGAACGAACAATTTCGAGTCCGCTTCCGTTTTCCTTTATTACGAAAAAAAGCCTGAACTCATTTTAATTCAGGCTAATTTGTTATTTTTTCAAATCAAGCTTGGTTGAACTTTTGCTGTGAAGCTAAATATGAAAAATACAAAATTGGTAAGATAAACGGCGCTACACTCCAGAAATCAAAATAGACATAGAGGATCGCTCCTAAGAAAGCACCAATCACAAAACCAATTACAATACTGGCACTTTTTAGAAAACTGGCCCGATTGGCTGCGTTATTGTTTTTAAGTAAGTTGGCAATATCAATTCCGAGCTGGGTAGTGTTGCCTGTCATCATGGTGCTTGGGCTAATATTTTTAATAAGGGTTTTGCTTGAAGTATTACGAATAGCCAAAGCAATTAAACCTAGCCCACCCGTTACTGCAACTGTTAATGCATCCGGATCTTTAAATGGCTCGAAGTAAAGCCCTGCCACCATAAAGGCACATAGAAAAATAGCTTCAAATAAAAATAAATAAGACAGCGTCTTGTGCTTGACCTGACTGCGGTCAATCAACAGTTTGGTAATGACAACAGTCAAAATAAATAGTGGGATTGCTGCGAGCTTAATCCATAAACCCGAGCCACCTTTAACCCATGCTGCCCCTGCCAACACTAAGTTTCCCGTCACATGCGCGGTGAAAAAACCAAACAATGCAATAAAACCAATAGTATCAATTGCCCCACCCACCATAGTGAGTAAAACAGGATCGCGACATATTGCCCAGGTACTTTCTGTGTCTTTTTTAATTGGGGTATCTGTCATAAAAAATATCCTGTTAAATTAAAACTTTAAAGTAAGCAAGTTGTATATAAATGATTTAAAAATGAATAATACTAAAGCGTTTATGAAAGCAAAAAATCATGTAAAAAAATAGGGTGCGTAATGTCGTAACACTGTCTTTAAAATGGCAACAATCAAAATTGACTATTTTTAAAACACTAAACTGTTCTCCTCCTTAAATCAATTTGACCTCCAAAACTGTTCTAACTATGATGAAGCCGCTAGTTGACATCAACTGGTTTTGGACCTGAAAAAGTTATGCCAAAATATGGATAATCAATAACAACAATCACGAGTAGATATATGTCACTTTATAATTTTTCAGTTTTTTTAGGGGGATTATTATTTGTATCTGTTGCCTTCGCGGGTCAAAAAAACAGTCCTCATCGTGATTTCTATCTAAAATGTATTGCGGCTGGTCATAGCCGTGCAAGCTGTACATGCATTTATCATCGTTTAGAACGCCAATACTCCCCTAAGCTCATGCATAAACTTGGAAGTTTGAGTTTACAAAGTCCTGAAATACCGCGTGATTTTGTAAAATCCATGATGCGTACCATGCAAAAATGCCAGTCATAATTTTATTTTTTAAGCAACATCCACGCCAATACCCCAGCCATACATAAAATTGCCGGATAGACAAACCACGGATGCGGAATGGTCCAAATCATCAGTCCCGCAGCCAGACTCATACTCAACGTCGAGATGTATTTTGCCTTTTTGGGAATACGCCGATGTTCTTGCCACTCATGAATGAGTGGGCCGACATAGCGATGATTTCGAAACCATTGATGAAGTTTTTCAGAACCACGAGCAGCAAAGAAAACCGCCAAAATTATAAAGTCGACGGTGGGTAAACCCGGAATGAAAATACCCAATATACCAAGTGCAATACACAGCCAAGCCAAACCAATAAACACCCAACGCGCCCACATAGAACGGGCAAGCTTACTGACTGGTTGAGCAGGCGCTAACGACTGCTCATGTTTTACGATTACATTTACTTGATTGAGTTTGTCCATATCGGGTATTCCCTTTATCCACTTTTACTATTTCAATTCATCAAGCTGATCAAGCGCTTGACCAAAATATCCAAAGGCATCTAAAGCTCCTTGAACGACTCGGTCTTGCTGGGTTTGGTCAAAGCCTGCTTCATCCAGTGCTTGTACAAAACGTTTCCAGACTTTCGCGCGCCCTTCGGGATATGCCGCTAAATTACGTGCAGCAAACGTTTCAGAAAAACCCAAATGCTTTTGAGCTTCTTTAAATAAAAATGCGGCCCCTAAAGTTGAACCTTCAGACACATAAATCCAGCCTAAAGCTTCGGGTAGCTGTACGTTTTCACTCTGTAATTGCTGCCCGTTGGGTTGAATACCTAAATCATTTAAATCGGCAAGTGCTTGTTTTGAGCGGCCACGAATGTCTAAGTCCGGAATCAGTCCAGCTACACCCTCTTTTTCAAAAAGATGTTCAATTTCACGCTGAAAGTAATATTGAGACAAAGTAAATTGCGCGTATTTTTCTTTACTTGAAAACACCTTTGCCTCTGACATTAATTGATGCATACGTTCGTGTTCAGCAGCAGTTTCTTGTTTCAAACGTAAAGACAAACTGTTGCTAATGATTTGTTCTGTAGATGAATTCATCATCTTTCTCCTGCAAAATAGATATTACTCATCGGTTAGCGGCCCCGATTGAGTTTGAGTTGGACTGGAAAATCCACAACAATGGCCACGGCTCGACCGTTAATTTTGTGGGGTTTAAATCTAGATTTACGTACAGCTTGTATGACCCGTTCATCAAGGCTTTGAATGCCCGAACTTTGACGTAATTGAATGTTGATTGGCTGCCCTTTTTCATTAATCCGAATACGAAGCTCAACCAAACGATTTTGTTGTTTTAACTCACGGTCATCATAGTCAAGCCCACCAAAACTCAGCACATCCACGCTACTCACCTGAACAACGTCATCGTGTTCAACTTGAGTGCTAGGGGCTTTGGAATATTCTTGCTGCATTGCGGGTGTTTTGACCCCACCACTTTTAGTTTCACTATTGGCGTTTTGTGTCAACTGCTCAGTTTGCGTTTGTTCAAGGTCTGTCGAACTCAGTTTTTTATCGGTATGAGTCACCAGCCTTTCTGTACGCTGCGCTGGTTGGAGTGAAGTTGAATTATTTAAAGTCGTTTTTGATTGTACTTGCTGTTTGTCATTTAAATTATTTTGCACAGCCTCTTTAGAAGCAGTTTTTGACGCTAATGTTTGAACATTTGTAGGCGAGTTTTTTGGCTGATCGGGCGCATGAGATACCGAACTGTTTAAAGTAGATTGAGGCGTTACACTGTTTTTAGGTTGGCTTTCAGTCTTTTCAGCCGACGGCTTTTTAGCGGGTGCCAATGACACAAAACTTACTTTTAAGGCATCTACTTTGGGTGTTGCTTTAAAAGTATAAGGTTCAATTAAATGACTCAGCATCCAGACAGCGAACACATGCAGTCCAATCACCACCACTACGGTTAAACACTTATAAAAGTGCTTCGACGCTTGTGGTAAAGGCAACATAACCATCGGCTTATGTGTAGGGAATAAAGATTTTGATTTCATGACTTATTCCCTAAAAACGATACTCAAGCTTGAGACTAATGTTGTGTTTATCATAGGAATACAGCCAATCAACATTGCTTTTATTATGGTTATAGCGATAGGTTAAATTAGGCGTCATGCCATAAAACTCAAAGCGAGGCATTTGCACAACAAAGGTATAGTTCTGTTCGAAATCATGACGACGAGCTAAGTAACTTACAGCGTATTTATCAAACTGACGCCAACGGTAAGAACTCAATAACGTAGTGTTAAAACCAGTACTCCAATTTTTGGTTACACCTAACCGCGCACCTTGCTGTTCATAGGCAGCTACATATTTTTCTTTTGCAGAATGGTCGAGCACATCTAGACCACCAAAAACAGTCCACTGGTCTGGAAAAATCTTCCAGAAAGTGGCAAAAGCTGAATTTTCTATACCATCAAAGTTTTTATATTTCTGATAATTAAAATCTTTTCTTTCAGCTTCAAGCTTAAAGGCTTTATCTGCCGAGATAAAATGCATCCATTCGGCACGCGCGCCCCACGCATTATAAAGACCATCATTGCCATAACGTTTATGTTCAAAAAGCGGACTCACCCCAATTTGATTTTTTAAGTCAAAGTAGCTGTAGCCTGCATTAATGTTAATGGTAGATTCATTAAATGCCGCGTGGTCGTTATAGGACTGTCCAAACGCCAGCGCACGTAAAGCCACGCCATGATGCCCCTTAATCGCATAGCGTTTAATCAGACTGGCTTCGTAATCTAACCCCGTTGCCGACTCAGCTTTTTGCTTTTTACTAGTAACTTCCTGCCCCCCAGTAACATTACCGTCCTCATCTGTCTGATAAAACATCCAAGTTTTAGTCTGTTTAGATGCACTATTTAAATTACTAACATAGGTGTAACCCGCTGAAACCGAGCCTTGCCAAGAGTCTCGTTTTTTTAATGCCTGAACAAAAGTATTTACTGTGGTTAAAACACCAGACGGGATTACCGCAGGATCACTTTGTTTCAGTTTGTCTTGAATGGAAATAAAAAGGCGTGCTGCTTCCTTATTTTTCTGTTGTTCAAACAGCACGCGCGCTAACTCAAGTTCACAAATTAAATTATGAGGTTGTTGTTTTAGGCTGCTTTGAAATTTTTGTTCAGCCAATTTCAGTTGCCCCTGAGAACGTGCAACTGCCCCTTCGGCAAAGTCGGTTAAAGCCCGATCGTAGCCAACATATTTCTTATAATGTTCTAAATAAACCGTGGCTTTGAGCCACTGTTTTTGCATGACTGCCAAATATAACGCCTTGGCAAGATCATTCGGGTTTTGCTCAACACTATATTCTTGTCCATTAATTTGAAGTTTAGGTAATTGCTCGGTACTACGAATGGTTCCCTGCTCATGAAACTGGCGCTGTTCTTGTAAAAGTGTTTGGTCCAAGCTTTGATTGAGACGAAGCTGTGTGTCTTCGTCGGCATATAAAAATGGACAACTCAACAATGTCAGACAGCACAAAAGCGTTCGTTTCATAAAACAATAAACCTGAAGCAACCAAGCAAAAGCCCAAAAAATAAAAGGAACCTACGTATGTAGATTCCTTTTGCATTCATTAATTTTTAGCACCGCCAAAAGCAGTGTTGTAAGACACGTTATCAAACTGGGCAATACCCGCTAAAGCCGAAGCATTTGCACCAAAGAATTGACCTTGCACCACACCAGAGTTGTCGACACCAGCCGTACCGTTAGCCGTTGCCAAACCTGCAAACGCAGCAGTACCCGGGTTAAATGCCACACCATCTAGGCTTAATGATGAAACAGCCGTACCTGTTCCGGTAAGCGTTCCTTCAAGTGTACCCGCGCCATAATTTGCCGTGAACGTACCACTTAACAGATTGCTTCCAGAACCATTAATCCCTGCAACGGTATATGTTGCAGTACCCGCGGTTGGAACAGTGGTATTGGTGTTATCACCCGCGTAGTAAACGGTATGGCTCGCGCTTGCCGGTGTGTCGCCCGCTTTCCACCATTCACCAAAATAGACTTCCTGTGTACCCACCTGACCAAAGTTAAAATTACCTAACGCACTGTGTGAAGGTGGCATTGCAGACACTGGAATATGCGAAATATTAAAGGTTTTGCTGCCAACCGTTACATTGGTATTACTCGTTCCCTGCGCAGCAAAAGCCTGAGCCAAACCTTTTAACGAACTAAAACCTGTAAAAGCGTTATATGGTGCACCGGCAGCTTGAACCGACACCGCTGCTACACCACCCGGATGGTTTGCATTGGCAGCAGCACCGATTTTGATGTTACTTTCATTACTCGAAATACCATCAATTCCTGCATAAGCAAATGCAGTTGAACAAGCAACGAGACCCAAGAACAATTGAGAGATTTTCATTTGTTGTTACTCCATCTTTTTTAAAACTAAGTTATTGTTTAATTTAAAATAACGATTTCGCTATTTTTAGTTTATTGAGTAGGCCCAGCTGCAAACCTACTCGATCTTTTTGTAAATAATAATCATTCAACCTTATTATTTACCGTTACCTGACTCCCCTTTTATGTATGTGTAGAGGGAATCAAATTCTGTTTAAAATTTAGTGGTCCAGCTAATTTTCATCGTTCGGCCGGGTGCGGCCATGGCACTACGAGTTAAAGGATCGATATAAAACTGGTTAGAAAGATTACTGCCGACAAATTCAACCGTGTTGTAGTTATCCACCTGATAACGCGCATAGGCATCAAAAATCCACGTGTCATCCCAAGCCAAAGGCACATTGAGGTAATAACCTTTATTGACGCTAGCATCATTGTTTTTGCGTAGTGGGCTTTCATAAGCTTTATAAAATGTTGCACGTGCACCGAGTTCTAACTTTTCATCAAAAAAGCGTGCGCCAAGCAAACCGTGGAAACTCAGTTCAGGAGTGGCCATAGTCACCAAGTAGCCATTTGGGAAACCGTCATCGACGCAGCGCTGATACGGTTCGCGGAACTCAAGGCCCTGCTCTGTTTGAACCGTACCGCCTAAAATCATTTTGTTAATGGCACTATTGGTGTCACACACTTCATTTTTTAAGTTATAAGCCACGCTCAAGTCTGTGAAGAAACCACCATTATCAAAACGGCTTTGTAACTCTAGACCTGATAATTTTTGCTCATCCATATTGGTAAAAATAAGGTTCTGGTCACGCTCAATCACATTTTTGGTTTTGTTGTAGTAATAGGCGAGCTTAATGTCAGCATTGCGCGCTGTGCTGAACCAATCACGCATGTCATAGACATAACCCACTTCGTAGTTAAAAGCGTGTTCAGGTTTGATTGTTTGATATGGCAACATGGCAGAAAAACCGACAGTGCTTTCAAACAAACTTGGTAAGCGATATTCCTCTGCATAGCGTGCGTAAATTCTGCTGTTTGGCGTAAGGTGAATTGAGGTGCCTAATTGCGGTGCCCAGCCACTATCTTTAACTTTGTCGGTAGACTCAACCGGAACTTGGTCTACCACCGACATAAAGTTACCGCCAGTTACGACGTACTTTTGGCCAGAGGCATTGAGCTGCTTTAAAGGGTTATCGGCAAGCGACAATTGCCCATTTGCATCTGCTTTCCAGCTCAGCGTATTTTTCTGTGACCAGATCATGTTATACAACGTGCTCTCTGATGCAGGCACAGTGTCGAGCTGCCCATCCCAATCAGGATTTTTTGTGGCATAGCGCTGTTTTAAAACATTGATTAACCGCTGCTGAGTCGAGGTGTAACTCTCAGGCATGGTCTGATATTCAAAGGTATATTCTTTGAGCCTACTTTTTTTGGTAAACAGCGGATTTAAACTCGGGTCAATTTCGCTCTGCAAAGACTTATTTAAAAAGTCATCAACAGCCCAATACGAACGATAACGCATGCCCGCATCAAAACTTAACCAAGACACGGGTCGATAATTAAAATTAAAGTCGAACGTTTTTTCCTCACGGCGCCCTGCTCGTGGCAGCGCCTGATAGAGCGAATAACTAGGGCCAAATTCGCCATATATATCGTCAGACGTCAGCTTTTCTTTTAAGAAACTTCCACCGAGCGTCAAATCAAGCTGGTCTAACAAACGGGTTTTATTGCTGACCGTAATGCCTTTACGCGTATTGTCAGAATGGCTTATCGCCGTGTTAATAATGGTGTTATCTCGAAAATCGATTGTGGTTGGCCACCCACCACGTGTATAGGTCTGGCTTTCAGTGTCGGTTTGCCAGATGTTGGCATAGAAATCAATCCAGCGATTATTCTCAGGCTTAAACTTATATTCGAGACTATAGGCTTTAGAATGAATATTGCTTAAAGGCCACTGCGGAACCCCCAAGTCAGGCGTAATGCCCCACACAATCCGAGATGGCATAATTTCACCAAAAATATTTTTGGTATCTCGGTAAGTCAATTTAAGAGTCTGGTGATCGGTTGGGCGATAGGTCCCTTTTAACAACCACGACTCCATATGACTTGAAGTGTTAGGAACTTCATCGCCCGGTTGATAGGCATAGGCAAAGTAAGGAATAAAATCGAGGCTGCTGTCTGGCGTTGCTCGTTTATAGTAGCCCGCGCCATGTGTGCCAGAAAAATAGTTGCCGCGCTCACGTACTGCATAAACAGCCAATAAATCAAATTTATCTTGCTTGGTGGCAATTGCCAGTCGGCCCGCCAAGTCGTCGCCCGAAAAATGAGAGTTATCACTTCTGGTCCGATTCTTTTTATAAATATCGGGGTCATACTTTGACCCATTCATGTCGATCCAAGGCGTTGTGTCATCGTAGTTTTGGCTCACTTTACTCATATCTGGCAAAGATGGATCGATTGAGTTAGTTGAGCCTTCTACTTTTAACTCGGCACCAAAAGACTTACCCGGACGAACAATGTCATCGGCCTCTAGCGTTTTAACCACTACACCACCACCTACAGAAGTTGTGGTATTGCGCTCTAAAGATGGGCCTTTAATGACTTCAATGCCCGCAATGAGATTGGGGTCGATATAGTTTCTGTTATTTACCCCGTTGTAGCCACGCCATACGGCAATTGACTGTTCGGTGCCATCAATGGTTAAAGGCACACGACCAACACCCTGCACACCACGTACACTTGGGTCGAGTGCGCCACTGTTACGGGCATCACCGCTATAGACTCCCACCATACCTTGTAAAACATCGGCTGGGTTGGTTCCTTTAAAGCGTTCGACATAGTCTTTGCCCGCATAGACCGAAGAACGGTTTGCGTCATAAACTTTGTTATAGCCTTCTGTGTCACGGTCTTCTTTGCCGTACACCACAATTGGCGTAAGTCGTACCGACGCATCTTCTTCAATTACAGCACTACTTGGCGGCAGACTAGCGGCCTGGACCTTAGCGGGAGTGACTCGCGGCATAGATTTTTTGGTGAGTGTGTAGCCCTGCCCAACTTTTACAGCATTAAATTCGGTTGCTTTTAAAAGCTGCTCAAAACCTTGTTCGACTGCAAAGTTACCTTTTAAGCCTAGGCTATGTAGCCCTTGGAGTTGTTGGGCATCCATTGCAATTGAAGTGCCTGATTGTTCGGCAAACTGATTCAGTACGTTAGCAAGACGGCCGGCGGGAATGTTATAGCTTTTGACTCCGGCTGTTTCTGCATAGGCCTGCTGCATAGGAAGCACAACAAGCCCAGCCATCGACACAGCATGTATGGCAAACGCCAGTGTTGAGAATCGAAAAATCGATCGATTCCGCTTTTGCCCTGTTCCCGCTTTTTTCATTTGCCCCGCCCCAGTAAATCGTAATAAGAATCATTCAATAAAACTAATTAAAATGATCCATATTCATTGCTTCTACTTACTATGACGAACGACTCTCAAAAAAGTGGAACCTAAAATTGAAAATAAATTTAATTTTTTATTATTTTAAAGAAACCATGACCACAAACGGCGTGATTTGCTTAATTTTCAGATCTGGAAAAACCGTAGCCAAAAGCTTAAGCGACTCTGTGGTTTGGTCTAAAGGCAACACAGCATTGACCCGCACATGTTGCAGTGCCGCATCATTAAAAATAATTTTGCCTTTGTAGTTGCGGTCTAGCTCTTGTAGCACTTGATTCAGCGGCAGGTTTTCTACCATAAGCTGATGCTTTTGCCATTTTTGTTGTTCGTTATAAACATTCAGTGCAGGCAGTTTTTGTACACCATTCTTGTCCATTTTAATGGCTTGCCCTGCTTCAACAATGGCTTGTCGAGTCGCATGCAATTGGGTCGTTTTAACCTGTGTGGCCTCTACTTTTACCTTTGAGTGCAACATTTTGAGTTCAGTTGCCGAAGGATCATAACCGACACTAAAAGCTGTGCCGAGTGCCTGAATTTTCCCATGACTGGTTTTGACCAAAAACGGTCTAGTCTTATCTTTGGCAACATCAACATAAATTTGCCCCTGCACCAACTCAACCACTCGCTGGTTAGTTTTAAAATCAACATTAACTGCGCTTTTACCACGTAAAATTAAACGTGAACCATCTGGTAAGGTTTGCGTGGTCCACTGCCCCGATTGCCCTTGAATATCGGCAGTCACATAGGCCACTGTGGTGTCAGTTAAATAAAATAATGCCCCACTCATGGCAACAAATACGACTGCAAACGCTGTTCCTGCGCGCAAATGTTTATAGGCTTTGCCTGAGCTTAGGCCAGCTTTAAGGGCAACCTTGGTAACTTTTTTATGTCCGCTGGTTTGGGAAAGTTTTTGAATTGACCCAATGCACTGTTCAATATCGGCAGCCACTTGGCGATGTTGCTCACTGTTGTTTTTCCACTCTTCAAATTTTTGTTTGGCGGTTTTTCGTGAGCTTTCATCATCCGAGCTCAGTTGAACAATCCAATGTGCGGCTTCTTCAACCAGTTGGTGATGTTTGTTTTTATCCACGGCCATTTAAATGCAAGCGTCCATGTCTTGTCGGTTTTGGTAGCACTGAATTAAACAGCTCGCCAAATATTTTTGAATCATTTTGGTCGACACACTTAAACGCTCAGCAATTTCTTTATGGGTATAGCCTTCAAGGTAATGCAAAATAAAAGCTTGTTGTGCTTTTTCAGAAACCCCTTCGAGTGCTTTGCAAAGCTGGTTAATTGCTTGAATAATTTGCATTTGGTCTTCGGGTGAAGCCACTGCATCAAGCATATATTCCATTTGACTCAAGCCATCTAAATAGGCCTGTTCAATGCGTTTACGGCGCACTTGGTCAATCAGCAGGTTTTTAGCAATCGAGGTTAAATAAGCACGCGGTTCCTTAATGCCGAATAGCTCGTCTCGGGTTTGTAGCAGTTTAATAAATGTGTCCTGAACCAGATCTGCGGCCTGATCAGTATTACCTAATTTTTGTCTCAACCATTGGTGAAGCCAGCTTTGGTGACTTCTATATAACTGATCTACAAGCAAAGAAGTTTTGTTCACAGCAATTGGACTCAAAACAAGGAACCCACAAATGATAATAATTATCATTTAAACAAGTCAAGCAATAATTCAAGTAAAACTTAAATCACTGTTTAATAAATTGAATTAATTGCCCGCTCGCTTTGCTGCACTTTTCTTAAAGCAAATCGGCAAGATTTCTAATTTCTTCCATTACCGCCTTACACGCAGGTGTTAAATAGCCGTGCTTAGAAATAGACAAAGAAATATAACGCTTGAGCGCGGGATTAATAATTTTTGCGGCTTGAATTGAGGTGTATTGGCTGGCTTTTTTTAAAGCTTGCGGCCCCAGCATGGTATACATGCGAGACTCGGAAACTAAATGGGTTTGCAAACTAATCGAGTCAGCTTCAAACACAATATTTAGCTCTACCCCATTTTCATAAGCCATGTGGTCTAAAAAATTACGCCAGTTACTTGGCCTGCAAAACGTGACCAGTGGTAACTGACTTACTTCTTTAAAGTCGACTTCATTGGCCTGAGTGAGTGCATCTCCTTCACAGCCCACCAAGTAAGTATCGGCTTGGCTAAGATAAACATCGCCTTGTTTAGGTGTCGGGTTAAACCGATAGAGAATAGCTAAATCAACGCTGCCATCTTCCAGCCATTTTTCTAAATGCACGCCTTGACCTTCACGTACCGACAGTTTAATTAAGGGATATTTCTCTTGAAGCACTTTATACAGAGTCGATAACAATGGATGTGCTGTAGACGGCAAACTGGCAATACGAACCGTCCCGATCGGGGTATCGGTCGAGTGCAAAATTTCATTATTGAGTTGGTCGGTCACGTTTAGCCATGAACGAATTTTAGGAAGTAAATGCTGACCTAAATCGGTGAGTTCGACGCCGCGTCCGGTTCGGTTAAACAAACGACCACCACATTGCGCTTCAAGCTCGTTCATTTGCCGACTGATTTGCGGTTGGTTGGTGTTATGCAGCATCGCGACTTTGCTTAAGCTACCGAGTTCCACCGCGTCTAAAAATATTTTCCATAATTCATAATTCATCGATTCTTCCTAAATCGTAAATAGGCAGCATTTTGAGCCATACATTTTCAGTATAACTGAAATTCAAGAATTGGTAATTCCTACATAGCTCACCTATTTCTATACTCCATTCATGTTCTCTACAACACGATTTAAGTCAGATTAAGAACCAGAGAATATTTAATTACACTGTATAGGAAGTACGATTATGAGTTTAGATTTACGTGGATTAACCCCAGCACCTGTGACTCCTTTTACCCGTGACGGACAAGTAGACCATAATGCAATTCAACGTTTAGGTTCATGGTTAGGCAGTATTGATGGTGTGAAAGGCTTGGTTGTTCTTGGGCATGCAGGTGAAGGAACATTCTTGTCGCAAAAAGAACAAATGCAGGTCATCGAAAGCTTTGTTAAATCGGTAGATGACAAAATTCCGGTAATCGCAGGGATTACACTCGAAGGTACTTCGGTTGCAGCAGAAGAAGCAAAACGTGCGGTTAGCGCAGGTGCTTCGGCAGGTTTGATTTACCCTTCACATGGCTGGTTGCGTTTTGGCTATCAAAAAGGCGCGCCACAAGACCGCTATAAAGCGATTTATGAAGAAAGTGGTTTGCCATCTATTTTATTCCAATATCCAGATGCAACGAAGGCCACTTACGACCTAGACACTCTACTCGATATTTCTGCACAGCCAGGTGTTTTTGCCATGAAAAATGGTGTGCGTAACATGCGCCGTTGGGATGTTGAAATTCCAATTATTCGCCGTGAACGCCCAGACTTACAGGTGTTGACGTGCCACGATGAATATTTGCTTCACACCATGTTTGATGTAGACGGCGCATTGGTTGGCTACGGCAACATTGCCCCTGAACTTTTAATTGAAATGATTAAAGCAGGTAAAGCCAAAGATTATGCAAAAGCACGTGCGATTCACGACCAATTATTACCAGTGACTCGCAATGTTTATCACCGCGGATCACACATGGAAGGTACGGTCGCGCTTAAACATGCACTGGTTGCTCGCGGAATTTTGGACCATGCCACTGTGCGTTCGCCACTGCTTCCACTGGCAGATGGTGCTGAGCAAGAAATTCATGATGCGATGCGTCAAGCCGGAATTGGCAAGGTCGATTTAACCCAAGCCGTTGCTTAAATTCTATTCGGGCTAGCATGTACGCTAGCCTTTTTTTCCTGTACGCTGCCTGAGGCCAAACATCGGGCATGTCTCTTAAAAACAATAATAAAAAGCATGCAAACTGTGGTGAACAGGTAGTGCGAAATAGAACAAAAAAACTACGAGGAATGTAGTAATAAGGAGATAGAAGATGACAAATCTAGCGGATGTAGAACAAATTAGTCATCATCAAAAAAATGCGGAAATTATTGCAAGACTCGAACGGCTACCCGTCACTGGTCGATTGCAATTTATGCGTATTACCATTGGTATAGCGACCTTTTTTGACGCTTATACTGTTCTTGCGATTGCCTTTGCTTTACCCCAACTCATTACCGAATGGCACCTGACGCCTGCCTATGTCGGCGCGATCATTGCCGCGGGCTATGTCGGGCAACTGGTCGGTGCGATCTTTTTTGGCTCACTTGCCGAAAAAGTCGGTCGTTTAAAAGTGCTGTCTTTTACCATTTTACTGTTTGTAGCAATGGACATTTCCTGTCTGTTTGCATGGAGCGGAATGTCGCTGTTAATTTTCCGTTTCTTACAAGGTGTTGGCACAGGTGGTGAAGTGCCTGTTGCGAGTGCCTATATTAATGAGTTTATTGGTGCAGAAAAGCGCGGTAAGTTTTTCTTGCTCTATGAAGTTTTGTTCCCACTCGGTCTTATGTTTGCAGGCATGGCTGCATTTTTCCTGATGCCAATTTACGGCTGGAAAGTCATGTTTATTGTGGGCCTAGTTCCATCTTTACTGGTGATTCCTTTACGGTTTTTCTTGCCTGAGTCACCACGCTGGCTTGCTTCCAAAGGCCGCTTTAAAGAAGCCGATCAAGTGGTTAAAAGCTTTGAAGACGGTGCCATCAAAAGCGGTAAAACTTTGGCTGAACCTGTGGTTAAAGAAATTAATCCGCAAGGCATGGCAAAAACCGACTGGCGTGAGCTGTTCCGTGGCATCTACCGCAAACGTACCTTTACCCTGTGGGGCATGTGGTTTTGTGTGTATATGGTGAACAATGCCATGGTGACTTGGCTGCCATCTCTCTACAAACAACACTTTGGTCTGTCGCTGCAAACCAGTTTAGGTTATGGCTGGATTACTTCGGGCGTGGGTGTGATTGCCTCTATTATCTGTGCGTTAATGATTGATAAAGTCGGCCGCCGTCCTTGGTACAGTGCAGCGTTTTTCTTGGCAATTATTCCACTCATGAGCCTCTCGGTTTTAGGCGCAAAATCGGCGATGGAAGTTGTAATTTTAGCAACGCTCAGCTATGCCATTTTGCAAACCATTTCATTCTCTTTATACCTTTACGCTGCCGAACTTTACCCTACTCGCCTACGTGCAATGGGCATTGGTTTTAGTACCGCTTGGTTACGTGCTGGCTCTGCAATTGGGCCTGTTATGGTCGGCCTCGTTGTTGGTGGCTACGGCATTCAATATGTGTTTAGTGTGCTGGCAGTTGTGGCGCTCATTGGTGGGCTTGTGACCTTCTTGTTTGCCATTGAAACCAAAGGCCAAGTGCTCGAAAAACTCTCTCCTTAATTCATCCATTTCATAAAAAGCTTGCCTAACCTCAGCGTTAGGCAAAGGGCTTATTCATGCTTAAAAAAGGAATTTAAAATGAATAAATATTTGCTATGGGGCTGTATTGGCTTAGGCAGTGTGAGCAATGCTTATGCAGAGCTTCCTCAAGAATTTGGCAAGTTAGAATTAAAACTCAACACCCGTTACTGGAACGATGAAGGCACTGCCCACCCCACGCTCGCTAACCCTTCGCCTTTGTCGAGTGAATATGAACAAAGTGCTTTAGGGCTTGAGTTAAATTATCAGTCACCCTACATATGGGACTGGCTTAGGGTAGATGGCTCACTCTATGCAGTCACCAAGTTATTTGACTCTGGCAAGCCTAGCGCTCAGCTTTTAGAGGTCGAAAATAACGGCAAGCTTGACCAAAACTTTGCAACTTTAGGGCAGCTCTATATCAAAGCAAAAATCGGCGACAAAGGTGAAATTAAATTAGGTCGCCAGTTGCAAGACTCGCTGTTGCTTAAAAGCACCAATAACCGCGCAGTACCCGATACTTTTTCAGGTGCGAGTGGTCAGTTTCAACTTAATGATCAGCTACAGACTTACATAGCCTACTATGACCGCTGGAAACCGCGCAGCATGGACTCTTTTGAAAAACTGGTGACTGAAAATAACGAGCGAATTGATTATGTCGGTTTACTTGGTGCCAAGTATCAGTACAAAAACTGGAGCTTGAATGGCGAGTATTTAAATAGCAAAGATTATTTAAAAAAGTACGGGGCGATTGCTCAATATAAATTGCCCTTTCATGGCTTGGTGTGGACATTTAACACAGGTGCTTTTTTCTCGCGTGATGATGGCAAGCTGTTTAAATGTGGTGCCGAAACCGAGCTGGACTGTGTCAAAGGCCAAGACATTAACAACCGCGGGAATGGTTATTTTGTCGATGTAAATGTGGCTAAGAATAATATTGAAGGCGGCATTGCTGTTTCAAAGTTTGATGGTTTTTGGATTGAAGATAACTTTGCCGTGCACTCCGCCCGTAACTCGGTTTTAACGCAAGACCACGGCACCAATCCGTTTCCGACCTCTGCGACCATTGGCCCTGACTTTACCAATAACGATGAAACCGCTGTTGCCCTTCGCTTGAAATATAACTGGAAAGACTATGTGAAAGGTTTAAAAACCGAGGCGAAGTATATTTATGGCTTTGGTGCGCACCAAAGTAACATTAGCAGTGATATTGAGGGTAAAGAGCGCTACTTTGACTTTACGGTGAGTTATGCCTTGCCGTGGGTGAAAAACTTAGATGTGCGTTATTCATTTTTACATTATGAGTCAAAGTTTGAAAATGCAAACCTAGGTGAAAAAATAAATGGCATGTCTCGGAAAGATTGGGACCAGCACCGTGTATTTATTAATTACCGTTATACATTTTAAGAGCAAGCTAAACGTTTAGTTTAGCTTTATTATTTTTATTAATTTACGGCTTTAAATATATTAACTTTTGAGTTTAATTAAAATATAAATTTATATTTAAAATTTTTATAATATTTTATTTAAATTGAATTGACCTGTTAAAAACTTATGATTATTATGGTCTCGCTGGCCTACATTGCCAGTCGGTTTTAGCAGACCGTAGATCCATGGCGGGTTATAGTTCAACTATAAGTCGTTAGACCCTTGCGTCCCTTTTCTTTGCGGTAGGACGGGAGGGGGACGCGCTCGCGCGTGCTGGTTCCTTGGATCCCAGTCTGCTAACCCCCTTTCGTTCTACCACCATAATCAATTGACGGTGATTTTTGGTGGTAGAGCTCCATAAATTTTCAGGAGTTAACCATGACCTTTTTTAGATTAATCCCCTCTCCCTTATAAACTTTTTATTTATTTAAAATTTGGGTTTTCTATTATCTAAATTTTTAAATCTATAAATTCTTTTTATTTTAAAATTTAAGTTATTTTATTTTATTGCTTTTATAGGCAGGTTAACTATTGCCTCTAAAAATGATTTTAAAACTTAAAATATAGCGGTTTATTTTTTCTCATTGATATATCCCCAATCATTACGAGAATAATATGAAATTTTATAAAACTATTTTGGTTTTAGGCCTAGTGATCGGCGATTACAGCGTTTCGGGTTGTGACCTTCACACTCAGCAGAATTTTGAAGAAATTTGTCTGTCTGGTGGGCACACCCAAGCCAGTTGCGACTGTATTTACCAACGGCTTGAACAAGTGTATTCGCATAAGCTTATGCAACGTCTAGAACATGTCAGTTTGCAAAGTCCTGCTCTCCCACAGGACTTTGCCCCTACTTTTTTTAGCGTAATGCGGCGGTGCGATAAAGAAGACATGGGCTAAGCGTTTAGCTTAGCTCCCTTATCTCTGTGCCGCAATGGTGGATGACTTTAAATCAGCGCAAAAAATTAAAGTTCTGTTGTGGCATGGGGGCCTTGGGAGTAATTTCTAAATTTTTGTTATTGTACGAAAGAGATTTTATGCTCAAATAATGATATTTTATACATTATGAATTTCTCAATTTTGATTTTAAAGTTATGGCTAAAGAAAGATATTTAGAGGGTGATATTAAGTCATTAATATTCAACCACCTGATAAATAACAATTTATTAGACAAAGACGATACTATCATTAATGAATTTATTATTGGAAATTATAGTCGACGTGTCGACTTAGCTCTTATTAAATCTCAAAAATTACACGCATTTG
Organism: Acinetobacter sp. S-1; assembly: GCF_059579785.1. NCBI lineage: Bacteria > Pseudomonadati > Pseudomonadota > Gammaproteobacteria > Moraxellales > Moraxellaceae > Acinetobacter > Acinetobacter sp. S-1. The sequence goes on from NZ_CM184207.1 coordinate 2,841,998, forward strand.
AAATTAAGAGTGAGGCAGATAATCTTAGCCGACTTGAAGGGCAAATTATTAAATATTTAGAATATTTTGATAAAGTTACAGTAGTAGCTGCTTCAAAGCATATTTCTAAAATTTTACTCCTAACACCTCCTAATGTTGCCATTTGGGAAATACGCAATGAAAAAATTATCATTGTAAGGCGTGGGAAAGTAAAGAAAATTACGGATAAATTAAGATTCTTAGAATATCTGAACGGCACAGAATTATTACAAATTGCACGTTATGAAAAATTGGTTTTCCAAAGTAAAAGAAGAAAAACTTTAGAAAAGGGTTTAATTTATTTGCCAGCTAATAAATTAAGAGAATATTCAATTAAATATCTCAAAAAAAGATATCAACCAACAACAGACTTATTTTTTCAAGAAATTAATAAGGCTAACTATGCAAGTTTAGAAGATTTAAACCTTTTGCGGATAAATCGAAATAATAAAATTACCAATAATTCAGCAAAAAATATAAATGATCTACTGAATGCATTAGAAGAGTTAGAGAATGAAAGAGAACTTACTCTTTTATAAACTACAACTTAATCCACCCACTCCTCATCTGTATCTAAATCACTAAAATTATCCATATAGTGTAATTGATTATAGAGATGAATATTTATACGAGCAGAAGTTGCTTTTTGAGGTGAATTAATACCATAAGGATCTCTAAGGGCAGTTCTCTCAATCATCTGAGTACCCCATAAATGTAAGTTTTCATCCCAGTAATCACTATTTACTACTTCAATAGCGGCTTCTTGATATAAGTGATCTTTTTCGTTCTCATCATCAGTCGTGAACTCTTTACGAACAAATCGCCAATCATTTTTTAGTGGATAATCTATCCTAGGTAAAGGCGTCCCTCCTCCACCATCAATACTATTCGCACGTGTACTAGCTCTATCTGAATAAATTATCTTCATATCTTCAAGATAATTTTGGATTTTATTATAAATTAATCTTTCGTATATAGGGATCTCCCCCTTATAGCTACCCGCAAATGAATAAGGAAAAGATGTACCAGAAATAGAAAATTTAGCATCTGGAAAATATTTACCTAGCCCTCTAATAAGAGTTGCCGATTCAGAGTAATTAAGTAAATCAGTTCTATCATAATCAGTATAGTCAAGAAGAATTAAGAGGTTATTTATTTCTTTAGATAAAGGAAGAATATTTCTAATAATAAACTTAAAATTCTCAGTTTCTACTTTATCTTTACCCTTCATTTCTATTCTTAGAACAATAGGTAAATTTAACTCTATAAATCCTTTAACCTGTGTAATGAACTCTGTTAAATCTTCCAATTGTAGAACTGGCAAATAGTTAGTTTTTCTTTTAAATAGATTGATCCAATTTTCATATCCATTTGTTGAATCCCCTAAACTACAAAACTCTTTCGCAATTGGAGTATCCTTACTTTTACATTCCAATAAAAATTCTTTATCAATATCAATTAGTATTTTTCTTACACCAAATGCCTTTTCAATTCTATTACAAGCTTTATCTAAGGATGCAGCAGTTGTCCATCTTTTTAATGGCAATAAAGGTAATAAAAGATCTTTATCTTTCTCTGGTAACTCTTCTAAGGCAGCCATATCAGCAGGTTTTAAACCTAAAATAGGAATATAACTAAATGTATCAAAAAACATATTTAACCTTATATTTTCTCTAGTCTAATCTTCAATGCAATAACTGAAACTCCTAACTCTTCTGCAATTCTTTCATATGTTATTTCTTTGTTAGGGGCATCTGAACTAAACTTTTTCCATAAATCTCTAACTGCATTTAAAGGCATTACAATATCTGCGGCTAATCTATTCGCTTCAGCTTCTATTTCGTTTGAAAGGGCTGATCTATACAATACATCATCTGCAATTCCCTCTTTAAGTAAATGTTTATGAAGTAAAAAATGTGCTATTTCATGTGCAAGCGTATATCTTTGTCTTGAGTTTGCATCATGTCGATTGATTCGAATAATAACTTGTCCATTTACTTCTTTAATCTCTCCTGAAATATTGGCTGGTAGTGTTGCTTTCTTAACAATAAGCCCTAATTCAGATGCCAAACCTCCCAACTTTATTGGTAGATCACTTTGATATTTTTGTATAATATTTTGGTTCTGTGTACCAATTTTAGTCCATTCTGGTGAAATATTCATATTATAGATACTCTAATCTAATTCTGGATATTTATTAAAACCTGTTGCATTCTGAGTATCTCTATTTCTTCTCAGAATCATATCAACTGCTCTCTCTAACTCTTCGCGTAACTCACCTTCTGCAATTAATCTAGCCACTTCTGTTGAGGCAATACCTTGTAATTGATCATTAACTACATCTTTAGCCACAGTAGTAGCGGTTTCCAAAGTCTTTTCTTCTGCGATTTTAGTAGCGCTATCCTTAATTTTTTGATATCCAAATATACTTAAAATGGCTACAATTACCCCTAAAACAGTAACCAATACAGCTACACATCCCAAAACAATACTTATCCAAACGGGAAACTCAAGATTGCTATTAGTCTCTTTCTGATTTGCCAATTCCAGTTTTAAACTTTCATACTTTTTATTTATATCATCAATAGACTTATCTTGTTTTAAAATAATTGATAGTAATTCTTCCTTGTTTAAATTTTCTAATTTATTTTTCTCAACTGAGTAAAGCCCATGATTAGAACTCGGAGTATTACTTAGAGGTAGCTTCGCCTCGTCAGCATAACTATTAGTTAAAGACGAAAAAAATAAAATGAGAAAAATATAAATTTTACTTTTCATAGTTATAAAGATTTTGATTAATTTAAGTTCTACTTAATTATATAATAATTACACAATTTTCCAATACTATAAGCAAAAAGTATAATTTTAAATTTTAATATTTTTATACTTATTTAGATTGTTAACACAAAATAGAAAAATTTTTCTTTCTTTTAGACAAAATATTTATATTTTCTCATTTCTAATATTTTTATTATTTACCCCAATAAAAAACCCCGAAACTTACGTTTCAGGGCTTTTCACGAATTTTGGTGGAGATGGCGGGAGTTGAACAGATATCTTAAATTATTGATTCTATATGTAGTTTTTTTACGTATAACATGCTTGTATAACTCATGTATAACATTTAATTTTGATTAAGTATGATTAACAACAGTCTTTTTTATGTTCAACTAGACTATAGGAGTTGAACTCAGGAGCTAATATAAATCATTTTAAACTACTCTCAAATGACTTTACTTAAGTTTCAAAATAGCCATTGATCATAAAAAATACTAAGATGGAGAAAAAAAGGGGGAAAGTTTATGTGTGCAAACTATGAGCCTATTAGTAAAGACCGGGTACACCTACTAGATCTCTTCGAACCTACTTTCGACTATAAGGCTGATGTTTATCCGGGTTACGACTGCCCTCTTATATTTTCTAAAGATGGCCATATAGAATGGCGACAAGTAAAGTTCGGTATGATTCCACCATGGAACCATGACCTTAAATTCTCAAAGTATACGTATAACGCTAGAACTGAGACGGTAGATAAAAAGCCGAGCTTCCGACATGCCTGGGCTAAAAGCCAGTTCGCATTAATACCTGTAGAAAAGATCTATGAACCACGATATGTGAATGGTAAAGCCGAACGCTGGGGAATATACCGTGAAGACGGCTTACCTTTTACGGTAGCTGCAATCTATGATTCAACTGTGATCAATGGGCAGCAAGTTAGATCTATGTCGATGTTGACTATCAATGCAGATAATCACCCTTTTATGTCTCAATTTCACAAACCAGAAGATGAGAAAAGGTCAATAATTGTTATTCCTGATGAATATAGGGAAGATTGGCTAAACTGTAAAAAAGAAGATGCTGACCAATTTTTCTTTGAAATACCAGTTGGGGAATTTAATACATCAAGTTTTATAAGAAAGAGATAGTACCCTTTTCCTGTTGTTTTTTAATAAAACTTCATATAAATTCTTTTACTAAAATTTACTAAAATTTATTACTTATGAAAGACGCTTTTATCTCTTTTTATGAAAATCATGATGAAGAATATTTAAAATCTATTTGGGAAAGTCCTAATACCCGATTCGTTTTAGATACTAATGTCTTATTAAGCCTATATTCATTTCAAAAAGAAACTAGAGAAGACTTTTTAAATATTTTGAAATTTTTGAATCCTAGATTATGGATACCACACCACGTGGCACTTGAGTTCCAAAGAAATAGATTAAAAGTTATAAAAAATCATAGAATTTATATTCAAGATATGCAAAAAGAAACTGATGATTTTCTTGAGTCAATATCATTTGATGATACTGTTTTTAAAACATTTAAAAGTAAATTCTCTACTAAAAGCAAACATCCTAATATTCACAGTAAAGTAGAGAGTATTATTGCGAATATCTCATCTGAAATTGATGATGTTAGAAATTTACTAAAAGAGGAAATTGAGAATATCAAAAAATTAATAGCTGATATAGATCAAGATAAAATTTATCTTAACTCGAAAGACTATATTAGAGACGAATTTGATAATATTTTTAAAAATAATAGCTTAGGTGAAAATATTTATAATACTCAAGTTCTATTAGAAGAAGTATTTAAAGAAGGTGAGAAACGATATAAAAATATGACTCCGCCTGGATACAAAGATGGAATAGCAAAAGATAATGATGTTTTTTCTTTCAATGGATTAACTTATAAATCAAAATTTGGGGATTTAATAATATTTAAACAAATCATAGATTATGCAAAAGACCCGAATATCAAAAATATTGTTTTTATCAGTGAAGATATTAAAGAGGATTGGCGAATAGTTGAAAATCTTAATGGAAAAAAATTCTTGGTGCTAGACCAGAATTAAAGCAAGAGATGTTCAAGGAATCATCTGTTGAAAAATTTTATATCTATAATATAAATGACTTTTTAAAGCACACAAATAACTCATTAAATTTAAAAATTAATCCAGATTCTGTTAATGACATTAAAAATTCACTTTCAGTTAATGAAACTTATCAAGATATGGAAGATTCTTTTAGTGCAAATTCAGATATAAATAATATATTAAAAAAAGAAATTAAAAATATTATTCAAAATCATCCTAATCTTAATCTTTCATTTGATCCTTTATTACTTAAAGATTTAAGTGATTTAAATTTAAAAATTGAGAATTTAAATAAGTTAGAAATTATCAATTTGGAAAATATAAAATTACCCAATTTTCCTTTTTTCGATAAGAAGTACGAAGAAATTAAAGAGTATGTTCTTAAGTGTAATGGAGTAATTGAACTTATTAATAACCCATCTAATAAATCTAAATTAGAGGGATTTTTAGAGTTACTTCAAAGGCTTATACGGATCATCAACTTACTAATTGACATAGATACTAATGCTAGATGATGAATTTCCGACCAAATGCACAATAATGTGCGACAAATTGTGACTAGTCATTATTTATCCACAACTTTTTAAATTTGAAATTTAACTAAGCTCTAGCATATCATCTTGAATATGTTACAAATTCAAGTTAGGGGATATTCTATGAGCGAAATTGCAGCATCCATTATCCAGATAAAACCGTACCTCACACAAGGCGCTGTTTTATCTGAAGCCTTGTTAATCAAGCAAGTTGTACCATCAACACACCTGCTTGTCCCTTACGCTCTTGAAAAAATTTCCGCTGGCTTCCCCTCTCCTGCACAAGACTATATAGACAAAGCGCTCGATATGAACGAGCACTTAATAAAAAATGAAACTGCAACTTTCATTGTCAAAGTTGCTTCTCTTTCAATGTTAAATGCAGGCATCGATATTGATGATGAATTGATCGTCGATCGTAGTCTTGACGCAAAGCATGGCGATATTGTTGTTGCTCTTATTGATAATGATTTTACAGTTAAGCGCCTAATGATCGATGAAAAAGGCCAATGGTTAAAAGCAGAAAATCCAGAATATAAAAATATCTATCTACAAGAAGGGCAAGAACTAATTATCTGGGGAGTTGTCACCTGCATCATTAAAATGATTAGAAACTCATGAAACATGAGAACAAAGTCTTTTTCTTGATTGACGTCAATAACATGTACGTTTCATGTGAGAGAGTCTTTGACCCGAGTTTAAACAACAAACCTGTGATTGTTCTCAGCAATAATGATGGGTGCGCCGTGGCGCGTAGCAATGAGTCGAAATCTTTAAACATAAAGATGGGTGTTCCCCTATTCCAGATCAAAGATATTGTTCAGCAACATAACGTAATTGTACTTTCAAGCAATTATGCAATGTATGCAGAAATGTCGAGACGTTTTCATACGATCCTTGGTTCATACGTAACAGATGAAGAAGTTGAGCCGTACTCGATTGATGAGTGCTTTGTTGATTTTTCTGCTTATGAAAAGAACTTTGACTTAGAAAAGGTTGGTCAGCAAATGCGCCAACAAATTTGGAAATGGCTTGGCCTACCTGTCTGTGTCGGAATCGGCAGAAGTAAAACAGAATCTAAGATTGCTAATCACATTGCTAAAAAGAATCCCGGTTTTAACAGTGTGTGTGATCTGGTGTCCATGGATCCATGCAATAAAGAATACTATTTTTCATTGATTGATGTTTCAGAGGTTTGGGGAGTTGGTCGTAAACATGCAAAGAAGTTGCATTCAATGGGAGTTAAATCAGTATTAGATCTAGCTTGTACTGAAGCACGTGAAATGCAGCGGCAGTTTTCTATCGTCATGGCTCGTACAATTAATGAGTTGCAAGGCATCTCATGCATTGAAATTGAAGATACCCCACCTTCAAAAAAACAAATAATAAAATCTTGTTCCTTTGGTACAAAAGTTACTGAACTCACTGATTTGAAAGAAGCAATAGCCATGCATGCACAAGAAGCTTGCAAACGGTTGCGTGATGAAGATTCGCTTTGTGGTTGTCTACTTGTATTTGTTCAATCAAGCCCATTTGATGAAAGTGCGCCATTTTATAATAAGTCTATTACGGGCGCATTTTCAGAACCCACAGATTGTGCAACTGATTTCGTAAGAGCAGCAGTTAAAATGGTGTCAGATATCTTTAAAGAAGGCATCAAGTATAAAAAATGCGGTGTCATATTAACAGGCTTAGAACCTAAGGCTGGCCATACATATGACTTGCTCACAGATTTTGAAGCAATAGAAAAGAAAGAACAATTGATGAAAACACTAGAAAACGTGCACACAAAATTCGGAAAGAAAAAGCTCGGTGTTGGTCCTTGTTATATACCTGGTCGAACTTGGTCGATGTCGAGAGATAAACTCACTAAAAACCCATTTATGTGGGATCAGCTAACAATCGTTAAATAATTTATTGAAGGAAGTAAAAGTGAACTTTACCAGACTAACAGATGAACAATTAACGCAAACTCTTATTCCTAAGCGTTTTGTTCCCCCTACACCACCTGAATATGAAGGTAAAAATATGGTCTATGTTTTTGATAGTGAAGATTCTTTTAATTTAACTTATGATGAACTTGTCGAGATTATTAGTAAGGCTCGCATGACGGGGCCACAGATGATTCCAGTTCTAGGAACAGTGGGTGATTAATGAAAAGTAAGAAAGTAATATTATTTTCCGTTTTACTTTGGGGTATGGTTGCATATGCGGTAGCATTGTTAACTTATTATTCTTTAAAAATTTTTTTTATTACCTCTGCTGACTTTATATCTGCCTTTGGTTCTATTCTTGGCGCATGTGCTGCTTTTTTTGCAGCATTTGTAGCTGCATATTTATTTAATGACTGGAAGGAACAACATAATAAACAAGTTACAAACACTTTAGCCTTACAGGCTTATGATGAATTTTCTAAGTTTGAAAAAAACACTCTTGAATTAGCAACTTATATCTCAGACCTAGAAATATTAATAGGCTCTTATGAGTGCGAGTTAGACTATGAGGCGTTACGCAAAGATGATGGCTTAATTTACATACAAAATGTGGTGAATAAAAAAGCAGAATTAAATATCAACTTTTTAAGCTTAATTTCTAAACTTAGAACTTATTTACATGTTAAGGATCAATATATTAATTTTGATGAAAGACAGTCTTTTTATCATTCCAAATTTGTATCAATAAACTACTATGAACTAGACTCTACTACTTTAAGACATGACTTAAATGAATGGGAGTCAAACTTAGTTGGATATAGAGATTTAATACAAATATTAAAAAAAAATGAAATAAACCAACTTTTGAATGATCTTCGTGTCTAGATTTAAACACTAGTCACTAATAAATTAAATCTTGTCATATTAGGATATTACAATTGAACTCTACCATTTTTACGGCTATAGCAGTGGCTTTGTTGTCTGCAATAATTAGCTTTATTACACAGTATTTCTTTAAACGTTATGATAGTAAAAATCATGCTCAGACAATCGAAAGAGCAATGATTAGCGAGATTGCGGCGACACTGAGGTTAATAGAAAAGCGTAAATATGCAGAATATCTTCAAGAATGCATACAAGAACTTACAACTGGTGAAAGTAGTACAGTTCTCGCTTCAATTGAACAACAACAAAATATTTTCCCCGTCTATAAATCAAATATTGATAAAATTGGTGCACTTAATGCAGATTTAGCATCTGAAATTGTTATGTTTTATGCCTTGTTAGAATCTGTTTTAGTCGACACAAATTCAAATGGCCTACTAAACAATCCTGCTTACTCGAGTATAGAAGCTTATAAAGAAACCTATTCAATTCTTAATGAAGCGATTACCTTAGGAAAAAAGATTACAAAAATTGAATAATAGGCCCTCCTTAAAGAGCATTAGTGCTAATTTTCATATTTTGTATAAGCAATACATCCTAAAGACTGTCAACAAAAAAATAGAAAGAATATTTTACAGTGGGTATCAGTAATGAACTAGGTCGTATTTGGTCATTGAGCCGAGATTGATTGAGTAGATTTTTTCCAGAGAGAAGAACTTTTATCAATAAAATTAATATTTTATTGATCATTCCCTATTGGAAATAGATTAAAAAATATAGAATACATTATTCAAAAAAATGAATTACTTAACATATCTTTTGAAATCACAACAATGGAGTTTTTCTTTTGAAAGAAATAATGCATAACGGTTACAAAGAATTTTTAGTGTCTTTTGATGAATTTAAGGAAGTTCTCAAACCTGAAAATAAAATGAAATTGGCAGAAAAAACTGGTTCAGCAAATCATAATTTCATTTACCGAGGACAATCAAATTCAACGCATGAATTAGTTCCATCTTTATATAGAAATGTATTTGCTCACTCAACTCTATCAAACTCATATAATGATCTGTGTTTTTTACAACTAACTTATTTAAAAACATTTGTTAAAGGGTGTGATATTAATGCAGTCTCAATTCCAAATGATTCTTATAGTTTTAGAACTGAAACACTAAATGAGTGTCATGATAAAGTATTCTTAAACCCATCAAGTTGGCCACAGAGACAACTATTCGAGTTGCTAGCTTTTGCACAACATTATGGATATCCGACCGAGTTACTTGACTGGAGTTACAACCCTTTAGTTGCTATGTATTTTGCTGCTACAGGTGTGATCAATGGTAGTTCAAATTTAGAAGATAGCTTTTCAATATGGGTTATAGATACAGAAAAGAAAAATTTATTGAATAGTAATGATAAATTAAATTTCGAAATAATAGATGTACCAAGGGCCCATAATATTAATATATCTTCTCAGGAAGGTTGTTTCACTCTAGTAAGACAAACATTAGATGCTAGAGCAAATCTCACACATCAAAGTTTTAAAATCAATGAGTTAAAATTAATTTCAGATTTAATGCATGACAAACAAGTAAGTGGTCTTTTTAAATTTACTATCAAAAACTCAGAAGTCTTAAAAGTACTTGAATTCTGTGAAGATTATTCTATTAATGCTGCAAAACTTTTCCGAGGACCATATGGTGCAGCGAAGTATGCAACAGAGTCAATATCTGCCGCTAAATTTGCGAGTAAACATAATCTTCAAATCAGAGGTTGTATCCCTTTTTGATAAGACAGAGCAATAAGATGTCATTATGAATGAAAGAGTTTATATATTGTTAGATGGGTATAAAAGCTGTGCATTCTAATAATAGAGTGCACAGCAAATATAAAAATTATAGGGAAATTCGATTGTTAATCCAACCATAGAAAAACTGCTCTTGGCTAGGATTACGTTCACAGATTTCAATGTAGCGTTGACCTTGCATGATATTCAGTACTCGGACTAATACCTTCTCTCCCTCTTTCCCACGTTTTGCAAGATAAGTTTTGAATGCATTAAGCGTTGCTGGTCCATAAACACCATCAACCTTTAAGTCTGTATATCCAGCTTTACCTTGGTTGTTAAGTAAATTCAAAGCACGTTGTAAAAGAGGTTTAGCAAAGCCGGTACCACAATTCACACCAGTGTCTAGAAGCTCTTCAGCAACTGCTGAACTGATTGTATTCACTTGGTCAAAACGCGGAGCCGTCCAATAGTTTTTGCGATAAATTGCTTTGGCCATATCAAGCGGCAAATCCTTCATGTTCCCTTTAAATCCGTTTGCACGAGCGACCGCTTCAGTAATACCGTACTTGGTTGCTCCTCCTCGATCCGCAGGGTTATTTACATAACCCCCTTCACGTTTAATAAGTTCTTCAAGATATTGTTCAATATTCATTTCACTTTTCCTTAGATAATAAAAAACCGCCCGAAGGCGGCATTAGCTGTTTTCAATGTCTTTTCTGGCTTGCTTAACTTCTTTGATTACTTCAATAATCGTCTTACCTTCTTGTTTGTTGATAAAGTTAAAAGTCCATCGGACCAAAGCCCAACCGGGAATTCCGCAAACAAAGAAGAATCCACCAAGCGCCATCATCCCCCAAATATCTGTAATCCATTCATGAAGCCCCCACTTCACAATAATGAATGAACCACCAGCCAAACTTGATACAACAGTACAAATGAGCCCAACGGCCCATTCCTGAGGTGAGCGTGGCATACGTGTCATCAGTACAACTGCTGCAACTAAAGCGACCGCTAAAGTCACCATAATTGCCGCTCCGTAAAATTTTAAAAGTGCTGTTAAACCGCTAGTGGAAACTGGTTCCATTTATATCTCCAGAAATAAAAAAACCGCTAGGAAGCGGTAGTTGTTCGTTGTCCAATCCATCATCGGAGCGATAATAAAAAAGCACCCGAATTGGGTGCTAAAAGTTCTTTCAAAGTATTAAAGGGTTTGTAAAATTCGCCCTCCATTTATCAATTGTGTTGTGAGTGGCGCTACTCCTACAATGGCGGTACCGCCTGGCCCCGGCTGGCCCTCAGTTGTGCCATGATATTGCCAGTTCCATGTGCCACTATTTGTAGACTTAGTACCAAGTTTCCCCCATGCACCCCCATCGCCAGATATTGGAGGTGTAACATAGCTATTTGCAAACCTAGAGCCTTTCCCTGGCATTTCGGCATCAGCATCAGTGACTTTCATAACTAAGAAATAACCATCTAGGTATAGTCGCCAATCCTGAGAATCATTGTAAATTGGCTGGCCAGACATAACACGTCCAAATGGTGCACCACCACCACCAGCACCGCCTTGAACTCCAAATGATGAATCTGCATAAATACCGCTTGGCGTTGCTCCACCGCCAGAGCCGCCTCGAGCTAAAGTTCCTCCGTCAATAATTAGGTTTAATTTACTGTGCCGGTTCATTAAACCCGGTGCACCCTGAAATCCATCACGGCGGGTTTTGGTAAAGTTGTAATCTGGATCAGAACCCCATCCACCATATGCTAGATGCGGTAATCCCCCATCTCCGCCACGCCCAACTACAGCCCCCTTAATTATAAGATTAACAACAAGTTCAGACGGAAATTCTCCCGTATCAATAGCAGGAAGCTCATTAGCACTTGCAACAGTAAACACTTGTTTAGGTGGATTACCATCATACTTTGGGTAATAGACAAATCTAGTTTCTGGTCGAAGTGAACTGGAGCTCGACACCAAAGCACCGGCTTCAACAATAAAGCTAATTTCACCGGTTGTTGGTAGGTCACCTCGTTGCATCTGATATAAGCGAGCTAAATTAAGATCAAGCTGGTCGTAACGGATGTAAATCGGTGAGTCATCAACTGGTACATCAATAAAGTCTTTGTCATTAAGGTAATAACGAACATCATAATTCACTGCCGTAATGGTATTTGAAAACTTATCAACTGGATCTTTCTTAGCTACCAGATAAGGTAATGAGTCCTTTGTATCGTCATTAACAACCGTATAAATGGTATTAACAAAATCATCAGCACTTAATTTGAGAGCACCGTTTGGCAAACGTCCTAAAACCACTTTGTTCTTAGCGGAGCCAGCAGTTATTGGAATTAGATCAACGCTGCCATCTCCCATTTGCAGATAAATCACATAACTCTTGCCAGCTATGAAATCAACATCATGACTCAATGTAAGAATCAATCCCTCTTGCTGAACTACATCACCGCTTTGATGGATACCATTTCGATAATCTGCCACAGCAATACGATCACGTAAAACCAAAAGTTCGGATTCTGGTGTTGCATCAAAGGTTATGGATTTACGCTGAAACCGAAGCTTATTCCAAAGCCGGTACGCATTAAAGTGAGCTTGCCACTTGTTTCGCACACCTACAGATTTCACCTCTTTAGGATTCTTAGCTCCTTTATCAGGCAGATAGATATTTATGCGGGTGTCGTCGGCAGGATCCGTATATTCATAGATCAATCCATCATAGTCATCCATCATGCCTAGCGTTAGATCATGCTTATAACTATCCGGAATGATGTTCCTGAAGTTAAATAACAATACTGAATTATCGGTCGGTCGTTCAAAGTAGATCTTTAGCTTATTGTTCTGACGATAAGCAGTACAAAACACAGCATCACAAAGGTTGGTGACCAGCTCCTCAAAAGAAAGATTAGTATCATCAATGGTGGCACAGAACTCAGCCGCTAAAGGTGTACCGAAGTAATCGACAATATCGTTATAAGTACGATAGATGTTTTCAATATCAATCTCGTCGATCGTACGACGGCCAATCTTGTCATCGAGCGCCATTGAGACCAAAGCATCTGCAAAGCTTGAGGTTGGAAATAACTCTGTTGTCATTGCTCCATTTTTATATGTGGGCAACATGCGCTGAAGATCAAAATTGATCTTGCGTGACTTAACAGATAAAGCTCCAGTCGTTGCATATGTACGTGCACGAAAAACCGTTTCATGTTCATACATCGTGCTTTGCAATGGAAATGCGCCATATAACGCTTGCCACTTCACTTCATCAACTACGGTTGTCACTGCTGGGGTTGGTGTTAATCGTCGAGCACGGACGCTACAACGGCCCTGAAATGTGACCATATCTAGCGTTGCGCCAACTGTTTGCCGCGACTTAGCTGAACCCTTGAGAATGATCTGTTTTAGCATTGGGTTACCAATTGCAGCACCCGTCTCATTCACTGGAGTAACTTCAACTTCAATAGTGACATTGACTGCCGCCTGATTGCCTCCTGAAGAAACGGTATAAAGTCCATTGTTGGCCACAAAGTTGAAAATGACGCGACTACGTTCAATATTGTCCAGGATAAATGGACCAATCCATTTTTCGCCAATGGATGAGAGCTTTGGAGATAAAGCACCAGTTTGCTGATTAGTGAGTTCTTTTAGCTTTAGCCAATTCGGATTTACTGCTGCCGGGTTAGATAAGGCCATTCGGTCATCAGCAACAGATAAGACGCTATAAGTACCGTTTAAATCGTATGTTTGTCCGTTAAAAGTAAAAGAAGCATTAGTGATTTCAACTCGGTCATTGCTGACAAACTTAGTCGTCAAATCGGTATTGTTTGCAGCTGCTCGAAGGATCTCATTTGGGTAAGCAAATTGAAGATAATTGGTTCCTTCCAGACTTTGAGTATCAGCTGGACGCAAGATCTGGCCATTAACCGAGTTTTGGTGCTGAACAGTTAAAGGCGGTGTTGTAATTTCGCTACCAAGCGAAAAATAAGGCTGGCCAGAAACAATATCAACACCAGGACGAAAGACTTCGACCGATGCCCCTGCAATATCGACAATATTGGTTTCACCATCGTAAGCACCTTTGATGTGATAGTTACCACGCCCAATACAGCCAACGACATGTTCTACCTCAACGTTGTTTTCATAAACCTTGTAAGGCACAGCAATTAGATCAGCTGTATCCCAAGCTGCACCATAAATATCAGCAATACGGCCATTCACTCGCATTTTGTTTTCGCGGTTTGAAAGTTCGTTATTTGCAGATGAGGATTGATTGTTATTCTGAGTGGTTTGGGCAATTGACGGCGCGGGCATTAAAAATGCAATCGCCACACTTAAAACAATAGAAACGATAGCAGCAATAAGTGCAGGTATCCCTTTCGGGTTTTCAATCACAATAAAAGTACCCGGCAAGAAATCAAGCTGCTTTAAGTCGTGAGCATTCTTCGGTGTAACTTCATTTGCAAAAGAGATTTCTGCATGATCCATATTGCTTGGTGTATGAAAAATACGGACATGCTCAGGCATATGTTCATATTTTGAAGTTAGCCACTGCCCTATTGTGTGGGCATGTTCAATTGTCTTTTCTTCAGACAAAGCATCTTGCTTATAAATAACTTTAATCATAATAACTAACCCGACTAAACCCCATTGCCTTAATGACGTCTTCAGCTAAATAAGTGACTCCACTCTCCATCAGGTGTAAAACCTTCTGCCCACGAAAAAGCCCCACATGCGGGGGCTTATTTCTTTGTCTTGGATGGAAGGCAACTATGCAACCCTCCTTGGGCATGGGCAGCGGATTTAAGAGTTTTAATCGCGAGACTTTAAACTTGATATGGCCTTTAGGTTGCATGAACAAATCCAAAGCTTCACTCCGATCTACTCCATATAGATCTAGAGCAGCTTCATGTGCAAAGTGAACACAGTTGTAGTGCTCTTCGTCGTATTGCTTATCAAGCAAATGATCATGACTTTTCATACAGCCCCCTTCAGTCCGCTAAACCGATCTAACGAAAAGATGTCACCAGTTTTGGAAATATTTAAACGAGGGGACTCAGCTTTAAATGTCACGGCTTTATTGTTCATTGAAACACCTGCAAGCTGAAGGCCTAACAAATAATGGATTGGTGAATTCAGGTTGTCTGAACTATAAAGACGGTAATTGACAGTAGGCTTCACATCTGCAAATTGACCTTCTAAAACTCGCTCCAACTCATCCGGCAATATATCCCCAAGACCAGAAACTGAGACAGTTAAAGTCTGGTCCAGATCACCTAACATCCCGGATCTTTGAATTGACATAGGCAGATATTCGTAAAAGACCTGCCCCCCACCTTCTTTGTGCTGGACATAAACACCACGGTCATCATTACGAACAACGCGATAAATATTTAGAAATGATGGGTGTGATAGTTCAATACATTCCAGTTGATAAATATCAACTTTACGATTGAGAAAAAACTTCGCATATTCGTTATCCATTAGACCTCCCAATCACTTATTAGCGCCTCATCAGCTGCAAGGTTTGGCTGATTTTGAATAACTTCTAGTTGTGCATTTACTCGGTAAAGATTTCCATTCACTTCATTTGTCTTAAACGAATTCGGAATGAAATTGCATTGATATTGCTGCCGCGCTCCCTGATCAATCACCAGATCGGCATAGAAAGAAGCCGGCTTGTTTTGATAGACACGCCAAAAAGCCATCATTTTACTGAAATCGGTTTTACTTAAATTCCAGTTCACATCGACAATATGGCTATTACGCTTCACATCGATGTAGTAGCGACCACGACCACCGTCCATCTGTTGACGCTTTACATCATCTCCCGGTGTTACTCCATAGCCGCTGTTCTGAGGATTTAGCTTTAACTTATACATAACTTTCCTTCAGGCAATAAAAAACCACCCGAAGGTGGTTCTGTTAATTAGCGATTTCGTCTTGCGGTAGTGTTTTCAGTCAAAGAGCGACTGATAGTTGAGTTTGGATTACCAATTTGTTCACTTACAAGTTTTGGTACCGCTTTTGGAAGTTGTTTATCCAGCTCTTCCTTTACGATAATCCGGACTGTTTTATCATCCAGTTGTTCAGCTTCAACTATTGCCCCGCTCACCTGATTCACAACTTCAATTTTGAAATTGATCGTCGGTGTAAGAGTAGCAACTGAAGGCATAATCTCAGATTGTGGTCGTGATGATTGTCCTAAAGTAAAATCCTGCACATCATCAAGATTTGAACGATCTGAAACCAAACCATTTGAAGAGAAGTAAACTTTGCCATCATGGAATAGATCCGAATTATTAGACGGCGTTATGCCATCTTTACGGATAGATTCGACTGCGGCAACACCACCATTTCTAGCAACATCTTCCTGAGAAAATACCACCTCACCTCTATGGACTAAGCCAGCAACATCGTATTTCCCACCTCGACCTGTATAACCACCTTCAGCAAAACCTTGATCTTTGATTGCCCGGATGTTTGCAATGATACTAGCGCCTTGAGCAACCGCCCCAGCAATTAAAGGCAAGTTGTAAGGAAAACCAGCTTTTGAAGCTGCAGCGATATTTTGCTGAATAGCAATACCTGCTGCTGCAATCGCATAAGCTTTATCTGCTGCAAACATGAGCTTGTAAGCTTTGGATTGTTCACCAAACATAGAACCAAAAATTGAAGTCAGAGAGCTCATAGCTTGTTGGCCATATTCAAGATCTAAGGTTAGTTTTTTGTCCTTGTAATCTTGCTTGATTTTAAACATAGCAGCTTCATGTTCTTCAGCGGTAATAAGTTCATATTTCTTAGCATCCTCCAATACCTTTGCTTGTTCTTCATAATTAATATCAAGATTAACATACTCAGATGTATCATCCATTTCACCTTGGGTACGTCGATAACTATCCCAAGCACTTTTACGCTTATCAGCGAACTCATTATCCTCAGCTCGTGCCGAAGCATTTAATAGTTCACCTCTTTGTTTAGGATCACGGACTGTTTTACTAATTTCCTCACGCTCAAGCCGGTATCTTTCACGCATAGCATCAACTTCATGCATATATGAAATTTTTGCTTGGAAAAGACGCTGTTCCTGAGCTAGTTTTAAAAACCCTAGCTCTTGCTGTAATTGTTGATTCAACAATTCAACAGCCTGCTTCTGCTCTGACTTGCTTAATTCAATGTCATGAGCTGCATTGAACTTTTTACGGTTAAAGCTCTCTTCAAGTAACTGCTCCTCGGTTTTCTGGAATTCCTTGTAGTCTTCCAGCTTGCTTATAATTGCTTTTTTGGCGATAGCAATATCATTATCTGCACGACGCTGTAATTCAGCCTTGATTTCAGCAGTACGTTCTGGCGTAAAACTTGCTTTATCAACATCCTCCAGTCTAACTTTCAAATTATTCTGGATACGCTGTACTTCAGAAGCTACTTCATTTTCTAGAGAGCGCTGAGCATCTAATTGACGATCAAGTTGAGACTGAATGTCACCTGCTGCTTTATCACTTCCCTTACTCGCACCACCTTTCACTTTGCTCTGCATCTTTGGAGATTGATGAAGCAACTTAAGAGATACACCATCCTCAAAGATCACCTCGCTGACATAGCCACCACCTTTGCTGTCATACCATGTCTTAATATCTTTCACGGCGACATTGGTCGTGATCGGTGTGCCTTCAGACATTGAAAAATCAATACCCTTATGAAATGAAGAAGCCCCTTTGGTGGGGGCTTTTCGTGGACCATAATTAGAACTGATCTTATAGGAGGATAATGGTTTTCCTCCTGCTTGTAATCGGGCTAGATGTTCATTCGATACTTTCTGGCCAGACATTGAGCCGCCATATCTAACGTCGAGATGAGGGCCTGTGCCAATACCTGACTGGCCAGAAATACCTACTAATCGTTTAGTGATTTTTTCTTGTTTACTTAACTCTTCAGTTTCCTTTTTGGTCGCGGTAACTGCCTCTTCCTTAGCTGCTGTAACTTTTAAATGGACTCCCCATAGTTCTTGAAGAATTTGATTTTGCTCTTTTGATAAATTTACATCACGGCTAATGTTATTTTCTTTCCTCCATGCCTGAGCAAAGTCAGCAAAATTAGCTGCACTAGCCTCACCCAACATTTTTTTATTGCGGTTATATGTTGCTATCCAATATTTGTCATCCGAAATTGATTTATTAGCATTTTCCCGCAATTTTTTCAGCTGAGTATCAAGATTACTTACATCTTGAGCTGCATTCTTTGCTCCCTCACTTACATTCGATAAGCCTGATTTAGCATTTGCGCCAGATGTTTTAACTAAGTTTAACTCAGCATTTGTTTTCTTTACTGCAAGCGAATTTTCATCAACTTTCTTTTTACTGTCGGCCAACTGATTAATCTGATCTGAATTAATAAAATCTAGTTGATTTAGTCTTTCAAAAGCCTGATTAACTCCAATTATTCCAGTAGTTAGTTCTGCCCAGATGCGATATGCCTCTGTACTCTTTTTATTGCTATCTGCAATAGTTTGCGTCAATGCTAAGAATTCATTTTGGGATTTTTTAAGTTGAGCTGACTGTGAATTTAATTGCTTAGTTAGCTCTCCCTCCGCAGCACGTTTTTGTGCACCATTGAGTTTAGTAAGCTCATCTGTTGCCATTCCAGCGTAACGCGACTGATCCTTAAGCATATCATTGGCTTCATTGCCATTATCACGCATCATTAAATAACTAGCAGCTAAAGTAGCTACAGTTATTCCCATCCCTACTGGACCACCCAAAACACCTAACAAAGTACGGCCTGCACCCAACATAGAACCGGTTAGACCTACCGCAGCTTTCTGAGCCGTTGCACTACGAGCCTGAGCAGCTGCTAGTGCAGTCTCAGCTACAGTAAGTTCGCGTGTAACTTGAGATTCAATTTTCTTAAGCTCTGCCATCCGTGTAATAGATTGAGTGCGCCCAACTGAATTAATTTGTGATTTTAAGCGTTCTGCCTCTAATGCTTTTTCTGCTGTCAATGCAGTTAAAGTAGCTTGAGTATTAGCCACTTGAGCTTGAGCAGACTTAACAGCAGCTGATGATTCAGCCAACTCAGCCAATGCTTTTGAACGACTTGCTTGAATACTTGCAGTCGTTGCAGCTATATCAGCATAGACAGCTAATGATTTGGCAGTAATTGCTTTGGTGACATATCCAATCCCAACTACTAAAGCTCCGTCCGCGATCAAATCCAAATTAGTTGCTAGAATTTGAATGGAACCAGCTAAAGTCTGTGCAGCACCAGATCCCTGCCCTGCTTCACCTACAAATTTAGTGATCCCGTTATTTAACATTTCTAAAGATTGAGAAATAGTTTTGTTAGTTTTGCCGTAAAGCTGCTCAACACTATCGCCAGCTTTTAAAAGTGCTTTAGTAATAACTTCTCCAGTAAGTTTACTATCTAGCATCATCTGGCGGAGTTCACCACGGGTCACGCCTAGACCCTTGGCCATAGCGTTTAAGAGACCACCAGCGCCATCGACTAGACTGTTAAACTCTTCTGCACGAAGAATATTTCCATCTAGGCTCTGACCATACTGGAATAGAGCTGCCGCTGCTGACTCAGCACTAGAGCCACTAATTGCAACTGCTTTTGATGTAATTTCAGTAAGTTTTGCGGTTTGTTCCTGAGTTAAATTTAGTGTCTTTGCATTAGACATGTATTTTGAATACACATCATTGACAGCGCTCCAAGATGAAGCTGATCTTTGAGCAATCTCAAAAGTATCCTCCATAGCACGATTTAGCTCTTCTTGGTTATTCGTCACTAATTTCAATTTATTGTTAATGCCGGTATAGAGGTCCATCTTACTAATTGCCGTTCCTACAGTTACCAGTCCAGCCATATAACCTGCTAATGAGCGAGTAGCTACAGACATACGATCCATAGACTTGGTAGCAAAGTCACCGTTCTTCTCGATACTGTTTAATTCATTGCCTAGATTTCGTGCATTACGTTCAGCATTTTGCGAATCAATAACAATGACTAAACGGGATTCTTGTGCCATTTTCACTTTTCTCCAGGCAATAAAAAACCCACTCAAGGAGTGGGTTCTATTCAAGTTAAATATAATTACCAGCTAATTTTTGACTATAAAAAAAGCCCCCTAGGGTACTTTTAGATTTTGTTTACTTACAGATTTTTGACCAAACTTCGTTAAAGGTTGCTTGATCTACTTGAAAGTTTTCACCTTCAATTATTGTAAGATCAGGTGTACCAATAAAACGAACAAAACCAGTATAAGCTCCAAAGCTATTTTTAGAATTTACTTCACCACACATACCATTCATATTTCTAAATTCAGCTGAACTAGGATCCTTTAATAATGCCTTTACAGATTCCTGAGCCTTCACTTCTTTGAATGCATTAATTTCTTGTACAGTTGGTTCTTTCTTACTACATCCAACCACGCCTAGTACTAACCCTAATAAGATAATCTTTTTCATGAAATTAACCACTGTTATTAATGAGGTTAATTTAACAAGTGGTTAATAGTGGCGCAATAAGAATGCCCACAATGCGAGGTTAGTTGCCTTAAATCTTTTAAACGTTAAATGAGTCGAGGCACCCCTTTAAAGCCTCGTCAGCAAATTCCTTAGCTACTTTTTTCTTTTCTTCTTCATTTTTAAAAACAGGGCGTATGTAAGCTTCCTTTATAAGTGCAACATAGTACCAAGTAAATGATTGATCTTTTGAGTCCTTTGTAACAGTTAAAAATAAATCTTTAGCTTGAGTACCGTGTTGTCTTTTATACATAATATTGTTTGCATATTCTGAAACTGGATCACAATATTTCAGTTGCTCAGAACTATTATCAGCTATAGCTATAGTCGAAAAACTTATCAATAAACAAAAAAGTATTTTTTTCATCAAATCACCAATTACTAAGAGTGAGTAAAATTAAACAGTTCAGAAAACCCAAAAACCACCTGAAGGTGATTAAGTATTTTTTCCAAAATTTAATTTGAAGATTCAAAGCCTTTTATGCATCTATTGAAAAATGTTGATGAATAATCTTTCCTGTATGCTTTTCTTTCACTTTCATTCACCGGAAAAGGTATATAGTCGTAGGCAATGTCAATTAATTTCTTACTGAAAACAATCCCCACTTCATCTTGGATCTTATCTTCGACTAAATTATATTGTTCCTCTCGACTTTGACCATTGAAATAATTATCCAAATAGACCAATGCTAGTTCTGTATATGACTCACACCTTTTCTTTATTTCCCTATCTTCCAGTGATTTGGCTTGAACCGTACCTATTAATGTAAGCATGAGTATAAATAGATAAAACTTTTTCATAAAATTATCTTTATGTTTAGAGGTAATTTAGCAATTGGTTATTTGAGAAGCAATAAAAACCACTATCTCTAGCGGTTCTTGTCCTTATTGGTTGGATTTTAATTTACAACCTCTAACTTGGAATTTTCACATACATAATTAAAAACTGTATCCTCAACCGACCCAGGAATTATATTGTTAGGCCCAATTTTCGTATCACTAGTTTCAAGTATATTGCCTTTTTTATCATAAGCTATACCCTTAACCGTAGTAGATGTTCTTGAATTGCAAAAATAATAATCTAGTGTCTTATATTCCGTAAGTATCCCACTATCTAACTGTACTTTTATATTATTTACCTTAGACCAAACGCTTACAGAATTATCATTTGAATGATAATTTAATGTTTCAATATCTAAATATGTACGTACATTATCTGTTGATTCCGCTACTAATTTCCAGTCTTCTGCATAACTTAGATTAGAAGTTATAAATCCTATAATTAAAATAAATACTTTCACGGAATCACCCATTTTTAAAAATGTTTTAATTTAACAATCGCATACTTTTGAGGCAATAAAAATTATCATCTCTAGCATTTTTATTAATAAATCAATTTTAACCACAATTAATAACAAATGCTTTTTTATAAAAGCTAATCACGGCCTCAAAATCTCTTAATAAAATTTCCTCTGTATATGTATTAGGAGAAAGCTTAAGTAGAGCTGGCATGTACTGTTTTTGGTAGACCTCAGGATAGGTCTTGCACAATATCTCCCGTTTACGTTGAAGTGGAATATCTCGATTTTCTAGGTCATCGAGCATCTTCCCTATTTCTTTATCTGCACTTACGAATTGCGCTTCAATTGAAGAAGGCAGTGCCTTACTTTCAACTTGTTTAGTGCAGCTAACCAAAGCTACTAGAAAAACAGATAACCCCAATGTATAAAAAAGTTTTTCTAACATATTAATTTTCAATATAAATTATTGTTAACATTATACATTTCAATATATCAAAATACATTAACTAAAATAGCCATCATGAAGATAGCTATTTTTTACTTTTTGGGTTTGGTTGAAATTTTCTTGTGGGCTTCTTCAATAAATAAATTGTCTAAAGCAAAAATACAGTCATTAAAGATATGAGCATCAACAGGCAAATCATTATGCTCAGCATAGACATTGATTGCCTGCTGATCTAAAGATAACGGGATGCTTTGCTCATACCTTCTGGATCTGCAAATAATGCTAAATGCCAAAAGAATGGAATCAGCCGCATAAGAATATTCTGGTGGATCTGGAATACGACCACCTAAGAACTTGATTTGTTCGATTTCGTGCGGCGTTTTCGACGCATACGTTTTTTGGTATTTGTAGAGCTCGACGACTTTCCCAGAATTAAGGCCTTATCTTTGTCGGCTTCTTCCTGAATCTTCTGGGCCTGTTCTTTAATGAATAACCAGATTGAAATGCCAATATCACCAAGATTAAGAAGCTTTGAGGCATTCTCAGGTGTATATGGCTTTTCGGACTCAACAGTTTTACCAGCTACGATTTCGGCAAATACCACACCTTTCCAGTCCTCAATTAAATGGGCAGCACATGCATCCATTAACAATTCGTGGTAGAGCTTGGCATTTTCATCTTTGACCATCACATCATAGCCTTTAGACGAGATTTGATTACCCGCACGTTCAATGGCTACCTGAAAGGGCTTATAGGCGATACCACGCACTTTGAACTCTGCCTGAACCTGACCATCTGTATCTTTAAACTCACACCATTTAGATACTTCAGAACTTTGAATAATGCCTACTTTTAAAGCCATAGCAACCTCTTAAATTTAGAAAATAAAAAAGCCCATGGGAATCCATGAGCTTTAGAATTAATGATTTGAATTAGATAAGTGCACGAATAATCGTTGGACTTGTACGTACCTGAGCAAAGTTAATATCAATGGTAATGATGTCGTCACCGCCACCATCTGGATGGTTAGCTTCCTTGACTTCAAGCTGCGGGAAGTTCAACGAATACTTACTCCCCTTACTGTCTGTGATATCAAAAGTCAGTGTGAAGATATCTCGCGTTTTAATTGCATCAATCCAAGCTGCAGATGTTGCCGAGAACATGAAGTTAGCATTTACACCAATATCCATCATTTTCTCTAAATAAAACTCTGGTGTGTACGAGCCTGAGCCAATACAGCGAATAGCTTCAAGATTGTTATTAAAGTTAATGGTGAGCGTTTGTAGACAAGCTTTACCCTGAATCGACTGCCCATTAATAAGTAACTTTTCAACATTTGGCATGCTGACAAGTGGGCGTGTTGAAGCTGGAATAGGATTGATAACTGGATTGACTTGTTGTCTTGTGAATGAGCTGCCTACAAGACCAAAGTTGCCAGTGATCTTACCCGTAGTCTGGATAGTCATTTCACCTGTATTCACTTGAATACCGCGATAAATAAAGACTTGGCCAATATCTTCGAACACTTTAACTAGAGTCAAAGATTTTCGAATTCCACCACCAAAACTTAAAGCATTTGCAGCCCAGTTATTGAAAGCTAAAACATTTAAGAATAAATCGAAGGTTCCCAACGACAATTCAAATTCTAACTGACCTGTTACTTCAGCTTCAGTTACGACACTACCTTGGCGAAAACGTGAGTCAACGACTTCACTGCTATCTTCAGTAGTCACATTTTCAGTCAAACTATCAGTAACACGACGAACGGTATACCAGATTGGATTAGCCGGAGTAGTTCCTAATACTGCTTCTTCACAAGCATATAATCGAATTTTTGCGCCTGAACTCATTTATAGTTCTCCAAAATTTAGGCATTAAAAAACCCGCTGAGTTAGCGGGTTGTTAAAGGTTTTCATCTGTCACTTCAGGCGGTTCTATACCTTCAAGTGCTGCTGACACTGCCTGTGATAAATTTGTGGGCTGAAAATTTATAGGTGTATTAGAAATAACCAGTGGTTCTTCATGTAGGCGGATATCAATCCAGCGCCCCTCTGGAATATCCATAGGATTTTCATGATCTGCTACAACTGAGGCAAGCTCAAAATCAAACTTACGTTTGTAGGTCTTGATTGAAAGATCACCATTTTCCAACATTGAGTATTCAACTGCTACGACTGTGTTCCCATTCGCATCCTTTGGTACTTCGATATACCAGCCTTCTTGTGCAAAGCCTAAAGAGCCTTTAAGTAAGTAATCGCCAGTACCTAATTTTTCATATTCAAGTGGTTGCTTGGCTGCATCATCATTCAACTCAATTTTATATGCAAATAACTTGGCAATAGGAGAAGCTGCTTTAATAAAGCCGTTTGCGTCAATTGTAGTGTTCTGTGTCGTCTTGAATGTATGAATTGGAGCTGTTGCGAAATCTTTGCGAGTTGGTTCAAATAACCCAATAGATTGATAACAAGGGATACCGTTATTATAAGGAGATCCACCCAAAAGCAACTTTTGGCCAGAATTTCCACTAATAACAATAAATTCACCGATATGATCATTATCCGAGTAGAAACCTGACTTAACTTTACTCGCTTCTTCAGTAGTTAAATTCTTAAAACTCACTGGATTGGTTGCCGTGAGACCCAAACCATAAGCACCCACCTCCATAACATTACCTGACTGAATACCTATCAATCTGGATGCAGGGTTTGTTGTTGGAATGTCATGAATTTGAGAAAACGCTGGCGCTAGATTGAGAATCCCCGAAGCGAAAGGCAACATGAATTGCCGCTTTCCTTGTGCCGAGTTAAATGGATAAGGTCCATGATTCCATCTGTATTTAAAAACAAGATTTGCCATTATGCGGTCACCCCATCAATAACTTGGAAAGTCAAAGTCTCAGTATGTTGAGTTACCCCTCCTACTGTGCCTTTAATATCCATTTGAACAAGCCCTAACGCCCAATTTGCAGTGCTACTACTTGAAGCCACATTCAACCAACCTTTTTGGGTACCTTGATTCAATGGGGCACAAGTTAACGTTGCTACAGTTTGCCCATCTAGAGTTTTAACCTGTGATGTGAATGTGTAGCTCGTCAGATCAATTGCTCGGCGCACGTCATCGGGTGGATAAGGTAAAGTTTCATCCATATCAACCAGCTGCAAGTTTAAGTTGAATGTGTCACCACGCTTAAAAACAAAATTGCTCATAAGTGATTCCTATAGATATAAAAAAAAGCCACCCGAAGGTGACCACTAAATTTCTGGCGAAAAAAAACCGCCCTGAGGCGGTACTGGAATTAAAAATTTAAGGTTTGTAATCAATATCTACTGAAGCTCCAGTAACAATGTATTTTTTAGGCCCTTCAGGTGATCTCTCATCTGCCAAATCAATATATATAGTTTGTATAGCTAACTTATTTTCTGACTGCCATTTAGCAACCTCTTCACCCACTTTCTGAGCAATTCGAGTCTCTAAATTCTTCTTTTTTGCTTCAATTTCACGAAGCATTTTAATATATTCATTCATGAAGCATTTGACCTATAAATTGATTTAAAAGGAAGAATACTTACTTTGTCTCCGCAACGTGGACAATGATTATCAAAACCAGCGTAATAAATACGCATCAACTCAGAAATTGTTTTGTTTTCTAAATGTTGTAAGTTTGATGGGTCTGAACTTAGCAATTTAATGTTGCTGATCAATTCTTGTCTTTCAGTCAAATAACGCAAGTAATCTTCATTCATATCAATTCACCGTAAATCCTATGGTCACATTGTACTGCACAAAGTCAGCGTCTTTTCCAGCTTTAATAGTTTGTCCGTTCAAACATTCTAAATCATCAAAAGAGAAATGTTCAAAATGAGCCAATAAAGAATCACCTAGAATTGTTAGTGCTTTTTCTCCCACATGAAGTCGATCAAAACACTGAACCATAATATTACCGGTACGACGGTTACAAGGCTTATCTGCTACACCTGAGGTAAAACTCGGGCCGCCTGCAATAGTTAGACTACACCACAAGCCGTCTTTTGGCACAGTAAAGCCTGGTGCATTTGGATACTGAATCCGTTCCTGAGAAATACCCGTAAAGCTTTGCATGCGATCAATAATAGCTTGCCTTGTCTGCTCTAAAGTCATTGTCATTTTAGCCACCGTACTTTTGAGAAATAAAATTAAAAGTGAGGCCATAAATACCTTGTGGCGCTTGATCAGACCAACCATTCTCTAAGCGCTCAGCATATGGCTGGTTGTTTTGAATATAGATCAAACTCCCCAACTTAAATTTAACAGCTTGAATCGCGGCATCTTGCACGGCATTAGTAGAAGGCTCTCGCACACCGTAATCACCAGAACCAACAGAAATAATATGCGATGCCCGATAAGCTCCTGTATCAACTGGACTTGAAACAACAAGTGATTGAACTGTATCCATTGTGATTTTCTTTACAAGCTCATCTGCCTGTTTCTCAACTTCAAAACTAAAGCTAGTCGGCTTTACTCCCGTCCACGCCATTGATCATCTCCACTTTAACTTTGCCACGCAATATTCTTGTGCAAAGCCCACCTTTGCGCTTATTAACCTTATATGGATACTGGAAGCAACAAACCAAACCCTGTTCCTCATTCGCCCAAAGAACACGTTTAATTTCATTGCTATTCACATATATTCTGCGATTGCCTTTGCCATCATTAACGCTATGGAACATGTCTTATCTCGCTTTCTTCATACATTTCAAAAAGGTCTTGAGCGATCGCTTGAATTGAATACGCTTCAAATTCTGAACTAGGCTCTTTTTCTCCCATTAACTTCTTAACCTTCTGCCATACGTGTACAGCTTCATGTAAAAGCAGGCCATAGATCTCTATTAATTTCCTTTCTGAAGTATCTCCCAACTGAACAACTGCATAAGCACCTTCAGAATAGAAATCAACTTGTGCCGCTGCACCTTCAACAGACAAGAACTTATCAACGTTATTCATGTCCTCGAATAACAAATCCATGTGAAGCTGATTTCTAGTAAGAGTGTATTGAACATGTTGGAATGGTGAGATATGCCATAAAGGAACATAATCTGTGCTAACCATTGATACTCCTAATATGCGCCCATAAAAAAACCTACATTTCATGTAGGCTTTTTAGCTTTATATTAAATTACCAACTAAATTTGGATTCGAATCGTGTCAGTAAGTATATCTAAAGCCTCCAAATCATTTACAAGTTTATTAAACCCCACAGTATATTGGCTTTCAAATTCATCAAATTTTTCTTGATATCTCTCTTTAAACTCCTTATCACTTTCATTTATATATTCGAAATTGTATATATTTGAATTAGTGATTTTAATTTTAGCTGAATACATATTCATTAAGCATGCGAAACAAATATCTACATCTCTTCCAATTTGATCAGCAAAGGAGCAAAAAGTAATTGTAGAGTTATTTCTTTTTCTTAATCTATTTTTTATTAAATTTACTTGAAATATTTTTTCAAAAAGAGTGATAGTTAATCTGTCTTCAAGACCTTTTTTATCTTCAGAAAAATTAAAACATATTTCACTATTAATATCTGAAATTTCATTTTTGATAAGCATTAAACGCTCGTAGAGTTCAATCCCTACTTTCTCAACTTCAACTTCAATATGTTGTTCTCGCCAATTACTGAATAATACAAAAGCAGCAACTGGCGCTAAAAAAGCCGCAGCAAGACTTAAGGCATCTTTTAATACTTCATATGTTTTTTTATGGTTAAATGGATAATCCTGAATTGGATAATCACTCAGCAAAAAGAAACTAATTAATAAATACCAAAATATTCCACCAAATGTCCAAAATCCAATAATCTTAAATTTTTCGTTAAGTGATTTATTTGCCATATATCCCCCTAATTTAGAAGGATATTAGATCAATTATTTAGACCTTCCTCAACTGGCATTTCCAGATTGTACTGGCTGAATCTTGCTGAATATGAATTACTCGAAATGAGCCTAAGGCTGTTAGCCACTCATCATCGATTTTAGGGACCATAGTCACTTCATTTTGAAGCACGGTCGCTTTCTTATCTGTGGCAAGTACTCCAAGGGTTTGGATTTCATATTGTTTGTAAGAGCCAAAAAGAACACCACGACCAGTATAGTTTTCTTTAACTTCAACATGAGTTTCAGTTTTAGGATCCCAATTCGTTTTTGATATCCGCTCACACGTAAAAGTATGCACTGCGTCAGCCAAATCTTCATTAAATGCTTCAGCAAGATCTGCCTGAAGTTCCTCTCTTAAGCCCATTATTTATGCCCTATAAAGTGGAATGCCGAAGCCATTAAAACTTGCATTTGGGTCTTTCAAATCAAGCGAATCAATATAATCAATTGCTATCTGTTCAAAGCTAGAAATCGCTTCAGTACCTTCTTGATACTCTTTTTCAGATTCGACTGAATCTGCTTTAACTTTCTTTCGTTTAAGCAGCGGCTCTTTGCCGTTATAAATTACTTTGGCCAGAATACCTTTAATAATTTCGCAAGCAGCATCTTTAAGAAGTGAATCTATAGGATCCGGTACAAATCCAATTCGTTTTTTTATCCAAACATTTGCCAGTTGAACCAGACGAGCTTTATCACTGTCTGGTGCAAAATCGCTGCCCAAAATTGAATTTGCGTCATTTACAGTAATAAAGCTCATTTCATTATTCCTTTGGGATCAGCTTTAATAATTCTGCTTTGGTTGCAGATGGTTTGTAGCCAATGTTTTTACTTGCCAAATATTCTTTTAATTGATCGTTAGACCAATTTTCAAAATCATTTGTCGCCGTTTCTGTTGTTGAATTTTCTGCAACTTTACCAACTTCCAATTCAGCAATACGCGCTTGCATAGCAGTAACATCATTTTTAAAAGCATCAAATTCTGCTTTGATGCTAACTACCTTTCCTTCAGCCGCTTTAGTAGCATTGTCAGCTTGGAATAAAGCATCTTTTAAACGTGAGTTTTCTGAAATTAACTCTGAACTATCACCACTTGCCTGTTCCAAGATTTCGATTTTCTGTTTAAGTTGCCCGTTTTCCTCAACAACTTTTTCACAGTCAGCTTTTGCTTGATCAATGACTTCTTGCAGCTCTGGAGTAATTCCCACTGCGACATTTACTGTGGCCAAAGTCGTTTTTGCAGGCTCTTCAAGTTTGCGAACTTCTACAGGAATATCCAAAGCTTCATAGTCATTTTGGATTTTTGGATAATTACCATAAATGATTACTTCTTCAGCACTTCGATTTGGATATTCATAATAGTCAGGGTTTGCAATAGTCCCTACTTCTAACGCAGCTGCTGCAGCAATACGTGTATAGATTAGCTTCATGGCACTTTACTCTTAAAAATAAAAAAAGAGGGCTTAATAGCCCTCTAATAGTGAGATGTTTACGTGTTAACCAGTTGTTGTGCCCGACAAGTCAAGCAATGTACCTGCTGTCATTTTGTTGCTGGTAGCATGTTTTTTCCAGTTAGCACTTGAACCAAGTAAAGTAAGATCAGGGTTTTCACCTTTTGATGTATCCCAGCTATAACCAAGAATATCTAGGTTAAACGCACCTTCGGCACGCATACCAATTCCTAAGTTTTCTTCATCATTGATGTCGTATGCTCGGAAGCCTGGTACTTGTGATTCCGTAACAGTAACTGCTCCCATTTGCAAACCAAATGCATCATCATCACCTACTGCATCTGTAACCAATACCGGCTTGCCCAAGGTGCCCGGTAAACCACCATAGATAACGATTTCAGATTCACCATAAATCTGCTTAGTGATTGCATCATCTACGATATCGAAATAGGTATCTGAGTTCATTACCCATAAACTAATACGGCCAAACTTATCACCAAACTTACGCATCCCACGTGTTAGTGCTTTACGGCCGTCTACAGCGATACTACCTTTTGCAACCATATCAATGTTGCTAGAAATAGCAGCTTTTAATGAGGCTAAGCTGTACTGTAAACGTCCTGCCACTAAAGCATCTGCCAGATCATAACCAAGAATCATTGCGAACTCTTCAGGTGTGCGAGCACGGCGTTTAAATGCCTCTTCAGTAGAAGTATAAGGACCATATTTATATGGGACTTTCACACCTACAGACTCACCAGATCCAATTTTCTCAGGAACCACTTTGGCCGTTGAATTCACATCACGATGTTTGATACTACCGCCAACTTTATAGAAAGCTTCTTTATTGAAATCTCCTTCAATAATTTCGTTACGGTAGATAATTGCGCCGTTTGATGCTTGGTTAAAGACATTCAAATTGTCTTGCAAACGCTCTAAATAAGCAGTTTGTGCCAATTGGTTATAGATGATCATGTCGCTATTAACAGTTGTAGTCATAACTGCTTATCTCCAAAATATTTAATGATTAGTTCGGTAGTTTTAGGAATGACTCTTGGCCATGTTCTTTGATGTAATCTGCTCTTTGAGATACTGACATCTCGCTGCGCTTCATACCTGCAGGTGCTCCACCTTTGCCCCCGCTTTGGAAACCACCGCCATTTCCTTTACCACCTTTAAGGATTAAGTCTTTATGCTGGTATCCACCAACTAAGGACTCTAAAGCTTCATCAACATTTGCAAGTTCACCAGGGCGGACACGGGAATAAATCTTTTCGCCTTTTTGGTCGTAGGCAACTACTTCGCCATCTTCGATTTTGAAGTGATTACCAAAGGTTGCCTGAACCATATCAACTGGAACTGCAATGTTGTCTTGAATGTACTTAGAACGAGCGAAACCACCGCCGATAAGCTCTTTATGTAAAGAAGCTTCAAGTGCATCACGTTGTTCAACGATTGGAGCGTATTTATCTTCAACAGCTTTGATAGCTTCAGCTTTCACTTTCTCAACTTCACCAGCATCCACCAGCTTTTTATCATCAAGGTTTTGCATTGTCTGAATTGCTTTCTTAGCTGCTGCAGGATCATCGATTCCTTCAAAAGCTTTTAGGGCTTTTTCTGCCGCTTCTTTCGCTTCACGGTTCGTTTTTGCTTCATTGTTTAAACGTGCAATAGTTGCTACAGAGTGAGCGGCATCATGCGGCATCTCTTTACCATCATCATGAACATAGATAGGTTTATCACCCTCTACTACCGCATATACCTTACCGTCGATCGTTACTGTTTTAAGTTTCATTGGTCATCCAACCTATATTTTCAAAATGGGCATCCACCCGGTTTTGCCGTCTGCATCCACTTTCGGCAGGCAATAAAAAAGCGCCCCTAAGGACGCTTGAATTCAATTTAATAATTTAAAAGTTCGAAGCAAATAAACGGTAGCCTTCTAGTTCCCACAGCTTATTTTCAGCATGCTTTTCTGCATTACCTCGAGCCATACGTTCACCAATTTCTGCATCAAAGTTTTCAGCATTCACACATGCACTAAAACCAGAAGCTAGAAAAAACTTTCCATCTAAAAATGCATGAACAAAAGTAGAGGTTGTGTCTCCAGGACATTGCTCAACCGTATAAGTAACGCGCCCCATCAATGCATCAATTTGAGTTTTAGTTACTCGAGGTGCCACAGACTTTTCAACTAACTCTTGCTCTGTTACGTCTTTGGTCATTTTCTTCTCACAAAAAAAGCACCCTAAGGTGCTATTGAATTAGTAAAAGGGGTTAATTAGAAATTGAGGTTTTAACTGTCACACCAGTTAGAAAGTGTTTTTCTGAACCACCCAAACATGTAGCACTAGAAAAATTCGCATAAACATCTTGAACATTTACGCCTGTATCTTTTTCAAATTTACTGATCAATTCAGCAATATGGCCTGTTAGTGCTCTTTCTAACTCTTCTTTTCTCTTTACATATTCAGCAACTGATATTTCAGACATTTTTACCACCTTTAGCTACGTTTACTTTTTATTCCAAACCTCTGATCTAGGTTCATCACCAACTAAGCGGATGCCTTGAGGACCACCTACATCAAATGTTGCCGTGATAGTCGCTGGACCCTCAAAAACACTACAATTCATTTTTACAGAGGTTAATCCAGCTAATGGAATACCTGTTTCCTCGTCACAAAGAGCAAGATTAGAAGATTTATCTGAAACTCTTTTAAGTACTAAATGCCTAACTTTTGATTCAATCATAAGCCAAACTCCATAAAAGACAAAAGCGCCCAAACGGCGCTTTTATAGGTGAAAATTGTGTCTAAAGTGAATTTAGGATTGCCTGTCATCGGCGATAATTACTCACAGTTAAATCCAGTTCCAACAAGGTCTTTTTTCAAATTTGAAACGAGAGTTTGTTGTTCCTGCTGTTGTCCACTAAGATAATTTTTATCTAGAGTCTCTGCACCATCAATAGATTTATAAAGCTCTTTAGATTCCTCTAAATTGTCTTTTAAAAACGTGGTGAGGTTTAGTTTCGCCTGGGCAGCTCTACATAAATTATTTTTAGCTTCTAAATCTTGAGTAGCCTGTTTTACTTGACCAGTTTCAGGATCAAAAGAATATGCATTTGCCATTGCTGACTCTAAAGCTTCAGACAATCGATCATATTCTTTAAGATATTTTTCACTTGGCTCAGCTAAACAAGTGATTGAGATGAGAGTAAGAGATATAAAAGCTATTGTTTTCATATTGTATAAATTCTGATGTTTTAAAAAATATAACATAAGAAAAAATTACAGACCCAACTCTTTAAAGGCTTTTTCATCCAACTTTCTCAAATCATCTAAGCTATAGAAACGGCCTTCAGGATCAAAGAACTTCTCAAAATCAAATTTCCCATCTTTATAGAGCTTAAAGCGCTTTGGCCCTAGCCACTCTTTTTGAAAGAAATCATCTGTTTTCTTAAAGAACTCTTTAAATGTGGTGTTTGCGTCCAATTGCCCTATTAATTGGCTGCGCTCATCTTTCGGGATGTCCTTTACTTTGCGCTCATCCATTACAAAAGGACGTTCTCCTGGAAGTTTCCCATCTTTCTCAACTGGTACCAAAATACTGCGGCAATGAGGATGCAACGGCGGTACACGTTTAGCTGGGTCGTTTATTTCCCAAATTGAGCCATCCAGCGAAGCACACAACTTAGAAGTTCTTCCATCAAGAACGCTAATAAAACGCACATAATCAAAGCCCAATTGATTAAAGCTATTTAAATAAGCTTGATTGGCTACGTGACTTCTTACAGTCCTAACAGTGCGATCAATATCAGTCTTGGTACCATTTAAGATTCCATCTTCATAATTGAGCCGTTTGGTACCGCGAATACGCTGAATAATTTCCTGATTGCTTTTGCCAGTGCTGATTCCATCACGAATAGCATATTCAACTTTTTGGCGGGCACTTTCTGCAATTCTTGATAAAATCTCATCAACAAGAGCACCGCCTGTAAGTGGAACCTTTTTAGCTGCAGAATAAAGCTTTTCTCCATCTGGTTTATTTATCGTTGTGCCGAATAA
Organism: Acinetobacter sp. S-1; assembly: GCF_059579785.1. Classification (NCBI taxonomy): domain Bacteria; kingdom Pseudomonadati; phylum Pseudomonadota; class Gammaproteobacteria; order Moraxellales; family Moraxellaceae; genus Acinetobacter; species Acinetobacter sp. S-1. The sequence continues at coordinate 2,875,745 of NZ_CM184207.1, forward strand.
CTTTGCCATATAGCTGGCTTCATATACGGCCATCGCAGTAGCTGAAACTGCGAAAGCTTCCGGCAAGCTTGTATTTACACTACTAAACCATTGAGAAATTAAATCTCTTATTTCCCTAAGGTTTGAAGTTGTGTATTTCCCTCCAGCTAAAGCTATCTTTTCTGAGTCACTAAGTTCATCCAATAGGTCACGAAGCTTTGAAAGCATTGCGTTTGTATCATCATTGAACAAACCTAATAATTCATTTACTGATTGTGAAGAAGCACGATAGAGATAAGCCTGGTGTTGAGTGAGTATCTCCAAAAGATTTTTATTATCTTTAGCCATATCACTTTACCTATAGATTCAAGGTCCCGTCTTTTTCACCTTCGACATTGACCAGCTCTTCTTTATACTTTTGTTTTGGGAACATTCCAGTCTGGTTATATTCCCACCAAGATTTAAATGAAGAACGGCCTTGTAAAGCTGCCTCATATAATTGTCGAGCTAGTTCAGCTTGATACCCTTGTTTATTAAATTCCTGACTAATTTCGAACATCAGTTCATCTTTAGTCAGAACATCAACATTAGGTGTTACAAACTTAGCTGCCCATCTTAAAGCCATCGAAAAAGCTTCATTCATATTCACAACACAAAGTGAAAGAACGGAATGCTGCACGGCGTCATCACTGTTAGATTCAGTAGCAGTCTTTTTGGCCGCTGAACCCTTTTCGATTAAACGCGCACCCATCTCTTTCATCTGTTCCCATTTATCCCTCATGGCTTCCCGAGCTAAAGTGTTTGGATCTGCTTGTACAATCCCCAAATCACCGTTTTCAGGTAAAGGTAAAAGAACTTTTGCACCAATATAAATGCCACGCTTTTTGGCCTCGTCGTACCAAGCCCAATTGACTCCCTTTGCATAAAACTGCGGTTGGCCCATATAAAAAACGGACTCTTGAAAGTCCGCACTATCTCTATAATGAGCTAAATTAAGATTAGCTAATGGGAGCAATGGAGGCTTCTTAATCTCTTCGGAGTTATCAATAGCCCCCACAAAAGTGAAAGGAATATATGACCAGGTATCACCGTTATAATCAGTTGGTGATTTCTTTTCTCCCCCCACCCAAGTACCTTTATCCCCTTTGGTGTAAACCTGAACCGTATAGATGTAATTTCCTTCATTATCAGGTTCTAAACGAAGAACCCGGTATTGCTCCACGTCTGTTTTACTAAAGCCATCATTCCCACGTTCAGAAGTAAATTCACGGATAACCACTAAGCAAAGCTTTTTCTGGTTATCAATCATCATTGAATCCCAATTGATTACATCAATGGCATTCAATAAGTGAATCATCGGATAGGCTTTTTGCTGTTTAAACTCTGCAAGATTTCGTGCCGGTGTAACTGCTGGGTAATCAACATATAGGGCGCATCTGTAATGCTTTAATAAGTGTCGAATACCCGTTTGTGCCAATTGATAAGCGCTTAAGCCTGCGCCGTTAGCATTACGCTCTAAATGAGCGAGCTGTGATGGGAACTTAAAGCTTGGATCTGTAGCAAATGCAGCACCCACTAAACTGTTTGACGTTGTACCTGTAACTTCATAAAACACAGCACGTATCAAATAAGCTAAATAAGCACTTTTGTTTGCTGGCGTTTTGTCATGCGCATTTGGCTTTGGTAAATATTTTTCACCTTTAGCCTTAACTGCATCCTCACCTTCACAAACATCATCTAGCTTTTGCCAGTATGGCAAGTTTTTAACATACTCAGGATGTTTAAAAGTTACGTCACTCATCGAGCAAATCCCATATCAGCAAAGAAGGCTTCAAAACCTCCATTCAATTCATTAAATGCATCCGAACCAGCATCAACCTGGTCGTCATGCGTTCCATTCGGAAAATTTCGAAGCTCTTCAATAAAGTCTTTATTCCAATCGCCTCTCAGCATTCTGACGTTACCCACGTTAACTTGAGCCGCAAAAGGCTGTGCTCGTGTGAGTTTGTCTCCCGAAACAGGTTTAGCTTTGACGTCATATCCTGCAAGAAGTTTCACGAATGAACTGGCTTGTGATTTACCAGCTTGTCCAGGATCTTGAGGAATCCTTACCGATACGCCCATTCCATCTAACTCTGTGACTTGTTTTAAGCGTTTATTGACGTTGTCTGGACCAAGTTGCCCTTTGGTTACATCGACGATATAAGTAAAGCCATCCGCACCCAAAGCCTCCCTAACACCTGCAGTAAAGTCGCCTTCATTCTCAGTTGCACCAAAGTCCCAAGCTCTTACTTGCTTCACAATATCAACAGGTAAAGCATCAACAATTTCAATATTGTCAGGCTTAAAAAAACCGCCTGCAGGCGGTGATGGCATTTGTCGGTACTGACCAGCAAAAACATACGGTGCGGCTTGCTCCATTTGTTTCAACTTTTGAATATTATGTTTAGCTGGCCATAAAGCAGAACCATCCTCTTGAATTGCTGAAAGGCAAAGATGATCCCACACCTCACCGTTACCCCCCTCAGCTGGTAAACCGTCTTCTCTCTTCCCTAACAACCAACCAGCCAAATCATCTTCATGTAATCTCTGCATAATGACAATAATCGGCGTATCAGGTGAGTTAGTACGAGACTCGAGTGTATTTTGGAACCAGTCAATTACACCTTCACGGATAGTTTTTGATTTGGCTTCATCGGCCTTATGTGGGTCATCAATGATGATGCAACCACCAAAGCCTTCACGCATTTTGCCTGCACCGAAACCGGTAATGGTACCACCTGTACCAGTTGCATAGCAGACACCACCAGCAGCTGTACGCCAGAAATCCTTAGCTTTACTATCATCACGCAATTTAAGATCAGGGAATACCTTTTTATAAGCCTCTTCTTGAACCATATTGCGAGTCTGAAAAGCATTATTAGCAGCAAGCATTGCCGAATAGCTTATATGAATAAATTCAGAATCAGGATTCTTTCCAAAACACCAAGCCATAAAATTAATTACAGCAATTTCAGTTTTTGAATACCGAGGTGGTACGTTAATAATTAACCGCTTAGTCTCACCGCGATAAACCTTCATCAAAGCTTCACAGATTTCTAAGTGATGCCAGTTCTGCATCCATTTATAGTTGCGGCGCTCCTTAAACATGTACCTTGTGAAGAAATATAAATCTTCTTGCGCCTCGATCTTGATGGCTTTATCCCGAGCCGCGTCAGTACTCATCTAAGACCTCCCTCCGCGCTTTTAAGTACTCTTCCATTGGAACAGGCACATCTGAATTAACCGTTTGTAATGGTCCGCCGTCTTTGCCTGTTATTTCTTGGCGGTTTGTAAACTGTCCACCAATGTCTTTTGCAGCCTGCTCTAGAATTTTTAGTGCCGTTTTTACGTTTCTAGTTCTATCAAGCTGTCTTTGATATTGCTTCAGACGGTAGTACTTATTAGCAATTGGAATATCAATTAAGCCTTCATCAAATTTCTCTCTGGTCGATTCAAAAAGCTCAACAAATTTCTTGCTTAAGTTTCTGCCCGAATATTTAGTTGGGTCATAGCATTCACATTGGCTACGACTAATATCAACTCCAAACTCTTGCTTGACCTGTTCAACCACTTCTTGAGGGGTATCACGGCATGCAAGAGCTTGAACAATAAATATTTTCGCAGGCTCTTTTAGTGCTGCCATAAATTCCCCTTCGTACAGCTACGTACAGCAAACAGGTCAAAAAAAATCCCCTCTCTAGGGGATCATCTTAAAATGTCTTAGAGCCTCTTCAACTTTATCTCTATGCTTCAAAGGACATGGTTTAACTCTTTCTTTACCTTGCCGATTACTACGCATTGTTATTCCATGTTCCGATTTAACATGAGCAATCCAACAGGACTGAGCTGTAATTTGATAATGCTCCTTGATGTATTCTTGAAGCTGCTTATAAGTGGCCATGATTTTCTCCTAGTTTTATTAAACGTACTGAAAACTAGTTGTGTTGAATATCTTTAATGTGATCCTTTTAGTACATTAATTAATCATACAGTTTCCGCAGCATCTTGAAATATCTAGATCCGAAACAAACGGTGGATTCTTGGCGACCTCAATTAGTCGCTTAACGTTCTTGCTTGGTCCCCACCGTTTAACTACACCAATAAACTCTTCAACATCATGACCAGCTAAATAATGTTTAGGCAGCCCCGTATTATCGCTATAAAGGATCTCACCATCTTCGTCTTTCATAACCCCGATATGATACAGCTCATGTTCAAGCAAATAACAAAATTCAGTATCGTTAGCCCGCTCACAAAAAGAAGCATCTACAGTAATTAAGTATGTTGGCACAGCCCCGAACCAGTCTCGCATTTGTTGCTCTTGTCTAGCTTTACGCCAGCCACCGACATTAAACATAACTTTTTCACACTGTCCTAATACCATAGCTTGTTTGCTTTTATAAGCAGAAGAAGCCCAAGCAAATGCCAAGAACTCTTCTTTATCATGCAATAGCTCAGCAATATGATCATGATCAGGGTTATGAAGAGGTCCACCAATCGTTAAGTAATTAGCAACAACCCATTTCTTTAAGTCTGGTGCTGGTATTAAACGAATTGCTTCCTCTTCTTCGGCCTGATCAATAAAGTCAGTTGGTGGGAATGGTCTGATTTGTTCCATCTTCAATTCTCGCTAATTCGTTTTTAATCCAGTTAATTGCATAACCCGATTCAATTTGATGAGGTTCAAGGCGCTCAAATACATAACCCCGATCTATAGCTAGATCATACTTACTAAATGAATTTGCTATCTTTGTGCCACCGCAACCAACAGCCCAAGGACTCCCAGCAATTTCTATAAGAAGATTCAACTTCACAATATAAAAATCGAACCGCCAATTTTTGGTTGATTCAAATTGAAATTTTCTTCGATATCCAATTCGATGCTCTTCTAGTTCTTGAAATAAAGTTTCTTCGGCCTCGAGATATTTTTCTTTAGCTTTAGGCAATGGTCTGCTTTTAGGTTTTGTTTTAGGTTCTTTTTTCCGTGTAAGCCAGAAGTATTCTTTATCATCCATATTTCATCCATAAAAAAACCACTGCAAAAGTGGTTTTTATTACTATCATTTTTAATCAGAATCTTTGTAGGCTGTAACCTCCATACTGTTTAACAAATCAAACCAATTATCTAGCAATGCAATCAAGTCTTCCTTGCTACTTGTTACTCCAATAATCTTTTGAAGATGGTATTCATCCTTTTCATCTACTGAATTAATATCTCTAACAAATCCAGCATCTTTAAGTTGTTGTCTCACACTATTGGTGTCGTTACAGTCTAGGCAGATAACTTCAAAGTTATTTTCATTGATAAACTTCAATTTATAACCTGTCTTTCTTTCGAATGGCATATTTTCACCAATTAAATTAGTTAATGTTTATTTATTATACTAATTTATAGGACAATCATCAAATATATTTTATTTTTCAAATACTTAGTTCTCAATAGTAAATTATTTACTATCGGGAACTAAATCAAATTAATAAAAGAAAAAGCCCCGCCAATAACTAGTATGTAGCGGGGCTATTTGCGCCGTAATCCGTCCGGCAAGTAAACTCGCAAAGCGTCCTAAGCGAGTGGGGTTTTAAAATCAAAAAACCCGCTTCTAAAAAAGAAACGGGTCACAAAAACAAAAAATTTCAGCGCAGTATTTGATTTTGATAATACAAATTAAAATATGTATTTACAATATATTTTAAGAAAATATTTCTTGAAATAGGATTTTAGTCAACCAAGTATTAAAGGCTTGCTTAGCTGTAAAAGATGGAGCCTGAAATAGATCAATATCTACATTTAAATCATGATGCCCTGAAATTTTATATCGACCACCGCCTAAAGTAATGATGTTCGTATAAGGATATTTCAATGTTGTTAATGCACGGCCTAAAAATCTAGCTTGCTTTTCTTTATCGTTCTGACACGTCTTAAATTCCTGTGAATTTACAAAGAGATCATATTCTCGATCTATTGTTACCTTAATTTGCGTAAGTTCCACTTCGATCTCCTTATTATGGGAAATCTTTTTATAACACATAAAAACTCACTATTAGTGAGCTCTTAAGTTAAAAATTGATATCGATGTTATCAAAAACAGATGATGCAAAATCAACTATATCTTTCCCGAGTTCTACAATTAAGTCCGTTACTTCAACTGGATCCGGGTTCACAGAATTAAGCACTGAGTTTTCTTGCTTTTGCTCATCCTCTGCATCTACTTGTTCTATATTATTAATTGAATCATTTTGATTTTGCATTAATTTAAGCCAATAAAATTTAATTGAGACAAAAACTAGTTTTTAGATGCTCTAAGGATATTTAGTACTTTTTCTGACATGTCATGCAAGTCCGATCCAACAGGCAGCCAAAATTGATAATTAATGTTGTCGCGGTTAAAAATCTGTTTGTAGTACTCAGTAGTGAAGGTTGGGTCGATATCAGAAGCTTTTAGTAACTTTCCTTCTTTTTCTATTACTTGCCCGTCAAGTTCACCACCAACACAGATATTCATTTTACTTACCAGTTTTAATTAGGCTGGACTATAGCACAAATGAAAACCTCCCGAACCTAGCTTAGCTTAATAACCCACTCTTGGATCTACCTTTAGTCTATTTGCTGGATCTATAAAATTTCTAAATAGCGTTTGAGCCTCTTCAGTACTAACATAACCTTCAATTAATTCATAAAAATTTTCAAAATTATCGATCTTGCCAAAGCTACCAAACTTATCTCTAATTTCTTTTAGTTTCTCATTTGGTATTTTTTTAGCTGCTTTGTAAGCTGTCAAATAATTGTTCGATTGATCAAAAGCTTTTCTTGGAGAGGAGTAAGCTACTGACATGGGTGCAAAGTTGCTTAAATAATTTTCAAAAACTTCTTCAGCGAATTTAACAGCAACACCTTCTTCAAGTGAGTTGTAAGGCAGACCAATTTGAAGTATTGGATTTAGGGTATGAACCGTTTCATGAGCCATCTCATATACTAGATCCCACCAAGTTTTTATGTAAGGCCCTATGCAAATCGCAACTGTACTATGGTCATCCATTACAGGGCAAACTTTAGACCATTTGGATGAAGTCAAATCAACTTGATAGTTATAAGTGTATAAAGGATCAGGGGAGCCATAATTTTTCTTTACTAATTCATGGAGAACAAAGGCAATAATACATCTTAATATCAAATTCGATTCATTATCTTCTCTTATATTTAGTGTTAATTGAGATGAAATACTTTCCAAATCTTCTAGTAAGCTATCTTCTTTAATACATTCTAGATCTGTATCAAGTTTTTCAAGCATTTTGCGAAACGCAGAAATAAACTTGTCCAAGTTAAACCCAGTTATTTCGTTAGATAACTCATATTAACTTAATTACCTATACAAAAAAAACCTCGCATTGCGAGGTTTTAATACGGCGGTTAAATATATAAATCGCCAAGTTAACACAAATATGCCATACCCCGTGCGCACACTCAAGCGGTTTTTTCAAAAGTTTCAAATGAAAAATGTGGATTACGGCTTTTGATATAAGCTAGACCACATTTTAAATCCTGTCGAATTTGATTAACTGATGTTTCATTACTTTGAGCAATATCTCTTAATGAATTACCCATAACATGATGTGACCAAATTGCTGAGATCCATTCTTGTAAAATATGGTCTTCAATTAGCTGCATATCAATAAACAATCTATGTACCCCACGTGCTTCATTATCGTTTAATTGACAGCAAGTACCCTTACGGCGAGTACAAAAACGATCTTTAAGAGTTTCATCACTCATGTACATAGCTATTAATTGCTCACGCTGCTCTTGAGTGATGCGTTTTGTTGGCATCGTTTTAACGATTTTGACCATAGTTTCAGTATCACCGTTTAACCATGCTCCAAGCTGGCGACACCACTCTTCAAAACTATATTTAGACCAATCGACCGCTTGTAATATGTGTTGTACTGGCATATTCATTTTCATCCCACCAATTGCTCAATTTGTTTAATCGCCACGCCTGCTTTAACTTGCTCTGTACTGAACCGTAAAACCGTAAACCCCATCATTGCTGCTTCGTTGTATTTCTCCATATCTCCTAAATAACCTTTGCCCCTTGTATGACGGCCTCCGCTCCAGATCCCGCCTTCTACCTCTACCAAAATCTTTTTTCCCGTAATTAAAAAATCCGCTCTCCATTTACGTGTTGGATGGAATTTGTATTCCTGCTCAAAGCCAATCTTGTGTGTTTTTAAGTGCTGTACTAGCGTTGCCTCACCTTCACTTACGACTCGTTCTTTTTTTACTGAAACACGGCGCTTGGGTTTGCTTCGTGGTTTCGCATAAAGACGCTTGTAATCGGCAAGACTCATTGATGACATCAAGAACCACCTTTCAGCAAATGGTCCAATTGAATAGCAAAGCAGTTATAAACTCGCGCTTTATCCTGATCACCAAAAAGGCTGGAAGAATGAGCATCTTGTTTATACTTCTTAGCCAGTTTTTCAATTGACTCCCTTAGTTCAATCAGAGTGTTTTGCTTTTTACCGCTTAGTGGTTCAATTGAACGCGATAAATGGTCAGCCATTTCTTTTTCCATATGATCGAAGTAACTTTGACGTGCTAAATCTCTCGACTTAATTAGCTCTAGTGAAATAAGTTTTTCCATTTCACGACGTTGCGCTTCAATCCATTTACTATCCATTTATTTCTCCACCTACATTAGTTTTCTTCACCGCATATTTGCCCTTTCTCGCCAACCACCACAAAACCACAGCTCCGCAAATTGCTGCTGTAAAAAATGAAATGAGTGAATCCCACGCTAAAATCTCGAATTTGTTCATGCATTCGCCCCATCAATTAACTGCTGAATATTTCTAGGGATTGGCATACCTTCACGGCGACACATCTCTGCATATTCATGTGGATTGTCAAAAGGATCTGGTCCTAACTCTTGATTAATCTCAGGCTCTTTTTCCTTTGCTTGTTGCTTTTGCACTGGTGCAGGTTTACGCCCATTGATTTTTAGGCGGTCCATTAATGAATGGAGGTGTTTTTGTGCCTCATCATTTGAAACCGGCTTATGTACCTTCTGCACATTTTTATGCGCTAACAAAATTGGCTCTTGATACCAAGCTTGGACTTTTCCCTTCAATTGAGCTTCAGCTTTGTACTCGTCATAAACTTTGATAAATTCCACTTTGGCTTTGTACATTTCGCCGTCTTGAATTAGTGAATAAACCTGATCTAAAACAAACTTTGTCAAAGTCGTTATTTCTTGGTTTTGCTCACGGCCATCTGGCAGAGTCACCTTCTTGTGATTTGATATTTGCGTATATTCACAAGCTTTTATCCAAGCCTTCTCAGCGCTCCACCAATCGTCACCCATACACATCGCACGAAACTCTGCGAAGTTAGGCATGTAGGTATTGGTACTTGCGTAAAATAGTGCTAAGCCTCTTTGTAGTTGGTTAGGAGTAACACCAAACAATGCTTTAGCAAGTTGCTGTTCAACAATTTGCATTGGAACCGCATTTTTTCCTTCTACAGGAAAATTCTTATTGAACTGAACAGCGTACTTAGTTCTGTAAGCTGCAATTAGTTCTTTCAAATAACTTTCAAAAGGTGCTAATTCGTTCATGATCAATGACCTCCAAAATCTCGCTGCGCTGGCGTAACGTCAATTACATTTGAACGGTTGCTCTCAGCAAACATTTGAGTGAAATAACCCGGTTCTTCAGGAATATTTTGAGAAGGTGTTTTTTCTTGAGTCACATTTTGGCGGGGTTCAAACACCCCCTGATAATTTCCAATAATTGAGTTTTCAAGAGATTGGTTTGCCAATGGACCAAACGATTTAAGTTTTTTAAGGATTAACTTAACGGCGTTTTCTGAAAGTGGTTTTTTAATACTGATACGCATATCAACAAAATTGTTCCACAGATCTGGATCTACAGATTCAGGTAGTTCAACTGAACGTGGATCAAAATCATTTGTTTTTTCTGATTTAAGTTTTTCAGAAACAGACTCACTTTTTTTATTTATTTTTTTAATACTTTGAGAGTTGTTTTTGATAGTGATACTTTGTGTGTTAAAAATTTTTACTAGTAGCGGTAAAATATTTTTACTAGTCTGGTTAAAATTTTTAACTAGCAGTGGTAAAGAATTTTTACTAGTTTGACCGTAAATTTTAGGCAGTAAAAATTTTTTACTAGGGAATTTAATTACTAATCCAACGCTAGTATCGTTACCTAATTTGAAGGTATTTCCATGAACTGTGCTTGGTTGTTCCACGACTAAACCAACTTTAATAAGCTCGTTTAAGCACTTAACAACTGTAGGTCTACTCTTACCTGTAATTACTTCAAATTGAGACAAAGAGATGGAATCCATCTCCTTATTCCAGCCACGTGTTTTACGGCAAATAACCAAGTAAATTTTGCATGAAGCATCAGATATTTTATTTAAAACATCATCTACAAATGCATTAGGTACTTGAAAGGAATTGGGTACAAAATTACTCATGTGACTTTGTCTCCAATTTGACAAGACCGCGCATTTCCAACTGACGAATGATTCTTGGTGGAATAAATTCGTTGTTGATTTTGTAGCGAGTGCGAGACTTTTCTTTCACCTGAATTAGCTTGTGCCCATCCTCCATAAGACGGCGAACTGCTATAGCCTGCCCCCCCATATGAGTTAATTCCTCAAGTTGATAAAATCTTTCCTGAGCCTCAATTGCGGCATTCATGACTGAAAGTGGCATAGCTGCTAATTCTTTAGCCGAATAGATCTTTACTGGTTGTTTCAAGGGAATTACCACCTCTAGCGGTGTGGTGGAAACGGAAATATCCTGTTTTCTTCTTGCTGCATATCTCACTTTTCACCATCCTTTGGCTTAACATAGCCTCCAAAAGAATCAACCAAACACGCCTTGGTTAAGCTAGTTACAATTTGCTGTGCTAACCACTGCGTTATGCGAAATTGGCGAGCCATAGCCTCTGAAAATTCAACTTTGGTTACCGCCGCATTATTTTCGTCATAACCTTTGTTACGTAAATTTTGCTTTTTCACCTCAAATAGGAGCCCAAGCACTCGCAATGCAGGCTCATAGAAAGATTGGATTTCACTTTGCTGACGAGAATCTTTGATTTGCTGTGTAAAGCTGTTCATGACACCTCCGCTAAGGCTTGCTCAGCGCTAGTTAGTCGGCGTTTGGCATTAAGTTCAGCAACTGTTGCTGTGCGGATTTCTTTTGAAGAAACCAGAATCAAATGATTCTCTGATTTAATGGTCCATAAACTAGTCAAAGTTTTGTTTTTAACTTCAAACAAATCATTTGATTTGAAAGTACGACACTCTTTAGTAAGCACTACAACGTCACCTATTAAAAAATCTTGTGAGTTGAGTTCGATTGGTTGTTCTGATAAATTAGTTTGCATATTCGATTCCTCTAGCCAGTAATTGAATTAACTAAGCCTGATTTCCGAGATCAGGCTTTTTTAATATCCAAGTTTTTCCTTTTGACCACTGATTTCGTCATGAAACAGATCATCTACAGTTTCAATTCGATTCATCCAGCTTTTAGACATAACTAAAAGTGCAGCAACTCGCTCTTTATCAATGCTTTGATAATCTTTTGGTACAACCTTTAAACCAAGTAGACTCAAGAGCTCGCAAAACATTTCAATTTCATTCAATCCGTTGTTTTTCTTATCTGTTTTAAGTCGAGTAATTGTGCTTGGATCAACCTTTAAGTGTTCTGCAATCTCTTTTTGATTGCTTAAATCAAGACCATGCAATATGCGGGATGCATCATTTCTAGCGCTTGCAGAAAGATCTATTGATAATTTGCTCATGGTGGTTCCTAAGCCGTTTTTGAAGTTCCTAAAAAGAAATCAAACAGGCTTTTGTGAGTTAGTTGTTGATTACTTGCTTCAACCATTTTTTGAATGGTTTCCATTCTTGGGTTTTTGCGGGCATGGATTAATTGAGTTTCCATATATCCATATGTAACTTTTACTTCTTTGCAGAATTTGAGACGTTCACTCTCACTTAATCCACGCCAGTAGCTATAAAGAGTAAGCATTAATACACCTCACTGGTAAATTTATATATTAAATATACCCACAAGGTAAATAAAATACAACCTGTTAGGGTATTTATTTTTTTTACCTATTGGGTATTTTTGAGTTCAGCGCTAGAGGTGAATTGAAAAAATGAGTGAATTAAAGACTATTCATGAAATTAGGCTTGGAAATACAAGAAAATTAATGAAGGAATCGGGACTAACTCGTTCTGAATTCGCCGAAAAGATTGATATGTCTTATGGATTGGTAAGCCAATACATTGGAAAGAATCCAACAAAGAATATTGGTGATGAAACTGCTTTAAAAATTGAAGAAGCTTTTAATAAACCACGTGGGTACCTTGATCAGTCTGACAATCAAAATGAAAATGCACACCAATTAAATGGTACTGCTAGTTTTAAGCAACTCGACATAGAAGCATTTAAGAAAAAATATAATATTCCTGACAGCGAAGATGCTGTACTTTTCTCAAATGTTATCGAAAAACCATTAGTTATTTCAAAAAGATGGGTTCCAGTTAAGGCATATAGCAAGATGGGCATGGACGGTTATTTTACAGACATGGGGTATGATGGAAACGCTGGCGATGGGTACATTCCGACTCACACTGCTGGTGATCGATCATATGCAATTAAAGGAACTGGTGACTCAATGTACCCCGCTATCCGTAATGGCTGGTATGTAGTCTGTGACCCAGATGCAGAATTAACGCCGACTGAATTTGTGCAAGTTTGTTTAAAAGATGGTAGGTGCACAATTAAAGAATTTATTGGCATTCATAATAATGTTTTAAATCTTTTAGCTGTAAACGGCGGCGAACGCTTAACTTTTGATATGGATGAAGTCGAAAGCATTACTGCTATTACCGATATTGTACCTCCTAGCCAACACAGACAACAGCATCCTAACGCTCATTAATTATTTTAATATACCCTTATTTAAGCCCACCAATTGGTGGGTTTTTTATGGCCTTTACATTAAATACACCTAGGAAGTAAAAAAATAATCATCTAATTTCACCTCACAGGTATTTACTTTATTTTACCTTGCAGGTATATTTTTCTTACAGACAACAAAAAAGCACATCGACTCTTCTACCTTCCGATGTGCTTTTGCAACTTGCGAGATCAATTATGAATGTAAAAGTAATTCCACACAAGCATAAGGTAGCAGGACTTACAGCAATTACTGTACTTGTTGCCCTTGGTTCATGTGAATATCAAAGCGCTAATTCTAGCGTCCCTTCTAATTACTCATATGAAAGCAAACAAGTAGTTGCTTCTGAATACGAGCTTTTAGGTGCTAAGCAGACTGGTGAAAAAACTGGTGTAGCTGTTATACGCATTGACGGCTTTAAATTAAACATAAGCTTTGATTTTGACGGTGTAGCAGATAGCTACGGTGTAGCAGGATCTGACTTTACAGCTGCAGAAATTACCAACCTTGCAATTGAGTCAGTTACAGACCTAAGCGGCAAGCCTTGGAATGATTTCACCAATCGCGATGACCATAAAAATATAAATATTTTGTTGGTTGGCTATATCGACCGTAATAAATGGTTGGAGGCAGCTTAATGAAGAATTATAAATGCCCTACCTGCAATAAAGTTATTCCTGTTGACCGTTCAGAAATCAAAGCTGGTGATAAGGTTTCATTTTGTAGAGTAACTCAAACTTCTAAATCTGCTCGTTTTTCTTCAAGAGAAGGAATTGTCGATTGCCGTGAAGGTGATGTGGTTTTAGTTAAATATCGCAAAGAGCTTATTCCTTTAAATATTAAGGATGTCACTCCAGCTGGCGCACCTGGCCCACTTACTTATGCCTTTGTTGGCACATGTGAATGTAAGGAGGCTGATCATGTCTAATTTCAAAAAGCACCCTGACGGCTACAAATCATATTTAGGTCTTGACCGTTTAACAAGCCTCTATTCCGTTCGAATTGGCTGGCAAGTGTATGCATCTAATGCTAATGGCTCAGTTCTTTACAAAGTTAAAGACGAAGTTAAAACGCCTTTAGATGTTGAAAAGTTCAAAACTGAATATCCGAAAGTTTGGGAAGTTCTCACACAAGAAATTGATTTCCAACGTAGAAAGCAATTCGCAATAAAGCTACTTGAAACAAATATCTCTTCACCTGACCGTAAAAACTATAAGCGTTCTCGCGGTTTCACTGGCTCAAGATAAGGATAAGAAAAATGGCTCTACCAATTATTACTGCTGACCAAACACTATTAGTTCAAGCAATTATTGTGTACCTATACGCTGATCCGGGTTTAGGTAAATCATCGATGGGCTTTACTGCGGAAAAAGCAATTTCTTTTGACTTTGACCGTGGTGCTCATCGTACTGGTGAATTACGTCGTGGTGCGGTTGTACAGGTCCAACAATGGAGTGATGTTGCAAACCTTACTCCTCAAGACCTAGCACCTTATAAAACAATTGTTCTAGATACAGTTGGGGCAATGCTTGAAAGCATTAAAACTCATTTATTGCTCACAGCAAATAACCGTCAGAAAGATGGCTCTTTAAAGTTAAAGGCCCAAGGTTTAGCGAATCAAACGTTCAAGCAATACATCAATACATTGATCAGTCTAGGCAAAGATGTTGTTTTCATCGCGCATGCTTCTGAAGATCAAAATGGTGACCAAATTATTTACCGTCCAGATCTAGGCGGTAAAAACCGTAATGAACTTTACCGAATAGCAGATGTCATGGGTTATCTCACAACGGTAACCACAGGTGAAGGTAAAAATGCCCGTGTCATCAGCTTTAAACCGTCCCCTACCCATCATGCAAAAAACTCGGGTGCACTAGGCGGAGAAACTGGCGAAGTATGGGTGCCAGATCTAAAAGCTAATCCTACTTTCTTAGCCGATCTAATCACCCAAGCTAAGGACCACATCAACACCTTAACACCAGCACAACTTGCTGCAGCCAAAGCTCAAGAAGAGTTAGAAAACTGGAAACAAAGCTGTGAAGAAGCTGAGCATGCTGGTGATCTTAACCATTTAACTGAATCGCTAGATAAAGAGCACATGTATTACCAGAACATGCGCCAAGCAATGCTTTTGCGAGCTAAAAATTTGAACTGCACATTCGATAAAGAACGCAATTCTTGGATTAGCCCTCCTGAATTTAACGGCATTTCAGACGAACAAAGAGACGAGCTTCAGAACTTTATTGCTAAACGTGGCCTCGATGTAAAAACAGTGTGTGAACACTTTGGTATCGATGCCCTTATTCAAATTGAAGCAGCAAAACTTACAGCAGTTAAACAAGACATTGAAACATTAGCAAAAACGGGGATGACAGCATGAATAATTTACTAACAGCATCTGAAGCATTTGCAGCTCTTCAAAAAGGTAAAACTGTTCTTTGTCGTCCTGCTGGAGACATGTTGGACTTTGCAGATTTAGATCAATTCCCTGCGTCTGTTTTTGGCAAAACGGGTTTTGAATTCTGCATCAAAATTGATGTGATTGAACTTGCTGGCATTACTTTTACTAAGCCTTTAACTGTTGATGAATTAGAGGTTGGCACAGAGGTATTTGTTATTAATCCCGCTGGCTATATTGAGAAGCATGTTTATCAAGGTGTGGGCTATGGCATTGTCACAATGGTTGATGGCGGTTTTGCTCAACGTGATTTGGATAATGCCAGATTACAATATGAAGCTCTTTGTAAAGTACTTGGTGGCAATTCAATAAAAGATGTGCCTTTAAAAACTACGGAACTTGAAATTGAGAATAAACAGTCAAAGAAGCGTAGTAAAAAAGAACCTCAGGTCAAGGCAGAAGAACCACAAGTTAAAGAAAAGACTAGTGAAGTTATTCCTGTAGAAACTCAGCCTGTAATTGTTATTACTGAACAAACTAATGTCACTACGTCTGAGGATCTGTTAGTTCCAGAAACTAACAAGCCTAAAGTTGATCCTGAATATCAAAAAAACCTCGATAGCCTTCTGCAACGGGTTAAGGAGTCAAAAACGCCAGAAGAAGTAAATGCAGTTTATCGATACACACGCACTTGGTCAGATAAACAAATGGAGCCTTTGCTTCTTGCAACTCACAAGCGACTTGAAGAGCTCGAAAAATCTAAAGTGTCTGCAACTGAACCACCTTCATTAATGGTCCAGATCCAAAACGCACCTGACCTTACGACATTGGATGCGCTGGAAATTGATGTGGCTGCACGAGATCCACAGATTCAGCCTAGACTTATGGATTTCGTTAAAAAGCGCCGCTATGAATTAGAGAACCCGACATCTACAGCACCTCAAGAGGATGAACCTAATTATCTGTTAGGAGGCAACTTCTAATATGAAAGATCAGTTCAAGAAAGTGAATAACAAGCACTTACTTGGTTTTACGAACTACTTGCACTTGCTGGGCTTTGTAATAGTCCGGCAGGGAGTAAACCAAGCAATGCTTTTAACAAAACACTATGCCGTACCTGTAGCTTGGCGCCGCATAACTATCGACTACAACAACCGGTTAAATAAACCCGCCCAGCAGCTTTATAAAGAGTTTGTTGAGTGGACTAAAGAAGAATATTTGAGGGCTTAAAAATGGATATGGAATTATATAAATCGGTTGTAGATTTCGTTAGGAATCATAACAAAGCTAGCACGTCACATATTCAACGTGCATTTAACCTCAGTTATAACCGTGCCGTTCCACTCATGGATAAATTAGAAGAAGACTATGTAATTAGTCCAATGTCAGCAAATGGCAAACGTGAAGTTTATCCAGAAATTGTGGCTGAGCTCCAGCAACAAATTAAAGTTCTAACTGCCGATTTAAAAGAGTCACAAAGTGATTTTGCTTATGCATATAAATCTGTTACTAGCTGGACTGAACGAGCATATAAACAACGTAAAAAAGTTGAATTAATTAAGAATGAGGTTGAGCGATTCCAGCAATCAGGATCCCCTTTAGACCTAAATCAATTCTTAAGTAATTTAATTGAATTGGCCACATTTAAAAATGATCATGAATTTACAGATCATTTATTAGTACCAGCACAAAAATTCTTTACCCATGATTTTAATGGTGATGGCTTTAAATATCACGATTCACTAGAAGAAGCTCAGAAAGAAGCAGAAGTTAATCTCGACTATTACAGAGATAGAGTTGCAGATGGCCATCATGTTGCTGATGAAGGTGAATTTTTTGAACTTTGCTACGGCGTTGTTATCGCATCAGCTGGGTATACAGTTGATGAAGTTGTTACAGAAGAACACCACAAAAAAGATGAGTTTACAAAATATGAAGTGGGAACGGAAATTTTAGGCCTTCACTTTAATAAATGTAATAGCGAATCGGGAGATGCTAATGAGTAAATCAACATTGTGGGCGGTTGCTATGCGACCAGAAGGTTACAGCCCTTTTAAACAAACCCCAGCAGCTTCTAAAGAGATAGCTGAGAGAGCTGTAGAACGTTATAGAAAGATGCATGAAAAAGAAGGCAACAACTTTTTCTTAGAAATTTTTGATGATGTGATCAAAGTCCAGAAATGGCATGGCACCCGTAAGGATCATAAGAAAAAACTATTTTATGTAGAAAGCTGGTTTAGCCAAGCAATGTATCAATGCTTTGATTTGAAGACAGCTGAACGTGTTTTTAAATTTGATGAAATTGTGAATTGCTACAAGAAAGGATCTAGTCCCCTTGTAACCAAAAGCTTTGAAGAGGCAAAACAATTTTATAGATCTAGTGAGACGGGTTTTAAATATCAGATCCAGCCAATGGAACCACCTGAAAACCTTTTCAATTGGTTTCATCCAGATATTGAATTGTTTAACACCCTTGAAGAAGGAGCAGAAGCCTATACAAGAGAACAATGGGCACAACTTCAGGTGAATCTTAGAGTTGAAATTGAAACTCAGCTATTAGATTACGATGAAATACCAAATATACCGGAAGATGCAGTCGTTTGGCCCAACTGGAAGCCAGAACCACCAGAACAAGGACTATTTTTAATTGCAGCATTTGATTCAGAAAATGGCCCTGTTCTTTGGTGGGCTAAGCCAAACGTAGAATGTAAGGAGGTTTAAATGTCTTGGTATTCTTTAAGACAACTAGCTAAAGAGCTCGGTATGGCTCCAAATACATTTAAAAAATACTATTTGGAGGATTTCCCGCCAGATCGAGAGTCCAAAACTTATAAAGGATGGACTTCTCAATCCGTAGCTAAAATTAAAACTGCAATTCAAGGCGCTAAATAAGCGCCTTTAATCTTCTATAGGATATTTATAGTCATCAAAATTTAATAAATCAGTGGTATGCATTGCAGCACCGTTGGCACCACGAAATAAGTGACATGCATTGAAATTATGCATATTACAATAATTAAATAATTCAACGATTAATTCATATCCTAAAGTTATTTTTAATAACCTGTAACCACTTTCATAATACTTTAGAATATCTTTCAAGCATGGTCGAGTTCCAAATTGATTAAAGATTTTGATGTGATTTTTTGTGTAAGTTAAGACACCTTGTTGATGAGAAATATGCTGATTAAGGCCTTTAGGTGGATCAAGCACTTCGAGTACTTGATTCAATTCATTTGTAATACTTTCAGAATTTAATACCCAAATGCAAAATTTTGAATTTGGATCGTAATTCATTTTGAGTGCATGAGAACAAGCGAAATAACTAGCTACAAACGGATTTTTGGTCCAATCCAGCAATCTAGTTTCAACTCCATAATGTTGCGCATACACAGCTAACTCAAAAAAATCATCATCAAACCAATCTAGCGGATCTTTCCCAAACAATTTCCTATATTTACTTAACTTATTTTTTTGTCTTCTTCTCAATTGATCATTATCTGATGGTAATTGAACACCAGCTAAATCACAGGAATCTTGGAATTTCAATAAAATTTCTGACTCATAATTTTGATCTAAACTCCAATTTGTCTTAATCCACCCAATATTTTTTTTATTACGATAAAATGTTGGTTTTAAATCCCAATCACTTTCTCCATGTCCCCGATAAATGATCGACTTGTCTAATGTGCTATACCCTTTAAAATCTTTTATCTTAAAAAAAGGAAAATTAACAGTTGTTGGGTTATATTCCATTCTTAATTGAGTCATAAGATCTTTTACATGTAATTTATCTGGACGAATAAAAGTTAAAAACTCCTCAAAGTCATTAAACCTAATTTCAAAATGAGAATCATTGTTTTTTAATTGACCATAGTATTTATTTTTCATAATTATTTGATAACTATTCAACATTACACATTAGGAATTCATCTAGAATAAAATTTAAAATTCTAGAGATTGAACTTCAACGTATTGGTTTAAGTTTAGGGTTTAGGTTCATTCTTTTGCTTAGCGCTTTCATTTAACAAATTTCTAACTTTCTGACCAAAGAATACGCTACCTAATAATGACTCTAACCCTTCACCTAATGCCTCAATATCATGAGCAATAAGTTTATTACCATTCACATTCATTTCACATGGAAAGCCATCAGGTTGAATAATTAATAATGTTAAATCATGGCTCTTAGATGGATCAGATTCTAATTTTATATAAATAACTCTCTCTTGTTTAGAAATTTGCTCAATATTTACATCGGTTAAATTAATAGAGAGATTCGCTAAGGCTCCCAAAGTGTTGTAAGACTTATATCTCCATGCAAGACCAATTTTTCCATACGTACTATCCAAGACAGCTTGATTAGCTGCAGAAATTAAGTTGTTTATTTCTTCGATATTTCTTTCTCTATCAATCGAAGCATTAATCCCTTGTTGAATCGCTTTTTCAAAATTAAAATTCAAGAGGTTTTCTCCAACTTTGCTATTACAGGAAAATGATCTGAGGGGTTAGAAGCTAAATTTTGATTTAGAGACATTATTGTTAACTCATCAAGTATTTGAACATTTTTATCCTCTAAATCCCATCCCTCTTTAAAAAAATTACCAGAAAAAAGAATTTGATCATACACATGCCAATGATGATATTCTGCTTTTTTATAATAATGTGAACCTGAAGGAGTATCTTCCTTGACTGGCAAAAATTTCCAAAATGGGTTGTAAAAAAGAGAGGGATTTGATTTTATAACATTTTTATCCCGTGAGCTTCTTATACCATTAAGAATGCAAGAGTCATATGGTTCAACATTGAAATCACCTAAAACAATAAATTTTGTTGAACTGATTTTTTCTTTTTCATTAACAATATCATTTCTAGTACCAGAAGCAATTGATCGTCTTTTTTCATTATTATCTCCTAAATGAGAAGGCCAATGTGCAACGTACAAAAGTATTCGCTCATTTAAAGATGTACTGTAAAACTCAAATTTCTGATATGTTTTTATTTTACTTTTACTTTCTCCATCAATTTGATATTTCATATCAATAAATTCAAAATTATTTTTATAAATGACACATAAGTCGAAATATAACCCTTTATATGATTCATACTTGATTTTGAAATCATACCCCTTACCAATTATTGAAATTGATTGATCTATGAACTCAAGATCTTCAGGGGAAATTTCACACAAACATAAAAAATCAATGTTCATTTTTAGCATAGAATCAATAACTAAAGCTATCAATTGTCTTTTTGAATCTGGCGACTTATTCCATTCTTTCGCAAGCGGAGGAGAGAGGTTTACATTCCAAAAGCCAACAAAAAGTTCTGATTTTATCATTTTATACTTATCCACCCCTCAACTTCATTCGCATACCAAGTCATTAACTCTACCCTTTCATCCCAATACTCAGCGCGGTTATAAATTTTGCTAGTTTTATCTGCCTTGGTAGACTTATTCACATGAGCAATCTGATAGTCGATTACCTCGCCACGGAATAATTTACTTTCATTCGCATGGGTCGAAAATAGTGAACGGAAACCATGGGTAACCATTTTATCTTCGTAACCCATTCTTTTTATCATGGTAAGTACCGATTCAGAGGTCATGTGCTCATAAGGCTTTCCACGTTTTTTAAATATATAACCATCATCAGTTTTTACACTTTCGAGTTCTTTAAATAGTGCATAAATCTGCGGCACTAGTGGAACCATTAATTCCTTTCTTCTTTTCATCCTGTCCGTTGGAATAATCCAAACCTTATTTTCAAAGTCTAATTCGCCAGAATCCCATCTAGCCTTTAATAATTCTGTTATACGCGTTCCTGTATAACAAACTAGAAGCATTGCCATTTTAACTATAGAACTTGAATGGCTTGCATGCATGCGTCTAAAAAATTCAGGCATTTCACATGCAGGTAAACAAGGATGGCTATCAGATTCATATTCTGGAATTACATCCTCTACCAATGTACATGGATTACGATCTGTATAATCTGAGGCAATTGCAAAATCAAATACCTGCTTGCCAAGTCTTAATGCTCGGCTTGCTGTTTCTAAAGTACCCTTTGCTACAATTTCTTTAATTTTCTTCGAGATGTGCTTTCGTTCAACTTCATTAATTGGAAGATTTTTAAAGTCTTCGGTTAGATATGCTAGTCGATATTCGACTGTGTCATAGTATTTTTTGCTGGTCCATTGAGATTTCATGATACTCAACCATTCCTCAACTACTTTATGGACTGGTGGAGAATTAGCAACCTTACCCTGATATTCTAATTTTAATTGTCTTGCTTGTAGACGTGCTTCCTTACATCCCATAACGGGATATTCGCCAAGCATTTTTTGATTTTGCTTTCCATTTTGACGGTATGACAGAACCCATTTCTTTTTCCCGTTTGGAAAGACAGAAATGTTTAACCCTTCCCCATCCGCAACTGAATATCTAGATTCTTTAGGTTTTAATGACTTTACTTGGGCATCCGAAAGCATAGTGTTATACCGTATAACAATTGTATAACAGCTTATAGTGATAAAGTTTGATTATCAATGATTAAGCTGAATCAAGAATGATTAAATCAAAGGCATTAAAAAAGCCCTAAATCATTAAGATTTAAGGCTTTTTGATCAACTCTAATCATATGTGATTAACTTTGATCTTAGTATTTGGTGGAGATGGCGGGAGTTGAACCCGCGTCCGCCAGCACTACGCTCGAGAATACTACATGCTTAGATATCGTCTATTGTTTTAACACCAAGTGACCCGACGAACAGGGTACAAGGTGCGATCCTCTAAGTTTGGTATAAAGCCCCGAGGCTTGACTCTATACGGACTTGTGTGCGTGCGCTACGGTCGGGTTCCTAAACCACAAGTATTCTAGGAAGCGGACAAACTGCCCTTAGGCAGCTAGAGCGTAAGTTTCGTCGTTTGCGACTATTAAAATGCAAATTTTATTTACGAGAGAAAATGCGCTCTCGGCATGCATCTATGAGTTTCATCACCGGCGTCGAAGCCAATAACATCCCCATGAATGTCTGAACATCATAGCATAACTAAAATAAAATGCTGTGCATTTTATCAACAGTCCGCTACTGATGAACATATTTACATAATGGAGAGCCTTTTGTTTTTTTCAAGGGCCACATAAAAAAGCTGCCAAAAATGACAGCTTTTTTTAAAGTGTGGTCTATAAAGCACCGTTGCCTAACACAATACCTTCACGGCGTGGGTCTACCCCACCTGCGTATTTACTTTGATTATTTATATTTACTTTCATAATCGTTGAAATACCACTGGTTTGCGCAGTGTTAGAGATGCCATGCCCTTTTGCTTTTAAGCCTTCAATCAGGTCAACTAAAGAAAGCTGTACATTCGAGCTATCCACATTGGTGTTTTTGCTATTGGTCGCGCCAAAGTTTACAAGCGAAGTAGCCTGCTGTGCATTTAAGTTCCAGTCCAATGCACCCACCAAAGTTTTAACCACATATTGAATGATCGTACCGCCGCCTGGTGAACCTGTTGCCATATAAAATTCATCTGGTGTGGTGCCTTTAAACACTAAAGTTGGTGCCATGGTACTACGTGGGCGTTTGCCCCCTTCTACACGGTTGGGGACCAGTGCCCCAGTGCTGTCTAGCGGGTTTGCGCTAAAGTCAGTTAACTGGTTTGACAGCAAGAAACCATCCACCATATGGAATGACCCCATGCTCGATTCAACAGTCGATGTCATTGAAACCACATTGCCATAGGCATCTACAATCGTGAACTGAGTCGTGCCATGTTCAACAGTGGTGTCCACACCTGCCGTTGTATTAAAATTACCTGCTGGTGCTACGCCCATACTTTGGTTCGGGTTAATCAGTGCTGCACGTTGTTTCAGGTAATTTTTATCAATAAAGCTTGGAATACCCTGTGCCGGCAAACGAACAAAGTCGGTATCTGCCACATATTTGTCACGGTCGGCGTAGGCCAAACGCTCTGCTTCAGACACTAAATGCACGCCCATGACATCGGGCACACCACCTTCATTTTCAGGGTTTTTAGGTGGATAAAGCGACATATCAAAGTTTTCTAAAATACCCAGTGTTTGAGCAACCGCAATTCCTCCTGACGATGGAGGTGGCATGGTACATACATAGTAACGGTCACGGTACGTCGTACAAATCGGGTCGCGTTTTTTCACCTGATAGTTCGATAAATCCTGCAAGGTCATCAAACTTGGGGTAATTGGAGTTCGTGCTGGGTCATCCCCTAACGTCTGTCCTGCTTTCGCTACAATCGCTTGTGCGATCGGGCCAGTGTGCAGCGCATTTGCCCCTTGTGAAGCAAGTGCTTCTAGGGTTTTTGCATAGGCTTTATTGGTCATGGTTTCACCGACTTTACGAGGTGAACCATCTGGGTAGAAATAGGTCGCCATTGCATTTGCATCAAGCGCTAAGCTGTTTGCATTGTTTGCAATTGCATCTGCTAAACGGCCCGGAATGCGGAAACCATTGTCGGCTAAACCAATCGCTTCACCAAAAAGCTGGTTCCACTTAAGCTTGCCATGTTCTTGTTGCGCTTGTTCAAGCAAACGCATCACACCCGGCACACCAATCGAGCGACCACTACGGCGCGCACTTGGCACAGGCGCTGGTGAATTTGGGTCATATATATCTTGGCGAATTAAATAATATTCGTTAGCTGCGGCTGGTGCGGTTTCACGGCCATCATAAGCAGTGACTTTTTTGGTTTTGGCATCGTAATACATCATAAAACCACTACCAGCAATCGTGCTCGACTGCGGTTCAACCAAACCCAACACTGCTTGTACCGCAACGGCTGCATCGACTGCACTACCACCTGCTCTTAAAACATCACAACCAGCTTTTACCGCAAGTGGTGTGTTTGCCACCACCATATATTTATCTGCGTATTTAACCGTGTTACCGAGCCTATAACCCGATGCACCCTCTGGTGCGGCTGGATCACCATTTTGGTTTGAACCGACCACCACGCTTGAACCGTCTTGGGCCAGTTTGCTACAACTGGTCGGGTCATTATCTACAATTAAATTGGGTGGGGTTGTATTTGAATCATCCTTGGGCTGATCTGACGAGGAGTCATCTCCACATCCTTGTAATAAACCGACTGCTAATAAACTACTGAACAAAAATGAATATCTTTTATTCACGTGATAACTCCAATATATACGCCTGCCTATCCATGCAATTGCCATGCAAGCTTCTTTGTTTTCAGGTCTTCAGTTTTTTAATCTTTGATAAAAATAAAGTTTTAATAATATTAAATGATTGAGGACGTTTATTTTGTGCTCTGTGTAATGTCTCCTTGTTTGTTATCACACTCTTTTATAACTGATTTGCCCAATTCTGGCATGCTTTATTTCTTTAAATACAGGCAAAATTTCCTATTTATAAACCCGCTCATTTTGTAGTTGGCCTAAAAAAAAGCACCTCCGAAGAGATGCTTTTTTATGTTTAGTGAGAAGGCATACCACTGACCTGTTTGGGTTTTGGACACAGCCAAATGACCAGTCCCGCAAAGACAAACACGATCGCAAACAGTAAAAACACATGGTTTGCCGACATGGTAATAGCTTCTTTATCGACAAGGTTTGAAATAATTCCAAGCGTCGAGTCAGCCGTAAAACCATTTTGCAAAAGTGTGTTTTGCACTTCAGTCGTATGAAGGTTTGACACCATTTCACTACGGGCAACTTTGGCATGGTCATCCCACACGGTGACTGCAATTGAAGCACCAATCGCCCCTGCCATGGTTCTTAAGAAGTTCATGAGGCCCGCAGCAGATGCAATTTCTTGCTGGAGTACCGAACCAAGCGCAATGTTCGACAGTGGAATAAAGAAGAACGGTACAGCAAAACCTTGCAGGATTTGCGGCCAAGCCAGTGCCATAAAGTCAGCATCTGTGGTCCAGAATGCCCGCATTAAGGTCACAGCGCCCAACAAAATCAAACCGAAACTTGCCAGTGCGCGTGGGTCATGTTTGGTCGAAAGCTTTGCCACAATAGGTGACATGGTCAAACTACCAAAGCCCATGGTTGCAGTTAAATAGCCGGCCCACGTGGCGGTGTAAGAAAGGTTCATTTGCAGCCACTGCGGAATCAGTACAATACTGCCAAAGAATGCGCCAAAACCAAGTGACAAGGCCAGTACCGAGATTGCAAAACCCCTATGCCTAAAGACTTTGACGTCTACGACGGGATGTTTGTCGGTCAGCTCCCATATCAGGAACACCACAAAGCCAATGGCGGCAGTTAAAGCTAAAACGATAATGCTGGTGCTGTTAAACCAGTCGCGTTCGTGCCCTAAGTCAAGCATGAGCTGTAGCGCACCAATCCACAAAATTAACAAACCTAAACCGACCGTGTCGATTCTTAAAGAAATCGTTTCTGTTTCAGCCACTCTTAACAAGCGCATTGCCGCTAAAACACAAATAATCCCAACAGGTAAGTTAATAAAGAAAATCCAGTGCCAAGATAGGTTGTCACTAATCAGACCACCCAAAATTGGTCCTAAGATTGGTCCAACGACGGTAGTCATGGCCCATAGGCCCATTGCCTGTGCATGCTTTTCTTGAGGGAAAATGCGCATCAGCAAGGTTTGACTGAGTGGCATAAGCGGGCCACCGCATAGACCTTGTCCAATACGGAAAAACACCAGCATGCCTAACGAGTTTGCTAGTCCGCACAAAAAAGAAAAAATGGTAAAACCAATCAGACCAAAAATAAAAACCCGAACGGTTCCAAAGCGACCCGCAAGCCAACCTGTTAAAGGTACACAAATCGCTTCTGCAACGGCGTACGACGTAACTACCCATGTCCCTTGTGTACTTGAAACGGCAAGGTTACCGGTAATGTGCGGTACAGATACGTTGGCAATAGTCGTATCGAGCACGACCATAAAGTTCGACAAGGCAATAACAAACGCTGCCAGTATTAAACGGCCACCGCTTAGTTCGGCAAAAGGTGTTTGCGTTTTCATAAGCGTTTACTTCGCAGATAAGTCGACTTTTGCTTCCATCGACAAGCCAACACGTAGTGGGTGTTCAGCAAGTTCTTTTGGGTCAAGTGCAATACGAACCGGTAAGCGTTGAACTACTTTAATCCAGTTTCCTGTTGCGTTTTGAGCCGGAATTAAGGCAAAGGCAGAGCCTGTACCACCAGAGAAGCCCATCACTTTGCCGTGATATTCAACGTCATCGCCATATAAATCTGAGGTCAGCGTGACAGCCTGACCCGGACGGACTTTTTTCAACTGACTTTCTTTAAAGTTTGCATCTACATATAAATCGTTAAGCGGCACAATCATCATCATGCTGGTGCCCGGCGCAACACGTTGACCCACTTGAATATTACGGCGCGTAACTACTCCATCAACTGGTGCACGAATCACGGTACGTTCCAAATCAAGCTGAGCTTGTTCAACATGTGCTTGTGCAACTTGTACATCAGGTGTTGATGTTTCACTTACCCCCTGAATTAACGCTTCGTTTGCAGCTAAGGTACTTTCGGCAGCTTTACGACTCGAAGAGGCTTGCGCTAAACCAGCTTTAGCAAGCTCTAGTCCTGCTTTAGCTGTTTCAACTGCACTTTGTGCTTTGGTGAGTTCTTCTTTAGACACTGCACCAGAGGCTGCAAGCTGCGCACGGCGGTTGAGTTCTAAAGCAGCTTTGTCATAGTCGGCCTGCGCTTGAGCGACCTGTGCTTTGGCACTGTTAATTTCGTCAGCACGTACCACCACTTGAGAGTTTAAAGAACTACTGTTTGCCGCAGTTTGTTTGTATTGGCGTTTTGCTTTGGCAAGTTCTGCCTCAGCTTGAGCCAATGCAATTTTGGCATCACGGTCATCAATACGAACCAGCACGTCACCACGATGTACAGTTTGGGTATCTTTTACGACAACCTGAGCGACCTGTCCGCTCACCATTGAAGTAATTTGCGCGGTTTCTGCACCGACATAGGCATTATCCGTACTCACGGAATTATTTAAAAATAATGCCCAGATTGCATACAAAATAGCGGCGATCAATAAAATCAGCGCAAAAAAACCAAGAAATTTTTTGCGCTTGTTTTGATTGTTTTCATCCGAGGCAGATGTTGTTGGCACTGTTTCTTGTACATTGCTTTGTGCATCAGTCATGGTATGTTCCTAAAGATGAGTTGGCTTTGCCATCAATCTCGCACTACACCTTGTTATAGAGTTTTTATTTTTCTATAAACAAGACATACCGCATTGTCAAAGGAGCTAATTTTAACGCTAAAACCTCATAATATGAGAATAAAAATTTATAACTAATGCGTTCGTTCTAATTAAATTAATGTTTATCTCAAAGTTTTTGTAAAAATTTCTGCTTTTTATACACTAAAAAAAGCGCACTTGGCGCTTTCAAAGGGTTCAATTCATTGCTTAATAGGCATATGAAGCAATGCCGGCAGCAATCGCTTTATCTTCATCATTGACCATGGTCATGCGCATGGTGCAGCCCTTACGACCTAAACGTAATACTTCGGCACGTGCAATAAAATATTTACCACGCCCCGGTGCTAAATAATCTACACGCATGTCGACTGTTGCCAAACGCGACACTTGCTTAATGGTTTCAGTTAAAGTTTCGGGAGTTGAACGGCGATATAGGTGTTCCATTGCCACAATTCCACCAATACTATCGAGCAAAGTTGCAGCAACACCACCATGCAAAATCTGAAATGCCAAATTGCCAATCAGGTTGGGTTGCATCTCGATATAGCCTTCAATGTGCCCGTCCACCACACGCATAATCATTCCACTATGCTTAAAAAAAGGAGAGCTATTAAACGCCTTACATAATTGGTTGAGAACCACACTCAGGTCAGTTTTTGCACCTAAATGGATGTTCCCAGTCCAATTTTTCTTTTCTTCACTCATATGTTGCCTAAATTTAAAAGCATGATAAACGCCCATAATTTTGTACAAATACAGCATTATGGGGCTACAATACAGCAGTCGGTTGACAGTAATGGAATATCCGCCAACCTATCCTAGTGTAATACCGAACATCGAGATTGTTATGACTTATACGTTCAATCGTCCTGCATTTCCAGCCACTCGCATGCGCCGTATCCGTAAAAATGACCAGTTGCGTGCGATGGTCAGCGAAACACAGCTCACTACCAATCACTTGATTTATCCAGTATTTGTATTACCGGGACAAAATCAGACCCAAGATATTCCAAGTATGCCGAACATTCAGCGTTTGTCGGCAGATTTGTTACTGAAAAAAGCTGAAAGACTTCTGGAATTGGGCGTATCAAAACTGGCTCTTTTTCCAGTTACCCCGCAAGAAGATAAAAGCCTCACCGCAGAAGCTGCATGGCGTGAAGATGGTTTAGTACAAACCACGTGCCGTTTACTTAAAAAAGAATTACCAGAAATGGTGTTAATCACTGATGGTGCCCTCGACCCATACACCACGCATGGTCAAGACGGCATTATTGATGAAACAGGCTATGTGCTAAACGACGAGACTGTAGAATGCTTGATTAAACAAGCGTTAAGTCATGCAGAAGCAGGTGCCGAAGTGATTGCACCAAGCGACATGATGGATGGCCGTATTGGCGCAATTCGTCAAGCTTTAGAAGCCAATGGTCACATCTATACCAACATCATGGCCTACTCTGCGAAATATGCATCTAGCTTCTATGGTCCGTTCCGTGATGCTGTTGGCTCTGCATCCAACCTCAAAGGTGGTAATAAATATAACTACCAGATGGACTTTGCCAACCGTGCCGAAGCTTTACATGAAATCGCGCTTGATATTCAAGAAGGCGCCGACATGGTGATTGTAAAACCGGGTATGCCATATCTGGATGTGGTACGTGAAGTGAAAGATACCTTTGGTGTTCCTACATTCATTTACCAAGTGAGTGGCGAATATGCAATGTTAGCCGGCGCAATTCAAAATGGCTGGTTATCAGACTCTGTGATTTTAGAATCACTGATGTGCTGTCGCCGCGCTGGTGCAGACGGGATCTGGACTTACTTTGCAGAAACCGCTGCCGAAAAACTCAAGGAAATGAACTAAGTTCGCAGAGAAAGGATAACACTGCATGCATATTGCAATTATTGGCGCGGGCATAAGTGGATTAATGTCTGCGCTGGAGTTGGTTGAACAAGGCTGTAAAGTCAGCATTTTTGATCAACAACAAGCGGGACAAGCAGCCTCTTGGGCTGGCGGAGGAATTCTCTCTCCGATGTACCCGTGGCGCTATGTGCATGCAGTGAACCAACTTGCTCAATTTGGTAAAGCCTCTTATCAAGCATGGAACCAAAAGCTCTACCCTGTTACAGGGATTGATTTTGAAATTCATGACACAGGCATGCTGATTTTTGATGAAGAAGATTTTGACGTTGGACTTTCCTATGCAAATCAACATCAAGAACCCATGCAGCGCTGTGAATATTTACAGCGAGATGCGTTAGAACAAGTCAACCCACATATTTCCGATCAGTTTCAAGAAGCGATTTATTTCCCTGAACTGTCTAATATTCGCAACCCGCGCGTATTACAGTCCCTGATTAGCTATTTAAAGCAACATCCAAATGTTGAATTTTTTGAACACACTGCTGTTAAAAAACTGATTCAACAGGGCGATGTGATACAAGCGCTACAAACTGAAGATGGCCGCAAACATACAGCAGATCATTTTGTAATAACTTCGGGTGCTTGGAGCCATTACTGGAACTCACAATTACAACTCGAAATTCCAGTCGAACCTGTTCAAGGTCAAATGCTGTTATTTAAAACCCCTGCTCACTGGCTACCGACCATGTGTATGAATCGAGTGATGTATCTGATTCCTCGTATGGACGGTCATATCGTGTGCGGTTCTAGCATGGCACATCGTGGTTTTGACACCTCTACCGATGAAACGACTCAGCACAATATTTTAGAAGCATGTTTAGAAATGGTGCCTGAACTGGTCGATTTCCCGGTTGTACATCGCTGGGCAGGCCTCAGACCAAGTTCACCAAACGGTGTTCCATACATTGGCAAAATGCCTGAGATGGACAATCTCTGGGCAAACTTTGGTCATTTTAGAAATGGTTTATGTATGGGCGCAGGTTCTGCGCAATTGCTCCGTCAACTTATGCTGGGTCAACCGACATTAGTTGATGCCAAAGCATATTCTCCAGAGCGTTTGCAAAATAAAATCTTAGCCTGAGGTGAGTATATTCTCTAAAGCCATTTTTAACTGAGGATAAGCAAACTCAAATCCTTCAGTTTGTAAGGCTGCGGGTTTGACGTATTGTCCATTTAAGATCAATTGAGACTGTTCGCCCAACAAACAGCGAAAAACAGTGCTTGGTGCTGACAACAATGGTTTCTTATTCAAAACCTCTGCTGCTTGTTCAACAAAAGCTTTTTGAGTCACATTTTCTGGCGCTACGACATTGTGAATTTGAGCAGATTGAGGATGTTTAAATATAAACTCAATTGCGTTTAATACGTCTTCAATATGTACCCAAACCACAGGCTGACGGCCATGACCAATTTGACCGACTAAATTGAGTCGAATAGGAAGCAACATTTTAGGCAAAATGCCACCGCCCTGCCCAAACACCACACCTAAGCGAATAATTTTAGTATTTTGCTGAGGATCTGCTAAAGCTGCTCGCTCCCACTCTTGGCAAAGCTCGGACATAAAAATAGGCTGTGGCGGGCTTTGTTCAGTACACACTTCTGCCCACTTTTCTTGATCATCTATTCCGTAATAACCAATTGCAGAACCAGACACAATTACTTCCGGAAAAATTTCAGACTGCTTGAGCCATGCATACAGTTTTCGGGTCGTATTTACACGGCTTTCAATGAGTTGTTTTTTACGTGACTCGGTCCAGCGTTTCTCGCCAATATTTGCGCCTGCCAAATTCACCACATAGTCAATTTGACAGGTCGTAATATCTTCAAGTTTTTGCACCCACTGTAAGGCAGGATGGTCAGATTTCTTTCCAGCCTGCCGTGTCACAGCAATCACGTTATAATTTTTTTGTAGCAGGAACTTAATTAAATGCGTGCCAATAAAACCACTGGCACCCGTGATTAATACATTCTTATTCATATTTCCTCCTAAGCTGAGGATTCAAGTTTTATTTAATTGTATAAGACTCATTTATATTTAATCGTATGAGTTTTCGTAGTGATCTATTGCACGTTAAACATTTTGTCAGCCATGCGCTGTGCTTGTTTGCCATAAAACCAGTAGGTAATTAAATAAAGCGGAATAGCTAACATTAAAAGCATAATCACCATAATGCTTAAAAACTGAGGCTGTTTGAGGTAAAGCATAAAGTTCTGCAAAATCTCAGGGTCTTTTCTGGCAAATAAAAACAGACCAAATAAAACACCACACAAGTTATAGCCCCAAAAAATCAGGGTAAAACCCAAAGTAAATTTCTTTTTTTCTGGTACAGTCGGGGCACGGCGTTCTTTCTTTAAAAATTTAAATAAGACAAAAATCATTGCGCTTAAATATGGAACGGCTGTTAAAATACCACCTACACTCGCTGGTAATAGTGCTGCAACCACACCTACAATTAAGGTAAGTACGATGCATAAACCAAAAAACCAGAGAAAGTAAGAACGTAATTTGGTCATATTTTTGCCTAATTTATGGGTTCAAAAAATAATTATAAATTTTTTTCGATTTTTTTTCATTTTTCTGTCAACCAATCCTGATCTCTTGACGTTATATAGGATAACAAGGTCGCAGCAACCGAATACTTCCTTTGCACGGCATCCGCAAAATTGTTTCGGTGACCTTTCATTACGACTCTTTCCTTCCTTCGGATTAGGTTTTGTTAGCAGCCGAAACCCTTGATGAAGTTTTTGACCGACGATTCTCTCATCACTCGAATCGTCGGTTTTTATTTTCTAGCACTTTCATTTATTTTACGCTCACCATACACAATAGTGCTTTCGTGGCGATAAAGGCTATGCTTATACTTTTTGCACCATAAAAATATGATTTAAATAATATGAACACTATTGCCTATTTTGAAATCCAGTCTTCAAACCCTGCCCGCGATGCGCAGTTTTACCAAGCTGTGTTTGGTTGGCAATTTAAATTAGATCCAAACTTACCAATTGAATATTACCGCATAGAGACACCTTCAATTATGGGTGGGCTATTAAAACGCCCTGCTCAAACACCTCCAATGGAATATGGCACCAATGCATTTACCTGTTCGGTTCAAGTCGAAAACTTCGATGAAGTGACTGCAAAAATTTTAGCGCAAGGCGGTATTGTCGCAATGGATAAATTTGCTATTCCGGGCCGCGCTTGGCATGGCTATTTTGTCGATTTAGACCACAACGTTTTTGGTATTTTTCAAGTCGATGAAAACGCAGCTTAAAGATTTTATTTAACGACTCTATTTATTTTTTAATGTATAGCCACCGCTTTGTTGTCGGTGGCTATTTCATATGAATTATTCAGCAAAGCTAAAACTCGCTTCACATGTAATCGGAAAATTCATCGAATTGGCAATCATGCATTCATGATGTGCTTCTTCATGCAGTTTTGCTGCAAGCGCTTGGTCAGCACCTTTTTCTAAAACAATCTCTGGTCTTAAAATAATTTGGGTAAAGTGACCACGTTTGACCGAATCTGTATCTTCCATAAAGCCAAGTGCATGATCGACATAACTCAGCACATGAATATGATTGACTGCACATAGATGTAAATACCAAAGCTTATGACAAGCTGAAGCTGATGCCACCAATAAATCTTCAGGGTTCCATCTGGTCACATCGCCTAAATAGGCAGGGTCTGATGAACCTTGAATGGTGGCCTTTTGCGGATGCTGAATACTAAAATCGCGTTTATATGAACGATAAGATGAAGTGCCTGTACCTGTATTGCCTTCCCACTGTATTTTTACTTCGTATTCGTGAATGGTCATTTTTTTCTCAAAGTTCAAGATTTAAGTCGATAGTAACAAAGGAGCGTTTAAAGTGAAAAATTTAATTCAAGTTTCAACTTAGGCTTAAATAACGAGCACTTTAAAATGTCTTGATAAAATCTCCTGCCAATTTATGCTAACGTATCTGTGTTTATTTTGGCTTGATGTCTGTTTCTATGTCCGTACATTTTCTACATACTTCTGACTGGCATTTGGGGCAGTTTTTTTATAATCATTCACGCCACTACGAACACCAACAATTTTTAAGCTGGTTACTCACTCAAATTCAAGAAAAACAGCCACACGCCCTACTCATCGCCGGCGATATTTTTGATGTGATTAACCCCGGTTCTCAAGCACAAAAACAACTCTACCAATTTTTAGCAGATGCTCATCGCCTTGCGCCGCACATGCAAACACTCATGATTGCGGGTAACCATGACTCAGGTTACCGTATTGAACAGGTCGAACCACTCTTAGAAAAATACAATGCAAAAACCGTAGGTGTGGTTCGCTGGAATGAAGATAAAACACTAGATCTCGATCGACTACTTTTACCTATCTATAACAAAAATCAAGATATTGTTGCGTGGTGTCTTGCCCTACCTTTTTTACGTTCGGCCGAAATTACGGGTTTTAATGAACATACCACTAACAGTAAAAATGCGATTGCCTATTTGCACCAACAACTCATTGCTGAAGCCAAACGTCGTAAAACGCCAGACCAAGCCCTTATTTTGATGTCGCATGCGCATATGCAAGGTGGGGAAACATCCGACTCTGAACGTCCAATCATTATTGGTAATGAAGAGGCTCTTTCGACGACTTTATTTGAAGATGCAGTCGACTACGTGGCTTTAGGGCATTTGCATAAGCCACAAAAAGTAGGCCAGCCACACATTCGTTATAGTGGTTCGCCTATTCCGCTTTCTTTTAGTGAAATTAACTACAAACATCAAGTGGTAGAGGTCAAAATTGACCCAGCTCAAGAGACAGACAACCGTTTGCAATTTGAAGCTGTAGAAATTCCACGTTGCATACAATTGCACCGTATTCGTGGTGAGTTAAACGAAGTATTGCAACAACTCAAAGCATTGCCAAACGGCGTGATTGAGAATATTGACCACCGTGAATATGTGGATATTGAATATTATAGTTTAACGCCGCCACAGCCTAATTTACGTCAGCAGTTTGAAGCGGCCCTACCTCCTGACCGCTATCGTTTAGTACGTATTTCACGTCAATATGTGAATAAAGATGCGACAGATTCAAATACCACTCAGCAAATTGGTCTTGAACCACCTACTCCAGAAAAGCTCTTTCAAAATATTTGGGAAAAACAAGGTTACAGCGCCGATGATGCAGTCTTAAAAGATTTTCTAAGCCTAGTACAAGAAGCACAAAAACATCTTGAAAATGATGCAACCCCTTAAGGATATGTCATGAAAATTTTATCCATTCGAATAAAAAATCTGGCATCTCTTTCTGATGAACACTTTATTGATTTTGAAAGCGCGCCTCTCGCCCATGCAGGTCTGATTGCAATTGTAGGGAAAACAGGCGCAGGTAAATC
The DNA here is from genome assembly GCF_059579785.1 of Acinetobacter sp. S-1. Taxonomy (NCBI): domain Bacteria; kingdom Pseudomonadati; phylum Pseudomonadota; class Gammaproteobacteria; order Moraxellales; family Moraxellaceae; genus Acinetobacter; species Acinetobacter sp. S-1. Next base: position 2,910,697 of record NZ_CM184207.1, read on the forward strand.
GACCATTTTAGATGCCATGTGTCTGGCTTTGTTTAATCGGGTGCCTCGCTTGAAAGACAGTGATGGCAAATTAAAAGATGTTGATGGTTCTGAGTTACTGACCAACTCACCTTTAACTGTCTTACGCCGTGGTACAGGACATGGTTTTGCTGAGCTTTGCTTTATTGCACAAGATCAAAAACGCTATTTGGCACGCTGGGAAATTAAGCGTGCGCGTGAAAACCCAAATGGTAAATTACAAAGCGTACAACGCCATTTAAAATGCCTGACCGATGGTGTGGTGCTTGCCGATAAAGCCAAAGCGGTTGATGAAAAAGTTAAACAAATTACCCAGCTTTCTTTTGAACAGTTTACTCGTGCTGTACTACTTGCTCAGTCAGAAGTGACCGCGTTTTTAAAAGCACGAGACAGCGAGCGTGGTGAGTTACTTGAGTACCTGACCAACTCCAGCATTTTCGCCAAAATCGGTGAATTGGCTTTTCGTAAAACAGCCGATATTGCAAAGCAGCGTAAACAGCTTGAAGAGTTTTTAGGACATATCGAAATTTTGTCTGATGAAGATATTGCGGCTTTTACCGAACAATATCAGCAAGCCGAGCAAAACCATCAACAGTTAGAACAACAAAAAAATGTTTTAGACAAACAGCAACAATGGTTTGAACGTAAAGCAAAACTTGAACAAGAAGTTCAAGCGAAACAACAACAGTTTCAAACCCAGCAAAATCACCATCAACAATTGGCTGGTGAGCGTGAGCAATTAAAAAGACTCGAGGTTTTCTCTGAAATACGCCCACAAGTTTTTCAGCAAGCTCAAAATTTACAAGCCCTACAACAACTTGAGCCGCAAATTCAGCAAGTGCAAACCAAGTTTAATGAGTTGGTGCAAATTTTTGAAACGGGACAAAAACAGTATCAACTCGCAGAACAAGAGCTCAAACAGACACTCGATTTTGAGCAGCAACATCAACAAGCTTTAAATCAAGTTCGACAGTCCATTCAAGAACGTGCCTTTATTGCCGATGAATATAAAAAGTGCAAAGAAAAGAAAAATGTACTTGAGCAGAAACTCAGTCCACTGCAACAGCAGCAAAATACTGTGCAACAGCAGATTGCACAACTTGAGCAGAGTCAAGTTTATCTACAACAACAACTTACCCAGACTCAGCAATATGCTGTATTGGACAAAGGCCTTTCAGCGCATCTACATCAACTTGGGCAATTTATTCAAAATTACGAAACGATTGAACGACAGCTCGGTAACCCTACCCTTGCTCGCCAAAAGCTATCGGAAGCTAAAAGTGAAGTTGAACAACTCACAGCTTCACTCGGCACAGTTGAACAAATTGAGTTAAAACTTGAGCAACAGCGTAAAGACAAAGATCAGAAACTTGCTCAAATAACGCAGTTAGATCTGATTCAACAGAAAATAAAAATTTATCATGAACTATACGCTGAGCTTCAGCAATTCTCTGAAAAACAAACTCAAGTCTCAGCCCAAGAGCAGCAGCTTAAAACTGTTTGCCAGTTAGCTGAACAAGACTACCAAACAGCAAAAACTGAACGTGAAAAATTACAGTACATCCTGCAACAGCAGCGTTTACTACACACCGAAAATATTGAGCAGTTACGGGCCAATCTTAAAGAAGGTGAAGCGTGTTTAGTTTGTGGAAGTACACATCATCCCTATCGTGTTGATGACAGTGCAGTCTCTAAAGCTTTATTCGATTTGCAGCAACAACAAGAGCAACAGGCAGTAGCACTAGAGCAAACTACATTTAATGCGTGGCAAACCCAACAGCATGCCCTCACCCAGTATCGTGCCGAGCTTGAGCAAGTTCAGAAATATCTAGCTCAACTTCAGGCAAAACAAACAAACTTACAGCAAGAACTTGAGCAAGCGCTTAACCTCAATCAGTTAAATATTGAGCTTAATCAAGCTCCTGAACAAATCTTGCTAACGCTGAACGAACTCAGACAAACCACGCAAACTGCCATAAATTCATTTGACTCAGAAAACATGCGTTTAGCCCAAGCGATTAAACAGCATAATCAGCTCGTTCAAACGATTCAACGTAATGAAAGCTTGCTCAATACAGCACAGCAATGGCAACAACAAGTTCAACATATTGTTGAGTGTTTATCTGAAGCCGAACAGCATGCATGGCAGCAAGCAAGTAGCCAAACAGCTAAGCAGACTTGGTCAGTTTTAGACGCACGCGCTAAGCAGCTTGAACAACAAGAACAGCTTTCACAGCGTTTTGAACAGCAGCAACAAGAACTTAAAATGTTAGCTGCCAATCTTGAGCAAATGACCAAGCAAATTGATGAGGTCGATCAAAATCTCAAAGACATTACGCTTAAAGGCCAACAAAATAATGAAAAAGCGGTGTCGCTCATTCAGCAAATGACGGGCCTCTCTGATATTAAACCGCACGAATGGTTAATTGAGCATGACGTTAAACGTCAGCAACAACAAACGGCGTATCACGAGGCTAAACAGCGTTTCGAGCAAACCAGACAGCACTTTGAGCAGCAAAAACAGGCGCTCGACCAACTCAAGCATCAACATCAACACACGGCACAACATCAGCAGCAGATTGATGAGCAAATTCAAAACTGGTTAAAAGCTCATGCTGATTTTCAAGCATCTGATCTTACAGGGCTCATGCAAATTAATTCAGCTCAAGAGCAAGACATTCGTAACCGTCTTAATCATGCCGAGCGTTTATTAAGTGAAGCCTCTTCTGCCCTTAAAACTATGCAAGAGCAATTGAGCGAGCACTTACAAACTCAGCCAGATATTGAATATGAAAAGCTTGTTAGCCTTATTCAAGACAATATTACAGAGCTCAAAGGCCAGCTTGAAGTACGTGATCGCCTCAAGCTTAAGCTTGAAGTCCATCAGCAAAATCTGGCTAAACAGCAACAATACGCCGAGCAAATTCAAAATATTCAGCAAGAAGAACATCGCTGGAGCAAAATTTCAGGCTTGATTGGTGATGCCAAAGGAAAAGAGTTCCGCGACTATGCCCAGCAATATCACTTAGATATTTTAGTTGAACACGCCAACCAGCAACTGGCAACGCTGTCTCAACGCTATACGCTAAAACGCCTAGATCAGTCTCTAAGTCTTGCGATTATTGACCATGACATGGATGGAGAAACCCGTTCTGTTGCATCTTTGTCTGGCGGTGAGTCGTTCTTAACTGCCCTTGCCTTGTCTTTAGCGATTGCCAATATGGCCTCGGGCTCAATGAAAATTGAATCGCTGTTTATTGATGAAGGATTTGGTACTTTAGACGCCTCATCTTTACATATGGTGATGAATGCTTTAGATCAATTGCAAAATCAGGGTCGTCAGGTCATTCTCATCTCACACATTCAAGAAATGCATGAGCGTATTCCTGTACAAATTCAGGTAAAACCACTCGGCGCAGGTGCAAGTACCATTGAAATAGTAGGTTAAAACTAAAAAGCCCCGACATCCTGTCGGGGCTTTTTTAGATTCTGCGTTGGTATAACTCCTGTCGTACCTGTATGCATCCATTCATCACTGTTTATTGTTATTCTTAGAAACATCCTGTCTCCTGATGAATTCATAATAAGTGAAAACCACTTCCCGCCATAGCCGCAAAAGGACGCAATGAACGTACGAAATAGCGTACATCATCCTTTTTGCGAATAGTCTCTAGCACCAAATAAAGCAGTCCCTACACGGACCATAGTTGAGCCTGCAGCAATTGCAGCCTCTAAATCACTCGACATTCCCATGCTTAAAGTATCCCAGTCTACAGGGTGAGCATGTTTTTCTCTCACCTCATCAAACAAACGCTTAGCATCTGCAAAAGCGCCAGTATTGTCTGGCGCTGGAATCACCATCAAACCGCGTAGTCTGATTTTTGGTAACTGGCTAATTTGAGCAACTAACTCGGCAACCTCATCTGGTGCACAACCATCTTTACTATCTTGCCCGTCAATATTCACTTGCAAACAAATATTAAGTGCAGATTGATCATCGCCACGTTGGTTAGATAATCGCTCGGCAATAATTAAACGATCTACACCATGTACCCAATCAAATTTCTCGGCCAAATGCTTCGTCTTGTTGCGTTGAACATGACCAATAAAATGCCATTCAATGTCTAAGTCGTGTAAAGCTTCGATTTTTTCCAAAGCTTCTTGCAAATAGTTTTCGCCAAATGCTCTTTGCCCTGCTGCATACATTTCACGCAAACTTTCACTTGGATGTGTTTTCGATACGGCTAAAAGTTGCACAGTTTCAGGCGCACGCTGAGCATGTCCACAAGCACTTTGGATTTGCTGTAATACGTGCTGACGCGCATCTTGCAGGTAATTCATTGACAAGGTTCTCATTTTCAAAAAACTTTTTTGCTTTTCACCTAAAGCGAGGTGTTGGTAAGCCTCGGTGAAAGCCGTATATTATTCTACAAAATAATGACATATTTTGATTTACTTGGGGAAATTATGGATATTACAGAGCTACTCGCCTTCTCTGTGAAAAATGGCGCGTCCGATTTACACCTATCTGCTGGCATGCCACCAATGATTCGCGTTGATGGTGAAGTCCGTCGCATTAACTTACCAGCTTTAGACCACAAAGATGTTCACCGCCTGGTCTATGACATCATGAATGATAAACAGCGCCGTGACTATGAAGAAAAGCTCGAAACAGACTTTTCTTTTGAAGTTCCCAATGTTGCGCGTTTTCGTGTCAATGCATTTAACCAGAACCGCGGTGCCGGTGCAGTGTTTCGTACCATTCCATCAAAAGTACTCACCATGGAAGATTTAGGCTTAGGCCAAATCTTTAAAGATATTTGTGATTACCCACGTGGCATTGTGTTAGTTACAGGACCAACAGGTTCGGGTAAATCAACCACCCTTGCAGCGATGATGGACTATATCAACGAAAATCGTTATGACCATATTTTAACTGTTGAAGACCCTATCGAATTTGTACACCAATCTAAGAAATGTTTGATTAACCAACGTGAAGTGCATCGTGATACACACGGCTTTAATGAGGCGCTACGTTCAGCACTGCGTGAAGACCCAGATATTATTTTGGTCGGTGAGATGCGTGACCTTGAGACTATTCGTTTAGCGCTTACCGCTGCCGAAACAGGTCATTTGGTGTTTGGCACGCTGCATACCACTTCTGCTGCGAAAACCATTGACCGTGTAATTGACGTATTCCCAGCAGAAGAAAAAGACATGGTTCGTGCCATGCTGTCTGAATCTTTACAGGCTGTTATTTCACAAACCCTGCTTAAAAAGAATGGCGGTGGCCGTGTCGCAGCCCATGAAATCATGATTGGTATTCCTGCAATTCGTAACCTAATTCGTGAAAACAAAGTCGCGCAAATGTATTCAGCTATTCAGACTGGCGCAAATCATGGCATGACCACCCTCGACCAAAGCTTAAAAAATTTGGTGTCTCGCGGTGTGATCAGCCCTCAAACAGCTCGTACTGCTGCCAAACAGCCTGAATCATTCCTATAAAAATAACTAGAGAATAAATATGGATTTTAATGACCTACTCAACCTAATGGTTGAAAAAAAATCATCCGACCTCTTCATTACAGATGGCGTTGCACCATCGATGAAGATTAACGGGCAAATTGTTCCCATTTCAAAAAATAGTCTTTCAGGCGAAATTATTGGACAACTATTACATTCCATCATGAGTGAAAAACAACGCAAAGAATTTGCTGAGACTCGTGAATGTAACTTTGCCATTATGAACCGTGATAAAACTGCCCGCTTTCGTGTGAGTGCTTTTCAGCAACGCGACATGCCAGGCATGGTATTACGTCGAATTGAAACTAAAATTCCCTCAATTGATGACTTGCAATTACCACCTGTGCTTAAAGATTTATCGATGACCAAACGCGGCATCATTATTTTTGTAGGGGCAACAGGTACAGGTAAATCGACATCATTGGCTTCAATGATTAGCTATCGGAACCATAACTCTAAAGGTCATATCATTACCATTGAAGACCCGATTGAGTTTATTCATGAACACGCTGGCTGCATCATTACCCAACGTGAAGTCGGGATCGATACAGACTCATTCGAAATTGCCTTAAAGAATACTTTGCGACAAGCACCCGATGTAATCTTGATTGGTGAGATTCGCTCTCGTGAAGTTATGGACTACGCGATTGGCTTCGCCGAAACAGGTCACCTTGTATTAGCCACAATGCATGCGAACAACGCCAACCAAGCACTTGACCGTATTATTCACTTCTTTGAAAGTGACCGTCATAGCCAGCTCTACATGGATTTATCACTTAACTTAAAGGCCATGATTGCACAGCAACTTATTCCAACGCCTGATGGTAATTCGCGCCGTGCAGCGATTGAGATTCTCATTAACTCCCCATTAATTTCAGACTATATTCGTAAAGGTGAAATTCATGAAATTAAAGATTTAATGAAACGCTCACGTGAACTCGGTATGCAAACTTTTGACCAAGCACTGTTTGATCTTTATAAGTCAGGCCAAATTACCTACAAAGATGCATTAAAACATGCCGACTCACCAAACGATTTGCGTTTAACAATTAAGCTTGCCGAAGAAAGTCCTGATCAAATTGCAGGCACAAATCAGCATTTAACCTTCGACCGACAGTAATTTCTTCATAAAAAAAGGAAGGTTAAACGTAACCTTCCTTTTTTATTTGTTTTCTTTGTGTGAAAACGATTATTTCTTGCGCAGCACTTCCTGACATTCAGGTTCGTTACAGTAACCGTAGAGGTTTAATGAGTGACCCGTTAAGGTAAACCCATGTTGCTCTGCTACAGCATGCTGTTCTTTCTCGATAATATCATTAGTAAATTCAATAACTTTGTTGCAATTATGGCAAACCAAATGATCGTGGTGATCTTCTTGCATAATTTCAAAAACAGAATGATTGTTTTCAAAATGGTGGCGCTGAATGATACCCGCAGCTTCAAATTGTGTTAACACACGGTAAACTGTCGCAAGGCCGACATCTTCCCCTTGTTCTAACAAAGTCTTGTAAATATCTTCAGCGCTAAGATGATGTTGTTTTGAATTTTCTAATAATTCCAAAATCTTAATTCGTGGAAGGGTAACTTTAAGTCCAGCTTTGCGCAAATCTTGATTGGAAATAGGCATGAAAAAAGGTCTCTCAACAAATCTCAAGTTGGAATAGGCAATAGAATTTAGATGAAGTATGATCTATCCTTTGATCAAATGCATCATAATTTATTGGGATAGTGTAGCAAAATGCAAAAACTCGTGCTGACGTTATTAGTCACTTCACTCCTTGCTGGTTGTTCAATCTTTGGTGTGTATAAGGTTGATATTCCTCAAGGGACTCCATTGACCAAAGCTCAAGCCTCTCAAGTACAAGTCGGCATGAATTTCCAGCAAGTGCGTTTTTTGCTTGGTAGTCCAACAGTGACTGATCCTCTAAATCCTCTACGCTGGGACTACATTTACAACTATATCCCGGGAACTTATGCTAAAAAAGCTAAAATCCCCGCAGCACATGGTCAGCATTTAAAAATTTACTTTGATGGAACTGGTACTGTAACTAAAATTGAAGGTTTAGAAACTATTCCAGAATCGCAACCAGGTTTACCTGCTTCTAAAGAAGCGATTTTAACTGCACCACCACTATAATCGTTTTTTCTAATAAAAATAAACCCCTCAAGTGAAATACTTTGAGGGGTTTTGTTTATGGGGCTTATTGCTTAAAGCGATTACTTTTAATATATCGCCCCACAGGGTTTTTCTCAGCGCGTTTACGACGTATATCTTTGGGATTGATCGTTAAAGGTCGATAAACCTCAACTCGATCACCAGCTTGCAAAATCGTATGTGCTTCAACTTTTGCACCAAAGATGCCAAGTTGTAATGGCTCAGGCAAACTGACCTGTGTCTGCAAACCACTCGTCTCAACTGCTTGTAATGCAGTCATACCAGCTTCAAATGGAATAGCAACTAAAAACTGTTGCTCTGGAGCTGCATAAGCAACCCACACTTGCTGAGCTTTTTCCATCAGATCATTTGTCCAATTACCGCAATCATGGCAATGACAATTGAAAGCGGCAATACAATACGTACCGCAATGCGCCATAAGTTATAAAACAACTCATTGCTAAAATTCATAGATTTACGCAAATGGCTAATTTTCATAATCCAGCCAGCAAAAATGGCATAGATCAAGCAAATGAGTAATCCCCAAAGCATCAAAATCAGCGTAAAGATATTATGAAGCTCAGGCACAGCCCAAACAGCAATCGCTACAACAATAATCACCCACTGTAAAACAGACATAAGCTGACGCTGAGCAAGCTGCTCTCTAGCCAATTGCACAAATAACGCTGTTGTCATTACTGCGGTAAAGATCCAAGTAAAAACAGGAAGCTGTGCTTGTAAAGAAAAGAAGCCGAAGGCAATCACAGCAATTAACTGAGCTAACCAGATTGGAAGAACAGTTTTCGTTGCTCCTTCTTGTGGCTGAACAGCACCTACACTATTTTGCCAGTAAAGCCCTAAGCCTAACCCACTCGCAACAAGTGCAAGTACAGTTGCATTACCCCACTCTTTAAACTCAACATTGGTCCAATGCCAAGGCTGTAAAGTCGTTCCCATCGTGTTAGCTAAAACAAGAGAAGCAATTACACCAACCGTCATCAGTAAAATTAAAATCTGACGTGGAATAAGGGATAAAATGAGGGCCACAACAGCAAAGCCAGCAAAAACGAGTTGCCCTGAAACACTATTATTAAGTTGTGTAGTCAGTAAATTGCCAGCAGTACTTAATACATTACCAGCTAAAAATGGAATAAAAATAACCGCAAGCCAGCCAACCAAACGCCATTTTGGAGAACTATCTGCTTCACGAGTTAAACTTGATAAAGCATTTAAGGCTGTAGTCTTCGACCGTTTTGCTAACGCAATTTCCAAATAACAAACTGGTAGTGCCAATAACAACATTGTGCCTAACCACAATAACCAGAAATCGAGTTGACGATCAATCTGGATGCCCATCGTGGGTGCCAATGTCGCCATAATGATGAAAGATAAGCAAAACGCCATCAGGGGCGATAACCATCGTGACATAGGTATGTCCTGCATTATGCATTCCTTGAAAAAGACTAGAGATATTTTGCCCGTGTCATGCTTGAAAATCAAAGTTTGCTCAATAAAAAAAGCAAACTACCGAAACGATAGTTTGCCGCGCTAACTGAAATTATGATTTATTTTTATTTCAGGTTATGAGAAAAACCGAGCAAACCAGTTTTTCCCTTTCTTTTTTTCTTTTTCTCTAATAATTCCCATCATATTTTCTTTTACTGCTCCTACATAATCGGCATCATCATGTTGAATATGATTAATTAACCATTTAGCTAAAATTTCTTGTAACTCTGATTCAATCGTATGACCCATTTCAAAACGTTCACGATATAATTCTATTTTTTTAATAAATAAATCATGTACACGTTTATGAGGTACACGATATTTATAATCAGCTTCCTCTTGCAAACTTTCTTCGAAAGTAAAATGTGATTGCGTATAATCGATAATATTGTCTAAAACATCCTTAATACGACGTCTATCTTCATCATCTTTTACATCATCAATTTCATTAATATAATCAAGTATCCGCTTATGTTGTTCATCAATAACATCAATACCCGTATTATATTCTGAAGCCCATTTCATTTTCATACATCTCCCCAATGATGCTTAATGATTGTTGCATAAACTGTATGATATATTTAAAGAATATAAATAAAAACAAACCTAATTTGTCGGCTTTAGCATATAAAAATTATATTCAACACAAGTTATTGTTTTTAAATTATTTAATTAAAATTAACCAACTAAAATAATAAAGTATTTTTTAAACAAACTATTTTTACATTAAATGAATAAAATATATAAACTTCCTTATTTATATATTTTAAATGTATTTTATATTAATACTGATCTGCACGCGTAATACGTTTAAGTTCAGGATTTTCCTGTTCGCGCTTTAATCTTTCTACAAAGGTAATAGCATTTTTAATTGGTTGACCATATTGAAATAAAATCATTTCACCAGGTTGATATGCTGTCCAATTTTCATTATGTGTTAAAGGTTCTGTAGTTATTACTGCCACACGATCGTCAGGTGTTGTTACCTGGCTAAAATCGACTTCGACATCTAAGTCAATTAAATGAGCATGATTAAATGGATATTCGCGAACGAGCCAATGTAATTTAGTAATGGCATAACTAAATAATGCTTTGCCATTAGATAGGCAATAATTAAATGTGCCGTATTCTGCAATTTGCGGAGAAATCTTTTCTAATACTTCAAAGATTTGTTCAAGACTTGGCTCTTCATAACCAAATACTTCAACGAGTTGATCGAGCAAATAACAAAATGCCCGCTCACTATCGGTATTACCTACTGGTGTGAAACGTCCACTTAACGGCGGATTAAAGTCATGTAAATCGCCATTATGAGCAAAAATCCAGTGTCTCCCCCACAACTCACGAATAAAGGGATGAGAGTTTTCTAAAGTGATTTTGCCTTGAGTAGCTTTGCGGATATGAGCGATCACGTTACGTGATTTAATAGGATAATTACGAATGAGATCGGCAATTGGAGACTCAACTGCTGATTGGTTATCAACAAATAAACGGCACGCCTTATCTTCGAAAAATGCAATACCAAATCCATCACTATGATCTGAGGTAATTCCTGCACGCTGTGAAAAACCACGGAAAGAAAAAGTGATATCCGTTGGTGTTGCACAATTCATTCCTAATAGCTGGCACATATCGCTTTTTAAACTACTTCTAATTACCCCATCTGCTCTATTGTGCATGAGAGTAAAAGTGCTTGCAAATCTCAATATGTGCTGGCTATTACAAAATAGGAAATATGATTAACGCTGCACCATTTTATTCATGACAAATGAGGTCGCGACTTTATTCACCTCAAGAAATACAAAATAATCTAGACAGTTAAATTCTTCATCAAAAAATGCCTGTTTCGATAGTTTTGACTGCATGCTCAGATACATTTGGAATAGCTTTGGCATACGTTCATCTTGTGGGAAGCTAAACTCAGGATATTCAGGTTCATAGATTTTTTTAGATCGAATATCAATTGTTTTGCTTTCAGATAACTGTTGAATCTGACGATGCGTGTAATATGCTCTAGCCAAATTATCTTGTAAATGAATGCTGACACAGCCCATTAAATATTTAGCACGCATTGACCATAGCACTTTCGGTGCAAGGTTTAACCACAGCATAGATAACGCTTTACCATTACGAAAGCGAGGATGTACACAGGTACGGCCTATTTCTAACACATTTGGAAGATGCGATAACTGAGGAACTATATCAAACTCATGTGCACTATAACTCTGCGCTATTTCATGGCCTTGAAATAGTTTTAGACGCGTATATGCTACAATTTCTCCAGTCCACTTTTCACGCAAGACCGCATGTTCACAACCAAAATCGTAAATATCTTGGTCTAAGTTATCTTCAAACTTGATTCCGAATTGTTGGCTAAATTGTTGTGCACGAAACCGTTGTACATCTTGTAATTCTTTTAAATTATCAACCCACTCAAAACGAAATTGCGTCTGATTTATTGCTTTATGACGATTTAAAGGTAAAGTCCAGGTTTGGCGATATTGATTAAATTTTTCCAGCATAATGAACGCTCCTAGTGACACCCCTTACACTAGTCAAAGCTCATGACAAAAAAATGACCAAATCAAAATGGTATAAAAAAAGACCACCTAGGGTGATCTTTTTATTGAGAATAACGGATTTCTTAAGCTGTTTTAGTGCGGTTAGAAATCAGTGTTCCCACGCCATGATCAGTGAAGATTTCAAGTAATGTGGCATGTGGCACGCGACCATCAACAATATGTGCACTCACAACGCCGCCTTTAACAGCATCAAGCGCACAGCCTACTTTAGGAATCATACCGCCATAGATCACGCCTGTTTCAATGAGGCGATCAACTTCTTGTGTCGTAAGGCCAGTTAACAGATTTTTATTTTCATCAAGCACACCGCTAATATTGGTGAGCAAAATTAATTTCTCAGCGCCTAATGCTTCTGCAACCTTACCTGCAACTAAATCAGCGTTAATATTATAAGTATTGCCTTCTTCATCTACACCTAGCGGTGCAATCACTGGAATAAAGTCACTTTGGGTGAACATTTCCAATACATCTGTTTTAACGCCTGTCACTTCACCAACCATACCCAAGTCGATATGTTTGATAGAACCATCTTCTTCCTGCTTTTCCATGAGCAATTTGCGGGCACGAAGTAAATTACCGTCTTTACCTGTTAAACCAATCGCACGTCCACCGTGTTTATTAATCAAATTAACGATTGATTTATTTACGCTCCCACCTAACACCATTTCAACCACTTCCATGGTTGCAGCATCAGTTACACGCATACCATCAATACGGTCAGATTCACGGCCTAACTGCTTTAAGAATGAGTCCACTTGTGGCCCACCACCGTGAACAACAATCGGATTTAATCCTACAGTTTTAAGTAAAACAATGTCTCGAGCAAATGAACTTTCAAGTTCCGGATCAGTCATTGCGTTGCCACCGTATTTCACCACCAGCGTTTTACCAGTAAAGCGTTGAATATACGGCAAAGCTTCAATCAAGATTTTTGCTTTGTCGACACCGATATGCTGATGTTGTGGCATTACGCCTCTCCTTACTTAGGCCTCTGAAAGTTCTTGTGCAATTTGCGGATAGTGTTCTTGCAACATATCTACAAATTTTTGCTGGATTTCCTTTAATCGTAAAGGATTATCTGCATCAAATCGTACTGTAAAGTATTCACCAGTATTTGATGCTCGAATAATGCCAAAACCATCATCAAAATCAAGACGTACGCCATCAATTTTACTAATACGCGCCCCTAAGCGATGACTTAAAATCTCAATATCTTGTAATACATACTTTGGATCAGACTGATACGTACCAATATAAGTATCCTCTGTACAACATCTTTCTGGATATGGGGCAAATAACTCAGAAATTGTAGCGGCATTAGATTGGGTAAAATACTCCATTACACGTAATGCAGCATACAAACCATCGTCGTAGCCAAAACCACGGCCATCATTAAACACATAATGACCTGCATATTCTCCACCAAAAATGGCACGTCCATTCGACTGAGATAAATAAGCTCGTAGGAAGCTACTTCCCGTGCGGATCATTTTTGCTTTTCCGCCAAGTTTCTCGACAGTTTCTTGAACCATACGCGAACATTTCACATCAAAAACAATTTCTTGCTCTGGGTGCTGCTCAAGGCACATTTGGGCAAAAAGCGATAATAAGCGGTCTGCGGTCAATATCTGTGCTTTTTCATCAACTAAAACAACGCGGTCTCCATCACCATCCAAAGCAATACCAATATCAGCCTGCTGCTCGACCACGGCTTTTCGCAAGCTAATCAAATGAGCTGCATGTGATGGATCTGGTGCGTGATCTGGAAACTCTCCATTTGGATTAGTGCGTAAAGCAATGACTTCACAGCCCATTTTTTCTAAGATTAGTTTTGAACAATGCCCAGCTGAACCATGCAAACCATCTAAAACAACTTTTAAAGGACGTTTTAACTGAATATCTTTAAAAATGGCTTGTTGGTATTGCTGGCAAAATTCAGCCTTAAATTGCGGTAAGGTTAACTCAAGTACAGAAATTGAATGGCTTGGTACATAAGTTTGGGCTTCTTCACCCACCTGTTGAATCATTTCCGGAGACGGCGGTTCGCCTTTTAAAATCCACTTAATACCATTATCAGATTTTGGGTTATGGCTTGCTGTCACCATAATGCCATTGCCACCAAAATCTCGTGCAATGTAGTACATCATTGGTGATGAACAGCAACCAATATTAGTCACTTTTAAACCTTGTTCTATTAAAATTTCTTCAATTAAGTGTGCATAGGCTGGGCTTGTGAGACGGGCATCATAGCCAATCACTAATTGAGTTTGCTTTGCTTGTTTGTATTGTTGTGCCAATCCGTAGGCAATTGAACGGACAACGTCCGTGGTTAAGTAAGAAAGTTTGCCTCTAATATCGTAAGCACGAAAAATACTTTTTGGAAATGAGTGTCTTACATTCATAGCGTATCTTCTATTTAAAGATCAATTCGATCTATCGCAAAAACATAGATTATTCAAAATTTTTGAAAGGTTTGTTTGCTAAAAAAGTTAAAAGAATATGAGTAAAGCGTGTTGTAATATAATCCATTGTAACATTCAAGATATAAAAAGAAACGCCTGTTCAACAGGCGTTTGATTTTCGTTAATATTTTAGAAAAACTTACTGTTTACCTGTATGACCAAAGCCACCAGCGCCACGTAAAGTTTCTTCAAATTCTTCTACTTGCTCAAATTCAGCTTGTACGACTGGTACTAAAACGTACTGTGCCAAGCGCTCACCTGCTTCTAAACGGAATGTGGTTTGACCCCGATTCCAAACTGAAACCATCAATTCACCTTGGTAATCTGAATCAATCAAACCAACTAAGTTGCCAAGCACGATCCCGTGTTTATGACCTAAACCTGAACGCGGTAAAATTAAACCAGCAAAATTTACATCATGAATATAAATTGCCATACCTGTTTTAACTAAAACAGTTTGTCCTGGTTCAATATCAATTGCTTCATCTAAACAGGCACGTAAATCTAAACCAGCTGAACCTGCTGTTGCATATGAAGGTAAAGGCCATTCTTTACCTAAACGCGGATCGAGCAATTTCACTTGAACTTTCATGGGATTTCCTAAAAATTAAAAAAATTAACGCTTTAATAAAGCTTTTAAATTTGCCAGATATTGTTGAGCCTGTTCTTTAGGGTCAACATTAGCCGCAATTTTCTTTTTACGCCCTAACCACTCGAGCTCATCTTGTGGAAGCTCATCAAGGAAACGGCTAGGCGTCATTTGTTTCATCTGTCCGCCATTTTTACGCTGTTCCGCTAAAGTTAACGTTAAACCTTGGCGTGCACGTGTAATTCCCACGTACATGAGACGGCGCTCTTCCTCAATCGTTTCTGCTGCAATCGAGTTCTTGTGAGGCAATAGTTCTTCTTCAAGTCCCATAATGTATACATATGGGAATTCCAGACCTTTTGCTGCATGCAAAGTAAGAAGGTTAACTTTATCTGTATCTTCTTCTTCCTGCTGCTGTTCTAACAGATCAAGCAAAACTAGTTTTCGGATGACACTTTCAATATTCTTTTCATCAACATCTTCAGCACGATTAATCAGATTTTGAATACTGGTAAATAAGTTCTCGATATTATCGAGTTTACTTTTCTCTTGTGCAGGAGTTGCTGACTGTTCTCGAACGTAATCCATGTAACCCGCTTCGTTCATCATTTGACGAACTTTAGGCACAGGCTCATCATCTTCTAACAATTCACGAGTAAATGTCGCGATAAAGTCGGCAAACTCATGAAGCTGTGTTTCTGCCTTTTTAGGAAGCACCATGCTTAAACGCTGGTCAGCAGAAGCACCGAGTAAAGACAAATTATTTTCTTGTGAAAATAAGCCTAACTTCTCAAGAGTAACTGGTCCAATTGCGCGTTTAGGCGTATTAATAATACGTAAGAAAGCACTATCATCTTCTGGGTTAATAATAAGACGTAAATAACTCATCACGTCTTTAATTTCTGCACGGGCGAAGAACGATGTACCGCCAGAGAGTTTATACGGAATTTGCATTTGACGAAGCTGGGTTTCTAACACACGTGCCTGAAAGTTTCCGCGATACAACACAGCATAATCTTTCCAGTTCTTACCGTTCATCAGCTTATGAGTCAGTAAGTCTTTTACCACGCGCTCTGCTTCATCGTCATCATTACGACATGTAATGATTCGGATGACTTCCCCATGCCCTTTATCACTCCACAATTTCTTGTCAAAAATATGTGGGTTGTTTTGAATCACACAGTTGGCTGCTTTTAAAATACGGCTGGTCGAACGGTAATTTTGCTCAAGCTTAATAATATGTAGATTTGGGAAATCTTGTTTAAGCAATGCCATATTTTCAGGCTTAGCGCCACGCCATGCGTAGATTGACTGGTCATCATCACCTACCGCGGTGAACTGCCCCATTACCCCAACTAACAGTTTGACCAGAATATACTGAGCGGTGTTGGTATCTTGATATTCATCGACCAATAAGTAACGGACACGGTTTTGCCATTTGTCACGTACTTCTGCATTTTCTTGCAATAAGCGTGTTGGCATAACAATCAAGTCATCAAAATCGACAGCATTGTAGGCACGTAAATTACGTTCATAAAGTTGATAGAGATGTGCAAACTGGACATCTTCAGGTGTTTCACAAGTCGAATGTGCTTGTTCTGGCAAAATCAGATCGTTTTTCCAATCTGAAATTTTCTTCATTGCTTTAGCAATTAATTCTTTACTCTCTGCACCTGACAAATTATCGCGATGCATCAAATCCATCAAAATACGTTTACAGTCATCTGCATCTAAAATCGAAAAATTAGCTTTTAAAGGTAAATTTTTAAGTTCTAAACGTAAAAGGTTTAAACCAAAAGTATGGAAAGTAGAGACGGATAAACCTTTTGCTTCTTCACGTGACAAAAGCTTGGTCACACGCTCTTTCATTTCACGGGCAGCTTTGTTTGTGAAGGTCATCGCGGTTATACGATGTGCAGGAATACGACAATGTTGCACCAAATAGGCAATTTTACGCGTAATTACCGATGTTTTACCTGAACCAGCGCCAGCAAGCACCAATAAAGGGCCCTGAGTATATTTCATGGCTTCTTCTTGCTTGTTGTTCAATTGACTGGCAGATGACATCGTGTATTACCTCTTAATTTTTCGAGCATGATTATAGTCATCTCTTTTTTAGAATCCCAATAGTAAATCTACGGATATGTATAAATGATGTCTAATAATGCAATTTATGCGCCGCAGAATGTCGTGATTATTTCTTGTACTGCCCCCATAAAAAAACCACCCGAAGGTGGTTTTTGAAACAATAAACTGGATCTTATTGTTTAGCATAAATGCTGATTTCTACACGGCGGTTTTGTTCACGGCCAGATGCAGTTGAGTTATCTGCGATCGGGTTAGATGAACCATAACCTTGCGCGTCGATACGGCTAGCAGATACACCTTGGCTAGCTAAATAACTACGTACTGATTGAGCGCGTGCTTGTGATAATGGAATGTTGATAGAGTCATTACCAGTGTTATCAGTATAACCTGTTACAAGAATTGCACTCTTGTTATCTTCAGCCAAAGTTTGAGCCACTTTGTTCAAAGTTGCGTAGAAGTTTGGCTTGATGTTTGATTTGTTTGTATCAAAAGTAATGCTACCAGGCATGATCAATTGAACAGAACCATCTGGGTTACGGCCAACGTCTACACCAGTACCCGCCATTTGTTGACGAAGTTTTTTCTCTTTCTGGTCAAGATATACACCACCAGCAGCACCAAGAACTGCACCAATTGCCGCAGCACGGTTGTTTTGACGGCTAGAGTTTGCATTTGATTTAGAAATACCATAACCAGCTGCTGCACCAATTAAAGTACCTAATGCGGTTTTATCGTATTCAACGCCACCAAGATTATTACCAGTTGTTTGACAACCAGAAAGAACTACTGCTGCCCCTACTACTGTTGAAATAACTAATGCACGCATTGCATGCCTCCTCACTTTGTGTGTTTTGTTGTCTGAATGAATAATGAAACAAAAAGGAAGTATAAAACATTGATATTTTGTTAATAATAAACAGTTTAGTTATGTTTTTGTAATATTTTGATGCACTTTAAGATGCTAGCTCATCACAATTTCTTCATTGTTGTCTAAGATAACGTTGTATTTCATATTATGACAGTTATAGTTGAACAACTTTTCTATGGATTTGAGACATTCGGGGTCATTTATATGCCAACTGCACCCAATAAACAATCTGCGCTAAAAAAAATTACACGTGGACTCACTGTAGGTACAGTCATTACAGGAAGTACTTTTTTTCATGGTCCTCCTGTTCTTGCATTAGGTCTGACCAAGCTTTTAAAAAAATCATCAAAAATAGATGAAACTAATATTCAAATTACAAATAGCTGGTTAGGGGTAAATAACTGGTTAATTGACCATGTTCTACCCAATCTAAAATGGGACATTACCATTGATGAAGGACTTGATCTGAATATGCAAGGTCGTTATTTAATGACCTGTAATCATCAAAGTTGGGTTGACACGACTGTAAATCAATATTTTGGTTTAACCCGTATGCCCCTTACCCGTTTCTTTACTAAATGGGAACTCATCTTTATTCCTTTTGTTGGGCAAGCATTTAAAATTTTAGGCTTCCCAATGATGAAGCGTCACACTAAAGAACAGATCGCGAAGAATCCTGAACTTAAAGACCGTGACATGATGGAAGCACGTAAAGCTTGTGAGCAGCTTTTAAGTCAGCCCTTCACCCTATTAAATTATTTGGAAGGTACTCGTTTTACTCAAGAAAAACATGACCAGCAAAAATCCCCTTATAAGCATTTGCTAAAACCCAAAGCAGGTGGCTTGGCGCTTGCATTAAACATCTTGGGTGACAAAATCGATGCCCTAGTTGATATGACCATCGTCTATCCTGATGGCGTACCGGGATATAGCGATTTCTGGCTTGGGGATGTTTCTAAAATTGCGGTTAACTTACGTAAAATTGAAATTCCAGACTGGGTACTTGGCGGCAACTATGAAGATGACGCAGCTTATCGTGAACGTTTTCAGCAATGGGTTCATGACATTTGGACCGAAAAAGATCAACTTATTGAGCAAATGAAGTCTCAATATACCACTGCAAATATTTAAGAAAGCACCCGTTATTATGCAAAACAGTTCTGGGAAAAAAACGAAATACCATCATGTAGACCCAAACAGCCTTTCATTTAAGCTGTTTTTGGTCTACGACATCTTTATGGTGTTTATTATCATTTTTAACTTGTTCTGTCTTGCAACTAATTTCTTTTTAATGAGCAGTATTGGGGCATGGTTCTTCGAACATATTCACTTGCCCCAAGTACTCAGCTTTTATCGTACTTCGCTACATCCGTGGGTGATTACATCAGAAGCTTGGTTTATTGGTTTTTTAATTATTGAGCTGCTTGTGCGCTGGGCCATTGCGATCATCAATAAGCACCATAAGCGTTGGTTCTTTTTCCCGTTTATTCACTGGTATGAAATTTTAGCTATTATTCCTCAGCTCCGTTTTTTACGTTTATTCCGCGCTGGGATTATTGCTTACCGTTTACATGAGTTGGGCTATCCAGTTGTTCCGGAAAGCTGGCGGAAAACTGGGCTATTTTATTATCGCGTCGTAATGGAAGAATTATCTGACCGCGTTGTAATTACCGTGATTGATGGCATTAGATATGAACTTGAAACCAGTTCTAGCCATAAACAGATTATTCATGACTTGGTTAATCATCATCGTGAGCAATTTACTGTCGCTCTAACCGCATTATTACAAGAATCTTTAGCCACCGCTTTAAAAGAACAAAAGCCTGCCATTACAAAAGGTGTGGGCAAAATTGTAGATCAAGCCATTATTGATACGCCTGAGCTAACTCAATTATTACGATTAATTCCTTTAGTGGGCGGCCGCATTGAACAGCAAATTCAAAGCATTGGTCAAAGATTAGGTGAAAATATTAGTGCAGGTTTAATTGAACCTTTAATTGAGGGATCTCAAGATGCTCCAAATCCTACTTATCAATTAATTTCTCAAAGAGTAAGTGAAATCAATATTAATAATCGTCAGCTTGAGCAATTGGTTGAATCTGTCGTGTTCGAGACACTGGAGTCTGTACGTAAACAAGTCAAGGTCAAACAATGGCAACAAACCCTTGCGGAGTATGATCGAATCAAAGAATAAGCATTTATTTAATTTTTTATGAATCACGCTAGAGAATTGGCACGAATTGTTCTAGCATTTGCCCTATTTACAATAAACTTAACGATATTACAGCTCGTTTAACGCCTTGAAGGAAGACTTATGGCTGATATACGGATTACCGGCAGAATGGTTAACTTTAGCAGGATAACCTTCGATACCAATGATCATGATGTGATCCGCCAGCAATTATCAAATATTTTAAATGAAGGTTCCTATCAAGGAACTTTAGTGATTATTGACAGTACAGTTGAGCAAGAGTTAATTGCATTGATTCAACTTCTGGTGAGCTTGGGTTTACAACCAATGGCGGTAATCGACGGTATTTTAGGAGATGAGGCTCGCGCTATTCAATTCCCTGTTTTACCGGCAGATCAACCATTACAACGCATTAAAGCGACAGCTGAACAAGTGGCTATTGTGGAAAAACCTGCTACAGCTCCTGCCTCGTCTTCAGCAGAAACAAAAAAACCACTAAACAAGATAGCGGTCGCTCATATTACCTCTTATCATGATGAAATTTTGCGTACAGGCCAATCCCTTGTACAAGATAACGGCGATATTATTTTAAAGGCTGGCATGAATAGTGGTTCCGAGGTGATCGCTTCAGGAAATATACATATTTATGGCACAGTTCGTGGTAGAGTCATTGCTGGTGCGGGCGGGCACGCAGCTGCACGCATTTTTTGCCAATCTTTAGAGGCTGAGCTCGTTTCCATTGCCGGAACGTATTGTGTCGCAGATGATATCCCTAAACATGTGGTAAAAAAACCAGTACATATTTATTTAAATGAAAAGCAAGAGCTTGAATTTGAAGCTCTAGAACTTTAATTTATTAAGCAAATCACCAAAAAACAGCCCTTTTAAGGGTGTATGACCATAATAGGAGTGGATTCGGTGGCCAAAATTGTTGTCGTAACATCAGGCAAAGGTGGTGTAGGTAAAACTACAACGAGCGCATCTTTTGCAACAGGTTTAGCCCTTCGTGGTCATAAAACTGTTGTGATTGATTTTGATGTAGGCTTACGTAACCTTGATTTGATTATGGGTTGTGAGCGTCGTGTTGTATATGATTTCGTTAATGTTATTAATAATGAAGCACGTCTGCAACAAGCCCTTATTCGCGATAAAGATATCGAAAACCTTTATATTTTACCGGCTTCACAAACACGTGATAAAGATGCGTTGAGCGACGAAGGTGTTGCTCGAGTTATTGATGAGTTATCTCAAGAGTTTGATTACATCATTTGTGACTCACCTGCTGGGATCGAGCGTGGCGCGATTTTAGCCATGTATCATGCAGATGAAGCAATCATTGTAACAAACCCTGAAATCTCTTCAGTACGTGACTCTGACCGTATTATTGGTATGTTAGATAGCAAAACCAAGAAAGTTGAACACAACGAAGGGCGTATACGTAAACATTTATGTATTACACGTTTTAACCCAGAACGTGCTGACCGTCAGGAAATGCTGACAATTGATGATATTTCTAAAGATATTTTACGCGTACCGACATTAGGTGTTATTCCAGAATGTCCAAGTGTATTACAAGCATCAAACGAAGGTAAGCCAGTTATTCTGTATTCAGAAACTAAAGCTGGTCAGGGGTATGATGATTTGGTTGCACGCTTCCTTGGCGAAGACCGTCCTTATCGACACATCACAGCTCAACCTAAAGGCTGGTTAGCACGACTATTTGGAGCGTAGATATGGCAGGATTCTGGAGTAAATTATTTAGCAGCGAAGAAAAACCATCAAGTGCTCAAACTGCCAAAGATCGTTTGAAAGTTATTGTTGCTTCTGAACAAGGTTTAGGCCGCCGTTTAAGCCAAGACAAAATTGATCAGATGAAAAAAGAAATCATGCAAGTGGTTAGTCGTTATGTTAGCGGTGTAGGTGAACAGCATATCCAAATGCAAGTTCGCTCTGAAGCTAATATCGAAATGTTAGAAATGAATATCAATTTACCTGAAGAACGATAATTCTATTTCTGACTATTCAATAAATCAGAATCAAGGCAAAATAACGCAAGTTATTTTGCCTTTTTTAAAATGAGGAGATTGTCATGGCATTATCACAGCCAGCAACTTTCAATGAAGAATGGTCCGATGAGCGTGTTTTTGCCTACCTCAACCAACTTCCTCCAAGTGGTGTGAATGCAGATTTTCATGTGCTCTACCATGCATTCAAACATATGCGCCCAACAGACTATGAGCGTCTTTTAAAGCAATTTATTGCGGATGGACGCGATATTAATGCTAAAGACCCTGAAGGCCAACGCATCCATGATGTAATTGCTAAGTTTCCGCGTCAATCGGCACCATTTTTAGAAGTTCTAACAAAGTTTGCTTAAAAATAAAAAGCCTCTTAAAGAGGCTTTTTTCTTATCTAAGCTTATCGATTGCCAATCAGGAAAATGCCAAATACTGTAAAAATACCGCCAGAAATACCATCAATCCATTTTGAAAAATTACGATAAGCTACTCTAAAACTCGGTAATGAAAAAATAAAAGTCACAAAGCAGAACCATAAAATTGTCTCGACCGTGACAATAATAAATAGTAGCCAGTGAACTTGATCAAGTTGAGGATTAGCTAAAAATAAAGAGAAAACACTACCAAAATAAATAACAGCTTTTGGATTTGATAAATTGGTTATCAAACCTTTAATAAAAAATAAGTAAGGTGCTTTTGGGAGCTCAACAGCAACATTGCCCTCTTGCTCATTTTTTGAAAAAGCCGAACGTAGCATCTGATAGCCCAACCAACATAGATATAAGCCACCAGCAATGAGCAATCCTTGCTTTAACCAAGCCATTTTCTCAAATATAAGATTTAATCCCATCAGTGCCAAGCACGCCCAAAACATAACACCCGCCGTTATACCAGCAACGACCAGCATAGCGTCTTTACGAGACCGGCTAATGGCAGTTTGAGATACAAGGAAAAAATCAGGCCCGGGAGTAATAAGTGCGCAAAAGTGAATAAAGGCTAAAGTAATCAGAGCTAATAGCATGTCTTTCTCCTAATTTAATTCATTGTTATTTATTTAGGGAAAATACATTAGCATTTTTTTACTAGACGATAAAATCTTTAAGTCATTTATAAATAGGTTCACTTTATTTAAGTTATAAAAAAGCCTCCGAAGAGGCTTAAATTGTATTGTCTTAAACTAGAATATCCCGCTTACCATTAGGACCCATTGAGCTCACAATGCCGTTCTCTTCCATTTGATCAATAATACGAGCAGCACGGTTATAACCAAGACTAAATTTGCGCTGTAGCGAAGATGTAGATGCTTTTCGAGTTTCTAATACGAATGACACACATTGATCATAAAGTGCATCTCGGTCAGAACCGCCTTCACCCTCTTCAAAGCCACGTGACGCTGGCTCTTCATCAAATGGTGTCAAGATTTCATCAATATAATCTGGTTCGCCACGCTCACGCCAAGCATCACAGATACGGTTTACTTCATCATCACTAATGAAAGCACCATGCACACGTTCCGGCTCAATTTTACCTGGTCCTAAGAACAGCATATCACCATGACCTAACAAGTCTTCTGCTCCACCAGCATCCAAAATAGTACGCGAGTCAATTTTACTATTTACACGTAGTGCTACACGCGTTGGAATATTGGCTTTAATCAAACCGGTAATAACATCAACAGATGGACGTTGAGTTGCAAGCAATAGGTGAATACCAGCAGCACGAGATTTTTGCGCCAAACGGGTAATCATTTCTTCTGCTTTTTTACCCACTTGCATAATCATGTCGGCGAACTCATCCGCAACAATGACAATAGATGGTAATGGCGTTAAACGAGGTGCACGTTCTTGTGTCGCTGAATCACTTGGCTTCCAAGTCGGATCAATTAAGTCTTCACCATTCGCAATCGCTTCTTCAACTTTACGGTTATAGTCACTTAATTTACGAATTTTTAAGAACGACATAAGTTTATAACGACGTTCCATTTCATTCACACACCAGTTTAACGCACTTACCGCATCTTTCATGTCAGTAACGACTGGAGTTAATAAATGTGGAATATCATTATAGTTTGCAAGTTCGAGCTGTTTTGGATCGATTAGAATTAAACGTAGTTGGTCAGGCGTATATTTAAGCAACATCGATAAAATCATCGAGTTTACTGCAACTGACTTACCAGAACCTGTCGTACCAGCAACCAACATATGCGGTGCTTTCGCCAAATCAGTGAGTACAGGGTTACCCGAAATATCTTTACCCATCGCCATACTAATTAATGCACTTGGGTCGCGATATGTTGGTGTTTCCAATAACTCAATCAAACGTACCATTTCACGGGCACTGTTTGGCACTTCAATACCAATATATGGTTTACCAGGAATGACTTCGACCACACGTACAGATGCCATCGACATTGAACGCGCCAAGTCACGCGAGATATTCGTGACCTTAGAAGCTTTAACACCGGGTGCCAAATCTAACTCAAAGCGAGTTACAACTGGTCCTGGTTGAGCCTCTACTACTTGAGCTTTTACGTTAAATTCTTGCAATTTAATTTCAAGCAATTCAGACAAACGTGAAAGTTGCTCTTCAGTAAAGTTGACTTTCTTATTTGGATCAACCTTATCGAGTAAATCAAGACCTGGTAAAGTTGGCAAATCCAAACGCTTTTTGGCAACTTGCATTGCATGAGACATTGGGCGGCCTGATGCATCTGTTAACGGCGCATCAAAATCGAAATCGTCTTCATCAAAATCAGAATTTTCCTGCGGTTTCCCAGCAGTCTCCTGCCAAGCCTCAATAAACTCTTCTTTTGAAAGTTTGTCGGCCTGTATAGTCGTTTGGATAGGAGCTTTTACAAATGCTGAAGATTGCGCATAACTACTTGCTCTTACAGGTTCAGCTGGAGCAATGTCTTCATCTATTAATAAATCATCAAAATCTTCAAAGACTTGTTCGTTTGCTAAATTTTTAGGTGATTGATTTAAATTTGAAATATTTGAAGATGTTTCGTTCGCAATATTAACAGATTGCGAAGTTGGTTCCGTCTCTATATGGTGATCTTGAACAAATGGTGTATGCACATCTGTTGCAGTTTTACTGTTTGGAACCGCGGCAAGCAACTCATCAAAAATCTCATCATCATTCCAATCAAGACCATGTAAGTCTTGTTTAGATGATGGTTGATTTTGATTTACTTGAGAAATTGTTTGCTGAAATTGCTCATGAGTAGGAACTTGTTCTATCTCTGTCGAATCATCAGCAGCTCTTAAAAGCGCATCAATTTCTTGCTTATGACTCGCATCATCACGCTGTAAAGCACGCCATACTTCGCCAGTCGCAACTAAACGTTGGCTATCTCGTTCAAGTTTATGGGCCTGTTCAAGCGTATGCTCAAAGTTCTGAGTATTTGCAACTGGTGTATCTGCAACAGGTTCAGGTCGGCTCTGCTCTTTCGCTAGCACATCTGCAAATAAGCGCTCAGCAACCGCATCATGTCGCGTTGTGGTAGATTGCGGTTGAGTTGATTCAGATTGAACTGATGCTTCTTTCTCATCTGAAGCATTCGCATTCGTCTCTGCATTATCAGCAACTTTAACCGCGGCTGCTTTGTTGGCAGGTTGAGTTGTTAAGTCATAATCCGATTCATTCGGAGATACGTTCTTATAAAATAAATCTTGTAAATAACTTGGTGTCGCTTTGAGCGTAACCCATGTTTTACTCCATTGCACCCCAAATGCAAGTGTAAACAAGACTACCCCGAAAACCAGCAAAAATAAGGTCGCACCGTAAATTGTTAACAATTGAGATAGGCTTTGACCTAACTCATAACCAATAATTCCCCCAGCTGCATTATCTAAAGTATCTGCCGGCACATTCCAATGTAAATAAAGTAAGCTAGATACAACTAGAATTAAGAAGAATTGTGCAGCATAACGAAATGGGCGGTTTAGGAAACTACGTGGCCACCAAACCTGAATTGCTTCAATGAAAAGGAAAATTGGAATAAGCAAACTTGCCCATCCTAAAAAACCAAACAGCAAATCTGCAATCCATGCGCCAGCAATACCACTTGCATTGGATACTTGCTGAGTATCACTGGAAATATGCATCCAGCCCGGGTCAAATGGTGTATATGTTACTGTTGCCAGAAACATATAAATACCAAAAGAAACCAAGAATAATGTCATCAATAAGCGCTGTGCATAAACACTTGACACCGCAGTCATATACTGTCCTGTAACCCATTTAATTATTGGTTTAGAGATGTGAAGAACTACATTTTAGATCTTCAACGAATGAACTTTATATTATGCACCTGTTCTTACAAAAAAGGTGCATGATTCTTTACAGTTGTTGTTAACATAAGGCACTTCTATATTGTTATATAACTTAATTCGATTGACCTGATCAATATTATCCACATTGATTTAACGCTATTGATCGGCAAATTCACGTATAATTTTCAAAATTCTCGAAATAAATAAGGATACCCTCAATGAGTGCTCGTCATTCTCGGTTAATTATTCTCGGTTCTGGCCCTGCGGGCTATAGTGCAGCAGTATATGCAGCGCGTGCAAACCTTAAACCTACTTTAATTGCAGGTTTACAACTAGGTGGGCAACTTACAACAACAACCGAAGTTGACAACTGGCCGGGCGATCCTGAAGGTTTAACAGGTCCTGCATTAATGGATCGTATGCAAGCACATGCTGAACGCTTTGGTACAGAACTCGTCTATGACCATATTAACGAAGTGGACTTAAGTGTACGTCCTTTTGTTTTAAAAGGTGATATGGAAGAGTACACATGTGACGCTTTAATTATTGCAACTGGCGCTACAGCTCAATATCTTGGTCTAGAGTCTGAACAAAACTTTATGGGTCAAGGTGTAAGCGCATGTGCAACATGTGATGGTTTCTTCTACAAAAACCAAAAAGTAATGGTTGTTGGTGGTGGTAACACCGCTGTTGAAGAAGCACTTTATTTATCAAATATTGCTTCACATGTAACGTTAGTACATCGCCGTGATACTTTACGTTCTGAAAAGATTTTGCAAGATCATTTATTTGCCAAAGAAAAAGAAGGCAAAATCAGCATTATCTGGAACCACGAAGTTGAAGAAGTATTGGGTGACAATACTGGCGTAACCAGTGTTCGCCTTAAATCAACTCAAGATGATTCTAAGCAAGACGTAGAGGTTCATGGTCTGTTCGTAGCAATTGGTCACAAGCCAAACACTGGAATGTTTGAAGGCCAGTTAAACCTACGTGATGGCTACATCCAAGTGCAAAGCGGTACCTCTGGTAATGCAACAGCGACTTCTGTAGCTGGTGTTTTTGCTGCTGGTGATGTCGCTGACAGCATTTATCGCCAAGCGATTACTTCTGCTGGGTCTGGCTGTATGGCGGCCCTAGATGCTGAAAAATATCTAGATAATCTTTAATTAATAGATTTCTAGAGTTTTAAAACAGCCGTTCTTATAACGGCTGTTTTTTTAGAATAATGACTAGCTGACATATATTAATTTTTATAGCATAACCTTAAAGCTCATCTTATTTTATTTTTATGAATACACTTCCACTTTCCCAATTCATTTTTCCTGATCCCATTGAGGCCGATCCAGATGGGCATGGTTTAATTTGTATCGGAGCGGACCTCTCCCCTTCTACCCTATATGAAGCATACACCCATGGTCTTTTTCCTTGGTTTAATGAAGATGAGCCTATTTGTTGGTGGAGCCCAGAACCTCGTTGCGTGATCTACCCTCAAAACTACAAGCCCAGCAAGTCATTACTGAGAAATATGAAAAAACATGACTATGCAATTACGGTTAATCATGCCTTTGAACAAGTTATTCGCTCTTGCTCTTTGCCAAGAAGTTATGCAGACGAAACATGGATTAGTGAAGATATTATTCAAGGCTACTGTGAGATGTTTAATGCTGGTTATGGTTACAGTATTGAAGTATGGCAACAAGAGGAGCTTGTAGGAGGTTTATATGGTGTTACGATTGGTAAAGGATGTTTTGGTGAGTCAATGTTTAGCAACGAAACCGATGTCTCAAAAATGGCTTTTTATACATTAATGCTCATTGGACAAGAAAATCAGCTACCATGGATAGACTGCCAACTCGTAAACAGTCACTTAATTAGTCTGGGAGCCAGTACACTTTCTCGTCAAGACTACTTAAAATCGTTACAAGATGTAATTATTCACCCCTCTATCAATTGGAAAAAGTATCAAGAACGTGTATTTTCAAGTAAAACAATAGCATTAGATGCAAAATTAATGGAATGATAACAGGAGGGACCAATCATGAAATCATATCACCCGAAGTCCCTTTTAAATGATCTGCAGTATTATATTACTCCACCTCATGATTGCAGCTATCTAGAAAATAAATCAGCACGCATGGTGTTTTTAGATCCCATCCATCGAATTGATGTGGTCACTCTTTCAGAACTTTCTCGTTTAGGCTTTCGCCGTAGTGGCGACTTTGTTTATCGCCCTGAATGTCACTTATGTAGACAATGTTTGTCTTGTCGTGTCCCAGTGGCCGATTTCCAAATGAACAGCATGCAAAAAAAAGCATGGAAACGAAATCAAGATCTCACTATGACTGTTCTGCCTACGCGACAAGCAGCACAAATTCATTATGATTTATACGAACGCTATATTAATGAACGCCATGCAGATGGTGATATGTTTCCGCCGAGCTTAGATCAGTTTGAAAAGTTTTTAGTACATAGCTGCACAGATAGTTTTTTTCTTGAGCTTTGGAAAGACAATCGGCTCATTAGCGTTTCTACTTGTGATTTAATGGATGATGGACTATCGGCTGTCTATACATTCTTTGATCCCGATGAGCACCGCAGATCACTTGGTGTTTACTCTATTCTTAACCAAATTGAATATGTCAAATCGCTCGGTTTAGAATATCTATACCTAGGCTATTGGGTGCCTCATTCAGCCAAAATGAACTATAAATCGCAATATACACCTTTAGAACTTCTACTTGATGGACAATGGCGCCGTTTAAACAGGTCATTATCACCAGAGGAAATTCAACAGCTAGGTACGTCTCTTATGACCACGTTACCTTCTGAATGGAATAATTTAATCATTAAATAAAGATGCGAAATCATCTGTACAGGTTTTTACCATAATGACCGCATGTTCCCGCCCACCATCTTGGGTAGGATAATAATTGCGACGCAGGTCAATTTGGTGAAAGCCTGTTTTTTCATATAAACCAATAGCAGCTTTATTACTTTCACGGACTTCTAAAAAGATTTGTACTGGTTGATTTTCTAATTTTTCAATTGATGCACTTAATAACTCATATCCTAAACCCTGCCCTTGCATTTTAGGATCAACAGCCATGAGCAACAAATTCGCTTCATCTAAAACAGGCTGTAAGATACAAAATCCAACGACTCTGTTTTGTGACTCAATCACTGTACATTGATAAGAATTCAAAGATTCAATAAATTGCTGTCTTGACCACGGATGGGTCTGAACTGATGTTTCAATTTGAACGACAATATCCACATCAGTGTTTTGCATAGTACGAATCATGAGTTTCAACGCAATGAAGATTCTAAAGTAGTGCGTATTATAAAAACTTCCCACGAAAAAACGAGCAAAAAAAAGGACAATTGAATTGCCCTTTTTTTAAAGTAATTTTAAAGACCTAATTTTTCACGCCAAGTTGCTAGCAATGCAGTGGTATCCGAATCATTTGGATGAAATTTTGGTCTTAAAAAATCAAGTAACTCTGGAATTTGACGAGTCATAAAACCTTTACGACCATACATGAACTTAAGCATGTACTTCGTATCTTTCCAAGTTAATTTATCATCAGTTTTAAGTAACTTAGCAGTAAAATAAGACTGCGTTGCGAAGATTAATGCCATTGCAATAATCAAGGCTGTTGAACGCATAAAATAAGCTTTCGGACCTTGTCCGTACATACTTGTATACACATCAAATGCCACAGCTTTATGTTCATTTTCTTCAACTGCGTGCCACATCCACAAATGATACATAGTGTCGTCTTGGAACATGGCCTGAATTTCAGGGTTTTGTAAAAGTTCAGCTGCAATGGTCGATGTGAAATGCTCTAGAGCACAGGTTCCAGTCAAATCAATCATTTCTTTGGTATAGCCAAAAGGTTTCATTAATTTGGTTACAACAGCTGTACCCATCTTAATGACTTTTCCTGTTTGCTTTTCCATATGACGCACATCATAACCATAAGCCTGTGCTGAAGCATTAAATGCTAAATGCTCTTTGGAGTGCATCGCTTCTTGACCAATAAAAGCACTAATTTCTTTTTGAAGATCTGGATCAGCAAGCTTTGGATCATTTCGAACGGCACGCGTACTATTTACAAAGAACTGCTCACCTTCTGGAAAAAGGGCCGATAATGCTGTCATAAAATGTGTTAATGCTGCATCATAATTTGCCCAATAACGTGGGACCTGAGCAAATTCAAAATCCATACGACGCACAGGGAAACTAGCGCCAGCACGATTGGAAATATTTACCTTAGCATTCATCTCAGACTCCTTTTAAGTGAATAGCTAATTCACATATAACTTTATTTATTTTCTTAATATTTATAATCATACGTCTTTCGATGTGCCAATTAAGTGCAGATGAGGACAGAGAAATATCAGATGAGGTCATTCATAGACACATAAAGGGGCAATAACTGCTCCACGATCTCTTTAAAATAGTTATAGAAAAATAAAAAAGGGCCACTATCGGCCCTTTATAAATCATGAATTAAATCTATAAACCTAATTTTGCTTTCCATGTTTTCAATAGACCAACGGTATCTAGGTCATTTGGATGAAAGCCAGGTTTAAAGTAAGCTAACATTTCTTTAGCCATACCACTAATAATACCTTTAGATGGGCTATATCCGTATTTATAAATTACTAATAATTCATCTAAATTCAATTTGTTATCTTGCTTTAATAAACGAAGCACAAAAGATGACTGAATCAAAAAGATTAAAGTCATAGCAAATACTAAAGAACTTGTACGTAACGCGTAGGCTTTTAGACCTTTACCAAATACACCTTCGTATACATCATAAGCTACGGCTTTATGCTCATTTTCTTCAATCGCATGCCAATACCACATTGTTGACATTGTTTCATCTGTCATAAGCTCTTGAATGTGCTTATTGACCAATAATTGCGAAGCAATAGTAGCGGTAAAATGCTCAAGAGCCGTTGTAGCAGTCAAATCAACCATTTCTTTTGTCATACCGAAAGGTTTGACAATTTTTACAAAAGTTTTAATTGCTGTTTGAATTGCCGTATCGGTAAATTTTTCTAACGTTTCTACATCATGACCAAACTTTTGAGCAGAAGCGTTGAAGTTTACATGCTCTTGAGTATGCATTGCTTCTTGCCCAATGAAAGCACTAATCTCTTTTTGGAGTGCTTCATCATCTTTAATCGCTGGGTGATAACGTACTGCTCGTACACTATCTATAAAGAATTTCTCACCAGCCGGAAACAATGCTGACAATGCAGTCATAAAATGTGTGAGTCCAGCAGAACCATTCATCCAATATTCTGGTACATCATTAAAGTCAAAATTCATACGACGCACTGGAAAGCTTGCACCTGCACGATTCGTAATATTCACTTTAGCATTCATACCCAAAGCTCCTTAGTAAGTAACCCTAGTTACTCAAACTTTATTGTTCGTTTTCTTGATTCTTATCATACAAAGTTAATAAAAAGGATTAAGGGGAAATAAGGACATTGAAATATCAGTTAAGGCCAGCCTTTATAGTGATTGTTAGACAATTAAATATAAAAAAAGCGCTCTAAAAAGAGCGCTTTTTTTCACTGAAAGTGATTATGCAGTTACTTTCGCAACAACACCAGCACCTACAGTACGACCACCTTCACGGATCGCAAAACGTAGACCTGGGTCCATTGCGATTGGGTGGATTAATTCTACTGACATTTCAACGTTGTCGCCTGGCATAACCATTTCAACGCCGTCTTGTAATTGGATCGCACCAGTTACGTCAGTTGTACGGAAGTAGAACTGTGGACGGTAACCATTTAAGAATGGAGTGTGACGACCACCTTCTTCTTTAGAAAGTACGTATACTTCTGCGTCGAATTTAGTGTGCGGCTTGATTGTACCTGGTTTAGCAAGTACTTGACCACGTTGTACGTCTTCACGCTTAGTACCACGAAGTAAGATACCACAGTTCTCACCTGCACGGCCTTCGTCAAGAAGTTTACGGAACATTTCTACGCCAGTTACAGTTGTTTTAACTGTATCTTTAATACCAACGATCTCTACTTCTTCACCAACTTTAACGATACCAGCTTCTACACGGCCTGTTACTACAGTACCACGACCAGAAATTGAGAATACGTCTTCGATTGGCATTAAGAATGCTTTGTCGATAGCACGTTCTGGTTCTGGGATGTAAGAGTCAAGCGCTTCAACAAGAGCAAGAACTGAAGACTCACCATATTGACCAGCATCGCCTTCCAACGCTTTAAGCGCAGAACCACGGATAACTGGAGTGTCATCACCAGGGAAGTCATAAGTAGAAAGAAGTTCACGAACTTCCATTTCTACTAATTCAAGTAATTCTTCATCATCAACAAGGTCACACTTGTTCAAGAATACGATGATGTAAGGTACACCAACCTGACGAGAAAGAAGGATGTGTTCACGAGTTTGTGGCATTGGACCGTCAGTCGCAGCACACACAAGGATCGCGCCGTCCATCTGAGCAGCACCAGTAATCATGTTTTTAACGTAATCGGCGTGGCCCGGGCAGTCAACGTGCGCGTAGTGACGAATTGGAGAATCGTATTCTACGTGTGAAGTATTAATTGTAATACCACGTGCTTTTTCTTCAGGTGCTGAGTCGATTTGTGAGTAATCTTTCGCTTCACCGCCGTAAGTTTTTGCACAAATTGTTGCAATCGCAGCAGTTAAAGTTGTTTTACCATGGTCAACGTGACCGATTGTGCCCACGTTTACGTGTGGCTTATTACGTTCAAACTTGGCTTTAGCCATGATGATCTTCCTTTATAAACTACTCATGGAGGGTCACCCCATGAGCACTTGGTTTTTAACTAAGAAATTAGTTTGGGCTTATAGTAATCGAAAGATTACTCGTCGTCACCTTTTTTACCGCCAGCTTGGAATTTAGCGATGATGCCTTCAGCCACGTTACGTGGAGTTTCAGCATATTTAGCAAATTCCATAGAGTAAGTCGCACGACCTTGAGACATAGAACGCATTTGAGTCGCGTAACCAAACATCTCAGCAAGAGGAACTTCTGCACGAATTGCTTTTGTTCCACCAGGAAGATCGTCCATACCTTGAACCATACCACGACGACGGTTTAAGTCACCCATGATATCGCCCATGTAGTCTTCTGGAGTTTCTACTTCAACTTTCATGATAGGTTCAAGAAGGATAGGATCCGCTTTCATGAAACCATCACGGAAGGCATAAGAACCTGCCATTTTGAACGATAATTCGTCAGAGTCGACGTCATGGTAAGAACCGTCGAATAATGTCGCTTTAATACCAACAACAGGGTAACCAGCCAATACACCATTCTTCATACGTTCTTGAATACCTTTGTCAACCGCGCCAAAGAATTCTTTAGGTACTACACCACCAACAACTTCTTCAACGAATTGGTATTCTTTACCAGCTTCTTCAACATCAAGCGGTTCAAGACGTACATATACGTGACCAAACTTACCTTTACCACCAGTTTGACGTACGAACTTACCTTCTTGTTCAACAGACTTTTTGATCGTTTCACGGTAAGCAACCATTGGTTTACCAATGTTAGCTTCAACACCGAATTCACGCTTCATACGGTCAACAATGATGTCAAGGTGAAGTTCACCCATACCAGCAATAATTGTCTGACCAGATTCTTCGTCTGTACGAACACGGAACGATGGATCTTCTTTAGCCAAACGACCTAAAGCGATAGACATTTTTTCTTGGTCTGCTTTAGTTTTTGGTTCAACAGCCAATGAAATTACTGGCTCTGGGAATTCCATACGCTCAAGAGTAATGATGTTTTTCTCATCACATAATGTATCACCAGTTGTAACGTCTTTAAGACCTACACACGCTGCGATATCACCTGCACGGATTTCATCAAGATCTTGACGTTCGTTCGCATGCATTTGTACGATACGACCGATACGTTCACGCTTAGCTTTAACTGGGTTATAAACCGGATCACCTTGTTTAAGAACACCAGAGTAAACACGTACGAATGTTAAGTTACCTACGAATTTGTCGTTCATGATTTTGAACGCAAGCGCAGAGAACGGAGCTTCGTCAGATGCTTCACGAGACGCTTTAGTTTCGTCTTTGTCGTCAAGGATACCTTCGATCGCTTTAACTTCTGTAGGTGATGGTAAGAATTCAATTACAGCATCCAACATACGTTGAACACCTTTGTTCTTGAACGCAGAACCACAAAGCATTACTTGAATTTCAGAAGCTAATGTACGAGCACGTAAACCAGCGATGATGTCTTCTTTAGAAAGATCACCTTCTTCTAGGTACTTGTCCATTAATTCTTCAGAAGCTTCAGCCGCAGCTTCAACCATTTTTGTACGCCATTCGTTAGACGTATCAACTAGGTCAGCTGGGATATCAGCATATTCAAACTTCATACCTTGAGATGCTTCATCCCAGATAATCGCTTTCATTTCGATAAGGTCAACAACACCCTGGAATGTATCTTCAGCACCAATTGGCACAACGATAGGAACAGGATTACCACCTAAACGAGTTTTAACTTGCTCAACAGCACGGAAGAAGTTTGCACCAGTACGGTCCATCTTGTTCACGAATGCTAAACGAGGCACTTTATATTTGTTCGCTTGACGCCATACAGTTTCAGACTGAGGTTGTACACCACCTACAGCACAGTAAACCATGCACGCACCGTCAAGAACACGCATAGAACGTTCAACTTCGATTGTGAAGTCTACGTGTCCCGGGGTGTCAATTACGTTGATACGGTGTTGTTCGAATTGGTTACCCATACCAGACCAGAAACAAGTCGTAGCAGCAGAGGTAATTGTAATACCACGCTCTTGCTCTTGTTCCATCCAGTCCATTGTTGCTGCACCGTCGTGTACTTCACCAATTTTGTGAGATACACCTGTGTAGAACAAAATACGTTCAGTTGTAGTTGTTTTACCTGCGTCAATGTGCGCAGAAATACCGATGTTACGGTAACGAGTAATTGGGGTTTGGCGAGCCATGATGTCTACATTCCTAAATGTTATATTTAAAACAGGACGCACCAATTAAATTGATGCGCGCGAATATCCAAACAGGCAACTTAAATACCTGCAAAGCCCCCACTTTGATAGAGAGCAATGTTGAATCGAGCTGCTGTACGCATGAATATTCTCCTGAATAAGGCCTGTTTTATCCGCTTAGAAACGGTAGTGAGAGAAGGCTTTGTTAGCTTCAGCCATACGGTGCACATCTTCACGTTTTTTGATTGCTGCACCTTTACCTTCAGCTGCATCAAGCAACTCACCAGCAAGACGTAAAGCCATCGTTTTTTCAGAACGCTTAGCAGCAGCATCTACTAACCAACGCATAGCTAAGGCAGTACGACGGGATGGGCGTACTTCCATAGGTACTTGATAAGTAGCACCACCAACACGGCGTGCTTTTACTTCAACCATAGGACGAACTTTTTCAAGAGTAGTCTCGAAAAATTCAACTGGGTCTACTTTGTTTTTTTCTTGAACGCGTTCTAAAGCACCGTAAACGATACTTTCTGCAATAGATTTTTTACCATCTTGCATTACGTGGTTCATGAATTTAGCGATTGTTTGGCTGCTAAATTTTGGATCTGGAAGGATCTCACGAGCAGCGACTACGCGACGTCTTGGCATTTTAATACACCTAATAATATGACACTTCAGGATGATCCAGCAGTTTGTACAAGTGTCATGTACACGACGCTGGCCTTACTATACGTCGCTTGAATTACAAATCTATGAAGAATTCAAACAAGCGAAACGCTAAAGGGCTTATTCGACTAGTTTCCTAGAATTACTTCTTAGGACGCTTAGTACCGTATTTAGAACGTGATTGATTACGATCTTTAACACCAGCACAGTCTAATGAACCACGAACGGTATGGTAACGTACACCCGGTAAGTCTTTAACACGACCACCACGGATAAGAACAACACTGTGCTCTTGTAAGTTATGGCCTTCACCACCGATGTAGCTAGATACTTCAAAACCTGAAGTTAAGCGAACACGGCAAACCTTACGCATAGCTGAGTTAGGTTTTTTAGGTGTAGTTGTATAAACACGTGTACAAACACCACGACGTTGTGGACAAGCCTTCAACGCAGGAACTTTGGATTTTTCAACCAAAGTCGTACGACCCTTACGGATCAACTGATTCGTTGTTGCCATATGGCAATTCTCCCGTTATTAAAAAACCTTAAAAAGAAAATACCTCTTTTTAAGGGCACATAATTGTAAGCCAAGATGCAAAAATGGTCAACATGGCAATACTTACCAAATGTTGACCATATCAATGTTTGACAGCACGATTTACAAATTTAAATAGAGGTTATTTCTACTTTTTAAACCTTCACTTTGTAAGCATATTGTTAAGAGTATTTTTTATCTTCTAATATCTCGTCATCATCCTCTGGAGTTAAAGCAGGCTTTTGTTCAGTATGCTCATGTTCTGTCACATGTTTGTCAGCAAGTTTTTCTAAGCCCTTATGAACATTTTCCTGAACTTTCTCTTCACTTTTTTCGCTTTCTGTAGGTTTTAACACAATAGATACTTTCGAGATTACCTCGTGATTTTCTACTTTATGATGATGAGTAGCATGAATATTGCCATCTTCGCCTACATTTAAAAGTCTTGGGCTTGCTTTTTGAATGAGTGTAACCGCAGCATAATAAGCCTGTAGTGGAGATAAATGCTCACTTGGATGTTCATTTAAATAATGTCTTGCAGCTCCAAAAATTGCCTGAGCTTTATGTCCTACATCTTCTTGTAATTTCCAGCTATATACTGCACTTAAAACAGCGCCTGCAACTGGAGTAAACTTACCCAAAGCTGAAAGTTTAGGAATACGATTTAACCATTCCCATTTAAACTCCCCTTCTTCATCTGTTAGCCAGTTCTTTAAAGTATCTATATCTGTGGTTGAACCTAATACTTGCTGAAATTGATGAATATCTTGAGTTTCCAACATATTTCGTAATGTTTTTAAAGCCAACAAGAGAGTTTGTTTCTCTGCAATCAAGCTAATATCAACTTCTTTAAAAATAAACTCAACAACATCTTGGTCTGCTACCTCCAGCAGATCAAAGCCATGTGACCTTCCAGTCTGGTAAATAGTTCTTAAGACCAAAACCAATGATACTGGAATATCTACAGCTGCACCAACGACGCCTGATACACCTGTAATTGCACCTTGTACAGTCGCAATGAGCTTGTTTTGTTCTATAAGCGCCTGACTTAGACGTTGAGAACGACCTGTATCTTTAGTTAATTCAAATAAATCTTTAGCACCCGCTTCTTCTAGGATTTTTTCAGTTAAGGTACTTTTTGAACTAAAGTCATTTAACCAATTAAATAAATGGCCTGAGATTTTTTCATCCCAATCTGGCGAAAGAAATGTAGCAACACCATTTACTTTTTTAAAATGTCGACCAAATACCTGACGTGTGACTTTTGGTAAATGTTCTCTTAGCATTTGTTGAGGACTTTCATATTGCTCAACTTCAAATGGGCTTTTTGTTCTCGATCTACCTTCAACAGTTTTTCCAGTTGGGATTGGTTCAATTACCTTACTGACGTCACCTGATTGGTTCTGTTGCAAGATACTCAATCCTGTAGAACTGAGCTTTTTAGCCACTCCGAAGACCTGAGAAAACAAATTGTCAGATTGATTATTATTAAATTTTGTCATCAAGTACCTCGATTTTTTAATTTATCTAATTAGAGATAAATACTAGGTGGAATGTGGATTTATCTCAACTTGAATGTGTGTATTTTAGTTAACCCTAAATGCAACATACTATGTATTTGGTTATTTTTTTTAAATGTAAAATTGTCATAAAGATTTGCCATAAGAAATAAAAATCCTTTCTGCTATCATGTTAACAACGAAAAACATGAGTCCCGTTTTCTTACAGCTATATTCTCCTATTCATTTTCATAGCTGTTGAACACGATAGACTCTTAAATATCACCATAAAGGGACCTGTAGATGAAACGTGTTGTAATCACTGGTATGGGTATTAACTCATGTATCGGTAACTCTTTAGAAGCAGTTACTCATTCACTTCAAAATGGAATCTCCGGGACACGTTTTAACCCAACTTATGCTGAACTCAATTTTAAAAGTCATGTCAGCGCTGCTGCAGAACAAGACTTTGATAATATCGACCGTAAATTAAAACGCTTCATGGGCGTATGTGCGATGTATGCATACAACGCTGCTGTAGCTGCAGTTGAACATGCAGGCCTTACTCCTGAACAACTTGCTGGTAATCCACGTTATGGTATTGCAGGTGGTTCAGGTGGTGGCTCAACTGCTTCTGTTGTTGAAATGACAGAATTATTAGAGACTAAAGGCGCACGTAAAGTGGGTCCATTCTTCGTACCACGTAACATGTCAAACACCATTACTGCAAACGTAGGTGTTGCATTTAAACTACAAGGTATTTCACATACTATTACAAGTGCTTGCGCAACTTCTGCAGATGCAATTGGTTATGCGTATAACTTAATTCAACTTGGCAAACAAGACCTTATGCTTGCTGGTGGCGGTGAAGAAGATCACTGGTCTCAAAGTTTATTGTTTGATGCAATGGGCGCACTTTGCTCGAAATATAACGACTCTCCAGAAACAGCATCTCGCCCATATTCAGCAGACCGTGACGGCTTCGTTATTGCTGGCGGTGGTGGTTTTGTAGTACTTGAATCACTTGAGCATGCGCAAGCACGTGGTGCGAACATTTTAGCTGAAGTAGTAGGTTATGCTGCGAACAGTGATGGCGCGGACATGGTTGCTCCAAGTGGTGAAGGTGCTACACGTTGTGTATTAATGGCACTTGAAGAAGCTAAGCAACATGGCGTAGAGAAAATTGACTATGTAAATACACATGGTACTTCTACTCCAGCTGGTGACATTACAGAACTTAAAGCAATGGAACGTGCATTTGGTGAAGGTAACGTACCTCCTCTTAGCTCAACCAAATCTATGACAGGTCATAGCTTGGGTGCGGCTGGTGTACAGGAAGCTATTTACTCTGTGCTAATGATGCAAAATGACTTTATTGCACCAAACATCAACGTGACTGAACTTGATGAAGGCGCAAAACCTTTCGATATCGTACTTGAAAAACGTGATGCAAAATTGAATACTGTAATGAGTAACAGTTTTGGCTTTGGCGGTGTTAACGCTTGCCTTATTTTCAAGAAGTGGGATGCATAATCCCACCTAGGATTATCGATGGATGCACCTTCTGATGCTTTTTTGTGGGTAAAAGCATTACATATTATTGCCGTGGTTTGCTGGTTCGCTGCTTTGTTCTACTTACCACGTCTATATGTTTATCATGCTATGAGTGAAGATGCTGCAAGTCATCAACGCTTTGAGGTAATGGAACGCAAGTTGTATCGTGGAATTATGTGGCCTTCAATGATTGCTACATTAATTACCGCCCATTTCCTTGTAGAGTGGGGTGATGCAACTCGACATTACCATCAAGCCACATGGTTTTACCTCAAAGTTGGATTAGTGGCTTTATTAGTGATTTATCATTTGGTATGTGGCTATTATCGTAAAAAGCTCATCGGAAATGCTCACTATAAATCACATAAGTTCTGGCGATTCTTTAATGAAATGCCAACCTTAATTTTATTTGCTGTTGTGATTTTAGTTGTTGTAAAGCCTCAGTTTTAACTGGGGCTTTTGCTTTTCTTATCCAAGAATTCTTTTATTCATCCTAATAAAATGCACAATCTATTCAAACAATTATATTTTTTCAAAACAGAACTATAAAATTAATCAATACCCTACCTCTTTATTTAGCAATACCTAATCTATACTATGCTAAAGAAATAGATGAACTCATTTAATGGCAAAGCTATGCTAACTTTTAATGCCTTTAAACGCTTAATCCATACACCATTTATTCTTCTTACACTTTTTATTTTCCGTCACTTAAAAAACTATCCGATTAGACATCTGACTGCTCACGAAAAATTATTAGCACAAATGGTTTTCGGCGACATGCTTGATTGTGAACGGCCTAAAATTATTGCTACGCGCTACCTCCCTTGGCAGAGTTGCGGTATTTTTATGGCCCCCAATGGGAATATTTATGTCAATCCTGCTGATTACAGTGAAAATTACGCTTTAGAATCTAAGTTTATGCAAGGTATTTTTATTCACGAACTCACACACGTCATGCAATATCAAAAAGGCATTCATGTACTCTTTAAAGGTGCTTTATTACAATCAGCCTATTACCTCAGCTTTAAAAGTTACAATCCCTACAAATATACCTATCACCCTGACAAGGCATTTAGTACGTATAATATTGAACAGCAAGGCGAAATTGCGCGCGACATTTGCTCTGGAAAAATCCCGAATATTATCTGTTCACCTCAACTTCATTTGTAACTAAATAATCAATCTCACTTTGAACGTAACATTTCTTGCGTAATGTAAATGGGGATTCTTATAAAACATAAATACTTATCTAAACTATAAAAGTGCGCTTATTCAATTCAAATTATTGAAAAAAATAGAACAGACTTATTCCAAATTAGCTTGTGATAAGGCAGTATACAAACAATAAAAATAATGAAGCCTGTTTCTATTCTATACAGAAAATCTCGTTATTTTTACGCAGAAAATATGGGATTGGTATATATTATTGATCTTGACATTTTTGTTTACTATTTTAATTGTTTACTATCGTATCATACACATCGTTGAAAAATTATATCCATAAAAATCAACACTGTGTGTATCTATATTCGTTATGATCTAGGATTAGGTTTGAATGAAAAGTTTTAAAGTTGCCCTTGCTCAGTTTTCTCCGCATATTGGCAATATTGACTCAAACACCCAAAAGATGATTGAGCAAGTAAATCAGGCGAAAAAACAAGACGCTGACCTGATTATTTTTCCCGAGCTTTCTGTTATTGGTTATCCAGCTGAAGATCTATTGTTACGTCCAAATTTAAATAAACGTATGCAAAAGGCTTTTGCACAACTTGCCGAAGTTAAAGATATTGTTATGGTTTTCGGATTTGTAAACCAGACAGAAGATGGTCAACGTTATAATTCTGCTGCTGTCATGAAAGACGGTCAAGTTTTGGGTGTTTTTAATAAACATAATTTACCAAACTATGGCGTCTTTGATGAAAAACGCTATTTCCAAAAAGGCCATCAGCACTTAGTTTTTGAATATCTTGGGCATAAGTTTGGTGTATTAATCTGTGAAGATATTTGGTCAATTAATACGGTTAAACAGTTGAGCCAATTAAATGTTGATACTGCTCTTGTACTCAACTCATCACCATATGAAGTCGGCAAACCACAACACCGTATACAGACCTTGAGTGAACTTGCAAAACAACTTCACCTAAATATTGTGTACGTTAACCAAGTGGGCGGACAAGACGATTTAATTTTTGATGGCACAAGTTTTGTCAGCAATCAAAATGGTGAAATTGCTTTACAAGCTCCAAGCTTTAAAGAAGACATTTATATTGCTGAATTTGACCGTGATACAAAGTTATATAAAGTCACTGAATCTGCTCCTGCATTAGAAACATTTGCAGAGATCTATCAAGGTTTAGTCATGGCAACTCGTGACTATGTAGAGCGCTCAGGCTTCCCAGGTGTGATTTTGGGTCTTTCTGGTGGTA
Source organism: Acinetobacter sp. S-1 (assembly GCF_059579785.1). Taxonomy (NCBI): domain Bacteria; kingdom Pseudomonadati; phylum Pseudomonadota; class Gammaproteobacteria; order Moraxellales; family Moraxellaceae; genus Acinetobacter; species Acinetobacter sp. S-1. The sequence goes on from NZ_CM184207.1 coordinate 2,952,687, forward strand.
TCGACTCTGCCCTCACACTCGCAATTGCTGTTGATGCAATCGGTGCAGAAAAAGTACAAGCTGTAATGATGCCTTATACCTACACTTCTCAAATTAGTGTAGAAGATGCGGCTGAACAAGCTCGCCGTATGGGTGTAACTTTTGGTATTGCTGAAATTCACTCAATCGTAAATAGCTTCATGCAAACCTTGTATCCTTTCTTTGGTAATTCACCAGCTGACGCAACTGAAGAAAATTTACAAGCGCGTGCTCGTGGTACATTGCTTATGGGCTTATCAAACAAGTTTGGTAATTTAGTCCTTGCTACAGGGAATAAATCTGAACTTTCAGTTGGCTACTGTACGCTTTATGGCGATATGGTTGGTGGCTTTGCTGTTCTAAAAGATGTTTATAAAACTATCGTGTTTGAATTAGCAAAATACCGTAACAGCTTAAGCGAAACTCCTGTGATTCCTGAGCGTGTGATTACCCGCCCACCTTCAGCAGAACTTCGCCCAGATCAAAAAGACCAAGACTCTTTACCAGCATATGATGTATTGGATGCCATCCTTTACGCATATATTGAAGAAGATTTAGGTCAGGCCGATATTATTGCCAAAGGTTTTGATAAAGAAGTTGTTGAAAAAGTCATCCGTTTAGTTGATCGTAATGAATACAAACGTCGTCAAGGTGCGATTGGCCCGAGAATTACCTCTCGTGCATTTAGTCGCGAACGACGTTATCCGATTGTCAACGGTTGGACAGCGAATGACTGAGCAGAAAAACTCATCAAAAACTACAGCACTTGCTCAAGCACTTTTGCTTGAGCAGGTGGAATTTTTCAAAAAACAATTATCTATAGAAAACTCACCTATTTATTTCCAGCAGTTCATTCAGTTATTTATGCAACATGCTGACGAAATCAAGCTACATGAAGTTGTGGATTTAGAACAACTACAAGCCGTTGTGAAACGCTATGCTTTTGAAATGCAGCTAGGTGCCGGTTTACTTGAGTTTATTGGGGAAATCGCGCAGCGTATTTATTTGTCTGCTATGAAGTCTCCAATTCAGTTACAAGACTTGGTCTCTGACCACCAATTTGAAATGTGGCTTTCTAAATTTTTAGAAATGGAACATATTCCTCATTATCTCAATCAGTTTTTAAGAACTAGCCCTTCTGTACAACAGCTTTGCCAATATATTGCAACCTCAACTCTAGAACAAAAATTACCAAAACTTCTAACTGCATCTAGAATAGATGACTACCATTTTGAATGGCAACATAAGCTCAAAAAATTCTCTTTTTTACAACAACAACGCCTCGAGCATAAACTTGAAACTTGGATTGCCAGTTTTATTCATGAGCAACTTACAGAATTAAGTCTTTTATCGAGTGAAGATTTAGAAAGTTTAGTACGTCATGTTTGGGAAGATATTAGACATAAAAAAATGTATGAGTTTATGAAGCAGCTCACTCCTCTCGATGTTGAAGAGTTTTTTGTTTTAATTTACGAATACTGGAAAGAATTACGCCAGTCACAATTTATGCAAGATCTGATTTTGTATGGCGTGGAAGTTTTTTATGACTTTTATAAAGATCAGAGTTTATTTGAAGTATTAAGTGAGATTGGGTTAACCGAAAGCGACTTACAAACCGAAGCTTTACGTTTTTATCCGAAGGTTATGGATGCCTTTAATGAGCACGGTATTTTAGAACCTTTACTTCAAGCACTTTTAGCTCCCTTTTATCAAAGCTCAAAAACTTTCGATATGATTGAAAAACATTTTAATGAGTAAAAAATAGATAAAAAGAAACCACGCAGGAGCGTGGTTTTTAAAATGGTGGCTATGACGAGACTTGAACTTGTGACCCCCGCATTATGAGTGCGGTGCTCTAACCAACTGAGCTACATAGCCGTAAACTGTGTGCGCATTATCTATAGTTCTGTATAGCAGGTCAATAGGTAAAAACCCTTAATGCCCATCAATTGAACAAATAAGATTCAGATCATCATTATTTGTTCTTTTTTTAGCATTTTTTTGCTTTAAACAATTGATCGTCCACAGAAATATATTAAAGATCTAATACTAGTTTTTTACCTTTAGCTCTCGATACACAAATCATCATGCTCTTCTGTGAAGCCTTTTCTGCATCACTTAAGTATTGATCGAAATGCTCTGCTTCACCTTCTAAAATAGCAGTTTCACATGTACCGCATACGCCTTCGCGACATAAGCATTCCACATCAATATTTAATGTTTCAATAGCTTGTAAAATCGTCTGATTACTTTGTACTTCAATTTCTTGATTAGATTTGGCAAGTACCACTGTAAATGCTTCACCATCTTCAGGAACTGTTGAGGCAAATTGTTCCCAGTGAATGTATTCATCGCGATATCGATGCTTATTACAACAATCAATCACAGCATCAATCATGGGTTTAGGACCACATACATAGACATGTGTGCCTTTAGGTTGTGATGAAATCAATTCATCCAAATTCAATACACAACCTTCTGAGTCAACATAGCTAAACACATGTTCTGCATGTTTTTGCTTTAACTCATCTAACAAAGCCGCATGTTCAGGTGAACGATAAGCATAATGTAGCTCAAAATCAGCACCACGTGTTGCAAGTTCATCCATTTGAGGCAAGAATGGTGTGATACCTATACCACCTGCAATTAAAATATGTTTATTGCCTGTTTCAGCTAGCGGAAATAAATTTTTTGGTTCTGAAATCTGAATTTCACAGCCTTCATTGCATTGATCATGCATAAAAACTGAACCACCCTTACCTTCCACATCTTTACGAACACAGACTTGGTAAGTCGATAGGTCTTGTGTACAACTCATCAATGAATAGGCATTTGAAAGCTGTTCATTCATTTTGACAATAATATGGCTTCCCCCACTAAATCGAGGAAAGTTCTGCCCATCTTGACGTTTGAACGTAAACCGTTTGATTAAAGGGGTAAGCTGCTCCACATGAGTAACAACCGCTGGGAACATTTCATAATGATTAGCCATATTAGAATCCTTCTTTTACCGCATATTCTTGTCGTTAGGGCTTATCCTTAAAGCCCTAAACACATGTATTTAATGGTCATAAACTCTTCAAGACCATACTTTGAGCCTTCGCGCCCCACACCTGATTGCTTTACACCACCAAATGGTACAACTTCATTTGAAATTGCTGTGGCATTCATGCCGACCATTCCATATTCAAGCTGTTCTGACACTCGCCATAAACGTGAAATATTTTCGCTATAAACATACGCAGCCAAACCGAAGATAGTGTCATTTGCTTGAGCAACCACATCTGCTTCATCTGTAAAGCGAATGAGCGGCGCAACTGGACCAAAAATTTCTTCTTGGACAATTTCCATGGTCCGGTCAACGTTAGTTAAAACTGATGGTTCATAAAAGGTTTGCCCTAAAGCATGCTGTTTGCCGCCGCAAGCAATTTTAGCGCCTTTGCTCACTGCATCATCAATCAACTGTTGTGCTTTCAAAACTGCTTTTTCATTAATTAATGGACCAATTTGCACGCCATCTTCAAGTCCATTACCGACTTTAAACTTTTGTACTTCTTGTACAAACTTCTCGGCAAAAGCTTGATAAATATTGTCGTGGACATAAATGCGGTTAGCACAAACACAGGTCTGGCCCGCATTACGGAACTTTGCAAAAATCGCACCTTGTACAGCTTTATCTAAATCGGCATCATCAAAAACAATCAGAGGAGCATTTCCGCCTAACTCAAGCGCCAATTTTTTAATGGTGCTTGAACACTGCTGCATCAATAAACGGCCCACTGGCGTTGAGCCAGTAAAGGTCAATTTCTTCACTTTTTCATGCGAAGTAAATACAGAACCAATTTCTTGAGATTTACCGGTAACAACATTAATTACACCAGCTGGAATACCTGCTTTTTCGGCAAGTTTCGCAATCGCTAAAGCACAGTAAGGTGTTTCATTTGCTGGCTTAATCACTATCGTACATCCAGCTGCTAAAGCTGGTGCTGCTTTACGCGTAATCATAGCAATTGGGAAATTCCACGGCGTAATAGCAGCCACAACACCCACAGGTTCTTTACTAATAATAAAACGCTGCTGATTATTGACGGTTGGAATCACATCGCCATAAATACGCTTGCCTTCTTCGGCAAACCATTGAATAAATGATGCAGCATAACGTACCTCACCTTTCGCTTCTGCCAAAGGTTTTCCCTGCTCAATAGTCATGATTAAAGCAAGTTCATCGGTATGATCGAGAACCAGTTTGTACCAAGCCAATAAAATATCTGCACGGTTTTGGGCAGTTAAAGCTTTCCAACTTTTTAAAGCCGTATAAGCAGCCTCAACTGCTTGAGTCGCCTCAGCCGCTCCCATATTTGGAATTGTGCCAATTTCTTCGCCTGTTGCAGGGTTAGTTACCGGAACCGCCGCATTCGACTGTGCAGCTAACCATTGTCCGTTAATATAGGCTTGTTGCTGAAATAATCCAGTACTTTGTAAACTCGACATATTATCTTCCTAATTGAAGAGTCAGGTGTAAGTTATCTTTACACCTGAATAAATCCATTTGTTTTATTTGTGATGCTGCGCCACTAAATGTTGGAAGTAAGCAATACCATGTTCACTAATTCCTGAACGTTGCTTATCAGTCATAATACGGCCTTGGCCTCGATAACCACGTGATTTCAAACCACGTTGTACACTTTCTACCAAGTTCAAATCTTCAGGACGGAATACATTGCGATACCACTCAATTAAGTCTTTCTGATCTTGAGTGAGTTCTTCGTTCGTGAAGTAAATATCGTAATGCTGCAAAGTCGTTTCTGCATCTACTGGGAACTCATAGATCACAGTCATGAAATTGCTGCCCGGTGGTACATTGAACATCGTGCAAGGCCAAGTCCAGAAACCGTGAAATTCAGGATCTGTTACTGATGGATCAAGCTTAAATGACTTCTCAGATGAGCGAGCAAAGCCATATTGCAATGTCCAGTTCTGATGTGTGGTATGCCAATATTTATCAACTTGTACGGAGTCAGCAAAACCAGGATGCGCTGGTCCACAGTGATAGCACTCTAGATAGTTATCAACAATCACTTTCCAGTTTGCTGGAGTTTCTGTCACAAAACGTGCTGCCAGTTTCAAATCTTTAATTACGCTACATGCTTGATTTAAACGCTCAGCAAATTCCGGAAGTTGGTCTTCTACACAAGTCGCATTTTCATCCATATTAATGAAAACAAAGCCTGCATATTCTTCAACTTTTAAAGGTACCATGCTTGAATTTTCTTTATCGAAAGATTTAACGTGGTCACAGTTACGTGCCAAAGCTAAGCTACCATCTAGCTTAAAAGTCCAAGCATGATATGGGCAAGTAATTACATTTTTTGCTTTACCACTGCCACTTAAAAGCTCGTGACCACGATGTGGACACACATTATAAAACGCACGTAAAACACTATCTTTACCACGAATGATGACAATATTTTCACCAATTACTTTACGGGTAATATAGTCGTTCGGTTGTGCCAATTCACTGCCATGTGCAACACAAATCCAGCTTTTAGCAAAGATTGCTTCTTTCTCATGCTCAAATACTTGCGATGAAGTATAGAAAACTTTAGGGAAAGTCCATGCAACATCTGGGTTTGCGCAAAAATCTTCAGGTAATTTTTCAACTGCACTCATGTTATTACTCCATTAAATTCTTTTCGTCCAAATGACTCGATATTAAATTGATGTCTTTTCGACTCTGCCAAACATGCGGCGTATTGCACCAAGCATGTTTTGATATAACTGTTGAACTTCAGGGCAATCACGCATGAGACGTAAACTGCCATGTAATAAACCTTTGCCTAAATGGAACTCGTTAGGGATACCTGCTTGTTCCAATTTTTGGGTAAGGAAATAACCGTCATCACTTAAAGGGTCATACTCTGCAACGGCTACAAAACTCATAGGCATATCTGAAAAATCAGTTGCCAATAAAGGTGCTAGACGTAAATCCTGCCACTCATGTGAATTCGGTGCATATTCCTTTAAATAAAAATGCATATCTTCCGTTGTGAGTAACGACGCATGGGCATGCTTTTGTGCGGCTGGTGTATCAAGTGCTGTAGTTAAACACGGATAAACCAAAGCCAGACCTTGAGCTTGTAAACCACTATGCTGTAGATGCACTGCAAGAGCTGCTGCTAAGTTACCGCCTGCGCTATCGCCTGCTAGAACGATATTTCCGCTATCAATCTGCCAATCAGAACCATGCTGTTTAAGCCATTGATAAACTGCTAAACAATCTTCAAAAGCTGCTGGAAAGCGATGCTCTGGTGCCATGCGGTAATCCACACCAATGACAACTGCATTTAAGTCCTGACATAAATAACTGGTAATAAACTCATGTGAATCGAGGCCACCCACCATCCAACCGCCACCATGTAAATACAATACACATGGCCAACCAGCTTCAGGTCGTTTAGTTTTTGGTGAATAGATGCGAACAGGCACTGAATGCTCTGCATTTGCAACAACTCTATCTTCTACTTCGATCTTGCCATCACGAGGCAAAGTGTAGTGTCGACACATCGCGTCATATGCCGCGCGGACTGAGTCAATATCTGCATCTGCTGGTGAATAAATGCTGCTCCAATACACAAGGCTTTGCATTTCTTCACTTAAGGCATAGGTAGTCTGTTCACATGTAGTCATTACTGTTCCCTCTAGCTGGTTTTTCTGTCCAGTTTGATTGAGCTTGCAAGCTCAAGCTGCATCCGTTTTGCATGTTCATCTTGAGTCTGGTTTAAACCAATTTCCGCATCATCATAACCTTGTTGCTCAATTAAATGTGATGGGACTTTGGCATAATCCTGAATCAACCATTTCACTAAGCCATAGGTCTGAATCAGAATAATCACAATGAATGGTAAAGCCGTCACAATAGTTGCTGTTTTCATTGTGTCTAAAGGTGCCTTACTAAAGATCATGGCAATCGGAACCAAAGTCAGCATGACACACCAGAACAGACGGGCATTTGGCGATGGATCTTGCCCTTCACTTAAACCGCGTGTACATGTTGCTGAAACCGCATACCCAACCGCATCCATATGTGCTGCCAAGAACACCACCATAATGCCGAGGAAAATCCACATCATCAGCTTTCCAGCAGGTAATAGGCTGAGCAATTGACCAATTGCAACCTCACCACCCTGTTGGCTTAAGATTTGCGGTACATTTACAGCCCCATGAATAAAGCTATAAACGCTGTAGTTTTCAAACACACCAAAGATAAACCAAAGACCAACACTGCCGCCAATCACCATGGCAAAGATCACTTCTTTAATAGTACGGCCTTTAGAAACACGCGTTACAAAGAGTGCCACACCCGGTGCATATGAAATCCACCATAACCAGTAGAAAACAGTCCATTCACGAGTAAACTTGCCATCGCCCATTGGGTCGGTAAACAGACTCATATCAACAAAGTTGGTTGCCATTAACCCGAAACTCATTAATGAGTTATTCAAAATGAATTGAGTTGGACCAAAGCACAGTACATAAATCGCAAATAACACCACGCCTAAACACACCATGTGACTTAAACGTTGCATGCCTTTATCCATACCTACATACGAACTAAGTGCAAACAGAACCGAAACACCCAAAATAATGATGACCTTAGTCATAAAAGTATTTGGGATACCTGTGAGCTGAGACAAAATATTGGTAAATGTCACAGCAGTGAGTACCAATGAAATCGTCAATGCGCCAAACATACAAAGCAAGAACATTAAGTCGACTAAACGACCAACCACACCAGTTGATTTAAAGCCTGTCACAGCCTCAATCACTGAAGCTAAACTTAAACCTTTGTTTTTTCTCACATGGTAGCTGTAGCACAAAGAAATTGATGCCAAAGCATAAATTGCCCATGCACTTAAACCTGAGTGAAAAAACGAGTAAGCCACGCTATATTTCAATGCTTCTGCTGACTCAGGCGGTAAGCTCAAACCAGGTGTTTGATAATAGTAAGCCCAGTCCAAAAAGCCCCAGTACAGTGTAGAAGACCCAATACCTGACAAAATGAACATAAATATCCATGACATCGTGGTGTATTGAGGCTTTCCTTCACCGAGTTTAATTTTGCCGTATTTACTAAAAGCTAGACCAAAAGTAAAAATAATGGCTAAAAAAGCAAACAGTAATACTGGGGTGGTAAATACCGATGTCGTCCACTGCATCCATGTTGCAGCGATCTTGATCGACTCTTGCGAATAAATCGCCAAACCAGCAACTGAAATAAATACAAACAGTAAACTGGTTACGGCAAGAACTTTATCCGTATAAATTTTTGTGTTTTGATTATCCATATCCATACATCCATTTTTGGATGGCGTTATTCCATAGCGAACACGTCCATTTTAATTTGGGCTACACACGATGCAATTGCATCTCCTACCTCATAAGTTTTTGCCTGACCGCCGATATCGGCTGTCTTTGGCCCATTAATTAATACATTCTCAATCGCCTGCATAATGTCCTGACCTGCTTGAATGCAACGTTCGTCTTCTTCGCCAAAGAATTCGAACATCATTGCACCTGACCAAATCGCAGCGATTGGATTGGCAATTTGTTTACCGTAAATATCTGGTGCCGAACCATGTACAGGTTCAAACAATGATGGGAATTTTCTTTCTGGGTTTAAATTTGCCGAAGCAGCCAAACCAATAGTTCCTGTACATGCAGGGCCTAAATCGGAAAGAATGTCGCCAAATAAATTCGATGCAACAACCACATCAAAGCGTTCAGGTTGTAAAACAAAACGAGCTGCTAAAATATCAACGTGCTGTTTATCGGCCTGAATTTGTGGATATTGTTTTGCCATCGCATCCACACGTTCATCCCAATAGGGCATGCTGACCGCAATACCATTAGACTTGGTCGCTGCTGTAATTTTTTTCGCGTCACGCTGATTTGCAAACTCAAATGCATAACGCAAAATGCGATCTACACCATGACGTGTAAATACAGCTTCTTGTAAAACAAACTCTCGATCTGTTCCTTCAAAAGCCTTACCACCAATGGCTGAATACTCACCTTCACTGTTTTCACGGACCACGTAGAAGTCGATATCACCCGGTTTTTTGCCTACTAAGGGACATTTAACACCCGGCATTAAGCGCACTGGACGTAAATTCACATATTGGTCAAAACCACGACGGAACTGGAGCAGCGAACCCCAAAGCGAAATATGGTCCGGCACTTTATCTGGCCAGCCTACAGCGCCAAAATAAATTGCATCGTAGCCCTGCAAAGTTTCAAACCAGTCATCTGGCATCATTTTGCTGTGCTCAAGGTAGTAATCGCAGCTTGCCCAATCGAAAGCATCTAACTGAAGCTCAATGCCATGCTTCTCTGCCGCTGCCTTTACAACCTTAATGCCTTCTGGTAGAACTTCTAAACCAATGCCATCGCCTGCAATCGTGGCAACTTTATATCTTTTTGCCATAAGCTTCCTTCACACCTTCGCCTAATATCCTTGTATGGCTTAAACATGATGTTTTAAGCAAAAATGATCAACAACAGAACTATCATTCCAATGGACACGGATCGTGAACAATCTACCTAACCTATCGGATTTAAAGGTTTTTTGCACAGTCGCCAAACTAAAAAGTTTTGTCGAATCTGCTGAGGAACTTGGGACATCGCCAGCTTTTATTAGCAAGCGAATTAATATTTTAGAAAACACATTAAGCTGCAAACTCTTTCATCGCAGCACGCGTCATGTCAGCCTAACGGAAGATGGCAAACTCATCCTTGAGAGAGTTTCAAATATTCTTGAAGAATTTGATGAAGTTTGTGAGCTGGTCAATAACCCGCTCAGTACGCCTACAGGTCGTATGGATATTATTAGTAGCTTTGGTTTTGGCAGAAAGCATATTGCACCAATTCTGTCTAAATTAATGATGCTTTATCCAAAGCTCCAAATTCATTTTGACACCATCGACAATACCAAAGACCTGATTCAACACAGTATTGATTTGGACATTAGAATTGGTAATGAAATCGCACCGAATATGATTGCGAAGAAGCTGGCGTCTAACTTTCGAATTTTGTGCGCTTCACCGAGTTATTTACTTAAACACGATGTACCAGACAGCATTGAGGATTTGCAAACACATGATTGTTTGACAATTAGTGAACGCGATCAATCATCTGTGTTATGGAAATTTAGGCATGCTTCTGAAGATGTCTCAGTGCATATCAAACCACGTTTTGTTTCGAATAACGGCGAAATTATTCATCAACTTGCCATAGAAGGCCACGGGATTATTTTCCGATCAATTTGGGATGTTGCAGATGAATTAATTACAGGTCAACTTCAACACATTTTGCCCGAATATTGGCAAGATGCAGATGTTTGGGCAGTTTATCCATCACGACTCAAAAGCTCATCTAAATTACAAACCTGCATTTTGTTTATTCAAAACGAATTGCTCAATCGTTTACAGCATGTACAAAACCTAAGTCGTGGACAACTCATTTCACCAGCCGTCAAACGAGATCCACCACCTGAAAAAGTCTTTCTATAAAAAAGCCCTAAGTGAAGTGTATTCACTTAGGGCAATAAATCGCTTTTAAATTTTAAAAATAATATCCAATTGAAAGATAAAATAATTTATCCCAATCATTACTGCTACCTTGTGCAAGGCCATCAGCCCCACCACCAACCATTGGATCATTTTTACTCATAATGTATTCACCCTGAATACCAATGGCTTTGTAATTAAAATAAACCCCTGCAATTAAGCGTTCAGAGTCTTTATAACCATTTTCATCTTTAAAGAAGCGGCTATGAGAAATATAAGGTTTAATATTTTCAAGTTTGTGAAATGGCTGAGCAAAGGTATAGTTGATTTCATTGACCAGATATTTGCCTTTATTAGCAACTTGATATGGATAGTCGAACGCACCAATCGTTGAACTATTAGGGAATAAATCGTCGCCATTCGTGACATCTTGCTTGCCCGCTAAGAACATCCATTGCCATGCTTGATATTGTGTTTGAGCAAATACATTCCATGACTTGCGGTGTCCATCTTCGTCTGTTCTTTTATTTTCTAAATCAGAGTACCAAACTGAACCACCTAACTCGGTCGAAAATTTTTGAGCTTTATCAAGCTCAAATTTTCTAGAGGCCCGCGCAATCCACATATTTTTTTCTTTAATGTTGGTTCCTACCGTCAAGTCATCAGCTTCAACGAAATTACCGCTGTATCTACTTGAGTCTTTTGACGTTCCCTTATAGTTTCCTCCATCAGTTGGATAGAAACCTAAGGTCAAATTATATTTATCATCTGCAAATTTATATTTAATCCCTAGATTATCGATGTCTTCTAAACCGACTGTATTTAAAAGCGTTTCGTAATAACTACTTCCCCAAAATTCACCAAAGCCAAAATCAACGGGTTGCAAACCTGCCGTGATTCTCTGCTGATCAGATAATTTATAACCTACCCAAGCTTTTTTTAGAAAAATCGCATCACATAAGCGATCATATTGATAACAACGGGCATCCGCACCTGCAATCCAATCTGGATTTTCATAACCTAGCACTAATTTAATATCAGTTAATCGCCAGTCATCATTTTGAGAACCTTCATTTGCATCAACCACATAATCTTTATGCAAATAACGAGAACGTACTGCGCCAGAAACTTTAAACTGTCCCGAATCCAAAGTTGGATCTCCCCAACTTAAATCAGCCGCAGAAGCCTCTACTCCCGCCGTTAAACTTAAAATTCCTAAAAATAATAATGACCTTTTCATGTCTTCAACATCCTTGTTAAGTGTTATAAGAACATGAAGAAATTGATCTAGACAAACAATGCCATAACTATAAAGTCGGTCTTTACAAACTGTGTTTAATCAAAAAATGAGCATAAAAAAAGACCACGCAGGAGCGTGGTCTATAAAATGGTGGCTATGACGAGACTTGAACTTGTGACCCCCGCATTATGAGTGCGGTGCTCTAACCAACTGAGCTACATAGCCGAAAACTGTGCGCGCATTATCTTAACTTCTTTAACGCACGTCAAGAAAAATTTTAAATAAAATGAGGTGAAGTGAGCCTATAAGCCGGGTTCTGTCGAGGATGGTCATTCCTCTAGGCGTACAATCACTCATACGCTCAAGCGACCTACCCGAATCCAGTACGGGCCGTACCTCAGGATTCCTATTTGGTCTTGCTTCTGGTGGGGTTTACCATGCCGTGAACTGTTACCAGACACGCGGTGCGCTCTTACCGCACCCTTTCACCCTTACCTCACGAATGAGGCGGTCTACTCTCTGCTGCACTTTCCGTCGGCTTTCACCGCCCAGGCGTTACCTGGCACCCTGCCCTATGAAGCCCGGACTTTCCTCCCCTGCTTCAGTCACGAAGACCTCCACAGCAGCGACCATCCAGCTCACTTCAGGGGCGCATATTAACAAATTTATTTACTAATTGCTTGTGCTTTTTTGAGCAATTAATTTTTTATATTTGTCGAATAGCTCATCTTCCGTTTCCACATGCTGCGGATCTTTAGGAATACAGTCCACTGGACAAAATAACTGACATTGCGGCTGGTCATGATGACCAACGCATTCAGTGCATAAATCTGGATGAATTTCATAAATCACTTCACCCATGAAAATAGCTTCATTTGGGCAAACTGGTTCACAAACATCACAGTTTATGCATTCATCGGTGATATATAACGACACTTTACCAACCTTGTTGATGTTTACGTTCAAAGGCCTCAACCACAGCTTGCGGAACAAACTTGGTTACATCCCCTTTTAAACGAGCAATTTCTCGAATCAATGTCGAAGAAATAAATGAATACTGCTCAGATGGTGTTAAAAATACTGCTTCAAAATGTGGGTCAAGTTGACGGTTCATATTGGCAAGTTGAAATTCATATTCAAAATCAGAAACTGCTCTTAAACCACGAAGTACTGCTGTTGCCTTTTGTTCTTTGAAAAAATTAACTAGTAAACCATCAAAGCCTACAAATTCAACATTTGATAAATGGCTGAGTGATGTTTGGGCCAGTTCAACTCTCTCTTCTAGACTGAACAAAGGGTTTTTATGATGTCCAATTGCAATTGCTACTACAACCTCATCAAACATTCTTGATGCTCTAGTAACTAAATCAACGTGTCCATTCGTGATGGGGTCAAATGTTCCAGGATAAATTACACGCGTTTTAGACATCCGCTAGTACTCTAATTGTATTGTGAACCTATTTTAGCAAAAGTTATACATCAGGCGAAATATTGACGTGCAGGAAAAACTTCACCTTAGCATCAGTTTACGGCACAATAGGGGCAATTGTGGAAGTTTGAATTATGGCGAAAGCGACAGTAGTGAAAAAACATAATGGCGGAACCATCGCACAAAACAAACGTGCCCGCCATGATTATTTTATCGAAGAAAAATTTGAAGCTGGTATGTCTTTACTCGGCTGGGAAGTAAAGTCTTTACGTGCTGGTCGCATGAGTTTGACAGAAAGTTATGTCATTTTTAAGAATGGTGAAGCGTTTTTATTTGGTGCACAAATTCAACCGCTCCTTTCAGCATCTACTCATGTAGTACCTGAAGCTACACGTACACGTAAATTATTATTATCACGCCGAGAACTAGAAAAGCTAACAGGTTCAGTTAACCAAAAAGGTTACTCATGTGTTCCTTTGGCATGTTATTGGAAAGGTCACTTGGTTAAACTTGAAATCGCGCTTGTGAAAGGTAAACAACTTCACGACAAACGTGCGACTGAAAAAGATCGCGATTGGCAGCGTGATAAAGCTCGTATATTTCATAAGTAATTAAATAAAAAGCCTCTTTTTAGAGGCTTTTTTATATCGCGGAATTTATTAATTTAATCTATATAAGAGTCCAGCAATATATTCGCCAAACCATTTAGCTGTATCTAAATCACCTTTTGGAGGAGTAATTTCAACAGGTGCATTATCTGACTGTGTCATTAAACCTAAACAACTCGATAATCGGTTTAAATCTTTTTCACTATGCCCAGTCGTCATTAAAGGTAAACCTGACCAAAGCATGCCATGTTGCATCGCAAAAATATTTAATTGTTGTAATACAGCCAATTTATCGCCGCTTAGACCACCTGAGTTTGCAAATCCAGCTGCAAGCTTTCCTTGCCACAAACGCTCTTTCCAACGTTTAGAAGTACTGTCCATAAACTTTTTAAAGTCAGCGGTCATACTCCCCATATAGGTAGGCGAACCAAAAATAATACCGTGCGATGCATCAAGTGCATCCCAATCAATATGTTCAATATTCATTAAATGTACTTTTACACCCATCACCTCTGCCCCAGCAGCAATAGCGGAAGCTACCTTCGCGGTATGACCATATGGACTGTGGTAGACAATAGAGAGATGTTTTTCAGGCAAAGACATAAGATTAAAATTTTGAGCGATTTTTTCTATTTTATCATTTTATTAACGCTTGCTAAACCTTCATCTATAAATATGAAATATAAGGTTTTCACTACCGCGAACTATAGAAATATTTTCAAATTAAATAAAAAACTCTCCTATTTTTAATAAATATAAAATAAGAGAGTCATTTAAGGAAGTTATCAAAACTTACATAAAAACAAACGTAGCCATACGTCCTGTCTTCGCATCACGACGATAAGAAAAATACTCATCACCCTGTTGATAAGAACATTGATCTCCACCTAAGACTTGTTGCACACCTAGACTTTGCAAAATAAAGCGTGCAATGGCATATAAGTCTGCATGAAATTTATTTGGAGCCACGCCCTCAACAAAAGCTGTTTCCAACTCTGGATATTTATCACAAAAAGCAGTTTTTACTTCGGCCCCAATTTCAAAACAAGGTTGGCTGATTGCAGCTCCTAACCATGCCCAAGTTGGAGGATTCTGCATAGCGGCTACTGTATTTTCAATAATGCCACCTGCTAAACCACGCCAACCCGCATGCAAATTAGCAACTTCACTGCCTTCGGCATTTCCCAACACGACTGGTAAGCAATCAGCCGTCATCATCATTAAAGCATGACCTTTTGTTTGGGTGACCAAACCATCGCCAATTAAAGCTTTAAAGGGAATTTGTTCATTTACAGTATGGCAAATCGTACTATGCGTTTGGGTCATCCATGTCATTTTTTTAACACCAAATTTCGCAAACTCATCTAACAATATCATTCGATGCTGTTGAACACGTTGTGCCTCATCTTTGACATGTAAAGCCAAATTAAAGCCAGATAATTCAAGTTGATCCGTTGGTAATGCCAAAGGATGTTGAACACGTGTCTGCCCTACAAATACGCCTTGAGGTAAACCTTGAACAAATTCCATATGCACGTCCTTAATATGCAGCGTTTTCTGAACGCAACACATTCACTAAATGTGTAAAATCTTCAGGCCACGGCGCTTCAAACAGCATTTCTTCACCAGTACGAGGGTGTTTCAAGCCCAATTTCGCTGCGTGCAATGCCTGACGTTTAAAACCACGTAAAGTTTCAATGAGCAACTCAGATGCACCAGCTGGCACACGTACACGGTTCATATAAACCTGATCGCCAATCAAGCCATAACCAATGTAACTAAAATGTACACGGATCTGATGTGTTCGTCCTGTTTCAAGACGAGCTTGTACACGAGTAAAATCTTTAAAGCGTTCTTTTACATTGTAGTGAGTTACTGCATCTCGTCCACCCGGTAAAATTGCCATTTTCACACGGTCAACTGGGTGGCGTTTGATTGGTTCATCAATCGTACCGCCAGCAATAATATTTCCATAAACAACCAAATCATATACACGGTAAACCGTTTTATTTGCCAACTGTTTACTTAAAGAAAATTGAGCTTCTAGGCTTTTAGCGACAACCAGTAAACCGCTGGTATCTTTATCAATACGGTGTACTAAACCAGCACGCGAAAGTTCGGCCAATTTGGGGAAATGGTAAAGCAAAGCATTCACTAAAGTTCCAGAACTATTGCCTGCTCCTGGATGTACCACCATGCCTACTGGCTTATTAATGACTAAAATATCATCGTCTTCATAGACAATATTAAGTGGAATATTTTCAGGTTGACTCGTCGTCTGAGCTTCGAGCTCTACTTCGAGCGTAAGCAGCTCAGTTCCTTCACAACGGTGTTTAGGCTTGACAATGTTACCATTCACCAACAGATGGCCATCTTTCAACCATTGCTTGAGCTTTTCACGTGAAAACTCGCTCCATACCAAGGCTGCTACCTGATCGATACGTTGTCCCAGATAGGTTTCATCTAGCTGAACTTGCAACGATAAACGTGTTGCAGTTGTATCAGAAGTATGGTTATCTGCATCCTCAGAATCTTCAAGTAAATTGAAGTCGGTTTCAGAGAAGTTTGTGTTTGAAGATTGTGCTGAAGTCATTTGATCATTGAGATAAAAGTGGTTTAATAGCGCAATTGTAGCTCATTGCCCAACATAACAGAGGAGTTTTTATGTCGCTACCACGTTATAAAATTACGATGCTTGCCTTATCTTTAGGCGTAGCGTCTGCATTTGTGGGCTGTAGCAGCAATCCAAGTAAAAAAGAAGTGGTCGATACTGGCCCTCAATCTAGTGAACAAGCTTACTTCGAAAAGGCCCAAAAGTCGCTTGACCGTGGTCAATATCTTGATGCGACCAAGTCTTTAGAGGCAATCGATACTTATTATCCGACTGGACAATACGCTCAACAAGCACAACTTGAACTTCTATATTCGAAATTTAAACAAAAAGATTATGAAGGCGCCATTGCCTTAGCAGAACGTTTTATTCGTTTAAATCCTCAACATCCAAATGTGGATTATGCTTATTATGTTCGTGCTGTTGCCAATATGGAGCAAAACTACGACAGTTTGATGCGTTATACCTCTTTGCAACAGTCACATCGTGATGTGAGTTATTTAAAAGTTGCGTATCAAAACTTTGTTGATTTAATTCGTCGTTTCCCAAGTAGCCAATATTCTGTCGATGCTGCTCAGCGTATGAAATTCATTGGGCAAGAACTTGCCGAAAATGAAATGACTGCTGCCCGCTTCAACGTTAAACGTAAAGCTTGGATCGCAGCTGCAGAACGTTCGCAATGGGTGATTGAACACTATCCACAAACACCTCAAATTCCAGAAGCTTTAGCCACTTTGGCATATAGCTATGACAAGTTAGGTGATAAAGCTACTTCGCAACAATATATTGAAGTTTTAAAACTTAATTATCCAAGCCTTGTGAAAAAAGACGGCACAGTTAACATGCGTGCTGCTCGTAAAGAAGGCAACTGGATCAACCGTGCAACTTTAGGTATTTTCGGTCGTGAATCGACTGCTGCAACGCCAGAGAGCACAACTGAAGCAGAAGCTCCAAAACATGGTTTCCTCAACCGTGTTAGTTTTGGTTTAATTGGTAATTCAGATAAAGAAGAAACTGAAGCACCAGAACAAACACCTGTTGAAGCTCCTAAGTCTGAACGTAGTTGGACAAACCGTTTAAGCTTCGGTTTATTAGACAAACCTGAGCCACAAGCAGCAGAAAATACAACTGTTGCACCAGCTGTAAGCTCTACTGAAGCTTCAACTGATGTTCAATCAGATGAGGCAACACAAGATGCAGATGACGCTGCTCAATAAGTTTAAGCTTTAAAAAACATCAACAAACAGGCAAGTGATATCACTTGCCTGTTTGTTTTTATAAAATATTAAAATATTTATTGGGCATATCTCGATTCATCATGTCAGAATATTCTGACTCACTGTCTCATCAAGTTTTAATACGGTTATCTGAATTATGGCAATTCCACAACATACGATTGATCAAATTCTAGATCGCACAGATATTGTCGATCTGATTGGTCAGCGTGTGAAATTGAAAAAAACCGGACGTACATATTCCGGCTGTTGCCCTTTTCATCAAGAAAAAACGCCATCATTCCATGTCTACCGTGACAAGCAGTATTATCACTGCTTTGGTTGTCAGGCTAACGGAAATGCAATCCGTTTTCTTATGGATATTGATAACCGAAACTTTATTGAGGTAATGAAAGAATTATCGAGTAGTACTGGAATTGAATTACCCAAAGATAATACTGAAAATAAAAAACTGTCTTATACCCGTCAGGTTACAAAGCCACCTGTTACTAAAACAAATACGGCTGAGCCTGTAACTTCACAGCAGCCATCAGATGAAAGCTACAACACACTTGAACCCGTATTTTTTGATGACCCTTTTGCTCAGTTCGAACAGCCGTTTAGCTTTGATGAACCAGTTCAAGAAGGTAATTTATATGACTTACTGGAAAATGTTGCTCAGTTCTATGAACAACAATTACCTCATAGTCAAAAAGCCAAAAATTACTTTAAACAGCGTGGACTAACCAATCAGACGATTCAGTTTTGGCGCTTAGGCTATGCTCCAGAAGACTGGCAACACCTAGAAAAAGCTTTTCCTTATGATATTGACGGCTTAAAACAACTCGGACTTATCCGCTCAAGTGATAATGGGCGTGATTTTGATTTGTTACGTGACCGCGTCATTTTCCCAATTCGCGACCCTAAAGGCCGAGTGGTTGGTTTTGGTGGGCGTGCCTTAAATGACGAAATTAAACCTAAGTACATTAACTCGCCAGACTCAGAAGTCTTTCATAAAAATCAGCTACTTTATGGACTTTATGAAGGTAGAAAGCTTAAATCTAGCGATTGGTTAATGGTTGAAGGCTATATGGATGTCATTGCGCTTCAGCAATATGGCATTACTGGAGCTGTAGCGACGTTAGGGACTGCAAGTAATACTGAACATCTTAATATTTTATTTAAACAAAATAGTCGTATTACGATTGCTTTTGATGGCGATGCAGCCGGTCAAAAAGCTGCACGTAGAACTTTAGAAATTGCTTTACCACTTCTTAATGATGGTCGTGAACTTAAATTTTTTGTTCTACCCAATGATCACGACCCCGACTCTCTCATCCGTCGAGAAGGACTCGAAAATTTCCAAAAACTATTACAACAAGCCCCTCTTCTGTCCGATTTCGTGTTTGCGCACTTAACAGGTCAACACGATATCAGTACACCTGAAGGGAAAAGTTTGGTTATGGGAGAACTCCGGGAACTCACCGAGTTATTACCAAAACAAGGTTCTTTCCGTTACTTACTTACTCAATCTTTCCGTGAGAAACTCGGACTTGGTAAACGTTTTACCCCACAAATCAGTCACGATGCTTCACTCTCATTTAATATTCATACAAAAGATGAAGACTTTGCGATTGCAATTTTGATGCATCATCCTTTTCTTTATATTCATTTCGAAGGATTACGGGCTTATATACAGCAAGATGAATTATTGGCCAAAGTACTGGCAATCTTAAACCGTATTTTTGATGATTTACCGGATGATCAAGAGCTGGCAACTTATTATGTGCTTGGTGCGTGTAGTAGTTACTGTCATGAAATCGCCGATATTATGCAAAGAACCAATATTCAAGCACTAACACAGGCACCTGAAGTAGCTGATAAGTTAGCTAAAGAATATTCATTAAGTTTGCAAGAAAGATATTTACGTCAGAAGCTGAAATCACCGATTTCTTTAATTGAATCAAGAAATCTAAGACAACAGCTCAATGAGTTAACAAAACAAATTAGCTTAAAGTTGTTGTCTTAATGTTTTGGCTTACGCTCATGATCAAATACATCCTGTAAATGCTGTTGTAACCATTCAAAATAATCAGGATTTTCTGCTTTAGCAGCTTCACGTAACAAGATAGATGTGGGATGCATAAGTTTTTGCGTCAAACGATGAGCAAATTGCTGTAACACCTGTTCGGCATTCTCACCATGATGCAAAGCTTCTAACGCATGTGTAAGCTCTTGTTGACTAATCTCTTCACTGTGCTGGCGGTAAGCATGAATTGTACTACCCGCCTCTTTAACCTTTTGATGCGTAATAAGCTGAGTAGCTAATTGATTAACCATGACCTCTGCTTCAACAGCCGCCTGACGACGTTGAGCAAGGTTTTCATCAATCACACTTTGTAAATCATCGACACCATATAAATAGACCCCATCAAGTGCTTCAACTTTAGGATCTATATCACGTGGTACCGCTAAATCAACCATTAACATTTGTTGGTAGCGGCGTTTTTTTAATGCAGCCTTAACATCAGAATAAGCAATAACTTGATATAAACTTCCAGTACAGCTCGACACGACATCAGCACGATATAAATTCTCTGCTAATGCTGAAAACTCAATGATTTCAACTTCAACCTGATGTGCAATCTCCTGAGCCAGCTGGTCAGCACGCTCACGGCTACGATTACAAATAATAATCTTCGCGACACCCATTTCAGCCAAATGTTTAGCCACCAAGCTATTCATTTCACCCGCAGCAACCACCATAACAGTAAGCTTTTCAGGCTTACTAAAAACCTGTAAGGCCAGTTGTGCAACTGCATAACCCATTGAAACAGCATGACTACCTACCGCTGTTTCGGAACGTACCCGTTTAGCTGCATAGAAAGCGTATTCAAAAACACTATTTAATTCAGGAGAGACCGTTTGCGCTTCTTTAGACAATGCCAAAGCGCTTTTGACCTGCCCTAAAATTTGTGGCTCACCTAGCATAAGAGAGTCTAGACCACTCGCTACTCGCATTAAATGTGTAATTGCCTGCGTGTTCTCGTAACGATAAACATGATGAATTAACTGCTTTACATCAATATTATTGGCATCGGCTAACCATTTTAGAAGGCTTTCGGCGTTTTCAGCCATGGCATAAACTTCTGTACGGTTACAGGTCGAGACGACCACCAAATCCTTTAGGCTTTGGTGATGGCGTTGTTCGGCAAGCAAACGACTTAATCGCTCTGCATTGAAAGCAATTTGTTCGCGGAGTTCTACAGAAGCTGTTTGATGGTTGACACCCAATGCAAAGAAAGACATATCAGATCATCATTTCGCTAAATTTATGCTATTGTGCAACATCGGTGTCATAAAAAGCATTACTTTGGATCAATAAAAATTGCGTCAAATGAATAGCCGTATTAATTTTAACGGTGCTTCGATAAGACAGTATTCTACCACATTCTTGTTGTTAGGTAGCATGTCCTCGTATGTCTATGCACGTCCTGTGCAAGAGACCTATGCCGTGCATTCATTTGATCAGGCACTAGAGCAAACGATGGTCGCTGAATTTGCTCTAGCTTATGACGATATTCCAAACGCTTTGCATAATTACACAGTGCTCGCAATTAAAAGCAACTCTACATCAATTAAGCAGAGAGCTTTAGACGTTGCACTTGAATATAATGATTTACAAGCTGCGTTAAATATTGCTACTCATTGGGTAGCTCAAGAGCCTAAAGATGTACCAGCTTTATTTTATTTGTCACACATTGCTTTAAAAACGCACGAATATCAGCTTGCTGCTGAGACATTAGATAAAATCTTAAAGATAGATCCCACTGCTGATTTAGAACAAATTTTAGCCAGCATTGCTCCAGAAAATGCGCAAGATCGAGAAGTACTATTAACAGCTTTACGTTCTAGCGCAGAAAAAGACAATCCTTCTATTTTGGCACTCATCGCCAATTTAGAGGCTCAAAATGGCCAATTACAAACTGCGCTAACCAACATTAACAAAGCATTACGTCGACGTCCTAAAGTAACGAGCTTTATTTTAATGAAAGCAAACTTACTTATTGCTCTCAGCGATCAAGAAGGTGCGCTTAAATGGTATGCAAAGTCGAGTCGTAAAAATAAGAAAAATTTAGATATTCGATTAGCTGAAATCCGCTATCTCATACAAATTAACCAATCTCAGCTTGCGTTAGAAAAACTTGAAAAGATTATAGAAACCAACCCTAAAGCTGAAGAAGCCTTATTTATTGCAGGCTTAACGAGTATTGATTTAAAGCAATATGACAAAGCAGAACAATATCTTGTTGACCTACGAAACTCGGCAAAATATCAAAATGAAGCGTATTACTACTTAGCTATTAATGCGGAGCGTAAACAGCATTATGAAACTGCAAAAGCATACTATCGTTTAGTTGATGGCAGTTTATATGTGGTATCTAGACGAAACTTGATCGCAATATATGATAAACAAGAAAATTTACACGATGCTTTACGGTTCCTTACTCAAGAACGAGTAAATTATCCTCAACATGCAAGTTTCTTATATCAAGCCCAAGCTGAAATCTTAAAGAAAATGGGCAATAAAAAAGCTGCACTAAATCTATTAGATGAAGCAATTAAAAACCTACCCGACGACCCAGAACTAATTTACGCGGAAGTTTTATTACTTGATCCATATACGGACCGTGACAAGCTGGACAAAACATTAAAACAATTATTACAACTTGAGCCCAACAGCCCAACGTATCTAAATGCATATGCTTATACACTGGCACTGCAAAACCGTCGTTTAAAAGAAGCACGTCAGTATGCAGAGCAAGCATTAGAATATGCGCCTGAACAGGCCTCAATTCTTGATACGCTAGGTTATATTGCATTTTTACAGAACGATTATGAAGCTGCGGCGGAAGCCTTAGGCAAAGCGTATGAACTTAGCCATAATATAAATATTGGCATTCGTTATGCTAAAGCTTTGTATATGCAAGGGTCACTCACGCAATTTAGCGCAGTGTTACAACAACTGAAACAAAAACATGCCAATGATCCACAATTACAACAGCTTGATGCGTTAATTTTACCTACATCTGCAAAAAAGAGTTAAATATATGAGCAAATTTGCCCAACTGTGCACAGCGATCTGTGGATCAAGTGTATTATTTCTAACCGGTTGTCAGCATTTTACTCAACCAAAACCTGCGGTTACCCAACAAGTTCAAGACGAAAAACACTTTAATTTGCAAGGTAAGATTGGGGTTCGTACACCACAGCAAACTGGTAGTGCTTTTTTTACTTGGCTTCAACAGCAAGATAATTTTGATATCGAATTAAGCGGTATTTTAGGCGTTGGAAAAACCCAAATTCAGGGTAAACCGGGCGAAGTAACTTTAAACAGTTCTAAAACAGGACTTATTAGCGCAGCCTCTCCAGAAGAACTTTTAGAACGTGCAACGGGTTGGCAAGCACCAATTACACACTTAACAAGCTGGATTTTAGCAAAACCAGCAACGCTAAATGCTCAAATTACGAAAGACGCTGCAAATCGAGTGAGCCAACTCATTGAAGATGGCTGGACGGTTAATTTCAGTTACGATGGTGAACAAACTTTGCCGAACAAACTGGTTTTAAAGCAAGCTCTTGCTGAAGATAAAGAAAACCGTATTACAATGGTCATCCAAAACCGTTAAATCTAATTATATAAATCTATGATTCGAGTTCCTTCCCCTGCTAAGCTCAACCTGTTTTTACATATTACAGGCCGACGTGAAAATGGTTACCATGAGCTACAAACCATTTTCCAACTGATTGATTTATATGATTGGATGATATTTACACCGACTTTGGGCGAAGAAATCGAAATTGATGGATTGAATGAAGTTCGACCTGAAGAAAACTTGATTTATCGAGCAGCCCAAATACTAAAACCACATGCAAAAAAACTTTGTGGCTTGCACATCAAAATTGAAAAAAATATTCCAATGGGTGCGGGTCTAGGCGGCGGTTCATCTAATGCCGCCACCACGCTTATTGTGTTAAATCAATTATGGGAATGTGGCCTAGAGCAAGAACAACTTGCGGACTACGGTGTTAAGCTCGGTGCTGATGTTCCAATTTTTATTTATGGTAAAAATGCATGGGCTGAAGGTATCGGTGAACATTTATCATTCATAGACTTAGATCAAAAACAGTTCATTATTTTAAAACCTGATTGTTTTATCAGCACTCAATTGCTTTTTTCACAAAAAACATTGACAAGAGACTCTAAGACCACTAAATTTTGCGCCTATCAGTTAGAACCTTCTAATTTTGGAAATAACTTTGAGCTACTGGCTCGGCAGTTATACCCTGAAGTAGAAGAAGCAATGCAATATTTAGATCAATTTGGTCAAGCAAAGCTTACAGGTACAGGTGCTTGTGTTTTTATTGAAGTAACGAATGAAATGAATATTGATGAAATTCTTAAGCATTCACCATGTAAATCTTACTTGGTAAATAGTTTAAAAGAATCTCCTCTTAATCATTTTAAGGTTACACGTTAGGGGCGTCGCCAAGTGGTAAGGCACCGGGTTTTGATCTCGGCATCCGTTGGTTCGAATCCAGCCGCCCCTGCCAACCTCACCTGTAATGATGATTATATTAGGGGCGTCGCCAAGTGGTAAGGCACCGGGTTTTGATCTCGGCATCCGTTGGTTCGAATCCAGCCGCCCCTGCCATCATATATATCATCGAATTTAGGGGCGTCGCCAAGTGGTAAGGCACCGGGTTTTGATCTCGGCATCCGTTGGTTCGAATCCAGCCGCCCCTGCCATTCTCTTATTTTAAAGACAGACTTAATTGCTATGCTTTTTGTTGATTAATCTTGACATTGCATTGCAAAAATATTAAAGTTCTGCCGCATTAGGGGCGTCGCCAAGTGGTAAGGCACCGGGTTTTGATCTCGGCATCCGTTGGTTCGAATCCAGCCGCCCCTGCCATCTATTTCATTACATACCAACCGCCAAGGGTGCTTCATGCCCAATCTTGTCGTTTTTAGTGGAAATGCTCATCCACAGTTCGCTCAAAAAGTCGTAAGTCACTTACATATCCCTTTAGGTGCTGCATCAGTCGGTCACTTTTCTGATGGAGAAATTTCAGTAGAAATTACTGAAAATGTTCGTGGTAAAGACGTATTTATCGTTCAGCCTACTTGTGCCCCTACCAATGATAACCTTATGGAAATCTTGGTTATGGCAGATGCTTTGCGTCGTGCAAGTGCTGGTCGTATTACCGCTGTTATCCCTTATTTTGGTTATGCTCG
Organism: Acinetobacter sp. S-1; assembly: GCF_059579785.1. Classification (NCBI taxonomy): domain Bacteria; kingdom Pseudomonadati; phylum Pseudomonadota; class Gammaproteobacteria; order Moraxellales; family Moraxellaceae; genus Acinetobacter; species Acinetobacter sp. S-1. The sequence continues at coordinate 2,977,672 of NZ_CM184207.1, forward strand.
CCAAGACCGTCGTCCACGTTCTGCACGTGTGCCGATTACAGCTAAAGTTGTCGCAGACATGCTTACCACTGTTGGTATTGACCGTGTCGTGATGATCGACTTACATGCTGACCAAATTCAAGGTTTCTTCGATATTCCAGTCGACAACATCTACGGTACTCCTGCTTTGCTTGCTGACTTACGTCAACAACAACATGACAACCTTATGGTGGTTTCTCCTGACGTTGGTGGTGTAGTACGTGCTCGTGCTGTTGCCAAACAGATGGGTGACATCGATTTAGCAATTATTGATAAACGTCGTCAAAAAGCCAACGAGTCGCAAGTTATGCACTTAATTGGTGACGTAAAAGATCGTGATTGCGTTATCGTAGACGATATGGTCGATACTGCTGGTACATTGTGTAAAGCAGCTGATGCGCTTAAGCAATTTGGTGCACGTCGTGTAGTTGCATACGCAACTCACCCTGTACTATCAGGTAAGGCTATTGAAAACTTACGTAATTCAGTTATTGATGAACTGGTTGTAACTGATACCATTCCTCTTTCTGAAGAAGCATTGACCTTAGGCAAGATCCGTCAGGTTTCTGTTGCTAGCATGGTTGCTGAAACGATTCGTCGTATTAATAACGAAGAGTCTATCAGTGCAATGTTCGATAGTTTATAATATTGCAGCTTTTTATAAACCCTAGCCTTGGCTGGGGTTTTCTATCACTAAACTGGTCGCAAGTTTAGTCTTTTAAACTTTAATGAGGATTTACTCATGGCAAACTTCGTATTAAACGCTCAAGCGCGTGCTGAAGACAAACAAGGGAAAGGTGCGAGCCGCCGCCTTCGTCGCGAAGCTTTAATTCCAGCTATCATTTATGGTGGCAACGCTGAGCCTGTAACTGTTACTTTAGAACTTCGTGAGCTTGTAAAAGCTTTAGAAAGCAATGCTTTCTTTGAAGAAGTTGTAGAAATCAAAGTGGGCGACAAAGTTGAAAACGTTAAAATCCAAGCGTTACAACGTCACCCATCTAAAAACACTCCTATGCACGCTGACTTCAAACGCGCATAAGTGTTTAAAGGCGTAGATTAGTGTCAAATATTTCGCTAATTGTTGGTTTGGGCAATCCTGGTTCAGAATATGCCCAAACCCGCCATAATGCAGGTTTTTGGTTCATTGAACAGCTTGCAGACAAATATGGCATTACATTAAAAAATGATCCAAAATTTCACGGAATCAGTGGACGTGGTAATATAGAAGGACACGATGTCCGTCTACTTCTACCCACTACATTTATGAACCGTTCTGGACAAAGTGTAGTTCCATTTGCAAAATTTTATCAAATTGCTCCCGAAGCAATTTTGATTGCTCATGATGAACTTGATATGAACCCAGGTGTAATTCGTCTTAAAACAGGCGGTGGACACGGTGGTCATAACGGTTTACGTGACATTGTCCCTCATATTGGTCCAAATTTTCACCGTTTACGTATTGGTATCGGACATCCTGGCTCGAAAGAGAAAGTTTCAGGTCACGTACTTGGAAAAGCACCAAGTAGTGAACAAAGTCTGATGGATGCAGCAATTGATCATGCCCTTTCTAAAGTGAAGCTACTTGTTCAAGGACAAGTTCCACAGGCCATGAATCAAATTAATGCATATAAACCCACTTAAATTGTTGAACAATCATGCTTGCTATCTTGCTTTTTTAGGAGCAAAATGCGCATCAGCCACTTTGCCAACCGCAAAAGCTAAAGATTTCACCATAAGATCTACATCTTAGGTCTACTCAGGAGACGCTAGCCATGCTATCTCGTTTATTAAAATGCAAAATTCACCGTGCAGTTGTAACCCATGCTGAACTTCACTATGAAGGTTCTTGTGCAATTGATGGCGTATTGATGGACTTAGCTGGTATTCGTGAATATGAAGAAATTCATGTTTGGAATGTAACCAATGGCAAACGCTTCACAACTTATGCGATTCGTGGTGAAGATAACTCTGGAATTATTTCAGTAAACGGCGGTGCTGCACATCAAGCAGACGTTGGCGATTTAGTAATTATTGCTACATTTGGTGATTTTACTGAAGCTGAAGCAAATATTCATAAACCACGTTTGGTATATGCTAATCCAAATAATACAGTCAACCACACAGCGAATTGCATTCCTGTTCAAGTTGCCTAATTTATTTTAAGAATAAAAAGCCCGCATTGACGGGCTCTTATTATTTTATAAATCCTTAATAGTTCCTTCCCACCAGTTCTTTTGTTTTTCACAATTTAATGGTTGAAGCTGCTCTCCTCGTAATTCGAACAATATCACCTCTCCTTCAGGATTTACCTTAAATTCAGCATATTTGGCTTTTTCATAACATTGAGCCAAGCCTTCTGCAAACAAGAAACTGCGAGAGGCAGGATATAAAGCCTGCAAACGATTTTCAGGATTTTTTAAAATTAACCTCTGCCCAACAAATGAATTATTGATATCTAAAATGGTACGAACTACGCGATTTTGTGAATCCAAAATAACTTTTGCGGGAACGGAAGAGCGATTAAAAATCACCTGTTCCAGAGCCTCACCTTCACTTCCTGCAAGAGCTTTAAGAGATTGTAAATGTAATTCATAAGCCAGTGCCATATAGTCACCTTGTAAAATTGAACGAGGATCAACTGGCTTAAGCTCAATGAAAATACTTTTACTATGGTGCAGATGCCATTCGTTTTTCGCCACTAAACCTGCAAAAAATAATAGCGTAATAAAGGCAAGAATAAGAGAAAAATACTTTTTCATTCTTTCTCTCCTTTAACAAGATCATTTTTATTTTTACGTTGAAGTAACCAAGACAGAGCCAACAAAACAATACCCGAAATAAAAATAGATGCACTCTTAGCTAGAAAAGTTATTTGTAAGTTGTAATAGAGCTGCCAGAACACAAAAACGAATACTGTTAAGCTCACTCCATACACAATATAATCTTTCTTTTTTAATGCCCACGTTAAAATAATAAGCAGGATGAAAATTTCAAAATATCCCAACACAATAAGTAACACACCAAATATTAAAAAGGCGCAAAAAGTGAGTGTATTAAGTTGTCGATATAAATGAAGAACACTAAAGCAAAGTAACCAGACAACAGGTAGCAAATATAAAACCCATAACTGCTGATTTATCGAATTTTCTGATGCCAACCCCATAAAAGTATTGAAAAAAGAAGCTACAAGAATTACGACCAGCACGTATAAAAAAATACTACGCTCATATAGGGCTATTGATTCCCTCTTAGGTAAGAGCACCAAACTAAAAACCAAGTAACTGAGCAAAGTTAAATTTAAATAAGTCTGAGTAGAATGTATTGACCATAATGAATGGTCCAGTTGTAGCAAATAGATAAAAGCTATGCCATACGTAGCAAGCATTTGACTTAAAATGAAGAACCAATGTGGTTTAAGAAAATAACTAATACATAGAATAAAAATCTGTGCAATTAAAACCCATAGAATTTGATCTGTTTCTGAACCAAGATGAAACAAGAAAGCGGTCTGCCCACTGATAAACAAACAATAGGCAAATTGCCGAAAGAAATAGCTTTGTGATTTCTTTAAAAGAATAAATGCCAATCCAACAAAAACAACTCCAATAACTAAAGAAATAGTCTCCCAAAACACCAGCGTAAAAGCTGCAAGTGCCAAGCCAGCAAGCCAAGCACCAATTGCCAATGGAATGATATAAAAGCGGCTTTGACGAAAAATTTTTATTAAAAGATAGCTAATCAGCGCAAACCAAATAAAAATAATGCCTGCAATCAATAAAAATATAAACTCATTAGAGTCTTTAAATAAGTTATTAACCCCATCTACAAGCCATATGGTTGCAGTCACACCCAGAACAGCTGCCATCAAACTAGCACATAGCTGATCATCTTTTTTGAAGAAATAATAAAAAGCGATTATTCCTGAAAAGAAGGCAGAGATCAGATAAGGAATATTCTCATTCGATAAATATTGAATCATTCCAATAATCGAAATAACGGCGAACCAAGCGATAAAGACAAACCTTAAAGCACGATATTTCTTTATACATACCCAAAACTCAATAAGGCTTAATAGATTTAGAGCGATTAAATATAAATAAGGAAACTTTTCAGACCAGAAAGTCTGTTTAAAAAATAAAAAAAGTGTAAGTTGGCTGGTAATACAAATTAAAGCAAAGATTCCAATATTCGGCCGATATAACCACGGTAATAAAAGCAATGTCCAAATTAAAAAAAGCAAATAACTGTCTGCACCAGTTTGATAAACCTGTCCAATTACAGCCAAGCTTAAACCTATCATCAAACCACTAACGCTATGTAAGGTCTGCCTAACCCCATCACTTAATGTATCTTTTATGCTGAACCAAGCTGTAACAACTAATATAACGGGCGGGATCGCGAGTTGAATACTGTCTGGAAGCATAAACCAGTTAGCAGCAATTAAATACAGAATACTTACCGCCATAAATACATAACTGAAAACATGGAGGTGCTGAATAAATGAGCTATTGGTAAGAGGGTAATCATCTCTTATCTGCATGAAACACCTATTTTATTTATAATTTTCTATAAAAAACATAGCATTCCATTTTCATATCAACAAGTAAGCTCTTGTTAAAAAGCCTATTTCGATTTATGAAAATGCTTATTCATAAAGAAACTTAGCATTCTATAAAAGCATCTAGCCAATTTTGCCAAGCGCGCTATAATAAAACCCATCGCTTCAGGGCGGGGTGTAATTCCCCACCGGTGGTAAAGTTAATTTTTATAAATAGATTAACAAGCCCACGAGCTTAAATTGTTTAATTTGAGCAGATTTGGTGAAACTCCAAAGCCGACGGTATAGTCCGGATGAAAGAAGACGACGAACTGGGATAAATCCGTTTTATTTCAGTGCCAGCCTGTTTTTACATCAGTCCTGAAATGTTCAACCGTATTTTTACGAGAGCGTTTCATTATGTCTAGCTTAATTCAACCAGAACTTTTTTTCTCAGCCCTCTCTCCTGCTGAGCAACGCATTCAACAAGCATTAGAAGATATCCGTCAAGGCAAGCCTGTCTTGGTTATGGACGACTTTGATCGCGAAAATGAAGCAGATTTAATTGTTGCAGCCGAAACTTTAACGGTAGAAACAATGGCACGTATGATTCGTGATGGCTCAGGTATCGTATGTTTATGCCTTACAGAAGAGCTAGCAGATCATCTAGAACTCCCTCCAATGGTTTCTCAAAACTCGAGCCAGTTTCATACCGCTTTTACAGTGACCATTGAGGCAGCTCAAGGCGTTACCACTGGTGTTTCTGCTAAAGACCGTGTAACAACTATTCAAACTGCTATTAAAGATGGTGCTGTTGCAAGTGACTTAAATCGTCCGGGTCACGTTTTCCCATTACGTGCACGTAATGGTGGCGTGCTTACTCGACGTGGTCATACTGAAGGAACAATTGATCTAGCGAGATTAGCCGGTTTAAAACCTGCTGGTGTGTTATGTGAATTAACCAATCCAGATGGCACGATGGCATCGGGCATTCAAGTTTTAGCATATGCTCAAACTCATCACTTAACGGTGATTACGATTGAAGAACTTGTTCAATACCGCCAGCAACACGGTATTTAAATAAAAAAGGTTTGGCTTTAGATCAAAGCCAAACCTTCAAATTAAAACTTACGTATATTTAAGAAACTTTCTTTTGTGTTGCCAGTTCTTCAACATAGTCCAAAAGCTCAGAAAATTGCTTAATCATTGCCTTTGGCTGTGCTTGAGCAAGTTCCTCTGCTGTTCCGTAACCATACGTCACCGCTACCGCCTCAATACCATTATGACGAGCACCCAAAATGTCATATTGACGATCACCGACCATTAAACACTCTTCTGGGTTTAATTGCTCATGCTCAAGAATATAATGGATAAGATCAGCTTTATTTGTGCGCTCACCCGTTAACTCACTCCCATAGATATGTACAAAGTATTGGCTTAATTCAAAATGGTCCAAGATACGTTTTGCATAAATCGTTGGTTTAGCAGTTGCAACAAATAAACGATATCCTTCTTTTTTTAAAGCGCTAAGCGTTTTTGCAACAGATGGATATACTTCATTTTCGAACAGGCCAACCACCGAAAAACGCTCGCGATAAGCAAGTAAAGCTTGTTCAGCTAAAGCATCATCTTGAGTAGCTAATAATTTTGCGAGTGATGGCTTTAATGGTGGGCCAATTGTCCAGTCAATATCTAAATCAGCAGCCAATGGATAGCCTAATTTCTCCATTGCATAGCGAATTGAAGTATGGATTCCAACTTTTGGGTCTGTTAAGGTTCCATCTAAATCAATCAGAATATGTTTTATAGCCATTCAATCATTAACCCAGTAAAGTATTTAATTCAATTGGTCGAGAGTTTAATCAAACTCTCTTATACTAACGTAAATTTAAATTGAAAAGGAAATAACCGTGCGTCCAACCGTACTTTGTTTCTCGGGTTTAGACCCTTCAGGTGGTGCAGGTTTACAAGCCGATATCGAAGCAATTGGACAAAGTGGTGCCCACGCAGCAATTGCATGTACTGCCCTCACCATTCAAAACTCACAACAAGTATTTGGCTTCGAAGCAACCTCAAAAGAACTTTTATTAGCACAAGCAAATGCAGTTGTAGGTGACTTACCCATTAAATGTGTTAAGTCAGGCATGCTTGGAACGACAGATAATATTGCGGCACTAGCTGAATTTTTACGTGCTCATCCTGACTATCAATATGTACTTGATCCTGTTTTAGTCGCAAACAGTGGCGGCTCTTTAGGTGATCAGGCAACTCTCGTTAAAGCGTTCGTTGAACTTATTCCTCTAGCCACAATTATTACTCCAAATACCGTTGAATTACGTGCTCTAACAGGTATTACTGATTTAGATCAAGCCACTCAAAAGCTTTTTGAAATGGGTGCTAAAGCTGTTCTAGTGAAAGGTGGACATGAAGATACACCAGATCATATTAAAAATAGTTTATATATCGATGGTGAACTAGCAGCGAGTAGTAGCTGTCCTCGCCTTGAAGGTGAATATCACGGCTCAGGTTGTTCTTTAGCTAGCTTTATCGCTGGCCGTTTAGCTTTAGGTGATTCTTTAAAAATTGCAGTACAGCATGCTGAAACATGGTTATTTGGTGTTTTAAAAAATGCAGACACCCCTGTACCAAACGGACAAAAGATTCCAAAGCGTTTTTAAAAGCACAAAAAAGGCGCTTAAAGCGCCTTTTTTATTAACCTCGATTATTGAGGAATACGTAAAACTTGCCCCGGGAAAATCTCATCAGGATCTTTTAACATTGGTTTATTTGCTTCAAAGATTTTTGGATATTGATTTGCATCACCGTAAACTTCTTTCGCAATTTTTGAAAGGTTATCACCAGATTTCACTGTATAAAATTTACTTTCTGGTTCAGGAGTTGCCACTGTCATCTGGTCATCTACTTGAGCCACATGATCAATGTTTCCAACAATAAGAATAATTTTCTCCTTATCTGCTTGGCTTTTTACCTGCCCTTTAATAATTGCGGTATCAGTAGTACCGTTATAGGTTACAGATAAGCCTTCTACCCCTAAGCCCAAACTTTTAATTAAACCTAATAATTTATTTGCAACTTCTTGTGCAGAAGGTTCTGCTGGTGTTGCTGGAGCTGGTTGTGGTTCTGCTGGTGCGGTATTTTTCTTACCAATACCTTTTACAAAATCAAAAAGACCCATCTTTTAGTCCTCATATTATTGTTTATAGTAAAGTCATTACACTGACCTTTATTGTTATACTTCAAAAAAGTTATACCTCTGCTATCAATTGAGGTTGATCTTGTAAAAATATGTATCTCTTAAATTTTTTCTAAAATAAAAAAAGCCACCTTACGGTGGCCTTCTTTTTATTCAGCAATATGCGAATTAACCAAGTTTTTTAGTTACATAGTCAATTGCAGATTGAACTGTAGTGATTTCGTTAGAATCTTCATCAGGGATAGTGATGTCGAAGTCGTTTTCGAAAGACATAACAAGTTCAACTAAATCTAAAGAGTCAGCACCTAAGTCATCCATAAAAGATGCTTCGTTTTTAATCTCTTCAGCTTTAAGACCAAGTTGTTCTGCAACCGCTTGTTTAACGCGTTGTTCGATATCGCTCACAGGAATTCTCCTCATTGCTTGTGGCGTTTAATTTGCCACTAGTTTAATTGAATATAAAAATTTTTAAAAGTTTATACATCGGCGTTAGGCCATGTATAAACCACCATTTACATGTAATACCGTACCGGTAATGTAACCTGCCTTATCACTTGCAAGGAAACTCACCGCATTTGCGATATCTTGTGGCTCACCTAAGCGATTTAAAGCCACTTGATCACTCATTTTTTTGCGAATGTCTTCACTAAGTGCATCTGTCATTTCTGTTGCAATAAAACCTGGCGCCACACTGTTTACAGTAATTTGGCGACTGCCCATCTCTTTTGCAAGGCTACGGCTGAATGCTTCAATACCTGCTTTAGCAGCAGAATAGTTCGCTTGGCCTGGGTTTGCAAAGTGGGCTACAACAGAACTGATATTTATAATTCGACCAAAACGTGCCTTCGTCATACCCTTAAGCACACGTTTAGATAAACGATAAACTGCTTTAAGGTGAATGTTGAGAATGTCATCCCAATCATCTTCAGACATACGAAGCAACAAATTGTCTTTCGTAATACCTGCATTGTTAACTAGAACAAGTACAGGACCATAGTTCTGTTCAATATGAGAAACGACTGCTTCAATCTCATCGAGATTACGCACGTCGAGCGCCAAACCTGCACCTTGTTCACCAAAGCTATCACTTAACTTTTGTGCACCAGATTCAGAAGTCGCAGTACCTACAACAAAATAACCGTCTTGAATAAGTTGCTGGGCAATGGCAGCGCCAATACCCCGACTCGCGCCCGTTACTAATGCAACTTTGCGTTCTTGTGTCATGCAATTTTTCCTTCTGCCACTAAAACAGCATTTAGGGCATCTTCCATTTTGCTCTTACTATCAATAGAAAAAGCTTTTTCAATATTTGGTAAACGCTTTGCGAGGTTACTCAATACTGTACCTGGACCACACTCAACAATGTATTGAATACCTTGGTCTTGTAGAGACTGCATGGTACGTGTCCATTGTACTGATTGGTACAATTGTGCAGTTAATGCCTGACGCAATTGAGCAACATCGGTAGCTATTCCCGCGTTGACATTTTGTATTACAGGAATGGTAGGTAGCTCAATGGCAGTTTGTTCCAAAGCTTCTGCAAATTTCTCAGCGGCAGGTTTCATCAACGAACAATGAGAAGGAACTGACACTGGTAAAGCAATTGCTTTAGCTGACTGCTCTTTTGCCAAAGCCATAACTTCTTGTACAGAAGCTGTACTTCCTGCAATCACAACTTGACCTTGTGAATTATAGTTTGCAGCTTCTACAGAACCTTCACCTGACGCACTCACGGTTTGACAAAGTTCAACCACTTTTTCATCAGCCAAACCAAGGATTGCAGCCATAGCCCCTTGACCCTGAGGTACAGCACTTTGCATGAGCTTGCCACGCAAGTTAACTAATTTAACTGCATCCGCCAAGCTCATAGAGCCTGCAGCTACCAATGCACTGTATTCACCTAGTGAATGTCCTGCAAGGTATTTAGGTGCCAGACCACCTAAATCAAGCCATACACGCCATAAAGCGATACTGGCAGTTAATAACACAGGTTGGGTATTTTCTGTTTGGTCGAGACCTTCGCCACTTTGCGCAATATGCCAAAGATCAAATCCAAGAGCATCTGAAGCTTCTGCAAAAGTTTGCCCGACCCCACTAAACTGTTCTGCTAGTTCAGCAAGCATACCGACTTTTTGTGAACCTTGACCAGGAAACACAAATGCAGTTTTTGTGGCTAAAGCTACTTGTTCAAGACGTTTAGCAGACATAAGAAATCCTTTTTTGGGTTTTCACTCATTTCTGGAGCGGAAATTTAACATGTTATTTATATATTTATAATTGCGAAAAACAACAAAAAAAGGGAGCTTTCGCTCCCATTTTTTCTATACTTAAGCATCACGCTTAATGCATATCATGCAATTATTCAGCATCAGCTGCTTTAGCGAATAATTGACGACCACGGTAGAAACCGTCTTTAGTCACGTGGTGACGACGATGAGTTTCACCAGTTGCTTGGTCTACTGTTAATGCATTCTCGGTTAAAGCGTCATGTGAACGGCGCATGTCACGGCGAGAGCGACTTTTACGGTTTTGCTGAACGGCCATGATGGCTCCTTACAAAGATCGAAAAAATGGATCAGAACAAATTCAGTTGTCTTATCTCATAATTATAACACAAATTATGAGTTAAGTTTACCCTTCAAACCTGCCAAAACATCAAACGGATTATCCCGTTTTTCTTCGACAACATTCTGAATGGTAGGTTGATGTTTATGTTCACAAGCATCATGCTTGGGAGATAAAGGCATCAACAATAACAGTTCATCTTCTAGTAATGCGAGTAAGTTAATCGAGGCAGGCGTATCATAATCGCCTTTCGTCGAAGACTCACTTTCACCTAAAACGATGAAATCAGCATCCTCATCCAAGCGCTCTATCAGTGACTCATCATCCACTAATGCAATATGGAAGTCCAAGACAAGAGGCATTTCAACAGGTTCCAAACAACGTTGGCACTCCATTGGAACTTTCGTGTCCATGTGACCGTCCATCCACACAATGCGATGATATGCATCCATTGATAGCTTACAGTCTATGTTGATCAATTGGTTATCAATTGATCCAACAGCTTCACGAGCGATACGAGCAAAGCGAGACAAGGGCAGTTGACCTGACCATGTAAAGCCTTGTTCAGCCCATTTAAACGGCTCAATCTGTGCCGGAAAGGTATTTGCTGACATAATTAAGGCGGCAATTCTACAAATTCATCGGTACTCTGTCAAAGATTAAGATACAATTTTGCACTTCTTTAGACAGAACTCGGGGTAAATTAAGCAATGCACCTGTTGCAGCCGCAACCTGAAGTTAACACTTCATTACTCGTTTGCACCCATTCAACTCATCAGAACACTCTTGTACCTGACCTAGTGCAACTCTCACCATGGTCAAGCTCAAAATCGGAGTCTGAGCAAGTTGATTGGCTTATTTTACACTTTAATCACTGGTTTTCCCACCATAATGTGACATTAGTTCGTGGTGATTTTGAACCTGAATATTTTCCAGCGACAAATAAAGAACCAGCCAAGATCCAATTTGCTCACGGTTTCTTTAATAGTGCTTTGCATGAAATTAGTCACTGGTCTATTGCAGGTGAAAAAAGACGTCTATTACCAGATTTAGGTTATTGGTATGCACCTGATGGTCGCACCCAAGAGCAGCAAAGTTTATTTGAACAAGTAGAAATTAAGCCTCAAGCAATTGAATGGTTATTTGCACAATCTTTTGGCCGAAAATTTAGGGTTTCACTCGATAACCTTACAGGTGATAGCGGTGATGGCAAACTATTTAAAGATAACGTTTATGCTCAAGTGCAACGTTACTTTTCGGGTGAAGCTAAGTTGCCACGTGATGCAGCAGCATTTATTGGTTTTATTTGCCAATGTACACGTTCGGGTACACCTTTACAATTAAATGAATTTAAACGTGAACTCCTTGATTAATTGACAAAAAAGCTACGTTAATTGCTTGCCTAGGCCATTTAAAAAGCCTAATAATTATTTTTAACACTGGCGTGATGGAGTCTCTAACATATGATGCATTTACATGTACATCCTGAAAATCCACAGCAACGCCTCATTGCCCAAGCGGTTGAACGTATCCGAGCTGGAGATGTTGTGGTCTACCCTACCGATGCTGCCTATGCAATTGGGTGTCAAATCGGTAATAAAAATGCCATGGAACGTATTGCACAGATTCGTGGCTTAGGACCTAAACATCAATATGCCATTATGTGCTGTGACTTATCTGATATTGCAACTTATGCAAAAGTTGATAATGCGACATATCGTTTATTGAAAGCGAATACACCAGCTATTACTACGTTCATTTTACCTGCAACAAGTGAAGTCCCTCGTAGATTGATGCACCCTAAGAAGAAAACAATTGGCTTACGTATTCCGAGTAATCCAATTTGTCAGGCTTTATTACAAGAACTTGGTGAGCCGCTACTCACCAGTACATTAATTTTACCAGGGCAAGAAGACCCTTTAGATGACCCTTACGATATTGAAAATCAGTTAGATAAACGAATTGATGTATTTATTGACGGAGGTTTTGGTACCTTGACCAGTACAAGTATCGTTGATTTATCGGGCGAACATCCTGAAATTATCCGCCGTGGTGTTGGCGATGTAAGTGCTTTTGAATAAGCACTTACATTTTTTACCAATAGTTTTAAAAAAAGTATTATCACTCAAAAAAATACTCTTTATTTATTTTGGATTTTTTTTACACTTTAGTCGTTAAGTAATTTATTAAAAGACACAATTCATTTAGAATGATTTTCACTATCTGCTGTTCTTCTACTTACAGCTGTCTAGGACTTGAATAACAAGTCTCATGCTTTTGAAAATTCGCGTGGCTTATAATCGTAATGAATCAATCACTTCATCAATCCATGGAAGACGCTCCACACATCCGTGTTTTAGATGAGTGGCATGACAAAATTCCAGAAGATCTCTATATACCTCCAGCTGCATTTGAGATTTTGCTCGAGCGGTTTGAAGGTCCATTAGATTTTTTAATTTATCTGATTCAAAAAAACGGTTTCGATTTAATTCAACTCGATATTGCTCCTATAGCGACTCAATATTTGGCCTATATGGATAGCATGAAATCTTTAAATATCGAGTTGACAGCAGATTATATGGTGATGGCTGCTTTATTGGCTGACTTGAAGTCTCGCCTACTTCTACCAAAACCTACAATTATAAGTATTGAAAAAGATCCTAAGCAGGAGCTTATTGATCGTCTTGAAACCTATCTACGCATTAAGCAAGCAGCTGAGCGTTTAGGTCAAATGCCAATTCTTGAGCGCGATACATTTAGTGCCAATGTAAGCTTAGGGCATATCTCTCCTGTTTATGAAGGTTACGATATCTCAGCGCTACATGATGCGTTGTTCTGCGTATTTAATCGCCCCGAACCTATTACCCATGTTGTCGCTCAAGAACCTGTTTTACTCGAAGAACGTATTGCATATATTGAAGAGAAATTAGAGTCTGGTGACGTGTTAAGTTTTAAAGAATTACTCAATCCCCAGCAAGGCCGTATGGGAATGGTTGTTACATTTATGGCAGTTTTAGAATTGACTCGCCAACAGAAAATTAAAATTATTGCCACTGGTATTGAAGCCCCGTTAGCAATTCAAGGATCTTCAATATGAGTAGTTTTGAACAAAATAATAGTGATTTGTCATTAGCTGACATACATCATGAAGTCTTATTACAACTTGAAGCAATTATCTTTGCCAGTGAAGCGCCTGTTTCAATTGCCCGCTTAAAAGAAGCATTTAACAATCAATATAATAAACAACAGCTTCGTCAGCTTTTGCAGCAGCTCGCGCTATTGCAACATGGTCGGTCTATTGAGCTGATTGAAACAGCACAAGGGTTTCGCTTTCAGGTAAGATCTAAATATCGTAGTATTATTGCGCAAATTTGGCCAGAGCGACCAACAAAACTGTCGCCTTCATTACTAGAAACCCTGGCTGTCATTGCTTATCATCAACCGGTTACCCGAGCTGATATTGAACAAATTCGTGGTGTATCTAATAATAGTCAGATTCTTAGAACACTATTTGACTGGAACTGGATTAAAGAAGCCGGTTTTAGAGATTTACCCGGAAGACCTGCGTTGCTAATTACAACGCCTCAGTTTCTGAATGCTTTTGGTCTAGCCTCTCTAGGCCAATTGCCTCCCCTACAGAACGCCAAGGAAGCCTTTATGGCTCTCGATGCAAATGCACCGAAATCATAAAGAGGTGGACTGTTGATCATTATGTCTAAGGTTGTGCTGTCATGAGTGAAAAATTGCAAAAAGTATTAGCGCGAATCGGATTAGGTTCCCGCCGATATATGGAAGAGGTTATTGCCGCAGGACGCGTGAGTGTAAACGGTCGTGTTGCCCAAGTGGGTGAGCGCATTGAACCAGGCGATGAATTACGCATTGATGGCCGTAAAGTTCAGTTTCAGATTGAAGATGAAATTCGTCGTCGCGTACTGATTTATTACAAACCTGAGGGTGAAATCTGTTCACGTAATGATCCTGAAAAACGCCCAACCGTATTTGATCATTTACCACAAATTGCCAATGACCGCTGGGTAATGGTAGGTCGTCTGGATATTAACAGTACTGGTTTATTACTATTCACAAATGATGGTGAACTTGCTAACCGCTTAATGCACCCATCTAATGAAATCGAACGTGAATACGCTGTTCGAGTAATGGGTGAAGTAACGCCAAAACTACGCCAAAACATGGTCAACGGAGTAGAGCTCGAAGATGGCCCTGCCAAATTCGAATCATTCTCTGAAATTGGTGGTGAAGGTATTAACCGCTGGTACCAAGTTGTAGTAAAAGAAGGTCGTAACCGCGAAGTACGTCGTATTTTTGAATCGCAAGATCTTAAAGTCAGCCGTTTATTACGTACACGCTACGGCACAGTTATTTTACCGCGCGAATTACGTACTGGTCGTTGGATGGAACTCGACAAAACTGACATCGACAACTTAGCCAAATCGGTTGAGTTAAAACCACGTCAAGGTACAGGTTTATTTGGTATGGCAAAACGCCGTACTGATCGTATGACTGAAAAACCAATGGCTGCGCGTCGTGGCGGATACTTACGTCAACAACGTCGTGATGATGAAAAAGAAGCTCCTGTTAACACAGGGAACCAACGTAAATCGACTGGTTTTAACCGCGGTTCGAAGAAATTCTAAGATATTAAAAAGATGTAAAAAAAACCGCTCAAATTTGAGCGGTTTTTTATAGCCGTTTAACTTAATTCATTTTTGCCAGTTCAATCCATTCAGCTTCGGGGAAATGAATAGCTAAATAATCTTTCAAATAATTTGAAGTATCTTGAGAAATTAATGGATCTTTTGATTCATCTTTTAGATTATAAACCAAGGCATGCAACTTCAGCCCACGAGACTTAAGTGCTTCAAGACTAAGCAAAGTATGGTTAATACTTCCTAAACGACCAGATGTTACTAAAATAACGGGAAACTGATGCTGAGCGACATAATCAATGGTAAGCAAACTAGTGGTTAATGGCACCATTAAGCCTCCAGCACCTTCCAACAATACGATTTCAAAACGCTCCGCCAATGTTTTGGTTGCATTTTCAATTTTTTGAAAATCAATTTCTCGGTTATCAAGACGTGTTGCAAGATGAGGTGAAGCAGGATAACTGAAGATTTCAGGCATGGTTAGCTTGTCATGATCTTCTTGAAACCAACCCTGCCCCATAATTTCACGATGCTTTTCAATATCCTCAGAAATATCAGTATTACCTGTCTGAATGAGTTTTTGGGTAATCACTTTTTTACCCTGCTCAGTCCATAATTTTGCTAAGAAACCTGTCGCATAGGTTTTACCAATTTCGGTATCAATCCCACTCACAAAATAGATCTGGCCACTCATTTACTTCATTCTCCGGGCAATACAATAAATCGGATGATATGTTAGGGAATATCCTTCGGCATACTTAAACCGATCATAATCTTGATAAAACTGTTGTAAAGTTTGCTTAGTCCAACGATGCTGCGCCGTTGCTGTTACACCTGTTGCTTTTAAATGTTGCAACACGGCTTTAGGTGAATCGAAATAGAGTTGAGTTTCTGATTCTGACAAATGCAAAATCTCAAAACCAGCCTGAATTAAGGCACTATTCCAATTTTCAACTGACCAATAACTTAAACCTTGTCCTGTTAGCTCTTTAATTTCCATTAAATTCTGAGAGCCGAATGTTGAAAAGCATAACCAACCTCGCTCAGTTAAAGCTTCATTAAAACGTTTGAGCAAGTGCGGTAAATCTTGCATCCACTGTAAAGCTGAACCTGAAACAATCATATCGAGCTGCTGGGGAAAATCTAAAGTTTCAACATCCCCAATCAACCATTTTAAATTTTCTTGATGACTAAAGTGTTGCTGCACATCTGCATATAGATCATTCAAAATTAACTCTTCAAACTGAAAAGATGTAGCAAGAAGACGAGTTAAATTGCCAGAACCACAACCAATTTCAAAAACACGCGACATCATACGCGGGCAGAACTGCTGAACTAAACCTGTTAAATTTTGGCAAATTTGTTTTTGAACAATTGCATGCTCTGAATAGGTTTGCCCTGCTTTGGCAAAACGCTGGGCAACTAAGTTTTTATTCAAACTCACAGAAAACTCACCAATTCTTCAAGTTCATGTTGCTGCACCATTGATGTTAAAGAAATACGCAAACGCGAACTATTTTTCGGTACTGTTGGTGGACGCACAGGCATAGCATAAAAACCACTTTCCTGAACCTGTTTTGCTTTATCGATAGCAGCTTGACTCTCTCCAACAATGACTGGAATGATATGGCTGGTCGATGGACTATCGTAGCCCTTCTGTACAACAGCTTGTTGAAGATATTGGCTAATATTTTTTAAGTGTTCACGCTGAGATTGAGCGAGTAATACTTTTTGAAAAATAAAGTTTGCCCATGCCATAACAATCGGTGGCTGTGCAGTACTAAAAATAAGTGGGCGCATTTTATTAATGAGATAATCTTTAATAATTGGATCACAAATAATGTAACCACCGACTGCTGCTAATGCTTTGCCTAATGTACCGACTAGAAAATCAATTTCCTGAATCACATTATATTGTTCAGCACACCCTAAGCCTTGCTGACCACGCACCCCAATTGAATGCGCTTCATCGACATATAACATAGTTTTAGCAAAACGTTTTTTTAGCTGAACTAAAGCGGCTAAATCCATCTCATCACCGTCCATACTAAAAATACTTTCTGTGACCACAATGATTCGTTCAATCTTGTCATCATCATGATATTTTTGGAGGAGTTGTTCCAAGTGTTGTAAATCATTATGTCGATAACGCACATACTGAGCGCCAGATAAACGGATCCCGTCAATCATACTGGCATGAACTAACTTATCCGCCAATATTAAAGTTTTACTATCAGCAACAGCTGGCAAAATACCGATATTCATATGGTAGCCACTATTAAATAATAGTGCCGCCCGACTACCAAATGCTTGGCTTAGGCTATTTTCTAATTGTTCATATTCGTCAAAATTGCCCGTTAATAGACGTGAAGATGAAGAACTAAAATAGCTACGCTCGATTGGAAAGCTATCTAAAAACTCTTGACGAAGATTGATATCAGCAGCCAACCCGAGATAGTCATTTGAAGCTAAGTTGAGCATCGTTTTATTTTGAATTGTAATAAAACGTCCGTGCTGCACATTTGGGGTAAATTGCCTAAAGTTACCTTGTTGCTTTAACTCATCTAATTCGGCAGAAAAATGATCAAGCAATGACATCTTAATTCGCTCCCTGCATCGTTTGAACAACTTCAACCAACTGTTCGAGCAAATCGCTTAACTCTTGATGCGTAATGACATACGGTGGCATCACATAAACCAATTTTCCAAAAGGACGGATCCAGATTCCGCGGTCTACAAATTGTTGCTGTAAGGTTTTCATATCAACATTAAAGGTGAGTTCTACTACACCAATTGCACCCAGCACTCGCACATCGGCAACATAATCAAGCTGACTTAAAGGCGTTAAATATTGGCTAAGCTGTTGTTCAATTCGCTCAATATTAGCCTGCCAATCTTGCTCAATTAATAATTGGGTACTTTTTAAAGCGACCGCACAAGCAAGTGGATTGGCCATAAAGGTTGGGCCATGCATAAACACCCCAACCTCACCGCGACTAATGGTTTCTGCAACATGCTTTGTCGTTAAGGTAGCAGATAACGTCATATAGCCGCCTGTTAGCCCTTTACCTATGCACATAATATCTGGCTCAACTTGTGCATGTTCCCAAGCAAAAAGCTTACCCGTGCGACCAAAACCAGTCGCAATTTCATCAAAAATTAATAACAGATTATATCGTTCACAAAGTGCTTTCGCCTGACGTAAATATTCAGGATGATAAAAACGCATCCCCCCTGCACCTTGAACAATCGGCTCAATAATCAGTGCAGCAAGGTTTTCATGATTTTGCTGAATAGCTTGCTCTAGCTCAGCAATATCTTCTTGGTTCCACTCTTCATGAAATTTGGTTTGCGGAGCTGCTACAAAAAGACGGTTCGGTAAACTTGTACCAAAAATTTGATGCATGCCTGTAACCGGATCACAAACAGACATCGCATTCCATGTATCACCGTGATAACCAGAACGTGTAGTAATAAAATTTGTTTTTTGTGGTTGGCCTTGTGCTGTCCAGAATTGCACAGCCATTTTCAAAGCAACTTCAACGGCAACCGAACCTGAATCTGCATAGAAAATTTTATCGAGATTCGGTGGAGTAATTTTTAAAAGAATTTTTCCAAGTTCAATTGCAGGATCATGAGTTAACCCCCCAAACATGATATGCGACATGTTCTGTAATTGATCTGTCACTGCCTGATTGAGTTCAGGGTGATTATAGCCGTGAATTGCACACCACCATGACGACATACCATCAATTAAAGTCTTACCGTCATCTAGTTCAATCGTTGCCCCATAGGCACGTTTAACTTTAAACGTTGGTAAAGGTTGGGTCATTGAGGTATATGGATGCCAAATATGTTCCAAATCAAAATTATCGGTCATCCTCTATACCCTTTAACAGCAATTAAATCTTTCATTTAGCACATGTTAAACCTGTTAAGAATGAAAGAAAATTGCGAGATCAACCAAAGCTTATTAACTTTGCTGATGAATTGTTAAAAATTGGCAGATTTCTTCAATTGTTCGGTCCACTTCTAGATATGGAAAAGCATGAGTAGCGCCTTCTAACACTTTATAATTCATGTTTTCTGTCGTGATATTCTTGAAATTTTCAATAATTTTGCAAGGAACGACATTATCTTGCTCGGCAAACACATGAAGCTGCGGACCTGGATAGCTTTTTAAGTTATCTACCAAATTTAGTTGTTCAAGCATTTTCAAACCCACTGATAACAACTCACTTGAAGGCGGATTTGCTATATTTTGTATCCTTACCCAATCTTGTTTGGCCTGAGATGAACCGAGTGTAATTAAATAATAAAAACGCTTTAAAGTGGCTTGCGGGTTTTGAAAAAAAGAAGCTTTAAATTGACTAAACACATCAGTAGGCATTGCAGTTTGCCAATCAGGGTGTGCAACAAAACAAGGATTTGAAGCAAGCGTAATTAACGTTTTAGTTTGCCCTGTTCGTTGATAAAAGTTGTCAACCAATTGAGTTGCTAACTGTCCACCTAAAGACCAACCTATTACTACATCAACCTCAGCAACTAAATTAAGCTGTGCTTGAAAGTTACGATCTAAAATATCAAAAATATTAATAAGTTGAGTTTCAAAACCCTTTTTGTCCAAATGCAATTTTAGAGATTGCAAAGGTTCCACCCCTACTCCCCAACCCGTAATTAATAAAATTTTATTTTGTAACTTCATATGCCTGTCCAAAGCCAACCTTATAAGGATTATATAATATTATCGGTTTAAAATATCTTTTAAAATCAATATAAAAAGCAAATTTTAAAGCATAAAATTAAGCATTTATAATAAGATAATATTCTGAAATATATTGATAAATAAGACTCGCATTATTCATAGTAAACATACAAAAATTTAATTATCTAAACATTGAAGCCAATCAAAAAACAACATACTCCACACTTCGCCTATAAATCCATTATGCAATGTAATTAATGTTAATACTTATGTTTTTTTATTAAAAGAAATGACTCATCAATTCATTTTAATGCTAGAAGATTAATTATTGATCAGAAAGTATTAGGAAGGCTAATATGAACAGTCAAAACACAATATCTGATGGGAGAGAAAAAAATACATCTTTTGTTACACCCAATGATATTATAAACAACTTATCTTTAGATAAAAATTACTGCTTATTTTTGGATATTGATGGCACACTAGCACCCTTTCAAATTAATCCTGAGCATAGTTTTATTCCAAACGCCACATTAGAAACTATAAAAAAAATTACTAAATTAAATATACCTGTTATAGCTGTAACAGGTCGTGATGTAGATACAGCAAGCAAACTACTACATCCTATTGAAGTTCCAATTGCTGGTTTACATGGTTTAGATATTTATTTTAATTCAGGAAATTATATTCGACCAGATTTAAGCAGTATTAATTTCAAAAAATTAAAACAAGATATTATCAAAAATTTTGAAAAATATCCCGAATTATTAATTGAGGATAAAGGATATTCTATTGCCTTACATTATCGTAAAAATCCTAATTTAGAAAATAATGCTATTAATATTATGCAGAAAATTAATTTAAATCACCCCCACTTAAAAATAAATAGAGGGAAATTTGTTGTTGAATTAATTCCAAACCAAGCTGATAAAGGTAGAGCAATTGAAACCATATTAAATCATCTTAATTTACCTGCTGTATTACCTATTTTTATAGGCGATGATTTAACAGATGAATCTGGTTTCACTTACATTAATCAGCAATCTGGCCTTAGTATTAAAGTAGGTCCGGGTGAAACACAAGCAAAATATAGATTAAAAGATATTGATAATGTCGCGGATTTTCTTCTTTTATTTCAAAACAGAATAAAAAGCTTATATGTCAAAAATAGCCAAAATCAGAATGGAGAAAAATTATGTCTAAATTAATCGTATTATCGAACAGAATAAGTATGCCATCGGGTAAAGCTTCAGCAGGTGGTCTTGCTGTAGCTGTACAAGATGCACTAAATGATAGTAACGGCATCTGGTTAGGCTGGAATGGGCAGCAAATTACCGATAGCGAAGCGCCAGAATTTGCGCAGGCTTATTCTCAAGGAATTGACTACATTACCTGCCCTCTCACTCATCAGCAATATGCCCAATATTATTGTGGTTTCGCTAACAAAGTTTTGTGGCCAGCAATGCATCATAGAGATGATCTGATTGAATATGATGCAGAAGAATATAATACCTATCAAAAGGTTAATCGCTTATTTGCTCAAAAGCTAAAAGAGCTTGCTCAGCCTGAAGATCTTATTTGGGTGCACGATTACCACTTTTTTAGTGTTGCTCGTTATTGCCGTGAATTAGGCATGCAAAACAAAATTGGTTTCTTCTTACATATTCCTTTTGCCAGTCTGAATATCTGGCACAAAATGCCGGTAGCCCGTGAGTTAATTCAAGACTTGAGCCAATATGATGTTATTGGCTTACAAACTCAGATTGACCAAAATGCCTGCATGCAGACTTGCCTGAATTTACTCGAAGCTCAAAAAATTCAAAGCAACAGTATTAGCTATAAAAAACGTCAAATATTAATTAAATCATACCCAATTGGTGTTCAGCCTGAACTTATACAAAAACAAGCACAACAAGATTTGGCGACCTCTTCGGTATTTAATTTTGAAGAAATTCCACGACAAAAAACTATTATTGGAGTTGATCGTATTGATTATTCAAAAGGTTTACTCGAAAGATTTAATGCATTTGCAACCTTTTTGGAAACTAGCCCTGAATATCATGGCCTAGTTCGACATCTTCAAGTGGCGATTCCTTCTCGTACCGATATTCCAGCTTATCAACGCTTATACCAACGTTTTAAAACCAAGCTAGAGTTAATTAACGAAGAGTTTGCGCATGAAGACTGGAGACCTGTAGATTGTTGTTATGACACGGTACAGCACCATAATCTCATGCACATTTATCGTCATTCAGATATTTGCTGGATCAGTTCACTACGTGATGGGATGAATCTAGTGGCTAAAGAATATATTGCGGCTCAAGAGCCAGAAAATCCAGGTGTGCTCATTTTATCTAAATATGCTGGTGCTGCTGAGCAGATGTCTCAAGCCTTGATTGTTGACCCGCAAGATAGAGCGGCAATGATGGATGCTTTAAAAATGGCTTTAGAAATGTCTAAAGCTGAGCGTATTAATCGTTATCAACAATTGATAGAGGGATTAACATCATCCGATCTTACCCATTGGCGAAATAATTTCTTGGATGATTTAGAAAAGACACCAACTTTACTAATGAAGCCTCAACGATTATTACAAGATAATTATCAATCTATTTATCAGGTTTTATAAATCTAAATAAAAGAACATCGAGAAATTCAATTTCTCGATGTTCGCTATTTGGTGATTATTATTTATAAATTAATTTGTCTTTACTAATGTAAAGCGGTTAAGTAAAGCAATAATAAATAGTAATACAGCGACGCCTGTTAAAACTGTACTTAAACCAGTCCATTCCCCAATTAAACCGATTAAAGCTGGTCCACTTAATGAACCTGTATAAGCAATTGTTGATACTAAAGAAAGTGCTGCTGCTTTAGGCATATTGTTTTGTCGACCAACACGAGAAAACATCACTGGTACAATATTAGAACAACCTAATCCTAACAGTGCATAACCCAATACAACCACTTGCCACACTGGTGCCGTTACAATAACAGCCATACCAATAGCGGCTCCAATTGCACTATAAGTCACAATATTTTTTTCACCCCATTGCTTAAGCAAGATATGACCCGCAAAACGACCAGTGGTCATGCTAAGTGCAAAGAAAGTGTAAGCTAAACCAGCAAAAGCAGGGTTAAGCTGATATTTACTTGTTAAATAAATACCACCCCAATCCATTGCTGCACCTTCTGATAAAAAGGCAATAAAACACATCATACCAATAAGCAGAATAATGCCATCAGGACGATAAAATTTTTTCGGTGCTTGAGTGGTATCTTCATGTGGCTTTTCATCCTGTTCAAAAGACGTTAAACAAGAAGGAATCGCAACACCACCAATAACAAGTAAAATCATAACGACTGATAACGTACTCATTAAGGGTGAAAGCCCTACTGCCAATAATGCTGTCACAAGCATAGCGCCTGTTAAACCACCAAGACTGCACATTCCATGGAAGCTAGACATAAGAGCTCGCACACTATGTTTTTCAACAACTACTGCTTGTAAATTGATAGCTACTCCAAGACATCCTGCTGCCGATCCAAAGATAAACAATGCTACAGCCATCGTCACAATGCTGCTCCACATCGTAAGGCTAGGCAATAAAACCATTAACAACATCAATGCCAAAGCAATTAACGGACGACATCCCCAGCGCTTTACTAAAGCACCAGTCGCAGGCATAGCAATCATTGACCCGATACCCATACACAGCAAAAGTAAACCAAAATCGGCATGATTTAGGTTTAAACGTTGCTGTGCAAAAGGAATAAGAGGTGCCCAAGCTGCAGTCGCAAAACCTAAGCTAAAAAAGCTTAGTCGTGTTGCAAGACGCTGTGTGCTTAGGAGAGTAGCTGTATCTAGAACAGCAGGTTTGGTAAATAACATATTTCGCGAACTCACCATAAAATCATTGGCGATCCATACCAACCGATTTTCCATAGAAAAACCCTTGCCTCATTAAATTTCTAGGCAAGGGTTTTATTGGCGAAATTATAAACAATTTCATAAAAAAAACAGGGGGTGCGATACAATTTTTCTGACTTTTTTGTAACTGCCAAAGCCTTATATAGTAAGGCTTTGAATATGTTCAATTTGACAAAAACAACATCTAAGTTAAGACTTCATTTTATTAAAATGAGCCAATAAAAAACCCAGCCTTAGCTGGGTTTTTTATTAAATTTGAGATTGAATATAGTTTTGCAAGCCAATCAACTCAATTAAACGTAATTGCTTTTCTAACCAGTATGTATGGTCTTCTTCAGTATCTGATAATTGTTGACGCAACATATCACGGCTAATGTAATCGCCCTTCTCTTCGCAAAGTTTGATACCTGTCGCTAACTTTTCACGAACATGATATTCAAGCGCCAAATCAGCTTTTAAACAAGATACAACGTCTGTACCAACATTGATATCTTCACGGTGCATGTTTGGTTTAGCACCTAAAAACAATACACGGCGAATGATCGCATCAGCATGAGAAGCTTCTTCTTGCATCTCATGATCAATACGTTCATAAATTTTATTTAAACCCCAATCTTCATACATACGAGAATGGATTAGATATTGATCACGGGCAGCCAATTCTCCGCCAATGAGCATATTTAAATAGTCTATGACTTCTGGATTGCCACGCATAATAAATCTCCTATCGTATGAGAACTATTATGGGCAATCTTAAAAGTGATTGCAAAACAAAAAATGGTTAAGTTTATGATTTTTATCAAATTAAAATGAGAAACATACGCATTTGCAGTTTAAGTTATTTAAATTTCCTCTGCAAAAAGAAACGCTTGTCCAATTTATAAGTCCAGACAAGCGTTAAAATATGGCTCAAACCATCAATTTATAAATTTGTAACTAAAATCAATGGTTCTTATTTCGGTAGATCTATTCGCTTAAAGTCTGCCCGTAGCTCGCCATAAGTGATAAGAAATCAGTCTCATTCATAACAGCAATACCTAGTTTTGCTGCTTTTTCTAATTTCGAACCAGCCTTCTCGCCCGCAACAACACATTTGGTTTTACTCGATACACTACCGCTTACACGCGCCCCTAATGCTTGTAGCATTTGTGTTGCCTGATCACGGGTCATTTGCTCCAATGTGCCTGTTAACACCCAGCTTTCGCCATTTAATGGCTGTCGTGTTGGTGCAGTCGGTGCATCCCAATGAATTCCTGCCGCAATTAAGCGATCAAGCACTTCAATGTTGTGCGGTGCCAAGAAAAAGTCAGCAATCCATTCGGCAGTAATATCACCAACATCTGGTGTTTTCTTTAAAGCTTCAACATCAGCAGCTTTAAGCGCTTCCAAAGTTTGGAAAGTATTGGCTAACATTCTAGCTGTTGTTTCACCTACCCCACGAATTCCTAAAGCATAAATAAAACGCGCAAGCGTTGTCTTCTTACTGGCTTCAATCGCATCAATCAGATTTTGTACCGATTTTTCGCCCATTTTTTCAATCCCGAGTAAAGTTTCTCGGTGTTCGTGCAAATGGTAAATATCGGCAACATCTTTGAGCAAATCGAGGTGTAATAAAGACTCTACCCAACGATCGCCTAGGCCTTCAATATCCAGAGCTTTACGTGATACGAAGTGACGAATCGCTTCAATACGCTGTGCAGCACAGTACAGTCCACCAGAACAACGTGCTAAAGCTTCCCCTTCAGGCATTACAACTGGTGAAGCACAAACAGGACAGTTTTCAGGTAAATGTACAATTTCAGCATCAACAGGACGGAATTCTGGCCAGACTTTTTCTACTTTAGGAATAACATCGCCTGTACGATAAACACTCACCGTGTCACCAACACGTACATCTAGGCGATGGATCTCACCAATGTTGTGTAAAGTTACATTGGAAACCGTAACTCCCCCTACAAACACAGGATTTAAACGCGCTACTGGAGTCAAAGTACCTGTACGCCCTACTTGCCAATCAATCTGATCAACCGTAGTTAATGCAGCTTGTGCAGGGAATTTATAAGCAGTTGCCCAACGTGGTTCACGACTTAAAAAACCAAGTTGTTGTTGTTGCTTTAAGTCATCAACCTTTACAACCATCCCATCAATTTCAACTTGTAAATCTGAACGTTCTTGCTGAATTTGCTCATAACGTTGCTGTACTTCTTGAATTGAATTACACAGATATTGACGTTCAGCAATTTCAAATCCAAGTTTTGTGAGCCATTGCAGACTGTCATGCATGGTAGTTAAGCCATGATTAGGTTCACATTGAGCGATGCCGTAAGCATAAAATGCTAAAGGTCGAGCCGCAGCAATATTAGGATCAAGTTGTCTTAAACTACCAGCTGCAGCATTACGCGGGTTGGCAAATGTTTTATCGCCTTTGGCTTCCTGTTCAGCATTGAGTTTTTCAAAACCAGACTTTGGCATAAGTACTTCACCACGAACTTCCAGCAAACGTGGAATTTCAAAGTGATCTGAATGTAACACTTTAGGCAAATTACGAATCGTTTTAACGTTCTGGGTAATGTCCTCACCAGTTTCTCCGTCACCACGTGTAACGCCACGTACTAATAGGCCATTTTCATACCAGAGAGAAATCGCAAGACCATCAAGTTTTAGTTCGACTTCGTATTGTACTTTTTGATTAGGCAAACGCTCTTCAACACGACGTGCAAATGCGAACAAGTCTTCCTGATTAAAAACGTTCCCCAAAGAAAGCATCGGAACTACATGAGTCACACTTTGAAATTTAGAGAGTGCTTGTCCACCTACTTTTGTAGTCGGTGAATCTGATTGAACAAGGTCAGGATATTGCTCTTCTAAAGCTTTTAACTGGTGAAATAAATGATCATATTCACTATCCGAGATTGTCGGCTGATCCATGACATAGTAGGCATGGTTATGCTTTGCAATCAGTTGAATAAGCTGACGCATCTGTTCGATCACGGAAGTTGTTGCCATTATGTTATTCACCATAAAAAAGGGTGGAAATTTCTCCACCCTGAGCTGCGACTAGATATGTTGCAATTATCGCAACGAACGTAAAAAATTAAAACTAGGCGGTTGCCTGTGCCGGACGATAATCAATCACATGATGACGCCAGTGCTCTTTTAACTGTGGCGTAAATTCAAGATTATTCTCATCGTAAACTTTGCCATCAATTTCGCGAGCAATTAAACCTGCAATACTCGCCATCATATCAAAACCAGTCACGGCTTTACTGTTTGGAAGCGCAAGGAAAAATGCCAACCCTTGAACTTGTTCAGTAGATAGAGTTTCAAGATCAAAACCAGCTGGTCCATTGTCTGTCATACGCAATACAGAGAACATGAGTACACTCGGCTCATCGGTATTTTCATAACGATGGAAGCACGACATTTCGCCGTAGCGTAAACCATATTTCAACAGCACTTTAAGCGCTTTATCGCCAGACAATGCACGACGAGGGTTTGGATAAACATTTAGCGCAATAATCTGTTCAGCCATCGCTAATGCACTTTCATCATCATAACGTTGCTGTTCATGTAAATGCACATCCAGAATATTACTCTCGCCTTCAAACTCAGCAATTTCGGCGGTTTCAATATTCGGATTTAAACTCAACTCAGGCTCAGTTTTTTCGCTCTCAGCTTCCAAATTTTCTTTTGCTAAAGCTTCAGCTTCCGGTTTAACAGAAACTGTATCAACCAATTCAACTGAACCATCTTTATGAATGGTAGAGCTTGGTACTATTTGTTCAGATTTAATTTCTTCTACAGAAGCGTTTTCAACAACTGCTTGAGTTTGTTCAGTTTGAATTGCTTTAGCGGGTTCTACGGTCTCAATTTCTGACTGTTTTGTTTCAGGTACTTGTGACGGCGCAGCTTCGCTTAAAGTCGGTTCTACTCGCTCTGCACTAGTCACCGCTACAGATTCAGCTTCATTTTTCTCAAGCTGATCTCTCACGTGCCTAGGTATAACCGGTTGATTACTATCAGGATTAATATGCAAATCACTGTCTAATGAGGGTTCAGCATGGTTTGGCTTTTTTAAAATCATTTTTAAGCCAATTAGCATAATTATAATGGCAACAACGATGCCAATAATCGTATTGATTTCCATTCTATGACTCCGAAACTAACCCGTATTCTTTTGCCTGTTCTAAATCGACAGTGACTAATTTTGATGTACCCGGTTCAGGCATGGTCACACCCAACAAATCAGTTGCCATGGTCATCGCCAGCTTATTATGTGTAATGTAAATGAATTGTACATGTTCAGAAAGTTCTTTTACCAAATTACAATATCTCTGAACATTCGCATCATCAAGTGGTGCGTCCACTTCATCTAGTACACAAAACGGTGCCGGATTTAATCTAAAAATCGCAAATACTAATGCTAACGCTGTTAAAGCCTTTTCTCCACCGGAAAGTAATGCTAGAGAACTATTTTTCTTACCCGGTGGCCTTGCCATCAGTTTAACACCAGATTGCCAGTCATCTTCAAGACTTAAACTCGCCTCACCACCATTAAAAACCTTTGGAAACAGGTTTTGCAACTCCTGATTGATCTGATCAAAAGTTGTCATAAACAGCTTACGGGTTTCTTGGTCAATGCTTTTCATCGCATCTTTTAATTGAGTTACCGTATTTTCCAAATCTTGAATCTGGTGACTCAGCTCATCAAAACGCTGAGAAACTTCTTCAAACTCTTGTGAAGCGGCAAGGTTAACCGCTCCAATTTTTTCAAACTGTTTCTGTACTTTTTCCAGTTTCTGCTGGTGCTCGGCTAAATCTATTTGTAAGCCTGTTTGGAGTTCGGCATTTAGCTCTTTAAGCTGCTCTTGATAATGCTCACGATCTGACTTAGCTGCTTGCCATGCCAATCGTTTCGCTTCAAGTTGTTCTCTAAGCTGCTCATCTTTTTGTTGATATTGATGACGCTGATCAGTCAAAGTCTGCTGTTTTTCCTGCACACTATTGAGTTCAAGCTGCCATTCATTCCAGTTCTTTTGCAACTTTTCAGTTTGAGCAAATTGTTGCTGAAACTCTGACTCAAGATTTGGTAACTCTAATTGAATAGGGTCAACAAACTTTTTCGCTTGCTCCATTTGAGCTGCAATTTGCTGATATTGGCTCTGCAAGAATGAGATATCTTTTTCAAGCAACTCAATCTGTTGAGTTGTCTGCGTGCTATTACGGCGTAAAATTTCACGTTCTTGTTGCTGATGTTGCAGGGCTTGTTGTTGTTCTTCTAGCTGCTCTGTTAATTCTTCTACCCGAAATTGCAAAGTTTTATAGTCAGGTAAAATGGTTTCGAGCTTGATTGCTAATGCATGCAAATCAATTTCAAGATCGTCTTTTTGCATTGCATCTTCTTCAAGCTGCATGTCTAACTGATCAAGTTGATCTTTTAATTGCTGTTTTTGCAGTAAAAATGCTTGTGCTGCGGTTTGTTGCTTGGCAATTTGCACATCAAGCTGTTGCAAGTCTTTTTGTTTTTGTTTAATGACTTGTTGTTTCTGCTGCAAGTCAACTTGTAGCTGTCCCAGCTCATCTTTTTGCTGAACTACAATTTGATCTAATACTTGTAATTCTGGTTGCTGCTTTTGAAGAACTTGTTCAATTTCGTCTAGACGAATACGGTGGCTCAGCATACCTTGCGCACTTTGACTTTCGTCATCATACATAAGAGCAATGACCCAATCCTGCCCGACATGATAACCATCTAAAGTCAAAATAGACTGGCCATATTGCAGTTGCTTTTGTTCATTTAAAGCATGAGTCAAATCTTGTGCAATCGCTACATTTGAAAAGATTGATAGTTGTGGCGATGCAATCCACTCATTTAAACAAGCCAAGTTCCCTTTAAATTGACTTGTTTGCTCTGAAGGTTTTAACTGGCGGGCAACTCCTTCTTGAAAGACTTGTTCAGTCTCAAGAATATGAGCTTGCAACCATTTTGCTAAAAACTTCTCAACAATCTGCGCATGTGGTTTACCTTGCTCGGTTAACTCTAAAGCCTGCATTAAACGTAGCGTATCTTGGTTTTGCTTTGGATTTTGTTTAGCAACAAGCTGGCTTAAGTTTTTCTGCTCTGATAATAAAACTTGGATTTCTGTTTTCAGCGTTTGCTGCTGATTTTTACTTGATTGATGTTGCTGTTGAGATTGCTCTAAATGCAGTAATTGTTGCTCAATTTCAGTTTCAAGCGACGCGATTTCGCCAAGTAATTTCTGTTGCAGTTGCTCAAGCTCGCCCTGCTCATCTTCATGAACATGCGATTGAATTTGGTTTGCTTGATGTTGCAGCGTTTCTTTTTGCTGCTCAATGCGCTGAACATTTTTACCCAACTGTTCAATTTGAGCTGACATCTGCATTTTTTGCTGCTGTTGTTTTTCAACCTGAGCTTTTACTTGCTGAAACTGTTGTTGTGCTTGTTTCTGCTGAGATTGTAAATCAGCAAAGTTTTGTTCAGCCTCCGTCGCTGTATGCTCAACTCCAGTTAAAGCTTCTGTTTGTTCTTCTAGCTGATTATTCAGTGTTTCAAGTTGCAATTCAGAAAGCTGTAAACGTTCTTTAGTTTGGAATCTTTGCTGCTCTAACTGAACGAGAGTCGTACTATTTTGCTGGTATAGACTCTGTTTTTGTTCAAGAGTCATTTTCAGCTCAGATAGTTTCTTTTCAGCTTGTTGCCATTCTTGTTGTAGCGGTGAAGATTGCTGAATAAGTCGCTGAAACAAAGCACTGGTTGCTTCCAAATCATGTTCAATCGTGCTTAATTCTGAGCGAACCAATTTAAAGGTTTCACCCAATTCATTCATTTGAACGGTATATTCTTCTTGTAGGCGTACACTTTTCTCTGCCTGAAAAGACAAAATTTCAATTTTGAGCGTACGAATCTGGCTTTCTAAAGTTTTATATTGAACCGCAGCTTCCGACTGACGCTTAAGCGTTTTAAGCTGCGATTTTAACTCTAGTGCAATATCGTCTAAGCGTGAAAGGTTTTGCTCTGTATGTTCAAGATGCTGCAAAGTTTCACGACGACGAGCCTGATAACGAGAAACACCCGCGGCTTCCTCAATGAACACACGCATTTCTTCAGGCTTGGCATCAACCAAGCGGTTAATCATGCCTTGCTCAATGACCGCATATGAGCGTGGTCCTAAGCCTGTTCCCAAGAAAATATCGGTAATATCACGGCGGCGACAACGTGTACCATTTAAGAAATATTCTGACTTACCCTCACGCGTGACCTGACGGCGAACAGCTAACTCATTATAAGCATTATACGATCCGCCCAACTTTCCATAAGTATTATCAAAGCGTAGCTCAACACTGGCCACACCAACGGGCTTACGTTTGGAAGTCCCCGTAAAAATAACATCTTGCATGCTACCACCACGGAGCTGACGAGCGTTTGACTCACCCATCACCCAGCGGATTGCATCGATTACATTGGATTTGCCACAACCATTTGGACCAACCACTGCTGTGCGGTTAGCCTTAAAATTTAAGGTTGTACTATCTGCAAAAGATTTAAAGCCGGAAAGTTTTAAACTGCTTAAACGCATAATGCCCTAACTAGCGGCGTGAGCGTCTTGCCCAAGCCAATTCAATCTGTTTCATTCGTGTCAGCGATTCCAACACAAGGTTACGTAAGTGTCGACAAAAATCTTCCATAAATAAAGCGGCTTGTTGTGATTTTCGGATTAAAATTGCATCAGTCACGAGTTTAAATAATGCAAATGCTTCTTGTAGTTCCCGCTTAGAGGTATTTAAGGTCAAAAAATAACTACGACGTAATGAGGGTAATAACTCTTTATAAAATTTCATTAGATAAGGATTACCCACCATATCTTGCTGTTCAGCTAAATATTGGAAGACTCCATCATAAAATTTTTCGATATCACCTGCTTTGACATGCTCAAGAAGTTGCTCTAATAGCAACTGTAATTGATCTGCTTCATGCGCACGCCATGTTTCGCTCATGCGTTGTACAATATGCCCCAGTAACATCATATTTGTATCAAACAACGCTTTAACTTGTTGTGCAGACATTTCTGAAACAATTGCCCCACGGCGTGGAAAAATCTCAATTAAATGAGTACGCTCTAATAATAACAATGCTTCACGAACTGATCCTCGGCTAACGTCAAGTTCTTTGGCAATACGTAGTTCTTGAATACGTTCACCTTCTACTAGCTCGCCACTAATGATCTGTTCGCTAATATATTTGACAATTTGCTCAGAAAGACTTTCTGTGTCTTCGAGATTCATAAATCACCCGCTACTTTTTATATGCATTAATCCATGCTTTTCTTTCGCATCCTTGTTTTTAACTGATCCCATCGATTAAAAACTATGTCATTGTCTGACAATTTTATTGCATTTTAAGCCAACTCATTTAAAAACAACACCAAAATCAGATGAATAAAAGATTAGAACGCTCTTATATTTTATAAATAAAAAAAGCTCAAATTCCTAAAAATTCAAGCTTTTACACCACAGTCTTATAAATTTAAGATTTTAGTCTCTAGTGCATAATACCTTTATAAATAAAATAACTGCCTACCACCACTAAGAGGCAAGCAAAGCATTTTTTTAACATCTGCGGCGACAACGCATGAGCAACCTTTGCGCCAAACTTCGCTGTGACAAAACTCATGACACTAATGCCAATAAACGCATAGATATGTACATAACCAATCGTGTTAGGTACTGAGATTTGTTCTTTTGCACCAAACCACATAAAGCCAATCGCTCCAGCAACTGCAATTGGTAAACCGCAAGCGGCAGAAGTCGCGACTGCTTTTTGCATGATCACGCCATGACGGTTTAAATATGGAACGGTTAAACTTCCTCCCCCAATTCCAAAAATTGCAGAGGCAATACCAATGCCACCACCCGCCATGAATTGCATAGGTGTTGAAGGAAGCTGACGATTTGGATCAACAACTACATGTGCTCCTTTAAACATCCTATAGGCCATCACAACTGCAAAAATACCAATAAGAAGTTGCAAATGCTGACCAGACATCAGGTCGGCAATGCCCGCCCCTAAAAATGAGCCGATCACTAACCCAGGCGCTAAATTACGAAAAACAGGCCAAAGTACCGCCCCCTTTTTATGATGAGCTGAAACAGAACTAAAAGACGTTACGATAATAGTTGCAAGCGATGTTCCGACTGCAATATGCATGATTACCGCGGGATCGTAGTGCAATTGGGTAAAAACGACATAGAGGATTGGTACAATAATTAGTCCGCCACCAACTCCAAACAATCCGGCAGTAAAACCAGCAATTGCGCCAATGAGTAAATATATGATTAACTCCATAAATGTTTTACCACTCTGCTCATATTCAACATGGATTTAGAGACTCGCCAACTACAACAACTTTTAAGCGCAAAAAACCAGCTTCCAGAAGTGGTTTTATTAAAAGCAACCACAACTTCGACCAATGATGATATTCGTGAAATTGCCCAAAAAGGCATTACAACGGGCTTGGTTTGCAGTGCTCAACAAACTCAAGGGCGAGGTCAACATCAACGGCAATGGATTTCACCTGAAGGAAACATTTATTTAAGCACATTGGTGCAAACTCGAACACCCTTAGATGGTCGCTTAGCACTTGAAGTTGCTCTGAATATTTTGCAAATCCCCCAGTTACAAGCGCTGAATTTGCAAGTGAAATGGCCAAACGATTTATATAGTGCTCAGGGCAAATGGGGTGGAATTTTAGTCGAACCACTGTCTCAGCATCAGGCTATTGTAGGTGTAGGTATTAATTTAAAAACACCACCAGTGACTGATAGTGATCAGCCAATTACCTCTTTAGAGGATTTAGGTCTAGAGCAAATGGGTCGTCTTGAGTTAATTTCAGAGCTCTATGTTGCCATTCAAAATGCTGCTCGCTGGTTTGATCATGGCTGCTACAATTTAGCGGGACGTTTTAACCATCATGCGGCATGGATTAATCAGCTAGTTCAGTTTGAACATAGTCAGGGACTGGTACATGGCCGTTTCGTTGGAATCTCCAATGAAGGTGCAGTAATTCTTGAAACTCCAGAACCACAGCAGTTTTATCAAGGTCGCCTAAGACCACAAACAACTCAGTAATCAGGTATTTCCCCCATGAAAAGTTTATGGCTTGATATCGGAAACACCCGTTTAAAATACTGGATTACTGAAAATCAGCAAATTATTGAACATGCAGCTGAGCTACATTTACAGTCCCCTGCCGATTTATTACTTGGTTTAATTCAACACTTTAAGCATCAAGGCCTGCATCGAATCGGGATTTCTTCGGTACTCGATACCGAAAATAACCAACGTATTCAGCAGATTTTAAAATGGCTTGAAATTCCAGTAATTTTTGCCAAAGTTCATTCTGAATATGCAGGTTTACAGTGTGGTTATGAAGTCCCGAGTCAGCTCGGAATTGACCGCTGGTTACAAGTACTCGCTGTAGCTCAAGCAGATGAAAACTATTGCATTATTGGTTGCGGAACAGCGCTCACAATTGACCTAACTCAAGGTAAACAGCATTTAGGAGGTTACATCCTGCCTAATTTGTATTTGCAGCGAGATGCTCTTATTCAAAATACCAAGGGTATTAAAATTCCAGACTCCGCTTTTGACAATCTAAATCCGGGTAATAACACTGTAGATGCAGTACATCACGGTATTTTATTAGGCCTGATTAGTACCATTGAAAATATTATGCAGCAATCACCTAAAAAGCTGCTGCTGACTGGTGGTGATGCAAAACTATTTGCCAAGTTCTTACAAAAATATGAGCCTGTGGTGGAAACCGACCTTTTACTCAAAGGACTACAGCAATATATTGCTCATTATCCTAAAGACTAAAATACACAACAAAATAAAAGGCGCTATATGCGCCTTTTATTTTATGGATTTATTTCTTTTGGTCGTTGTTACCAAACAGTGGACCCATTCCGCCACCGCCACCGCCAAATTGCTTTTGCATATTGCCTAATGAACGCATCATTTTGCTCATACCAGATGGATTGGCAAACTTCTTCATCATTTTGGCCATTTGTGCTTGTTGCTTGATAAGTTTATTCACTTCAGCAACATCCATACCACAACCTGCCGCGATACGCTTTTTACGACTTGGGTTCATCAAGTCTGGGTTACGGCGCTCTTTAACAGTCATTGACTGGATAATCGCTTCCATCTTCTTGACTTGTTTTTCAGGGTTCGCTTGCTCAATCGCTTGCTGAATTCCTGCACCGCTCATGCCAGGCAACTTGTCTAAGAAGCCCATCATACCGCCCATTTTTTTCATTTGCTCAAATTGCATCAGCATATCTTCAAAGTTGAAGCTACCGCCTTTTTGCAATTTTTTCGCCATTTTTTCGGCTTTTTCTTTGTCGATTTTACGTTCAACTTCTTCGACTAAAGAAAGTACGTCACCCATGCCTAAAATACGTTGAGCAACACGGTCTGGATGGAATGGTTCTAAAGCGTCAAGCTTCTCACCCATACCCAAGAACTTGATTGGCTTACCAGTAATGGCACGCACAGAAAGCGCTGCACCACCACGTGCATCACCATCAGTTTTAGTAAGAATCACACCGGTAAGTGCTAAAGCATCATTAAATGCTTTTGCTGTATTTGCAGCATCCTGACCTGTCATGGCATCAACCACAAACAAAGTTTCAGTCGGCTTAACTGCTGCATGCAATTCTTTAATTTCATCCATCATGTCTGCATCGACATGTAGACGGCCTGCCGTATCGACAATCAATACATCAGCAAACTGGATTTTTGCCTGTTCAATTGCACGATTAACAATATCAATTGGCTTTTCAGAAGGATCTGAAGGAATAAAGCCTGCACCAACTTCATTTGAAACAGTTTCTAACTGTTTAATCGCTGCCGGACGGTAAACGTCGGCAGAGACAGTCATTACTTTTTTCTTTTGACGTTCTTTTAAGAAACGTGCCAGCTTGGCAGCAGTTGTGGTTTTACCTGCACCTTGTAAACCAGCAAGTAATACTACAACAGGAGGTTTCGCACTTAAATCAAGTGTTTCATTCGCCTCACCCATCATCTTGGTGAGTTCGTCATAAACAATTTTTACAAATGCCTGGCCTGGTGATAACTGAGTCATCACTTCTTGGCCCAATGCCTCTTCCTTAACTTTCGCGATAAATTCACGAGTTACAGGTAACGCGACATCGGCTTCAAGAAGTGCCATACGTACTTCACGTAAGGTATCTTTAATATTGTCTTCGGTCAGCTGCCCTGAGCCAGTAACATTTCTTAAACTCTGTGTGAGTCGTTCTGTTAAGGTATCAAACATTGCAAAATCCGCTTAAAATGGCTAGTTGCAAAAAAATCTTTCTCGAAATAGAAAATTTATGCATAGAATGCTATAGGATACTTTAGTTCGCAGCGAATTTATATCTTATATAGATGAATTAATCCTGAAAAAGGTTTGACATGATTAGCCTCCCCTTGGTTTATACAATTTTGGCACTCATCGCATATACCACTTCTTTCTGGTATCTGTTTATTCGTTTAATGTCAAAACGTGAACCAAACTCATGGTTATTTGCTTTTGTTACTATCTTGGCATTAGTACTGCACGGCACAGTTTTATGCGATGCCATGCTTACACCAGCAGGAATTAACTACGATGTATTTAACCTGATGTCTTTTACATCAGGGCTTATGTTATTGTTAAGCTTAATTTTTAGTACTTTTCGCCCTATTCTGCCATTAAATTTGTTAGGCATTCCTGTCGCAGCTATTGGTCTTATTTTAGGGTTTGCCTTTAGTCGACCAGATCAATTTATTGAACAGCATTCGTTAGGACTTGATACTCATATCATTCTTTCGCTTTCTGCCTATGCAGTTTTACTGATGGCAACCATACATGCGATCTTGATGTGGTTCCAAAATCGTGAACTCAAAAAGAAACAAAAAAAACGTTTCTGGGTCAACTTACTCCCGCCAATTCAAGCGATGGAATCTTTATTATTTGACCTAATCATTACAGGTTTCATTTTATTAACGATTGCGCTTACATTTGGTTTTTTAACAATTGATAGCTTCTTTGCTCAGCATCTCGCTCATAAAACCGTATTTAGTATTATTTCTTGGTTTATCTATGGCTCATTACTGATCGGCCATTACAAACTTGGCTGGAGAGGCCAAAAAGCAATTCGTTTTACCTTAATGGGTTTTGTACTTTTAGCGATTGGATTTATCGGCAGTAAATTTGTACTTGAGATGATTTTAGGGCGCTAGAGAAATTATAATTTAATCGATACTAGACAGCGTTATGCATATCCCGTATAACGCTGTTTTCGTTTTACTCAGGTGACACAGACTGTGAAACTCATACTCGCTCCAATGGAAGGTTTAACTGACCCGATCATGCGGGATACACTCACATCTGTTGGTGATTTCGACTGGTGTGTGACCGAATTTATTCGCGTTACAGACAGTATTTTGCCAGACCACATCTATTATAGTTTTTGTCCTGAACTAAAAAATGATGGTAAAACAGCAGCCGGTACCCCTGTTCATGTTCAGTTCCTAGGTAATAATCCAGATATGCTGGCAGCAAATGCAGCAAAAGTTGTTGAATTGGGTGCACCTGCAATCGACCTTAATTTCGGTTGTCCTGCAAAAACCGTTAATCGACATCGTGGTGGTTCAGTCCTTCTTGATGAACCAGACGTGGTACATCTGCTGATTAAAGCAGTGAGAGATGCTGTACCTGCTCATATTCCTGTTTCAGCAAAAATGCGTTTAGGTTACCTCGATGAAAACCATACAATGGAAAATGCCCACGCTGTCGAAGATGCAGGTGCAAGCTGGTTAACTGTACACGCTCGAACTAAAGCAGATGGCTATACACCACCAGCTTATTGGGAAAAAATTCTACCTATTAAAGAAGCTTTAAAAATTAATGTCATTGCTAACGGTGAAATCTGGACCAATGCTGATGCTAGAGCCTGTCAGCAACAATCTGGCTGTGAAGACTTAATGATTGGCCGTGGTGCGGTAACGACTCCAGATTTAACCCAATGCATTCGCCAAAATATGGATGAAGCATTATTTAGTTGGGAACAACTCGTTGACTTACAAATTCGCTTTTTAAACGGTCAAGCAAAAACAGAAATTGGGATGGTTGGTCGTTATAAGCAGTGGTTAGGCATGATGACCAAAGCCTATCCTCAAGCGAAAGAATTATGGGATCAGGTGAAACGTATTAAAGCTTTAGATGAAATTGTTCAACAATTAGCACACACCAGATCAGATACTATTTAACTCGCTATAACCTTAGAAAAAAGAGGGCGATTGTTTTCACAACTGCCCTCTTTCGTATTTCAGGTTAAGCTATTATTCTTTTTTAAAAGCCGCTTACTTTCATTTTAAAGTCAGTTACAGAAACGCCAGTGACACCAAAACTCCCCATTGAGCCATTAGGTAAATTATTAAACGTTGTTGTATTTTGAGTAGCCATATTTCCTAAAGTGACATTATTAAGTGAAGCATCAAATTTACTAGATGCACCTGTATTCCCAAAAGTTAATCCAGTTGGTTCAACACCTGCATAAAAACCATCTAACACAAAACCAGTTGAGGTATTTGTTCCTGCAAACTTAAACCCAAATGTAGCACCTGTATTATCGGACACTAAAGTAATTGGACAACCCGTAGCAGCAGAACAAATAGATTGAATTGCCCCACCAAATTTAACCATGACGGACTGGGCAGCATGACCCAGTTGAATGTTTAAACGGGGTTTATTGGTTTGTACAAAGTTAATATCTAGATTTCCAGTAGAACGAATGATTTCTTTTATACCCGTATTTACTGTCGTTCCCGAACTAAAAATTGATTTGGGTGCATAACTTGTTAATGCATAATCGGATGGACTAGATAAAGATGTACTTGGGGCTAAATAAACTGAAAAAGGTAGAAGTCGAATTCCGTTTACATCATTTCCCATAGATATAGCTAAATTTAAAAAAGGATTTCCACCCCCAGCATCGGTATCCATTGCAATATTAAAAGAAGGATTACCCGATACAGCAGCTTTAATAAACTCTATACCAGGAACTTGATTAGTAGAGTTTCCAGCAATGACAAAACCAGCCTTACTGTTATAAGAAGTTGAAGCAATACCGTTAGTATCAATAAGTGCGACTTGATTAAATTTAACTTTATCGGCCTGAATTCCTAAAGTTAAACCATTTTGGCCCGTCGTTGCTGCAAGGCTTTGATCATCCAAAGGTTGCATTGCAAAAACACTTGAACTACTGACAAGTAGCAGCCAAAATCCTATATTTTTATTCTTCATGTCGCTCTAATCCTTAAGAGACAAACGCTTATTATTTGTTCAGACTATCAGAATAATATTCAAGTACAAAGCAATTATCTCTATAACCCGACGAATGCAAATCCAATCACACTAAAATAAAATTTATATAAAAAAGTGACGATAATCGTCTCTTTTTTATATTAGTTAAAAGCCCCATTTCTAGGCACAATACTAAAGCTACTATTTAAACGTCCACCCGTAATTGCAAGCTCACCTAAACGTGCTCCCGCTCCTGTTGAAGGCGGATAGAAATTAATATCTTTAACACGTAACGCGCCGTCAATACTCTTATCAGGGTTGAAATAAACCGCTGTATTTACCCCAACTTTACCTAAACCACTTGTTGTATCTTTACCCACAACCAAAGCGGTATTAAACGCTAGCTTTCCTGTAATATTGTCAAAACCAATTGCAGAACCATCAATCGGATCACTAATTTGAACCGTATTTCCAGTTGCTGTCGCAGGCACTGTGAAATCGCCGAGTACAGTTAAAGCACTTCCATCTGCAATTGAACTATTTGGCACAATTGATAAGTTAAGATCGCCACCTAAACGGAGTTTTAGTCCAAATAAGACATCATTATTTTTTGCAAAATTATCGATAGGTGAAGTACATGAACCCGTCGCTGGACAAGTTTTATATTTAGCCCCTGGTAAATAACCAGCTGCAATTTCTGTTGATAAAGCAAGTAGCATCTCTTTTAAACTAATATTAAGACTGCCATTTTCTAAACCAATACTTCCATTACCTTTGAGGAACATATCGATATTACGTAAGCCCATGTAATAATCAGTAGGACTACCACCATTATTAGCATTTGGAGAACCATCAATTAATAAAATTGAGGTTGTTTTAGTTCCAGTCGCATCACGTCCCGTAGTTCCAGCAGCAATACCAAAACCTAAACGCGAAGTGGTTCCAGATGTAGCCACAGCATTTCGAATAGGCTTACCATTTGCATCTTTTGTATAGTAATAAGCACTATTTGCTGGTGCATCTAAACCATATACAGCAGCGTTAGCATTTAAGTTATAAAAAGGTAATGCTAAGCCCCACTGGTTATTCGCACCATTGTCTGCAAACTGATTGGCAGCAGCAACATTCGCACTTGTCGTAAAACGACCGCGTCTTGAAAATGCTTGAAACTCTGCTCCACGCATCGCAAGAATTAAGCTAAACGGATTAGTGACCGTATCACGATGAATATTATGTTGATAATCAGCAGCTGTTGTTAAAGTACCCGACCCTAAACGAATTGCATTTAAAGTCACGTTGTTTGGCATTAATAATGTTTTTGTATCAGCAAGATTTAAATAAATATTTCCGCTGTCAAAATAACCACGCGTAGCTGAGTTAAGGCCCGTTAAATTACCAAATTCGAAACCATACGCATTCAGACCTGCTCCACCAATTTCTAAAGTGGTTGCTTTGCCATCTGAGCCTAGCATTGAGTCATTATCTTTAGTGAATTCACCTTTCATACGAAAGGCAATCCCAGAATTACCTAAAATACTATTACTTGAGCCCGTACCTGTAGCGGTATTTGCTGTACCTAATATTGTTGTATCTGCCGTACCATCCATGCCACGGACTTGTAAATAACTATTTACCATACGTCCACTAGCACCTAAACGAATCAAACCTTTCGCATTTTGGGGACTATTGGTTGCATCTAAAGCATAAGGGTTAGTTTTATCGACATTAGAACTTAACATGACCTCAATATTCAGACCTGAATTAGTTACTTTTCCACTACTATCTACATATGTGCCTGCTGTTAGACCAGAAGCTGAATCTGCTACACGGTTAAAATCAACATAGCCATAGGTACTATTTGGAGTTTGCCCCACACTAGCAAGGTTAGTTCCAGTATTTGTCTGTAAAACCACGCCACGAGTTGGGTCAATCAACATGGCCCCTTTACCGACAAAATTAAAGTTAAAATTTCTTAAAATTAACTGATTTAGCTGACTACGAGCATCTAATTGCCCTAAATAAATATTGGCATTATTAATACCAAGCGTCATGCTTGACTGACTATTTGCATTAAATAGACCATCTTGGGTTGTAAGTGCCAAATTTAGAGGGGAAGTCGTTTGAATAGCCAGCTGGCCCATTGTTGGTGAACAAGTAGCAGAGGTATTACATACTTTAAAACTATTTACAGTTATAAGTGATGGACTGCTTTGCATAGAAAAGTCGAGTCCAGTTTTACCCGTAGTTGGGTTACTCCCTACATCTAAACGGTAATTTGTACTTAAAGGCTGACTAGATGCATTACTTTTTTGAACTTTTATCCCGCTCGCTTGAGCTCTTAAGACCTGATCTGCACTACTAGGTGTACCTGCATGATCATCCCAGTAGGCATTATCAATATTGATTTCATTAAACGTCGTTTGAATCGAAATCCCATCTTGCCCATTAACAGCACTCATGTCAGCATCTGTTAAAGCTTCTAAAGCAAAAGCATGTCCACTCACTAACAACATGCTGGTTGTTAATGCGTTTAAAATAAACTTTGAGCTGTGATTTTCTTTATTTTTTTTCATCACTTCAGTTCCTTTGAAATCTACATTAACCCTTAACAACGAGGATGGCTACCATCACAACTAAAGACCATGACTTTTCCTTGGATAGCCAAATTCCCATTCATCATCAAGCCCATAAAACCAGTTTCACGTCCATGGTCATACGCCGATGGTGTTGCAGTAGCAACTTGCTGGTTTGCACTATTAGCAGTCGCCGCATAAGTTGGTTTTTTGAAATATGCATAATCGTACATATTTGCACTCGAACCTTGCGCTGTTGTTGAGCTGGTAAAGTTATCTTGCTCAATTGATAAGGCATTAAAACCAAAGTTACGAATTAAAATTGGCTGTGCTGCACTAAAACTCAGTTGAATAGCAGGCTTAATCATTTCAGTATTGTTTTTATCCAAATACTTTAAATCAGCGCCATCCAAACCTATTTTTTGAATATTTAAAGTACCTTGTACGCCTTTAAATACGAGCCAAAGTTTATTACCACTATCACTATTTTCGGCCCAACCACTTGGTTTACTCGCATCTGCTTGTACAAAACGCTTATTAACTGCCAAGCCAATATGGCAAAACTCTACGTTCTCACAGACACCACCACTACCATTGTCAAATACACCGTTAGCTGTCTGGTTTAAATTGAGCATTAAAGATAAATCAGCACCCGCCTGACCATTAATCGCCTGTAATGCTTCATTATCTAACGTTTGTAGCTCTGCATGAGTGACCGTTGCACAAAGAGCGAGGATTAAAGTACTTATTTTTTTCATAGCATTCTGCTCCTCTTATAGACCTTTAGTTGTCAGTTTCAAGTGCTGTATTAAAACACCGTCAATGACAGCAGACCCCAGGTTATTTATTGGGCTAGAATTTATAACAGGTGTGGGCGCCTGATTTAATGTTGGAAAAGTTGTACCTGTCATTCCATTATTAGCGCCAATTAAATTATTTACTTCATTATTTGCTGCAGTTAACCAAACAGCTGATGAGTTTGCCCAAACACGGTTTGCAATTGAACCATACATAGGTGTAGTTCCAGAAGTGCTACTACAACCAATAGTTGGAGAACATGTAGCATCAGCAGGCTTTGTTGTTGGAGCTAAAATTGCCCAAGGTGTTGAGCCATTATTATATTCCCACTGATATAAATATCCTGTTGTACCAGCACCACAAATAAATAGAGTACAACTATAAGACTGAACCCACGTCTGAGTATTTACTCCACGTTGTTTATAATGTACTTCAGTCATCTGATTTGAATAAGTTGTTCGTGAAACCGTACCTGAATTTAACTTACCAAACGAAATACCTACTGCTCCTTCATCGGTTGAAGCTCTTAGAGTTTTTCCGCCATCCTCACTAAAGGCAGTACCAATGGTAATACTACTGTGTGTTGCATTATAGCCTTGATAATTTTTACCGCCTAAAGTTAGTTGGTTACCACATTGATAAACGTTACAAGTTGAGCCTTTATAAGAGGTATCCACACCGCTATAGTCAGTATAAATTTGTTTATAAATTTCTGGTTTATTCGCAATACGGGCAATTTCTAAACTAAAGTTTTTACCATCAGAACCTAAAATCAAAGGCTGGTACAAAGTACCTAATACAAGATTTATATTTGGGTTATAAAGGTAAACTCCCTCGTTAGCATCAAAAGTGGGTGCTACGCCACCATTAATTGCAGGTGTGATAAGGTTTCCACTATCGCTCGTTTCACGTGTACTCAAACGTAAAACTCCAGCATTCGATAAACCTGAAGCATCCCACGTTTTTGTGGCAGTTTTACTATCTGTACGTGTACGTTTTTCTACATAATAGCGGCATCCCGCTGAGGTACCAAAACTTCCTGTTCCTCCATTATTACAATCACCTGTTGTGCTTGTACTTAATGTTGAATTAGCACCTGCATGAATAAGAGTCCACGGAGTAGTAGTAGATCCCTCAGTTAGAGAACTTGTAGTAATAGCCTTAACATCCTTGCTGTCTCCGCTATTCAAACGTATAACTCCGGCAACCCCCAAAGTATTATTATAAAAAGGGCTCATTCCACCAGCAGATGTTGCTCCGCCTAATGTTTGGAAAAGCTGTAAACGGCTGCCATTTAAGCTAAAGTTATTCCACACTCCTTGTAAACGAAGACGGTTTGCACGAGTTGCATCAGTACTTGTACCAATTAAACCATTTGAGTCGCCATAATTAAATTGATCTGCTGCTCCATTTATTTTATTCGGATTTCGAACAAAGATATCGGACCATAGACCTAGTTTCAACTTATAAGCATCTATACCAGCCGTATCTTTTGTTCCAATCTCATATAAAGGTGCTTCCAAAGCTAGATAGGTTAATTGACAAGTAGGATCAGTCGCACCTGTACAATTATTTGCACTAAAATTCGGTACTGAATTTTCAGTTGCAACTTTAAATATCCAAGGGTTAACAGCTGTACCCCAGCTTGATATTGCTGCTGCCTCAGTAGAAGCTATACGTGTATTAGTATTATTATCAGATTTGGATAAAGCAAGGCCATAAAGATAAATATCAGCTTTACCCACTGCACGGTCACCTGAATCAACCGAACCGTTTTTATTGGTGTCTGCCGAAGTCATACTTAATGGACCTACG
The DNA here is from genome assembly GCF_059579785.1 of Acinetobacter sp. S-1. Lineage (NCBI taxonomy): Bacteria > Pseudomonadati > Pseudomonadota > Gammaproteobacteria > Moraxellales > Moraxellaceae > Acinetobacter > Acinetobacter sp. S-1. The sequence goes on from NZ_CM184207.1 coordinate 3,021,869, forward strand.
GGTACATAATTGATATAACCCGTATCTTTAGTGCGGTCAGTTAAAATTTGGTTTGTAGTTTCATTCGCTCCAGCTCCACGAAATACCATATAAGTATTCTGTGGCAAGATAGCAATACCTTCACCAGTGGTTTCACTTAAACCTGCATCAGAAAGTTCTTCAAGAGCAAAACTTGGCTGACTTATACAAAAGCCAATTAAACTTGCCAGAACGGTTTTTTGAAACCTTACCGTATAATTAAGTGTAGTCATCTTGACCTTCCTGTTTATACGATGCCGCGCACCATATTTATTTTTCTTTAACAATCCTTGATGCTAGGTGAATTTTTCCTTTTCTCCCTAGACTAGAAGGCAAATCCAAATAGATATTGCCAACCCTTCCACATTTCCATTATGCGCAATATTTGCACGAATGCAAAAAAAAGAGCTTAAAAACTTACTTTTCCGATGAATGTAAAATTTAAAACTATGCATTCATACTTAGCAGAATTTTAAACTTCCGTAGCAGTTTGGAGCAAAAGACTGATTAGCTAATTGTAAATTCTGTAATTCTAGTACTGCTGGTCTCGCGTTTGATAAATCCCTTGTCCCAACATTAAAATCACCACCAATACAATTTACAGCCAAGAAACCACAGTTTAATGGATTCTGGGTTAATTCTTTACTCACTTCAGTAAGTGCATCTCTAATAGTATCTGTTTTAATAACGACGCTATTAGTCGGGTCAATTCGACCAATATCTATTGGATTTGATAACTCTAGCCACCAACCACGCATTGCTGTTGATACTGTTCCAGGCCAACGTATATCTTGTCCCTGCATCGATAATGATAATGGACTACCACTCAAATCAATTTTATGGATATAACCTAAATTTTCTAACAACGGTACTGTTACAGGTAAATTATTAATGGTCCCACGAAGATTACCATTTAACGTAATTCCCCCAAGGATATCAACATCAGCTGCCAGTGTACCCGACAAATCAATACCATTGACTATAGCAGAGGCTAATAAATTTACACTGCTCATCCGGTGTCCGGATACAATTGATTGTGGTAATGATAACTGTGCTTTTTGGGTAGGGGACAGTGTTATATCATAAGACTTGGTCTGGAAATCAAGATTAAATCCTGCTCCTAATGCAATTTCACCTCTAGCTTTACCTGTAATTGCTTGGTTAACACCACAACCCGAAGGAGATGGATATACGCCACAAGCAGGACTACCTGTTTGCGTGATGCGTGCAGCCTCAACAGTCGCCGCACCTACTTGGGGTGCTACTACCATATAACCACTTAAACTATTAATACCATTTGGTGTAGCTGAGTTTTCTGTGCCAATAGTTAAAAGCCCTTCAACTGCTTCAGCACTCAAGCGAATACCAGCTACTTCACGAGTTGATGCACTATTTGGGTTCTTTATTGCCAATTCGAAAAAAGGATTTGTCAGTTTAGCATCGCTTGCTACCCGGCCCTCGCGTGTATCTGCTACACCACTTAAACTAACATTATCAAAATCAATATCACAGCCGCCTGCACCATTTATCCCACCACAACCTAACTGAAGTTTACGAATATTGGCATTAATTTCTAACTCGGCCTCTAAACCTAATTTATAAAATCCTACATTACTACTGCTATCACGCAATTTTTCCAGATTTGCCGAATCATTAGGTGCAATATAAGACATACTCATCAGGGCTTGGCCCCGAGTTGCTGATAGTTCCGAATCAGACATAGGCACCAGTGTAGAAGCAGCGTAAGCTGAAGAAAAACATAAGCTTCCGAGTGTCAAAAGTGCTACTCGAAGAGACGTAAACTGTCGCATGGCCGACCTCCGTATCCGTGGGGGCATAATCCTGTTTAATTTCTTTTTATTTGGCTTATCTACATTTGATCATGTATTTAACTAAACATTATCAAAGAGAGCCTATATCAACCACATTTGCTTTTAAATTCTGTGATGCAGAACAAAAAAACAAATCAATTATTGATCATTTTATATCATTTTTTACAAAAGGAAACTGTCGTTTATCATAATTCCGATAAGCGCTTCTCACAAAAATTTTATTTATAAAATTGGGCCACCTAAGTGACCCATTATTTTTAAAATCTTTTTATTTAGGAAACATTAGGTTTTAGGAAGCGTAACACCTGTTTGACCTTGGTATTTACCACCACGATCTTTATAAGAGGTTTCACATACTTCATCACTTTCAAAGAATAGCATTTGTGCTACGCCTTCCCCAGCATAAATACGTGCAGGTAAATTTGTCGTATTTGAAAATTCTAACGTAACGTGACCTTCCCATTCAGGTTCTAATGGAGTCACATTTACAATAATACCGCAACGAGCGTAGGTCGATTTACCTAAGCACACTGTTAACACATTGCGAGGTATACGGAAATATTCAATTGTACGCGCTAGGGCAAATGAGTTTGGCGGAATAATACAAACGTCAGACTCAATATCGATAAAACTTTTGTCATCAAAATTCTTTGGATCGACAATTGCAGAATGTACGTTTGTAAAAACCTTGAATTCACGGGCACAGCGTACATCATAACCATAGCTAGAGACCCCGTAGGAAATCAACTTTTCACCATTTTCATCAAAACGGACTTGATTCTCTGCATAAGGTTCAATCATGCCGTGTTTTTCGCTCATTTCGCGAATCCAACGATCAGACTTAATGGCCATGTATTTTCTATCCAAAAGGTAAATTCATTGATTTCGACGTACTTTAACTTAAAAAACCAATTATGAAAACAACACAAAGCTACTCAAACAAATAAGAATAGCTCAGCGGTACATTTAAAGGTTCAGTAAAGCAGAATAACTAATTGGAATTGAAAAGCTGACCAAAACAAGCGAGGCAGTTTTTTGCAAGTTAGTTTGATTTAACCAACCCACTTTCTTAGATGCTAAAACCGATCCCAAAAAAATCCAGAACAACGCAATTGGGGTAATAAGTGCCAAGTAAGCCATCATATGAATTAAATAAATATGAAAATTACTCCATGCACCTACTGGGAAAATTGCTGAGGCAAATAGTAATGCTTTTGGGTTTAATAGAGTGGCGCAGAATAACTCACGAGCACGAATCGTTGGCTGATTTAATTCAACTTCTTGATTTGCTGTATGCCATAACTTGATGGCTAAGAAAATAATATAGCAAGCGCTCAATAGCTTTAGAATAGGCGGCAGCATTGGTAGTGTGCTAGACACTTTTCCAATCAGCATTCCCCATGCAGAAATAGAGATGACATAACCCAAAACTTCTGCTGGAATAAGTTTTACTGACTTCCTTAAACCCACTTGTACTCCTGAAGAAGCGAGCAGAGTATTGGTTGGGCCTGGAGTAAGTAAAATTGTGGCTACTAAGCCAATAAAAAGCCATGAAATCATTGAATGACCTCACAATATAGTCATCTCAGATTAATAGATATCCTGTCACAAGGCAAAAGGTAATTGTAAGACAAAGTATTTCAAATTATTTTCAAAATAAAAATAAAGTATATAAAAACAAATATTTATAAAATTATCACATAAAGTTGAGAAGAAAACTTTACGGTCAGTTGTTATACTTTCCAAATAGATTCTGAGTTAAGTAACATAAGTATTTTTATTTTAAGTCTATTTTTCCATCAAAAGTCTTTATAATAAAAAATATATAGCACTGGTAAGTTTAAATTTTAAGCTTTTAATAAGTTTCAATTCATATATTGTTTCTGATTTTTTATATAGAGCATCGCGCTTTACTACCCTTAATGATTATGGCAAAGCATTTTTTTCAATCTTGGCTTCCCTCCCCCGAGAAAGTTTCAAATATGAAATTTCTAAGGATTTTTGGTAAAAAAACCCTTAATCCTGTGCTTTGGTATGTCAATCGAAAATCAATTACCCGAGCTGTTTTTGTCGGAACTTTTTTTGGTTTACTGCCTATTCCTTTTCACAGCGTATTTATTGTGATGGCTGTATTGCTATTTGAAGTAAATTTACCAATTAGCTTGATGCTCGCGTGGTTAAGTAACCCGCTTACATTAGTTCCTATTCTATATATTGGATTTTGGTTCGGTGCACACATTTTTCATGTGCATATGATTAACAAAGAAATGCTGCTAGGTGTATTGCATCAGATTTCTCGTTGGATTACTCATTTCGGCCATGGCCATATTGATTTTAGTCTTGCGAAAATCTTGATGACTGGACTTGTTGTAGAAGCTTTTGTATTTGCTGTTATTTTATATATATGCACAGAAATTTTCTGGCGCTGGATGGTTGTTAAAAACTGGAAAAGTAGACATCATCAAAAGAAGCAAGAAGAGGTTTTATAAAAGCTTCACTCTTCTTGCATAAGTTTAAATCATTATTTCGGTAGTTTTGATTTCATATATTCTTCGGCCACATTAAGCACATATTCTTGGCAAGCCTCTCCTGTACCAGGGTCATAAGCTCCGTTATTGGTAATATTATTAGATAAGATTCGAATGCCTAGGAAAGGAACATTAAACTGGCTTGCAATTTGTGCAACAGAAGCCGCTTCCATTTCTTCAACAGAAGTACCATAACGTTGATGGAAAAATTGAATACGATCTAGCTCATTATTCCAGACATCTGCTGAACCAATCGTTCCTTCAACCACATCACCTTTATCATAACGGACTTTATGTGCTGCCATTAACAACTCTTGGTCACCTTCAAATTTGCGTATTGCAATCGGTTCTGGGTCAGATTCCAGAGTTGGTAAAACATCAAAGGCCTCAACCCATGTAAGTGAGTTTGAACCACCACCCACTGGCTGTTTAGGAGTTCTAAATGCACCAATATTGGTTGTATATTTTCCTAAAACAATATCGTAAACGTGCAAATCAGGATCATGTCCACCCGAGGTTCCCTGATTAATGATCGCAATCGGTTTATAACGCTCAATCGCTAGAGCAGTTGCTGCGGCAGAGTTACTCATACCCATGCGGGTTTTAGAAATAATCATTGGATAACCGTTATAGGTACCCTTCCAGAATTTCCACCCACCAATTTCTTCAATAGTCTTATTCTCTAATTTTGAAGCCATTTTTTCCGACTCTACGGGTAAAGCACCCTGAATAATGATCGGCTGTAACTTCTGTTTTTGTTCCTGAACTGTTGGTGTTTGTGAAGCAGATGAGTTGTCATCGTTACATCCAACTAAAAATAAAGCGCTACATAAACTGATTACGCCCAAACTATACTTAAATTGCATTTTTTAACCTTTCTTTTTAAAAAGTGTAAGGTAGCAATCTACATGCCAATTTCAAGTTCAGCTTTGTTATTAGGATTCAGTAATTTAATTTTTTATTTTAATCAGATGATAAAAAACCCGACTTAAAGCCGGGTTTTAATAAATTAGAAAATACGCTTATCATCACGTGTGCGTTGAGGGATTTTTTCAATCTGCTGCCAGACTGCTTTAGCAATCTCAATATAACTATCAGCCGCATCATCCATTGCCACAACACTAGGTTTACCCTGATCAGCATGTTCACGTATTTGAGCATTGAGAGGCAAACGGCCTAGCAATGGAATATGGTATTGCTCGGAAAGCTTATCACCACCACCGATACCAAAAATTTGCTCTTCATGACCACAGTTTGAACAAATATGAGTCGACATGTTTTCAACGACACCTAATACTGGAATACCCACTTTATTAAATAATTCAATTCCTTTGGTGGCATCAAGCAAGGCAACATTTTGCGGAGTAGTCACAATGATTGAGCCTGTAACCGGAATACGCTGTGCAAGCGTAAGCTGAATATCACCAGTACCTGGTGGCATATCAATCATGAGTACATCTAAATCAGGCCAAAGTGTTTGATTAAACAATTGCATTAGAGCGCCTGTTGCCTTTGGTCCACGCCATGCAACAGGTGTGTTGTTATCACCAGTTAAATGTCCAATAGAAAGCACAGCCATACCATAAGCATCTAAAGGTACAAAATTTTCACTTTCAATAAGTGGAGTTTTGCCAGCGTTTCCTAGCATTGTGGGAATACTTGGACCATAGATGTCAGCATCTAATACCCCAACCTTAAGACCCATTTTTTGCAAGGCAAGCGCCAAATTGACGGTAGTTGTCGATTTACCAACGCCACCCTTTCCAGATGAAACTAAAATAACATTCTTAATGCGAGGGTGAAGTGGAACATCTCTTTGTTGCGGAGCGGCTTTTTGAATCGGTGGATTATTTGGATCTGGTTCTGATTTAGGTGAGGCGTCAAGTACAGGAGGTAAATTTAAACTTTCTTGTGTAGGGCGCTTTTGTTGAACCACGTGTAAATTAAGTTCTTCAATACCGCACTTTTCTAATGCACCCGCTAAATCATCATGAATTTGCTGCAAATGCTCTTTTTCATCAGGAAAGGTATTAATCGTAAGTTGTAATACATGACCCTGAACTTGAAGCTGACTAATACGCTCCTTTAAAGCATCTTTTGAATCCGGTAATAAATAATTTTGGAGTACGGTTTGGATTTCATCTTCTTTCACCTCTTGTGCGGGTGAAAAAACGGACTTTAATGAAGAAAGCCAAGACATATTGTTTACTCCAAAAACAGATCATTACAGCTTAATGGAGATAGTGTAACAGTATTGCTCCGCACTCGCTCACCTTGGGATAAATAATTACTAACTTCAGATCTCATCTTTTAGGTAAGGAGTGCAGATTTTAGTTTAAATCAGCTTATTCAGCAGAATCATGATTCTTTAATTTATTGAGTTTATCGGTTGCAGTTTTCTTCAACTCATCAAGTTTTGCGGTTGCTTGTGTTTTCAACTCATCCAATTTTGTAGCAGCCTCTTCCTTTAATTCCGCAGCTTTGGCTTTAGCATCGTCAAGTTTATGAGCTGCTTCTGTACGCAAATGATCAAACTTATCTTGTAGACTATGCTGAGCATCCTCAAGTTTACCTTTTAAATCAGTTGCTTTTTCCTCAAGAGCCTCTTTACCAGAAGCTTGTTTCTCTTTTACATTTTCCTTTAAATCGTCCAAAGCTTTTTCACCTTGTACTTTCGCATCAGCTGCTTTTGCCTTTAATTGGTCTACCTTATCTTCAACTGCTTCTTTACCAGCAGCTTGCTTCTCTTTTACATTTTCCTTTAAATCGTCCAAAGCTTTTTCACCTTGTACTTTTGCATCAGCCGCTTTTGCCTTTAATTCATCTAATTTATTTTCTGTAGTCATCGTTGTTATCCTCATAGTTAATTAAAAAATTACCTGAATAAGTTATTAGTTATACATCGTTATGGCTTATTTTCTGACCGTAACTGCAATTTGAAACAAAGACAATACAGGAAGATTCAAATATTTTTTGATTTGTTTATCTGTTCTAAAGAGAAACCATGCCTGACCAAAATCCATTTTAATAGAAATCGCTTATGCCAAGCTGGAGATTATTAATCTTTGCTTATCTCCCTGCATCAGTTAAAATCTTCCACCTTATAAATACGAATGAGAGAATGAAATCCGTGCGTAAAATTTTAGTCACTAATGCCCTCCCTTATGCTAATGGTCCAATTCATATGGGTCATTTACTCGGTTACATCCAGGCAGATATCTGGGTTCGTGCCATGCGAGCAATGGGTCATGATGTGACTTATGTATGTGCGGATGATGCTCACGGTACAGCAATTATGCTACGTGCCGAAGCAAACGGTATTAGCCCAGAAGAGCAAATTGCGAATGTTCAAAAAGAACACATCCGTGATTTTGACGGTTTTGGGGTACATTTCGATCATTACGATTCTACACATAGCGATGCGAACAAAGCACGTTCAACAGATATCTATATTAAGAACCGTGAAGCTGGAAATATTGCAGTTCGTCCTGTTACTCAATTATTTGACCCAGAAAAAGGGATGTTCTTATCTGACCGTTTCATTAAGGGTACATGCCCAAAATGTAAGTCAGAAGATCAATACGGCGACTCATGTGAGGTGTGCGGTACAACTTACAATGCAACCGAGTTACTTAACCCGCGTTCGACTTTAAGTGGTGCAACACCAGTTGAAAAATCATCAGATCACTATTTCTTCAAGCTTCCAAACTTCTCTGAATATTTACAAAAATGGACGCGTGATGAAGGACGTTTACCTCTTTCAATTGCGAACAAGTTAGATGAATGGTTTGAAGCTGGTTTAGCAGACTGGGATATTTCTCGTGATGCACCATATTTTGGCTTTGAAATTCCAGACGCACCAAATAAATATTTCTACGTATGGGTAGATGCCCCAATTGGTTATATGTCTAGTTTTGAAAACTACATCAAAACTAAACGCCCAGACTTAAACTTTGATGATTTCTGGAAAAAAGACAGCCAAAACGATGTTTATCATTTTATTGGGAAAGACATTGTTTATTTCCATGCTTTATTCTGGCCTGCAATGCTTGAAGGTGCGAACTATCGCACTCCAACTGGTCTTTTTGTAAACGGTTTCTTGACTGTAAATGGACAAAAAATGTCTAAGTCACGTGGTACTTTCATTAAGGCCGAGACTTACTTACAGCATTTAAACCCAGAGTATTTACGCTATTACTTTGCTTCTAAACTTTCAGATAAAGTCGAAGACTCTGACTTGAACCTTGATGACTTTGTTCAGAAAGTAAATTCAGACTTAGTCGGTAAAGTCGTTAATATTGCTAGCCGCTGTGCGAAGTTCATCAATAGCAACTTTAATAATACGTTATCTGCTCAATGTGCAGAAACTGAGTTAGTACAAAGTTTTATTGATGCTGGCGATTCAATCGCTGCTGCATATGAAGCACGTGAATTCTCTACGGCGATCCGTGAAATTATGGCGCTAGCTGACCGTGCAAACCAATATATTGATGAGAAAAAGCCTTGGGCACTTGCTAAACAAGAAGGTCAAGAGCAACAAGTTCTTGATGTATGTTCTGTGGGTATCAACTTATTCCGTCAACTTGCAGTGTACTTGGCTCCAGTTCTTCCAACTTTGGCCAAGCAAGTTCAAGATTTCTTAAAACTTGAAAGTTTCGATTTCGAGTCACGTAAACAAGTTCTTGTAAGTCATGAGATTGCGCAGTTCCAACCGCTTATGCAGCGTGTTGATCCAAAAGCTGTTGCAGCTATGGTTGATGCTTCTAAAGAGTTTTTAGGTGCTCCTGCTCCAGAAGCAACTAAAGCAACGGCGAAAAAGGACAAAGCTGCCGAGAAAAAAGCTGCCCCTGCTCCAGCAGTGGGTGAAGCTGAAATTATTGGTATTGAAGATTTCTTAAAAGTTGACTTGCGTGTTGCTCAAGTACTTGAAGCTGGTACAGTTGAAGGTTCAGATAAATTACTTCAATTGACATTAGATGTTGGTGAAGCTGAACCACGCAATGTATTTAGTGGCATTCGTAGCCAATACGCACCAGAAGACCTAAAAGGTAAATTGGTTGTTATGGTTGCTAACCTTGCACCACGTAAAATGCGTTTTGGTATTTCAAATGGTATGGTACTTGCTGCCGGAAATGGTGAAGGTATTTTCATTATTTCACCAGATAGCGGTGCGAAACCTGGTGATAAAGTGTCTTAATCCGCCTGCATATAAAAAAGCTCCCTAAATTGGGAGCTTTTTTTAACTATAAATTTTCAAGGAACATCTATAAGAAGATTTAAATTATGACCACGGCCGCCCTTCACAAGGGTTACTAAGTAAAACGTGTATATTCCCCAACTCCTCATTGGTTAAATAGCCATTCTTATTTTTATCTAAATAATGAAATAGCTCTGTTTGCTTATTCTCTCCCTGAAAACGCTTATCAGTAGGCCAACGATAAGGATAGAAATCTTGTACCTGTTGAAACTCTTTTAAGCTATACAAGCCATCATGATTTACATCATATTTTTCCTGAAAAAGCTTCCAATCCAAAGATGCAGGCTCACATGCACTTACTACATTTAAAATGCAGTAAGTGATGCAAGCTGTGAGTAACTTAATAGTTGGATTGCTCATGATTATTGGCTTGTAAATCAGAAATTTTGTAATCTTTTTCATGAACAGGTGTACCAACAAGGCTCATAGTTCGCTCATTTGCTGGCTGTTGCTTGCTCATGGTTCTCATCTCACATCCTGTAGTTAAGATGAGAAAAACTACAGAAATGCTCACCATTAGTTTTTTCATAACGTGACCCTCATTTCTTTTTGTTTTATTTATTAAGTTACCACTTTTTAAATGTTTAAGTACTAAAAAAGATATTTCAATTTGTATATATTTTACTCAAAAATAAAGCCAGACTATAAATAGCTGGCTTTGGATTTTTTAGATATTTTAATTAAAGGCTTATCATTTGAAGAAAATTAATTTTAAACCTAATACGCTCACAATGCTTCCAGCTACTCGGTCAACGCCAGTTTTTGCTTTTAAGTACATTGTTCTAGGCTTCTCTGAAGAGAGCAGCATTGCAACACATGAGTACCAACCTGCATCGATCATAAAACAAATCACTGGTAATGCGACATAGTAGTAACTTGGGATTTCTTTTGGCAATAAAGCAGTAAATACACTCGCTAGAACAACTGCAATTTTCGGGTTGCTTAACTGGGTAATCAGGCCATAACGATATGCCTGTTTATAAGTCATTTTTGATTTGCCATCATTTTCCATAGCAATTGGTTCTTTGGCATGTTTAATAATTTTAAAAGCCAACCAAAGTAAATACAGCCCACCACCAATTTTTAAAATTAAATATGCAGAAGGTACTGCCAGTAAAACTGCCTGCAACCCCATAACAGCTAGAAAACCAAAAAGAGCTGCACCTGTACCTGTGCCTAAAGCTGTAAACAAACCATGTTTACGTGATTTAGAAATTGAATTTTGTGCTACATAAATAAAGCTCGGCCCAGGGCTTATTGCTCCAAGCATCAATGCCATCGCAATTGAAAAAAGAGGAATAAGGGACTCAAACATTGTATTGACCTAGCATCATGCAATTGCGCGGTATTCTAACAGCTTTTTATGACACATATAAAAACGGAAAACATATAAATGATGAAAATTGAATTTTCATGTTTTTTACAATTTATATCTTCACAACGGACAAAAATGTCCGTTAAATATATCGATCTTTAAAACGCCCCAACCAATGACATGAGTAAACGTCAAAAAATTGCTGCCCATAATCGGGATGAATTACTCAATGCAGCCGAAGAATGTTTTCGTATTCATGGCATTAATGTTCCATTACAAGTTGTGATTGACCATGCAGGCGTAGGCAGAGCAACTTTTTACCGTAACTTTTGTGACCGCAAGGCTTTAATTAGCGCGCTTTTAGAACGCGCGATTACACAGCTAGAGCAAAAAGCTGCTCATTTTCAACAATTCGAGGATGGTTTATTTCGTTTAATTGAAGGACATATTGCACAACTTCCTAAACTTGCAATTTTGCAAGATTTTTGGAGAGTGATTGATCGACAAGATCCAATTATGTTAAAAATTTATGAACGGCGAAATAATGCACTTAACCCACTGATTGAAAATGCGATAGAACAAAAATTATGCCGAGCTGATCTGACCGCCGATGACTATGCAATGGTCACAGCAATGTTGGGTTCTTCATTTCAAGGACATGAGCCAGAAGAACAGACTCGCTTAGCAAAACGAGCAATTGAATTACTATTTCATGGTATTCAAATACAAAAAATTCGAGGGATAGAATGAGTAAAACGCCTCGTTACTTAGAAACACCACCCGACTGGACCCCAGAAGAGCAACCGACTTTACCTGGTTCACCAGCAGCGATTGCACACTCTGTACCTAAGCGGTTTATTTACTTTTTTATTGGTTTATTTATCGCCCTTTCGGCAAGCTTAAGTAATGGTTTTATTACGGCAAATTTACCTTTAATCCAAGGTGAGTATGGATTAACACCTTCCGAAGCGGCTTGGTTGCCTGCTGCTTATGTCATGGCAAATGTCAGTTCAAACCTGATTTTATTTAAAGCTCGTCAACAGTATGGCCTGAGAGTATTTTCTGAAATAGGACTCGTGATTTTTATTGCAGTTCTGGTATTACATATTTTTGTGCATACCTATGAAATGGCCCTATTCGCACGGGTTGTGGCAGGTTTAGCTGGTGCGCCATTAAGCTCTTTAGGTATGTATTACACCATGCAAGCTTTTAAAAAAGCAGACATGGCAAAAGGTATATATATTGCCTTTGGTTTTCAGCAACTTGGCGTGCCGTTAGCTTGGATTATTTCTCCATTTCTCGTAAATACAGATAGTTGGTCTGTTCTATATACCTTTGAGCTCGGCTTAGCACTTTGTTGTTTAGCCATGGTCGTTTCATTGAAGTTACCACGTAGCTTAAGAATTTATGTTTTTGAGAAGCAAGACTTTTTCACTTTTGCTTTACTAGCTCCAGGTTTTGCCTGCTTGTGTATTGTGCTCACGCAAGGCCCAATTTTATGGTGGTTTAATAGTGAATGGCTCGCTTATGTCTTGATTGCAGGTTTTAGCTTAGTTGTTTTAGGTTTGCTCTATGAACACTATCGTGCCAATCCATTAATTATGACACGTTGGCTAGGCGCCTCTTCGACCCTACGTTTCATTTTTGGTGCTTTTGCTATTCGACTTTTAATGTCTGAACAAAGCTATGCTGCTGTTAACTTCTTAAAAACAATGGGAATGGGTCCTGACCAATTTGTGCCACTTTATGTTGTCATATTAGTCGGGATTTTAAGCGGAACACTTTTTAGTGCACTTACCTTTTCACGCGAACGAATTATCTTCCACTTACTTTTTGCAGAGTTCCTCATTCTGGTTGCTTGTGGACTAGATTATCACCTAACCAGTGATGTTCGACCTGTGAATTTCTTTGCAAGTCAGTTTTTAGTCGGTTTTGCTGGTGGTCTATTTATTGGCCCACTGCTTCTGATTGGCTTTGCGCAAACGCTTGCTAAAGGCCCATCTTACGTAGTGACCTTTATCGTATTATTTTCTGCTACCCAAACTTTCGGTGGTCTTGTTGGGTCTTCTTTCTTCTCGACCTATCAACAACATCGTACGCAAAACTATCAGGCAGAGATTATTAAAGATTTAGAACAATCCGATCCATTAGTTTCTCAAAGGCTCTCCACCTATCAACGCAGTGCATCCATCACCACTACTGACCCAGCATTACAAACAGCTCAATCCATGCGCTCACTTAATCAAGTGGTCACTCGTGAAGCCCAAGTGCGTGCCTACAATGATGTTATTGCTTTAAACGGTATTTTTGCCGTCGCCCTACTCTTATGGGGTGGATTTAATATTGCACGTAGTAAATATCTACAACGCAGAGGAATTAGCCGTCCTTAATGGCTTTCGTATTTGATGAAATAGAAATTGAGATTGATATATGCCAGATGATCAAAACAAACCGGAACCAACACCTGCTCAGGCACCTGCCAACGAGCCAACACCTGCACCTGCACCTGCACCTGCAAGTAAACTGATTCCGACAAAACGCTCAACACTGTTATGGATGTTAGGTGTTCTTATTGTCGGTATTTTAGTGATTTTATGGGCTTGGAGAATCGGGCCGTTTGCAACGAGTGTTCAGCAAACTGACAATAGTTATGTCAAAGGTAAAACCACGATTTTATCGTCCCAAATTAATGGTTACGTTAAAGATGTAGTCGTTAAAGACTTTGATCATGTCAAAAAAGGTCAAGTGCTCATGCATATTGATGCGACTACTTATGACCAAAAAGTAACTCAGGCGGCTTCTGGAGTTGAACAAGCTAAAAATACCTTAGCCAATCAAACTCAATCCATTGCCCAGAAACAAGCTGATATTGTGGCGGCACAAGCCAAAGTGGATCAAGCCAAAGCTCAATATGAACTTTCTTTAGCCCAGCTTAGACGCTATCAACAGCTAGGAAATAGTGGCGCAGCTTCTAAATCTGAGCAAGATAAAGCCGCAGCAGATGCTGAAAATAACCTTGCAGCACTGAAGCAAGCAGAAGCCAATGTGTTAGTTGCAAATGAAGCACTTAAAACAGCACAGGTTGCAGAAGCTGGTTTAGAAGCACAAGTTTCAAGTGCTAAAGCACAGTTAGACCAAGCACAAACCACCAAAGACTATAGCGTTATTGTTGCTCCGATGGATGGCCAACTTGGTGAAGTTAACCCTCGTGTTGGGCAATATGTAGCAGCAGGCTCACAGTTACTCTACCTCATTCCACAGCAAACTTGGGTGATTGCCAATTTCAAAGAAACCCAAATTGCCAATATGCGGATTGGTCAGAAAGCATGGTTTACAGTCGATGCGATGAAACACAAAAAATTTACAGGACATGTTGAGCAGATCTCGCCTGCTGCGGGTTCCGAGTTCAGTGTGTTAAAACCTGACAATGCGACAGGTAACTTTACTAAAGTTGTACAACGAATTGCCGTACGCATTACTATTGATCCAAATCAGGAAGGAATGGAACATTTACGTCCTGGCATGTCCGTGGTTACTTCTGTCGATACAAATTCGTAAACAGCTTTTTAAAGTTCTATTTAAAAAGTTACAATGTGATCAATCATTATTTTCTCAATTTCTAATGTTTGATCACATTGCTCAATCAGTTCCTTATCGACATATTCAACTCCCCCATCCCCTGCATCTCGACATTAAGCGGCTAGATTTAATTCATCCCCAAATCTCAGGTAATAAATTTTTCAAATTAAAATACAATTTGCTTGCCGCAAAACAACAAGCATTATCAGGCATTTTGACTTTTGGTGGGGCTTATTCAAACCATATTGCAGCAACTGCGTATGCAGCTCATCTTTTTGGCTTTAAAAGTGTAGGCATTATTCGTGGGGAAGAATTAGCAACCCAGCCTCTTAACCCAACCTTGGCAAAAGCTCAAAGTTTAGGAATGCATCTACATTTTGTCTCGCGCACTGAATATCGCTTGAGGGATGATGCAAATTACCTTCAACAATTACACAATCAATTTCCTGAAACCTTCATTATTCCTGAAGGCGGTTCTAATGAGCTAGCAGTACAAGGATGTCAGGAAATTCTCAGTCAAAGCGATTTACAAAACTATGATGTCATTTGTTGTGCCGTTGGAACTGGAGGAACGATTTCAGGCTTAATTGAACAAAGTACTTCTCATCAAAAGGTTCTAGGATTTTCAGCATTAAAAGGCGACTTTCTACAACAAGATATTATGCAGTGGACTAAAAAACAGAATTGGTCGCTGACAGATGCTTATTGCTGTGGTGGTTATGCGAAAACTTCATCTGATTTACTGGCATTTATAGAAAATTTCGAAGAACAATACGCTGTGCCCCTTGAACCGATCTATACGGGAAAAATGATGTTCGGTCTGTTTGACCTTATCAAAAACAATTACTTCCCTGAAGGAACTCGCATTTTGGCAATTCATTCTGGTGGTTTACAGGCAGATATAAGAAATAAATCACATCAATAACTTACTAGCTTTTAGGTCGCATTGTTCACTACCATGATAAATGTCTTTAGCATGACTAAGGCTCAGCATGATAGTATATGCCCCTTTTTAATTTTCAAGATTAATCGAGAACCTTTTATGTCTAACAGCCATGTCGATGTCATTGTCTTAGGTGCAGGTGCTTCTGGACTCATGTTGGCTGCACATGCTGCTAAACGAGGGCGCTCGGTTTTAATTTTAGAAAAAGCCAATAAAATTGGTAAAAAGATTTTAATGTCAGGCGGTGGTAAGTGTAACTTTACCAACCTTTATGTAGAGCCTAACAACTATATTTCTCATAATCCACACTTCGTTATTTCTGCCCTATCACGCTATAGCAACTGGGACTTTATCGGTTTGGTATGTGATTATAAAATTGCTTATGAAGAACGAAAACACGGGCAATTATTCACGCTGAACGGCGCTAAAGAAATTTTAGAGATGCTAGTGAGTGAATGTGATAAAACCAATAACGTTGATATCCAAACTCAATGTGAAGCTGTACAGATTGATCCATTAGAAAAAGGCGGTTTTACTGTACACACAAACCAAGGCCGATTTAGCTGTGAGTCATTAGTGGTTGCTACAGGTGGTTTATCCATTCCAACTTTGGGTGGTTCTGGATTTGGCTATGAACTGGCACAAAAATTTAGACATACGGTTTTCCCAACTCGCGCAGGTTTAGTCCCGTTTACCTTTTCAGATCATATTAAAGAAGTTACTACACGCCTAAGTGGCAATGCTTTAGATGTGACTCTAAGTAACTCGAAAAATAGTTTTACTGAAGCATTATTGTTTACGCATCGCGGTTTGAGTGGACCAAGTTCCCTACAGCTTTCAAACTATTGGAACACTGGTGAAAGTTTTAAAATTGACTTTTTCCCAAGCCAAGATTTAGCAACTTATTTAAAAGATAAAAAGAAAGCACAACCTAAAGTTCTATTGCGCACCCTTCTTAGTGAGTTTACTGCGAAAAGTATTATCCAAGAGCTACAACAACTTATATGGTCAGAGCAGAGCGAAATAGCGATTGGTAATATCAGTGATGCACAGCTAGATCATATTGCCGAGCAACTACATGGTTTTGCTGTGAAACCATCAGGCACAGAAGGCTATCGTACTGCCGAAGTTACTTTAGGTGGAGTTGATACAAGTGAAGTATCTTCCAAAACCATGGAAAGTAAAAAGCAAAAAGGATTGTTTTTTATTGGCGAAGTACTTGATGTGACTGGCCATTTAGGAGGTTATAACTTCCAATGGGCTTGGTCTTCTGCTTATGCAGCAGCACAATATGTTTAAATGATGAATAAGCTAATTTGAAGCTTTCGAATCATTTGAAGATTTTTCAGAATTACGTGTATGAGTTGTTGCCTGTTTTGATGAATTAGATTTGTTAAACACAAATTTATAAGCACTTGCTAAAAAACCTACCGTAATTCCCGCAATGACAATCGGTGCTAAAAAACGACCTGGTTTCTTCATCGTATTTTCCTCACTTATTTGTTTTTATAACGCTTAAAAAGAACGACCACTCAATATAGAGTGGTCGAACTTATCACAAAAATCAAAGATTTTTTGTACGGTTTATCTGAAAATTAGTTTTACTTACTAAATTTCGTCATTTTCTCCAGTAGATCCAAACGGTTTATTTACTGGTGGTTCTGCTGGATTTACTTGTGCAGAATCAGCTGGTTTTGCATCAGATGAAACCGTTGATGGTGAGGTTGTAGTCGTTGGTGCAACTGTAGATGTTGACGAACTCGTAGTTGCAGATGAGCTACCAGCAGATGGGCTGCTCGTTGTGGTAGTAGACGGTGGTTGATAAAGCGGATTCGGTTCATTCGCTTCTTTTTTAGCTTTATCTAGCAAATCGCTCAACAGTCTTTCTGCTGGTTGGCGACCACCTAAACCAAATGCAAGAGCGAAAGCAACTGCAACTGCGCCTAGAGTCAAGCCAAATGCAAGATTAACGATTGAATCTGCAATACCCATCGCTCTTAAACCAAGCGCAAGTACGAGACCAATAATTAACACACGAACTAAACTACCTAACCAACGCGAGCTATTATATTCGCCGCGTTGAACCACGTTCGCCACCACATTGGCAAGCCAGAAACCAATAACCAAGATTACAGCGCCCAATAGAATGTTTGCACCGAAATGGATAAACATTGCAATTAGACCACTAATTTGATCGAAACCAAGACGATCCGCAGCTTCAGAAACTGCAAATAGCATAGTAAAGAATACAATTAACCAGCCAACTGCATTAGAAACTTTAGTTTGACCTAAAAAGCGTTGTACATCTAACTTTGCAGGAATTTCATCAACACCTGTACCTGCAATTAATTCGGCTACTAAGCGACCAACAAAACGAGAAACAATATAAGCAACCAGTAGAATTAAACCAGCAGCAATAATGTTTGGAATCGCCTGCAAGATTTCATTAAGCATTGCTGTTGCTGGCTGAGAAATTGTCTCAATCCCTAAAGCTTCAAACGCTACAATCAATGTTGTAATAATGATGATTGCGAAAACAAATGAACCTAAGAATTTGCCTACGTTAGAGCTTTTGAAAAGACCAATTTTTTCAGCTTGAGCCTGAACACCTAAGCTATTTACTAAACCTTCAACAATACCGCGTACAATTTTTGCCAAGATATAACCAACAAAAACGATAACACCAGCAATAAAGATATTTGGTAAGAATGCTACAGCATCATTTACCATATTTTGAACTGGAATCAGTAAGCCTGTTAATCCTAATATTGAAAGAACAATCGGAAGGAAAAGTAACAATACAAGCCAGTAAAGAATTTCACCAATATTCTGGCTAATTCCACCTACACCCACTTCACTGCTTAACTTATCATCGAGTTGAGTTCGGGATAAAACATTGGTCACCCCCGCTCGCACCAGTCGAGCAACGATCCAACCAATAAAACCCACCACAACAGCAGCAATAATATTTGGAATATAGACGAGTACCTGATTCACCATATTGCTGAACGGGCCACTCACTCCACTAATGTTAAGTACATTGAGAGCTGCGACAACAGCTAAGATTAGAATAAACCAGAATACGACTTTTGAAATAAGACCTTCTATGTTTGGAGCACGCCCAGTTGCTGAAGATAATTTTGCATTGGTATTTACTTTTTGCAGAAGTTTTTTTACACCTGCCGCAACTAATAAAGCGATTATCCAGCCAACCAGTAAGATGACGATTGCAGCTAAAATAGGATGAAACTGATCCCAGTAATACATCGCATCAAACTGAGCGCCGCGAGGCCCATCAAAAAATTCATTCATATTGTTATGTCCTCAATTGTTATGTTCTTTTCAGTGCCATCAATTATGAAAAACACCATTCGTTGTTAAAAATGACGATAAATGCGGTCTATCTCACCTTATGTTTTGAGTATTTTCTAATCAACACACTTCTGCATAAATACAACAAATTGATGCAAAAGGTTGCAAAAAAAGCCTTTAGGTCACATCCCAAAGGCTTTCTATCAAGATATACTGGTTGGCTTATTACCCTTTATAGATATTCAAATCTGAAGTACTCTTAATAACATGCGGTATGGCCTCATGTTGAAAAGCGGCTTCTTCTTTAGGCGTTTTGCTGTGATCAGCAACCATGTAGACGATGAGTGCAATAAGAAAAAGCCCAACAATAATTAAAATGTAAACTGGCAATCTTCTTTTTTTCGCAGTTTCTTCAGGACTCGTCACATGAGGTGGTTTTGAAAAATCATGCATCTTCTTTCCCCTCTTCTTTTATCATTAACTTTATAATCATCATAGCAATTTGGTTTGTTGCATTGTGTGAAAAAGCATTATGCTAAGGTGTCTGTGTTTGCAAAACTCTACTATTAAAATAATAAAAACAGTATAAAATTTAGGCAAAAATATTTAGCCATTAAAAAATAATGGCAAGTTATGCTCGAGCTTCTTTAAGGTTCTATTTGTAATACAATATGTTTTAGCGCTTACTTTTTATAAAATAGGCTATAATAAGCCCCCTTGTTTTAAAGCTGCTCTATTTTATGATGTATCGTCAGCAAAACGTAACACTTGATCTCGACACTGACGTCACACATCAATGTTATATACATCAGACGAGAGACGAACATCTCATTGGTATTATTGAATTTAATAAACCAAGTTATGAACTCAAATGGGGTGATTTAGAGTATTTTCGTCGTCGTACTGAAGAATTTTCCGTCATGCCATTTCCTGACTGTATTAATGCCATGATTGTTGATATTCGTAATATCAATATTTTTCTAGACAATGATGTTCCGATTTTACCTTGGCGCTTACTAGAAGAAGACTGTCCTGTTCGCTTAGTCGTTCCACAAGATCGTTTGGAACATTATGCAGGTCTTTTTGAGCCAACTTGGCTTTCAACCGATGTAGATAGCGCAATTTCAGAAATTCGCGAATTTATGGATATGTTTGTCCACTAATAAACATATCCATAAAATTAATTATAAAGTTGTTTTCACCGCAATTTATTACCAGTAATTTTCTACCGCAATATTTCCCTCACCTCGACGGTTCATCGTCAAACCACGGCGTTTTAAAGCCTCTTTCGTGTCATCTACCATTTGCGGATTTCCGCAAAGCATGACGTGGCTTGTGGCAGGATTCAGCTCTATACCAGCAGATTTTTCTAATTCACCATTTTCAATTAGAATCGGCAAACGATCATGCAATGGCGCAGATGGATCTCGAGTAATAATCGGAATAAATTTAAATCCGTTATGTCCTTCTCCAAAAGTTTCAGCAATCTCTTGAATACGATCAACATAAGCTAACTCAGCTGCGGTACGGACACTGTAGACCAAATTAATTTTTTGATATTTAGACCATGTATCGAAGTCTTGTAGCATCGATAAAAATGGAGCTAAACCTGTACCTGTTGCCAATAACCATAAATCATGCGGTAAAGGTTGTTGATAGCGAGCTAAAGTCAAATAACCATAAGGTATTTTTTCTAAATAAAGCTCATCTCCTACCTTTAAATGTTGAAGATTTGACGTAAATGCACCGTCTGGTACTACAATCGAAAAAAACTCAAGCGTTTCATCAAATGGTGACGAGACTACCGAATAAGCACGAACAACGAGTTCCTCTCCAACTTTTAGCCCAATACGTGCGAATTGCCCCGCTGTAAATTTAAAATGTGCAGGGCGAGTCATGGTGAAACTAAAAAGAGTTGGAGTCCAGCGGTGTACAGATAAAACTTTTTCTACGCTAAATTTTTCAATTGACATGATTTCAACGTGGCATGAAATAGTGCGCTCATGTTAGCATGACAGCCGAAATAATGAATACTTTTAAACGTTAAGGCTTTTTAAACATGCGCATGACATTACGCCAGTTGGCTGTTTTTGTAGCAGTCGCTCAAGAAGGAACTGTCACCAAAGCGAGTGATGCGGTCAGACTGACGCAAAGTGCAGCAAGTATGGCTTTAGCCGATTTAGAGGATGGCCTTGGTGCTCCTCTATTTGATCGTTTAGGTAAACGATTACAGCTTAATGATTTAGGTCGTTTTCTATTGCCTCAAGCATTAGAAATATTAGGTCGCTGTGAAGCTTTTGAGCAAGCTGCAAAAGGTGAATTGCAAAGCATTGATTTACGTATTGGGGCCACTTTAACGATTAGTGATTACCTCATGCCAGATTTAATGGCAAACTTTTTACAGCATCACCCTAAAGCGCATTTGCAATTACAAGTGGGCAATACACGCCAAATGATTGAAGCAGTCAATCAATTCCAACTTGATTTAGCTTTAATTGAAGGCTCATGTCACTTACCTCAACTCCAATGTATTCATTGGCGTGATGATGAGCTTGCAGTTTGCTGCGCCCCAAATCACCCTTTAGCACGTTTAAATAGACCTCTAACAGCGCATGATTTTCTTCAAGTCGAATGGATTTTACGTGAAGAAGGCTCAGGAACTCGTGAAGTGTTTGATAATGCGATATTGCAAGATCTGCCAGACGCGAATATTCGCTTAACCCTAGGTCACAATGAAGCAATTTTAAAAATCGTTGCTGGTGGTTTAGGTATGTCATGTATTTCTAAACTAGCCATTGAACCTTTAATTGAAAAGGGACAATTAGTAATTTTAGATACACCATTCTGGCAGCTTACCCGTCCGCTTTATATGCTGGTACACCGTCAAAAGTATCAGGGGCCAGGTCTCAAAGCATTCTTACAATTCTGTGAAGATCAGGTTTAAAACCTGATCTTTTCATTGATTAGCGTCGAAAATTTGATAGCAATTCGCTTGTGATCGCTTTATTGTGATCTGCAATTTTATTTTTCTTGGTTTTCGCAGGATTCGGGTCAACACGCTCAATTTTGATCGCTTTAAATTTGCCCTGATTATCTGCGGCAAGAAACTTCACTTTTTCATTTCTTTTCGGTTCGCCTTCTGATGCAGGGAAATCAGAAATATGAAAGAAAATATCTCCTTCACTAGTTTCAATAAAACCAAACCCTTTATCAGCGTTATATTGTTTTACCCATCCAGTATAAAACTCTTGCTTCATGATCTTTCCCCTACTTTTCCAATCCAGTTGTTGCGGTAAATAAAAAAGAGACTCACGATTCCGTTTTAAAATTATACGGTTGAATGAAGTCTCTTTTTATTACGATTTCAAAAAATTAATCTTTTTGTACACTACCAAAAATTTTATCGCCAGCATCGCCCAAGCCAGGAACAATATAACCTTGTTCATTTAAGCCATTATCAATAGATGCCGTATAAATTTGCACATCTGGATGAGCTGCTTCAACTTTAGCAACACCTTCAGGAGCAGCAACCAAGACCATAACACGGATATCTTTACAACCACTTGCCTTTAACACATCAATAGCAGCAACTAACGAATTACCCGTTGCTAGCATTGGGTCAATAATCATCGCAAGACGATTAGCCACATCCGGAACTAATTTTTTGTAATACGTGCGAACTTCTAATGTTTCCTCATTACGCTCAAGACCTAAAACACTCACTTTTGCGCTTGGAATTAGATTAAGTACGCCATCCAACATACCAATTCCAGCACGTAAAATGGGTACAATCGTTATTTTTTTACCAGCAATACGCTGAGTAGTAACAGTTCCAGCCCATCCATCAATTTCACAATCCACAACTGGTAAATCTTTTGTTGCTTCATAAGTCAATAACATAGTCACTTCCTGAGCAAGCTCACGGAAATTTTTAGTACTGATGTCAGCACGGCGTAACAAGCCTAATTTATGACGAATAAGTGGGTGACGAATTTCTTGAATGGCCACAGATGTTACCTAAAAATATAAAAACGTATTTATTATAATCTTTTTTTAACGCTCAATAAAAAAAAGCCTCCAGTTTTGGAGGCTTTTTTGTACACCAAAATTACTGTTGTGAAAGCATGAAATGTAATGGAGATAAAATTTCTGCTTTTAGTGCCAAATTAATCATTGGATCTGGGTAAACACCCAAAATAATAACTAATGCAGCAGCAGCCAATACCATTAAACCACCCACTTTTTGTCCCCAATGAGCATCTGCATCAATACGAGGAGTTTCTGGTGGTGTCATATACATTACAACCATCACACGTAAGTAATAGTACAAACCGATACCACTACCCACAATAATCATTGCAGCTAAGAACCAGTGTTGAGTTGTTACAGCAGCCATTACCACCAAGAACTTACCAATGAAGCCTGCTGTTAATGGAATACCAGCCAAAGATAACATCATGACTGTTAAAGTTGCTGTAAGTACTGGACGACGCCAGAATAAACCACGGTAGTCTGCAAGGCTTTGTGCTTCATCTACGTTGTTATATGGGCTAGACATTAACGCTACTGCACCAAAGGCACCAATAGTTGTTAATACATAAGACACCACATATACAGTTACGCTACCCAAGCTCGCATAAGTCATGCTAATTAAAGCAATTAACAAATAACCAAAGTGAGCAATAGATGAATAACCAAGAATACGTTTTAAGTTAACTTGACGAACAGCGAGTAAGTTACCAACTAAAATCGACAATACAGCAATGATCGTCAAAATAGTTACTAACGAGTTCACCATCATTGCGCCTGAAGCAAGCATATAGCGCACGAACAAACCAATTGTTGCAACTTTAGCAGCAGTCGCTAAGAAAGTTGCCATTGGCGCTGGTGCACCTGCATATACATCCGGTGTCCATTTATGGAACGGCGCAAGCGACAATTTAAATGCAACAGCAAAGATAATAAGTGCTAAACCTAATAACACCATTGGCTGTTTGATTGCTTCAAATAATGCTTGTACAGAATCATAGAATGAAAGCGAACCTGTATATGCATAGATATATGCCATACCCATCAACAACATTGCAGAAGCTGTCGCTGAAAGTACAAGATATTTAATACCCGCTTCAAGTGAGTTACTACGTTGATAAGTATAAGCAAGTAAGCCATATACAGGAATCGACATTAACTCAAGGCTAATGAAGAACGATGCATAGTGAGAGCTTGCAACCATCAACATTGCACCTGCTACTGAAGCAAGTAACAAAAGGTATAACTCTTCGCGGTTGTCTTTATAAGTTTCGATATAAGCATGAGACAAAGTACAACATGCCAATGCCGCAATCAAAATCATAAATTGATAGAACATGGTAAATGGATCAACCATAAACATGCCCATCACATTTGCCGGTACAAACTTACCGCCAAATACTGCAAATAAAATATAAAGTGCAGCAAGGTTTAAACCGACAACAGAAGCTGTTGCGATTAAATTATGATTACGCTTAATTGAAATTAACAGCATGACGACGACTGTTGTCAAAGCAACAATCATCACCGGAGCTAAAGGCATAAGCGTAGAGAATGATACTGTGAAGTTCATGATTATTGGATCTCCACATGGTCAAGTTGAGTAGCTGTTTGCTGAACAGTTTCAACGACTTCTTGTACTGGCACATAACTATTGACCAACCACTGCATGCTTGAATGAGATACATCCAAGAATGTTTGTGGGTAGATACCAAGCCAAACGAGACCAATCGCACAAATCATCAAAATACCAACTTCACGAGCAGATAAGTCTTTCAATGGACTAGTGTAATGTTGCTTTTGTTCAGGATTTGGTTCACCAAATAAAGCACGGTGAATCAAGATCAAGCCATATAAACCTGCAAATACAAGGCTGATAGAAGCAAGAATCGTGAAGACAGGATATTTATTAAATGAACCCATCAAAATCAGGAATTCACCAATAAAGTTACCTAAACCTGGTACACCTACAAGAGCAGCAACGAAGAACATCAAGAAAAATGGCAAGTACTGAAGCTGGCCACGAAGACCACCCATTAAACGTAAATCACGTGTATGTAAACGTTCGTAGATTTGACCAGACATAATGAACAATGCAGCTGATGACAAACCGTGTGCCAACATCATGATCATTAGACCTTGGAAGGTCAAAATATTACCTGCATAGATTGCAAGTAAGATAAAGCCCATGTGTGAAATCGACGTATACGCAAGTAAACGTTTCATGTCAGTTTGCTGGTAAGCACACCATGCGCCGTAGAAAATACCAATCAAACCGAAAATAATCGCAATGTCTGCAAACTGTGCAGAAGCTGTCGGGAAGAAAGGAATAACAAAACGAAGCAAGCCATACGCAGCTGTTTTAATCAAGATACCCGCTAAGTCTACAGAACCTGCTGTAGGAGCTTGAGCATGCGCATCTGGCAACCAACCGTGTAATGGGAATACTGGTAATTTCACCGCAAAACCGATGAAGAAACAGATCATGAAACCATATGCTAGGCCTGCAGGTAAATGGTTAGCTACAGCTAATAAATAGTTGTAATCAAAACCGATCATGCCTGTCATCATGTAGCCATAAACTACAAGACCTAGGATACCGATTAACATCACTAGACCAGCGATCTGCGTGTAAAGGAAGAACTTAGTCGCAGCGTAAACACGTGAACGACCGTTTGAACCTTTATGACCCCATAACGCAATCAAGAAGTAGATTGGTACAAGCATCATCTCCCAGAAGAAGAAGAACAAGAACAAGTCAATCGCTAAGAATACACCGATAACGCCACCTAAACTCCATAATAGGTTTAAGTGGAAGAAACCAACGTTCTTTTGAATCTCACCCCATGAACAACCAACAGCAAGTACACCAAGTAACGCTGTTAATAACACCATGAGTAAAGATAAGCCATCCACAGCTAAGTGAATGCCAATACCGAGTGATTGAATCCACGGTAAATAGAACTCAGCAGACCAAGTTGGGATTTTAGAACCCAACTCGTAGCTATAAGTTCCACTTTGCCAAAGTGCAAGACCTAAGCCCAAAGTAATGAGCATACCAATTAAAGCAATCCAGCGTGGCAAAGTTTTGTCGAGCTTATCGACTAACCAACAAATAAAACCGGCAATGAACGGAACAAGGATCAGCGCGGGTAAAATTAAATTGTTTTCCATTTTATTTCCCCACTACCTGAATAACGATCAAGATCATCAATAACACCACTACACCGAGTGACATGCTTGATGCGTATTCACGCAATGAACCTGTTTGACGTGAGCTTGTAAAACTGTTTCCGCCTTTCACGAGCGCAGGAAGAACTAACCACAAACCGTCAATCGGATCACGGCCAAAGATTTTGGCGAAGAATAAATAAGGTTTAACAAAAACGATGTCATACAATGCATCAAAACCAAAAGCGGTACGGCAAATATGTGCCAAACCTGAACCCAAACTTGTTTGAGCGAATGATTTCACTGCACCATAAGCAAATGTAAATAATGCTATACCAACAACTAGACCAACTAGTGCAATACCTACTGCTAAGTGCTCTGCCCCATGCATGCCTTCCACAAATTGTTCAGCGACATGGAATTCAGGAATTTTTGCAGTATTCAGAATACCTGCTACCGGTGCTTTTAATACCGCACCAACAAAAGTAGACAATACAGCTAAAATACCCAACGGAGCCCAGTAAGTTGCACCTTTAATTTCATGGTAAGGCGTGTTTTCTTGACCAAAGAATACAACCCAGATTAAACGGAATGTATAGATTGAAGTCAGGAATGCACCTGCTACACCCACCCAATATAAGGTGTGATATAAAGCAACTGATTGACCTTGTACCCAAACTTCACCAAGAATCGCATCTTTAGAGAAGAAGCCAATAGTCAAGAATGGAATCGCTGCTAATGCACCGCCACCAATCGCGAAACAAGCAAACAGGAATTTGTTACGTTTGAACAAACCACCCATTTTGAAAATATTTTGCTCGTGGTGATAAGCCAAAATAACCGCACCAGAAGACAAGAATAATAATGCCTTAAAGAATGCGTGAGCCAACATGTGGAACAAGCCAGCTTGATAAGCTTCCGCACCTACAGCCATAAACATATAGCCAAGCTGACTCATCGTTGAGTAAGCCAAGATACGTTTGATGTCCGTTTGTACAAGTGCAGCAAAACCTGCAACTAACAAAGTTACCGCGCCAGTTACCGAAATGAATTGCATCACTTCAGGAGCAAGTTCAAATACGCTGAATAGACGGCAGCATAAGTACACACCAGCCGTTACCATTGTTGCAGCGTGGATTAATGCAGAAACAGGTGTTGGACCTGCCATCGCATCTGCCAACCATGTTTGCAATGGAATTTGAGCAGACTTACCAGCAGCACCCAAGAACAACATTAATGCAGTCCAGATTGTAAGTGACGAACTCTTCGTCATTACTTCTGCTGCGTGTTCAACGATGTACTGAGTATTCAGCGTACCAAATTGTTGGTAAAGCAAGAATAAAGCAATAAGCAAGAATACGTCACCAACGCGGGTCACTGTAAACGCTTTGATCGCAGCCCAACCATTTGCAGGGTTTGCATAATAGAAACCGATTAGCAAGTAAGAGCAAAGACCTACACCTTCCCAACCTAAGAATAACAACGCCAAGTTGTCACCCAATACAAGCACAAGCATGCTTGCAACAAACAGGTTGAAATAAGAGAAGAAACGCGCATAACCCTCTTCACCACGCATGTACCATGATGCAAAGATGTGGATTAAGAAACCAACACCCGTGATCATGCCCATCATGAGTAAAGATAAGCCATCTAAATGTAAGCTAATGCCCGGCGCAAAACCACCAACATTGAACCATGTCCACAAGTTTTGAACAAAAACTTGCTGACCACTCGTGGTAAATGCCATTCCAGCAATGAGTGCAAATAATGCAGATAAACCTACAGAACCTACACCAATAACTGCTGCAACATTTTCAGAGAGTTTGTCTCGTCCTGCCGCCAATAAAATAAAACCGATTAGCGGAAATAATACTGTTAGATATAAATAACTCATCCGCGCATCTCACTAGCAGCATCCACATCCAAATGATGGAAGCGATGATAGAACTGAAGGACAATCGCAAGACCGATACATGCCTCTGCTGCTGCAAGGGTCAAAATCAGAATGAACATCACTTGCCCATCTGGTTGTGCCCATACGCTACCCGCAAGAACAAATGCCAATGCTGCAGCATTCATCATGATTTCAAGGCTCATTAACATAAATAATAGGTTGCGTCGCACCATTACACCGTAAAAACCGAGTGCAAAAAGGATGGTTGCAACAATCAAACCATGTTCTAAAGGAATCTGGCCCATTATTCTTTTTCCTCTTCTGCACCTGGTTCACGTTTACCTAAGTGGTATGCTGCAACAAGGGCTGCTAGCAATAACATCGCGGCAACTTCAACCAATAATAAATAGTGAGTAAAGAGTGCTTGACCAACTACTTTTGGTCCAATCACTTGTGCCCCAAGCGGTGCTGAAATAGTGGTGTATTCACCACCAAGCATCCAAACTAAAAGCAAGCCGAGTAAGAAACTCATGAGTGCTGGATATGCCCAAGCATCTGAAGAAAGCCATTTGCGTTCTTGTTCAACGGTGTGTTGACCTAAGTTAAGCATCATCACCACGAAGACAAACAGAACCATAATTGCTCCGGCATAAACGATGATTTCAAGAGCACCTGCAAAAGGCGCCCCCACGATCATGAAAATACCAGCAACAGCAAGCAATGAAACAATTAGACTAAGTAGAGCGTGTACAGGGTTCGTGTTAGTCACTACACGAACCGTAGAAACGATGGCCACGAGTGCCATCAAATAAAACGGCCACATCATGGTAATAGACTCCGTACATCGATTGGTGCACTTTCTTTTTGTGCTTGACCTTTCTCTTTACCGTTAATTGCCATACCCGTTACACGGTAGAAGTTGTAATCTGGGTATTTGCCCGGACCTGAAATGAGTAAGTTTTCTTTCTCATAAACAAGGTCTTGACGTACATATTCGCCTAACTCGAAGTCTGGTGTGAGCTGAATCGCAGTTGTTGGACAAGCTTCTTCACACATACCGCAGAAAATACAACGTGAGAAGTTAATACGGAAAAACTCCGGGTACCAACGACCATCTTCTGTTTCTGCTTTTTGTAGTGAGATACAGCCAACCGGACATGCAACCGCACATAGGTTACATGCTACGCAACGCTCTTCCCCATCAGGGTCACGCGTTAATACGATACGACCACGAAAGCGTGGCGGCACAATCTGTTCAGCCGGAACTTCTGGATATAAAATCGTGTCACGTTTACGCGTTGCATGGCTAAACACCATGAGTAACGTACGTACAATTGATCCGAATCCAGCTAGAAATTTATACATTTTGTACTCCCTGCTGTCCTAGGCCTGATTCATCAGAATCACAGCACCAGTCACTAACAAGTTGACCAACGCCAATGGCAAACAAATTTTCCAACCAAAGTTCATGACTTGGTCATAACGTGGACGCATTAAAGAACCACGTGCCAATACAAACATCATTACAAAAAATGCTGTTTTAATCACAAACCAGAATACTGGTGGAACAAATGGAATTTCTAAATTGAATGGCGCTAACCAGCCACCAAAGAATAAAGTCACGATCAATGCAGAGATTAGTACTACGTTGACATATTCAGCAACGAAGAACATACCCCATTTCATACCGCCATATTCAACATGGTAACCTTCTGCCAATTCTTGTTCTGCTTCTGGTTGGTCAAATGGATGACGGTGAGTTACTGCAACACCAGCAACTACGAAAATCAAGAAACCTAAGAATTGTGGAATGACGAACCAAACATCACGTTGTGCTTCAACAATTTCACGAAGGTTAAATGAGCCTGCAATTGCAACCACACCCATCAATGAAATACCCAAGAACACTTCATAAGAAATAGTTTGAGCTGCTGAACGTAAACCACCAAGCAACGAGTATTTGTTATTTGAAGCCCAGCCACCAAATAAAACTGCGTAGACAGCAATACCAGCCATTGCCATGAAGAACAATAAACCGATACTCATGTCGGCAACACCCAGTGAAGGACTCACCGGGATTACCATGAACGAAAGAACCGCTGTTGCCATTGCAACAGCTGGTGCTAAACGGAATGTAAGTTTGTCAGCAAATTTTGGTGTCCAGTCTTCTTTGAACATGATCTTGAGCATGTCGGCAACGATCTGGAACATACCACCAGGACCAACACGGTTTGGACCATAGCGGTCTTGCCACCAAGCAAGTAAACGACGCTCAATAAAAGACATCAACGCTGCAACTAAAACTACAACAAGCAAAATCACAACTGCTTGAACGACAGCATAGGCAATCGGCCAGTTCTCAGCCCAAAGTGGCGTTTGACGTATAATTTCTTGATTCATGAATTACACTCCTAATGCCACTGAAACAGGCTCAGCTAGCGACACCATTGGTGCTAAACCAACTGGGTAACCAATATAACCTGTAGGTAAATATTCAATTACTTGTACCGGCAAGCTTACAGTCGTTTCGCCTGCTTTTACTGTAATGCGTTGACCTTCTTGAAGGTTCAAACGAGTTGCATCTTGTTCGCCAACTGCAAACACAGCTTCAGGAATACGAGTTTCCATTGCAGGTGTTTTAATGGTGAATTCGCCAGAACCAAAAATATGGTGCATTGGAACTAAGCGGAAACTTTCAGGATTTGCAACTACTGGCACTGGAGCAACGTAGCTACGTGCAGGACGTTTTGCCAAGCGATCGAATAAACGAACACCAGAATCACCACCTTTTAAGTGACCACCGACTTCATCTTGGTATTTGTTCCAAGATTGTGGAGAGTTCCAACCCGGAGCCCATGCAAATGGTACTAATGATGATGCTTTTTGCGGACCAACATAACCTTCCATTGAGAATGTTAATGCTGAATCTGGATCGGTAGGCTGTTTAGGCTCATGAACCGATAACGGTGCACGCATTGCTGTACGACCTGAATAACGACGTGGTTCACGCGCGATTTTCAAGCCATGTACACGGTAACCCGCATCTGGTGCTACATCTTGGATAGCTTCAAGTACTGGTACATTTTTCACGATGCTTTCAATTACATCGTCAAGCAATGTCCAATCTACAGCCTTACCTTTAATGCCAGTTTCAATGGCATGTAACCAACGCCATGATTCTTTAATTGCATATTCAGGTTTGTAATAGCTTGGATCGTAAACTTGATAGAAACGCTGTGCACGACCTTCTTGGCTTACAACAGTACCATCACCCTCTGCAAAGCTTGCTGCTGAAAGAACGATATCAGCTTGTTTCACAGTTTCAGTTTCACTGTGATCAAGTACAATTACTGTTTCAGCTTTATCTAATGCAGCTTGTACTTGTGCAGCTGGTAAGCGACGGAACAAGTCATTTTCAACAATAACAAGTGTGTCGTAGTCTTGAGCAAATGCTTGTTCAAGGCTTAAACCACCGAACAATGCCAAGCCCATAGAGTTCACTTCAGGAACTACAAGACTTAAACCAGCTTTAGAACCTAAGTTCTGAGTCAACTGTGCTGCAGCTTCCATAATAGAAGCATCTTGCAAGCTTGTACCCGCAATAATTAATGGTTTGTTTGCTGCTTTTAGAGTGTCAGCAATGGTTTGAGCAAATGCTTTTGCATCTTCATCTAAACCACTTACAACCTCACCATTCACTGCCGCAGCAACTGCAAAGCCTAAACGTGCGATGTCATTTGGAGAAGCAACCACTTCACCAGTTGCAACGTCAGCAAGACGAGTTTGAGTTGCAGCTAAAATGTAAACCGGAGATTTTGCTTCTTGGCCAATACGTTGTACAGGCTCAGCTAACCAATCTGGTGTACGTGTTTTTGCAGCCATTTCGCGTGCTTTGTTTTTCGCAGCTTGGCGAACAGACAATGCCATGCGAGGTGCAGTTTGAGTTAGGTCTTCACCTAAGATCAGAACAGCATCATAGCTTTCGATTTCACGCATATTCGGGTTGTAGATACCCTCGGTTTGCATGATAGATGCAGCAAGTTCAACAAGCTTTTGCTCTTTTTGTGCAATACCAGTTGAATAATTTGCCTGACCTACAAGCTCACGTAATGCATAGTTCGATTCCAAGCTTGCGCGAGGAGAACCAATACCCAAAACTTTTTTGCCTTGAAGCTTAGCAATCGCTTGATCTAGAGCTTGGTCGACAGAAACAGTTGCAACAGTTTCACCATTACGGAACTGAGGCTGACGTGGACGGTCTGCACGGTTTACATAACCTGTGCCAAAACGACCTTTGTCACAAAGGAAGTATTGGTTAACCGAACCATTAAAACGGTTTTCTACACGACGGATTTCACCATAACGTTCACCCGGAGAAATGTTACAACCAGAAGAACAGCCTTGACACACGCTTGGTGCATACTGCATATCCCACTTACGGTTATAACGCTCTGAATGAGTCTTATCAGTAAATACACCTGTTGGACATACTTCAGTCAAGTTACCAGAGAATTCAGACTCTAAAGTACCTGATTCCGGACGACCAAAGTAAACACGAGATGCATTGGCATATACGCCAAAGTCTGTACCGCCCGCATAGTCTTTGTAGTAACGAACACAACGGTAACAAGCAATACAGCGGTTCATTTCATGCGCAATGAATGAGCCGAGTTCTTGGTTGTAATGCGTACGTTTTGTAAAACGGTAGCGACGACGGTCATGACCCGTCATTACAGTCATATCTTGTAAATGACAGTGACCACCCTCTTCACAGACTGGACAGTCGTGCGGGTGGTTGGTCATCAAAAATTCAACAATAGATGCACGGAAATCCGTTGCTTCTTTGTCTTCAATTGAGATATAGGTATTGTCAGATGCCGGTGTCATGCAAGACATGACCAAACGACCACGCGTATCTTCTGGATTCGCATATTGCGTAACAGCACATTGACGGCAAGAACCAACCGAACCTAAGGATGGATGCCAACAAAAATATGGGATGTCGATGCCCAGACTCAAACATGCTTGTAGCAAGTTTTCCGAGCCGTTGACTTCATACGATTTTCCATCGACATGAATTGTAGCCATAGTCGAATTCCTTAAGCTTGTTCTACGTTGCTGGTTTGCACGACAGGACGATTCGTCACTTTCGCTTCAAACTCACCACGGAAATGTTTGAGTGCGCCCATAAGCGGCTCCATCGCACCTGGTGCGTGGGCACAGAAAGTTTTACCAATCCATAATTTACGAGTTAGTTCTTGTAAATGGTCGATATCTTCTTTCTTGCCTTCACCTGCTTCAAGTGCTTTAAGCGCTTTAACAGCCCATGGCAAACCATCACGACATGGTGTACAGAAACCACATGATTCACGCGCAAAGAACTCTTCTAAGTTACGAGTGAGCGATACCATACATTGAGTTTCGTCTACCACCATTAACAAACATGTTCCCAAACGAGAACCTGCTTTCATAATCGTGTCTGCATCCATTGGTAAATCAATGGTATCTGCTGGTAAAAAGTCAGTTGAAGCACCGCCCGGTAACCATGCTTTAAGCTTTAAGCCCTCACGCATACCACCAGCATGATCTTCAATCACTTCACGCGCAGTTGTACCAAATGGCAATTCCCAAAGACCCGGGAATTTAACTTTACCCGATGCACCATAAATTTTAGTGCCTGGATCTTTTGATTTACCCGCTGACAAGCCGATATACCACTCTGGTCCACGAAGCATGATTGCTGGCAAGTTGTTATAAGTTTCAACGTTGTTCACAATCGTCGGACGGCCCCATGCTCCTGCAACTTGCGGGAACGGTGGCTTAGTACGTGGGTTAGCACGACGGCCTTCAAGCGAGTTAATCAATGCAGTTTCTTCACCACAGATATAACGCCCTGCACCCGTATGTACATGCAGATCAAAATTCCAGCCAGAACCTAAGATGTTTTCGCCTAAATAACCTTTAGCACGAATCTGTTCTAACGCTTCATTTAGATATTGAGCAGCCTCGATGTATTCACCACGGATAAAGATATAACCTTGAGTTGCTTCTAAGGTATAACCCGCAATTAACATCCCTTCGATCAATTGATGTGGAAGTTTTTCCATCAACAAACGGTCTTTAAAGGTACCCGGTTCCATTTCGTCGGCATTACAGATCAAGTAACGTGGACCACCATCATTTGGTGCCATCAATGACCATTTAATACCCGCAGGGAAACCCGCACCACCACGACCTTTTACAGTTGCAGCTTTAATGACATCTAACACTTCAGCAGGTTTCATGCCTAAAGCTTTTTTAAAGCCAGCATAGCCTTCAAGTGCTTCGTAATCATCAGCACTACGTACCGCTTCTTGTTTGCTTAAACGCCAAGTGAGCGGATGAGTTTCCGGATTACCGTCGCCATAAATTGGTTTTGGTTCAGTATTCATACATACTTCTCCAATAACTGTTTAATTGATGTCACTTCGACTAAACCGTGAGTATCTTCATCAATCATTAAAGTTGGGCCTTTGTCGCAGTTGCCTAGGCAGCAAATTGGAAGCAATGTAAAACGACCATCTGGTGTCGTTTGACCATACTGAATTCCTAATTCACGCTGGAATGCTTCAGCAAGAGTTTCTGCACCCATTAAGAAGCAAGCAATTGAGTCGCAAAGCAAAATTACGTGACGACCTACCGGATGACGATAGATACGGTTGTAAAATGTTGCAACGCCTTCCAAATCAGCAACACTCATCGACAACAACTGTGCGATGGCATTCATTTGAGCGTCATCTACCCAACCATTACGGCGCTGTACACACTTCAATGCATCCAAAGAGGCTGCACGAGGGTATGGATAGTGACCAATGTGATGTTCGATTTCGTGAATTTCTTCCGCAGTCAAAATCCCTTCGACATTCACACGTGGTTTTTTATCAGTCAAAATCATCATTATGTGTTACCTCTTAGCGATCCACGTCAGCCATAACCACGTCAATGGTCGCCAGATAAATGATTAAGTCAGATACTAAACTTCCGTTAATCACTGAAGGCATTTGCTGTAAGTGAGTAAACGTCGGTGTACGAATACGAGTACGATAACTCATGGTCGCTTTATCTGAAGTCAAGTAGTAAGTACTTGCACCTTTAACCACTTCAGTCATAAATGATGACTCGCCCGCTGGCATGACAGGACCCCATGAAACGCTCAAGAAGTGCGTAATCAAGGTTTCAATATCTTGTAATGTCTTATCTTTCGGTGGTGGAACAGCCAATGGATGATCCGCTTTATATGGACCAGAAGGCATGTTATCCAAGCACTGTTGAATAATTTTTAGCGACTCGGTAATTTCACGGAAGTGAACAAGCACACGTGCGTATGCATCGCCTTCATACTCAACCGGCACATCAAAATCGAAGTTTTCATAGCCGCTGTATGGACGATATTTACGAACGTCAAAATCGATACCTGTTGCACGTAAACCAGTACCAGTTACACCCCATGCGAGTGCAGATTTGGCATCGTATTGTGCAACATTACGCGTACGACCAATAAACACAGAGTTTTTCAATGCCGCTGTGTAGTATTCGTTTAAGCGTTTAGGCATCCACTCTAGCAATTCTTTAACAAGCTTTTGCCAGTTGTTTGGAAGATCGTGTGCTGTACCACCAATACGGAACCATGCTGGATGCATACGGTAACCCGTGATTGCTTCGACAATGTCGTAAACTTTTTGACGGTCTGCGAACATATAGAATACTGGTGTCATACCACCGGCATCCTGAATTGCCGTACCACAGAATAATAAGTGGTTATTAATACGGAACAATTCGTTCAACATGACACGAATCACTTGCGCACGCTCAGGAACTTTAATACCTGCCATTTGCTCTACAGCCATCACATACGGCATGTTTTGAGCACAACCACCTAAGTAGTCAACACGGTCAGTATAAGGAATGAAAGAATGCCATGTTTGACGTTCAGCCATCTTTTCCACACCACGGTGGTGATAACCGATATCAGGTACACAGTCCTTCACTTCTTCGCCATCTAACTGCAATACAACACGGAACGCACCATGTGCAGATGGATGGTTAGGACCCAAGTTCAAGAACATGAAGTCTTCATCAGCGTTACCACGCTTAAGACCCCAGTCTTCAGGTACAAAACGTAAGTGTTCTTGTTCAAAGTCTTGTTTCGCTTTGTCTTGCATGTACGGCGTATATTCTGTCGCACGTGCTGAATATTCTTTACGAAGCGGATGACCTTCCCAATAGGTTGGCAACAAAATACGACGGAGCATTGGATGCCCTTCGAAATTGATACCGAACATATCGTAAGCTTCACGTTCATACCAGTTGGCATTTGGCCAGATATTTGTCGCTGTCGGAATGTTTAGATCATTTTCGTTCAAGGCAACCTTGATACGAATGTCACTATTACGCTCAAGCGATAATAAATGATAGAACACAGTGAAGTCAGATGCTGGTAAACCATCACGATGAACACGTAAACGTTCATCCATCGCAGATAAGTCAAACAGCATTACATACGGACGTTCCACTTTACGCAGGAACATAAGGACTTCTTGCACGCGTGCGCGCTCAACCCAGACTGTTGGAAACTCTTCAAAAGTCGCCTGCACGTAAAAGTTCTCACCAAATTTGGTTTTGAGCTCTTCTACGATTGCAAATGCTGGGCGTGAATCAACTGCTGTTGACTCTGGCATAGCAATGTCAGTTTCAGCCATTGGCTTGGCTTCCTATTTAATACAAATTCTGTCAATTTTCTCGATGAACATATCAGTTAGATATGTCAAAACACCGTCAAAAAATTATTTAATCTCATCCATAGAGCGTAAGTTTTTAACGGCAATACGCTCTGCATTCTTACGGTCACGTTCTGGCATCATCTTTGGCTTATATACTGGCTGAAGATCATCACCGATCACGGCAGAAAGCGGGCGTCGCTCTAATTGAATCTGGTCTTGTAAAAGCATTAAAGCTTGAATTAATGCTTCAGGACGAGGCGGACAACCTGGGACGTACACGTCAACAGGAATAATTTTGTCTACACCTTGTACTACTGAATAGATGTCGTACATACCTCCAGAGTTTGCACAAGCACCCATCGAAATGACCCATTTAGGCTCTAACATCTGTTCATACAGACGCTGAATAACTGGTGCCATTTTTACGAAACAGGTACCTGCAACAATCATCAAGTCAGCCTGACGAGGTGAAGCACGGATAACCTCTGCACCGAAACGTGACAAGTCATGCACACCGGTTAAGGTCGTTGCATATTCGACGTAACAACATGAGGTACCAAAGTTAAATGGCCACAAAGAGTTTTTACGTCCCCAGTTTACTGCTGTATGCAAGACATCCTCTAAACGAGTCATGAATACGTTTTTATTCACTTCCTCTTCAAGCGGATCCGTCACAATTTGACGTTCTTGCAATGGGTATTGATCAGCATCCGGATTCGCGCGGGTCAGAGTATATTTCATCCCGACTTACTCCTTTTCAGATGACAATGCAGGTGTAGTTTTTGACTTAACACGACCTGATGATTGAGCTGGAATCTGGCCTGTAGGGTCAGTTACGAGCTCTTCAATAGAATTAAAGCGTGTAATTTCAGCAATGTTCATTGTTGGTGAACCGATTTTAACCGCCTCACCTGCTGATTTACGGCGATCTGCTGGTGACCAACTTAAAGCACCTACAGAGAAGGCATAAACAAGCGCAATCAATAAATCAACGACAAAGATCACTACAGTGGTATATCCCAACCACCCTACTTCACGCACAGAAGTAGACCATGCATAGAGGTAAAGTGCCTCTAAGTCGAAGACAACAAAGAAAATTGCAACTAAATAGAACTTTGCAGACAGGCGAATGCGAGCGCCACCAGCACTCACGACACCTGATTCAAACTGCTCTTGCTTAGCACGTCCCCACGATTTTCCCCCGAGGAGTAAGGGAACTGTGAGCATAAAGACGCAAAGAAATGTAACGCCGATCACGAAGGCGATAATCGCCCAGTCGTATGGAGTAATGGCACTCATGCGGGGATAACTCCTGGCAGGCCTATTATTTAACAAAGAATGTATGTATTGGCCTTCAAATACACCAAACACAAAATTAATCCCGCCAATTGTACCTGATTTCTAATTTCCCATGCTAGTTGAAGCGTCTTAGTCTTTCGGATGATTTTCTAGACAAAACTATTCTTCTATGTGTTGTAAGGGGGGTTTCACAGCACATAATCGGTTTATTTAATTGTTTCTTTGTTTATGATGATTTTTTTCATTTTTTAATTTTAGAATATTTACACAGTTGAAGCGCTTATTAACTTTTTATAACTTACTTTTTTATAATATTAGTTTGTTTTTTATTGTATTCAGCTTCTCCTCTGAATTATGATGAATGTTTAATCATGCATAATATTTTATTACTCTTGGATAAGAGTATTTATCATTAAGGGCAGCTGATGCCATACTCACTTCGTGAATTTTCATTTCTCTCCTTTTTAAAATTTTTTCTCCTATTTAGCTTCATTATTGCGACATGTTGTTTCATTGGCATTGCATCTCGCCCTTTAAGTTTTCTTGCATTCTTTTGGCCTGCCAATTCGGTTTTGCTCGGATTGCTTATTCGTTTTCCAATCACACGCCGACCAAGCGCATTTTTAGGTGCCTATATAGGATATGTGATTGCTGACTTATTTCAGGGCACTCCATTTGCTCTCACACTTGTTTTAACAACATCAAACTTTCTTTATGTTGTTACTACTTTTGCGCTCTATATGTTTTTTAATCAACATATTAAGGCGGCCTATCGCGGTTATTCCTACCTTTTTTTATTTGGATTATGCGGAATAGGTAGCGTAGTAGGTGCATTGTTTGCAGCAACTTTCGTGCCTATGTTTAATACCAAATTTATGATTGGTGGCTTGTTGGATGAGTTTGGTTACTGGTTCACTTCAGAACTGCAAAATGCCTTGCTTCTTTTACCTATCATATTGAACATTCCTCAATATAGTCAGGTTAAGCATTACTTTTCAAGAAATCGTGGCCTACAACCAACCGACCTTTTACCTTTTGGCGCTGTGCTTATTTCGATTGCTGCTAGCTATTATGACTCTGGCCCGGGTTCGCTGCTCTACCCGATTGCTGCACTGATCTGGTGTGCTATTCGCTATAAACCTATTGTTGTTGCACTCATTACTAGCTTTACCAGTGCTTATATTATTTATCATGTCTCTGGACATTACCTTTTGCTCTATCCAAACGAATATTTCAGTAATACGATCTCAATCCGAATTGGGTTAATTATGATGACGATTGCCCCACTTACGGTTTCTAGTATTAGTGTTTTGCATTCAGAGTTAATTCAAAAACTTCAACATGCCATTGCACATGATGAACTAACTTCAAGTCTGACTCGACGCCAGTTTTTACAGTCGGTCAGATTACTTCAAGAAAAAGTACAAAAAGAAAATAAGACCTCAGCTTTTTTCATGCTTGATGTCGACCACTTTAAGCAAGTTAACGACAACTATGGTCATCAAATCGGTGATCGGGCGCTACAAACTTGTGTCACCACGATTCAAAATATTTTACATCCTCATGATTTATTAGGTCGCTTTGGAGGTGAAGAGTTTGCCATTTTTATTGCAGATACCACTAAAGAAAGTGCATTTGAACTGGCTGAACAAATTCGAATTAAAATTAGTCAGCAACCGATTTATATTTATGGAAAATTACCAATTTTTATACAGGTAAGTATTGGGATAAGCTTATATTCCCCATCGTCCCATCGAGCTATTGAAAGTTTATTTAAAGAAGCAGATGACGCTTTATATCAAGCTAAACGCCAAGGACGTAATCGAGTGTTTATATCTTTATAATATTTTCATTTCATCATCTAGTGTAATGAATTTTATACAATAACCTGTGTTTTGCCATGTATGCTAATAACAGATAATAAGGAGAAAAATGCATGACTCTAGAATATACGCATAAACCAAACTACTACTTGTTTGCACAATTACTGGTGCGACATATAGAAAGCTATATTCACAAACATCCAGA
The DNA here is from genome assembly GCF_059579785.1 of Acinetobacter sp. S-1. Lineage (NCBI taxonomy): Bacteria > Pseudomonadati > Pseudomonadota > Gammaproteobacteria > Moraxellales > Moraxellaceae > Acinetobacter > Acinetobacter sp. S-1. The sequence goes on from NZ_CM184207.1 coordinate 3,061,833, forward strand.
TGCCAACAATGCAATTTTTGACTTGCGGGATGTCTATGAAATATTTAGACAGGATTTTGCGTCAACGACAACAAACCTAGAAGGTATTTTACATATTGCAGATGAATATAAAATAGAAACACTTAATGGAGATCAACCTCTTATTCAAAAATACCAGATTGATGCAAAAAACAATTCGTTACTGATCGATTTTAATTCCGATGCGTTAACCAGCTTAAGAAGCGGAAAACCTATTTTGGAACCAGATGCGACTCAACTATAAATAGATCAATAAAAAAGCACCTTATGAAGGTGCTTTTTTATTGGCTTTTAAAGGAGGCTGTTTAAAGCGTTTTGCTGGCCATGTCATGATAAAACGAGCGCCACCCAAGGTCGGGCTTTCATCCACTTTAATTTCACCACCAAACCAATAGGCAATACGGCTTACGATAGACAATCCTAAACCATAACCGCCCGACGCACGCGTACGGCTATCGTCTAGACGGGCAAAAGCTTCAAATACTCTTTTACGGTCTTGTTCAGGAATACCCGCTCCATCATCTTCAACACAAACAAAGGCCATACCATCGCTGTGGATACCACCGGTAATCCGAACTTTATTATCGCAATAACGAACCGCATTACCCACCAAGTTTTGAACAACACGATGTAAGTAGCGACGCTCAGCATCTACTTTTACATAAAGTGGAGGAGCAACAAGTTCAATTTCTTTTTGCGTTTTTAAAGCTTCGGTTTCAACTGCAACCTGATCTAACACATCAAATAAAGTAATTTCATCAAAATCTAGTGAAGGTGTACCCTGCTCTAGTTTTGCATAAGTCATGATCTCATCAATTAAAGTATTGAGTGCCTCAATATCTTTATCAATCATGTCGACCTGATGCATACGATGATTATAGTCATCTTCTTCTGCCAACATCTCTGTACCAAAGCGAATACGGGCAACAGGTGTTCTAAGCTCATGAGATACCGCTCTCATTAACTCACGCTGAGCCTCGATTAAACGCTGAATATGATCAGACATGTTGTTATAACTTGATGCCAAGTTTGCCATTTCGTCACTTCCTTCAATAGGAACACGCAATGACAAATCACCAGACTTCATGCGGTTTAATGCATAACGTACTTGGCGAATTTTACGCTCTAGCGGCAAGATCAACCCATAGACACCTAGACTCAGCAAAAATAAGCTAAATAAAGTAATCCCTGCTGAAAGCTGCAAAGGCATCCAGTTAAACATCGGAACCGGTCCAAGCACGAGAACCCGTGTAGGCTGATTCGGAATTGGAGAGACGATTGAAATGGTTGTACCGCGGACTGTCGCACTGTCTTTGTACAACATAACGCTTTGGTCTTGGCGTAAACGACCAATTTGTTCGGAGTCCAGATTGATATCTTGAATATTGTAGATATTAATTGGGTAAGAGAAATGCTTTTGAATCTTGGCAAGATATTCTTGTTCTTGCCCCGGATAAAACATTAGATAATCCAGTACAAAAATAGGGAGAGCCTTCATTTGGCGCTCAGTAATTTTGTCGACTTTTATAGATAAAAAATGCTGAGGGTCGTCACGCAAGCCAATAATGATATACGCAATACTATTACTGGCATCGTAACGGACAACAGACTTTTGAGCTTCGATTCGTTTTTTCTCGGTACGAGATAACTCAACCTTGCTTGCATCAGTATAGTAAATTGGAAGTTCCAATAAATCTGACGCATCTGAAACCCAGTCTATTTTCTGTTGTTTCCCCGGTTGTCGAGCGACTCCCTCACTAATGACATAAGAGATACCATCAGTTAAAGATTCTCGGTATTCTTGTGCCCGTTGATAATTGATAATTTGTACAAGCAAATAACCAAAGACAGCAACCAAAACAACAAGAATTACCAGTCCCGCATATATTCGCAGGAATATACTGTGTTTAAACACTCGACCAACCTTATAGGAAGTTTATTCAGATCTTATAACCCATTGGTTTCTTTAACGAACAAGTAACCTTTACTACGTACAGTTTTAATACGTTTTGGATTTTCAGGATCATCACCAATTTTTGGACGAATACGTGAAATACGGACGTCGATTGAACGGTCCTGACCATCGTATTCGATACCACGTAAACGTTCGAAGATATCTTCACGCGATAAGATACGACCAGCATTTGATGCAAGCAACCATAATAGGTCATATTCTGCGCTAGTGAAGTCAACAAGTTCACCATTTAACGTGACAGAACGACCGCCATTATCAATTACAAGGTCATCGAACTCGATACGTTGAGCAACTTCATCTTCTACAGTTTTATCTGTGCGACGTAATAGTGCACGGATACGCGCTAAAAGAACACGTGGTTGAACCGGTTTAGCAACATAGTCATCTGCGCCCATTTCCAAACCAAGTACCTGATCCATGTCTTCTGTACGTGCAGTCAACATCAGAATCGGTTGATGGTAATGTGGACGAACTTCACGGCAAACTGTTAAGCCATCGGCACCCGGCAACATGACATCCAAAACTACTAGATCTGGTTGTTCACTAATAATACGACGAATTGCACGGTTACCATCAGTTTCTACACCAACTTCCAAGCCGTTGCGAATTAAATATTCTTGAGTTAATCGCGCTAAGCGCTCGTCATCTTCAACGATCAGAATCTTTGGTAACTTTTCTTCTTGGCTCATATCATTGCCCCTATAAATCTCGTTTCATGCATCTTAAAAATCTTGCAGATACATTCGTTTATCATTTGCAATATACACACGTTTACATTGTAAACAAGTAGGCGTTCACCAAACTGATACATGACCATCGTATTTTGTTGCATTTTATTAGCCTTTGAATTTTCACGTGTTTTTAAGATTTATTTATTGTTATTAAATTTCATATTCTATTCATATTTCCAATGTATGAATATTAAACAAATTATTTCTCTGTTTAGTTTAAATTTATTTAAGTGTTTGTTTTTTGAGTTATCCACAAAGTTATCTATAAGTGTTTTTTAACAGCTTTGCTATGCTATCTCCCATCAAATCATACAGATAAAAAATTACTAAAAAGTCAAGATTGATCTGCTATGAAAAATCCCGTATCTTGTGTTGAAAATAAACTTTAACTACTAAGTCTTGTGTTTATCCCTCAAATATCGTGGCATGTTTTTTGCTCGGTTCAAACGGTCTATGAACATAACAAAAGTGACAATGGAGCTATGCTGGCATGAGCGTAATTACTTCGACTCCCGGTCAAATTCAGGTGATTAAGCGCACTGGAGATGTTGCTGCATTTGATGCAGAGAAAATTTCAGTTGCGATTGGTAAAGCTTTTCTTGCTGTGGAAGGTCAACAGAGTTCGGATTCTAGCCGTATTCACGACCGTATTACCCAGTTGACGGAAATGGTCTTAAATACTTTTACTCGCCGTTTACCATCGGGCGGTACGATCCATATTGAAGAAATTCAAGATCAAGTAGAACTTGCTTTAATGCGTACTGGGGAACAAAAGGTTGCCCGCGCTTATGTGATTTACCGTGAACAACGTGCTAGCGCTCGTCAGCAAACGAACTCAAACCACCACCCTACTTTACAAGTTACCGACAAAAACGGTCAGCTTCAGCCACTTGATTTAAGTGCATTGCAAGCAACTGTTTCTAAGGCAGCTGAAGGTTTGGAAGGTATTGACGTTCAAGCCATTGTCGATGAAACCGTTAAAAACTTATATAACGGCGTAAAAGAAAGTGATATTGCCACAACAATGATGATGGCAACACGTACCCGTATTGAACAAGAACCTAACTACACTTACGTGACTGCACGTTTGCTTTGTAACGAATTAGTGAGCACTGGTTTAACGTTCTTAGGCTTATCAACAGATACACCAGAAAACAATGCACTTGAAGCATTCTTGAAAAAAGGTGTTGAGCTTGATTTGCTTTCACCTGACTTGCTTGACTTCGACTTAGAAAAATTATCAGCAGCAATTCAGCCAGAACGTTCTAATCAGTTCACCTACTTAGGTTTACAGACTTTATTTGACCGTTACTTCATTCACTCAAACGGTGTTCGCTTCGAATTACCACAATTATTCTTCATGCGTGTGTCGATGGGTCTTGCACTCAATGAGCAAGATAAAGAAGAGCGTGCAATTGAGTTCTATAACTTATTGTCTAGCTTCGACTACATGGCTTCTACGCCTACCCTGTTTAACTCAGGTACATTACGTCCACAGCTTTCAAGTTGTTATTTAACAACAATTGGCGATGACCTTTATGACATTTATGGCGCGATGCGTGACAACGCAATGCTTTCTAAATGGGCTGGTGGTTTAGGTAATGACTGGACACCTGTACGTGCCTTGAACTCTTATATTAAAGGTACTAACGGTAAGTCTCAGGGTGTTGTTCCATTCTTGAAAGTTGCGAACGATACAGCTGTTGCAGTAAACCAAGGTGGTAAGCGTAAAGGTGCTGTGTGTGCATACCTAGAAACTTGGCACTTAGATATCGAAGAGTTCTTAGAGCTTCGTAAAAACACGGGTGATGACCGTCGCCGTACTCACGACATGAACACTGCGAACTGGGTTCCAGACTTGTTTATGCAACGTGTATTTGAAGATGGTGAATGGACATTATTTACCCCTTCTGAAACTCCAGACTTGCACGATTTGACTGGTGCTGAATTTGCTGAGCGTTATGCTTACTATGAGTCTGTAGCGAAAGAAACCAACATGCTACACAAGAAAGTACGTGCTAAAGATTTATGGCGCAAAATGCTTTCTATGTTGTTTGAAACTGGTCATCCATGGATCACATTCAAAGATGTATGTAACTTACGTTCACCACAACAACACGTTGGTGTAGTTCACTCATCTAACCTATGTACTGAAATTACCTTGAACACAAATCAAGACGAAATTGCAGTATGTAACTTAGGTTCGATCAACCTTGTACAACACGTTCAAGGTGGTGTGTTAGACCGTGAGAAATTAGCTCGCACAATTAAAACAGCTGTACGTATGCTCGATAACGTGATCGATATTAACTACTACGCTGTACCACAAGCGAAAAACTCAAACTTGAAACACCGCCCTGTGGGTATGGGTATCATGGGCTTCCAAGATGCTCTATATGAAATGGGTATTGCTTACGGTTCAGACGCTGCTGTTGATTTTGCTGATGAATCAATGGAAGTAATTAGCTACTACGCGATTGAAACTTCAAGCAACTTGGCTGTTGAACGTGGTGCTTACTCAACATTCAAAGGTTCGTTGTGGGATCAAGGTATCCTTCCAATCGACTCTTTAGAAATTGTTGCGAAGTCTCGTCCAGAGCGCATGTTCGAAGTTGACCGTACTCAACGTTTAGACTGGGACACTTTACGTGCCAAAGTTCAAAAAGACGGTATGCGTAACTCAAACGTGATGGCGATTGCTCCAACTGCAACTATCTCTAACATTTGTGGTGTTTCTCAATCTATTGAGCCAACATTCCAAAACTTATATGTGAAATCTAACTTGTCTGGTGAGTTCACTGTTATTAACCCATACCTTGTTCGTGCATTAAAAGAACGTGGTCTTTGGGACACAGTAATGGTTAACGACCTTAAACACTTTGAAGGTTCAGTACAAAAAATTGCTCGTATTCCTGAAGAATTAAAAGCAATCTTTGCTACTGCGTTTGAAGTAGATACACGTTGGATCGTTGATGCTGCATCACGCCGTCAAAAATGGATTGATCAAGCTCAGTCGCTTAACCTTTACATCTCTGGTGCAAATGGTAAGAAACTTGACATCACTTATAAGATGGCATGGTTACGTGGTCTTAAGACGACTTATTACCTCCGAGCTTTAGGTGCAACTTCTGCTGAAAAATCTACAATCAACACAGGTGCTTTAAACGCAGTTAAACCTGCAACTGTTGAAGCCGCGGCGGTTGCTGCCCCTGTTGTAGAAGCGAAGAAACCAGAAGCAGCAGTTGAGGAAGAAGGCTTTACTCAAGCAGCTCCAGTACCAATGGCTTGTTCAATCGATAACCCTGATTGTGAAGCTTGCCAATAACATTTAATAAGATTGCTCTTTTTCACTAAAGAGCAATCTTAAAAGAGGTAAAGATTATGCTTTCTCATCTCAGCCATAACTATATGCTTGGTGTTGGAGTTTTAATCTTTGCCTTTATTTTCTTTTATATGCCGATGGTTTACGCATTTATCACAATACGTAAGCAACAGCGTAAACAAAATAAGTTGTAGGGAGTAGAGACCAAAGGCCCAAAATTTGGTCATGCATCAATAAAACTTAATTTTGTTTACACATTAAAAGCGTATAGTAGGGACATCTTCGTTTAAGAGATGTCAAATATAGATATATACAACGAAGAGAGAACAAAAATGTCTATCCTTAGTTGGGACGATTTTGAAGATGATTCGCAAAAACCGACTACACCTGAACACAAGTCTGCGCCCGTCCAATCGGAAAAAGCGTCAGATTCGCAGAATGTATCTACTGCGCAGCCATCATCGCCGAGCGTGGCAGCTCCACAATCCGCTGGAACCCATTCCGTGCGACCAACAGTTGCCTCCGATACAGTGGCTAGAGCCGCTCAAGCCTTAGAACACTTAGACGTTGCCCCTGGCCTTGAAGAGCTAGAAATGGGTGCTCAACGTGTTCAAGTTGACGACAAAGCCATGATTAACTGTCGTGCGGACTTGAACCAACTTGTTCCATTTAAATATGAATGGGCTTGGCAGAAATATCTTGACGGGTGTGCAAACCACTGGATGCCTCAAGAAGTTAACATGAACCATGACATCGCGCTTTGGAAGTCTGAAAATGGCTTGACCGAAGATGAGCGTACTATTGTTATGCGTTCTTTAGGTTTCTTCTCGACCGCAGACTCTTTGGTTGCAAACAACTTAGTATTGGCGATTTACCGTCATATTACTAACCCTGAATGCCGTCAGTACATCTTGCGTCAAGCGTTTGAAGAAGCAATTCACACTCACGCTTACCAATACTGTATCGAATCTTTAGGTATGGACGAAGGCGAAGTCTTCAACATGTACCGTGAAGTTCCATCTGTTGCACGTAAAGCAGCTTGGGGCTTGAAATATACTCAATCTTTAACTGATCCTAATTTCCACACAGGCACGCCTGAAAACGACCAGCGTTTACTTCGTAACCTGATCGCATTCTACTGTGTACTTGAAGGGATCTTCTTCTACTGTGGCTTTACTCAAATTTTGAGTATGGGTCGTCGTAACAAGATGAACGGTGTTGCTGAGCAATTCCAATATATCTTGCGTGATGAATCTATGCACTTGAACTTTGGTATCGACATGATTAACCAAATCAAGATTGAGAACCCTCACCTTTGGACTGCTGAGTTCCAACAAGAAGTGGTTCAAATGATTGTTGAAGGTACGATGCTTGAAATCGAATATGCACGTGACACGATGCCACGCGGTGTATTGGGTATGAACGCAAGCATGATGGAAGAATATTTGAAATTCATCTGTAACCGTCGTTTATCTCAGTTAGGTTTACCAGAGCAATTTGCTGGTGTAACTAACCCATTTGCGTGGATGTCTGAGATGATGGACTTACGTAAAGAGAAGAACTTCTTCGAAACTCGCGTAACTGACTACCAAACTGGTGGGGCGTTAAGCTGGTAAGTTTAAGCATTCTTCCTCAAAGTAATTTGAGGCTATAAAAAATCCGACTATATGTCGGATTTTTTATACTTATTTAAGATAACTATTAGTATGAATTGCAGTAGATTAAATTATAAGAGATACATTATGAATATAAGATATTTAATAATTTCTAGCGTCATAAGTTTATCGACTTTAAGTACTATATGTTGCTCAAAACCACTTTCACCACAAAATAATACTCAAAGTGAATTAAGTGAAATATATGAGCAAGGTGGGAAATACTTCTTAGGTAAAGAAGTATCTAAGGATTATTCAAAAGCTTTTTCATATTTTAAAAAGGCAGCCGAAAAAGGACTGCCCATTGCACAAAATGATTTAGCAGGAATGTACCTTAAGGGAATCGGGACGCAAAAAAGTGAAGAAAAAGCTTACTATTGGTATGAGAAAGCTGCGAGAAATGACTTTCCGGAGGCCCAATACAATATGGGGCTCATGTATGATAATGGCTATTATGTAAGCAAAAACAGATCTAAAGCCTTAGAATTTTACAAATTAGCTGCTCACCAAGGTTATGCTAAAGCTCAATATAATTTGGCAAATGCTTATCTTTCGGGAAATGGCGTACAAAAAGATATTAATTTAGCTTTAGAATTATATAAAAAAGCTGCGGATCAAAATCTTTCAGAAGCTCAATATAACTTAGCAAATATTTATTCAGATGGTAGCTTAGTTAAACAAGATAATAAAAAAGCTTTGGAGCTATACAGACAAGTAGCTGAGAAAGATATACCTGAGGCTCAGAACAATCTAGCTTATATGTATGCTAATGTTTACTCAGATTATGAAAATGCAAAGTTTTGGTTCAAAAAAGCTGCTGATAATGGATATGAACCCGCAAAAGAGGCTTTAGATCAGTTTCAGTAATCCATAATATATTACTTAGATCAAAAGGGTTGCTAATAGCAGCCCTCTTTTATATCTACCTTTCAATTCAACAGGAAAGCAAAACCACTTTTAAATAAAAATTAGGTTACTTTGTTATACTTAATTAGTTTTAAAAGTAATATTGAAACAACTATCACTATCCAGATAAAAATTAAATACCTCATCAATAATGTGGGGAACATAATCCAATTCCACCAAGAAGCAATTTTTTCTTCACTTGTTGAAAAATTAATTACACTACCTTTTTCATCTTCAAAATGAATTTTATTAACTACAATATATTTATTTTTAAAAAACAATAATGAATTAGGAAAAAAATCTCCCTCAACTTTAAGTAGTTTTCTAGGCTTATATAATTCACAAAATGAACCATTCTCATTTCTAAAATATGCGCAATTAATAATATTTTTTTTATAATTATCTTTTATTATCAATGATGTCATACGCCCATGTTTGATATGAAATTCAGGATCATAAATAACAAAACCCTCTTTTTTAGGAGTGAAAACTATACTTGGGTTAAGAGCACAAAGTAGTACGATTAGACAAAAACTTAAGGAAAGGACAAGAACAAAATTTTTATAAATATACGAATATAATGAAAAAAATGGATCAAACACCTCAGCAGAGATCCACATTTTAAGTTTATAAATCACAACTATCCCCTCTATAAAACAACAATAAAGAACATCACAGATAAAAGGATACCTATTAAAAGTGGCATAAAAGTAGCTATATACTTATTTTCCTTAAAAACCTTGCTAAATATAAAAATGAGAAAACAAATTAAATATGACACGTTATAATTAAAAGAAGATAAATCATCAATGTAATTTACTCCTTTACTCCTTTTAGCAAGGAGATAAAACATAAAAATAGAGTAACCCGCCAAACCTAAGAAAATTGAGGTAAATGCGCTTACCTCTGCTTTACTCATAATTTCATCTTTCATAAATTCCCCAATAAAAAATATAATTATTTAATAAAATAAAAATGCCATTTTATAGCAAAATTAATAATTTTTAATATAGCTCTAAATAACCAAACACAGCCTTTCCAACTCGCTGTTGTAAATGATTTAAATCACTTTCTCCTGCCATGCCTGCCGCGTTAATCATTCCTTTACTTAAAGCAATTACATCTTGTGCGGTTATCGGTGCATGTGAAATACCAGAGCGTATAAACAGATCAGACATTATTGTTTCAAGCTCATACTGATGCTCACTTTCCTCAATGTCTTTTCCAATGATTTCTGAAGCAAACTCTAAGGTTCGAGCCAACTGCGGACGGTTGAATTGATGTTGTACAGCAGCCTGAATGATGAGTTTTAATTTTTCTTTTAAGTCTGCGGCTTCATGCTGCTGTATGGCTTCAACAATATGGGTTGAAAGCTTGGCGCGTTCACGTCGAATTAACTCAACGATTAAAGCCTCTTTAGATGGAAAGTACTGATATAGGCTACCAATGCTTACGCCAGCAAGTTCAGCCACGACATTTGTGTTAAATCCAGCAAAGCCTAAAGACTCCAAAATGCGAGCCGCCGCCTCTAAAATAGCTTCGAAGGTAGCAACTGATCGTGCTTGACGTGGGCGTTTACGTGGGTCTGGAAGTGTTTCTGACATGGGTCGAAATGCGAGTATTTAATGTGAGTAATCACTCATATACTGACTGAGTCATATTGATCTGACAAGTAAATGCAGTCTTTTCAATTGAGCCACAACTCGGCCCAGTCATGGAGTGGTTATGTCTAGAACCTATACTTTTTTTATTCACTTAAGAGCTTTGCCCGCTTGGTTGGCTTTAGCTCGTGAAAAGCGTGCTGAGTTTAGTACACGGAAGCTTGGACCTATTTTTGAGAAGTACCCGACTGTAAAAGTTCGGTGGTATGACGTTGAAGCGTTTAGTACTAAAGCGAGTGATATTGCTATGTTTGAGACGACATCTCTGCAAGATTATTATTTTGTGATTGATGCAATTCGAGACTCTGAATTTTGTACAGAACCTTACTTTGAGTTTGTAGAGATTATTCCTGCAATTGAAGATGGGTATGTGGAGTATGAGAAATCTTTTACGACATAAAATGACGTACCTGTAATTTTTTCTATCCCATGAATAAAACTAATTGCTTAAATTAAATGACAAGGAATTAACATATTTAATTTATAAAGAAATTCTCTATTTGAGGAAAATCATGCAAGAAATAAAGCCACTTTTAGAACAGTTAAATCAACTTGAACCCTTACCAGCAAAGGATAGAGAAACTTATTTAGAAAGCCTTACCAGACGAGGCTACAAATATATGACTGCTATTACAGGCGTGTTATTTTTAATATTAGTTATACTAGCGGTATGGCACAAGGTATCACCTTTTACGGATCAAGGAAGAGAAATTGCTATATGGTTTGCTCTGTTAACTATGTTTATACCAACGATTTATATCATTATCGATATATGCGTTGGCTTAGTATCTATATTCAAATTCAAATCACGAAGTTTTGATTGGTTAATACTTGAAATTGAGCATGATAAAAAAGCTATAGAATCACTAATCAAGTACAAAAAAGAAACTCTATTAGAGGCGAAGGATTGGCTTCAGTTAAAGTGCTCTCGACTCAGTAATAGAATTTCAACATTTATTGGAAACTCGGATAAATATGCTGTGTTTTCATTAATAGGCTTAGGTTGGTCTGTATGGAAAGAATTGTCAAAGACACCATCTATTTCATTTTCATTAAGTAATGGAGACATAGTCCAAACCTTGCTGTTGTATGGTACAGCTTTTCTAACAGGAATTGCTTTAGGTGCAATGGTTATCAACTACCAAATCCAACGCTACAAATACCAAATAGAACTTATAGAATTTGCAATGAAACAAAAAAATTAAAATAACAACCGACATTTTGTTAAAAGATGTCATTGAATATCATTAATTATGCTAAAATATTACTCTGTTGTATTGGAAAAAGACAACTGATATATCGTTCAACGTAACGGGGGCAATCTTATTGACCCTTTAATTTCTGAGAATACTATATGAATAAAGAACTCAGTATTGATTTAAATGAATTAAATGAAGATATTAATCAAATACAAAAAGAGGAAATAAATCCTAATTTATTTATTAACTTATATAAAAATACTTTTTTGTCTCCGACTGAAACACTTGAAAACAGCAAGTTTGCACAGTTTATCGAAAATCCACGTTTAACTTATTCCTTAAACAAAACAAGTTCTATAGTTACTTTTACAGATAATTTCTTTGTATCTGCAATATTATTTACTCCTCAAGAGGATGGAGTATTTGAGCTTACATATATAAACTTATTTGGTGTAAAAAAAACATTAAAACAGGATAAAAAAGATAAAGACGGAAGAATTATTTTTTGGACAAATGATTGTGTTAAACAAATATCTCTAAAATTTAATAATGAGAAATTTTTTGCTAAAAAAAGATCAAACCTAGAAAGATTTCAACTTTATGGACTTACATTTAATGACGCTATCACCCAACTAAATAACTTCTATCAAATTAAAGAAGATCGCAACCAATATGAAGAAATAATATCTACAAAAAAAGTAGAATTAGTTAATAAAGTTAAAGAAATAACCGAAAAATTAAATGAATACCAAGAATATTTAGAAACACAAGAAGAACATGAATCTGAACTAAATACCAATATAGATGAATTAAAAGAACAAAAGAAAAATCTTCAGAATAATATAAATCAGCAAAACTCAGAAATTGAATCTCTTGGTTCACAAATAACTGCTAAAGATAACCAATTATCAAAGCTGAATGAAGATTTTTTAGAATTACAGAAGCGTTCAAAATATTTAACTGAAGGTAATGAACGTCTAGAAGAACGAAGAAAAGAATTAGAAAAATCAGTAAATCTGTTTCCAGATAATCTTGAAGGTTTTGTTGCAAGAGCAACTAAAACTAAATGGACTTATGGTTTTTTAGCATTTATTCCTCTCCTTATTTTAGGGTTTATTGTTAATCTTTCTTGGGAAACCTTAAAAGATTTTACAGCAATATCAACAGTAGATACTTTTGAAAAAGCATGGATTATTTTAATTCAAAGATTACCCTTTACATTACTCATAATTACCTTAGCTTCAATGTGCTTAGCTTTTCTATATAAAATGGTTCGTCATCTAACTGAAATTCAACAACAAGAATTGAATCTATCAAAAATCAGTATGCTTGCTCGAGATGTTTCTGATAGCGAGCATAACTCTCTTGAAGAAGAAGTAATAAAAAAACTACGTATTGATCGAAAAATGAAACTAATAAGAGAATTTTTAAATTCAGAGTTTAATAGATACCAAACATTTATTGATAAAGAGGAACAAATTAAAGACACTAAGTTTATAAAAATAAACTTACCATTCAAAGTTCCTTTTACCTCTAGAACTAATGAGTAAATTTCATACTATAAATCACAATTAGTATCATTCTAATTAAAAAATACTAAGCAGTCTTAATGATAAATTATTAGACTATTTATATTCTTAATAATTAATTATTAAAGTATAAATAATGTAGAAAACTTATAAATTTAAGTATCTACATAAAATTTAGTTTTTTGATTATAAGAAACTATCAATATTAGCCCCCCAAAACCTCTCCAACACCACATCCCGTTCATCCAAACGATTAGAGCTTAAAACCTGTAGCATCAAGCCATCAATTAGGTTTAAAACCATATTGGCATCGGGTTTGGGTTTGTTGGTTTCCAGACTAAAGACCAAATCAAAAATTTCTTTTAGTAGCCATTTACGGTATTCAACTGCCATGCGGTAAGCCCGTGGATAAAGCAGTTTTAATTCAAAAATGGCTTTAAACAAAAGATGGTAAAGGCTATTTACATCAACATGTAAGCGGACAATTTCTTTGAGTTTATCGGCTGCGGTTGGGTAGCGATGTGAGTAGACAATTGCCAGCACCTCTTCTTTAAGTCGGCTTTTTTGAAAGATTAAACACATTTCAACAAGTCGTTCTTTCGAGTGAAAGTAGTTATAAAACGTGGCTTTTTGAATTTTAGATTTTTTGATAATCAGGTCTACGCCTGCATTATGAAATCCATGCGTCGTAAAGAGTTGGATGGCGGTTTGAATAACCTGTAATTTTTTGGAAGATCTTTCTAAAGTTGGCATAGTTTTACCGTTATAAATTCTTGTTGTTTCTAAATGAGATAAAAAGCCTGTGCCCTTTTTGGGAGAAAAAAAGGCACAGCAAAGCCGTAAGATGGTGCTTGGCACATCTCAAGTTTTGTTTTGCTAAGTTTTAAGTAAAAATGACTTAAAGCCTGAAAACCTTATGGCGTTCAAGCAGCTGTAAAGTTTTAAGCTGTGTCGTTATAGCTTTTGGCACGGAGTACCAAGAAATGATGGATGTGCATAGCCAACTCCTGATTTTGGGAGTTCTGCCAAAGCATTCATTAGAAATTATGGTGGCAGAACGAGCAAGGGTTAGCAGACTGATAGTAAAGAATCAGCACACCCGAAGGTGTCCCTCACTCGCCCTACCGCAACAAGCGAGGGACGATTGTACACACAAGACTATTCCTCAGAGGGAATAATCTGATGCCTTTACTAAACGGTCTGCTAAAACCGACTGGCAATGTGGCCAGCAGGCAAAGGATAATCTGAGAGTTTAGAGGTGTCAATGTAGCTTTTATGACAAAATTTTAAATTTATTATTATTTTTCATTAGATTAACTTAATTATTAATTTAGATATTATATTTAATTGCATTTTATAAATGTCAAATAATGGTGGTGGGATGAAAGAAAGTTGACAGACTGGCCTCAAGTACCCCAGCACGCACGAAGCGTCATTCTTCCATTCCACCATAATAAAGTAGTTCTATCTAATCACTCTCAAATAATGGTAGTAGGACGAAAGAGAGTTGACAGACTGGACAAGATGAAACCAGTACACACAAGGTGTCTCCCTCTCGTCCTACCATAGCGGTAAGCAGGCGAGAATAATTCGGGAGACTAGTTGTGTCAATATTAAAAACAACATAAGTCATTAAATTTATTATAATTTTTAGATTTATTAAATTATTATTTTAAATTTTATAAAAAGTGGACTTAAACAATCTCTGTCTGCCCCACTTGGTGATAAGCACGGTTAAAATAAACCAAGCTTTGGTCATGTTGGCTTTGTTTAATCGCCACGATCGGGCATATAAAAATCGTGTGTGTACCGACTTGTTGAATTTGCTCAATCTCACAATCGAAACTTACCAAAGCATCATCCAACACAGGTGAACCCGTTTCTAACTCAATCCATGCGCCATGTTTAAAGCGCTCTTCTGGTGTGAGTTTAGATGAAAATGCTTTTGAAATATGTTCGTGGTGCGCGCCTAAAACATTCACAGTTAAGATTTTGTTATCTAGGAAATGTGCATGTGAACTCGCAGATTGGTTCATACACACCAATAATGTCGGAGGTGTGTCGGTCACACTACAAACAGCAGAGGCAGTAAATCCAAAACGGCCAGACATGCCTGCCGTAGTCACAACACTAACTGCACTTGTGAGTAAAGACATTGCATTTCTAAAGTCTGTTGCTTGAACCATGACATTATTCCTAAATTGAACCGTACCTTGTCCTGTGTGTTTGCTATACCGCCCAACTCCATCAGGAAGGTACTATCGACATGCGATCTGATTAGAGCGACATGTAGTAAGTAAAATGAGGGTTACTTGTTTGATTATCAACTGCCATCAAAAAAGTAACCCTTTATACCACTTATTGGTAAATATTAAGCAGTAAGATCATAACCCGTCAGTTCTCGGCGAACGATTTCTGCACCTGCACTTAAAGCATTTAACTTGCCACGTGCCACTTCACGAGAAAGAGGTGCCATACCGCAGTTTGTGCAAGGATAAAGCTTGTCAGCATCTACAAACTGAAGCGCTTTACGTAGTGTGTTAGCCACTTCTTCTGGTGTTTCAATCTGGTTAGATGCGACATCAATTGCACCGACCATTACTTTTTTACCGCGAATGAGTTCGAGTAAATCGATAGGTACATGTGAGTTGTGACATTCTAACGAGATGATATCAATGTTAGATGTTTGAAGTTTCGGGAAAGCTTCTTCGTACTGGCGCCATTCTGAACCGAGTGTCTTTTTCCAGTCAGTGTTGGCTTTAATGCCGTAACCATAGCAAATGTGGACCGCAGTTTCACACTTAAGACCTTCAATTGCACGCTCTAAAGTCGCGATGCCCCAGTCATTTACTTCGTCAAAGAATACGTTAAATGCAGGTTCGTCAAACTGAATAATGTCTACACCAGCAGCTTCTAACTCACGCGCTTCTTGGTTCAAGATTTTGGCAAATTCCCAAGCAAGTTTTTCACGGCTCTTGTAGTGACCATCGTAAAGCGTATCAATCATGGTCATTGGGCCAGGTAATGCCCACTTAATTGGTTGATTGGTTTGCTGACGTAAAAACTTCGCATCTTCAACAAACACAGGCTTTTGACGAGACACCGCCCCTACAACAGATGGTACGCTTGCATCGTAACGGTCACGAATACGAACTGTTTCGCGCTTCTCAAAATCTACGCCATTTAAGTGTTCAATAAACGTGGTCACAAAGTGTTGGCGGGTTTGTTCGCCATCGCTCACAATGTCGATGCCAGCAAGTTGTTGTTCGTGCAACGCCAAACGTAACGCGTCTTTTTTACCTTCGGCTAAACCTTCGTTTTCAAGTTTCCAAGGCGACCAAAGCTTTTCAGGTTCTGCAAGCCAAGACGGTTTTGGTAAGCTGCCAGCAGTTGAAGTTGGTAATAATTTTTTCATGATCAATGACCCGTATATTGATTAATTAGGAGCGTAATTAGCAGACCACTGCTCAAGAATCGCTTGGTATGGTTTGATAAATTGCTCTTCAACAAACTTCCCCTGCTCAATAGCCAAACGGCTACGTTCTTCACGGTCATACACAATTCGAGTAAGTGAATAATCTTCGTGTTTCAAGCTTGGTTGATAAGATTTTCCAGCCACTGAATTTGCGTTGTAAATTTCAGGACGGTAAATCTTTTGGAATGTTTCCATCGTACTAATCGTACTAATCAACTCAAGGTTGGTGTAATCACTCAACAAATCGCCTGTAAAATAGAACGCTAACGGCGCAACGCTATTTGGCGGCATGAAGTAGCGAACTTTTAAGCCCATTTTTTGGAAATATTCATCAGTGAGTGAATAGTCTTCTTGCTTGTATTCAACACCTAAAACAGGATGTTCGTTTTCAGTACGGTGGTACTCTTTAGTCGTCGAAACACTTAAGCAAATCACAGGTGCCTTTTTAAAGTTGGCTTTGTAAGTTTCAGAGTTGATAAAACTCTTAAACAAGTTACCGTGCAATTCACCAAACTTTTCTGGCGTGCTAAAAGTCGACTTGTTTTTGTTGTGATCTAACAACAGCACACTAAAGTCATAGTCACGTACATAAGACGAGAAGTTGTTACCTACAATACCTTCGATGCGTTCATTGGTTTTCTTATCAACAATATTGGTTTTCAATATTTCGATGAGAGGAAGCCCGCTAGTACGGTTTTCGGCATCAATGTTCATTTCAACTGAAATGATTTCAAGTTCAACGCCATAGCGGTCGCCTTTAGGGTTGTCCCAATGAGCTAAGGCATTGAAACGATTGTCGATCATCTGCAATGTATTGCGCAAATTCTCTTCGCGGCTCATCCCTCTTGCCAAGTTAGCAAAGTTGGTTGTAATACGTGTATTGTCTGCTGGACGATAGTTCTCATCGAAACAAATACTCTTAATCGTAAATGTAAATTCTTTACTCATTGTGATCAGTACCCTAATTTCTGAGATAAAACCTAAATAAAAACTTTTTGCTCTTTTTAAACTTTTCCAGACTTGTCAGATTTGTGCCTTATGGTCTTATCAAAGTGAATTACTGGAGCGCTTCAGAGCATGAATAGATTTATACCGCAATCAGAACATGAATAAAAATGATTTAGTCTCATTACAAACTGAGTGAAATTCATGTTTAGGGTTTAATAAATAAGTATGAAGTTAAATATTTTTCATCTTCGGGAATTTTAGACAGCAGAAATTCAATGTATGGTGCTCACACGGCACCTTAATCATTTTAAATATTTATTATTATTTTCAAATATTTAATAAGTAAAATTCAAGTTAAAAAGAATCAACCTAAAGTAATGTGTGCTGACTTTCATTCATCTCTGCTTTTAGCCATTCTAAAAATATGGTTTTATGTGAATCTTCCTCAAAAGCGCTATGAGAAAGTAAAAAATAGGCTGAATTATCTTGCACAACAGGTGAATTTTTTTTCAGTAAGTTCCATTCAAGCTCTTTTTCAATCATATAAATTGAGATGACTGTTGCGCCAAGTCCCGCCAAACAGCCTTCTAAACATAGATAAAAATGTTCGAGTTCAACTTTAGCGTAGCCTTTTAAACTCTGCGTTAACTCAGCAATGCGAGTGATATTTTTGAAAAAATTCGGTCTAGAGGTCGAAATGAGTAAATCGTTTGTTTCCGATGGCTTGGTTGCTTGAACTAGAGCGATATATTCATCGGCAATCTTTTCGCTATAAATATGCTCTCCCCAATCAAAGTCATTTCTGCGAATCGCGATATCAATATTATCTTTTTCAAAGTCGACCACACCGCCTGCTGTGAGTAGCACAACTTCAAAATCATGCCCGAGCTTTTTAAATTTTGAGAGCCGCGGAATGAGCCATTTCATGGAAAGAGTCGGTTCACACGACAAAACCAGTTGCTTGTTATGAGTTTTAGGCTGGCTGAGTTTTATTAAACATTCATCGAGTTGACCAAACACCTGATGGCAACAACTCAATAAAGTTTCACCCTGTTCGGTCATCACAAGTGTTTTATTTTTTCGGTCGAACAAAGTCGTATTTAAAGCTTCTTCTAAATTATAAATCTGTTTACTGACTGCACTTTGCGTCACAAATAATTTCTTTGCAGCTAACGTGACGCTGCCATACTTCGCCACAAAATAGAAAAATTTTAGTGAATTCAGCGATATTCTTTCAATCATTCCAAAAACTCATAGATGTGTAGTCGTTTTTATCGATTTCTATTTCTAGGTTTCTGTTCAAAATAAAAATCATCTTTATTAAAACCTATTTTAGATGATGAAAAATATATTAGATATCTATATCTATCTTCATAAATGTAAAGCCCCTATCTTTCTCACGAAAAGAATAACAGCTTTAAATAAAATAATTCTCCTCTCAAATACATTCCAAAAAGTACAGACCAATCACCTCATTTTCAGTGAGGGTACAAGATAATGGCAGAGTTCATTGCGGTTATTCTCATTACGATTTTGGCGGTGGTTAGCCCCGGCGCTGACTTCGCGATCGTTACGAAAAATAGTTACTTGTACGGAAGAAAAATAGGTGTGTTCACTTCACTAGGAATATCGCTTGGCGTGTTGGTACATGTGACTTATACGTTAGTCGCCGTTGCCTTTGTGATGACTTATACCCCGCAAATTTTGAATATTGTTAAGTATATTGGCGCGCTTTATCTGATCTATATTGGCTATAAAACTTTTACTCAAAAACCAGTTTTAGACACTGCTGCTTTAACTTCTATAGGTACTTTGCAAGCCATAAAATACGGCTTTTTTACCAACGCCCTCAACCCTAAAACCACGCTATTTGTGATTAGCACCTATACGCAAATTGTGAGCTTAACTACGCCTAAATCGATTCTTTTGGTTTATGGCTTTTTTATGTCTTTTGCTCATTTTGTATGGTTTTCACTGGTTGCTGTGCTTTTCTCTTCAATGCTGTTGAGACAAAAAATGTTAGCCAAGCAAGTACAGATTAATAAGGTGATTGGCTCTATTTTATGTGTATTAGGCGTGATTTTGCTTTTTACTAAGTTTCAGTAGAACCAATGAATTTTAAGAAACTGTAGAGTGTGGACTGAGTCCTTCGTGCAGAATTCAGTCCATTCAAGCGAGCTAAGAATCTATTTTTTAAGTATTCGATTCAGATAAATCATTTACATTCCAACGATTTGCTCTTTTAAATGTTCCGACATCGTTAAATCGGACCCCCATATCACGCATGACTTTATGGGCAATAGGCGCAGTCATTTGTCGAATGTAGAATGGTTCTTTCACCACAAAATGATGAATGGCATGCGTCGAACCAAAGTTAAAGCAAAAGAGTTGGAACGGCATCATCCACCACGGTGTTAACACCTGAGTTTGTTGAATGACATTGCCCAATTCAACATCACCGTAGTAATGCATATTGCTTGTCACAAAGTGCAGGCAGAAAGTACGCAGCACATTTGGCGCAATCCACACCACAGTCAGAATATTAATCACATGCATAACATTTAGGGTTGTAGCTGACCACGCAATCGGTGCATTTGCCAAGCTTGAAACCATATCAACTGCATGGAATCCTAAGAAGATATACCAAAGAGACCAATGAATAATTCCAAGTGGAAAATAAGCTAAGAACGCACGTTTAAAAATAACTTTTCTAACAGTCCAATTGCTTGCAGCAATAACGCGTAGCAAAACTGCAAAGCCATTGTCACCGATGGCGACGAGTCGGCGTATGCTCCACTGCTCTCCATTGGTGAGCGCTCTTTCTTCTAAATCGACTTCAGTGCCTGAATTTTTATGATGATTAAAATGCAGCTCACGGCGTTTCCACGGGTTAATGGTACTTGGACGAGCTAACCACACTAAGCCCATCATAAGGTGATGTGCCCATGGTTTTTTTCTAAAATACATCCAGTGAATGAGGTCGTGTTCTAACTCATGGGTAAGAGATGCAAAAAACGCAATAATTGGAATTGCGAACCACGCTGAAAGCTGATGATTGATATAGAGTACGGCTGTAGCAATCATTCCAACAAGGGAAACAAATAAAATCATCGCCCCTATTGCGTTTTGATGGTTCAAAATGGGATGGCGCTTGCGTAAAGCCACGCCTTCCGCTGTGACTACTTTTTTAATGTGTTCGGTTTTTTCGCTATCACTCATTCCAGCAGGATTTTTATATATGTAGGTCATCCGTTATTCCTCAGTTTTCTCATGTCCCTACTTTATTTATATCTACCTTTGTACGCTTAGCTCGAAACGCCAATCTATTGGCTATGGATGCCAAAATGTCAGAAGTAGAGGCAAACAAAACATCTTTTATTTTTGAAATCTTTTATACTGCTCACAGGAATATGAGTCACAAGTTATAGGATATAACATGCCACAGACAGCAACGGCACTGGCTAGCTGGGTTAAAGCGATTCAAAAAGCGCTTGAGAAAGCAGGTGTGGATAGTCAACCTTTATTAAAACAAGCAGGTTTAGATGTTCAGGCCCTAAATGATCCAGATGCACGCTATTCATTAAAACAAACTGCGAATTTATGGAAATTAGCCGTTCAAGCGACTGAAGACTCTTGCTTTGGCCTTAAAGTTGCCAGCCAAGTCAATCAAAATACATTTCATGTGTTGGGCCATTCACTCATTACCAGCACCACACTAAAAGAAATGTTTTTAAGAATTATTCGTTACTTTCGTATAGTAACCGACATTCCTGAACTCGAGTTTTATGGCGAGGGAAAAAATCATTATTTCGTTATTCATGTTCCCGACGAAGTTCAACCCGAATCTATCGATGCTTTTATCTCTGTTTTTATTCGTTCAAGTCGTGCTTTACAAGGCTCTGTTTTTTCGCCATTACGCATTGAACTTAGACGTTCAGAACCTGAAGATCTGGAAAATTTTAAAAGCATTTTAAAAGCCCCGATTGTGTTTAATGCGCCCAAAGACATGATTGTGTTTGACACAGCCACCATAGAGCAGCCTTTAGACGGTGGGAATCCGTCCCTCACCCAAGAATATGATGAGATTATTAATCGTTATCTCGCACGGTTTGATAAAGAAAATATATTGGCTCGTGTGAAAGTAAAACTCATTGAAAAATTATCTACAGGTGACTTTCAACAGCAAGACGTTGCGAAAAGTTTAGGCTTAAGTATACGCAGTCTGCAACGCAAGCTTTCGGCAGAAAATACCTCTTATAGCGAGCTACTCGACAATACACGCCACGAACTGGCTTTGTCGTATATCAAAAACTCAAGCCACAATATTACCGAAATTGCCTATATTCTTGGCTTTACCGATGTGAGTAGTTTTACTCGTGCTTTTCGACGTTGGACAGATTTATCACCACTACACTATCGGGAAAAACATCTGTCTTGTTCTTAAATTTCTAAAAATTTTAGATAAAAAAAGATGCCTCGATGTGCATCTTTTTTTATGAATATCTTATTTTTTATTTAACAGTTCGAGCATAGACACTGTGGTGACTTTAGCCCCGACAGGCAAGGCTTTTAAATCTACAACATAGTTCGGACTATGCGGAATGTAAGGTGCGGGTTTGCCTTGCTTTACTGCATTTGCAAACACAACCGGATCTGCCACGCCAATGAACATAAAGTTAAACGGAATGTCTTTTTGGTCACCTAACAAATGGTGAACATCTTCCGAGCCCATAAACGGTGGGAAATTGGTTAAGACTTGTTTATCGCCTAATAATGCTTTTAATGGTCCATTTAGACGCGCAGAGAATTCTTTATCGTTGACTACAGGCATAGTCGAACCTTTGAGCGTTAAAGTAGGCAATTGATCTTGACTCATACCCTGCATTTCAGCCGCGCCTTCACTCATGAGCTTAATGTTATTTAACATCGTTTCGCGTACTTTTGGATCAAACCAGCGCATATTCATTTTGACCAACGCGGTTGAAGGGATCACGTTATTCGAATTCCCGGCTTGAATTGAACCAATAGACAATGCCGCAGGTTGCTGGGTGTTAACTGCATTGCCCATAATAGTTTGATATTGAGTAATGGCATTTGCAGCCATGCTAATCGGGTTCTTGGTTAAATATGGGAGTGAACCATGCCCACCAACCCCTTTAAATAAAACATCAAGCTGATCGGTTCCCGCCATACGTGGCCCCGGTGCATTGATGACCACGCCCACAGGTGCAGGTGTGGTATGCACTGCAAAGAAATAATCAGGTTTTGGCAAGTTATATTTTGTCCATAAGCCATCGGTCACCATAGCTTTTGCACCTGTGATCGGCTCTTCGGCAGGTTGCGCGACTAAAATAATAGTTCCGCTCCATTCCTTTTTTAAAGCGACTAATGTTTTTGCCATGCTGAGCATCCATGTCACATGTGCATCATGACCACACATATGGGCTACAGGTGTTTCAGTTCCATCATCGAGTTTCACGCGTACTTTACTCGCGTATGGTAAACCAGTCGCTTCTTCAACAGTGTTGGCATCCATATCAGCACGGTACATAATCGTTGGCCCTTCACCATTTTTTAAAATGCCGACCACGCCTGTTTTGGCTATTTCCGTTTTAACGTCAAAACCTAGTGACTTAAGCTCTTTGGCAACAATGGCAGAAGTGCGCGTTTCCATAAACCCAAGTTCAGGGTGTTCATGAATGTCTTTATAGACCTTATTTAACCACTCCGTTTGCCCATCAATAATGGTTAATGCTTTTTGTGAAACTGCAGGTAAATTTGTTGGACTTGCTTCCGCATGAAGGAGAGTTCCATAACCTGCAATGAAAGTCGATAATCCTAAAAATAGGCTGTTTTTAAAAAATTTGTTCATTATGTATGAAGCTCCGTTTTAATAATCTTTGCAGTTAATTAATAATTATTTTGTTTTTAGCTAAATCTTTCTTTTCTAATTGATTTAATAAGGTACCAAATAAAGTGGCCATTATGTACATCAATATTGAATACACAGCTGCTGGCATTGCTGCATCCGAACTTGACATCACAGTTAAAGCAATCGTTAAAGCCAAGGTACTGTTATGAATGCCAATTTCAAATGCACATGCTTTGGCTTGAAAGCTGTTAATGCCAAATAAACGTGGCAACCAATATCCAATTGCAAGACTACAAACACAGAAAAGTAAGGTTGCTCCGCCAACGAGTCCAATGTAATCGAGAAGTTTTTGATAGTCTTTAGCAATCGCGAGTGCAATAATAAAAAGTAAAAATACAATGGCAAACACACGAACGGGTTTATTTAACTTTTCTGCAAATTTTGGTGAGAAATGTCTAATCAACATTCCAATGATGACTGGAAATAAAATAATAACAAATACTTGAATTATTTTAGAAAACTGCAATCCAACGTGTTGTTCACTTGCCACAAAATGTAGTAATGCGAAGTTCACAATCAAGGGCAGTGTAAAAGCAGCGAGCACTGAATTTATCGCCGTTAAAGTAATATTAAGGGCAATATCGCCCTTATATAAATAGCTAAATAAATTTGCAGTGGCCCCGCCTGGTGAAGCTGCAAGTAACATTAGCCCAACAGCAATCATTGGTGGTAAAGCAAAGACCTTACAAATCATGAAAGCAATAGCTACTAAAATAATGAGCTGACAAAACAAAGCAATAAATACGGCTTTGGGATGCTGGCGAACACGCTTAAAATCCTTGAGAGTCAATTCCAACCCCATACCTGCCATAATAATCGCCAAGGCTATGGGTAAGAATACGGTAATTACCAATGAATCCATTCTCTATTTCCTCTTTTAATTTTTGTATTGTTTAAAATTTATATCCAATTTTTAAGCCATAGCTGACTGAGTGGTTATCCTTAAACTCACCTACATAATAGTCACTACCCGCCTGTGCGCCAAGCTGAGCTTTTGCATCGCCTAACCAAAAATATTTAATACCACCAGAAATAAAGTATTGCGATGTCGGGCTATATTGAGCACCCAAGCCCAAGTTGTAATATCCCTTGGTTGGACCACCCGTTGAGACTTTATCACCTGCTCCCGAGTCCCATCCAACCGACACAGAACCTAACCATTTAGGTGAAAAGCGTTGTCCAACCCCTAAATTTAAAGACCATTGGTCATAACAATAACGAACCAAATTAAAACCTTCCGGACGGCTTGGCGTTGATAGTACGCCAACAACTTTTGAGATCTCACCAAAGCGATAAGGTTGTAAAGCAAGATCACTCCAATTTACCCAGCGTAAACTACCAAACAGTAATGTTCCCTGACGAAGTCCAGTCTGAAACTCCAAATTCACTGAATCAGGAGATTTAAATTTTGTTGTACCTGTATCTTCTTGTTCTGGCAAATTGGCAATAATCTGGTTTAAGTAAGCTTTCTTTTGTGGAGTCATCTGACCAATAGAAATCATGTAGTCTAGATGCTGATTAACTAAATCACGACCTTGTTGAGTGCTTAACATCTCAATGAGTGGGGCATTTTCAGTCGCGTTTAGTTTGTGAGTAATGGCTGAACGGTAGGTTAATGAGACTTTCACAGCTTTTTCTGGAATCTGGTAGGCAAGCCCTGCTAACCATCCCAAGTCACCTACAGTTTTGGTGTGAAAGTCATAGCCGTTGTAAAGACTAAATACATTACCCCTTAATTCAACCTGACTTTTAAAGGTTTGATAGACTGGCCCCGCATAAAGATTCCAGTTTTTTGTGGGTTGATATCCCAAAATAAAGCTTAAATTTTGTATATCAAATTCTGATTTTGCATTTCCTGTAGGAGCCTGACCAGAAGTAGCATTGGCAAGTCCTGCTGTTGTAATGCCGGGTAACATAACCGTGTCTTTTGGCGTTGCGACAAAGCCATTTAGGCCTGAATATTCTGTGTCGGCACCAAATGGTTGATCGTAAAGCAAGCCAAATGAATACTGCGGTGCTAACTGTAGTTTTAAAGCTGCGGTAGGTCGATAATCGGTGTTGGCTATATCTGAAATTGAATGATGTGACGGGTTTGTACCCGACTCTACACCACTTAAATCGGCATCTGTGATTCCTAAACTTGCTTCAAAATAGTTACCCGGTTGTAAAAATGCCGCTACAGACTGCCCTGTTTTATCAAATGCAGCCGCATGTAAGGTGCTTGTGCAAATTGAAGTTATTCCTAAGATCAATATTTTTTTATTCACAACAAAACTCATGGATCCATCCTGGATATTTTTTATTTTGATTCCTCACTTTATGTAGATTTGAATGCTTCTGCTTAGCTCCAAACGCCAATGATTTGATCGTAGATGCCATATTGAAAAGTTATGGTTTGTGTAGCGGTAAGCAGAACAAAATTTTTATATTAAAAAGGGTCTTACTTTTTAGATTTAAAAAACAATTGCAGACTGTATTGATAAAAAAAGCGTGTAGTGAGAATTACGAAAATTAATCTTGAGAGTTGAAAGGAAACGACGATGGGTACTGCGAGTCCAAGAGCTTTAGCCATCAGTGACATTTCTGCGATGCCTCCGGGTGAAAGCCCTAAAATCAAGATTTGTTTTTCTGTATGACTTAAATTAACCAGTAATAAAGCAACGCTGATCGATAGCGCTAAAGCCAGTAAATTGAATATCAGTGTGATTCCAATAAATTTTTTATTTTTCCTTAAAAAGCTAAATGGAAATTTGCTACCTAATGACCAGCCAATACAGACTTGACCAAAGGCGGTAAACCATTCAGGCAATTTCATCTGAAGTATTCCACAAAATGACAATAACCCAATAATGGCAAGTGGCCCCAAAATCCAAGCATTCAAAAGATTAAAAAATTGAAAGACCTTACCCACAAACAGAGCCAGACAAAACAGCAACACAACCTGAAAAAAGCTAAATTGATCCGATACTGGTATCTTTAAACCAGTCCATTCGACATGAAAATAAAGCTCCATAAAAATTGGAACCAGCACAACCAAAATCACAATTCTCAAACTATGGGCAGCAACGACTTTATCGACTTGAGCTTGATATCGTTCTGCAATATTCACCATTTCACTGGCGCTACCAATCGCAGAAGAAAACCATGCAGTTGCCCAATCCAAGGCATTAACTCGATATTGCAATCCAGCCAGTAATGTACCCAACACAAGTGACCATGCCAAACCTATGAGGATAAAGCCCCAATATGCTGCCACTGCCTGTACCAAAGCTGGTGAAAAGTATAGGCCTAAAGCCATACCAATAATGACCTGCCCTATGCGTCGCCACTGGGGATCACAGGCAAGTGAATGACCAACACTACCGAACAATAAAGCCGTCAATAAAGGTCCAAGCAACCAAGGCAAGGGAATATGCAAATATTTGGCAATTAAAGCTCCGACCAGAGCAATTGCTAATCCTTTGAGATTTGAGCTTATTTTTTCCATAATTCAGAGCAATAATAGCCAACCAATGCTGACTATTATTGCTGTCCTATTAAGCTTGTTGCTTTTTGATAAACAAGTATTTACGAACGATTGGCAAGATCAATAATAATCCTGACATGATCCAAAGTCCTATACTAATGTTACTGCTCCATAAGACATCAAGTTCCCCTTGAGAAATTGAAAGTGCACGGCGCAGATTCGATTCCATTAATTCGCCAAGTACAAAACCAAGAATCAGTGGAGCTAAGGGAAAATCAAATTTTCTGAGAATATATCCACATACACCTAAGCCCATACATAACAGCAAGTCAAAGATATTGCTATGAATAGCATACACACCAACAAAACTCACACTTGCGATGATCGGGATCAGAATGTAATTAGGAATACTCAGCATGCGGGCAAAGAAGCCTACCAATGGCAAGTTTAATACCAACAGAATGATATTACCCACCATAAGCGATGCAATCAGCGACCACACCAATACAGGTTGCTGAACAAATAACTGCGGACCTGGTGCGATGTTGTACATAAGCAATGCGCCCATCATGACCGCAGTCGTCCCCGAGCCCGGCACACCTAGTGTCAACATAGGTACAAATGAACCACAAGCGGCTGCGTTATTCGCACTTTCTGGTGCAGCAAGCCCACGTAAGTCACCTTTACCAAACTTGCTACTATCTTTTGCCATTTTTCGTTCAGTGGTATAGGCCATCGCACTTGCAACGGTTGCACCTGCTCCTGGAAGAATACCCAAGAAGAAACCAATCACTGAACTGCGGATAATAGCAACCAACGAGAAAAAGAACTCTTTAAGATTAAAAAGAGAACGCTTTCCTTGTTTTAAGGCAACTTGACCAATTGTCGTACGTTCGAGCATTAATAGGATTTCGCTTACACTAAATAGGCCAATAACCAAAGTAGTAAAAGCAATACCGTCACTTAAACCCACACTGTTAAAGGTAAAGCGATATACACCTGTAATTGCATCCATTCCCACAGTTGAAAGTGCTAGGCCCATGAGTGCCATAATTAAAGTTTTAAAAGGCTGCGTACTGACCAGACCAGTTAAACAAACAATTGCAAAGACCATCAAAGCAAAATATTCAGCAGGTCCAAACGCAATTGCCCATTTCGCCAATATAGGTGCAAACAATACAATCCCAATAAAGGCAACAGTACTTCCAACAAAGGAACTGACCGATGACAAAGACAATGCAATTCCTGCCTTACCTTGCTGTGCCAATGGATAACCATCTAAGGTGGTCATAATGGCTCCAGCATCTCCGGGTACGTTTAACAGAATCGCTGAAATACGCCCACCATATTCACAGCCCAAATAAACTGCTGCCAATAGAATCAAGGCACTATCTACAGGTAAACCCAAGGCATAAGCAAACGGCAATAAAATTGCCACACCATTAATTGGACCTAAACCCGGTAATAAGCCAACAATCGTTCCAATAAATGCGCCAATCAAAGCAATTAAAAGATTCTGCGGTTGCAAGGCAACCTCAAACCCCATCATTAAAAAACTTAATACATCCATATCAGGTCATCCTTAACCAAAAAATCCAAGTGGTAATGGCACATCCAAGAAACGGTCAAACATATAGTAGGTACTGATACTAAGTACTAAACCTGTCACCAAAACCGGTATGGTTTTGCCATGGAAAAGTTTGCCCACTGCAATGGTCATTAATAGGGTTGCAACAATAAAGCCGAGCCATTCAAAAACTAATGCATATAGCGTTAAAGCCACCGCACATAACGCTAACTTAACGACTAGATGTTTTGTCCATCCCAATTCCACGGGTTCAAACATAATGGCCGGTCGAATAGTGAGATACGCTGCACTCGCTGTAATTAAGCCCATTAATAAAATAGGAAAAGCTTTAGGACCCACTGGATCGTAGGAAATTGGGGCTTCAAAATTGCTCGCATAAATCAACAAAAATAACCCACAAACCGTAATAATGGCGGTAAGAATCCGTTCAGATTTCATCATCTATCCTCAGAAAAAAACTGAGCTGAAAAATAGCTTCTCAACCCAGTCGATTTGTTATTGTGATAATTTATATTCTTGCGATAACTGCCGCATTTCCGCGGTCTGTTTATAAACATAAGCTTTGAGTTCTTCACCTGTCAGCTGAAATGGGAGTAGATCCTGATTTTCACGGACTGCATCAAATTTCTGGTTAGCCATCATTTTATCGAAGGCATTTTTCCACCAACCATAGGCTTCATCACTGACCTTTGGTCCCATATAGAAACCACGGATGACTGGCCACTCAATGTCATAGCCTTGCTCTTTTGCAGTAGGTAATTTTGAGAACTTCCCGTCTAAACGCTTGTTAGCAAAAACCGCCAAAACCCGAATATCACCAGACTCTAGGTATGAACTCACTTCACTAATATTGCCTACCCCAACTTGAATATGCTGCCCCAATAATGAAGTTAGCACCTCCCCACCGCCTTCAAGTGCAACAAATCTTAAATCGGCAGGACTAATACCTGCTTTTTTTGCCAACATTGCTGTTTGCATCCAGTCTTGACCACCCACACTTCCGGCACCACCAAAGCTAAGTGCTTTTGGGTTTTCTCGGAGTGCTTTCATCAAGTCATCAAGGTTTTTCAATGGTGAGTCTTTATGTACCGAAACCAAACCATAATCGACGGCGACCCCAGACAACCATTTCACATCTTTTTCAGTGAAGTGTCCGAATTTTCCTTGTGCTAAGTTCAAGAGTGAACCAGTGGAAAATGCAACCACGGCATTATTATTCGCAGGATCACTGTTTACGATTTTGTTATAGGCTACGGCACCTACCCCACCCGGCATATAGGTTACACGTATTGGATCTTTGAGCTGGTCTGTTTGTTTAAAGCCAGATTGAATCAATTTACAGGTCATATCAAACCCACCACCCGGCTTGGCTGGTGCTATACATTCTGGGCGTTTTGGCTGCCCCGCCTCTTTAGAAGCATTTCCTGAACCACACCCAGCTATTGTCACACTGACGCATGTTAATGCGAGTAAAGTTAAATTTTTCATGTTACATACATCCTTATAACGTTTTGCTCTATTCATATTTTGATTTTTACCAATCTCCATAATCGACCTCCTTGGCACGATCATGCTTATCGGTTTTTAGTTTTGGTTTTATGTTTTGAAATGCGCTTTTTCACAGCGAACTTCAGTAATGCAGCGTTACTATAAAAATTACGAATCAATCGACTGAAAAAAATCGCTAAGTAAAGGGAAAGTTAGGATAATCACCAGTTCTATAATGAGAATTAAAACCTTTGCAAAAATATCTAAAAATGCTTCGGTTAAATAATACTGATGAATAACAACAAGATAGTAAAAACGTAATCTATTGAGTTGTCTTTTGCATATCCATGCTATGGGTAACGTTAATATTCAAATAAATAAAACTCTTTACCCAATCTTCCCTTCTGATCAAATGAGCTAAATACTCATATATTGTTCCAATAGTTATTTAATCAGCTACTCTTCTTCATAATTTGAAAATCCATCATATTTTTTAATGCATCATGCATTTAATGTGCTCCTTTTTTCATTTGAAAAGATTAAAGCACAGATCAAGAAAACATCGTGATACCAATAAATTAAAGGGGGCATTAGTAAAATTAAATAGGTTGAAATTCTAAGAATAGGGAATGTAAAAGACTAAAAATTTAAGGGTAAATGTATCGTAATAATAAATAAAAGTTAGAGAATAAATTTTAATATTAAAGTTGAAAAAGATCGTTTTATTGTTTTTAGAATATCAAATTGAAGATCTTTTTTATGGATTGCTGTTAATATTAAAGCGCATGATAGATTTCCCAATCCTTCATATCTGTATCAATTAAATCAAGGATAATGAGCGAACACATTTATTATGGAAATCAAACAAATAAAGTATTTTTTGACTGTGGTTGAAGCGGGCAGTATTGGTAAAGCTGCCCAAAAACTTGATGTGGGCGCTTCAGCAATTAGCCAGCAAATTAGTAAATTAGAACAAGAGCTAAGCATTCGCCTATTACAGCGTAATGCCTTTGGTGTCACTCCTACTCCCGCAGGTCTCGCCTTTTTAAAACATTCTCAACTTATTTTACGTCAAGTGAACTTCGCGGTAGATGCTGCCCATTCTGCACGACTATCTGGACATGTCAGCCTTGGCTTTCCACCGACCATTACGGCTTTGATTGGTATCCCTTTAATGAAACTAATGTCTGAACGTTACCCAGACATTCGTTTAGAGATTGTGGAAACGCTATCGGGCAATCTAATTCAATCCATTAACTCGCGTCAGCTCGATATCGCGATTATTTTTACCAATGAAATTGATAAACAGTGGTCAATACAGCCTTTGGTACGCGAGCAAATGTATTTAATGGCACGTAAGGAAGTACTAGAAAAATATGGTCTTGCCGAATGCATCAAAAGTGGTGTGATTCAGTCTCAACAAATTGGAGACCTTCCTTTAGTATTACCACGCCAGCGCCATAGTTTAAGAAAGTTGCTTGAGCACAAGATTGGTCAGCTTAATGTCGTCTATGAAATTGATGGCCTACACTTACTCATGGACAGTCTAATTCACCTCGACCTTGCCAGCGTCCGCCCAGGTAGCGCTTGTCTGCAAGAGTACAAACATAAGCTTCAATTACTCAAGTTAGTAGACCCTGAAGTTGAACGAATCAATTACTTGGTAAGCCTTGCCGAAGAAGAATTATCACCTGCTGCACTTGCCGCAAAGTCAGCCATTAAGGCTTGTGTGAAAGATTTGATTCAAAACCAGATTTGGCCATGTTCTGAAATTATTTTATAAAGAGTCATTAATTTTATTAAATACCTAATTAATTTTGCCCTCTCACTCCCTCCTGCTTTTTGAGATTACATTTTCGTCCGAATGATAAGTGGTTTGCTACTTATCGAAATATAGATGTGTAGTTTGAACTGGAAACAAGGCATCACATTTTCTGCAAAGGACCTCGCTAAATCTCATCTCTAACCCATTTGCTCTTTAGATTTATTGATTGAATCAATTTAGGTCCAGCCTCGAAAATCGTGAATGTTTCCATTTTGTCAGGCCAAGGAGGTCTCCAATGGATGTCGTGAATAACCGTAGGGCTACTTTTAAAAAAATATTAAATGTAACGAGTGGCAACTTTTTAGAGCAGTACGACTTTTTTCTTTTTGGTTTCTATGCCACTTATATCGCGGCAAAATTTTTCCACTCTGAAAATGAATATGTCTCTTTAATGATGACATTTACCGTATTTGCTGCGGGCTTTCTTATGCGTCCTCTCGGCGCTATTTTCTTGGGCGCTTATGTCGACAGAGTTGGTCGACGTAAAGGTCTTATTGTTACTTTAAGTCTTATGGCCATCGGAACCATCTTAATTACCTTTGTACCGGGTTACGAAACCATAGGTATTATTGCGCCGATTTTGGTGGTGATTGGACGTCTATTACAAGGCTTCTCGGCAGGTGTTGAATCTGGCGGTGTTTCTATTTATCTAGCAGAGATTGCAACGGATAAAAATCGTGGATTTATCACAAGCTGGCAGTCTGGCAGCCAACAAGTTGCTGTTGTGTTTGCCGCATTACTTGGCTACTGGCTCAACACCATCTTAACTACTGCTCAAGTGGGTGAATGGGGCTGGCGTATTCCGTTCTTAATTGGTTGTTTGATTATTCCGTTAATCTTCTTGTTCCGTCGTACTTTAGAGGAAACTGAAGACTTTAAATCGCAAAAGACTCATCCTTCAACAAAAGAAATTTTTAGCACACTGGCGAGCAACTGGCGCATCGTCCTTGCAGGCATGATGATGAGTGCAATGACGACGACCACTTTCTACTTTATTACGGTTTACACCACAGTGTATGCAAAACGTACTTTAGAAATGTCAGTAACAGATAGCCTTTTAGCAACGGTGTTTGTTGGTTTGTCTAATTTCTTCTGGTTACCAATGGGTGGTTTGCTTTCAGACAAAATTGGCCGCCGTCCAGTTCTAGTCGGCATTACCACACTTGCTCTCTTTACAAGTTATCCGGTTTTAAGTTGGTTAGTGAGCAACATTAGCTTCTCAAACCTTCTAATTACGCTTGCTTACTTCTCGTTCTTCTTTGGTATGTACAACGGAACCATGGTCGCAACCCTTGCAGAAGTGATGCCGAAACGTGTGCGTACAGTTGGTTTCTCTTTAGCATTCAGCCTTGCAGCCGCTATTTTTGGTGGTATGACACCAATGGCTTGTACCTTCCTTGTCGAAAACACAGGCAACCCAAGTACCCCTGCTTTCTGGCTCATGCTTGCTGCAGTCTGTAGCCTTATCTCAAGCTTGTATCTATGCCGCGGTTCTAAACAGAAAAATACTGACGCGATTGCTGAACCTGCAAAAATTAGCGCTTAAAACAACTACTACTTAACCTGAAATTTTAATGAACAGTACGGCAGATCTTAAATCTCCGTACTGTGTTCTCCTGTCATTAAAGCGAGATACTATGAAAAAGTCCCCTATCTTCATGACCATT
Organism: Acinetobacter sp. S-1; assembly: GCF_059579785.1. Taxonomy (NCBI): domain Bacteria; kingdom Pseudomonadati; phylum Pseudomonadota; class Gammaproteobacteria; order Moraxellales; family Moraxellaceae; genus Acinetobacter; species Acinetobacter sp. S-1. Next base: position 3,095,218 of record NZ_CM184207.1, read on the forward strand.
TGCCTAGCTGGTGCTGGCTTAGGCTCAACTCTTGCTAACGCAGATACAATCGAAGTGATTAGCTCAGGTGGTTTTTATTCATCTATGGAAAAACTCATTCCATTATTTGAAAAACAAACAGGTCATACTGTGCATCTCTCGTCTGGTTCATCAATGGGTGCATCACCAACTGCAATTCCAAATCGACTCGATCGTGGTGAACGTTTTGATGTGGTGGTCTTGGCTGCACCTGAACTCAACAAGCTCGCAGAAAAGGGTTATGTAGACCCCAATTCACAAAGTGCTTTAGTGAATTCAAGCATTGGCATGGCTGTACCTAAAGGTGCACCAAAGCCAGATATCAGCTCTGCAGAAAAATTTGAAAAAGTTTTATTAAATGCCAAGCACATAGGCTATTCAGCAAGTGCGAGTGGTACGCATCTTGAAAAAGATGTTTTCCCAAGCTTCCCGCCTGTCGAGTACAAAGTAATTTCGAGTAAGGCAGAAAAAGTAGTTGGTGACCGCGTTGCAAAACGTATCGCCGAAGGCCAGTTTGATATTGGTTTCCAGCAAATTAGTGAAATCAAACCTTTTACTGGCAAATATGGTCAAGTTGAATTAGTCGGCCCAATCCCTGCACCTTATCAAAAAGTGACGGTATTTGCGGCAGGCATTGGTAAAAACTCGGAACATGCAAAAGTCGCAAAAGAGTTAATTAAATTTGTGAAATCGCCACAAGCAACACAAATTATTGAAGAACAGGGTCTTGAGCAGGTTAAAGAATAAAAGCTCTAAAAGGCAACATCTTGAGGTGATGTTGCCTTTTCTCTTTTAGTGGTTTACTCAAAGCAATAGAACAAAAACTATAGCGATAAACCAGTGTAGAATTAATCCATAAAGGTTAATGTAGTATTTGCCGTGGAACTGAAACAATTAAAGTATTTTATTGCAGTGATCGAGTCAGGAAGCTTGGGTAAAGCTGCAAAAAATCTCGATATTGGAACTTCTGCATTAAGTCAGCAAATCTCAAAATTAGAAAGCGAGCTTTCTATTCGCCTTTTACAACGTACTGCTTTGGGTACAGTTCCCACCCCTGCGGGTTTAGCTTTTTTTCAACAGGTTCAACTGGCGCTTAGGCACTTAGACCATGCTGTAGACTCTGCACATTCTTCACGTTTAAGTGGTCATGTCACCGTCGGTTTTTCGCCGAGTGTTGCGTCGGTTATTGGCACGCACTTTTTAAAACTCATGAGAAACCGCTACCCCGACATTAAAGTCCGTCTAATTGAAGGCTTATCGGGTGACCTCAAGGCCTTAGTTAATGCAAGGCAGCTCGATGTTGCCATCATCTTTAGTGACGATGTCGACCCACAGTGGGCCATACAGCCTTTAGTCAAAGAGCAAATGTTTTTAATCTCGCCTAAAGAAGTGCTGAGTCAATACCATCTTGAAAGCTGTATCGACACTCAAACTATTACCCATTCGCAGCTTAAAGAACTTCCGCTAATTTTACCGAGCCAACGACATGGACTGCGCTTGTTGCTCGAACAAAAAATTCATCAGCTTAAAGTGGCCTATGAAATTGATGGGCTGCACTTGTTAATGGAAAGCATTAGCCAACTCGAAATGGCAACCATTCAACCTGCGGGTGCATCGTTAAACTCACGGCAAGACCTATGTTTACTGCGCGTTGTAGAACCTGCCATTGAGCGTATTAACTATTTAATTAGTCTTTCTGAAGAAGAACTCTCGCCAGCTACTTTAGCCACGAAAGTAGTGATTCGCGCTTGTGTAACTAACTTGATTAATGAAAAGCGCTGGCCCGGTGCGGAGCTCATAAACACTTAAGCCATTAGTGTTTATTTTTACTAAACACCCATTCAAGCCTAGCCTCTCACTTCGCCTTCCCTTTTAAAGCTACATTAGCCCTAGCTGAGAAAGGGAGAAATCCATGCATGATGTGATTGTAATTGGTGGTGGGAATGCCGCACTGTGTGCCGCGCTCACGGCAAAAGAAAGCGGCGCTTCTGTGCTTGTCATAGAGGCAGCACCTAAAGAATGGCGTGGTGGTAACTCACAACACACTCGTAACCTTCGCTGCATGCATGACGCTCCTCAAGACGTATTGGTCGATGCCTACCCCGAAGAAGAATATTGGCAAGACCTACTTAAAGTGACTGCAGGCAAAACCAATGAGCACTTAGCCCGTCTGGTCATTCGTAGCACTGCAACCTGCCGCGACTGGATGCGTAAACATGGGGTGAATTTTCAGCCGCCACTATCGGGTGCTTTGCATGTTGCACGTACCAATGCCTTTTTTATGGGTGGTGGTAAAGCTCTCATTAATGCGTACTACCGCAGTGCCCAAGAACTTGGTATTGAAATTTTATACAGCACAAAAATTAAAGATCTAAAGTTAAATCAAGGACATTTTGAAGCTGCAATTGCTGAAGATGGACGTGTGTTTAAAGCAAAAAGCTGTGTATTGGCCGCAGGTGGTTTTGAGTCAAATCTTGAATGGTTAAGAGAAGCATGGGGACAAAATGAAAACGGCGAATGGCCTGCCGATAATTTCATTATTCGTGGTACCCGCTTTAATCAAGGCAACTTGCTTAAATTCATGATAGATAAAGGTGCCGATATTATTGGTGACCCATCGCAATCGCACTGTGTCGCCGTAGATGCACGCGCACCCTTATATGACGGTGGTATTTGTACTCGTATTGACTGCGTTTCCTTGGGAATTGTGGTCAATAACAAAGCTGAACGTTTTTATGATGAAGGCGAAGACTTTTGGCCAAAACGTTATGCGATTTGGGGCCGTCTTGTTGCCAAACAGCCACAGCAAATTGCTTATTCAATTATTGATTCAAAAGCTATTGGTCGTTTTATGCCACCTGTGTTTGCTGGCGTAAAAGCAAATAGCATTCAAGAGTTAGCCGAAAAAATCGGGCTGGATGCAAAAACCTTATGCCATACCGTAGAAGAATTTAATCAAGCTTGTGTGCAAGGCACCTTTAACCATACCGTTTTAGATGACTGCACCACCGAAAATATTGTTCCCAACAAAACTCATTGGGCTGTTCCTCTCGACCAGCCACCCTTCTATGCCTATGCCCTTAAACCCGGCATTACCTTTACCTATTTAGGTTTAAAAGTCGAAGACGATGCTGCTGTGCGTTTTAACAATAAAGCCAGCCGTAACCTATTTGTCGCAGGTGAAATGATGGCAGGTAACGTACTTGGTCAGGGTTATACCGCAGGCGTTGGTATGTCGATTGGCACAACCTTTGGACGCATTGCCGGAAAAAATGCAGCCCACTATGCACTTTCACAAGGAGTTGAACATGAATGCTAATAGCAAAGCCCTAATTCCAGTTGTTCAGCTCTCTGACCATGAGCAAGAAGTCCAAAGAGCCCTACAGATTTGTAATGCTTGTCGCTACTGTGAGTCTTTTTGCGCTGTATTTGCGGCCATGACCAAACGCCTTGAGTTTAACCAAGCCGATATTCATTACCTCGCAAACCTCTGCCATAACTGTGGTGCGTGTTTACATGCTTGCCAGTATGCCCCACCTCATGAGTTTGGGGTAAACATTCCTAAAGCGATGGCACAAGTACGTTTAGAAACTTACCAAGAATTTGCGACCCCTCAGCCTTTAGGTCGACTTTATAAGTCTGTAGGTATTCCTTTTGTCTCGGCTTTAACACTTATTTTCTTTTTTTGCATGTTAGCCGTAGTGTGGTGGAAAGGCACTGACTTATTTGCAGGCTATCAAGGTAATTTCTATGCGATTTTCCCGCATAACTTTTTAGCCCTACTTTTTGGAGCAACCTTTACAGTTGCCATTGTTTTACTCGGCATTGGAATTAGCAAATTCTGGCGACAAACCTCTAAAGTCATTCACGGCAAAGTTGAGAAACCCGATCTGGTTCAAGCCACTCAAAATGTATTAACGCTTAAATATTTAGATGGCGGTCATGGCAAAGGCTGTAATGAGCAAGATGATCGTTATACACAAATCCGCCGTGTGTTCCATCACCTGACGTTTTATGGCTTTATGCTCTGCTTTGCAGCTACAGGTGTAGCGACTTTATATCACTATTTTCTTGATCTACATGCACCTTATCCTTACCTAAGCTTGCCTGTCATTTTAGGAACTTTGGGTGGAATCGGCTTAGTTATCGGACCATCTGGCTTGCTCTATTTAAATCTTAAACGTCATCCGTTGCATGGTGACCGTGAGCAAAAACCTGTAGATCGAGGCTTTATTTTCCTTCTACTTATCGTTAGCGCTTCAGGGCTAGCACTTATGGCATTTCGTAATACCCCTTACATGGCACTTTTACTGATTTTCCATTTAGCTACGGTCATGACCTTCTTTATTACCATGCCATTTGGAAAGTTCGCACATGGTTTTTACCGCAGTGCTTCTTTACTCAAATTTGCCATCGAAGAACGTATTTCCAAGAAATCATAATTTCATTCAAAAGTATTCACTATCTTGGCATAGTGAATACTTTTATTATTTCTTAAGTTCAAAATACTTCATAGCTTCCCTACTTTTTACTGTTTAAAATTCCTAAGCCATACATCGGCCACTTGGTACTCGCTTTAATATTATTAATGAGTATCGCCACTAAAACTAAAGACACTGCGCCGACCAAAACAGGGAAAATTAAGAAACTCCACTCATAATGTATGCTGCTTGCGGTGAGCAAAATAACCAAAGGATTCGCTCCAGCAGGTGGATGAACGCATTTAAACACTTGCATGAGTGCAATGGCACAGCCCACTGAAAAAGCAATTGTAAAAATGGAAACACCGACAAATTTTAGAAAAAACAAACCCACAAAAGCCGAAATAAGATGCCCAAATACAATATTTCTGGGCTGTGCCAAAGGTGACTGCGACACGGTATAGAGCAATACACAGGTCGCACCAAACGGCGCCATGATAAAGATATTATGTGTGAGCTTACTCAACCACAAAAGTATAAAAATACTAACTGTACCCCCAATAAGGCTTCGCAAAATATCAACTTTATTGGGCGATGGAGCCAGTTTTTCTTTGCCATAAAAAATAGAGAACATGATTTTTATTCCTTAGCCAGACCTTGCTTTTTAAAAAGCATATAGATAAAATCTCAAATAGTACAGATCTGTACTATTTTATTTTTTGGAAAAGACTCATGTCAAAATCTGCCTTAAAAATATTAGATACAGCCGAGAAGTTATTTAATGAAAATAGTTTTGTCGGGGTTGGCGTCGACCTGATTCGCGATGAATCTGGCTGCTCTAAAACCACCATGTACACGTACTATAAAAATAAAAATCAACTGGTTAAGTCTGTACTCGTTGCACGTGATGAACGCTTTAAGCAAAGTCTTTTGGGCTATGTAGGAGATACAACAGGGTTAGAAGCCATCAATAAGATTCTGGATTGGCACACCAACTGGTTTAGGCAAGATTTTTTTAAAGGCTGTTTATTTGTAAGAGCTGTCGCAGAATCTAACCAAGACGATCAAGACATTATTTCTATTTCTAAAGCCCATAAACAATGGATTAAAGTGTTGATTGCGCAAAACTGCAATATACCCAATGGTGAAGCTTTATCTGAGCTGATCTATACGGTGATTGAAGGACTCATTAGCCGCTTTTTAGTCGATGGTTTCGATGAAACACTTGCGACAAACATGAAAAACTCTATTAATCAATTATTTAATATTCATAAACATTAGCATGAGAACTTAAAATGGAAGTGGACCATATTTTTATTTGTGTACAATCAGGCGCTCCCGAAGCTGAAACTTTAAAAAAATTCGGTCTAACAGAAGGTTCATCCAACAAGCATCCGGGTCAAGGTACAGAAAACAGACGCTTTTTCTTTAAAAATAGCTTTATCGAATTAATCTTTTTAAATAACCCCGAAGAAGCCTCAAGTGATCTCACAAAACCGACTCTGCTTTTTGAGCGACTAAGTACTCAAAATAATATCGCGTCCCCTTTTGGTATTTGTTTTCGTCCTAAAAATAAAGATGATAACAGCGCAAAATTTCCTAATTGGGTGTACAAGCCAAGCTATTTACCAGCCAGCTTAGAAGTAAATGTTGCCAAAGACTCTGTTGTATCTGAGCCAATGTGGTTCTTCCTTTCATTTGCTTCACGACCAGACCTTGCTGCGAAAGAAAAACAACAACCACTTGTGCATAGCAAAGATTTATCAGAAATCACCTCAATTAAGGTTTCTATTCCAAACCTCGAACAGCACCCTACTTCGTTACTGTTCAATACGCTTGATGATTTTGAAGTGACTGATGGATCGGAGCATTTAATGGAAATTAGTTTTGATCATGAACATCAAGGAATAATTCATGATTTCAGACCAGAGCTGCCGCTTATTTTTAAATATTAAAACGCTTAGTTTCTAATAAAAACTGTGATTTATTGCAAATCACAGTTTTTATTTAAATTGAATCACATTAAAAATGACAATAGCTTAAGCAATTTTCCCATCAATAATGCCTTTCTCCTTTAATGCAGCAAGCTCTTCTGCTGTTTTAAATCTCGATAAGATTTGAACAGTATGTTCACCTAGTTCTGGCGGTGCATGATGATATTCAACTGGAGTATCAGACAGCTTGATTGGTGAGCCAATCGTTTGGAAGTTTTCATTTAAACGATGAGGAATATTCACCACTAAATTGCGATGCACGATTTGTGGTTCAGCCAAAGCATCTTCAATAGAGTTGATAACACCTACGGGTACTTTTAAGGCATGAATCATATCAACCCATTCTTTAGCAGTTTTTTGCAAAAAGTGCTCGGACAATAAAGGAATCAGTTCATTTCGATATTTTACGCGGTCCTGATTACGGACAAACTTTTCATTTTCGAGTAACTCTGGATAACCGATCGCAATACACAAATCTTTAAACTGCTTGTCATTACCGCAAGCAATAATAAATTCTTTATCTTTGGCCTTAAAAGTTTGATACGGCACAATACTTGGGTGTTGATTACCCATGCGCTGCGGGGCCTTATTTGAGGCTAAATAGTTCATTCCCTGATTTGCCAGTGCCGCGACCTGTACATCAAGGAGTGACATATCAATATATTGACCACGTCCTGTGTGCGAACGTGCAATCAAGGCAGCTTGAATGGCTATGGTTGAATACAATCCCGTTTGAATATCTACTACAGCTACACCAACCTTTTGCGCCCCACCACCTGCCACATCATCAGGCTCGCCAGTAATGCTCATTAAGCCAGACATACCTTGAATAATAAAATCATAGCCGGGCTCTTCTGCACGTGGGCCATCTTGTCCAAAACCGGTAATCGAGCAATAAATAATATTTGGGTTTAGCTCACTTAATGACGCGTAGTCCAAACCATATTTAGCCAAAGACCCTGTCTTATAATTTTCAATGACCACGTCGGCAGTCTTGGCGATTTCATAAATTAAAGCCTGACCTTCGGGTGTAGTTATGTCTACCGCAACCGAATATTTATTGCGGTTGGTACACTGGAAATAACCAGATTCACGGGTCATGTTTCCATCTTGATCGGGCATCCATGGTGGACCCCACATACGGGTGTCATCACCTACTCGAGGACGTTCAATTTTAATGACTTCCGCGCCAAGGTCTGCCAAAATTTGCCCACACCAAGGCCCAGCAAGCACACGACTTAAATCTAAAACCCGAATTCCTTGTAATGCACCCATAACGATACCCTTATCTTTTAGAAGGCACTCAACGCACCTTCTTGTCATTGTTTATGATTGTCTTTGTGGATCGTACTGACGATCTTTAATAAATAAGCCCGGCAATACACCCGCAACAAAATACGCAGCTCCCATCACAATAAAGGCCATGGTAAACGTACCACCCGATGCCAAGAAACCAATGGTAGCTGGTGCAATAGCGGCTCCGACACGACCAATGTTATAGGCACCGCCAATGGCTGTTCCGCGCACGTCGGTTGAAAAACTTTCAGCCATATAGGTCGCGTTCACACCGTATGGAATGCCATATAAAAAGCCAAAAGTGATTAATAAATACAAAATATTGTCAGAGGTATTGAAGAAAATAATGATTGGCAAAAACACGGCGCTGGCAATTGTGCCAAACACAAAAACAGCACGGCGGTTAAATTTATCTGCAAGATAACCCGCTAAAATTTTGCCTAAAATCATTGCTGTATATGAACCCACCATATAACTGGTTAAGTTTTTAAAGTTCATATGCACTTCTGTTTCTAAATAACTTGGCATCCAGTTGTTAATGCCGTAATAACCAAACTGTAAGAAGAATGCTGTGGTCATCCACAACAAAAACATCTTACGGTGCTTAAAGTTATTAAAAATTTGCTTATAGATACTGCCACTTTTCGGCTTTTCAGCCACCACTCTTTCTTTAGGTTGTCTGTTGCCTTGTAAGCTTTCAATTTTGGTGAGCTGCCAAGATTTTGGCTCTGGCACAAATCGTTGCAGGAAAATATTAACAAAAGCAGGCACCACGGTCAGGAAGAATAAAACGCGCCAGCCATGATCTGGAATAATTGCGCCAGCTAATAACGTCGCAGCAATATAACCTACGGTTTGACCTGTCTGTAATGTACCCAAGACCGTTGTACGGTAAGTAGTCGGTACATATTCAGCCATTAAGGTATTACAAGCCATATAGAGTGCTCCAATACCCAAAGCACCAATAAAACGTAGAGCCATAAATTGCTCAAAGCTTTGCGTAAAGCCTAACAAACAAGTCGCTACCGAAAAGAAAGTAACTGAGTTGGCAATCGTTCGTACACGACCAAACTTATCACATGCCCAACCACCCAAAATACCGCCAATACCCATACCCGCCAAAGAAGCACTGCCTAATGCACCCGCTTGAAAGGTACTTAAACCAAACTCTGCCTTTAAACTGGTCAAGCTATAAGACAGCAGCATAATATCAATGCCATCGACCACCATCGCAAAATAGGCAAATAACAACGCCCATTTCCATGTATGAGGGCCAATCTTTTCATATGTTCCAAGGTTATTTGGAAATGTAGTCCTTAATTCTTTCGATATTACTTGAACGTCATTGTTCATCTTTAGTTCCTCATTTTCCCAAATGAGTCATCGGTAGCTTACTTATGTTTTCTGTATGACTTAATCTTCTATACTTTTCATCATCTTACATTTAGTTTTAAGTACACAGAGGTACATCTTCACATGAGTATCCTTACGATGAATCTTGTCATTTTCCATAAATTTTTGCGTAAAAATCCCTAAAGGTGCTCTCGAAAGAACACCTCGATCTGTTAAAAATGAATGAGTTAGTTACTAAATGCGGCTATGCCTGTTTGTGCACGACCTAAAATCAAGGCATGAACATCATGTGTGCCTTCATAGGTGTTCACAACTTCAAGATTGACTAAATGGCGTGCTACACCAAACTCATCACTAATACCGTTTCCACCCATCATGTCACGCGCCATGCGAGCAATATCAAGTGCTTTCCCACAGTTGTTACGCTTAATTAGAGATGTGCCTTCAACTGATGCAATACCTTCATCTTTCATACGGCCAAAACGTAAAGCCACTTGCAAACCCAACGCAATTTCAGTTTGCATATCTGCCAGTTTCTTTTGAATTAACTGATTTGCAGCCAATGGACGACCAAATTGTTTACGGTCCATGGTGTATTGATGTGCGGTATGCCAACAAAACTCAGCAGCCCCCATTGCACCCCATGCAATTCCATAACGAGCGCTATTTAGACAGGTAAATGGGCCTTTTAAACCTCGAATTTCTGGGAACACATTTTCTTCAGGTACAAAAACGTTATCCATCACGATTTCACCTGTAATCGAGGCACGTAAACCGACCTTGCCATGAATTGCGGGTGCAGATAGGCCTTCCCAGCCCTTTTCTAAAATGAAGCCGCGAATATCACCGACATTGCCTTCAGCAGAAACTTCTTTTGCCCAGACTACAAATACATCGGCAATTGGACTATTGGTAATCCACATTTTTGCGCCAGTCAAACGGTAACCACCATCAACTTTTTTAGCACGGGTAATCATACTGCCCGGGTCTGAGCCATGATCAGGTTCTGTCAAACCAAAACAACCAATATATTCACCCGTAGCTAGTTTAGGTAAATACTTTTGCTTTTGCTCTTCGGTACCAAATTCATGAATCGGAACCATGACCAATGAGCTTTGCACGCTCGCCATAGAGCGGTAACCCGAATCGACATATTCAATTTCACGTGCAACCAAACCGTAACTCACATAGTTCAAACCCGCGCCGCCATATTGCTCAGGAATGGTTGGACCCAGTAAGCCTAGCTCTCCCATTTCACGGAAAATAGATGGATCTGTTGTTTCATGACGAAATTGTTCAAGTACACGTGGTTGCAAACGTTCTTGGCAATAGGCGTGAGCAGCATCACGAATCATGCGCTCATCTTCGGTAAGCTGTTGCTCAATTAAAAATGGGTCTTGCCAGTTAAATTGAACTTTTGCTTTTTTTGTTGTCACCATGTGATTCATCGCATCCTCTGCTTGATTTGATCTTCTTTATTTAACTCGATGTTATGCGTGAAAAATGCAGTAATCAAACGATAAATGTTCATGCAGATATGCGACTTACGCATATTTAAAATAAGATGCATTAAATTTAGATATTTAATTGGTTGTATTTCATTAAAAATGGCTTATTTTTATACTAAACTCTGCTCTCTGCATTTAGGTCATATGCTGTTTTGAAATATGACGACAAATAAAAGGATTTATTTATGCGAAGAAGTATCCCATCCATTCAGGGCCTGATTTGCTTTGAAAGTGCAGCAAAACATCTAAGTTATACCTATGCTGCCCAAGAGTTATGTATTACCCAAAGTGCAGTCTCGCGCCAAATTCAGCAGTTAGAAGATTTCTTGGGCGTTGAACTCTTTATACGTACTCGGCATGGTGTTGAACTCACCATTGCAGGTCAGCAGTATTTTAAAAGCATTAAACCTTACTTGTTAGGACTAGAGAAATGTACAGCCGATGTGATTTCTCATAAAGGTTTAGGTGGTACACTAAAGTTAGGTGTAGTACCTACCTTTGCAACGCGCTGGTTGTTACCCAAGCTCCATCTTTTAAATCAAAAACACCCTGAAATTACGGTTCACTTAGAAACCAGTACCAAACCCTTTCTATTTAATGACAATATTTTTGACGCTGCTATTTTTGCAGGTACGCAGCAGCAAATTGATCACTGGCCCGGCATACAAGCACATTATTTAATGGATGAAGAAATTGTACCCGTGTGCTCGCCGAGACTCATCGAAAAGTATTTTCCAGATGCAGTCATGATTAATGAAAATACCTATGATTTAAGCTCTGAAGATTTACTGAAAATCCCCCTACTTCAACAAACCACTCGGCCTAGCATTTGGCAAGAATGGTTTCTAACCCATCAGATGCAACACCCGAAGCCTTTTGATGGACAACGCCATGAGTTATTTTCAATGCTTGCGGTTGCTGCCAGTCATGACATGGGAATGGCTCTAATTCCGCAAATGTTGATTGAGTCTGAACTACAAAAAAAGGAACTGGTGATTGTTTCCAATAAAAAATTAAAAGGTAGCCGAAAGTATTACCTTATTCATTCGAGCCAAGACATCTCACCGACTATTCAAAAATTTGTTGAGTGGATTTACCAAGAACTAGAACAACTAAAGACCAATACGCATTAGCTCAGCAACTTTGATTTGTGCCACATATTGCGATCTATAAAAATAAAAAAAGATTGTGATTAGTGAGATCACAACCTTTTTAGTTGAGCATAAATGACTTTGAAATTAATGACTCATTAATTGAATATCTGAACCGCTACGTTTTGGGTCAATCAAGATTTTGGCATGCTGTTCAGGATCACGTAACGCTTCAAATGCATTAGTTACACCTTCTAGGCCAACAACACCTGTAATCAGTGGTGAACAGTTCACTTTCCCCTCTGCAATCATGTGTAGCGCATCTCTAAACTCAAGCGGTGTATAGCCCAACACAAACTGAATTTCTAACTCTTTATTAATTGCAAGTGCGGGTTCTATTTTGTCACTTTGCATGCACACGCCCACCCCAACAATTCGGGAAAATAAAGGTGCACCTTCAATAATCTGCTGTAAAACACCCGGTACGCCCACGCACTCAAAAATAACAGGACGTTTTGGCAGAGCACCTAATTTATCAATCATGCGCCATCCATGCCACCACGGTAAGCGAGTTGCTTGCAACTTATCAAACAGCCCCATGCCCATATTAATCGCATCTGATACATTGCCAAGTAAACCAAACTCTTTCCAGTTAGCAAATGGCGATGTCTCTTTAGGGTCTACCACAATATCTGCACCGCATTGCTCGGCAAGCTTACGACGGTTTGGAGAAAAGTCACTGGCAACTACGGTTTTAACCCCAGCTGCTTTAAGCATTAATATGACACCTAGCCCAACAGGACCACAGCCAATTACAATCGCAGGTTCACTAGTTTTTACACGGCTACGGCGAACAGCATGCAATGCAACCGCCATAGGTTCAGTCATGGCAGCACTATCTGCATCTAGACCATTGGGTACTTCAAACATCAAACTCGACTGAGCCAATACTTGCTCGGCATAACCGCCCGAAGCATTTGGAGAAAGTCCTGTAGACAAGTAACCATGCTGATCTACATTTAAAAGCGGCATTGCACAAACAAGTGTATCTGCTTTAAATTTATGACGTGTTTTTGGACCATAATCCAAAACCTTGCCACAGAACTCATGTCCTAGTACAAACGGATCTGTAGACTTCGCTAAACCATTAAACCCTACACGTGCAGCCAAATCATGCATGTGGTCGCAGTGATGCTGCATATGCAAATCAGAGCCACAGATCCCACATCGCACCACTTCCAATAAAACCTGTCCTTTAGCAGGGGTTAATTTAGGTTGGTCCACCACTTCTAGTTTTGCTTGATGACAAAGTACCGACTTCATTTGAGTGCTTCCTATTTCTTCTTTTTCATTTACTTGCCAGAAATAGATTTCTACAGATAAATTAATCGCTTTATCAGTTTGGTCTTTAGCAAGCCTTTATTCATCTTTACAAGTAAAAGGCAAAATACCAATGACTATTCTTCAGCCAATCCACTATTGAAGAGTCAACAAACAAACAGGCTCAGCGAAATTAAAAACAATAAAAATCTTGATACTTGTATCTTACACAGAGTGCATTGTCTTCTTAGGCCAGAACAATGTCATCAAAATTAAAACTTATACAAATATAGTAAGTTCAAAAAACTCAACTCAACGCTTTTCACAAAAACATAGCAAATCCAAACTTTTATCAGCAGTCCTAAACAGGCATGATGAATTAATAGCAACAGATAAGAAGAAATTTATGATTACTAAAACGCTTCCACTTACAGATATACACCGCCATCTTGATGGCAACATCCGCATTCAAACTATTTTGGAATTGGGGCAACAATACCATTTAGATTTGCCTGCTTACGACATTGAATCTTTACGGCCACACGTACAAGTTATGGATAACCAACCTGACTTATTAAGTTTTTTATCAAAGCTCGATTGGGGTGTAAAAGTATTAGCAAGCCTAGATGCCTGCAAACGTATTGCTTTTGAAAACATGGAGGATGCAGCACAACAAGGGCTAGACTATGTAGAGCTGCGTTTTTCACCGGGTTATATGGGAATGACCCATCAACTTCCACTTGAAGGTGTTGTTGAAGCAGTTATTGCTGGAGTAAAAGAAGGTAGTCAGGTGTACGGCGTAAAAGCGAATTTAATTGGCATTATGAGTCGTACTTTTGGTCAGGAAGCCTGCGAAAAAGAATTAAATGCTCTACTCGCCCATAAAAATGATATTAAAGCACTAGATCTTGCTGGAGATGAGCTTGGTTTCCCGGGTAATTTATTTATTGAGCACTTTAAAAAAGCACGTGATGCAGGTTGGCACATTACGGTACATGCAGGCGAAGCTGCTGGTCCCGAAAGTATTTGGCAAGCCATTGAAGAATTAGGTGCTGAACGAATTGGACATGGTGTTAAAGCAGTTCAAGATTTAAAACTTTTAGATTATTTGGCTAAACACCAGATTGGTATTGAATCTTGTCTCACTTCAAATATTCAAACCAACACAGTACCTTCTTTAGCAGAGCACCCATTAAAGACTTTTTTAGAACATGGTGTGCTTGCCACCATTAATACGGATGACCCAGCAGTAGAAGGCATTGAGATACAACATGAATATTTAACTGCCGCCCCATTAGCGGGTTTAAGCCCTGAGCAAATTTATACCGCTCAAGAAAATGGACTTAAGATCGCATTTTTGTCAGATCAAGAAAAACATGAGTTAAGGCAGAAATATCAATAACAGAGAACAGAGAACAGAGAACAGAGAACAGAGAACAGAGAACAGAGAACAGAGAACAGAGAACAGAGAACAGAGAACAGAGAACAGAGAACAGAGAACAGAGAACAGAGAACAGAGAACAGAGAACAGAGCTTATATAAAGAAGTTCAAAGATTGGAGTATGTATGAATTAAAATTTCGAACTAGAAAACAAAAAAATTCCTTCTATCTGTAAGACTAGAAGAAATGATTTTAATATTTGGGATATTTTTAAAGCTTGAACGCTTTTAAATATGGTCGGAGCAGTAGGATTCGAACCTACGACCCCCTGGTCCCAAACCAGGTGCACTACCAGGCTGTGCTATGCTCCGAAATTGGGGTGAATGACGGGATTCGAACCCGCGACAACTGGAATCACAATCCAGGGCTCTACCAACTGAGCTACATCCACCATCAAATAAGTTCTATGTACCAAGCTACCAAATGGCGCGCCTGACAGGATTCGAACCTGTGACCATCCGCTTAGAAGGCGGATGCTCTATCCAACTGAGCTACAGGCGCTTAACCGATGATGCTTATCATGCGATACTTCGCCGATCTTAAAATATTATTTTAAGTGGTCGGAGCAGTAGGATTCGAACCTACGACCCCCTGGTCCCAAACCAGGTGCACTACCAGGCTGTGCTATGCTCCGATCTATCTCAGCTTTTGCTGTATCGCACATCGTGCGGTACGGTGTGCATTCTAGGCGCGACGCCCTCAGACGTCAACACCTATTCTCAAAAAAAGTTAAAAATCCTTATCAAATGTATATTTAACAAGCATTTTGAGGTTTTTTAACGTTTTAACGATGCACTAAAGGCTAACATTCGATCTAAAGGCATTTTGGCACGTTCAGCAAGCGCTGGATCGACGTGTATTTCCTGATCACCTTTTTGTAAAACTTCTAAAATTCCGTCAAGTTCATTCATTGCCATCCACGGGCAGTGCGCACATGAACGACAAGTTGCCCCCTCACCCGCTGTTGGCGCTTCAACTAAAATCTTATTGGGTACAGCTTGCTGCATTTTGTAGAAAATACCGCGGTCTGTTGCCACAATCAGTCTTTCGTTTGGCAAAGTCTGCGCAGCTTTAATGAGTTGAGACGTACTACCTACCGCGTCTGCAATTTCTACAACCGACTCTGGTGACTCAGGATGTACCAATACAGCAGCGTCTGGGTACAGTGCTTTCATGTTGGCAATACCACGTGCACGGAATTCTTCATGCACAATACATGCGCCATCCCAAAGCAACATATCTGCACCTGTTTTCTTTTGAATATAGCGCCCTAAGTGCTGATCTGGTGCCCAAATAATTTTTTCGCCTAAGCTGTCTAGATGCTCAACAATTTCGACCGCACAGCTTGAAGTCACAACCCAATCGGCACGTGCTTTAACAGCAGCAGATGTATTAGCATAAACAACTACAGTGTGGTCAGGGTGCTGATCACAAAATGCCGTAAACTCATCAACTGGACAGCCCAAGTCGAGTGAGCAGGTTGCTTCAAGTGTCGGCATTAAAATTGTTTTTTCAGGAGACAGGATTTTTGCTGTTTCTCCCATAAACTTAACACCAGCCACAACCAGTGTAGAGGCTGCATGATCTCGTCCGAAACGGGCCATTTCTAAAGAGTCAGAAACGCATCCACCTGTTTTTTCGGCAAGTTCTTGTACTTCAGGGTCGCAATAGTAATGAGCAACAAGGACAGCATCACGTTTTTTGAGCTCTGCTTCGATCTGCGCAAACTTTTGTTGTTTTGCTTCTTCACTTAAGCGATTGTCTTTTGGCTCACCTAAACGGTCTAAATGCGCTTGTACAATGTTTTTTGCATCGTTGGCAATTAAAGTCGCATCACTCATAAAACGTCTTCTCTATCCTTCATGCTGGCATACCTGCTCGCATATAACGTTACTGCTTAAATGATTTACGGATTGAATCATTTAATATCAAAAGATGGGGCTAATAAAAAAGCCTCTTTGTCGAGGCTTGATTATAACTGATATTTAAGAACGGTAATCAGCATTAATTTTGACATAGTCGTAAGATAAGTCACACGTATATACCGTGTCTTTGGCCTGACCACGTCCTAAATCAACACGAATGGTAATTTCGGTTTGTGCCATAACGCGCGCACCCGCTTCTTCGGTATAGTCCTCAGCTGCGCCACCGTCTTTACAGATTTGTACATCGTCTAACCACACTTGAATTTTAGACACGTCTAAGTCTTTAACGCCTGCATAGCCAATCGCAGCTAAAATACGTCCCCAGTTCGGGTCCGATGCAAAAAGTGCAGTTTTGACAAGTGGTGAATGCGCAATGCTATATGCAATGTCACAACATTCTTGAGTATTTGCGCCGCCTTCTACAGCAACAGTAATAAATTTCGTCGCACCTTCACCATCACGGACAATTAACTGTGCTAAACGATTCATTACACGAGCAAGAACTTCTAACACTTTAGCGTAGCGTACATCACTGTCCGATGTAATTTCAGCGCCACCCGCCTGACCTGTTGCTACGAAAATACAAGAGTCATTAGTCGAAGTATCGCCATCAATCGTAATACGGTTAAATGAATGCTCAACCGTGGTTTTTAGTAGCTTTTGTACTAAATCACGGCTAATAGGTGCATCTGTTGCCACGAAACTTAACATGGTTGCCATGTTCGGGCGAATCATTCCGGCGCCTTTACTAATACCTGTCATGGTATAAGTAATGCCATCAAGTTCAAATTGTTCAGATGCGCCTTTAGGCACAGTATCTGTTGTCATAATGCCAGTTGCAGCATCATTCCAAGCAGCATCTTGTACGCTATTTAATGCAGGCTGAAGACCAGCAAGTAAACGCTCCATTGGAAGCTGCTCACCAATCACACCTGTAGAAAATGGAAGTACTTCAGAGCTATTAACTCCTGCAAGCTCCGCTAACTTCGCGCAAGTATCTTGAGCGTTTTTCAAACCTGTAGGTCCAGTACCCGCATTGGCATTACCTGTGTTAATCACTAAATAGCGCGGATTACCTTCGGCAAGATGAGCTTTAGAGACATGAACAGGTGCTGCACAAAATGCATTTTGAGTAAATACACCAGCAACATTTGAGCCTTCTGCAAACTCAAAAATGACTAAATCTCGTCGGTTTTGGTAACGTACATATGCTTCTGTTGAGCCAATTTTTACACCTTTTACCACATACATTTGTGGCATTGTTACGTCACCGACAGCCATTTTTAGAACATCCAAAGTTTGTTATGAATAAGATCAATATTTCAAAAAAGCAATGCAGTGAAGCACCGACCTTATGAAATATCATAGTGGACAGCTTAGTAGAAAAGACTAAAAAAATCGAGCGCAAAAACGGCTCATTGTTGCTCTAGTTTTAATAAAATATCTTTCTTATCAAGCCCACCAGCAAAACCAACTAAAGCTCCACCAGCACCAATGACTCGGTGACAAGGTGCAATAATGGAAATTGGGTTTTTACCGTTTGCCGCGCCCACTGCTCTCACCGCTTTTTCATTGCCAATTTGGAGTGCAATATCTTTATAACTTCTTGTTTCACCATAAGGGATGGTCAGTAAGGCAGACCATACTTGTTTTTGAAATACAGTCCCTTCGAAATCTAACGGCAGTGTAAATTCACGGCGTTTGCCTTCAAAATATTCTTGTAATTGTTGTTCGGTCTTTAATAAAACTGGATGTTCAGTTTGTTCGACCAGCTCAGCCAGCCGAACACGTTTTGGATTTTCATTGTCCCAGAGTACTGCCACCAAAGCATTTTCATTCGCAACTAGCTTTAATTGCCCAACAGGCGAATTGATATACTTATAAGACAGCAACATAGTTTTATTCTCTTAAGACGGCGATGAAATTTTCATTAAAACCAAGCCTGACACAATTAATACAGCGGCAATCATTCTCATAGCGCCAACAGGCTCATGAAGAAAGAAAATACCGACTAGAAATGACCCGATTGCGCCAATTCCTGTCCAAACCGTATAAGCAGTACCAAGCGGTAAAGTTTTCATTGACATTGAAAGCAGAATTACGCTCAAAATCATAAAAACTACGGTAATAACACTAGGTGTTAAACGTGTAAAACCTTCAGACATTTTCATAGAATATGCCCAAATGATTTCAAATACACCTGCTAAAATTAAAATAGCCCAAGCCATAACATTCACTAATTTTTATAGCGTCAGGTCGTCCCGACATGATTACCCATTATGGGGGAGGTCGTTCCTCCTTTATGTAAGGACTCAGTTTACTTTAAAATAAAAAATGAAGGCAAACCCTATCTAAAGCTTGCCTGTCTTAGAGAAACTTATTCACTTTTTAATTGTAAAATTTTTCGTGCGCCATTTAAAACAAACAAAACAATAATCAATCCAATAATTAAATCAGGATAAGGAGAACCTGTAATGGCAACCAATATCCCTGCAATAATGACACCTAAGTTAACGATGACATCATTTGCAGAAAAGATATAACTCGCCTTCATATGTGCCCCGCTCTCCTTATGGTCTCTCATTAAATAAAGGCAACTAATATTGGCCGCAAGAGCTAATCCGCCAATTAAAATCATGAGAATTGAAACAGGTTCACTGCCATAAATAAAACGGCGCAACACATCGATTAACACAATCATGGCTAAGCCAAGCTGCAACCAACCCGAAAGATGCGCAGCCTTTAATTGCGCATTTAGATTTTTACCCACCACAAATAAAGCAATGCCATAAATTGCAGCATCGGCAAACATATCGAGCGAATCGGCAATTAATCCTGTAGAGGAAGCAATGATGCCTGCCATTAACTCAATAACAAACATGACCCCATTAATCAGTAACAACCATTGTAAAACTTGTTTTTGTGCTGCATTCGTTGAAGTACTTGGTCGAACCTTTTTAGGTTTTTCAACAGGTTCATAATGTGGCTGTGTTTGTTGTAACTCGGCTCCTAATCCTAAACGCTGTAAACTTTGAGTAATCATTTCAGCTTGAAGACTGTGATAAATCGCTAAATGGCGTGCAGGCA
The DNA here is from genome assembly GCF_059579785.1 of Acinetobacter sp. S-1. Lineage (NCBI taxonomy): Bacteria > Pseudomonadati > Pseudomonadota > Gammaproteobacteria > Moraxellales > Moraxellaceae > Acinetobacter > Acinetobacter sp. S-1. Next base: position 3,114,672 of record NZ_CM184207.1, read on the forward strand.
AATCAAAATGAAGTTCTTGAATATCGTCAGTGTAAGAGGCTAAAGCCATCCGCACCATTTGCTCTTCGGCTGCACAATCCATGCGGGGAATATGATAATAACTTACCCATTGACTCTTTTTAGTCACAGGTTCACTAGGTGTGAAACACTCCTGAGACGACATGCTTGAGCATTCGCAGTTAGAGCTATTTTTACTTAAATGTATTTGATTCTCTTGTTTTTCTAAAGCCATCTTTGCACCATAACTGACACAAAAAACAATGCCATTAGTATAAACCAATGGCATATGTTTAAGCTTACTTTTTGTTCGGCAATTAGAATTTTAGTGTTAAGCCAGCTCCATAATACCAACCATGTTCGGAGTCGGTTCCAGTTTGCCAAGCAGTTTGTTTTAAACCTTTTTCATAGCCGTAACCAACATCAACAAATGGCATGACCTTTTTGTTGATTTCATAACGGGTTTGAAAACCAGCTTGTAAACTTGATAAACCTGTTTTACTTGCATAGCGAGATTCATCTTGCAAAACGACATCTGCTTTTAAATAAGGTTTACCAATTAACTTTTGGGTAAAGAGCAAGTCCCTTTCCGTTTCTAAACTTAACTTCCATAGCTGGTCTTCACCTGCATAAAGATATGCATCGGTTTCAAAAAAGTAAGGTGCCATGCCATGTAAACCCACTACACCTGCCCAACGATCTTGCTTTTCATCTTCCCGTTGCAAACGCTCGTAGTTTACTCCAGCCTGTACATCCCAATAGTCAGCTACATTTCGACTATAAAGTACTGAACTGCCGTAATTAGCATCTTCTGACTCTGCTTTTTCAACGTGGGCTTTAATGAACAATTTATTTTCATCCGTTCCCACCCAAGTTTCTAATTCAGAAGAAAAACTACCTTCTCCTTCTTCATTTTGAGTCCAGCCAGTATCAATTTTTGTTGCTTGATAGATCTGTCCGCCATGTTCACGTAAATGATCATGAGTTAAAGGCTCTTGAGCAAAAGTAAATACTGATATGCTCGAGAAAGCACCGCAATATATCATTTGAGAAAATAACTTAGTGATGCGCATGACTAGCTCCTTTCTCATTTTCAGATTGAACAGATGGTTGAGCTTGAGCAGCTCGTTGCCCATCATTTACTTGAGCAACAATCAACTTATTCATCATTCCCGCACTCATGTGGTAGAGCAAATGGCAATGAATCGCCCATTCTCCTAAGGCATCGGCTGTCAATAACGCAGTAACCGTCTTTCCAGGTGGAACAATAAGGGTATGTTTATTTGGTAAGTTTTCAGCTTGTTGGCCATTTTCTAATTGCATAAACATGCCATGTAAATGCATTGGGTGGGCCATCATGCTGTCATTCACAAACTTCAAGCGAATACGTTCGCCATACTTAACTTGTAATGGCTCAGCTTCGCTAAATTTTTTGCCATTAATAGTCCAGATATAACGCTCCATGTTGCCACCTAAACGAATAACTAATTCACGTTCTGGTGCACGCGTGTCTGGCTGAGGTGTTAAAGATTGCAAATCACTATATTGCAGTGCTTTCATACCCGCTGGTGTTGAAGCATTTGCCCAGCCATAAACGGGTTCATCCTTTTTAGGCTTATTCTCAAATTGCGCAGGCATCTCATGATTCATATTCATCATAGCGTGGTCATTCTCGCTAGCTGACATTGCCTGCATATCATGCTTCATTTGCATCATGGAATGATCATGTTCGCTAGATGACTTATTTTTCATGTGATGATCCATATTCATCATTGTAGAATCATGATTAGCATGGTTCGCTTCTTTTTTCATTTCAGGCATAGCCGACATGTCATGTTGCATGTTCATTTGATGGCCAGCATGTTCATCACTTGCCCCATTGCCATGACTCATGCCCATATCATCCATAGTTAACAAAGCACGTGGACGCGGCTGTGGCATTTGAATTGGCCCTACAGCTTGCGTATTTTCATTATGCAAAGTCCCAATGGCAAAACCACTGCGGTCAATAGACTCTGCTTCAATCTGATAATTTGATTGCGTAGGTTCTACAATGACATCGTAGGTTTCGGCTGTACCAATACGGAACTCGTCAATTGCAACTGGCTTAACTGGCTGCCCGTCTGCACTTACAACTGTCATTTTCAAATTTGGAATTCTGACATCAAAAAATGACATCGCTGATGCATTAATAAATCGTAATCGAACCTTATCACCAGCTTTAAAATTACCTGTCCAGTTTTGCTGAGGTGTCTTGCCGTTGACCAAGAACGTATAGCCCGTCACATCAGACATATCGGTTTTTAACATCCGCATCTGATTCCACATCGAACGATCTTGCCAAGTTGCTTTTAAACCTTGTGTTTTAACTTGCTTCAAAACATCAGATACGGTTTCACGGCGGTTTTGATAATACTCAGCAGATTTCTTCAAATTCTTCATAATGCTATCGCTAGAAGAATTATGAAAATCTGAAAGCATTACCACGTAATCACGGTCTGTTTTTTCATGAGCAGCAACAGGTATCTTACCTTTTGGATAAATCACGAGTGGTCCATATAAACCGTCTTGCTCTTGGCCTTTACTATGCGCGTGATACCAATACGTGCCGTTTTGTTTCACCTTAAAGCGGTAAACAAAATCTCCGTTTGGCGCGATTCCTTTAAAACCATTGAAACCCGGTACGCCATCCATTAACCCAGGCAGTAATAAGCCATGCCAGTGTAAAGACGTATCTTGATTCTTTAACTGATTATGAACATGAATAACAGCGTCATCCCCCTCCTCAAACTCAAGGAGTGGTGCTGTAAATTTTCCATTTACGGTAATTCGTTTGAGCGGCTGACCAGTAACATTGACCTGTTGTTCATTAATATTAAGGTGATATTCCTTAATTGCCGCGAGGGTCCATGGTGAAACCAATAGACCAAATACAGCGACGAGGCTGCTAATTGTTTTATGAGACATTGCTGTGATCCTTTTTAATTAAAAAAATAAGTAAATAAGGATCAAGCTTTAGGAGGACGTAAAATCTCTTGCCAGTATCCGGCTAAATGTTGAGCCTGATAAATACTGCTAAATTGATATGAAATAGGAATAAGTGGGGATTCAACGTCAGGTACAGCTTGCTGCAGAGCTAAATTCACCATTTGGCAATGAACTGGGTTACAGTCCTGACAATGCTCACCATGCGAATGAAGAGACTGAGTCATCTTTTGATGACATACGGTCTGATCATTTGCTTGAGTATGCATATTGTTATGCGAAGATTTTTCACTATGACACGGCATAGTATGAAGATCATGTTGCATAGGCGTCTGTGCAATAGACACACCACTCCACCCAATGACGAAAGCCATTAGGAACACAAACCAAGCATACTTGCGTAAGTGTTGTAGAGCCATTGTGATTTATCACCTAGAGCCAATGAGTGATCTTAATGCCATTAGCATAACGAAGTTTTAAAAGAGATACAATTTTCTATCTTAAATGCTTGTTATAGAGCAATTAAGCAAATGGAGGTTGATGCTGAAGGACTAAATCAATCACCTCTAATGCACCTTCTTGTTCATTACTTACAGTGGTATAAGGCGCCACCGCTTTTAATGCTTCTACTGCATTTTCAACTGCAAACCCATAACCTACAGCTTTAATCATCTGCATATCATTGTTGTTATCACCAATCGCAACCACTTGATTAGGTTCAACCTGCCATTTTTGTAGTAACAGCTTCAAACCATGTGCTTTATGCTGGTCGGGAAGAATCAAATCGATAAAATTAAAACCACTTGAAACAGGTACCAAAACTTTATCTGCTACAAAACTTTGCTTCTGAAAATGCTCAAAAATCGCAAAGCTTTCGTTTTCCTGAGCGGTAAAAGTAATTTTGCACACTAAGTCATCTAGTGCATAAAAGTCATCTACAACTGTCAGTTTTTCAAAATATCGGGCAACTTTGGCATAGTCTTCTGCGTTCATACTTCTATGCACGTAAGCACTTTGTTTTCCACAGATCACCATTGTTGAGGTATATGAAGGGTCGATTGCTTTTAGAATCTCAATGTATTGTTGTTGACTTAAATGAGCAAAAGCTATTTCTTGTCCAGCATCTACAACATGTGCGCCATTTTCTGCAATAAATGCAATCTCATGATTAATCTCTGGAAAATAGGTAACAAGTTTTGCAAGTTGATTACCACTGGCTACCACAAAATGAATATTATTTTGTTTTAGTTGTTCGTATTGTTTTAAAAAACGTGCGTTGTTGTACTGCTTTTTGGAATTAAGAAAAGTCCCATCCATATCTACCGCTAAAATTTTTACTGTCATTAATGATCAAGGTCTCTTACTAAAAACTTATTAAACCAAATTTAGCTTTATTTTTCATGACACTTTTACAGTTTTATACGTATCTATGCACAAAAAGTTTTACACAGAGCTGCATCATTTTTTGCACAGGTTATTTTTTAGCAAAGCTTAATAAAAAACCAGCTAATAAATTATTCAACACGCATAAAAAAAGAACGCCAAAACGTTCTTTTTTCATAGTTTTTGTCTATAGAATAAGCGGTTGATCTAATTTTGTTTATTTTACCAACATCTTATCCATACGGTTATCAACACAGTTATCCATACAGTTATAAACAAAGTTATCCACAAGTTTATTTTAGATTAACTTTATCTTTTTAAGCATTAACACTGCCTACTTTTGCAAGCTCTGCACGCATTTGGTCAATCACAACTTTATAATCGGGTTGACCAAAAATTGCGGAACCCGCAACAAACATATCTGCACCAGCTTCTGCAATTTCACGGATATTTGCAGGGCCAACACCACCATCAACTTCTAAACGGATATCACGACCACTTGCATCGATAATTTTACGAGCTTCACGTAATTTTTCTAAAGTCATTGGAATGAACTTTTGTCCACCAAAACCAGGGTTTACACTCATTAATAAAATTTGGTCAACTTTATCAAGTACATAATCTAGATAATGCAATGGCGTTGCTGGGTTAAAAACCAAACCTGCTTTAGCACCACCAGATTTAATCAGCTGTAATGAGCGGTCAATGTGGTGAGACGCTTCTGGGTGGAATGTAATAATATCTGCGCCTGCTTCCAAAAAGTCTCCAATAATTCGATCAACTGGAGATACCATTAGATGCACATCAACAGGAGCTGTAATCCCATAGTTTTTTAAAGCCTTACATACACCTGCACCAAAAGTTAAATTTGGAACATAGTGATTATCCATAACATCAAAATGCACTACATCTGCACCTGCGGCTAACACTTTGTCTACATCTTCGCCTAAACGAGCAAAATCGGCAGATAAAATAGAAGGAGCAATCAAATAAGGCTTGGACATAGGTGGATGACCTGGCTAGAAGTTTAAGGAGAGGCTAAAAATTATAACAAAAAAGAACCTACTTAGCCCGCCCTTCCTTGCTTAAATGACAACATTTCAAACTTGAAACGTAACGTTGCAACAATAGAATGCTAATGGCGAAACGAATTTGTTAAGGTACATTAAACCAATGTGAGGATTGATAATGAAAAGCACAACTCATCTATTAACAAACGATGGAAAACGCATTGCAAAACGTTTAGTTAATCATTGGAAACACAAATTTGAAGTACAAGAAACTGAACAGGATTTTAAAATCTTAATGCCTACAGCAACGATCACGCTTGCACCAGAAACAGAGCAGTTAAACGTTGCTATTGATAGTCAGTTGGATGACCACAACCACTTAGAAAAAGTTGTTCTTGATCATCTAAACCGTATGGCTCAACGAGAATTTCAAGTTGAATGGCAACACTAAACTAATTAGCCAAATACTTTTTCTAACTGGATTGCATGAAACTGTAAGTGCTCATCCATAAAGGTTTGAATAAAGTAATAACCATGATCATAGCCAGCATGTTGTCTTAAAGTTAAAGGCTGTCCTGCTTTTAAACATGCTTGCTTAAATTTTTCAGGGTGAAGTTGTTCATAAAATTGGTCATCTAATCCCTGATCAACCAAAATTTCGCTAAATACTGCACCATTTTTTGAGACTAAAGCGGTGGCATCATGAGCCAACCAGCTATCACGGTCTGCACCCAAATAATGGCTAAAGGCTTTGTCGCCCCATGCACATTCAGTTGGTGCACAGATCGGAGCAAAAGCAGATACCGACTTAAACTTTTCTGGATATTTAAACGCTAAAGTTAATGCACCGTGGCCACCCATTGAGTGCCCAAAGATACCGACTTGTTGAGCGTTTACAGAAAAGCTTTTTAAAATGAGTGGATATAGCTCATCAATTAAATAGCTCTCCATTTGATAATGCTCAGACCAAGGTGCTTCTGTGGCATTAATATAAAAGCCTGCGCCTTGACCTATATCCCAATGATCCCCTGCCGCAACCTGTTCGCCACGTGGAGAAGTATCAGGTGTAATCAGTATAAGACTAAGTTGTGCTGCCATATGCTGAGCATGTGCTTTTATGGCAAAAGTTTCTTCAGTACACGTTAACCCAGCTAAGTAAAACAAAGTTGAGCAAGCTTTACCCTCTAAAGCTGCTGGTGGTAAATAAACACCAAACTTCGCTGGTCCTTTTAAATAAGAAGATTCAAATTGGTATATACGCTGCTCGCCCTCAAAGCAGCGGTTTTTTTGCAGGAGTTGCATCGTTTTTAGCCTCTGTTTTTGTTTGAGCAATATCTACACTACCCGTATTTTGCTGAGGAAATAGATACTTTTCCAATTGAGGTAGCATAAGTTCCATATTTTTACCGATCATCCACTGAGGTTCTGAAGGTTCAACACCTTGAGCCACTTCCCATTTGGTTACCGTTTGCTTAGCTGTGTTAAACGAATCTTTCATCGACGATTGCTCTCGCATAGCCAAATCAAAGAAAGCTCGTCCAAAATAAGTATAATCAGCTTCGTTATTACACCCAAAAGAAGTTTTATCAGCAGCCGATGCAGTAATAATTAAGGTATCAGGAGACTGTAAAGCAGGAATAAAACTTCCTGAATAACAGGCTGAGATCACAATTACACGCCAGCGAATACCGGATTTGTCCAGTGTTTCTCGCAACCATTTCGGGTCCACTTGCCCTAAATCTAATGGCGCATTTTCAATTTCGAAGTGATTTTGCTCACCGTGTGAGGTCATATATAGGAATAGGACATCACTATCACGGTTCATTTGCTGGCCCATACGGCGTAGTGCCAGTTCAATACTGGTTTTAGAGGCAATTGGAATTTCTGTACGGGTATCTGGATTATTGACTAACATCATCGAACGACCAATCGTTCCGAAACGTGTATCAAACTGCTCTTTAATACGGACCACTTCCGATTTAAAAACATCTTGATAACTATCACCAGCAACACCTAAAAAATACCAATGGCTTTTGGCAAGCTCACCATATTGAACTTGCTCTAAAGAATCATTCAATAGTTTACTTTGCGCATAAAAAGCATCTTCAGCAAACGTTGGTGCAGACTCTTCTACCTTCCAAATCGGTTGATCTTTTACGGAAAGTTGCCAAACCACCATCGTTGCAATAGTCGCAACCATAACCAATGCACGTTCCCACCATGGCCACTTAAGCTCACGTGAGAAAACCCAAATTACCGCTAAACTTTGCCAAACGAATAAAGCTACAAATAAGCTCGGTAAAATTCCATTATAAATAGCATCGGGAATAAAGTTGAGATAACCATTAGACCCCAAATACTGAATTAAGCATTGAATTAATAAGATATTTGTATCTAGAACTAGCCAAAGTAAAGCAGGAACTAGCATTAAACGAGGTTGGTTAGTTCGCTGTGATAAGAAAATACCAACAATTAAGGCAATGAATGGCCAAAGCGCATAACCAATTAAACCTTGTGAATTAAAATCACCGATTTGACCAGCGACAAGCCAGCTATACAGAGAGTTAGTACATCCCCCTAAAATTCCCCAAACAATAAGCTGAAGAATAGATGGATGTACAATTTGTAGAGAACGTCTTGATCCCAAAAATAGCCACATTCCGGCAATTTGGTTGCTTTTAAAATCATGCCAAAAGTTAATGGAGGGTTTAAGATCAATCATAGAAGGTTTTCAAAAATTTCGTTTTTGACAGGCATCTTAAGTGTATGCCTGCTAAGAATTTTAGCAATCATGCTTTTGAACTATATCACATATATTTGTGCATTATTCAAGCAATAAAACCTAACCTTACATAAGCCTACTGAAAATACGCATCAAAACGACAAGCATCCCCTTGCCATTGATGAGCTGGCTCTTGATTTGCCAAGAAAATAGCATGGCGTGGTCGCTTAACGACCACACGTTTAGCAACTCTCTGTGCCAAAACTAGCAAATTATCCCCCAAATCCATCTCACCATCTTCGGGTAAAAGAAGATGTAAAAGCTGCATTTGTTTTTTGACTTGAGCCTGTTTTTTAATTGCTTGTTGATTCTGGTCGCGCTGTGGGAACATCGGGTCAAGGTAGACTACATCAACCGTTTTTGCTTCTTGATGTAATTGCTGTAAATAGCTTGCAGAGTCAGCAAAGATCAGTTGAATACGATCCATAAATTGACTTAAGAATGGATCACGTTCCGCCTGAGCTTTTGAATCTTCAAGTAAAGTAAATAAAATCGGATGGCGCTCAACGAGCTGGATTTGGGCACCTAGATAAGCCATAAGTAAGCTGTCATGGCCTAAACCCGCTGTTGCATCAACCAATACTGGCTTTTCACCTAACTGACAAGCACGGGCAATCATTTCCGATTTAAGACTTGCACGTTTTAAACGTGGAATTTCAGCTTTCCAGTCAGGCTGCATTTTCATGCCATTAGCAGATAACCAAAGTCCGTTTTCATCTACACAAAGGGCAATTTCAGGATTGAAGCGTAAAAACCGTGCATTCAGCTTTTCAATTGGCTGTAAATCGACAGTCACACCTCTAGAACAAAGCACGGCTTGGTAGTGCTGTGCTTGTTCTTGAAAATCTTCTTCAAAATATATATGCATGAGTACTGCCTTTACTTTACTTTGCTTTACCCTGATCCGCTATCTTTTTCCACGCATCATCACGTAAATAAACTGGCAAAGCATGCTCGGCATCCACCCATTGCTTTTGTGTAGCATAGACACGTGCAATAGAAGCAATATCCTGTGCAGTTGCAGTGATTGTTTGATGCTCTGCATCAGCTTGAAGTAGCTTTGCGCCCGAACCAATTAAGCAATGTTTTGCATAAGCTGCTGCTGACTCGTAGCCCATTAGTTTTTCTTCATCAATACACTGCATGATACCTTGTTCATTTAGAACAAAACTTGCGATATAAACTTCATTCATACGCGCATCAAGAACCGCAGTCACTTGTTTCAAACCTTCAAGTCGGTATGCCGCTTGAGCTAAAGCTTGCAATGTAGAAACTGGAACCACAGGTAAATCTTGTGACCAAGCTAAAGCTTGGGCAACAGCAGCATTAATTCGAACACCACTAAAAGAACCCGGCCCACGACTAAAGGCAATCGCATCCAAACCAGCAACTTCAAGACCTGTTTGTTGTAGCCCTTGCTCAATCATAGGCAAAATGGTCTGGGTTTGTGCTTTCGCCCGCGTATCGAGTTGAAAAAACAGTTCTTGGGTTTCATCGACTAATGAAATAGAACACTGCTCATTTGCAGTTTCCAACGCCAGCAATTTCATGCACAACCTTAGTATTAAATCAGATTAAAAACGAGGGTTATGATACCCCACTCGGCTCTGATAGGCGAGTTGTTCTCTTTCTAAATAAAAATGCCAAGCTTGTGCTTGGCATAGAAAATAACTTATTAAAAGATTTTAAAAGTGAAACTCTTTTAAATCTGCATAGCTCTTAAAGTGTTCAGCATAGTGTAATGCGCTCAAGCGTATTTTCGCTGCCCCATCTTCATCTAAAGTTTTGACAATTTTGCCTGGTGAACCCATCACCACTGAATTATCTGGAATTACTTTTCCTTCAGGTATTAAAGCATTAGCACCGATAATACAATTTTTACCAATCACCGCCCGATTTAAAATTACGGCGTTCATACCAATCAAACTATTATCACCAATCGTACAACCATGTAGCATGACTTTATGACCGACTGTGACATATTCACCAATATTTAACTCAAGTCCAGCATCGGTATGTAAGACAGAATTTTCTTGAATATTAGAAAAATCACCAATCCGAACGACACAGTTATCAGCACGAACTACTGCACCAAACCAAATACTGACCTGACGGCCTAGTTCTACCTGCCCAATAAGCGTTGCAGTTGGAGCAACCCAGCCATCCCATGGCTCATGTAAGGCTTTTGGGTGCTGTCCTTGATAGCTATACATCATAATTTATCAATCCTGATCTTTATTTTTTATGAGAAAACTTTGGCATTCCAAAGGTTGGTGAGTTGAGTAAAAATGGCCAATCTTTTTGATAACCCAATCCATATTTAAACAGGGCAACTAACATACGAGCAGTTAAGCCCCAAATAATTTCATTATCAATCTGTAAGCTTGGAAAATATAAAGACTGATGAGCATATCGAACTTCATAGGGTGTTGGACGCGTCTCGATAAGTTGCTGTAATGGGACAAAGAAAATTCGATCAATTTCGGTAGGCTGAGGTATTAAAGTGACCTCAGGAGGAATAAGCCCAACGATCGGTTTTACAGACAAACCGCTTCTTGCACGCTGCATCGGCAAATCACCTAACAACTGTACATCAAACGGATTTAAAGCTGTCTCTTCTTGAGCCTCTCTCAACGCTACAACAATATTACTCGTATCACTGGGGTCACGCTTTCCACCCGGAAAAGAAACTTCCCCCGCATGGTTGTTCATATGTATTGAACGGCGTGTAAGCAGTACCTTTGGATCATTCTCATTCGTAATGGCAATAAGTACTGCAGCTTGTGCTTCTTGTATGCGGGTGGAAAAGCGTAATCTTTGCTGTAACTTTTGTGTTAGCAAGTGCTCTTCCATACCATTCACCTATTATTCTGTCTCTCTTTGCATCATATCTGAAAATCAAAGTTAGGGAATAGAGTTGATGCGTAAGTCTAAAAATTCAGTTATGCTGAGGCATCTCTATACTCGATGATAATTATGAGTTTCTGTGTAGCGTGTGGGCATAAAACCGAACAAAAAATTCCTTTAGGTGATCATAAAGTACGCCGTGTTTGTACTCATTGTGGAAATATTCACTATGAAAACCCCAAAGTAATCTGCGGTGCCTTAGCGTTATGGGAAGATAAAGTATTACTCTGTCGTCGTGCGATTGAACCTCGTTATGGTTTGTGGACATTACCTGCTGGTTATATGGAATTGTTCGAAACCATGGAACAAGGTGCAGCACGTGAAACTCGTGAAGAAGCAGAAGCCGAGATAGAAATAGAACAACTTTATTGTATGTACAATATTCCTCGTATTGGTCAAATTTATGTTCTTTTCAAAGCACAGCTGAAAGATGGCATTTTTGGTGCAGGTGAAGAAAGTATCGAGAGTCGGTTGTTTGAAGAGCATGAAATTCCATGGGGAGAACTAGCCTTTCCTAGTGTCGAACATACATTAAGACATTATTTTGAAGATCGTAAGAAACAAGTTTTTCCAACACATCTTGAAACTTTGGGGACTCGTTTAGACCATACAGGTTAATCATTTAGATAATAAAAAAGACCGCCTTCGCGGTCTTTTTTATATGTGTTTTATTTTTTAAGATTTAGTCTTAATTGCATTACAAGCTGGAATAGACTGATTGGCTAGTTTAATAGACACCGTGCCAGACAAGCGTTGAGCCAAAGCTTTTTCAGCATCTGTTGGTGCTGGGCTAATATCCTTAATATTATTATAAACAGCTTGATAGAAAGCATAAAGGTTAATCCAACGTGCGGTCTTGTTTTCATAATCACTTAAATTAATACTATTACTGCTGTTTTGACCTGCTAATAAGTTATATAGGTTAATCTTGGCTCCATTTACCGAAATTGAATCATTTACATTATCATCAGGATTAGTATCCTGTCTCACCACAGAGTTAAGCCCCATCAAAATCCCATTAAGATTACCTAGCTGAGGATTCGATAAAATCATACGAACAGTAATAGAGCTATCATTATCCGATGACTCTGTTCCACCAGTAGTACCAAGTCGGTATTGTTGCACACCATTACTATCAATTAAGCTGTTGTCTGTTACTGTTGCACATTGACCAGACATATCGGTTGCAGTTGCATTTGGTTTAATATCCGTACGAATATTTCCTTTTTCATCAACGACAATACCTAAATCGATAGGAGCTATCCCAGTAGTATCAAATCGGAATGTCAAAGTCGCATATAATGGGAAAACATAGCGTTGACCAGAACTCACGTTAGCTGCTGTTTTAAAAATATCTTTTCCAAGATAACTAATCGGGTTGGCTTTAATAATATCAAGTGAACCCTTATAGTTTTCTGTACCTACTGTTTGACGCCATAAACCATAATGCTGAATATTTCCTGTGGTCGAGCGTGTTAGTTGTTTATAAAAACCTTCACTTCCCGCAACAGCATAATCGTTCATAAACTTACCTTGATAGATTTGCAAATCATTATTTGCATTGCCATCAATGCTTAAACGTAAGGGTTGAGTCGATTGAATATCTTTTGAAATTGGGTTAAGCCAACCATTTTGTTGGGGAGCAACAAGCATTTGCATTGGTTTTGCTTTGGTCCACAATAAAACTGGTGGAGCAACACCAGTCACGTTTCCGTCCTTATCTTTATATAAAGTAGCATCACCACGCCATTGCAGACCGTAACCCATTGCATAACCTTCACGGTCAGTCAACATGAACATGTTAGCCATCATATGACGTAAATTAGTGGTAGATTTATTAAAGCAATCTGCTAATGCCTGATTACAGCCATAAAAACCCAGCGGTAACGGGGAACTAACAGGATCTACAATACCCGCATAAGTCGCTTCATTTGCTTGAAATAATGCAGCATTTGCTAAGTTTGTGACTTGAACCACGAGTGCATAAGCTTCTGCATCAGACACTTTACTTACATCTAACCAAGGTTTTAGAAGAGTTGCATATTGCCCATTCTTCCATTCTGTTGCAGTGATATCTTGTGTCAAACTAGTCAACAAATTTTTCTTATCTTGAGTAAATTGGGTTGGTTGTAAATCACCTACCACATTATCGCCACGTTCAACACCAATACTTTGGAATAACTTAACTAAAGCCATAGCTACTTTAATAGTTGGATCAGCGTTACTCATTGAAGCAGGAGGCTGACCAGTTAATGCTGTAGCCATATCCAAAACTGTTAAATGTGTTGTTCCGTATTTTCCTAATGTATCAAGTTTTATCGTACCTAACGCAATCTTGTGAGTATTGCTACCTTGTAGATAAAGCGTAATTGTTTCATCTGATCTACTACTGCTGATACTACAAGCTCCAGTGACAGCATTAAGTTTCTTATTCGTTTCAGGATCAACCTCTAATAATGTAATGTAATGCTGATTCGGAGATAAACTACAATCAAAATTTAAGCCTTCCACTGGATAGTCTAATACAAAATTCAGACAGGTTTCATCTGTTGCTTTACAATCTAAATTAGTGGTCGGAATCGTACCACCACCTTGAGTAGGATCTTCATTAATTGTTGAGCCACCACCACCGCAACCATTTAATACAATTGCCAATGTAGATAATGCAAAAGGTAATAAAATTTTTTTACTCATCATCATTCCTATTTATTTTTAACGTAATACCGAAATTTTAATTTGTCCCTGATTAGATAGTTCCTGATCTGGCATATCCACAGCCGACGATAAAGGCGTTAACATAATATAGTGTGTACGTTCTGGCACCTGTAAAACGCCTAAAATCGATGCATGTTGTAAAATCGTCGCAGGATACGACTTACTTTTAAAACCACTAGCACCTTCTATAACACACCCCTTTTCATCCAAGAAAACAGCGAGGGGCCAATAATATACAGGCTTATCATTGGTTGTAGCATAGGAAGCTACTTGTATATTCTTAATAGAAGAATCTACTTTTACGACTTCGTATTCAAATTTTTCTTTAAGAGGTTTTCTCGGCCATAACCCAACTTCTTTATTCTGGCTTAGCTTTTTAATTGATTTGTTATAGCCATTAATAAAACACAAATCATTTTCAAAAGTGCTTGCTAACTCTTTGTGCGAAAGTCTCACATAAGTAGGAGCTAATACAACAGAAGAGACTTGATCTTCTTGAGATCGATGCAATACGTTATCAAGGATAGACTGACCAACACCTTTTTTACGCTCAATAGATTCAGTACGACCTAAACCATCAGGCATAATATAAAAACGTTTTTTCCCTTCAAGATTAAATTCTTGATTCTCTAAATATTCATTATTAACGTATTCCACACCATCAATGGTAGTGTACTTCGCCTCATCGTTTTTTGGTGCTACTGGTGCTGATGAAGTAATGATATCCTTAGACAAGGGTTCAACTGCATTCAGTTCTACTTTTTCTTCAGTCTTTCGTTGGGAAGCAGAATCCTCTATCATTGTTTTTTCTTTAGTAGTCGCTAAACTAGACTTTTGATCAATAATTTTTGATTCTTCTTTGCTTATTTTTGTCTGTTTTGAAACTGTAGATTGTTTCTTTATCGAGACAGTTGGTGCAGTTGGTGCAGTTGGTGCAGTTGGTGCAGTTGGTGCAGTTGGTGCAGTTGGTGCAGTTGGTGCAGTTGGTGCAGTTGGTGCAGTTGGTGCAGTTGGTGCAGTTGGTGCAGTTGGTGCAGTTGGTGCAGTTGGTGCAGTTGGTGCAGTATTAGACGATTTCTTAATTACTTTAGGCAATTCTTTTGATTTTAAAGATGCTTCTGGCAATACTTGCGGTTCTGGACGAGTTGTCTTTATCTCTGGATTTGTTAATACCCTAGATGGTGTAACGGTTCGTTCCACCCTTTTACTCGGAACAATCATTGGTCGACCATCAGGACCAATAATCGTATAAAAACCATCCGCATAAATAGCAGAGTTACTTGCTATTGCAACAAAAAAAATTGCAATAGCAAATCTAGGTCGAGACATCCGTTCGCAATTTAATTTTACCATTTTGTTCTATAATTTAACCCGAGTACTGTAACTTTGGTATTGGTTTTAACATCCAAACCGGCATAAGGGTTTAACAGGATATTATCAACTCCCGTTTTATTAGATAAGGTACTAGTCCCTGCTGGAATATTATCGCGGCTACGTAAGAAACCAACTGAAAGATCCAAATCTGTATCTGCATCAAATCGGTACCCAATACCCAAACCAAATAGCTGCGCATTATTAATTGGAATCATGGTATTACGTTTGTCATTTGGAATAGCGCTAGCACGAGGCTCATAACCAGCACGTAACTTCAAACGATCTGTTGCGGAATACTCTAAACCAATACCCCAGCTCCAAGGTGAGGTAAACTTTAAAGGCAAAGCTAATGAAGCATCTGTCACATCATTTGATAAAAGTTTGGCAACTTTGAGTAAGGTAATCTGTCTATCAAATTCAAACTTAAACTTATCCCATGCAGAATAGTCGGTCCAACCCACATCAAAATTAACTTGCAAATCAGGAAATATTTTATATTTAATCCCTGCTTGGAAATGTGCAGGATATTCCAGATCCATCGCAGCTAGTCCAGACTCAGAGCTTGGTACATTTCCTGGTAAACCGAGAATGGCAGCTAAAACCTGACCTGTAGCTGATGAGTTTAAGCCTTTAATTAATTCTTGAGGAGCCTTAGCATTATTAATTAGGTATTTCCCTTTCATACGCATTTTAGCTGCACTTTGGTAAACCATACCAAAGCCAAAATCATCTGTCGGCTCCCACATTAATCCTAAGTTATAACTTGGACTTAAAGACTGCTCCATAGAAACTTGAAGTGATCCCATTTTCTTGAATGGATTCATACCTTCTTGAGTATTACATAAGCCAAATAACAATAGATTAGTAATCATATCGTTATTGTCTTTGAAAGGACCACATAATACATCATCAACCATACGCAACACCCCAATCATATCATTGGGAAAACGCAAATCGGTTTTCATAGCAAGAGCGTTATAAGACATCCCCACAGAGGCACCAATCGACAAATGGTCATTTACTTGATAACCAAAAGATGGAGACAAATAAGTAATCCGCTCAACAGCAACTTGCTGACCCATAAAGTTTCCAGCATTACCATTTTCAGCGCCAAAACCTGCAATTAAAGGTGCATAAATTGCAGTAGCATAGGTCAACTTTGAACCCGGTGGTTTATAGGCAATCCCTGCGGTAGGAGCAGCGAGTGGATAACCCTCCCCTAAATCAACCATTTTTTTTAGAATTGGAATATATAAGCTAGCGTATTCAACATCACCACGTACAGGGCCTTTAAAATCAGTACAAATATTAGCTGTAACTTCTGGGCCATCATTACAAACAAGAGGATCATCTGAGTAGCCAAAAACGTTATAACCAGGGGGTGCCGAAAACTCACGTTGAATATTAAAATTCGCTAAAATTCCTTGCACATCTGTCTGTAACCCATCAATTTTCGCTAAAGCCGCAGGGTTAAAGTGAATTGCACTAATACCAGGCGGATCTGCAGTTACAGCATTCCCCATCGATAGTGAACGAATATCAACAGCTAGGTTTTGTCCTAATTGAGCGTTGGCAAAGCTAGAAAAACCGGAGATCACAATTGCCGCCGTTAAAGGACATAATTTAGGATATTTCACCTGCATATCTCCTTATTTGTTTTTTTTGCCAAAGCCTATAAAATCTAGCGGGAAAGACAGACCAAGTGAAACATCTGGTGCATCTTCTGTTAAACCAATCCCCACTGTGCCATTAACAATCGTTTCAGGTGAAACACGTACACCTAAAGCAAAAGACAACATTGCACTACTTTGGTCTGGCGATTTATATGATTCGTCTCCATTATTAAATTCAAACTCAGCATCCATGTTAAAGCTTTGTTGATACGACATGGTTAATGACACGTCATAGTTAAATGAGTAAGCAAAACCGAATGAGAAACCGCCACTAATGCCTGGATCAAAAGAAGTTAAAATCCTTGGCCCCTTAGCCCCACTACCACGTGCTTGATCTAAACCTGTTTCTTTAAAACCATAATTGGCAGATGCCGAAGCAAATAACACAACCGGATCGATATATTTACGGGTACTTGCTCCCACTCCAACAGAGTAATATCCCTTACCTGTTGAAAGCTCATCTAAACCAATTTCGTAAGGGCTATCCCCAGTTTTTGTTGATAGGTTACCAAATAATACCAATGGCAAACGGCCTTGCTTTAATGGGAAAGGTTCCCAGCGTGCCCCTAAAGAAATATCACCTAAACCCGCTGCAGTTGTATCTCGAACAATTTCAGACTTGGCAACGAAAGGAACAGTTGCAGATAATGTTAAGTTGTCCAATATCCCGTATTGAACAGTAAAACTATTCGTTAAAGTATGGTTCGCATCTTCTTCAATACGCAATCGGTTGAGTTGAGATGAATTATCAGCCAAAGCTAAATCAATTCGAGTATCGCGATAATAGGTATAATCGAGATCGTAATAGGCTGAAAATACGCCTCTTTTAATCAATGAATATTGGCGCTCATTTGAAGTAAATACTTCTTGCAAATTTGTCTCTTGAGACGCATCACCTTCTTTTTTCTGTAAAGCAGTAGCAGCTTGATTAGCTCCAGTATTTGCTGCCTCAACAGGAGCAGGTTCAGTAGTTACAACATCTGTAACTGGAGTTGTACTCGTTTCTTGAACTGAATCTGTTGCTGATGTTACTACTGATCCTGTACTCGCATCAGAAACAACTGTGGTGTTTTGAGCTTCAGCTTCAGTTTGTGCGACTTGGTCATTTGCATAAAGTGTGCCCGTAATAGCACTCATACTTAATGCCAACACACTCATCTTCATCCATCGATTATTCATGTTTCTTCCCACCTAATGTATTTATTTTACTCAATTCATATTTGATTATTTACGCTTATAGTAAAGACGCATATATGTTTCAATTGGCTGATTATAGGTTGCAGAATTTGGGTCTTTATCCAGTACCCTACGCATAGTTGATGCTTTATTTGCTAAACGGTCATAATTGAATGTTGGATATTGCACATCCACAAAGGCATAACGGTTAACAGTTGCATCTTCCACATGACGCATATCTGAGTCTTTTAAGGCCAATAGGTCTTTACGTTGAGATTCAGGAACAGAAACAACGAATAATGTATTATTATCCCAAACCTCTTTAAAACGATTTTCATCAAAGCTGATATTCCCTAATGCAGGATCAGCAACATAGACTCGTCCATCTTTATAAGCTTTATATACGACAAAATGTTTAAAACCAGCATAAGAAATTGGAACAATTGCAGGTTGTCCAAGATTGACTAAATCCGAAAACTCCCCTCGATAACCGCCACTATCCAAACCAATAGCAGTAACAAAGCGCTTCATATCAAGTAGTGAGAAGCTTCGACGTTCAATAATACGTTGATATTCACCATACTGTAGTAAACCGCTCATAGTCTGCTGTTCAGTCAAACTAGTTCCCACATAACCATTTAAAAGTGTAGTAAGAGCAGCTGAACCACAGCTATAGTCATAAGCTTGTCGAACAATACCTCGGAACTGATCTTCTACAGCTGGTTTAATCTGAACTGGTTCAATATGATTACGGCGAAAAGATAAATTACGTGAATCGGCAGTCTCTGTATAATAAACAGTTCCCGGTGGCTTTTTTTCTATTTCGAAGGCTTCTGTCGCAAAGTAATATATCAATGCTGAGCCTAAAGCAATCTCTAACATAAGCACTTGTTCTAAATGGTGGCCTACTGGCCTTATTCATTTTATTCTTAGAGCAATAGCTCTACATCCCTGTGTGTTGAAGATACCTTTTTTTTTTGAAAAAAACAGCCTTTTTTTACTTTTTTTTGATGAACGTTTAGTTTTATAAAAATAGAGAGACTTGTGTGATTAATTTAAATCGATTTTTAATTTAACAGCTTATTTTTATCAATAAAAAATATATTTTTATATAGTTAAATTAGACAGTTAATAAATAAAAAAAGCGCGTAATAAACGCGCTTTTTTTATTAGAAACTCAGATTAGTGACCTGAAATTGTAATTGTAGAAGTTCCTACATTTAAACCTTGAATTTCAACATCACCAATTGAAGCTGCTTTAACCGCACCGGTACCCCAAGTACCATCAGTTGCTTTAGTATTTGTACCTAAACGTACACCCTGTACATAAACGTTCATACCTTGAGTACTGTTATTTTGGATTTGTAAACCTGTTGGTACAACTGAAATTTCAGCATCAACATCTAAATCACCAGTCGTATTACCAGCGCCTCGAACCATTACTTTATCCAATAAAATCGATCCCCCCCCCGCAGCGTCGTTGATACCGAAGTTAGATAGTGTTAAACCGCCCTGTAAAGCAGAGTTCACTTTAATCATCGCACCCTGTGGAGTAGTACCTAATTGTACATTCGCTGAAATTGCGCCTAGAGACAAATCTAAACCAGAGATAATTTCAGTTGGAGCAGTTTCATTAATACCACGTACAGCAGTAGTTGTATTTAAAGTACCAGAAGTACCCACACCAATAGAACCAACACTTACATTAACAGCACCCACGTTTGCAGCAACGTTTAAAAACGCGCCATTATTACCAGCTGCACCAACACTATCAATTTTAAGATCCAACAAATTAGCAGTTTGATCAACCTGTGTAACAGATACTCCGCTTACTACAATCGCACCAGCTGTTGCCGCAGCACCTGTAATACCTGTAGCAGGGTCTAAACCATCATTATCATGAATAAATACTTTATCGATAGAAATACCGCCAGCACCTAAAGCGATACCGATATTAATACCATCTTGACCTGTAGCAGCACTAAGCGCAGCATCGTCCATTGACTGCATTGCCATTGCATTTGCATTTGCACTGATAGCTAAAGAAGAAACTAAAGCAAGTTTAGTAAACATTTTCATTGAGCACTCTCCCAAGAGCATTTATTTTTTGACTTAACCACTCTATTGTCTCAAATTGCATTTTTCTTTATATGGCAACCGAAACTTCCAATCCTTGAGTAGTTTTGCTTAGCAATTACTAAATTACATCTACGTTAATTTTTGTTCAACTAGTGTTGTGCATTTTTTGCCAACTACCCGACAAACGGTACACTCAAGTTTTTCTACACAAACCTTGTTAAAAACAATAAATTCTAAGTTGAAAATTTCGTTCATTTTATCAGCAAAAAGTTTAGTATTTAAAAGACTTTCTCCTGATGAAGTACAACTTATAGTAAACTAACTACTCTCTCATTAAACACTCTTTTATTTAAAAATGTCTCAGTTAAAGAAAAAAATCTCTTTATATAGTAAAAATGCTGCCGATATTTTAAAAAAATTAAATGGTTTAACTGGGCTTATTTATTTAAATGATAATAACAACCCAATTATCGGATTTCTTCCGCAAGATTATATTATTATTCAAAATGAAAATTATTTAGATTTTGAGCGCCAAAATTTCATCGAATATAAAAATAGATCAAAATCAAATCAACTCTTAAATTTCATTCAATTTAAAGAAAACAATTTAAATAAAGACATTAAATCAACAACAAGTTTTATGGGTGGTTATATTGGTTTTATCAGCTATGACTTCAGTGCACATCAATTTATTAATGGACGAAATCATATACAACCTTCTCTATTCCTAGGCCAATATCGATCTTTTTTAAAATATATAGATAATGATTGGTATTTTTTTAGTGATGAAGAAAATGCAATTGATCTATTCTCATATATTGAAAATAAAATAGAGAATTTTGATTCCAATAACTCTAAAAATACATTTGAATTAAAAACCATTATTCAACCAAGATGGTCTAAAAAACAATATTTCGATGCTTTCTATAAAATACAAGAATATATTAAGGCTGGAGATTGCTATCAAATTAATTTAACCCAAGAGTTTAAAGCTAAATTTTCAGGATCCTTATTAAATAAAGCTAAAGACTTATGGCAACTTACAAATGCTCCATATGCAGGTTATTTAAAATTAGATGATTTTGAATTATTAAGTTGCTCTCCCGAGCTTTTCATCGAATTTAATCAAAATAAACAAATTAAAACTAGACCTATTAAAGGCACAATGCCTCGCTATAAGAATGCAGAAAAAGATTTTATTTCTAAACAAACCTTAAAAAACTCTCAAAAAGACCAAGCAGAAAATGTGATGATTGTCGATTTATTACGTAATGATTTGAGCATTTATGCCAATACAGGATCTGTAAAAACAACAAAACTATTCGAGATTGAAAGTTTTAATCAAGTACATCACATGGTAAGCGAGATCGTTGCCACTCTTAAAGATGATATCAATCCTATGCAAATGTTGCTTTCAGCCTTACCCGGAGGCTCAATCACAGGTGCTCCCAAAATTCGGGCAATGCAGATCATTGAAGAGTTAGAAGAATCAGCAAGAGGCGCATATTGCGGAACATTGGGTTACTTCAATTTTGATGGAACTGGTCGCTGGAATATTCTTATCCGTAGTTTTCAACAATATCAGAATCAGCTTTCTTTATGGGCAGGTGGTGGTATTACGATTGCATCAAATGCAGAAGCAGAATATCAAGAAAGTCTTGATAAAGTCTCTGCTATGCTGAACTTGATGAACAGCACAGCAGAGTAAAATTTAGAGAATATCTTCTTTTAATGTCTGTACTAAACGCTCATTTTGCTCATCAGTTCCTACAGTTATTCGCAAGAATTGATTAATACGAGGCTTATTGAAATAGCGCACAATAATGCCCTGCTCACGTAATTGCTGTGCAAGCTGACCTGCATCATGCGATGGATGTGAAGCAAAAATAAAGTTTGCTTTAGAAGGTAAAACTTTAAAGCCCAAAGTAGTTAATTCATCTACTAGCTTTTCACGACTAGAAATAACTTTTTGACATTGTTCTTCAAAATAAGTTTGATCTTCAAAAGAGGCTACCGCTGCTGCAATTGCAAAACGGTCAATAGGATATGAATTAAAACTATTTTTGACAGCTTCAAGTGCAGCAATTAAATGAGACTGAGCAATCGCGAAGCCAACGCGTAAACCCGCAAGAGAACGAGATTTTGAAGTTGTTTGACACACAACCAGATTCTCATAGCGATTTACTAAACTCACAGCTGATTCTGCACCAAAGTCAACATAAGCCTCATCAATGACAACCACTCGATCTGGATTAGCTTTTAAAATTTGTTCGATTTCTGCTAAGCCTAGTGCAATACTTGTTGGAGCATTAGGGTTTGTAATAATAACCCCACCATTTGGTTGCACATAATCTTTAACTTCTATCTCAAAATTATCATTGAGTGGGATTTCTTTAGTCTTTGTACCAAAAAACTGACTATAAACTGGATAAAAGCTATAAGTGATATCTGGATAAAGAATTGGTTCATCTTGAAGAAAAAATGCTTTAAAAATATGAGCAAGTACTTCATCTGAGCCATTACCAACAAAAACTTGTGAAACTTCAATATTCTGTTGCTTAGCAATCGCATGTTTTAATGCCGTAGCATCTGGGTCTGGATATAAACGCAATGCATCAGCCTGATGAGTTAAAACAGCTTGAACTGCTTCAACTACTTTTGGTGATGGCGGATATGGATTTTCATTTGTATTGAGCTTCAATAAATTCTGAATTTTAGGCTGTTCACCAGGAATATACGGCTCTAACTCACGAACTTCTGGACTCCAAAAGCGCATTTGTGCTGTAGATAAAGTCATGGTCTTATCTCAAAAAAGGGCTGAAAACCAGCCCTGAGTAATAATTAAAAAACTACAAGGTTTATAAGCTTATTGATAACGATAGCGAGCTGAGCGTGCATGGGCATCTAAGTTCTCTTGAACAGCCAATATATCTGCTGTCTTAGCTAACGATTTGACTCCATCTTTCGAACACATAATTAAGCTCGAACGTTTTTGAAAATCATAAACACCTAATGGAGAAGAAAAACGAGCAGTTCCAGAGGTCGGTAATACATGGTTTGGGCCTGCACAATAGTCACCAATTGCTTCAGGTGTATAGCGCCCCATGAAAATTGCTCCAGCATGGCGAATATCTTCACTCATAGCCTCGGCATCATCTAAGCAAAGTTCCAAATGTTCTGGTGCAACTTGATTAATCAAATCAATTGCTTCTGCACGGTCCTTTACTAATACCAAAGCACCACGGTTTTCAATCGAAGTTCTCGCAATGTCTGCCTTTGGCAATTCATTTAAATGGTTTTCAATTGCCAACTCTACCGCATTAAGCAAAGCTTCATCAGGAGTAATGAAAATAGCTTGAGCAACTGTGTCATGTTCAGCCTGAGATAAAACATCCATAGCTAACCAATCTGCATTATTTTCACCTTCTGCATATACTAAAATTTCAGAAGGTCCAGCAATCATATCAATACCGACCTGACCAAATACAGCGCGTTTGGCAGCTGCCACAAAACGATTTCCAGGGCCAGTAATTTTATCTACAGGTGGAATGGTCTGAGTACCATAAGCAAGCGCTGCTACAGCTTGAGCTCCCCCAATAGTGAATACTCGACTCACTCCTGCAAGGTAAGCCGCAGCTAGAACCAATGGATTTAGTTCACCGTTTGGTGCAGGAACAACCATAATAATTTCAGGTACACCAGCAACATGGGCTGGCACTGCATTCATTAAAACTGAAGACGGATAAGAGGCTAAACCACCTGGTACATAAATACCCACACGGTCTAGAGGTGTGACTTTTTGTCCTAATGTATTACCCAAATCATCTATATAAGTCCAGCTCTCTTGTTTCTGAGCTTCATGAAATGAACGAATACGCTTTGCTGCTAACTCTAGAGCATTACGAATTTCTGGGCTTAAATTATCAAAAGCAGTTTTAAGTTGTTGTTGAGATAATTCCAAATCTGAAAATTGATGCGCAGGATGTCGATCGAACTGTTGAGTAAGCTTTAAAACATGATCATCACCATGCTGACGAACATCAGTAATAATTTGATCTACTGTTTGCACTAAATTAAGATCATTCACAGTTTCAAATGCTAAAAGCTCAGCAAAAACCTGTTTGAAGTTCTGATCTTGAGTCGATAAACGTCGCATCAATTTACCCACAAGGCGAAAAAGAAAAACTAAGTTTACTCTTTTTCTAGACGCTTGTGGGCATCATCTGAAGCAACTATCACAAAAGCATGATGGGAAATTGCTTTTAACGTGATTGAACAGCTTGCTCGAGCTGTGAAATGATTGGGTTTAATAGCGTTTGCTTACGTTTAAAACTAGCTTTATTTACAATTAAACGTGAAGAGACTTTGCAAATCTCCTCTAATGGCTCAAGACCATTCGCTCTTAGCGTATTACCAGTGTCGACCACATCGACAATGTAATCACCCAAACCCACCAAAGGCGCTAACTCCATAGAACCATAGAGTTTGATCACATCGACTTGCTCACCTAAGCTTGCATAATACTGACGTGTAAGATTGACGTATTTCGTGGCAATTTTTAAACGGCCTTTTGGACGTTCCATTCCCACTTTGCCAGCAGTCATTAATTTACACTTAGCGATTTTCAGGTCAAGTAGCTCATATACATGCTGAGCGCCATGTTCCATCAACACATCTTTGCCTGCTACACCTAAATCTGCTGCGCCATTTTCTACATAGGTAGGCACATCAGATGCACGTAAAATCAAAATACGTACTTGCTTATGCGTAGTAGGAAAAATGAGTTTGCGGGACTTTTCCGGATCTTCGAGCAAATTAATACCCGCTGTAGCTAGTAAAGGTAACGTCTCTTTTAAGATACGTCCTTTACTGAGTGCCAAGGTCAAACCATGATCAAAATTGCCCATCACATCAAAATTAGGATCATCGTTTCTTACATCATTCATTAACTTACTCGCTTAATTTTGGCACCTAAACCTTGAAGTTTCTCTTCGACATGCTCATACCCACGGTCAATATGGTAGATACGGTCAATTAAGGTATCTCCTTCTGCCACTAAAGCTGCCAAAACTAGAGAGAACGAAGCACGCAAATCTGTTGCCATTACAGGTGCAGCCTGTAAAGTTTCTACTCCAGTCACGACAGCATCATGACCTTCAACCTGAATATTAGCACCCATGCGTGACAATTCAGGAACATGCATAAAACGATTTTCAAAAATCGTTTCAGAGATAGTTGCAAATCCACGACCAATAGCATTTACAGCCATAAGCTGAGCTTGCATATCTGTTGGAAACTCTGGATGTGGCAAAGTTCTAAAACTTACAGCTTTAGGGCGTTTGCCTAACATATCAAGTTCGATCCAGTCATCACCACGAGTGACTTCGGCACCCATTTCTTCAAACTTATCCAAAACAGATTCAAGTAATGCAGGGTCGGTATGTGTAGTCTTGACACGACCGCCCGTAATTGCCGCAGCTGCCAAATAAGAACCCGTTTCAATACGATCAGCTACCACAGCATATTCACAGCCATGCAAACTTTCTACTCCAGTTACAACAAGAGTATCAGTATCAAGTCCTTCAATCTTGGCGCCCATTTTAATGAGCATTTGAGCAAGGTCAGTGATCTCAGGCTCACGAGCTGCATTACGAATAGTCGTAACACCATCAGCCAGTGCAGCAGCCATCAAGATGTTTTCAGTACCGCCAACGGTAACCATATCAAAAACAACTTCGCCACCTTTTAAACGGCCTTCAACTGAAGCATGGACATAACCATTTTCAACTTCAATATGTGCACCTAAAGCTTCTAAGGCTTTTAAATGCTGATCAACTGGACGTGATCCAATTGCACAACCACCCGGTAAAGAAACTTTCGCATTACCGTAACGCGCTAATAATGGTCCCAAAACCAAAATTGAAGCACGCATTGTTTTTACTAGTTCATAAGGAGCAAACTGATTATCTAAAGTAGAGGTATCAGCTTTTACTGTGTCATTTTCATAGCCGATTGTAACCCCTAAACCACCAATCAACTTGACCAAAGTATTTACATCTTTAAGATTTGGAACATTAGTGATCGTAATTGGAGAGTCTGCAAGAATAGTTGCAGCAAGTAATGGTAAAGCTGCATTTTTAGCACCAGAAATGCGCACTTCCCCGTCGAGCTTAACACCACCCGTAATTAAAAATTTATCCATTAATATTTAAGCTCCGAAAAGGCTTGCTTTACGCCATTCATCTTTGGTCATTGCACGAATTGTTACCGCGTGAACTTCGCCACTTGCAATATAAGTATTTAATGGTGCATAAACTAATTGTTGGCGAGCAACAGTACGCTTACCGTCAAATTGATCATCCACAATACGGAGGTCAAATTTTCCGGCCTGTCCGCTCACCGCTACTTCCGCTTCAGGGAAAGCTTCTTTTAAAATTTGAGTGAGCTGTTCACTATTCATTGCAAAGACCTCTGACACAACCTAAGGTGTAAAACGAAGTATTTTACTATAACTTTTTCAAAGAATTCAGTACGTGTTTATATTTTATCAATAAAAAAGAGGCTATGTTTCAAGCCTCTTTCAATTATATAAAACTTATTAAATAGAAACAGCAACTTGCGAATAAGTGCACTGCATTTTCCGATATTTTAATAATTGTTTTTTTAATTTTTCAGTTAGTTTTTTAATTGAAGTATACATATCATCAGCAGTTGCCTGAGCAAACAACTCAATTCCCGGCAATCTTACAATAGCCTCTGCAACATGGTTCGAACTACCTTTATGAGAGCGCTTATCAATTTGATGATCTTTTGTTAATTTAATCTGCATACTATTCACCTGATCTAAGTGTTTTGTTAACTGATTAAATTTTGATTTAATATTTTCTTCTATAGCTGGTGTAATTGCTAAATGATGTCCACGAATCGTTATTTGCATAATTCTATCCCTCACCTTTTTTAGGTTATCTAAAGAAGAACTAAAACGATTTAATGCTATCAAAAAGAAAACTTAGAACAATTAAACCATTTTAGTTACTCTCTTGGTGAAAATGAAATTTCATTATTTCGTCATAATGAATCTCTAGAATAGCCATACTTCAAAATTCAGATCAAGACTTTTCTTTCAGACGACGAAGGAATATGTAACGATTCTCGATATTTTGCGACCGTTCTTCGAGCCACTTCAATTCCCTCATCCTTTAACAATGTAGCAATTACATTATCTGACAAAGGCTTACGTGGATTTTCGTTGGCGACTAGTTTCTTAATCATTGCCCGAATTGCGGTGGAAGATGCCTCTCCCCCTGCTGTTGTTCCTACATGGCTAGAGAAAAAATATTTCAACTCAAATAGACCACGAGGCGTAAGCATATATTTATTTGTAGTTACACGAGAAACTGTAGATTCATGCAATTCGACTTCTTCTGCCACGTCTCGAAGAACTAGCGGCTTCATCGCTTCCGGGCCTATTTCCAAAAAAGCTTTTTGATGCTCTACGATACAAGAAGCTACTTTTAATAACGTTTTATGCCTTTCATCAATACTTTTAATAAAGTTTTTCGCCTCAAGCATCTGGTTACGTAAATATAAATTATCCTCACTCTGATCTGCTCTACGAATCATACTAGAGTAAAAAGAATTAATTCTTAATTTAGGAAGTACATCTGGGTTTAGCTGAACCTGCCAATGTAAATCTTTTTTTGAAACTACTACATCGGGAATTTGATAATCAGATTCTTGCTTATCAAAATCCATACCAGGATAAGGTTTTAACGTTTTTAAAAGATTGATTGCAAACTTTAATTGGTCTTTCGTTAAACCAGTTTGTTTGAGTAATTTATTAAGATCATTGGCTATCAAAAGCTCATAATACTGTAATAGATTTTTTGCCTCATTTAGATATTCAACATCTTTGGGCAGAAACTCTAGCTGTATTTTTAAACATTCCGCTAAATTACGCGAACCGATCCCTAAAGGATCAAGTCGTTGAATGTGTTTTAAAACAACTAAAACCTCATCTTCTTCGATCTCTTCCTCAATATCCATTTCATTTAATAATTGTTGTGCCGCTAAAATTATTTCTTCAATTTCAGCATCTAAAAATCCCTTATCATCTAATGCATCAACAATACAATAAGCAATTAATTGATCTATTTTAGAAAAATGCAAAAGATTAACTTGTTCTAGAATATGTTCTTTTAGCGATAATTGAACTTGGCGATTATCTTCTCGCTCTTCAAATTCTGGAGTAGCCAAAGCTGTTGATTGATGGGTATAAACATCATCCCACTCAGTATCAACGGGTAAATCATCAGGTAAATGATCTGCATTTAGCTCCGTCGTTAAGTCATCCGATTCTTTATTTTCTAATGCAGCCAGACTCTCCGTTAGTGATTCTTCTTCTATTTTTTCAAGTAAAGGATTACTATCTAGTTGAATCTGAATTTCCTGTTCAAGCTCTAAACTAGAGAGTTGTAACAAACGAATCGCCTGCTGCAATTGAGGTGTTAACGATAGAGAATTCGCTACTTTCAATCCAACAGATAATTTCATATATTTCATTTTCCATAAAACAAGCAAAAATCATGCCTATTCAATATTTATAACATATAGTTTCTATTTGTCATACATATCCAACTGAAATTTGTAGAAGAAAAAAGAGATTTTTCCAATTATAAAAATAATCTTATTAAATTAATTCTATCAAACACGGTTCTCATATAAAGTCAGACACGAAATCTTGTTATAAAAAGTTAATTAGGAGGAGCTAGCCCTCTTTTAATTTTGTTTAATTGATTACTCTTCAAGTGTATAGTTTTTTTCTATTAAATTTAAAGTTTTCAACTCATAGCTTACTATCTATTTTATATTTATTCCCCCAAATATATTTTAGGCATAAAAAAACACCCCCATTCATTAGAACGGGGGTGTTTAGAATAATGAGCTGGCGATGACTTACTCTCACATGGGTAACCCCACACTACCATCAGCGCTAAGAGGTTTCACTTCTGAGTTCGGGAAGGGATCAGGTGGTTCACTCTTGCTATGGTCGCCAGCACAACTGGTATGGATACTTGCTTCGTTTTATTCACTGTGTGATACGTTGCGTTTTCCAAATCTTTACAGATGGGCTGATTGGTCTGATTTTTCGTTGTTCATTTTAGCTAGTAGTATAACTAAATCAAGTTGCTTTGCATGTTTATGAATCGATTGATGCTTCATATACAACTGCTTGGGTGTTGTATAGTCAAGCCTCACGAGCAATTAGTATTGGTCAGCTTCACATATCACTATGCTTCCACATCCAACCTATCAACGTCCTAGTCTCGAACGGCTCTTTAGAGGAATAAATTCCTAGGGAAATCTTATCTTGAGGTAGGCTTCCCGCTTAGATGCTTTCAGCGGTTATCCCTTCCGAACATAGCTACCCGGCGATGCGACTGGCGTCACAACCGGTACACCAGAGGTTCGTCCACTCTGGTCCTCTCGTACTAGGAGCAGATCCTCTCAAATTTCCAGCGCCCA
The DNA here is from genome assembly GCF_059579785.1 of Acinetobacter sp. S-1. Taxonomy (NCBI): domain Bacteria; kingdom Pseudomonadati; phylum Pseudomonadota; class Gammaproteobacteria; order Moraxellales; family Moraxellaceae; genus Acinetobacter; species Acinetobacter sp. S-1. The sequence continues at coordinate 3,144,278 of NZ_CM184207.1, forward strand.
CGGTAGATAGGGACCGAACTGTCTCACGACGTTCTAAACCCAGCTCGCGTACCTCTTTAAATGGCGAACAGCCATACCCTTGGGACCTGCTTCAGCCCCAGGATGAGATGAGCCGACATCGAGGTGCCAAACACCGCCGTCGATATGAACTCTTGGGCGGTATCAGCCTGTTATCCCCAGAGTACCTTTTATCCGTTGAGCGATGGCCCTTCCATACAGAACCACCGGATCACTAAGACCTACTTTCGTACCTGCTCGACTTGTGGGTCTCGCAGTTAAGCGCGCTTTTGCCTTTATACTCTACGCGTGATTTCCGACCACGCTGAGCGCACCTTCGTACTCCTCCGTTACTCTTTAGGAGGAGACCGCCCCAGTCAAACTACCCACCAGACACGGTCCTCGTCCCGGATAACGGGACAGAGTTAGAACCTCAACATTACCAGGGTGGTATTTCAAGGACGGCTCCATTGGAACTAGCGTTCCAACTTCAAAGCCTCCCACCTATCCTACACAAGTAAGGTCAAAGTTCAGTGTCAAGCTGCAGTAAAGGTTCACGGGGTCTTTCCGTCTAGCCGCGGGTACACTGCATCTTCACAGCGATTTCGATTTCACTGAGCCTCTGCTGGAGACAGCGCCGCCATCATTATGCCATTCGTGCAGGTCGGAACTTACCCGACAAGGAATTTCGCTACCTTAGGACCGTTATAGTTACGGCCGCCGTTTACTGGGGCTTCGATCAAGAGCTTCGCTTACGCTAACCCCATCAATTAACCTTCCAGCACCGGGCAGGCATCACACCCTATACGTCCACTTTCGTGTTTGCAGAGTGCTATGTTTTTAATAAACAGTTGCAGCGGCCTGGTTTCTGCGGCTGTCGTCAGCTCAGGAAGCAAGTTCCATCACCAACAACAGCGTACCTTCTCCCGAAGTTACGGTACCATTTTGCCTAGTTCCTTCAGCAGAGTTCTCTCAAGCGCCTTGGTCTACTCGACCTGACCACCTGTGTCGGTTTCGGGTACGATTCCTGTGTAACTGAAGCTTAGAGACTTTTCCTGGAAGCATGGTATCAGCCACTTCACTGTACAAGTACAGCTTGCTATCGGATCTCAGTATAGAGTACCCCGGATTTGCCTAAGATACATACCTACATCCTTCCACCTGGACAACCAACGCCAGGCTGACTTAACCTTCTCCGTCCTCTCATCGCATTACACAGAAGTATTGGAATATTAACCAATTTCCCATCGACTACGCCTTTCGGCCTCGCCTTAGGGGTCGACTCACCCAGCCCCGATTAACGTTGGACTGGAACCCTTGGTCTTTCGGCGAACGGGTTTTTCACCCGTTTTGTCGTTACTCACGTCAGCATTCGCACTTCTGATACCTCCAGCATACTTCTCAATACACCTTCATCGGCTTACAGAACGCTCCCCTACCACTTGACTAATGTCAAATCCGCAGCTTCGGCACATAGTTTTAGCCCCGTTACATCTTCCGCGCAGGCCGACTCGACTAGTGAGCTATTACGCTTTCTTTAAAGGGTGGCTGCTTCTAAGCCAACCTCCTAGCTGTCTATGCCTTCCCACATCGTTTCCCACTTAACTATGATTTTGGGGCCTTAGCTGGCGGTCTGGATTGTTTTCCTCTTGACTACGGACGTTAGCACCCGCAGTCTGTCTCCCGGATAGTACTCATAGGTATTCGGAGTTTGCATCGGTTTGGTAAGTCGGGATGACCCCCTAGCCGAAACAGTGCTCTACCCCCTATGGTATTCGTCCGAGGCGCTACCTAAATAGCTTTCGGGGAGAACCAGCTATCACCAGGCTTGATTAGCCTTTCACCCCTATCCACAAGTCATCCCCTGGCTTTTCAACGACAGTGGGTTCGGTCCTCCAGTTAGTGTTACCCAACCTTCAACCTGCTCATGGATAGATCGCCTGGTTTCGGGTCTATACCCAGCAACTAAACGCCCTATTAAGACTCGATTTCTCTACGGCTCCCCTATACGGTTAACCTCGCTACTGAATATAAGTCGCTGACCCATTATACAAAAGGTACGCAGTCACACCACGAAGGTGCTCCCACTGCTTGTATGCATGCGGTTTCAGGATCTATTTCACTCCCCTCACAGGGGTTCTTTTCGCCTTTCCCTCACGGTACTGGTTCACTATCGGTCAGTCAGGAGTATTTAGCCTTGGAGGATGGTCCCCCCATATTCAGACAAGGTTTCACGTGCCTCGCCCTACTCGTCATCATTATGTGTGCCCTTTCGTGTACGGGAATATCACCCTCTACGTTCGCACTTCCCAGAGCGTTCCACTAAAACACACATAACTTAATGGGCTGATCCCCGTTCGCTCGCCGCTACTGAGGGAATCTCAATTGATTTCTTTTCCTAAGGGTACTGAGATGTTTCACTTCCCCTCGTTCGCCTTGCAACACTATGTATTCATGTTGCAATACCTACCTTAAAGTAGGTGGGTTCCCCCATTCAGAAATCTCCGGATCAAAGGATATTTGCCGCCTCCCCGGAGCTTTTCGCAGGCTATCACGTCTTTCATCGCCTCTGACTGCCAAGGCATCCACCACATGCACTTAATTACTTGACTATACAACCCCAAACAGTCGTCAACACCTACAAGTGAGTGTTGTCCGTGCGATTCTTCATCGCTACTATCTGTTGTCTGTGTACTTAAACACTGTACAGCTTCAATCTAAATTCATATACCAAAACGCTTGATTCAGTTAATTTGCTAGTTCTCAATTCATCTAGATTAATTGCTTAATCTAAACTCTTGAGTGAACAATTTATTTCAGACTCAATTTTGCCAATCTGTTAATGAATAAACACGCCTTCGTCAGGTCATGCTTAATACCGTGATACTTAAATCACAGAAGTTAATAAACCAAGACCGAAATCTCTATTTACTAATTTCTGTAATCCGAACTTATCTTAAGTTCTGGTGGAGACTAGGAGAGTCGAACTCCTGACCTCCTGCGTGCAAAGCAGGCGCTCTACCAACTAAGCTAAGTCCCCAGCTTACATCATCAGTCATGTATCTTTTATCTATAACTTCAACCAGTCAAAGTCATGGTGGGTCTGACAAGACTTGAACTTGTGACCCCACGCTTATCAAGCGTGTGCTCTAACCAACTGAGCTACAGACCCTCAGATACATCTATGAAGAACAACTTGTTGTGGATTCTTACCAATCGTCAATCTTTCGTTAAGGAGGTGATCCAGCCGCAGGTTCCCCTACGGCTACCTTGTTACGACTTCACCCCAGTCATCGGCCACACCGTGGTAACCGCCCTCTTTGCAGTTAGGCTAGCTACTTCTGGTGCAACAAACTCCCATGGTGTGACGGGCGGTGTGTACAAGGCCCGGGAACGTATTCACCGCGGCATTCTGATCCGCGATTACTAGCGATTCCGACTTCATGGAGTCGAGTTGCAGACTCCAATCCGGACTACGATCGGCTTTTTGAGATTAGCATCCTATCGCTAGGTAGCAACCCTTTGTACCGACCATTGTAGCACGTGTGTAGCCCTGGCCGTAAGGGCCATGATGACTTGACGTCGTCCCCGCCTTCCTCCAGTTTGTCACTGGCAGTATCCTTAAAGTTCCCGACATTACTCGCTGGCAAATAAGGAAAAGGGTTGCGCTCGTTGCGGGACTTAACCCAACATCTCACGACACGAGCTGACGACAGCCATGCAGCACCTGTATGTAAGTTCCCGAAGGCACCAATCCATCTCTGGAAAGTTCTTACTATGTCAAGGCCAGGTAAGGTTCTTCGCGTTGCATCGAATTAAACCACATGCTCCACCGCTTGTGCGGGCCCCCGTCAATTCATTTGAGTTTTAGTCTTGCGACCGTACTCCCCAGGCGGTCTACTTATCGCGTTAGCTGCGCCACTAAAGCCTCAAAGGCCCCAACGGCTAGTAGACATCGTTTACGGCATGGACTACCAGGGTATCTAATCCTGTTTGCTCCCCATGCTTTCGCACCTCAGCGTCAGTGTTAGGCCAGATGGCTGCCTTCGCCATCGGTATTCCTCCAGATCTCTACGCATTTCACCGCTACACCTGGAATTCTACCATCCTCTCCCACACTCTAGCTAACCAGTATCGAATGCAATTCCCAAGTTAAGCTCGGGGATTTCACATTTGACTTAATTAGCCGCCTACGCGCGCTTTACGCCCAGTAAATCCGATTAACGCTTGCACCCTCTGTATTACCGCGGCTGCTGGCACAGAGTTAGCCGGTGCTTATTCTGCGAGTAACGTCCACTATCTCTAGGTATTAACTAAAGTAGCCTCCTCCTCGCTTAAAGTGCTTTACAACCATAAGGCCTTCTTCACACACGCGGCATGGCTGGATCAGGCTTGCGCCCATTGTCCAATATTCCCCACTGCTGCCTCCCGTAGGAGTCTGGGCCGTGTCTCAGTCCCAGTGTGGCGGATCATCCTCTCAGACCCGCTACAGATCGTCGCCTTGGTAGGCCTTTACCCCACCAACTAGCTAATCCGACTTAGGCTCATCTATTAGCGCAAGGTCCGAAGATCCCCTGCTTTCTCCCGTAGGACGTATGCGGTATTAGCATTCCTTTCGAAATGTTGTCCCCCACTAATAGGCAGATTCCTAAGCATTACTCACCCGTCCGCCGCTAAGATCAGTAGCAAGCTACCTCTCTCCGCTCGACTTGCATGTGTTAAGCCTGCCGCCAGCGTTCAATCTGAGCCATGATCAAACTCTTCAGTTAAAATCATTTTGTACCTTATTTAAAGACAAGGTACCAATTCTGGCTCATCAATTACTGACTTAAATTTCGCTCAAATAAACTTCGAGTAATTTAAACCAATCAATCAATGAAAATTATTTCGATTAATCAATCAGTAAAAATCCACACAAGTTGTTCTTCAATTCTCTTAATGATCTTCTTCCTGGTTCGTCACCAGCAAGCTAGGTCGGCTATATTACTCTTAATCTCTTAAAAGTCAACAGGTAATTTCGATATTTTTAAAACTTATTCTCAAACCAACTTACCATCAAATTCATTACTTAAAGCAATCAACTTAATCACAAGTAACTGTTTTTCAACAAGTTTCTATCTGCATCACCGCCGATGGATGTGCATTATAGACCATCTCAGTCCCTTTGCAACCCTTTTTTTAAATCAATATCATCAACTGGATACTTTTTAAGCTTTTTAGCATTTTATCTATATTATTTGATCAATTTTACATTGATAATAGGTTATCAATTTTGTATTAAAACATATCTCCACCCAACTGCACATTTAAGTATTAGCCTGGCTGGCGGTTAAGGAATTATATGAATTATTCTAATTTAATTTTACTAAGCGTATTATCTGTAGGTGTTTGTACCTCTCTATATGCTCAAGAAAATACTATAAGTGAATCTTCTGATGCTAGCTCACTAGAAGAAACAGCACCGACTCATACGCGCTCACAAATTATTAAAGATTTAAAAAATATTAAAGTTAAAGATTTAAAAATTAATGCGAATGCAGCACAACCAGATCCTGTAAAAGACCCATTACAGTCATTAAATCGTCCAATTTACTCATTTAACGACATGTTGGACCGAAATTTTTTACGTCCAGTTGCTGTGCAATATAGAGAAAAGACTCCAGAAGATGTACGTGGTTCTTATCGTCAGTTCCGTAAAAATCTTGGAGAACCTTGGAATGCTGTTAACCAGCTTATTCAAGGTCGCCCTGGTCGTGCGGCAAAAACCCTAGGTCGCTTTACAATTAATACGTTAACTACTCTTGGTTTAGCTGACCCTGCCAGCCGTTTAGGTTTACCGACTGAAGAAGAGAATTTTGGTGTAACTCTCGGTTACTATGGTGTTCCGTCTGGCCCATTCCTAATGTTGCCTTTTTTCGGTCCAAGTACCTTACGTGATGGTTTTGGTTTAGCAGTAGACGCCCAAGCACGTCCACAAAAATATGTTATGGATGATCAAGAGGGTCTTTATTGGTCAAGTAATATGTTACAAGCGGTTGATACGCGCGCTCAATATCTGGATCTAGATCAGACCTTACAAGGTGATCAATACGCCATGATTCGAGATTTATACCTCCAACGTAAAGCATTCCAAATTGCAGAGAAAAAGGGTGACTCAGCTGATGTATCTTTCATTGATGATGACTCAGAAGATACGCCAGATGAGAATCAAAACCCTTAAAAGATGAAATCGAGGTATTGCTCGGATTAAGAGTTCGGCAATACCTTGATTTTGATCATACATACTCTATGATGAATAAAGTGATCATATAAAAGGACTACCATCTCTTCTATGTATTTTATTAAACCGACACGCTCTATCCCTTATTTAGAGCAAGCTTTGGATAAATTGCCAGGCTTACAAGTCATTAACATAGATGATTTAGATTTATATGATCCAACCATCATTGCAATAGCAGATGTACAAGATTTCCTGACATATAAATGGAATTTACCAACGATTGTCATTGCTTTTGAACATGAAGGTAGCGCTTTAGCTCAAGCTTGGGAGGCGGGTGCTCTTGCAGGTTGGGTATGGAATCAACTACCTAACGATTTAAATAAAGCATTATCAAGAATCGATGCTCAATATAAGCGTAACCAAGATAGTCGTGACTTACCTTCGGCTGCTGAACTGCAAAAACGATTACTGCCTAATCCAATTGATTTATTAAATTATCAAGTCGAAACTTTCTTCCAACCCTCAGCTTATCTCTCCGGTGATTGGTATGACTACTGGAAATTAAATGATAAGGAAGTTTTATTTTATCTTGCCGATGTTTCAGGACATGGTGTAACCAGTAGTTTATTAACATCATGGATGGCAGCTTTTCATGGCCGTTCTAAAACCCCAAGACAATTAATAAAAAAATTAAATGGGATGCTGGTTCAAGAGAATATTGAAAAGCACATTACGATTGTGGTGGGTATTTTAAACCTTGAAACACATACGCTTCGCTGGTCAAGTGCTGGGCACTACCCCCCTCCTATCATTTTTGAACCTAATCAAGCTCCAAAAATTTTAACAACAAGTAGCTTCCCATTAGGCTTAACTGATGAACTCGAAGTTGAAGAGCATGTTTGTACATTAAATCACCAAGCACGTTTCATTGTTTGCTCAGATGGAGCACTTGAACCTTTTGATGGTGGGTTAAATGATCAGTTCCAACAATTGGTCCATCATTTGCAAAATCAATCATTCCAAGCACCCGATCATGTGGCTGATGACATTGCCATTTTCAGTCTTTGTCGAATGAATTAATTTACGAATCAATTAATTACATAATATACGACTTAAGGACTCTTGAGTCTGCGATGGCACTATGTGATAATTTTTCTATCCTTCTCTGAAAATGGCATTTATATGTCAACAGGTCATGTTGAATATGCAAGTTTAAATGGAACGCATATTTTCAAACTTATTGGTGAAGTGCGAGCCCATTCTTGTATAAGTCTAGACAAACTTTTAAACAGAATTGAACAGCAAGAGAATGTTGTTGGTGCAATCGTTGATTTAACCCAAACAACATTTATTGATAGTACGGTGTTAGGCATCCTAGCTAAGCTAGGTTTAAAGCTTAAACAAACTCATCATATTCAAGCTGTGATGCTATCTACCAATCCAGATATCACAACCTTAGCCAACAGTATGGGGCTAGGGCAGGTTTTTGTCATTTTGAATTACTGTGGCGATCCTAACGTTTGCACATTAACGTTAACTGATGAACAGATCACTCATAATGCAATGCTAAGAACAGTTCTGGATGCACATAAGACATTGATGAAACTCAATGCAAACAATCAGAATATGTTTGAGCCACTTGTGAAGCAGTTACAGAAAGAACAAGATACGCTTGAACAGGTATCAGATAAGCAAAATGCCTGACTTTAATCATTAAGCCGGATTATTAGAATATGACCCTTATTTCTGTTGCTCAAATGAACTCTCAAGATGATATTGAAAATAATTTTCAAGTCATTGAGTCGCTGATTCAACAAAGTAAGGCGCAAAATGCTAGCCTAATTGTTTTCCCCGAAAACTTTGTATGTTTTGCAGCTGGAAAACAACGCGAAACAGCTGAGCAATTTGAGTCTATTCAACAACGGCTTGAGAAGCTAGCACATCAATATCAAATCTGGGTTGTGGCCGGTACCTTACCATGCCCATTTCGTCCAGATGGATCTACCATTCAAGATGGTCGAGTCCGGACGGTTAGTCTTTGTATTAGCCCTGAGCGTACAGAAGCACGTTATGACAAGATCCATTTATTTGATGTACAAGTGGGTGATGCTGTCGGTGGTTATCAAGAGTCTCGTTTCTTTGAACCTGGAACAGACGTAGTAGTCACATCTACCCCTTTTGGCAATATTGGCTTAATGGTATGTTATGACTTACGTTTTCCAGAGCTTGCTCTAACTCTGAGACAACAAGGCGCTCATATTCTGACTGCTCCTGCTGCATTTACTTATACAACTGGACAAATGCACTGGCAGCTTTTGCTACAAGCTCGGGCAATGGATAGCCAATGTTATGTTTTAGGCGCAGCACAACAGGGCTGGCATGGTGAAAAACGACAAACCTGGGGACACTCTGGGGCAACAGATAGTCGTGGCCAAATTTTAAGTATGATTGGATATGAGGGGAGTGGTTTAATCACTGTACCCTTTGATTTAACAGCACAAGAACTCGTCCGCTCTTCAATGCCTCTGATGACTCACCGTAAATTGATTCATTATTAAAAGTTTAATTATTCATGTGGAAATACTTATTTAGCATTTTTTGCTTGGGGGCAAATATTCATTGTTATGCAGAGCATGGTACAACAAACCATTTTGTTTCGCCTACTGCACAGCTCAAATCAGATATTCTTCCAGAAACTCCTAAAAATATCCCCTTGCCCGCTTTTGGCCAAAGAATTATTGGTTGGGGTACGGGCGCAGAAGGTGCAAGACAACGTTTAGAAAATATTCAGCCAGCAGATGTTTCTGTGATTAAAAAACAAGGAACTACGCTTGAAATGATTACTGCATGGCAAGATTTTTATGAACAAGAGCAGCAACGTAATGCAAATAATCCTACTGCGAAGTATCGTGCGCGTTTAATGAAAAAGATTGCAGATTTGTGGTAAACACTTTCATCTAGACTATTTTTATCTTATGGAATAATTGATGTAATTATTCCATTTTTTATATCCCTTAATTTACTTTATTCATAACCTATTCTTATGAACATTTAAGAAACTGAATAGAACGCGATATACTACAAAAGCAATACTAGTTTCTTTGAGGAAGATATGGACCAAGACTGTCAAAACTTAAAGCTTGAGAATCAATTATGTTTCCTCATTTATTCAACGAATTTAGCGCTTAATCAACTCTACAGAAAACTTCTAGCACCTTTGGGCATTACCTATCCCCAATATTTAGTGATGTTAGTGTTATGGGAGCAGGATGAAGTGACTGTTTCAGAAGTTGGAGCTAAACTTTTTTTAGAATCATCTACCCTCACTCCTATCTTGAAAAAGTTAGAAGCCTCGCATTTACTTCATCGTACCCGTTCAACTCAAGATGAGAGACAAGTGATTATTACGCTAAGTGATGAAGGAAAAAAATTAAAAGATCAAGCAATCCATATTCCATCAGGCGTATTAGAAGCAAGTTCATGTGATATGACAACACTACTAGGCCTTAAAGATCAACTTACTAAACTCCGTACAAACTTAGTCAAATAAACAGCAATTTTTTTAAAAAATATACTTGTCAAAATAATTAAGTCGTGTACGATATATTTGTATTCAATTTATTTTAGGAATAAAAACGATGTCATTAGAAAAAGTTGTTTATCGTGCAAAAGCTAAAGCAACCGGTGGTCGTGATGGCCGTGCGACTTCATCAGACGGCGTATTAGATGTACAACTTGGTGTACCTAAAGAAATGGGTGGCGCTGGTGGTGCTGTAACAAATCCAGAGCAACTATTCGCAGCTGGCTATTCAGCATGCTTTTTAGGAGCTTTAAAATTTGTTGCAAACCGCGATAAATTTAATATTAGTAAAGACGCTTATGTAGAAGGTGAAGTAGGTATTGGCCCAATTCCTACAGGTTTTAGCATCGAAGTAACTTTAAATGTTTACTTAGTGGGTATGGATCGTGAAGAAGCTGAAAAGTTAGTTGCAGCAGCCCACATTGTTTGCCCATATTCAAATGCAACTCGCAATAATATTGATGTGACGTTTAATATCGTGACTGAATAAGTTTTGATATTTAAAAAATGCCCGAATCAAATCGGGCATTTTTTACATCTTAAATATTATGCTTCACTTGCCTCATTAGTTACACGAAGCACTTCTTCGAGTGTAGTTTTACCCGCAAGTACTTTGCGCAAACCATCATCACGAATAGAACCTGAATACTCACGAGCATGATTTTCTAATTCATATTCAGCTGCGTTACCATGAATTAGACGGCGCATAGGTTCATCAACTGGTACGATTTCATAAATCGCTGTACGCCCATTAAAACCTAAATGTGAACAATGATCGCACCCTTTGGCTTCAGGTAACTGCAATAATGGTTCATTATTAATATGTTGAAAAACCTGTTTCTCAAAAGTATCGGCTTCACGCCATGTCATACAATGTGGACATAAAGTACGAACCAAACGTTGAGCAATCACCCCAATTAAAGAGCTTGATAACAAGAAGGGTTCAATCCCCATATCTTTAAGACGAGTAACTGCACCAATAGCGGTATTGGTATGTAGTGTTGATAAAACTAAATGTCCTGTTAAAGATGCTTGAACTGCAATTTCAGCAGTTTCTAAATCACGAATCTCCCCCACCATCACCACATCTGGATCTTGACGTAACATTGCTTTTAAAGCACGAGCAAATGTCATATCCACTTTGGTGTTCACTTGGGTTTGACCAATGCCTTCAAGTTGATATTCAATCGGATCTTCGGCAGTTAAGATGTTACGCGTATTATCATTTAGATCAGATAAGGCTGCATATAAAGTCGTTGTTTTCCCCGAACCTGTAGGCCCTGTGACCAAAATAATGCCATGAGGACGATGTACTAACTGAGTTAAACGCTCGTAGTCATTTGCCATTAAACCTAAATGAGTCATGTTGAGTCGGCCCGCTTGTTTATCAAGCAAACGCATTACAACCCTTTCACCATGCGAAGATGGTAAAGTCGAAACACGAACATCTACTTCTCGACCTGCAAGACGTAAAGAAATACGCCCATCTTGCGGCACACGCTTTTCTGCAATATCGAGTTTTGCCATGACTTTAATACGTGAAACAAGCAACGGCGCCAACTCACGGCGCGGCTGTACAACTTCACGTAATTGTCCATCTACACGTAATCGTACAGATAGTTTCTTTTCAAAAGCTTCAATATGAATATCAGAAGCCCCTACTCGAATTGCCTCAGAGAGAAGTGCATTGATCAGACGAACAATAGGTGCGTCATCTTCTTGGTCCATCAAATCTTCTGTTTCAGGAACCTGATCGGCCAAACTCAATAAATCTGGATGATCTTCTAAACCAGCTGCAACTTGTTGTGATTCCCCTGTATCACCTGCATAACTCGTACTTAAGAGCGTATTAAATTCTTGTTCAGTACATAATTGATAATGAGCTGGCTTACCCAAGATGCGTCTTGCTTCCTGTAATGCAATTTTTTCAGTGTTTTGACGTCTAATAATAAATACCTGATCACCGTCATAACGAAATAAAACACCATGACGCTTGGCAAAACTATATGGAACTTGTATTTGTTTCAATATTTGCATCACAATTTATAATGATGAGTAAGATGATTTTGAGTGTACTCTAAGCAGATTACAGCGTGAAGTCTGTTTAACAACTCGGTAGAGGAATTTTGCGTCTTGTTTGAAAATAATGAATATCAGCCTCACCCCCAGAATTCTTTAAAATGGTGGGGTGAACAGCACTTTGAAATTAACCAATCCAAAGCATGGCAATTCGGTTCAATGCTCTTTCGTTTAACACGTGGCATAAAAGAATGGCGCATCGAATATTATCGTCCGTCTCTCCAAGACGATAATGAACAAGATTGGCATCCAATTGCCGATCCACATTTTGCCTTTCCGCATACGGTTCAAGTAGAACGATACATGTTTCGAAAGACCAACCCAGAATTTTTACTGATGCCACGTCTGGCAGATCGTTCTGTGGTTATTAAACCTGTCGATCCTATTTATATTCCAGCAGGTCAACGTGGGACTCTATATATAAGCACACCATTATGGATTGCAGGCTTAGTTGAAAGTCAGCATGAACCTTTGTTTGAGATTCCTGTGATTCAGCCTAAAGATACGTGGTTTGGTCCTAATGCGCAGCAAGGAGAAATCTGTTATGCCACTTCAGTGGATGGCCGTACTGATTTGAATCTATTAACACCACGCGCTTTCCGTGCTGTTACTCCAATCGACTTTCACAACACAAGTAATCATCAATTACGCTTTGATCGTATGAATGTGCCAGTTACCGCCCTTCCTCTTTTTTATAGTGAAAGTACAGGTCGTTTGTGGACTTCTCAAATTAAAGTTTATTATGAGGGTTCTGATCGTCCGGCACGTATTCGTATTGAAAATCGTACGCCACCTCTTGCTGGTGAAGTGACTTATGTTCACCCACCACGCTCACCTGGTGGAGCATTATTCAATATGTTTGATTCATTCTTTTAAGAGGTTTATATGGCTGATTCAAATATTCCAAAAGATATCGCTGATAGCCTCAAAAGCATATTTACCAATATCAATACCGAACGTATTAGTGAAATTTTAGTCGCTGTTGTACTGTGTTTCATTGGCTTTGTTCTTGCTCGTATTATTTCGAATACGTTTATTAGAACCATTGGCTCACGTTTTAATGCTCACCAACGCCTTGTATGGCGCCGTGGTATTTTTTATTTTATTTTTTTACTCTTCATCATGACGAGTTTGAAAGAAGCTGGGTTCAAACTTAGTGTATTCCTCGGTGCAGCAGGGATTTTAACTGTAGCACTCGGTTTTGCATCGCAAACATCTGCCAGTAACTTGATTAGTGGTTTATTTTTGATTGGTGAAGGTTCATTTGAAGTCGGTGATACGATCCAAATTACTCTCATTCGTGGTAATACAATTGAAGGCGAAGTCATCTCAATTGATTTACTTTCGGTAAAATTACTTACACTCGACAATGTCTATATTCGTTTACCGAACGAACAACTCATTCGTGCGCCTGTACACAACTTGTCTAAATATCCGATACGACGTATCCCAATTACGCTCGCAATCAACTTTCACGAAGATATTATTAAAGTACGTGAGGTTTTACTGAATGTAGCAGCTCATTATCCACTTGTACTGGATGATCCCAAACCCGCGGTTACGGTTACCGCATTCAGGGAATCATCAATTGAGCTTTTATTCACAATGTGGTGTCGACAAGAGAACTCGTTAAAAGTTCGAGATGAAATGCAAGAACGAATCCGAAATGGATTCTTAGATAACCGAATTGAAATTCCTGTTCCTAAAATGGGCTTGATTGATCGACCATCTACTGGTTTTGCTGAAGATGATATCGATCAATATAGCAATCAAAAAGAATTAAAACGAGAGCCTAAAGCTTAGGCTCTTGATTCTTGTGTGCGGTAGATGACGGGGGTAATGGCGCAAGATAAGCAATAATCAACATTACTCCACCTGCCCCAATAAACGAAATGACTCGAGTTAATGTCGCACTTTGTGATAGATCAAGCAAAATCAACTTTAATACCACAATACCTAAAAGCGCAGCACCTACAAACCAGAGTTGACGAATCATTTTACGGCTTGAGAATGTAGTTAATACAAATGCCAAAATGACCCAAAGCAATGTCAAACTTAACTGCACTTCACCATTCGTCCAAATTGCTAAGCTCCATAGTGGTGTCCCCCAGTAATGATGTAAGCCCCTAACGACCACACTACTGAATACCAATAACCCAGCTAAAATTGTTGTAATTTTAAAAGTCCACTCTAGTGATTTATCTTGATCAAAAGCATGTTGATAAATAATAAAGAGCAGACCTGCAAATACTACAATAGAAAGAAAATCAGTTAAGTTAAATAAAGGAACAAAATAAAGGTACTCAGCAGAGTGGCGATCAACGCTCACAACTAGCAACCAAATTAAGCTTAAACACCAAACAGGAATTTGATGCAACAATGTAGTTTTATGAGCCTTATACGCCCAAAGCGAATAAACCACAGGGATAAAAGCCAGAGTAACAACTGGCATTTTTGGAAAGATCGCCAAACCAACTACTGCTAACGCCAACCAGCTTAAACCAGCCCAGACATTTAAGTACCCAGACTCATCCGACTGCGGTTGAGCCATAAGAAATAAAGCACTTAGAATAATGGTAGCGACTAAGAAAGTAGTTTGTTGTAATGAGTCTACCCATTTAAACAACGTAAACACTTGACTCGCAAACGCTTCACCCAAAACTAACAACAGTAACAGGCTAATTAAAATTAACTGCAAACTTTGCCATTGCACACGAAGTTTATAGTGAACAACTGCGCTAAATATTGCGATTAGAACTACGGCGAACATCAAATATGGACTCAAAGCATGATGATGCCATGCCATGATTTCTACACCAGCTACAGCACCCGCATACATTCCTAAACACAAGAAAATGCCACTAAACATGCTTGCGCTAAAATAGCGTTGCTCTTTACTGTTGTATTGCAATAAATAAAAGGCAGAAATAAATTGGGCAATTGCATAGATGCTTGTGCTTAGCGTTGGGAACTCTTCATTTGCCCACACCTGATAAAACAGTGCAATAGAGCTAAGTAAAACTAAAACTACACCAATATATCGGCTTAAACGGTAGCGCTCAGTTACTCCCCAAACAATTAAAGCCGTACCTTGAGCAACCCAACCAATTGCTGTCCAATGTGCTCCTTTTGCAAGCGGGAAAATTAAGGCAAAAAACGCAACCGCGAGAATGAAAAAGCTTTTTGCAAGGACCGAAAGCTGTGGATGAGTTTTTTTAATCCAGAAAGTTAATACGGCATAGGTACCTGCCAAGACGGCTGCACCAATCGTCAATGCTTGTGTAGACTCATGTACTAAGTAGGCATGAAGGGTAAAGCCCAGTACTGGCACACTAAAAATAAGTCCCACATCTAAGAGCGGAGGTAACCGAATGCCTTCTTGTTTTTCACTTACTGACGTGCGAGATATATTTTGGCTATAACGGACACTAAGCCAAATAAACAGCGCTATATGGCACCACAAAATCCAGTCTAATGTATTAAATTTTGCAGGTTCTGCATAAAATGCGATTGCACTACCACCAATAAACATTGTGGCAAAGAAAGCAATTTGATTTAAGATTTTCCAAGGCTGAATAAAATTAACCGCAGCAACTGCTAAGTTAATTACTAAGTAGTAGCTAAATAGGAAGGTTACATCAGGGCGATATTGCGGAATAACTAAAGGAGCCGCATAAGCCATACCAAGTGCTAATATTGCCAAATAAATAGCTTGTTGTTTTAAGCTCAGGAATACCGTAATAGCTAATAAAATCGTAAACAGAATACTCGCTGTAGTTAGGTTGGCAATTACACCAAAATGATGTGAGAACACAAGTGTCAGGAATACAACAGCCAGCCCGACACCTTGCAATGCCACAGCAAAAAGCTGATTTTTCTTTTGCAATGTATACCCAAATGCCGTTAACACACCTCCAGCAATCGCAATAAATCCAAGTTTCACACCTAAACTAAGTTGCCAATGCTCGCTTGCAAAACGTAATAGCAACACTACCCCAACCATAAGCACAGCAACAGCAACTCTTAAGATTGGATTACCATGAATCATCCAATCTACGGCTGGTTGCCACCATGCGGTCTGAACATGTGCTGGTTGTTCTGTTTGATTTAAAGGTGCCGTTCCCGCTGGGACTAGCGTGTCTGTATTATTGGAACTAACTTGTTCTATTACAGGATTTATAACTTCTGTTTGTATGGTCTCATTTACATGAACAGTTTGTTTTGCTGACTCGAGGTATAATAGTCGAGTATGAAATGCACTGATGGTTTGAATCAAACATAGCAATAAAACAAGTAAAGCCCCACCAGCAATCCACATCCAATGATTTATATAAGCAACTAATGCAACCAAGGCGGCTGCATAAATCACTGTTCTTTGCATGTGAATAGAATAAAGTGGCGTTTTCTGCTGAGAAAACTGCTGTTCTAAATGAGTTAAACGCTCATGTAGATTTGACAGTAATTGAACTAGAATGACAGTAAGTGCAATAGATAAAGCAATAACAGCACTCTGAAATTTAAAACCAATTGAAATGGCTAAAAACAAAGTCAAAGCGATCAAAACAATGATCATTCCCTGTTTGTCTTTTTTATACATGGGCTTAGCAATATGACACCTTCATTACAGGTCATCTTACTTCAAGCCAATACAAGCGTATATTTATACATACAAAATACTGCAAAAATCATAAACCTGCATTCATAGCCGTTTTCACGTAAAATACCCCTAATTCAAATTAAGGAATTGTTCAATGCCACCATTTGTCTTGGTTGATGGGTCCTATTTTTTATTTCGTGCATATCATGCATTACCACCATTGACGACCTCTACAGGGTTACATACCAATGCAATACGTGGGGCAATTTCTGCCATTCAAAAATTAATGCGCCGTATGCAGCCGACACATATGGCTGTCATTTTTGATACGCCTGAGCCAACTTTCCGCCACAAGCTTTCACCTATTTATAAAGGTGATCGCCCGACCATGCCGGAAGAGTTATCTCAACAGATTCCATATTTACATGCATTGATTAAAGCTCAAGGAATTCCTTTATATAGTCTTCCGGGTGCAGAAGCAGATGATATTATCGGTACGCTCGCTAAACGTGCCGTACTCGAAGGCCATCATGTACTTATCTCAACCGGAGATAAAGACATGGCTCAGCTCGTCAATGATCATGTAAAACTTGAAGATAGCTTTAAAGATCGCGTCATGGATACCGACGGGGTATTTGAAAAATTTGGTGTTTGGCCAAATCAAATTATCGATTACTTAACCCTTATGGGCGATGCGTCTGATGGCATCATGGGTGTACCTGGCGTAGGTGCAAAAACAGCAGCTAAGTTACTAACTGAATATGGCACTTTAGACAATATTATTGCCAATGCAGACCAACTTAAAGGCAAACTTAGCCAAAATATTAAAGATAACTTAGACAATATTAAGCTTGACCACCAGTTAGCTAGCATTGTTTGTGATCTTCCTTTAGAACTCGATTGGCATGAGTTAAAGCTTACTGATCCAAATGTAGAGGCTCTACGTAATCTTTATACTGAGCTTGAGTTTAGAAACCAATTACAGTCGCTTGATCATCCAAACAATCCAAATAGCTCAAGCTATAAACAACAAGCTTCACAAACTGTTGTTCAAAATGAAGTTAAACCTGCTGAATCTATAGAAACCGAAGATCAAGCAAGCTTAACTAGTCAAGATGACCAGCTTGGAACTGCAAATTATCACACTGTTTTAACCCAAGAAGCATGGGATCAGCTCTGGCAACGCATGCAAAATGCCGATCATTTTGCTATTGATACAGAAACTACAAGTCTTGACTACCGTATTGCAGAGATGGTTGGTTTTTCAATCGCATTTGATGCGAAAGATGCCTACTATGTTCCATTAGCGCATAATTATGAAAATGCGCCGCAGCAACTAGATCGTGATCAAATTCTGGCTCAAATTAAACCTGTGCTAGAAAATGAAGCAGTTAAAAAAATTGGTCATCACCTTAAATATGATGCCCATATCTTTGCCAATCATGGCATAGAACTTAAAGGCTGGTATTTCGATAGCATGCTTGCATCTTATGTATTGAATGCAGCAGCCACTCGTCACGGCATGGATGACGTAGCTCGTGTCTACTTAAGCCACTTAACCACCACCTTTGAACAAATTGCTGGTAAGGGCGCCAAACAAAAGACTTTCAATCAAATTGAGATTGAAGTTGCTGCTCACTATGCTGCAGAAGATGCTCATGTGACTTATCGTTTATATGAAGTCCTTTCAAACAAACTTAAGCCATTTCCTGAGCTAGAAAATATTTTATATAACATCGAAATGCCAGTTGCCCGTATTTTATCGGGTATGGAAGAAGATGGAATTCGTCTAGATCATGCCTTCTTAGATAAATTAAGCGTTGAATTTGCAAAAACAATGGAAGGGCTTGAAAATCAGGCGATGGAAATTGCAGATGAAACTTTTAATATTGCATCTCCTAAACAAGTAGGCGAAATACTATTTGATAAATTAGGAATCAAAGGCGGTAAAAAAACTGCAACTGGACAATACAGCACCAGTGAAACTGTTTTAGAAAAAATTGAACATCCTTTAGCGGAAATTATTCTAGAGCATCGTGGTTTAGCAAAGCTAAAAAGTACCTATACTGATCGTCTAGTTGAGCAATCTCATAACGACACGCATCGTGTACATACAAGTTATCACCAAGCACTTACAGCAACAGGTCGCCTCTCCTCTTCAGATCCTAACTTACAAAATATTCCAATTCGTAGACAAATTGGGCGCCAAATTCGTAAAGCATTCATTGCGCCAGAAGGTCGAGTATTATTGGCTGCCGATTACTCGCAAATTGAATTACGTTTAATGGCTCATTTCTCTCAAGATGAAGCATTAGTACACGCATTCCAGCATGGACAAGACGTTCACCGTCGTACTGCTGCCGAAGTATTGGGTATTGCCATTGAAGATGTGACCAATGACCAACGCCGTCAAGCGAAAGCAGTTAACTTTGGTCTACTGTATGGTATGTCTGAGTTTGGTTTAATTCGTCAATTAGGATTTACACGTCAAGAATCGCAAAACTATATCAAACAATATTTCCAACGCTATCCTGGCATCTATGAATATATGCAACGTACCCGC
Organism: Acinetobacter sp. S-1; assembly: GCF_059579785.1. Classification (NCBI taxonomy): domain Bacteria; kingdom Pseudomonadati; phylum Pseudomonadota; class Gammaproteobacteria; order Moraxellales; family Moraxellaceae; genus Acinetobacter; species Acinetobacter sp. S-1. The sequence goes on from NZ_CM184207.1 coordinate 3,163,314, forward strand.
CAAGTAGCATCAGAACAAGGCTTTGTTGAAACTATTTTAGGTCGTCGTCTTTATACGCCTGATATTGATGCACGAAATGTAATGGTACGTAAGGCTGCCGAACGTGCTGCAATTAATGCACCGTTACAAGGTAGTGCCGCTGATATCATTAAACTTGCAATGATTGAAGTCGATAGAATCTTACCAAAAGATCAAGCCAAGTTACTTCTTCAAGTACACGATGAATTAGTGTTTGAAGCAGATCAAAACATTGCCGAGGAGCTCTCTAAGCAAATCGCGACTGTCATGGAATCTGTAGTAAAAATTTCTGTGCCTTTAGTTGTTGAAGTTGGGCAAGGGCAAAACTGGGATGATGCCCATTAATTAGTAGAAATAAAAAAGGGCTGTATTAACAGCCCTTTTTTTGCGTTAACTTAAAGTCCCGTTAAAAGAACTTTTGCAACTTCATTCATTAAGATCTCGGCAATATAAAGCGCCAAAAACGCCAAAATTGGAGATAAGTCAATCATTCCCATATTAGGCAATAAACGACGGAATGGCGCGAGTAATGGTTCAGCTAAATCTTGAATCACTTCAATATAAGGTGAACGCGATTGAGTGAACATAACCACCCAACTCAAAATAATTGTCGCGAAAATTAAATAACGGCAGAAACGAATTAGGTCCTGAATCATCGTCACAAATGTCAGAATCACTAAGTGAACCGGACTATTTGGCATAGAGCCAGAAAGATACATCACGCCAAAAATTTTCAGCAAATATAAAATAATTAAAAGAACCAACGCAGCCAAATTAAATCGGCCTTTTGCGACCGTCGGAAAAATTCGGCCAAAAATATCAACAATTTTAGTCGCCTTTACGGTCGATAAAACCACAGGATTATAAGGACTTACTGCCGCCAATTGCATTAAAAAACGGAAAAAGACCAATAAAATCGCGACATTAATTAAAATTCCAAAAATTAGCGCAGAATTTGCACCCATAGTTGTCTTATCCTATTTAAGCTATTTCGCACTGTCACTCAATTCTTGAGCCAATTCTTGACTACGCTTCTGTGCAGCAGCCAATGCAGATTGAATATTTTGGGAGATTTGTGCACGGTCAAAAACTTCAAGTGCAGCTTGAGTTGTGCCATTTGGCGATGTCACATTCTTACGAAGTTCAGAAGGAGTATTTGAACTGGTAATTGCCATTTGAGCTGCACCTAATGCCGTTTGAAGAGTCAACGCAGTTGCAACTTTTTCATCAAGTCCTAAATTTTTACCCGCACGGATCATACTTTCCATGAGATAGAAGAAATATGCAGGACCTGAGCCAGAAACCGCTGTTACCGCATCAATTTGAGCTTCGGAGTTTACCCAAATTGTTAAGCCTGTGGCTGCTAAAATCTGACTTGTTAATTCACGATCCGAAGTACCTACTACATCATTTGCATAGATACCATGTGCACCCGTCTGAACTAGAGCTGGCGTATTTGGCATAACTCGAACAATTCGATTGCTATCAATTAAGTTCGATATCGTTTGGATTTCAGCACCAGCAATAATTGAAATAACCAATTTATCTGATAACAGTCCTTTTAAAGGACGTAAAACAGTCGCCAAAACTTGTGGTTTTACTGCCAGTACAACGACATCAGCATTTTTAATTGCAGCTACATTATCTTGTGTCACATGGACTTCTTTTTCTTGCAATAATTGACGTATTTGCTCAACAGGATCTGAAACGGTAATACGTGTTGGCGGTAAACCTCTTGAAATGAGCCCACCAATCAAAGCTTGGGCCATATTACCACCACCAATAAAACAGATATTACTATTTACTGCACTTGTCATAACCATCTTCGCCATTTACCAGATTACAAGAATAAGAAATTAAATCTGGTTGCCATCCTCCTTGCTCACAATACGGAGACTGAGCCAACCAAAATCCTTTCGGTGTAAAAACCCCAAGCATAACATTATCTATGACTAATATTTGAATTGTATGACGAAGCCAAGGCAAAATATGTGCTTCTTGAATTGCTTTTTTTAATGGCCATTGCCCAACACGACCATATAAATGGACCTTTTCACCACCTTGGCGTCGAATTATTTTTAATTTTTTATTTAATAAAGATGCAGCCAAACCCATATTTTTTTGAGTAATTTGAAAATTTCCTGAAGCGCAATCCACTATTTCCCCTAGTTGAAAATAATGCTCCATCTCGGTTTCAACTGGATTTAATTTTTCAGCAAGAAAAACTTGTCGACTCAACCGATAAAGATGGTGTTGATAACGGAGATAGTAAAACTGGTTCCAGTGTAATGCTGCTTGTGCATCAGACTTGGAATCAATTACTTCATTTTTTAACCGTTCAACCATTTCAAATGCAGGTCGATATTGCCCATCACCTTTCATCCAAACCGAAAGCAATTGACGCTGTCGAGCAGAAGATAGTTTTAATAGCTGTGTTAAATCCAAACATTCATCCGTACCACAATTTTGCAAATCAACTTTTAAAACTTCTTCTAAAATTTCAGAAGCATCTTGCATCAAGTAACTAGTACGACTAAGTGCTTGCTGCATTTTGGGAAATCGTTTTTGTAAAAATGGCCAAAGTTCTTCACGCGACCATGCCCGATCATAATGAATATCATAATTTGTAGGGTCAACTACATACTCAATCTCAAGTTGAGTAGTCCACTCGGCAATCTGCTCACGGGTTAAATCCAAAAAAGGACGCCAAATTGTCATATCTACACGATGATCAATACACTGCATAGCAGCAAGCCCATCAACACCTGCACCCGACAATAAACGCAATACTACCGTTTCAGCCTGATCTTGCTGATGATGAGCGAGCACTAAAATTTCATTGGCTTGTAAATGTTGTAGATAAGCTTGGTAACGCGCCTGACGTGCTTGAGCTTCCAAATTACCGTCAGTAACTTGAACTTTTTTAATGATATAAGGAATATTTAAACGAGTCGCTTGTTTAGCAACGAGTTTTCCCCATCCCGCACTTTTTGATTGCAGTTGATGATCTATGTAAATTACTCGGATCTTTTGAGGGAAAATTTGAGACATTAAATGTAGTAGCAGCATTGAATCCATGCCGCCACTACATCCAATAAGAAAAGTACTATTTTCTGAAAACTCTTGAGCCTGTTTTAAGACGCTATGCCTAAATTTTCGCTGCCAAACTTCATTAAACGTTGATAACGTGCTTCGCATCGTTCATTTGCATCCATTGGTAGCAACTCATCCAAAGCTTGCTTCAAAACTACTTTTAGGTTTTGCATGACTTGCTCAGGGTCTAAATGAGCCCCTTCGCCTTCATCTACTACATATTCAACAATACCTAGAGATTGTAATTTATCTGCTGTCAAACCTAAAGCTTCACTTGCTTGAGCCGCTTTTTCAGCAGTTTTCCACAAAATAGATGCACAGCCTTCTGGTGAAATCACAGAATAAATACTATGTGACAACATAATTACTCGGTCAGCAACACCAATACCTAAAGCACCACCAGAACCGCCTTCACCGAGTACTGTTGCAACAACAGGAACTTTCAAACTTGAAAGTTGAGCAAGACTAGTTGCAATTGCTTCAGCTTGTCCACGCTCTTCAGCACCAACACCTGGATAAGCACCCATAGTATCAATAAATGTGAAGACCGGAAGGTTAAAGCGCTCAGCCATATCTAATAGGCGTTGAGATTTACGGTAACCTTCTGGGTTAGCCATACCGAAGTTGTGCTTTAATTTTTCACGGGTACTACGACCACGGTGTTGGCCAATAACCATTACAGGCTGACCATCAAAACGAGCAAGACCACCTACCATCGCACCATCGTCACCAAACAAACGATCACCATGCAAGGCATCAAACTCTGTAAAGATTTCACCGACATAATCTAGAAACTGCGGACGATCAGGATGACGTGCAATTTGAACCGTTGTCCATGCTTTGGACTGAGTAGCTTTTTTCATAGGTCGAATATTATCCCTTTAATCGATAAATTTTTCCGACTGAATATTCAATTCAATGTCCCAATGCTTAAACTGCTCTTGCTCATCATGCAAGTCGGCAACTAACAATGGCCATTGTTTGGCATCACCAGAAACACTAAGTTGCCATTGTTGATCATTTATGATGGTCAGTTCAATGGCAGGAAGCATCTGATCACTTCGACTATGGTTGAGTAAAACTGCTAGGCGAAGTAATAAACATAGATAAAGTAATTTATTACCACCAGCCTTCAAAATTTCATTTTTTACATCATTTCGCAATTTACGACGGTGGTGAGCAACCAAATGTGAAAGGTGATTTTGATCAATTTGTGAGAAACCCGGAATATCAGAATGCTGCAATAAATAAGCACCATGACGGTGATAACCACCATGACTAATTGCTAAACCAATTTCATGCAAATAGGCAGCTCGACGCAGTAAGTCACTGTCTTCACTCGTTAAATTAAGGGACTCTGCAACACCATCAAATAATTGTTGTGCTGTATTTACAACTCGTTCTGCCTGTTTCGGATCTGCGTTATAACGCCCCATTAAAGCCTGTACACTGCGATCACGGATATCTTCATGTTTAAAACGACCTAACAGGTCATACATGACTCCTTCACGTAATGCACCATCAGAATATGCCAAACGATCAATTTCTAAAACTTCGAAAACTGCGTACAAAATTGCCAATCCGGCTGGCAAAACTGCTCGTCGGTCTTCTCTTAACCCTTCAAAATCAATTTCAGAAATATTTTTAAACTTAAGTAATTTATCTTTGAGTTTATATAAGCCTTCTCGAGTAACGTTTTCTTGTTCATCACTCAAGCCCATATTCACCATAATTTGGCGGCAAGCTTTAATCGTTCCACTAGAACCAACGACAGTATCCCAACCTTCCATTTTATACGTTGTTGCAATAGCTGAAAGTTCTTTACGGGCAGCAACAACTGCTTTATCAAAGGCTTTTTGTGTGATTTCGCCATCGGCAAAGTAGGCTTTTGTATAAGCCACGCATCCCATTTGCAATGACTCAGTGTAAATAGGTTCAAACTCTTCACCAATAATGAACTCAGTAGAACCACCACCAATATCTACAACTAAACGTCGACCACCATTTGCCATGGTATGTGATACACCAAGATAAATCAGACGCGCTTCTTCTCGCCCAGCAATAATTTCAATAGGTTTAGGCAAAATCTCTGCTGCTTTTTGGATAAATTCATGACCATTTTTTGCCTGGCGCAAAGCATTGGTCGCCACAATTCGTAAGCGATTCGGTTGAACAGAACTTAATCTTCCTACAAAACGAGCCAAGCAGGCTAAGCCTCGTTGCTGAGCGGCTTCTGTTAGGTTTTTATTCTCATCTAAACCAGCTGCAAGCTGTACTTTTTCTGACATCGAAGCAACTTTTTTAACTTCACCATGATCTACCCGTGCAATTGCAAGGTGAAAACTGTTCGACCCCATATCTATGGCGGCAAGTAATTCTTCATCAATCAGAAAGTCAGACATTATTGAACTAAACCCATAACAATTCACGCCTAGAGTAATTCACAAGAATGCAATTGAAAAGCCATTTTCATCAACAATTAGCTGTGATTTAAATTTTTCTATTTATGAGTTGATTGTACAAGTCGATGATGAATATCGTGAGCATCCATTAGACAAATTTAGTTAAGCCTTGAATAATAGCACCAAACCCTTACATTGAACTAAGTAGCTATGTAATACTGATAGAGATAATTTCTCCTGTAATAGCACTTTTTTCTAAAAATTGGAGCCGTACCATGTCTGCGACTATTGTAAATACAACTGATGATAACTTCCAAGCAGATGTTTTAGATGCTGAAACCCCTGTACTTGTTGACTTCTGGGCAGGATGGTGTGCACCTTGTAAAGCAATCGCACCTGTGCTTGAAGACCTATCAAGTGAATATGCTGGTAAAGTAAAAATTGTTAAAGTTGATGTGACTTCTTGCGAAGATACAGCAGTGAAATACAACATCCGTAACATTCCTGCTTTACTACTTTTCAAAAATGGTGAAGTTGTAGCTCAACAAATTGGTGCTGTACCTCGCTCTAAACTTGTTAGCTTTATTGATGAAAACGTTTAAGTCAAAATGCTAAAAAAGAAAATACGCTATACTTTTTATAGCGTATTTTTTTCGCCTATAAATTGACAAATTTGCTAGGCTGGCTTATATTGCATGCTCAAGAGGCACTGAAGGGAATCATCTTCGTCCGGCTTCTTACAAGACACAAACATAAAGATCGCCACTCGGCAACAGAAATTGTTTTTTCACATTTCTCTTCGAAACAATTAATCAGACTTCTGAATTGTTATTGTGTAAATACAATTGCGATAATCTTTTTTGTATGCGAGCGATTTTTCTCCTTTTTAAACCACACTCTACTCTTTCCTAATTCTGACCCTTATGAATTTAACTGAACTCAAGAAAAAACCAATCGGCGAACTAATTAAAATTGCTGAATTTATGGGCCTGGAAGGTATGGCTCGTAACAGAAAGCAAGATATTATTTTTGCCATTTTGAAACGCCATGCGATGAATGGCGAAGAAATTTTTGGTGATGGCGTTCTCGAAATTCTCTCTGATGGTTTTGGTTTTTTGCGTTCTGCCGCAGGTTCGTATTTAGCAGGTCCGGATGATATTTATGTGAGTCCTTCACAGATCCGACGCTTTAACTTGCGTACAGGTGATACCATCACAGGTACTATTCGCCCTCCAAAAGAAGGTGAGCGTTATTTTGCATTGCTCAAAGTTAACCAGATTAACTACGACACGCCAGAAAATTCTCGTAATAAAATTTTATTTGAAAACTTAACTCCCCTTTTCCCGACCGAACAATTGGTTATGGAATTAGGTAATGGTACGACAGAAGACTTAACTGCTCGTGTCGTTGATTTAGTTGCGCCAATTGGTAAAGGCCAACGTTCTATTATTGTTGCACCGCCGAAAGCGGGTAAAACAATGTTACTTCAAAATATTGCTCAATCGATTGTTAGAAACAATCCAGAAGTATTTTTGATTGTTCTATTAATTGACGAACGTCCAGAAGAAGTAACTGAAATGGAGCGTACTGTTCGCGGTGAAGTTATTGCCTCAACATTTGATGAAGCACCAGCTCGCCATGTACAAGTTGCAGAAATGGTCATTGAAAAAGCAAAACGTCTTGTTGAACATAAAAAAGATGTTGTGATTCTTCTTGACTCTATTACTCGTCTTGCACGTGCTTATAACACAGTAATCCCATCATCAGGCAAAGTGTTAACTGGTGGTGTAGACGCTCATGCATTAGAGCGCCCTAAACGTTTCTTCGGTGCTGCACGTAATATTGAAGAAGGTGGTTCACTTACGATCATCTCTACTGCTTTGATTGAAACAGGTAGTAAAATGGATGATGTAATTTATGAAGAGTTCAAAGGTACAGGTAACCAAGAGATTACGCTTGATCGCCGTATTGCTGAAAAACGTGTCTTCCCTGCTATGAATATCAAAAAATCTGGCACACGTCGTGAAGAGCGTTTAATGGATGAAGATAAATTACGTAAAGTATGGATCCTCCGTAAGCTACTTCACCCTATGGATGAGTTGGCAGCAATGGAATTCTTACTTGACCGCATGAAAGAAACCAAAACAAATGATGATTTCTTTGATCAAATGAAACGTAAAGCTTCAACTTAAGTAATTAAGCCTTCAAAAAAGCCACTCTCTTGAGTGGCTTTTTATTTGGTTGACAAGCTTTACACAAAAATACATTTTGCTTATTTTTATGTAAAATTATTTATAAGCTTTTGATAATAAATATTTTTGCATAAAAAAGCTTAATTTTTTTAGTAGCTTACCTCTACCTTTTCCAATATACACGAGCTGATTAATTGTTTTTTTCTGTTAAAAAACAGTCTGTTTTTCTCTTTTTCATACGTTTTTTTGATAGACGACAGTAGTATTTCAGCATTTGCAGTGATAGCATAGCGGCAGACCAGTTAGACTGCTCCATGCGTTGTTACCTAGCTACGTTTTAGGAATAATAAAAGCAAAACAGTCCAACTTAGGTTTTTTTAATCTCAAATCTTTTTTGTGAGAGTGATGCCATGTTATTCAAAAAATTCGCTGTTGCTGCTGCCGTTGCTGCTACTTTAGCTTTCGTTGGTTGTTCTAAGAAAGAAGAAGCTCCTGCTGCTGCTTCTGAAGCTGTAGCTGCTGCTTCTGAAGCTACTGCTGCTGCTTCTGAAGCTGCTGTAGCTGTTGACGCTGCTGCTTCTGAAGCTGCTACTGCTACTTCTGAAGCTGCTGTAGCTGTTGACGCTGCTGCTTCTGAAGCTGCTGCTTCTGCTGCACAATAATCTATATATTAGGTTAGATAAAAAAAGAGGACATTTTGTCCTCTTTTTTATGCCTAAATTTTATGTATGAATGACTAAACATACTTTTCTAATAATAAGCAAAATTTATTCTAGGTTTATTTAAAATTATAAATATAAAAAAAAGCAGATCAATCGATCTGCTCATTTCCAACGCGTTGTCTAAACTTCTGACCCGCTCTAAAGGTCACTACCCTACGTGCTGAAATTGGAATTTCTTCACCTGTCTTAGGGTTACGTCCTGGACGTTCGCGTTTATCTCTTAACTCGAAATTACCAAAACCAGAAAGCTTAACCTGCTCCCCTGCAATAAGTGCTTGGCTAATCTCGTCAAAGAACAACTCGACCATTTGTTTTGCTTCACGGCGATTTAAGCTGGTTAACTCACTTAAATGATCAGCCATGTCTGCTTTAGTTAATGCTGTCATGAGGCCCTCAATGTCGCTTGATAAGTGTTTTCCAACACTTGGATTATATTGTCCATACCAGATTTAATTTCAGCATCTTCAAGCGTACGTGAAGGATGTTGCCATAATAATGCAAACGCCAATGAGCGCTTACCTTCTTCGACACCCTGCCCCGTATACACATCGAATAACCATGTAGAGTCTAAAAGCTCTCCACCAGTTTTTTCGATTAACTGCTGAATATCTCTAACATTTATATTATCAGAGATTAAAAGCGCAATATCACGTCTAATCGAAGGAAAACGTGATAATTCTGTAAAATTAGATACATAAGATTGCAAAACGGCTGCTTGATCAAGTTCAGCAACCCAAGTTGTGCTTAAATCTAGCTCATTTTCTAAAGATGGGTGTAGACGGCCTAAGTAACCAATTGATTGGCCATCAACTAAAATTTCAGCAGACTGCCCTGGATGCAACCATGCACGCTCTGAACGCACATATTCAACTTTGACACGTCCAGCAGCTAAAATCTCTTCTATCTCTCCTTTGAAGTCAAAGAAATCCATTGGTTGAGGCTTCACATGCCAAGATTCTGGTTGTTGCGAGCCAACTGCCACTAAAGCTAAAGTTGGAATCTGTTTTAGATCCTCAATAGTCTTAGCATCTTGATAATCAAAACGAAGTCCTAATTCAAAGAAACGAACACGACTTTGTTGACGGTTGAGATTATATTGTACGCAAGGGATTAAACTTGAAAGTAGAGTACTACGCATTGCAGCCAAATCACTTGAAATTGGATTTGCTAGCATTAACGGATTTACTTGTGGGTTCAATTGCTTTTCAAGTTTTGCATCAGCAAAGCTAAAACTAATTGCTTCTTGATAGCCTAAAGTCACGATAGTTTGGCGTAACTCTGCAATTTCAAATCGGTCTTGATATTTAGCTAATTGAACATCCATGCTTGGTAAGCTAATTTGGATATTGTCATAACCATCAATACGTGCCACTTCTTCAATTAAGTCTTGATAAATAGCCATGTCATAGCGATGTGATGGAGGTACTACATTCCACTCACCTTCAGCTTTAACAGTTACTTCACACCCTAGTCGAGTTAAAGCATCTGCAATGAAATCAGCCGTCAATTGATATCCCAACAATTGGTCTACCTGAGCTTGTTTCAGTTCAATTGCTTCACGTTTTGGTAAAATTTCAGTTTTTTCAGCTACAGTAATTGGACCAAACTCACCACCTGCCAACTCTTGAATAAGCTGTGAAGCGCGGTTCATTGCAATTAACGGCAACTCAAAATCCACACCACGTTCATAACGCTGCGAAGAATCAGTATGCAAGCCAAAACGACGAGCACGTCCAGCAATAGCAAGTGGCGCGAAGAATGCACTTTCTAGGAAAATGTCAGTTGTGTCATCAGTTACGCTTGATGCTAAACCACCCATAATTCCGGCAATTGCCAAAGCTTTCTGGTCATCAGCAATCACCATTATATCTTCTTGCAACTCAACTTCTTGATCATTAAGAAGTTGTAGTTTTTCTTGTGGCTGAGCTTGACGCACATGTACAGTTCCTTCAATTTTAGCTAAATCAAAAGCATGCATTGGCTGACCCAGTTCCATAAGGACATAGTTCGTCACATCAACCAAAATACTGTGCGTGCGAATTCCTGAACGAGCTAAAGCCTGCTCCATCCATTCAGGAGTAGCAGCTTTTACATTAACGTTTTTAATTACACGTCCTAAGTAGCGTGGAGCACCTTCAGTGCTGATCACTACTTTCTTCTCATCAGCAATTGTCGCATCAACTGTTTTAATATCAGGTTCATTTATTTGCAGTTGGTTAATTACTGCAATCTCACGAGCGATACCACGGATACTGAAACAGTCACCACGGTTTGGTGTAATACTGATATCGATGACGTTATCATCGAGTTTTAAGTATTCACGGATGTTTACCCCTACTGGAGCATCAGCAGGTAACTCAAGCAAACCATCGATTTTATCTTCAAGATCAATTTCAGAAGCACCACAAAGCATGCCTTGTGACTCAACTCCACGAAGTTTACCTTTTTTGATTTTGAAATCACCCGGTAATACAGCACCAATCGTTGCAACTGGAGCTTTCATGCCAGCACGAACATTCGGTGCCCCACAAACAATTTGTAAAGGCTCGCCCGAACCAATATTAACTGTCGTTACACGCAAACGATCTGCATCTGGATGCTGCTCAACTGTTAAAACTTCGCCGACCACGACGCCAGTAAATGGCTTGGCAACAGGTGCAAGTTCGTCAACTTCAAGACCAAGCATAGTTAACTGATCAGACAATGTCTCACTATCAATTGCTGGGTTAACCCATGTGCGCAGCCAATTTTCGCTAATCTTCATCTTTATAAACCTTTTTTAATCCTGAAAAACTGTTAGGCAAATTGGCGTAAGAAACGCACATCATTTTGATAGAACATACGCAAATCATTAATGCCATAACGCAACATTGCAAACCGCTCTACCCCTAAACCAAAAGCAAAGCCTTTGTATTTATCAGGATCAATACCCGCAGCACGCAATACATTTGGATGTACCATGCCACAGCCTAATACTTCTAACCAACGTCCACGCTCATCCATGATATCTACTTCTGCACTAGGCTCTGTAAATGGGAAATATGAAGGACGGAAACGTACTTTTAAATCTTTCTCAAAAAATTCATTCAGTAGGTTGATCAATAAACCTTTTAATTCAGCAAAGCTGGTGTTCTCAGCAACGTATAAGCCTTCGATCTGATGGAACATTGGCGAATGCGTTTGATCCGAATCACAACGGTAAACACGGCCAGGGCACACGATACGAATTGGCGGCTCACTCGTCTCCATTGTACGGATCTGTACCCCAGAGGTATGCGTACGTAGTAAGTGAGTGGCATCAAAGTAAAAAGTATCGTGCATAGCACGTGCTGGATGGTGACCAGGAATATTTAATGCTTCGAAATTGTGATAGTCATCTTCAACTTCTGGACCGGTTGCAACTGTAAAACCAGCTTTAGTGAAGAACTGACAAATTCGTTCTTGTACTTGAGTAACAGGATGAACTGTACCAATACGTTGACCACGGCCCGGCAATGTAATATCAATCGTTTCACTTGCTAGCTTTTGTGCAAGTGCTGCCTGTTGTAGTGCCGCTTGACGCTCTGTTAATGCAGTATTAATTGTTTCTCGAACAGCATGAATCGCAGCACCTTGTACTTTACGTTCTTCAGGGTCCATTTTCCCTAATGCTTTCGATTGTTCTGCAAGCTGGCTTTTTTTCCCTGTAAATTGCACACGCACCTGATCAAGTGCAACAAGGTCTTGAGCTGCTGCAATGGCAGCAAGCGCTTCTGTGGTCAGGGCTTCCAGTGACATATTAACTCTCAAAGCAACAAATTTAAAAAATATAATAAAACACTGCATTCTAACAGTTTTTCATCGAATTGATGAAGTTTATCCATCATGAAAAATGTATTAGGCAACAAAAAGATAAAACGTATAAGATAGTAGCATCGTCAATGAGATCAACTATTATGGCGCTTAATCAGATTTGGAAACAACAACTTACGCTTGTGACATATGGTAATGAATACCTCCGTCAGAATTTAAGCTTTAACCAATGGCGACAACATCATATTTTCGACCATCATAGTTTTCAGTTTCGTGACTTAACTTCACAGCATTTATTGGCTCAACATTTCCAAGTTTGGCTAGAAGCATTAAAAAAACAAGGCACCCTCAAGCTTAGCTTACATTTATCAAGCCTTCTCAATGAAGAGCAAAATCCAAACAGTAACGTCGAACTCTTACCTTATACTCATTTTATCGTGAGTCATCAAAATGATAAGAAATTTGCTTGGATTTTTGGCCATGAGCTTGCCGAATGGTATAACAATGATAATGAGTTTGAAGCCCCTGCTTCACAAACCTGTGAGCTTCGTTTAGAAACTTTCTGGCGTTTTGAACTCAATGAAAAATTATCAAAAAAAATTGAAGCTGATTTAAAAAATCCGCCATGGCAAGAAATAGCTGATTTTATGGATAGTGAATTATTTCATAGTAAATATGCAGCAGGCTTTGAGGAGCCAGAACTTCAAAATGCTCTTTTTGATGGTACAAATATTAAAGGCTTAGAACCAAAACTTGCATTAATTCCAGAGAATTATCCCGCAGATTATGCCCATCAACTTTTATCTCGTACTCAAGCATTAGCTAACTACTTAGAACAAAAGAAACGTATTGCAAATGATCCTTTGGGAGAAGAACTAGATCAAGAGCAACTCATCAATTTAAGAAACTTTACACAAAAAACTGATGATTTGTTTGCCAAGCTTATTGTGAAAGTTGCCAACCATTATCAGACAGCTCAGATGGTGCCTGTAGTTAAAGCATCTCCATTTGAGCAATCAAATGAAAATCCACAACATTTGAAATCTCACCACCATAAAAGCACTGGTTCAGGCGTTATTAAGCTGATTATTCTAACCATTATTATTTGTGCTCTGGCTTATTATTTTGGGCTTTAGATAAATAATAAAAAAGACCGCTAAAAAGCGGTCTTTCTTTGAATCTCTAAGCTTATGCAGCTAATGCGCCTTTAGCTTTTTCAGCTAAAGCAGCAAATGCTACTGCATCATGCATAGCGATGTCAGCTAATACGCGACGATCGATGATCACTTGAGCTTTTTTCAAGCCATCGATCATACGGCTGTAAGACAAACCGTTTTGACGAGCACCAGCATTGATACGCGCAATCCATAGAGCACGGAATTGACGTTTCTTTTGACGGCGGTCACGGTAAGCGTATTGACCAGCTTTGATTACCGCTTGGAACGCTACGCGGTAAACGCGTGAACGAGCACCGTAGTAACCTTTAGCGCGAGCAAGAATTTTTTTGTGACGACGATGAGCCACTACACCACGTTTTACACGAGCCATTTATAATCTCCTTAGATGTATGGGCACATACGACGAACTGAATTCATGTCAGAAACATGAACCATTACACAGCCGCGTAATTGACGGATACGTTTAGCAGATTTTTTGGTCAAGATGTGGCGCTTGAACGCTTGTTTACGCTTAAAACCGTTTGCAGTCGCTTTGAAGCGTTTAGCTGCACCACGGCGAGTTTTTAACTTAGCCATAGTAACCTCTTTTAGGCACCTGTTCGGCGCGATTGCACCATTGCAAAATCGACCTGCAGGTAAGGAAGCGCGTATTTTATAGCAACCTGAGCAAAATTAAAACTATTAGTTACTGTTTTTATGGTTACAAGAAAGACTTTTCCAAATTCAACCGTGCCAGCAATATCAATAATAAATAAAGCACCTATACTTTTTTCCATTTATAATACGATCAAATTATCAACATACGATATTCCTGATGCAGAAACATGATGCATTTGCTGTCTTACGCTACAGAGATTTCTCAATTGTTACGATTAATCAATTTTGCTTAACTTTAGCAATTCTGATTCAAGAAATTATTGTTGCCTACTCACTCTATCAAATCACTAAAGACCCTCTAACTCTAGGTTTAATTGGACTCGCGGAAGCCATTCCTTTTATTGCTCTTTCTCTTTGGGGTGGCTATTTTGCAGATAGATTTAATAAACAGATTATTATGAAAATCTGTTTGTTTTTCTCGGTTCCTCTTCCTTTAGTGCTGTGGTCGCTGTTCCATCTGCATGGTTTAGGTCATATCAGCGTAAATTTCCTTTCTTGGGGTATTTATGCGGTTATTTTTGGCTTAGGTACAATTCGTGGTTTTTACAATCCTTCTGCAACATCTTTAAAACCATTTTTGATACCTCGTGAACTGTATGCAAATGGTGCAACATGGACGACAATCGGTTGGCAAAGTGGTGTAATTATCGGGCCAATGCTTGGTGGTTTCATGCTTGCCTATTTAGGCCGAGAAACAAGTCTATTTAGTGTTGCTGTTTTACTTGGTATTTGTTTTATCTTAATTAACCTATTGCATAAGCGTACTTTTCCTAAAATTGAAACTGCTAATGTTTTAGAAAGTTTAGGAGATGGTTTCCGTTTTATCTGGAAAACTAAAATTGTTCTTTGGGCAATTTCTCTTGATTTAGCTTCTGTTTTATTTGGTGGGGTGATCGCATTATTACCAATTTTCGCAGAAGATATCTTAAAAGTCGGTCCAGAAGGACTGGGATATTTGCGTGCGGCACCATCTATTGGAGCGCTTGTCACTATGATTGCTCTAACTCGCTTTCCACCAACTCAACATGCATGGCGTAACATGCTACTTGCTGTTGCAGGATTTGGTGTTTTCACGATTCTTTTCGCGTTCTCAAATAACATGTGGTTATCACTATTTGCGTTGGCTATGACAGGCGCTTGTGACAGTATTTCAGTTGTGGTTAGACAAACCATTTTGCAAATTTTTCCACCAGAAAATATGCGTGGTCGCGTTGCTGCCGTAAACGGAATGTTCGTTTCATCAAGTAATGAGCTGGGTGCATTTGAGTCAGGTTTAGCAGCCAAATATTTAGGAACAATTGCAGCGACTATTTTTGGTGGTTGCATGACACTTGCTGTGGTTACCTTCTGTTGGCCAAAAACCAATGACTTATTTAAAGTCGATATTACTAAAAGCTCAGAAGACTAGTTAAACCATTTTAATAAAAGCATCTTCGGATGCTTTTATTTTAAATAAAATCTGTAATCATCCAATAAATAAAAATATAGCGTCCTGCTTTAGCAATCAAAACTATAATTAAAAAGCGCCAAAAATTTTCTTTGAACAAACCTGCAACTAAAGTAATTGGGTCACCAATCACAGGTGTCCAACTTAGCAGCAGCGAATAAAATCCATACTTATGATAAAAGCCTTGAGCTTGCTCTAAACGCTTTTCAGAAACAGGAAACCACTTTTTGTGTTTAAACTGCTCTATTTTTAAACCAAGCCACCAGTTCACACACGAGCCCAGTACATTTCCGAAAGTGGCGATAGAAATTAGAAAAGAAGCAGAATGTTCTTTTTTTAATAATAAGGTGGCGAGCACAGCTTCTGATTGTAACGGTAATAATGTAGCCGCCCCAAACGCGCTCAAAAAAAGTAAAAAGTAACTTAGCATATTAAATTAGACCAAATCACCTTTCACTTTATTCATTACGCTACCAATAAGAGTTAGATGACTTTAATTGATAGTGCTTTTTGTACCGCAGGACGTGCCGTCAAGCGGACAATGTATTCTTGCACATAAGGATAATCCTCTAGCTGAATACCTTGCCATTCATAGCGCAAAATCCAAGGTAAAATTGCCATATCAGCAATCGAGTATTCACCCGCAACAAACTTCTGGCCAATGAGCTGCTTATTCAGCACACCATATAAGCGCTTAGTCTCATTTACATAGCGGTCTATAGCGTATGGAATTTTTTCTGGTGCAAAGCGGTTAAAATGATGATTCTGCCCTAGCATAGGCCCTAGCCCACCCATTTGCCACATGAGCCATTGTTCAACTTCAACTCGCTCTTGCTCATCCGTTGGATAAAATAATCCAGTTTTTCGACCTAAATATTGCAAAATAGCGCCTGATTCAAATATTGAAATTGGCTCACCACGAGGTCCATCTTGGTCAACAATTGCCGGAATTTTATTATTTGGAGAAATTCTCAGAAAGTCTGGTTGAAATTGATCATTTTCTAAAATATTGATTGGGTAAAGAGTGTAGTCCAGTCCCATTTCTTCTAAGGCAATTGTGATTTTATGTCCATTGGGAGTTCCCCAATAATATAGATCAATCATTCTATTTTCCTATTCATCGTTATCATGACTGCGTCTTGCGTTATAGCATGTTTTAAGAGGGACAATGAGATTTCCAACACTAAAAAATACATAAAATTCAAGAATTGAATTTCTTTTAAAAGATATAGCAATTGTCTTAAATAAAACTGAACAGAGAAAATTAAATCATCTTTTTTTATTATGATAAGGATATAAAAAAGCACTGCTTTTGCAGTGCTTTTTTTGAGTATTACTTTTTCTTTTTAGGTCCAAGTAACATACCCATTTGACGGCCTTCCATTTTAGGTGCTTGTTCCACAACCCCAAACTCAGCAACATCAGCTTCAATCTTTTGTAATTGAGCTAAGCCAAGTTGTTGGTGAGCCATTTCACGACCACGGAAACGTAAAGTGATTTTCACTTTGTTTCCTTCTTCAAGGAATTTCAAAATAGCACGAAGCTTAACTTGATAATCACCAACATCAGTTGCAGGGCGCAGTTTGATTTCCTTCACTTGCACTTGATGCTGTTTTTTCTTCGCATCTTTTTGCTTCTGCTTAAGGTCAAACAAGTGCTTGTTGTAATCCATAATTTTACAAACAGGCGGCTCGGCGTTTGCAACGATCTCAACTAGGTCAAGATCTGCCTCTTCAGCAGCGCGCAGTGCTTCATTTAATGAAACAATTCCTTTTTGCTCACCGTCAGCACCAACGAGGCGTACTTCTTTTGCACGGATCTCGTCGTTAATTGCTGGACGGTTGCTTTTTGCACCTTGTTGTTGGTTACGGTCAGGCTGTTTAATCTTTCTTACTCCACAATATACCGGCCACGTTCGGCGACGGCAGACTTCACTAAGTCAATGAATGCATCTACTGACATAGTACCTAAATTTTTTCCTGAGCGGGTACGCACATTCACTGTACCTTCTTCAACTTCTCGATCACCAAGAACTAATAGGTAAGGAATACGCTCTAGAGTACGCTCACGAATCTTAAATCCGATTTTTTCATTTCTCAAGTCAGAAATAGCACGAAGGCCATTTTCTTTGAGTTTTGCTACGACTTTCTCACAAGCTTCAGCTTGAGAGTCCGTAATATTCATGACACATGCTTGTAACGGCGACAACCAAGGTGGCATGAAACCAGCGTAGTGTTCAATTAGTATACCAATAAAACGCTCAAAACTGCCAAGAATTGCACGATGCAACATCACAGGCTGATCACGATCATTGTCTTCAGTCACATAAGACGCATCTAAGCGTTCTGGCAAGTTGAAGTCACACTGAATAGTACCACACTGCCATACACGTCCGAGACAGTCTTTCAATGAGAATTCAATTTTCGGACCGTAGAACGCGCCTTCACCAGGTTGTAATTCCCATTCGAGACCCGCTGCATCTAAAGCATCTGCTAAAGATTTTTCAGCCATATCCCAAAGTGCATCATCACCCACACGTTTTTCTGGACGTGTAGAAAGTTTCATTTGCACTTCTTCAAAGCCAAAATCTTTATAAACTTCTAAAGTCAGCTTAATAAAGTCTGCAACTTCTTGACCGATCTGTTCTTTAGTACAGAAAATATGTGCGTCATCTTGTGTAAAGCCACGTACACGCATAATGCCGTGTAAAGAACCTGATGGTTCGTTACGATGACAAGAACCAAACTCTGCTAAACGAATCGGTAAATCACGGTAAGACTTCAAACCTTGGTTGAACACTTGCACGTGACATGGGCAGTTCATTGGCTTAACGGCATAGTTACGATTCTCAGAATGAGTTGTAAACATGTTGTCAGCATAGTTCGCCGCATGACCTGATTTTTCCCACAGTGTAAAATCTACGATTTGTGGTGTTTTAATCTCAAGGTAACCGTTGTCTTGCTGAACTTTACGCATGTATTGTTCAAGTACTTGGTAAATAGTCCAGCCATTTGGATGCCAGAACACCATACCCGGTGCTTCTTCTTGCATATGGAACAAGTCTAAAGCTTTACCAATTTTACGATGGTCACGCTTTTCAGCTTCTTCGATACGTTTGATGTATGCAGCGAGCTGTTTTTTGTCTGCCCAAGCTGTACCATAAATACGTTGAAGCTGTTCGTTCTTCGCATCACCACGCCAGTATGCACCAGAGATTTTAGTGAGCTTGAACGATTTTAAGAATTTGGTATTCGGTACGTGTGGACCACGACACATATCCAAATAATCTTGATGGTAGTACAAGCCCATTTGTGTTTCTTCAGGCATGTCTGCAATCAAGCGTAATTTATATTCTTCGCCACGCGCAGTAAATTCAGCAATAACTTCATCACGTGGTGTCATTTTTTTAACGACATCGTAATCTTGATCGATGAGCTTTTTCATACGCTCTTCGATAGCTGCCATATCATCTAATGTAAAAGGACGTGGCATCCAGATGTCGTAGTAAAAACCTTCTTCAATGACTGGACCAATCACCATCTTGGCTTCAGGGAAAAGCTGTTTAACAGCATGCCCTACAAGGTGTGCACAAGAATGGCGAATAATTTCAAGACCTTCCTCATCTTTTGGAGTGATAATTTGTAAGGTCGAATCTTCGGTAATTAAGTCACATGCATCAACTAAGCGATCATTTACACGGCCAGCAACAGTATTTTTTGCTAGACCAGGCCCAATACTTTGGGCAACTTCCATAACAGATACAGCGTGATCAAAACTCTTTTGATCGCCATTTGGCAATGTGATAATTGGCATAAAAAAATCCTTAAGGAGTGATGCCCTATACGAAGGAGCATTTCACCGCGAGATTATGATCGAGGCGAACCTCAAAATATAAAAACGGTGTAAATCAAAGTTAAAAAACCTGAAAGATTTTACACTTGTTCAAGCAATGTGAAAACCTTTGAGTCCATAAAATCATAAATACATTTTGCTTATCGCGTAAACAGCAATAAATGACTTAAAAATATATTGAGATGATTTTTAAACATGTTTAACACAAGTGGTTTAAGATGAAGAAAATAGCATTTCTGCTCATTTTTTGACTGGAGGGTATCGCTCTTTAAGACTAAAGCATAGATGCTTTGATTAATATTAAATCATATGTTCAAAGAATGAATTAAAAATAGAACACGGAGTTGTTTCACATGGTTAGTGCTTATGATGAGTTACCACGCACACCCGCAAACTTTGTTGCGTTATCACCTCTACGCTACTTAGAGCGTGCGGCTTATATTTACCCAGATCAAGCTTCAATTATTCATGGTAAGCGTCAAATTTCATGGAAAGAAACTTATCAGCGCTGCTGTCAATTTGCATCTCAGCTCAAGCAACTGGGAATTGAGAAAAATGATACGGTATCTGTCTTATTGCCAAATATTCCAGCCATGATTGAAGCACATTTTGCAGTTCCTATGGCGGGTGCGGTACTTAATACCCTCAATACACGTTTAGATGCAAAAACAATCGCTTTCATGTTGGAACATGCTGAAAGTAAAGTGCTGTTGGTTGATCCTGAATTTGTGAATTTGGCAAGAGAAGCCCTCTCACTTATTCCGAATCAACACATTATTGTAATTGATGTAGCCGATACAGAATATGAAGGTGAAAATCAGTTTTTAGGTTCTTTTGAATATGAAGAATGGATCGCTCAAGGCGACATTAACTTCTCTTGGCATTTACCAGAAGATGAATGGGATGCGATTAGCTTAAATTACACATCTGGAACTACAGGTAATCCTAAAGGTGTGGTCTATCATCATCGTGGGGCTTATCTTAATGCTGCGAGCAATATCTTGGCTTGTGGAATGAAACCGCGTGCTGTGTATTTATGGACACTACCTCTCTTTCATTGTAATGGCTGGTGTTTTGCGTGGAGCATAGCAGCAAGTGGTGGAACCAATATTTGTTTACGCAAAGTCGATCCAGAATTAGTCATGCAATTGATTGCAGCCCATAAAGTTGATTATTTCTGTGGTGCACCTATTGTTCTTTCAATGATTCTTAACTTACCTAAAGAAAAACAAACGAACTTTGATCACCATGTTGAAGTCATGGTTGCTGGGGCAGCTCCACCTGTTGCCATTATTGAAGGGATGCGAAACATGGGGATTAACGTAAACCATGTATATGGCTTAACAGAAACTTATGGACCTTCTGCTCTATGCGCTTCTCAATCTGGATGGAATGAGCTATCAATTGCTGAACAAGCCCAACTTCATTCCCGTCAAGGCGTACCCTACCCGTTGCAAGACAGCATGCGTGTGTTAGATCCCGAGACTATGGAACCTGTGCCTAATGATGGTCAAACCATGGGAGAAATCATGTTCCGTGGCAATATTGTCATGAAAGGCTATTTAAAGAACCCTAAAGCAACACAAGAAGCATTTGCAGGTGGATGGTTTCACACAGGCGACCTAGCCGTTTGCCACCCAGATGGTTATGCAAAAATTACTGATCGTTCGAAAGACATCATTATTTCAGGTGGAGAAAACATTTCATCTTTAGAAGTAGAAGATGTGTTGTATAAACACCCTGCTGTATTAACCGCTGCGGTAGTCGCTAAACCCGATGCACGTTGGCAAGAAGTACCATGCGCGTTTATTGAATTAAAGATGGGTACTACAGCAACACCTGAAGAAATTATTGCACACTGCCAAAAAGAATTAGCGCGCTTTAAAGTGCCTAAAGATGTGGTTATTACAGAAATTCCGAAAACATCGACAGGTAAATTACAGAAATTCATTTTGCGCGAATGGGCAAAAGAACGAGCTGAAAATATATAAATAAAAAAAGCGACGCCTTGAGCGTCGCTTTTTACTATTGAAGAGCAATTAGCCTTGATCAGACAATAAGGCAATTTGCTGCACATAGTTCACAAATTTACCTTTTGATGCCTCAAGCTCTGCTTCACTCACTTCTTGAGTCTTATCACGCTTGATTCTCAACACATGCTGACGCAATGTGTGACGTTCCGATGCATTATAAATTTTACTAAATTCATTAATTGCAGGGTCGCCTTGTTCGATCATACGATCAACCCAACGCATCAATTGAGCTTGTTTTTTTGCGCCTTGCTGCGGAGTTAAATAAGACAAAATAACGGTCTCATCTTCATTACGCAATAATTTACCAATACGTTGAAACTGACGACGACGAGCTTCAAAAGAACTAATGTTCTGTACTTCCATTAACGCATCAATTAAACGTTCATCAACTGGGAGTTTTTGAATCTGCTTAATAGAAAGTTGTGCTAACTGCTCACCTAAAGCAGCCATACGTTGAACTGCTTTTTTCTGTTCTGTTTTACTTGCACGTCCTTCTAAAGAGCCAAAATCTTCTTCAGTATAACGTTGGGGACGACGTGCCACGATTAATCTGCCTCATAAAATTTTGCGGCGAATAACGCCTGTACTTCATTTAATGCCTGCTCTTCGTCGGTACCATCAATAACCAATCGTAAAGTGGTCCCTTTACCGGCACCCAACATCAGCAAAGACATAATATTTTTTGCATCTACTAAATGATCGCCTTTTCCAATTTGGATCGACGAACGAAATTTTGTAGTGACCTCTATCAGTTTTCCTGATGCACGAGCATGTAAACCGAGTTTATTAATTACATCAACAGTTGTGTCTATCATGACCAGTGCTTCATTTCTCTGTGTAAGACCTGAACAGACCATTCTGCCTCAAGTGCTTGTTTTAGTCTATCTACGATATAAACGGAACGATGTTGACCACCAGTACAACCAATAGAAATCGTCATATAGTGACGATGCCCTTCAGCAAATGCTGGAAGCCATTTTTTTAAGAAGTGAAGAATATCATCAAACATTTCGTTTGCTTGCGGACTTGCTTCTAAAAATAGTCTTACTGGCTCATCCAAACCAGAAAAACGTCTCAATTCTAAATCCCAATGCGGATTTGGTAAATGCCGTACATCAAAAACATAATCAGCATCTAAAGGAATGCCATGTTTATATCCAAATGACTGCAATATCACGATAAGCTTATCCGACTGCCCCAATTTAGACAGTAAAATATGCTTTAAATCATGAACACTTTTATCCGTTGTATCAATATGAACCGTAGCACGGAACTGAATTGGGAGCAGTAACTGCTTTTCTTCATGAATACATTGCAACAGACTTTTAAAACGATTGGCCAATGGATGCGGACGACGTGATGCACTAAAACGTGCGATCAAATCCTGATCTTGCGTAGTCAGATAAATCACATCAACTGTGCCATGTTTTTGTAGTTGCTCAAAAACATGATCGAACTCTTGCATATCAGCACGAGTGCTTCGAACATCCACACCTAATGCCAACTGCTCTAGATTATTTTCATGATCTAGCTTTGCCACAATTTCGGGCAGCAATGCCAAAGGCAAATTATCAATACAGTAATAGCCCAAATCTTCTAACACTTGGAGCGCCGAAGATTTTCCTGAACCAGACTGTCCTGTCACGATAAGTATACGCTTCATGGCATGGCTGTCCTTTGATCTGTTTATTGAGGTGTAAAGGCAACTTCTAAATTATCAATCAAACGAGTTGCACCCAATTTTGCCGCGATGAACAACACAATATCACGATCAAACTGAGTAGCAGGTAACAGATTTGACTGACGAGCTTCGACATAATCCACAACAAACCCATTATCTGTCAACTGAGTTTTGATATCTTCTAAAACTTGTTGTAGATCTTTGCCTTGATGTAACTGCTGCTCAGCTTGCTTTAAACTTTGATAAATAACCGGAGCGACCTGACGTTGCTCTGGTCTTAAATAACCATTTCTTGAACTAAGAGCTAAGCCATCTGCTGCACGAACAATTGGCACACCAATTACTTCTAGCGGGATATTTAAATCTTGTACAAACTGGCGAATCACTGCTAACTGTTGGTAATCTTTTTGACCAAAGAAAGCATAGTTAGGTTGCACAATATTAAAGAGTTTGGTGACCACCAAAGCTACGCCATCAAAATGCCCAGGACGTGAACTACCACATAAAGCATCAGTAATTTGGCTAACACTTATATTGGTTAAACGTGGCTGAGTACCGTACATTTGCTCAACTGATGGAGCAAAAATAATGTCACAACCAACATCGGCTAATAGACGACTATCTTGTTCTAAAGTACGAGGATAGTTATCAAAATCTTCACCCGGTCCAAATTGAGTTGGATTTACGAAGATACTAACAACTACAACATCACATAACTTTTTCGCTTCACGAACAAGTGTGAGATGTCCTTCATGTAGATTTCCCATGGTTGGGACAAAACCAATAATTTTACGTGCAGCTCTAGCAGGATTTAAAGATGCTGCAAGACCTTGTATGGTGGTTTCTGTTTTCATGAATTACAGCTCAACGTGAAAAGTATGTTCTTTGGCTGGAAATGACTGATCCTGCACGGCAGCATGAAAAGCTTTAAAAGCGTCTAGGATTGCTGTTTCGCCAGATTGTTCTTTCATAAAGTTACGGACAAAACGCGCAACTCGACCAAAAGTTAAACCAAGCATGTCCTGTACTACAAGTACCTGACCATCAGTCGCATTACCTGCACCAATACCAATCACAGGTGTATTTGGAAATAGCTCAGCAATTTCTTGTCCCAACTGAGCAGGAACACATTCAAGCAATAGAACTGCCGCACCTGCTTCAACCACTGCCGTACAGTCAGCAATAAGTTGATCAGCTGCTTCACGTGTTTTAGCTTGTAATTTGTAACCGCCAAATACGTGTACAGATTGAGGAGTTAAACCTAAATGTACGCACACAGGTACACCATTACGAGTTAACACTTGTACAGTTTCACTTAGCCAAGCGCCGCCTTCGATTTTGATCATCTGGGCACCAGCTTGCATAACTGTTCTTGCGTTTTGCAAAGCATCATTTAAGGTGGCATAACTCATAAATGGTAAGTCAGTCATAATCAAAGCATGCTGGTTACCGCGACGCACCGCCGCCGTATGATAAGCCATGTCCTCAACAGTTACAGGTAAAGTTGAGTCACGACCTTGAATTGCCATTCCAAGAGAATCACCAATTAAGATTGTATCAATTTCAGCAAGTTCCATTGCTTTTGCCATACTTGCATCGTAACAAGTTAGACAAGAGAACTTACGTCCTTCGGCTTTAAATTTTCTTAAGTCACTTAGACTAATCATGATGGTATCCTCTACAGGAGTTTGCAGAACGTAATAAGTCAGGCTTTAAGCCCAAGACTCATCAGCAAGTACAGTCAGCGTGGGCTGCTGTATGAGTTCTAAATTTTTAAGTGGCTGATCGTTAATATGTAAATCAGCGTCTAAATCTAATAAAGGAATTACAACGAAATCTCGCTCTAGAATTCCAATGTGTGGCACAGTTAAGCGCTCATTTTGAATTTTTTCATCACCATATATAAGCAAATCTAGATCTAAGGTACGCTCTCCCCAACGACGAAGGCGTACACGACCAGCTTCTTGCTCAAATCGCTGTAACTGGTCTAACAAATCTAAAGGCATGAGATCTGTATTTAGTTCTGCAACTGCATTTAAATAATTTGGTTGATCTTGAGGCCCCATAGGTGGACTTTGATAAAGTTTAGAAACTTTCACTCCACCTAAAGTTTTAAGCTTAGCAATGGCTTCAGATAATATTTGGCGCGAATCACCCAAATTACTTCCTAAACCAATATAGGTCTTCGTTGTCATTGCGTTGGCCCAAAAATAACTTGGCTTAAATCGCGTTGTACTCGCTTACGCTTCAAAATCGGATGGTCGCCCATCACCCCAGCTTCTGAAGCAGAGGCTTTTTCAACGAAACGACCCATCGATTGTTCTTGTCGAGCACGTTCTTTTTTCCCACGACGGCTGCGTGGTTCAGGAATATCAACCAAAGGTTCGATTTCCATCTCAACTTTATTGTTTTCAACAGGTTCAGCAACAGCTTTACGACGGTTTCTAGCCTTCTGACGATTGTACTGGCTAATTGCTGCTTCTTTTTCGTCATTCGACATTTCTTGGTAGGCTTCCCACCAGCTTCCCATTCCTTGCGTAGTGTCATCACCTGACTTTTCACGAAGTAACAAGAAGTCAAAACCAGCTCGGAAACGCGCGTGTCCAGCCAATGCTTCAATTTGCTGTGGTTTCGGATTAAGCAAACGGGTCTGCATTTCCCAAACTTCACGAATAAAAGTTTCTGCAAAACGAGGAATCACTGTGCGGGTTGCTTGACGTTTTAAGACATCTAAACCAGCTTGTGCACGAGCTTCAGCTGGTACCACACCTTTAGATAAATAAAACTCACAACGCTCTAAAAATGGTTGCCACAATAAGACTGCATAGAAAAATGCAGGGTTAATTGTTTTACCAACCTGAATACGTTGATCTGTATTCTTTGCTGCTCTTAAAATAAATGGAGTGAGGTTAGGCTGAATATCGGCAAAGAGTTGTTTCCAAACACCAAACTCAATCAACATTGGCAAAACACGCGCCAAATGTCCCATTGTAAAGAGCTTCTGAGATTCATCATATAAACGATGTGGAGAGACATCACGCAATAGTTGCGTCATCTCTGCATCAAATATATTGAGAATATCTGAGTCAATTTTGAAATTTAACTTGGCTGCAAAACGTAGAGTTCGCAGCATACGCACTGGGTCTTCTTCGAAGCGCTGTGCCGGATCGCCCAATAAACGTAGAGTTTTATTTTTTACATCATCAATTGCTTTGCAGAAATCAAGCACAATACTCTTACGCGGTTGGTAATATAGCGTATTGATTGAAAAGTCACGGCGAGCAAAGTCTTGTTCGATGGTTCCCCAGTTATTGTCACGTAAAATCATGCCTGAAGCACTGGTGACTGCTTTTTTGGGAGGAGCACGGAAGGTTGCAACTTCAATAAGCTCACGCCCTGAATAGACATGTGCTAATTCAAATCGACGGCCAATGATTCGACAACGTCGACCAAAAACTTCTTTAATCTGAGAAGGTGTTGCATTAGTGACTGCATCGAAATCTTTAGGATTAAGCCCTAGCATTAAATCACGGACACCACCCCCAACAATATAAGCTTCATAGCCAGCTTTAGTCAGGCTATCGATCACATCTAAAATCGAAGAAGGAAGTTGGGCTGTGGACAAACCACATTTTGACGCTCGCAAGGTTTGCAAAAGACGCTGTCTCCTACGTCAGGACGTAAATAACAAGTTGTCGCTAATCATAGCTCTAACGCACACAAAGGGCAATTTGATTCTCTGTAGTTTGCGCATGAAATGATAATTGACAGACAGATGATTTATAAAGTCAAACGCGTTTTATTCTTTTCAAAAATGGCTGGACCAATACCCTTTACGTTTTTAAATTCATCAATATTTTTAAAGCCGCCATTCTTTTGACGGTATTCCACAATTGCCTGAGCCTTTTTCTCACCAATACCTTTTAGCTTTTGGAGCTCATCAATATTGGCTTGATTCAAATGAATTTGTCCTGATGAATCAGTCATAACTGAGCTTTTTGGACTATTAGAATGAGAGGCGTGTTGCATGCTCAACTTCTGATCATACATCTGCTGTTTAGCCTTCCACTCCTTAAAATTTTGATCAAAAGATTGAGCCTGAACAAAAGTTGATGAAATCACGCTCCAAAATAAAATAATGAAAATATTGTGCTTATTTTTCCAAAGATTCATGCTGAATTGCATGTGTTTTTTCCCCTAACTTTAACTGCCGCTTTGCCTGATTCCACAATTCATCCATTTCAGACAGGGTCATGTCTTCTAATGTTCTTTGCTGTTTTTGGGCTTGATCTTCAATAAAAGCAAAACGGCTTCTAAATTTATGTATTGTCGATAAAAGTGATGTTTCACTTGAAATCGCAAGTTTACGTCCAACATTGACTAATGAAAACAGGCAATCTCCAAATTCGTCTTGAATTTCATCAATATTTTGATTTTTTAGGGCCTGCTTAAACTCATCCAACTCTTCTTCTAGTTTTTCATACGCATCTTCTACCGTTTCGAAATCAAACCCAACCTTAGCTACATTTGTTTGAATTTCTTGTGCCTGCAACAATGCTGGCCCATGCTTTATTTCATCTAATCTTGATTGCGGCTTGCCTTGTTTTTCTTGTTGTTTAATTTGTTTCCAAAGCTCACTTACTTGTTCTGGTGTTAAATTATTAAATTGATCTGCCTGAAAAACATGGGGATGACGGCGTATTAACTTTTCACTTATTGCCTCAACAACATCTTGAAAATTAAAAGCGCCTTGCTCACTAAACATTTGTGATTGAAACACAACCTGTAATAACAAATCGCCTAGCTCATTTCTAATTTCATTAATATCGCCTTGACGAATGGCCGCCTCGACTTCATATGCCTCTTCAATCGCATATTTAGTCAGTGAGATTGGGGTTTGTTGTTGATCCCACGGACATTTTTCACGTAATTCTTGCATGATTTTAAGCAATTTATCCATGGTAACCCTCAAGTTTAAAAAGTCGGTCAGTCAATCTAAGATTTTAATTTGTTATGATCAAAATCAAAGCGATTAAATCAGTCGCACTATTGTACTGACAAAGAGAAAAAAGATGAGATACAGTATTCTGATTAGTGGTGCCGCTCAAGGTATTGGGGCTGAAATTGCACGTGTATTCTACAAACAAGGATATAAAGTAGGCATTTACGATATTAATGAATCGCTTGCTCAGGAACTAGCAAATGACTTAGGCTCAAATGCCCGTGCCGGCTATCTAGACGTAAGTGATTACAGCCAGTGGCAACACATATTAAAAGAATTTACCGAATGGGCTGGTGAACTTAATATTTTGGTAAATAATGCAGGTATTTTATATTCTGGCGCGTTTGAAACGACTGATATTAAAGCTCATCAAAGAACAATAAATATTAATGTAAACGGTGTAATCAATGGCTGTCACGCTGCTCTCCCTTACTTAAAGCAAGCGTCTTTTGCACGTGTTATCAACCTCTCTTCAGCTTCTGCAATTTATGGTCAAGCTGATTTGATCTCTTATTCAGCCAGTAAATTTGCTGTTCGCGGAATTACTGAAGGTTTAGATGTGGAATGGAAAAAATATGGTATTCGCGTTTTAGATGTGATGCCGCTATTTGTACAAACTGCAATGGTTAACAATATGGATGCAGGCACTATTCAAAATATGGGGATAGATTTAACCCCCAATGATATTGCTCAGCAGGTACTTACGCTTGTAGAGAAAAGGGCTCATTTCTGGACGCCTACCCATACTCCAGTGGGTATAAAAACCAAACTGCTTTATCAGCTCTCAACATTGAGCCCTCAGTTTCTAAATCGACTCACCAATATTTATTTATCTAGAAAGTAATTTGCAATAAAAAGGCTGTTATGTGATAGCCTTTTTACTAAAACAATTTAATAAATATTTATAATACAAAAACCAATAAGCGCAAATTTTAAGTTATTCTAAATTTAAAAGTCCAATAAAATAAATACTTCCGCCTATTAATTAAAAAATCTTTAAACACCGAAGATAAATATTAAGAAAAAATAAACATATCAATTATTTAAATTTAAAAATCCAATTAACACTGATTAAAAACGATAAATAATACTTAAAAACTAAGATTCAAATTATTATGAAAACTTAATTAGATTATTTATCAAACAAACAAACATTTAAAATATGAAACAATAAAAACATTCAACGCTATATTAGATAAGCCTTTGCGTTTATTTTCTAATATAATAAATAAAATCAATAATAAATAAAATTATTGAAATACTCACTTTACAAAATTATAGTTCGTTTATTTTTGTAAACTTATGAGCATTTTTTGTGACAAACTTTCCAATAATTAAGCACTCACAACGACACAAAAAAACTCTTCTGGCTATTCTATTTAGCAGTATTTTACCTACTGCTCAAGCAGGCTTTTTTGATGACTACAATCAAACTGCACAGAGCTTCCGTGCAAACCTTACACAACCCATCCCAGAAGAAACTCATAAATTTTTAGATAAAAAAGCTAAAGGGAGCGATGCTGCACTCTACCTACTTGAAAAAGGTCGTTTACAACAAGCTAATCATCAATATGAAGAAAGTAAGAAATCTTTTGAAGCTGCATTTGTACTATTAGAACAAAGAAATAATAAAGCAAAAATTAGTGCCTCAGAGCTCGGATTCAAAGCTCTCTCACTTGTGAGTAATGACAGTGTTATTCCTTACAAAATCCCAGAATATGAACAAGTTTTAGCGCATGTTTATCAAGCCATAAATTTTATGGCTCTCAATAATCCTGAAAGCGCTAGTGTAGAAATGCGTATCGCCCAACGTATTCAGCGTGAAATTGAACTCGCCCACACAAAGGAAGCTGAAAAAGCTAAAGAAAAAGCTGGTTCCGATAATAATCAGAACTTTGACGAAGCTTTTGCTGGTCTAGATACAATTGCTGGGAAAGTTAAAAATACATATCAAAATGCTTATGCATTTTACATGGCAGCCACTCTTTGGGAAGCATTAGGAGAAGAAAACGATGCCCTCGTTGACTTCAAAAAAGCTTATGAATTGCAGCCTAATGACTTCATTAAAAATGATGTTAAACGCTTAGACATCTCTTCAGGTAAAAAATCTCAACAATATCCAGTTGTAATTTTCTTAGAGCAAGGCCTAGTACCTCAAAAAATACCCAATACATTTGCATTGCCTACTCCAAACGGCTTAATTAATGTTTCATTTGCTAGCTACAACCCCTCTACCTATAAAAGCCCTACTAGTCTTCAGGTATTTGTAAATGGTAGACCTATGACTAACACCTCTACTTTAACTGATATAGGCGCATTAGCTGTAAAAACATTAAAAGAAAATGTAGCTGCCAATATGACATCGCAAATTGCGCGCACAACAGCAAAATATATGGTCCAAAAAGAACTTGGGAATCACCTAGGGGCTATCGGGCAAATTGCTGGAAATATTTACAACACAGCTTCTGAAAAAGCCGATGTTCGTGCGTGGAATACTCTACCAAGTAATGCTCAAGTTGCCCGTCTTACTTTGCCAACAGGCACTCATACTATCCAACTAAAAAATGGCTATATGACTCAAGAACTCAATATTGATGTGAAGCCAAATCAAACTGTGTTTATTCATGGCATAGAAGCAAATCAAGAAATTTTAACCGATAGTTTTGCTATTACTCATTAATGATTAAAGGATATTCAAAATGAAAAAGGCCGTAATTTATTTGAGCCTACTCTCAATTGCATCTGCGTTTTTTACAGGTTGTACAGCTCCAAATGCTATGCAAACGAAAACAGATAGTGTAACAGGCAAAAGTACTGTTCGTACACAGACCAGCAACCCTGTTTTAGCTACCCGTATTGGTGTTAGTCGAATCAACATGACGACTTTAGGTGACATCAAACGCGCTTCACTTGCATTGAAAAATGGTTGGTTCTATGCCCAAGACTTCCAATACAAAGTTGTATGGTTTGATGCGGAAGGAACTGAAATTAATCCAGAAGGCGCAATTTGGAAACCTATTAGCTTACAAGGTCGTGAAGTTAAAACTGTTCAGTCAGTTGCACCTAACCCTAGTGCAGTCGATGTATTGATTTACATGAAAAAAGATTAAGTTTTTAAACCTAAATTCACAATATTATTTAAAGATAGATACAGGACATTTTAATGAAAATTAAATCACTATTCATAATTACAGCAATGAGTAGCGCTGCACTTTTTTCTGGTTGTGCTTCACAAACCGTTAGCTATGGTGATGCGCAATCTGTTGAAACTTTAACAAAAGATTTTGGTTCTACGGACTTACAGCAAATTGCGACAAAAATGGTGGATGACATGCTTGCCTTCCCACCAATTATTGATATGACCAAAAATCGTCGTCCTGTTTTATTTGTTGACAAAATTAAAAACAAATCTCAAGAACATATCGATACAGAGTCTATTACCGATACGATTCAAAACCGTCTAATCAATTCAGGAAAATTCCGCTTTGTAGACATGACTTCTGTGGGTGCAGTAGCCGACCAGATGGCGTATCAACAACGTAGCGGAATGGTAGATAAACGTACTGCCGTTAAATCTGGCTCACAGATTGGTGCTGAGTATATGCTGAATGGTAATTTATCTAGCATCGTTAAAAACTCGGGTGGCAAGAGTGATGTTTACTATAAATTCACTTTAAAACTACTGAATTTAAAAACTGGAATCGTTGAATGGACCAGTGAAAAAGAAATTCGCAAATCTGCAAAAAAATCTACATTCGGCTTATAAGCTTTTCTAAATAACCCTTTATAGCATGGCAATTATTAATTGCTATGCTCTATGAATAAAAAGAGCCTTTATGAGAAAAATATTTTGCGCAGTACTCTTAAGTCTTACTGCCACCTCAAGTTTTGCCGCGTTACAAGAAGTGATGAAAGAAGCTTCAGGTAGTGGACCAACCCAGCAACAAGCTATTGCAGAAGCTTTATTGACAGCAGCTCAATCTGTGAATGGAACAAAAGTAAGTTCACAAATGGGGATAGCTGAAGAAGTTAATATGGTTATGACAGATCACCACTGGTCATATCAAGGCAAAAGCTCACCTGTGTTTAGTGTCCAAACAGAATCTTCAGGTGCAATTAACCGTTTTCAAGTTCTTAGTGTTTCTGGTTCAGGCAAACATTATAAAGCTCGAGTTCGAGCTTATATTAGTAAATATCAATCAAATGTAGCTGATCAACATTTACGAAGAATGGCGGTTTTTCCTTTTCAAGTAGTTGAGTCAAAATTTAACTTAGCATCGGGTGAAGACCCATATGAGTTTGTACAAGAAGTAGCGGACCTCATTGGTACACAAATGGCAAATTCACGCCAACTAAGTTTAGTAAGTCGAGATTATATTGAAGAAATGGCAAGCGAAAATGCATTCCTCGCTTGGGATGGTGCACCATCCGAAATGGCAAGAATTGCCCAAAAAGTGGGTGCAGATTATATTCTTGTTGGTAGAATTAATGAAGCCCGTACGGTTCAAGGTCAATCTTTTTACGGCGCAGTTCCAGCCGAACGTGATGCGATTAAATTAAACTGGCGTGTAATTGAAGTAAATACAGGCAAAATTGCAGCAGCTGGTTCTATTAAGCAACCACCACAAGCAAATATTGGTAATTTAGTCACACAAGATACCCCACCTTCTAGTACCGAAATTTTCGCAGATCAAGTCGTTAATGATGTATTGCGTGGTTTATCTTTGAAATCAAATCATTACTCTCAAAACGAAGATAGTTTTGATAATCAGGTAAATTCTTCACCATTATCAGATGTAGATCTTCCTTCAGGTTCTAGCGAAAAACCAATTCACTGGTAAATAAAAAGGCTGTCATTTGACAGCCTTTTTACTCAATTTATTAAACGCCTTGAATCATGCGTCGAGCACTAATGATTCCCGGTTGCTGCTCTAGGCGAGCCAATAAACGAGAAAGCTGTGCTAAACCTTTAACCTCAATGAGCAACTTCATATTGGCAATACCATCTGCCTCAGAAATTGTATTAACCTGACGAATATTAATTTGGTCAGAGAAAATCACTTGAGTTAAGTCTTTAAGCAGACCACGACGATCATAAGCTTCCACTACAATTTGAACGCTTTGACCACGTGTTGGCTGCATTTCCCAATCAGCTTCAACAGCACGCTCTGGCTCTTGCTTAATCATACGCTGATAGTCAGAACAAATAACTTTATGGATGCTGACACCACGGTTCAAAGTAATATATCCAGCGATTGATTCACCATGCACCGGCTGACAGCACTGAGCAATGTGCAGCTCTACATTATCTAAACCATCAATTAAAATGCCATGTGCTGATAGCGTATGGCTGGCACGTGGATTTAATGTTGGTTTAAGTACTAGTTCAGGCTCATCCTGATCTAGATGCATTTGGCGGTTCACCTGATTAATCAGGGCATGTAAGCTAATATCGCCACTGACCAAATTCACCAAAATGTCGTCGCCGGTCTTCACATTAAAATGTGATGAATAATCGTTTAGGTCGATACTTTTTGGGTGAATCGCAAGACGAGCCAACTCTTTATTAAGCAGTTCACGGCCTACTTCAAGATTCTTACTACGGTCTTGCTGTCTAAACCAATGACGCAACTTGTCACGTGCACGAGAGGTTTTGATATAACCCAAAGAGTTCACCAACCAGTCACGGTTTGGTTCACGATCTTTTTTAGTTAAAATTTCAACCTGTTCACCCGTTTTTAAAGTATAGGTAAGTGGCACATAACGCTGGTTGACCCGCGCTGCATAACACTTATTCCCTACTTCTGTATGCACATGATAGGCAAAATCTAAAACTGTTGAGCCACGCGGCAATTCTTTAATATCACCATCACGACTGAAAACATAAATCTTCTCAAAGCCTTCAAAGTCTTGTAACTGTTCAAAGCCTTCTGTTTCATCTTCGTTTTGATGTACCGTCGTTTCATTACGCTCTTGATAGTGTTCTAAAACAGCACGTAATGAATGCAAACGATGGTTAAAGGAATGGTCGGTATTCTTTGAACCTTCTTTATAGTTAAAGTGTGAACATACGCCTAACTCTGCTTCATCATGCATCTCATGAGTACGAATTTGCACTTCAAGAGATTTATTTTCAGCAATTACAGCCGTATGCAAAGAACGGTAACCATTGGCTTTCGGATTGGTAATATAGTCATCAAACTGATGCGGAATATGACGCCAGATTTGATGTACGATACCTAAAGAGTGGTAGCACTCCGGCACACTATTGACCAACACACGCAAAGCACGAATGTCATAAAGTTGGTCGAAGCTCAGGTTTTTGCTCTTCATTTTTCGATAAATCGAATAAATGTGTTTTGCACGACCTGTAATTTCAGCTTCAATGCCGTAAGACGCTAACTCATTTTTCAAACGATCAATGACGAACTGAATATAATGCTCACGCTCTAAACGCTTTTCATTGAGTAATGAAGCAATCTCTTTATAGCGATCTGGAGCCAAATAGCGAAACGCTAGATCTTCAAGTTCCCATTTAAGCTGAGCAATACCAAGTCGATGTGCCAATGGCGAATAAATAGTAAGAATTTCACGCGCTACACGTTCTTGGCGTTCACGAGAGGAATTTGCAAGCTCTCGCAAAGAATAAGTACGTTCAGCAAGTTTAATTAAAACAACACGAACATCTTCTGTCACCGAAATCAGCATTTTATAAATGCCGCTTAGATGTTCTCGTTGATTATTATTAAAGTGATCTTCTAACCGTTTATTTTTTTCAATAAGTTCTGAGAGTTTACCCATTGCCAAAGTACCTTTGACAAGGTTGTAAACTTGCTCCCCGAATTTCTGTTTTACTTCTTCTATATCGGTAATGCCTTCACGCACACTACGATAAAGCATTGCTGCTGATAAAGTATCTTCATCTACATGGAGATGTGCCAGAATGTCGGCCATTCCAACGCCTGTAGCAAAAGTATTGGAACGATGATTAACCGTTGAATCTAACTCTTTTTGCAGGGTTAAATGAGCGACTTTTTCAAGTTGTTCAAGCTCCGCCCCATCTAATATTTCACGCACCCGATCCAACCATGAGGCTAAACCGATTTGCGTTTCGGCGGCATGCTCTACAGTCGTTTCCTCTGACAACTCGGTTAGTTGTTCAGGTAACTGTTCACGTACTGTGACCATACCATTCTCCTCAATATGTAACTCATGTTTTTAATCGTTTATCTCTTGAATTTTTTCAAATAGTGCAATGGATTCAACATGTTCGGTATGCGTAAACATGTCCATCACTGCTGCTTTTTTTAACTGGTAACCATATTGGACCAAAACACCCGCATCCCTTGCCAGTGTAGCTGGATTACATGATACATAAACGATTCTTTTTGCTCCAAAATTTGATACATACTGCATAATTTCATATGCACCAGCACGAGGAGGATCAATCAATAATGCATCAAATCCTTGATTTGCCCAAGAATGATGCGAAAAATCTTTTGTTAAATCTTGTGAAAAGAAGGTTGCTTGCACCAAACTATTGCATTTTGCATTAGCTGTTGCTCGCTGCACCATTTCTTCACTCCCTTCAACACCGACAACCTGACCACTCTCACCAACACATCGTGCTAACGGGAGTGAGAAATTGCCCAAACCGCAAAATAGATCAAGTACCTTTTCACCTGGTTGCAACTGAAGCAATTCACATGCCAATTGAACCATCTGTTCATTTACTGTGGCATTGACCTGAGTAAAATCCAATGGCGAAAAAGCAAAATTTACATTAAACCTTTCTAAGGCATAATGTAAACGTAAAGCACCTTGTTCATCATCAATACGACGAATGCTTTCAGGACCTTTAGGTTGCAAATACAACTGCCACCCTTTGTGTAACGCAAATTGCTTTAATTGGTTGACATCAGAATTGTTTAATTTTTCTACATAACGAACCAATAAAGAAATTTCATTATCACCTTTTGCTAATT
Organism: Acinetobacter sp. S-1; assembly: GCF_059579785.1. Classification (NCBI taxonomy): domain Bacteria; kingdom Pseudomonadati; phylum Pseudomonadota; class Gammaproteobacteria; order Moraxellales; family Moraxellaceae; genus Acinetobacter; species Acinetobacter sp. S-1. The sequence continues at coordinate 3,199,368 of NZ_CM184207.1, forward strand.
CTACATGACCAATGTGCGCTTTGCCTTTTAGACTTTGGAGTAAAGTGCGTAACTCAGGCAGACTATTTGATAAGTTTTTATCCAAAACACTACAGCTATGGATCGAAGTTAAACGATTACTATGATGTTCGCGAAAACCCATGATTAAGCGATCTGGTTTTGGCAAATAGCGCACGCCTATTCGAGCACGACGACGATAATCACTTTGTAAAGATCGAATCGGTTCTAGCCACTGTTCAGGTTGAATACCTGCAAAATGCTGTAAATGTGACTGGAGTACATTTTGTTTTAAACGGATTTGTTCATCAGGATGAATATGCTGCATGCTACATCCACCACAGATACCATAATGAGGACAAATTGCCTCGATCCGATGTACTGAAGGTTCTCCTAACAACTGTAACATTTCAGCTTCTTCAAGACGCTTCGCTTGATGGGTAATCCGAGCTTTTACAGTTTCTCCTGGCAATGCATAACGAATAAAAACTTTTTTGCCATGCTTATCTGCAGGGTGCTCAGGATGAGAACCATAATGCGCAATTCCACGCCCCTCATGAGAAAGTGTTTCAACCTGAAAAATATATTCAGGCTGTTGAAGGTTGCGAGATTTGGCTTGTTGTTTCAAAGAATGAACCTAAAAATCTGAAGAATTAAAATAGTGAGAAGTAAATTCAGTATGTTTCGAAGTACGTTCCCATACTTCAAGGAAATCGGCCTGCTGTGGCATAGTCTGTAAATATTCAATACTCGAACTGATCCAGTGGTTATGCTCATCTGCATTTAATTGGCCTTTTAGTACTAACCAACGCAAATAAATAAACCATGTATTGAGCACATCCCCTTCACAATAGCTCGTCAATTTTAACCACTGTTGATTACGAACATATTCAGGCACATGATAACCCGACTCACCACGCTTACCCGGTAAACCTAAAATACAGGCAATATCATCAAGCTTTTGAAAATTACGACCATTAAACATTGCCATCACGTCCATTAAATCTATATGGCGATGGTGATAACGGTTTTGGTAATTATTAAAACGCTTTTGGCTATCAATCTCACCTTGATCAAACAGACCAGGTGCAGAGAGCCCATGATACATAGCGCGAAATAGGATAACTGGTAAATCAAATTGCGAACCATTCCAACTTACTAGAGTCGGATGGCGCTTATCAAAAATAGATAGAAATTTCTGTAAAATTTCGGCTTCAGAATATTGTTCTCGACTAAAAGAAAATAATCTAAAACCAGACTCATCCACCCATAAGCCAGAAATACAAACAATTTTATGTAAAGGCAAACGCTGAAAATCCATACCAGATTCTTGGCGACGGATTTTCGTCAATGCTTGCTCTACATCGGCCTCAGGTAAATCAAGATGATATAAATGCGCACCCGCTTTTAAATCAGTTAAAGTTTCAATATCAAAAACTAAGGTAGGGAAACGCATTATTTCTCTCAATTATGAGTTATCGTCCTGTACTGAAAACAGACCTGTAGACAAGTAGCGATCGCCACGGTCACAGATAATGCAAACAATAACAGCATCCGGATTTTCTTCTGCAATTTTGATTGATGCCCAAACTGCACCACCTGAAGATGTACCAGCACTAACACCTTCCATACGTGCTAATTTACGCATAGTTTTTTCAGCTTCAATTTGTGGAATATCAATAATACGATCCACACGGCTACTATCGAAAATAGTAGGTAAATATTCTTTTGGCCAACGGCGAATACCAGCGATACTTGAGCCATCAGCAGGTTGTAAACCAACAATTTGAATATCTGGGTTTTGTTCTTTTAAATACTTAGAAACCCCCATAATAGTACCGGTTGTGCCCATTGAACTCACAAAATGGGTAATTTTCCCACCTGTTTGCTTCCAGATTTCAGGACCAGTCGTTAGATAATGAGCTTCAACATTATCAGGATTACCAAACTGATTTAAAACGTGACCTTTGCCTTCTTTTTCCATTTGCAAGGCTAAATCACGTGCACCTTCCATACCTTGCTGTGGTGTTACTTCAATCAGCTCTGCACCATAAGCCAGCATCGCATCTTTACGCTCTTGGCTCATATTGTTCGGCATAATAAGTTTCATTTTATAGCCGCGCATTGCCGCAACCATAGCCAAAGCAATACCTGTATTACCGCTGGTTGCTTCAATTAATGTATCACCCGGTTTAATTTGACCACGTTTTTCTGCCTGCATAATCATGTTATATGCAGGACGGTCTTTTACAGAACCTGCCGGATTATTACCTTCCAATTTTGCTAAAACTATCGCTTGCGTATGAGAAGCTAATCGCTGCAAACGAACTAGAGGTGTCTTACCTACATAGTGATCTAACAAAAATTCGTCAGCTAAAAAATCAGGTTGTGTATTACTCATGATCAACACCTATATCGAGGTGGGCCTATTGTATGAAAAAATGCTCGGTACTGCACCCATTTCAATATGCTTTTTCATGAAAGCGATTAAAGCTCGGTCATTTATAAAATGCCGTCTGTTTTAAAATAAAGCGTGATAAGATGCCGTACAGAGAGATAAATCTGATGTAGCCATGTCTAATTTCAATAAAACCTTATCGAAACGCTTACGTCTGAATCATGCATATGGGCAATTGATTGCTCTTATTTTTGTGCCCATTATGATTTTAACGTGTGTTGGTGCTTTTCTGGTTTTAACTGAAACCTCGCATTCAGTAAAACAACAACAGCTACATCATGCCTCAGCAATTTTAGCCCGCTATAATCAAATCGCACTAGATTTATACCACCTAGTTGAACTACAGCCCGATGAATATGACCATGCTCAGCACATCATGCAAAGCATGTTTAATGAAAAAAATCTAAAACGTGCTGCGTTAATTGATAGCAATGGTCAGACTTATTTAAGTATCGGTTATCGAGACAATCGTTATTGGCCAAACTTTACTGAAAAAAATAATTTTTTTGGTCCAATCTCTTATAACCACAACAATATTTATGGACAGCGGATTAGCGACACACCCGGAAAAGCACCTGTCTGGCTTGTGATTGAAATGGATAATCAGCCACTAGAATTGGCACGTTACCGTATTTTGATTGCCCTCGTCATTACTGGCTTAATGACCTTACTGTTACTTTTACTTTGCTTGAATTTTTATTCGCGTCGGTGGATTGCACCGATGTACGAAATTCGCATGCAGTTGCAACGTTTAAATGCAGACACGTTGGACCAGCATATGGTCATTAACAGTACGGGTGAATTGCGCTTATTACAGCGTGATATTGCAAACGTTGTTAAACGATTGCACTTTAGCTTTTTAGAGTTAAAAGAACACACCGAACAAACCGAAGAAGACTTACGTAGAACTTTAGATACCTTAGAAGTTCAAAACATTAACTATCGTCAAGCACGTGACCAAGCGATTTCATCGAACCAAGCCAAATCGGTTTTTCTTGCCAATATTAGTCATGAGCTTCGAACGCCTTTAAACAGTATTGATGGCTTTATTCATTTATTACTTCGTCAACAAAACCTAAATAACGAACAAAATCTTTACCTGCAAACTATTCGCAAGTCATCAGCCCATTTATTGGCATTAATTAATGATGTATTAGATTTCTCAAAAATTGATGCAGGTAAATTAGAGCTAGAAACAGCACCGTTTGATTTAGAAGAAGCTGTCTTTGATGTCATGGATATGTTGTCTCCACTGGCTGCCCAAAAGCATATCGCAATGGCGTTTTACTATGCAGACAACATTCCACAACAAGTGATTGGTGATGCTTTACGCTTCAAACAAATTCTGACTAACTTGATTTCGAATGCGATTAAGTTCACTCCAGACGGCGAAATTATTGTTCGTGTTCGCATGGAACATGATGATATCGGACAATGCCTACTTCATTTTAGTGTTCAAGACAGTGGTATTGGTTTAAGCGGTACAGACCGTAAAAAATTATTTGAATCATTCTCGCAAGGTGATGCATCCGTTACACGTCAATTTGGCGGTACAGGTTTAGGCCTTGCGATCTCTAAACAGCTTGTTCATCTCATGCATGGTCAAATTGGCTTTGAGGATAACCAAGAACGCGCTCCGACAGAAAAAGGCTCTACGTTCTGGTTTACCGCACAATTTGTGGTAGATGAAGATTACGAGATTGAACATCCACACTTTGAGCATTTACAAGTGGTGTCTTATCTTGCACACCCTGCTACCGCAAGTGTTTTACGTTACTATCTTGAAAACTATCATGTTCCTCACATCGAAACACAATCGATTCTGGACTTATTTAGTCGTTTAAAACACCTTGATCAGAAAGATAATACATGGCTCATTGTTGACCACAGTGGTGATACTGAAGCCTTATTAAAAGAAATCCGTAGTCGTTATCAAGGTAATTTGGCAGTTTATGGTTATCAAATGACGCTTGAGCCAAACATGCTCAATGAATATCGTGCTCGCCCTCTCTATCAACCATTAAGCCGAAGCGGACTCATTCAATTATTAAATGATCAACCTATTTTTGAAGAGGAACAACAAGACTTTAATGGGCAGGGTTTACACATTCTGGCAGTCGACGATCACTTACCTAACCTAATTGTGCTAGAAGCCCTGCTAGGTGAGCTCAACGTTAGAACAACTAAAGCTCTCAGCGGTCAAGAAGCCCTGAACCTTATCCAAGAGCGAATTGATCAAAAACTCAAACCATTTGATTTAGTGTTCATGGATATTCAAATGCCTGTTATGTCAGGCATTGATACCACTCGCGCTATTCGTTCACTAGAGTCAACTTTAGATGGTGAAATGCAGCTTCCAATTATTGCATTAACAGCCCATGCCCTTGCCGATGAAAAACAAAAACTTCTCAAAGTCGGCATGAATGACTACGTCACTAAGCCAATTCAAATGGAACAAATTATTCAGATTTTAACGCAATGGACTAAAAACAACTTTACAGCAAAAGCTCCAGATAAAGACCATCATGTCGTTGCAGAAGCATTAGACCCAGAAATTCTAAACTGGCAACAAAGCTTGCAGCTTGCAGCAAACAAAGAAGATCTTGCTCAAGATTTACTTAAAATGTTAGTTGATAGTTTCCCAACTGAGCTAGACGAAATGCAGCAGCTCATGGAGCTTGAAGACTTCCCTCAACTTGAGCATGTTTTACATCGTCTTTATGGTGCTACCCGCTATGTAGGTACTCCAAAACTGCAACAAGTGACAGGTGATTTTGAGCAATTTATTTCAACACTACGCAAAGAACGCCGTATAGCCGATGAAGGATTTATTGAAGAAGTTATGAGACGCTTTGATGAGTTAGGCCTTGTGGTGAAAGAAGTAGAAAGTGCTGCTCATCAAATCTTGGTGATCCCTGACTAACATATACAAAATAGGCATGACTGAGCTGTCATGTTTCCAAATTACAGCCATGTTATGCTCCGCTTATCGATAAAAAAATAAGCGGGAATTTCATGGCACTTTTACGTATTGAAAAGAATAATGGCATTGCAACAGTTTATCTAAACCGTCCTGATAAACGTAACGCCATGAGTTTTGCCTTATTAAAAGAACTCGTTTCAACAGCAAAAGCCATTAAAAAAGATAGAGATATCCGCTGTGTGATTTTGACAGGTGAAGCACAAGTTTTTAGTGCTGGAATTGATTTATCTGATCTGAATAATCCAAAAAATTCTGCCTTTGCCATTTGGGAGCTTGTGAAACCTGGACAAAGCTTGTTCCAAAAAGCATTCCTGATTTGGCAAAATTTACCTGTACCTGTGATTGCAGCTCTTGAAGGATATTGTTTTGGTGCCGGAATGCAACTTGCCTTAGCAGCTGATATTCGCATTTCTCATCCAGACACAAAAATGTCGATTATGGAAAGCCGTTGGGGCTTAGTTCCAGATATGGGACTTACTCGTTCATTAAAAGGCTTAATTGGCGTTGATCTTGCAAAAGAACTCACCTTAACGGCCCGCGTTTTTGATGGAGATTATGCAAAAGAAATTGGTCTTGTAACTCATTTAAGCGACTCTCCGCTAGAAAAAGCAAATGAAATTGCCACTGAAATGTTACAACGCTCACCTGATGCTCTCACTGCTGCAAAACGTGTACTTGATGCAATGGAACACCAACCTGAAAAGTCATTGCGTCTAGAAAAAATCTGGCAACTTAAATTATTACTTGGTAAAAATAGCAAACTTGCTCGTAAAAAAGACAAACATCCTGAAGTTAATTTTTTACCACGCCAATATAAATAAAGAGCTTAGATTATGAATTTTGATCGCAACACCCCTATTGCTTTTTTAGGTATAGGGCTTATGGGGAGCCGCATGGCAACCCGCCTTATTCAAGCTGGCTTTCAAGTTGCGGTTTGGAATCGAACCCCTTCTGCATGTGAAGAACTGATTGATATCGGCGCACAGCCTTTAGATCTTATAAATATTGGCGAATATCCTGTTATTTTAATCTGTCTAGCAGATGACAAAGCCGTAGAGGCAGTATTTGAACAAATTCAGCCGAACTTAAAAGCTAAGCAGGTAATTGTTGATTTCTCGAGCTTATCTGTTGCTGCAACAAAAACGCTTGCTCAAACTGCTGCCACACATGACGTTATTTGGATTGATTCACCTGTATCAGGTGGAACAGCTGGAGCAGAACAAGGCACGCTTGTTATTTTTGCAGGTGGTGATGCTCAAACCATTACAGAATTAACGCCTGTTTATAATGTTTTATCTCAACGTGTAACACGAATGGGAGATACAGGAACTGGCCAAGCCACCAAAATCTGCAATCAACTCATTGTTGCAGCCAACAGTGCTCTTATTGCAGAAGCTGTTGCACTAGCAGACCGAGCTGGTGTAGATACCACTTTGCTCGCTCCAGCCTTAGCAGGTGGATTTGCAGATTCAAAACCTTTTCAAATTCTCACTCCACGTATGGCAACTCATACCTTTGAACCTGTTCAGTGGAAAGTTCAAACATTATCAAAGGATCTTAACAACGCAGTAACATTGGCTAACAATGTTAATTTAGATATCCCAGTTGCACAAAAAGCTCTATTACAGCTACAAACTCACCAAAAAAATGGCTTTGCCGAGAAAGATTTAGCTACTATGATTCAATTAATAGAGCAAAAATAAACGGAGTTTGAGTATGGGTCGTCTTGCAATCAATTTATCCATGATTTTTACCGAAGTTCCTTTAATTGAACGCTTTGCTCTGGCCCATGCTCAGGGCTTTGAATATGTCGAAATTCAATTCCCTTATGAATTGTCTATTGCAGATATTCAAACTCAACTCGAACGCTATAACCTCAGCCTTTGTTTAATTAATGTGCCTGCCGGTGATCTTATGCAAGGTGGAAACGGTTTAGCAGGCATTCCTGGCCAAGAAACAGCTTTCCATGAGGCATTAGAATTGGCTATTAGCTATGCCACGGCTTTAAACGTTCCTCGTGTTAATATTTTAGCGGGCAAACAACCACTAGATGCAGACTTGCTTCCTTGTTTAAAAACACTAGCAGCCAATTTAAAACTTGCCTGCAACTTACTCAGTGAACATGATATAGAACCCGTTTTTGAAATGATTAATGGCACGGATATGCCTCGCTTTTTGGTGCAGAACATTGCGCAGGGCCAAGAAATGCTAGAAGCAGTCAATCACCCTGCCCTCAAAATGCAATATGACTGCTATCACATGGCCATGATGGGTGAAGATGTACTTGAGGGTTTACAAGAGAATATTAACTTAATTGGACATATTCAATTTGCAGACTGTCCGGGCCGCCATGAGCCTGATACAGCTCAAATTCCTTATGAACAAATTTTTTCTTGGTTAAAGCAAAGTTCATATCAGAACTATATTGCAGCGGAATATAAACCTGAGAATGGTTCAAATCAGTCGTTTACATGGAAGAAAAAATACTTTTCTGATGATGTAAATATATAAACTGTTACGACTTCTGTTTGAAATTTAGTGCGAAAACCACTATATTAGATAGTGAGTAATTGTCAGGAAAATATACCCTATATGAATTTAGAACCATCGCCCAGCGTGTCTAATTCTCACGATTTCGCAATGAACACCTCAAATAAAGACGTACAAGCTTGTCTCAAAGTCGTCCACGACGCTTTAGTTGATGTAAAAGCAAAAGATATTCTCCAGTTAGATGTTAGCTCAATTAGCAATGTCGCTGATGCTATTGTAATTGCAAGTGGTACTTCTACTCGCCATGTCAAAGCACTTGCTGACAATGTTGCAGAAGAAGCTCGAAAAGCCGGTTTCCGCCCGATTGGCGTTGAAGGTGAACGAGATGCAGAATGGATCTTGATTGATCTCGGCTTTGTTGTAGTACACGTAATGCTACCAACAGCTCGTAAATTCTATGATTTAGAAAGCTTATGGCGTACCGCTCCAGAGTCGGTTGCTTAAAATTTTGCTTTTAAAAAAAGCGGCTCTTTTGAGCCGCTTTTTTTATTTATCCACATCTATTTTAATCACTTTCAAATACCATACCCTATCCCCAAAACACCAATCATCACATATATCTAAATTTGACATGACAAATTGTCAAATTTACAGCACTATACAAATTCTTGAAGTCCCCACCAATAAATAGCATAACTGGAGTACAGAAAGTGAAGATATTAATTACAGGTGCTAATACGGGCATAGGTTTCGCCACAGCAGAACAACTCGTTAAACAAGGGCAACATGTGATTTTGGCATGTCGAAATCCACAAAAAGCGCAAGAGGCGCAAAACAAGCTACGTTCACTCAATCAAGGCCAGGTCGATTTAGTTTCCCTCGATCTAAATAGCCTTGAGTTAACCCAAAAAGCAGCAGATGAAATTGCTGATCGCTATGGCAACCTTGACGTACTCATTAATAATGCAGGTTTATTTTCCAAAACAAAGCAACTGACCAATGAAGGCTTTGAGCAACAATTCGGGGTTAATTATTTAGGCCATTTTTTATTAACTCAAAAACTACTCCCAGTTTTACAACAATCTCCTAAAGCGCGCATTATTCATCTTGCATCTATTGCTCACTGGGTGGGCTCAATTAAACCCAACAAGTTTCGTGCAGAAGGTTTTTACAATCCCCTGTTCTATTACGGACAATCAAAACTTGCGAATTTACTATTCAGCAATGCATTAGCAGAACAGTTAGCTGGAAGTTCAATTACCAATAACGCACTACATCCAGGCGGTGTCGCTTCTGATATTTATCGCGACTTACCCAAACCTGTCTATGCAGCGATGAAATTAGGCCTAGTCCCAACCTCAGTTCCAGCAAAGCTCATTACAGAAATGGCAACTTCTGAGGCATGGCAGAACCGTAATGGCGAATATGTCAGCGCACATATGCCAGACTGGAAATCATCACATGCTAAAAATCAGCAACTTGCACGTGACCTCTATCAACAATCTATGGGCCTTGTAGAAAAATTTCTTTAAAAAACAGCCCAAATAAAAAACCACCCGAAGGTGGTTTTTTATTTCAAAGCAACTTAGTGGCCTGTACCGTTAATTGCTTTTGTCATATCTTCAACAACCTTCTTGGCATCACCAAAGATCATCATTGTTTTTTCGTTATAGAACAAATCGTTGTCTAGACCAGCATAACCAGTTGCCATAGAACGCTTAATCACCATGATTGTACGCGCTTTATGAGCCTCAAGAATCGGCATACCATAAATCGGTGAGCTTGGATCATCTTTCGCAGCTGGGTTTACAACATCGTTTGCACCAATTACAAGTACTACGTCAGTTGCAGGGAAATCTGAGTTGATCTCATCCATTTCCAAAATGTCTTCATATGCTACGTCTGCCTCAGCAAGTAGTACGTTCATATGACCAGGCATACGACCCGCAACCGGATGAATTGCAAAACGAACCGTTACACCCTGTTCTTTCAAAAGTTCACACAACTCTTTTACAGCATTTTGAGCACGACCTTGCGCCATACCATAACCCGGTACAATCACAACGCTATCCGCATTTGACATTAAGAAGCCAGCATCATCAGCAGAACCTGAACGGTAGTTACGTTGAACTTGTTCACCTTTATCTGCGGATGCAACTGCTGCACCACCCATTGCTCCACCGAACAATACATTGATGATCGAACGGTTCATTGCTTTACACATGATGTACGACAGAATCGCACCAGATGAACCTACAAGCGAACCCGCAACGATCAACATGTTGTTTTCAAGAGTAAAACCAATACCTGCCGCTGCCCAACCAGAGAATGAGTTAAGAAGCGATACCACTACAGGCATATCACCACCACCCACCGGTGCAATCCAAACCCAACCAAATGCAAGTGCAAGTGCTGTCATTGCCCAGAATGCAGTCATGTTGCCAGTTGTGAAGAAGTAGAAACCACAAGCCAACATCGCAACAAAGATAAGTGCTTGAACAGGTTTAACCCATGCACCAGAAATTGTTTTAGCCCATTTTTTCGCAGCCAATTTACCGTACGCAAACACAGATGCAGTAAAGGTAATCGCACCAACGAAACAACCAACAAACAATTCAAATAAATGAACCTTACTCATGTGTGCATGCTGCACGCCAGCTGCTGTTAAAGCCGCCTCATTTTGAGCGAATAGTTCAGTAAGTTGGTTGTTATGTAAAATTGCAGCAATCGCAATTAATACCGCAGCCAAACCCACCAATGAGTGCATAAGCGCAACAGTTTCCGGCATTTGCGTCATTGGCACTGTACGTGCACGCGCAATACCCACGATTGCACCTAGCACCATTGCCCCAACGATCATCCAAATAACTGGATTATTGGCAACAAAGAAGGTTGTTACAACTGCAATCGCCATTGCGATCATACCGTAACGGTTACCTTGAATTGCTGTTTTAGGGCCAGATAAGCCACGAAGCGTCAAGATAAAGAGGATTGCGCCAACAAGGTACAACCAGTTTGCATTTGCTTGAATAAATTCCATGTCAAAGCCCTCTTATTTCTTTTGCTTAGGCTTGAACATTTCCAGCATGCGTGCAGTTACTGCAAAGCCACCGAAAATATTAATGCTTGCCAAAAATACTGCAATCGCACCGAGTACGCTCACCACATTCACACTTTGAAATGCAACGTTAGCATCTACACCTAAAACTGGCAGACCTACAGTTTGCAACATCGCACCTACCACAATAATAGATGACAAAGCATTGGTTACCGCCATAAGTGGTGTATGCAAAGCTGGCGTAACACCCCAAACCACGTAATAACCTACGAAGATGGCAAGGACGAAAATTGTAATAGTTTCAACCATGAGAAATCTCCTTAACCACGCTTAAGCAGTACTTGACCGCCATGAGTGACTAATAGGGCTTTTTGGATTTCGTCTTCCTGATTAATCGCAAAGTTTTTCTCTTTGTCGAATAAGGTCTCTACGAAATTAAAAACGTTACGCGCATACAATGCAGAAGCTTCTGTTGCTACAGTTGCCGGAATATTTGGAACACCCAAAATTTTCACGCCATTTTCTGTAAACACAGTCTCACCAACTTTAGAGCCTTCAACGTTACCACCAGTTTCAACAGCCATATCTAAAATGACAGAGCCTGGTTTCATCTTGGCAACAGTTTCAGCTTTAATCAGACGCGGCGCATCACGACCTGGTAACAATGCAGTAGTAATCACGATATCAGCATTAGAAACAGCTTTATCTACAATCGCAGCTTGGTCTTTGATGTATTGCTCACCCGGCATCCATCCATAACCATTTTTAGCGGCATCTGCTGCACGTTGTTGTTCTTCTTCAGACATTGGGACGTCTAACCACTTACCACCTAAAGACTCAACTTGATCTTTAGCTGTAGGACGTAAGTCTGTCGCTTCAACAATTGCACCTAAACGTTTTGCAGTTGCAATCGCTTGAAGACCAGCAACCCCAACACCCATGATTACAACACGCGCAGGCTTTACAGTACCCGCAGCAGTCATAAGCATTGGGAACATGCGTTGATATTCAGCAGCAGCAAGTAAAACTGACTTATAACCAGCTAAGTTTGCTTGAGAAGACAACACATCCATGTTTTGTGCACGAGAAAGCGTACGAGGAAGCAGTTCTAAAGCAAAAGCAGACACTTGTTGATTCGCAAACTGATCTAGCTCGGTATTACGATAAGGATCAAACATTGCTACAACAGCGGTATTTGCTGCAAGTTTCTGAATTTCCCCGCCCTGTGGTGCGCGAACTTTCAAAATAATTTGACTACCCGTATAGGCATCATCCGTAATGGTTGCACCGACCTGTTCATAAGCACTGTCAATGTACGCAGCCTTTACACCAGCACCACGTTCAATCACAACGCTATGACCAGCGCTAATCAACTTCTTTACTGTCTCTGGCGTAGCAGCTACACGATTTTCACCGACGACAGTTTCGGTTGGGATTCCGATCTGCATGAGCGTTCCTCAAGCTAATTTCTCATTGTCAAAAACATTGCAAGCTGCAATGTTTCCCCCATGTGTATTCTTTGTACAGAATTTGGATTCTAATTGAACTTTTTTAAAATACCACCCACTATTTATTTAATAAATACCCATATTTTGAACTGATGATTCACGATATTTGTTTAGAGGTGTAATATGGGAAGGTTTTTCTTTTTTTGCAGACAATAGTCTCTCTTATACAGTCCTGTATATGAAAATTTCTTTATCTTCGTTTCAAATCGGGTCTTTTTTTGCTCTTTGCTCTGCGTTTCTATTCAGTACAAAAGCAATCTTTATTAAACAGACTTATGCCCTTTCTCCATTAGTAGACGGTACGGTCCTGATGGCTTTACGTATGTTAAGCGCTTTACCGTTCTTTCTATTAATTTGCTGGTTTAACAGGCATCATAATCAGGGCATAAAAAAGAAGGATTGGCTAATTTTAATTTTTGCCGGTCTATTAGGCTACTATTTTGCAAGTTGGCTCGATTTCATGGGCCTTATGTTTATTAGTGCCTCTTTAGAACGAATTATTCTATTTTTATATCCCACGCTTACTGTCATCGTATCAAGCTTACTCTACAAACAAAAATTAGATGTAAAAAGTTTCTTTGCCATTTTTCTTAGTTATGGTGGAACCGTGCTGGTTATGCTTCAGGAGCATAACAACGCACCAATTCAGGGCAACTTCTGGTTAGGGACAAGTTTCGTATTTGCAAGTGCCGTGGCTTTCGCCGGCTATTTGTTGCTGACGCCACCTCTCATTAAGAAATTTGGTTCTTGGAATTTCACAGGGTTAGCCTTAACTGTGGCTTGTATCGGTACATTAACTCATTACGCATTAAGCACACCTCATCCAATTCAACTCCTATTACAACTCCCCTCTAGTGTAATTTGGTATGGCATTGGCTTAGGCTTTTTAGTTACCGTATTACCCACCGTTATGCTCATGCAAAGCATTGAACGATTAGGTGCCTCTCAATCTGCAATGATTGCTTCAATTGGACCAGTTTTAACGATTTTGCTTGCCGTTGCTTTTTTAAATGAACATCTCAATATGTGGCAATGGGTCGGCTGCCTTCTTAATATTGTCGGTGTCATGATGATTACTCTCAGAAAGAAAAGACTAAAACATTAAATTCTCTTGACCTCAACTTAAGTTGAGGTTGGATACTCATCTAAATTTTAATAAACGGTTGAGTTCCAATGAATCAAGAAACTTTTAAAATCATAAATCCATCAACTTTATATAACCCAACGCCAAATGCTTATAGTCATGTTGCTGTAGTGGAAAGCTTTAAGAATATTATTCATGTAGCAGGTCAAGGAGGCGAAAATTCCCAAGGTGAATTAAACCCAAGTTTTGAAGAACAAGCGAACCAAGTTTTTGATAATATTCAACATGCTTTAAAAGCAGCCAATGCAGAGCTTAGCAATATTGCTGTATTGAGAGTTTTAGTTGTTGACCACTCGGTCGAAAAACATCAAATTTTGATTAAAATTATGCAAAATTTATGGAAAAATCATCCTTTTCCTGCCTGTACACTTATTCCTGTGCCGCGCCTTGCGCTAGAACACATGCTTATTGAAGTTGAAGCAACGGCATACACCCAATAAAACTGAGAGAACGTCATGTCTACCCCTGAAGATATCAGTCAAAATAAACCTTTGCTTTGGTTGATGGCAGCAGCATGCGGTTTATGTGCAGGTGTGAATTATTATTGTCAGCCTCTCATTCACTCCATTCAGCAAGAGTTTGCTGTAACTCAAGCACAAGCTGCTTTAACAGTGACATTTGCTCAGGTGTCTTATGCCCTCGGTTTACTCTTTATTGTCCCATTGGGTGATATTGTCAATAAAGCCAAAGCTATTCCGTTTTTGATGGTGCTTTGCGCAGTTGGTCTATTTACATCTGCTTTTGCTGTGAACTTACCCATGTTGTGGATTGGTACAATTTTAGCGGGATTATTTTCTGTTGCTGCCCAAGTCCTCATCCCACTTGCCACAATGACCGTAAAACCCGAGAAAACTGGCGAGATCATTGGTTTTTTAATGAGTGGCTTATTGGTCGGAATTTTACTCTCTACCAGTTTAGCTGGCTTATTTTCCAACCTTTTCCACTGGAAAGTAGTGTATGTCGTCAGCGGCGTATTAATGCTTCTGTTGGCATTTACCTTAAAAAGTCGCTTACCTTATGTCTTGCGTATGAAAATGAACTATGGACAAATATTTGTTTCCATGGCTCAACTCTTAAAAGAGGAAAAGCGACTATTATTAAGAGCGCTTACAGGTGCTTTCGCCTTTGCCGCAGTCAGTATTCTGTATTCCACCATCGCCTTACTTTTAACTTCGACACACCATTTACCCGATCTATTTATCGGACTAGTCCCACTAGTCGGTATCTTTGGGGCATTATCAACACGCTATATTGGTAAATATGCCGACCAAGGCTACACACGATTACTTACATGGATGGGTTGTGGACTGTTTTTGGTGAGCTGGCTTTGTTTCTATTTCGGACAAACCCTCCTTTCTAGTTATGTTATTGGCTTTGCTTTAATTCAATTAGCACTCGCGCTCGTTCATACCAGCAACCAGAGCATTATTTTCCGTTTACGTCCAGATGCCAAATCTCGTATTAATGCCATCTATATGACGACTTATTTTATTGGAGGAGCTGGTGGCTCTGCCTTAGGGATTTTTGCTTGGAATCATGGCGGGTGGACTATGACATGTGTTGCAGGTGTAGCTCTTGTTCTGCTTTGTATTTTATTTAGTGTCATTGATGCTTTCTTACAAAAAAAGCAGCTCGCTCACTCATAAAGTAAATTGTTATAAATCATCTTTCTATATTCAACATAAGGGTGGTTATAAATTACTCGGTTAAATGCCACTGTCGATTCAGGGCTAAACCCCGTATAATGCTGCCCTTTCATTAATTTAGCGACTTTTGGGTCTATTGGCTATGCAATCACTTCAATCGTTACAACCTCGTATTTCTGTCGCACCTATGATGGATTGGACACTAAAAAAATAATAATTGATATATATCAATACATTAATATAAAAACAAAAGAATAAGGTGTAAATTTGGCGTAAAAATTAATTATTAGCTAAAAAACTAGGGAATTTATTATAAATTCCCACTATTCAACACAATTTGAATGGTTACGTTTAAAGAGTAGATGACTTTTGTTTATGAGAATGGCAGCGTCCTACTTCGATAAGATATTTACGCAACTCTTTGGCAAACTCTTTCAATCCCCCTCGTTTTGCTATCCCTCTAACTTCGATAGATATTCCATAAATATTAATATCTTCGACTTGGATTTCCTCAAAAATTGAACAACAACCTACTGATTTTTTTTCTTCTGTATATATTGCAGGATAAATCAACGCCACTCTTTTGCATCCCACAGCTCTAGAAAAAGCTAAAGATTCATAAATATCTGTCTCAGCAATCCTGTCCCCACCTTTATCTATATGCCCCTTATACTTAGCATCAACAATGAAACTTACATTTTCTGTGTCATCAAATATTAAATAATCTGGTTCTACACTTAATTCTTTTTTCATTGAGTCAGATTTAATTCTACAACCAAGTCTACTTGATGGCTGTCTTTGTATATTTTTTGAACCAAATGCCATATGTAAAGCAATTGATATTAAATCTTCCCATACTCTCCACGTTTGTATAACGAACCCTGGTGCCGCCAAAGTACCTTGTAAATAATTAATGCCAAAACCATTTTGAATATTTATCGATAATTCATAAAGAGTTTCCCAATCCTTTGATCTTGACGGTATAACGCGATTACGTAAATTTAAACTTTTCTTAAATTGTGGAGAAAGTTCACTTACAATTCGTAATAGCCCTCCTTTTAATTCTGCTTCAGTAACCTCATTTGAGAGTATTTTGGCTGCTGTCAGTATATTAAAATTCCACTGATTCCTTTTATCAAATCTAAAGACACTTTGTACAAATCCATCTGGAGAAGGATTAATTAAATCCATTGGATCAGGATCACCTTCGTATTCAAAACTTTCAAAGGTAAATTTTTGATAGTTTCTTATCGGTCGCCTTTTTCTACTTTCATACATTTGAATAAAAGACCTTGCCACTAAATTAGCTAGATCTCTATGTGCACTAGTAGAAGATCTTAAATTTTCTCGAGGAAGCAAAGAACCATAGCGAGAAAGAGTTAGTAAAAAAAAGAAATCCTCTTTCCATTCAGAATGGGTGTCGTTAAGTCCCAAAAATTTTGGTGCAATTTCCAATTCAATGGTAGGAGATAATCTTATAATTCCAGCAAAAGCTTTAGCAGAAACTCCACTTGTACTAATAACCAAAGAGTTATTTGTAACCTTTAATTGCTTTGATATCCGTAAATCTGCATCTATTAACAACTTCAGAACTTGCAACTCTGGCAGCCCTGTAGAAGCTTTTATTTGCTGAACTAGACTATTAGGCTTCCCATACTCAACCAGAGAAAACCTATGATTCTTAATCATTTATTTTTCTCTAATAAAAGACTTTAGGATTTTAAAAATATTTTTTTCTGATAAATGATCAGGGCGATTTAGTTTCAAC
This sequence comes from Acinetobacter sp. S-1, assembly GCF_059579785.1. Taxonomy (NCBI): domain Bacteria; kingdom Pseudomonadati; phylum Pseudomonadota; class Gammaproteobacteria; order Moraxellales; family Moraxellaceae; genus Acinetobacter; species Acinetobacter sp. S-1. Next base: position 3,216,420 of record NZ_CM184207.1, read on the forward strand.
CGCAAAGTATCTCCAAATTCAATCTCTTCCAAACTATACGGATTTGTAGAAGTAGAATTTAATGCATTGAATGTGACTGCAATTCCTTTTAGATCACCAAAAAATAATTCTTCAACATGTGCAATAATTTTTTCCCATCCTCGACATAAAGCTTCGGATGCATCGCTAGGAGTCATTTTACTAATATCTTTTTCAGACATTAGAACACCATGACCTATTTGAAATTCTTCACCTCTACCAATTGATATAGCTAAATTTATAGAGCACCACGCTCTAACTGAGGCCTCAAATAAAATATTTGGCGTTAAAGTACCTTGATTATTAAAATCAATTATTTTATCAGAATCTGTTAATTCATAATAATTTCTTAGCAACTGTTCGTTAGGTAATAGCTTAAATGGTTCAAATCTTCGCAAAAATGCTACATCTAAAGGATCAACTGAAGCATCAGCCTGATTCAGGGCACCCAAAATATATAGATTTTCTGGTAACGAATACTCCCCTAACTCCCCAGTATCAGGATGAAGTAACTCAAAAGAGTGAGTCGTATTTTTTTTAGATCCATCCACTCCCAATCTTTTATCAGATTCTATGGCGACTAGTGTGTCACCAAAAATTTGTACAGCAGGACCTCTGTTTATTTCATCAATAATAATTAAAGCTGCGCTATTTTGTTGTTTTGCAAACTCACTAGCTCTATATAAAATCCCTTTTGTAACTTTAAAATTTAACCCATTTTGATTAGCACTTACAACAGGCATAATACCTGTCACGAAATCTCGATACTTAGTATTTTGATGAAAGACTGTCTGAAATACTTTTCTATTTTGAGCAGTAAAAGTTGGAAGAACAGGTCCATTATTACTTGAAGGTGGAGGTATCGCGACTCCTCCTGTTAAATTCAATTTAGGCTGCACACCTTGAGTATTAACCTTATTAATATTTTGGAATGCCTCCGCAACCTCAGCAAGTAAGGTCGATTTACCAGTACCGGGCGCACCAGAAATTAATACATTTTTAGATTTCATTAAGGAAGTTAAAATTTTTATAACTTCACTAGAATAGTTAGTTGCCATTACAATAACACTCCTGTGTTTGTAAATCGTAGTAGCCTATAACTGCTTTATTACATGCCCGATCTTTATCAATGCAACCCAATATTGCCTTCTCTACTCTTGGATCCCATTGTCCTGAACGCAAGGAGTTTTCCTCAGCAAAATATGGCCAAACTCGACCGTCATCAGTTTGAATGAATAGAAGAATGATCTTATTACTAGCACTACCTTGAGGAATTTTAGAAGGATCAAAACATTCATATTCAGGCACTCTTACAATACGCCCTTCAGAAGGTCTTGCATCAGTAGGCGGTTCAAAAAAAGAGTCTTTTTCAACTAAATTTCCATCTTTATCTAGCCAAGAAAACACTCCCTTAAAAACTTCTAATTCTACCTCTGCTTCTCCACGTTTTCTTTTTTCTAAAGTTACTTGAGGAAACATTTTTTTTATTGCTGGTGCTAATTTTTTATATGCCCCAAATCTAAAATCTCTAGCACCACCTCCTGTTGGAGAATCGTTAGAATTAGCCTGAATTTTTCTTAGATCCCCCGGCATCAATTCTTTATATAAAATTCTAACAACCAAATTACTCATTTTGATACTCTCAAATTACTCATTGCTAACTGTGATGGTATATAGCCAACCGCCCCTAAATTAAAAGCTTGCTTTACTCGTTTTTCCCAAAAGCTATTATCTAATTTCAATTTTTTAGCTAATTGATTCATTACAAGATCAGTTGTAACTGTAGATCTTTTTTCATTATTAATAGGTGATTGACCTCTATCTAATAATTGAAAATCATCGAGTATTAGCTTCATTTCATCTAAATTCAAATTAAATGCCATTGCAATCTCAGCATCAATTTCAGCTCTAAGCAAAGCAATTTGAAATTTATTTTCGTCGGTCAGATTTCCCTTTTCTAATAGGTTTCTAATTTTAGAAATCAGATCAACTAATAGATTCCATTCTTCACTAGATTTTTTAAGCTTAGGTAAAGGAATGCTTTGTAGTAGAAAATAGTTAACGGTAGTTGTTAATACTCGCCTTAACATCCAATCAAATACAAAACTATTGCTAATTGCAGTCCACACAATTAAACGCTCTAAACTTGTATCATGAGGAAATGTAATAGTCGGAACTTTATTACCACAAATAACCCCAGGTGGAATAATAGCAGAAGTCAATGAGCGTTCGTTTGTTTGACCAGCAATATCACAAAAACCTACTCTATATTGCTTAGAACGCTCGACTATAGAATGTGGTAAATCTTCAATTCTCAAAAAAAATTGAGGTTGGAGTTTTTCTTCCCCAATATCGTAACTTTCCCAAACTGCACTTCGCCCATCTCCTTTTACATACCCTTTCACCCCTAATCTATGCGCATTTACCATGCGTCCTTCAATTAATGGTAAAGAATGTATGTGTTTATCCTTATAAAATAGTCGCTTATCTTTTGTCATATCTATCTCACGACAAAATTTTGGCGACCATCCATAATTTTCATCTTCCCATGAACAAGAATTTGAGAATAACTTATTGAATAGATTCCAACTCTCAATATTCTTTACTTCTGGAATACTTAAATCTCTTCTAACCTTTTCCAACTCATGTAATGGTATATCGGATTCAGATATTAAATATGTATTGTATTCTGCACCCTGTTCATGGGTTAACTTAATAATAGAGTTAGTTTTAACTATATTAGGATTTTTAGTTAATTCCACTAGTAAAAATTTAAACCTAGTATCTATAGAAAAAAATCTAGACTTATTATCAAAAATCGAAATGGTAGTAGATTCGGAAGAACTTAAAATAGTTTGACGGATAGTTTGAGTTCCTTGAGAACGGATAAATCCTCCAGGAATTAAGATAGAAACATGCCCATGATTTCTACACAATCTAAAAGATAAATCCATAAATGCGATATATAAATCAGGATCTCCACATCCTAAAATAGGATATTTTTTAGACAACAACTTTGAGTAACCACTTACTTCTATTTTTTTATTATGGAAATCTGTTTCATCTAGTTGTTCAATATTTTGTCCGTAAGATCTCTCGACACCATTCGCTTTAAGGTATTCATGTTTTGAAATTTTAACTTTTTCCCAGGGTGGATTACCAATCACTGCATCAAAACCATTTGGACACATCCCAGTCCAAATCTCATCTTCTGCCAGAAGACTATCCCCACAAAACCACTTATTTCGCATATTAATAAGTGCATCAACATCATCAGTTAAGGATGCTAAACTTAACACTGTTCCTCTTAAAGAGTTTGCTGAAAGGTCGGCAGCAAAGACTGAATTCTTTAGCCATGAAGAGATCATATTAGGTGTTTTTTTATGAAACTCTAGCGCAACAGCAGTCAAAAGAATGCCAGCTCCACAGGCAGGATCAATTATTTTGTCATTTGGAGTGATTTTCTCAATTAAAGCTCTTGCTAAACGCTGAGCCAATCGAAAATCGGTATGATAAGCACCCGTAGTTTTTCTATTGTGTTCTAATAAATCTTCTCGTGACAAAATACTCAAAATCAATGGATACTCGACAGGACTAATTTCAATTAATCTTTTTAATTCTTTTATTAATTCTGTAGTTTCCGCACTAAAAGATAAGTGTTTGATATTAAATTTTTTATGAAAATTTTCAATATCAAATCCACCAAAATAAGATGCTATAGTTTCCAAAACTTGCAATCTGACTTCGTGGCTATTTCCTAAAGGAGTGATAATTTTTTGTAAGCTCTTTTCAATGTCTGAAAGATAATCCCATTCTAATGGACGTGGCGAACTCATAAATACTTATCCAACTCTTAACTATCTATAGATACTTCTGATTCATTATTCAAATGAATCAGATACTCATTAACTTCAGATGCACTTTCACTTGCAATCTTATTAGGTCTGTATCTACCAATTTTCCCCAAAGGAATTACTTTAATTTCCCGTCCAAAAGTTCTTAGCTCCTCCTCCATTTCACACATTGGAATATGCCCTTCACTACTATATGAAAGAAGAATATTTTGGGCTTTTAAACTTTGGATTAATCGTGAAAGAGTTTTCAAAGCTCTAACTTTATAACAAAAATCAGAGGCTTTATCTTTCCATGGTCTAAGACCCGCGACGCCCTCAACTTGAGGAGAATCCCACCAAGCTATTGTTTCAAGTATATGGTAATAACTTGCATATTGTCGTTTAGTATATGGTGGATCTAGATATACGACATCTTGATAAGAATTAGGTACATCAAAGACATCCCCAACAAATACCTGCACGTTTACCTTTTGTCTCTTTAATTTTCTAGGAACTAAATATAGGTCTCCTTCTGACTGCTTAGTCCACTTAGCCATAAAACAACCAAAAGTGCCGGCAATATTAGCAACTTTATTTAGAGCACTAAATAAATCTGCTATTAGCAACCTTTTTTCTATTTCAGTAATTAAATTATTCTCAGACCATGCAGAAATTTTTTCCCGAATAGCATCAATACGTTGTGCGTTGATTTCAGTAAAATAACGTCGTTCAATACCACAATGAGATAAAGAAGCTGGACTATAAGTGCGCCAAATAAATCCAGATAAAGGGTTCAAATTATTTAAAATTTGAATCGCATTATCATAACCACCTAAAGATAAAAATGGCACCTCCTCATCACTTATTAAGCGTGCATGTGCTGTAATTAGAGCAGAAAGTAGATTATCATTTAATCTAATATTCCAACCTTTTAAAGCAGCGATTTCTGCAACACTACCTGTTCCACAAAAAGCATCTACAAAAAAACCTTCATTCCTAGATTCTGGTATAAATTGTGAAATTTGGTCAACAAGCCGAGCCTTAGAACCAATATATCTAAAACTCATTTTGTTATCTGCCAATTAACTTGTTTCAATAGAATATTTAAATCTTGTGTAATCCTAAACATCAATACCTACAACATTAAAACTCTTGAGCAGAATCAAGAAAATCTCATTATTTCTTGACCGTCAAAATTTTGAATCCAATAATATTGGCAGTAATACTATCACAATCCCATCCTATTTTTTTACAAAAAATAGGATTAAAAAACAATTGCTTATCAATTACAAGAGAGCCTAAAAAAGCTCTCTTATTATATTAATCATTGGGTTAAACAACTTTTTGCTAATTCCTCAGCAAAATCACTTTTTCTCTCATCATCAGTATCATAAGTAAAAATATTATCTTGGAGACAACTCTCTTCTTCCAAAAATTAAAAAGGAGAATTTTCAAATCCCCGTCGAGCTATTTCATCTAATGCACTTTGATTAAAACCATTTGCTTTACAATCCTGATCTATTAAACGGGCTTCATTTAAAGCTCTTGCAAATCCAATCGAATCTCTTAGAGTCAAATCCACGTAATACACAGGCTGACGATAACTTTGGATCGTACTCTTGCCCCGTAAAGTAACCAAATCTTCATTTGTTGGAAGCCTATCTCTAACTTTACTAGATGAGATTTGGCGAGTTTTTCTAAGCTGTGCTGTAGCTTTATCGAAGCTACTTAAATCAATATCCATGCCCCACATAACAGAAGCATGAGACAGAACCCCTCTAATATGTAAAAGCTCATGCTGCTGTGTACTTGTTGCAATAGGTTCTAAACCAAGATTCGGTACACCTCTCCGTCTCAGAGCAACATGCTCAGCCAAATGTGTTGAATGTATTTTTGTGATAATATTGCGCGCGATTGGCAACTTCTTAATTAAGAGTAGAGCATAGCGTTTCGTCCTTCCGTATTCGCTCCCAACTTCATCCAAATATTTATCTATGGCATCTGACAAAGTTAGGTCAATTAGTTGTTCTTTGCCAAATAAAATATCTGGATTTTCTTGAATCTCGACTTCTCTTTTTTTAAGCCAGTTTTCTGCCACTTTTTTTGAATGAAATGTTTTGCTTTCAGAATATGCTGGATAGCCCTTTTTGTTGATCCGGATAGCAGCTCGGTAACTAACGTTTCCATCTGCACCTTTTCTGGCAGTAATTGACCCCATAAATTTACACCATGAACCATTTTTTTCATTATGGTGTAAATTTTGGTGTAAATGCAAACCGATTAATGCAGCTAAACATGAGTTCCCACAGATTCAAACAGGTTGTAAAACACTGATTAAAGGTATGATTTTTAATGACTATTGATAAAACCATTGAAACTATTAAATCTCCAAGAATCAGTGTAGCTCCAATGATGGACTGGACTACAAAGGACTACCGATTCTTTGCACGCTTGTTTAACCCAAACGTTGTGCTCTATACAGAAATGGTGACTACAGGCGCGATTTTATTTGGCGATGCAAAACGCCATTTGGACTATAATGCTCAAGAGCACCCAATCGTATTGCAGCTTGGCGGTTCAAACCCACAAGAGCTTGCAACTTGCACAAAAATGGCCGAAGACTGGGGTTACGATGAAGTCAACCTCAATGTAGGCTGCCCAAGTGACCGCGTACAGAATAATAAAATCGGTGCATGTTTAATGGCAGAGCCAGACTTGGTTGCTGAATGCATTCACAGCATGCAAAAGGCGGTGAGTATTCCCGTAACGGTAAAGCACCGTATCGGTATTGATGACATGCAGTCTTACGAAGAAATGCTACATTTCGTAGATACTGTCGCTGCAACAGGTTGTACGTATTTCGTTGTGCATGCCCGTATTGCTATTTTGAAAGGTTTGTCTCCAAAAGAAAATCGAGAAGTTCCTCCTTTACGCTACGAAGATGTATACCGCTTAAAACAAGAACGTCCACACCTAACCATTGAAATTAACGGCGGAATTAAAACTTTTGCCGAAACTCAAGCTCATTTACAACATGTTGATGGTGTCATGATTGGCCGTGAAGCCTATCACAACCCTTACCTACTCGCCGAATTGGGACAGCTTTGGAATTTAGAAGCGCCAGATCGTTTCGATATTATGGAACAAATGCTACCTTATATTGAGCAACGCATAGCTGAAGGTGCTCCTCTTTCAATCATTACACGTCATATTTTAGGTTTATTCCAAAACTTACCGGGTGCTCGTAAATGGCGCCAAGCACTAAGTGGCGGAAATGCAAAGACTTTAGCTGATGTTGAAAATGCAATTCAGAACATGCGAGCAAGCTATGATTCGCACTGAAGAGTATGTAAAAGAGCAGCAGGTTTAAGTTGACAACGACTTTTTAAATTGTAAGAAAATGTGGCATTTTAAATCAGAGACTTAGATTTTGAGTATATTCGCAAATGTTGGGAAAAAATATTCAAATTTAAGTTCTGATTAGTTATTTATTTATAATGATATCAATAATTTAAATTTCACAATTTTTGACCACTTCTTTTGATAAGTATATTTTCGCACCAAGGCAGCCACCTTTGGAAAAAAGATACGTTATTACATAACATAAACAAAACTTTTAAGATATGCCTATTAGTATCTCTGAACGCCACAGGTAGGTGGTGATTTTTTTAATATGGATATGGGTAGCACGGTAGAGATTTCACGATGATTATTTATGACGGACAAGTAGCTGATAATTACATGTATCAGGATTCAAATCAGGCAGCCATTGTTGTATCGCACAGCGCACCAAGCCTCCCTTATCCTTTCACCATGAAACCCAATAATCATCAAACTCAAACTTCAACCAACCCACCGATCGACGTAGAAAAGTTTGTAGAAAAATTAGAAAGCGTAACTTCTAGACGCAGTAAAGCTAGATGCGCACGTAGTATCCGTCTTGCACTCGAATCTGCTGGTGCTAATGTTGAAAACCACCCAATCGCAGCTTCAGATTGGGGCGATACTCTCAAAAAGATTGGCTATAAACAAATTGATCCAGCCTTCGACGAACCTCAAGAAGGTGACATTTACATCATTCACAGAACCCGCAACCATGTTTATGGACATATCGCAGGGTACACTGGAAGTGAATGGGTCTCTGACTTCAAACAAAATAGCTATGACGTCTATAAAGATGATAACGTCACTTATACTTACTATAGATTAGCCGCTTAATCATTTTTCTAAGATTGAAACGTTTGATAAATGAGTTCAGCACAATGCTGAATCATTTCATCATGATCTTTTCTATAGACCAACAAAACTTCTGAAAGTGACAAATAATCTGCCAAAGGTAATAGCTTGACCTGATTGGGTAATATTTTCTCAAACTCTTGGGGAACAATGCTAATACCCAAATTTGCAGCAACTAACTGTAATTGGTTTAGCTTACGTGATTGGATCGTCGCTGCTTTAGGCCAGAAGCCAGCCCCTACACACAAGTTTGAGACTAAATAACTCAAACCTCCCCGCTTAGGATGTGGAGTCGAAACAAAATATTCATCTTTTAAATCTTTTATCTGGATACTTTGTGTTTCTTTAAATTTAGGGTGATCAATATAAACAGCTGCAAATAATGGCTGCTCATATAGTTTCAAGGTCGTTATTTCTTCAAGGCTATGCAGAACTGGTGGTCTAATCAAACCAATATCAATTTCCCCATTCAGTAAAGCCAAAATCTGATGCTCAGATGACAAGGTATTTATCTCAAAATTGATTTGTTGCGTTAAGCTAATTTCTTTTAATATCTGGATCTTTCTATCATCCATAATAATACTGCTCGAATGAGCAATTTTAATCTGACGATTTTTTCCTTCTGCAATATTCTTAGAAACTCCAATAATCTCATTTAAATAATGCATATTATCTTTAATTTTTTTATAGAAGACCTCTCCTGCCGCCGTGAGTTTTACTTTCTTATCAGTACGATCAAATAACTGAAAATCAATTGCTTCCTCTAATAGCTTCATTTGCCGACTTAAAGCAGACTGAGCAATGAATAATTTCTCTGAAGCAGCAGTGAAACTCCCTTCTTCAACAATTTTTATGAAATATTGGAATTGTTTTAATGTGAGCATAACCATCTCAAAATTAGATTATTAGGTCTATTTTCTATATTAGATTAGATAGATAGCCTTCGCTAGAATTTTATCAAGACCGTTCAATTGATTGAATTATTCATGAAGTATTTAAAAGGGTTTGTCATTTTCACCGTTGTTGTTCTAATTTTATGGTGCTTTAAATTTTATGATCAGCAGTTACCCACACAACCCCAGCAAGACAACATAGAGCTGTATGATTAAATAGTTTCTCTCAAAAATAAAAAGGCATGCACTTACATAAGCACATGCCTTTTCAATATTTAAATTAGGCTTTCTTTAAATCAAGCTTTTTCAAAACTTCAGCCACGGCAATCATAGCAAAGCTTGAAGTCACCACTACCGCTGACCCATAGCCACCACAACGTAATCCCGCCGATGGGCAAACATCTGCACTAGAAAATGGATTATCGATTGAGTAAATACAGGTAATACCAAATTTCTCTTTTGGCTTTTTACAGATGCCGCGAGCACGAAGTTGACTACGTAGCTTCGCTAACATTGGGTCTTGTTCTGTTTTTGATAGATCGGCCACGCGGATTTTAAGTGGATCGAGCTTACCACCTGCTCCACCCGACACAATTAAAGGAATTTTATTAAAACGGCAATGAAGCATCAAAGCCAATTTTGCTTTAACGTCATCAATGCAGTCCAAGATAATATCAGGTACAGGATTTAAAAGTTCTGTGACATTCTCAGGTGTTAAAAAGTCATCAATAATATTAACTTTAATACGTGGGTTAATTTGGCGACAACGCTCCGCCATAATCTCAATTTTTTCACAGCCCAGAGTTGATGTCATCGCAGGTAACTGACGGTTCACATTTGATGCCGCAACCACATCCATATCCACCAGAGTCAACTCACCAATACCTGTACGTGCTAAAGCTTCTACCGCCCAACTACCAACACCACCAATACCAATCACCATCACATGACTTTTTTCATAGTGCTGGAACGATGAATCACCATAAACTTTGGCTACACCTGCAAAACGGCGGTCATATTCATCTTGTTGGAGATCGGTCATTGCTACTCTTTGGGGATATAAAACACAGAGAGTATTTTACTGCTTTTCAGAAGAAAGTGTATTTTAGATCAAAGAAAACTTGAGACTGTAATATTTAAACTCACGACAAGTCTTATGATTATTAATCAAATTATACGGCTTAAGATTTAAACTATTGATTACTAGTGTGGCAGGCGGCATGGATGCCGCTCAGTTGGGCTGCGGTATAAGGACATACCGTCAGCCCGACAAAGGATTTTTGTTACTTTTTATCCTTAAAAAGTAAGGATATGGCTATATACCCAACATTAGCCAAAGCACCCTCATTACAAGGCTATGCAAACTTAGCCAAATTAACCAGCAATCAAATTCCGAAGTACATAATGCAAAATACCACCTGCCTTAAAGTACTCAACCTCATTTAACGTATCAATTCGACACAACACATTAAAGTGGCTGGCGACTCCATTTGGCCCTTTCACATCAACCTCAAGAATTTGATGAGGCTGAACGCCATCAGACAAACCTCGAATTGATATCACCTCATGACCAGTTAAGTTGAGAGATTGTCGAGTTTGTCCATCAATAAACTGTAATGGCAACACGCCCATACCCACCAAGTTTGAACGATGAATACGTTCAAAACTTTCAGCAATGACTGCTTTTACACCTAACAAGTTCGTTCCTTTGGCAGCCCAGTCACGTGAAGAACCTGTTCCGTATTCTTTACCAGCAATAATCACAAGCGGTGTATGTTCTTGTTGATAACGCATTGCAGCATCATAAATAGCGAGCTTTTCACCACTTGGCACATGAATCGTATTACCACCCTCCTCACCACCTAGCATCTCGTTTTTAATACGAATGTTGGCAAAGGTACCTCGCATCATAACCTCATGATTACCACGTCGAGAACCATAGGAGTTAAAGTCTTTTGGCTCAACACCTTGCTCTTGTAAGTATCGACCTGCTGGGCTGTCTTTTTTGATATTACCAGCCGGTGAAATATGGTCAGTCGTTACCGAGTCACCAAGCACTGCCAAAATACGTGCCTGTTCAATATTTTTAATTGGTTTTGGTGGCTCACCAATTCCTTCAAAGAATGGCGGATGACGGATATAAGTCGAATCATCCGCCCATTCATAAGTTTTACTTTTTGGAATCTGAATGGATTGCCAGCTTTCATCACCATCAAACACCGCAGCATATTCTTTATGGAACATCTCTGTATTTACTTTCTGTAAGACAGCATCAATCTCTGCCTGACTTGGCCAGATATCTTTTAAATAGACAGGTTGTCCATCTTTACCTTGCCCAATAGGTTGCGTAGTCAAATCGGTACGAATATTACCAACTAAACCATATGCCACTACCAAAGGTGGCGAAGCAAGCCAGTTCGTTTTAACTAATGGATGTACGCGTCCTTCAAAGTTACGGTTACCAGAAAGTACTGATGCAACATTTAAATCATGGCATTGAATTGCATCTTCCACTGGTTCAGGTAGTGGGCCTGAGTTACCAATACAGGTCGTACAACCATATCCCACCAAGTTATAACCCAACTCATCTAAATACGGCGTAAGTCCAGCAGCCAGCAAATAGTCAGTCACGACTTTAGAACCTGGTGCAAGAGAGCTTTTCACCCACGGTTTACGCTGCAAACCTTTTTCAATCGCTTTTTTTGCAAGCAAACCTGCTGCTAGCATTACACTTGGGTTAGAAGTATTGGTACATGAGGTAATTGCCGAAATAACAACATCACCATGATTTAATGGATAAGTTTTTCCTTCAATCACGCAAGAAGGGCTTTCATGTTGGATATTTGCTTTTTTTGCCTCGACAGCAGTACCGCCACCACCTTCATTTTCTAAACGCTCTTTAGCTTCTTTGGCTGGTTTTAAAGTTAATTCCATCAGCGCATTAAACGTTTTAGGTACTTCCGATAAAAGCACACGGTCTTGAGGGCGTTTTGGACCTGCCAAACTTGCCTGAACCGTACTCATATCAAGACTTAAAGTGTCTGTAAAAACAGGTTCATCACCTGCATTTCGCCATAAACCTTGCGCTTTGCTATACGCTTCAACCAGTTCAATACGATCACTTTGACGGCCAGTTAATTTCAAATATCCCAATGTCACTTCATCAATCGGGAAGAAACCACAAGTCGCCCCATATTCTGGTGCCATATTAGCGATGGTTGCACGGTCAGCAAGTGGTAAATCGGCTAAGCCATCTCCATAGAACTCTACAAATTTCCCCACAACTCCTTTTTGACGGAGCATTTGAGTAATAGTCAGCACTAAGTCAGTTGCAGTAATCCCTTCTGGTAGTTTTCCTGTCAATTTAAAACCAATGACTTCAGGAATGAGCATTGAGATAGGTTGGCCCAGCATAGCCGCTTCGGCCTCAATTCCCCCTACACCCCAACCCAATACACCTAAACCATTAATCATGGTGGTATGTGAGTCTGTACCCACTAAAGTATCTGGAAAAGCAAAGGTTTGTCCGTTGTCCTCGCCTAACCACACCGCTTGAGCCAAATATTCTAAATTAACCTGATGACAAATTCCCGTACCCGGTGGCACTACACTAAAGTTATTAAATGCAGACTGTCCCCAACGTAAAAATTGATATCGCTCACCATTACGCTGCATCTCGATTTGTACGTTTTCTTCAAACGCCTGATCATCGGCAAAATAATCAACCATGACAGAGTGGTCAATGACTAAGTCTACAGGAGATAATGGATTAATTTTTTCAGGGTCACCGCCCGCTTGTGCCATCGCTGCTCGCATTGCAGCTAAATCAACGACCGCTGGCACACCCGTAAAATCTTGCATTAAAACCCTTGCAGGTCGATATTGAATTTCTTGATCTGAGGTGCGGGTTTTTAGCCATTCTGCTAAAGCATGGATGTGTTCCGTTTTAACGCTATGCTGATCTTCAAACCGTAATAAGTTTTCCAATAATACTTTTAAAGATTTCGGCAGTTTGGCAATATCCCCTAGCGTTTTCTCTGCTTGGGCTAAGCTAAAAATCTGATAATTGCTGGAACCTACTGTTAGCGTCTGTAAAGCATTAAAACTATTGATATTGCTATACTTAGCCATTGGGTTATCCTCCCACGTCTGGCAATGTTATTTTTCACGTTTTTACATGTTGTTTTCTTACTTTAAGCTTCTTTTTTAATCGCTGTGTTTTGTTTTAGTTACTATTTCTAATCTTTGATTTTTATTACGATAATTTCAATGCAGTAAGAGAGTTTTTCCACAGCAACTTAGCCAAATCTGGCTCTGGCATATTTAAATTTTCAGCCAGACTTTGTAAAACATAGGGCAAATTAACAGGGGTATTACGAGTCCGCTGTTCTGTTGAGGTTTGACAGCAAAGCGGTGTCATATCTGGACAATCTGTTTCAATCACCAAGTGCTCTGCACCTATAGCCTGCACAACCGTATGAAGTTTTTTTGCATTTGGATTGGTAATCTGCCCCGTCACACCAATTTTAAAACCAAGCTTAATAAGACCCTTTGCCTCTTCTACTCCACCACTAAAGGCATGAGCAATTCCGCCAAATTTAAATTTTTGAGCTTTTAATAGAGCGAGCACATCACCGTGCGCTTTTCGAATGTGGAGTAACACTGGTTTTTGGTATTGGGTTGCAAGCTCTAACTGAGCTGCAAAATATTGTTTTTGCTTTGCATATACATCTGGCTGCTTATGTTCTTTCAAGAAAGTATCTAAGCCAATTTCACCTACAGCCACGCAGTTTTCTTGCTGCAAGATGTGCTCAAGATGGCTCAAATGCTCTGGTTGATGCTGCTCAATATAAAACGGGTGTAAGCCTGGTGCTAAATAAGAAGTAGGCACATTTTCCCAACTTTTTAACTGATGATGAGTCTGCACCAACTCATCAAAACGTGACTGTAGAAAGCCAATTAAAACCAAAGCATCTACACCCACTTTTTTAGCCTCGAGTGCTAGTTGCTGCCGATCTTCATCAAAATCGGCAACATCAAAATGGGTATGGGTATCGAACAAATGCATTAGCCAGCACTTTTTGCAACTGGTGCCGAAGCTGGTTTAGCTTTAGGCTGTGGCAAATATTCTTCTTTCAACACATCTTGTAATTGGTCATAAGGAATGACTAATCGAGGGAGTCCAACCACGTATGGGCCAATTTCATACTCACCGTATTGAAGGATTAAACCTTGTTCACCCAACAAGAAGTTATTAGATAATTTAAATGGCCATGCTTGTTCATAGTCAGCAACATTATCAGCCAATTTAGAGTCCATCACCCATGTCTTAAAGGCTTCATGGGCTAACTTCTCTAAAGCTGCTTTTTGCTGAGGACGTAATAAATCTTCAAGCTTAATTTGCTTTTGCTCTTTTAAATCAAAATTATAATAATGCTGTGCAGCAGAGCCATGAGCCCCACCTAAATAACTACTACTGTTAAGCACTACAGTTACAACTTTACCTTGAGCCTGCAAAATCTTAGGTTTAACTAAAAGATTAATCTGATGATTACTACTTAAAGCTTTTAACTCATTATCTAGATCAATAAATGAATTTGCATAGCGCTGCACCTGTGCATCAAAGCTATTTTTTTGCTCTGCACCCGCAACTGCTGAAGCTTCTGCTTTTTGTTCCGCTTGCGTGCCCTTAGCATCAGGTTCAGCAATTTCTAAAATTTGATTTAGTGTACTTAAGATTTGTTGATCTATAATTTTGTCAATAAAAGGAAAATTACTTTGTAAACGTTCAACTGTGAATTCGGGACAAGTTTTACCATCACAATCAGGTAAAACCGCCTTACTAGGAATTGTTTCACCCTTCAAAGTCAACTCTACTGGCTTTTGTTCTTGAACAGTTGATTTCTGCTGCTCTTGAGAATCCTTAGGATCAGCTTTAGGTTGGCATGCTGCCAGAAATATAGCAGAAGCAAGCAAAGTTAATCGCAGTGAAGCTTTAGAAGATAACATCATATTTTGCCTTTTATTCTAAGGAGATTACGCTATGCCTTTCTAAGAAATTAGCGCATATAAATAGAGGTTGCAAATTCTGCTACCATCTTAAAACATTTGTTCATAAACCTCGGGTTGTAATATTTTTTTGGTCTGTTCTTTAGATAAATAAATATCGAGCTGTGGAGCTTCTTTAGTAATCTGGTTTGCCTGATAATGTAAGCCAACCCCTTCACCATCAAAGAACCAATCTGCCTGCCCCCAATATAAAGTTTTTGGTGCTTCTTTCTTTATGTCAGCAGTCTGCTTTTTTAACCAGTCTTGATAGGCCACCTGCACCATTTGATGCACAGTAGTTTGTTGATCTTTTTGTAAAACATCTAACAAAGTTAAGCTCTTATGCAGTTTTCGGTCGGCCACAAAAAAGTAATAACGGTCTTTAATCGTGAGCTCTTCCTGCTTGGTATCCAGTCCTAATTGCAATAAAACATATTGGTTACGCTGCGATGCAATACGGGTATGAAGATGCAATTCATAAGCCCGATTCTTTGAATATTTATCTTGCCATTCATCAGACTTTTTAACATAAGCATTAATGGCTTGCTGCAAACTTAAGTCTTTTTTCAAATCAATTTGGTCTTGGATCACTTTAGCCTGACTTTTCGCGATCCATTCATTTAGCCATGCATCTTGAGTCTTTATTGTTTGAATATCGACATCAATACAATTTTTCTTCTCACAAAATGGCAAAGCATAATCAGCTTTTACTTGTTGCAAGTTTAGAAATGGTAGTACTTCCGCTTTCTCTATATTTTGATTTTGGTGAGAAGCCGATTTCATTTGATAAGATGATGAAGGTTGAAAGCCTTTCCAGACAAAAAGGCAAATAGCTAAAAGTAATATGATTACCGCAACTAAAAGTGCAATAACTGTCTTTCTATTCAAATTCATTTCATCATCCTTTCTTATTTTTCAAAACAAAACAGCTTCTGTTCGAAGCTGTCTGTCAAATCTTAAAGATTAGTGTTCACGCGTGTTACGGAACTGAATATCAGGCCAACGCTCTTGCATAATCTGCAAGTTCACACGACTTGGTGCAAGATAAGTTAAGTGACCGCCACCATCGATAGAAAGCTGATCATGTGCTTTTTTCTTAAATTCATTGAGAATCTTGTCATCATCACAATGAATCCAACGAACCGTATTAACACTTACAGGCTCATACACACAGTCAACTTTGTATTCTTCTTTCAGACGGTAAGCAACAACGTCAAACTGAAGTACACCCACAGCACCCACGATCAAATCATTGCTAATTTGTGGCATAAATACCTGAGTTGCGCCTTCTTCAGACAACTCTTTCAAACCTTTTTGCAATTGTTTTGACTTTAATGGATCTTTCAAACGCACACGACGGAACATCTCTGGTGCGAAGTGAGGAATACCTGTGAAATGTAGATTTTCACCACTTGTGAAAGTATCACCAATTTGAATTGTGCCGTGGTTATGCAAACCAATAATATCACCTGGCCACGCTTCCTCTAGATGTTCACGCTCACCCGCAAGGAATGTCAATGCATCACTAATACGTACATCTTTACCAATACGTACATGATTCATTTTCAAACCTTTCTCGTATTTGCCTGAACAGATACGCATAAAGGCAATACGGTCACGGTGTTTCGGATCCATGTTGGCTTGAATTTTAAAGACGAAACCAGAAAAACCTTCTTCTTTCGCGTCGACAACACGCTCTTGTGTTGGATGCGCTTTAGGTTCTGGTGCCCAATTCATAAATGCGTCTAACACGTGGTCAACACCAAAGTTACCTAATGCTGTACCAAATAGAACTGGAGTTTGTTTACCTTGTAAAAATAATTCGCGGTCTAAAGGTTCATTCGCCATTTGTACGAGCTCAAGTGACTCTTCAAAAGACGCCCAAGCCAGCTCACCTACTTTTTCACGGATATCTGCATGGTCATAACCATCGCGTACTTCAATATCGGTAATAGTTGAGCCGAAGCCTGCTTTGTAGACATACAATTTGTTTTCAAGAATGTTGTATACACCAGCAAAATCACGTCCCATCCCTAATGGCCATGTAATTGGTACACAGCGAATATTGAGGACGTTCTCAATTTCATCCAGCAACTCAAGTGGTTCACGAATCTCACGGTCCATCTTGTTTACAAATGAAATGATCGGAGTGTCACGCATACGACAAACTTCCATCAATTTGATGGTACGTTCTTCGACACCTTTTGCACCATCAATCACCATTAATGCAGAGTCAACTGCAGTTAGGGTACGATAAGTATCTTCAGAGAAGTCTTCATGCCCCGGTGTATCAAGTAAGTTAATGGTGTGACCTTTATAAGGAAACTGCATAACAGAAGTGGTAATGGAAATTCCACGCTCTTTTTCCATTTCCATCCAGTCAGATGTAGCTGCGCGGTCAGATTTACGGCTTTTTACCATCCCTGCAACCTGAATTGCTTTACCCCATAACAGTAATTTCTCTGTCATGGTCGTTTTACCGGCATCGGGGTGGGAAATGATGGCAAATGTGCGGCGTTGAGCAACCTGTGCCGCTAACTCATCTTTAAAACTCATGAAATACACCTACTGCGGAGATTGCAGTGCCAAAGACCTAAAGTCGATCAAAATAAAAATTGGCGTAATTGTAGCAGATTTATAGAACTGTTTAATGATTGTTGATAAACCATGAGTTATTCACAAAATTTTTAGATCTTTTTTGGGTATGGAGTTTAACTTCTTAGAAATTTTACAGTTAAAAAAGCCCACCTGTTTAAGATGGGGCTTGATCAAGACTTAATAGAATCTTTACGCCAATTTCTTTTCTTCAATGAATTGAACATCGGCAATTTGTGCATCCCAGAACTCATTCCATAAAGCACAGTAATCAATACATAGCTTGGTTAAGCTTTCATAATCATCTTTTGTAATTGCTTGTGCTAATGCAAACCACAAGTCATCTTCATGATCGTCATCAGCGGCCTCAGATGTTTCATCCGTAGATACACCATGTACATGGTAGTAACCACCGCCTTCAACATCGATATTTACGAATTTGGTTGCTTGACGTAATGGAGGACTAAAAAGAATGACTTCTTCTTCTGCAACAGCTAATAATGCTACGACATTAATATAACTATCATAAGAAGATTCTAAAAATGATCTAACCTGATCTGAAATTTTTGATGGTTTAAAGTTACGACGATCAAGCTCTGTTAAACCATAATCATTAAGTAAATCTTCATATAATGGATAGTGAGCATATTCAGGATTCCCTAGATAATAATTATCTTTACCTAAACCAGGGCGAAAACCAAACTCATCAAGTATATTTAAACTTAATAATACCCGTGGATACATCTTCGCTCCAGAGTGGAGTTTAGGTTCCAATTGTTTTGTTAAAAATTGAGCCTTTAATAAAGCATCAGTAAAAATTTGTACAATCGCATGACGATATTCTAAATGGATAAGAGTCAAACGTTGTTTATCAAGATATCCACCGTTTAACAATTCAATAGCAGGATGGTTACAAACGGGTAACTCTGCAATTGTTTTTCTTAATTGTTTAAGAAATTGTAAATTTTCATCCCATTGTTTTGCAGGAATACTATTTCTCATCCCCTGCAATGCTTTTTCTCTTGGATTATTAAAGTCTTCAAATTTTTTTAACATAATGATTCTCTGTAAAAAGTTTTTCTTATAGTTAAGTTATAGGCTCTCTCTTTATTACAATTCGCATTCAATTGCCAAAATAAATTCCGTACACCCATACTTAACAAGTCGATACTATGTGTATTACCTCAACAAATCAACGGATTAATTAATAATATTTAAAAAAGTAAACTATTGCCAATTAAATATATAATATGTTGTTTTTTAAATTAACCAAACTATTGAATAAATATAATTTTTTAAATACTATAAAATAAGTTTTATTTAAGCTTATACACTTTACAATAGCAAAGTTAATCAAAAAATATCCGCAACGGGGAACCCGATGACAAAAAGAGAAACTATTATAACAACAGCAACATCCCTCTTTAACCAAAAAAGCTATACTTCTATTGGTGTTGATCGCATTATTGCTGAATCAAATGTTGCAAAAATGACTTTTTATAAATACTTTTCTTCTAAAGAAGCCTTAATTGAAGAATGTCTTTATAAGAGAAATTTAGAAATCCAATATTCAATATTGGAAAAAATTAAAAACACTAATAACCCACTGATTAAATTAAAAAATATATTTAATTGGTATATCGATTGGATTAATACAGATGACTTTAATGGCTGCTTATTTAAAAAAGCAACCATCGAAGTCATGCAATTGTACCCTTCTATTAAGCATCAAATTAATGAGTATCGGGAGTGGGTTTACTCATTAGTTTTCTCAGCTCTTTCAGAGTTAGAAGTGGAAAATACAAAAATTCTTACAGGACTCTTTCTTAACATTGTAGATGGAATCATTATCGATGGCACTATAAATAAAGGAAAGATTAATCCAGAACAAACATGGTCTTATATAAACAAAATTATTGAGTTAGAAACAGTTCAAGAGTGCGCAACTATTTAATTTATAAATTAATTAAATATTTATATTTTAATAAAGATAAAAAGTATTTTTTTAATTCGGTGGAGTCTACTCTCCAACTCCACCAAAAATCTATTCAACCCCTAAAAATTAATATTTTTATTTAGTTCTACCTTAATTAATTCCAATTATTACATAAACTTCACAATACTTTATATTAATCCTTTTTACTCCTTATGTATTATAAAATACAAACATCAATTTATTAGTATTACTTTATACTTGCAGTATATATTCATAAATTATTATATGTAAAATACTTAACTAACTGAGAAACTAATACTATTCACTACTACAAATATATAGGAGTGTTTTAGAAGATAAATTCATTTTAATTAATTGTTCTTTAAAGAAAAAATTAAAAGGAAATATTAGTTTTAAAAATCGATATAGAAAAGATTAAGCGAAGTAAGCGCCTTGAGATTCAATCAGTTGATCGACGTGAACAGGCATTCCTAATAAATAACCCTGAAATTGCTGACAACCTAAACGAGTTAAAATCTCAACTTGCTGTTGAGTTTCCACCCCTTCCGCTGTTACGGTTAAACCTAACTTTTTAGCTAAATGTATTATACTTTCTAATATAACTTCTTCTTTTGAGCCTGGTTTTAAGTCAACGATAAAACCACGATCAATTTTCAATTCATCTACAGGTAAATCTTTTAAATATAAAAAGCTTGAATGGCCTGTTCCAAAATCATCAATTGCGACTCGAATACCCATATCACGTAGTCGCTCACAAGCTCGAATACTTAAATCAATATGTCGCATTGCAGTTG
This sequence comes from Acinetobacter sp. S-1, assembly GCF_059579785.1. Taxonomy (NCBI): domain Bacteria; kingdom Pseudomonadati; phylum Pseudomonadota; class Gammaproteobacteria; order Moraxellales; family Moraxellaceae; genus Acinetobacter; species Acinetobacter sp. S-1. The sequence continues at coordinate 3,236,794 of NZ_CM184207.1, forward strand.
ATTCAGTAATCTCAACAATTAAGTGATGAGGTTGAATTTGATATTTTTTCAATAATGCTTCGAGTGTACTAAATAATTTTTTATTTTCGAACTGTAGTGCAGATAGGTTTACTGCGACTGGATAAAATGGAGTGTTACTGCGTTCCCACTCTTGAATTTGCAGGCAAGCTTGCTCAAGTGCCCAATATCCCATTGGAATGATCAAACCCGTTTTTTCTGCACCTTCTATAAACATATGCGGTGTGAGTATTCCTAAAGCTGGATGATTCCAACGGATTAATGCTTCAACGCCACAGACTTCAAGATTCGTATTAAATTTTGGTTGGTAATATAGGATGAACTGCTTTTCTTCTACGGCCTTATAAAGATCATTGATCAGTTTTGACTGACTTCTCGTTTCTTGTTGATGGGTTGAATAACTAAAGATGGTGTAAGTATTTCGGCCTTGTTCTTTAGACATGAGCATCGCGGCATCAGCGTTCATGAGTAAGTCCTGAACATTTTGTCCGTGCTCAGGAAATAGTGCTACCCCTAAACTTGCAGAGATATTAATTTCTTTACCAGAAATCTGATAACTTTCTTGAATCAGTTGTAAAACTTTCTCAGCCAAAATAACTGCTTCATCGGCATTTGTATTTTCGGCAATAAGTAAAAACTCATCACCGCCAATTCTAAGCAGTTTACACTTCTCATTGAGTTGCCAATGTAAGCGGTTCGCCATCTGAATAAGTAATTGATCACCCACATGATGTCCAAATGCATCATTCACCGATTTAAATCGATCTAAATCAATGTATAAGAAAGCAATTTTCTGGTCTTTATATCGATGATCTGAAAGTAATACTTCAGCATAATCCACCAAATAAAGGCGGTTAGGTAATTTGGTTAAATTGTCTTGTATAGATAGGTTAGCTAATTCTTTATTTGCTTTGCGCAGCTCTAAATTCTGTTGAGTAAGGCGTTGCTCTAACATTGCAACAATAAAACTTGCTACGAGTACCAAACAGGTGACTAGAATAATTGTGAATAATAATAAGTCATGTTCAGCCTGATATTGGCTAATAAATTTATCAGTAATATTCGTCGCAATAAGCGCTGTGTAGTGCATCCCCATAATACTTAAGGTCATCATAACCGAAAATGCGATTTTTAAAGTTGAGCGATATCGTTCAGCGTCTTTTAATTTATAGGCTAATAAAAACGCTAGCCCTGAACCACTCATCGCAATTAATACAGAAAATAAAAGTAAAAACGAAGTGTAATCTTTTTTATAAACATTAATATTCCAGCCCAGCATGCTAATGTAATATGAAGCTGAAATTCCGATTCCCATAATAATCGAGCTCAAAATGAGTCTAAATAAAGGGAGTGTAAAACGCGAAGTCAACCACATCGCAATGCAAGATAACAATGCACTAATAGCATAAGATATTGCAATTAAAGGAATATTAGAGTGAGCTGTATCAAACAGATGATAAGCTTGTATACCAACAATATGGACGATGCTAATTGCTAAGGCGAGTAGCAATCCATTAATAAATAAAATTAAGGACTCAAATTTCTTATAGACTTGCTTGAATATTAGCTGCTCCATGGAAATTACAATATAACAAATGAAGCCAGCTGCAATAAAAGAGCCGACGATCAATGTGCTATCGTAATCAACATGACCCATATTGGACTTCCATGATTATTCAATACTTTTTTTTATTTTGTTCAACTCATTGCCCAAAATACAATTAAACATGTTAAAGAAATTTTAGTAAATTTGACTTATTCAGTCAGTTATAAACAATAACATTATCTATCTTTTGGTCAAGTATTTTTTACTTTATAAATCAATAAAGTAAATAAAAATTAAGCAGCCAATTATATGAAAAATATAGAATTTATTTAATCTAGTCAAGTTGGCCTAATCGCAATTTTCACATTCAAATAAAATAGTATAAATAAAGAACCCTGCTTAAAGCAGGGTTCTTTTAAAACGTTAGATAAAGAAAATTAGTTCTTTTCTTTGTCTACGATTTTGTTTGCTTGAATCCATGGCATCATTGCACGCAACTTATTACCAGTTACTTCAATACCATGTGCAGCATTTTGACGACGACGAGCAGTCATAGATGGGTAGTTTAACGCACCTTCTTGAATGAACATCTTAGCGTACTCACCAGATTGAATACGTTTCAATGCATTACGCATTGCTTCACGAGATTGTTCGTTGATTACTTCAACACCAGTTACATATTCGCCGTACTCAGCATTGTTAGATACTGAGTAGTTCATGTCAGCGATACCGCCTTCGAACATTAAGTCAACGATCAATTTAAGTTCGTGTAAACATTCGAAGTAAGCCATTTCTGGTGCATAACCAGCTTCAACTAAAGTTTCGAAGCCCATTTTCACTAATTCAACCGCACCACCACAAAGAACTGCTTGCTCACCGAATAAGTCAGTTTCAGTTTCTTCACGGAATGAAGTTTCGATAATACCTGTACGGCCGCCACCTACGCCAGAAGCGTAAGAAAGAGCAACGTTACGTGCATTACCAGAAGCATCTTGGTGGATTGCGATTAGGTCAGGAACACCTGAACCACGTTGGAACTCTGAACGTACAGTGTGACCAGGTGCTTTTGGAGCAACCATGATTACATCTAAATCTTTACGTGGAACAACTTGGTTGTAAAGAACAGAGAAACCATGAGCAAATGCAAGAGTCGCGCCTTCTTTGATGTTTGGCTCAATCACGTCACGGTAAAGTTGTGATTGGAATTCATCTGGAGTCAAAATCATTACGAGGTCAGCTTGCTTAACAGCAGCAGGAACTTCTGCAACTTTAAGACCTGCATTTTCAGCTTTCTTCCAAGAAGCTGAATCTGCACGTAAACCTACAGTTACGTCTACGCCTGAGTCTTTAAGGTTAAGTGCATGAGCATGACCTTGAGAACCGTAACCAATAATCGCTACTTTCTTGCCTTGGATGATTGATAAGTCACAGTCTTTATCGTAAAAAATTTGCATTTGTGTTCTCCGCTAAAATACTTTTTAAAAAATTAAATGGCCAATACTTTTTCGCCACGGGCGATACCAGATACACCTGAACGAACGACTTCTAGAATAGTGTTTTCTGCAAGCGCATCGATAAAACCATCTAATTTTTCAGTTGTCCCTGCTATTTGAATGGTATAGGTAGTTGGTGTCACGTCTACAATCTGCGCACGGAAAATATCCGCTGTTCGCTTAATTTCAGCACGTGAAGCACCTAACGCTTTTACTTTAATCAACATCAGTTCACGCTCAATATGTGAACCTTCTGATAAATCAACTACTTTTACAACTTCAACAAGTTTATTGAGCTGCTTTGTAATCTGTTCAATCTTATGGTCATCACCATAAGTTGTTAATGTTAAACGTGACAAAGTTGGGTCTTCGGTTGGCGCAACATTCAGTGTTTCAATGTTATATCCACGTTGGCTAAATAAACCAACAAGGCGAGAAAGCGCACCAGCTTCGTTTTCAACGAGTACAGAAATAATATGTCTCATTATGTACGCTCCCCTTTACCTAACCACATATCCTTCATAGACTGACCTGCGATCAGCATTGGATAAACATGTTCCGTGCGATCAACCATGACATTAATGAATACACATTTATCATTAATCGCCATTGCTTCAGCAAGCTTCGACTCTAGTTCATCAGCATGATCAATCTGGATACCAACGTGACCATAAGCTTCCATTAACTTGCCAAAATCAGGCAATGATTCGACGTATGAGCTTGAGTGACGGCCTTCATAATTCATATCTTGCCACTGCTTCACCATACCTAAAGCACGGTTATTCAAGCATAAGATCTTCACATTCATGCCGTATTGCTTACAAGTCGAAAGCTCTTGAATACACATTTGAATTGAAGCTTCACCAGTAATACAAACAACTTGTTGATCTGGGAAAGCGAGCTTCGCAGCCATTGCATAAGGTAAACCTACGCCCATGGTGCCTAATCCACCCGAGTTAATCCATTGACGTGGACGCTTGTATTTGTAATACAACGCACCAAACATTTGGTGTTGGCCCACATCCGAAGTAATAATGGCATCACCATTAGTGACTTTATATAAAGCTTCAACAACTTGCTGTGGCTTCATTGTGCCATCAGTCGGAGTTTCAAACTTTAAGCCATGAACTTTACGCCATTCATTAATTTGATCCCACCACGCAGCAATTGCTTCAGGGTTTGGCTTAGACACATTCAATTGTTTCAACTGCGTCAACATTTCCTGAAGTACAGGCTCAACCGCCCCTACAATCGGAATGTGCGCCATAATTGTTTTTGAAATGCTCGCCGGATCAATATCAATATGAATAACTTTAGCATTCACACAGAATTTTGCTGGGTTATTGGTCACTCGGTCATCAAAACGCGCACCAATTGCAAGAATGACGTCAGCATTATGCATCGCCATATTTGCTTCATAAGTACCGTGCATACCTAACATGCCCACGAATTGTGGATCATCACCAGGGAAGCCACCAAGGCCCATAAGTGTGTTAGTTACCGGATAACCGAGTAAATGCGCGAGTTCAGTCAATAATGCCGATGCATTACCTTGAACAACACCACCACCCGTATAAATTACAGGGCGTTTTGCACTTAAAAGCTCATCAATCGCTTTACGAATTTGGCCAGAATGACCACGTGAAGGTGGCTGATAAGAACGCATCTTCACTTTTTCAGGATATTCGTACGCAAATTTTTCTGCAGGATTTGTTGCATCTTTAGGAATATCGACGACAACTGGACCAGGGCGACCACTTGCTGCGATATAAAATGCTTTTTTGATAATTGCAGGAATTTCGCTTGCATGACGAACTTGGAAGCTGTGTTTCACGATAGGACGTGAAATACCCACCATATCAGTTTCTTGGAAAGCGTCTTCACCAATAAGATGTGATGCAACCTGGCCAGACAAAATCACCATCGGGATTGAGTCCATATAAGCTGTTGCAATTGGAGTCACAGTATTAGTTGCGCCAGGTCCAGAAGTGACCAGTACTACGCCAGTCTTACCTGTAGCACGTGAGTAAGCATCTGCCATATGACCAGCAGCTTGTTCATGACGTACGAGGTAATGATTAATTTTGTCTTGTTGAAATAGCGCATCATAAATATGTAATACAGCGCCGCCTGGATAACCAAAAACATGTTCAACGCCTTCGTCCGCAAGAGCACGAACGAGCATTTCACCACCAGATAAAAGTTCCAACGTGATTCACCCTAAAATCTTTATCACTATTTATGGAAGGCACAAATAGTGTTTCATTCATTGAATTGTCTGCACTGTTATAGCACACATATTGTCTAGTTTTCGTTGCAATAGAAAAATTTCTGTTTTTCAGCCGTATAAGCTTTTTTAACATTAATAAAGCATGTCTGGATATACATACTTTAAGTAAAATCAATCTCTCGGCTAGAGAGAATGTCTATTACAAAACATGACGGTTATTCGAAGGGTGATCAAATAATCGCATATAAAACTAAAGGAAGCATTTTTGTTGTTTAATTCACTAAAGTCAAGATTAAAGAAACACTTTTCTATGATTATTTTTTAACTGACTATTTTTTCATCTTATTTGATTTTTCCACTTTTCTTTTTTTATGACTACCCCGCTTTTTTCAGGTTTATTCTTGTTTAATTTTTAACGGAAAATAAATCCATCCCAAAACTGCATTTTTGTCGATTTTGCGCTATGCTGTGCAACAATCTTTAATATCAATTTTTGTTGTATAGCTTACGTCTATGACTATTTCTCACATTGACCCCGAATATCAAGCAAACACGATTGAACCATCAGTTCAACAAGATTGGGAAAATCGTAAAGTCTTTAAAGTTGCCGACACTGTCGAAGGTAAACATCGTTACATCCTGTCAATGTTTCCTTACCCAAGCGGCAAGCTGCATATGGGGCATGTGCGTAACTATACAATTGGCGATGTGATTAGCCGTTTTTACCGTTTAAAAGGTGAAACTGTATTACAACCTATGGGTTGGGATGCATTCGGTTTACCTGCGGAAAACGCAGCAATTGCCCATAAAGTTGCTCCGGCAAAATGGACATTTGAAAACATTGCCTACATGCGTGACCAATTAAAAAAATTAGGTCTATCTGTAGATTGGGATCGTGAATTTGCAACTTGTACACCAGAGTATTATCACTGGGAACAATGGTTATTTGTTCAGCTTTATAAAAAAGGCCTGATCTACCGTAAACTTTCAACAGTAAACTGGGATCCAGTTGACCAAACTGTTTTAGCAAACGAACAAGTTGAAAATGGTCGCGGATGGCGTTCTGGTGCATTGGTTGAAAAACGCGATATTCCAATGTACTACTTCCGTATTACTGACTATGCACAAGAATTATTAGACGACCTAGACACCCTACAAGACGGCTGGCCTCAACAAGTGTTGACCATGCAACGTAACTGGATTGGTCGTTCTACAGGCATGGAAATTACTTTCCCATCTGCCAATACCGAAATTTATGCTGATGGCTTAACTGTTTATACAACACGCGCCGACACACTAATGGGTGTAACATATGTTGCTGTTGCAGCAGAACACCCTCTTGCACTTAAAGCTGCTGAAAATAACCCTGAATTGGCTGCATTTATTGAAGAATGCCGCATGGGTTCAGTTGCAGAAGCAGACTTGGCAACAGCCGAGAAAAAAGGCATGGCAACAGGTTTGTTTGTGAAACACCCTGTAACTGGTGAAGAGCTCCCTGTTTGGATTGCAAACTACGTATTAATGTCTTATGGCTCTGGCGCAGTCATGGCTGTACCAGCACATGACGAACGTGACTTCGAATTTGCTAACAAGTTCAACTTGCCTATTAAGCAAGTAATTGATGCCAAAGGCGCTGACGATGCAGACTACTCTGCAACTGATTGGCAAGAATGGTATGGCTCAAAAGAAGGTAAACTTGTTAACTCTGGTGAGTTTGACGGTTTAGAATTCCAAGCTGCTTTCGATGCATTCCTTGCAAAATTAGAACCACAAGGTTTAGCAAATTCTAAAGTTCAATTCCGTTTACGTGACTGGGGTGTTTCTCGTCAACGTTACTGGGGTTGTCCAATTCCAATGATTAACTGTGATACTTGTGGTCAAGTCACAGTTCCAGAAGATCAGCTTCCGGTTGTATTACCAACTGACGTTGTTCCAGATGGTTCAGGCAATCCGCTTAATAAAATGCCTGAATTCTATGAAACAAAATGTCCTTGCTGTGGTGGCGATGCACGTCGTGAAACAGATACCTTGGATACTTTCGTAGAGTCATCTTGGTACTACGCACGCTATGCATCTCCAGACTTTACTGGCGGTATGGTTAAACCTGAAGCAGCTCAAAACTGGCTTCCTGTAAACCAATATATTGGTGGTGTTGAACACGCGATTCTTCACTTACTTTATGCACGTTTCTTCCACAAATTAATGCGTGATGAAGGTGTAGTACAAGGTAATGAGCCATTTACCAACTTGTTAACTCAAGGCATGGTGCTTGCTGATACATTCTATCGTGAAGCAGAAAATGGTAAGAAAACTTGGTTTAACCCTGCTGATATCGAATTAGAACGCGATGAAAAAGGTCGTATTCTTTCTGCAAAATATTCAGGTGACGGTCAAGAAGTTGTGATCGGCGGACAAGAAAAAATGTCTAAGTCGAAAAACAATGGTATCGACCCACAAGCGATTATTGATCAATACGGCGCAGACACAGCACGTGTATTTATGATGTTCGCTGCTCCACCAGATCAATCTTTAGAATGGTCTGATGCAGGTGTTGAAGGTGCAAACCGTTTCTTAAAACGTGTATGGCGCCTTGTAGCGAGCTTCCTTGAAAAAGGCAACCAAGCTTCTACGATTGATGCTGCTAACTTGTCTAAAGATGCTCAAGATTTACGTCGTAAAACTCATGAAACTATTCAAAAAGTAAGTGATGATATCGAACGTCGTCATGCATTCAATACTGCGATTGCTGCTTTAATGGAATTGTTAAATGCAAGCAATAAGTTTGAAGCAAAAGATGACAACGACGTTGCTGTAGAACGTGAAGCGATCACCACACTGTTAACTTTACTTGCTCCATTTGCACCGCATTTAAGTCAAACTTTATTGGCTCAGTTTGGTACGGATGTAACAGAAGCAACATTCCCTGAAGTCGATGCTTCTGCATTAACTCGTAATACGCAAACGATTGTTGTACAGGTTAACGGTAAACTTCGCGGTAAACTTGAAGTTTCGGTTGATATCTCTAAAGAAGATCTATTAGCTCAAGCTAAAGCCCTTCCAGAAGTTCAACAATTCTTAACAGGACCAACAAAGAAAGAAATTGTGGTTCCAAATAAATTAGTTAACCTCGTGGTTTAATTAAAGTTATTAATGAGAGGATCAAGCATGCACTTTGCCAAACGTTTAGCCGCTGTTGTTTTAACCTTAGGCCTTAGTGCAGGCTTAGTCGGGTGTGGATTTCATTTAAAAGGAACCAACCCGACTGCAACTCCGCTTGTTTATAAAAAATTAAGCCTTGAGTTACCAGCTAAAACTGATGATTTAGAAACCCAGTTAAAAGTTTATTTAGCTGCAAATGGTGTTCAATTCAGCAATGATAATGATGCCTACGTACTCCGTGTTTTAGAGTACACACCACGTCGTCAGCTTTTAAATGGAAAACTAACGGAAGTATTATTACGCTTAACCGTAACCTTCCAGATTGAAGACCGTCAGGGTAATAAAATTACTGAACCACGTTCATTAACTGCATCTCGTAGTTACCAATATGATCTTGCAACGGTTAACACCGAAAATCAGCAAGAATCTTATTTGCAACGTATTGTGATCGATGACATTGCACAGCAAATTACTCGTCAGATTTCAGCAAATCGTTTACCAAAAGCTCAGCCTTAATCTTTATTTTTACCAGCAATGAAAATTGACTATTTACAAGCCTTAAAACGCATTCCGGAAGCACGGGGTGCGTGGATTTTACATGGCCAAGAACCTTTGCTGGAACAAAATTTATTAGATGCTTTTCGTAAAAGTTGGCAACAACAAGAAGTTGAAAGACAGCGCTACGATATTAGTAGTGTAAGCGACTGGAAAAATGTTTTTAACGCTCTTAACAGCTTATCTTTATTTTCTCAGCAGCTTGCCATTGAAGTACATGGCAATATAAAGCCTGACGCAAATGGGCTAAAACAACTTAAAAGCTATATTCAGCATAATGAAACTAACCTGCTTTTAATTGTTCTACCTAAGCAAGATAGTAGTAGCTTAAAGTCTGCTTTTTTCCAGGTTGTTGAAGCAAATGGTGTTGTTGTTGCCCTTACGGCAAACTATCCGCAAGACCGCCAAAGAATTTTATCTGCCGAAGCAGAGAAACTCGAAATTCAACTCGATAATGACGCATGGCAGTGGCTCATGCAGCATCATGAGCATAATCTGCTCGCAGCTAAGAATAGCTTGATGCGTGTAAGAGATACTTTTCCAGACCAACAACTGATTCAAATTGAACAGTTGTATGCTTGTTTACAAGATCAATCTCGTTACACCACTTACGATTTAAGCGATGCTTTATTAGAAGGTAATCTCGCTCAATCTATTAAAATTTTTCAATATTTAATTGCTGCTGGCGAACCAGAAAGTCTGATTTTATGGACACTAAGCAAAGAAATGCGTTTACTGATGCAATTATTTGAACAGCCTCATAATGCATTACAACTTGGTATCTGGAAAACTAAAGTCAGTTTATATCAACAAGCGTTAAGAAGATTAAATCCTCAACAATTTCTAGGCTGGTCCACCCTTCTATTGCAAGTTGATGCAGCAATTAAAGGAATGTCGAATGAAAATGCCCAACATTTGATGCAGCAGGCCATTGCTGAATTATGTGGTAAAACGCTATTTATACAATAATTCGGCGGAATCATTTTTCTTCATTCTTGAAATATAATAAAAATTCACGTTTTATCCTCATTTCGCTTTTATACTAAATTAAATTTTAAACTTTTCGACCTCTCACCATGCCAAAAATAAAGCCAATCAAACTTGTTATTATTATCCTCTGTATAGCAGTTATTGCTGTATTAGCTTGGAAGTTTTTAAAGCCTAAAGAGCAGCAACCTCAATATATTACTGCTGAGGTAACACGTGGGGATATTGAAAATAATGTACTTGCGACAGGTACACTGGATGCAACCAAACTGATTAGTGTGGGTGCGCAGGTATCTGGTCAGGTTAAAAAGATGTATGTACAGTTGGGTGATCAGGTTAAACAAGGTCAACTCATTGCGCAAATTGACTCAACCACCCAAGAAAATAGCTTAAAGACCTCTGATGCAAACATTAAAAATTTAGAAGCACAGCGTCTTCAACAAGTTGCTTCCTTAAATGAAAAGCAACTTGAATACCGTCGTCAGCAACAAATGTATGCGCAAGACGCAACGCCACGTGCAGATTTAGAATCGGCTGAGGCAAGCTATAAAACAGCTCAGGCACAAATTAAAGCATTAGATGCACAGATCGAATCTGCAAAAGTCACAAAATCTACGGCACAAACCAATATTGGTTACACACGTATTGTTGCTCCAACTGATGGTACGGTTGTCGCGATTGTGACTGAAGAAGGTCAAACCGTAAACGCGAACCAAAGCGCGCCAACAATTGTCAAAATTGCAAAATTACAAAACATGACGATTAAGGCGCAAGTCAGTGAAGCTGACATTATGAAAGTTGAAAAAGGACAACAGGTTTACTTTACAACCTTAGGTGATGAAACTAAACGCTACGCAACTTTACGTCAAATTGAGCCTGCTCCCGACTCAATTTCTAGCGAATCAACAAGTACGACAAGCTCAACAACAAGCTCGGCTGTTTATTATAATGCTTTATTCGATGTGCCAAATACCGATGGTAAATTGCGTATTGATATGACCGCACAAGTTTATATCGTCTTAAATTCAGCTAAAAATGCTCTACTCGTTCCTTCATCAGCACTGAGTTCTAAACAATTTTCAGGTCAAAGAAAATCAGGCCAATCCTCTGATAAATCAAGTTTTTCACCTGAAGCAGATAAAAAATCTCAAGGAAACGGAGCTCGTCTACAACGCCTAAACTTGACTGCTGAACAAAAACAACTCGTTGAACAAGGTAAATTAACGTTAAGTGTTGTACGTGTATTACAAGCTGACGGCACAACTAAACCGACTCAAATTTTGGTGGGCATTAACAACCGTGTAAATGCGCAAGTTCTTGCGGGCTTAAAACAAGGTGATCAAGTTGTCATTGCCGATAGTGCCGATACTTCTGCTGCATCAGCAAATAGTAGTAATAACCGTCGCCGTAGTGGCCCAATGGGAATGTAAGCATGACAAAACAAGCTTTGCTTGAAGTCAGCAATCTAGTCCGGGAATTCCCTGCTGGCGAAAGCACGATACAAATTTTAAAAGGCATTGACCTGACCATTTATGAAGGTGAACTGGTTGCTATTGTCGGCCAGTCTGGGTCTGGTAAATCGACCCTCATGAATATTTTGGGGTGTTTGGACCGACCTACGAGTGGTAGTTATAAGGTTAATGGACAAGAAACAGGTAAACTTGAGCCAGATCAGCTGGCTCGACTACGCCGTGAATATTTTGGTTTTATTTTCCAGCGCTACCATTTACTCGGTGACTTATCTGCCGAAGGTAACGTAGAAGTTCCAGCTGTTTATGCAGGGGTTACACCTTCTGAGCGTAAACAACGCGCAACGGCTCTACTGACTGAATTAGGTTTAGGTACTAAAACACTTAATAGACCCAGCCAGCTCTCTGGCGGTCAGCAGCAACGTGTTTCTATTGCCCGTGCGCTGATGAATGGCGGTGACGTTATTCTGGCAGATGAACCGACGGGGGCACTCGACTCTCATAGTGGTGTTGAGGTGATGCGTATCTTGCGTGAACTCAATGCTGCAGGTCACACTATTATTTTAGTCACCCACGATATGCAAGTTGCAAAAAATGCGACTCGTATTATTGAGATTAGTGACGGAGAGATTATTAGTGACCGCCCTAATGTTCCAGATCAAGCAGCTGAACCAATCAAGACTGATCCTGATGCGGCGCCTGCTTTGCAAGGTAAACAGAAGAAAGGCAAAAGTATTTCTGCATGGCGTTCTACTTTAGACCGTTTATCAGAAGCCTTCCAAATGGCTTTACTGTCTATGAATGCCCACCGCATGCGTACTTTTTTAACCATGCTTGGGATCATTATTGGTATTGCATCGGTTGTTACGGTTGTCGCATTAGGTAAAGGCTCTCAACAGCAAATTTTAAGTAATATTAGTAGTCTGGGAACAAATACGATTACGGTATTTCAGGGCCGTGGTTTTGGTGACAACTCTAAAACTGCAAGTTTTAAAACCTTGGTGCCTGCCGATGCCGATGCGTTAATGACTCAACCGTATGTTAGTGCAGTCAGCCCAATCGTCAGTACATCCAAAACCATGCGTTATCAACAAAATGAAGCTAATGCGACCATTAATGGTGTGAGTAACGATTATTTCGATGTGAAAGGTTTGGTCTTTAAAGATGGACAAACTTTTGATCAACGTAGTGTCCGTGATCGCTCACAGGATGTGGTCATTGATACCAATACTCAAAAACAATTTTTTAGTGACGGTACCAACCCTATCGGTCAAGTCGTACTGCTCGGTAGTGTACCTGCTCGTATTATTGGCATTGTAGAACCGCAAACGAGTGGCATGGGCTCAGATGACACGCTAAATGTCTATATGCCTTATACAACCGTGATGAGCCGTATGTTGGGGCAAACCCATGTTCGCAATATCGTGGTTCGTATTAATGACAAATATTCAACTGCTGCCGCAGAAAATGCGATTGTAAATCTATTAACCCAGCGCCATGGTGCACAAGATATTTTCACTATGAACAGTGACAGTATCCGCCAAACCATCGAGAAAACAACCAGCACAATGACCCTTCTGGTTTCAGCAATTGCCGTAATTTCATTGGTCGTTGGTGGTATCGGGGTAATGAATATTATGTTGGTTTCGGTGACTGAACGTACTCAAGAAATTGGTGTACGTATGGCCGTAGGTGCGCGTCAAAGTGATATTTTGCAGCAATTCCTAATTGAAGCAATTTTGGTGTGTTTAATTGGTGGTGTGCTTGGCGTCTTACTATCGCTTGGCCTTGGGCAACTTATTAATAAATTTGCTGGCGGTAACTTTAGCGTGGCTTATTCAAGCACTTCTATTATTGCAGCATTTGTCTGTTCAACACTGATTGGTGTCGTATTCGGTTTCTTGCCTGCCAAGAATGCCGCGAAACTTGACCCTGTTGCCGCACTATCTCGAGAATAAGGAAAATTGCATGTCTTTCTCTATGACTAAACTCAGCACAGCACTTCTTCTCACAGGTTCTCTTGTCGGATGTGCAGCTGTAGTAAAAACACCTTATGAAACACCTGCAGTACAAGTTCCGGGTAGTTTTCAGTATGACACAGCAAAAACAAAAACCATGTCTGCCAATCAATATTCTGACCGTTGGTGGACACTCTTTAACGATGCACAGCTCAATCAACTTGTAAGTAATGTATTAGAACGTAATAGTGATTTAGCAGTTGCAGGTATTGCTCTAAAGCAAGCCCGTCTACAAGCTGACTTAACCGCTAACAAACAAGGCTTACGAACCAGTTCAAGTGTTTCTACAGGGCATTCTTTCGATTTAAATTCGGGAGATGACAGTGCTAAAGGTCTTTCCATGAGTGCTGGGGTAAGCTATGAGCTTGATTTGTTTGGCAAGCTTGCCCGCCAAACCGAAGCAAGTAAATGGGAAGCTTTAGCGACAGAACAAGACTTACAAGCCACGGGACAAAGTTTAATTGCAACTACTGCCAAACTTTATTGGCAACTCGGTTATTTAAATGAGCGTTATACAACCGCACAGCAAAGTCTAGCAACTTCTCAAAAGCTTTATGACTTGGTACAGATTCAATATAAAGCTGGTGCCGTTTCAGGTGTAGATCTGACTCAAGCAGAACAATCAGTACAAAGCCAGAAAGCGAGTTTAAGCCAGATTGAACAACAACTGGTTGAAACTCGCACAGCCATTGCGGTGTTATTGCATGAACCATTGCAGCAATTAAATATTCAAGAGCCAAAGCGTTTACCACGCACTGCTCTACCTGCAATTAGTGCTGGTTTACCTGCAGATATTTTATCGCGACGCCCTGATTTGCAAGCAAGTGAGCTACGCTTAAGAAAAGCATTAGCCACTAAAGATGCTACTAAAGCGAGCTACTATCCATCGATTAGCTTAACCAGTAGTTTGGGCTCAAGCAGCACATCGTTAACGGAGTTGTTACGTAACCCTGCCCTCACGCTTGGGGCGAGTTTGAGCTTACCGTTTTTGCAATATAACGATATGAAAAAAGATATCGCGATTAGTAATCTGGATTATGAAAAAGCGATTATTCAATATCGTCAAACGCTTTATCAGGCTTTTGCTGATGTAGAAAATGCTTTATCGAGTCGTACCGAACTCGACAAACAAGTAGCATTACAAGAGCGTAATGTTGAACTTGCAGAAAAAACTGAACGTCTAACCGAAGTTCGTTACCGTTATGGTGCTGTTGCATTAAAAACACTTCTCGATGCACAGCAAACCACACGTACTGCTCGCTTAAGCCTCGTTGAAACCAAGCAAAGCCAATACAATGCTTATGTCACCCTCATGCAAGCTCTAGGTGGTTCCCCTGTAAAAGAACTACCGCAATAACTTGTACCAATTAAAAAAGCCGTAGTCCTTCAACTACGGCTTTTTTATGGCTAAATAAATTTTAAAACTTATTCATCATCCATCATAGATTGGCTCATACCTACAGTATTGAAACCAGCATCTACATATAGAATTTCACCAGTAATACCTGAAGCCCAAGGTGAGCATAGGAATAATGCTGCGTTACCTACTTCTTCAATAGTTACATTACGCTTTAACGGCGCAACTTTTTCATTGGCATCTAACATTTTACGGAAAGATTTAATACCAGAAGCAGCTAAAGTACGGATTGGACCCGCAGAAATCGCGTTTACACGGATACCATCAACACCAAGGCTTGATGCTAAATAGCGAACACCAGCTTCTAAAGAAGCTTTTGCCATACCCATTACGTTGTAGTTAGGCATAACGCGCTCAGAACCTTGGTAAGTCAAAGTCAATAAACAACCTTGACGAGCTTGTAATAGAGGTTTTGCAGCACGTGCCATTGCAACAAAGCTGTATGCACTGATGTCATGAGCAACTTTAAAACCTTCACGGTCAGTCACGTCAGTGAAGTCACCATCAAGCGTGTGTGCAGGTGCAAAGCCAATTGAGTGCACAACACCATCTACGCCGTCCCAATGTTTTGCAAGTTCTGCAAATGCATTATCAATTTCAGCATCAACAGCAACATCACATGGAAACACAAGCTTAGAACCGAATTGCTCAGCAAATTCATCCACACGTTTTTTTAATTTTTCGTTTGGATAAGTAAACGCAAGCTCTGCACCTTCACGGTGTAATGCTTGTGCAATACCAAAAGCAATTGATAATTTACTAGCAACGCCTGCAATCAAAAAGCGCTTACCTGCTAAAAGTCCTTGTGTCATGCCGATCTCACTCAAAACAATTTCAAGCATAATGCCAATATTCGGCGGTTTTCGAAATTGCATAATGCATCTTTTTTCAAAAATCGCACGAAAAAAAATCGCTCCTGATGAGGAGCGACTTCTAGATGAATTCAATCTTAGTCGTCAGACAATAAGCCCAGTAAGCGTAAGAAAGAAATATACATCCATACTAAAGTTGCAAGTAATGCGATACCACACAACCATTCCATGAATTTTGGTGCACGATATGCTGCATTAGTTTCGATTAAATCAAAATCTAAAATCAGGTTAAGCGAAGCAATGACAGCGACAAATGCAGCAAAACCAATACCTAACCAGTTACTTTCAAAAATATAAGGAACGCTTGAACCAAAAGCTAAACGCATGATCATCTGCACGATAAATACAATAAAGATCGCCAAAGATGCAGAGATTACAACTGACTTAAACTTTTCAGTTGCGCGGATAATTTGGAATTTATATAGACCAAACATCACCAAAGTGGTGACAAAGGTCGCTAATAAAGCCTGAAGTGGAACACCTGGGTATTTCAACTGGAAAGTAAAAGAAATACCACCTAAAAAAGCCCCTTCAAATAAGGCATACGGAATTGCTAATGTTGGGGCGGTCGTTGGTTTAAAGGTTGTAATTAAAGCTAAAACCAAGCCACCAATTGCACCCACAATTGAAGCTGCGTAAGCAATACCAACATTTGCAGTAAAGGCTGCATAGAAAAATAAAGCGACACCCACTGCAGCTGCAATGGCCGTCAACATAACAGATTTTTGAATCGCACCTTGCACAGTCATCGGTTGACTATAGTCACTGACCGTTTCAACGCGCGTCAGTATCGGGTTATTACTTTGCATAAATGCTCTCTTTTTATAATAAAAATTTAAAACATCATTTTAAGCAAAATGAATATGAAAGCCAAATCAGGCGATCGGCATTATTGTAACAAGGTCCTTTAAGTAATAAAAAAAGGGGCTATAGCCCCTTTCATATTAAATCTAAAACATTATTAATCTTTACCATCTGTATTCATAATAAAGAAATATTCGCGGTAATATTTCAACTCTGAAATTGAGTCACGAATATCATCCATTGCCAAATGTGATGCATTCTTTTTCAAGCCACTCATAATTTCAGGGCGCCAGCGTTTTGAAAGTTCTTTTACCGTAGATACATCAAGATTACGATAATGGAAATACTGCTCAAGTTCAGGCATAAGACGGTGTAAGAAACGACGATCCTGACAGATTGAGTTACCGCACATTGGTGAAACTTTTGGATTCACCCATTTTTTTAGGAATTCTAAAGTTTGTAACTCAGCATCACGGGCTGTTAATTTACTACGACGAACTCGTTCAATCAGACCAGACTGCCCATGTTGACGAGTGTTCCATTCATCCATTGCATTTAAAATACGATCAGGTTGATGAATCGCCAAAACTGGACCTTCAGCAAGTACATTTAAATGATCATCTGTAATAATTGTTGCGATTTCAATAATTTGGTCATTATCGGTATCTAATCCGGTCATTTCCAGATCAATCCAAATTAATCGTGTATTTAAAGTACTGCTCATGAATGTACGTTCTAAAATGCCGTAAAAACATCAATAGTAGCAAATTTCTTGCTTCCGCGCTGTAATTCTATAGCTGCTTCATGCTATTTTTGCGGTCTTCAAACAATGGTTTTTTTGGGATATGAATGGCTTTAATTCGTAAGCGTCGTTTAACTGAACAACAGCAACGTCGTATTGAAAAACAGCATAAAACTCGCCAAGAAGAGATCGATACTTCACAGGATCTAGACGGACTCGTTGTACAACATTATGGCCGTCAACTTGAAGTACAAGCCCTCTCTGTACCTGAGCATCACCCAGAAAAACCACAAGTTGCCGAAGGAGAACCAGAACCATTCTGGAAGCCGATCGAGCTCAATAGTGTTTGGCGTTGCCATACTCGAACTAATCTTGAGTTACTTGTAACTGGTGATCGTGTTAAATGGCAGGCAGACCCAAATACGGGTCTAGGTATTATTACAGCCATTCACCCACGTACATCTTTACTTACCCGCCCTGACCGCTATCACAAAGTTAAACCAGTGGCCGCGAATATCAGTTTGATTGTGATTGTATTTTCACCGCTTCCTGAACCTGCGCCAACGCTAATCGATCGGTATTTAGTTGCTTGTGCAGACGCTAATATTCCTGCTCTTTTGGTCCTCAATAAGTCTGATTTACTCACTGAAAATGACCCAATTCTTACCCTATTAGAAGAATATAAAACCTTGGGTTATGAGGTGATGATTTGTCAGTCTAAGAAGGGAGATATCTCTGCTTTAGCTGAGCGTTTAGATGGTGAAACCGTAGCATTTGTAGGGCAATCAGGCGTAGGAAAAAGCTCTTTAATTAATGTGCTCATTCCAGATGCAGAGCAAAAAACCAATGTTATTTCTGAAAACTCTGCACTTGGACAACATACGACAACCTCTACGCGCTTAATCAACTTCGGTAAAAATGGTGCCTTAATTGATTCTCCGGGAATTCGTGAGTTTGGGCTTTGGCATCTCGATTTAGAAAAAATTCGTATGGGCTTTCCTGACATTGCCGCACATCTAGGATCTTGCCAATTCCGTAATTGCACACATACTCATGAAAAGAATTGTGGGCTAAAACAGGCCGTTGAAGCAGGTGAAATTTTGCCACGACGTTTAGATAGCTTTTTGCGTTTAATCGATGAGATTCAAGAAGCGCAGCAAAAAAACTGATTTTCTGCCCTATTTGCCCTTGAAGTGGTGATTTTGATCACCATCTATATACGCTATACTCTAGGTCAATTTTGTTTTTTAATTTTTTTAGGTGACTTGTGGAACGCTGGTTAGAGTTTATGGGGAATCACCCCATTTTGTTTGGTACGCTCGGAGTCTTGATCGTGTTGTTCTTCATTTTTGAAGGTCAACGTAATGGTCGTAAAATTTCTCCACAGTCGCTTGGTATTTTAGTGAAAGCGAAAAATGCTCTTTTGATTGACTTACGCGATAGCAAAGATTTCCGCGAAGGTCACATTAGTGGCAGTCGCAATATTCCGTATAGCCAAATTGCAAGTCATGCTGACGAATTAAAAGCAAGTGACCGTCCACTGGTATTTATTTGCAACTTGGGGCAAGTTGCTGGAAGTGCTTTGCAAAAAGTTGCTCACCACGATAGCTATCGTCTTGATGGTGGTATTAGTAACTGGAAAGCACAAGGCTTACCTCTTGTTAAAAGCAAACCAAAAGCTTAAGGAGAATTATCATGGCTGCAAATGTCATTGTTTACTCAACTTCTGTATGCCCGTATTGTGTTCGTGCTAAACAGTTACTTGAGCGTAAAGGTGTTGCTTATAAAGAAGTAAATCTTTCTGTTGAAGCACCAGAAGTACGTGTTGAATTAATGCAACGCACAAATCATCGTACTGTCCCACAAATTTTCATTAACGATCAGTTTATCGGTGGTTTTGACCAACTTTATGCTTTAGAGCGTGAAGGTAAACTCGACGAATTATTGGCTTAACATCGCATCCATATTAAGGAAAAAACAATGAGCGAAGAACAACAAGTTCAACCACAATTAGCTTTAGAGCGTATTTATACAAAAGATATTTCTTTTGAGGTTCCTGGGGCGCAGGTTTTTACTAAACAATGGCAACCTGAACTTAATATCAATCTTTCTTCTGCTGCAGAAAAGATTGACCCAACTCACTTTGAAGTTTCTTTAAAAGTTGTGGTACAAGCCGATAACGACAACGAAACAGCGTTCATTGTAGATGTAACTCAATCAGGTATTTTCTTGATCGACAACATTGAAGAAGAGCGTTTACCTTATATTTTAGGCGCATACTGCCCAAATATTTTGTTCCCGTTCTTACGTGAAGCTGTAAATGATTTAGTAACTAAAGGTAGCTTCCCACAGTTACTTCTTACTCCAATCAACTTTGATGCAGAGTTTGAAGCGAATATGCAACGTGCTCAAGCTGCTGCTGTTGAAGGTCAAGCTTAATTTTTTAGCTTCTCCTTTTAATAAAAAAACCGCGTATTACGCGGTTTTTTTATGTGCGCTATTAAAATTATTAAAGATCAAGTGAGTGAAGCTGAATAGATGGAAACTGGAAGCCACGGCAAGATAACTCTGAACGCCATGCAACGGTTAATATCATATTGCCAACAATAAAATTCTGATAAGCAAATGTCCCATTAAGTGGATGAGAACAGAGTCCACCATGATCAGTAGGATGTGCCTGAGTATTTAACGTATTTAAATCTAAACGTATTCCTAATCCTGAAGCTTTTAAAACGGCTTCTTTAATGGTCCAGACTTTGAACCAATATTCTCTATCTTGTTCTAAGCTTAGCCATGTTTCATATTCATCGGGATGAAAGGCATGTTTTGCTAGAGCATCTAGGCGTACATTCCGATCAAGTTCCTCAACATCCACACCAATATCTTTAACATGTTCGCTCATGGCTAAAGCGTAGTATTGTTGGCTATGTGAGTGATTAAAATGCAAAGTGTGATTCAATAAATAAGGTTTACCATATTCATGCTTGGCAAACTCTAATTCCGTTGAAGTGAGTTGTAATTTCTCTGCAATCAGTCGATTTCTGACACTCTGTATTTGTTGTTTTTTATAATGGTTAAATGAGCGGAAGTCTGGAAAGTTTTGTTGTTCTTGTTTTAAAAACTCATTGAGCTTTCCTATATAAACTTCAATTTTCCTATCATTCATCTTTCTAAATCCATCCCATGAGGGACTAAAGCTAATATAAAAAATACCAATAACTTATTAAACCATGTAATAAAAAACCCAAAGAAAACTTTGGGTTTTTGAACAGTAAAAAAACTTAACGGTTAAATTTTTTCTCTGCTTTCTTAAATTTCTGAATATAACGACGGCGACGTGCAGCAGTACGTTCATCAACCTGACTCTTACGACCTTCAAACGGGTTTTCAGAAGTTTTAAAGTCAATACGAACTGGTGTACCTTCGAGTTTATACACTTTACGGAACACGTTTTCTAAATAACGGCGATAATCGGCAGGTGTCTTATCAACCTTATTACCATGAATCACAATAGTCGGTGGATTCTGACCACCCATATGTGCATAACGCATTTTAATACGACGACCGCTAATCATTGGTGGTTGATGAGCTTCTGTCGCATCACTCAAAATTTGAGTCAATTTAGCTGGTGATACTTTTAAGTTCGCAGACTCATAAGCACGGTGAATAGAAGGATATAAATCACCTACCCCAGTTCCATGTAAAGCAGAAATTAAATGGATTTTTGCCCATGGAATAAAGTCAAAACGACGTTCAACATCAAGCTTACATTGCTTGCGGTCGTATTCAGACATGTTATCCCATTTGTTGATAGCAATAACCATGGCACGACCAGCTTCAAGCGCATAGCCAATTAAATGCAAGTCTTGCTCAACAATACCTTCACGCGCATCGACTACAACTACGACAACATGTGCATCTTTCATTGCTTGCAAAGTTTTAACAATTGAGAACTTCTCAATCATTTCATCAACCTTACCTTTACGACGCACACCTGCTGTATCAATTAAAGTGTATTTACGGCCTTCACGCTCAAAAGGAATGTAAATCGAGTCACGCGTTGTACCTGGTTGGTCAAATGCCACCACACGGTCTTCACCAAGCAAACGGTTGACCAGTGTTGACTTACCAACGTTAGGACGACCAATAATTGCTAAACGTAAGCCAGTATCTTTGTCATGTTCTTCAGGATTTTCATCTTCTGGAACTTCCGCAAGTACATCTTCCAGCATTTGCTGTACGCCACGACCATGGCTAGCGGCAACTTGTAATGGTTCACCCATACCAAGTTTATAGAACTCAACCAAAGCTGCTTCAGCATGAACACCATCTACCTTGTTCGCAACAAGATAAATTTTCTTGCCTAAAGTACGTAGTTCACGAGCAATTTGCTCATCAGAAGCTAACAATCCCGCACGAGCATCAACCACAAAAATAATAATATCTGCTTCATTGATCGCTGTTTTTGACTGCTCGGCCATGTAGTTATCGATACCGCCTTCACTCTCACCGATACCACCAGTATCAACAACAATGAAAGACTTATTTTGATAAGTCGCATCACCATATTTACGGTCACGAGTCAGACCCGCGAAGTCGGCTACAAGTGCATCACGACTCTTGGTAATCTGGTTAAATAACGTTGATTTTCCGACATTCGGACGACCAATGAGCGCAATAACGGGTTTCATACAATAACCTTAATTCAAGACCAGCCATATCTCATGGCATGAGCATTAGAAACAATACAGGAGATATATTTTAAGGTCAGATATGACCATAATAAAAGACGGGGCTTTGAACTGATTTAATTCAAACACCCCGATATTTTTTTAACAGCGTAATTTGTTAAGCGGCTATTTTAGCACAAGCAAACGAAATTAACGATTCTGCCAAATACTTAAATCGCCTTTTCTGGTCGAAACGTAAAGTTGGTTCTCA
The DNA here is from genome assembly GCF_059579785.1 of Acinetobacter sp. S-1. Lineage (NCBI taxonomy): Bacteria > Pseudomonadati > Pseudomonadota > Gammaproteobacteria > Moraxellales > Moraxellaceae > Acinetobacter > Acinetobacter sp. S-1. The sequence goes on from NZ_CM184207.1 coordinate 3,259,045, forward strand.
ATAACACGTAATGTATTGACCTCACCACTTGTTTTTGAACGACCAATCAACTTACCTGTTGCAGGATCAACAAGATGTAATACGCCATCTAAATCACCAACAATAAGATCCGATCCCAACACAACAGGGTTACTTAAATGACGGTTTAATAAACTATCATTTTGCCAAACTTGTTCGCCTGTCGTTAAATCATAAGCAGTTAACTTACCATCAGTTGATGAAACAAATACTTTATTGTCATAAACTTCTGGACGCTTCGTGCTACTTGAGTCTTCACTCCAAACTACACGTTGAGAAGCTAGATCAGTTACGGTCACTTGTCCTTGGAAACTAGTCGTTACCATAAACTGTCCAGCAACTGCAGGATCACCATCGATATCAATCAAACGTTGAATATCAGAACGGCCTTCACTTACTGCAACACGGCGTTGGAAACGTGGAATACCACTAATCGTATCAATTGCATAAACATACGCATTAGCAGATGCGATTAATACGGTACGCGGGTCAAGACTCACCGGTGAGGCCTGACCACGTAAACTAAATTGGACATTTGGTAATTTATAAGCCCAAACTTGTTGGCCTGAACCAGCATCATGCGCAAATACAGTACCATCATTAGCAATAGTAATAACGCGTCCAGACTGAACTAAAGAAGGACTTAATAGTGCACCAGATAACTGCGCAGTCCACTTTTGTTCACCTGTTGCCTGATCTAAAGCAAAAAGTTGACCTTTACTATTACCAACAACAACAATTCCTTCAGCAGCTTCAACACCAGAGCTCAAGCCTAATTTGCTGACTTTTTTCTCCCAAAGACGCTGCTTACCACGATATGCAGCGACTTCACCTTTTGGGTCAAGCGTAAAGACCACGCCCTCACTTGCGTCAAGCTGCAAACGTAACGGATCTGCCTTATCAGTAGAAGAAACACTGCGCGAAAACACGGGTACTAGAGTCTTTTTCGACTCAGTCAATTTCGGTAGTGGATTTGGTTTTGCTTCTTTTACTTTGTTGCTAGAACATCCCACCAGTACAGCTGATGCGATTGCAATTGCCAAAGGCAGTTTGAATTTCTGATTCATTAAGACTCTTCCACCTGTGTTTCCAAAATTGGGCGCTCAATCTGTGGATCTTCAACTAAAACGCCAACACTTTCGAGTTTAATTTGTAAAATTTGTCGTTCTTGTTTACGTTCCAGTAACGAATCCCATGCTGCCTGATACGCTTTTTTAGCAGAATCAACATCTTTCTTAGCAACAAAGATATCACCACGTAACTCTTCTACTGTTGCTTTAAATGCAGGATCGACGTTACCAGACAAGGTTTTTAGTGCTTCATCATATTTGTTTTGCGCCAATTGTGCATCTGCTAAACGCAATTTTACAACCTGAATCAAACCTTCATCTTTTACTTTTGAATTTTCAACTTTCTTCAATGCTTTTTCAGCAGCAGCATAATCCTGTTTTTCATAGGCTAATTTTGCTAATACAAACTGAGTCTGTATCGCCTGAACAGAATTGATATCATCTTTTACGATTTTATCTGCCGATGCAGTGACCGAAGTTAAAGCATTAGGATTATCAGCACTTGCATTTGCCTCATCCATTAACTGCTGTACTTTTGCAGTTTCTGTCTGGCTGCTCGCAAGATTTCTTTTTTGCCAATATTCCCACCCAAAAAAGGCAATCAATGCAATGAGAATCCCGCTAATCATGGCAGAACCATATTTTTTGGCGAACGACTTTAAGCTGTCGAATTGTTCTTCATCACTTAAGCTCATGTGATTGTCCTTTTCCAGATGTTTCAGTTTATTTTGTAAATTTTTTGATTAAGAATGGTACAAGCTCAGCCAGCGCAACTTGAGACTGCTCAGCTGTTGCTAACTCTTTGATAGCAAGCTGCTGTGCTTCCCATTCACGCTCACCTAAAATCATGGCGTAAACAGCCCCAGCCTGATCAGCTTTTTTCATCTGACTCTTCATGCTGCCTTGTGAACCTGTTTTGATTCGAATACTGCTATTTGCAGCTTCTAACTGGTCACGTAATTGCTCCGCTAAAATCAAAGCTTTAGTTTGATAAGCAGGTTCTGCAACCAAGAAGACTTCACAATCACGAATAACTTGAGCCTGTTCAACCTGCTCAAGTAGAAGCAATAAACGCTCCATACCCATCGCAAAACCAACAGCAGGTACAGATTGATCTGGCTTACCTTTTAGCTGACCAACTAAACCGTCGTAGCGACCGCCAGCACATACAGTACCTTGCGAACCTAAAGCGGTAGTTGTCCATTCAAAAACGGTTTTATTGTAGTAATCCAGACCACGCACTAATTTTTGATTAATGACAAATTGGATGCCAGCAGCTGTCAAATAATCTTGTAACTGCTTAAAATGATCCAAGCTTTCTTCTTTCAAGAAGTCATGTAATTTCGGCGCATTTTCTAAAATTTTCTGAGTAGATTCAATTTTAGAATCTAAAATACGTAATGGATTCGTTGTTAAACGGCGTTGTGAATCTTCATCTAACGCATCTTTATGCTCGTTTAAAAACGCAACCAAAGCATTACGATACTCTGTACGCTCATCAGTTTCGCCCAAAGTATTTAACTCAAGCTGAACCTTATCAGCAACGCCCATACGTTTCCATAAACGAGCGGTCAACATAATCAATTCAGCATCAATATCAGGAGTCGCAACACCGAAAGTTTCCACGCCAAACTGGTGGAACTGGCGGTAACGTCCTTTTTGTGGTTTTTCATAACGGAACATAGGTCCCATATACCACACGCGTGGCGTAGCACCGCGCAACAAGTTATGTTCAACCAATGCACGAACACAACCTGCTGTACCTTCCGGACGCAAGGTTAATGACTCTGGTGGATTACCTTTGTCGAAAAAGGTATACATTTCTTTTTCAACAATATCGGTAGCATCACCAATAGCACGTTTAAACAAGCCCGTTTGTTCAACGATCGGCAAACGAATTTGTTGATATCCATAAGCATCCATTAAAGATGCTAAATGTTGCTCGAGACGTCTCCACGCTACTGTTTGCGTTGGCAAGATGTCATTAAAACCTTTGATTGCGACGATTGAACTCATGATGAACTACGAATAATTTCTTTAGATTTAGCTTCTTCAAGCTCTTGGACACGTTGACGAACCATAGTTTCGATTTCATCAACCAATTGATCGGTATCGATTAAATGGCTTTTTTCACCATTACGATAAACCAATGAGCGAGGCGCAGCCCCAACAACCCCGATATCAGCTTCTTTTGCTTCACCCGGACCGTTTACCTTACAACCAATTACCGACACATCCATTGGAGTACGAATATCTTCTAAACGTTCTTCCAACGCTTGCATCACCTGAATAACGTTAAATTCTTGGCGTGAACAACTCGGGCAAGCAATAAAGTTAATTCCGTTAGAACGAAGCCCAAGTGATTTTAAAATATCAAAACCAATCTTGATTTCATCTTCCGGTTCGGCAGCAAGCGAAATACGCATCGTATCGCCAATACCTTCCATCAACAATCCACCAAGGGCAATCGCTGATTTCACCGTACCTGTACGGTAAATACCAGCTTCAGTTACGCCTAAATGTAATGGATTATCAATTTGCTGAGAAAGCAAGCGGTAAGCATCCATGGTTAAAAACACATTTGAGGCCTTTACACTAACTTTAAACTCATGGAAATCAAGACGATCTAAAATATCAATATGACGTAAAGCTGATTCGAGCAGCGCCTCACCTGTAGGCTCACCATATTTCTTTTGTAAATCTTTTTCTAAAGAACCCGCATTGACCCCAATACGCATAGAAATGCCATGATGACGCGCCGCAGCAACCACTTCACGCACTTTCTGATCTGAACCAATATTACCTGGGTTAATACGTAAACAGTCTGCACCATAATCTGCAACAGCTAGAGCAATTCTATGGTCAAAGTGAATATCAGCCACTAATGGAACTGAAACACGTTTACGAATCGCGCCAAATGCTTCAGCAGCCTCCATAGATGGGACCGAAACACGCATAATATCAGCACCTGCATCAACGCAACGCTCAATTTGAGCAACGGTTGCATCGACATCGCAAGTTTCGGTATTTGTCATACTTTGCACACTAATAGGTGCATCGCCACCGACATACACCGAACCAACACGGATTTTACGTGTTGGTCGACGTTTAATTGGGTTCTCTATCATTGTATCGCTCAACTCATGGTATTAGCGGGATAAACGGAATTCTGCTTTACCGTTTACCGTATATGGAGACAATGAAATCTGTTCTTGGTTTAGACTTAATGACACAGCCGTTGCATCATCAAGACGAATCTGAAATGGAGACTCACCATTTAAACTTAAAGTTGATGACTGACGACCTGTCGCCAAAACTTTACCCGTTGCATCAACAATATGAACAGAAGTTGGTCGGTTGAAGTTTAACACCAATTGGTCACCCACTGTTGAGGTGGTAGCTCCTTGCATAGGTAAAACTTCAACATTCGATTGATTTACTTTAGGTAAATCAGCATCTTCTTTCTTTGAAGTCCATTTTTGGACACCCATAACAAGCAATGACACAACAGCAAGAATTACAACAGCAAGAAGTGCGCGCTTTAACCATTTCTTATTACGATCACTATTAGAACCCGGGAGTTTGCCCATGATTTTAATTGGCGAATTATTTAAGGCATGATTTGGTAACAGCCCAGTATCATTTGCATAAATTTCATCGAAACGCTGAATAATTGCCGTCGCGTCCGTATTTAAATATTTTGCATATGAACGGTAATAACCCTTAATGAAAGTCGCTTCCGGCAATGATTTATAGTCATCTTGCTCTAAAGCGGTCAAGGTCTTAACCGGCATATTTAAATCTGAAGAAACTTGCCCTAACTCTTTATTCTGAGCAACTCGAATTTGACGTAAATACTCACCAGGACGTTGAATATTTCCTAAAGCAGAAGTCGGTAAGCTTGAGCCAGTTGGCTGCTGTGAATTAGGATTTATTTCCATACGGCCTCAGTACTATACTGTAATTGCAAATAACGTTGATATTCTGGACTTTCCGGGAACAAGGCACGTAACTGGTTTACTAACACTTGCATTCCCATTTTATCCGCATTGGCTCGAGCCACTCTTACACCAATCCAAAGTGCTCTTGCACCCTGATTTTTCTGCCCCACTGTACGAACATATTGCTCATACATTTGTGTAGCAGCCGGAATCTGCTGCTGCAAATAAAAAATTTCCGCTAACTCTAACATTGAAATATAAGAGTCGCGGTTAGCAAGGAGTGCTTGTTTGAATGTTTTTTCAGCATTCGCAACATCACCCAATTTTAAATAAATACGCCCCAGATTTTCTAATGCCTGATAGCGTTGGTCATAACCTAATGTTGCGCCAGCAATACGAAATTGCTCAACCGCATCATTATAACGCTCCATTTGATATAAATAAGTACCATAATTATTATGTGCTTGAGCATTATCCGGTTCAGATGAAATTGCTCGTTTGAAATAATGTTCTGCTTTTTCTAAATTGGGTTTGCTACCTTCTTGCTGTAGCAAAATACCCATCATCATATTTGCAGTAGCATCGCGGCTATCTACACTTAAAGCTTGATCAAGAGCTCGCTTTGCTGAGTCCAAGTCACCAGAACGAATGTATTCGGCAGCAAGCTGCGTACGCACTTTTACTGCTTTTTCCGGGTCCTTTTTAACCGTTTGCGAAGTCTGGCAACCACTTGCCAAAAGTGCAACAGCAACCCCCATACATAACATGATCTTCAACTTCGGAGTACTCAAAGTCTGCCCTCAATATTATCCTTGTGTACGTAAAATCTCTTGTCGTTGAGCCACTTTCTTTTGCCACTGCTCAGCACGACGCGTACGGTCAGCAACTTGGCCGACCAATTGTCCACATGCGGCATCAATATCATCGCCACGTGTTTGACGAATCGTACACACAAATCCTGCATCAGACAAAGTTTTTTGGAAAGAGATGATACGATTTCGACTTGAGCGTCCATATGGCGCATGAGGGAACGGATTAAATGGAATCAAGTTAATTTTACTTGGTAAGTTTTTAAGTAATTTAAGCAACTGCTGTGCATGTTCAGGTTGGTCGTTCACACCTTCTAACATGACATATTCAATGGTCACATGTTTACGCGCGCTTTCATTACCATCTTTTGCAATATAACGCTGACATGCCGCAATCAACTGAGCCAATGGATATTTTTTATTAATAGGCACAAGTTCATTACGCAATTCATCATTTGGCGCATGTAGGGAAATTGCTAAAGCAACATCAATATCTTTTGCAAGTTGGTCAATTTTTGGCACAACACCTGACGTTGACAAAGTCACACGACGTTTTGACATACCATAAGCAAAGTCATCGAGCATAATGTGCATTGAGCTTAATACAGCATCGTAGTTGAGCAATGGCTCACCCATCCCCATCATCACGACATTAGTCACTGAACGCTCGCGCTCAGCAACAGGCACTTCTTCCATATAGGAATAGTTTGCCATCCAAAGTTGCCCAATAATTTCATCTGGCGTTAAATCGCGCTGAAAACCTTGCTTACCTGTTGAACAAAATGAGCAGTCCAATGCGCAGCCCACTTGTGAAGAAATACACAAAGTTTTTCGTGAACCTGTTTTATCTTCGGCAGGAATTAATACAGTTTCTACTAAAGAGCCAGAACCTTCACCTACGCGAAACACCCATTTACGTGTTCCGTCTTTTGAATAATGACGGTGTACCACTTCAGGAGCTTTAATTTCACAAATTTGTTCAAGCTTTGCACGCAATTTGCCTGAAATATTAGTCATTTCAGCAAAATCAGTAACAAAGTATTGATGAATCCATTTCATAACCTGACCGGCACGAAACTTTTTCTCACCAATATCTTCAAAGAATTTTTCTAATTCAGCACGTGACATGCCGAGTAAATTCACTTTTTCGGCAGCAGGCGATGCTGGCGTGGACGAAGATTGCTGCTGTCCATCAAGATTTTCAGATGAAACGACCACTGCAGAACTCATGTGTATTTACCTAAACCATGTCAAAAAACTGAAGATGTTGTTCAAGAATCAAACAATATTCTCTTAAGAGAATAAAAAAACCAGATAAGTAGTATACCACTTATCTGGTTTGAATGCTTTCGATTAACGAGTGCGTGGGCAGATCTCGTTGTCAGCAAAGAAGTAAGCAATTTCACGCTCTGCAGAAGCAACTGAGTCAGAACCGTGAGCAGCGTTTTCGTCGATGCTTACAGCGAAGTCAGCACGAATCGTACCAGGAGCCGCTTCTTTAGGGTTTGTAGCGCCTAAGATTTCACGGTGTGCAAGAACTGCATTTTCGCCTTCAAGAACAGATACTACAACTGGACCAGAAGTCATGAATGCAACTAAGTCACCAAAGAAACCACGTTCTTTATGCTCAGCATAGAAACCTTCAGCATCAGCTTGAGAAAGGTGTTTCATTTTAGTCGCAACAATTTTTAAACCCGCTTTTTCAAAACGAGCAAAAATTTCACCGATGTGGTTTTTAGACACTGCATCAGGTTTTACGATAGACAAAGTACGTTCAATAGCCATGAGTGGCTCCTTTATTTTAAGATTTAAACTTTAAAAAATTTGCCGCATTATACCGATGTCATAGGCAATAATCAGCTTTGAATGTGTAAAAGTTGCGATTTTTTCTACTGTTTTTAGCGAACTTCGTCTATCCAGGCCATCTGAATGCCTTCTAGCAATCCTTCTGTCGATTTATTTGGGTCATCACTAAAGTCTGGCAATGCGCACACCCATGCATGTAAATCGGTAAAACGGATCCATTGCGGATCAACTTCTGGATGTGCTTCTGACAATTCAATGGCAATATCAATCGTATCTGTCCAACGTAAGCCCATAGCGGCTCCTATCTGTTTAATCTGCTAAATCACGAACTGTGTACTTTAGCAAATCCACAAACTTAATCGATAGCTTAAGCTGATAAAAATTACCGATGCTTATAAAGCGATGTTCAATAATGGCGCCACAAAAATAATCGTAGCCGCGACCGCTGCACCAATTAGCGCACCAACAATCACATCACTTGGGTAATGAAGACCCAGTACCATACGAGACAAAGCGACAAGCACCATAAATGGGAACATGGCAGCAAGCAAAACTGGCTGGATGTAACCCAATACAATTGTCACCATGACCGCATGAAGCGTGTGACCTGATGGAAAACTAAAGTGATCAAGTGGTCTTTCACCGAGTACAATCACCTGATGCACCTGATAAGGACGTGGTCGCGTTGTTTTGTGTTTTAAAAATTTATAGATTGCTGTGCCAACAGAACCACCTAATAACAAGTAGATGATTTGCAAGCTATAGTTAATGCCTTGCATACCCCACACGATTGCCAACATTAGATACCAAAATGGACCATCACCAACACGACTGATAATTTTGAAAAAAAGGGCAACACGCTGTGAGTGAGAGAAATTGTTCAGATATAAACAGCCTCTCAAATCTAAATCGAGTATTTTTATTTTTGCATTCTTAAATTTCATGGTCATTCTCCTATCTTAGGATACTTAGGTGAAGTCCAACGAGGGCTCCTTCACTACCTGATAAAATGCCTGCTCCAATTGCTGAACCGGAAGTTGCCAACCGCTTTGCTGTACTTTATGACAGGCTTGCACGCCCATTTCTCTAAGTTGTTGTACTGAAGGAAGCTGATAAATTTGTTGTATAAAGTGGTTTTTTTGTCCAAGTGGGCTTAACCAGCCATTCACACCATGTGTTAAGTATTGATGTGCACATGCATAATCATACGCTATAACTGGTAAACCGCTTGCCATTGCCTCTAAAACTACGTTACCAAACGTTTCAACTTGACTCGCAAATACGAATACATCTGCACTCGCATAGGCAGCCGCCAAATCTTGACCTCTCAGACTTCCAGTAAAGATAACACCCTTCGCTTCAGGTAGTGACTTTAAACGAGCAAAATCTGGGCCATCTCCTACAATTACTAATTTAGTTTTATTTGGCTGAATAGTTTGCAGGTTCGCATAACTTTCAATGAGAACTTGTACTTCTTTTTCGGGAGACAAACGCCCCACATAAAGCATAACGCGTGTATTCTCATCAGCATCCCATTGTTTTCGCAAATTTTCAGAGCGATGCTTCGGTGAAAATCTGGTTGTATCTACGCCACGCCCAACGACAACCAGTGGACAAGTAATACCAAAACCGCGTAATGCTTCTTGAGTATCTTTACTCGGCACACAAGTTACATGAGTGTTATTGTGAAACCAACACAGATATTTTTGAATCGGTTTGACTAAAAAAGCCAAATCGAAGAATCGACTAAAGTCTTGAAATGGTGAATGAAAGCCACTCGAAACAGGAATAGCTTTTGCCTTAGCAGCTTGCATGGCAGTTAAACCTAATGGCCCTTCAGTTACAATGTGCACGACATCTGGGACAAACTTTTCAAAAGCTTTCGATACTTTTAAATATTGTGGCCAACCAAATTGTAAAGTTGGATACTTGGGAATCGCCTGCGACATAACCAAGCATTCTTGCTCTGGTGTAAAGTCATGGCATTTTGCTTTTTGCTCTGGGCGAATCAGTAAAATCTTATGCCCCTGTTTTTGTAAACCTTGGCATAATTGTAATAATGAAAGTGCCACACCATTAATTTCGGGTGGCCAAGTTTCCGTCACAATCGCAATTTTTAAACGTGGGCGCACCAAATCATGCAATGAATGCGTATTAGATAGCTGCTGCTTTTGTTTAAAAAAGAATTGGAAGCTTTCGGGAAGTTGCTGTTGTTTTAATAGTGCTGTCGCGTATGAACTTTGCATAGCGCCATCCATCAATGTATTTATTTTCATGCTTAAAGATTAAGCAGTTTTTTTGACATTTTGATGATAAATGCGTGACAGTTTACTGACATGAAAAATAAAAAAGCACACTGATGACAGCATGCTTTTTTCTTAAAGCCTAGTAACTCTTAGCGATTTTGCAATTTTGCATAATCCATGAGTACATTAGCAGCTTCAGTCACAAAAGTTTCTTCTTCTGGTAACGCTGGACGTTGGGATGCTTTCATTTTAGCGCGAGATTCAGCTAGAGCATCTAATGAAGCTTGATAGCTTTCCCAGTTTGCAAAAGGCTTTTGACCCGTTGCAGCACGGCGTTGATTCTCTGCATCTAAAGTTTGTTTCTCTAAACCAAGTAATTCAGCACGGCGCTTATCAATATCAAGTACTACTTGTTTTTGATCACTCGTCATCTTAGCAATCGCAGTACGTTTATTTAGATATTTAAACTGAGCATCATTAGCAACACGTTGTTCAGAGAATTGAGACAACTTTGTCACATAAGGTTGAACAGAGCCTTCACGTTTAAATGGTGCGGTAGGAATTGTGTCCCACTTCAATGCATTCTTCGATTTACGCTCACCAAACTCTTCGTTATAGATATCGACGAGTTTAATGTCTGGCACTACACCTTTATTTTGTGTACTACCGCCAGTAATGCGATAGAACTTACGCTGAGTTAAAGTTGCTTGACCATATGCCAGAGTATCAAGTTGTACCTGAGCTGTACCCTTACCAGTGGTTGTACTACCAATAATAATACCGCGCTCATAATCTTGAATTGCAGCAGAGTAAATCTCACTTGCTGATGCCGATGCCAAGTTCACCAATACAGCGAGTGGACCTGTATAAATTTGCTGACCACCATCGTTATCTTCAAACACGCTTACGTTGCCATTGCCATCACGAATTTGTACAACCGGACCAGACTTAATCACCTGTCCCAACATACGTGCAACTTCTTCTAATGAGCCACCTGGGTCATTACGTAAGTCAATAATAATACCTTCTACTTTCTTCGCTTTTAGCGCTTCGAAAGCATTTGCAGTATCTTCAGAAACCGAACGATATTGTTTACCCGCACGACGTGAACGATAGTCAAAATAGAATGATGGAATTTCAATTACGCCCAACACATGCTTTTTACCATCACGTGTCACTTCAACTGTGCGTGAACGAACACCAGCATCTTCTTCTTGAATCACATCACGTACTAGGGTCACATTACGTGCCTGACTCATTGATGCGCCAGCACCAAGAAGTTTTAATGTGACTTTCGTTCCACGTTTACCACGAATAAGCCCAACAATTTCAGAACTTGTCCAACCAATCACATCAATCATTTTCTCGCCTTCTTGGGCGACACCAATGATTCGATCTCCTGATTTCACTTGACCAGACTTACTTGCAGGACCACCTTCTACAATGGTTTCAATCTTGGTGTAATCTTCGTTGCCACGTTCTGGACGAATCGACACCCCAATACCTTCTAGTTGCAAGGTAGTTTGGCGATTAAGTTCGATCGCATCAATTGGCGGGTAATAGTTACTATGTGGATCATAGGTCGCCAACATTGCATTTAATGTTTTGTCCAAGACGTCATCGCTTTTTACACGACTAATTCTTTCAAGCTGACGCGTATAACGTTTAGTTAACGTTTGAGCTGGCGTTAAATCTTCTGGGCCAGTTAAGTCCTGACCATCAGCAAGTGAAGGATTTTCTTTAAGCGCTTTTTGTTTCGCCTGCTCTTCTTCACGGCTAATGGTTAAGTTGATTAACTGTGAAACCAACATTTTGCGCCAATGATTTTGTTGCTCAGCAGTCGTTTTAAAATACGGTGCTTTTTCACGATCAACTTCAATATAACTATTAGGCTGCTTTAAATTTTGCTGTTGTTTTAACTCAGCTAACATGAACTCATAAAATTGTTTTAAGCGTTCACGATATTGCTGATGAATTGCAAACGGTCCAGTTAAATTCCCCGCTTTTAATGAAGCACCAAAATTTGAACCATATAGTTTTTTATAATTTTGAACTTCAGAATCTAGAAATAATGAGTGATCTGGATCAAGACTATCTAAATACATATCCAGAATACGATTTGATGTGGTCGCATCCAGACGCATATTTAAATAATGTTGACGATCAACTAAAGTTGCCAGTTGGCGAGCCACCAAAGCCTGTTCTTGCGTTGGCTGGATTGATTGAGAAACCGCAGCAGTATTGGTTGCCGCTCTCGCTTCATTCATCGTATGAGAGAAGAATAAACCGCCAGTCGCGATCGCTACTGCACAAGCTATAGTTTGAAGTTTCATAAATTTTTAATACTTCCTTGGGTGTTCCTATCTTACACGCTCTGTTTTCGATATGAACTAAGCAGATTCAAAATCTTAACCAACTAAATTGTTTATACCGTGTAGTTTTATCATATTCTGTACTGACAAAATGTAGCAAAACATTGCAAAATTCGCTTATTGTTTTTCAATCAAAATTCAAATGGAACCAATATGATTGGCGCATTGATGCTGGACATCGCCGGCACAGAACTTACTCAAGAAGATATTGAACTATTACGCGCTCCGCAAGTCGGTGGCATGATTTTATTTGCACGAAATATTGAATCTCCACAACAAGTGCGTGCTTTAACCGACCATATGCGTCAAATTCGCCCAGATATTTTGATTGCTGTTGACCAAGAAGGTGGCCGAGTTCAGCGCCTAAGATCAGGTTTTACATTATTACCAGCCATGGGTCGTTTTGGGGAGTTATATTTAACTCAACCTCAAAAAGCACTTGAGCTGGCTGAGCAATGCGGTTGGCTCATGGCAACCGAAGTGCTTGCAGTCGGCATCGATTTTAGTTTTGCACCAGTTTTAGATCTTAATGCAATTAGTGACGTGATTGGCGACCGTGGCTTCTCTAAAAATATTGAAGATATTGCCCCACTCGCAGGCGCATTTATGCAAGGCATGAAAAAAGCTGGAATGGCAAATACGGGCAAACATTTCCCAGGCCACGGTTCTGTGAAAGCCGACTCTCATGTTGCTGCTGCAATCGACAGCCGTAGCTATGACGAAATTTATAACCACGATATGCAAAGCTTCATTAAGCTTATGCCTCAGCTAGATGCACTCATGCCTGCACATGTGATTTATGATCAAGTTGATCCAAATCCGGCAGGTTTTTCACCTTTCTGGATTCAAGAAGTTCTACGCAAGCGTTTGAATTTTATTGGTGTACTTTTCTCTGATGACTTAAGCATGCAGGCTGCATGTGTAGCAGGTGGCGCAGATGCTCGTATTCAAGCTGCTCTAGCGGCTGGGTGTGACATGGGGCTGGTATGTAATGACCGAAGTGCAGCCTGTACAGCACTTGAAGGTATTACAGATTTAGAGCTACCAAACCAAGAGCGTTTAGAACGCATGCGCGGCCAAATTCCACAAATTCAAATTGGTGAAACCTTATCGCTTGGAAACGAGTGGCAAGCTGTCAAAACAGCCATTGAAGAGTTTAAAAATTCGATTTAAGTTAGTAAAAATTTTAATTAGCTACAAAAACCTATTCACTATCTGATACGCGGTTAAGTCATACGCAACCTGAGCAATGCAAAAGCGTTAGCGCTTTCGCATTGCGCAAGACAAACGAAGTGCGTAGTATTTTACTCAAGCATAGCTTTCGTTTTACGGTACGGCAAAGATAATCAATCTTTGCTTTTCGTACCTCAGGTTTTGGTTACTTTTCCCGAAAGAAAAGTAACTCCAACTGAAAGTTCATCCCAAAATGCTAACCTAATTCACAGGACTCCGTCATGCAGGTTCATTCAACATCAATGCAGTAAAAATTCTTCATTTTTATAAATAATGAAGATCACACAAAAACAATAAATCGAGTTCAGGACGAATGACACAACAACTTTCAAAACACCGCCATATCTCTTTTACAGCCCACTATACGGGTTATATCTGGTATCAAATGGGAATCTCTCATGAAGCACTTGCCACAACCAAAGGCAAATCATTGGCATATTTAGTTCACCCGATAGAATCATGGGCAGAGAAATATGTGGGCGGTAGCATGCGTACGACGCTCAAACAACGCCACACCATGCTTGATCACCATTTAGAACACCTCATTCAAGAAAATCCTGATTTACAGGTGCTTGAAATAGCATGTGGCTTGTCGCCACGTGGCTGGTGGTTTAGACAACATTACCCTTCTATTACCTATCGGGAGCTTGATTTGCCCGATATGGCACAAACCAAACAAAATGCGTTACAGCAAATTGAAAAAAATGCACCTGAAATCTTATCAGTTGATTTATTTACAGAAGCTTTTGCACAAGCATTTGAAGTATTTGACCCGAACCGCCCACTGGTTGTGATTAGTGAAGGTTTAATTAATTATTTTGATAAAAATTTATTAAAACAATTGATCCAATCGATTGGCCACTATGGTGTTACTTTTAAAAAGTTTCACTATTTAACAGACCTCTACCCTGAACCAGTTAAAAACAAACTTGCTAGTATTATCTGGAATAGTAGTAAGTTACTTAAACTCATGTCTCGCAGTTCATTTAGTTTTCATTTCAAAAGTCCACAAGAGGTTAAAGACTTTTTTAAAGATACAGAGTTTGGGCAAGTTACTATTGAACAGCCACAAATATTCTTTGGGCAAGTTTCTCAAGATAACCATGAAGAGCATTTAGGCGATTTAGTCTGGATTATTCACGCGCAAATAAAATAATAAATATAAAAAATGGAAGCTCGAAATAAACGAGCTCCCATCTATAAATATATTATTAAGCTGCTTGTTTTTGACGCGCAATAAAACGGCTTAACCGATCAGCAAGCTCAAAACTACCATGTTTAAATAAAGCTCGAATACCCTGCGCTGTACTTTCAAAAATTAAGCACTCAATCGCAAAACTACCTTCTTCATCTTCTAAATGAAGTGCCAAATCGCGTGGATGGTCATTCACAAAATCAAGTTGCGAAACATCATCCATTTTTAAATACATCCCAAAGAAAGTCACGTCAACAATCGTCACTGGCACTTCTGTTTTACATTCACGGTGGCTCAGTTGAGTATTCGGTTGCAAGACCCGAACTCGCTCTTCACCACGGCGTTCCATGTTTTGCATTTGTTCACGTGTCATAGGAATAATGCCATCCAGATTTTGGATAGATTCACCCTTCAAAAATGAAGTGAACAAACTCATGGTTTCTTTACGACGTTGGAGTTGCGGTACATGATCAGCGTTTGCAATAAGTGCAAATTCCATATCTGGACATTGCAACGCAAAGTTCGCATTTTCATGAGGCAAAGTAAAACTATCGTACTGCCCTGCTGCTACCAGCGTTTTGCACTCTGGAATAGGTACATCTGTTAATCGCAAAAGGCGGTTACAGTTAATTTCATAACGTTCTCGCTCAGTCCCCGTAAACTCGGCCATTTGTCTAAAAAATAACTTTTTAGCGGTTGGCGACATACGAGTTTTATCTAATTTTGCATGATTAACTAAATACAAAATTACAGCTTGCCCAAACTCTTCCATACGGTTTTCTTGCATGAGTTTGAGGGATTCTTCCAAAATCATTCGCCAACTTTTACGAGTCTTTTGCATAACTCCCATCAAGATCATACGATCCATCAAATCTGGGCGCTGATGAGCAAAACAAGAGGCAATCACGGACCCTAAAGACATTCCCATTACAGAAACTTTTTGTATTCCAACGATATCTAACCAACGTCCTAACATTTCAGATAAATCAGGAAGTTCTAAAGTACCAGCAGACACTCCTGTGTCGCGATTGGTAATTTGCTGATTTGCACCCATTGAAGGTAAGTCAATTAAAATAACCGGACCACTTTCAAACAATTGTTCAACACAATATTTATAAGAATTAAAATTCTGGAAAGCACCACCAACAATCACAATCGGCGTTTTGTGGATCGTTTTAGGATCGGCAATTGCCATATATTCAATTTTCCAACCGTCAATCCATGTTGTACGAGCAGGTTGTTTAAAACTATCTCTATGGTAGATATCGAAAAAGCCAAAACCGGCATAAGCTTGGTTGATCTCCGAATCCATTTGAATAATGGAATTCATATCCTTGCTTCCTCCTTGCTGTAATTTTTTTATGCTGCAAGAGTTCCTTCTTGAACACGTAATCTTTTATGCACAAATCTTTAAAATTTGTATTAGTTTGTATTGCACAATAACATTCTAAACAATTGTCTGAAATATACGCAATCGCTGAAATGACCGCTCATCTTGTTTAAGCCGCTAATAGTTTGCAAAATATTTAAATGTTTTTTTATGGCGGTCACATTTTTGAAAAAAAGCCATTCATTGTTCCGCATTTGACTGCTACTATCGTAGTCATTGGTAAATGATTAAAAAATGCTATGCAAGATTCAATTGAACAATATATGCAAAAAGTTGGGCAACAAGCACGCGAGGCTTCTCGTGTCCTCACAAGTGCTTCTACCTCACTAAAAAATCATGCGCTCTCTGCTATTTATACTGCTTTAGAAAATAATCAGGCAGCTATTTTGGCAGCGAATCAAATCGACATGGATAAAGGTCGTAGCAATCAGCTCGACAGTGCCTTACTTGATCGCCTTGAGCTTACGCCCGCACGCTTTAAAGGGATGTTGCAAGGTTTAAAAGATGTGATCGCGCTTGTCGATCCAATTGGGGAAATTACTGATCTTGCATATCGCCCCACAGGCATTCAAATTGGAAAAATGCGTGTACCTTTAGGTGTTGTTGGTATGATTTATGAATCACGTCCAAACGTAACACTTGAAGCTGCATCTTTAGCGATTAAATCAGGCAATGCCATTATTTTACGTGGTGGTTCAGAAGCACTTGAGTCAAATAAAGCAATCGCAGAAGCGATTAAACATGGTTTAAAAGTTGCTGGTTTACCTGAGCATTCGGTACAAGTCATTGAAACTTCTGACCGTGCAGCTGTTGGTCATCTCATCACCATGGCTGAATATGTAGATGTAATCGTTCCACGTGGCGGTAAAAGCTTAATTGAGCGCGTAACCAACGAAGCGCGTATTCCTGTCATTAAACATCTTGATGGTAACTGCCATGTATTTGTTGAAGCACAGGCCGACTTGCAAAAAGCTTTACCAATTACATTAAATGCAAAAACACATCGTTACGGTGTTTGTAATGCGATGGAAACACTGCTTGTTGATGAAAAAATTGCAGACGTTTTCTTACCACGCATTGCCGAACTGTATTCTGAAAAACAAGTTGAATTACGTGGCTGCCCAGAAACACGCCGTATTTTGGGCGCCTCTGTAAAACCTGCAACAGAAGAAGATTGGTATACCGAATATTTAGGGCCAATTCTTGCTGTTAAAGTGGTTAGCGGTATTGATGAAGCAATTGACCATATTAACAAATATGGTTCACATCACACTGATGCCATTGTGACTGAAAACTATACTTTGGCTCGTCAGTTCTTGGCTCGTGTAGATTCAAGCTCAGTCGTGATTAATGCATCAACTCGTTTTGCTGATGGTTTTGAATATGGCTTAGGTGCAGAAATTGGTATCTCTACAGATAAAATCCATGCCCGCGGTCCTGTTGGCTTAGAAGGCTTAACTTCTCAAAAATGGATTGTGTTAGGTGATGGTCAAATTCGCCAATAATTAATCTATGAGTTCAAACAAAAACGCCTGATCAATTTCAGGCGTTTTTTATTATTCAAGTTATTAATTAGAAAATAAAGTCGGTATTCACGAATTTAGAATAGTGCTCAGACACCATAGAGGCCAACATGCCTTTGCTATCATCTGTCTGCTTAGCAGCAATCATAGAACGGATAGAGAACGCTCGCAGAGCATCATGCACAGACAATGTACCTTCCGCAGAATCTTTACGACCACCGAACGGGAATACATCAGGGCCACGCTGACATTGACAATTGATGTTTACACGACAGACCTGATGGACCAACGGATCAACTAAATGACCAATTTGCTCAGGGTCACTACCAAAAATACTCACCTGCTGCCCATGATCAGAAGTAGTGACATATTCCAGTACAGTTTCAATGTCATCATAAACAGAGACTGGTATCACTGGACCGAACTGTTCTTCGCGATACAGCCTCATTCCCTCAGTCACTGGATAAACTACAGCTGGATAGAACATCGTTTTGCAGAATTCACCACCTTCCGGATTAACTACTTTTGCCCCTTTAGCTACAGCATCTTCAATGACTTCAGTCATGTAGGTCGTACGATGCATACCTGGTAGCGGCGTAATAAATACACCTTTTTCCCACGGCATACCCACTTTAAGTTTGGCCAGTTCAGCCGTTAGGCGGTTAACAAATTCATCGGCTATCGAGCGATGTACCATCAGCATTTTGAGCGCGGTACAACGCTGACCATTAAACGACAATGCACCCAGCAGACACTCTTTCACTGTCAGATCCAAATCAGCATCTGGCAGAATAATGGCTGCATTCTTCGCATCCAATCCCAAAATCGCACGCAGACGGTGAGATTTAGGATGTTGCTTCTTCAAGTGATCAGCCACTTTACTAGAACCAATCAGTGCCAGTACGTTAATTTTCCCAGATGCCAGTAGATGGGGTACCACTAGAGAACCTGGTGCATAAATAGTATTGATCACGCCTTTTGGAAATGAATAACGGAACGCTTCTAGTAACGGTTCAAACAACAAAGTCCCAAATTGAGGTGGTTTAAAAATAATGGTATTACCCATCAGCATGGCTGGGATCAGAGTCGCAAAGGTTTCGTTCAGTGGGTAATTGTATGGCCCCATACACAACACGACACCTAGTGGAGTTCGACGGATTTGACCAATCGTACCTTCGGCAATTACAAAGCGAGAGTTAGCATTATCCAAATCTTTTAGGGCATCAATCGTTTGACGCATGTAGGTAATTGTACGGTCAAATTCTTTCTCTGAATCCGCCAAGCTTTTGCCAATTTCCCACATGATCAGCTTAATAATCAGATCTCGCTGCTCCACCATACGCTGAATAAAATTTTGCATACAGGCAATGCGCTCACCAACCTTCATCATTGGCCATTCGCCACGACCATTATTGTAAGCCCGTACCGCTGCTTCTAGTGCTTCATCGCTTTCTTTTTCACCCATGACCGGATAACTACCAAGTTCAACTTGCTCTAGGCTACCGTCAGGCTGCTGAATCCAGATTGGAGATAATGTTTTCTTGGTTGCACCAGCCCATAACTTCAACTCACCATCCACGAGTGAAACACGCTGATGAATTTGAGATGGCAGACGCACACTTTCAGGAATACCGCCCACTACTGGGAATTTATGCTGTAAATTATTTAACTGATTCATTCTTCTTAATACCTTATTATTCGTATGTCTTTTATATATTCCCGAACTCGCCACTGTAATCAGGTTTTATTCGGGTCAATATCACTATTATTATCCGTACTCACCTTGCTTGAACCGTAAACCACAAGGTGAATATCTTAAAGCGTTGATAATCTTTCTAGATGAATTTACCCCCGACACACACTATCAGTCACTCCTAGCTTCTGGATGACTTGTTCAATGATCTGTTCTGGTGTAAGAGCAATATCAATAGCAATTGCTTCATTCACATCAGGTTCCTCTAATGTGTCTAGCTGTGTTTGTAGCAACGCTGGGTCAAAAAAATGACCTGATCTTTCTGCAAGTCGTTGCTGTAATAACTCATAAGAACCTTTTAAGTAGACAAACTTAATATTCTGGTCCTGCCCTCTTAAAATATCGCGATACATGCGTTTTAAAGATGAGCATGTAAAGACAGCCGTTTCACCGTCTCTTTGTTTGGTTTCAATGACCTGACGAATTGCTTGTAACCATGGCAAGCGGTCTTCATCAGTTAAGGGAATGCCTTGACTCATCTTACTTTTATTTGCAGCTGAATGAAGCGTATCGCCATCAAGGAACTCACAAGCCAAACGCTCTGATAACAATTCACCAATTAGGGTTTTACCTGTTCCACAGACACCCATTGCAATCACAATCATGGATTACTCACCTTTAATTATAAAATAGTGCTAAGCAGTAGCGTGAAAGATAAACCCAACACCGAAATGATTGTTTCCAATACTGACCAAGTCTTGAGTGTCTGTCCTACTGTCATACCAAAATATTCTTTGATTAACCAGAATCCTGCGTCATTTACATGTGAGAAAACTAATGAACCTGAACCTGTGGCAAGTACTAAAAGTTCTGGCCTAACTGCGACACCCGCCGTAGCTGCAATTGGAGCGACAATACTACACGCTGTAGCCATAGCCACCGTTGCGGATCCTGTTGCCAAACGAATTAATGCTGCAACAAACCAGCCCAACAATAACGGCGATAAATTTGCCTTCAACGCTGTAGAAACAATCTCATTAGAAATACCGGTGTCACGCAAAATGCCGCCAAAACCACCACCAGCACCTACAATCAACATAATCCCAGCAATAGAAGCTAAACATCCACCACAGAATTTTTCAATTTGTTCACGGTTAAAGCCCTGCATCGTACCAAAGGTAATAAAGCTGACCAGTACGGCAATGAGTAATGCGATATCAGAAGTACCAATAAAACGTAGCAAATCATTTGCGAAAGTCTGTGGTGCAAAGAATAGATCAGCCCAGCTACCAACCAACATTAATACTACAGGCAGCATAATTGTGAATAAGGTAATCCCAAAGCTTGGTAGCTCACGAGTTCTATTCGTATCTGCTTCAATAAACTGCTTCGCTAACGGATTATTTTCGGGCAATTTAACGTATTTATTAATCCAAAGTGCATACAATGGTCCAGCAACAATAGCTGTTGGCACACCAACGATCAGACTATAAGCAATTGTTTTACCAATATCAGCATGATAAGCCTGTACTGCCAACAATGCTGCTGGATGTGGTGGAATTAAGCCATGCACAACCGATAAACCTGCAACCATTGGCAGGCCAACAACTAATAAAGATTTGCCTGTCCGTTTAGCAATGTTGAATGCAATTGGAATGAGTAGAACGAAACCTACTTCGAAAAATACGGGAAGGCCAACAATAAGGGCAATAAACATCATGGCCCAGTGAATATTTTTCTCACCAAACCACTTAATTAAAGTAATTGCTATTCGCTCTGCACCACCAGACTCGGCCATCATTTTACCGAGCATCGTTCCCAGTGCGATTACAATCGCAAGGTGACCTAAGGTTTTACCTGTACCGGCTTCATAAGACTTAACAATATCACCCATTGGCATGCCAACAGCCAAGGCTAAACCGAGTGAAACAATAATAAGAACTAAAAATGGATAAATTCTAAACTTCGCGATCATGACCACTAAAGCAATAATCGCGATTACAGTGTAGATCAGTAACATGCCACCCTGAACCGTCTCCATGGGACACTTCTCCTTGGAATAATTATTTAGGCACACTGCCTAAACAAGGGTCTTCAACCACAGTAATTCCTACTGTTAAGACATTAAATTTTTATATTTAGGTGTGACCAGCACAAACTGGTCACATCAATACAGCCTTTAAAGCACATAGAATGCACTTCATTTTTTATAAATATTGTCTACATTTACAAAGCTCTCAACTGACTCGCAATTTGTGCCAAGCGAGTAATTTCAGCCCAGTCTTGGGCAGCTACAGTAGCTTTAGGTGTTAACCATGAACCACCTACACAAACCACGTTAGGTTGTTTTAAGAAATCTGGCGCTGACTCTGCCGTAATTCCACCAGTCGGACAAAAGCGCAAGTTTGAAAATGGACCATAAAATGCTTTTAGCATCTCAACGCCACCTGCTTGTTGAGCTGGGAAGAACTTCACAATGTCATAACCCAATTCAATCGCTTGAATCAGGTCACTTGGTGTCATCACACCAGGCAATAGAGGTAAACCAGCATCTTGCGCAGCCAAATGCAGATCTTTAGTCAAACCAGGAGATACCCCAAATTGAGCGCCTGCTTTTTTGGCTTGAGCACAGTGTTCTGGTTTGGTAATTGTTCCTACACCCACCACAATGTCATCAGCCAATTGGCTAGCACGCTCGATAGCAGCAAGACCAGCAGCGGTACGTAAGGTAATTTCAAGGACTTTTACGCCACCTGCATGTAAAGCACGTGATACATCTTCACCTTGCTCGGCAGAATCAAATGCCAATACAGGAATGACCGGGCCTAATTTAACGATATCTTCAATTTTAATCATTATTTTTCAGTTCCTTTGATTCAAATCTGCTCTGGTGAATTTTCACCAACCAATGCACCAAACACAGATGCTCCATGTTCAGCTGGCGCAGCAGCAGCACGGAAAACACCAAATAATTCACGGCCAAAGCCAACTTCGTTTTCTGCCTGATGTTCTGGCTGTGCAACAGGGCGTGACTGCCATAAATCGTCATCTATTTCGACATCAAGTACGCCAGCCTCAGCATCAATGATTAACATATCGCCTGTTTGAACTTTAGCAATCGGCCCATTTAATAAGGCTTCTGGAGATAAATGAATGACCGCAGGAACTTTGCCTGAAGCACCAGACATACGCCCATCAGTGACTAAAGCAACGTGGAAACCTTGATCTTGTAAAACACCCAACACAGGCGTTAAACGATGCAATTCAGGCATACCATTCGCACGTGCACCTTGGAAACGCACAACCGCAATAAAGTCTCTGTGTAATTCACCACGATCAAATGCAGCTTGCACTGCTTCTTGCGAATCAAACACAATTGCTGGAGCTTTAACTTTACGATGTTCTGGCGCAACAGCAGAAATCTTGATTACGCCACGGCCAAGGCGGCCTTGCATTAAACGTAAACCACCATCTGGTTGAAACGGCGCATCAATACTACGCAAAACTTTATCATCAAGGCTTTGAACCACACCGTCAACCCAAGTGAGCTTACCATCAATCAGTTTTGGTTCTTTGGTGTAATGCTGCAAACCTTTACCAGCTACAGTCGTTACATCGTTATGTAATAAGCCAGCTTCAAGTAGATTACGAATGAGGAAAGCTACTCCACCCGCAGCTTGGAAATGGTTTACATCCGCCTTACCATTTGGATAGATTTTTGCGAGTAATGGAACAACAGCCGATAACTCATCAAAGTCATCCCAATCAATCAAGATGCCAGCGGCACGAGCAATCGCAATCAAATGCAAAGTATGGTTGGTTGAACCACCTGTAGCGAGTAAAGCCACAATACCGTTTATAATTGCTTTTTCATCGACAACATGACCAATCGGCGTGTAGTTTCCACGCTCAACTGTTAAATCAAGTACACGAATCGCAGCTTCTGCGGTGAGTGCATCACGTAATGGTGTATGAGGATGAACAAATGCAGCACTTGGCAAATGCAAACCCATGACTTCCATCAACATCTGATTACTGTTGGCTGTACCATAAAAAGTACAAGTCCCTTGTCCATGATAAGCAGCTGACTCAGCTTCTAATAAAGCATCTCGTCCAACCTGACCCGTTGCAAATTGCTGACGAATTTTGGCTTTCTCATCGTTAGATAGACCACTGGTCATTGGGCCAGCTGGCACAAAAATAGTAGGTAAATAGCCAAACTGCAGAGCACCAATGAGCAAGCCCGGCACAATTTTATCGCAAACGCCCAGACATAAAGCTGCGTCAAACATGTTATGAGACAATGCAATCGCTGTGCTCATCGCAATGGTTTCGCGAGAAAACAATGATAGTTCCATGCCAGCATTACCTTGGGTAATACCGTCACACATCGCAGGAACGCCACCTGCAAATTGTGCTACGCCACCATTTTCGCGAGCGGCACTTTTAATTAAATCTGGAAATGTTTTATAAGGTGCGTGCGCCGACAGCATTTCGTTATACGAAGATACGATGCCAATATTTGGTTCACGGCCTACTTTAATAATTAATTTTTCATTATCTTCCATACTGGCAAAACCATGAGCCAGATTGGCACATGAAAGTGCTCCACGGGCAGGAAATTTGCCTTGTGCATGTTCAATACGTTGTAAATATGCAGAACGAGTTTTTTGACTACGTGCGATTACACGCTCGGTCACTTTTGCCAATATTGGATTCGGCAAGTCCATGCTGGACGCTCCTGTACAACCGGATAAGCCGGAACATAAAAAATAGACCAAATGATATATTTCATAATCATTTGGTAAGGGGGAGGAACAATATTATTAAGGCAAAAAGCGACATGCAAGCCCTAGTCAACTTTACGGGAATACCCAAGCATGAGTATTAAAGACAAATAATGTTTAAGTTATAAACAAGTGAAGGGTTTTATTTTGGACTATATTTACAGGTATATTACACTCTAAAAACTATGAGAAAATTCTCATAATATCAATGCAATGAAATATCTTTATAAATGTACAGATACCGACTTTTTATACTGAGTTTTATATTAAAAATGTTTATGATTTATTCTTTTTAACTTATATATAAGCGATTAAAACTTAATTCCAGTTACGTATATTATTTGTAATATATCCATCGGGTTTGATTAAAATAACAGCACTTCTTTTTCTTTTAAAAATTTATATCGAATATTTGAAAATTACATTAATTCAAAATTTACCTTTCATAAATATATACAAAAAACTGTTTAATTCTTCTACAAAAAAACAAGGAATACAGTGGTTAAGCTTTATACTGGACAGATATTAGTTGCAAATAATTTGATGGTCGATAGTTCTTAAGTCTAATGGGCTAAAGTCTATCTTGGACAGAAAAACAACACATGCTAAAACATGACAACCCGTTCAATCTGTATCAAAAAATAATACATCTTGAACAGGAAGTTAGGAAAACTATTTTAAATCAGGACTTGGGTATTTCAACGTGGCTACATCAGTATTAGTTATCAATTGCGGCTCTTCATCTATTAAATACGCACTGGTTTCAGAGCGTCGTGAAGAGCGTATTTACGGTTTAGCAGAAAACTTGGGGGCAGCTGATGCTCGTATTAAGGGAATTACAGTAGGTGGTGAACCACTTGAACTTTCAATCCCTTATGCTGACCATGCCAAAGCTTTAGAAACTTTACTTGCACGTCTTGCCAACTACAAACCGCAAGCAATCGGACATCGTGTTGTACACGGTGGTAGTTTAACCAAAGCAGAATTACTCACTCCTGAAATTATTGAACGTATTCGTGCTGCGACACCTTTAGCCCCACTTCATAACCCAGCACATTTAATTGGTATTGACGCAACCGTACGTCTATTTCCTGAATTACCTCAAGTTGCCGTATTCGACACTGCATTCCATCAAACCATGCCACCGCATGCATACCGTTATGCAATTCCTAAGTTTTTATATACTGATCACAACGTTCGTCGTTATGGCTTCCATGGTACAAGCCATGCTTATGTGTCTGACAAAGCGAGTGAGCTAGCAGGTAACCTTAAAAAAGGTGGATGGTTAACAGCGCATCTAGGAAACGGCAGTTCAACTTGCGCAGTGTGGAATGGACAAAGTGTTGATACCTCTATGGGTCTTACTCCACTTGAAGGTGTAGTGATGGGAACGCGTAGTGGTGACGTTGATCCAAGCTTACATAGCTTCCTTGCGAAAAATCTCGGTTGGGACTTGGCTAAAATTGATAAAGTTTTAAATAACGAAAGTGGCTTACTAGGCTTATCACAACTGTCTAACGACATGCGTACAGTCATTGAAGCTGCTGAAAATGGCAACGAAGATGCTAGTCTTGCAATTGAAGTGTTTAGCTATCGCCTAGCAAAATCACTTGCTGCATTAAGCTGTGGTTTGCCAACTTTAGACGGCTTAATCTTCACGGGAGGTATTGGCGAGAACTCAGCTTATATTCGTGAAAAAACCTTAGCGTATTTACCTCATTTTGGTTTGCAGCTTGATAAAGATCAAAACAACAACCTAAAACGTGGCACTGAAGGCCGAATCGACAACGGAACAGGACCTCAAATTTGGGTCATTCCTACAGATGAAGAAGGCCGTATTGCCAAAGAAACTCGTCAAGTTGTTGAAGCAGCAGAAAATACAGCATCTGTAGCAAGCCTTGCTTAATTAGAGCTTAGCGAAAACTCGATATTCGTTTATTTATAGGTTTATATGAATACAATTTTATTGATTCCTACAGGTGAAGGGGTTGGCTTAACCTCTGCCTGCTTAGGTATGATTTACGCTCTTGATTGCAACGGCATTAAAGCAGGCTTTTTAAAACCATTTTCTCAAGAAGACCAAGAGCATCTTGACCGAACCACTTCATTATTCGGTCATTTATTTCAAAGTAAAACCGTTCAATCTATTTCGCATGAAAAATTAACTCAGCTTATTGCCGCTGGGGAAGTAGATGAATTACTTGAAGAAGCGGTTAGCCTTCATCGTAGTGTTGCAGCAGACCATGATGTCATTATTGTGGAAGGTTTATTACCAAACGGACAAGACCACTTCGCCAGTGAGCTCAACGCAAGTCTTGCACAAGCGCTTGATGCAGAAGTTGTATTAGTTAGTACAGCAGATATTCAAAACCCGAAAAAAGCCGCAGAAAAAGTAGATGCTCATTTACGTCAGTTTGGTGGAGCAACATCAAATCGTACTGCTGGCGTGCTTTTCATGCGTACCCGTGGATTAACTGAAGAAACAGCACAAATTCCTGTTGCGTTTGATCCATCGTTACGACCGACTGAAGAAATCGCAAAATTTACGACTGAACTGCAAAAATATAATCGTTATTTTGGTTCTAGTGATTTACCGATTATTGGGCTGGTTCCATTTAGTAACACGCTAAGCGTACCTAGAACACTTGATATTGCAAATGTCATTGATGGGCAATGGGTACATCAAGGTGAAGCTAAAACACGTCGAATTTTGCATTCGAGTTTAATTGCTTCAAGCATTGAATATGAACTGAATAAGTTTATTGCAGGAGAGTTAATTATTAGCGCATCTGAACGTACCGACGTTTTACTTGCAAGTAGTTTGGCAACCAGCAATGGTATTCCTCTTGCAGGTTTGGTACTTACCGAAAGAGAAGCACCAGCACCAGAGCTTTTAGAGTTTTGCCAAAGTGCAATTAAACAAGGTTTGCCAATTTTACATACCCGTTTAAATACACTTGAAACTGCTCAGCGTTTATCTAATTTTGGCAATGAGATTCCAACTGACGATACTGAACGTGCTGAGCAAGTGACTCGATTTGTTTCAAGTCATATTGATGTTGAATGGCTTAAACAGCACAGCAACAATGCCGCTACCCCTCGCCTGTCGCCATCGGCTTTCCGGCATGAACTGGTGCAAAAATCGATTGCAGCGAAAAAGCGGATTGTGCTACCTGAAGGTGATGAACCGCGCACCATTCAAGCTGCGGCAATTTGTCAGGCACGTGGTATTGCTGACTGTATTTTGTTAGCTAAACCAGATGCTGTGCACGATGTTGCAAAAGCACGTGGTATTGAATTACCGGCCGAATTGGCAATTGTCGACCCTGATAGTATTCGTGATCAATACGTTGTACCAATGGTTGAGCTACGTAAAGGTAAACTCAACGAGCTGCAAGCGAAAGAACAGCTTCAAGATACCGTAGTGCTTGGCACCATGATGTTAGCCTTAGATCAAGTCGACGGTTTAGTTTCAGGTGCGGTACACACCACAGCAAATACGGTCCGCCCAGCATTCCAACTCATCAAGACAGCACCTGATTATTCACTAGTTTCATCTATATTCTTTATGCTTTTGCCAGATGAAGTTTATGTATATGGCGACTGTGCGATTAACCCAGACCCAACAGCAGAACAACTTGCTGAAATTGCAATTCAGTCGGCTGACTCAGCGAAAGCATTTGGAATTGACCCACGTATTGCCATGATCAGCTACTCAACTGGTACTTCCGGAACAGGTGCTGATGTTGAAAAAGTACAGCAAGCAACTCAAATTGCTCAACAACGTCGTCCTGACTTACTGATTGATGGTCCACTTCAATACGACGCAGCTTCAGTTGAAAGTGTGGGGCGTCAAAAGGCACCTGACTCACGCGTTGCTGGCCGCGCCAATGTATTTATTTTCCCAGACTTAAATACGGGCAACACAACTTATAAAGCAGTACAACGTGCTGCAAATGTTGTAAGTGTAGGCCCAATGCTGCAAGGCCTCAACAAACCAGTCAACGATTTGTCTCGTGGAGCATTGGTAGATGACATCGTCTTTACCATTGCATTAACGGCAATTCAGGCAGAACAGCAAGCCACTGCCAAATAATTAATAAATTCACCTTTACTACCTCTCGCCATTTGATATCCGCTCAAATGGCTTTTTTTATTTTAGTCATTCAAAAATAAATAATTCTCCGATCTGTCTCTTTTAAATCACATCAATATGTTCTTATGCGACTTTCGGTCAAAAGATCAACCAATCTCCCACAACCCTGTCTTTTTGTCATATAATTTAGCCCGCTAGCTAACAGCCCGCTCAAGAGATTTTCTGGTATGACAACGATTATCAAACAAGATGACTTGATTACATCGATCAAGGACGCCCTACAGTTTATTTCGTACTATCACCCGCAAGACTTTATCCAAGCGATGAGCCGTGCTTATGATCGCGAAGAAAACAAAGCCGCAAAGGATGCAATTGCACAGATTCTAATTAACTCTCGCATGTGTGCGGAAGGTCATCGTCCAATTTGCCAAGATACTGGTATTGTTAACGTTTTCCTTGAAGTGGGCTTAGATGTTAAATTTGACTTAACAATGAGCTTAGACGATGCGGTAAACGAAGGTGTTCGCCAAGGTTACCTTGAAAACAGCAACGTTCTTCGTGCATCTGTACTTGCTGACCCTGCATTTGGTCGTAAAAATACAAAAGATAATACCCCTGCTGTAATTCACTACAAACTCGTTCCAGGTAATAAAGTAGATATTACTGTTGCTGCTAAAGGTGGCGGCTCAGAAAACAAATCTAAACTTGCGATGCTTAACCCATCTGACTCGATTGTTGACTGGGTACTTAAAACTGTTCCAACAATGGGTGCAGGCTGGTGTCCTCCAGGTATGCTCGGTATTGGTATTGGTGGTACTGCTGAAAAAGCCATGATGCTTGCTAAAGAAGCGCTCATGGAAGAAATCAACATGGACGAATTACTTCGCCGTGGACCAGAAAACAAAATCGAAGAACTTCGTATCGAAATCTTTGAAAAAGTAAACGCACTTGGTATTGGTGCTCAAGGTCTTGGTGGTTTAACGACTGTTCTTGATATTAAAATTAAAGATTACCCATGTCATGCTGCTGGTAAACCAGTAGGTATGATTCCTAACTGTGCTGCTACTCGTCATGCTCACTTCCAGCTTGATGGTACAGGTGTAGCTCATATCCAAGCACCAAAACTTGAAGACTACCCATCTGTAACTTGGGACTCTTCACAGTCTAAACGTGTAAACCTTGATACCATTACTCAAGAAGAAATGGACTCTTGGAAACCAGGTGATACCTTACTTCTTAGCGGAACAATGTACACAGGTCGTGATGCTGCTCACAAGCGTATGGTTGAAATGATCGACAATGGTGAAGAATTACCAGTTGATCTTAAAGGTAAGTTTATTTACTACGTTGGCCCTGTTGATCCAGTGGGTGATGAAGTCGTTGGTCCTGCTGGCCCTACAACTGCAACACGTATGGATAAATTCACACGTAAAGTATTAGAGCATACTGGCCTATTCGGTATGATCGGTAAAGCTGACCGTGGTCCTACAGCAATTGAAGCAATCAAAGACAACAAAGCAACTTACTTAATGGCAGTTGGTGGTGCGGCTTACCTCGTATCTAAAGCTGTTCGTGAAGCTGAAGTTGTTGCGTTTGCAGACTTAGGTATGGAAGCAATCTACAAATTCGTAGTTGAAGATATGCCAGTTTCTGTTGCAGTTGATGTAAACGGTACTTCAATTCACGCAGTAGCTCCAAAAATCTGGCAAGCGAAAATTGGAAAAATTCCAGTAGTCGATGCAGCAGCTGGCTAATCAAGAAAAGCACCGAATTCGGTGCTTTTTTTATGCATTCTTTTTTTATTTTAAAATCTGAAAAGAATTGTAACAATTACTTCGTCAATCTGTGCTATTAATGAAAGCACCCTCTCGTCAAATATTGAATATAGGTCATTTCATGACTATTCGCCCTATTCTTAAAAATCTCTCAATCAGCCTTTGTCTAAGCTGTATTACCACAAGCTTGTTTGCCTCTCCTGCCAAGTTAAGTTCAGTTAAAGAACTCATGCAAATGAGCCAAATTGATTACCTGCTTAAAGAATCAATTGATGAATTAACGCCTTACTATGATCAACAGGCAGAACAGATCGTTAGTAATATCACGGGTATCAAAACTTTAGGTCCAAAAGAAAAAGAGGCCGCGAAGAAGTTAGGTTCTCTTCTAAAAGATTCGAGTAATCAGCTGATTAGCAACTCCAAAACAGCTCAAGCCTTACAGGATATTTATCTTAAGACTTATACTGAAGAGGAAATTCAGGCTAATCTGAAATTTTTAAAAACCCCAGAAGGCCAATCAATTACGCGCAAGAACGTACAGATTATGGGGCAAATTTCAGAATATATGATGGAGTTGGGACAGCAAACATTTAATGACCCTAAAGCACGAGATCATATGCAAGAAGAGATGCTTAAAATTCTTGCACCGTTGATGAAAGATAAAGAAAAGTCTTAACTTTTCTTTATCTTTTGCAGCTCATTACCAAGTTAAAGGATTCCATAATTTAAATGGTTTAATCAGATGTACATCTGATTTTTCATCATATTTAGCTGGCTTTAATTCTTGTGGTTTATGGCGGATCTTTCCTGAAGCATCTTCAGCAACAAAATTATAGCTAGAAGATTTAAGCTCAGTAAATGCTATCTCTCTACGTCCAATATTGTCTTGCATTAACATAAATGGACCAGTATGTTCACTTCGGTCCATTTTATTTTCTTCATCATATTTCAAATAATAAGACGTTCCCGCCTCAACAGTGATATCAATATATTTTGGTTCTTGAAAATGGATACCAAGTAAAGGGCGACTTGCTGAAAGACGATATGTTCCTGCTGGCAACTCAATCCAGTAATAATGATTATGTAATAGACTCGGAATGCGCTTACCATTCACAAAGAGATTAATCGCTGCAATTTCCTGACGATTCCATTTTGTGTCGGGTCGATATAGATAAACTACAGCTGCCTGTTCATTTTGTGGTTTGATTGGAGCAAAAGTCTGACCCAATTTTTGGTTGACCCACCCTCCCACAGTAAAACCGCCTAAATGATATTGATCTAATAAACCAGGTTCTTTTTCAACATCAACTTTAGGTAGAGTCGCGGTCAATTCACTCGGATTTTTTTCTAAATGAGATGAACTTTGACAGCCCACAAATAGTCCTGCACAGCACAAAGATACGATTAAATAACGCATGGCATCCCTCAAAGCGTTTTGTTTTTGATTTATTTTTTACACCGCAAAACTATGCGTATTTTGTATTTTTAAGATTAACACTACCCATATAAATTGAAAACAAAAAAAGCATGAATCACTAACGCGATACATGCTTTTTAGATGAATGAAATCTATGCAGACTTCGAATCAATAACCTTTAAATCTGCCTTAGCAACACTTTCATGCGTTGCAGCTTCTTTAGGTTGGCGTTCAGCCTGATAAACAGGTTCTGCTTCACCATTAATGACTGCTTCATTAATAATGACTGTTCCAACATCTGTACGACTTGGTAAATCATACATAGTTTCAAGCAGTACGTTTTCCATAATAGAACGTAGACCACGCGCCCCCGTATTACGTTCAAGCGCTTTTTTAGCAACAGCACGTAATGCAGAATCTTCAAAGATCAGATCAACATTTTCCATAGTGAAAAGATATTGATACTGGCGTGTTAATGCATTTTTTGGCTCAGTCAAAATTTGCATTAAAGCTTCTTCGTCTAGCTCTTCAAGTGTAGCAATCACTGGTAAACGACCAATGAATTCTGGAATCAAACCAAATTTCACTAAGTCAGTTGGCTCAACCTGACGGAACAATTCAGCAAGCTTTTTGGTTTCATCTTTGTTTTTAACGTCAGCTGTAAAACCAATACCGCCTTTCTCTTGACGCTGTTGTACAATTTTTTCCAAACCAGAAAATGCACCACCACAAATAAATAAGATATTTGAGGTGTCAATTTGGATAAACTCTTGCTGCGGATGCTTACGGCCACCTTGAGGAGGAATCGAAGCAACTGTACCTTCAATCATTTTTAATAATGCTTGTTGTACACCTTCACCAGACACATCACGCGTAATTGATGGATTTTCAGATTTACGAGTAATCTTATCAATCTCGTCGATATAGATAATGCCCTTCTGAGCCTTTTCTACATCGTAGTCTGCTTTTTGCAAAAGCTTTTGCACAATATTTTCAACATCTTCACCCACATAACCCGCTTCGGTTAATGTTGTTGCATCTGCCATCGCAAATGGAACATCTAAAAGGCGAGCTAATGTTTGCGCAAGTAAAGTTTTACCTGAACCAGTTGGTCCAATCAGTAGAATGTTACTTTTAGCAATTTCTACTTCTTTAGACACATGGCCATTATGGCCCACTTTCAAGCGTTTATAATGGTTATAAACCGCAACAGAGAGTGTCTTTTTGGCAAGATCTTGACCAATAACATATTGATCAAGCGCAGCACGTATTTCATGTGGTTTTGGCAATGCCTTGCTCGCCCAGTCACCTGCTTCAACCTGTTGGCTGGTTTGTACAAGGTCTAAGCAGACATCCACACATTCATTACAAATATATGCGTCCTCACCTGCAATCAGTTTCCCGACTTCAGACTGCGTTTTACCGCAAAATGAACAATGTTTTTGTCCTTGAGGATGTTCGGACATATTCACTCCACAAATAGAATCTTAAATATTAGGGCAAGATGCACTGCATAAATAACTAAATGGAGATCTTTTTCAACATCTCAAGTTATTTACATAAGAAGGTCCTTATGGACGCTTACTTAACACCTGATCAACCAGACCATATTCTTTAGCAGCTTGGGCTGTCATAAAGTTATCACGATCAGTATCACGAGCAACGGTTTCATAGTCTTGACCACTGTGCTCTGCCATTAAGCGGTTCAAACGTTCTTTAATAAAGAGAATTTCACGCGCATGGATTTCAATATCCGATGCTTGACCACGGAAACCACCCAATGGTTGATGAATCATGACACGGGCATTTTCTAAACAATAGCGTTTGCCTTTAGCGCCCGCATTTAACAAGAATGCACCCATTGAAGCAGCTTGCCCCATACAATATGTCACGACATCAGGCTTAATAAACTGCATCGTGTCATAAATAGCCATGCCCGCTGTCACAGATCCACCTGGAGAGTTGATATAAAGGTGGATATCTTTATCAGGATTTTCAGCTTCTAAAAACAACATTTGGGCAACAATCAGATTTGCCATGTTATCTTCAACTTCACCTGTCAAAAAAATGACGCGCTCACGTAAAAGTCGTGAATAAATATCAAAAGAACGTTCGCCGCGAGAAGATTGTTCAACCACAACAGGAACTAAAGCATTTTCAATTGTTGGAACATACATACGTTATTTATTCCTAAATTTTTTGTGACTTAACCTATGGCAACAATATGCGGGATAATTTCTCAAATTGCAAAAGGTTCGCACTGAAATATTATATTATTTATACCTAAGTACTTAATGCCGCACTCTAATTGATCACATAAAGAAAAACAAAAAAGGCGCCTCAGGCGCCTTTTTCTGACTTCTTAAAAGATTAGCCCATACGGCGAGCTTGTTGTTCTTTCAATAAGTCATCATAAGATACAGCTTTGTCAGTCACTTTAGCACCAGCTAAGATGTGATCAACAACTTGATCTTCTAATACAACTGCTTCGATTTGAGCACGTTGTTGAGCATCATTTTTGAAGTATTCAATCACTTCAGTTGGATCTTCGTAAGAAGAAGCCATGTCGTCAATGTAAGCATCAACGCGAGCTTGGTCAACTTCAAGTTTAGCATCAGCTAAAACTTTGCTTACCAATACGCCAAGCTTAACAGAACGCTCTGCTTGTTCTTTGAACAATTCGTCAGGAAGCATGCTCTTGTCAAAAGATTGCGCGCCTGCACCACCAAATTGTTGAGTGAACTGTTGAACCATTTGTTGACGTTGGCGGTCAATTTCTTGCGCAACCATTGCAGTTGGAACTTCAACTTCGTTCGCAGCAACAAGTGCATCAAAAGCAGCTTGTTTAACTTGGTTACGTAAACCATTGCGAACTTCACGTTCCATATTCTTACGAACGTCAGCTTTTAATTTCTCAACGCCTTCTTCTTCAGTTACACCGAAGATTTTCAAGAATTCAGCATCAATTTCTGGAAGTTTTGATTTTTCAACTTGCTTCACAGTGATTTTGAACTGAGCTGCTTTACCAGCCAAGTTTTCAGCTTGGTAGTCTTCTGGGAAAGTAACATCAATTACTTTCTCTTCACCAGCTTTCATACCAATGATGCCGTCTTCAAAGCCAGGAATCATACGACCTGAACCTAACACAAGTTTAAAGTCTTCAGCAGAACCGCCTTCAAACTTCTCACCATCGATAGTGCCTTCAAAGTCAAAAGTCACTTGCATGTCTTTTTTCGCCATACCCTTGGTTACAGCCCAAGTTTGACGTTGTTTTTGCAAGTTTTCGATCATAGCGTCAACGTCAGCGTCTTTAATTTCAGCTGATTTACGTTCAACTTCTAAGCCGTCAAATGCTTTTACTTCAACTTCTGGATAAACTTCTACAGTTGCTTCAAAAACTAAAGCGTCTTCTTTATGTTCAACTTTCTCAATGTTCGGCATACCTACCGCATTGATTTTTTCTTGTTGAATTGCTTCAAAAACGCTATCACGAATGATGTCATTTACAACTTCTTGATAAATGCTTGCACCGTATTCGCGACGAACAACGTTTTCAGGTACTTTACCTGGACGGAAGCCGTTGATCTTCACAGTTTTGGCAGTGCGCTTCAAACGAGCTTCAAATTGCTCGTTAATACGGCTCGTCGGTACAGACACATTTAAACGACGGGCAACGCCCGAAACCGCTTCAGTCGTTACTTGCATGGCTTCCTCGATAAAAATTAGTTAGTAGGAACAGTTTTTAAAAAAGTGCTGTATTATATGACAACTTTCAAGATATACAAAATTAACCGATCACTTCATGTAAGTGAAGGACATTATTCTAGTAAATTTCACAGTAATTTTATGATTCTTTAAATATTTTTCATAAGTACTTAAGTAAAACTAATTTTTTAGTTATTCTTTATAGATCTAAAATTACAATTAAACTTTGAATTTAATCGCTTTAATAAACAATTACCAATAATCAGTAGATTAGCTACATAAAAGTACATTTCCCCATTCAATCATTCACTTTTCCTTCACAATTCAATTGGCAAATCCAATTAACACAAACTGTACATATAAATAAGAATTATTATTATTCGCATAACCTTTTAGTTTTAGAGTCCTGAAGTTATGTCTTTGATTAGAACACGTAAAAAAATTGTTTCTTCTGCAATAGCTTCATCGCTATCAATGATTGCAACAACAGCCATGGCGCAAGAAACAGTTTCACAATTACCAACAATTCATACTAAAGCGACTCAAGAAGAATCTTTAAAAGTAGATCAGTCTGCAAACTCTAAATTCGTAGCTCCTCTCAAAGACACACCAAAATCAGTCTCTATTCTTTCTCAAAAATTAATTAAAGATACAAACTCTAATACCCTACTCGAAGCATTACGCTATGAGCCAGGCATTACTTTAGGTGCAGGTGAAGGCGGCACACCGTTTACCGACATGCCTTACATTCGTGGTTATAGCGGTCAGTCTTCTATTTATGTCGATGGTGTTCGTAATACAACGTCTCAAAATCGCGATATGTTTGCCATTGAACAAGTTGAAGTGATTAAAGGCTCTTCTTCTGCCCTTGGTGGTGGTGGTAGCGTGGGTGGAAGTATTAACTTAATCCCTAAAGTTGCTCATGAAGGCGATGTATACCAAGGCAGTGTTCAAGGTGGTACTGACAACTATCGTCATATCCAACTTGATGCCAACAAAGACTTTGGTAACGGAGTTGCTGGTCGTGTAGTTATCATGGGTCACGAAAATGAAAAAGCTGGTCAAAGTAACGGTGCAGAATATGCCCGTGCCGGTATTGCCTCAAGTCTTGCATTTGGTTTAGATACGGCAACTCGTGGAACACTAAGCTACTACTATTTACGTAGTAACGATGAACCTGATGCAGGTATTCCGTTTAACAATGCAAACCCAACCAAACCTCCTGTTGGAGTTATTCTAACTCCTGGTGACGGCAAGCCTGTTGATGTAAAAGCTGGAACCTACTATGGCTGGAAAGCGCGTGATTTCGACAAACGCGAAAACCACATTGGTACGTTTAAGCTAGAACATGATTTTAATGAAAATCTTACCTTGTCTAATATAGCAACATACAACAAATCTAAATCTGATTATGTTTATACGAATGCTGATGACTCTAAGGGTAATATTTACAGAGGCACAATCGCTCGCCGTGCGTTAAGCCGTATCTTAGATAGCGATGCTTATAGCGATCAGCTTTCTTTAAGAGGTAAATTCAACACAGGTAGCCTAAAGCATTCTTTTAATGTTGGTACCGAGTGGAGCTTCCAAGAAACTGATCAGGGTGTACATACTTTTACTAATGCTGCTGGTGAAACCACATCGACCATTTTAGACAGCAATATTCAAAACTGTACTTCAGCTGCTGCTGTGTCAAATGGCTGGTGTACGAGTTTAAATAATCCTGGAAATGGTGCCTTCACAGATAAGCGTGGATCTATCACTGCACAATCGACCACTCGTAGTCATAATGTAGGCGTGTATGCTTTAGATAGTATCGAATTTAATCCACAATGGTTACTTAACTTAGGTGTTCGTTGGGATAAATTTGAAACTGAGAAAAAATATAATAAGGACGTAAGTGGACGTACTCCTCATAAAGCTGGTGATAAATTAGAAAGCGATACAGATTACTTCTCTTACCAAGCTGGTTTAGTTTTTAAACCAACAGAAGATGGTAGTATTTATTTAAGCTATGCTACGTCAGCAAATCCAGTAGGCGTGCTTGCTGAAGGTGACACAGGTTCAGATTCTATTAGCGACTCAGGTGCTGCAAGTGCGAGTGCAAATGATCTAAAACCAGAAGAAGCTCGTACTTTCGAGTTAGGAACTAAATGGGATCTGTTTAATAACCGTGCTAATTTAACAGCAGCAGTTTTCCGTACTGAAAAGCAAAATACACGTATCCAAATTGATCCGAACACGACAGCCAATGCTGGTAAAAGTAAAGTTGATGGATTTGAAATTAGTTTGAACGGGAAAATTACCGACAAATGGGATGTTTCTACAGGCTATAGCTATTTAGATAGCGAAATCACAGAAGCTGCATATAATGCGGTTGCTCAAGAAGGTAAACCATTACCATTTGTAGCGAAAAACAGTGCTACACTTTGGTCTACTTACAGAGTAATGCCTCAATTGACTTTAGGCGCTGGTGTTGAATATCGTGATCAAGTCTTTGTGAACACAACTGCTCCGAAATACTTGCCAACCTATACTATTTACAACGCGATGGCTAAATACGACGTGAACAAGAACGTAAACTTACAGCTTAATATTAATAATATTTCTGATAAGCGTTACTTTACTAGTGCGCATGCAGCTCACTACGCATTTGAAGGCAATGGTCGTAATGCTGTCTTAGCAATTAATTTTAAGTACTAAGGTTGAATTCCATAATTTATTTATGGAATTAATTAAAGTTCATATAAAATAGCCTCGTCACGAGGCTATTTTTACAAATGAAGTATTTATATTAAAAGGTGTTTGCTGTGATTCATCATATCCCGAATGTTTTAAGCAAAGAGCAAGTTGCCGAGTTTCGTAAGCTCATGAAAGACGCCAATTGGGTAGGTGGGAAAGTGACTGCCGGTACCTTGTCTGCTTCTGTGAAAAGAAATCAGCAACTCTCAGAACAGGACCCGCTTACTCATCATTTAAGTGATCTTGTCATCAAAGCAATTTGGCAAAATCCAGTGTTTCAGGCTGCTGCCCTACCCCACAAAATTATTCCACCGCTTTTTAATCGTTATGATGAACATGAAAGCTTCGGTTTCCATGTAGACAACTCAATTCGCCTTATCCGTGGAACTTCAGAACAGTTACGCACTGATTTATCTTGTACATTATTTTTAAGTGAACCCGATGAATATGAAGGTGGTGACCTAGTGATTGAAGACACCTATGGTTATCACGAAGTTAAATTACCAGCAGGTGATGTCG
Source organism: Acinetobacter sp. S-1 (assembly GCF_059579785.1). NCBI lineage: Bacteria > Pseudomonadati > Pseudomonadota > Gammaproteobacteria > Moraxellales > Moraxellaceae > Acinetobacter > Acinetobacter sp. S-1. Next base: position 3,297,382 of record NZ_CM184207.1, read on the forward strand.
TGCTTTACCCGTCTACTAGCCTGCACGAAGTCAGTAGCATTACCTCAGGTACTCGTTTTGCTTCTTTTTTCTGGGTACAAAGTTTGGTCCGTGACGATAGTAAACGCCACCTTTTATTTAATCTTGATGAGAGCATTCGAGAACTACGTAAATCACACGGAGATAACTACCCAGAAGTCATGAAGCTGACCAACATTTATCATAATTTAATCCGTATGTGGTCAGAACTGTAACCATATTTATTTTTGCCTTTTTAAGACCAGATAATCTTTTTTACCTTAATAAGGCAAAAATATGAAAATTATTTCCCACAAAAAACAAAACAGCGCAAAATTAGAAAATTATTTTCTAAACAACTTAACTAAAATTATGATAAGAATTTTGCACAAGGTGTAATCATTGTTTAGATGTGATATATCTAAATAACAAGATTACCTGCAAACCACCAAACTTATTATTTCACGGTCTAGAGATGAAAACGAATTACTTGTTTGCCCCGCCTACTCAAGCAAGACATCATCTGCAACTCCTGATGCTGCGCCAAGCGCGCGTATAAAAATTTTGTCTGCTTTTTAAAGCAGCACTTTAAAATTCCCTTTAATTTTTCTGAATTAGATACCATATATTAAGTAGAGACGTTGCCTTTTAAATATATCCAGAGCAACCGCGCTACGAGACAAGGAGTTTTCTCATGATGTTGGCTGACCCTAGCAAAAAATACCGCCGTATGTACCAGCGTGTGGATTTACCAGATCGCCAATGGCCAAATAACGAAATTACAAAAGCGCCAATCTGGATGAGTACGGATTTACGTGACGGTAACCAAGCAATTTTTGAACCAATGAACATGGAACAAAAATTCAAAATGTTCAAAATGCTTGTGAAAATTGGTTTTAAGCATATTGAAATCGGTTTCCCTTCTGCATCTCAAATTGACTTCGATTTTACTCGCATGTTGATCGAAGAAAATCATATTCCTGATGACGTATACATTGAAGTTTTGGTTCAAGCACGTGACCATTTAATTGAACGTACTTTTGAATCTTTGGCAGGTGCTAAACGCGCAATTGTGCATATTTATAACTCGAACTCTCCAACCTTCCGTCAAAAGGTGTTGAATGTAGATGTTAATGGCGCAAAACAATTAGCAATTAATGCTGCTCAAAAAGTTAAAGAATATGCGGCTCAATATCCTCAAACTGACTGGATTTTCCAATACAGTCCAGAATGTTTCTCTGCAACTGAATTAGAAGTCGCTAAAGATGTCTGTGATGCCGTCACAGAAATCTGGGATGCACGTCCAGATCATAAAGTTATTTTAAACTTGCCAGCGACTGTCGAGGTTTCTACACCAAATGTTTATGCAGACCAAATTGAATGGATGCATCGTAATTTGGCACGTCGTGATGGCGTAATCATTTCTGTTCACTGCCACAATGACCGCGGCTGTGGTATTGCTGCATCAGAACTTGCCATTATGGCGGGTGCTGACCGTGTTGAAGGCTGTGTGTTCGGTAATGGTGAACGTACAGGTAACGTTGACGTTGCAGCAATTGCATTGAACATGTATACCCAAGGTGTAGCACCAGAGTTAGATTTTTCTAATATTAATGAAGTGATTGCAACGGTTGAAGAATGTACTGGTTTACCTGTACACCCTCGTCATCCATATGCAGGTGACTTGGTATTTACTGCATTCTCTGGTTCACATCAGGATGCGATCAAAAAAGGCTTCGAGTACCAGAAAAACGAAGAAATCTGGGATATGCCTTACTTACCAATCGACCCGAAAGATTTGGGCCGTGACTACGATGCTGTAATTCGTGTAAATAGTCAGTCTGGTAAAGGTGGTATCGCTTATTTATTAGAATCAAACTACAACGTTGTATTACCACGTCGTTTGCAAATCGAATTCAGTCAGGTTGTTCAACAATATGCTGATGAGAACGGTACAGAAATTAACGCTAAAGAAATCTGGACGTTATTTAAAGATGCGTATGTTGATGTGAAGAATCATCATTACACAGTCAAACACTACAAGTTATCTGACATTAATGGTACTCAGATTATCGAACTTGATATTGATGTCGAAGGTGAAACACAACAACTTCGTGGTGAAGGTAACGGGCCAATCTCTGCGTTCTTAAATGCACTTCAATTACCAATTGACGTATTGAACTATGAAGAACGTAGTATTAGTTCAGGTGCAAATGCGAAAGCATTAACCTTAATTGAACTTCAAGTAAAAGGTACAGGTAAAGGTTCATTTGGTGCCGGTGTTCATGACAATACAGTCACCTCATCTATTGAAGCAATTATTGCGTGTACCAACCGTTTGATTGATCAAGGTGTTTTAAGTACAGATCAGGTTGTTGCCGCCGCTGTTTAATTAAAAAAAAGACTTTGGAAAGGATACCTAGCTTGGTATCCTTTCTTTTTATTCCTGAAAGATTTAAAAGGCGAAATGTTCCCGTGTCTTTTCCAGCTGATTCAGTGGGGTTAGTCACTCCGCAAAAGTTCCAATTTGAAGAACCATTACACCTTGAATGTGATCGTGTTTTGCCACGTTTTGAACTAATGGTCGAAACTTACGGCACTTTAAATGCTGATAAATCAAATGCAATTTTAATCTGTCATGCTCTTTCCGGACATCATCATGCAGCGGGTTATCACCACGAAGATGATAAAAAAGCTGGATGGTGGGATAGTTGTATTGGCCCGGGTAAGGCAATTGATACGAATAAGTTTTTTGTAGTTTCGCTCAATAATATTGGTGGCTGTAATGGTTCAACTGGCCCGACCTCACCAAACCCTGAAAATGACAATCGCCCATATGGACCTGATTTTCCATTAGTAACGGTACGTGACTGGGTTAAAACTCAGGCCATGCTTTCTGACCGTTTGGGTGTAGATGTCTGGTATGCAGTGGTCGGTGGATCATTAGGAGGCATGCAAGCACTACAATGGTCTGTAGACTACCCTGATCGCCTGCAAAAATGTGTGATTATTGCCAGCGCACCAAAACTTTCAGCACAAAATATTGCATTTAACGAAGTGGCACGTCAGTCAATTCTGTCTGATCCAGACTTCCATCATGGTCGTTACTTAGAAAATGATAGCTATCCGAAACGCGGACTAATTTTGGCTCGCATGGTCGGTCATATCACCTATCTTTCAGAAGAAGCCATGAAACAAAAATTTGGCCGTGATTTAAAATCTGGTAAATTTATGTACGGTTTTGATGTCGAATTTCAGGTCGAAAGCTATTTACGTTATCAAGGTGAACAGTTCAGCCGTAACTTTGATGCCAATACTTATCTCATCATGACTAAAGCTTTAGATTATTTTGACCCATCTCGTGAGTACGGTCATTCTTTAACTGAAGCGATGGGTAAAACTAAATGCCAGTTCTTGATTGTCTCGTTCACAACTGACTGGCGTTTTGCACCAAGCCGCTCACAAGAAATTGTAGATGCACTTATTACCAATCATAAGCCAGTAAGTTATCTCGACATTGATGCTGAACAAGGCCATGACTCGTTCTTATTCCCGATTCCACTGTATGTCAAAACCATGCGCGCTTTCTTAGGCGGTGAAGAACACTTAAAATCGACATCACTGGAGGCAAGCTAATGCGTATTGATCAACAACTAGCAGAAAAGTGGATTAAACCCGGCTCAAGCGTACTCGATTTAGGGTGTGGTGACGGTGAATTACTCGCTCATATGAGCCAAAAGCATCAAATTCGTGCTTATGGTTTAGAAATTGATCAAGAAAAGATTGCAATTGCCGTCAGTCGCGGGTTAAATATTATTCAACAAGATTTGAATCTCGGCTTAAGCCGCTTTGCAGACCAGTCCTTTGACTATGTGGTTATGGCACAAGCTTTGCAAGCCGTAGATGCACCCGATGTTTTATTAAGAGACATGGTGCGTGTGGGTAAACAGGCAATTATTACTTTTCCAAACTTTGCGCATTGGAAGACTCGCTCTTTTCTTGCATTAAAAGGAATGATGCCTGTATCGGATGCTCTACCATATATGTGGTATAACACCCCCAACATTCATTTATGTACATTTAAAGATTTCGAAGCACTATGTGCTGAAAATCAGATACAAATTATTAATCGACTCGCCGTCAATGGAAATCAGCAGGGAAGCCTGTTAAGCAAACATGTTCCGAATTTGTTTGGTGAAGTCGCTATTTATCGAGTGAGTGCACTATGAAAAAGACATTATTTAGCACACTATTTGCAGGACTGCTAAGTATGCAGGCTCATGCAGATTATATCGCCCAGCCACAATCGGTTGCGAGTCAGGCTGCACGTTTTTCAACAATGGGGATTAACGATCTTCAGAAAGCAGCAAAAGCTGGTCAAGCAGGCGCACAGTTTTATCTTGGTACACACTATCAATATGGTAAAGATGTAGCAAAAGATGACAAACAGGCTTTCGCATGGTTTAAAGCAGCAGCGGATCAAGGTTTATCGCCAGCACAATTAAACGTAGGCCGCATGTATGCCGACGGTATTGGTGTTAAAAAAGATGAGTCTATGGCTCGTAAATACTTTGAAAAAGCAGCAAGCAATGGTGATAACCGTGCAAGCTATAACCTTGCTATGATGGAAGAGCAAAAGAAAAACTACGTTGGTGCTTACCAGTGGTATGAGCTTTCAACTCGTGATGGCATGCTCGACAATAAAGTGATTAGCCTATCTGAAGGTAAGAAAACTGCTCTAGCAGCGAACTTAACTCAAGAACAAATCCGTACAGCACGTGACCGTGCGGACAAATGGATTCAAGCACAATAATAACGGTTCATCCGTAAAAAAACCTTACTCGACTAAAGCCACCTTGTATGCTCTACAAGGTGGCTTTAGTTTAGGTTGTCCCATTTTATATTCTATTTATTTCCCTCTATATCCCCTCTTAAAAAACACGTAACATAACTCACGTTCGATATTAGCTATAAAGTTTGGTTTTATTATGTCTACCCCACATTGGTTTGATCAGGGCAGTTTAGTTCTTGCCAGCAATAACAAAGGTAAAGTCGCAGAGTTTGAAAAACTTTTTGAACAGCTTAAGTTACCAGTAGAAATTATTCCTCAAGGTCGCCTTAATATTCCTGATGCAATTGAAGATGGCTTAAGCTTTATTGAAAATGCCATTATTAAAGCTCGTCATGCCTCTAAAATTTCAGGTAAACCTGCTATGGCTGACGACTCTGGTATTTGTGTTCCTGTCTTAGGCGGTGCACCTGGCATTTATTCAGCACGCTATGCTGGAGAACATGGTGACGATGCAGCGAACAATGCCAAATTATTAAATGACCTTTTACCATTTCGTAAAAATGGTGAAGTGATTGAAGGTATGTTTGTGTGCGTACTTGCTTTAGTCACTCACGCTGAAGATCCGTTACCACAAATTTTCCAAGGCATCTGGCACGGCGAAATTTTAGAAGCTGCACGTGGTGAAAATGGCTTTGGTTATGACCCGCTGTTCTGGTTGCCTGAGCTACAAGTTTCTAGCGCTGAACTTTCTAAAGAAGACAAGAATAAGATTAGTCATCGTGGGCAAGCGATGCAGTTATTTAAAGAGAGCTTACAGAAGTAAGCTGATCACATGGCCACAATATGCAGCGTTAGAATATATTAAACTTTGTATAGGCAGACCTTACTTTTCAAAGATGAAAAGTAAGCAAAAATCTTTTGTTAGACTGATGGTACGTTCATGTACCACAGTCTAACTGGCGGCATCCATGCCGCCTTCGCACAAGCAGATGTAGGGGAAAAATTTTTAAATTAATTATAGTGGGAAATGCAAAAATACCGCATAAATCGCAATAAAAATACAACTCACAATCGTCCCTGAGGCAATGTAAGCCGCCGATCTTCCCGTCCCTTGATAATGTGTTTCTAGCGCTACAATATTGGCTGCTGGCGGCAGACAGAACATTAAAAACATCACTCCAATTTGCTGACTGATATTTGGAATGGGTAAAAATCTATAAGTTAAGCCACAAAGAATAAACCCGCACACTACTTTAAATGCTTGAGCTTTTGTACTGTAAATTAAGTCTTTTAAATGCACTCGGGTACGGCGTAGCCACATTCCCAGCACACACATACCAGCAAAAGTCATGACAAACTTGACAACTTCATATACCCAATGTATAGCAGGATGCTCGATATGTTGAGCACCTAACGACCTAAGTAAAAGTGCACAAAATATTGAAATACACGGTGGAGAAGTTAAAACCTTTTTTAATATGTTGAGCTTACTTTGTGGTGCAGTGGTGACTGCCGTAACAGCCCACGCATTGCCAAAAAGAGAGACTCCAATATATAGCGCAACAATAGGAGCTGTAGCATCAGGTCCAAATAAGGCCATAGCAAACGGAAAGCCAAGCCACCCCATATTGGTATAACTCACGCATAGTGCTAATAATCTGTCTTTAAATAAAGCTAAATAGGCAAAGAAAATAAGAAATGCTGAACCGAAGCTAAACAGCATTAAACTCAAACTACCCGGCTGATAAAATACCATGTTGTAAATAATCACAATCGGAATTAGTAAGCGGGCAAGCCAAGCTGAAAGAATAGGTTTTATGGTTTCTGCAATAGAAGTCTGAGCAAGTAGAAGTCCTGTGATAAATGCCAATATAGGCAGTAGTAGCGCCACGCTCTCTCCTCTTGCTCATCAAAACCAGCTTGCTATGCTACACCTTTTCAAAATGAAATGTACTCTCCATTTCAAGTAATTTAAGTGACTCTTTTCAAACTATGTATAAATAAAAAAAGAAGATATTCAGTTTATAAAATGAACTTTTTAGGTTTTGACAGTCATTCATTGTCTTAAAAATGACATATAAATGTCACATTCCTGTCATGGCAACCTGTTGATATAAAGCAAACTGAAAAGAGGTATAAGATCATGGCCGGTTTATCTATTTGGCATGTCGTTATTTTTGCAATTGTCGTTATTTTATTATTCGGTACGTCTAAATTAAAAAATATTGGTAAAGACGTAGGCGGTGCAGTAAAAGACTTTAAAAAATCAGTTCGTGAAGAAGATGAGACTACTGCTCTTAATACTCCACGTACAATTGATGCCCAAGTCAAAACACCTGACAGCACATCAGTAAAAAGCTAAAGGTTTTCGACCATGCTTGATGTAGGAATGACAGAGCTACTCTGTTTTGCAATTATTGCAATTTTAGTTTTAGGCCCGGATAAACTTCCAGAAGCTGCACGCTTTGCTGGTCGTTGGTATGTTCGTCTAAAACGTTATATTACCAATTTGCAAAATGAGATTGATCAAGAGTTGCGTCTTTCTGAGTTTCGAAAAGAAATGCAAGAAGAACTCAACCGCATTGAAGCACTAGAACGTAAAGTACAACAACAGCTTGAAGAAATTCAAAAGCAGAATATTTCTGAAAATATAGATAAGGCTGAGGCAACCAAATCAGTGCCCCAACCTATTCGGATATGTCTTCCTATATCAGGCCATTATAAAGTCCCATACATTAGAAAATTTATGCCTTTAGCATCATCAACTGATATTTCAGAGACATCACCTGTTAAATTGAAGATTGCCGTATGAACCAACTGCCTTCAACCACTGTAAATAATCAGGAAAATTTAGACCAAATGCCAATCATGAGCCATTTGGTCGTTTTACGACGTCATTTATTTAGGATTGTCGGAGTAACCTTATTTTTATTTTTTTGCTTATTACCTTTTAGAAATAATACTTACCAATTACTATCCGAACCTTTGAGGCTGCAACTTCCAACCTCCTCGTCAATGATTGCAACCGATGTCACTGCAACATTCATGGCGCCTTTTAAACTCAATTTATTTGTCGCACTTGTGCTGGCAATGCCATTTATTCTGTATGAAATCTGGTCATTTGTTCGTCCAGCGCTGTATCAAAAAGAACGTCATTTAGCACTACCATTACTCATCGGTAGTATTGTCTTGTTTTATGCGGGTGTTGCTTTTGCATATTACATTACTCTTCCGGCAATTTTACATTTCTTTATTAGTGTATCGCCTGAAACTGTTGCACCGATGACGGATATTAATAGCTACCTAAGCTTCTGCTTAAAGTTATTTTTAGTATTTGGACTGACTTTTGAAATTCCAATCGCTACGCTTCTCCTTATTTTAATCGGTGTGGTAAATACAAAAAGCCTTGCTGAAAAGCGACGTTTTATTATTGTTGGATGTTTTTTTGTAGCGATGTTTATTACACCGCCAGATGCAATTTCAATGGTGATGTTAGCAATTCCAATGTGGTTGCTTTTTGAGCTCGGCCTGCTCTTTGGTAAAATTCTTGAGAAAAGAAAAGCCCATCCTGCTGAATAAAATGATTTTTAAGAAAAAGCCTGAGCCTACAAGTTCAGGCTTTTTTATGTAGAACACTTTTTAATCTACAAAGCAATAAACTGTCTTCAAAGTGACTTAAAAATGTAAGAAAAGTGTCATTTTCAGTCCATAGAATCAACTCAACAAATATACCCACAAAATTTACGGATTTCTTATGACAACTGCTTCTACTCAACCAACGCGTCGCGAAATTTTAAAATGGTTTTCGGGGATTCCTTTTCTACCATTAGGAGCGATGGCTACGGCAGCAACATTAGCAGGTTGTAATGATAGTGATGACAGCTCAGTAGTCACTCCAACACCACAACCAAGCAAATTTAAAAATGCAAAATTCACAGCAATGCCAGCGCCAACAACTGCAGCTGATCGTGCAACAACTGTAGTGAATTCTAAATTAAAAATTGATTGGGAAAATTCAACCAGTACTGAATACCAACTCGCTTATAAACCTTTCTTTAAAACTGGTGATAGCGTACCAAAACTTGGTGGTGGGACGATTATCGCGGGTGGTTATTTTGATGTTAACGGCAATCCAATTATGGATAAGTCAGTTGCTGGTAAAGAACGTCAATTCTTTTCAGACTGTCCAGATGGTTCATCTCTAATTCAATTAGAAGGTGCGAAAGTTGATGGTGTAGCAAATCCTGTGTTCCATGTTGTTCAATTTGAATACAACTCTAAAGACCAAGCAGGTGGTGATACTTACGGTCAATTACCTTCACCAATCGCAATTTTGACTTTAGATCAAGACCAAAAAACAGGTCACCTAGAACTTAAAAAATACTTCAACGTTGATACTGCACCAGTACACGGTTTATGGATTACTTGCGGTGCTAGCCTATCACCTTGGAACACTCACTTATCAAGTGAAGAATACGAGCCAGATGCATTCAATCAAGGTATTGGCGGTACAGATCCAAAATATCTTGGTAAATACTTCTTTGGTGATGAAACTAAAGCAAACCCATATAACTACGGTCATTTGCCAGAAGTAACAGTTAACCTTGATGGTACAGGTAGCATTAAAAAACACTATTGTTTAGGTCGTATTTCTCACGAACTTATCCATGTTATGCCAGACAACCGTACAGCACTTATGGGAGATGACTACACCAACGGTGGCTTCTTCATGTTCGTTGCAGATAAAGAAAAAGATTTATCGGCAGGGACACTATATGTTGCTAAATACATCAATACTCTAACTGAAACCTCAACTGCTAGCATTCAATGGATCAAACTTGGCCATGCGACTAGTAAAGAAATTGAGGATTTAGTTGCTGGTGGGATTAAGTCAACTGACATCATGGAAAGTTTAACAACCAATCCAAATGATGCCAGCTATACTGAAATCACTTTGGCAAAGAAACAGCTTTGGGTAAAACTTAAACCAGGTATGGAAAAAGCGGCCGCTTTCTTGGAAACACATCGTTATGCAGCACTAAAAGGTGCAAGTATGGCGTTCACCAAGATGGAAGGTACTAACGTAAATATTAAAGATAAAATTGCGTACTCTGCTTTAGCTAATATTCAAGATTCAATGGTCATTGGCGGTAAGGGTTATGTGGCTGGACATAATGTTGCGTTCTCTAAAAAAATTACTGCTGGTGGCGTGCTTGCACACAAATTAGGTAATAGCTTTACAGACAATGAAGGTAGCGCAATCAATAGTGAGTGGGTTCCACTTTACTCATATATGCTACTAATGGGTGAAGATCTTGCTACAGCAGATAAGTTAGGTAATACAGCGAACCCAGACAAAATTGCTAGCCCAGACAATCTGAAGTTCTCTGAAACTTTACGCACATTATTCATTGGTGAAGACTCAGGTAACCACGTGAACAACTTCTTGTGGGCATACAATGTAGATACCAAAGAGTTAACACGTTTACTTTCTACACCAGCAGGTGCAGAGTCAACAGGTTTACATGCTGTAGATTCAATCAACGGTTGGACTTACATCATGAGCAACTTCCAACATCCAGGCGATAGCAGCAGTGTACCTGAGGATGTTAAGGCATTAATTAACCAAAATTACAATAATGGTTATAGTGCTAACGTGGGCTATATTACAGCAGATCCAATAGCCCCTTCTGTCACAACTAAATAATTTTTAATATGCTCCAAACATTAAAGCTGGCTAAGGTCAGCTTTAATGTTTTTACATTCAGCTTTTACTTTTTATGAAAATTAAATGAAAAATTACAGAACTTTTCATTAACTTATCATCAAAACGTCAACGCCTCGTCACATTCACAAACTAAGCTCATGAAGAATTTTAGAACAATCTCTTTATTTACTTAGGAATTTCCCATGACAGAGCTGACGCCATATCATGAAGACCAAGAATTGGATAATAATACTTCTGACAATATCCACTTCCGCGACATCTTAGAACAACACATCAGTCGCCGTAGTTTAATTACTAAAGTAGCAAGTGGTGCTGTAGCGCTAACTTTAGCCTCTACCTTAACAGGCTGTAATGATAGCGATGATGATTCAGGTTCAAACAATGGCGGAACTACACCTGTAGATCCAAATAAAAAACCAGAAAAACTCACATTTACCCCAGTTGCTAAAAATTTACATGATATTGTGACAGTGCCTGAAGGTTATGAAGCCAATGTCATTTATGCTTTAGGTGATTCAATCAACCCTGATATTGACGAATGGGACGACAATAATATTCCATCAGGCCCAAGCTTTCAGTTCCGTTCAGGCGACTGTCATGATGGTATGCATTTCTTTGGTTTAAATAATTCAACAAACCGCTTTGACGAGAGTGTTTCAGCACAAGGTTTGTTGGTGATGAATCACGAATATATCAACCAGACCTTCCTTCATCCTAAAGGTCCAACAAAAGTTAATGGACACCGCCCTGAAGATGAAGTCATTCGTGAAACCAATGCACATGGCGTTTCTATTGTTCACATCAAAAAAGATGCAGCAACTCAACAAGTAACAATTGATAAAAACTCTATTTTTAATCGTCGCATTACAGCTTCTACAGTAATGGAATTTGCAGGAGCTGCGGCTGGTTCAAACCTACTAGCAACTCGCTTCTCACCTGCTGGACGTCAGACACGTGGCACTCATAATAACTGCGGTAACGGTTATACACCTTGGGGCACGTATTTAACTACCGAAGAAAACTTTATTGGTTACTTTGCCCGTAGTACAACTGATGACGCGTTACGTACTCCAGAAGAAATTATTGCACTGAAACGCTATGGCTTAAAAGCAGGATCTGGTTCACGCTACGGCTGGGAAACAGCAATTGGTCAAGTAGAATCACAAGACTTATATGATCGCTGGAATGCCGACGTAAAAGGCACTCAAGCAACACAGGACTACCGCAATGGACCAAATACATTCGGTTGGATGGTCGAGATTGATCCTTTTGATAACCGTCTGAACCCAGTTAAAAGAACATCACTAGGTCGTTTTGCACATGAAGACAGTGCTTGCCGTGCCGTAGCAGGTCAGCCATTAGCATTTTATATGGGTGATGACTCTCGCGGTGAATACATCTATAAATTTGTCTCTAGCGCAGTGTGGGATGCAAAAGATGTAAATCGTGGTTATGCAGCTGGCGACAAATATATGAACGCAGGTAAATTGTATGTTGCTAAATTTAATAACGATGGTTCAGGTCAATGGATTGAACTTGCCTATGGCAAAAATGGCTTAAATGAGAGCAACACCACTTATCCATTTAAATCTCAAGCAGACGTTGTGACATTTGCACGTTTGGCTGGCGACTCAGTCGGTGCTACAAAAATGGACCGCCCAGAATGGTGTACGGTTAACCCAGTGAACGGCGAAGTTTATGTTACCCTAACCAACAACTCAAATCGTGGTAAAGATTACGCAACCGATGCTGCCAATCCACGTAACTACACAGACCTCTACAACGGCACTAAAGAGCAAAAGGGTAACGTTAACGGTCATATTATCCGTTTTAAAGAAACTGATGACAAAACGACTGCTGAAACCTTCAAGTGGGATATTTATCTATTTGGTGCTGAAGCATCTATGGCTTCAAACATCAACTTATCTGGTTTAACAGACAACAATGATTTGTCATCTCCAGACGGTATGTGGTTTGACCCACGTGGCGTACTTTGGATTCAAACAGATGATGGCGCATACACTGATGTCACTAATTGTATGATGCTTGCTGCGCTACCAGGCCAGATTGGAGATGGTGCTCCTGCAACTACTTCAAATGGTCAGCAAACTTTAGTGGGTGCTAAAGTTACAGACTCAACTTTGCGCCGTTTCTTGGTGGGGCCTAAGCAATGTGAGATTACAGGTATTGCGATGACACCTGACTACAAAGCAATTTTCATTAATGTTCAGCACCCTGGTGAAGATTCTGCAAGTTACGCGACACCAGAAAGTAACTGGCCAGCAACCCAGAAAGATCCAAGTAACAAAACTGCGCGCCCACGCTCAGCAACTGTTGTGATTACCCGTAAAGATGGCGGTGTGATCGCGGGCTAATTCGTTTATAACTATAAATGCCGGTCGATTGATCGGCATTTTTATTATCATCGATTTAAGAGAACCTGCTGCTGAACAATTTGCCCACTATGCTCGCCTTGCTGAGTCTTTTCCAGCCAAAGCCATTCATTATTGGTCATTCTTAGAAAGTTTGAACAACGTGTGCCATACACGGGGCTTTGAATAAAAGTCGATGACAATAACTCTTCCATTTCTGGCTGAATGCCCGTATTGGGTAATAATGCAGTTGTGACCTTACGTTCATCTTCAAGAATATCCCATGCAGCGTGTTGCAAAGTTAACTCTTCCGTCTGGTGCTGAAGCATAGGCAAAAACTCTTGCGTAAAACGTGTTCTTAAATGTCTGGTTTTTTCCCAATGTTCAGACATTAAGCCATTCGAAACCACATAAACACCATTGGCTAATACTTGCGGTGCTTCACCACGATTACTCATATAAACTGCTTGATCAGCATTTCCCATAAACAGGTTAAAGCCAGCGAAGTTCTGTTGCTGCTGTTCTAATTGCTGAGCAAATCGAATCGGCAATAAATCTGACTCTAAAAAAGCCTGAACTAAATGCCCCCGAGAGGTTTCATATGATTTCTGATCTCGTCCATCCCTAAAATTGGTCAAGACAGCCCATCGGCCTTGAGGTGTAACGCCCATCCAAGTCCCACCCGACTGTAAATCTTGTCCAGCAATAATCGGTGTATGTTGCCACTGATGTAATAAAGCTGTTGGTCGATGGTAGAACTCATCCCGATTTGACATAAGACATAAGGGCATATCATCCAGAACATGCCATGCTAAAGCCACAATACACATCTTTTCTTATTCCCTATCTTTACACATTGAATGTACAACATTTTTCACATCATTCCGCTACAATCTGTCAAAACGTAAGATCAAGGAGCAGCAATGCTGACCTATCCTAATATCGATCCGGTCGCAATACATGTAGGACCTCTTCAAGTCCATTGGTATGGACTCATGTATTTATTGGCATTTTTATGTGCTTGGGGACTTGCTTCCTACCGTGCCAAACAGCGTGATGGCTGGACATCAGAAATGGTTTCCGATTTGGTGTTTTACGGTGCTTTAGGTGTCGTTCTGGGCGGTCGTGTCGGTTACGTCCTTTTCTATGAGTTTGATAAATTTCTTGAAAATCCGATTTGGCTATTCCAAGTCTGGACAGGCGGTATGAGTTTCCATGGCGGCTTCTTAGGCGTCATGATTGCGATGTTATTTTGGTGTAAAAAATATCAAAAAACATGGTTCCAAACACTCGACTTTATTGCCCCATGTGTACCGACTGGCTTAATGTTTGGGCGCTTTGGTAACTTCATTGGTGGAGAGTTATATGGTCGTGCAGTAACTGACCCAAATTATCCATTCGGTATGATCTTCCCGACCGATCCATTACAACTGGTACGCCATCCATCACAAATTTATCAAGCAATTTGTGAAGGCTTAATTCTATTTATTGTCTTGTGGTGGTTTAGTTCAAAACCACGTCCACGCATGGCGGTTTCTGCCCTATTTTTAATGGGCTACGGTGTTGCACGCTTCGTAATGGAATTCTTCCGTCAACCAGATGCCGACCAAGGCTTTATTCTGTTTGGCTGGATGACTAAAGGTCAGATCCTCACCGTTCCAATGTTGCTGATTGGCCTTTGGATGATGTGGTATGCCTACCAAAAGAAAATTTATGACTGGGGTCCACAAAAGAACAGTTAATATGATAAATCAGAGGAGTTTCGGCTCCTCTTTTCTTTTTTATGCTACAGTTTTTACTCTCCTAAAAATGAAGATATGCCATGCTGGAATTCTGGTTTGACACACAAGTCCCGACATTTAAAAAATTAGTGATTTTAATTATTACTTTGGCTATTTGTATTGGGCTATATCAATACCAGCCTTTGCCCTTAGATACGATTTTAATGTTTACTGGCACGGGTGTTATCTTTTTAATCTGCCGCTATTTTAAATTACATTTTGCTCAGAAAAATCCAACTGGCCTACTTTACCGCCTGCTGACTTGGATTCCTATCGCTCTTTTATTTGCACTTATTTTTGTTAAAACAATGCCGAACTTGCTGATCTGGGGTGTGCAAGGAATCGCTTTTATGGCGCTTGCTGCATTTATTTTTTCACCTCAATCACTTTTTAATAAATAGGCTCAATATATGCTGGCTTATTGGTACAACGCACCACGTCATATCAAACTTATATTCATTATTGTTGTTTGTGTTGCAGTTTATGCAGCCAATCAAGTTCAGCACTTATCCCCTATTTATACAATACTCAGCCTTATTTTCGGGTTTGGTTTACATATTGGGCATTACTTGAATACTAAACTTTCAAACAACACATCAGGCAAATCGGGCTTGAGGATTTTAATCAAAATCTATCCTATTTTGATCATTATTATTTTGATGTATTTGCTCCCTGTTCAGCATAAATGGATTCACCTCATACAAGCTTTAGGCTTTGTACTAGTTGGCTTTTTTCTTGTCTCGATTTATCAAAATCGAGCTAAAAGATTTAACTAAACACATTCAGCAAAAATATCTTAGAACTAATTTTAGATTTTCATCTTGAGCTACAACAGGTATCATCTTCAGTGGTTCATGATGAAGCAGCTCTATTGAGTAATTATTTATCTTCTGAGCTATCTCCCTTCTATTTTATGGAATTAATCCGAACTCGAGAGTGTTATGCGTGCATATTTAGACCTACTACAACATATCCTTGATAATGGCGGTGACAAAGGCGACCGTACAGGCACAGGAACCCGTTCTGTATTTGGTCATCAAATGCGTTTTGATCTCTCTAAAGGTTTTCCTTTACTCACCACAAAAAAAGTTCATTTCCGCTCAATTGTGATTGAGTTACTTTGGTTTTTAAAAGGTGACACCAACGTCCAATATCTAAAAGACAATAAAGTTTCAATTTGGGATGAATGGGCAACCGCAGAACAAACAGCTCGTTTTGGCCGTCCAGAACATGAACTTGGACCAGTCTATGGTCATCAATGGCGTAATTTCGGCGCAACCAAAAATGCAGACGGCTCTTATAACCAAGATGGTTTTGACCAGATTAAATGGTTAATTAATGAAATTAAAACCAATCCAAATTCACGCCGTTTAATTGTTTCTGGCTGGAACCCGAATGAAGCTGGTCAAGTTGCTTTACCACCTTGCCACACACTTTTCCAATTTTTCGTACAAGATAACAAATTGTCATGTCAGCTTTATCAACGTAGTGCCGATGTGTTTTTAGGCGTACCTTTTAATATCGCGAGTTATGCTCTACTCACCCATATGATTGCTCAAGTTTGCGGTTTAGGTGTAGGTGATTTTGTCTGGACTGGTGGTGATACGCATCTTTATGCCAACCATTTTGAACAAGCTAAACTTCAATTGACACGTGAGCCTTTACCACTATGCCAATTGAAACTAAATCCAGAAATAACCGATTTATTTGATTTCAAATTTGAAGATATTGAAATTGTAGGTTATGAATCACATCCTGCAATTAAAGCACCAGTTGCAGTATAACGACGGCTTAAATTTCATTAGATTACGGTTTAGAGAATAAGATTATGGCATGGCAAAATGTAGAAGTTGTCCACGTTGTGGCAATGGACAAAAATCATTGTATTGGTAAAGGCAATGCGTTGCCATGGCATATTTCTGCCGACTTAAAACACTTTAAAGAAATCACACAAGGTGGCGTGGTCGTGATGGGTCGTAAAACCCTTGAGTCTATGGGCCGTGCTCTACCAAACCGTGTGAACTGGGTAATTACCCGTGACATTAACTGGCAATTTGATGGCGTTAAAGTTGCGTATTCAATTGAAGATGCTTTAAATGCAGCTTTAGAAGATGTAAAGAATACCGAAAAACAAGCTTTGTTCATTATTGGTGGTGGTGAAATCTTTAAGCAAACATTGTCGATTGCAGACCGTCTTGAACTTACTCATGTTGACTTAGATGTGCAAGGTGATGCACATTATCCAACAATACCGAGTGAATTTCATAAAATTGCGAGTGAACAGCAAGTTGATGAAAAATCAGGAACTTCATTCGAGTTTGCGACTTATAAAAAATAATTTTATGGATGCCTATGCACAATATCGGAACACGTGAATTTATTATTGCTCTACTTTTTGGGCTGTTACATAGTCTATTCACGTTGTTTATTGTGTTCTCTAGTATTTGGGTATGCGTAGCGCTCTGGGTCCAACAACCTTTTGGCTGGTTAGGTAGTCGCATACTTATTGGGATCTGGATTGCTTTTGCACTCAGTATGGCTGGCTTATATGTTGAAGGTCATCTTATTAGCCGCCGTACTGATATCCTGATCTACCTTGTTGCTTTTGCTTGTTCACTAGTCTGGTATTTTTCGATTACCGCACGTCAAGATCGTGATTGGAACCCAGAAGTTGCCAATATGCTGAGTTACGAAAAGCACGGCGATGTAGTTACTTTGCACAATGTTCGTAACTTCAACTGGCATCCTGACGGAACCTATGATGTCCGCTGGGAAACTCGTACTTTTGATCTAAACCAGTTGAATGGTATAAATATCATTGCCTCTTACTGGATGGGGCCACAAATTGCCCATACACTGGTAAGTTTCGAATTTGTTCACCAACAACCTTTAGTCTTTTCAATTGAAATTCGCAAAGAAAAGAGTGAAGATTTTTCGGCAATTGGCGGATTTTTTAGGAAATATGAACTGAGCTTAATTGCTTCTGATGAAAAAGATATTGTTTACACACGCAGTAACATCCGCAAAGAGCAAGTTTATAATTTTCCTGTTAACATGCCTCGTAGTGAGCAAAAGGCTTTATTTTTAGAATATCTAAAGAAATCCGATGAACTTCGTGCAGAACCAAAGTGGTACAACACTTTAACCAGTAACTGTACAACCTTAATTTTTGATATGGTTCAAGCGATTAATCCCTATCAGCTTCCTAAAGATTATCGTCTAATCGCTTCAGGTTACTTACCTAATTATTTATATGATCTTAAAGCACTTAATCAAAATATCAGTTTAAAACAGTGGTATCAAATTGCGCATATCAATCCACGTACTGAAAATTTTGAACAACTTTCAGATCAGAGTAGTGAACACTTCTCTCAAATCGTTCGACAAGGTTTACCTAAAGCTAAATGAAATAAGTAATGCACTTTTCTTTACTTTTTTATACATGCTTTACTTTGTATTTTAAATACATAAACCCTATTGTAATAGGCAGGAAATAGAGGGAAAAACAATGCAACAAGCATTATTTGGCGGCGGCTGTTTTTGGTGCGTCGAAGCTGTATTTTTACAAATACGCGGTGTAGAAAAAGTAACGAGTGGTTATGCAGGTGGACACACGACCAACCCTACTTACGAGCAAGTATGTCAAGGAGATACCCAGCACGCTGAGGTGATCTTGGTTGATTTCGATGAAGAGCAAGTAACTTACTCCCAATTACTTGATGTGTTCTTCGCGACTCACGATCCAACGACTTTAAATCGCCAAGGTAATGATATTGGCACACAATACCGCTCTGTTATTTACTATTATAATGAAGAGCAAAAGCAGGCAGCGGAACAGACGATTCAGACTCTAAAAAATGACGATCTTGATATTGTGACAGAGCTGTCTCCTGTTCCGACATTCTATCCGGCAGAAGAATACCATCAGAATTACTATGCAAAGAACCCTTCACAAGGTTATTGCAACTTTGCGATTCCACCAAAGCTGCTCAAGCTATATAGTAAATTCCAGCATCTGATGAAAGATCAATAAATCAGAGCAATAAAAAAGCAACCAAACTGGTTGCTTTTTTATTGAGTAAACTAAATTTTAGTTTTCACTGACAAAGGCAATATCGCTCAGTCCGGCTTCACTGGCGCGAGACATTACCTGAGCAACAGTATCGTACTTCGACTCTTTATCAGCACGAAGTTGAACTGTTGGCTTAACATCACCTTGACCTGCTTCTTGAAAACGTTTTTGAAGCTCATCTAGGCTAATTACTTGAGTATCCCAAGCCACTTCACCATTTGCATTGATACTAATCGTAATAGCTTTTGGTGGTGGATCAATAATTTCAGCAGTTGTTTTAGGAAGCGTTAATGGAATCGATGGGTTGGCAACTGTTGCTGTGACCAAAAAGATGATCATTAACACCAACATAATGTCGATTAGCGGAATGAGATTCATCTCATTCATGCCACTATCGTGGTCTTCACCCAATTGAAAAGCCATTAAGCTTGACCTCCAACGTAACTTTGCTGTGCAGTTTTAACATCAGACTTTACAGTTGAGTCTTGCTGCAACATCGTGTCAATTAACAAACTGTGCGCTTGATCTTGTAAGTCGTGAGCAAGACCACGGTTTGCACGTACACAAATGTTATAAGCCAATACCGCTGGAATCGCAACTGCAAGACCAAGACCTGTCATAATAAGTGCTTCACCTACTGGTGTAGCCACTTGAGCCAAACCTGCTTGTCCGCTTTTACCTACGGCAACAAGCGCATGGAAAATACCCCAAACAGTACCAAACAAACCTACGAATGGTGCAATTGAAGCAATGGTTCCTAAAACAGAAATACCTTTATCAGCATTGGCCTTTTCAGCAGAAATCTGACGAAGTAATGCCTGCTCTGCAACCGCTTTACGCTGTTCAAAACTCAAAGGTTGTAACTTTGCTTTGAGCGAAGTGATAGCCTGAGAAAGTTGAGCATAAGCTTGTTGTTTTAGCTGGCGAGTCCCCATCAAACGTAAGATGAAAACTGTCCAAGTAGCAATCGACATTGCCAATAAGATGAAATACAGGGTTTTACTCACTGCATCTGCATGTTGCCAATAGATTGAAAAGTTCATATTGAACTCCTGATTAAGGTTAGCCGTTGGGACTCAAATTCATTTAAGGGGTTAAATCAAAGGGTTGCTCTGCTTTAATTGGATAAGCAACGCCATTTTCCATATAAGGTTTAAACTTTGCACCGCGAACAGCGCGAACCACTTTGTCATCTAGACTAGAAATACCACTACTTCTAGTCACTCGTACATTAATAATTTTGCCTTTCTCATCGGCTTCAATCAGTACCATGACAGAGCGCGCTTCGCCTTGTAAATCTTTTGAAGAAACTGTTAAGCGTGGTGAACGGCTCCACTGTACACCTGAACCACCAATTGAAACTCGTTTCGGTGATGGATCTGGAGCAGGTTGAGCTTTAGGCGCTTCTTGTACTACCGGCTTAGGTTTTTCAACAACTTTTTCAGTAACTGTTGTCGTCGTTGTCACCACTTTGGTTTCAACTTTAGGTTCTGTCTTTACTGTTTCTTTTGGTGTTTCAGCCTTTTTCACCTGTTGAATTTTTTCCACTTTTTTAGGTGGTGTCACAGGCTTTTCAACAACTTTAACTTCTTTTACCTCTTTCTTAGGTTCCGGCTTTTTAGGTGGTTCCTTCGGTTTAGGAGGCAGTGGTTTTGGTTGCTCTTGAATTTTTACGAAACGTACCTGTAAAGGCTTCTTCTCGATTGGCTTTAATTCAGCAGGCTTAATATGGCTGACCGCCCATAAGACCCCGATATGACCAATTGCAACCGCAATTAGTGCAGTGATGACTTTCTTTTTCATCGGATTGGGAGAGTTTAAGGCTGCGGAAGATTGACTCATAAGAATCTAATTACCTAATGGATGATGATTTCAGATTTCTATTTGTAGAAACGATTTCAAACATCGGATAGAACAATAAAGTGCCACAATAATAAATGAGAAGTGTTTTCATTTGCAACTATTTTTTGAGAAAAACATTTGCTCAATATCACTAATTTGTATCAGTTGAGTGTCTTTGCTTTTGTTTTCTCATAGTTACATGAACGCGTATCTCTTGTTCACAAAGTGTTTAATCTAACTTATATAGTTAGGCTAATTTCACTATGAAGAGATCGAATCTTACCATAAACTCATTCAATATTGTTATGTTATATCATTTCAATATTTTTTTTGATATAAAAAAACACGCATGAAGCGTGCTTTTTTAAAATAAGCGTTATTTAAAAAACAACCGTCTTGTTACCATCAACAATAATACGGTCTTCTAAATGCCATTTTACTGCGCGAGCCAATACATTACGCTCAACATCTTCACCTAGCTCACGAAGTTGCTCAACATTATAGTCGTGACTTACACGCTCAACATCTTGCTCAATAATTGGGCCTTGGTCTAGGTCAGCAGTCACATAGTGAGCTGTCGCACCAATCAACTTCACACCTTTTTCATAAGCTTGCTTATATGGATTAGCACCCACGAAAGCTGGCAAGAAAGAATGGTGGATATTGATGATTTTCATTTCCCATTTCGCAACAAAATCTTCGCTTAAAATCTGCATGTAGCGTGCAAGAACTAATAAGTCATTGCCCTGCATCATTTCATCAATTTGTGCATAAGCTTCAGCTTTATTGTCTTTAGTTACTTTAATTACAGTAAATGGAATACCGAAGTTCTCAACAGATTCACGTAAGTCTTCATGATTTGAAATCACATGCGTAATTTCACAAGGTAACGACCCACGTGCATGACGCCACAATAACTCAAGTAAAGCATGGTCGACTTTAGAAACTAAAATACCAACTTTTTTAATTTCGTTTACGAAAGCAAGACGCCATTGCATGCCATAACGCTCAGCAACGTTGGCAGCAAATGTTTGAATTAATGCATCTTTACGTGACTGTAAATGGTCAAGTTCAAACTCAACACGCATGAAATAACGTCCACCCTGAGCTTCCGTCGCATACTGATCAAGCGCGGTAATGTTTGCACCTTGGTGGTACAAAAAGCTCGATACAGCCTGTACGATCCCAGGCTTGTCTTCACAAGTAATCAGTAAACGGGCTGTATTGGCAGTGGTCATATTCATTTGGTTAATATCACTTAATTGAGTCAAATTTTTAATAAGCCGAGTATTCTAGCGCTCTAAATAGGCAAGTACAACTATTCATCTTTTAACGACGACAAGCTGGCGAATAGATCAGAGGGCCCCAGTGAATCAAGCAACTGCTCGTAAGTTGCTCGGCTTTCTCCCATAAGATAAGGCCCTTCTAGGAAAACCATTTGACGTAATGCCTGCCAAACCCATTTCTCTTCTAAATGGTTATTGTCACTAATGTGACCAGACATATATAAAAAGTTTGTCCAGTTTGTTAATACAATCCATAAGTTAATAATGAGCGCTTCAATTTCAGATGGCGTCATTTTCATAAGACCAGCATCGACAAAGGCTTGATAAATCTTTTGCCCTTGCTGCATGACCTGCCCCGCAAAACGCGGATAAATCTTTTTAAAGTCTTCGTTACTTTCAACTAAATGATAAACATCACGATGGATAAAACGGTAACTCCAGAGTTGACCACTTAATACTTGAAAATAGTTGATTTTGTCATTGGTCGTTAATGGTCTGTCTTCAGGTAAAGAAAGCATTTCCAAAGTCTCAACCTGATATTGGTACATTAATTCTTTAATAATTTCATGCTTATTCCGGAAATGGTAATACAAGTTTCCAGGACTAATACCTAACTCCGCTGCAATATGATTGGTTGTAACCGACCGTTCACCTCGCTCGTTAAAAAGCTGCAAACTGATTTGTAAAATCCGGTCTTTTGTCTTCAGAGCTTTAGGTAGAGACATTTTAATAACCTTTAATAATTCACATGGTTAAGACTTAAACACATAAACCGACTTGACTATTTAGAGTATTTACTCTAAAAAATAAGTATATCAGTATATTTGGTAAGTACCGATGAACAGTCAAACAAAAACAAATCCAGAGACTCAGCTTCCTTATGATGTTAAGCATTTACATGACTTGCTTGAACAACAAAAGCTCGCTTATTTACGTCATCCGGTACCCACTGCTAAAGAGCGTATTGATCGTTTAGCTCGTCTTAAAAGAGTCTTGGTAAAATATCAAGATCAGATTGCCGAAGCAATTAACCTTGATTATGGCAATCGTGCAGTTATGGAAACAAAAATTGGTGAACTACTCACGAGTTTGGAACAAATCAAATATTACAGTAAGCATCTGACTGCGTGGATGAAACCTTCAAAACGTCATATCAGTGTATTACATCAGCCCGCAAAAGGTTGGGTACAATATCAGCCTATGGGTGTGATTGGTATTATTACACCATGGAATTACCCATTATTGCTTTCAGTGGGGCCTTTGATCTGTGCGCTAGCTGCAGGCAACCATGCCATGATCAAAATTTCTAGTGCCTCTCCAAATTTTGGACGTGTCCTTGAAAGTGCATTAGCAGAAGCATTCCCACAAGAATTAGTTGCTGTGGTAAATGGTGGTGGCGTTATTTCAGATGCGTTTAGCCATTTGCCTTTTGACAAAATGATTTTCACAGGCTCAACTTCTGTTGGTAAAACAGTGATGGCAGCCGCAGCTCAAAACCTAGTTCCAGTAATTCTCGAGTTAGGCGGAAAATCTCCTGCCCTAGTACATGCATCAATGGACATGAAAGATGTTGCCCAGCGTATTGCTGTAGGTAAATTATGGAATGCAGGACAAACTTGTGTTGCGCCGGATCATATTTTCTTACCACGAGGCAAAACTGCCGAGTTCATTGAAAACTTTAAATTGATTGTGGCTGGAATGTACCCTCATTTCCGCAACAACCAAGATTACACTTCTATTATTAATGATAAACAGTACAACCGTATTCAGGGCTATCTCGAAAATGCCCGTGATCAAGGTGCACGTATTGTTGAAATTAACCCGCAAAATGAAATTTTAGATGATGTCCGTAAAATTGCACCGACTTTAGTTACAGGTGTAACGACTGCAATGGATATTATGCAGAATGAAATTTTTGGTCCGATCCTACCAATTTTAGAATATGACCAAATAGAAGAAGTCGTCGAATTCATTAATAGTCGCCCGCGTCCTTTAGCGATGTATTATTTTGATTATGATCAAGCGCGTGCTGACTATATTGCACAACATACCCATTCAGGGCATTTCGGAATTAACATGGTGATTACCCATGTTGCACAAGATGATTTACCGTTTGGCGGAATTGGCGCATCAGGTATGGGTAAATATCACGGACCAGAGGGCTTTTTTAGCCTTTCTCATGAGCGTTCGGTGATGTCAAATCCAAAA
The DNA here is from genome assembly GCF_059579785.1 of Acinetobacter sp. S-1. Lineage (NCBI taxonomy): Bacteria > Pseudomonadati > Pseudomonadota > Gammaproteobacteria > Moraxellales > Moraxellaceae > Acinetobacter > Acinetobacter sp. S-1. Next base: position 3,321,460 of record NZ_CM184207.1, read on the forward strand.
CTTTATAGCCTTAAATACATTCTTCCACCGTTCAATAAGCCGATTCATCGTTTCATTTCGAAAACCTTGTTGCGCTAACTGATCAAGGCATGATCTGTTATACTAAATCATGCCTCGTTTTTACCAATTTCGCTTGTCTTTTAATCGTATTTTTGGTATAAAACGCCCCTTGAATGAATTCATCCGTTTACATTTAGTATGACTGGCCACAGATTTGCTGTTGGCTGAATCAATGGAGTTACACCATGTCTAAGGTTTGCCAAGTTACCGGCAAGCGTCCAGTCGTTGGTAACAACGTCTCACACGCCAACAACAAAACCAAGCGCCGGTTCGAGCCGAACCTGCACCACCACCGTTTCTGGTTAGAAAGCGAAAAACGTTTTGTACGTCTTCGTTTAACCACTAAAGGTATGCGTATTATTGACAAATTGGGTATCGAAAAGGTTGTTGCAGACCTTCGTGCTCAAGGTCAAAAGATCTAAGGAGTCTGAGCAATGCGTGATAAGATTCGCCTCGTTTCTTCAGCTGGTACAGGTTACTTCTATACCACGACTAAAAACAAACGTACTATGCCGGAAAAAATGGAAATCAAAAAATTTGATCCAAAAATCCGTCAACACGTGATTTTCAAAGAAGCTAAAATCAAATAATTTTAGCCTCGAAAAAAACGACTTCTTTATGAAGTCGTTTTTTTTTGCATTTTTTTTATACCCACCTTTTTGTTAAACTTTCTCTACATTCCGCCTTGGCATTTTTTATGCTTGTTTTTAGCCTAACTCACGTAAAAGGAGTTTTTAGTGCCGCATGACGTAGATTTAATTATTTTACTTGCTGTTGGTTTCGGCGTTGCCCTCATTTTTGGCTATATTGCAGCCCGATTACGACTCCCCCCTCTTATCGGCTATTTAATTGCCGGAATTATTATTAGCCCAAATACACCGGGTATAGAAGCAGATATCCACCTTGCCAACCAGCTTGCAGAACTCGGGGTCATGTTCCTGATGTTTGGTGTAGGGATGCACTTTTCATTAAAAGACTTATTACTAGTTCGTCGTATTGCCTTGCCTGGCGCAATTTTACAGATCGCTGTTGCAACCTTACTTGGTATTGGCGTTTCAATGCTATGGGGATGGAGTTTCGGGTCTGCACTCGTTTTTGGCTTAAGTCTATCGTGTGCGAGCACGGTTGTATTATTAAAAGCATTAGGAGACCGAGGTCTTTTAGACTCAGTTAACGGCAAAATTGCTGTGGGTTGGCTGTTAGTCGAAGATTTAGTGATGGTACTGGTTTTAGTACTTCTTCCGGCTACAGCTGTTTTACTCGGTGGAAAAGCACCGGCAGGTGCAGACGGTAATATCTGGTTAACCCTTGGTATAACCTTATTAAAGGTGATTGGCTTTATTGCCTTTATGCTCATTGTAGGTAAACGTGTTGTACCTATTATTATGCAATTCGTTGCTCGGTTAGGGTCAAGAGAGCTATTTACACTGACCGTCGTCGCTGCTGCTGTTTCGATTGCTTACGGCTCTTATGCCATCTTTGGGGTTTCAATGGCTTTAGGGGCATTCTTTGCGGGTATGGTCGTTAAAGAATCAGACTTTAGCCATCGTGCAGAAGAAGAGACTCTCCCACTACGTGAAATTTTCTCGATTTTATTTTTCGTTTCTGTGGGTATGCTGTTTGATCCACATATTCTTGTGGAGAGTCCGCTACATATTTTAGCTGTTATCGCGATTATTATGGTGGGTAAGACTCTTGCTGCAATGGCACTGGTTTTATTCTTCCGCTATCCAATCAATACAGCTTTAACAGTCGGGGCAAGCCTTGCACAGATTGGTGAATTTTCATTTATTTTGGCGACCTTGGGTGTTTCTTTAGGCCTATTAAGCTTAGAAGCTCAGAATTTAATTCTAGCGGGCGCTTTATTTTCAATTACGCTTAACTCTTTCATCTTCTCAGCGATTGAGCCTGTACAACGTTGGATTCGTGAACGCTCTCACTTAGCTCGACTGCTTGAACGTAGTGGTGACCCATTAGCAATGTTACCCGATGAAGTTGATCAAGCTTACTTACGTGATCAGGTTGTGATTGTGGGATATGGCGGTGTGGGAAGACGTATTACTGAAAATTTAATTAATGAGAATATTAAAGTCGTTATTGCAGAAGAGAATCGTGAAATCGTAGAAAAACTACGTAATGCAAATATTGCTGCTGTGAGTGGTGTTGCTACTGAACCGAGTGTTTTAATTCAAGCACATATCATGCATGCACGACTCTTAGTAATCTCACCTATGGATATTTTAGATATTCACCGTATTGTGGCGATTGCCAAGCAATTAAACCCACAAATTCAGGTATTAATTTGCGCGGAAAGCAAAGAAGAAGCAGCGGTTATCCGTGACGAAAATATTGGAGAGGTGTTCTATGCAAAAGAAGAAATGGCAAAGAATATGAGCCACCACATCTTAAATCAGATCGAGCTTGCTCATCAGTCAACGGTTCATTAACTCCATATAAAAAGCGTACTCAAGAGTACGCTTTTTTTAACTCAAGAATTTAGGCTGTTCGTCTAATACCTCAGCCTGCCACTCGTTTACCTGCTTTTCCAACAGTCCAAACAATGCAGCCTGAATCATATGCTGAGCAACAACTGGAGTCTGCTCACCCAAGATTGCTTTGACTTCATCGCTAAATTGAATTTTAACCAAGGGTTCATTCTCAGAACCTGCATTACGCAAGGCGAGTTCACCACCTTCGAGTTGAACTAATTCCAACACTGCTTCTTGATTTCCAAATAACTCTTTCAATTGCTGTATAGACATATACTTCCTCCATGTTTCAACATGGTGGCAAAGCACCCTTGCACTTTGCATCTCTTGTCTTATTTATATAGGCACACCTAGTCTAAATTTCAAGCATCTAGGCAGTTTAATTTTAGAACTCGACCATTTCGTTACGAAAACCATCAATTAAATGACTTAATTCTCGATGCCATTCACGCAAGATTTTAACATCTGGCAACCAAGACTGAGGCCCTTGTGTCACTTTAATAATGAGGTTAGAAGAAGTCTCTTCTTCCGGAGTCGGTTCTTTTGGTTCTGGGGCGTATTGGCACATACGATAAGCTCGTTTTAACTCTGCAACAAAACCATCTTTTGCCAATTGCTGCAAAACGGACACTTCAGGAGAAACCTGCCCTTTTGCCGCCATATGTTCCTCTATAGATTTTAAGGTGGGTTGCAAATCATTTAAACGGTAATAACGTACCAATTCTTGTAAGAACGCTAACATTGCGCCATGTAAATGAAATACAGCTGCTTCACGGTAAGCTTGTACCTGCTGCACATGATCGGTCTGCTCTGCCTGTTGACACGCTAGACGTGCAAAATAGAGCTTCTGATTGGTACGATCGGCATGATAACGAGCAACACGTGACATAACTAAACTTTCCTGTTCTAAAATCGCCATTGCAATAGCTATTCTTAGCTTAACGACTCCATTGATAAAATCAACGTTATTTATGGTAAATCCAGCTCAACTTGATAAATTTTACGTTTAGCTAAAATTTTCACTGGCTGTTTTATAGGACCAACATTACTTAAGACCTAAGCAAAATAGCCTTCACTTCAAGCAGATGCACAGGCTAAATTGACCTCGTCATTTCGCCAAGCATGAATAGAGTCGACATCAACTAAAGCGACAGCAACTCCTTCCTCTTCATCAGTATCTTTAACCAGAAAGTTCTGGTTTTCGACAATTAATAGATCTTTCACTGGTAACTGCGTAGGTATCCATGAACGCACTTCAAGTGTTTTTATACCTTCAGCAATACGAGTACCATTCGGCGTTACAATCGAGAGAGCTAAAAATTGTCTTTTCATCAGGAAAACTTATTCTTCGGCTGCTTTAACTCGAATTCCATAGCCTTTAACTTTAAGCGTATTTAAGCCTTTGATTGCCTTAATCGCTTCACGTGGATTCGGCATTTCAACAAAACCAAAGCCTTTCGATTTACCTGTGTCTTTATCAGTCACCAGAACACATGTATCAACTTTACCATATGCCTTAAACAACTCTAAAACTTCAGCTTCACTTACAGCACGATCTAAATTACGAACTAATATTTTCATTTTCTAACCTTAATTGGCAATAAAAGGGAGGGCCAATATACATTTAAGTAATCACAGCGTCTTATACAGTAGTTTAGTCCAGATCGATACCAAAACCTAAATTTACTGCAGGAGATCTGTTCCATTGTTTTTTAGTAAATTGCTGAGGTACTTGCCTATGAATTTTTGCTTGAACCAAGTGTGCAGGCAGATCATTTAAGAAATAACTCTCAACTTTACGACCTTGCTCATCATAAGTGTCTTGCGACCACGTATTAAGGTTTTGCTTCGTCAAAATTAATTCATTTTCAGCACGCGTTAAGGCAACATATAGCACACGGCGTTCTTCCTCAACATCATCAAAATCACCCTGAGCCCTTGCATAAGGATATTGATTTGGCGATACGTGAGGTACATAACAAACTTTCTGTTCGGCACCCTTAGCTGAATGAATCGTAATTAAAGTTACTAAATCTTGATCAGCAGCTTTTTCAATTTCAGAAACTGAAATCGGCTCAAGTACATATTCCTCAAGGAATTCACCTAACGACGCATGCTTTCGTGCAAGTTGCTTAACCAAATCAAAGTCTTTTAAACGACGTGACCAATCTTTAGTTTTATAATTCTGCTCTAGCTGTTCACCTAAAGCATCAAGAGCCAAGCCAATACTTACCTCAACATGCTGCTGTAATACATCTAGCTGTTTTAAAATTAAAATCGCTTGTAGTGGTACCTTGCCATGGCGTTCAAGTCGCTGACAGCGCTCCTCGACATCAACAATTCCCATCAGCTCTTGGGCTAACTTACTCGCTCCAACATCGCCAATCCCATCCCATAAGGTTAAAAAGCGCATCCAAGCCAAATCATCGTGAGGGTTACTCACAATACGTAAGAGACTGAGCACATCCTTTACATGGGCCGACTCAAGAAGCTTTACCCCGCCAATAAAACGATAAGGTATTTCAGCAGCAATAAAAGCCCCTTCTAGATATCGGGCACTATAGCCAGAACGGACTAACACCATGTGGTCATGCCAGTTTGCACCTTGCTGATGGCGCGTTATTAAATCTTGTGCAATCCAGTTTGCTTCTTCAAACTCATTACCAAACAAATGTAGCTGTGGCTTTTGCCCTTGGCCACGATGTGCTTGTAGCTGTTTTTGATAATCAATTGGGCTATGTGCCAACAACCAATTTGATAAATCTAGAATTTCTTGAGTCGAGCGATAATTTAAAGCGAGTGTAAGTACTTCTGCATCGGGTATTCGTTCTTTAAAAGAATGAATATTTTCAAAGTCTGCGCCACGAAAGCCATAAATGGACTGAGCGTCATCACCCACGCAAAATAACTTCACTTTACCAATTAAGGGCTGCAACAAAGCCCATTGCAAAGGGTTTGTATCTTGCATTTCATCAACTAGCAATGCCTGACAAAAGCCTGCCACCCAATTGGTCAACGCTTCTGAGTTTTGTAAATGAACAGCCACAATCGACAAGATATCGTCGTAATCTAAAAAATTACGCTCTCTTTTACGTTGCTCATAAGTTTTCATCAACTCAGCAATTTGTGCCTTGTGCTCATAGGCTTCTGGAAGTTGCTTAAGCAGTGCTTCAGAAAGCTTGGTTTGAGTATTTCTTGCATAGGAATATAAATCACACAGCTCTGCCGCTTTAGGTAAAACATTATCTTTGTCTTTACCTCTTAATAAACGGAACATCAGTAACTGATCATCGCGATCAATAATACTAAATTGATTTAAGCCAAAAGCTTGTGGATTACGGCGCAGTAAATACATACAAAAAGTATGAAAAGTCGAAGCTCTTAGGCCCTTTGCCTGTGCTCCTACATGCTGCTCTACTCTTGCAACAATCTCACTCGCAGCACGTCGAGTAAAAGTTAAAATCTGGATTTGATTCGCTGGTAAGCCTTGATCAATTAAATAGGCGGCACGTGCAACAATTGTCTTTGTCTTGCCACAACCAGCGCCCGCCAAAACTAAACAGTTCTGCGCAGATGTCGTGGCTGCTTTTTTTTGCTGAGCATTTAGTTCATTAATTAATTTTGCAAGACTCATAACACATATCGCTAAAACACCAAGACATAGTTTAACAGACCCAACCATAGATGCGTCTGCCCGTCATAAAAACAAAAAGAGCACCTAAAGTGCTCTTTGATTCAATTTTCTTATTTAAGATATTGTTTTTGAACTAGATGGTAGGTGCTTAATCGCAGAAGCCAAACCTAGAAAATTAATTCCTTGAAATAGGATATCAATAGCAAGGAACATTCCTAACACCCAAAAAGGTGAATCTTTAGAAACCAAAATTAAAATACCTGTAGCGAGTGTTAATAATCCGGAGAATAAAGTCCAACCCCAGCCCGTAATTGGCTTAAGTAAAATTGCGTTTATTGTACGTATAGTCCCAGCGATGATAAGTGCAATCGATAGTAAGCTTGTTAAAACTACCGCTGTTTTTACAGGAGTAGAAAAAGCGTAATAACCCGCTATTAAATAAAGTATGCCAAACAGTGCCCATAACCATCGGCTTGCACCTTTAAAAACACTAATAGCCGCAACAAGATGTAAAACACCTCCGACCATCATGAGTATTCCAAATAAAAAAACGACAGAAAAGGTCGCAAATGGTAATGAACTAAACAAAATCAGACCGAAGCCAATAAGCACAAAGCCTAATATCAAATACCACTTACGATCAGCATGTAACTGATTGCGCACCAAATCATTACCGACAGTTTTCATCATGGCCACTCTTATTATCAGGTATTAGAATTTCATCTACCTAATAATAGTGATCCACTTCACATTTTTTGTCTGTATAAAATCTGCATCGTTTCTTATCAATTAATGTGGATAAAGCAGTATTTATCCACAATTTTATTTCACCCAACCAATTTCTTGAGCTGTAGGTAAACCTATTATTGTTTCATGTAAACCATTCGGCATTTTACTGCTCTGCTCGGATAATGGTGTTCGACCACCCATGATTTCAGCGTCAGTCTGCGGATATAAAGGCACTTTTTCAGGGTACGCATAACCTAGAGGATAAAGCGGTTGACCAGTTTTTAAATCATATTTGTCTTGTGCCCCAAAGCCATGTAATAGCTCATGAACAATCACGACCTGATTTTGGGAAGCTTGTGTGTTGGTCGCAAATAAATTCACACTACCAATACGACCTTTTTCCAAAGCAGTCGAATGGATCAAAACTTTTTGATAATGGGGATCGTAATAATTTAAATAAAGTTTAAGTGATGCCCCATTGTCTTCAGATTGTTGATGTCGCCATGCATAAAAACGGAACTTTAAACTCCACCACATCACATGAAAGATATTGGCATTTTGAGGAACCTCAGGAGGTCGTTGCTGTAATGGCTGACCTAAACGAATTACAAAGTTTCCTGATTGACCACGATAATGCTGCGACCATTCTCCTAAATAATTTTTTATTTTATCAAAATCAGTGTATTGCAACTGATAAATATAGCTCTGTGTTGTCTGCAAACCGTCTGCATTAATAGGATGTAAAACGACAACAATAGGTTGATTCCAGTCTTGGTTTTGATCTCGCCATGCCTGAACAGCAACAATCAATAAAATAATTAACAAACATAAAACTCGAATGTTTTTCCACATTCTTTTTCCCCATGCATTTAAAATTTTCTTTTATTGTTTTAGATATAAAAAATGCTAGCTGAGCTAGCATTTTTTATTGTGGACTTAATTAGCCCTCAACCCATTTACCATTTTGATAAATTAGGCTCCATTTGGTTTGTTTGCCTTCTGGAGTTTCCGAACCTACATATTGTGATTGATTCTTACGACTGAATTTCACAACTGTCGGATTACCTTCAGGGTCCACGTCTGGTGCTTGTAAAATAAATTGATATTTAGGATCAAGCTGAGCAGCAACACTACGCAATTCCGCAACTTTTGGCGCACGTGTTTCACGAATTTTCGGGAATTTACTTGCGGCCAAAAACAGACCAGCAGCACCATCACGCAACACGAAATAGTCATCATGCTTTGTTGAGCGCAAATGTTCCATCTTGATCGGTTCTACACGTGGAGGTGCAGGCTGACCGCTTTTCAAGACCTTACGAGTATTGTCACAGCTTGTACAAGCGAAATACGGACCAAAACGACCAGTCTTAAGCTGCATTTCACCATCACATTTATCACACGGAATGGTTGGTCCATCGTAGCCTTTAATCTTGAACTCGCCTTCTTCAAGCTCAAAACCGTCACAGTCGGGATTGTTACCACATACATGTAGTTTACGACCACCATCAATTACATAGCTGTCCATGGCTGTGCCACATTTTGCACAACGATGTTTTGACATCAAGTCTGCGGTTTCAGCACCATCATCATCAGAAAGAGCAGCTAAGGACTCAACAGGTGTTAAGTTCAAAGTACCTTTACAACGCTCTTTAGGCGGTAAGTTATAACCAGAACAACCTAAGAACACGCCTGTTGTACCTGTACGAATCTGCATTGGACGTGAACATTCAGGACAATGTACCGCGGGCACTTCAACCGGTTGGTTACGGCGCATGCCGTGCTCGCCTTGAGCATTGGTAAGACGTTTCTTGAAATCACCATAGAAAGTATCAAGTAACTCTTTCCAGTTACGCTCGCCTGTTGCAACTTTATCGAGCTGCCCCTCAAGGTCTGCTGTAAATGCATAGTTCATCAAGTTATTGAAACTTTCATCAAGACGATCCGTGACAATTTCACCCATTTTTTCGGCGAAAAGACGACGGTTTTCTAACTTAACGTAGCCACGTTCTTGAATCGTAGAAATAATCGCTGCATAAGTCGAAGGACGACCAATACTACGTTTTTCGAGTTCTTTAACCAAAGAAGCTTCAGTAAAACGTGCAGGTGGTTTAGTAAAGTGCTGACTTGGGTCTAACTTCTCTAATTTTAAAATTTCGCCTACTTTAATTGCAGGCAAAATAATATCGTCATCAGACTTGTTGGCACCACGCACTCGTGTAAAACCATCAAATACAAGCGTACGGCCTTTTGCCTTCAATTCAACATCAGCAGCTTCAACCGTTAAAGTTGAAGATAAATATTCTGCTGGAGTCATTTGACAAGCAACAAACTGACGCCAGATCAAATCATACAAACGCTGAGCATCACGCTCTACACCTGCAAGTTGGTCACCTGTAAGCGCAACATTAGAAGGACGAATTGCTTCATGGGCTTCTTGAGCACCGGCTTTGTTTCCATAGCGGTTTGGTTTTGCAGGTAAATACTTCTCACCAAATTGGCTTTCAATATGAGCACGTACCATGCTTACTGCATCGTCACTCAAGAACGTTGAGTCAGTACGCATATAGGTAATAAAACCTGCTTCATATAGACGCTGCGCTAGCATCATGGTCTTCTTTACAGAAAAACCTAGACGTGTACTTGCAGCCTGTTGCAGCGTTGAAGTGATATACGGTGCACTTGGATTTACCTTAGTCGGTTTATCTTCACGCTGTGCAACTTTATATTCAGCACCTTTTAAAACATCCAATAAAGCATCAGTTTCAGCTTTATTTTTCAGTTTAAGGGTTTTACCAGCTTGCTTAACTGCTTCAAGACGAATGTCATCTTTCTTGGCTTGAGTATCTGCAAACACTTGCCAATATTCTTCTGGAATAAAAGCACGAATTTCTCTTTCACGCTCTACAACCAGTTTCACTGCTACAGACTGTACACGACCTGCCGATAAACCACGGGCAATCTTTTCCCAAAGTAATGGTGAAACCATAAAGCCAACAACACGGTCTAAGAAACGGCGTGCTTGCTGAGCATTAACTCGGTTTAAATCTAGGCGCGTAGGTTGTTTAAATGCTTCTTGAATGGCATTTTTAGTAATTTCGTTAAATACCACGCGATGATAACGACTGTCATCACCACCAATAACTTCTCTTAGGTGCCAAGCAATGGCTTCCCCTTCTCTATCCAAGTCCGTTGCGAGATAGATTGCATCAGCATCTTTGGCGAGTTTCTTTAGTTCAGCAACAACATTTTCCTTACCTGGCAGAACTTCGTAATGAGCTTCCCAACCATGTTCAGGGTCAACCCCCATACGATTAACTAAAGCCTGACTGGCTTTTTGTTCTTTTTCCGCTTCAGTGAGTTTAGTCCGTGCAGCCGGCTTTTTCTCAGTTGATTTACTGCCACCTGTTGGCAAATCACGCACGTGACCTACAGAAGACTTTACAATGTATTGCGAACCCAGATATTTATTGATGGTTTTCGCTTTGGCAGGCGACTCCACAATCACTAAGGCACGTTTATGTGCAGCAGGTGCAGTAGATGCTGTGCTTTGAGATGCAGAGCGCGAGGTATTCGCCATATAAAATGTTATTCCTATACCAATAAATTTAAAAATCAGGCTTTAGCCAAGTTCAACAGATAAGCCTTCATCTCATCTAATTGTGTTGCTCTCAGGTCTGATTCCTCATCCCAATAAAGCCCTACACAGTTTGCCTGCATATCAATAGCATAAATCCCTTTTAATGCAATGGGAGAATCATTAAATTTCTCATCACCCTGAACCACTTTTAATTTGCCGTCTATAACGCGAGCACGCATTAAAGATAAACGGGCATCGGGAATCAATACACTATAATAAGCAACCATACTGGCACGCTTTTCAGTCGCCATTGGGACATGTGTCCATTCAGGTGCAACGATTACACGCGGGTGTAAACCCATTTTACGAGCTTTATCACGCATAATACCAAGTGCCTTTTCACGTGGGCTCACTCTTAAACCAAAAATGGAGCCTAGTACGAAAAGAACAATGATAACGGTAACCCAAATTCCCATATTGTCCATAGCAAAACCTATTAATCTCTTTTATTAGAGTTGCATAAGCTGACCAGAAAACGCAAGTTTCATCATAAAAATAATGCCCGATACAGGGACACGCTTCAAAATAGTCAGATTTCACAGTGCAAATTGCGATGAGCTGACACAAATATCATTAAGGATTCGAATGGCCATCAACAAGTGTCAGCTTTCCAAACTGGTCAATATGAGCATCCCCCCACTGTTTTAAAGCAAACAGAATTTTCTCAAGACTTTGTCCCAAATCAGTCAGGCAGTATTCTACTTTAGGTGGTACCTGAGGATAGACTTCCCGATGAATAATTCCATCTTGTTCCAATTCACGTAGCTGATTTGTCAGCATTCTTTGGGTAATACTCGGAACACGCTTTCGAATTTCGTTAAACCTCAAGGTGCCTTCATTAAATAAATGCCAAAGAATGACGCATTTCCATTTCCCATCAATCAAGCTAATCGCAGCCTCCACTGAACAACCCGGAGAGCAATCAAAACTTGAGTGTCTTGCTTTTGCCATTTTACAGTATCCTTTTTGACACTATGAGCGTTATTTGTCTGTAGTCACTTATTTTAAGCTTACGTTATGATCAAACTCTCAACAAGAGGAATGATAATTATGAAAGCTGTGGCATATCAAAAAGCTGGTCCCATTACATCGCCAGAAGCACTCGTTGATATTGAACTCGATGCACCTATTGCTGAAGGACACGATTTACTTGTTTGTGTACAAGCTGTCTCAGTAAATCCGGTAGATACTAAAATTCGAAAGAATGTAAACCCTGAGAATAATCAGTGGAAAACGCTTGGCTGGGACGCAGTAGGTATCGTTGAAGCGATTGGAGATAAAGTTACTCAATTTAAGATTGGCGATATCGTTTGGTATGCAGGTGCTCTTAATCGTCAAGGTAGTAATAGCGAATTACAACTCGTTGATGAACGCATCGTTGGCCATAAACCAAAAACTTTAGAAGCAACCGAGGCTGCAGCTCTCCCTTTAACTGCAATCACGGCTTGGGAGATGTTATTCGATCGCCTGCAAGTTCCAAAGAACGCGCCAGAAAACACAACAATATTAGTGATTGGTGGAGCTGGTGGTGTTGGCTCAATCACCATTCAACTTCTTAAACAGCTGACTAACCTAACAATTATTGCAACAGCTTCACGAGCAGAAACTCAAGACTGGGTTAAGCAACTTGGAGCAGATTATGTGTTAGATCACCGTCAACCTTTAGCAGCCCAAATCAAGCAATTAGGTTTAACTGCACCTTTATATGTGTTCTCGACTACTCAAACAGATCAGCATTTAGCAGATATTGTAGAGTTGATTGCACCGCAAGGCCGTTTCGGACTTATTGATGATCCTGAACAGTTAGATATCAAACCGTTTAAATCGAAGTCTGTATCTGTACATTGGGAATTTATGTTTACACGTTCAATGTTCCAGACCGAAGATATGCAAAAACAAAGTGAACTATTAAATGAAGTCAGCAAGCTGGTTGATGAAGGAAAAATTAAGACGACTGTGACAGAAGTTATAAGTCCAATAAATGCTGAAAATTTAAAACGAGTTCATCAGCAAATTGAAAGTGGGACAACAAAGGGGAAGATTGTCTTACAAGGTTTTTAAACAAAATTGTCAATATTCCTAAATAAAAAGGCAAGTATTGAACTTGCCTTTTTATTAATAGTGGGGAGGTTTATTCGTTAATGGATCAAAAGGTGCAATGCCTTCTGACAAATCCGATGATTCCACACGTTGATAAAGAAATTGCATTTGTTTTTTCAAATCAGCTATTTCTTGAGTTTGAATAGCGAGTTGTTGATTTAATTGTTCAACTAAATCATCCAAAAATGTAATTCGCACTTGCAAATCTTCAATGGGTGCGGAAAATGACGCTTGATCATCATGATATGGTGGTTTAGTCATTTAAATCCTCATTTGAGATTCTGGAAAACATTATGGCCTATATTACCCTAAGGGATGTCCAACTTGCTTTTGGCGGACCTGCCCTGCTCGATGGCGCGAACTTTAATCTAGAACGTGGCGAACGAGTCTGTTTAATTGGTCGTAATGGTGAAGGTAAGTCTACTTTACTTAAACTGATCGAGGGAAGCCTATTACCGGATTCTGGTGAAGTTTCTATTCAAAATGGTTTAACTGTTTCAATGTTAGCCCAAGACGTTCCAATGGACTCTGGCAAAGTTGCCGACATTGTGGCTGATGGCGCAGGCGAAGCTGCCGAAGTACTCAGAGCTTATCATGAAGCAACTGATGCTTGTATGCTTGGCGACATGGAAGCTTGTGACCGTATGGGCAACCTACAGCATAAGCTCGACCAACTCGACGGCTGGGCACTCGAAAACAAGGTCAATGCCCTGTTAAGTAAAATGGGACTCGATCCAAATGCAGATTTGGCAGACCTTTCAGGTGGACGTAAACGCCGTGTTTTACTGGCTCGTGCTCTTTTAACACAGCCAGACGTATTACTTCTAGACGAACCAACGAACCATTTAGATGTTGAAAGTATTGAGTGGCTAGAAAAATTCCTACTCGATCAAAATAATTTAACTCTACTATTTATTTCGCATGACCGTTCTTTTGTAGACAGCATTGCGACTCGAATTGTTGAACTTGATCGCGGCATTTTACGCGGCTACGAAGGCAACTATTCACGCTACTTAGAGCTTAAAGCTCAGCAAATGGAAGCAGAAGAGAAACAAAATGCTTTATTTGATAAAAAATTAGCTGAAGAAGAGGCTTGGATTCGCCAAGGGATTAAAGCTCGTCGTACGCGTAATGAAGGTCGTGTGCGCGCCTTAAAAGCTTTACGTGAAGAATCGAAAGCTCGCCGTTCACAACAAGGCAAAGTGAGCATGGCGACTCAAGAAGCAAATCGCTCTGGTAAATTAGTATTTGATATTGAGCACCTAAGCGTATCTTATGATGATAAACCACTGATTAAAGATTTCTCTACACTAGTCATGCGTGGTGACCGTATTGGTCTAGTCGGTGATAACGGTGTCGGTAAAACGACGTTAATTAAAGCCATTTTAGGTGAAATCGAGCACGGTGGTTCTGTTAAGACAGGTACACAGTTAGAAGTTGCTTATTTTGATCAATTACGTAATGCCTTAGACCTTGAAAAAACAGTAATGGCAAACGTTTCAGAAGGTTCTGACTTTGTTGATGTAAATGGTAACCGTCGTCATATCTATAGCTATTTACAAGATTTCTTGTTTTCACCTGAACGTGCACGTACACCAGTAAAAGCCCTTTCTGGCGGTGAGCGCAACCGTATTTTGCTTGCTAAATTATTACTTAAACCGTCGAATCTGATTGTGATGGACGAACCAACCAATGACTTGGATATGGTGACTCTTGAGCTACTTGAAGAGATGCTTTCTGAATATAAAGGTACCCTATTACTCATTTCGCATGACCGTGCATTTATGGACAACGTCGTAACATCAACTTGGGTCTTTGATGGTAAAGGTAATATTGCAGAGTACATTGGTGGCTACCAAGACTATTTGCAGCAGCGTCCAGATGATAAAGTCGTAGACCAAAAGTCTGACGTAAAAAAAGCTCAGGCAAAAGCCGAAGCTGAAAAAGCCGCTGCACAAAGTAACCTTAAAAAGGTCAAACTAAGCTATAAAGACCAACGTGAACTTGAACAACTTCCTGCTGAAATCGAGAAACTGGAAGTTGAACAAGCAGAGCTTTCTGACAAGCTGGCAGATGGTTCGTGGTTTGTCAGTAATGCCGATGAAGCAACTAAAGCAAGTCAGCGTCTCGCAGAAATTGAAGAGGTATTACTTGAAAAATTAGAGCGTTGGGATGAACTTGAGCAAATGAGTAAAGGCAGTTAATCAATAAAAAAGGGCTTTTAATTAAAGCCCTTTTTTTGGATTTAGAATTTCTAGTAATGCCATAAAAGGTTTATAAACAAATAAAGAGATGAAGCGAATTACACGTTCAAATATCTGTAACTGCAAAACCATACAAGTGAGGATAGTCAAAACAAAACTAATAAAAATATTAATCTCTAACGAATATGTAAAACTTAATTGATGAGTAAAAACAATAATTACAAAACCATGCAATATATAAACTGGCAGCGTTTTTTGGCCTAAACCGATCCATGATCGTTTAAAATTTTGAGTGAGTACAAATAAACTCAAAGCACCCATAGCCGATAACAACATAATTACACTGCGAATCAATATTCCCTGCCATAGATCTACATGTAATTGAAAATATGACAAACTGCCAAATAACCAGTAATAACTATAATGACTTATAGCGGCTACAGCAGTAATGATTAATAATGTGCTAACAGCAAATAACTTTGCATAAGGCAACTGCGGAATATACTGAAAAATGGTTTTACCATAGATCGCCCCTGCCATAAAAAAGGGTAAAAAAACAAAAATTCGACCAATCGAATAGCTGTAATTATTGATGGGTGAACATCCAATAAGTAAAGCTAAAACTATTGAAAACAAAACTGGATATGCCGTCTTTTTTAGAAAAAAAGCTAAAAACGTCCAAGCCACCATGCCAAATAAATACCATAACACCCAATAAGGCTTAGCAAACCATACCAAATGAAATGACCAATTCCATAAAGTTCCGTTATAAAAAGCATCAAGCAATTGGAATAAAAGTTGAAATGGCAAATACAACGATAAAAAGTAAATTAACTTTTCTAGGGTTTTCTCTTCTTTAAAAAACATGCCCGATATAAAAATAAAAGCTGGCATATGAACAAAGTAAATACTCCCTAAAATCGCTTGATTTAGAGGTTCGTTCCAGCCAATTAACCTTTCAAGGTAATGACCTAATACAACCAGAAAAATTAAGACACCTTTTGTGGCATCGATATGGAGATTTCTCATAAATTTCTATGAATTCAGGATATTCATATCATACTGAATTATTCTTATTTTTTAATTCAAAAAGACAATAAATAAAGTTTCGCTGTATACAAAATAATTATGTTATACCTACCAATATAATAATACTCGGGTATTTTCATGCTAGATCTTTCTCAAATTTTAGCATTCGGATTAATCTGTTTGGCGATGGTGCTTACCCCTGGCCCAAACATGATTTACCTTATTTCTCGTTCAATTTGCCAAGGAAAAACAGCGGGATTTATTTCACTCGCTGGTGTCTGCGTTGGCTTCGTATTTTATATGCTTTGCGCTTCTTTCGGGATTACAGCACTTATTGTTGCAGTTCCTTATGCTTATGACACCATACGTATTGCAGGGGCAATTTATTTACTCTGGCTAGCATGGAAAGCACTACGTCCCAATGCACCCCCAATTTTTGATGTAAAGCAATTATCAGTAGACTCTCCAGCTAAACTATTTTTAATAGGTTTCGCTACAAATCTACTTAATCCTAAAATTGCAATTATGTATTTATCGTTATTGCCACAGTTTATTCATCCACAGCAAGGCAGTATTTTATGGCAATCCATTCAGCTCGGTACTATTCAAATTTTTGTTAGCGTCTCGGTAAATGCGCTGATTGTGCTTTCTGCGGGTAGCATTGCCCTTTTTCTTCAACAAAAGCCTCTTTGGGCAAATATACAACGTTGGCTTATGGGAACGGTACTAGCTGGGCTTGCTGTTCGTATTCTTTTAGAAAATCGCCGATAACCGCGTTTTACGTCCTTATCTTAACCACTCAATTCAACAGTGTATTACGACGATAAATTCAGTTCGTGATACACTTTTGCCAGTTTTAATTTTGAATTCTTTATATCGTTATGAGCCAAAAGCAGACTTATACGCCCGGTGAATTTCAATGGTCCTTTTTATTGCCTAAATATTGGGGTATTTGGATTGCCATTGTTTTTTTAATGCTTTTGGCTATTTTGCCGTGGGCAATCCAATGGCGTCTAGCTCATGGCTTAGCAAATCTGGCTTGGAAATATTTAAAATCTCGCCGAAAAACGACTATTCGTAATTTAGAAGTTTGCTTTCCTGAATGGTCAGCCGAAAAAGTACAGCAACAAGCTAAGCAAGTTTTTGTAGATATGATGCTTGGTATTTTTGAGACATTAAACGCATGGTATAAGCCTTACTGGTTTAAAAACCGTGTCACCATTGAAGGCTTAGAACACATTACCAATGCTCAAGCTCAGGGCAAAGGCGTTTTATTATTGGGTACTCATAGTACGCTGCTTGATGCGGGTGGCTATGTTTGTGCTCAATATTTCGAGCCAGATGTTGTGTACCGCCCTCAAAATAATCCATTGCTCGATATGCTGATTTATCGTTGCCGTGGCACCATTTATAAAGCACAAATCGACCATGATGATATGCGTGGTTTAATTCGTCACCTTAAAGATGGCGATGCCATTTGGTATAGCCCCGATCAAGACTTTGGACTCAAGCAAGGGGTGATGGCACCATTCTTTGGCGTGCCAGCGGCCACAGTAACTGCTCATCGTCGTTTACTAAAAATCTCTAAGGCAGTTGCCGTTCCTTTATATTTTTATCGTCACGGTGATGTACAAGACCCTAAATATCATATTTTGATTGAATCTGCGGTCGACAATATGCCAAGTGAAGATGAAGTCGATGATGCAACTCGAGTTAATAAAATTATTGAAAATCAGCTTCGCATCGCACCGACTCAATATATGTGGTTCCATCGTCGTTTTAAGACACGTCCTGAGGGATATGAAGAGATTTACTGAAACCTTCAATAATTATCGCACTATAGTTATAAATATCTAAATAAACTCCAGTATGTACTATCGTGCGAAGGCGACATGGATGTCGCCTGTTGGACTACGACATCAGGGATGGGTCGTTAGTCCAACAAATGGTTTTGTTACTTTTGCCAAAACAAAAGTAAGGAGTAAACTCCATCTATTGAATGAATAAACCGCAAGCCCCCACTTTGCTACAACCTAAAGGCAAAAAACAATGAAAGTGATGCAACTTCTCCCAGAACTCAATAGCGGTGGCGTAGAACGCGGCACGCTAGAAATTGCACGCGCACTTGTTGCACAGGGCCATCAATCTCTGGTTGTGTCTAATGGCGGACGATTAGTATCTCAACTTGAAGCTGAAGGTTCTATTCACTTAACGCTACCAATTCATAAAAAATCACTTTCAAGCTTGTGGCAAATTCGTCCTTTACGCAAGCTGATTGAACAGCATCAACCCGATATTGTTCATGTGCGCTCACGTGTACCAGCTTGGCTTACTCACTTTGCCTTAAGAAAAATACCTGCAAACAAACGCCCTCACCTCATTAGCACTGTACATGGTTTCTATTCGGTTAATCGTTATAGTGCGATTATGACTCAAGCTGAAAAAGTCATTGCTGTTTCTGACAGTGTGGTTAAGTACATCACTGACCATTATAAAAACTGTCCACCGCAAGATATTGTCCGTATTTACCGTGGCATTGACCCGACAGCCTTTCCACATAACTACCAACCTTCAGCACAATGGTTTAATCAGGTTTTTCATGATTTCCCAGAACTGGAGAATAAATTTCTGCTCTGCCTGCCTGGCCGTATTACTCGTTTAAAAGGGCATGAAAGTTTAATTGAACTGATGCAGCAACTTCAGACGCAATATCCTCAGCTACATGCAGTTGTTGTCGGTGGGGCTGATGCCAAAAAGCAAGCTTACTTAAACGAACTACAAAGCACTATCCAAAGCAAAGGGCTCGCAGATAAAATTACCTTCGTAGGCCATCGCTCAGATATTCGCGAATGGCTCGCTTTTAGCGATATTGTGCTGTCTCTATCCAATCAAGCCGAAACATTCGGTAGAACAGCTTTAGAAGCGCTTTCAGTGGGTACGCCAGTCATTGGCTGGAACCGTGGCGGTGTTGCCGAGATTTTATCGAATGTATACCCACAAGGTCTTGTTGAAGCAGAAAATGAAAAAGCATTAATCGAGACTGTGAAAAAGCATATTGAACAACCTCAAATCGTTGCTCCTGTCACTATGTTTAGCTTAAAAGATATGTGTGATCAAACAATAGAACTTTACCAACGCGTTTTGAAATAACCCAATAAAAAACCCGCGATATTCGCGGGTTTTTTACAACTAAAAGAAAGCTATCTTATTTAAATGTTGCTTCATAAGCGGCAGCTTTTTCAGAGTCGTATTGTTTTTCCCATTTACTGATTACAAGTACAGCAAGTGCGTTACCAACAACGTTCAACGCAGTACGAGCCATATCCATAATACGGTCAACACCAGCAATAAATGCTAAGCCTTCAAGCGGGATACCAACAGTATGTAAAGTTGCTAATAGGACAACAAATGATACGCCAGGAACACCAGCAATACCTTTAGAAGTAATCATCAAAGTAATAACCAAGATTACCTGTTGACCGATCGACATATCTATACCATAAAGCTGTGCAATAAAAATTGCTGCGATACTTTGGTAAAGTGTAGAACCATCAAGGTTAAATGAATAACCTGTTGGAATCACAAAGCTGGAAATTGCTTTTGGCGCACCGTAAGCTTCCATTTTTTGCATAATACGTGGTAAAACCGTTTCCGAGCTTGCTGTTGAGAATGCTAAAATCAATTCATCTTTTAAAATCTTAAACAAGATAAAGATGTTGATTCCAAACATTTTTGCGGTAATACCCAAAACCACAAAAGCAAAGAAAAAGATAGCGGCATAAACCAACACTACCAATTTAGCTAATGGAATGAGTGAAGTAAAACCAAAGTTAGCAACAGTCACTGCGATTAAACCAAACACACCCACAGGTGCATATTTCATGATGATGTGCGTTACGCGGAACATCGTTTCTGAAACTGCATGAAACACATTTAACAATGGGTCTTTAGTGGTTGCTGGCAATGAAGACAGACCAATACCAAACAACACAGCAAAGAAAATCACAGGCAACATTTCGCCGTGTGCCATAGAGTTAACAATATTGGTTGGAATCATGGACAAAATTGTCTGTACCAATCCATGTGACTGAGAACCAACTTCTTGAGCTGTATGCTGATATTGCGAAATATCAGTCGTCACTAACATCGCTTTATCTACACCAGCACCTGGTTGGAAAATATTTGCCGCAACCAAGCCAACTAAAATAGCAATAGTCGTAATAATTTCAAAATAGAGAATGGTTTTAAAACCAAGTCGCCCTAAACTTTTCGTACTGCCAACACCTGCAATACCTAAAATCAAGGTAGAGAAAACGATTGGAATAACAATCATTTTAATCAGGCTAATAAAGATCTTACCAAGTGGGGTAAGAACATTATTCACAATACTGTCTTTGATTTCAGGCTGGTTATGTAAAACAGCCCCGACAACTATCCCTAGGATTAAAGCAATTAAAATTTGCCAAGCAAGGCTAAATTTAAAATTCTTCATAAGACAATCCTTATGCACCGCAAAGTATCAAATATGAGAGGGAGAAGAACACTAACTAAGAGTGAAACCTCAACATGTACAGTAATTTCCAAACAGAAATTTAAATGTACAAACAAATCACAACCCGCCGATCCGGCGAAGTAAAAAACAATGCCTATTGACGATCCAACATGTCAACGATCGGCACATTCTATTGAGATTTATTAATTAAACAACCCCAATTTATCTTTAAATAAATTAAAGCCTATATTTATTCATCAATAATCTACAAAAACAAAAACTTAGATAAAAAAAAATTTGTATCTTTTTTCATTAATAATTACGCAGATGTATATGAAATTTATGAAGGCTTAATGCGAATTAAATAGATTTTAAAAATAAAATAATATTGGAAATATTTATTTGATTTACAATAAATTTAATAAGGTATATAAAAATATCAACCCGAGTTCTGCATCCTGCAAAACTCGGGTAAATGAGGTTGTGCTTTCAGGTTAATAGTTATTTTTATCGTTTCCGTTCCAACATCTGATCCGTGATGCTATTCCATATCAGCTTTGTGTATCCTTACGTGGGACTATCCATTCCCGGTTCCGTGTGCCGATGAATGTAGAATAAGGTTTTTATAACCCTCTGCCTATTCGCCCTAGACTCAAATCTTTGTACGATATTGCTTACATCACTTTTTATATTCTTTTTATTTATAAGGCTGTGCAATTTTATCAGTTACTACTTTTTCTTCAGCTTCAGCCTTTGCAATTCCTTCTTGGATAGCTCTTTGTGCCTCTTCTTCATCATCTTGAGTTTGTTCCAATTCCTCTTGAATATGCTCAAATATTCGACCAGTCTGCAAAACCACATAGACAGGAAAATGATCAGATCCGATATGAGGTAAACGCTGCATCTTCACTAAACCGAAATCTGTACTATGGAAAATATGGTCTAAAGACCAGCGCAATAAAGGATAGTCCGCATGAAAAGTATTAATAAAATGTCGCCCAACACGCGGATCCAGTAATCCACTAATTCGTTGAAATAACCGTGTAGTACGTGACCACGCTACATCGTTTAAATCACCCATCACAATACAGCTTTCATCTAGATCTTTAATTTGGTCGCCCACAATTAAAAGTTCAGCATCGCGTAAAGTCGAATCCTTCGCCTCAGTTGGACTAGGGGGCTTAGGATGCAAACAATAGAGTTGAACTGGCATACCAGACCGTAAAGTTACAGTGGTATGAATAGAGGGAATTTCATCACTGAGAATAAATTTAACTTCAGTATTTGATAAAGGTAGACGGCTATATAAATGCATGCCGTAGAGGTTATCTAAGGGTACAGGAACGCGATAAGGATAGTCACCTTCGATCTCCCTTAAAGCATTTTCCCATGTCGTATCGCTTTCCAATGTAAGCAGCAAATCTGGTTTTAATGTCCTGATCTGTTCAAGCAATAAATGATACTTATCATTAGGAGTGAGCACATTCGATACAATTAAGGAAATCTGCTTTTGTGGATCTAATTGAGATGTCTTCACCTGTTTAACCTGTTTTTTCCAAAACAAGGTATAAGGCAAAATCATTTTAAGCTGATAGGCAATGGCAGCAATGAGCGCAGCCAGCACGACTTCACGCCAGAGATTCCAATCGTTGGGCCAAAACAGTATTCCTATAAAGGCTAAAAGACCAACAAATAGAATCTGCAACCGAGGGAAGTCGGCACCACGAAACCACCACTCATCACGAGGAATAAGTGACCAGAAACTTAACCAAATCACCAGACCAGCTAGAACTTCGATATAAATCATTGAATTTTCTCTTTTAAGATGATTTGTTTTTTAAAGTTTTTGTCATCTTTATCAATTTTGTATGTAACATAAACAAGATATTCTACTCAATAAAGATGGTGTTTTGTTTCTGTAACGCTTGCAGTTGTGGACACTTTTGATACACTCAACTCCCCCTAACAATTTTAACGCACCGAGGCAAAATGACATGAAAGTAGGTCTGGTCGGTTGGCGCGGGATGGTCGGTTCCGTCCTTATGCAACGTATGGTTGAAGAGAATGATTTTGCTCATATTGAGCCATTTTATTTCTCTACCAGTAATGCAGGTGGTGAAGCTCCTTCATTTGGTGGTAAGACTGCCCCAGCACTTATGGAAGCTACAGACATTAATAGTCTGAAGCAAATGGATGTCATTATTACCTGTCAAGGTGGTGACTATACGTCTGAAGTTTTCCCACAGTTAAAAGCGACTGGTTGGGATGGCTACTGGATTGACGCAGCTTCAACTTTACGTATGTCAGATGATGCAATCATCGTTCTTGACCCAGTAAACCTTAACGTTATTAAAGACGGCTTGGTTAACGGCACCAAAACTTTCGTAGGTGGTAACTGTACAGTATCACTTATGTTGATGGGTGTAGGTTCACTTTTCCAAAACAATTTGGTGGAGTGGATGACTGCTATGACTTATCAAGCAGCATCGGGCGCTGGCGCACAAAACATGCGTGAGCTACTAACTGGTATGGGCTACTTATACAACAATACTAAAACATTGTTAGATGATCCTAAATCTGCAATTTTGGATATTGATCGTCAAGTTGCCGAGTTACAACGTGGTGAAGGTTTCCCATCTGCTAACTTTGGTGTGCCATTAGCTGGTTCATTAATTCCTTACATTGATAAACAGCTCGAAAGCGGTCAGTCAAAAGAAGAGTGGAAAGGTCAGGTTGAAACCAACAAGATCTTGGGTAACTCACAAATTGTTCCTATCGACGGCCACTGTGTCCGTATTGGTGCGATGCGTTGCCATTCTCAGGCGCTTACTATCAAGTTGAAAAAAGATGTACCGCTTGATGAAATCGAAGATATGATTCGTACTTCAAGCCAATGGGCGAAAGTTGTACCAAACACTCGTGAAGCGTCTATGACTGACCTTACACCTGTTGCTGTAACTGGTACTTTAACTGTGCCTGTAGGTCGTCTACGTAAACTCAACATGGGTAAAGAATATCTAGGTGCATTTACAGTGGGTGACCAGTTACTTTGGGGTGCTGCAGAGCCTTTGCGTCGTATGTTACGTATCTTAGTAGAATACAAGAGCTCATAATTTGGTCTGAATTATTCAGTCAAAATAAAAAGCCGATCACATTAGATCGGCTTTTTCGTAACTGGTTTGTGAAAATTTTACAATTTATTTACATTTCATTATTGTATAATTTTGAATGACTTTACGACTTATTAGGTCATGGATTGAGATGACTGTTTATAACAAATTAAAAATTGCCATTTTCACCATTATGTCTTCGCCTTCTCTTTATGCGATTACATTAGACCCTATACAAATTCAGTCCGCACCTGGCGATTTGTTATATGCCGAAATGAATTTCCAACAAGCTGACCCCAACGCTACCCTACAAGTAAGTCTAGCGACTCCTGAAGATTTAAGCGCTTTAGGCGTAACTCATCAGCCGCCCGGAAATCTTAATTTTTATACACGCCAAAACGGTCAAGGCTCAGGGGTTATTGTTATTACCTCATCTCGCCCTGTGATTGATCCTGAACTAAATATTGTAGTAAAAATTAGTGAAGGTTCTGCCACACGTTTGCAGCATATCAAAACCGTAATTAAGCCTTCTTCTATAAAAAAGACTGAAAATAACGAAAGTACTTTGTCACCTCAGTTTATTGTCAATGAAAAAGACATTGCTCTAAATCTGCCAGAAAGTACTCGATATGCATCACCAACTTTGGCCTCAACTCCAACTGATTCGAATAGTGAACATAGCCTTAATATTAACTCTGGAACTGCTCCAGCTATAAATACAAATTCATCCAATACACTTAGTGCAAATTCTTCTACTCAACTTGCTCAACAAGTTACAACAGCTACTACTCTAGATCAGACAGAAATTAAACCAACCAGCGCTAAGACAGCTACAAATAATTCACCAAAAACTCCGGTCAAAAATCTAACAGCACAAAAGAAATCAGTACCTCAAAAAGCGTTTAACCAAAATCCTGCGAAGAAACAATCGTTAAGTTCCTACAAAGGACCAGCACCATCAAGTAAATATGTAGTACAGCGAAATGAGTCTTTATGGAGCATTGCTAATCGTATTGCAGCAAAAACAAAACAACCTGTTGCGAAAGTCATGCATGATATTCAAACACAAAACCGACATGCTTTTATTCAAGGTGATGTAAATCGTTTGCGTCAGGGAATCGCACTTAACCTAGCTCACTCTCCTGCTGCTAAACCTCAGCAAAACAAGTCAAAAACAGATATCGCACATACTGCAAAATCAACTTCTGGCAAAGCAAAATACCGTTTACAACAAGCCGAAATGAGTATTGTGGCTGAAAACAGTCAAAATTCTACGCATGGAAGTGCTAAAAAGAGCACACAACAAAGTCAAAACAATACTGAGTTAGCAGTAAAAGTTATGACAACAAGAGAAAAAACCGTTACATTACAAAGGAATGTAACCAAACTAAATCAAACTTTACGTTTAAAAGACCAACGTATTCAACTTCTGAATGCACGTTTGGCAGAGTTACAACAGCAGTTACAAGCACAGCAACAGACTCATAAGCAAAAGCATTAAGTTAAAACCAGAGTCAGCTCGCTTTATATTGCAAATATTTATTTTTTAAGGGGAAAGTAATGTTATATGTGATTCCATTCATCATATTGCTCGTGGTCGCTGTCATTTTAAAAAAACGCGAAAATAGCCAGAAACAAGAGTCGAATTCCCCTAAAACAATAAATAGAAAAACCAATAAAAAAGCGAACTCTAAACCAAGTAAAAACTCGCGTGAAAAAACTAAAGTAAATGTAGTTGAAGAATCTATTCCCTCTACTCCACAAAGCAGTCCTGTTCCAGACGCTGTTCGTCAGAAGATTCAGCTACTTATTCAAGAAAAACAATTCTCAGCCGCTGAAGCTCAAGTCAATCAAGCGCTAAAAAAAGATAATACGCAACACGAACTTTATTTATTGCTACTTGAGATTCATATTGCACAAAAAGATGAGTTTGCAATAACTCAACTGATTAGCCATATTCGTAGCTTAGCGCTCAATGAAATAGCCATTCAAGCAGAAGCCAGACAAAAAGAATATGAGTCATCAAGACAACCAGATGCGATCGATTTTCCTCAAGCTCAAACATACCAAGAGCAAAAAAATACATCTGATGCAACAGCTCAGTTTGACCAATTAACAACAAGTTCTTCTGAAAATTCTTTTGATGAATTGCAGCAAGACTATACCCCTGTAAAGCAAGAACCTGCTGTTGAAGTTGAACCTTTAGAGTTTAACTTTTCATTTGAGCAAACCACGACTACCGAAAGTACCAGCCAACCAACACAGAAATCAGAGTTATCGCCATCTCAACAAACAAATGAGCTAGCTGACCTAGAGTTTTCTTTTGACTTGGCACCTCTGCATGAATCTGAGGAAAAAAACCAGACAATAGCGGCACCAGCAGCTCAAGAGAACACCAATGCTTTGGATTTTAATCTTGAATTAACCCATGAAGATCCAGAAGTAAAACCTAATGAACAGATCTCATCATTAGATGAGCTTAAATTGGTAGAACAAGCGCCATTAGACTCGAATTCAATCGCACCTCTTGAGTTTTCGCTAGACGAGCCTGCATTAGTTACAGCACCAGAGATTGAAACTCAAAACCTTGTAGACCTAGTAGGCGAAGAAACTACCCCAGATCAAACTAAAGATCCCCTTGTAGAAGCTTTTCCAGAATTAAAACAGTTAGATGAAAATGAACTTGATTTAAAACTAGCTGAGCAATACATCAAGTTAGGAGCCTACCCAGCAGCTCAAGCCTTATTGGCAAGCAATGAGCAAAAATTCAACACAGAACAACAACAACGCGCGAAAAACTTACTTAATCGCATAGCTTCTTAGAACTGTTCGATTTACCATAAGCAGTCAGAGATGACTGCTTTTTTATGCCTGCAAAAAATATGAAAAAAATAGCCTTATTTTATATGGGTGGTACTTTTGGTTGCATTGGTGAACCTCTAGCTCCTATGCCTTATGAGCAATTCTTGCCTCAACTTGAAAAAGTGATTCCCCCACACTTAACAGTTGACTGCTTTGCCGCACCCAATATTGTTGATAGCAGTGCATGTACGGCACCTGACTGGTTACGCCTGATTCAACGCATACAACAACTACAACTTGAAGGTTATCAGCATTTCGTTGTTATTCATGGTACAGACACGCTTAGTTATGCGGCTGCGACCCTAGCCCGCTTTTTAGGCCAAAGCTGCCATATTGTGATCACCGGTAGCCAATACCCGTTACTCAATATTCAAGGCGATAACACCCGTGAATTTACTGATGCAATTGAGAACTTATATCTAGCATTAGAACAAGTGATTGCTTTACCTGTAGGTGCTTATCTCGCATTCCACCATCAAGTATTCCATGCTCAAACTGCATTAAAAACGCATACGACTGAACTCGATGCATTTTCAGGGTTAAGTAGTGAAGCTGAGTTTACGCCTCAGCAAAATGAATTGATCGTACAAGATACCCAAATTGAACGAGCGGCTTCCTTCCAGATTTTAAACTGGATGATGCAACCGATTGCAACAGAGTACTTAGTTCAGCAATTACGTCACTTGCTTCCAGCCCCTCCGCACTTTTTAGTGTTACAAGGTTTTGGTACGGGTAATATTGCGGTAAACCAAGAATTACTCGCAACATTAGATGAGCTTTATACACGTGGTTGTGTTCCAATTTTGACAACACAAGTAACTTTTGGTGGTATTGATCAACGTTATGCGATTAGTGCCTGGGCCAAAACTGCAAAAATTGTCATCAGTGATGCTCATAGCCATGCAGATCTCTATGCAAAAGCACTTCAAATCTATTTAAAATACCCAACCCCAGAACAATGGCTAAGCCATTGGAATGAAAATTTGCATTAAATAGAGGTGAAGCTATGCAACGTTATGCGGTCGGTATTGAATTTAGCGGAGTTCAATACCGAGGTTGGCAAACACAACAGCCAGGCGTTGCCAGCGTTCAGGAAACGATTGAGCGTGTACTCAGCAAAATAGCTGATGAGCCCATTGCACTTCACGGTGCAGGCCGTACTGATGCAGGAGTACATGCAACAAATATGGTGGCACACTTTGATACGAACGCTATTCGTCCAGAAACGGGGTGGTTAAGAGGGGCAAATAGTCAACTACCTAAAGATATTTCTATTCAGTGGATTAAACTGATGGATGAAAGTTTTCATGCCCGCTTTAAAGCGACTGCCCGACGTTACCGCTATATCATCTATAACGCACCTCATCGCCCAGCACTATTACATAAGCAAGTTACGCACATTTACCAAAAGCTAGACGTGCAAAAGATGATTAAAGCTGCTAGTAAGTTCGAAGGAACGCATAACTTTGAAACTTTCCGCGCAGCAGCATGCCAATCAAACCAGCCTGTTCGACATGTAAAACATTGCCGTTTATTTGAACATGGACGCTATTTAGTTTTAGATATTCAAGCAGATGGTTTTTTACACCATATGGTGCGTAATATTGTCGGTTGCTTACTCGAAATTGGTCAAGGTATGTATGAGATTGATCATATCGATGCAATGTTTACGGCGCAGGATCGTAAGGCAGCTGGGGTAACCGCCCCACCCGATGGCCTTTATTTTATTCAGTGTAATTATCCTGAGCAGTTTGATTTGCCGCAGCCACCACTTGGGCCACATTGGCTTAATTTACCAGATTAAAACATTAAATATGATACTCGACAAAGTCATACGCAACCTGCCCTAAATATATAAGTATATGTTTTTGCAATGCATTAGATATTGATAATTATCTAACAGGTTTTGCGTATGACAATGGTTTTGGTTACTTTTCCCGAAAGAAAAGTAACTCTAGCTGAAGGCCAATCCAGTTATTAAAGCCTCAATGGCACGACTCCGCCATGACATAGAATAAATTAACGGTGTTGTTTACGCTTACGGTATTCAACTGGTGTCTCATTCGTCCAACGCTTAAATGCACGATAGAACGTACTTGGTTCAGAGAAACCAGTTAAATATACAATACGCTCAACACTCTCATTGGTATTTGCCAAAAGCTTTTTAGCCAAACGGCAACGATAGTCAGAAAGTATTTGTTGAAAACTGGTATTTGCCTCACTGAGCTGAGTACGTAAACGACGCGGCGTAATATTTAATTGTGCCGCTACGGTTTCTAGCGTCGTTTCTCCACTTTCAAGTGTCGAACCAATCGCACGACGAACCTCACCCACTAAATCATAACGGGCGAGTTCTTGTAACTTTTCAATCGCCAATTGTTCATGCAATTGAAGTAACTCAGGCTCTGCCTGCCAAAGCTGAAAATCTAAAATAGCTGGGTCAAAATATAAACGTGTCTCTTTCTGACCTAAGCTAACTGGGCAACCAAATACACGGAAATATTCATCCTCAGAAGCTCCTTCGCTAAAATTAAAATCGATGAAGATAGGATGAAATTGTCCTTCAGTAATGAACTTAAAAAACCTAAGCACGCCCGAAATTGCACATTCAGAGAAATGACGATTGACGAGATTGTCAGCACCAATCTGTTCACCATTGGTTAAATAACAACGTCCTTCTTCAACGACTAGTTTTGCATCAAATGCATCACTAATCAGTCGTTGATAAGCCAAGGCTCGTTTTAAGCCTTCACCAAAGGTTTCACTACTAATAAATAGATGTTCAATCACCTGCCCTCGATACAAAGGCAAATGCTCACCTAAATGCAGACCGATGTCTGGATCTTTACTGACTTCCTGAGCGGCAGTCCAAAAGGCGTACTGTGCACTTAACGGTGTACGTGCATTGGTATCGACCTGATTTAAAGCAACTCCCGCTTTGGTTAATATTTCTTCTGTTGGCAAACCCGCACGACGAATCGCTTGGTAGCCAAAGCGTAATACAACTGATGCATCTGTTAGCTGACCCACGCAGTGCCCTTCCATGTAGATACTTCATTGATATTTAGGGCTGTTGACCTTTATGCAATTAACAGTCCCTAATAACTATGATTTTAGATTAGCGTTGATTGACCAAACTGACAACAGAATTACACTTCTTTTGTGAAAAAAATTACATCTTTTTTTATTAGTCATACTTTAACCAGATGCTTTAGCAGAAGTGTGTCTATCTTGTTTTTTTTAAAAAAATTGACTATAATTTGCGCCTTTCCAATTTGATCATCAGGTAGGCTATGGCCAATAAAGAGGAACTCATTGAGTTCGAAGGCGTTGTCACCGAAACGCTTCCTAATACGATGTTCCGTGTACGTCTTGAAAACGGTCACGAAGTTATTGCACACATTTCTGGTAAAATGCGTAAACACTATATTCGTATTCTTACTGGCGACAGTGTAAAAGTCGAAATGACTCCATATGACTTAACTAAAGGTCGTATTACGTACCGTGCTCGCTAATTAGTGAATGCAAAAAAGCCACTTTATGATGTGGCTTTTTTATTGCGTTATTTATTCACTTAAGCGACTGGTTTTACATCCCACCGTTTGGCATTCACGCAATCTTTCTTGCAGCCAATGGTTTCTTTCTTGCGTTGTCTGTAAACGACATTGCACGTCTACACTATTCCTATTAGAATCTGTACACTCGGCATCACGTTGACGTATCCATGCAAGCTGAGACTTCTTAAGAATATTTTTCTGCGCGGTGTTTAACTTTACTCGCAGTGCTTGATAATTCTTATTCAGATCAGCATCAGCACTCGCATAAATTTTATTTGTACAGTAAATATCATCGTAAGTATTGCGGGCACTATCACAGTTATCTGCATAGACTGAAGTCACGCCAAAGCTGCATAAAAATGCAAAAAATATTTTTTTCATCATGTTTTCCTTAAGTTTTTTACAAAATAATTATAAAGCCTTTTGAATATTAGTATGAATCTCTAAATAAACTTATTCTCCATTTATCTTAATCCTCCTTTTTTGCTTTACAAGCTTGTAAATACAACCTATTGTTCTTTAATAATAAATATAATTTCATATAGTGAGAAAAATGAACATATATACCCGCTGCCAAATTGGCTTATTATCTTTTATCATTATTTGTCTTAACGGTTGTGCTAGTCACCCACGTCAATCCGTAGATTTACAGGAATATTTAAAAGGTTTTTTAGGAAAATCCTCGGCGACCATTCAACAAGATATCAATCTACGTAGTCTTGGTTTTCAAGTCGCCAACTCTCCGCAAAAAACATCCAATCAGCTCATCTATACGATTTTGCGTCCTTTAAGCATTCCTATTCCGATGGTGAGTAATGTTGATATGAGAGGAAGCTCTATTCCTGTCCAATCAGGAAATCTGAGCGGCAATTCTTATGATATTAATTTCAATTGCAAAGTGATTTTCCAGCTTAAAAATGATGTTGCCGAATCAATTCAATATGAGGGTAAAGCCTGTTAAAACATAGGCACAAAAAAACGCAGCGTTGAGCTGCATTTTTTATAACAGGCTTTTAAGCAAGAGCGGCTACAACAGCTTCACCCATCTCAGCCGTACCTACTTTTGTCATACCTTCAGACATAATATCTGCTGTACGCAAACCTTGATCAAGCACTTGACCTACTGCATCTTCAATTGCTTTTGCAGCAGCTTCTTCACGGAATGTGTAGCGAAGCATCATTGCAACTGAAAGAATAGTTGCTAATGGGTTTGCCACATTTTGACCCGCAATATCAGGTGCAGAACCATGGCAAGGCTCATACATACCTTTGCCATTTTCATCTAACGAAGCCGATGGCAACATGCCGATTGAACCTGTAAGCATTGCTGCTTCATCAGATAAGATATCGCCAAACAAGTTACCCGTTACGATCACGTCAAACTGTTTCGGTGCACGTACAAGTTGCATTGCAGCGTTATCGACATACATATGTGAAAGCTGAATATTTGAATAATTTGCTTGCTGTAAATCAGTAACTGTTTGCTTCCAAAGTTCTGTAACTTCCAAAACGTTAGCTTTATCTACGGAACAAACCTTTCCACCACGTAAGCCTGCAAGTTCAAAAGCTACTTTTGCAATACGCTTAATTTCGCTTTCAGAATAAACGTCAGTGTTATAGCCTTGCTTTTCACCGTTTTCGAGTTCACGAATACCACGCGGCTGACCGAAATAGATACCGCCAGTCAATTCACGAACAATTAAAATATCTAAGCCAGCAACAATTTCAGGCTTTAAGCTCGAAGCATCTGCTAATTGCGGATATAAAATCGCTGGGCGCAAGTTAGCAAACAAGTTAAGTTCACTACGAATTTTTAAAAGACCACGTTCAGGGCGAATAGAGCGCTCAATAGTGTCCCATTTTGGTCCGCCTACCGCACCTAATAAAATTGCATCAGCTTTTTTTGCTTGTTCACTTGTTACTGCTGGGTACGGTTCACCATGCGCATCAATTGCCGCGCCGCCTAATAAGCCATGTTCCCAAGTTAACGATAAATTAAATTTTTCATTTACTGTATTTAATACTTTTTCTGCTGCCCCAACAATTTCAGGACCAATACCATCACCAGCTAAAATTAAAATCTGTTTAGACATGAACTTTTTTCCATTTTCCAAAGACAAGCAGTGCTACAACTACCGCGGTGTTAGTTTTTTCTGCTCAAGGAATTCACCTAGTCCTGTTGTAACATCAAATGGTCGACAAAAACGGCGAATGACATGCCCATCTTGTTCTAAATCGACACATAATGGATCTGGTACAGAAACATTCAGCAAACTACCCGAACGGTTAGATTTGTCTCGGTACATTTTAAATGTATAGCGATGGTTAGCATTAAACTGGTGAATCACATGGAATGTTTCTGCACGATCCGGAGAGATCGGATAGAAACGGATCACCACTTCATATTGTTTAGCAGGCACTGATAAATATAAGCTGTTAGTTTGGCTAAGTACTGAACCTTGTAATCTCACAATCCCTTGATGAATTGCCTGATTACTAATTCTTCGTGTTTGCGCATCCACTACAGTAATATCATTTAGTCGTTCAAATTCACAACTCTTCGCGCCCGAACAATATATTGCTGCATTCTGCCCCAAATTTTCTTGTTCAGCCTGCTTAATGCGGACAGTATCCACTACATTGTAAGTGCTTTGACAAGCACTGAGTGTTATTGCGCACAGGCTCAACAAAAAGCTATGAGTAACGTTCCTCTTCATTGTTCAAGCCCAATCCTCATCTAGTGCATAATTCTAAGGTGTTTTTATGCTTTAGCATGTTAGCAAGAGTTTGAACGCTACGCCATGGCTATGTTTAAAATGTACCGAAAGGTTAATTCAACTCTTGGAATACCCAAGGACGAACTTGTTTAGTTTTTTCTTCATAAGCGCGAATTGCGTCCGCATTTTGAAGAGTTAAACCAATATCATCCAATCCATTTAACAAGCAGTGCTTACGAAATGGATCAACTTCAAATTTAAACGCTTCACCTGTTGGCGTACGTACTTCTTGAGCTGCTAAATCAATTGTTAATTGATATCCCTCATTAGCAGCACATTCTTTAAATAACTGCTCAACTGTTTCTTCAGGCAAAATGACAGGTAACATGCCATTTTTGAAACAGTTATTAAAGAAAATATCAGCAAAGCTTGGTGCAATAACGGTACGGAATCCATATTCGTTTAACGCCCAAGGCGCATGCTCACGACTTGAACCACAACCAAAGTTAGTACGAGCAATTAAAACAGTTGCTCCTTGATAACGAGGCTGGTTTAAAACGAAATCTGGATTTTTTGGACGTACTGAATTGTCTTGTCCTGGATAACCTTCATCTAAATAACGAAGCTCATCAAATAAGTTGTCGCCAAAACCAGTGCGTTTAATCGACTTTAAAAACTGTTTTGGAATAATTAAATCTGTATCAACATTGGCACGATCTAATGGTGCAACGATACCTTGTTCAACTGTATAAGCTTTCATGGTTTGCTCCAGACCGAATTAAAATGAACGAACATCAACGAAGTGACCGGCGATTGCAGCCGCTGCCGCCATTGCCGGACTCACCAAGTGAGTGCGACCGCCATTGCCTTGACGACCTTCAAAGTTACGATTAGACGTCGATGCACAGTGTTCACCTGGTTGTAACTTGTCTGCATTCATTGCTAAACACATTGAACAACCCGGCTCACGCCATTCAAAGCCAGCTTCCAAGAAGATTTTATCCAAGCCTTCTTTTTCAGCCTGTTGCTTAACTAAACCAGAACCCGGAACAATCATGGCTTGCTTAATGGTAGATGCCACTTTACGACCCTTAACCACCTCAGCAGCAGCACGGATGTCTTCAATACGTGAGTTAGTACAAGAACCAATAAACACACGATCAAGCTGAATATCAGCTAATGCCTGACCTGCATTTAAACCCATATATTGATAAGCACGTGTCCAATCATTACGTTGAACATCATCTTTCGCTTGTTCTAAAGTTGGCACAGCTTCAGTAACAGGAATAACCATTTCTGGTGAAGTTCCCCAAGATACTTGTGGTTCAATTTCTGCGCCATTTAACTCAACTACAGCATCAAACACAGCATCTTCATCTGAATGCAATGTGTTCCAGTAAGCAACTGCTTGTTCCCATTGCTCACCTTTTGGTGCATAGCTACGGCCTTTCACGTATTCAATAGTTTTGTCATCAACTGCAACCATACCGACACGAGCACCGGCTTCAATCGCCATGTTACATACCGTCATACGCCCTTCAATCGACATATCACGGAAAACTTGGCCGCCGAATTCGATTGCATAGCCTGTACCACCAGCAGTACCAATTTTACCGATAATCGCCAACACAACATCTTTTGGTGTTACGCCTTTACCTAATACGCCATCTACGCGAACTAACATGTTTTTAGATTTTTTCTGAATCAAGCACTGTGTTGCTAACACATGTTCAACTTCAGATGTTCCAATACCGTGCGCCAAGCAACCAAAAGCACCGTGAGTCGCTGTATGTGAGTCACCACATACCACCGTCATACCTGGTAAGGTTAAGCCCTGTTCAGGTCCAACTACATGCACAATCCCCTGACGAATATCATTAATACTAAATTCAACAATATTAAAGGCTTTACAGTTGTCATCTAAGGTTTGAACTTGAATACGAGATGTATCATCTTCAATACCAGCGATGCCTTGGTCACGTTCCTTTTTAGATGTTGGAACATTGTGGTCTGGTGTAGCAACGTTTGCACTTAAACGCCATGGTTGACGATCCGCAAGTTGCAAACCTTCAAATGCTTGTGGACTTGTCACTTCATGCAATAAATGACGGTCAATGTATAGTAAACATGAGCCATCATCACGCTGTGAAACAACGTGGTCATCCCACAATTTGTCATATAAAGTTTTGCCTGCCATGTCGTCTTGCTCCATTGGACTGGGTAATTCTGATCTTTATTCGATTATAGCCAGAGTTTCACATAAATCTAATTTATCATTTTTATAAATTAGAAAACTTTTTGGAATAAATTATAACTTCCATAAGGTGCATCAAATTTAATAAATCGTTTTTGTTAATGATTATCATTTGCATAATCAATTTTTAATCTTATACTCTAATGCCTATACTAAAAATATCTAAAGTGGCTAAAGAGAATGATCATGGCTAATATCCAAAAATTCGTTATAAATAATCAACGTACCTTAAAGAAAACCTTAAGCTATTACATTATGCATATTACTGTAGCAATGCTAGTTGCATACTTTGTAACAGGTAATATCTGGATGGCTTTAACATTAAGTATGCTTGAGCCAACCGTACAAGCTTTTGCTTTTTTCTTCCATGAAAAAGTTTGGGCTGCTAAAGATCGCCGCGTATCAGCCTTAGCTGAAAAAGAAACAACGGCTTAGGCTAAGATTAGCGCGGTAATTCACAACTTTCTCACTCGTTTTGCTGCAAGCATGATACGATTTTGGCTCGGCAACTTTAGCCCCTCGATTTTTCTATTCCAAGTTGAGTTGTATTATGAATCTTGCAGCCTTTGAAGCTTTTGTAAAAGTTATGGAAACAGGGTCTATCTCTGTGGCAGCAGATCAGTTATTTATTACTCAACCTGCTGTTACCAAAAGAATTCACAGCTTAGAAGAATATTTTGGCGTAAAACTATTTGAGTCCGCAGGCCGTGGTGTTCAAGCAACTCATGCTGCACATTCATTACTACCTAAAGTTAAAAACTGGCTAAATGAGCTGGGTGATATTCACCATACACTGAGCCATGAACAAACTCAGGTACAAGGCCGCTTAAAAGTCGGTACGAGTCACCATATTGGTTTACATCATTTACCCGCACCGCTTAAGGATTTTGTTCAGCAATTCCCTCAAGTCACTCTAGATGTGCATTTTGTTGACTCAGAGCAAGCCCATGAACAAGTATTGGCTGGTGATTTAGAACTCGCATTTTTAACGCTTCCTCCTTCAGGAGATGAGCGTCTTAACTACATTACGATTTGGAATGATCCTTTAGTTTTTGTTGCGGCCCCTTTTCATCCGTTGGCACAAAAAAAGAATCTCACCTTACAAGATTTAATTGAATATCCAAGCTTATTACCCGCTGCACAAACTTATACTGCTCAAATCACTTTAGCTGAGTTTGAAAAACAAGGACTTAAACCAAAAATTACCATGAGCAATAACCCTCTTGAGTCTATTCGCATGTTAGTCTCGATTGGTTTGGGTTGGTCAGTTTTACCAAAAACTCTATTGAATCAGGATATGCAGCAGCTTGATTTAAATGTTGAGATGAATCGTCAATTAGGTATGGTTTGGCATCCTGCACGTACTCAATCTAGAGCCATGCAGGAGTTAATTAAAATGATGCAGGATGCATAAAAGGCTCTCATTTAAGCATCTACTCTAATTTAATTTATCCAAGCTTTAAGAGGCTTCGAATTTGTTGCACCATTTGGTTTTCATCAAGCATATGATGTGGAATCGTCATCGTTAATAGCTGATCTGATCGAAAATGGCGGTCTACTTCAAGCATAACGTGAGTTTGGTTAGGTTCAGCAACGAAAGAAACTTCAACCTCATTAAATCCGCTAAACATATGTGAAGAGACAAATTCAAGCTCTTGGTAACAACCAATCGTTGATCTAAAATTTCGCGCAGTAAGCTGCCCTTTTTCTACATCTACTGTCGATAAAACAAAGCCACATCGCTGCATAGCCTGTAGAAACATTTGCATGGCTGGAGTTGGCAGAACCTTTAGATAATCACGATCAGTTGCATCTAGTCCCCAATCAACATCCATATGGGTTTGAATCCAAACACGTGCACCATTTCTTCGACAAGCAACCTCAGTAATTGGTGTCTCAAATGGTAGTTGAATACTAAAAGGGAAAGAATGTGCTTGATGTGCCGGCAAGAGGAATCGAGAGTTCACTAACCACTCTTGTAAAACTAAAGGTTGGTTAAACTCATGATCACCAGATTCGACTTCTGCCATCGTCACCAATTGCAAATAAAGACCATTAATCTCTTTATCAGATGATCCACCTTTAAAGCTAATTTCCCCATGCAATGTGCTACCAGCTTGCAAGCTTGGGTTCTGCAAAACAGTTTCTACCGTCACACCTTGAAGACCCAAACCAGACATAATTTTACTAAACATTTTTTCTCTAACCTTTCGAATTATTTCATGTCATCTGTAGCAGCATACTTATTATTAAAGTGCATCATCTCCAGCGAGCTGAATCTTACCATCTGCAACTTCATTCATAAATTGCTGATAGTCATTTAGATTACGTTCTGCATATTCTTCTGCATACGTTTGTAATACTTCTACTATCGTATTACCTTCGCCAAGATATCCCATAAGTACATCTGCATTTCCAGATTTAGCATGGGCATGAGCCAAGGCTAAACCACAACTTTCAGCATACTCATAGAAATACTCATCATCCATGTCACTAAGATCAACCGAAATTTTCATATCACGTAACTGGCGTACATGAAAATGTTGATTTGATATAGAAGAGAACCCAAGAAATATATCACTTGCGGCCTGCATGAGCTGCTGACCATGCACTACGCGCTCACCTTCGTGATTTACCTTGTCTACAAATAAGGGGCTGAGAATTGATGGATTCGCTTCTTTCATTTGTAAAATTAACGGTTCCCGATCTGCATCCTGAAATAATGCAATCGCTGATCGAGTACCAACACTTCCGACACCCACCACTTTCAAAGCTACATCTGTACGTTGATAACGATCAAAAAGTACTTGGCGATCGTATTTCAAAGAATCACGGTATTGTTGAAAGAATACATCAACATCTTTAGCAAATGGCTCATTTGCACTTGGATGCCATAATAACGGCGCATCATCCACAAAACGACGAAATCCTGTATCTTGATCTTGCTGGGTAAGCTTCGGCAAAACAGAGTACGCCGTTCTTTTGTGTGCTGAATCGAGATGCTTCTCGCGTTTCTTTCTTAGTTTTCGACACTCAGTATTTTCTAATAATGTACTGGCATCAACTTTTTCATACCAAACTTGGAGGGGTGAAAGTTCTGTAATTTCTAATAAGTGCTGACGATAACTATTCAGCATTATTTTAATTGCTTTTAACCCGACTTTCTCTGCAAGATTAATATCACGTGCCGCAATCACAAAACTGGTTGCTAAACGCTTTACATCCCATTCAAACGGGGCAACTAAAGTTTCATCAAAATCATTAATTCCAAATAACAGGTTACGTTCTGGACTTGCAAAACCACCAAAATTACTTAAATGACAATCACCACAAATCTGTTGAAACAACCCTGAATTTGCCTGCTCCCACGCTTGGTCAAATAGCATCAAAGAAGGCATGCCACGATAAAATGTAAATGGAGAAACACTCATCCGTTTTGCACGAATCGGTTTGAGTTTTTCTAAACGACCTTGGTTACTCCAATCATAGATCGTTAAAGCAGTTGTACCTTTTGGTCGTTCAGAAAGCTTTGATAGGTGTTCACGTGGAACTTTTTTACGTTGAGCCTTACCTAATTTGAAGCCTTCGCTTTTATTTAGTAATTTCCCCTGATAGCTATGACGTGTTAAATCAATACTTTCATCATTCCAAAGTTGTTTTGGTAATTTAATTTGTGCTGTTTTTGACATTATTTCCTCATTTTTAAATTAAATTTTTTTATATTCTGAAATCTTTGCCAAGATAAAATTTATTTTATTAATCATAGCAATATTTTTTTTAGCTAAGATTTATAAGAGATATTAAAAAATGATTTTAAATATAGTTAAGAGTTGGAAGACCTCAAAACTTTTCAAATTGTTCTTCCAACTCCACAATTTTAAATCGACCAGTCCTGAATGTCCCAATTGTGTTCTTGAGCCAGTTTTTCAAGACGATCATCAGGGTTTACTGCAATTGCATGCGTTGCATATTCAAGTAAAAAACGGTCATTAATTGAATCGGAATACGCCCAGGACTCAGACACGTTACGGCCTTCCAACCATGCATCTAGACGTGCAAGTTTGCCTTTTTGATAACATGCTAAACCAGCAACTTTACCCGTATATTTTCCGTCAGCCACTTCAGCATTGGTTGCTAAAATTTCGGTAATCCCAAATTCACGAAAAATCGGTGCAGTAATAAAATCACTTGTTGCCGTAATACCCACAATGGTATGGCCTAAATCTTGATGTTTTTTGATTGCATCAAAACCTTTTGGACGCATTTGCGGACGAATGACTTTTTGCATGAACAATTGGTGGAGCTCAGTTAAGTAGTCATTGTCATGCTGCGTTAAAAATCCAAAAACAAATTCATTATAAGCATATGGGTCAAGTTGGCCTGCTTTGTAATCTTCATAAAATTTATCATTCATCTGACGATGATGAACCGGATCAACCAAACCTTCATTGACTAAAAATTCACCCCAAGAATGGTCTGAATCGGTATTTAACAAGGTATGGTCTAAATCAAACAACGCCAGTTTCATGAAAATTCTCGTTTAAACTGAAATTTAAGAAAAAAAATGTAAATCTATCTCCGCTAGTCGATAGAAATTCGTTAAGATCGTAGCAATTTAAACATTTTACTTTGATCTTTTCGAGCTGGACATAAAAAAGTGTTTGTCCCCGCGATTAAAGTCAACGATATAGACAATATTTAGGTAGCCAAATGATCGATTCAGAAGGTTTCCGACCGAATGTCGGGATCATTTTGGCAAACGATGATGGACAGGTTTTATGGGCAAAGCGCATTGGTCACAATGCTTGGCAATTTCCACAAGGAGGCATCCAGTTTGGAGAAACCCCTGAACAGGCACTTTTTCGAGAACTGAGAGAAGAAATCGGCTTATTGCCCGAACATGTCCAGATTATTGCGCAAACCAAAGGATGGCTACGTTATCGTTTGCCACATCGGTACATTCGGTCAGACTCTGACCCCGTATGTATCGGACAGAAACAAAAATGGTTTTTACTGAAGTTAACTGCGCCTGCAAAAAATATTCAGTTAAACCTTTCCGACCCGCCCGAATTCGATGAATGGCAGTGGGTTAGCTATTGGTATCCTCTTGGACAAGTGGTGAACTTCAAGCGTGATGTTTATCGTAAAGCCATGGTGGAGTTGTGTACACAGTTGCCGATGCAACAATTACCCTAAAAATCATTTATCTAGCAAATGATTTTTATTAAAAGTGCTGTTATAAATACATTCATAGTCTAAAAAAATACTGGAGTATACATCCATGTCAAACATGCAACTCGACACTCTACGGCGCATTGTCCAAGAGGTTAATGCGTCCGTCAGTTTGCATGAATCATTAGACATCATGGTTAATCAGGTTGCTGAGGCCATGAAAGTGGATGTTTGCTCTATTTATTTACTCGATGAACGTAACCAGCGCTATGTATTGATGGCCTCTAAAGGCTTAAATCCAGAATCTGTAGGCCACGTATCTTTGCAACTCGGTGAAGGCTTGGTTGGTCTGGTCGGGCAACGTGAAGAAATCGTTAACCTTGACAATGCGCCAAAACATGAGCGTTTCTTGTATTTACCTGAAACAGGCGAAGAAATTTATAACTCTTTCCTCGGCGTACCTGTCATGTACCGTCGTAAGGTTATGGGTGTTTTGGTTGTCCAAAACAAACTTCCTCAAGATTTTAGTGAAGCTGCCGAGTCTTTTTTAGTTACGCTGTGTGCTCAGCTTTCTGGCGTTATTGCTCATGCTCATGCAGTGGGTAATATTGACGTATTTCGTAAGCCGAGTAATGGACCTGCCTACAAAACCTTTCAAGGCGCTTCAGGTGCAGGCGGTGTTGCTTTAGGTCGCGCTATTATTTTATATCCACCTGCCGATTTGGGTTCTGTGCCTGATCGTGAAGCAGAAGATATTAGCGATGAACTTCGAATTTTAGATCAAGCCATTTCATCAGTACGTTCAGAGATTCGTTCTCTGGATGAAAAAATGCATGATTCACTCATGGCCGAAGAGCGCGCTTTATTTAGTGTTTTCTTAAGAATGCTTGATGAAAATGCATTACCTGCAGAAATTAAAGAACTGATTCGTGATGGACATTGGGCACAAGGTGCAGTACGTCGTGTCATTGAAAAACACACTGCCCTTTTTGCACAAATGGAAGACGACTATCTTCGTGAGCGAGTTTCTGATCTTAAAGATTTAGGACGACGCATTTTAGCCTCGCTGCAAGAAGAAGACTCTAGCCATCGTGACCTGAGTCCGGACAGTATTTTAATTGGTGAAGAAATTAGTACTGCTGCTCTCGTTGAGTTGCCAGTAGACAATATTGCAGCGATTGTGACATCCGAAGGTGCAGCCAACTCACATATGGTGATTGTGGCTCGTGCATTAGGTATTCCAACCGTAGTTGGTGTAACTGAACTGCCAGTGAACACACTTGATGATGCAGAAATGATTGTGGATGCCTATCAAGGCCGTGTTTTTGTAAACCCTCCACGTCGTTTACGTCAACGCTATAAAGAAATTCAAAAAGAAGATGAGCAAATCGCAAAAGATCTCAAACAATACGAGACCAAAGAAGCGATTACGCCAGATGGTGTGTCTGTTCAGCTCTATGTGAATACGGGCCTCATGATTGACGTAGTACGCGGAGTACAACGCGGTGCTCAAGGCGTCGGTCTATACCGAAGTGAAATTCCATTCATGTTACGGGAACGCTTCCCAGGTGAAGAAGAACAACGCGCAATCTACCGTCAACAATTGAGCCATTTCGCCAATAAACCTGTAGTGATGCGAACTCTGGATATTGGTGCCGATAAAGACTTGCCGTATTTCAGTATTGAAGAAGAAAACTCGGCATTAGGCTGGCGTGGTATTCGTTTCACGCTCGATCATCCCGAGATTTTTTCTTCGCAAATTCGCGCTATGCTCAAAGCCAGTATTGGTTTAAATAATTTGCATATTTTATTGCCAATGGTCACTACAGTCAGTGAAGTAGAAGAAGTACTTTATTTACTTGAGCGTGACTGGATTGCAGTGCAAGAAGAAGAGCAAGTTAAAATTACCAAACCAAAAATTGGGATTATGGTTGAGGTGCCGAGCGTACTGCTACAAATTGATGAGTTTGCTGAACTCGTCGATTTCTTCTCGGTCGGTTCAAATGACTTAACCCAGTATTTACTTGCAGTTGACCGTAATAATCCACATGTAGCAAACGTTTACTCACACTTTCACCCATCCATTCTACGTGCGCTAAGCCGTTTAGTTAAA
Source organism: Acinetobacter sp. S-1 (assembly GCF_059579785.1). Lineage (NCBI taxonomy): Bacteria > Pseudomonadati > Pseudomonadota > Gammaproteobacteria > Moraxellales > Moraxellaceae > Acinetobacter > Acinetobacter sp. S-1. Next base: position 3,363,619 of record NZ_CM184207.1, read on the forward strand.
GAATGCCATGAATACAAAAAACCAATCAGTATTTGTGGTGAAATGGCAGGTGATCCATTATCGGCAATTTTGCTCATGGCAATGGGCTTTAATACCCTTTCGATGAGTTCGAGTAACATTTTGCGAGTAAGAAAAGCAATTTGTCATGTACCTATGACAGATGCACAAAAATTGCTGGAAGATGTCATGAAAATGAATAATCCACTCATCGTGAAAAGTTGGCTTGAGTACTATTTTAAAACTCACGGTTTAGCTGATATGGTTAAATCAAATAGAATCGTAAATGTTTAATATATAAAAAATAAAGGAGAGCAATGCTCTCCTTTATTCATTTGAGATCACGTCTACTACAACTAAATATAAAAAATTTCATCTCACTATTGCCGCCATCTTAATCTTTTAAATAAACATATAATCGGTTTTTTAAATTAATATTGACAGTTTAATCCATTTGAAAAATAAGACTTCTACTCCTAGTATATTTACAGAGCGTTATTAAAAGATCTTACGTTGTTCCAACAATTGAAGAGGTAATTCTATGCATCGTTATTTACAAGTTTCATCTTATTTTTCCTCTTGTTTTTTAACCTTCATGCAGTAAATTGGAGGAATAACAAGTAAAGGAATCTGATGCATTATTAAATAAAAAATAATGGCCGACATCTCAGTGAAAAGACTTTTTAAACGGTTTCCCTCACCATTTGTTCTCCCATTTCTTTATTTAGTAAACATGAGTTTTTAAACCAGAAGTCCAGGAAAATGAGCCCTAACATTTTTACGAAGAGCTCAATAATTATTACCCAGAGAGAATATAACCATGTCTGACGAATCAAAATGCCCTTTTTCAGGCCATAAATCAAAACCAGAGGTAACGGTCGGTGGTGGCACGCCTAGTTTACATTGGTGGCCAAAACAACTACGCGTCGACCTACTCAACCAACATTCAGAACGCTCTAACCCACTCGGTAAAGAATTTAATTACCGTCAAGAATTTAAAAAACTCGACTACTACACCCTCAAAGCTGATATCAAAAATGTATTAACCGATTCTCAAGATTGGTGGCCAGCCGATTGGGGAAATTATACAGGCTTATTTATTCGATTAGCATGGCATGCTGCCGGTACATATCGCATGGGTGATGGTCGTGGTGGTGCTGGTCGTGGTCAACAACGTTTTGCGCCATTAAATAGTTGGCCTGACAATGCAAGCTTAGATAAAGCGCGCCGCTTATTATGGCCAGTTAAACAAAAATACGGTCAAAAAATATCGTGGGCAGATTTATTTATTCTTGCTGGAAACATCGCACTTGAATCTTCAGGTTTCCGCACCTTCGGTTTTGGTGCAGGTCGTGAAGATGTTTGGGAACCAGACAACGATGTAAACTGGGGCGATGAAAAAGAATGGTTAGCTCATCGCAACTCTGAAGCATTGGAAGGCAGCAATCTAGCTGCAACCGAAATGGGTCTAATTTATGTAAACCCTGAAGGCCCACAAGCCAGCGGTGACCCTAAATCAGCTGCACCATTTATTCGCGCGACTTTCGGCAATATGGCAATGGATGATGAAGAAATTGTTGCCTTAATCGCAGGCGGTCATACTTTAGGTAAAACTCACGGCGCTGCCTCTGCTGACCATGTTCAGGCTGATCCTGAGGGAGCTTCAATTGAACAAATGGGCTTTGGCTGGTCAAACAGTTTTGGCACTGGTGTTGGTAAAGATGCGATCACTTCAGGTTTAGAAGTGATTTGGTCACAAACACCAACACAATGGAGCAACTACTTCTTTGAAAACCTATTCAAATACGAGTGGGTACAAGAGCGCTCACCTGCTGGTGCAATTCAATGGGTAGCAGCAGATGCTGAGGCGATCATTCCAGATCCATTCGACCCATCAGTTAAACGTAAGCCAACAATGCTTACTACAGATTTGACCTTACGTTTTGATCCTGAGTTTGAAAAGATCTCTCGTCGTTTCCTTAACGATCCACAAGCATTTGCCAATGCTTTTGCTCGCGCTTGGTTCAAATTAACTCACCGTGATATGGGGCCTAAAGCACGTTACTTAGGTCCTGAGGTTCCGGCTGAAGATTTAATCTGGCAAGACCCATTACCTGCTGCCAGCGCTATACCATCTGCTGCTAGCATAGATGATGCAAAAGCAAAAATTGTTGCATTGGGATTATCTGCTGGTGAGCTAGTTTCCCTTGGTTGGGCTTCGGCATCAACTTTCCGTGGTGGAGACAAGCGTGGCGGTGCAAATGGTGCACGTATTGCTTTATCGCCACAACGTGAATGGGACGTAAATAAAAAAGCAGTTGAGACTTTAACTAAAATTGAAGAACTCAAAGCATCTACTCAATTATCATTAGCTGATTTAATCGTGCTTGCAGGTAATGTTGGTGTAGAACAAGCTGCTCAAGCGGCAGGTTTCAACATTAGCGTTCCATTTGCCCCTGGTCGTGTTGATGCAATACAAAGTCAAACTGATGTCGAATCTTTCCAATTATTGCTCGGCCTTGCCGATGGTTTTAGAAACTGGAAAAAAGAGGGCGTCAGCGCAACAACTGAGGCATTATTAATTGATAAAGCACAACAACTGACTTTGACTGCACCAGAATTAACTGCATTGATTGGTGGTTTACGTGTACTGGATACCAACTGGGATGGCTCTCAACACGGTGTATTCACTCAGCAAGTTGGTGTACTCAGCACAGACTTCTTCACAAACTTACTCGACATGTCGAATGTATGGGCACCTGTTGATTCAACAAGCGAAGTATTTGAAGGCAAAGATCGTAAAACAGGCGCAGTAAAATTTACCGCAACACGTAATGATTTAGCCTTCGGTTCAAACTCAATCTTACGTGCATTAGCCGAAGTTTATGCTCAGGCAGATGGTAAAGAAAAATTTGTTCAAGACTTTGTTGCTGCATGGACCAAAGTCATGAATCTTGACCGTTTTGACTTAGCTTAATTTAAGTCAAAATAGTAAAAAGCCAGTTCAATTTGAACTGGCTTTTTTAATATCAAGCATCGTTTTTTAAACAGTCAGTTTGTGTCCTTCCCGAATGCAATAAAAAGGATTTGCAAGCTTTGACGAAGCTTTAATTGCATGTGCTAGAGCATGCTCTGGATCTTCTCGGTCTTCATCAGTCAACTGGAAAGTTCGATAGTGAATCGCAATAGAACGATGAGCCTGTAAATCGAAGTGCGCATGTAGCGCATCTTGCGGGTTCATATGAACATAGCTCATCAGTTCACGTGGCTCATACGCACCTATTGGAAGCAAGGCAACTCGCGGTGCGCCATAACGGGCATGTATTTGCTTAAAATGACCCGCATAACCGGTATCACCCGCAAAGAAACAATGACCTGTTTTAGCCACAACCGAAAAGCCGCCCCAAAGTGCCTTATTCTGGTCGCGCAAACCACGACCTGAACCATGCTGTGCAGGTGTATAGATTATTCTTAATTCGTGATAAGGTATTTCTTGCCACCAATCCATCTCAATGACATGGAACTCTTTAGGTAGATAAAAACCATTCCCGAGTCCAGTGTAAATTGGCATTGCGAATTTTTTATGTAGCCATTCAAGCGTCGCCAAGTCCATATGGTCATAATGATTATGGCTGAGCAAAACTCCATGAATCGTCGGTAATTGTTCTAGTGCAAAACCTGCCGGGCATACACGGCGTGGGCCACGCCCTTGTGAAGGACTTGCATAATCACACCACACTGGGTCGGTAATAAAGTTATAAGGACCAATCTGAACCAATACCGTTGCATGCCCAACAAACCAGACTTGCCAATCATCCAGATCTGCCTGAGGTCGATTTTGCGGCAAAGCTACAGCCGTATTTACACGGGTTTCATATTCATTTTGAATATCCACTTTCCATGTAAAAGACTCACGCGTAACCAACCAACGCAATAACTCTTTTGAGCCACGAGCAGGTGATTTAGGTTGTTGATTATAAAAACGTGTATCCGTTTCATGCCCAGACTCGGGATGACAAAAAGGAGGTTTTATCCATGTATGCGTCCAACAGGACTGAGTCGGCAATTGATATGTTAATGTCGGCTTGTCTTTCATGGGCTTTTCTATGTTTTAGCATCAGCAGAATGGATGTGATCAGGTTTCTATCTTAACGATTAAAACAAATTAAGCTATGGCACTTACACTTATTTATCATATAAATATCCATTTTATCGTGGTCATAGCCAACCTACGTTAAATTAGAGTGCCATAAAAAACACTTAGATGTGTTGAGTTTATGCGTCAATAATTACCATTCTTACTAAGACTTCTTGTATAACATAACAATTAGAAGATGACGAAAAGCCGCCATAGAACCTGTCTATTTCATCTTTGTCGCCCGTAATTTTTAACTTAAGATTCTTCTGTGCAATGAAAACAATATATTTAGTAACAATTACATTTAGGTAGATCTTAGTGACCTCTAGGTTATAAATTTATTTTATTATTCTAGTTTTTGCATAATATGAGAATTTCTTAAATGAATATTTAAATCCTTTAGAAAATTCTTTGATTAATTATAAATAATGTATTTATTATTTAATTATTAATATATTTTATGAATTATTAGAGCTTATATTCCCATATTAAATCTTTAATGAAAATTAAAATTCCATTTATTTTATAAATACCTAAATCACCTTCACGCTATATCTATTTATGCTTTATACTTCACTTAAATCATAGTAAGACATTTTTTGGATTAGTCTTATGGAACTACGCCATCTCCGATATTTCATTACCGTTGCTGAAGAATTAAATTTTAGTAAAGCCGCTCTTAAACTTTTTACTGCACAGCCCTCTCTTAGCCAACAAATTAAAGATTTAGAAGAAGACGTTGGTGTACGACTTTTAAACCGCACAAAACGCAAAGTTGAGTTAACAGAAGAAGGCGAAGTATTTTTAGAACATGCTCGACTCACCCTCGCTCAGGCTGAAAAAGCGGTCGCTATGGCACGACAAGTTTCTAAGGCTAAACAGCAATTGTTACGTATCGGTTTCGTTCCCATCGCAGAAATGAAAATTTTCCCTTATGTACTTCCTAATCTGCGACTACAACACCCCGACCTTACTATTGAACTATCTAATTTAAACAATACTGAACAGCTTAAAGCCTTAAAAAAAGGAGAGCTGGACATTACGTTTACCCGTGAAAATACAGATAGTGATGAAATACAAAGCCAATTTGTTTTAACTGAACCCCTGATTTTCTTACTTCCTAAAAATCATCCACTTGCTCAATATGATCGAATCCCAGTCCATGCTTTACAAGGTATTGACTTTATCATTCCGGCAGCCGAACAATCACAAACCTTACATAACACCATTTTAGATTTCGCTAAAACTCATAACATCGAACTGAATATTGTTCAAAAAGCAGACAGCATATTGTTCAACATTAACTCTCTTGGTTCTGGATTAGGCTGTACAATTTTACCTGCCTATGTTGCGCCTTTAGGCATCAAAAACACGATAGTTCGTCCACTTGATGTCGACTTACCAACACTTGATTTATTCGTAAACTATCGTAAAAACTCACAGTCTTTAGGCGTTCAAAAATTCATTGACCAGCTCACTAAAGTATTTCATTTAGATAAAAACTTAAACCACGCTTAATTATTACGAATAATTTTATTATTAAGCGCATGATTAATAAGATCATCTTTATAAAAAGTATAAATAAATATTCCTTTTATTTATTTTATACTTTTTATAAACAGTTTAATCCACGGTAATGTCCTATTTTACCTAATAGGTAAAATTAAAAATCTCATGAATATAAATGAAAAGAATTGAAATAAAATCTATATAAAACCATATATTATTTTCACCATTTAATAAAAAATAATATATTTCCCGTGTAATAAAGGAGACTAGGAAAATGGTTGGCGTATTTCAACATCTAGGACGTAGTGTACAAAACCGCCCACATTTCTTTATTGCTTTATTCATAGGTATTGTCACAGCCGGTATTTTGACATGGTTAACATCATGGAAGTGGTCAACTATTTTATTAGTCAGCTGGAATGCTTCCGTTAGCATATATTTACTCCATGTTTGGCAACTCATGAAAAGTGCCGACCATTCACAAATGCAACAGCAAGCTAAAAAACAAGATGAAAGCAAATGGGTCATTATGCTGATTGTTTTATTGGCATTAATCATGTGTCTGGTTGCTATTCTAATTCAACTGTCACAGCTCCCTTCCGAAAGTTCTGCAAAGTTAGGCCATGTGGCTTTAGCTTTACTCACCATTGTGTCTGCATGGCTTTTTATGCATACCGTTTTTGCTCTACATTATGCTCATGATTTTTATATAGCTTTATCTAGAAATGAAGAAAATGGAGGGTTAGATTTCCCTGGCACAAAACAGCCAACTTATCCTGATTTTCTATATTTTAGTTATATTATTGGTACTTCTGCTCAAACTGCGGATGTGTCAATTACCACCAAGCACATGCGTCTTTTAAATTTATTTCACGCGGTGTTGTCTTTTGGATTTAATACCACCATTTTAGCGATTTGTATTAACGTTGCTGCTGGCTTTCTTACCAATTAAAATCTTTATTTGAAAACAAAAAAGCCACCCTTTTGGATGACTTTTAAGAATATTAGGTTTACAGCAGTTGCCCCATAGTACTTTGTTTTAAGCCTTCACGCTGTTTGATCGTTTCAACATAACGGGTAATAGCAGGATGTGATTCAATCGCATTCATTTTTAACTGCCATAAAAGCATTGCTCCCACACTTACATCTGCTGCGGTAAATTGCTCACCACATACATACGGATTCGCTTCACTCAATCCCTGAACTAAAGCTTGATAAGCATCGTTGTAATCGCCATAGCCAACAAACATTTTTTGCTCAGGTGATACTTCTATTCCTAAAGCTTTATCAACACCCGCAGCTTCCCAAGGGCCCGCCATCACAAATAACCAACGGTAGTACAAACCACGTTTCGGATCATTCAAGGCTGGTGCCAAACCTTTATCACTAAACTTATCAGCCAAATAAGCACAGATTGCACCCAACTCATAAATAACCACATCGCCATCTACCAATACCGGTACTTTTCCAAAAGGATTAAGTTTTAGATATTCAGGCGATTTCATTTCGGTCTTATATGCGACCTCAATTCTTTCACATTCAACACCTAACTCGACCAAAAGCCAGTCAATAACGACACCACGTGACTCTTTGTTAGTATAAAGTTTAAGGCTCATTCTTATTGCTCCTTGTTTATCGTAGTTCCTAGTTTACAAATAACTTTTGTCAGTTTTTGTCAGTAATCTTCGATTCCTGTGCCCACCATTGCTGAAATAGTTGTTGCTTAAATGATGGGTATAATTCTTGAGTTAAACTCAACTGTTGAATGCGATCGATTCTAAAATGTCGAAAGTCTTGTCTTAGTTCACACCATGCAGCCAACACAATTTTGTCATTAAAATATCCCAAGGCAAAAGGCCACAAAGTTCGAATACTACTTCGTTGCTGCTCATCATGATAATGCAACGAAATTTTGACTTGCTGCCGAATAGCTAAGCGCACTTGTTCGACTTGATTTTCATCCACAGGTAGCCATGTGTTAAAAGCTCTTAGAGTCGTTTGCTGTAACAAATATTGGCGATGTTCAGGCAAAACAGAATTTAATTTAGCTAAGATCGATGTAGATGCCGATTGTAAGGATTGATCAGGCACACTCTTTAACCAATACAATGCCAGAAAAATAGCTTCAACTTCATTTTCATTGAGTGTCATTGGCGGCAATACAATGTCTTCTTTAAGCTGAAAACCTAAGCCTGCTGAGGCATCAATTCTTACACCTTGCTCACGTAAGCTATCAATATCTCGATAGACACTTCGAACACTAATGTTTAGGCTTTCAGCCAAGACTTGTGCTGTGATTGGGTAACGGGCTTCACGGAGCTGTTGTAAAAGATTTAATAGACGAATTGAACGGCTCATTTTTCTCTTCTTATTGTTTTGTTATTCAGCTTAAAAAAAGAGGGAACGTATTCCCTCTTTAATACTATTTCAATTTAAGCGACATCTACAGTAGATAACTGAGCATACCCTCTCAAAAAGCTGTGAAGCTCTTGTACATCTTTAGCAATCGTTAAAGGTTGGAACTTTTGCAGAACGTCAACCGAATGTACGCCATAGCCAACACCAATACGCGGCATTCCTAAACGCTGTGCCATCTCAAGATCATAGCTGCTGTCACCAATCATGACTGCTTGCTCAACACTCACTCCAGTGGCTGTTAAGATTTCTTGCAGCATGAGCGGATCTGGTTTTGAACGTGTTTCGTTGGCTGCCCGAGTCACATCAAAAAGATGAGTACTTTGTGTTTTTGCGATTACACGGTCTAACCCACGGCGATTTTTACCCGTCGCAACTGCAAGTTTTAAACCTTGGGCTTTTAAATCATGGAGTAGTTCAGAAATACCCTCAAACCATGCATCACTAGTCGAGTTTGCGATATAGTGATCACCATATGCCTTTAAGATCGAGTCATGCAATTCTGGCGCTTCTGGAAATAAGGTCTGCATCACCTCAGGCAAGCCTAAACCGATAATACTTTTTGCGGCTTCATCGCTTAGAGGCAGTTCATGTTGCTCTGCTGCATGTTGTAAGCTGGCAACAATCTGGCCAACAGAGTTATATAAAGTTCCATCCCAGTCAAAAATAACTAATTCGGTTTTCAGACTCATTTTGCTACTCTCAAAGCCTTTAATAACTGGGTCATGTCTTCTGGTAACGGCGCTTCAATCGGTGGATAACCCGGAATATCTAAACGCATCGCGTGTAAACATAAACGTCGTGCCTGCGGACCTGCGTACTCAGTGGTGTGTCCATATTTATCATCACCCAACAACGGATGTCCAATACTTAAACCATGGACACGAATTTGATGAGTACGGCCTGATAAAGGTGATGCATGAACCAAAGTGGCATTTTTAAAACGCTCTGCAACCACCCATTCGGTTTTACTTGGCTTACCTTCTTTGGACACACGTACACGACGCTCGCCATTGGCTAACTCGTAACGAAATAAAGGAGCATCAATGAGTTGTTTATCGAGACTCACCTGACCTTTTACAATTGCCGCATAAGTCTTACGAATTTTGTGCTCACGCAACATATCTTGTAGCAGCTTTAAAGTACTACGTTTCTTGCTAATCATGACCAGCCCAGAGGTGTCACGGTCGATGCGGTGAATTAGTTCTAAATATTTTTTACCTGTCGCGGCGCGTAAAGCCTCAATCAAACCATACGCCACACCACTACCACCATGTACAGCAATACCTGATGGTTTATTGATGACTAACAGTCCTTCATCTTCATAGACCACACGGCTGAGCAGGCTCTGTGCTACACTATCACTCACAGGAGCAGCGGTTTCATCCTTTTGTTCATAGCGAATAGGTGCAACACGAATCTGATCTCCAATCTCTAATTTGGTCTCAGCTTTAATACGTTTTTTGTTTACTCGAACCTGACCTTCACGAATCAAACGATAAATACGACTCTTAGGTACACCCTTTAAACGCGAAAACAGGAAATTATCAATTCGCTGTCCTGCTTGATGTTCATCCACCTCAAACCAAGTGACACTTTGCCATTGCTGTGTAGAATTCATACTAATATTTAAACCTGAAATTTTGCTAAATTTGATTAATAAATGACCGATTAGCTTAGTTTTTTCACAAGAAATCTAAGCTTAGCCCATAGGCAGATGCTGCAAGGTTTGATATAGTCAGCGCACGGATACCGCCGTAAGTGAACATCTAATAGGGAATTTCCCTGATTGAAACCTCAATCAAAATGATGCTTTCATCACCAGCTCGGATTGGTCCTAAAGAATTATGCCGACGCCGAAGGCTTATTATATCGGCAAAATGACAAACTGTTGCGTTTAATTCAGTTTGTTCAAAAAAATATGTTACCAACTCTAGTTGGTTATGGAACGTAAACTGATACACATCAGACAAATCGCTCCTTAATGTTGCCTTCAGGCTAAAGCGTTGATGCATTGGAACTGCCGAAAGCACCGATACGATGAGCATTCCGTATCAAACTTCCAAAAAGAAGTCACTTCGCGCCCAATGACAGTGAAAGTCATTAACCAATGCACCGCTCACCCGCCAGTGAAGCACTAAGGAAGTCCGATTTAAAGGTTGAAGCAGTATTGCCTACATCACAGACGAGAATCGAAGCTAAGGCTAAATGTAGCCGGTAACAGATGACTCAGACCACAAATATTTTGAGATCTGGGAAATGATCCGTCATGTTCGATGTTCGTTCAGAACCTTTAAGTTTGTGCGATATGTTTGTGTGGGTCACTATTAGGTGTCACACCCATGAAACGTATGTTGATTAATGCAACTCACGCAGAAGAAGTCCGCGTTGCACTTATCACTGGTAATCGTCTTTACGATTTTGATTTAGAGAATCGTACCCGAGAACAGAAAAAATCCAATATCTATAAAGGCCATGTAACCCGCGTAGAACCCTCTTTAGAAGCTGTTTTTGTTGAATACGGCGCAGGCCGTCAAGGCTTCTTGTCTATGCGCGAAATTGCTAACAGTTATTTCCAAGCAGACCCACGACAAACTTCAAACATTCGTGAACTTATCACTGAAGGTACTGAATTACTTGTTCAAGTCGAAAAAGAAGAACGTGGCAATAAAGGTGCAGCCCTTTCTACCTTTATTTCACTTGCAGGACGTTATTTGGTTCTTATGCCAAACAACCCGAAAGGCGGCGGTATTAGTCGTCAAATTTCAGGTTCTGTACGTGAAGAATTAAAAGAAATTCTAGCTTCTTTAAATTTACCACGTGGTATGAGCGTTATTGTACGTACCGCTGGTATTGGCCGTACCCAAGAAGAATTACAGTTAGACTTACAGCATTTGCTTGACCTTTGGGCACAAATCCAAGGCACAGCGAGCTCTGGCCCTTCTCCAATGCTAGTTCATCAAGAAGCTGGTGTTGTTACTCGTGCTATCCGCGATTATTTACGTGATGATGTTGCAGAAATTTTAATTGATAGCGAACAGGCTTATAACGAAGCTTACAACTTTGTTAAAGCAGTGATGCCTCGTCAATTAGACAAACTCAAAACTTATACTTTAAACGAGCCATTATTTGCTCATTTTGGTATTGAAAGCCAAATTCAAACTGCTTATGAACGTGAAGTAAAACTTCCTTCTGGCGGTTCAATCGTGATTGACCAGACCGAAGCTTTAGTTTCAATTGATATTAACTCTGCGAAATCGACTCGTGGACATGACGTTGAAGAAACTGCGCTTAATACTAATTTAGAAGCAGCAGAAGAAATTGCTCGCCAACTTCGTCTTCGTGACATTGGTGGTTTAGTTGTAATCGACTTCATCGATATGACTAAAGAGCGCAACCAACGCATGGTTGAAGCAAAACTTCGTGAAGCAACTCAAAGCGATCGCGCACGTATTCAGTTTGGCCAACTTTCTCGTTTTGGCTTAATGGAAATGAGCCGTCAACGCTTACGTCCATCTCTTGAAGAAGCAACAGGTTATGTGTGCCCTCGCTGTCATGGTACAGGCATGGTTCGTGACTTACGCTCACTTTCGCTTTCTATTATGCGTAAAGTAGAAGAGATCGCGCTTCGTGAACGTCATGGTGAAGTACAAGTAGAAGTACCTGTTGAAATTGCGGCATTCTTGCTCAATGAAAAACGTCATAGTCTTGTTTATTTAGAACAAACTTCTAGTGTTCGTGTGACTGTTTTGCCTCACCCGCACTTAGAAACACCTCACTACGAAATTCAGTACAATCCAGATGGATTTGCCCCATCTAGCTACGAACGTACTGAAGCAACTCGTTCAAGTGAAAAAGAGTTAGGTTATGAATCTTCTGAATGGCATTTAGAAGAAGCTGATCATGGCCATACTCATGCAGCCCCTGCTGCCAATAACGCAGCTAATCAAAAGAAAGCAAATCAAGCGGCTCAACCTGCTGCTCAGGCAAGCGCTCAAAAAGCAGCAAGCCCATGTGCATGGTTAGAAAACCTTTTTGTTCAAAAACAAGCTCAAACGGTTGATCAATCTCGCTCAGCACAAAATGCTGCTGCCGCAATTGAACAAATGGTGAATACTGGCGCTGTTAGCCGTGGGCAGTTTGGACAAGTTGTAGCACCAGCAGTTGCTGAAGTTACTTCGGCTCCATCTAACAATGCTTATATTTCTCAATCTCCTGTTAAGCAGGAAGCACGTGAGAATGTTGAAAAAGACGATAAAGTACAACAGCAACGTCCAAACAACAAAAAACGTAAGCACAAAGAGCAACGTGAACAACATCAGCACCACCACAATCAAGAACCACAGCAACAACAGGTTCATGAAGAAGTTGTACAGTTATCACGCCAAGAGCAACGTGAATTAAAACGTCAACAAAAGCGTCAGCAACAAGATCAGCCGCATGCGCAACAACATCAAAATGATGGGCAACAAGCTGAACATGCTGTACCACGTCGTGATCGTAATAATCAACAACGTCCAAACCGCCCGAATCGCCACCGCGATCCAAGCGTATTAAATGAAAATCAAAATACGCCGGCACCAGCAGTTGTTGATGAAAAACAAATTAAGGTTGATTTGATTGATGCTCCACAGCATGAAGTCATGAATACAGCCTTAGTCATCAATGTTGATCAAGCACAAAGCGAAATTATTGCTTTAACGCCTGAGCAACCTGTTGAACGCACTGAAAAAGCACCTGTTGCTGAAGCTACTCAAGAATCAGCTCCAGCACCAGTTGTGGCAGTGGAAGAGACGGTAACTGCTGAAGCAGAAGCTCCTCAACCAAAGGCTGAGAAAACTCAACCGCAAGTTCAACGTGCAAGTAATGATCCTCGTATGCGTCGCCGTGAACAACGCAATGCAAAACGTGCTAAAGCTGCTGCACCATCAATTGCCCCATCGCAAATTCCAACGTTGGCGCAATATACAATTGGTAGCTTGATCCGTCATGTTTACGGTGAAGACTGCACAGTATTGATTGAGCAGTTTGGTTTAGTTCCAACATTCAATCGTGCATTGCAAAAATTTGCAGAGCAATACGCAAGTACTCTAGTGACTGAAGTCGCAACTGAAGCTGAAGACAAAAAGCCTGTTACTCGTGATGCCGAGCTTCCAAGCAATAAGCCTTCACAAGAAGCAGAACCTGCGCCAGTACTTCCGTTGACGCCACCAAAAGAAGCGACACCACGTGTTGCTAATGATCCGCGTGAACGCCGTCGTTTAGCGAAACTTGCAGCTGAACAAGCTTTTGAGCAAGTTAAACAACAACATTCTGCACCAGAAGAAGCTGCCCCTGTAGCTGAGACTGTGGAAGAAGCCGTTGTTGCTCCTACTACTGAAACACAAGCACCTGTTGAATCAAAACAACAACCGCTTGAGCTTGATCAGCAAGTTGAAGTAGCAGCTAATGTAGAAGAGACACCAGCTGAACCTGCAGTAGAAGCTCCGGTTGCAAAACAGCCAAAAGCAGCTGCAAAAGCCAAAGCAGCTACAGAACAAGCTGTAGAGCCAACTGAAGCCCCTGCCGAGAGTGAATCAGAAGATTCTAAAGCGGATAAGGACAAACCAAGTCGTCCTCGTCGCCCTCGCGGTCGTCCACCAAAGAAAGCAAATCCTGTAGCTGAGTAAATCATTTGCTCAATTGCAGCTAATTTAAACAAACCTAGTCATTTCGATGACTAGGTTTTTTTTGTTATTTTTAGCCAATTAGGTTGATTGCACTAGAAGAAAAGTTTTAAAAGCATGGTGAACCATGAAAAATACTGTACTTTTGCCAACGCAACCTTTTTTGGATTGATCGAAAAATAAATAGGATTGATATGAGCCAGACAACACAGACCGATATCATTACGCTTGGGGATGTTGCCACCAGACTTCCTAGCTTCATTCCCAAAGTACCCCATATCCTGAATGGTCTTAAACAGGCTTATTTAAGAACAGCAAATACACCAACTGGATTAGGTGTAGCTTTTGAGAAAGCTGTTAAGCGGAATCCGAAAGGTATTGCTTTATTATTTGAAGATCAAAGTTACTCATACGAAGCTTTAAATGAATGGGCTAACCAGATTTCTCACTATTATTTATCTCTCGGCGCACGTAAAGGTGATGTGATTGCCGTAATGGTTGAGAACCGTTCTGAGCTTATTGCCACTATTGTGGGCTTAGCTAAAATTGGGGTAACGATTGCGCTTGTGAATACATCTCAAGTCGGTAAAGTCCTCGCTCATAGTATCAATCTTGTAAAACCAATTGCAGTCATTGCGGGCGAAGAAGTCCGTGCTGCAATCGATGAAATTCGTCAAGACTTAAATGTTCCTAAAGACCGTTTCCACTGGTTTGAAGATCAGGCTACTCGTCAAGATGCCGGAACAGCACCTCAAGGTTATGCCAATCTCGCAATAGAAATTGATCAATTCCCGAAATTCAATCCATCGACCACACATTCTGTTCATGGAAATGATGGTCTGTTTTATATTTATACTTCGGGTACAACAGGCTTACCAAAAGCAGTTATTTTTAAACATAGCCGCTGGACACTTGCCTATGGCACTTACGGCCATATTTTAAACCTTGGCCCAGATGATGTGATGTATGTCACTTTACCGCTGTACCATGCAACAGGTGTGGTGGTTTGCTGGTGTGGTGTGATCGCAGGAAGCTCTACCCTTGCCATTCGACGTAAATATTCGACCAGTGCATTCTGGAAAGATGTTCAGAAGTTTAATGCGTCTGCAATCGGCTACGTAGGTGAACTTTGCCGTTACTTAATGGATGCCCCAACTACAGAACTTGACCGTGCTCACCGTGTAACCAAAATGATTGGTAACGGCATGCGTCCAAACATCTGGGATAAATTCAAACAGCGTTTTGGTGTTGAAGAGGTTCTAGAGCTCTATGCTTCAAGTGAAGGCAATGTCGGCTTTAGTAATATTTTCAACTTTGACAACACAGTAGGCTTCTCCCCTACGCCATACGCAATTATTGAATTTGATAAAGAGAAAAACGAACCGATACGCGATAAAAATGGCTGGTGCAAAAAAGTTAAAGCTGGTGAAGTCGGGTTATTGGTAGGCAAAATCACCAGTCGCTCTCCGTTTGACGGCTATACCGACCCAGAAAAGAATAAATCTGTGATTATGCAAGATGTCTTCAAAAAAGGTGACTCATATTTCAATACAGGTGATCTTGTTCGTAATATTGGTTTCCGTCATGCCCAGTTTGTTGACCGCTTAGGTGATACCTTCCGCTGGAAAGGCGAAAATGTATCTACCACCGAAGTTGAAAACATGGTGTGTGAATATGACAAGATCGCTGAAGCTGTGGTTTACGGTGTAGAAATTCCAAATACCAATGGTCGTGCAGGTATGGCAGCAATCACACTTGCTGATGGTGCCGAGTTAAATGACACTGACTTAACAGAAATGGTGACTGTATTTAAAAAATGCTTACCTGCTTATGCGGTACCAGTGTTTTTACGTATACAAGCTAAAGTTGAAACTACAGGTACTTTTAAGTACCAAAAGAATAAATTGAAGGAAGATGCGTTTAATCCAAGCAAAACTTCTGAACGTTTACTCGCTTTATTACCTGGTGCAAGCAGTTACTGTGACATCACAACTGAAATTTTTGACAACATTCAGGCATATAAATACCGTTTTTAGTTCATTTTTTAGCTAAACAAGAGGAAATCGTGCTTTTTATAGGCAATCATGCAAATGTTTTTAAATTTCCTCTTGTGTTAGTTGAATAACTTGCTAAAATACGCCACATCAAAACAAAGGTGGTGTTAGAAAACTTTTAGTTATCTTGCACTTCACATTCAAATGATATTTGAATGTTTGTTCAGGGTCGTTAGCTCAGTTGGTAGAGCAGCGGACTTTTAATCCGTTGGTCCCGCGTTCGAGTCGCGGACGACCCACCACTTATCTGTTTTGAACCTATTTGGGTCGTTAGCTCAGTTGGTAGAGCAGCGGACTTTTAATCCGTTGGTCCCGCGTTCGAGTCGCGGACGACCCACCAAATTCTAAAAAGCCTCTCAGTTCGAGAGGCTTTTTTTATTGTTAATGTATTTTAGTTTTATGACTAAAAGATGACGATGCACTTCTTATATAGAACATCCCTAGCCCATTCCATAAAGATTTCCAAACGTTTAGGAATATAGCTTCTATTCGGATATAAAATATTAAGTGGAAGTGATTGAGCAGTGTAGGCACTTAGTACTTCAACTAAAGTTCTCTGCTCGATTTTATCCTGAACATCGTAGTATGGAAGTTGAATAATTCCCAAACCTGCAATAGCCGCTGCAATATAGGCTTCCGTATTATTTACGCTTAAAGCACTATCCATCATCACAGTTCCATCTTGATATAAAAATACGCCCTGTTTTTCTCCTACTGCTCCCGCATAGTTAATGAGTTTGTGTTGAGATAGATCTTCTAATTGTTCAGGAATACCGTACTGTTCTAAATAGTCAGCACTTGCACAGTTCACCATAATCAAGTTACCAACGAACTTCGCAATTAAACTACTATTATCTAGCTGCCCCACCCGAACAACACAATCGATTCCTTTCTCGATTAAGTCAGTGATGTCATCAGAGCTATGAAGTTGTAAATGGATATCTGGATAGCGACTATAAAAATCGGGAAGTTCAGGAATAATCACTTGGTGTACGATTCGGCTGGGCATTGAAATTTTTAGCGTGCCACGGTAATGCTGCTTTTGTGCCTGTATAAGCTGTTCGAGCTGTTCATAATCAAATAATAGATTTTGACACTCAGGTAATATTCGTTGTCCATCTTGAGTGAGACTTACTTTACGCGTAGTACGATGAAATAAGCGTACTCCATAGTGAGTTTCTAACTGTTGAATAGCACTCGTTACTGTCGAGCGAGGTAAATCAAGCTGATTTGCCACTTCACTAAAGCTTTGTCGTTTAGCGACTTCTGTAAAAATAAAAAATTGCTGCAACCGATCCATTTAATTGTTCGTATTTTTTGAATAGTTAAACCAAACTAGCATAATTGATCAAAAATTACCGCCAATCTAGACTAAAAACACATTAAAACAAGTCAGCATAGGAACAACCATCATGACAACTCATACTCTTAAAGATAAAGTTGTATTGATTACAGGCGGTGCAAAAAACTTAGGTGGACTGATTAGCCGCAGGTTTGCAGAACAAGGCGCCAAAATCGCGATTCACTACAATAGCGCTGAAACTCAAGCAGATGCTGAACAGACGCTCGCAGATGTAAGAGCATTCGGTGTAGACGCTGTTTTAATTCAAGCAGACTTAACTGATATTGATAATATTGAAAAACTCTTCTTAGATACTAAGCAGCATTTTGGCGGAATTGATATTGCCATTAATACAGTTGGAAAGGTTTTAAAGAAATCTTTTTTAGACACCACAGAACAAGAGTTTGATAGCATGAGCGATATCAACTCAAAAATTGCCTACTTCTTTATTCAATCGGCGGGTCGTCATTTAAATGATGGCGGCAAGATCTGTTCAATCGTGACTTCTCTTCTAGCAGCCTACACTGGACTCTATTCAACCTATGAAGGTTTAAAAGCACCTGTTGAGCATTACACACGTGCTGCATCAAAAGAATTTGGTGATCGCCAGATTTCCGTGACTGCTGTTGCACCAGGCCCAATGGATACACCTTTCTTTTATGGCCAGGAATCTGCCGAAGCAGTTGCTTACCATAAATCAGCTTCAGCTTTAGGTGGACTCACCAAAATTGAAGATATCGAACCTTTAGTTCGCTTTCTGGTAACCGAAGGTTGGTGGATTACAGGTCAAACAATTTTTGCAAACGGCGGCTATACCACTCGCTAAAATCAAAAAGCCGCATCTCAATGTGCGGCTTTTTGATTTGCTTCTTTATAAGAACTCTTCTAGTACCGAATTTAAGAAAATATGTCCCTGCTCAGTACAAGCCAAACGAGTGTCATCCTCTACCAATAGCTTTCTAGCACGTAGTGAAGTGAGTACCCCATTTAAGTGATCTAGGCTTAAACCTGTGCGCTGCTCATATAACTCAGCTTTTACGCCATCATTTAGACGTAAAGCATTCATCATGAACTCAAAAGGTAACTCTTCTGCCTCAATCTTTTTCATTTGCAAATGTTCGGCTGGAACCTTAGCCAAATAGTCTTTCGGCAAACGAGTTTTTTGGAAACGGTACACACCATCTGGTTGTGTGACTTTGCCATGTGCCCCAGCACCAATTGCAAGGTAATCACCAAATTCCCAATAATTTAAATTATGAGCTGAAGGCTGCTCTTTACGCCAAGCCGACACTTCATAATTTATAAAACCATTGGCTTTTAGATAAGCCTCACCCTGCTCTTGAATATCTTCTAGCACTTCATCTTGAGGTAAAACGGGCTGCGTACGGAAGAATACTGTGTTTGGCTCAATAGTCAGTTGATACCAACTGATATGTGTCGCGCCATGCTCTACAGCCATCTTTAAATCATAAAGTGCTTGCTCTAGCGTTTGCTCAGGTAGGCCATGCATTAAATCGACATTAACTCGCTTAAAGCCTGCTTGTCGTGCCTGCTCTATTGCATCCATAGCATTGTTGGCTGAATGAATACGCCCAAGCTTTTGCAAGTGCTCTGTATTAAAAGTCTGCACACCAATCGATAAACGGTTAATACCTGCTTCTAAATAGCCTGCAAATGGGTCATGCTCTAGTGTTCCAGGATTTGCCTCTAGGGTGATTTCACAGCCATCTTCAAATTTGAGCAATGACTTAAGCTGTTCAAACAGCCACGCATAGCCTTTAGCAGAAATAAGTGAAGGTGTTCCACCACCAATAAATACACTATGAATTGAACGTCCCTGAGCCATCTCAACTTGAGTTTCAAAGTCGGCCACCAATGCTTTTAAATAGGTTTGCTCGAGTTCTGCCGAAAGCGCTCCATCTGGTACGGCATGCGAGTTAAAGTCACAATATGGACATTTACGCACGCACCAAGGCATATGGATATATAAAGATAAAGGAACAGAAGCAGGGTTTAATACGGCCAAGGAGCAGGTCCAATTTACACAATATTTCTATTTTAACATGACTGCATCAATGGGCTTATGAAAACATACCTTAATTGCTTTAGACTGTTTTTAAACATACTTAAATATTGATAAAAATGATGAAATTCTCTAGTCAACTTTTCCTGATCTTACCTCTAGCTATGGGAATCGGTGTTGCCATGGCTTTTCAAACTGCAATCAATGCTCAACTGCGCGAGCAACTACACTCACCGTTGCAGGCAGCTTTATTATCATTTTTCATAGGTACTATTGTTTTAGCCGTTATGGTTTTTTTCCAAAGTGCCGAAAAGCCCTCTTTAAGTGAAATATCAAATATTCCATGGCTTCTTTGGACAGGAGGATTCCTTGGGGTTTATGCAATTAGCATGAGCATTTATACTGCACCTAAACTTGGTTTTTTAACCTTTACAGGGCTAGTCGTTTTTGGGCAATTGCTCATTTCAATGTTGCTTGACCATTTTGGTTGGTTAGGTACAGAAAAGACACCTGTTACATGGCAACGGTTTCTGGGTGGCGTGATCATCTTTGTCGGTGTGTTACTCACTTTGCAACGTTAGCTTCATTTTTATATTTAAAAAGAGTACCTTTTGTGTCGAATGTCACATCTTTTCGGTCTGAATTAAAACAACTCTTCCACTTAATGCTACCGATTTTAATTACCCAGTTTGCTCAAGCGGGATTTGGGTTAATTGACACTATTATGGCTGGGCATTTATCTGCAACCGATTTAGCAGCAATTGCGGTAGGTGTGGGCTTATGGATCCCAGTCATGCTCCTGTTCAGTGGCATTATGATTGCAACTACACCTTTGGTCGCTGAAGCAAAGGGCGCAAGAAATACAGAACAAATTCCTGTCATTGTTCGTCAATCCTTATGGGTCGCCATCATTTTAGGCGTAATGGCTATGCTCATTTTGCAGCTTATGCCGTTTTTCTTACATGTGTTTGGCGTACCAAAAAGCTTACAGCCTAAAGCAAGTTTATTTTTACATGCGATTGGTTTAGGCATGCCAGCTGTGACCATGTACGCAGCCCTACGCGGTTATTCTGAGGCTTTAGGCCATCCACGTCCTGTAACGGTCATTAGCTTACTGGCCTTAGTGGTTTTAATCCCTTTAAACATGATTTTTATGCATGGATTAGGGCCAATACCTGCATTAGGTAGCGCAGGCTGTGGTTTTGCAACCTCCATTTTACAGTGGCTCATGCTAATTACTTTAGCTGGCTATATTTATAAAGCTTCGGCTTACCGTAACACGTCTATTTTTAGCAGATTCGATAAAATTAACCTGACTTGGGTAAAAAGAATCTTACAGCTTGGCCTACCCATCGGTTTAGCCGTGTTCTTTGAAGTCAGTATTTTTAGTACAGGTGCATTGGTACTTAGCCCACTAGGTGAAGTCTTTATTGCAGCGCATCAAGTTGCAATTTCAGTTACCTCTGTGCTGTTTATGATCCCGCTTTCACTTGCGATTGCCCTGACCATTCGTGTGGGAACCTATTATGGTGAAAAGAACTGGGCTTCGATGTACCAAGTCCAAAAGATTGGTCTAAGCACGGCAATATTTTTTGCCTTATTGACCATGTCTTTTATTGCTCTAGGTCGTGAACAAATTGTCTCGGTTTATACTCAAGATATAGATGTAGTTCCTGTTGCCATGTATTTACTCTGGTTTGCAATGGGTTATCAGCTGATGGATGCATTGCAAGTGAGTGCCGCAGGCTGTTTAAGAGGGATGCAAGATACGCAAGCACCGATGTGGATTACACTCATGGCATATTGGGTGATTGCTTTTCCTATCGGACTTTATTTAGCACGTTATACCCATTGGGGTGTAGCTGGCGTATGGTTAGGCTTAATTATTGGTTTAAGCATTGCTTGTGTTTTATTACTTTCAAGGCTTTATTTAAATACCAAACGTTTAAGCAAAACCTAATAAAAAAGCCGATTATTCATCGGCTTTTTTATTTTATGCAGACTTGGCTCGCGGGCTTGCTCCAATTTGCCAGACAAAGGGCAAATCGGTACGGTTTACTTCCCAATCTCCAATCACCTTTTCTTTATAGATGAGCGGATTATGTGAAGACACCGTTCGAGCATTACGCCAGAAACGGTCGAGTTGTTTGACCTGACTACTTGCTGACGCGCCCAAAGCATTAAATAATTGGCTGGTTAAATCGAGTACCAAATTAGAAATCACCACCTGTCCTTGCGCCGACTCAAGCTCTGCATCTACATTAAACTGATGTTCTTTCACCTCTAACTCACTAAAGTGACTTTCATAAGCCTTCTGCAATGCTTCAGCTGTTTTAATCGTAATTGCCAGACTTGCATAGGCTTGAGCAGAGGCTTTACCCACCACTTGTAAAACTTGTGGATCGTGACGAACAAGGTCGCCATTACCATGACTAAAAATACGTTTTCGCTCACGAATCTCCTGACTAAAAGTTTCTACTGCCGCATGGGCAATACCCGTTAAAGTTGCAAGATGGACGACTTGATAAAAAGCAGTTTGATATTTAAAACGCTGGTCAAATGGAATAAGGTGCGAAGCCGGCAAGTGAACCTGATGTACTTTTAAAGTACCGCTACCCGTTGTCTTTTGACCAAAGCCATCCCAATCATCAATCACACTCACGCCCGTTTCATGGCGATAAATAGCAGCAATCACGTGGCGGTCATTTACTTCATCGTAAGCAAATAAATCGATCCAGTCTGCAAAGATACTTCCGGTTGAATAGTACTTTTCACCATTCACTACCAAGTTGCCCGAAGCATCTTTGGTTACTCGTGTAACGACATCACCGATTTGCACATTTCCAACTTCAGTCCATGCATTCCCAACTAAATCACCTTGTACAAAACGCTGAAACCAAACCTCCTGCGAATGCTCTTTATGGGCAACTAAGCGGTCTTCAACAAAAGCGAAGTGTCCACGCAAAGCTTGAACAATATTCGAGTCTGCTTGCGCCAATTCTGCTAAAAGCTGGAAAAGTTGCGGTAATGACACCCCATCTCCACCATATTTAACCGGAACACGTACCGCACCTAACTTGAGTTCTTTTAACCACTGAATCGGTTCAAAAGGCAAGATTCGTTCTTTTTCTCGCTGAATTGCACCTTGGGCAATTTTTTCAAAAACTGGGCGAAATCTACTTGCGACCTTTTCATAATCGGCGCCTACAGACAGTTCTTCTAATTCAATTTGGGTAATCGTCATCTTTATTCTCCTAATCTTATTTTTTCTTCACTTTAGCTCCATGCATGACGAGGTGGATGGATGCCATTGAGGTAGTAATTACCGACAATGTGATATTTCCAACGCACTGGATCATGCAAGGTGTGAGTACGCGCATTACGCCAATGGCGATCCAGATTAAGCTCAGACAAGGTTGATCGTGTTCCCGACAATTCAAAAAGCTTATTCGCTGCTAAAATCGCAACTTCTGTAGTGAGTACTTTTGCTTCAGCAACTAATAATGTCGCTTGATTTACATGTTCTTCTGTCGTGTCGGCAATCGCTTGATCGATCGCATCTCCTGCTAAATCTAATACCGCTTCTGCTGCACGCAGTTTTATTTTTAAATCACCAATATTTGCAATCGTATATGGATCATCACTCGCTTTTTCTAAACCTGAATCAACCCATGCACGGCTATGATTTTTGACATAGTGAATTGTTTCTTCAATTGCGCCACGTGCAATACCAGCATCAACAGCAGCTTGAATAAATTGTGAAATTGCACCTGCTGGGGTAGGACGTTCAAAAGCCTGATAAATCGGGATTAGATATTCTTCACGTACTGGAACCTGATTAAGTTCAACAGTTCCACTGGCCGTAGTTCGTTGTCCAAAGCCAGACCAGTCATTAATAATATTAACTCCTGAAGTTTCCCGAGGGACAAGTGCCGCGTAAGGCTGCCCCTCTTCATTTACAGCGACAATAGGAACCCAATGCGCAAGCAATGCACCAGTTGCAAAAAACTTCTTGCCATTAATTTCATAACCGTGCTCGGTCTTTCGTAATGTGGTAGTGAGGTCAGCCACCGTTTTGCTATGTTTTTCTGAAAAGGCATTGCCAAAACGAATCCCTCTCAACACTAAGTTAAAGAAAAATTGTTGTTGTTCTGGGCCTGCATCAAGACGTAAATGCTCAATAAAAGCTAAGTGGTTTTGAGGCAACTGTGCAAGAGATGGATCAACACTCGCAATTGTTTTGATGACCTCAGCCAAGGTTCGATATTTAACTTGGGCACCACCAAATTGCTTGGGAACCGTAATAGCCCATAAGCCGCTTTGTGAGAACTGTTGAATTTCGTTTAGAGGTAAACGCCGCTCTCTGTCTCGCTCAGATGCTTCTTGTGCAAACTCTTGAGCAAGTTGTTTGGCAAGCTCAATTGCTTCTTCATCAGAACGAATAATATGCGCATCTTTTGACTGCTCAAACACAGATAAAGGAACCGCCTGAGACCGCCCATGGGCCGAACTTAAACTTGTCATAACTTTTGTTATCTCTATTTTTATTTAACCTGTCATTCACATTACCACCAAAAAAACAGGCACTTTATAGATATTAAAGCTTTGTTTATGAAATGGATTTTCACAAGCTTTTCATATTTTTTACTATAAAAATAACATTTTGTTTTCCGAAAATTTTCTTACATGAGATAAACAATTTCATATAGGCTTTTTAAGCTTTGTCACCTATGATCAAAACTAGGCAATATTATGTTGTAGTCAATGAGGTATCGAAGATATGGCAAAGAATGCAAGTTCACCCGGCAAACGATTTATGAAACTTGCAGGAATGACCGCGAGCATTGCAACGAAAACCGTTTCTAACTCGATTCGAAACTTGACCGCAGATGAAGAACAAAAGCTGGCTTCAAAAACCAAGTTATTTCAGGATATTGGTTTGCAAATTGCCGACACCTTAGGCGAAATGAAAGGTGCCGTCATGAAGGTCGGCCAAATTGCATCACAATATAAAGATATTTTCCCACCCGAGGTCGCTAAAGCAATTTCTAAGTTACAGCGCCAAGCTCCACCTATGCCCTTTGCTGCTATTCAACAACAAGTTGAACGTGAGCTTGGAAAGCCGCTGAATGTTGCCTTTAAATCTTTTGATCAAGAACCTTTTGCGGCTGCTTCAATTGGACAAGTTCACAAAGCTGTCCTGCCAAGTGGCGAGCAAGTTGTTGTTAAAGTTCAATATCCCGGTGTTGATGAAGCCTGTGAAAGTGACTTAAAACAAGTACGTTTAGCCCTTCGCTTAATGGGTGTACTTAAAATTGATAAAAAGCTACAAGATCAGCTTTTTGCAGAGATTCAAGATAGTCTGTCAGCAGAGCTTAACTATGAAATCGAGGCTCAAAACCTTGAAGTTTTCAAAACATTCCATAGCCAATTAGATGACAAAATTATCATCCCGACTGTTTATAAAGATTACTCTTCGAGACGTATTTTAACCTTGAGTCTCGAACAAGGTGACAGCATTGAAACTGCTAGCGCTTGGCCTATCGAAATTCGAAATACCATTGGGCGCCGCTTGATTCGTGCTTTAGGTCAGGAAATGTTCTTTTTAAAACGTTTTCACTGTGACCCTCATCCGGGTAACTTTGCTTTCCGCCAAGATGGCAGTGTCATTATTTATGACTATGGCAGTGTTAAAACGCTTTCAAATGAAATCGTGCAGCACTTTAAACGCTTAGTAAATGCAGCTCGCCATGAAAATATCGATTTGATCGAAACAGAATTATTTGAACTACATTCACTTGCTGAAAAAGGCAAATTCCCGAGTGATCTATATAAACTCTGGATTGAAGTATTGTTACGTCCGCTTACCACCACTTATAATTTTGCAGAGAACTCATCACATCATGATGGCATGTTACTTGTGAAAAAATCTTTGAAGTATTGGGATGTTTTCAAACCATCACCAGATACTTTAATGGTCAACAGAACCATTTCAGGACATTACTGGAACCTGATTCACTTAAAAGTTCATGACAATCTAAACGATCTATTTGAAGAGCTTGTTCCACCTTCTAACTAACTTAATTTACTGATCAGTGTAGCCTTTTATGGGTTACATTGACTTTTTAATTGTTATGTTATAACATTTCTTTAATCAAAAATAATTTAGGACAATCTCTCATGCGTAAAGATATTCATCCTGCTTATCAACAAGTGTTATTTCATGACACCAATGCAGACGTATACTTCTTAATTGGTAGTACTGTTCAGTCTAAACAAACCAAAGAATATCAAGGGAAAGTCTACCCTTATGTCACTCTTGATATTTCAAGTGCATCACACCCTTTCTACACAGGTGAAGTACGTCAAGCAAGTAACGAAGGCCGTGTAGCGAGCTTCAATAAACGCTTCGCTCGCTTTAATCGTAAGAGTTAATCTTGCGTTAAGATTTGACCAATACACTTAAATCATTGGAAGCCTAAGACTATCTCCTCCACTTAGGCTTCTTTTTTTATGTGTATTTTTTCATCATTTTTAAACTGTGTATAAAAGAAAACTTATCCACAAGTTGTCTAAAAACTCTTCTGATTTTTTTCAATAACTCCTCAATTTTTATAATTGCCAAGCTTTCAAAGCATGTATTCAATGCTATGCTTAAGCCCCATTTGATAGGAAGTTTAAGATTATGGCACAAGAGTTACTTGCCCAATTACAAGCAGGCACAGCAAAATTTTCAGACGTTTTAGCTCATATTGAGGCACGTTACCAACATACTCCAACGGCTTTTCAAAATGGTGCGCAACATAACGCTGCTACTGAAAATCAAGGCAGTGCAAAAGTTTTCTCTTTTGCCAAGTTACAAGGTTTAGACCAAGCACAAACTTTAAGTTTATTTGCAGAGCACTACGCATCTGTATTAGCTACCCCAGAAGGAACTGACCATCAAAATATTCGTCAGTTTATGCAAAATGGTTGGGATGGTGTGAAGTTTGAAGGTCAGGCTTTAACTAAAAAAGCTTAATCATTTTTTTAGCACAGCCTCAAATTATGAGATTTTCTAAAGCCTATTAATAGGCAATGCCTCACTTTTGAGGGCAAAAGTGACAAAACCCTTTGTTACGCTGATGCTACATCCATGTAGCACAGCGAAACGACGGCATCCATGCCGTCTGTCACGATAGTGAATGACTAATTATTAATTAAATTATTTAGTTAATCTCTTAAATTGGATACTCGGGAAGTCATCAACAGCCTAACTCAAATCAGCAATATAATATTTCTGCGACATATTTGATAATTGTAAACAGATAACAGGTTTTGTTGATGAAAATGGTTTTGCCTACTTTTGCCGAAACAAAAGTAGGTCGAGCCGACGGCTAATCCAGACATAAAACTTTATTGAAAAGACTCCGCAGTAAACATTTCAGCCAGAACAAATACTCAATGCCCCGCTACCCAATGATAAGCCGCCAACCCCAAACACGTAAAAATTAACGATCCAATTAAATGAATGGAAATCCCCAACATCGCCATACCCAACTTACCGCTTTGTAATAAAGTGACGATCTCAATCGAGAACGTTGAAAAGGTAGTTAAAGCACCACAAAAACCAGTAATCACAAAAAGCTTATAGTTCGGACTTAAATCACTTTGAGCAAAATAGGCAATTGCAAAACCAATAATAAAACCACCGACCAAATTAACAGTGACAGTACCGAGTGGAATCTGCGGGTAAATCGGATTGAGTTTTAAACCTAAAAACCAACGCAACCATGCCCCTAGAACTGAGCCTAAAGCAATTGAAAGTAGAGAGTAATACATGGGACCACCCCTTTAGATAGACGCTAAAAGAGCAAAAAATAATGAAGGAAAATATGACACGGCGTACTCCAAAAAAATAACCAGAATACGCAACAACCTACGTACCCAGCGATATAAATACATGAGGGTAACGTAGGCATCATTAGCCAATACGGCGGTTTTTCAAGGGAGGAATGCCATCTCCCTGTTTTAAGTATATTAGATCATCTTGAATTTGATTTAAACATACTTTTTAAAATCATGGACGTTCATCGTATTGCGGTAAATTGTCACAAATGCTTTCCCACTCTGCTTTTGAAGCAGCAAAAATATGCATCGTTGGTTTTTGGGCCAGTGCTGTATCAAGTGTCCCAATTCTTAAACGATATAATTCAGGCTGGGCATCACGCGAGCTAATAAGCGGTGAACCACATTCGCTACAAAACCAGCGATACACACCGTTCACAGCAAATTTTTTGACGAGGTCTTCACCTTGAGTAATTTTAAAATCTGTACTTTTAATAGGAGCATTCGTTGCAAATGCTGTTCCATTGGCTTTCCGGCAGCGTTGACAGTGACATTGAACAATATCTCCGATATCGCCTTTAATTTCATAGCGAATCCCCTGACATAAACAACTTCCCTGATAGACTGGTGATGCTTGAGACATGTTATTCCGACTCCTATTATTATTGATCGCTCAAAAATAACACTTTTCACATATCAAACATAGCACCAAATTATCCAGTTATTTCTCTAAGAATGAATGCACACCTTCACCAGCTGCTCGTCCCGTAGCAAAGCATGCTGTAAGCAAATATCCACCTGTAGGTGCGTCCCAATCCAGCATTTCGCCACAACAGAATACACCTGAGGTTTGTTTAAGCTCTAAGCTTTCAGTTAATGCATTCTGCTTAACACCACCAGCACAGCTAATCGCTTCTTCAATGGGTCTAAACCCCTCTAGCTTAATTTGAAGCGCTTTGATGCGCTGAGCCATAGCCTCTGGTTGGTTCCATAGTGCTTTATCAACAACTTCTCGAATTAAGTTAATTTTGGCCGTGTCTAAGCCTGCTTTACGCCAGATATTAGTGAGCGATTGTTTTTTACCAGCCTGCAATTTTTTAATTAACTGTGAGAACTCTACATCAGGCAATAAATCTAAAAACAAATTTAAGCTTTGCCCTTGTTTTTGTTGTTCTCTTAAGGCACGTCGAAGTTTATAAATAACACCACTTTCTAAACCATAGTGAGTAATCACAATATCACCATGAGTAACTTGGCTGGGTTCAACCCACGCATTGATACGTTTTAAAGGCTCACCAAAACAGCTTTCCATAAAGGCTGTCCAAGTGTGAAGTACACCTGCATTACTTGGCTGGAAAGGCTCAATATCAGATTGATCAACCCATTGCTGCCAAGCACCATCACTACCTAATTGTGACCAAGACACAGCACCACAAGCCAATACTACTGCATCGTATTGCTGGGTAAAGTTTTCAGTGCTTTGATTATTTTGGTTTTCTAAAGTTACCGTTGTGCCTTGCAAATTAATACAACGATGACGATAAAAGAATTTAACCTGCTGTTCTGCCAAACGTTTTAGCCAAGCACGTAATAGAGGTGCCGCTTTCATTTCGACAGGAAAAATACGACCTGAAGTACCCACATAAGATTCAATTCCCAGATTTTCCATCCAGTTTTGAATCCAGACTGCATCCCACTTTTCAACCCACGGTTTGAGCCATTCTGCATGGTCATAGCGCTCAATAAACTGCGCTAATGGTTCAGCATGCGAGATGTTTAACCCCGTTTTACCTGCCATCAGAAACTTACGTGCAGCTGAAGGCTTTTGCTCGTATACATCAATCTCATAAGCATATTGGCTCAACACCTCAGCTGCCATTAAACCAGCCGGACCCGCACCAATAATGGCAACCCGCTTATTCGCCATGCACTTGACCTTGTAATGGGGCAAACTCATCAAAACGTGTGCTGTAACCTTCAGGTTTAGTGATCACAAGCTGTTGGCAAAGTTCTCCACGTTCTAAATACTTAATTTCAAAATGAGTACGTGCAGATGTTTGAGCAATTTTTTCTTTTTGGTAAGGCAGCTTCCAGACATTAATTAATTGTTGTTCAGCTTCTTCAATATATTCAGGAATATTACTTGCCAAAGTAATGGTTCCACCTGTTTGCAGACGAGAGATTAAGAACTCAAAAAATGGCATATTCAACCAGCGCTGTGCTGGATTATGGGGTTCTGGGTTTGGATAGAGAATAAAGAAATGTTCAACTTGAGCAGGATGTAGGGCATGTACCACCCACGGCAAAGCATCTGCATGCACAGGGATTAAATTATCTCTTGGTTCCAGACCATGCTGTTTTTGCATTGCCAAGAATTTTTCTCGGGTTCGTTCAATTGCATACAATGTGTGCTGCGGCTGTTGCCCGCTAAAAAGCAAAGCATGTTTACCCTTGCCCGCTCCAATTTCTACACAAATCGGGGTATTTTCAATTGGGGTAAAATCGCGAGGCGCTTGCATACGTTGTGCTTGAAATTGACGAATCTGCATAATCACATCAAACTAAATAAAAATCGGCATAAGTCTAACAAGTCACCTGACTTTTGCCTAATCTATTTCTCTTCACTTTGAGGATATCGCTTTATGCCACGTACATTTCCCTGCCCACGTTGTGGTGAACCAAGTGTTTGGGAAGGTAACGAATTTCGTCCATTTTGCTCTGAACGCTGTAAATTAATTGATTTAGGTGCGTGGGCAAATGATGAGTATAGACTGCCTACCCAAGATGCGCCTCAGCATAACAAGGGTAGTCAAAATGAAGATGATTACGAGGATTAACCTGCTTTACCCGCGACAAACGGGTTAAATTGTTTTTCATAGCCAATGGTACTCATTGGACCATGTCCAGAAATAAACTGAGTATCATCTGGCAAACTAAAACACTCTCGTTTAATCGATTCAATCAACTGATCATGGTTTCCACGCGGGAAGTCTGTTCTGCCAATTGAGCCTTTAAACAAGACATCACCAGTCCAAAGCAAGCCATGATTTTTATTATAGAAAATAACATGTCCGGGTGTATGACCCGGCGCAAAACGTACCTCAAACTCATCTTCACCAAGTTTTAGTACTTCACCGCCTTCAAGCCATTGATCGACTTTAACAGGCTGTGGAATTGGAAAGCCATAACGTGCTGAAACTTCCTGAATCATATCTAGCCAGAACTGATCTTCTTTATGGGGACCAATAACTGGAACGCTCCATTCTTTGGCAAGTTCACCCACCGCTCCAGCATGGTCTAAATGTCCGTGAGTGAGCCAAAGAGCTTTCACTTTTAAACCTAAGGCTTCAACTTCTTTCTTCAAAACTGAAGCGTCACCACCCGCATCAATCAAAACTGCTTCTTTGGTTTCACTGTCCCAAACAAGAGAACAATTTTGGGCAAATGCAGTAACTGGAACAATTTTGACTTGCAGCATAAGAACCTCTGGCTAAAACGCAATTAACGGTGGGCTAAGGTATAAGTAAGGGCATCAAGATTAGCCTGAACTAACCCTGCAAGCAAATCAATATGAGCTTGATCGCTATTTAAAGCAGGAATATAAGCATAGCTACCACCACCCGCCTCTTGAAACAACTCAGCGTTTTGGATGGCTAACTCTTCAAGTGTTTCCAAGCAATCAGCAGAAAAAGCTGGGCTTAATACCTGTACTGACTTAACGCCTTGCTTCGCCCAATCTTGTAAAAGTTGGTCTGTATAAGGCTTAACCCACTCTTGTTTCCCAAAACGTGACTGGAAGCTAATTGCCCATTCATCATCTTTTAAATGCAAAGCTTCAGCGACTAACTTTGCAGTAATGCGACAACGGTCTGCATACGGATCGCCTTTGTCTGCATACGGCTGTGGAATACCGTGAAATGACATCAACAGTTTTTCAGGTTTCCCATGCTGCTCTTGGTAGGCTAAAACACTTTCTGCTAATGCCTGAATAAACATTGGATGTTGATAATAATCTTTAATAATTGTTAGACCCGGCAAGTTTCGCTGGGCTGGAATCCACTTGGCAAATGCATCGTATAGCGGTGCTGTAGAAGTGGCTGAATATTGAGGAAACAAAGGCAATAGAATGACATGCTCTTGCGGGTTAGCGGCCAGTTTTTCTAAAACTGCATCAATACCCGGATTACCATAAGTCATTGCTGGTAACACGGTTAAATCAAACTGATTATTTTCTCGCTGCAAATAAGCCTGAATACGTTGAGTTTGCTCAAACACAATTTCACGCATGGGCGAATCTTTTGACCATACCGAAGCATAGGCATGTGCTACCCTTTTTGGGCGAAAAGGTAAAACAAACAGATTTAAAATAATCCACCAAATGAATTTCGGTATTTCAATTACACGTGAATCAGATAAAAACTGCTTTAGAAAACGGCGAACCGCAGGAACAGTGGCCTCATCCGGTGTACCTAAATTCGCTAAAATGACAGTAACTTTCGGTTTTTGTTCAAACGACATGTGTAAATGCCTTTCAGTTCATCTTATGGCATTAATGTAACAGCTTTTATTGTCATATATAAATTGAATCGCTCTAAGCTTTTAATCGAGTACCCCGATGGCTCCATTTATAGCTGAGTAATAACTTTTGAGCTTTAGCTGTGACTTTCCATAAGCTATAGGATTGTTCAATCTGAGTTGGAACAATCCAGCCCTGTGACTGCATTTGCTTTTTGATCCTAAACAATGCCTTATGGTTAATCTGAGCGCAGGCAACAGCATGAGCGCGAGGTAACTCCTGACGAGCATCTTCTAGGCCAACCTGATTTAAATATTCATTTAAACATATCCCAAAATTCTCTTCTGGTGTCGCTGTTTCAAACTGCTTTGCTAATATACTTAACAGCTGGGACCAAGTCATTTGTCGTTGTCGTTTAAGCTCTTTAAAATTGCCATCCTGAAATGCTTGAATTTGATATTCAAATGCAAAAACATCTTGAGGAGCAACCTCATTTACTTGAGCTGATGACTCTGTTAATTGCTGTTCTAACTGTAAAATTTTATTTTTTAATAACTTAATTTCATCTTCTAAGTGATGAGCCTGATGAGCAGGAACCCAACCTTGTCCCATATGCTGTTCAACTATTAAAGGCATATTTAAACGAACAGCCAACTCTAGTTCACGTGGAGTTTTAAAGTAAAAAATATGATTCACATCAAGTAATAACTTTTTTCTAAATGCGAGAAATTTATCTTTAAGCTGTGGATGTGTTTCTTGTAAATGTATTTCACGACTTTCGGGCTGCTCATGCATGAACACAATAACGGGTTTAGCCTGACTTAACGCATATTCATATTCTAAAGATAAATAACTCACACCAGCAATCGACTGCTCTCCATACTGACTGCCTAAAAGTAGGATTACATAATCACATTCATCAATTTGTCGACGAGCAAGCGTAGTGGTTAGGGGTGTTCGTTGTTCTAATCCCCAAGCAAAGAAGCCCATCCCTACCAAGGTTTGAGACAGAACCATCCGCTCTGGCTGCATATCGCGGCCGGATGTTGAAATAAAAATCTGATAGCGTGTATCGAGCATAACAATACCCTTTCGCCCCATGATCTGTCCGTGACTTAATATCAGCCAAGATCATGAACCGCCCCAAATAAAATAATAAATCTAAAAAACACTACTTTCTAAATGATGCTAAAAGATCAGTTTAGATTATGAAGTGTCCAAGTTAACTCTTGTGGAATCATATGTTGTAAAACAGGTTGCAGTGCCTCAGCATTATTACCGCTGACATAACATTCAATACGTGCAACATTCTGACCTATTTGGTCACATAATAACTCATTTTTTATTAAAATACGGGCTGTTTGTCGGGCAACTGCCAATCCAGAATCAACCAGTGTGAATTGGTTATCAAAAAGATGATGAATTGCTTGATTTAAGAAAGGATAATGCGTGCAACCGAGCACTAAATAGTCGGCACCTTGCTCAGCGGCGGGCTGTAAAACTTCTTTTAATGCCTTTAAACATGCCTCACCCATTTGCTGACCTGCCTCTACACAAGGAACAAGTTCAAGGCTGGTTAAGGTCATCACTTTAACACCCGCCGGAACAGCAAACTTCTCGACAACATCTTTAATGAGTTGGCCACGAAAAGTAGCAGGCGTCGCCAATACAGCAACCACTTTAGAACGAGTCTGTAATACAGCAGGTTTTAATGCTGGAACCAATCCAACAATTGGAAAGTGTTCACCATAATGCTCACGCAAATGATCAAGGCTAAATGCGGAAGCCGTATTGCAGGCTACGACTGCAATTTTACAGCCTTGACGATATAGCCAATCGACTGCTCGAGCCGTGAGTTCTCTAATTTCTTCATCAGAACGAGGACCATAAGGCACGTAGGCAGTATCGGCATAATACACAATACGTTCATTTGGTAAATATTTGGCAATTTCTGCTGCAACTGACATCCCTCCAATTCCCGAATCAAAAATACCAATGGGGGCATCTGCTGATGCTTTAGGCATAGGTTCTAACTCGGAAAATAAAGGTTGTATGGCGGTCATAGCTGTACTGAAGTGTCAGAAAATTTCACTCCCTAAAGCTTAAACCTCAAGTGCCTAATTGCAAGAGCAAATTACCACTTTTTAGCTCTAAAATGGTTTCACCTTTATCGTTTTCAATCAGTGTTCCATAGTTCACCAAATGATAGAAAGCCTGACGTTGAATCAGCGCATTAATCCCAAAACGGACATGCACATAAGGACGCAACTCTCCTGCATATTCACGCATAAAAATAGGATGTTCTGCATCAACCAAAATTACATCTTGGTTAGTGGTGGTCAGTTGTAAAAATTGCTCACCTGAAATTTCGACCTGATCTGCCTGATTGACTAATAAAGGTTCATCTTCAACTTCGATTTCAATTTGTTCTACAGGGGTTTTCAGGTAGAATTTGCCTTCTTCTTTCCATAGGACTTTGGTAAACAGATCTAATAGAGCTTGGCGCTTGATTAATTGACCTTCGTGCCACCATTCTCCATTGGATTTCACCGTCAAATCCATTTTGCCGCAATGCTTTGGATGCCACTGCTCTAAAGGTGGAATTGACCTTTTGTGACTTTGCTGTACACCTTTTAAGTATTGTGCAATGTTCATTAAGTTTTTATCATCAGATAACGGTATTTTTCCCATATCCGATGGTGAATTATTTTGATTTACCATAGTTTATGCCTTGCTGACGAAAAAATGTTACGACTCAGCCAATTGGCTAGATCATGGTTTAAAACTATACTAGCCCAAACGATAAAAGGCACAATAGCATATTTGCGCCTATGGATTAAAACACTCACGGCAGCACCGAATTATCTGAATATGACGGTTGCCACCTTTAAGTATTGAGGAGTCCTACATGGAACACATCGAACGTGAATCGATGGAGTTTGACGTTGTCATCGTAGGTGCAGGACCTGCAGGTCTATCTGCTGCGATTAAGATCCGTCAATTAGCGATTGAAAAAAACTTACCCGATCTTTCTGTTTGTGTAGTTGAAAAAGGCTCTGAAGTAGGTGCGCATATCTTGTCTGGTGCTGTGCTTGAGCCACGTGCCATCAATGAACTTTTCCCAAACTGGAAAGAAGAAGGCGCGCCTCTTAATGTCCCTGTAACTGAAGACAAAACTTTCTTCTTACTTTCAGACACCACTTCTAAAGAAGTACCTCACTGGATGGTTCCTAAAACCATGCATAACGATGGTAACTATGTGATCTCTTTAGGTAACGTAGTTCGCTGGTTAGGGCAAAAAGCTGAAGAGCTAGAAGTTTCTATCTTCCCTGGCTTTGCTGCATCTGAAGTACTTTACCATGAAGACGGTACTGTAAAAGGTATTCAAACAGGCGACATGGGTATTGGTAAAGATGGCGAACCAACGCATAACTTTACTCCAGGCTATGAGCTTCACGCTAAATACACCCTCTTCGCTGAAGGTTGCCGTGGTCACTTAGGAAAACGCCTAATTGCGAAATACAACCTTGATAAAGATGCTGATCCTCAGCACTACGGTATCGGGATTAAAGAGCTTTGGGAAATTGACCCAGCAAAACATAAACCGGGCTTAGTCATGCACGGTGCAGGTTGGCCTTTAGCAGAAACAGCTTCTTCAGGTGGCTGGTGGTTATACCACGCTGAAAACAACCAAGTTACTTTGGGCATGATTGTGGACTTGTCTTATGAAAATCCACACATGTATCCATTTATGGAAATGCAGCGCTGGAAAACTCACCCACTGATTAAACAGTATTTAGAAGGTGGTAAACGTATTTCTTACGGCGCACGTGCGGTAGTGAAAGGCGGTTTCAACTCTCTTCCTAAATTAACTTTCCCGGGCGGTTGCTTGATTGGTGATGATGCAGGTTTCTTAAACTTTGCAAAAATCAAAGGCTCACACACTGCCATGAAATCAGGCATGTTATGTGGTGAAGCTGTATTTGAAGCGATTGCTGCGGGTGTAGAAAAAGGCGGTGATCTTGCGATTGCACGTGTTACTGAAGGCGAAGATTTATTCGTTAAAGAATTGACTTCATACACTGACAAATTTAACAACAGCTGGTTAAAAGAAGAGCTTTATAACTCTCGTAACTTTGGCCCAGCGATGCATAAATTTGGTCAATGGATGGGTGGAGCATTTAACTTTATCGACCAGAATGTCTTTAAAGTGCCATTCACTTTACATGACTTGAAGCAAGACTTTGCTGCATTGAAAACTGTTGATGCAACAAGCTTTAAGCCAAACTATCCAAAACCAGATGGCAAACTTACATTTGACCGTTTATCTTCAGTATTTATCTCAAACACTGTACATGAAGAAAACCAGCCAGCTCACTTGAAGCTTACTGATCCTTCAATCCCAGTGAATGTGAACTTACCGAAATGGGATGAGCCTGCACAGCGCTATTGCCCTGCTGGTGTTTACGAAATCATGGAAAATGATGATGGTACTAAACGCTTCCAGATTAACGCAGCGAACTGTGTTCACTGTAAGACCTGTGATATTAAAGACCCATCTCAAAACATTACGTGGGTAACGCCTGAAGGCGGCGGTGGTCCGAATTACCCTAACATGTAATTCCTTGCGCCGCTTTAGCCGCGGCTCATATCCTAATATGTAATAAAAAAGCCCCGATTATTCGGGGCTTTTTTATTAGTATCCACTTATTGAAAAGGCGGTATTTTTGCTACGTTTAAATTAAAATTCTTTTTATAGAAAATAAATGTGCCTAATAAAAATAAGCCGAGAAAACCAAAGTTTCGCGCTAAATCGTAGTACCAAACCGATTTACCAAATAATAAATCAAGAATTAACATCAGCCCGATAAACCTTGTATGCAAGATCAAACTCATCTTTATCTTTGGTTCAGGAGCAAAATATGTATTTCTATAACCAAGTAGAATTGAACCTAAAACAATAACAATAGATATAATAATGATAGCAACAGTTTCAGATAACCAAGAGATCCCTAAATGTAATAAACCAGCAATAGTGAAAAACCAAAGACAGATTAATAAGCTTCTTTTCACAAAATAATCATTCATTTTTATACGTCATTTATATACTTAATTTTATAAATTATATAACGATTCTTATTTGTAAAAAATTATCATTTCAAATTAAAGTTAAATTATTCATGGCTTCTAATCGTCTTTATTAGAAGCCTTATTATCCTATTAACCTTTCTTCACTAAATAATGAAATTCTTTATGACCATTTTCATCTAAGCGTTCTTCTTGCAACAACAACTCATGGCCTAAATGCATACAAAACTTAGGGATATCCCACGAGGTCGAATTATCCGTTGCGAAGACTTCAACCACATCCCCAGACTTAGATTTGCGGATGGCTTGATGCAACATCATGACAGGTTCCGGACAACGTAAACCACGCGTATTGAGTTGTACAGTAGGTGAAATGGGTTGCTCTGACATAACAAACTCGAACAAATAGAATTTTCACATTTTAGCATAAACAGATTACTGAGCTGTTAACTGTAACTGGCTTTTACATAACAATATACGTTTTGTCTTTTAGCTTGTTTTATAGATGCATAAGCATCTTTTCTTCGGTATGATCTGTGTATTCATTTGATACATTGAGTCTTTAGGAAAGATCATGCAAGAGGAACCAAGTCCGTCGTGGGGAATGCGAGGCTTACGAAAATGGTTAGGTACAGCGCCAGAAACCCGTGATGAATTATTAAAATTAGTCCAAAATTCACGCCGCTTTTTAGAACCAGATACTGTTGCTATGCTTGAAGGCGTTCTTGACCTTCCAGCTACAAAAATTCGTGAAGTCATGACGCCACGAACAGCAATGATCAGTTTACAAGAAGATGATCAATTACTTGATATTCTTGATGTACTGGTTGAGTCTGCTCACTCACGCTTTCCAGTCTTCTCTGCCGATCAGCCAGACAATGTTGTCGGGATTTTGCTCGCAAAAGATTTGTTGCCGTTTCTAACTGAACCGAATACCAAAGTCGATATTCGAGTTCTTATGCGCCAACCGTTATTTGTTCCTGAAAGTGCACGTTCCGATCAGGTACTGCGCATGTTAAAACATACTCAGACTCACATTGCGATTGTGATTGATGAATATGGCTCAACAGCCGGTCTTGTTACGCTTGAAGATATTCTTGAAGAGATCGTTGGCGAAATTGAAGATGAGCACGACACGGTCGATGAAGATGCTCAGTACATTGTTCCTGACAATGACCATACGGTAGCAAATGCATGGATGGTGCAAGCACTTACACCAATCGAACATTTCAATACTGTTTTAGATGCTGATTTTTCTGACGATGAAGTAGAAACTGTCGGCGGTTTATTGCTTCAAGAGATTGGTCTAGTAAGTGATTTACAAGGTCAAACTGTTGAGCTTGGAAATTGGTTATTTACAATTGTTGAAGCAGATGCCCGCACTATTCATCTGATTCGAGCTGTACGTCAATGAGAGCATACTTTGAAAAGCTGTTAGATTCTTCGCAACAACAAAAACAGCTTCCTTTAATTTTTCCTTTACTCATTGCTTTATTTTCAGGTGCCGTGTTCAGTTTTTCACTGGCACCTTATTATTGGTGGTGGTTGGCAATTTTATCTCCAGCCCTACTCTATGCAACATTACATAAGCGCTCAGCTAAACAAGCCTTTGCTATTGGTTGGAGCTATGGCTTCGGCTTATGGTTTGTAGGCGCTTTCTGGCTCTATACTTCCATCCATGTATATGGCGATACCAATGCATTTCTAAGCGTGTGTATGATTGCTGTTATGGCCTTTGTGATGGGTTTATTTACGGCATTTCAGACATGGGTTTACCGACGATTCTTCCCTGAAACGCCACTTACTTTTGCCCCACTTTGGATTGTTTTCGAATGGGCAAAAACTTGGGTATTTACAGGTTTCCCATGGTTATTTGTAGGTTACGCTTTTACTGAACGCTTACTCGATGGTTATGCACCGCTATTTGGTATTTATGCAATTTCCTTCGTCGTCATTGTATTAGCATGTGCTTTAGTTGAAGTTCTGCGTAAACGTATTTTTTGGGTTATCCCTTCTGCCCTATTGGTTTTGGGTGCTTGGGGAGCATCGTATATTCAGTTTGTAAAACCTAAAGCTGCTAAACCACTTAGCGTTTCGCTCATTCAAGGTAACATTCCACAAGATTTAAAATGGCTAACCGAATATCAAGTTAGAACATTAGAAATTTATGCTGGTTTGACACAATCTGAATGGGGCCGTGATCTGATTGTATGGCCTGAGTCTTCAATTCCGCTTTTCCAAACCGATATTGAACCGTTTTTGGATGCAATGGATGCACAAGCTAAAAAGAACCATACTGCATGGGTAACCGGAATTCCCTACTGGGATGTTGCAAAATCACATCAAGTTGGTAGCCCGCTGTATTACAACAGTATTATGGCTTCTGGCAGTGATTCAAGTGGACTCTATAAAAAGCAGCGTCTTGTTCCATTTGGTGAATACATCCCTCTTTCAGGTTTACTCTCTTGGGTGTTACCAGCCATGCAAAATGATATTAGCATGAGCGGTTTTACACGTGGTGAGAGTGACCAGAAACCCCTCTTAATTAAAGGGCATGCACTTGCTGCTGCAATTTGTTATGAAGTGGCTTACCCGAACCTGACAAGGCGTAATGCAGAAGACAGCGACTTTTTGGTGACTGTATCGAATGATGCTTGGTTTACGGGCACTGCTGGGCCTTGGCAACATTTACAAATGGTGCAGATGCGCGCGAAAGAAAATGGCCGCTGGTTTATTCGTGCAACCAACACAGGTGTAACAGCGTTTATTGATCAAAATGGTCATATCACTGAACAAGCACCAATCGATAAAGAGTTTGTCTTGAGAGGTGATTTACCAGCCATGCAAGGCCAAACTCTTTATAACCGTTTAGGTGATTATCCAATTTTAGGATTCGCGGTCTTACTGCTGATTTTAGGTTGGGTTTATCGTCCACGTAAAGTTGACGTTTCTTTTAAATCTCGTCGCTAATCTACAATAACTTTGTACCCAGAGGCACTTCAAACTCTGGGATACAAAGTGCGACATCGCCATCTGCATTATGAAATCCTGTCACCAAACATTCTGACTGAATAGGCCCTATTTGTTTTTTAGGGAAATTCACTACAGCAACGACTAATTTACCCAACAAATCTTGTGGCTGATAAAGCTTAGTAATCTGCGCACTTGATTTACGTACACCCAATTCCTCACCAAAATCTATATGTAAAATATAAGCAGGTTTACGCGCCTTTTCAAAAACCTCAGCTTGAATAATTTTACCAACACGCAGCTCTACTTTAAAAAAATCATTCCAATCGATTTGTTCCATTTCATATTTCTCATTTTCTTAAATTGCTGATTTGAAGCATATAATATGTACAAATGAAGAAACATCCTGTTTTTAAGTCCAGTTAAAAAATAAAACGTAGATGTTGAGTCTACGTTTTATCTAAAAATTTTTTTTTAAAATATTATTAAAAAGTGATCGATAGTTGCAGAGATAAATATGCAACTAAACTTGATAAAAAGACCATAGGTACATAACGATAAGCTTTAAAAAGGAATTGCTCATATTGAGTAGATATTTGTTTAGCTTGCCAGACGCTCGCTTTTAATGCTGTAAAGAAGCTCACCATTAACCATGCGCTCGCAATACTTAACGCGAAGAAACCAATCATGATTTGGCTACTTCCCTCTGTACTCAGCCATAACTTTAATGACACTTCAGCAATCGGCAATAAACCCAAAATCAATAGGACAGACTTGAGCATTACCCAATGAAACTGAGTCAGTTCATCTAATATGAGAAATGCTTTCATTTAATCTCTCCTTTTAATTGAATAAAGTGCTTTTTAGTTATTATGCAAAGCTTTCATTTAAATATATAGCTTATTTTTCTCTACATTTTAACTTTCTTGTAACTATTAAATATGGGAATAATTCTTATTATAAATCTCAAATATTTATATTAACTTTAATTTATATTTTTCAGTTAGTTATTATATTTTTCTGATTGAGAGAGATTATCAATTCGTATTTATCATTTTAACTGTTTAACTGAATTGATAATCTCCATTACATTTTAATTAAGGTTGGTAATAAATATCTGCATCATTACCTTCACCACCTTCTTTGCCATCTGCTCCAAATGAGTACAAATCAAAAGCTCGCCCGTCTGCCCCAGGAATGACATATTGAATATCATTTTTCCAGCTGTCTTTAGGATAACCACCTTTTACATAACCACCTGGCATCCAGTTTTTCGCTGTAGCAGGCTGGTTAACCAAAGCATCTAACCCACCTTCTTGCATGGTTGGGAAATGGCCATTATCAAGCTTGTACTGATCTAAAGCACCCGCTACCCCCTTTAATGCAATTTGAGTCGTATCAATTTTAGCTTTTTCACTACGCCCCATGACATTTGGTACGATTAAAGCTGCTAACACACCTAAAATTACAATCACGACCATGACTTCAATGAGGGTAAAGCCTGAGGCACGCTTCATTCGAGCACCGCTCGAACGTGCCGCAAGTCCGAAAGCTACGCTTGAGTTTTTTTGAGCATCCTTAACGTGCTCTTTTTGTTTCATGACCATCTTCATCATTATCTCTAATATCAAAGTTATTAAATCATATTGTTCATATTTACGATTGGCAGCATAACCGCGATTACAATAACCAGTACAATGCTTGCCATTAAAACCAGCATAAGCGGTTCAAGTAATGCCAGTAAGGTTGAAATAAATGTCGTCACCTCACGGTCTTGCATGGTCGATGCTCGTTCTAACATTCTGTCAAGCTCGCCTGATGCCTCTCCACTTCGAATCATTTGTACCATCATTGGTGGGAAATAACCACTGCGCTCCAGTTGCGTACCTAAGTTACCCCCCTCTGTCACTCGCTCAGCCGCATGAGCAATTGAATCGCGGATGACCCAGTTGTTGGTCACAGCAGCACCAATTTTTAAGGCATCCACCAAAGGCACACCTGAACGGGTCAAAATAGATAAAGTACTAGCAAAGCGTGCAGCATTAATACCACGTGATAGTTTACCGAATAATGGCAATTTGAGTGTTAATCGATCAAAAGCATAATGTCCAGCAGTGGTTTTTAAAAACCGAACGAATGCGATAACACCTACCACTGCAAAAAGAATAATAAACACCCACGCATGTCGAATAAAATCGCTGGCTTTCATTAAAGCGACTGTAATCCACGGTAAAGCATCTTTATTTTGATCAAAAGTTTTTACAATCTCTGGCACAACATAAGTCATTAAACCCATCACAATACCAAAAGACATCAGCATTAAAATGATGGGATAAATCATGGCGCCCTGAACTTTCTTTTGCATGGCAAAGCGGTTTTCAGTGTAATCCGAAAGCTGATCTAAAATGAGATCTAAATGTCCCGAGCGCTCGCCAGCAGCCACCGTTGCAATATAAAGGTCAGGGAAACGTCCAGACTGCTGCATACCTTGTGCGAGCGAATGGCCTTCTAAGACTCGAGAACGCACAGATAATAAAAGATTTTGCACATGTGTTTTTTCACTTTGCCTACTCACGGCGCGCAAAGCTTCTTCAAGTGGAATAGCAGCAGCAACCAAGACCGAAAGTTGTCTGGTCATGAGCGCCAAATCGTAAGCACTGAACTTTTTTTGGAATAACCCCTGACTCTGATGTTTATCTTTTTGTTCAACAGGATCGACACTAATGGGAGTCCATGCTTTATCGCGTAATTGTTGGCGAATCTGGCGCGCTGAGTCTCCCTCAAGCACCCCTTTTTGCTGCTTCCCTGAAGCATCAATGGCAGTAAATTGATATGCAGGCATGGTAATGTTCTAATTTTCCAAAAATAATAGTCGCTGCTGTTGCATCTATGCTACGCAATCATTCATATTCGTTCTATAGCCTGTGTAGAATACCCAAGTCCTCTTCACGACGCTATGCCGTTTTTTAAAATTGACGAAATGAGCCTCTATGACCATAACGCCAAAGCCTGATTCAGTTGTTTATCGTGTGCGTGTAGCCGTACCTGTACATCTGTACGACACTTTTGACTATACACTCACCCAAGCACAATATGAACGGGCTCATGTAGGCTCACGCGTCGCTATTTCATTTGGGCGCCAAAACCTGATTGGCATCATTACTGAAAAAGTTGATCCAAGTGAATCATTTACAGGCACCTTTCAGCTTAAAGCCATTTCTGACCTTTTAGACGAACAACCTATTTTAGATGAACAAGTTTTAAGTTTATTGACATGGTCAGCTCAGTATTACCAATTTCCAATTGGTGAGGTCATGCAAACTGCCCTACCCGCGTTATTGCGTCAGGGCAAACCGATGGATGTTTTGTTCCATCTTTGGAAAATCACACCATGTGATAATGTTGAAGCACTTCTTAAACGCTCTGTTAAGCAACAAGACGCGTATCAAATTTTAAAATTACACCCTGCCGGAACTACAGAGAATATTCTTAATTTAAGTGGTGTAGAAACGGCTACGCTTAAAGCACTTCAAAAGAAAGGACTGGTTGACTGTACGCTTGAACCACACGATTTTAGCCCATCGCCTGTTGAATTGGCACAAATGCCGCTTACACTCAATGAAGATCAAAAGAAAGCAACCCAGCACGTCGTAAACGCACAGCATCAATACCAAGCCTTTTTATTAGATGGTTTAACAGGAAGTGGTAAAACTGAAGTTTATCTGCACATCATGCACGAAGTGCTAAAGCAAGGTAAGCAAGTACTGGTGTTAGTCCCAGAAATTGGTCTAACCCCTCAAACGATTTCTCGTTTTAAGTCTCGTTTTAACTGTGATATTGCTCTATTACACTCGGGCCTAAATGACTCCAAACGCTTGCAGGCATGGCAACAGGCCCAGACTGGCAAAGCATCTATTATTTTAGGAACACGCTCTGCCATCTATACGCCACTGCCACGTTTGGGCTTAATCATTTTAGATGAAGAGCATGACCTGTCTTATAAGCAACAAGAAGGCTTCCGCTACCATGCACGTGATGTCGCACTGTACCGAGGCCACTTACAAAACTGTCCTGTTATTTTAGGTTCAGCAACACCGAGCATCGATAGTTATTATTTGGTCGAAACTGGTAAATTAACTTCACTGCAACTTAATCAACGTGCAGGC
Organism: Acinetobacter sp. S-1; assembly: GCF_059579785.1. NCBI lineage: Bacteria > Pseudomonadati > Pseudomonadota > Gammaproteobacteria > Moraxellales > Moraxellaceae > Acinetobacter > Acinetobacter sp. S-1. The sequence continues at coordinate 3,407,330 of NZ_CM184207.1, forward strand.
CATGCGCTTTTACCTAAAATGCATTTGATTGACCTTAAAATTGTCAAAAAACAGCATGGAATTAGCCAACCATTAATCGAACAGATTAAAAATACCCTAGCTAGAAAAGAACAGGTTTTAATCTTTTTAAACCGTCGTGGCTATGCACCTGTACTAGTCTGTGAAAGTTGTGGATGGCAAGCAAATTGTCCACATTGTGATGCCCATTTTACTTTGCATACTCAGCCTTATTCTTATTTACACTGCCACCACTGCGGCACTGTTCATCGCTTGCCCGATCACTGCCCTGAATGCCAGCAAAAAAGCCTGAAAACCTTAGGTGCTGGAACAGCTAAGGTTGAAGAGCACTTACAAGAACTATTTCCAGACTATGATGTAATTCGGGTTGACCGTGACAGCACCAGTCGTGTCGGTAGCTGGCAAAAAATCTATGATCGTATTCATCAAAACAAACCAACAATTTTGCTTGGCACTCAAATGTTGGCAAAAGGTCACCATTTCCCACACGTGACTTTGGTTGCTATTTTAGATATTGATGCTGGGTTACTGAGTGTCGACATTCGTGCGCCAGAACGTACTGCACAGTTAATTGTACAAGTCGCGGGTCGTGCAGGTCGTGGTGAACATAAAGGCCATGTTTATTTACAGACCTTAAGACCAGATCATCCATTACTCACCACACTCATCGAAAAAGATTATCGGGCAGTTGCTAAACAGACTCTTGCGGAACGTAAAGTCGCATTGCTGCCACCTTATCGTTATGCAGTACTGATACGTGCAGAATCTAAAGATCGTGACTATACCTTACATTTTTTAAATGAAGCGGCGGAACAATTACGCCAAATTGCAGGTGAAATTGTTGATATTTGGGGTCCGATTCCAGCACCGATGGAACGTAAAGCTGGGCGCTACCGCGCCCACATGGTAATTTTATCTACTGAACGTGCTCGCCTACATTTTTACTTAAGACAATGGTGGTCACAATTGGTTCATGCTCCACGGCAGCATCAACTCAGATTATCAATTGATGTTGATCCGCAAGAATTTAATTAGATGATTTGAATATCATGGTGTGAAGAAACCTTTTTGGCTTTACACTTAAAAAAGACTAATACATTCGAGGCAATGAATGTCATTCTTACTGCAAGCAACAATTTTTCTTGGAGCTTCTCTGATTTTAGTCCCTCTTGGCAAACGCCTAGGGATAGCAACAGTTTTAGGTTATTTATTTACAGGAATACTTCTGGGTCCTAGTGTTTTAAATATTGCACATGACCCTGAAGCAATTATGGAACTAGCCGAATTCGGCGTTATCTTATTAATGTTCCTGATTGGTTTAGAGTTACGCCCCCAACGTTTATGGGAAATGCGTGACTCTATTTTTGTAATGGGAAGTCTGCAAGTCCTCATTAGTGGGGCTATTCTTATGCTGATCGTACTATTACTCTTTCAACAGCAGCTCTCTGTCAGCTTTGTCATTGGTTTTGCCCTTGCGCTGTCTTCTACCGCTTTTGTATTACAACTTCTGACCGAAAAGCAGCAACTCAATACGACTTATGGCCAGCAGTCTTTTTCCATTTTACTTTTCCAAGATATAGCGGCTATTCCCTTACTTGCCATCATTCCATTATTGGCAGGAACAGAATCAACCCATCATGGGGTGGCTTATTTTGCGGCTATCATTGCAACCTTTACTGGTCTATTTCTGTTTAGTCGCTATGTGATGCGTCCATTCTTCCGCTTTGTTGCCAAAAGTGGAGCGACTGAACTTATTACAGCAGTAGGATTATTTATTATTCTTGCTGTTGTCTTACTTATGGATACTTTAGGAATTAGCACTACATTAGGTGCATTCCTTACAGGTGTATTATTAGCAGATTCAGAATTTCGCCACGAAGTTGAAGCGAGTATTGCACCGTTTAAAGGTTTATTGCTTGGCTTATTTTTTATGACTGTCGGCATGACCACACAGCTGTCACTGCTCATTGAAATGCCTTTGCTTATTATTGGTGGTGCAGTCGGTTTATTACTCATCAAAACGCTGATATTGACCGCTATTGCCCGCTATAAAAAATACAGTTGGAATAACAGCTTGCTTTTAGGTACTTGCTTGGCACAAGGCGGAGAATTTGCTTTTGTAATTTTGAGCCTTGCAAAAAGTGAGAAGGTTTTAACTCAAGCCATATTAGAACCAGTGACCCTGATCGTAACGTTGTCGATGGTACTTACACCAGTAATTTACTGGATTATGGCAACTCAGATTATTCCTTTGTTTAATAAAGAACGTCCACCTGAATATGATGAAATTCCACAGCAGGATAATCCGATTATCATTGCTGGTTTTGGCCGATTTGGACAAATTATCGCGCGTATTGCCCGCCTACAACATTTAGGCTTTACTGCAATCGACAACAATCTTCATCAAGTAGACTTTGTTCGTCGCTACGGCGGTAAACTCTATTATGGCGATGTAACCCAGCCCGATTTACTGCGTTCTGCCGGTATTGAAAAAGCTAAAATATTTATTTTAGCGATTGATGATGTTGAAGATTCTATGAATGTCGCACGTCATTTAAGATTGAACTATCCACACTTAAAGCTGTTGGCTCGTGCCCGTGACCGTCACCATGTCCATCTTTTAAGAGATTTAGGTGTTGAATACATTTGGCGTGAAACGTATTTATCTTCATTAGGAATGGCTTATCGCGCTTTGCGAGAACTTGGGATCTCTGATGAACAAGCCTATAACAATATCGAAATCTTTCGGGATTATGATGAGAAATTGCTCATACAGCAGCAAAGTATTTATACTGATGAACAGAAGATCTTTGAAACACATCGTAATGCCTTAGCCGAGCTTGAACATTTGTTTGAAAGTGATGCACAGCAACAGGCTACATCAAAACATGATGTTAATTTAAAGCGTCATTTACAACCAAATCGCATCGACATTACAAGAGATCATCTAGAATAACTTGAGATTTCAGAAAATGGCTATATTAAGGACTTATTCACATTGCCTAAATAATTGGACAATGGGCACAAAGCTGCCCCTGTCCGGCTTGCGGCTTAGCTGCATTTCCTGAGCTTGATTAAAACGAAATAGTTATACTCTGCTTAGGGCCCTGGAGAATATTATGTCTGATTTACGCCAACGCTTTTATATAGAGAACTTTCCAGTACGTGGAGAAGTAGTTCATCTAGAAGAAGCCCTACAAACTATCTTAGCTCAACGTGACTATATGCCTGCGGTTAAAATTCTGCTAGGTGAAATGTTGAGTGCGACTGCATTACTTGCAAGTACACTAAAAATCAAAGGCCGTATCAGCTTGCAAATCCAGGCTAGCGGCACCTTCAAATGGGCGATGGCTGAATGTAACCATTTAGGAGAGGTTCGTGCTTTAGCGGACTATGAAACTGATCCTCGCTTTGTTGAAGCAACAGACAGCAGCACAGTTCTTGGTGCCCTAGTTAATCCTGTTTTATTTATTAATATTGAACCGGAATTTGGCGAACGTTATCAAGGGATCGTGCCGCTTGATCAAGTAAATTTAGCAGGCTGCTTGATGCAGTATTACGATTTATCTGCACAAATTCCAACTCGTATTGTGTTGGCAAGTACAGATAAGCGTTCTGGCGGTTTACTGATTCAACTCTTACCACGTCATGATGAAGCAGAGCAAAACTTGGTCGATGAAGATTTATGGCCACGTTTGACAATGTTGACCGAAACATTAAAAGCTGAAGAGCTTACCAATTTAGATGCAAATGAAATCTTGTATCGTTTATATAACGAAGAAGAAGTTCGGTTACCAGAAATTGAAGCATTAAAATTTGGCTGTACATGTTCAAAAGAACGCTGTGCAAATGCCCTGATTCAAATTGGTGTAGACGCTGTTCATGAAACCCTAGAACATCAGAACCCGATTCGTATGGACTGTCAGTTCTGTAATACGCAATATACCTTTACCGCTGAAGAGGCTTTAGCGTTATTTGGTGAACATTTAAGTTAATCTTTTAACTTTATAAAAAGGCGGTTATACCGCCTTTTTTATTTACCTGTATTTTTTGATGATAATTTTCAACATGTTAATTCAAATAGGATAATATAAGGCTACTTTATAGCCTAATAAATAAGATGCCTAAATACCATGAATTATTTTGATTATTTTCTCTTTATTTTTAGCGTAGTTATCATGATTGCGACCCCTGGCCCTGTCATGATTTTAGTTGCAAGCGCTGGACTTAAAGGGGGCTATAAAAAAGCACTGGAAACCATTTTTGGTACAAACCTAGCATCCCTTGTTTTAATTTTTATTTCAGTACTGGTTTTAAAAGGAGTACTGAGTGTTAATGATAGTTACCTCAATATCATTCGTATTTTAGGCTGCCTATATATTGGCTATCTGGGGTTGAGTATTCTTAAAGAAGTGATTCAGGCACCTCACCCAGAAGCGATACAAACAATTTCAGCACAAAATGGTGGCTTTAAAAAAGGTTTTCTTGTCGGTATTTCAAACCCAAAAGATATTATCTTTTTCTCGGCTTTCTTTCCGCAATTTGTCTCTATTACCCCTCAGTTAAATTTAAGTTTAACCCTACTTACGCTGACATGGATTGTTTTAGACTTCCTCACCCTATCTTTGGTTTATATCTTTTTCCGCCGCCTTTCTAACAGTCATTTATATCCAAAAATATTAGGCCTCTGCGGTTTATTACTTTTACTGATTGCTCTTTACGGCTTGTATCAAAGTTTTATCTAACTTATTAGAGGTATAGTCTAATTTTGCTATACCTCCTTACGTTCCGCTGGATTTCGTAATAAAACAACTCTTATACAATCTAGCTTATTGAAAACTCTAAAAATCGTTTCATAATGAAATAAACAACACCATCGTGATAAAACATTATGGCAAAAAATTATTATGAAGAATTAGGGGTTACACGCAAAGCCTCTGCTGATGAAATTAAAAAAGCTTATCGAAAATTAGCCCGTAAATATCATCCCGACATCAGCAAAGAAAAAGATGCAGAAGAAAAAATGCAGGCCATTAATGTTGCCTACGACACATTAAGCAATGCAGAAAAAAAAGCCGAATATGACCAAATGTTAGATCATCCTCAAGGTTTTAATAACTTTGGTCAGGGTGCTGCACAAGGTGGTTTTGATGGAGCACAGTTTTATCGCCAAGGTTTTACAGGTGGTGAACAAGCAGACTTTAGTGGTTTTGAAGATTTATTTGGTCGCTTTGGTGCAGGCTTTGGCGGTGGGCAACAACAATATCAAAGACAACAACGTAGTTATCGCGGTGAAGATCAACATGCCAGCATAGAGGTTGATCTTGATATTGCCTATCATGGTTCAACCCAGCAAATTACTCTGCAAATTCCAACCATGAATGCTTATGGTGAGCCTGAAGTTCAACGCAAAACCTTACAGGTAAAAATACCAAAAGGCATGAAAGAAGGTCAGCAAATCCGCTTAAGTGGGCAAGGCCAAAGTGGGATTAATGGTGGTGCTAACGGCGATCTTTATATTGAAATCCAGTATAAAGATACAGACCGTGTTCATGTCGAAGGCAGTGACGTATATCTGACTGTAGATGTAACCCCATGGGAAGCGGCATTAGGTCAAGGTATTGAAGTGAAAACACCAGCAGGATCTTTACATGTCAATTTACCTAAAAATGCAAAACAAGGACAACAGCTACGTTTAAAAGACAAAGGGATACCAAATAAAACGTCAGGCCATCTCTATTTAATTTTAAATATTGTATCCCCCCCTGCAAATTCTGAAAAAGAAAAAGAAGCGTATCAGCAACTGGCAGAAGCATTTGCTTCATTCGAACCTCGTTCATCTCATTAGGGAGCAAGATCATGACAACCATTCACTATCGAGAAATTGTATATGACGGCCATACCTTTAGTGCAGAGGTCGTTGATGAACAATCGACATTTGATTTACAACAATTTGCCCAAGCTTGTGGCCAAAGTCCTGACTGGATTCTTCAGCTCATTGAATATGACATTTTATCAGTCGAAAATAAACCTGAAGCACACCAGTTTATGGGCGAAGATGTCGCACGTGCACGTAAAGCTTATCGTTTACAACGTGACTTTGACGCAAGTTTAGCAGCAGTTGCGGTAATGTTAGATTTGATTGATGAAGTGCAACAACTTAGAAAACAGTTGAAGCATTTTCATTAGATTAGATAGTCACGACGGAGTCCTACTGGCACTCCCTATCTATTTCATCAGCTAATTACGTTACTTTTGTTTTGGCATGAGTAGCGAAGCTACGCAAGGCCAAAACCAGAGATATTGAAGTGCGTACTAAGATCAAATTTATATTTGAACACAAGCTACGCACTTCGTTTGTCTTGCGCTCGAAGCAAACGATGTTTGCTTTTTCTCGCTCAGGTTGTGGATGACGCTTAGCTCAAGCAAATTTGGAAAAAATCAATAAAAATTGAAGAATTATTTCAACCGAGTAATCTTTTCCACTTCCTTCAAAGTCTGTTTAATCGGTTCATATTCCAAAAACCAAAACAAATTCATCCGATCTTGACGATGTTGTTGAGCCAATAAATCAATCACACTTTTTTCACCGCGGCCGACCAAATGTTGTCGATAAAAATAGTACAGCAATAAAACAGTACTGAGCAGCATGACACCCAGCATAATCCAGAAACCTACTGGTGACTTAAGCCCTGGAATGAATTCAAAGTTCATTCCATAAATACCCGTTAAAAGAGTAAGTGGTGCAAATACAGCAGTAATAATGGCAAGAATACGCATATTCTCATTGGTCTGGTTTGCAATTGCCGAGAAATGCAAATCAATCGCCGACTGAATGGCACTACGTAAACGTAAAGTATGTTTTTGAATACGTTCGACATGACTCATTAAATCATTTAGACGCACTAATAAAAGGTCTTGGGAACTATGCGTCTTCTCACCAATAACATGATGATAGTTTTCTACAATTTCATCTCGAAACTCTTGTAAGGTTTCGATTTGCTCTTCACATAAATTTTCAACCTGCTGAAAGGCCATGTTTTCATGAAACAGCTGATGCCATTGTTTAAAACGGCGATTACCTTGCAGCAATTGCTGTTGCCAATGCTCGACCCTTCTAGTCAAAGGTGAACGGATATCAAGGTAGCCATCCACCATACTATTGAGCAGTCGTAAACATAAATCTACAGGTGAATTAGGCAGCTTACGGGTTTTGTTTTGTTCTTCCAAAGTTTTACATAAAATATTTTCGAGACGTTGAATATAGTTTTCAATCGACTTATTGCCCTGCTCACGAACGCTAATCAGAACTTTAGGAGTAAAAATAAAGCTAATCGGCGTGGTTGCTAGGCCAAATACACTCTCATGGGATTCCCCATTTTTAATTTCATCATCAGGTGTAACGAGCTTTCTAAAAATAAGCAGGTCATATTCTTCAAGCGTATCAAATGCACAAGGATGCTCAATATTCGCAATATCTCGCATATGAAATTCATTAATAACCACGCCTGAAAGCTGCTGAATCTTTTGTTGCCATTCTTCGTTATGGTTCACCACATCAGCTCTGACACTATCAATCCAGAAAAACTCCAGAATGTGTTCATTATGCTGTTCACGGCTTAAAAAGACATAACCGTCAGCTTGATGGCGATAAAAGTAATAAACCTGCATACCACAATGATCTGTTTTTGTATTACTTGCATCATGCCATAAAAAAAGTCCGCATCAAGCGGACTTTTTCATGTCACTAGAACAATTATGCTTGTTCAATGTCTTTCATAGTCAATTTGATACGACCACGATTATCAACATCAGCAACTTGTACTTTCACTTCCTGACCTTCTTTAAGAACATCAGTTACGTTCGCAATACGTTCATTTGAAATTTGCGAAATGTGAAGAAGACCATCAGTACCCGGCATGATATTTACAAACGCACCGAATTCTACGATACGAATTACTTTACCATCATAGATCTTACCTGGTTCAACTTCAGCAGTAATTGCTTGAATCTTAGCAATTGCAGCTTTAGCAGCAGCTTTAGTTTCACCAAATACGCGAACTGTACCATTGTCTTCGATATCAATTGCAGCTTTAGTTTCTTCAGTAATTTGACGGATAGTTGCGCCGCCTTTACCAATAACATCACGGATCTTGTCTGGGTTAATGTTAATCACTTCAAACGTCGGTGCATGAGCACTGATTTCAGCACGAGCACGTGAAATGACTTTATTCATTTCGTTTAGGATGTGCATACGACCAGCAAATGCTTGGTTTAATGCAACTTCCATGATTTCTTCGGTAATACCTTCAATCTTGATGTCCATTTGAAGCGCAGTAATACCGTTTGCAGAACCTGCTACTTTAAAGTCCATATCACCTAAGTGATCTTCATCACCCAAGATGTCAGAAAGTACTGCGAAACGCTCGCCTTCTTTCACTAAGCCCATTGCGATACCCGCAACTGGTGCTTTAAGCGGAACACCTGCATCCATAAGTGATAATGAAGCACCACATACAGAAGCCATTGAAGATGAACCGTTAGATTCAGTAATGTCAGATACAATACGAATTACATACGGGAAGCGGTCAGCAGCAGGAAGAACTGCTTGAACACCACGACGTGCTAAACGACCGTGACCAATTTCACGACGCTTAGGACCAGATTCACGGCCTGTTTCACCTACAGAGTATGCAGGGAAGTTGTAGTGCAACATGAAGTTGTCAGTTTTAGTACCAGCAAGGGTATCAACCATTAACGCATCACGAGTATTACCCAAAGTTGTTGTTACCAACGCTTGAGTTTCACCACGTGTAAATAATGCAGAACCGTGTGCACGATCTAATACGCCAACTTGAACGTCGATAGCACGAACAGTTTTAGTATCACGACCATCAATACGTGGCTTACCTGACAAGATGTTGTCACGTACTGTACGGTATTTAAGGTCTTCGAATAATTCGTTTACTTCATCAGCAATACCAGTTTCGTCATTTTCTGGAACAAACTGAGCTAAGGCTTCTGCATAAAGTGCATCAAGTGCTGCATAACGGTCTTGTTTAACTGCAATTGTATATGCTTCTGAGATTTTCGCTTCGAAAGCTGCTTTTAATTGCTCAAGAAGAGTTTCGTTTTTAGCTGGAGCAACCCAAGTTGATTCAACAGCGCCAGCAGCAGCCGCAAATTCTTTAATTGCTTGAATTGCAATTTGCATTTCGTCATGACCGAAAAGCACAGCACCAAGCATTTGGTCTTCTGAAAGTTCTTTCGCTTCAGATTCAACCATCAATACAGCAGATTCTGTACCTGCAACCACAAGGTCAAGGTCACTTTCTTTCAACTGTTCAAAATTCGGGTTAAGAACATATTCACCGTTGATTAAACCAACACGTGCTGCACCGATTGGGCCACGGAAAGGCGTACCAGCAATAGACAATGCTGCTGATGTACCAAGCATTGCTGCAATATCAGCATCCATAGTTTTGTCAGAAGAAACAACTGTTGCTGTTACTTGAATTTCGTTGAAGTAACCTTCTGGGAACAACGGACGAATTGGACGGTCAATAAGACGTGAAATTAAAGTTTCAGCTTCAGAAGCACGACCTTCACGCTTACCGTAACCACCAGGGATACGACCAGCTGCATATTGTTTTTCTTGATAGTTCACTGTTAACGGGAAGAAGTCTTGACCCGCTTTTGCTTTAGGTTGAGCAACAACTGCAACTAAAACAGTTACGCCACCCATAGTGATTAAAACTGTGTTTGCTTGACGTGCAACGCGACCCGTTTCTAAAACGACTTGATGTTGACCGAATTGGAATTCTTTACGAACGATATTAAACATTGACATGTATTGTATTTTCCTAATTTTATTCTAGTGAGACCCCTAAGGTTTGGCATTCAGACTACACCGATTGGTAGATAAATGACAAAGCTTAGAAGCCATCACACTAGATCAATTATTTAAAATAAGTTAAACGCAAAGAAGGAGCGCACAAGCGCCCCTTCTAAAAATCACTTAACCTAACATTAAGTGAAACTCTCTTTTCAGCGATAAAGCATTGCGACATGCGAAATAGCGAAAACAAAGTAAAAATCGAATTAACGACGTAAACCTAAAGCACCGATCAAAGCAGTGTAACGACCGTGGTCTTTACCATTTAAGTAGTCGAGCAATTTACGACGTTGGTTAACCATACGGATCAAACCACGACGGCTGTGGTGGTCGTGTTTGTGAGCTTTGAAGTGACCTTGTAAATCATTGATTTGAGCAGTCAATAAAGCTACTTGTACTTCTGGTGAACCAGTGTCATTTTCAGCGCGAGCAAATTTAGCAATGATCTCTGCGCGGTCTGCATTAGTTAAAGCCATTCGATTTCTCCGAGATGCTTAAAAAAGTAAACGATATGAATCAGTTGAGGCAACTGACTGCCGTGCATCACTACAGCAAGTCGCCTATTTTAAGGTATCTATAGGTGGATTGCAAAATAGTTTTCAGTAACTTGTCATTTTAGACACTGACATGAGGACCTTAACCCTGCACACTAGCCTCGAATAAAAAGAAAGAAGCGCGAGGGACGTGTGAAAATTTTTTCAACCAACACTTGTCCAGTACCGGACAATATTGAGCAAGTCATTCGACAAAAAGATGAAGTTGCTGCTGAACAGGGTGGAATGAGTGATCACCAGATTCAAAAAATCTGGAAAAGTATAGAAGGACTATATAAAACCGGAAACTATCCACTCATTACCTTTTGTTTACGCAGACAAGGTAAAATTTTGCTAAATAGAAGCATTGGATATGCCCAAGGAAACTCTCCGGCAGGACTTCAAGAAAATGCCCTGATTGCAACACCTGATACACCTGTTTGCCTATTTTCAGCATCAAAGATGATCACAGCCATGTTGATTCATCTATTAGATGAAAAAGGCGAAATCAATTTGCTTGATCCTGTGAGCTATTATGTTCCTGAATATGGAGTCAACGGTAAGCGTCGTGCAACGATCTTTCATTTATTAGCACATCGTGGTGGCATTCCTTATATTGATGGCGATGTCACACCAGATTTATTATTTGATAAAGACGAAATTTTAAAACGTTTATATACTGCCCGACCTGTGTCTCCTGCTGGCAATCACCTTGCCTATCATGCTGTTACGGCAGGTTATATTTTAGGAGAAGTCATTGAACGGGTGACTGGGCAGGATTTACGTGAATTTGTACATCAAACTATCGAAAAACCAATGGGGATGCCTTATTTCAATTATGGCTTAAAACCAGAATACCGTTCAGAAGTCGCCTTAAACTGTGCAACAGGTCTGCACCCTCGCCTTGGTACCGATCACTACCTGAATCATGTGTTAGGTGGCGGTTTACAACTTGCAGTTGATGTGACTAACGATAGTCGTTTTATGGACACCATTTGCCCAGCTGGAAACATCTATACCAGTGCAGAACAAGCCGGCCGCTTCTTTGAAATGCTTTTAAGTGGAGGAAGCTACGGCGGTCAGCAAATCTTTAGTGAGAAAACAATTTTCAGAGCAACACTGCCAACCACAGGCGTTAACATTGACCGTACTTTGTTAATTCCAATGCGCTATGCTCTGGGGCCAATGTTAGGTAGCAATCCTGTAGGTCTTTTTGGCCCAATGACAGGACAAGCATTTGGTCATTTAGGATTCTCTAACATTTTATGTTGGGCCGACCCTGAAAGAGATATCAGTGTTTCCTTATTAACAACTGGTAAATCTGTAGTGGGTACTCATCTACCTGCTTTAGCTAAAGTGCTCTATCAAATCTCAACCCAATGTCCACGTATACCGAGAGATCAACGCCGTTCGTTATTTGGTAGTGATTCTCATGAAACTGACTTAGTGTAGAAACAAATAAAAAACCCAAGCATTTCTGCTTGGGTTTTTTGCGCTGTAGTTTTTGTTTATCGTGTTATTACTGTTTTTATTGTCGTTGGTGAGATGCTAGTCACATCCTTCTTGTTGTTTTAACTCACTTCCGATGTTTTTGTTTCTATTTCCTTATGTGATGTATTGTGACATATCCAATTATGAAGAAAAGTAGTATTTTTCTTATCATCATGTAAGTGAAAACGTACAGGTCTGTATAATATTTGGTAAATAGTCATTTTTAACCTTTAACGTACAGTTCTGTATAACATATAACTTAACAATTCACAGGAAAAATGCCTGTTTTGAAATCATATTATAGATAAATATATTGATATTATTGATTTAAATCTTTAGACAAAAACAAAGTGAAGATAGTGCTAAAAACGAAATGTTGTAATGCTTTTTGAAACATAGGAAAAGTAGAATATAAAAAAGCCCTGTAGTCTCTCCCAAAACTACAAGGCTTAGCGGCTGTAAGTTTCCTCTTTATACACCTACTTCATTGTAAGTTCGCAGTCTCTCGACTTAAGTTGTTATTATTGTGCGATTTTGCCCGACATTCCGTGCCAAGCTCGTTGTGCGTTTATAATCTCAAAAACACGGGGTGTACTCTAGCAGCAAATATCTCGAATCTATGTAAGCTTTTTCTTACAAGGGTAAAAATATTAAGTTTGTCTTAACGAACTAACCGATTAACTTTTTGAACTAAACCGCTTTTTCGTGTAGTACGAACTGTAAATGCTTGTAATAAAGCCTCTTGATGCACTAAAAGACTGACTACTTTCTTAGCTCGTGTAATCGCAGTGTAAATAAGTTCTTGGCTTAATAAGTTCTTGGCAGCCTGATCTAAAACGACAGCAGTATGGGTAAATTCAGACCCTTGCGATTTATGAATTGTTAAGGCAAATGCACTTTGAATACTTTTTGGTAATCGATTTGCAGCAACCCATTTGTTCAAACTTGGAAAATATACTTCAAACTGCTGTGGCTGAGTTCTGTGCTCAAAACACAAACCAATATCACCATTTGAAATACCGAGCTGATAATCGTTATAAGTCATCATTACAGGACGACCCACGTACCATCCACCAAGAGTCACTATTGAAAGTTGTTGCTGTATCCAACGCTGCGCATATTGATTTAACTGCTGCAATCCAAACGGACCATGACGAACTGCGGTTAAAATCCGGTAGTCATCAAATGCTTTTACTACATTTTGGATCTGTTCAATCGAGCGTTCTTCTTTTAAATAATTTTTTAGGCTTTTTACATACCCTTGGAAACCGAGCATGAGCTTCTGATAGTAAATTTCGACTTCTGCGTGATTCCCTTCTGGCAAATACTCAAGCTGAACCACATCGGGCATATCAACTTCTAAAGGAATTGAACGTAATTCTGAAACCTGAACAATGTCGATTTCAAACTGTTGCAAAACCTGCTCATGATTAATCTGACTGGTTTGCATTTGAATAAAACGTGCCACCTGCCCAATCAATGCACCTTCAGCAAAACGACGACTGGTTTGTAATTGTACTCGGTTATCAGCCAACGCCTGTATTTGCTGCAAATCTGCAAGAACCGCGCCGACATCGACAGAAGCAAGCTGATTTGCATCTCCTAATAAAATAATTCGACAAGACTCAGGCACAGCTTCAAATAAAAGAGTAGCCAGATTTAAATCCAGCATGGAAGCTTCATCGACGACAATCACGTCATAAGGCAAAGGCTGTTTTTGATTAAACCGTGGTGTCTGGCTATGTCCCATCCCCAACAAACGGTGAATCGTTTGTGTTCCCTGATTTCTGAGCTCTTCGCTAACTAATCCGGACTCAAGCAATTTAGGATCGTTAAATGAGTTCTGTAAAGCCTCTTGCATTCGCTGTGCTGCCTTACCAGTTGGAGCAGCCATCGCCACACGAATATGCGGAATTGCTTGACTCAGCACAGCAATAATACGTGCCAGCGTATAAGTCTTACCTGTACCCGGCCCACCCGTAATAATACTCAGGCTCTGCCGAGCAACCATTTGTAAAGCTGCCTGTTGATGAGGATCGGTAAGCAGGTCTAAATAGTCATCACAAGAGACAGGTTGAATTAATTGTTGCTTTAATCGACAAATTTGTTCTGCAAGTCGTTGCTCTAGGTGCCAATATCGGTATAATGCCAACCCCTGCTCATCGTAGACGCACGGCGCAACTTTTGAGGTTGCTTGATCGGCAGATATAGCAAGCTGACCAAGTGCTGCAATTTGCTCTGAACTGATATCAATACAACTATCGCCTTGTAAGCTCGCTTCAATAAGCTGCTGCAAGTAAGAAGTGGCTTCTGACACTTGCGATTGTTCAGTAAATGGAGCCTGATTTAAGAAGTTACTCCACGTTGTTAACCAGCTTAAATCGGCTTGTTCAGGGCTGTTTAGATTGTCCACACACTTATCCACCTAGTTTTCCACACGCTTGTCCACATGGTTATAGACAGGCTTATCCACATGTCAAGTATTTGTTAATCTTCAAATTACGCATTTTATCAGCATTTTTCATGCTAATTTATCCTCAGCAAAATACCCCAAAATGGCATCAAGACGAAGAATAAACTCAACGCTAGGTTGCCAGTAATAATAGCCCTGCTCTGCTTCACCATTCATGCCACGTAAATAAAGATAAGTTGCCCCACCCAAATGTTGCTCAATTTGGTAATCCTGCATTTTGACTTGCAAATAGCGATGCAATGCAACGAGATATAAACCTGCTTGTAGCCAGTAACTTGCCAAAGACATGCTCTGAGCAATGCTATCGCTACGATAGTCTGCAAGATCATCCCCTAAGTAATTACTTTTATAATCGGCAATGTGGTAACGCTGACCATCAAAATAAACCAAATCGATAGAACCATTAAGGTAACGCGCTGAACGAGCCTCAAGTAACTCCGGCATATTCAATCCATACTCAGCGAAGAGCTGCTGAATACGTGTCATTGCTAAAACCCGATCTGAGAGTGCCAAATAAAAAGGAAACTCTGACAAATACTGATCTTGTTGGAGCTGGTTTAATCGAAAGCCTTGAGAAAGCGGTGTTCGCAAAATATCTTTTAACCACTCTGCAACTGACTGGTAAAGCAAATTTTCGGTATCTTCTTGCTCTGGGAAACTCTCGTTATATTTATTAAGTAAATCTTGCCAAAGACTACTATAGTCATTTTTAAAACGACGACGTATTTCTATGACCCAGTCATCTGAACATTGAAAATCAATATGTTCAAATATTTCATGCAAGAAATTACCGGCAAGCGTTCCTCTAGGAAAGTTATTCTTTATCCAGTCAATCGGCTGAGCACTGATTGCTTCAGCAGTGTTAATTAAGTCTAACTCATCTTCTGCTAATACAGCATCATTGCTCTGGCTGGCCAATAAATCCGTGCCAGCCTTATGTTTTAAATGTTGTGCCAAGTAACTGAAACTGGTTTTCCCTCTCGAATAAAAACGTTGTTCAGGGAATCGTTGTGCTTGTATTTCAATAATACTGGTTTGCTTGGCTAAATGAATTGCCTGTGGAATCTGTTCTAAAACCACTTCATCCGTACAGCAACGGTGTTGAAAAGGTTCAGCTCTATTTTTCCAAAAAGCGAGACCTGATACTGACTTGCCATCAAGATCTTGTAGAACAGCATAGACGCGGTGGCTTGCTCGCGTTAAAGCGACATACCAAAGACGATTCTGTTCAGCGAGCGCTCGTTCTTCGTGCTTCTTAAGTTCTATTTCATTCAAATAAGTCTTGTCAGCAATCGCAACGACACGTTGAGTCAAGGTCTGATTTGAGTCTGGTTGGACTACATCTTGGGTCGAAAAATTGAGTGTTTTATTATTTTCTCGAAAAGGCTTGTCTGCACCTAGTAAAAATACAATCTTAAATTCCAGCCCTTTTGACTGGTGAATGGTCATGAGCTGAACACCAGCTTCACTCGATAATTTACGTTCTAACTCCCAATCACGATCAAGAGGAGAACGCAACTGTTTGAGATACCAGTGATAAAGGTTCTGAGCACCTGAGTATTTCTCACTGTGCTGACTCAGAATTTCAGTTAAATGACGCAAGTTCACCACAACCCGTTCATTATCTTTACTTTGAGCTGCAACCAAATTTTGCCATATATCAAACTGGATGAGGCATTGTTGCCATGCCACTAAAAAGCCTTGAGCGGACCACAACTCTCTAATCGTGTCAAAACCAGTCATAAACTGGCTTAACCCTTCGGCTGTCTGCTCAAGTTGCAAGAGTTGTTTTAAATCCATGGCAAATAGACGGCTAATCAAAGCTCGCTTTACTTTTGCCTCATCGTAAGGATGAAGTATGGCGGTCAGCAAAGCCCCCACGTCTTGAGCAATCGTACAATCGAAAACACTTCGTTTTGATGGCCTATTAACCCGAATTCCTAAACGTTCTAGCTCAAATTGAACTTTATCCAGCCCATCATGATTACGAGACAATACCGCAATATCATCTTCGTTTAAGACTTGAGTCTGAGCATCTTTTTGAAAATATAGTTGTCCAGCATGTGACTGGTTAAGTAGATCTCGAATCTTCCATGCAACTTGCTGAGCCTCTGTTTCTTTATCTTTGAGCATTAACCAGCGCAAAGGGTGAGGATTATGATTGTTCTCCTCAATCAGTACAGGATGAGGTCGAGTGCCCGCTCGAATTGGGTCATATTGAACTTCTTCACCAAAGTCGATTTGCCTTTGAAATAAGGCGTCGACCACTTCAACCAGATCAGCAACAGAACGATGGTTATGAATTAACTTATATTCGCGGCCATGTTTGGCTTGAATATCTTTATATGCATTTAAGAAGGTGAGCATATCCCCACCACGGAAACCGTAAATCGCCTGTTTACGATCACCGACCATAATCATGCAACCTTTTTGGTAACGCTCTGGATGGCGCCAAATGCTCGCCAGCATATCATCTTGATCTTGGTTAGTGTCTTGAAATTCATCGACCAAAATTAAGGGATAACGTGCCTGAACAAATACAGCAAAACGCTGCCCCTGCTCACCTTTTAAAGCTTCAGAAAGTGTCCGGATTTGTTGAGAAAAAGTAGTTTCACCTTTATTTTGCAAAACCTGAGGTAAACGTTTTTTCACCTCTACACATAAATAGGCTTTTAAAAAAATATGAAGCTGGTCGAACTGCTCGGCGTAGTTTTTCAGCACACCAAATAGCTGTTGAATCTGTTGGATACAAGGATGTTGATAGAATCCATCTGAAATTTCAGCAGGACATTTCTTGAAAACTTTCTGATCGGCAAGTTGACCTAAAAACTTAAAAACAAGCTCACGTTGTGCAGTCAAAGACCCATCAAAAACCAAAATGCTGTCGCTTTGCGTTAGAACTTGCAAAAGCTGCGGTAAACACTCGTTAAATAATTTGTTAAACGCCCCATTCCGAAATATTGTGCCGCTTATATGTTTATAGTGCTCGCCATCAAGCAAGTAATACGGCTCTAAAAGGCTTAAGTCAATTTCTGTTGCCAACTGTTTGAGTTGTGCAAGTTGCTCAAACTGAATTGTAGGTTTTTCGGGAAGCTTAAAATGAGCCGAACTAAAATTCAGTGAGTCTTCGACCAGTTTAACAAAACTATCAACACTCTTAAGCTCACCTGCCAGATACAACGCATCAATCACGGTTTGAGGTTGAGATTGTATCCATTCACGTAAAACATCATGAATCAATTGTCGGCTATAAGTTTTGGCATCATCGGTAATTTGAGCGCATTCAATTTTGCCACTCTCAAAGGCAAACTCACGTAATAGTTTTTGGCTAAAGCTATCGAGTGTTCCGACAAATAACTCGTCTAACTGATCGATGACCAATTTTAAACGTTCACACGCATAGGCAATACGCGTCGCAAAACTTTTTAAAATATGTTGAAGTAATAAGTCAGGCTCTTGCTCGGCCTGCGTAATTAATTCGTGTTCTGTAAAACTATGCTTGGTCTCTAAGTAACGATGCGTTTCGACCAAACGGGCGCGAATACGACTTTTTAACTCGGCAGCGGCTGCACGGGTAAACGTGGTCGCAATGACTTGTCGAGGCAAGTACTTTTCAAGAAAGATACGGACCATTAAGCTCGATAAAGTATAGGTTTTTCCTGTACCTGCCGAAGCTTCAATTAAGTGTAAGCCACTAAATTCAATATCAATAATAGGTTGATAAGACACCTGTACTCTTGAGTTCATGTCTTACTCCGAATGTTGAAATTGAAAAACTGGATGATACAGATCATACGCAAACTCATCACAAGCATGTTGAAGCAAAGCTTGCGCATCTTGTTCTTGTAAAATAAAGCTCCAGTCTCGATGCAACTTGCAAGCTTCATTTTGAGTCATATCCATTGTGGTAAATGACCCTGTTTCATTCCAGTATTTTAACAGCTCAGTGTAGCTCTTCTCATCCAGTTTTGCTTTTTCTGCCTGATTTGTTGTTTCCCACTGATATGCTTTGGCTTTTTCTAATGGTTTTAATAATAAGGCTGCTGGTAGAACCAATGGTTGTTGCTGTGCATGACGCCAGATTTTAAACCATGGCTGTAAATATTGCCGAGCTTGCTCAGAACTTACACCACTACAAATCACAGTTTGATCGCTAAAAACCACAATACGGCGCTTTTCAGCTCCGGCGCTACCCTCATTCAAATAAGCTAACCAGAGCAGATATTCTAACCAGACTTTAGCGCGTCTTTTTGCGCGAGCGCTTGAAGGCTCCATACTCACCCAGTCCCGAGTTTCAAACTTCGGAACCGTAATATTCATATGAAGCTGTTTAGCAATTCGCCAAATACGCTGAGTTGTTTGTGTCACTGCGGGTGCATAATGGTGAAGGCGTTCAAGTAAACATTCTTGCTCAAACACACCTTGTTGCCATGCGCTATATTTGACTTTACCAACAGGCAACTGATCAATTAATACTTCAGGTTGTGCTTGCTGTTCAGATTGTTGTAAAAAATGTCGGATTGCATAGCGCCCTAAACCATCTAATAATAAAGGTTCATTTTGGTCGAGCACTCCGACACTTCCTAAGTTTTCTACCCCTAAAGTTTTTAAATATAACCGTGCAGGGAATGTCACATCCTGTATCCATTGCTGGCTATCTAAAACCAACATGTCAGGCGCTTGTAGCGGATAGGTCGTATTCGCCCAAGGTTGACGGTTTCCTGAAACTTGCTGAATTTGTGAAGCGACCTTAAACCAATGATCTTGATAGCGAATAACACTTTTTTCTAGGGTAAAACCTTTCGGGTCGAATGGCTGTAAATCATGTAAGTGATAGAGTTGTTTTAATTGTGATGGAATTTCAATCCCTTCAATAACGACACTTTCAGGTACACCGTCTTCAGCTTTCACGATCAAGGCAAGATGTTCACGGAACTCTTGAAGAATACTCGAAGGTTCTCGCACCTCGCCATCGTTCACATCAAAGCCGTTATAAAACAGCCATAAATTTTCTTGGGCTAATAATAAAGCATCTAAAAACGCCCCTTGATCATCTTCAAGTCGAGAGCGATCGCCTAACTGTTGACGCAGTGCATCCATTAAATCAAATGGAACATGGGTATCGCGGTTTGGAAATTGCCCTGCATCAAGATTTAGCATGACCATTAAACGATAAGGTAACGGTCGAATGTGTCCAATTTGGGCAAAAGTAATTTGCCCAGTCGGCTCAGCTTGCGCACTTTGACTTTCTAATGTCCGTTGAATTTCTTCAATAATATAAGGTAGTGGCAAGGTGATTTTGCGCAAAGTTCCTGTGTCTGCCTCGGCGTAATAGCTTGCGAGCGTCAACATTCGCTCTTGTTTTTTAACAATTTCCCTCACAGCTTTTAGAGCAGCAACACCGACCTGCTCAAATTCAACAATATCTTTGCCCAGCACTTGGAGCCAATATTCAACCGTATAGACTTTTCCTTGTTCATGCAGAGTCAGCCAATCACGGCGCTCGTTCAAATCCTGATAAATCTGAATGAGTGTACCCACCAACTCGAAATCGCTCGGTTGAACTTTGGCGTAACTCAACACCTGATTAAACGTCGCATGTACAGGCACAGCAATACCAAGAGCCAATCGCTCTAAGGCAAATTTAAAGCTATATCGATAATCATCATCACCGTCACACAAACTGCGCTTGAGATGCTCTGCATCAAGCCCTCGTTTAAAACCCGCATCGGCAAGCAAATTTAAAATCCGCTCGACCTGAACATACTCAAGTTCGTAACGTTGCTGGGTAGCATGCAAGCTTAACCAATCAGCAAAATCATCAAAACTAAAACGACCCTGCATTAGTTGAATACGCCCAATTACAGCACGCCAAGCATTCAGTGCATCAAGTGATGCAACACCTGCAATTTTCACTGGCAAATGTACACCTTGCTCAGTGGCAGTAGCGGGAAATACACTTCGAATTAAAGGCTCTATATCAGCCAAATTAGGCACTAAAACTAAAATATCGTTTGGGCGGCGCGGCTGTTCATGCGGTTTAGCCAACCAACCAATCAATTGCTCTTTTAATACTTCAAGTTGACGTAAAGTCGAATGACAAACATGAATCTGAATAGAGTCATCGTCTGGAGCGAGTTCATATTGCTTAGCTTGCGGTTCTACCAAATGCAAAATATCTGACTGAACTTTACCGAGTAAACTTTCAGGAAAATCATCCACAAAAGCATCAACCCACTTACCTTCTTCACCCGTAGATAAATTCGACAATAGTGAAAAGTGGTCGCGGGCTTGTTTACCCAATCTGGTTAAAAGCGGATGTCTAGACTCACGCGCTTCAGCATTAAAGTTGAGTGTGAATTTATTAAAGAAATCGCTAATTTCAGCATCTGTAGCCTTTGGGTTTTTCGCAATAAAACGCTCTTTTACCCCTAAGTCATAACGCTGCTTCCACAGTGGATCGACACTATCGGCCCAATATTCTTGTGAAGGGTTATAGTGCAAAATCAAGACATCAATATATTGGCCTAAACGGCGCAAAAACTGTAACTGGCTTGGCGGCAAATCTAATAATGTAAAAATCACTACTTGATTAGGTAATCTTGAAATAGCACGCTTACCACGGTCTGGATGATCTAACTCTTGCCAAAACAACGCGTCAATTTGCTGCATTTGCAAAAAGTCATCATGAAAATGTTGCTGCCACAACCAACGCTGCCAGCGTTCTAACTCCTCAGTTTGATGTAATGCAAAAGCAGTCACTTCATCATCTTTTTGCACAATATATTTTTCAATATCGAGTGCTCGGCCCTGTCCCCAAGCAGACAACCAGTTTTCCGGACAGGTACAACTATTTTCACAACCACGCTGGCACTGTCCACGATAAATCATATAGTTGCTAAATAGATCGGCAACCTGCTCAGCGACCCAATACAGCATTTTTTGTTTTTTTAATTGTTTATCTATGCCTTGTTCGAGTCGATCTGCACTGTCATAAATACGCTGAACAATAGAATGTAAAGGATGCGATGTGTCTATGCTCATCGTGTCAGGTTGAATAAATTCGTGCAAAGCCTGATGCACCCGCCATTTAAAAATCAAACGCGGGATGTTCGCTTTACGGACCTGCTCTTTATGCGCAGTTAAAACTTGCTGATAGGCATACCATTGGAAACCTCGTACCCGTTGGTGAAACTGGTAATTGGCACTCATGCCTTGTTGTTCTGCAAGTTTTTGTATCAGCCACTGCTCGACCGCAGGACTTGGAACAATAAAATGTTGGGTTTTCAAAACCTGTAATGGATGCGTTGAAGCTTGAGATGTAGACGCCAATACACCTTGCAACAACACATCAATACGTTGACTTTGAATAACATGGATCCCCATTTATTTCATTTCCTGCTTGCATAATTTATGCACAAAATCATAAACATTCATTACTATACAACTGAATCTGACTATGTCACGTTGGTTTAAACACAGCATAATTTAACTTAAGGTGTCACTTACACTTGGTTTGAATGACGCCATCAAGAACTTATACAGGTAGACATTATGAAAATTGACAAGATTCCTGACTATATTGATCCTAGCCTAAATCTGGAACAAATTCGCGATGAGTGCCATGATCTCATCAAAAAAAGAGCTTACGTCTCAGCCGGAGCGGCAATTGTACCGATTCCTTTTTTTGACGTGGCGGTAGATTTGGGAATTTTGTCGCACCTGATTCCAGATATCAATTCCCGTTTTGGTTTAGCGCCTGAACACGTGAGTGTCTACGACCCAAAAACTAAAACTATTCATTGGGATGAGTTACGTAAACGCGGTTTTGAATTTTCTGGTTTTGTAGTGGCACGTACTACTGTTAAAAAAACATTTAATGGCTTTTTTGGCAAAATCGTAACGAAACAGGTGACTAAATTTATACCGCTAGGCGGACAAATTGTAGCAGCAAGTTTAGGCTATTTCATGATGAAAAAAATAGCAGAAACACATCTGAATGATAGTTATAACCTTGCAAAACGTATTCAGCAAAAAAGCCGTAGCACCATTGTAAATTAATGTTTGCCTTGTAGCTGAGAGCTTAGTCTGCTCTCAGCTGTTTTAAAATGGCCTTCAATACTTCCAGACGTGCCGTATATTTATCATCAGTTGCGACGATATACCACGGTGCATATTCAGTACTGGTTCGCTCAAACATATCGGCTGCTGCTTTTAAATAATCGTCCCACTTATCACGATTACGCCAATCTTCTGCGGTAATTTTAAAACGTTTATGTGGTGTTTCTTCTCTGGCCTTAAAACGCTGCTCTTGCTCATCTTTACTAATCGCTAGCCAAATTTTTACTACAATCGTTTGACTATCAAATAAATCTTTTTCAAAGCGATTTATTTCATCATAGGCACGCTGCCACTCTAAAGGCGAAGCAAACCCTTCAACCCGTTCAACGAGCACGCGCCCATACCATGTCCGATCAAAAATCGTGATTTTTTCAGCTTCATTAATGCGGTTCCAAAAACGCCATAAGTAAGGATGTCGAGCTTCAAAACGTTCAGGTGCACCAATACAATGAATATCATATTCACGTGGGTCTAAGTTTTTAACAATTCGCTTAATGGCCCCGCCTTTACCAGCAGCATCCATACCTTCAAAAGCAATCACGACATTGCGTTTATCAAAACGCATGGCATCGGCAATTTTTTTACTCAGTTTATCGAGCTCTTTTTTATATTCAGCTTTTTCAAGTGGTTCATTAGAAGGTTTTAATAAACTCTCTGGAATTTTAGCTTGCTGCCATTTTCCTTTAACTTCAGTTTCATGCTCTGGAAGTTGACGCATGTGTTGTAAAAGGTATTGAGCAAAAAATTGATCACGTTGCTTTTCATCTTCGCCATCAATAATGTACCAATCATCGGTAAAACGACGGCGTAACTTTTGCAAAGTGTCATATTGTTTTTTATTACGCCAGTCTAGGCCGTGGAGCTTATGCCAATGTTGTTCAGATGGATCTATTTTATCTAAACGTTTTTGCAGCGATTTCCATGATAGATCGAACCAGACTTTAACCACATCGACATAGTTATTTTTTAAATCTTGCTCAAATGCCCGCATATTTTCAACGTATTCATCAAAACGCGAATCATCTAAAGGCTCGGAAACATGCGTTGCGGTGACGAGCAAATCGCTATACCAGTTGCCGAACATCACCACAATTTGTCCTTCAGTCGGAATAAACTCCGAGTAAGATTGCCAAAATGCTTCTGTGTCTGTCAGCACACGTGGCGCGTCTGCTTTGACTCGTAAATATCGTGGATCTAGCCACTCACGAAGCTGCTTAACGGCCTCGCCTTTTCCAGCCAGTTCAATACCACTCATTAATATCAGTGTGCTTTTAGCGTTGGGTTTGCCCCGACTTTCTTTTAACGCATATTGTGCTTCAATCAAATCGACTGAAAGCTGTTCTTCATCACGAATCTCAAATTTTGGTTGTTGTTCACTCATAGTCCACGGCTCTAATCTTTTATTGTTTAATTTCGATGATCTTTAACTTATGCGGTTAAATGATGAATTGCTATACAAATTATGTCATTGCGACAAAATTCTGTTTAAAAATTGACGCATGAATCATTTTTTTTACATCTACTCGCCATAGTACAAGGTTACAATGCCTTTTATGATTTTTTGCAAATAGCCCAATATTAGAGCCTTAAATGTCTAAACTCGCTGCTTTTGATGATCTTTTACAACAATATAAAACATTTAATTATCACGATAATCCAGTACTTGCTCAGCGTTTGCAAGATGTACAAACATGGTTAAAAGAGCGGATGAAAGATACGCATCATGACTTTTTTAATCTGCCAGCGCACAAGCTCATGTCAGAGTACTTTTTAAATCGTTTATATGGTGGCCCAGAATTTGATGCTCTTGCAGCTCAAATCGAACGCTTATTGAAATATGCGCATAAAGCAGAAAAAGTCTTGCCTGAGAATGCAATTAAAACAGGTACTAAATCAGTAAGTTTGGCTGTACTTGCAACCCAACTTGATGAGCAAGTAGCAATGCAACTTCTTGAGGACTATCCGGCAGATACAGTACTCACTGATGAAATTATGCGTTTAACCTTAATCAAGCTTGATCAGGCCGAAGCTCGTTACCAGCAACTTGCTCTTCTTGACGATTTAGGAGCAGCGCTCGATAAATACATGCGTTCATTTATGATGTTTACTGCTTTTAAAATGTGTAAAGGTATTGCCCAAAAATATCACTTCGAATTGATGTATGATTTCATTCAAGATGGTTTTAGTGCGATGAAACCGTTAAAATCGGCCGAGACCTTTATCAAGACTTTTACTGAAAAAGAACGCCAGATTATTGAAAATGTACATTCAGGGCATCCGAATCCGTTTAGAGTGTGATAAGGTCGGCACATAGAAAAACTCAACCTCGCGAAGTTGAGATTTTATTCATTATATTTGCATGATGATGCCTGTAAAAATAGACAAAATCTGTCATCATGCAGAACTTATTCCGTTTCACTTGAGTTTGAGTCTAGGAGAGACAATATGTCTAACGAAAACCAAAAGCCAACATCTCCAACTGAGCAGGCACAAAGTTCAGACAAAGTTAGCCCATTCCTAAGCTCACCTTTACCTCAAGGTACTCCTCAAGGGCAACAACAAACTTTACAGCAAACCTTAACAGACACACCTGTAAATGGTTCTGTACCTAAATACAATTTACCTCGTGGTGCTGGTAATACTGGCAACGTTGGTGAAACCACACACTTCGGTTACTCAACAGTTAGAACTGAAGATAAAGCTCAAAAAGTTGCAGAAGTATTCCACTCGGTGGCAAGCAAATATGACTTGATGAATGACTTAATGTCATTTGGTATTCACCGCCTATGGAAACGCTTCGCAATTAACATGTCTGGCGTACGCCGTGGTCAACACGTGTTAGATATTGCTGGTGGTACAGGCGACTTAGCAAAAGTATTTAGCCGTGAAGTTGGTCCTCAAGGTCATGTCGTTCTTTCAGACATTAACGAATCTATGCTTAATGTTGGTCGCGACCGCCTCATTGATGCAGGCTGTACCAACGTTGACTTCGTACTTGCCAATGCAGAAACTTTAGAGCCTTTTGCAGATAACAGCTTTGACTTACTCACCATTAGCTTTGGTTTACGTAACGTGACAGATAAAGATGCAGCACTTGCTTCTATGTTCCGTGTGTTGAAGCCAGGTGGTCGTTTACTTATTCTTGAGTTTTCTAAGCCTGTATTTGAGCCATTCTCAAAACTTTATGACCTCTATTCATTCACTGCTTTACCGATTATGGGTAAATTGGTTGCGAATGATTCAGAAAGTTATAAATATTTGGCTGAATCAATTCGTATGCATCCAGACCAACGCACCTTAAAAGGTATGATGGAAAATGCTGGCTTCCAGAACTGTGACTATCACAACCTTACTGCTGGTATCGTTGCCGTTCACCGTGGCTTCAAACTGTAAGGGATAACGATATGTGGTCGATTCTGGCACTCGGTGCAGTCGAACGTATCATTCATCATCTGATCGATCTGGATGCGGTTACACGCATTCAGCTTAATCAGTTACAGGGCAAAATGTTGCGTGTTGTGATTGATAGTCCGCAGCTTTCTGTCGATGTATTCTTTGACCAAGAAAAAGTACGTCTTGAACCTACTGCAACAGGGCACAGTGAAAAGCCTTCTATTTTTGAACAACGCCCTTTTGATGCGCAATTCAAAATTTCTGAAGCAACAGCAACTTTGCATGTTAAAGATGTCGTCGAACTGATTAAATTATTGGTCAGCGATCCAGATCAGATTGGCAATATCCCATTGCAAGGTGATTACCACCTGCTACAGGATATTCAAAAGATTATGCAGCAAGCTGAACCAGATTTAGCTTCGCACTTATCAAGATGGGTCGGTCCTCAACTCGCCCACGAAATTGGCAAGATTCAACTTGCACCAAAACATTTAAAACGCTCTCTTCAAAGTCATCTATTTTTTGCAGAAGACGCATTAAAAGAAGATAGTGGTCTATTTGCTCCTCGTTGGGAAATGGATGATTTAACTCAAGCAACTCGCAAGCTTAATCAAGACATTGACCGTCTAGAAGCAAGATTGCAGCAACTCAGCATACAACTACAACCCTCTCAAGATTAGGTAAGACCGTATATGATTCCGCACGTTTCACGTTTACTCGAACTTTGGCGTATTGCAGCGCACTATAGACTCGATACGTTGTTCCCTGCGGATGAATTACCAGTTAAAGCTCAACGTGCATTAAGTGTTATTAAAATGCACCCAGCTGCATGGTCTAGTCGCGAACGTAAAAATCCTTTAAAGCTCAAAGAAGCTTTGGAAGAGATGGGGCCGCTTGCAATTAAGCTTGGACAATTACTGTCAACTCGACGTGATTTGATTCCACCTGAAATACTCGCTCAATTGGTCTTACTTCAAGATCAGGTAAAACCGTTTGATAGCAATGTTGCCAAACAACGTATTCAAGAATCATTAAAAGCTGACGTAAATACCTTGTTTGCACGATTTGATGACCAGCCATTAGCTGCTGCTTCAATTGCACAAGTTCATACTGCTGCTTTGCACGATGGTCGAGAAGTTGTTGTTAAAGTGACTCGTCCTGACATTCGCAACCAAATTTTGCAAGACTTTGAGATTTTGGCATGGTTAGGCAACACACTAGAAAGTCGCCTTGAAGCTGCTCGTGCCTTACATCTCTCTGAAATTATTCAAGACTACCGCCAGATTATCTTAAATGAGCTGGACTTGAGTATCGAAGCAGACAACACCCGTCGTATGCGCCATTATTTTACTGGCTCAACCATGATGTATGTGCCTGAAGTCTACATGGACACCAAAGATGTCATGGTAGCAGAGCGCATTACAGGTGTTCCTATTTCAGATACGGCAACCTTTGACCGTCTAGGCATGGACCGCGCACAACTTGCAGAAAAAGGATTAACCATTTTCTTTACGCAAGTATTCCGCGATAACTTTTTCCATGCCGACATGCACCCCGGCAATGTCTTTGTAGAAACAATTAACCCAAGCAATCCACGCTTTATTGCACTCGACTGTGCAATTATGGGTGAGTTATCTAAGCATGACCAGATGACCATTGCCCGCATGTTGCTTGCTGTAATGAACAGCAACTTTATGCAGCTCATTCAAATTGTGCATCAAGCTGGTTGGATTCCACCGGGTACAGACCAAGATGCGCTATCGCGTGAAATGCGTCGCACCGTTGGCCCAATGGTATCTAAACCAATGGATCAACTTGATTTTGCTGGCATCTTGATTCAAGTAATGGATATTGCCCGTCGCTTCCATTTAGAGATTCCACCTCAGCTCATGTTGTTGTTAAAGACTTTAGTGCATGTCGAAGGTCTAGGTACCGATCTATACCCGCAGCTCGACATCTGGAAATTGGCAAAACCAATTTTGACTGAATGGGTCAAAGCCAACATGAACCCAGTCAAAAATATTAAAGAGTTAGGTCAGCAACTACCTGACCTGCTTTTAGGTGCTCAAGATTTTCCAAGCTTAATTGTTGATAGTTTAAATGGTTTAAAAAATCAGTCTGCTTGGCAAGACCGTCAGTTACGCGAAATGCAGCAACTTCGTTTGCAAATGGAACATCAACAACGCCGCAGTTGGATGTTCGGTAGTAGCATGCTGATTTTGCTCACCATCGCGATTATTAGTCCTTGGTTTGTTTCTATTATTTTAATTGTGCTAAGCAGTTTATTAGCGCTTTGGCGCATATTGAAATAAGTTCTAAATCCCTTGCCCGCGCAAGGGATTTTTTTATGTGAAAACTTTAATTTTCAAAAAAATTATAGATCAGCTATTCGTTGATTGCTAAATTGAATCTATAAATGCATCAAAAGAACAAACAATGAAAACACCTCATTTTGCGATTATCGGTGCCGGTACCGCAGGTTTAGCCACTGCAATTTTGCTCGCCCGTGAAGGTAATGACGTTACTATTTTTGAACAAGTTGATGAGTTATCTCCAGTAGGCGCTGGTTTATTACTACAACCTGCAGGCTTAGCAGTATTTGAACATTTAGGGGTGCTCGATAAAGCTCTGCCATTGGGTGCAAAAGTAACAGGCTTAGAAGGACAACTTCCCAACAAGCGTCTTTTAGTCAACAGCCACTATCATGAAGCATCTACAAATCTCTATGGTTTAGGTATACACCGAGCCACTTTATGTCATGTGCTCACCCAAAAACTTAGTGAGTATTCGAGCCAGATTACTTGGCGTATGAACCATTCTGTTGAGAACTTTGAAGAACATAATGACGAAGTTCGGCTATTCGGAAGTCATCAAAGTCAAAAGTTTGATGCTTGCTTTGATTGCCTACTCATTGCCAATGGTGCTCGTAGCCAATTACGCCCCAAAGCATGGGTAAAGATTGACCAAGCCTACCCTTGGGGTGCGGCGTGGAGTATCGTGCCTGAGTGCCAAGTTCTCGATTCTGAAATTTTGCATCAATTTTATGATCGCTCGAAAATTATGATGGGAATTCTTCCTACAGGCGCCATTCCAACAGAACCTCAACAACGCCTTTCAAGTGTTTTTTGGAGCTTACCTACTCCACAGTTACAAAGCTTTTTACAAGATGAGCAGGCTAAACAAGCTTGGTTAAAGCAAGTCTCTGAGCGTTGGCCCAAAGTTGCAGAATGGCTGAAAGAAATTTTGTATAACAGTCAAACTCAGCCCAAATGGTTATCTGCAAACTACCGTGATGTCGTTATGACTCAATTTGGTCAAGGTCGAATTGGGGTCATTGGCGATGCCACTCATGCAATGAGTCCACAGTTAGGTCAAGGTGCAAATATGGCATTATTGGATGCTTGGGCTTTCTCTCAATCATTGCAACATGCTCAAAAAAACCAGAATATTGATTGGTCCCTGCTCTGGCAGCACTACCACCAGCTTCGCCGTTCATCCACCCAGTTTTATCAATTTCTTAGTCGCTTATTAACACCACTTTATCAGTCTGATCATTGGTGGGCTGGAGGTTTAAGAGATTTAGTTTTTCCGTGGATGTATCAAATCCCTTATTTTCGAAAAGAAATGGCAATTACAATTTCAGGCTTAAAGACTGGTCCATTCCAACAACTTGACTATGATCAGGTTGCTCAATTACCTAAAGAAAACAGTGTTTTTAATTTAAAAAGTGAATCTCTGTCGGACTTTTAAAAGTAATCGTATTCAAACTACTCATTACGCTGACAAAGACAAAAAGGACAAAGAATTTTTCCGCAAAGCGACGTTGATGCCGTACACTATACAAGCTATTTTTTAGCATCAGATTGAAATCAATTTATAGTTCATATTTCTTTGGTGATTCCTCATGAATAATACGCAATGGCTCGATGAAGTAAAATTTAACGAACAAGGTCTTATCCCTGCCATTGCTCAACATCATCAAACCGGACGTATTTTGATGGTAGCGTGGATGAACCGTGAATCACTTGCGCTCACAGCAGAAAAAAATCAGGCTGTGTATTTCTCTCGCTCTCGCCAAAAACTTTGGCACAAGGGTGAAGAATCAGGCCATTTCCAAACAGTTTATGAAATTCGTTTAGACTGCGATGGCGATGTAATCATATTACAAGTTGAGCAACACGGCGGTATTGCATGCCATACAGGTCGTGAGTCTTGTTTCTACCGCAAACTCACTCCACAGGGCTGGGAAATTGTCGACGCACAATTAAAAGACCCTACTGCAATTTATGGCGATAAAGCTAAAACTGAAAGCCACGATCATGCTCACACCACTGAACAAGTGGATGTGCTTGCTCACTTAGGGCAATTAATGCAAGAGCGTAAGCAAACTGAAGCGGACACTTCATATGTTGCAAGCCTCTACAAAAAAGGCATTAATAAAATCTTAGAAAAAGTCGGCGAAGAAGGCGTAGAAACTATTATTGCTGCGAAAGACTACGCTGCTCAAAATACAGAAAGCAATTTAAATGACTTGATTTATGAAACTGCTGATTTGTGGTTCCATAGCATTGTCATGTTGGGTTATTTCGATCTTAATCCACAACTTATTATTGACGAATTAGCTCGTCGTCAAGGTTTATCTGGTTTAGTTGAAAAAGCTAACCGCAACAAGGTTTAAAATCACTCAGTGTCGAATATCGAAAAACCTAAAGCCACCTATGAGCAAGCTATTGCCATAGATAACGCACGTCTTGGGCAATCATTTAAAGTGATTGCCTATGCGGGTACAGGTAAAACTACTACATTACAAATGATTAGTGATGCCATGCCTGAACGGCGCGGTATGTATTTGGCTTTTAACAAAGCCATTGCTGGTGAAGCACAAAACAAATTTCATCGTAATGTAGACTGCCGGACTTTTCACTCACTCGCGTTTCGCAGTGTGCCACGCGGTGTGACTGATAAATTACGCTTGCCTCGCTTAAGCCCAAGCTTTATTGCAAAAGAATATCGACTAGAACCTATTACTTTACGACGCATGATGGGTGGACGTTATGAAAAATACGTCTTAATGCCAAGCCGCCTTGCAAGCCTTGTCGCCAATGCTGTCAGCTATTTCTGTTCAACCAGTTCTCAATACCCTGCTCCTCGACATATTCAGGCACCAAACTGGTTACATCCAGACGATATTACCGAGCTACAAACTCATCTTTACCCTGCTGTAGAGCGCCGTTGGTTAGAGTCGATCGACCCAAATCATCAGGCAGGAATTGGCCACGATATTTATCTCAAACTTTGGGCTTTGTCTGAACCGAACATCCCAGCCGATTATGTCTTATTTGATGAAGCACAAGATGCTGATCCTTTAATGCTGGGTATTTTACTTCGCCAAAAAAGTACGCAGGTCATCTATGTAGGCGATGCACATCAGCAAATTTATGCATGGCGTGGTGCAATCAATGCGATGCAACAATTGCCCTTGCCAGAGTCTCGCCTCACCACTTCTTTTCGTTTTGGTGAAACGATTGCGGATGTTGCCAATGCATTGCTAGGCGGATTAAATGAAACTGTTCCTTTGCTTGGTAATCCAAATCAAAAATCAAGTGTCGTAAATAAACCGCATACCAAAATGCGTGATGCGATTTTGTGTCGTACCAATGCTCGTGCTATGGAACTTTTATTAGCTGGTTTAGTTCACGGCGATAAAGTGAGTTTGCAAGCTGACCATCAAAAACTAAACCGTTTTGTAGATGCTGCAAGTCTCTTAAAACAAGGAAAACGGGTTACTGATGTGCCTGAATTAGCATGGTTCAACTCATGGCATGATGTCCATGAATACTGTGAAACCAATGAAGGTAGTGATATTAAGCCATTGGTTAAACTTGTCGATGACCACGGTACCGACCCACTAAAAAAAGCGCTTGCAAAGATTACACCACTTGAGCAAGCTGACTATGTCATCTCTACAGCCCATAAAGCGAAAGGCTTAGAATGGAACCGTGTTCATATTGAAGATGACTATCAATTTAAAATTAATGGGTTAGAACACAAGATTACTGATGAAGAGTTAAGACTACTGTACGTTGCCTGTACTCGTGCTAAAGTAAGTCTAAATATCCATCATCTTTATGATCTGATACAACAATTAAAACTAAGGGCGCCTTTAAGTCTTCGTCAGTCTGTTGGTTGAAGCGCTCATATTTAGGTGAGCCTATGAAACTTGAATCTGTCCAATTTAAACATATTGCTCTGTTTCACGACCTTAAAATACACTTTCACTATGAAAAACAGCCCATCACCTTAATTTTAGGTGAACAGGCAACTGGTAAAAGTATGTTGCTCAAACATACTTACCATGCTTTAACTTGGTTCCCTGCTCGCCTTAAAGATTTGCGTAGTCCCGGTATTGTCATGCCTGATCAAGACATTACTCAGTCGCGCCTACAATCAAAAATTGAAGTGACCGTTCAAATTCCTTCAGAAATTGGTCATCTGCCAGAAAGTACCTCTGCTCAGCAGTTAGACTCTTCGCTGTGTAGCTGGAAACTTTTTAAAACCCTAAATGCAAGTGGGATTGGAGTGAGCCAAGTTGAAACTCAGCAACTTGACCAAACCATGGCTCTTTATCAACAAGTCATAAAAAAAGATCCATTACAAGGACTTCCCTTAATCGCTTACTACCCAGCCGAGCGATTTGTAAATGATATTAATCTGCTTAATAAAAATTTACCTGGCATTACTCAAGCCATTTCAGCCTATGATATTAGCCCACTACCGTTTACAACTTTTACACGCTTTTTTGAATGGCTACGAGAAATTAGTGATATCGAAAATGCTCAAGCTGCATATCTAGTACAACGGATTAGATCGAAACAATCAGATCAACAAGATCAAACAGAATTATTAAATGAGCTTCAAAAAGAGTTATCAGGGCAACCTAAACAGCTCACTTCACCCAATCTATATGCCCTCAAGAATGCATTGAATATAGTTTTGCCTGAGCTTAAAGATCTATATCTACAATATCAGCCTCGTCTGCAACTTATGGTCGACTATGAAGATCAAACCTTACCTTTTCAGCAACTTTCAAATACAACAAAAACTTGGATTGCTTTAGTCGGTGATATAGCCCGCCGACTATGTTTGCTCAATCCTTTAGGCCTAAACCCTTGTCTTGAGGGGGAAGGCGTTTTACTCATTGACCAGATTGATGCACAGCTCGACTCGACTCATTGCTCCGAGATCTTAAATCGGCTTCATCAAGCCTTCCCACGCCTGCAAATTATTGCAACAGGAAGTCGTGAAGAGCTACTCGAACATGCCTCGACCTATCAATGTCTAAAATTAGAGCATGGTAAAATTAGCCATCTGGACCTAAATACGACCAAGCAACAGCTTGAACATATCTATACCTTACTCCAAAGAAGCGAACCTTTAACACCACCCATAGAAGCACAGCCTCTGAGTTTAATAGACCCAACACCAGCACAGATTGAGGTTTTATTTCAGCAGATTCAGGGTTTAAATGAACAACAAAAAAATGAATTATTAAGGATGATTCATGCGGGAGACGCACCGGAAGAAAGCCCTTCGGTTTGAGTTTTATAATCAAAAACTGCACTCACAAAATATATGGTGGAGTACGGTTTTTTAGGCACTAAAATAACTAGATGTTGTTACTACATGTAATAACATCAGATTTTCAATGCTTTTTTAGTGTACAATAAATTTCATTTTGCGTTTTTATTCTTCAAGTTGCGCAATACAACTTGTTTCTCGCTTTATTTTCTAATTTGGTTGGGTTTTCGGAATAATAAGCTTTGGAACTCTCTTTGAATTCCTATCTATTCTGAAATTAAAATTTCACCTTTAGGTTTCGGCCTAAATCATATATGGATACGAGTGTGCTACCGATAATTATCTTATTACCGTTAATATTAGGCACCACCCTTGTTTCATTGCTTCAACGATTCTCGCGTGGAGTAACGGCTTTAGGGGCAATTGGAGTCAGTTTAACCAGTTTTGGTTTATTACTGACTCAAGCTAAAACTGTGCTTGGTGGTGCAAGCATTCAACAAAGCTGGGATTGGCTACCTCAATTAGGGATCAATCTGAGCTTCAGGCTCGATGCTCTTGGTTTATTATTTTCTCTTCTTATTACCGGTATCGGTACACTCATTTATATATACGCCTATTATTATTTAGGTCCTAAAAATTCATTAAGTAAACTCTATACTTTACTCATGCTGTTTATGGCAGCAATGCTGGGTATTTCGCTCTCTAATAATCTTATTATTTTATTAGTCTTTTGGGAGCTCACCAGTATTTCATCTTTCTTGTTAGTGGGTTATTGGAGTCATTATGAAGCTGCTCAACGTGGCTCTCGGATGGCGCTTACTATTACAGGGATGGGTGGTTTAGCAATGCTAGGTGGATTTGTTTTATTGGGACAAATCACTGGGACCTATGAAATTAGCGAAATCATGGGCATGAAAGATGCGATCCAAGCCCACGCTCTTTTTATTCCAATGTTATTGCTTATTTTGCTTGGCGCATTTACAAAGAGTGCTCAGTTTCCATTTCATTTTTGGTTACCTAATGCAATGGCGGCACCCACACCCGTGTCTGCTTACCTACACTCTGCGACCATGGTAAAAGCCGGGATTTTTCTACTTGCCCGCTTACTTCCAATTTTTATAGGCGCTGCGATTTATCATAATATCGTTACGTTTGTCGGCCTATTTACGCTCTGTATGGCAGCGTGTTTTGCCATTTTCAAAGAAGATTTAAAAGGACTGTTAGCCTATTCAACCATTAGTCATTTAGGGCTTATTGTTTGTTTACTCGGTATCGGTTCTCCTTTAGCAGTTGCCGCTGCTATTTTCCATATTATTAACCATGCAACATTTAAAGCAGCGCTGTTTATGCTTGCAGGGATTATTGATCATGAAACCGGCACACGTGATCTTCGAAAACTCAGTGGTATTTGGCAATTACTTCCTTTCACTGCCACACTCACCATGATTACCGCTGCCTCTATGGCAGGTGTACCACTTACCAACGGCTTTATTTCAAAAGAGATGTTCTTTACCGAGCTATTGGCGAATCTTTCAGGCTCAACAGTTATCTTTGCCAGCATCATTGCAACTCTGGCTGGTATCTTCGCAGTAAGTTATTCAATTCGCTTAGTACATGGTGTCTTCTTTGACGGCCCAATTGGCAAACAAGTGCCAAATAAAGACGCACATGAACCACCTATCGGGATGCGTGCTCCAGCCATCCTTCTTGCTGTGCTTTGTATCTTGGTCGGCGTTCTGCCTTCGTTATTGGTAGAACCACTGGTCAATAGTGTAACTAGAGCAAGCTTAATGCAACCAGAATTTGCGGGTACACACCTTGCAATTTGGCATGGATTCAACGCTCCTCTTGTGATGAGTATTATTGCCTTAGTAGGCGGTACGCTGTTCTACTTTGCCTTAGCAAAAGACGGCATGATTCGTAAAATTGACCTTGACCCACGTCTAGGCAAATTACAAGGCCGTATCTTATTTGATTTATTTTTAAAACATCTGCTGCTTACAAGCCGAAAAATCAAACAAAAAACTGAAAATGGTTCATTGCAAAGTTATTTGTTCTGGATCATTGCTTTTAGCATCATCATGGTCACTATGCCTTTACTCAATCAAGGGCTGAGCACAGGTACACGTGAACTCACCCATGCTCCATGGATTGCTGTGGTTCTTTGGCTGACGTTGTTCTCAGGCTGTTGGATGATGCTCTGGTTCCACCATGAGCGTATTAAAGCAGTACTTATTAGTGGTGCAATTGGTCTAGTGGTAACGATGGTCTTCGTCACCATGTCAGCACCAGATTTAGCGCTGACTCAAATTACAGTAGACGTTGTAACGACTGTTCTTTTATTGATGAGCTTATCGTTACTTCCACAGCTCACACCGTATGAATCTCGTCGTTCTAGACGTTTGAGAGATGCTGCCTTAGCAATTATTGGAGGTTTAGGAATTGGCTGGATTACTTGGCTCATTTTAACCCGTGATCATAATTCAATTTCTTGGTTCTTTGCCCAACAGTCTTTACCACTTGGTGGTGGCTCAAATATTGTAAATGTCATTTTAGTTGACTTCCGTGGCTTCGATACCTTCGGTGAAATTACGGTATTAGGCATCGCTGCGATTGGTGCCCTATGTTTAATGGATGGTATGCGTGTACACGGCACCACCATGACGCAAGGCCTCACCTACCGTTTTAATCCTTCTCCGCTTATGTTCCGTATTACGGCCTCTTGGGTATTACCTCTAGCGCTTGTCGTCAGTGTTTATATCTTTTTGCGAGGACATAACTATCCAGGCGGTGGCTTCATTGCAGGTCTAATTACCTCAATGGCGCTAATCATTCAATATATTGCACTAGGTCAAGATCAAGCAGAACAGCTGTTAAAAGCGAAGTCTGGCCGCCTTTACGAAGTCTGGATTGGCACAGGATTAACGATTGCAGGCCTGACTGGTATAGCAGCATGGTTCTGGTTACGTCCGTTCCTCACGAGTGCTCATGTCTATGTTGAATTACCAATTCTAGGAAAACTACATCTAGCTTCAGCTGCAAGTTTTGACTTGGGTGTTTATATCACCGTTGTAGGCGCGACAATGTTGCTCATCTCTGTATTAGGCGACTCTCGTCATTCGAGTATGTCCGGTCCTGTACCACATCGGGAGGAATCATCATGATCAGTTTAGAATTCTTACTGGCTTCTGCTATTGGTTTACTTGTTGCCACAGGTATTTATCTGATTTTACGTGCTCGTACTTTCCCTGTTGTGCTCGGATTGGCTGTAATCGGTTATGCAGTAAACCTATTTTTATTTGCTATGGGTCGATTACAAATCAGCTCGCCAGCAATTTTAACTGAAACGACAAAAATAACCGATCCACTCCCTCAGGCGTTGGTGTTAACCGCCATCGTGATTGGTTTTGCAACTACAGCGTTTATTGTACAACTTGCGCTACGTAGCCGTTATGAATCAGGTAGTGATCATGTTGATGCTAAAGAAGATGCTTCCCCAACATACGACCCACGTGAGGATGAGCCGTGATGTTTGATTTTTTATCTTTTTGGCAACAACACACGCCTATTTTTAGCATTCTCATCCCAGCATTTACTGCTTTTATCTTATTACTGTTAGGCAACCCCGGGGCAGGAGCTTTAAAAGATGACTGGCGTCAGCCTTGGCGTCGTGGCATTAGCCTCGTCTCAGCAATTGCCGGATTAATTACCGCTATTGTTTATCTTAGTTACGCCAGCACGGGGCAAATTACTGTTTACCAATTAAGCGAATGGTCAGCGCCATTTGGTATTGTGCTTGTACTCGATCGTCTTTCTGCTTTTATGCTGGCACTGACTTACGCATTAGCGGTACCAGTTTTATGGTATGCAAGTGATAGCTGGGATACGCGTGGTCGCTATTTCCATGCCATGGTACATTTCCTATTAATGGGGATTTGTGGAGCATTTCTAACAGGCGACTTATTTAACCTTTTCGTCTTTTTTGAAATCCTGTTGATGGCTTCGTATGTGTTGCTCTTACATGGACAAGGCAAACCTCGTTTTCAGCTTGGCGTTCACTATGTCATTATCAATCTTTTAGCCTCTGCCCTTTTCTTAATTGGGCTTGGTATGATTTATGGCAGTGTGGGTAGCCTCAACATGGCGGATGTCTCACGTCTTATACCGACACTCGAAGCAGATCAACACAAATTAGCAGTCGCTGGTTCCTTACTTCTTTTTGTTGTCTTCGGTATTAAAGCAGCAATGCTTCCTGTCGGTTTTTGGCTACCAAAAACTTATGCCGTTGCAAGTACGCCTGTAGCTGCGATTTTCACCATCATGACTAAAGTCGGGATCTATTCTATTTTACGTGTAAATGGAACAGTATTTGACGATGCACTTAGTCAAGAAATCTTAAAAAGCTGGTTACTCCCTATTGGCTTAATTACTTCACTCTATGGTGTGATTGCCGCAATTGGGGCAGATCGTTTACGTCGCTTTGTCGGCTTTATGGTCCTTTCTTCAATTGGCACCTTGCTTACAGCAATTGCCATGTCTAATACACAGGCATGGTCTGGCGCTTTATATTACTTAGTACACAGTACATTGATCGGAGCAGCTTTTTATCTATTTTGTGGATGGATCACTTCACAACGTGGAGATTTTAAAGATCATTTAAAAGTTGCACCAAGAATTAAACAAGAAAAAGCGGCTATGCTGACTTATTTCTTGATTGCGATGATGATGGCTGGATTACCACCTTTTAGTGGTTTTCTTGGAAAAGTATTCATTTTACAAGCGACAGTTGAAGCTAGTTATCAAGGCTGGATTATTGGTGTTGTGCTTGTTGTGAGCCTATTAAGTATTATTGCTCTCACACGTGTTGGTTTTATCTTATTCTGGCGCGCTACTCCTCCAGAAGAAGATCCAATCCAGCCAGCTTATGTTCTTTATCGTGCTTTACCGGAACGCGCACCGCCACGTAACGATCAAGTCATTTATCTATTACTGGCTGGTTTAATCGCTTATGTTGTTTTTGCTGCACCAATTCAGCATTACACATTAAGCACCGCACAACAGATCCAAGACCATGCGCTTTACCAACACTCTATTCTTAAAGTAGATCAAAACGGTGAAGTCATCAGTGTACAGCCATATGACCCAAGTTACTTACCGGAAACGAAGTATGGCGGTGAGGTTGAAGATCATAATGCTTATCTTGTTCCAGATATTATTTCGAAAGATACGCTCAATGGCGAACATATTTCTGAATATAAACAACGACAAATTCAGCAACAGGACAAACTCCAAACGCCTACCATTGTTGATGAAAGTCAATTGAAACCTATGGAGCCATAACAATGCAGTTATCTCATTTGCTTGAACGCTGGTTTCCACATCCATTTGTTTCGGTTCTCATCATTTTATTTTGGTTGATGCTGGCGCATAGTCTGGATGCGAGTGATCTTTTGACTGCTATGCTTTTGGGCTTAATTATCCCTCGCTTAGTCAAACCGTTTATTACCCGCACACCGCATATTCACTGGAAACCTGCGGTTAAACTATGTTTTGTGGTTCTTTGGGATATTATTATTTCTAACTTTAAGGTCGCAAAACTTGTTTTGGGACCTACTAAAAAATTACATCCTAAATGGTATCGCGTACCTTTAGAAACAGAACATGAGCAGGTTAATACCTTACTGGCAATGATCATTACCACAACACCAGGCACAGTTTCTGCAGGTATTGATCAAGAACGTGGGGATATTCTGGTTCATGCTTTAAGCACGGATAATACTGAATCTGATATTCAAGACATCAAACAACGTTATGAAATTCCTCTTATGGAAATTTTTGATGTGAAAAGTAAAACGGAGGCAAGTGCATGACAATCCTACCCTATGCTCTAGGTATTAGCTTGATTGCCATTACAATCTCGATGCTACTTTGCCTTTTTAGACTGGTTATGGGGCCTTCAATTGTAGACCGCCTTTTAGCGCTCGATACGCTTTTCCTCAATGCAACTTGCCTGATTGTTGTGTTAGGCATTTATTGGATGACGACTTCTCTATTTGAAGGAGCACTGCTGGTTGCGATGCTAGGTTTCGTATCTACAGCTGCCTTAGCACGCTACTTCACAACCGGTCATGTTATCGATTAAGGAGAGGTCAAATGCAATTTACAATGGAAATTATTGTTTCGGTCTTTCTGGTTTTTGGCGCCTTCTTCATGTTAGTTGGCTCAATCGGTATGGTCCGTTTACCCGACTTATTCATGCGCTTACACGCGCCAACTAAATCGAGTACGCTTGGCTTAGGAAGCTTTCTGATCGCTTCAATGATCTTTTTTGCTTTCCAAGGGCGGTTCGGTTTTGCTGAGCTACTCATTACCCTTTTAGCTTTCATTACCGCGCCAGTTTCGGCTAATTTGATTGCACAAGCTGCGCTACATTTACGTTTACGCTCACTGAGTGGTGAAGTACCTGAAGCTATTGAACGTCCTCTACCTTGGGATCGTTATAAAATTGGCCAGCGCTTTTCACAAAACAAACCGCCAATGGAACCTCCTAAAGAATAAAAAATTGAATCAATAAAAAAGCCACCCGAAGGTGGCTTTTTTATTTTGAGTTTTAATTACTCTTCATCATCTGACTTACGTTCTGGTAAATCTTGTACCGCTTTTTCGATTAGACCAAACATATAGTTACCATATGCATTCGTCTTATCGTAATGGAAACGTAAGCGAGGCGTAATACGAGTCTTAATGCGACGGCTCAATTCATGACGCAAGAAACCAGAAGCTTTATTTAATACATCTAAAGTTTCTTTATTTGCTGCTTCACTTTGCTCATCACCTAGTTCACGTCCCATAACAGTGACATAAACTTCAGCATAACCCATATCCGCACTGACTTTCACCGCAGAGATGGTCACTAGACCACCTAAGCGAGGATCTTTAAGCTCTTGACGGATTAGATCAGACAACTCACGTTGTACTGAATCCGCCATGCGCTTTAAGCGTTGGCTACCCGCCATTAAAGACTCCGTTTAATCAATTGAACATCATACACTTCGATCTTATCTTGTGGTTTGATGTCTTTATAACCTTTCACTGCAAGGCCACATTCCATACCAGCACGAACTTCATCAACAACGTCTTTATAACGACGAAGAGATTCAAGCTCACCTTGGAAAATTACAACATCATCACGTAATACGCGAATCGGTTTATTACGATGTAATGTGCCTTCAAGTACCATACAGCCTGCTGCTGCACCAAACTTACTTGAGTGGAATACTTCACGTACTTCCGCAACACCCAAGATTGTTTCACGATGTTCAGGAGCAAGCTTACCGCTCATGGCATCTTTCACATCATCAATCAATTCATAGATGATGCTGTAGTAACGAATATCGATACCATCTTGGTCACTTCTCTGACGAGCAGTAGTATCTGCACGAACGTTAAAGCCTAATAATACAGCTTCTGAAGATTCAGCAAGAATCACATCAGACTCGGTAATCGCACCAACACCTGAGCTAATTACACGAACTTTTACTTCATCAGTAGATAATTCATGTAGAGCTGCATTCAATGCTTCTAAAGTACCACGTACGTCTGTTTTCAAAACAACGTTCACTGTAGGAACATCTTTTTTGCCCATTGACGACATGATATTTTCAAGGCGCATTGCACTTTGACGATCAATACGTTTTTGACGCTCACGGTCAGCACGAGCATCGGCAACTTCACGCGCTTTCTTCTCGTCATTTACAACAAGAACTTCATCACCAGCCATCGGAGCATCTGGAAGACCCAGAATTTCTACTGGAATAGATGGTCCTGCTGATTTAATTGGCTTACCGTTTTCATCAGACATTGCACGGACACGACCATATGATGAACCTGCAAGAACAAGGTCACCAATGTTTAATGTACCGTTTTGAACAAGAATCGAAGTTACTGCACCACGGCCTTTGTCAACACGTGCTTCAATAACAACACCTTGCGCAGCACCTTCAGCAGATGCTTTTAATTCCATCAATTCTGATTGAATAAGAATTAAATCAAGGAGTTCATCAATACCTTGTCCACTGTGTGCAGAAACTTTAGCAACTGGAACATCACCACCCCATTCTTCGGGAACGATTTGTTTAGTTGTTAATTCATTTAACACACGGTCTGGATCAGCAGATTCTTTATCCATTTTGTTGATTGCAACAATAATTGGAGTACCTGCCGCACGTGCATGGTCAATTGCTTCTGCAGTTTGCGGCATTACACCGTCATCTGCTGCAACAACCAATACAACGATATCCGTTGCTTTAGCACCACGTGCACGCATTGAAGTAAATGCCGCATGTCCTGGTGTATCAAGGAATGTAATAATTCCTTTATCTGTTTCAACGTGATATGCGCCAATATGCTGGGTAATACCACCTGCTTCTCCAGCCGCCACTTTCGAACGACGGATACGGTCAAGCAATGATGTTTTACCATGGTCGACGTGACCCATAATGGTAACAACTGGCGGACGAGTTGTTTGCTCACCACGAGCTTCTTCAGCCGCTTCAAGCAAGTTATCTTCCGCTTGTGTATCAGAAACTAAAACAGGGTTGTGGCCCATTTCTTCTACAACAAGTGCCGCTGTGTCTTGATCAATAGCTTGATCTTGATTAACCAATTCACCCATTTTCATAAGTGTCTTGATAACTTCACGTACTTTAATCGCCATTTTTTGAGCAAGATCGGCAACAACAATGCTTGAACCGATTTCTACATCATAAACTTGCTTTTTAACTGGCTTTTCAAATCCATGCTTATTCGCTTGGCTTGATTTTAAACCACGTTTGTTATGGTTAACAAAGCTTTGCTCTTCTTGACCACGACGACCACCTTTCTTCCCAGCACGTGGGTTAGTGGTTGCGCCACCGCGTTTAATTTCACGGTCTTCTTGCTTAAATGAATCTTCATAAGCTTGGCCAACTAGACCTGAAGCAAGTGGAGAATCATCAATCACACGAATTGTCGTAGTAGCATCGTCATTTGAATACTTAGATGCCATTTTGCGCATTTGTTCAAGTGTACGTTGCTGAGCTTCTTCAGCCGCTTTACGACGTGCAGCTTCTTCAGTTGCTTTTAACTGAGCTGACTGCTCTTCACGAGCTCGTTTCTGTTCTGGAGTTTCAGCTGGTTTTGGTGCAGGTTTTACTGTACCACCACCACGCTTTTTCACTACAACAGCAGCTTTTGGAGCTGTCTGTGCAGCACTATCTTGTTGATGAGCAGCACGCATAGCATCTAAAGTTGCTTTAGCTTTTTGCTCTGTTTGAAGACGCGCTTTTTGCTCGGCAGTTTCACGCGTTTGCTGTTCTACACGTGCTTTCGCTTCGGCTTCTGCACGTGCTTTAGCTTCAGCTGCAATTTGTTCAGGGTTTGGTTTAGCAAAAACTTGTTTTTTACGTACTTCTACGTTAATTGTTTTTGCTTTGCCTGAAGTACTTGCAACTTTAGCGGTACTGGTTGTTTTACGTTTCAACGCAATTTTTCCTGTGTTACCACTTTCCTGACCATGAACTTTTTTCAAGTGATTGA
This sequence comes from Acinetobacter sp. S-1, assembly GCF_059579785.1. Classification (NCBI taxonomy): domain Bacteria; kingdom Pseudomonadati; phylum Pseudomonadota; class Gammaproteobacteria; order Moraxellales; family Moraxellaceae; genus Acinetobacter; species Acinetobacter sp. S-1. The sequence goes on from NZ_CM184207.1 coordinate 3,450,408, forward strand.
CCAAAGTATCCTGTTGTTCAGTGGTAATAATGTCGTCTGCTGTACGTTGAGGCAAACCTGCTTCACGAGCCTGTTCTAGGAGCTTCTCAACAGGACGTCCTACACTGAGAGCTAACTCTTTAATCGACTTGTCCGTCATATTTCATCTCCTAGTTAAACCATGATTCGCGAGCTTTCATGATCAATTGACCTGCTTTTTCATGACCAAGTCCTTCAATATCAGAGATATCATCAGTAGCCTGATCTGCCAAATCGTCGACAGTAATAATACCGCGAGCGGCAAGCGAGTAAGCGATCTCAGAAGTCATGCCTTCCATAGTAAGAAGGTCTGCGCTCGGTTCTTGAATATTTTCTTGCTGTTTCAAAGCATCAGTAAGGGCTGCTTCTTTTGCACGACTTTGCAATAACTCAACCAACTCAGCATCAAGCTCAATTTCGTCAAAAGTTTCAGCAGGAACATAAGCAATCTCTTCTAAAGAAGTGAAGCCCATTTCCACCAATGCCATTGCTAAATCTTCTTCAATATCGAGACGTGATACAAACATATCAAGATATTGCTGAGCTTCATTTTGCTGACGAGCACGATACTCTTCTTCAAGCATCATGTCGAGTTTGTAGCCAGTTAAATCAGAAGCTAAACGAACGTTTTGACCTTGAGAGCCAATCGCACGAGCTAATTGATCGCTGGTTGCAAAAATAATGTCGGCACTTCTTGCATCTTCATCAAGCACGATGCCTGAAACATCAGCTGGTTCTAATGCACTAGCAATGTATTGAGCCGGATCATCAGACCAGACCACTACATCAATACGTTCACCATTTAACTCTTGTTGTACAGCTTGAATACGCGTACCACGCATACCAATACATGCACCTACAGGGTCAATACGGTGATCATTTGTTTTCACTGCAATTTTAGCACGAACGCCCGGTTGACGTGCCGCTGCTTTAATTTCAATGATTTCTTCAGAAATTTCTGGAATTTCTTTTTTCATTAAAGCAATTAACATTTCAGGCTTAGCGCGTGATAACAACAACTGAGCGCCACGACCTTCACGGTTAACATTATATAAAATAGCGTTTACACGTTGTTTTGGACGAAGAATTTCTTTTGGAATCATCTCTTCGCGTGCAAGATAAGCTTCTGCATTGTCGCCTAAGTCGATAATGAAGCCATCTTTGGTTTGTTTTTTCACTTCACCGTAAATTAACTCACCAACTTTAGACTCGTATGCATCAGCAACTAAAGCACGCTCAGCTTCACGAATTTTTTGTACAATAACTTGTTTTGCAATTTGTGCAGCAATACGACCAAACTCAATAGACTCTACTTCGAGTTCACGCACGTCACCAATTGACCATTTAGCTGGATCAACGTCAGAAATTGCATCTTGGCAAGCTGGCATTTCATGATCTTCATCTGCCACAACAGTCCATTGACGGAACGTACGGTAATCACCAGTTTTACGATCAATTTCTACACGAAGCTGAGCTTCTTCAGCATGCGTACCTTCGTAAAATCTTTTCTTCGTTGCAGCAACTAGAGCTTGTTCTAAAGCTTCGAAGATCGCTTCACGACTAACACCTTTTTCATTACTAACCGTTTCAACAACGGTAAGAATTTCGCGGCCCATAAGTCACCTACCGATTTCTTATAAAATTTAAATAAATTTAATCTTGATAGATCAAGTTTGCTTTATCGATATTGTTGCTGTCGATCACAAGCACATGCTTCCCATCAACTTCAACCTGAATTTCTTCATTTTCAAGGTCTACTGCGATAAGCTTTGCTTGAAATTTACGACGGTTTTCTACTGCTGCAATTAAACGCAAAGCAATTTGTTGTCCGATATAGCCTTGTAACTGTTCTAGTTGAAAAAATGGACGGTCCCAACCCGGTGAAGAAACTTCTAATGAATACTCACCTGAAATTGGATCATGAACATCCAACATTGCGCCAACTTGTTGTGTTACACGCACACAATCTTGTACACCAATACCACGGCCTAGTTCTACTTCACCATCTTCATTAATTACAGGCTCAGCATCTTCACTTACCGCTTTATCGATATAAATACGCAATAATGAACGTTTACCTTGTGGGAGAAACTCGATTCCCCAAAGGTCGACACCACATGCTTCCACTGCAGGAACAATTAAGTCATGCAATGCTTGGGATTTATTTGATAATTTCATTTACTCTCGTCATTCTCGTGCGATTCAATCGGTTGTTTTAACCGACACAGACCTACTATAGTGAAGCATGACTATTTGACCAATTGATGTCGACACTACACGATAGCGATACGATAACCAATAAAAAAGGGCGTTAATCGCCCCTATTTAGCACAGAAAACAATAGTCCACTGTGCAAAAAGGCCCACCTGTCTGTGAGCCTCTTTTAAGAAACTTGGTAGCGGGAGCTGGATTTGAACCAACGACCTTCGGGTTATGAGCCCGACGAGCTACCAGACTGCTCCATCCCGCATCAACGTGCAAAAATTATATACAAATATCGAAAAAAGTCAATGTAAACTTATCTAATATTCGCTTGATTAAGTTGCACCTTAATCAAATTGGTAGCGGGAGCTGGATTTGAACCAACGACCTTCGGGTTATGAGCCCGACGAGCTACCAGACTGCTCCATCCCGCATCAAAAAACTGCTTGCACTCAACTTTCTGGTTCAAAGTTGGTGCGGAAGGGGGGACTTGAACCCCCACGCCCGAAGGCACTACCACCTCAAGGTAGCGTGTCTACCAATTCCACCACCACCGCAGCTTGTGGGACGCATTCTAGTCCTTCCCACTGCAAAAGGAAAGCCCTATTTCGAATTATTGACTCGATTTTGGTGCATTTGGTGAAGTTTCAGGCGATGTCGTTTGAACTGGCGCTGTAGTTTGTACAGTTTTCAAACTATATGCATCAGTAGTCTGTTTTTTCGCAAAAACAGCTAGAGTTAAACTCGTCACAAAAAACAACGCTGTTAAGATAGCAGTAAGTCGAGTAAGGAAGTTACCTGAACCTGATGCACCAAATACAGTTGCTGCTCCGCCACCACCGAAAGAAGCACCGGCATCAGCACCTTTACCGTGTTGCACTAGAATCAAGGCAATCATCAGTACCGCTAAAATAATATGTACGATCAGTACAAAAGAGTGCATACCCTATCCTCGTTATTTACTTTGTGCAAAGGCTTGTACGATTTGATAAAAAGATGCTGCATTTAATGAAGCACCGCCTACCAACGCACCATTAATATCTGGACATGCCGCCAATTCGACCGCATTTTCAGCTTTTACACTACCGCCATATAAAATCGCAATGTCTGAACCCGCTGGGGTAATCTGACTTAAACCTTCACGAATCTTAGCATGCATTGCCTGTGCATCTTGTGGAGAAGCAGTTTTACCTGTCCCAATTGCCCAGATTGGCTCATAGGCAATTACAATTTGCTTTTGCCACTGCTCAACAGTCACTACAGGAGCAATATCACAAATTTGTTGCAATACAACTTGCTCTGCCAAACCTTGTTCACGTTGTTCGAGGCTTTCACCAACACAATAAATGACAGTCAAGCCTGCATTTAATGCATTTTGGAGTTTAGCTTTCAAAATTTCAACGTTATCGCCAAAAATATCACGGCGCTCAGAATGCCCAACCAGTACAAAATTAATTTGGCTATCTTTTAATAGTTCTGCGCTGACTTCGCCAGTATACGCGCCAGTACCCGCTACACGTGATACATCTTGTGCAACTGTATATACTGTTCTTGCAGCATCTTGCAATTGTGTTTGTACCATTGCAAGCGCAATAGAAACTGGAGCAACCCCTACATGACAGCTTTCATCTGCAATTTGGTTTTGTTGCAATAGTTGTTTAAATTCTTCTATAAGTTGTTTGGCATTGGCACGCATTGGGTTCATTTTCCAGTTGCCAACTACCCAAGGCGTAATCGTCGAACCCGACATACGGCTCACCTTTCATCAAAAATGCAGCACATTCTACACGCATTTATACAAATTTCAGATACTTTTCTTTAACGGCTTTGCCCATATCTTTTCTACTAATTGAAAACAGTTATAAAACTTTATCGAGTCTAAAGAATCGTCTTTCAAAAATTAATGAATAAAAACTTCGACTAGTTCAAGCTTTGGCGAGTGGATCAAGACCAGAGCATCATTTTCTCAGGTAGTAATTTTAGATAACAAAAGTATAATTTTTTATATACCAATTATAAACATATGAGCACAGGTAGGCAGATGTCAGTCATACATACATCTCCAAAATTTTCGGGGTTTTTTCGACGATTAGTCGAAGAAAAACATGTGTCGGCAGCGACCATGCAAACAGCATTAGATGCAGCAAAGAGAGCTAAACGGGATACAGTTGCGTACCTGATTGAAGAGGTTAATCTCTCCCCTTCTTTATTAGCTGAAACAATTTCTATTGAATTTGCTGAACCATATTTTGATCTGGATGTTTACGATACAAGCCAAATTCCCAAAGATTTGGTCGATCAGAAACTGGTTTTAAAACATCGGGTCTTACCTCTCATACAAAGAGGACAGATTTTATATGTCGCAACCAGCAACCCGAGTAATATTGAAGCGATTGATGCCATTCGCTTTAATAGTAAGCTCATGGTTGAACCAGTTATTGTCGAGCACCATAAGCTTGAGAAAATTCTGGCGCAGCAATTTACCGAAGAAAGTAGCTTCGAATTTAGTGATGAAGAGTTTGATCTTGATGTAGACCTTGAAGCTCCCCCCTCACAAGAGGATGAGGAAGACACGCCTCAAGGCGATGAAGCACCTATTGTTAAATATATTAATAAATTACTCATCGATGCAATTCGTATGGGGGCTTCAGACTTACATTTTGAACCGTACGAGAAATCATATCGGGTCCGTTACCGAGTCGATGGCGTGTTGCGTCAGATTGCAAATCCGCCTTTGCAACTGGCTAACCGTTTAGCTTCACGTTTAAAAGTCATGTCTCAAATGGATATTTCCGAAAAGCGGGTACCTCAAGATGGTCGTATCAAGCTTAAGTTATCAAAAACTAAAGCAATCGATTTTCGTGTGAACTCACTTCCAACCTTGTTTGGTGAAAAACTGGTTCTGCGTATTCTCGATCCATCTAGCGCAATGCTCGGAATTGATGCTTTAGGATATGAAGAAGATCAGAAAGCTCTTTTTTTAGAAGCACTCGATAAACCACAAGGTATGCTTTTAATTACAGGTCCTACCGGTTCTGGTAAAACAGTATCTTTATATACTGGCTTAAATATTTTAAATACTGAAAGCTCTAATATTTCCACTGCCGAAGATCCAGTCGAAATCAACCTTGAAGGTATTAATCAAGTTAACGTTAACCCGAAAGTAGGTCTTACTTTTTCAGCCGCACTGAAATCATTTTTACGTCAAGACCCTGACATTATTATGGTCGGTGAGATTCGTGACTTAGAAACGGCTGAAATTGCGATTAAAGCTGCGCAAACCGGTCACATGGTAATGTCCACACTGCATACCAATAGTGCGCCAGAAACACTTACTCGCCTACGTAATATGGGTGTTCCATCCTTTAATATCGCAACGTCTGTCAATCTGGTGATTGCTCAACGTTTGGCGCGTCGGTTATGCCCACAGTGTAAAACACCTGCCGACATTCCTAAACAGAGCCTATTAGAAATGGGCTTTACCGACCAAGATTTAACCCATCCCGATTTTCAAGTTTTTCAACCTGTAGGTTGTACTGAGTGTCGTGAAGGCTACAAAGGTCGAGTAGGTATTTACGAGGTGATGAAAGTTACACCTGAAATTTCCAAGATTATTATGGAAGATGGCAATGCTTTAGAAATCGCTGCTGCTTCTGAAAAACTGGGGTTCAATAATCTGCGTCGTTCAGGGTTAAAGAAAGTCATGCAAGGTGTTACTTCCTTACAAGAAGTCAACCGCGTGACCAGTGAATAAAAGACAATTTAAAATAAGGATAATTCATGACTGTCAAAAAGGCACAAATGATGCCGACTTTTGCTTATGAAGGGGTTGACCGTAAGGGCGTAAAAATTAAGGGCGAACTTCCAGCTAAGAATATGGCCTTAGCCAAAGTCACCCTACGCAAACAAGGTGTAACTGTTCGTAATATTCGGGAAAAGCGTAAAAATATTCTTGAGGGTTTATTCAAGAAAAAAGTATCAACACTCGATATCACAATTTTTACTAGGCAACTTGCAACGATGATGAAAGCAGGTGTGCCACTGGTACAAGGCTTTGAAATTGTAGCGGAGGGTCTAGAAAACCCAGCCATGCGCGAGGTAGTACTCGGGATTAAAGGTGAAGTTGAAGGTGGTAGTACCTTTGCTTCAGCTTTAAGGAAGTATCCTCAACACTTCGATAACTTGTTTTGTTCTCTTGTAGAGTCTGGTGAACAATCTGGTGCGCTTGAAACCATGTTGGACCGTGTGGCAATTTACAAAGAAAAAAGTGAATTACTTAAGCAGAAAATTAAGAAGGCTATGAAATATCCAGCAACGGTTATTGTAGTTGCTGTGGTTGTTACCATTATTTTGATGGTTAAAGTAGTTCCTGTTTTCCAAGACCTGTTTTCTTCTTTTGGTGCAGATTTACCTGCATTCACCCAAATGGTCGTAAATATGTCGAAATGGATGCAGGAATACTGGTTCATTATGATTATTGTGATTGGAGCAGTGATTGCTGCCTTTCTGGAAGCCAAGAAGCGCAGTAAAAAATTCCGTGATGGATTAGATAAACTTACACTGAAACTACCTATCTTTGGCGATCTGGTTTATAAGGCGATTATTGCCCGTTATAGCCGTACTTTAGCCACCACGTTTGCCGCTGGTGTTCCGCTCATTGATGCGCTTGAGTCAACGGCTGGTGCAACCAACAATGTCATTTATGAAGAAGCCGTCATGAAAATTCGTGAAGATGTAGCTACAGGCCAACAACTTCAATTTGCAATGCGTGTTTCAAATCGTTTTCCATCTATGGCTATACAAATGGTCGCAATTGGTGAAGAATCTGGTGCACTAGACAGCATGCTCGATAAAGTTGCCACTTATTATGAAAATGAAGTTGATAATGCCGTTGATGGTTTAACTTCAATGATGGAACCTTTAATCATGGCAATTTTAGGGGTGCTCGTAGGCGGTCTAGTAATTGCTATGTATCTTCCAATTTTCCAAATGGGCTCAGTCATATAATGCAAGAAATTATTGCTTATTTTATTCAAAACTTAACTGCACTTTATATTGCAGTCGCACTATTGAGCCTATGTATTGGTAGCTTTTTGAATGTGGTAATTTATCGCACCCCCAAAATGATGGAACAAGATTGGCAGCAGGAATGTCAAATGTTGCTTAATCCCGAACTACCCATCATTGAGCATGAAAAGCTGACATTAAGTAAACCTGCTTCATCATGTCCTGCATGTCAGCAACCGATCCGTTGGTATCAAAATATTCCAGTTATAAGCTGGTTAATGTTAAGAGGAAAATGTGGCCATTGCCAACATCCTATTAGCATTCGTTATCCAGCGATTGAATTACTCACGATGCTATGTTCATTAGTAGTCGTCATGGTTTTTGGTCCAACCCTACAAATGCTTTGGGGGCTAGTGCTCACTTGGATTTTGATTGCTTTAACATTTATAGACTTTGATACTCAGCTACTACCTGACCGTTTCACCCTACCTTTGGCTGCTCTCGGCTTAGGTATTAATACCTTTAGTATTTACACCTCGCCTAACTCAGCCATTTGGGGATATTTAATCGGCTTTTTATGTCTTTGGATTGTGTATTACTTATTTAAAGTGATTACAGGCAAAGAAGGTATGGGTTATGGCGACTTTAAACTGCTTGCCGCATTAGGCGCGTGGATGGGGCCATTGATGCTGCCATTAATTGTGCTATTGTCATCTTTACTAGGTGCAATTGTTGGCATCATTTTACTAAAATTGCGCAATAATAATCAGCCCTTTGCGTTTGGGCCCTATATTGCCATTGCGGGTTGGGTTGCCTTTTTATGGGGTGACCAGATTATGAAAATTTATTTGGGAGGTTAAGATGGCTTTTATTCTGGGAGTCACAGGTGGTATTGGCAGTGGAAAATCTGCTGCAACACAATGGTTTGAATCCCAAGGAATCCGAGTCGTCGATGCCGATATTGTTGCTCGCGAAGTGGTTGAAAAAGGCCAACCTGCCCTTCAAAAAATCCAACAAACTTTTGGAGATTGGGTACTTCAACCCGACGGCAATCTAGACCGCCGTGCACTACGTGAATATATTTTTCAAAACCCTGAAGCAAGACAAACACTTGAGAAAATCACGCATCCAGCCATTCGCCAATCTATTATTCAACAGCTACAAAACCCAAAAAGTCCTTATGTGATTTTAGTTTCACCCCTACTTTTTGAAACCAACCAGCATGAATTGGTTAATCACACTCTATTAGTTGATGCGAGTGAACAAACTCAAATTCAGCGTGCAAGCCAGCGAGATGGGCAAAACCAAGAACAAATCCAGAAAATTATTGCAGCACAAATGCCACGCGAGCGTAAACGTGAACTTGCCAATGATATCGTGTTTAATGACGGATTACTCGAACATTTATATCAGCAATTAGAGCCTTTACATCAAAGCTATTTGAAGCGTGCAAACTAATTTTGTGTATTTTGCTGCTTAATCTTTTGTGTCAGGCTATCTTGTCTAAACCAGCGCCAAGGCTGTAAAGCGCCTATTCCCATTCCAACCAAGCCCACAACAATTGATGGACTTAATGACTCACCAAGTAAAGGTACAGCTAAAATGGCAGCAATAAACGGCGCCAAAGTAACAATACTTCCCGTTTTAAAAGCACCAAGTCTTTGGATAGCCGCAACATAGGTTAATGTCGCAATAATCACGACAAACACACCGTGGAAAATGCCTTGTATCGCTAAATGAACAGGACTCACTTCCATGAAATGTTTAGGCAAGAATAAAGCATAGATGGGTAAGTAAATAATTGCAGACCAAATCGCAACACTCGCCATAGAGTGCCATGCGGAAAGTTTCCACTGTTTAAGTAATACAGTGAAAATACCCCACCAAATCGCACTAATAAAAAGAAGTAAATCCCCCACGCCAAAAGCAGAAGCATTACCTTGCAACATCAACACACTCATGAGAGCCAAGGCAGTAATCATAATTGCAAGACTCACCCATGTATGCTTATCAAATGGTTGTCTAAATAAAATGTATGCTGCAATTGCAGTACAGATAGGAATACAACCATTTAAAAAAATGGCAGCATGTGCAGCGGGAGCATAGAGAAATGCGGTGTAGACGGTAAGACAATAAATGACTCCGCCAATGAGCGCCAAAATAACAGCGTGCTTACTCCATAAAAAAGCGAGATCTTTCTTATAGATCAGAATCGGCATCAAAATCAGGAAGGCGATAGCAAAGCGCAGTGCAGCAATGTCCCAAGCACTGATGTGCCACTGTGCATTTAAACGGGCAAAAAGTGTAAACCCGCCCCAAATGCACATGGTCACCAATACAAAAAAATAACCTTGCTTACGGGGAGACATATCAAGACTGCTTACAAACTAGAAAGGCAGCTAGATTATACCTCAGAACGCTGACGGCAAGCCTCATAAAGTGCCATACCTGTTGCCACGCTCACATTTAGACTCTGTAAATTTCCAGACATCGGAATATAAACTTTATGATCACACTGTGCCTGTGTAATTGGGCGTAAACCTGTATCTTCGGCTCCCATTACGATCACGACGGGACCCGCGAAATCACATTTTTGAATTGGCATTGCACTTTCATCAAGCATAGTACCAATTACACGTGTATGAGTCGTCTCTTTGAGATGGGCTAATGTACGAGCCAAGTTTGTGACTTGAATGAATTTAACTTTTTCAGCTCCACCCGCTGCAACTTTACGAGCTGTTGGGGTTAAACTTGCCGAACGATCACGAGGTACAATTACTGCTTGCACGCCCATTGCAGCAGCGGTACGGATGCAAGCCCCTAAGTTATGCGGGTCTGTCACCTGATCTAATGCCAGCAATAAAGCATCAGGGGTTTCAGCCAAGATCTGATCTAGATCTTTTTCATTTAAAGTCGGATGCGGACGTACTGCTGCAACCACACCTTGATGAAACGGTAGACCTGCAAGCTTCTCGAGACTATCACGGCTTGCTTTTTGTACACTAATTCCAAAAGGCTCTGCCAATTGCAAAATCTTTTGCAAACGCTGGTCATCCCGTCCTTTTAAAGTAAACAGGGTTAGCACACGTTCCGGTTCAAGTTCTAACAATGACTCCACTGAATGAACGCCATAATAATATTCCGGTTTTGCCATGCATGACCTCTAACAACGTTTGAGCAAAAAAATAAAAATCCTGCAAAGCCAACTTCACAGGATTTCTTTGGGCATAGTGTACCCGATTTGAATAGGAATTTCTTAGCCTTCTAAATGGCACACGTAATCGAGCACTTCATCAGTTTCGATTTTAAAAAGACTATTACCAGGCACATAAAATGATTGGCCTGCACGGAACAACTCACTTTCATTACTGTCCGCGATTGTTACACGGCATTCACCTGAAATAATTTCCATACGCTCAGGAACATGGGTTTCAAAAGTTAAAGCTTGCTCAGTCGGCAAAATAACACCTAGTGTTTTTTTTGTTCCATCTTCAAATTGCACGGTATGGCTGATACATGCTCCACCAAAATAAACGTTTGATTTTTTGATGACCGTTACATGATCAAATTGGGTTGAACTCATGCACACTCTCCAGATAATGCCGTATTTATATAAATTATGATGAATGTAGTTTAATTGTGCCTAAATAACTAATCAATCAGTTTTCATACGGATAGACTTGTAATTTCCACTGCTGTGCCTGAATTTTTTTGGCAAAAGCATAAGGTAAGTTAATCTCAATATTTCGACTATTCGACACAATTGCATCGTATCTGCAAACTTCGACCTGATTTTCATCTAGAAGTACCCAACACACTCTCTGTGCAGTTGGATGGGCAATTGCTGTAGCAACTACCGGTGAACCGTCATTCATTCCTACATGAAAATTTTCGCTGTCGTTTTGCATTAACGCCAGATCATAAGCTGGAAAATCGATAGCATCTGAATCGAATTGCTGACTATCGTGTATAAGCACACTTTGTTTTAAAGTCGGCCAAATACAGTAGCGCAAATAATGCTGATCCATCACCCGATTATCCAGATAACGTCCGGTGGCAACATAATCCCTGATATGTGCTTCAATATTATGAAAAATCCCCGTACATCCACCCCACATTCCCGCCAAAATTAACTCGGTATGAGAATAATTGTCTCGCATTAAGTGAAACCATTTATCACTCTTGAGCCAAGCATCGACAGCTGCTTTTTCGCGGTGCGAGACAATGGAGTCGGCATCACGTATCAGAAAACGCTTAATTTTCGGATCATCCATTACAAAAAAGCGCCAAAACAAACCAGATAGCTGTTTTTGAGAATCTGTAACCTGAATAACTTGCGCGCCCTTCTCTTTTAAACGCTGTTGCACCAGTACTGGCACAGTATCATCGACATAAAAGCGACACGTCCATTCTGGATAAATTTGTTTGGCTAGCTGAATATTTAAAATAGAGGTTTCACAATAGCGAGGATTTGCCCCAAACAATGAAAAAGCAATAATATTTTCTTGAGGGTTTGCACTAAATGCTGGTGGTGCATGATCTGGAATCGCCAAAACAGGTTCTTTCTTCGCTAATTCTTTTTTGGTTGCAATTGCCAAACGCCCAAATTTGATTGTTTCTTCTTTTTTCTTTAAATGATGACAAACTTCTGTGAGTCCATCATATAAGTTTGTATTTACGTTAGCTCCACTTGCTTGAATCGCTTGTAAATAATGTTGATAGGCATCGTTATAACGGCCTAAGCGTAATTCGGTATAAGCTAAATCTGATAAGGCGCCAGCATGCTTGGGAACTAAATTAACAGCTTGTTTAACATGTTGATAAGCTTTGGCATAATCCCCTTGTGCTGCTGCCTGTTTAAATGCATTAAAATGCTGATTTAAAATTTTATTCATTTCCGCAGGATTATTTTTTTTATGGCGGTTGATCATCCCTATTGGTGGTTTCGGTAAGCTTAATGTTTTTTTCATTGTAAATATCCGCAATCTTGCTGTTCTATAATTTCAGTTAGAATAATAGATCACTTGTAGCAAATTCAAAACTTCTCTATCTTTAACCCATAATTTGGCGCGTTGGATGCGTTTATGCTCACACATTTAACTTTAATTAATTTTGCATTAGCTGATCATTTGGCTATTGATATAGAACAAGGATTTAATGTTCTAACAGGTGAAACAGGTGCCGGAAAATCATTATTACTGGATGCACTCTCTGCCTGCCTAGGGGAACGTACAGATACAAATTATGTCCGTTATGGTTCGGATAAAGCGGATATCACCGCAGTTTTTACCTATCAAAATAATAGTCCTGAAGCAAAATGGCTCCAAGACCACGAGCTAGATGATGATTCTGGGGAAATTCATTTACGTCGTGTTATTTTTGCAACTGGCCGTAGTAAAGCATGGGTCAATGGACGCCCAAGTAGTCTATCTGAACTCAAAGAATTAGGCCGTTTGCTCGTTCAGCTCTATAGTCAGCACAGCCAGCAGCAGCTGCTTGAACCACCTTATCCAAAGCATTGGTTAGATCGTTATAACAATTTTTATGCTGAAGCAAATGATGTACGTGAAGCCTATAGCACATGGCAACGTACCATTCGTTTGCATCAAGCAGCCTTAGATGCACAAGCAACCCGCCTACAACGTATTGGTACTTTAGAGCATCAAATTGAAGAGCTCGAAGAGGTCATTCAAACTGACTATAAAGAAATTGAGCAAGAGTTCGATCGCCTTAGTCATCATGAACATATCATGCAAGATTGTAGCTATAGCCTAAATGTGCTTGATGAAGCTGAGCAAAACATTACTCAAGAAATGTCTTCGATTATTCGCAGATTAGAATCCCACGCGGGCCGTAGCGAACAACTTTCCGAGATTTATAATTCTCTACTGAATGCTCAAAGTGAAATAGATGATGCAACGGCAAACTTGCGTCAATTTATTGATCGTCAAAGTTTTGATCCAGAGCGAATGGAAGAACTAAATTCCAAGTTGGAAGTTTTCCACCGTCTGGCACGTAAATACCGCACTCAACCAGAAACACTTAAAGAAGAATATGAAGCTTGGCAAAGTGAGCTTGAGCAATTGCATCAACTTGAAGACCCAGAAACATTGGCAGAACAAGTTGAAAAATCTCATGAAGATTTCTTGGAGAAAGCTCAGCATTTAGACGATATTCGTCGTGAAGCTGCCGCTCCTCTTGCGAAGCAATTAACTGAACAAGTGAAGCCTTTAGCGTTACCAGAGGCACACTTCGAGTTTAAGTTTGAACCATTAGAGCAACCTACCGCTGAAGGTTTGAGTTTTATTCAACTATTATTTACTGCCAATAAGGGTATTCCTCCTCAACCATTAGCACGAGTAGCTTCAGGTGGTGAACTTTCACGTATTGCGTTAGTTATGCAGGTCATGAACGCTGAAAAAACCGAAGCAGAAGTGTTAGTGTTTGATGAAATTGATGTCGGGATTAGTGGTGGTACAGCAGAAGTTGTGGGACGTTTACTTGCCGACCTAGCCCAACATGTTCAACTTTTATGTATTACTCATCAGGCACAAGTTGCTGCACAATCAGATCAGCATTTATTAGTTAAAAAGCAACAAACTGATCCGGCAAGCAGTACAATTGTGGAACTAGACGAAAATCAAATCATTTTTGAGTTAGCTCGCATGTCAGGCGGTGTTGAAATTAATGAAACAACCTTGCAACACGCAAAACAATTACGCCAACTTAAATTTCAGGCTTCTTCAAATTAATAAAAAATGAGAGAAAAAGATTGGCGAAATCCGATTAACTCTTGTATGTTGATAAAAAGAACCTATATAGATAAAAGGGTCGAGAGACCCTCTAGTGACATTTTTTGAGGGAGAACCGCTTAGGTGACCAAACAATATCTGACTCACCGTTGTCTGATTGCCCCGCCAGAAATGGCAGATGACTTTTTCGCAAACACTGTAATTTATCTTGCCCGTCATGATGAAGAAGGTGCTCAAGGCATTATTATTAACCGCCCTTCCGGCATTCAAATTAAAGAATTACTCAATGATCTCGACATTGAAGCAGACAATGTAAATCCACATGTGGTTTTACAAGGTGGCCCATTACGTCCCGAGGCTGGATTCGTTCTTCATACTGGACAACCGACATGGCATTCATCTATCGCTGTAGGTGAAAATGTTTGTATTACCACCAGTAAAGATATTCTTGATGCGATTGCCCACAATGAAGGTGTTGGTCGATATCAAATTGCTTTAGGTTATGCGAGCTGGGGTAAAAACCAGCTAGAAGATGAAATTACACGCGGTGACTGGCTCATTTGTGATGCCGATATGGACCTAATTTTTAACCTGCCTTATGACGATCGTTGGGATGCAGCTTATAAAAAAATCGGTGTAGATCGTGCATGGTTAGCATCTGAAATCGGACATGCTTAATGACCGAAACACAATCAAAATCGATTATGGCTTTTGACTTTGGTACTCAAAAAATGGGAATGGCGATTGGCCAGTCTTCAATTGAAAGTGCCAATCCCCTCCCTCTATTTGTGATGAAAGATGGTATTCCAAACTGGGATCAGCTCTTAAAAATCGTGAAAGAATGGCAACCTGATCTATTTTTGGTTGGTTTGCCTCTGAATATGGATGATAGCGAGTCAGAACTTTCTACACGTGCCCGCAAATTTGCGAGACGTTTACGCCATCAAACCAATATTGAAACATTAATGGTAGATGAGCGTCTAACTACACGTGAAGCACGAGAAGAACTCGGTTTCTACCAAGAGCAAGGTCGAGCAAAAAAACTTTCTGCAGATAGTTTTGCAGCCGCCTTACTCATTCAAAGTTGGTATCGAAATCCGGTCGGTTTAACCCCGTAATATTAAAAAGGAAGGCTAAAGCCTTCCTTTTTAGTTCTCGTTTTATTTCTCGATAATATGCACAGTTGCCGTACGTCCAGAGACGAAAGCAAGCTGGTTCTTTGGTGTTTCATCCAATACGATTTTTACAGGCACACGCTGCGCTAAACGAACCCAACTAAACGTTGGATTTACATTAGCAAGAAGTTTAGAGCTGCTTGAGCGCTCACGATCTTCGATACCTGATGCAATACCCTGTACATGGCCTTTAATTTTTTGGCTATCACCCATTAACTGTACACTGGCCTGATCGCCGACATGAATACGGTTTAATTTAGTCTCTTCAAAATAGCCCACAACATAGAGTTGTTTACGGTCAAGTAGTGCTGCAACAGCCTGACCAACTTGAACATAGTTACCTGGGCGCATATCAAAGTTAGATAAAGTACCATCAGCTGGAGCAATTACCGCAGCACGATGCATATTAAGCTCGGCCAAATGCAAATTGCTCGTTGCCGCCTCAATCAGAGCCTGTTGTTGCTTAACCGTTGCTTCCGCTTGTTGAATAGCAGCTTGGAGTTGCTCATGTTCAGCGTGAGATTGATCACGTGTTGCGAAAACTTGATCTTGTTCTTGCTTAGAGATAGCGCCATCCATGAGGTTTGAATAGCGGCTTGCGTTTTTCTCGGCTAGTTTAATATTCGTATCTGATTTAATCAGGTTCGCTTTGGCTTGTGCTAAACCAGCTTGCGCTTGGGCAAAGGCTGCATTTGCTTTTGCTAAATCAGATTTTGCCTGCTCTACATCTAAAGCTCGGCGGGAAACATCAATTTTAAAGAGCACCTGACCTTTTTTCACAGTCTGGTTGTCTTGAACCAATACTTCTGTCACAAGCCCCGCGACATCCGAAGATACTTGAATAACGTCACCACGAACTCGACCATCCCGCGTCCACGGCGCCGCGTTATAGTAATTCCACAAATGCACAATGGTATAGACCGCCACCATTAATGCGACAATCAAAATTACTGGACGGATGACTTTTTTCAAATCCACCTGATTCATTTCACTCACCTAACTCAATCTTTAATTTCGCAAACATCTCTACGCACCGACCCCAACAAAAATTTGATGTATTACCAAAAGTAATAAGAGGTAAAAACACAAATTAAAAATACTAGGTAATGCAATCCAGCCTTGTGCAATCAACTTATTTGTTAAAGGACTTAACCCACGGAAACAGATATATGCCAAGAGTGCTTGAACGAGCAAAGAAGGCACATAAATACCATAAACATTAAACTCACCCATTTGCTGTGGCTCCTCTCAGGGTGCTGTTTTCATTCATCTGCTCTGATGAAACATGGCACATGCTATAAGCAATATTGTTCAGTGAAATGAGTAGTCTTTGTCGCATAATCATATCTTCAACATTTGAAGCAAGCTGTTTTAATTCAAATAACGCTCGGTAGATTCGCTCTACTAAAGCGGTCGTATCATTTTCATCGTTTTCTTTAGCTCTAAACAACTCATCCAGATTTTGTTGCAAATCGCCAATATGCTGAGTGAGTTCGGATGTTTGAGGAAACTGATTGGCTAACTCTTGCAATCGGCTTAAATCAACAATACTACTCGACTCAATCAGAGCCTGATGAATTGAAGTTTTAATCTCGTCTGATTGCACCATTTTGCTGTTTAGAATCCCAATCCGATCTAGCATACTGCGTAGATGAACTTTAAAATCAAGACCATATGGCAGATAGATCGCTTGTCGCATGGCGCGATAATGCAAGGCTAAAATACGGCTTGCACTTGTATCTGGTGACATGGCACGAACAACGTCAATGACAATCAAAGACACTAAAACACCTAAGATCATGGCAAATGAACTATCAAGATAAGACACTGCATCCATGCTATAAGCATTGTGCAGGTTTAGTCCCATCATGGTATTAATACCCAACACCATACCTACTGGCATCAACATCTGGTTAGCCATCATAGACACTGCGAATAAGAACATCGGTAATAAAACCAGTCCAAGTTCCCAAAAAGTTGTGACATGCGGAAAAATACCAAATGCATAAACAAAGACTAAAACTGCTGAAGCTATACTGCCCCAGATAAAAATACGCAGAACCGGAACCGGGTTATCTAAGGCTGTTAAAATACAGGCGGTTACTGCGCCCATCTGTGCCATCATAAATCCAGCTTTCCACCCCGAAATAATCCAGACCCCAGTCACAATAAATGTAATAAGGACTGCACTGATACCACCTCGTATCGCCACACCATGGTCACGGTGCAAACTTGGATATTTGGTCGTCATTGGGGTAATGTTGTCAGGAATTTCTTTATTACCTTGCTGAATTCGCTGCCACAAGACTTTAACCGCTAAAACATTGCTAATGAAATGGCGCACATCCATTTTCATGGCTGCAACCAAAACTTGTTGGTGTGTAGAAGCCGACTCCATCAAACTTGCAAAATCACTTTCAAATTCATCAGGTAACTGCAAAATATTTTCATCAATAATCAGATCTTTTTGCTCTAAAAACTGTACAACATGAGCTGAAAGTTGTTGCAGTTTTTCTGCATGAGTCTCGATAAATCGAAGTTCTTTAAGCTGCTTAATACGCTCAGATAAAGCGACTAGATTAGCAACCACCATTGAGATTTGATGAAGCATTTCCTGCAAGGGTTTGGTCATACCATGCAGTTCACCCTTTTCATAGCTCAAATGTACAGCCAAAGCATGAATATCTGTGGTGTCGCGAGTAATGGCAGCCAAGAGCTGAGTATTGTTCTGCTGCGAATCTGTATTTAATAAATTAGCAAACAGATTCTCTGTATCTTTTAGGGTTTTTATCACCCGCTGTTTAATTGCCGAGCCAATATGCATTGGAAGAATCGTGGCAGAAACCACTGCACTTGAAATCACACCAATCGAAATTTCTATAACCCGAGCTAAAGCAATATCAAATATATTGTATTGATCAATATAGGTAATCGCATTGAAGACGATCATGGCTGTCGAGTAGCCCGCCAGCATAAAAGCATAACTACGTGGAGTACGATCGAGTAACGACACATAAAGCGCAAAACCCACCCACAACGATAACACCACGGTAAATATCCAAGGTGTATTAATTAGATGGGGCGTTAGAGTTAAGGCAATCACAGCTCCGCCAATTGTCCCTACCACTCGATAGACACATTTAGAAGACACCATTCCTGAATATGGATTGGCAATAATCAGGACCGTACCAATCGACCACATCGGATTAATCAGATCTAATTCAAACGAAACAAATAGTGCCAACATTCCGGCAATAAATGTTTTTAAGGCAAAGATCAGATCAAGCCTACTCGGGCGAAACGCCAGTATTTGCTTTAATAACATGAACTCATCTCAAATACAGATTTGAACTGATGAGCATGCCCTTCAATATTTGATTGTCTTTCTAAAGACAACACAACTTTGCCATTTGCCTCAAAGCAAATGATATGAGGAGCATCCTTCAATACAATGATTTTTCCACATCTCGCCTGATTGGCCGAAATGATTTCAGTTTGGGCGCCATTTAAACGGCCAAGCTTTGGAAAGAAGAGGTATCAAGAAATCAATCTGGAACCGACCAATTTCTCGATTAGATATTTTGTTTGGCAATTTTTTCAAAATAAAGCTATTTAGTCAACTAAAATATCTCTATTTGATAATTTGATATATTTTTTAATTATCGTATATGATGTATAAGCCGAGAGAAGTTTTCTCTTTGTCAGAGTAAAATACTCAAATCAGGCATTTATTTTAGAATTGAGACAAACCTTCTTTTTTTCTGTTATAAAAACTCAAAGATGACTCGTTGTTAAAGGATACGAACAAGACATTATGGCAATTTCAAGTTTTGGCAAAATTTTAACCGTACTGGACCTATTTTCAGTTTCGCGTCCAATCATTAATGTCGATATTATTTGCGAAGAACTTGGCTTGTCCAAACCAACGAGTTACCGTTACCTCAAAGAGCTAGTATCAGCTGATCTATTAAAACGCATTAATGGAACCTCTGGCGATTATACCTTAGGCTCAAAAATTGCAGTTCTTGACTATATATCTAGAACAACCGACCCACTGGTTCAAATCAGCACGCCATTTATGCGAAATATTGTAGAGCGTACCGAGCTGTGCTGTTTGCTTACCTATTTAAATGATGATTATTGCATTGACATACATCATGAAATATTTAAAGACACTGAGCTACTTTCATATGGCCGAGGCTGCCCAAGACCGATTTACGTTGGATCATCTCCAAAAACAATGGTTTCGCATTTAAGTAAACAGCGCATGCAGGACTACTACCACCGTTACCAGCAAGAATTAAAACAATCAGGTTTTGCTGAAGATGAACCGAGTTTTATTCAGCGTATGCGTAAAATTAAAAAACAAGGGTTCTATTTCTCACAAGGTGAGATTGACCCAAATGTTTCAGGTCTAGCTGTTCCTGTTCGTTTTTCAAACAAAGAAGTACCTTTAGCTTTGACCTTAGTTGCCTCTAAAAATCGTTTTGATTTTTTAAACGTTGAAAAGCTTATCGAAATTTTGCAAGAAAATGCGGCACTTATTGAACAACGTTTTATGGAATTATCTGAAAAAGGTGAAATCTAAAACTCCACCTTATGATAATTTAAAGTTTTCTTACACTTTAAAACATTGAATATATCACAATATTCTCATATTATGATTTTAGCTCCTATTGATGATTCTTTTCATCAGCAGCTCATCAGTAGAAGCATCCCCCTCAGAGGAATAAGCTCATGCTGCCATCATGGGCTTTTTTCTTGCCCGCTTTTTAATGGAGGTTATAAAAACTTAAATTGCCGAAAAGTAAGATTAATACGTGGTTGTAAAATCTTTGTTGAGCGATTTAAACGGTGTTGCCAATATTGTTGAGTCTCACCACGCATCACAATGAGTTGGCCTGGCTGTAGCCACAATTCAACTTTCTCTTTACTTTGAATATGTCTAAAAGAAAATTTACGGGTAGCACCAAAGCTTAAAGAAGCGATTGTTGTCGTTCTTGCCAAAGAAACATCCGAGTCACTGTGCCAAGCCATTCCTTGGGTCCCATCTTCATAAAGATTTGCCAAACAAGAATTAAATTTTTCTGAAAGTATTTGTTCTACCTGTTGTTTTAGTTTGGCGAGTGCTTTGTCCCACGGCAAAGAATCACGTGCGACACCCGAATATTTATATTGATAGTAGTCATCTCCATACCATGCAACTTTTCGAGCTGTAATAAAGTGCTTGCCATACAACTTAGCCTCGTCATGTTTCCATGCGAGGTGTTGATAAAGGTAGTGAAAATATTGTTCAGCTTCTTCAGGGCTTAAAATACAACCATAGTCCTGAACTTCACCATCGTAGGGTAATAAATTCTCACAAGGCTCTGGAGAAAATAAATCCAAGGTCATACAGTTTCTCCATGTTGCTTTGACATCTCCCAAGCTAACAATGCCAATTTACGCCCCTTTTGCCAATGATATTCTCCGACCATCCCTGTGGCACGGATCACTCGATGGCAAGGAATCAGATATGCAATCGGATTTTGTCCAATTGCAGTAGCAACGGCTCTGACTGCTTTAGGCTTCCCAATTTGCTCTGCAATGTCTTGATAAGTACGCAATTGGCCTTCTGGAATGGTGAGCAAGGCTTCCCATACTTGTAGCTGAAATGGGGTTCCAGCCAAATTAAGAGGAAGTTTCTGCTGTAAGTGTTCTGAAAAATCCTGTTCAAACCACTTTGCAATTTGTTGATGCCAAATCGGTGACTGATTTTTCAATTGAGCTTTCGGAAAGTACTGCTTAATGAGTTGTTCAATATTGTCATGAGTTTCGATAAATCGAATAGAACATATGCCTTTTTTACTACTGACCACCAACAACTCACCGAAGGGACTTGTCTCAACCGAATAATTAAGAATAACGCCTTCGCCTTTTTGTTTATATTCCCCAGGCGTCATTCCTTCGAGCTGAATAAACAGATCGTGTAAACGTCCTGTGCCAGATAAACCCGTATTTAAAGCGGTTTCCAATAAACTCCGTTGTTGCAACAGATAATATTTAGCCTGTTGCAAACTCATATATTGCACAAATTTTTTCGGGCTAATCCCTACCCATTCCTGAAACTGGCGTTGAATATAGCTTGGGCTTAAATTCATATGACTCGCAACATCGTCCAGACTGGGTTGCTGGTCTAGATGTTCATATAAATATTCAATCACAGTGGCAATTACAGCAAATTGCCGAGAAGAAAGCATTTGCATGTGTCACCTCCTTAGCACTTATATCTTACATTAAAGTAGCCAAAGCCCTATGACGACCCGATTCTTGCACTCTTCAAAAATAAAAAAGCCTTTCATTGTAGAAAGGCTTAATCTTTCAATATGCACTTAAGGCTGCTTTAAATAAGGCCAAGCTGCTTTGAGGTAAATAAACATTGACCATAAAGTTAAAATGACCGCTGTATACAACAAAGCATAGGCAAGCATTTCTAAAGGCTGCCAATTAAGTAAGAACACACTAATGGCAATCATCTGAAAGGCTGTTTTATATTTACCTACCGTCGATACTGCCACACTGGTTCGTGCGCCAAGTTCTGCCATCCATTCACGTAAAGCAGAAACTGTAATTTCGCGTGAAATAATCACAATTGCTGCAAAAGCCATTGAGATCGTTGGATTCCACTGCACTAAAACAATAAGTGCAGCCGCCACCATGAGTTTATCTGCAACTGGATCTAAAAAACGGCCAAATGCTGAAGTTTGGTTTAAAGTTCGTGCCAAATAGCCATCAAACCAGTCGGTAATAGCAGCAAACACAAAAATAGCCGTCAAGATAATATGACGACTCATACTACCTTCATGCTCACCAATACCCATTGCAGGGGGCCAATACGCGATCACCAAAAATACAGGAATAAGCGCGATACGCGCTAATGTTAGGATATTTGGGATATTCAGGATTCGCCCTGTGGTCATAAACACCGCCAATTAAGTCTTCATGCATCTTGTAACAGACAAAAATACTTTCTTCAATATTGTATCTATCTGTAACAGCCACTTTATACGAAATATATGAATCGAGGAAGTGGACTGCTTAGGTAAATACCGTAACAGTTTGCCGTAAAATTGCAATTAAATGATCATTTTGGTCCCAAAGATGGGCATATTCTGTGGAATAACCTTCACCTGCATATTCAGTTACCACTTTATATTTAAACCAGTCACACAATTGATGTTGGAACGGATGGACATAGGTAATGTGCCAAGTTAAAGAACTTGCAGGAGCAACTTGCTTAAACATCGGCAATACACCAGGTGGCCAAATATCCATCAAAACAATTAAATCTGGCAAAGTCATTTGACGATTTTCATGCTTATTAGGATTAAACCTTGACCATCCTCCAAAGTCAGCATACTGACTTCCTGTAACAGGATAATGACCTTCTGCCCAACATACATCAAAATGTTGATAGCATTCTGGCATTTGTCTAGCAAAAGGAATAGGTTGTAACTCTTCAGGTTGCCTATAAACTGGAACGATAGGCTCATGTCGCACTTCAATATTCGACGCACGCGGCACACCAAAGCTTGCCACCAAAATCGTTTGTACCGCACCATCTTGCCATAAACGGGTTTCAAGTGTAGTGACCGACTTTCCTTCTCTTAAAATTTCAATAGTCAATTGAGCAGGTCCCTGCTGTACAGGCCCCACAAAAGTAATACTACAACTTAATAATCTTTTATTTGGATCTTGAATATTGCAGCAGGCTTTTTGCATGAGTAGTCCAGCAACAAGACCACCAAAAACAGTTCGCCCTTGTAGCCACCCTTCAGGTATTTCAATCCATTCCTTTTGTTTTATTTCTTCAAATAATTGCAGTAATGACATTCACTTCCCTAAAGCACTCTGACTCTTGATGAAACATCTTTCATCATTTTAAAGGGAATGTGAATGATCATTCTTGTACTTATATACCAACTATTTGGTCATTCAGCATAGAAACTTATCTTTATTCATGCAGAATTTTATAAATCGTTCTTGCCATCATTTCACCAAAACCGGGCACAAGAGTAAGCTCTTTTTCAGATGCTTTTAAAACGCCTTGGATTCCACCAAAATGAGTTAATAAATCTCGACGGCGCTTTGGCCCCAACCCAGGAATTGCCTCTAAAACTGAGGTACTGCGGCGTTTGTCGCGTTTAGCACGATGTTTAGTAATCGCAAAACGATGGGCCTCATCACGCACCTGCTGAATTAAATGCAATGCCTTATGGTCTTCTGGTAACTGGATTTTTGTGCCGTCGGTAAAATGCAGGGTTTCAAGTCCGGGTTTACGCCCTTCACCTTTAGATACACCCACCATAAAAGCGTCTAACCCAAGCTCTTGCATGACTTCCATTGCCATATGGAGCTGGCCTTTACCACCATCAATCAACAGTAAATCAGGCAATATGGCCTTTTTATAACGTCGTGTTAAGGCTTGACGCATAGCTGCATAGTCATCGCCTGCTGTGATGTCTTGAATGGCAAATTGGCGGTAGTCACGCTTACGAGCGCCCCCTTGATCAAACACGACACATGAAGCAATTGGAGCTTCACCCATGGTATGACTAATATCAAAACACTCAATACGATCAACGGGTCTTCCCACCACTTGCTCTAACTGATGGAAACGTTCATTAAGTTCTAAATGATTACTCAACTGCCCCTTAATGGCATGTTGAACGTTCATTTCGGCTAGTTCCAGCCACTCGGCACGAGTTTCTCGAACATTACTCTTAATCTGAACCTTTTTGCCAAACTGCTGTGCCAACGCTTCCTCTAGTTCTTTACAATCAGGCAAAGCAATATTTACGATAAGCTCATTGGGAACTTCATCTGCAACTTGAAAGTAAAAGTTCGCCATAAAGTCACTCAGCATTTGCCCAAGATCATCACCGAGCATGTCTGGGAAATAACTTTTTCCACCCAGCATTCGCCCATTGCGTACATACATAATTTGCACGCATGTCACACCTGCCTGATATGCAATTGCCAGAATATCCGCTTCGCCTTTGACTTTAAATACGGCTTGTTGGGCTTGTACTTCACGCAATAAAGATAAACGATCACGGTAAAAAACAGCTTTTTCAAATTCAAGCTCAGCCGCTGCTTGTTCCATTTTGGCAATGAGTTCTTGATTAAGCTCTTTGGTATCACCTTGCAAAAAGCGAATACTATTATTAATGTCTTCTTTATAATCTTCGGGCGAAATCAGACCTACGCACGGAGCTGAACACCGCTTGATCTGGTATTGCAAACATGGACGCTTGCGCTGTGAAAAATAACTATTTTCGCACTGACGCACATTAAAAAGTTTTTGCAAAACCAGTAACGTATCGCGTGCACTATAGGCACTTGGGTACGGGCCAAAAAACTTACCAATTTGGTGCTTACCTTTACCACGCCCACTGGCAAGCCGAGGATAAGGTTTATCAGCCGAAACAAAAATATAGACATAAGACTTATCGTCCCGCAGCATAATGTTATAAGGCGGACGATGTTGTTTAATTAAATTTTGTTCTAAGAGTAAAGCTTCAGTTTCTGAACGAGTAACCAAAGTTTCAATATCATAAATTCGTGCAACTAAAGCTTGTGTTTTAGGATGCTCAATCGTTTTAACAAAATAACTCGACACCCGATTTTTTAGATTTTTTGCTTTGCCGACATATAACAATTCACCCTCCTTCCCTAGCATTTTATAAACACCTGGAAGCTGGGTCATGTTGGCTAAAATTTTTTCAATATGAGGACGAGCGTTTTGATTCACTATTGGCATGCATGGCTTAATACTGAATACCTAATGTGATGTTTTCATCCTTACTTTTCAAGTGCTTTACTGTGCTAGAACATAAATTTGGAAAGCGATTTAAATATGGTCCGACAGATTGTGTCGTACTTGCTTAAGAGTCTAGACGATAGTAACTATATTTAACGTCTTTTTCTTTATACACCGCATAGGTTTTTTGACGAAAATCCGAGAACCAACCATTGCCCGTATAGCCTGCAATATGACCATAGGTGTGACCACTTGTTCGCTCAATAATGTAAATGTCACCTTCTTGTGGACGGTTAAAAGCAGGTTTAATTTTCTTATAACCATTCTTTTCTAGCGTTTGCCCCCAATCAGAAGCAGCTACAGGATGCTTTGATACATCTGCTCCAGCCGCTTGTAGAGCAATGCGAATATTTTTGGCGCATTTCTCTTTACTGTGGTTGGCAGAGATACTTTCGAGCTTACTGGAGAACTTATGTAGATTAATATTTTGATCTTCAGTTTTATGATTTTGAGTTTTAGATCGATTAGATTTTTCAGTCTTCGAAGCTGCTTGTGTTAACATCACTTTTGTTTTTAAATCGCCTTGAGAACTGTCTTCTTTTCTCTCTTCGATATGATGAACATGTGCATGAGCTGCGTGATGAGCATGAGCCATTTTAAAACCTACTTCCGCTGACCAGTCTTCGAAAAAACCGCGCCATTGTAGAATCAAAATTGCCTATTGGCTCTTAATAGTTGTAACAAATTACCAGCACTGTGAAATAGGTCACAAAAGTTATTAGATACTCTATGTCATAAAAAAACGCCCTTTCGGGCGCTTTAATATTTATTTAAATATACATTACAAATGAAATTCAATTACTAAGCCTAACCCCCTACCTGCAAAAGTAGAGTATGTGCCCGTAATTGGTTAATCGCATTCCTTTCAATACGACTGACCAAGCATTTATAAAGAGTTTTAGGATTAATTTAAATTATTTAAATAAACCGTTCGCTCTATCGTTTTTTGAGTAAAGCACTGCGTATATTGCATCTCTTGGTTTTGCTTACGCATGTCAGCAGTCCAATAATCGGATTGCTTTTGGTAAGTTTCTAAGTCTTTTTCAGGAATTTCATCTACAGTCTTTTGTGCCAGAATCTTACATTCAACATCACGTTTTTTAAACCAATCCGATTGGTCTTGTTTAAATTGGTTTTTTTTCTCAGCACTCAATTTGTCCCAAGTCTGATTTAAGCGTTCCACTTGCTTCGCTTTGTCACTATCCAATTCTTTTTTACGAACATCCATGGCTTCCTGAGCCAAAGCAGTCTGCTCTTCATTATTTTGTTCAGATATTTGCTGATTTTCTTCAATATTTTCTTCTATCAACTCATTTTCTTTAACATAGGCTGCATATTGCACAGCTTTAGTGGCAACAAAAACCAATCCTTCAATCACACTATTTTGAGTTGGCAAGTCAAACACCAAACCCTCTTTATCTGTTTTTGTGATGTTATAGAAAAAGTCACCTTTCAATTGGTCATTTTCAAGAGTCAAAGATGATTCATTATCCGAAAAATAGTCATTGAGCGTATCCGATTCTTTATCAGAATGACGCAGCTCTTCAATATATGCTTTTTCCGCACGTTTTTGTAAACCTTTCGGCAGTGAAATGACCAATTGGCTTTCACAACTTAATTGTGTATTTTTTTGGCTTTCGTCTTCTAATGGTAAAGTGCGGATATTTTTAATTTCAAACTTCAAACCTTGATTAATTTTATTAAGAATATCTGCATCAACCTGATATTGACTTTGTCTTAAGCTACGCTCAGTTTGCTTCAAATATTCTTTTTTCAAAGAAGTTTGAATCTGATTTAAATTCTCAGGGTGTGTACAACTCCAATCCGAAACTACCTCAACTTTTTCTGTTTTTGATTTTGGCTCTGGCTTAGATTTACCACATCCAGTCAATATTACTGCTGCACTGAATGTAGTTATTACTAAAGCTTGTTTCATCACCGTATTCATTTATATTCCACGCAAATTTTTAAATTTATTAAGTACAAGAAAGGTATATATTTACCAGTTGTATTATCATCCCAATAATTAATATAAAATTCACCTAAAATTTTAAATAAAGTACTATTCATGCCAATAATCTTTTTTTAAATGCATAAAATAAATGCAAATTATTTAAATAATCAAAATAAAAAACGCCCTTTCGGGCGCTTTAATTAAAATACATATGGTCGAACAAAAATCAGGAAAAAAATCCCAAGCATCAAGAACCATTTTAAGAAGTAATACAACTTACGGTTCTTAGCTTTTAAAGCCTTAGCTTTAATACGAATTTGATAGACATAACCAAAAGCTTTATTTAGGCCACCTGTTTGGTCACCTGTTTCATTCGGTGAACTTGCCGCAGTCATCACATTACAACCAAACCAATGGTTGAAACGCTCCATCCATTTTACTTTCATTGGACGTTCAACATCTGCAAAGAAAATAATACGGTTTTGATCAGTCTTATTTTCAGCATAGTGAATATAAGTTTCATCAAACACGACACTTTGACCATCACGCCAAGAATATCTTTCGCCATCGACATCAATAAAACAACGGTCATCATTTGGTGTAATTAGACCTAAGTGATAACGCAAAGAACCTGCATATGGATCACGGTGTCTTACCAAACGGCTGTCAGGTGCAAGCTCGGTAAACATTGCTGCTTTAATTGTCGGCAATGTTTTAAGAAGTGCTGTAGTTTTTGGGCAAAGCTCAGCAGCAGATGGATGACTCGATTCATACCATTTGAGGTAAAAACGCTTCCAACCTGTTTTAAAGAATGAGTTAAAACCTAAATCGTTATAGGTACTTGAAGCTTTAATCCCACCCTGGTCATATAAAGCTTTCGCTTCATCTCGAATCATTTCCCAATTTTCATCCAGCACTTTTAAATCTTTAAAATGCTGTGTATCGATATAAGGTTGATTCGGCACCTTTGAAAAGATGTACATTAAAAAGTTAATCGGTGCGAGCAAGGTTGAATGGTCAAAAAATTGACGATAAAACGAGTGACGCACTTTGCCGCGATGTTGGATATACAATGCTGATATCACAAAAATCGCTAATATGATCCACTTAATCATATTGCTACTCTTTCAAAAGATTAGGGGCAACTTCACCTTATATTTAAGGAGAGAGAAACCGGAAGTTTATTTAATTGGCGCAAATTTTAACAAAATTGACTTAGAAAAAGCGAATGTAAAAAAATTAAACCAAATAATAGACAGCGCTGTTGTAATAAAAATTTTAAATATAGTGTATTTTTCCATAAATTTAAGAAAGTTAAAATTTATTACTATTGCTACTGTTATTTACAGATGATCCCATTAACAATTGACATTTTTGACAACAAATTAACTTTTAAAACTTATTCGTTTTTTATATAAAAATTTGACAATTCCAATGCTTTATAAAGAAAAAATTAAGTTAAAACAAATGTCTTTCGTTATTAGCTATCTTTATGATTTCTTTTATGCATTTCATATAGATGAATTGAATAATAAATAAGATGACCCTTGCGTCACGGCTTGATACAACTTGTCAGGTTTTTTTTAGATATAGTTATCGTAAGATTAGCGAAGCATAAATGTGTACCTAAGATGTGCACACGCTTCATAACATCAACTTAGAAGTCCTCCAAAACTAAGGAGATCAGGCATGATCCACGCTGGCAATGCCATTACCGTCCAAATGCTTTCGGACGGAATTGCAGAATTCCGCTTTGACTTACAAGGTGAGTCGGTCAATAAATTTAACCGTGCAACAATTGAAGATTTCCAAGCTGCTATTGCTGCGGTAAAAGCAAATAATGATATTAAAGGCTTAGTTGTTACCTCGGGCAAATCGACATTTATTGTTGGGGCAGACATTACCGAATTTGGTGAAAACTTCGCACAAGGCGAAAAAGCGATTGTTGATTGGCTTATGCCTGTTCACGAAATCTTCAATAGCTTTGAAGATTTAGAGATTCCAAAAGTTGTTGCTATTAACGGTATGGCGTTAGGCGGCGGTTTTGAAATGTGTTTAGTTTGTGACTATCGTGTGATGTCAGAAGCTGCACAAGTGGGCTTACCGGAAATTAAACTTGGTATTTACCCAGGTTTTGGCGGTAGCGTACGTTTAAGCCGTCTGATCGGTATCGACAACGCGGTTGAATGGATGGCGATGGCTGCTCCTAAAAAACCGGCTGCTGCTCTAAAAGATGGTGCTGTAGATGCGGTTGTAGCTGCTGATAAATTACTTGAAGCTGCAACTGACTTGGTTAAGCAAGCAATTTCTGGTCGTTTAAACTGGAAAGCAAAACGTCAAGAAAAGCTTGAAGCTGTAAAATTGAATCCGCTTGAACAAATGATGGCGTTCAATACTGCAAAAGGTGCAGTGCTTGCTAAAGCAAACCCTGCTCAATACCCTGCTCCAAAATTATTACTTGATTCATTACAAGCGGGTGCAAGCCTTGCGCGTGACGAAGCATTAAAAGCTGAAGCGGAAGGTTTTGCAAAAGCTGCGATTACGCCACAAGCTGGTGCATTGATTGGTTTATTCCTCAATGACCAAGTTGTTAAGAAAACTGCTAAAAAATATGAAAAAGGTGCACACCCTGTAAACCAAGCGGCTGTACTTGGCGCTGGTATCATGGGTGGTGGTATTGCTTACCAAGCGGCAAGCAAAGGTACACCAATTATCATGAAAGATATTGGTAATCCACAACTTGCTTTAGGTATGAAAGAAGCGAACAGCTTGTTAACTAAACAAGTTGAACGTAAGAAAATGAAACCTGCGCAAATGGGTGAAACACTTGCACGTATCCGTCCTACTTTAAGCTACGATGAGTTTAAAGAAGTTGATATCGTGATCGAAGCAGTTACAGAAAATCCAAAAGTAAAAGAAATCGTTCTTGCAGACACTGAAAAGAATGTTCGTGAAAATACGATTATTGCTTCTAATACTTCTACGATTTCAATCACGCGTTTAGCAAAAGCATTACAACGTCCTGAAAACTTCGTTGGTATGCACTTCTTCAACCCAGTTCACATGATGCCGCTTGTAGAAGTAATTCGTGGTGAAAAGACTTCTGAAGAAGCGATTGCGACTACTGTTGTTCTTGCTCAAAAAATGGGTAAAACACCAATCGTTGTAAACGACTGCCCAGGGTTCTTGGTTAACCGTGTATTGTTCCCTTACTTTGGTGCATTTGACCTTCTTGTAAAAGACGGCGCAGACTTCCAGCAAGTTGACAATGTAATGTCGAAATTTGGCTGGCCAATGGGTCCTGCTTACCTTATCGACGTTGTAGGTATCGACACAGGTGTACATGGTGCAGAAGTCATGGCTGAAGGTTTCCCAGACCGTATGAAGCCAGACTACAAAGGTTCAATCCAAGCAATGTACGAAGCTAAACGTCTTGGCCAAAAAAATGACGTTGGTTTCTACAAATACGAACTCGATAAGAAAGGCAAAAAAGCAAAAACTGTTGATCCAACAGCATATGAAATCATTGCTCCTTTCGTCACTGGTGAAAAACGCGAGTTTGATAACCAAGAAATCATTGACCGCATGATGCTTGCTTTCTGTAACGAAACAGTTCGTTGCTTAGAAGACAACATTGTTGCAACTGCTGCTGAAGCAGACATGGCAATGATTATGGGTGTAGGTTTCCCTCCATTCCGTGGTGGTCCATGTCGTTATATCGACCAAACAGGTGTTGCTGAATACGTTGCACTTTGCGACAAATATGCACACTTAGGTAAGGCTTATGAAGCGCCACAAATGTTGCGTGACATGGCTGCTAACAACAAAAAATTCTACGGTTAAGGAGCAACGTGAATGGCTACTTTAAATCCACGTGACGTTGTCATCGTTGATGGCGTACGTTCTGCAATGGGTAAAACCAAAAACGGTATGTTCCGTAATGTACGTGCTGACAGCTTATCTGCTGAATTGGTTCGTGCACTCGTTGCTCGTAACCAGTTTGATGTAAACGAAGTTGAAGACCTGATCTGGGGTTGTGTAAACCAGACTCTAGAACAAGGTATGAATATTGGTCGTAACATCGGCCTATTGGCTGACTTACCAAAAACTGTTGCTGGTCAAACAGTAAACCGTCTTTGTGGTTCTTCTATGCAAGCACTTCATACTGCTGCTGCACAGATTGCAACAAACCAAGGTGATATTTTCATTATTGGTGGTGTAGAGCACATGGGCCACGTAGGTATGATGCACGGCATCGACTTAAACCCAGAAGCATCTAAACACTATGCAAAAGCATCTAACATGATGGGCTTAACTGCTGAAATGTTAGGTCGCATGAATGGCATTAGCCGTGAAGAGCAAGACGCTTTTGGTGTTGAATCTCACCGCCGTGCTTGGGCTGCAACTCAAGAAGGTCGTTTCAAAAACGAAATCGTTGGTGTTGAAGGCCACGATGCAAATGGCTTTAAAATCCTTTGCGACATCGATGAAGTAATTCGTCCAGATGCAAACCTTGAAGCGTTCAAAGCATTACGTCCTGTATTTGACCCGAAAGGCGGTACTGTAACTGCGGCTACATCTTCAGCTTTATCTGACGGTGCTTCTGCAATGTTACTTATGTCTGCTGAACGTGCACAAGCATTAGGTTTAAAACCACGCGCTGTAATTCGCTCTATGGCGGTTGCAGGCTGTGACGCAGCAATCATGGGTTACGGTCCAGTTCCAGCAACTCAAAAAGCACTTAAACGTGCTGGTTTAACGATGGCTGATATTCAAACTATCGAGTTAAACGAAGCATTTGCTGCTCAAGGCTTATCAGTAATGAAAGGCTTAGGTATTTATGACAAACAAGACATCATTAACTTAAATGGTGGTGCAATTGCTTTGGGTCACCCACTAGGTTGTTCTGGTGCGCGTATCACCACTACGTTGTTGAACGTAATGGAGCAACAAGATACTCAAATTGGTCTTGCGACCATGTGTATCGGCCTTGGTCAAGGTATTGCAACAGTGATTGAACGTGTTTAATTAACACCAAGATAAAAAAATCCCCGCTCAATGCGGGGATTTTTTTATCGACCAGCTAATCCATTTTCGATTTTCTTCTGTAAATCTATAATGTCATTAAGGTTTACTTTCATCGTACCCTCACGATAAGCATCGACATTACTTCGATTAATGTTCAAAGGTCTTAACATTTCAAAGATACCATTGGTTGGATCAGAAGACTGTATTCCACCCGCTACCGCTAAAATGTATTGTTGTAAGAATGGAGAAAGTTGAGACAAATCAGGCTGTGCCATAACTGGCTGATAATCTACCGTAGTCATGCCTTCAGGGACTAAAGCATTTTGTATATCGTAATGTGTTTTATACTCATGATGTTGCAGTGCCTGGCGCACTTTTTTATCTTCTTGGAAAGGTACAAAACCCACCTCTTCACGTAACTCAGATTCAGCCATAACGCGAATTGTTGGTAAAGTAGCCACTTCTTCTGCTTGAACAGTCGGTAACCCCATAAAAGCAAATGCAGCAATTAAGGCTGATTGTTTTAGAAAGTTCATAACTTGCTCCAAAAATCAGTCACCCTATTTCAATTAAAAGATGATGATTAAATTAAAAGTATCTATAAATAGGCTACAACAAAGTCGAATTTGATTCAGTAAGGCTCAGATAAACGGTAAATATAATTAAATTTTTTAATGTAATAGTAAGGGACTTTCTAAAATATTTTAGAAATTAGTCTGAGTATAACTAAGTCAGATCATACTACTAGATTTAAACATTGAGATCTTTTGTTTATAGTCAGACTTTTATAAATCCATTGAATTCAACAGAAATAATGAACTTTAAAGTATTAAATCAGAATATTCTTATGAGCTGCCTACTCGTCAGTTCCTTTCTCACTGGTTGTGCGAGTAACCGAATTATTGGTGAGAACACGCGAGAGCTATTTACAAAATATGACTCAGACCATGAATGGATCACTTTAATTGAAGATGATGTAATTGCATTTGGTAAACCATCAGTATCTCTCCCTAATGAATCAGAGGACAGTGTTGTCATCGCCGGGAAAAAATATAGTTATGTCATTAGTAAAGGCGGTAACGATTTCATTCAATTAATTAATCAATTAAATCCACAATATATCCAAATAAGTAATGAGCTAGATTTTAATGCTCCAGTTCCGGATAGTAATCATTTTTACGGACATATTAGATTTTCTTACACCCCACCTAATGGAAAATTGAACGAGAAAGAATCAGTTTTATTTAAACAATATGGTGTAGTTCCATGTGGCTGTGCAAAGACATTAGAAGCACATAAATTTGATTTAAATATTAAAGGAACTGTTTATCCTCCTGTAAAAAATCTTAAAACAATAACCCCTTTATCTAAGCCGTATCACGTTAAAATCCAATATCTTCACGATAAAAGTGGGAAAGTGCCCTTATCAACTAAAGAGAAGCTAGCAAGTTTACCACTGCTTCCGTTTACCTTAACTTTCGATATTATCGCTTTACCTGCGAAAGTCATGGGTATCATTTACCAGCCCTAATAGACTACGAATAAAAATTACAAACTTTCAGTAAAGATAAAAAATCCCCGCTTACTACGGGGATTTTTATTAATCATTTAAAATCTGTTTTAAAGAATCAACTAATTGTGGAAATTTCGTATAACCTTCTCTACCTAAAAAATGCCCGCCATTAGGAACAGTAATGTACGGCGCATCAATTTCTTTCGCCAATTCAATCGTCAGTTTTGGGGGAACCAAATCATCATTATCCGATAAATACACTAGCTTTTTCTTTATGTCCTTAAAGTAATCCGTGTCGACTTTACTCTTGGTTATATAACTATTAAGAACAGAAGAATCTGAAATTAAACCAGAGAATCCGGATACTAAAATCATTCCTCCAATATGTTGATAATCATGTCTTTGCAAAAAGTGCAGTAACGTAATCACTCCTAAACTGTGCGCAACAAAATAGGTATTCTCATCCACCTTAGGGATCTGTTGGTCTAAAACCTTTTGCCATGCATCTACATCAGGATGCTCAGAATCTGGAAATGGAATTAAGGTAACAGTCGTATGCTCATCTTCTATTTGATGTTTTAAATCTAGAAACCAATGATCATCGATAGAAGCAGAGTAACCATGAAGCACAAATATTTGACGCATGTTCTTCTCCTGAAGTTCAAGTGTTTTGGCATTTGCAACAAATGACATTAATCCGAATAACACCAATAAAATGAGTTTTCTGATCATCGAACAAGTACCATTTTGAAAGATAAAAACATGCTAAACTATGACACCACTGTTAAGGTCAACCCCATTTTATGAACTTAGCTAAAGTTGCCGAGCTCACAAAAGTAAGCCCTCGTATGCTGCGTTATTACGAGAGCTTAGGGCTTATACAGCCTCTTCGAGCGAGTAATAACTATCGAAGTTATACGCAAAAAGATATTGAAAATATTAAGAAAATTAAAATATTAAATGATGCTGGCATGCACCTAAAAGATATTCAGGTTTTGCTGCCTTGTTTTGATTTAGATGAACGAGTATTTACACTATGCTCAGTGGTTCAAGAAAAACTGCAAACTGAACTCATGCATGTGTCTGAGCAGTTAAACAAACTACAAACTTCTCAAAGTTTATTACAATCTTTTTTAACTAAAGGAAAAGTCGAGAGCACCAAATCATAATATTTAATGCTCATGCTCCGCTTATTCTTTTAAATCTCCTTCGAGTGCAGCTACATTCTTTTTCTTAATTTTTTCAATTTTTGCATTTAGCTTTAGAACATCTTGATAAAGCCCGTTAAATTTTTTGACCTGAGCATTTTCATGAAAAAGAATCATCTGATCTTTCTTTTGCCATTCATAATTTTTTAGAAGCTTAAACATTTCTTCTGCTTTATCTAAAATTTGTAGCTCAATCATAAAAATTGCATGATCTTGATCTGCTTTTTGCTGAGTTCCCAATTTCATTTCAAGAAGTTGCCTCATCTCTGCATCAACAGATAACTCTTGAACCTTTGCTAAGAAAGTTTTATGAATCTTTTCATATTCAGTCTGGTACTGATCTGACGCTTTACGGACATCAGCTAGCATCTTTTCGGTTTCTGCAAATTTTTGTTTTTTATCAATATCTAAACGGTCCACATTTAAAAAAGTATCCCATTTGGCTGCTTTGAGTTCTCTTAAGTATGCATTACGTGCATTAATATTTTGAATCCAATAACTTAAAAGGAATTCTGAAATTTGCTTATAGTGTCCTGCCAAACGCTTATCGTGAATATCAAGCTGGACGGGTTTAGACCAGTCTTGTGCTTGGTCATAAAGCTGATTCATTTTTTCAGTCATGACGACATCAAACATTTGACTACTGTCTTTGGCTTGCTGCTGTTTGATATGCTGATAGGTGAAAAAAATAATGCTTGTGATAACAATCAGACTTGCAATCGCAATCAAAACTCGGCGCATACACACCTCCTATTTCCCTTCTTATAGTTTTGCTCTTTATAGTTATAAAATAGAGCTTATTCTTCTTTATATTCCATTTATTTCACAATACGCAACACTGTATTCGCTACTCAAAGCTTTAAATCCTTATCCATCATCCCTATTATGATGGGTAATTAAAATTTATGAGATTCTCCCATGCGTGTAGATGTCTGGTCTGATGTAGTTTGCCCTTTTTGTTATATCGGCAAAAAACGCCTTGAACGTGTAGCTGCTGAAGCAGGTATTGATCTTGAAATTCACTGGCATAGTTTTGAATTAGATCCTGATGCGCCAGCTAAACATGACACTTCGAATACTGAGCGCTTAGCTAAAAAATATGGCCGTACCTATGAAGAGATGGAAGAAATGGAGCGCAATATTGCGGCCATGGCTGCTTCTGAAGGTATTGATTTTCAATGGCAAAAAGCGAACTCAGGCAATAGTTTCAATGCACACCGTATTATTCACCTTGCGCAAAGCAAAGGTTTAGGTAATGAAGCTAAAGAAGCTTTTTTCCATGCTTATATGACCGAAGGTCTCGCAATTGGTGAACGTGAAGTTGTAGAAGAAATTGCGTCTCGTATTGGCCTTGATAATGCCGAAGTTGAATATGTACTCGATACAAATGAATTGGCTGACTTCGTTCGTCATGACGAGAAAATTGCGCACGAGCAGCTTAATGTAACTGGCGTACCATTTTTTGTCTTTGATCAAAGAATTGCACTTGCTGGCGCTCAGCCTCGTGAAGTCTTTTTACAAGTTTTGGAAAAAGCACAAATCAAAGCAGATACTGAAGAAGTCGAGCAAGATGATGCGGCTGTTTGTACTGATGAATCATGTGATATTCCACAGAAATAGATCAACACAATTAAAATGTGATCAAATCGTATGTTTTATCACCATTTTAGCAATAGAGCGTTCTAAAAAAAGAACTATCTAATTGCTAAAAATCAGTTTATTATTGCCGCTTAGAATATTCGCGCTGTAATGTTCTGTTTTTTATGTGTTTAATGATCGGAATTTAAAATTTCCTTGATCTATCATCCCCCTTCACTGGGGGATTTTTTTTGGCTAAAAATAACCGCTACTAGCTTAAACTTTTTCATTTATTTCAAATATGTAAAAAAAGTTAAATTTACTTAACTTTTGTGTCTCTCTCTTGATTTTATTAGAAAAATCAACAAAAGTGGAAACAACAACAAAACATAAAGATAGATATGAAAACATTTTATGTAATGCCATACCGGCAGCTTTTTGCACTTTTAACTATTGGATTTGGTTCAGTATGCATCGCTCATGCAGAGACTGCCTCTTCTTCTACAAACCAACAAGTAGGAAGTACATCATCTGGAGTACAAACCGAAGTTAACTCAGATGAAAATCTGTTAGATCAAATTCCGCGTTGGGTGGACGCAACTCCAACCATTTTTCCAGAGCAGTCTAATCAACCTATTGTTCCGCCTACCGAACAAACCGAAGATCAAACCTGGGTTGATCGTAAGCAAAAGAAAATTCGTAATTGGGCCGATCGTACTTCTGAAAAAATTGATAATTGGTTTGGTGAAGTCGATCCACAAAAGCCAGCTACCGCAACCATTCGTGTCATGGTCGATAACTATTGGAATGAATACGATAACTATGAAATCAAACCCAGAATTCGCGGTAAGATTAAATTACCTACTCTAGAGAAACGCATTAGCGTGGTATTTGGTGATGACTCTTTAGATGACGAATTTAATAATAGCCCAGCCAATGTCAATCAGAATCCCAATCAAGATCCAAATAAAAAGTTAGATGGTAAACGAACTCGAGATGACAACAGCTCAATCGCTTTACGTTGGTCAAATTTCTCGAAAAAGTTACCTTTTGAAACAGATGCTGACTTAGGTATTCGTTCTGGAGACGATATTTATGTTCGTTTAAAAGCATCAAGAGACTGGCAACTTCGTAATGATTTTAAGTTTTATGCAGAGCAAATTTATCGTTACGGCATAGATAGCGAAAACTATCTGCGTACCAATCTTGAACTTACACATGCTAGGCCAAATCAACCGTTTTTATCGAATCAGTTCAGCCTGACCTATGCTGATGATCAAGATGACGATTTAGCTTGGGAAAACCGAACTTTCCGCGAACACAGTTTCTTTGCAAACAACCGTTTTAACTATGGTATTTATACTAGCGGTTATTACAACGACAATGACTTACGTTTAAACAGTTGGGGACCGTTTGTTTCATGGCGCCAACCCGTTTTACGTGAATGGTTCTTTGTACAAGGTGATGTAAATTACTTTAATGACCACCGTGAAGATCGTAATCATTTTGTTAGTACCTTCTTACGCTTAGAAGCACTTTTCTAAGCTAGCAAACATCACCTTGGACCTCATCCAAGGTGATGAATAATAAAATACTTTTAAATAAAATTTTAAGATTAGCCTTTTAAAGTATTGTTCTAATTTTATTTTTGATTCCTTATCTTTAAAAATGAATCAATTTTCTTCTCCATTTCAAAATAAATCGACAGTCTTCATTTGTATTTATAGTTTAGGTCTATTAGCTTTACTTCCACATACTCAATTTTTTTATAATTCTTTAAAACACCAACGGTCACGGCGTTATCCCTATTCTTCTACGAGTTTCGCTAAAGTAAAAAGACAATCACTTTCACGCTCACCTTGTGAAGTAGAAGCACACAATGCTTTATCTGATGCGGGTTTAATTCAAGAGCTTATGGCTGTATTTGGAAATGATACGTTATGGAAACGTGCGACTCAGCCTGAACAAACTTATAAAGCCTTTGGTAAGAAAAAGAAGAAGACCTCATCGGCACAGATTTCGGCTACTAATCCACTGAGTGCAAGCTGGGCCACCATTTCAACTTGGATGCCTTTTGAAAATGACCTTGATTTAGGCTCTAACTCTGAGAGTGATGTGTATGTCCAGTTTCTGGCTAAAAAGAAATGGAATTTGAGACATAACATTAGCTTTGATACAGAGCAGATATTTCGCTACGGATCTACTAGCCGAAATTACACTGAAACCACGCTAAACCTAACGCAAAAAATGCAAGATAACACATTATTTTCTAATAAATTTAATGTAAATAAGAGCGAAAATGAAGATTACAACTGGGGCAATTGGACTTTTCAACAATTTGAGTTTGTAAAAGATAATAGCCTGACTTACGGTATTTATAGCGGTGGCGTATATACCAAAAATGATATTCGACTAAATAGCTGGGGTCCTTATATTTCATGGCGCCAACCGATATGGAGAGATTGGATTTTTATGCAAAATGATCTTAATTTTTTTAACCATATTGATGATGATCCGAAACACCAACTCAGCGTTCAAATAAATCTAGAAGCTAATTTTTAATCATAAATTGCCAAATTGTGGATAACTCTTTCTTTATCCACAAAAAAAAGCCCCTGATAGTCCAGAGGCTTTTTTTAAAGCTAAATTACTTGAGTAATAAACTATTAATACGTTTCACATAAGCTGCTGGGTCTTCTGGCAAACCACCTTCAGCAATCACAGCTTGATCGAAAATCACATTTGCCAAGTCATCAAACTGCTCTGAACCTTCAAGTTTTTTCACTAAAGGATGCTCAGGGTTAATTTCTAAAATCGGTTTGATTTCTGGCACTGCTTGTCCAGCTTGTTTTAGCATGCGAATAAGTTGCGGAGACAACTCCCCTTCACTTGTTACTAAACACGCTGGAGAATCAACTAGACGTGTAGTTACACGTACTTCTTTAGTTTTAGCCTTTAATGAGTCACTTAGTTTCTCAACAACAGGCTTAAACTGTTCAGCTGCTTGCTCAAGTGCTTTCTTCTCTTCAGCATCTTGCAAATCGCCTAAATCAACCGCGCCTTTAGACACATTCTTTAATGGCGTACCGTCAAACTCTTGAACAAAATTCATTGCCCATTCGTCAACACGCTCTGCCATTAATAACACTTCAATGCCTTTTTTCTTAAACAACTCAAGCTGCGGCGAGTTTTTCGCTGCTGCTAGACTGTCAGCAGTCACATAATAGATGGCTTTTTGGCCCTCTTTCATACGTGCCTTATAGTCAGCAAAAGAAGTCGTGACTTCATCATTTGTTGAAGTCGCATAACGTAATAATTTTAAAATACGTTCACGGTTACCAAAGTCTTCGCCCAAGCCTTCTTTAAGTACTGAACCAAACTCACTGTAGAAGGTCTTGAATTTTTCTTGGTCTTTTTCATCTTCCGATTTAGCCAAACTATCAAGTACAGTTAATACACGGCGTGCATTACCTTCACGAATCGTTTTGACATCACGGCTTTCTTGCAACAACTCACGGCTAACATTAAGCGGTAAATCAGCACTATCCACTACACCTTGGACAAAGCGCAAATAGTTTGGAATTAAGTTATCTGCATCGTCCATAATAAAGACGCGTTTTACATATAGCTTAATTCCCGCTTTTGCTTCACGAGTAAAAATGTCATGTGGTGCTTTACTTGGAATATAGAGTAATTGGGTATATTCCGTACTACCTTCAACACGGTTATGTGCCCAAGCCAATGGTGCTTCAAAGTCATGAGTTAAGTTTTTATAGAACTCAATATATTGCTCTTCAGTCACCTCACTTTTATTACGTGTCCATAAAGCACTTGCCGAGTTAATCGCTTCCCACTCGTCAGTTTTAACCATTTGGCCGCCTTTAGGCTCTTCACCTTCAGCAACCTCTTCTTCTTGCCAAACTTCTTTTTGCATTTCAATTGGCAAGCTAATGTGGTCAGAGTATTTATTAACAATCTGCTTAACTTTATAAGATTCTAAATAATCAAGCGCATCATCACGTAAGTGAAGAATAATGTCAGTACCACGTGACGCCTTATCAATTTGCTGAACTTCAAACTCGCCTGTACCACCACTAATCCAGCGCATCCCTTCAGATGCCTCTAGACCCGCACGGCGTGATTCAACCGTAATCTTGTCTGCAACAATAAAACCTGAGTAAAAACCCACACCAAATTGACCAATCAACTGAGCATCTGCTTTTTGATCGCCAGTCAATTTTGACATGAAATCTTTAGTACCTGACTTAGCAATTGTACCTAAGTTATCAATTGCTTCTTGCTGGCTTAAACCAATACCATTATCAGAAATCGTTAACGTTTTATCTTCTTTATTTAAACTGATTCGTACATGTAAGTCTGGATCATTTTCATAATATTCAGGATGATTAATTCCTTCAAAACGTAACTTATCACATGCATCTGATGCATTAGAGATAAGTTCACGTAAGAAAATCTCAGGGTTAGAATAGAGAGAATGCGTCACTAAATGTAAAAGCTGGGCAACTTCTGCTTGGAAACTATAATTTTGTGATGCTTGTTCACTCATAAATCACTCCTTAAATTTTGAAGCTGTTTGTTCTCGAATGCTTTATGAATGGAGTACTTCTAGAATTTTTCAATCCTCAATATTAAAAATTTTTACTCTAATTAAAATGGGCCGTGGCTTAACACCCTATCTTGCAATATCGTATCTAACTGCTTTTGACGTTGTTGGTAAGCTTTGCTAATACAACTGACATTGGCAGCACAAGCATTTCTTTTTTTCAGCCATTGCTGCTGAGTATCTTTCTGGTTATCTCGCCCACCCATAGGTAAAGCATGTAAAACGATTTGATACGTCGTTGCCATTTTTACATCTGCATCATTTAAAGAACGGTTTTTACAAATACTTTTTTCCGTTTTCGTTTTTGCAGCATCGCACGAAAAACTTGCAGCTTGTAAATTTTGAGTAAAAGCAATACCGCTCAAAAGTGCTAAACAAATCGCTAATTTGTTATTCATGTTTTTATTCCCATGCTTGTAATGAATAGAAATTAGTTTAGAAAAAAACTTGCAGAAAATATGTATAAAACTGTCTGTTTTATGCTTTTTTAGTGCAAATAAAATCCATAAAAAAACCTCACATAAATATATGTGAGGTGCCTGAGTCTAGGTTTATTATTATATTTTTCTATTTATTATTATGCTTAAAATTTATAGCTATAACCCAAAGTATAAACAAAAGGATTAATATCTAGATCAAACTTGTAGTTAGCAATTGATGGATCAATTGTTACTTCCGGACTAATATCAGCATAACGTACATCTACAAATACACCCCAGTTTTTAGCATCAGCAGGTTGGAAATTAAAACCAACTTGACCTGCCAAACCAAAATCTTCTTTAACCTTTACCGCTGCACCTTCTTCATCCCAAGGAATAAATGCTGTAGCACCAATACCAATATACGGTGTGAAACGTGTAGAGTTTTTAAAATGATATTTCGCAGTAATTGTTGGTGGTAACTGTTTAATACGCGCTACATTTTTACCATCTAGCAATACATCATGATTAACTGGTGCTGCTAATAATAATTCTGCCGAAAATGGAGATTGACCAAAAAAGTATTCTACCGATGGTGTAAATGCATATTCATGATCTGCTTTTACTACACCTAAAGCCGTTGTTGTATCTTCTGATGGAGCAATAACACTACCACCAAATTTCACTTGCCAGTTACCAGCAAAAGTAAAAGAAGACATCCCCATTAATGCAATAACCAAAGCTTTTTTGAACACTTTAATATCTCCAACCTTATTTATATTTATAATAAACATTTATTTTAAAACCATGCAATACTCATTATAAAATTATTTTATAGTTTATTTTTAAATTACTGTTTTAAATAAAATTATATATTATCCAACTATTTTAATAGGTTTTTATTCCAACCTTATTAATCAAGATTATTTTATATTACCAACTATTTTAATATACTTTTAAATTCCGAGTGTTTTAATATAATTTATTTTGAATACATGTTTTATTTAGACAATAAAAAACCTTCTTAATTTAAATCTAAAGATCGTTATTAAGAAGGTTTACACTTTAATATTTTATAAAAACTTTATAAAACCATTGCAGCGATCCAGCCAAAAATTAATAGCGGAATATTAAAGTGAATAAAGGTAGGTACGACTGTATCCCAAATATGATCGTGTTGCCCATCCACACCTAAACCAGCTGTTGGCCCTAAGGTTGAGTCAGAGGCTGGCGATCCAGCATCACCTAATGCTGCTGCTGTACCAATAAGTGCAATCGTTGCTAATGGTGAGAAACCAAACTGCACACATAAAGGCACATAAATAACAGCTAATACAGGAACACTTGAGAAAGATGAACCAATACCAATTGTCACAAATAAGCCAATACAAAGCATTAGGAAAGCAGCAAGCGCGCGGTTATCTCCAATAATCTCGACTACACCATTTACTAGCTGATTAATATCACCAGTATGAGTCATTACTGAGGCGAAACCGGCAGCAGAAATCATGATGAAGCCCACTAAAGCCATCATTCGCATGCCTTGTACAAAGACATCATCTGCATCTTGCCATTTAAAAATTCCGGCAGTAGATAGAACAGCAAAACCGACTAAACCACCCAAAATCATCGAACCTGAATACAGCTGTGCAGCAAGCGTCAAGCCAATTGCGAGCAGTGCCATCAAGATCGTTTTCTTTGCAATAACTGGTGCTTGCTCTGCTTCATGCTTTAACTCTTCAGCATCTGCTTTTAAGTTGGCTGTTTCAACTTGAGTAGTTGCACGAATAGGTTTATCTAAATCAATCGTAGTCACAGGCGTAATCGCACGATCAGCATAAATTCTTGGTTTACGATAGCTAATAAATACAGCAACCAAGGTGCCTAACACCATACCTAAAACAGGAATAGCCATGCCAATTGGCATCATTGCTCGATCAACATGTAAGCCGTACGCTGCCCCAATTTTGTTGATATTTCCCATCAGAATCTGTTCAAGGAAAATTGCACCAAATCCAACCGGAAGAAAAATATAAGTACCAACCAAACCTAGCGTAAGTACACAGGCTGCGGCGCGGCGGTCTAATTTTAAATGATTCATTACCCGTAGTAGTGGCGGAACCAGTACAGGAATAAAGGCAATATGAACTGGAATAAGGTTTTGAGAGAAAATAGCAGAAATTAATAAAATACCTAAGAGGAGATACTTCACTTTAGTCTGACGGCTTTTCCCAGCTTCCATTCCCAATAAACCAATCAGCTTATGGGCAAGTAAATCAGGTAAACCAGATTTTGATAGAGCCAGAGCAAATGCCCCTAACACTGCATAGGCAAGTGCAACTTCAGCACCATCGCCAAGACCAGCGTTAAAAGCTTCAACGGTTTGGGAAAGGCTTAAACCTGCTACGAGGCCGCCCACAATGGCAGAAACCACTAAAGTCAGTACGACAGAAACGCGCGCCAGTGATAATAAGAACATCACTGCAATCGCAATAACGACAGCATTCATGAATAAGTTCAGAGCAAAACAAAAGGCGATATTCTAGCAGATTCATATCTATGAAGCCGAAAATATCGCCGAATTAACAGTTTTATGCAGTTATTTCACTGTTACGCTTGAGCTTTAATAAACTCACGAATATGAGTTGCTATTTTCTCTGGCTCACTCAGAATGGCCCAGTGATTTGCATTAAGCTCTACATATTCAAATTTTTCAACCCACTTTGGCATGGCCTCAGTGATGTATTCTGGGCTTACAAAAGTATCATATTTTAAAATAACAGCTTTTACTGGACACTGCGCATAACGTTGACGTGGGCCAGTTAAGCGAGGAATAAAATTGGCACGATATAAATTAATACCATATTTACCATCAGCATTAATATTATTATTTAAAGGTAAATTACTTTTCCTTTCCAACTGAGTAAGAACTTTACCCCATTTTTCAGGACTAAATAGAGACCATACAGTTGGTGCTAATAACGGAAGATGAAAT
This sequence comes from Acinetobacter sp. S-1, assembly GCF_059579785.1. Lineage (NCBI taxonomy): Bacteria > Pseudomonadati > Pseudomonadota > Gammaproteobacteria > Moraxellales > Moraxellaceae > Acinetobacter > Acinetobacter sp. S-1. The sequence goes on from NZ_CM184207.1 coordinate 3,494,743, forward strand.
GCCCCGATATACCAAGATTTGGTTAATATTTTTAAGATTTGAGCTGGTGAAGATTTAAATTTATCACGTAAAAATAAAGCGGCATGATCAAGACATGGTCCAGAAATGGTGGTGTATGATAATAAACGACCTTTGAACTTAGGCTCAGTGACCGACTCCCAAGACTGAATCGAACCCCAATCATGTGCAGCCATATGGAATTGACGATTTGGCAATAACTCATCAACAACTTCTTGGAGATCTAGAGATAAACGCTCTAAACGGTAATCACGTATACGTTTTGGTATAGATGACAAACCAGCTCCACGTACATCGTAAGTAACAATATAGAAGTCATTGATCAAATGCTCAATGATTGATTCCCATACTTCTTGATTGTCTGGATAGCCATGTACTAAAACCAAGGGAGTATTTTTTTCGTCACCCCATGTTTTAGCACAAAGCGTTTGTTGATCACTTGTTGTTACTGTATGAACTTTTGGCTGCATAATCATTTCCTATCTTGTTTTTCAATCGATCATGTCGTTAGTCGGATAGAGCATTGCCATCAATATAAAAAAGATGATACTTATCTAGTATGAATACTGTTGCAATAAAAAAAATTGACTATTATGGCTATTTTAAGAAGACTTCAGAACAATCCTACGATTTCAAAATTTCTATTTAATCACTATCCCCCTTATCGTGGCGCAGGGATTTATATTGAAATCATGAATTTAGAACTTTGCCATGTGCGTGTAAAGATGCCGCTGACTTGGAAAAACCAAAATTTAGTCGGTACACATTTTGGTGGAAGCCTTTATTCAATGGTTGACCCATTTTATATGATGATTCTTATGCATCATCTCGGATCAAAATATATTGTTTGGGACAAAGCTGCCGAAATCAATTTTCTTTCTCCAGGACGCAGTACTGTACATGCAGATATTCGAGTTGATTTAGCTGAAATAGAACAAATTCGTGAACTTGCCGAGAACTATGAACCTGTTTTAAGAACTTATCATCTAAACATTTTTGATGAATCTGGGGTAAGAATTGCAGAGGTTCAGAAAACGCTTTATATCAGACGTAAAAAAGCGAAACCTTTTCCTCAATAAAAATAAGCGCTAAAAGCGCTTATTTTTATTTGTTAATTTTTTATCTTTTCTCTTCAATCGCAGCACCAGCACCACCACCGATCGCACCGCCAATTGCAGCACCAGAGTCACCACCAATCAGTGCTTTACCTACGACTGAACCGATACCAGCACCAATCGCACTCTTAGTCGTTGTCTGTTTACTGCCGCCTTGGGTATTAGAACCTACGCCTGCACCTACCGCTGCGCCTAAGCCTGCACCAATACCTCCACCTACATGGTTACCTAAACCACCACCAAGTGCTCCACCTGCTGCTGCTGCACCAATACGTTGATCAGATGGGCTCATATTTTGGCAGCCTGTGAACATAAGTGTAGACAACATTAAAGCAGAAACTAATCCAATTGTTTTTTTCATGACCGTTCTCACAATGATCTGTTCTAGAGAAAAGAATAATCCCCTTTTATGAGGAATTTGATCAGATTGTGTTATCCGTCTGTCCTAATCGATTGATATTTTGTAAAGCTCTGCCTTTTATATTTATTAAGCAAAATTTTAATTATAAAAAAGAAGTCTTTAATCACATAAAGACTTCTATAGTTTAACAATTATTAAGGATACTTTTAGTACTTCCCTTTCTTCTCTTCATAGGCTGCACCGGCACTACCACCCAATGCTCCACCTGTAGCAGCACCAGCGTCACCACCAATAATTGCTCCACCTAATACAGCGCCGACACCAGCACCAATTGCACTATTACGTACGGTTTTACTGCTAGACCCTTTTGCATTAGCCGCAACACCTGCACCGAGTGCCGCTCCTAGACCTGCACCTATATTACCGCCCACGTGTTTTCCTACTGCACCACCTGCACCACCACCAATAGCAGCTGAACCAATACGTTGACTTTCTGGGCTTGCATTCTGACAACCAACAAACAAAGTTGTAGACATCAGGCCAACACTAACAATCATCATCATTTTTTTCATTAGATTTACTCCAGTCTTCATAAGCAGGTAGCCTAGTGTGTTTTTGTGGAGTATTTATCCCGCTTAAGTAATAAAATAATGGCTCTTTAATATGTTTATGTAATTACAATTTAAAATTGTTATAAATAGATATAAATAAAAAAGGCACCCTAAGGTGCCTTTTTTATTGCCAGCCTAAACTTAGAATTGTTCAGAGTTTAATGCTTGGCTAAATGCTTGATCTACTTCGCTGAAGTCATTATGAAGCTCATGCTCTGCAGCTTCTGCTTCTTGACGACGACGCTCTAAGTGGTACGCAAGACCAGTACCTGCTGGAATCAAGCGACCTACTACAACGTTTTCTTTCAAGCCACGTAAATCATCTTCTTTACCTGTTACAGCCGCTTCAGTTAACACACGAGTTGTTTCCTGGAACGATGCAGCAGAGATGAACGAGTCAGTAGAAAGCGATGCTTTCGTAATACCCATCAATTGACGTTCAAACTTCGCAGGGAACTTGTTCTGAGCCAAGACAGCTTGGTTCTCTTGAACAACGCGGATGTAATCCACTTGCTCGCCTTTAATGAAGCTTGTATCACCGCCATCAGTGATATCAACTTTACGCAACATTTGACGTACGATAACTTCAATGTGCTTATCGTTGATTTTTACACCTTGGAGACGGTAAACGTCTTGAACTTCGTTCACGATGTAGTTAGTTAATGCAACTTCACCTTTCAAACGCAAGATGTCATGTGGGTTTTGTGGACCATCAGAAATAGTCTCACCACGGTTCACATGCTCGCCTTCGAATACGTTGATTTGACGCCATTTTGGAATCAATTCTTCGTAAATCTCAGAACCATCATCAGGAGTAATTACCAAACGGTTTTTACCCTTAGTCTCTTTACCGAAGCTTACAACACCTGATACTTCAGCAAGAATTGCATGCTCTTTTGGCTTACGCGCTTCGAACAAGTCAGCTACACGCGGAAGACCACCGGTAATATCACGAGTACGTGATGTTTCTTGTGGTACACGACCAATAACGTCACCCACACCAATCGTTTCGCCATCACGGACAGTTACGATTGTATTTTGTGGCAAGAAGTAGAACTGTTCGCCGCCATCTGTTGTATCCAACACGATTGCAGGACGTAAATCTTTACCAGAAGCAGGACGAGCTGTTACAGGCAAGATTTCAACAGTAGTCATACCAGTTGCATCATCAGTTTTCGATGTTGCAGTTACGCCATCAGCGATTTGGCTGAAGCGCGCTTTACCAGCAACTTCTGTTACTAATGGATGTGTATGCGGATCCCAAGTCGCTACGATACCGCCAGCTTCTACAGCTTCACCATCTTTCAACAAGATGCTTGCACCGTAAGGAAGTTTATAACGCTCGCGCTCACGACCTAAATCATCGGCAATACCAATTTCACCTGAACGTGAAACTGAAACCAAATGGCCTTTTGCATGTTGTACAGTTTTCACGTTATGGAAACGTACAGTACCTTTGTTACGTACTTGAACACTGTTCGCAGCAGAAGTTCGGCTCGCAGCACCACCAACGTGGAACGTACGCATCGTTAACTGTGTACCCGGCTCACCGATTGACTGTGCAGCCATTACACCGACTGATTCACCTGGGTTCACCAAGTGACCACGTGCAAGGTCACGACCATAACAACGAGCACATACACCGAATGTTGATTCACATGCGATTACAGAGCGTACTTTAACTTCATCGACACCAGCTTCTTCAAGCTGAGCTGCGATTTTCTCGTCAATTAACGTACCGCGAGGTAATACAACTTCATCATCAGATGCACGACGTACGTCTTCAGCAGTTACACGACCTAATACGCGGTCACGTAATGGCTCGATGACATCACCACCCTGAATGAATGGAGTCATTACTAAACCACCCGCTGTACCACAGTCAGGTTCAGTAATTACCAAGTCTTGCGCTACGTCTACAAGACGACGAGTCAAGTAACCAGAGTTCGCAGTTTTCAATGCTGTATCGGCCAAACCTTTACGCGCACCGTGTGTTGAAATAAAGTACTGAAGTACTGTTAAACCTTCACGGAAGTTCGCTTTAATCGGAGTCTCAATAATCGAGCCATCCGGTTTTGCCATCAAACCACGCATACCAGCAAGCTGACGAATCTGCGCCGCACTACCACGGGCACCCGAGTCAGACATCATATAGATGCTGTTGAATGATTTTTGTTTCTCGTCTTCACCTTGTTTGTTTTTAACAAGTGTATAAGACAAGTTATCCATCATTGCTTTAGCAACTTGGTCGTTTGTACGCGCCCAGATATCGACAACTTTGTTATAACGCTCACCAGCAGTTACGAAACCTTGTTCGAACTGTTGTTCGATTTCACGAACTTCTGTTTCTGCTTTATCAATAATTGTGTGCTTAGTAGGTGGAATGAGCATGTCTTCCATACCTACAGATACACCTGAACGAGTCGCTTGACGGAAGCCCAAGTACATTAATTGGTCAGCAAAGATAACTGTATCTTTCAAACCAAGTTTACGGTAGCAAGAGTTGATCAATTTAGAGATGTTCTTTTTAGTCATCTCAAGGTTGATCATGTCAAAGCTTAAGCCTTGTGGAACAATTTCCCAAAGCAAACAACGACCAGGTGTTGTATCAACAATAATAGTTTGGTGTTCACGTTCACCATTTTCATTGATAACAGTTTGGTGTACACGTACTTTAACACGCGCATGGATAGCAACCTGTCCAGTAGCAAGTGCACGGTTTACCTCATGAGTATCCGCAAACACCATGCCTTCACCTTTGGCATTTACAGCATCACGTGTGATGTAGTAAAGACCCAAGACAACGTCCTGAGAAGGAACGATGATTGGCTCACCGTTTGCTGGTGACAAGATGTTGTTTGTTGACATCATCAATGCACGAGCTTCTAACTGTGCTTCAAGTGTCAATGGAACGTGTACCGCCATTTGGTCACCATCGAAGTCGGCGTTAAACGCAGCACAAACGAGTGGGTGAAGACGGATTGCCTTACCTTCAATAAGAATAGGTTCAAATGCTTGAAGACCTAAACGGTGAAGTGTTGGCGCACGGTTCAACATTACTGGGTGTTGACGAATTACAGAAGCAAGAACGTCCCAAACTTCCGGAGTCTCACGCTCAACCATTTTCTTCGCAGCTTTAATGGTAGTCGCCTGACCTGAAGCTTGTAGTTTCGCGAAAATGAATGGCTTGAATAATTCAAGTGCCATTTTCTTCGGAAGACCACATTGGTGAAGACGTAAAGTAGGACCTACAGTAATTACCGAACGACCAGAATAGTCAACACGCTTACCTAATAAGTTCTGACGGAAACGACCTTGTTTACCTTTGATCATATCTGCCAAAGATTTTAATGGACGCTTGTTAGAACCAGTAATTGCACGACCACGACGACCGTTATCAAGCAATGCATCTACAGATTCTTGTAACATACGTTTTTCGTTACGTACGATGATATCTGGAGCAGCAAGGTCAAGAAGACGCTTCAAACGGTTGTTACGGTTAATGACACGACGGTATAAATCGTTCAAGTCAGAAGTCGCGAAACGACCACCTTCAAGTGGAACTAATGGACGTAAATCAGGTGGAAGTACAGGAAGTACATTCATCACCATCCATTCTGGCTTGTTGTTTGAATCTTTGAATGCTTCCATCAATTTCAAGCGTTTAGACGCTTTTTTCAACTTCGTTTCAGAAGTTGTTTGAGGAATTTCTTCACGTAAACGTGCGATTTCAGCTTCAAGATCGATATCTTTCAACAAGTCCTGAACCGCTTCTGCACCCATTTTCGCAGTGAATTCATCACCGTGTTCTTCAAGTGCATTGAAGTATTCTTCGTCTGTTAAAAGTTGATACTTTTCAAACGGAGTCATACCTGGGTCAGTTACAACGTATGATTCGAAATACAATACACGTTCGATATCACGAAGTGTCATATCTAATAATAAACCGATACGGCTCGGTAACGATTTTAAGAACCAGATATGTGCAACTGGAGAAGCAAGTTCAATGTGACCCATACGTTCACGACGAACTTTCGCTGTAGTTACTTCAACGCCACATTTTTCGCAAATGACGCCTTTGTATTTCATACGCTTGTATTTACCACACAAGCATTCGTAATCTTTTACTGGACCAAAAATTTTGGCACAAAACAAACCGTCACGTTCAGGTTTAAAAGTACGGTAGTTAATTGTCTCAGGTTTTTTAACTTCACCATGAGACCATGACTTAATCATTTCTGGTGACGCAAGACCAATACGGATACGGTCAAACTCAATTGGTGCATGACCATCTGAGTCCGTTTTCTTACGCATGATATCGAGCAAGTCTTTCAATTTTTTTCTCCGTGTGTCGGGAAGCAACGCTTACCCGACTGGGTCACAAATATTGTTTTTACCTAAAAAATCGTGAGTCTTACGACTTAATCACCATTTTTCAGTTCAATGTTGATACCTAAAGAACGGATCTCTTTGGTCAATACGTTGAACGATTCAGGCATACCCGGATCCATATAATGGTTACCATCTACAATATTCTTATAGATGCGTGTACGACCTTCAACGTCATCCGACTTAACAGTTAACATCTCTTGGAGAGTATATGCTGCGCCGTAAGCTTCGAGTGCCCAGACCTCCATCTCACCGAAACGCTGACCACCGAATTGTGCTTTACCACCAAGCGGTTGCTGTGTAACAAGAGAGTAAGAACCAGTTGAACGCGCATGCATCTTGTCATCAACCAAGTGGTTCAATTTGAGCATGTACATGTAACCCACAGTTACAGGACGATCAAACTGTTCACCAGTACGGCCATCAAACAATACTGTTTGACCTGTACGAGAGATACCAGCTAACTCAAGCAAGTCTTTAATTTGGCTTTCTTCAGCACCATCGAATACAGGAGTAGCCAAAGGTACACCAGCACGTAAGTTGCCTGAAAGTGCCAAGACTTCAGCATCAGTTAAGCTATCAAGATCTTCTTGCTCACCACCGACTTTGTTATAAATCTTGTCTAAGAATTCACGCAGTTCTAAAACTGTACGCTGTTCTTTCAACATTTTCTCGATTTTATCACCAAGCCCTTTAGCCGCCATACCTAAGTGAGTCTCAAGAATCTGACCCACGTTCATACGAGATGGTACGCCCAACGGGTTCAATACGATATCTACTGGTACACCGTTAGCATCGTGTGGCATGTCTTCAACAGGTAAGATGTTAGATACAACACCCTTGTTACCGTGACGACCAGCCATCTTATCACCAGGCTGAATACGACGTTTAACAGCTAAGTAAACTTTAACAACTTTCAATACGCCAGTTGTTAGTTCATCACCTGTTGCAAGCTTACGTTTCTTCTCAGCGAATTTCTCATCAATTTCTGCGCTCTTTTCTTTTAAGAACACTTGAATTTGAGTTAAACGCTCAGCGATTGCTTCATCTGCCGGTTGAATTTCAAGTAAATCAACAAGCTCTAAACCAGATAACACTTCTTCAACGAGTTTGTCACCACGTTTAGTTGAACCACCGCCATTAGACTCTTGGCCTTTAAGCAAACGAATTACACGCTCACGAGCTGCTTCTTCAAAGATCTTGTATTCTTCTTTCAAGTCTTTACGGTAAGCATCAAGTTGTGCTTTTTCGATCGCCAATGCACGGTCATCTTTCTCTAAGCCATCACGAGTGAAGACTTGAACGTCGATAACTGTACCTTTTGTACCAGATGGAACACGTAAAGATGAATCTTTAACGTCAGCTGCTTTCTCACCAAAAATTGCACGAAGCAATTTTTCTTCAGGAGTTAACTGAGTTTCACCTTTAGGCGTTACTTTACCAACAAGGATGTCACCTGCTGTAACTTCAGCACCGATATAAACGATACCTGATTCATCAAGTTTAGAAAGTGCAGCTTCACCAACGTTAGGAATATCGGCAGTAATTTCTTCTGCACCTAACTTAGTATCACGCGCTACACAAGATAATTCTTGAATATGAATAGAAGTTAAACGGTCTTCTTGAAGTACACGCTCAGATAATAAGATTGAGTCTTCATAGTTGTAACCATTCCAAGTCATGAACGCAACGCGCATGTTTTGACCAAGCGCAAGCTCACCCATATCTGTAGACGGGCCATCTGCCAAGATATCACCGCGAGCAACTTTGTCGCCCAAATTCACGATAATATTTTGGTTGATACAAGTGTTCTGGTTAGAACGCGTATATTTAATGAGGTTGTAGATATCTACACCTGCCTCACCAGCGATCATTTCATCTTCGTTTACACGAATAACGATACGAGAAGCATCTACGTATTCAATTACACCACCACGGTTTGCGATTACACACACACCTGAGTCACGTGCAACGTTCGCTTCCATACCTGTACCTACAAGCGGTTTATCCGCACGTAGAGTAGGAACTGCCTGACGTTGCATGTTTGAACCCATAAGTGCACGGTTCGCGTCATCGTGTTCAAGGAACGGAATAAGTGATGCAGCAACAGATACGACCTGCTGAGCAGAAACGTCCATATGCGTCACTTTTTCTGGTGGCATACGTACGAATTCACCTTGATGACGAACAGAAACAAACTCTTCTGTTAAGTTGCCATCTTTATCTACTGCAGAATCGGCCTGTGCAATAACAGTACCTACTTCTTCAATCGCAGAAAGGTATTCAACTGCATCAGTTACTCGACCATCTACCACTTTACGGTAAGGTGTTTCCAAGAAACCAAAGTCATTTGCTTTTGCATATACTGAAAGCGAGTTGATCAAACCAATGTTTGGACCTTCCGGCGTTTCAATTGGACATACACGACCATAGTGAGTTTGATGTACGTCACGTACTTCAAAGCCCGCACGTTCACGTGTTAAACCACCAGGCCCAAGTGCTGATACACGACGCTTATGCGTAATCTCAGATAATGGGTTGTTTTGGTCCATGAACTGAGATAATTGGCTTGAACCAAAGAATTCTTTGATTGCAGCAGCAACTGGTTTAGCGTTAATTAGATCTTGTGGAGACAAGTTATCTGTTTCTGCTTGGCTTAAACGTTCTTTAACTGCACGTTCAACACGAACCAAACCAACACGGAATTGGTTTTCAGTCATTTCACCAACAGAACGTACACGACGGTTACCCAAGTGATCGATATCGTCGACTTCACCTTTACCGTTACGGATTTCAACTAATGTACGTAATACATCAATGATATCTTCGTGCGATAAAATACCTTCTACTTCACGTGACTTCTGGTCAGTACCAACTTCGTATGGACGACCCAAACGACGGTTGAACTTCATACGACCTACTGGAGATAAGTCATAACGCTCAGAAGAGAAGAATAAGTTATTGAATAAGTTTTCAGCAGCTTCTTTTGTTGGCGGCTCGCCTGGACGCATTACTTTATAAATTTCAACTAATGCTTCTTCACGGCCAGCTGTTGTATCTGCACGTAATGTGTCAGCAACAAACGAACCACGGTCAATATCGTTCGTAAACAAGATATTGAACTGTTTAACACCACCTTCTGCTAGTTTCACCATAACTTCATGGCTTAACAAAGTATTCGCAGCAATTACTTCACCATCACGCAAAGTAATATTTTCAGCAGTGATACGCTCATATAAGTATTCATCAGGAACTGAAAGTTTTGTTAAACCAGCAGCTTCCATTTGACGTACGTGACGAGCATTAATACGCTTACCTTGCTCAACAATAACTTTACCGTCATTATCAGCAATATCAAATTGAGCCATTTCCCCACGTAAACGTTCAGGTACTAGATCAATCTGGTAGCTACCCATATCAAGATACACAGGTACTTTTTCATAGAACAAATTCAAGATTTGTTCGTTGTTATAACCTAGTGCACGTAACACAACAGTAGCAAGTAATTTACGACGACGGTCAATACGTACGTAAACTAAGTCTTTTGCATCAAATTCAAAGTCTAACCATGAACCACGGTAAGGAATGATACGTGCTGAATACAACACTTTACCACTTGAGTGGGTTTTACCTTTATCGTGATCAAAGAAAACGCCTGGTGAACGATGTAATTGAGATACGATTACACGCTCAGTACCATTAATGACGAATGTACCATTTTCAGTCATGAGTGGAATTTCACCCATATAGACTTCTTGTTCTCTTACGTCTTTAATTGATTTAGTTTCGCGATCTTTAATAATCAAACGAATTTTAACGCGCATTGGTGCCGCATAAGTCGAACCACGAAGAATACATTCGCGTACATCGAACTCAGGTTTACCAAGGCTATACTCAACAAATTCTAAAGCAGCATTGCCAGAATAACTTTCGATAGGAAAAACTGAACGAAATGCGGCTTGGAGACCGATATCTTCGCGGTTTTTTGGAGTTTTGCCATCTTGCAAGAATGTTCTGTACGAATCGACCTGAATCGATAGTAAGTACGGTGCATCCATTACTTGGGGCAATTTACCAAAATTCTTACGGATCCGTTTCTTTTCGGTATATGAGTATGCCATCTGGAGTCCTCGGAAAGTAAACCAAGCCCGCCTGCAGAACGGGCTCAGAAGGAATTACGCAGGCCGATATGGCCACCACTGTTTACAAATGCTGCAATTTTTAGTGGTATAAAAACGCTTAACAATATTTTTAAAAAAGAAAAATATTGGTAAACATTTGAAATTACTTGTTTTATTTGAATTTTTCTAAAAAACAAACAAAACTAACAAAAATCGAGCCGATTATTGTAACGCAAAAAGGCTGATGACCCAAGAGCCATCAGCCATTTTATGGAGCCGATTTAAAAACCGACTCCTTTTACAATTACTTAAGTGTAACTGTAGCACCAGCTTCTTCAAGTTTCTTCTTAAGTTCTTCGCCTTCTTCTTTAGAAACGCCTTCTTTAAGAACTTGAGGAGCACCTTCAACTAGGTCTTTAGCTTCTTTAAGACCAAGGCCAGTTGCTTCACGAACTGCTTTAATTACAGCTACTTTGTTAGCACCGAAAGAAGTCAACTCAACGTTGAATTCAGATTGTTCTTCAGCAGCAGCAGCAGCGCCACCAGCTGGAGCAGCAACAGCAACAGCTGCAGCTGAAACGTTGAATTTCTCTTCGAAAGCAGAAATTAATTCAACAAGTTCAAGAACAGTTTTTTCAGCAACTGCGTTTAAGATTTCTTCGTTAGTTAAAGCCATGAGAATAACTCCAAATGGATATTGAATGGTGTGTAAAATTGATTAAGCAGCTTCTGACTCGTTTTTCTCTTTGAGCGCTGTAATAAGGCGACCCAATTTCGAAATAGGAGCTTGAAGGACAGAGGCAAGCATAGTAAGAGCTTTCTCTTGGTTCGGAAGGTTTGCAATTACGCTAACGTCAGCACCTTGATAAACTTTGCCGTCAAATGCAGCAGCTTTTAACTCAAATGCTTTGTTAGTTTTAGCAAAATCTTCGAACAAACGTGCAGCTGCACCCATGTCATCTTCAGAAGTTGAAAAACCTAGAATTGTTGGACCAACAAGGTTGTCGTTCAAGATATTGAATTGAGTATCTTGAAGTGCGCGCTTAGCCAAAGTGTTACGTACAATACGTGTAGAAACACCTAACTTACGAGCTTCAACACGAAGTGTTGTTAATTGCTCTACGCTTAAGCCTTGGTAGTCAGCAACAACGGCTGCAAACGCCTTAGAAGCAACTTCACTTACTTCCGCAACGATCTGTTTTTTGTCTTCAATAAGAAGAGCCATTGTAAAACCTCCTAAGGTGATTTATGTACCCAATGGGCACACTCCCAATTCGTAAGCCTTTCGACTTACACGCGGAGGAGGAACAAATCACACCACCGCGTCTACGCAGGCTGGTTTATTAAGAAAAGTGCTATTCGAAAATAACAACTCTTCGCCTGAGGTCTTTGACGCTGATAAATTCTCATTTATCAATTCAAAGTCCGCCTGACGGGTAAGGGATAGAGCTTTGCTCCACCCAACCAAATAGAAAACATTTCTATTTAAGTTCTGTCCCCAATCAGGACTTTAAAATTCTTTACTAAGTCTAAACTTAGTTAGAAACGTTGTTTACATCAACTGTAAGACCAGGACCCATAGTTGAGCTCAAAGTGATCTTTTTGATGTATACACCTTTAGAAGTTGCAGGTTTTAACTTTTTCAAGTCAGCAACTAAGGTTTCAACGTTTTGACGGATAGCAGCAGCATCAAAGCCTAATTGACCGATCGCAGCATGGATAATACCCGCTTTGTCTACACGGTAACGAGCCTGACCAGATTTAGCGTTTTTAACAGCATTCGCTACGTCAGGAGTTACAGTACCAACTTTAGGGTTTGGCATTAAACCACGTGGACCAAGAATTGTACCGAGCTTACCAACAACACGCATAGCGTCAGGAGCAGCGATTACAACATCAAAGTCAAGGTTTCCACCTTGGATGCTTTCAGCAAGGTCATCAAAACCTACAACATCAGCACCAGCTTCTTTAGCAGCTTCTGCTTGCGCGCCTTGAGCAAATACAGCTACACGTACAGTTTTACCAGTACCTGCAGGTAATGTAGTTGCGCCACGAACAACCTGGTCAGATTTACGTGGGTCTACACCAAGATTTACAGCTACATCCAAAGATTCTTTGAACTTTGCAGCAGGTAGGCTGTTAAGAACTTGTACTGCTTCTTCCAAAGTGTAAACTTTGTTTGCTTCAACAGCAGCAGCAATGGCTTTTTGACGTTTAGTTAACTTTGCCATGTCTTATAGCTCCACTTCCAAGCCCATAGAACGTGCAGAACCAGCGATGGTACGAACACGTGCGTCTAAATCAGCACCAGTTAAATCCGGTTCTTTAGTAGTCGCAATTTCTTCTAACTGAGCACGAGTCAACTTACCAACTTTAGTTTTGTTTGGTACAGATGAACCCTTTTGAATACCAGCAGCTTTCTTAAGAAGAATAGAAGCTGGAGGAGTTTTCATGATGAATGTGAACGACTTGTCGTTGTACACAGTAATCACAACAGGAATTGGAAGACCTGGTTCAACTTTTTGTGTAGCAGCATTGAATTCTTTACAGAATGCCATGATGTTTACACCACGTTGACCTAATGCAGGACCAATTGGTGGAGATGGATTTGCTTTACCAGCTGGAACTTGCAGCTTGATATAGCCGTCAATCTTCTTAGCCATTTTAAAATACCTCTGGGTACAAACGCCGCTAGGCTCCCCAATCTTTACGCAACACTACTGTTACAACAACAATGCCCGATAAAATCGGGCGCTTTTCAACCAATTGAGATTAAATCGTTTTTTCGACTTGGCGAAACTCGAGTTCAACCTGAGTTGGTCGATTAAATACATTAATCGTCAACGTTAAACGTGACTTATCGTATTGAACTTCTTCCACCACACCCTTAAAGTCTGTGAATGGACCGTCAATAACAAGTAATTCTTCACCTGGCTCAAACATCGTTTTAGGACGTGGCGCTTCACCAGTATTACGTACACGCGCAAGAATCGCATCTGCTTCACGTTGAGTGATTGGTGCTGGTTTTTCAGGTGTACCACCGATAAAACCTAGAACCTTTGGACATTCTTTAACGATATGCCAAGTATCATCATTCATTTCCATTTCGACTAACACATAGCCAGGAAAGAATTTACGCTCAGATTTACGTTTCTTACCATCCTTCATTTCTACCACTTCTTCGGTAGGAACAAGGACATCACCAAAGCTATCGGCAACAGCGCTACGCTGGATTCGTTCTGTAAGTGAACGCATCACTTGTTTTTCATAGCCAGAGTAGGCATGAATAATGTACCAACGTTTCATAGCTCTTTTACCCGATAATCAACTTAATTAACCAACCCAAACCATAGTCAAAGCACCATAAAACCAATGATGCAACAACTACAACCAATAGAACCTGCCACGATGTAGTGACTGTTTCTTGTTTTGTTGGCCAAGTTACTCGACGCAATTCGACTCGTGCATCTTTTAGCAAGCGAACGAAGCCTTTACCTTGATGGGTGGCGTATAATAAACCTAAAGCCACAACGATACAAGCAAAAATTGCCCCAACGCGCACCCAAACATTATTTGCAGGTGCCCAATACGCTGGCAAATGCTGATTCACCATGGTAGCTAAAAGCAACAATGCTATTGCTATCACCCATAGAACAATATCTAAAGGCGAACCAGAACGAACAACTTCAGCAGAATTATTTCTTTGAGGAATTGGCGCGTCGCTCAATGCGTCACGCGATTTATCATTCGACATTTTTGTACTCGTCGTAGAACTCGCGACTTATTATATGAACAACTAAGCCAGCATCAAGCTTTTTATTTCAAAATATGGCAGGTCAGGAGGGACTCGAACCCCCAACATTCGGTTTTGGAGACCGACGCTCTACCAATTGAACTACTGACCTATAATGCAAGTTGAGAGCCAAAGCCCTCAACCTGAGACGTAATCCGTCACTATAATATGCTTATGCAGTTACTTTCGCAACAACACCAGCACCTACAGTACGACCACCTTCACGGATCGCAAAACGTAGACCCGGGTCCATTGCGATTGGGTGGATTAATTCTACTGACATTTCAACGTTGTCGCCTGGCATAACCATTTCAACGCCGTCTTGTAATTGGATTGCACCAGTTACGTCAGTTGTACGGAAGTAGAACTGTGGACGGTAACCATTTAAGAATGGAGTGTGACGACCACCTTCTTCTTTAGAAAGTACGTATACTTCTGCGTCGAATTTAGTGTGCGGCTTGATTGTACCTGGTTTAGCAAGTACTTGACCACGTTGCACGTCTTCACGCTTAGTACCACGAAGTAAGATACCACAGTTCTCACCTGCACGGCCTTCGTCAAGAAGTTTACGGAACATTTCTACGCCAGTTACAGTTGTTTTAACTGTATCTTTAATACCAACGATCTCTACTTCTTCACCAACTTTAACGATACCAGCTTCTACACGGCCTGTTACTACAGTACCACGACCAGAAATTGAGAATACGTCTTCGATTGGCATTAAGAATGCTTTGTCGATAGCACGTTCTGGTTCTGGGATGTAAGAGTCAAGCGCTTCAACAAGAGCAAGAACTGAAGACTCACCATATTGACCAGCATCGCCTTCCAACGCTTTAAGCGCAGAACCACGGATAACTGGAGTGTCATCACCAGGGAAGTCATAAGTAGAAAGAAGTTCACGAACTTCCATTTCTACTAATTCAAGTAATTCTTCATCATCAACAAGGTCACACTTGTTTAAGAATACGATGATGTAAGGTACACCAACCTGACGAGAAAGAAGGATGTGTTCACGAGTTTGTGGCATTGGACCGTCAGTCGCAGCACACACAAGGATCGCGCCGTCCATCTGAGCAGCACCAGTAATCATGTTTTTAACGTAATCGGCGTGGCCCGGGCAGTCAACATGCGCGTAGTGACGAATTGGAGAATCGTATTCTACGTGTGAAGTATTAATTGTAATACCACGTGCTTTTTCTTCAGGTGCTGAGTCGATTTGTGAGTAATCTTTCGCTTCACCGCCGTAAGTTTTTGCACAAATTGTTGCAATCGCAGCAGTTAAAGTTGTTTTACCATGGTCAACGTGACCGATTGTGCCCACGTTTACGTGTGGCTTATTACGTTCAAACTTAGCCTTAGCCATGTTTATAGTCCTCGTTTACGTCGAACACAATTCTGAGCAAAAACTCAGCATCGACATATCGCCTAAAAAATCAAACACCCAATACTTGAAAAGCAGACTAATAAGCCTGCTTTTTAAATCTTTGTAGAAAATCTACTAAACTGTATCTGGAGCTCTTATCGAGATTTGAACTCGAGACCTCTCCCTTACCAAGGGAGTGCTCTACCACTGAGCTATAAGAGCGATTATCCTTCGATGGAGCGGGAGACGAGGATCGAACTCGCGACATGCAGCTTGGAAGGCTGCCGCTCTACCAACTGAGCTACTCCCGCACTGTGTTGGTATATATACCACTTCAATCGAAGTTAATGGTGGTGAGAGAAGGATTCGAACCTTCGAAACTTTCGTAGCGGAGTTACAGTCCGCCCCCTTTGACCGCTCGGGAATCTCACCATATCACACTTATTTCAGTGTTGTTCTTTACTTCACAACTACACACCTTTAAGATGGTGCCGGCACACGGATTCGAACTGTGGACCTACTGATTACAAGTCAGTTGCTCTACCAACTGAGCTATGCCGGCTCTTCTTAGTGTTTCGTACGTTTCGTATCGGAACGGTGTGCAGTTTAGCAAAACTTCCAAACGATGCAAGCGGTTTTTTTAAAAAAACCGCTAAAAACTCATAAAATCAATCCGTTTGATGATAATTCAACCGCTTTGATCACTGCGCGAGCTTTTATTTGCGTTTCATTCCATTCAGATTCAGGATTTGAGTCCGCTACCAGACCTGCTCCAGCCTGTACATAGACCTTTTTATCTCGAATAACACAAGTACGGATTGCAATCGACATATCCATTTCACCGTGCCACCCTAAATATCCTACTGCCCCACCAAAGACACCTCTTTTTACAGGCTCAACTTCATCAATAATTTCCATTGCACGGATTTTTGGTGCACCCGATAAAGTACCTGCGGGGAAAGTTGCTTTGAATACATCTAGTGCATCGATATCGTCACGAACTTCGCCTTGCACATTTGAGACAATGTGCATGACATGTGAATAGCGTTCAATCACCATTTGATCCGTTACTTGGACCTTACCTATTTTTGATACGCGTCCCACATCATTTCGACCAAGGTCAATCAACATTAAATGCTCAGCGATTTCTTTTTCGTCAGAAAGCAAATCTTTTTCTAGCGCAATATCTTCTTCTTTAGTTTTACCACGCGGTCTGGTACCTGCAAGAGGACGCACTGTCGCAATGCCATTTTCCAAACGAGAAAGAATTTCTGGCGACGACCCTACAATATGGAATGGCTTTTTATCAGTAATCGTTTGCCCTTGTACCAAGAATAAATAAGGCGATGGGTTCAAATGACGTAAAGCACGATAAACCTGTAAAGCCTCCCCATCGAAATCAGAAACCATACGCTGCCCTGGAACAACCTGCATCACATCACCAGCACGTATATATTCTTTAACTTTTTCAACTGTCTCCAAGAATTTCGCTTTACCAGTAATTGATTCAAAATGTGGAGGTGTATGCGGCTTAGCTTGCAAACTAACTGGAGTAGCTAACAACTGTTCTAATTGATCTAATTTTTGCTGAGCGTCTTCATAAGCATTGCTCTGCTCTGTATCCGCATGAACAATTAAAAATAAAGTGTCTTTAAGGTTATCAAAGACTATGACTGTCTTTGATAGCATTAACCATAAATCTGGCAATGTAATTGGGTCAGCTGTAGGAACATTCTTTAAACGTGGCTCGATATAACGGACTGCATCATAGCCTAAATAACCTACTAGTCCGCCCGTAAAACTCGGTAAGTTTGGCAAGAGCTCAGCAGATGGCACTTTAAATTGCTTCTGAAATTCACGAATATACTGAAATGGGTCTTGGCAATCTTGTTGTGTAATTGAGCCATCAGCATGTTGTATAGACAGAACACCTGCATTACATGAGAAAACCGTCGACTCACCCAAACCAATCATAGAATAGCGCGCCCAATTTTCGCCACCTTCGACTGACTCAAATAAATAAGCTTGCGTGTGGTCTTTAAAACGAGCGAAAACTGATAAAGGAGTTTCTGTATCTGCTAAGCGTTGGCGATAAACTGGAATCGTGTTGTAACCAGCAGCCTTGAGTTGCTCAAATTGCGCTAATGTTGTCATGAATTTTCTCTAATATGGTTTCGATTTAAAAGTGTGTTTTTCTAGATTCGGTTTAGACACGCCATCGAAAAACCATACGCTTATTCATTCTGATCTCCATTTCATTCATTAGATAATTAACTCAGCAAGACTATCAACAACTTGCTGAGGTTGGCAATCATAGATATTTTCTCCATGATTATAGCCATAGCTAACCACAATACAATCAATTCCAGCACGACGCGCAGCCTCAATATCATTACTTGAATCGCCAATCATTAATGATTGTGAAGCAGATATTTTTAGGCTTTGCATGCAATGCAATAATGGCAATGGATGAGGCTTTCTCTCTGGTAAGCTATCCCCACCAAGTACGACTTGAAAATATGGAGAGAGCTGTAAAGCATCAAGTAAACCTTGGGCAAGTTGTACAGGCTTATTGGTAACGCATGCCATTTGTATATTCAAAGTTTTACAATGTTTTAAAAACTCGGTTACACCAGGATAAATTTGAGTATTTACACAGAGTTCTACACTATATATATCAATAAATTTTTGTAATAAGACTTTGTGCTGTTCAGGATCTAATTTTCCAAAAATATGAAGCAGAACACTTTCACAGAGTTTTGAAGCTCCTTTACCCACCCATTCTCGTATTTGAACTTCTGTTACCAATGGCCAACTTAGCGCCTCTAAACTTAAATTCATAGACCGATACAAATCAGCAGCAGAATCAACCAACGTCCCATCTAGATCAAATAAAATTAAATCGCGCTTACTTAGTTGTGCAACAGACATCTTTTTTCTACTCAAAATTAAAAAGGCATGCGTTTAGCATGCCTTGATTGTAAAAGCAGCAACGGATTATTTAAAGAATAACCACGCCAATACAGCTAAAATTACTAAAATAATGATAGTGATTAAACCAACTGAGGCATTCTTTTGTTGCTCTTTTTCTTCAGCAACACGAGAAACCGGTTCATCAAAAGCGATAGGTGTTTGCTGTTGTGCATTAATATCTACACCCTCTGGAATAGGTGCAGGCTTTGGAATAGAAATATTCTGCGGCATACCATCGCGACGAACTTCTACTTCTGCGGCACGCTCTGCAAGGGTCGGCATTCCTTGATCGCTTAAATCTGGAGAGGATGTCGTATTTACAGGTTCGGCTTCAATTTCAGGTAATTCCGTGATTTTCTGTGCAGGAGCCAATACAGAAAATTTAAAACTAGCAAACTGAACAATATCACCATCATGTAGCTGCTTTTCTTGCTCAATACGAATATCGTTCACAAATGTGCCATTGGATGAATTAAGGTCTTGCACCCATAGCGCTTGATCTTTTAGAAGCAATGCAGCATGGCGACGTGAAATTTCAGCAGCTTGTAACAAAACATCAGCATCTTGATGACGCCCTACCAACATATCACGATCAACATTAATTTCTTGGCCAGTAATTTCACCAGTAATTGCTTGTAGTTTCCAAGTCATGCGTATGTCCTATTCATTTTTTATCAATCATAACATGCTACTACTGTGCTGTGCTTGGGCGCAGTGTCGTTGTTGTTACTGTATTTTTAGTACGATTAACTTCAGGATCAGGTAACTGTAAAGTTTGCTTTTGCACTGCTGGCTCTACGGCTACAGGTGTAGTTACCGTCGAGGTTTTTCCACCTGAAGGAACCTGTTGATAGTTTTTCGGCTGAGAGGCAATACTAGGTGGTGTCATCTTTTGATTGTAGACATCATCAACCTGCTCAGGCAGTTTTGCAAAATTGCCGTTTTTATCCATAGCCAATTGCAAGCTATAAAGCTGGCTATAGCGCTGCTGAGACAAACGGCGCACATCATTTGCATCACCCACAATTGTTGGGTGGATAAAAACAAGAAGGTTACGCTTCACATTACTTCGAGTATCCGAGCGGAATAATCTACCTAAGTATGGAATACTGCTTAACCCAGGAATACCTTGACGATTAAATTCAACATCATCAGATACTAAGCCACCCAAGACTACTGTCTGTCCATGCTCAGCCAATACAGCTGTTTTTATAGCACGTTTGTTTGTAATCAAATCGGCAGCCTGCCCCTTACTCGCCTGAACATTTGAAACTTCTTGTTCAATTTCAAGTCGAACTGTGCCATTTTCACCTATGTGAGGTATAACTTTTAATGTCACCCCCACATCTTTACGCTCAACCGTGGTGTATGGGTTGATCCCCGTACTGTTTGTAGTGACCGATCCTGTTACAAATGGAACGTTTTGACCGACAACAATATAAGCTTCTTCATTGTCCATCGTTACAATAGAGGGGGTAGACAATAAATTAGAAGCTGTATTCTCTTTTAAAGCTTGAATTAAAGCTCCATAAAGCTGGCGAGAACCATCCGCACCCTCTTTATACTTCCCTAATGCAATTGAACTACCGGCTCCAATTGCACTTCCCAAACCAGAAGCACCGCCAGTTAAGTAACCTGCTGCCAATGAAGCCAGACTTGAACCTGCATTGGTAAAGTTAATTAGACCAATACCACTATTAATGTCACCAAGTGCCCATTGCACCCCTAATTGATCGGCATCTTTACCTGAAACCTCAATAATCGCAGCTTCAATCAGAACTTGCTGACGACGAACATCAAGCTGCTGAATAGCAGATTCAATTTCGCGCATTAATTGAGGATCTGCCTTAACCACTAACGAGTTTTGAGCATTATCCGCAATAATGCTTACCCCATTTTGGCTAAAGCTAGAGATATTGTTCTGATTATTATTGTTCGAATTACCATTTAAATTAATAGATGGCGTAGAAATTGAACTACCATTTGAACCAGAGGTATTTGAATTGGAATTCTGGTTATTACCCATCAAATTATTGATCGGATTCGATGAATTAGAAGAACTGTTATTACTATTTGACGAAGAAACAGCTTGTCCTGTTACGAGGCCTTGCAAAATCTCAGATAAATTTTTTGCACTTGCATATTTCAATCGAAAAACTTTTAAACCACCTAAACGGTCGGCCGAAGGCACATCTAGCATTTCAATCATGTGGCGAATACGCTTACGCGTTTCAGGATCACCCTTAACTAAAATACGATTGGTTCGATTGTCTGCAATAATACGGATCCGTGCACCATTAAAATCTTTAGATGCTCCCGTAGCACTCATCGCCTCAAGTTGAGTAATGATTTCTTCCGCTTGGCTCGATTGGAGGCCTATTGCCTCAATATCATTCTGGCCAGTACCATCTAGATTACGAATAATATTTTCAAGTTGATAAATATTTGCCGCACGGTCCGAAACAATCAGTGCATTAGTCCCTGCAATTGCGGCCATATGTGCAAATTGCGGCATTAATGGACGAAGTGCTGGAATTAAATCATTAGGATTGGTATTTTCAAGCCAAATGACTCGGGTAACAATCTGATCACCACGCAATTTATTTCGCGAGTCGTAAGGAATTCCCGAATTTTTAACATTGCTATCTGGAACTAGCTTAATGGTGTTACCCGAAGGAATTGCCACCACCCCATTCACATTTAAGACCCCAAGGAATAGGTCGTAAACTTCATTTTTATTGAGGGGTTTATTCGATATTACTGTGACGTTACCACGCACTCGTGGATCTACTGCAAAGTTTTTACCCGTAATGTCTGCCACTTCATTAATAAAAGCAGTTAAGTCAGCATCACGTAAATTGATCTTCCATGTTTGGGCATAGACGCTGCTGCTCACTGTCGCAATCAATGGGGCTGCTGCAAGTAATGCCCAAAGTGGACGTTGATGATTCAATAAAGCCATAACTTGCGATAATTCCTAACTCTTATGGTGACGTGTTATCACTAAAAATTTTGTTGTATGGTCATCACTTGATCACCACGTTTTATTTCTATTTTCACTTGCCCAGCTCGGCGAGCCTGTTCAAGTAACTGCACATCCGTTTGTCCCTGCCCAACCGTTTGACCGTTTAAAGAAACAATCCGATCACCCGGCCTTAAACCTAACTTATTTCGAAGCGCAGTGGGTGTACGTTCTGTAACTTCAAAACCCTCACCAGAGTTCCCACTAACACCCATGTCACGCAGATATTGTTCACGGTTGCCTTGCATTTGCTGAATAGCCTGCCCTAACGCCTCTTGAGTCGTATTAACAGGTGCCGATGACTGAGGCGCAGTAGCAGTTGGCTGTGAAGCATCTGGCGTCATAGGTTGATATAAACCGTTTGGCAAACCTTTAAACTGAAGTTCACGAGTACTTCCATTACCTTGACGCAATATCACGTGATCCCAATAAACTTCTGCTAACTGATAAGAGGTAGAACCTATTGTTTCTCCTACACGATATCGGTCAGCAATATTATCTAGCTTAATAACAGCCGAAGAAAAACGGTTCGGATAGCCCAGCATTACGCCTTGTAATTCTAGGTTGACATTTTCCTGAGCCGCATTGGCTGAAGGTTCATTAAAAAGCGAAAAAGTACTAATGTTAGGAATTTGCGGCTGCTGTGATCCTAACTCGACTCGATCAAACTGCATCATTTGAGGAGGGGCAATTACCCACCAAAATAATGAAGCTAATTTCCAACACAACCATAAAACCAAAAAGGCAAATACAACTACACTTAACCGATCTAATTTTTGCCACTGTAATTGCTGTAATTTTTCAATCCATACTTTCATTAGTTACCCCCTTGTATTAAGGGTTGACGAGAACTAATGACAAACGTATCTAAACCAGCTTTTCCATCATAAGATGGGATATTAAGTAATAACCTTTGGGTAAGCTGTACATCAAGCATCATGTTGGCATCTAATAAAAGATTCGCCATTTTTTGACTGCGTTGATCACGTATATCAACTTGCAATTGTCCATTCTGATCCGTTAATTGCCCATTTAAAGAAGGCATATTCATACGGTCTTGACGATCGCCAATATTATAAATTAAAGCACCACCACCCCAATGTAATTGACCATCAACTGCTGCGAACCCCTGCTCTTTCTTATAATTAAACTCAATATCTTTCAGCTGGATGCTATTCGCAGGCCATTGCCAATTCAAAATTTGTTTTAATGTTTCAGGTGCAACCTGACCATTCATAGCCTTTACAATTACCTTTTTCCCCACACCATAGCCCATTACCCCAGATAATTGGGTATTTCCACTATGGATATCTACATCAGCAGCGAACCTTAGTAAAAACAGGTCTAGAGGTCTAGTTTTCCAATGAATCGAGCCTCTCAAAGTACCACGCCGCCAATCTGCTTGGCCTTGCCAGATATTTCCACTTACATTG
This sequence comes from Acinetobacter sp. S-1, assembly GCF_059579785.1. NCBI lineage: Bacteria > Pseudomonadati > Pseudomonadota > Gammaproteobacteria > Moraxellales > Moraxellaceae > Acinetobacter > Acinetobacter sp. S-1. The sequence goes on from NZ_CM184207.1 coordinate 3,517,942, forward strand.
TGTAGAGTTTGATTATTCTTTGAAAATTTAGAAATAAGCCACGTCGCCGGGATCTGTAAAATAATAAAAATTAAAAATACAATGAGGGCAAAAAACCACCACTTCCATTGCTTAGACTTTTTCTTCATTCAGCCTTACCAACATGCAAATTATCGTCCTTATTTTGAGAGTAGCTCCCTAGTCTGACATTATGCATACTTTTTCAACATCGCCAATTCACTTCATATAAAAAAACCAAGCAATCGGGCTTGGCTTCGGTATTAAGACTATAAGTTGAACGTATGACAAAATCATGAAAACTTGACGCTCAATGAACTAAATGCACATTTGATCTCAACAATTCATTTAAAGAGCAATTTAAACACTCAATTTTTTAAATAATATTTATAGCAAAATTTTGAGATATTTTTATCAATAAAAAAGCCAAGCAAATTTGCTTGGCTTTTAAAAACGGCAATTTGATTAGATTAAGAAATCTTCAAGTTTTGCGCCTTTTTCAATTTCAGCAACTAACCAGCGTGGTTGTTTACCGCGACCAGTCCAAGTCTCTTCAGTATTGTTTTTGTTGCGGTAACGAGGCTCAACAGATTTACGAGTTGTTTTCTTACGTTTTTGAGCACCAAACTCAAGAAGTTGTTCAACACTGAAACCTACATTTTCAGCAATCTCGATAATTTGATTATAAGCATCTTCGATTGCTTGATCTTTTTTACTTGCAATTAAAGCTTCTGCTTCTTCTTGTAAGCGTTTTAACTCTTCAACAGATAATTCACTGATATCCGGTTTCATTAATAAATACTCCAGTCTTACAGACAATTCAAAATAATACAGACAAAATTTAAAAACATAAAATCAAGACCAATATTATTTATAATCTATTCAATAAGCAATAGTTTGAAAGCCGTGTTCATCAGAATAACCAAAAAAATTACCTTTTAATTACATTACCAATTATAAATGAAATATATTTTATTAATATTTATTTAAGATAAATGTATTAAGTCATGCCCAACTGATTTTTCTAGCTCAATAATTTTTTGTTTTATTTCCTGTGGTATTTCACATTTTCGTTCTGTTAATTTATCTACGCATACCATAACAGCTTCACCAGTAGCGACTATTTGTTGTTGGGTTTCACTCCACAATATATAAGCCATACGGAATGCGCTATTACGGAGCTCTTCCACGCGAACACCAACTTTCAATACGTCAGGATAAAAAACAGGCTTTAAATATTTACACTGGCTTGAAGCTACAACGGTATATAAATGTGGGGTTAATATATTGATTGCTTCCATATATAAAATACGTGAGCTTTCAATATATCGATAATATTGTACATTATTGACATGACCGAAAGCGTCCATATCTCCCCACGCTACTTTCTGTTCATATATTACTGGGTAGACAGACAGTTCTTTCATTTTTACCTCATATTTTAAACTTTAAAAAATTTGCATCATTTTCAAAGATTAGATTTAACTGTTTGATTAACACGTCATCTTCTTTAAGCGTAGACTTAATACGTAAATAGCTCATTAAAATATTATCTGGATATAATGATAATAATGTTTCAGCTTCTGTTTGACGTCCAGTTGCCATATAGACATGCCATTTTGCAAAGGTTAAAACTGGCAAATTCATATATTGATTTTCAAATTGAATAATTTTTTCTTCAACATCGGCATAGTCTGGAACTTGTTTAAGCAACTGCTGCTGAAACCATAGATAAAACACTTCTGGGTCAAACTGCTCTTTTAACAAATGTAGCGTTAAGGCCGCATGCTGCATGCTCATATCTGGCATACGTGCTAATAGTTTTAGCCATAACAACTTACTGCTATAAGGTCGAGTTTGTATTTCAGACTCTAAATCCAAATAACGTTGCTGCAAGGCATGTAAGTCATCGATAGACGCTTGGTCAAATTGCTGAAGAAGCTGCTGTAACCATAAATCACGGTGTTCTGCATCTAGCAAACCGTATTTCATAGAACGTAAATATACCCATGGATGTTGCAGCGCTAATTGCCCCCATAAAGCCGTTAATCTTTGCTGGTAAGCAGTTTCTATTTCTTGTAACCACGGTGATAACTGATGTTGGTATAAAAACTCGAGATGAGTTAATGCACGATCGGCTTCATTTTCGGCTAAAAAGATTTCAATTCGTTGTAACTCTGCCAATTCAAATGCCATCGGTGGTGATTGATCGAGAGCAGCCAATGCTTTTGGATAGTCCCCACTTAAAACCAGAAACTTGGCATCAATAATATTTTTTAAAAGCCCTGATTGAGTAAAAACACGTTCAATAAATACACGTTGATCTTCGGCCGCTTCTAACAACCAAACGATACCTAATTGTTCATAAGGATGAAGGTTTTTAAATTGGAAGACGTTTTCACTTTTTCTTTGTTCACGAGATGAATAACGTTTAATCCACAGCCATAAGAGTTGAGCAATAAAACTCATCACTACAAAAGTAAGAGTTAATCCCCAGACATTTGTTTGCAGCTGCAATTGTCGCCAGTAAATATAGACATACCCCATTCCATAGCCATAACTAAATAAAGCTAAGGCTGCAAAGAGTATTAAGCTGATTACGAAATAAACCCACAGGAGGTGTTTCATATATCCTCCTTATGAGCCAATTAGCCCAAGTGTAGAGAGTTTAGGAACTGGCACCACAGATAAATGTGCCACTTTAGCAATACGTTTTTTTAACTGCTGACTGGTTGCATCAGGCATTTCATCTAACTTTTGCATCACAGATTGCAACTCATTTTGATACTCAGTCATTTTTCCTTGATTGAGTGCTTGTTCGGCAATTAACAATCTTAATTGCACTTCTTTAAGCACAACGCTTCGACTCATTAAATTAATAGATGGCGTTTCTACCTTTTCTATACGGAACCACTTTTTCCACCAAGACACAGTCTCGGATTGATCCATTTCAAGTTTAGGCTGGCTTAAGGCTTGTTGAATATTCTTATCAATGTTCTGTAATAAATCATCGATTAATTGATGGCGTTGATTTTGAGCCAAAGTAAACTGTTGAACTGCCTGCTTATCCTGCTCGAGCGATTGATTCAAGCTATGCTGCAATGCAGGAGCAATTTCATAGTGTACGAGCGATTGCTGTAACTGATTTAATTGATCAACTGCATAAATCAACTGCTGCTGATCAATCGCAAATTGAATTAAATCTAACTTTTGTTTAATTAAAACTGTAGGTGCAATACCTGTCGGTAGAGCATTTGGTTGAACTACTGAACTCGTTTTATTCCCTGTACTTACGGGTTGATTCTGCAACTGTCGCTGTAAAGCAACCAATTGATCATTTAAATTGGCATAGTGCTGTTCTGATTGCAGCAGACTTTGTTTAAGCTCGGGAACAGTACGAGAAATTTGCCACATATCGTAACTGAGCTTAGCCAACCAAGCTACGCCCAGTAAAATGATGATAGAAACAAGTTTTCTCATACGAATCCTTATAATGCCTGAATGTGATGAATCATCCCCGAAGGCGATAAATTTTCAAGTTGAATAATGTGAAAATGAGCCTGTTGCTGATCGCGATACTCTTTAACAATTTGAAAAAGACGAGGTCCTAAAACCAGATATACACCATCAGGTTGTACATTATTTTTTGAACAAAGCTCTAACCAATATTTCCAGCTCGCTTCACTGGTAATTAAGACGAGCCATTTATTTAAATTATAATTTGAATTCTGTGTCAGATGTTTGAATGTAGAATATGAAGCTTCTGGGCACTGCCGATGATATAGAACAAAATTTAAAATCTGAATTCCTTGTTGTTGCAAGGTCTCCATCATAAATTGGCGTCCACCTTCTCCCCGCCAAAAAGCCACACTACCCGTCTGTTGCATATTGTGCAGAATAGGTAGGTTCAACATTCCTTCAGAAGTTTCAACATCTGGGATATGTGCTTCTATTCCATATTCGTTTAGACAATTGGCTGTTGCTTGCCCTACCGCAATCCACTGGATATGTTTTAAATCGCTATTTTTTAAACCACTTTTTACTAAATACTCCATACCCACTTCAACAGCGGTTGGGCTGACGACAACAATAGCTTGCGCCTTAACTAATTGTTGGTAAAGCTGAAGTAAGTGTTCGGAAAAGGGGGTAGCAACGAGCTCTAAAAGAGGTAAAGACTCAACCTGATAACCTTCATTTTGCAAAGCTTCTGTTAATTCAGCTGCACGCGAATCAGGTCGAGTATTAATAAACAGCATGGTTTAGTAGAGGGCCTTTAATAGCTCGCCAGCACCTTGATCAAGTAAGTTTCGAGCAAGGTTTTCACCCAATTGCTGAGCATTATTGGCTTCATCTGTCAGTTCAGCACGTAATAATGTTTGGCCATCAGGGCTTCCAACACGACCTTCGATATGGATTTGACCATTTTGCAGTGTGGCATAACCTGCAATTGGGACCTGACAACCACCTTCAAGATAGGCATTAAATGCACGTTCAGCACGTACACAAACATCTGTTTCTTCGTGTAATAAAGGTTGAATTAAAGCCAATACATCTTGGTCAGCTGCACGGCACTCTAAACCCAATGCACCTTGTCCCACAGCAGGCAAACTAATATCTGGTGTTAAACAATGACGGATACGTTCTGACAAACCTAAACGCTTCAAACCGGCACTGGCCAGAATAATCGCATCATATTGACCTTCATCTAGCTTCGCTAAACGTGTGCCAACATTTCCACGCAAGTCAATAATTTGCAAATCAGGACGTTGTTTTAAAATCTGAGATTTTCGACGCAAGCTTGATGTACCGACTTTTGCACCTTGTGGTAAATCAGCGAATTTTTCAAACTGATTTGAAACAAAAGCATCTAACGGATCTTCACGCTCACAAATTACTGCTAAAGTTAAACCTTCAGGCAAAGCCATTGGGACATCTTTCATTGAATGTACAGCTAAGTCCGCACGCCCATCTAAAAGTGCTGCTTCCAACTCTTTAACGAACAGCCCTTTGCCCCCAATTTTTGCTAAAGGCGTATCTAAAATTTTATCGCCCTGCGTGACAAATTTAACCAGTTCCACCGTTAAATCAGGGTGAAGCTCCTCTAAACGGGCACGAATATGTTCTGCCTGCCAAAGAGCAAGTGGGCTTTGTCGTGTAGCAATTTTCAAGGTTTTCATAAATTCAAGCATGGGCTGGTCAAACAATACACCCTAAACTTAACTTGATCCCTTAAAATTGCAAGTAAAATCTCGCAAGTCCAAGATAACTCTTTTAAATTTAGAGCTGATGAATTCGCTCTCTAAGCGTAGACAAATGTCGACGGCTCACTGAAAGTCTTTCATCAAGGCCTCGCAATCTAACCTGATATTGACCCGAACTGATCAGTTCCAGCCCATCTAAATATGCAACTGCAACCAATGCATTTCGATGAATACGAATAAACTGATCTGCGAATTCGGTTTCAAGCTCTTTTAATGTTTCATCTATTAATACACTGCCATTTTTATGTCTCACAGTGACATATTTCTGATCTGCTAAAAAGTAATAGATATTTTCAACAGGAATCAGTTCAACACCACGATAGGTTTTTGCGGCAATTTGATGACGCTGTGTTTTTAAATCTTGTAAAAGCTCAGAATTCGGTAATGCATTGAGCTGTGCTTGAGTAAGTTGAGTTAGTTGACTTAAAGCTTGCTCAAGTTCAACCGGATCAATCGGTTTAAGAAGATAAGCTTGAGCCTGAGCTTTAAAAGCTTCTAATGCATGCTGATCGTAGGCGGTACAAAATACAATCGCAGGTCGAGGATTGAGCTGACTTAACTGTTCTGCACAGACAAGCCCATTCATACCTGGCATTTGAATATCAAGTAAGATTACATCCGGTTGATGAAGCCGTGCCTGTTCCAAGGCCTCCTGTCCATGATGAGCCGCTGATACAACCTCATGTCCCATCTTTGAAACTAAACGTGATAAACGCTCCACTGCAAGTGGTTCATCATCACAAATTAGCACCTTCATTCATCCTCCTTGTCACCGTTAACTTGGTCCATTTTTTTATGGTTAACTCTGACTGACTTATTATTTTGTTTGATATTGATAGCTCATAATAGTGGTATATAAAGCTTCACCTTTATAAACCTGAAACCTAACGGTGTTCCCATAATACGCTTTCAAGCGCTGCTTAACATTTTCAAGAGCGATTCCATGCCCTTTCCGTGAATTTATTGTATCGTCTGTATATGGGTTGGTAATGACTATACTGACCTGATTTTGCAATATTTCAACCAATACCCCTATGGTTGCTTTACCTATCATTGGTTCTACCCCATGAAAAATACTATTCTCTAACAACGGTTGTAATGTCAATAAAGGAATAGTGATCTGTTTTAATTGCACAGATGAAAGCTCAATCTTCCAATCTACTTTTAAACGTTCTCCCAAACGGACCTGTTCAATCATTAAATATTGTTTACTCAGCTCGATTTCTTCATGCAGACTCACCAATTTTAATTCTTGGAAACTCGCGCGAAATAACCGCGACAAACTAATGAGCATGCTTTCTGCTTTATCTGGATCTATCGCAATTAAACTCACCACATTATTTAAACTATTAAATAAGAAGTGAGGATGAATTCGTGCTTGCATGGCCTGAATACGGGCATTTAACTCGGCATATTGCTGATGCAACCATTGTTCCCTGACATATAAATAACGTAAGCAGAAAGCCCCGAGTAATATTCCATAGCTTAGATATAAAGGTACATTGGTAAAATAAACACTCCAGCCCTGCGTTAAAGAAGCATGTTTATTTAAAAGACCAAACTGAAAAAAATTACTCATTAAAGTGGTCAAAACAACAATACTTTGCAGCATGACAAAACCAATAGCCAAAGCAAATTCTTGACGCAAGCTGCTAAAAAAACCTTGAAAGCGTTCAACCAATGCAAAAAAGGACAATATTACCCAGTTAATAAAAACGATGTATTGAAAAAGCCTTCCTCCCCTTAAGGCTTGCCAAGACTGTGCTTCAGCCAATGCCAAAACCAGTGCCAAAACATTACTTGCGATAATTAATTCGAATAAGTGTTGCCAACGCCCGCTTTTCGTAAAAAAATAGGAGGAATTTTGATTTCGGTATGCTGTAGGAAACAACTTTGTTTGTTGAGCTTCGGCAAGTGATATACTCTTTTTTATTTTACTGAGCCACCATGACCACATCTTCAAATCCCCCTAATTCAGTAACCCCAGACCAAACCTCAGGTATGTGGGGTGGTCGTTTTTCTGAAGCGACGGACGCTTTTGTAGCCGAATTTACCGCCTCTGTTCAGTTTGACCAACGTTTTTATAAGCAAGACATCGCTGGTTCGATTGCGCATGCTACCATGCTTGCGAAAGTTGGCGTACTCACAGAAGCAGAACGCGATGACATTATTGAAGGTTTAAGCACCATTCGCTCAGAAATTGAGGCTGGAAACTTTGAGTGGCGCATCGATCTTGAAGATGTTCACATGAACATTGAATCACGTTTGACTCAACGTATTGGCATTACAGGTAAAAAATTACACACAGGCCGTAGCCGTAACGATCAGGTTGCAACTGATATTCGTCTTTACCTGCGCGACGAAATTGATGATATTTTAAAATTATTAGAACGTTTACAAAAAGGCTTGTTAGGCTTGGCTGCCAAAAATGTAAATACAATTATGCCAGGCTTTACCCACCTACAAACTGCTCAGCCTGTGACTTTTGGTCATCACTTGTTAGCATGGTTTGAAATGTTAGTACGTGACACTGAACGTCTTCAAGACTGCCGTAAACGTGTTAACCGCATGCCACTTGGTTCAGCTGCTCTTGCTGGTACAACTTATCCGATTGACCGTGCTTATACAGCAGAACTTTTAGGTTTTGAAGCTGTATCTGAAAACTCTCTTGATGCTGTATCTGACCGTGACTTTGCCATCGAATTTAATGCTGCTGCTGCACTTATTATGATGCATTTATCACGTATGTCAGAAGAGCTCATTCTTTGGACTTCTGCACAGTTCAAATTTGTGAATATTCCTGACCGCTTCTGTACTGGTTCTTCAATCATGCCACAGAAGAAAAATCCGGATGTTCCAGAACTTATTCGTGGTAAATCTGGCCGTGTATTTGGTGACTTAATTAGCTTACTTACGCTCATGAAAGGTCAACCATTGGCATACAACAAAGATAACCAAGAAGACAAAGAACCTTTATTTGATGCAATCGATACGGTTCGTGGTTCACTCATGGCATTTGCAGACATGATTCCTGCATTGGTTCCAAATATTGAAATCATGCGTGAAGCTGCTCTTCGTGGATTCTCAACTGCAACTGACCTTGCTGACTACTTAGTGAAAAAAGGCGTTGCGTTCCGTGATGCGCATGAAATTGTAGGTAAAGCAGTAGCATTAGGTGTTGCAGAAGAAAAAGATTTATCTGAACTCACACTTGAGCAATTACAGCAATTCTCTGACTTAATTACAGCAGATGTATTTGATAAAGCCTTAACTTTAGAAGCTTCTGTAAATGCACGTGATCATATTGGTGGAACTTCTCCAAAACAGGTTGAAGCTGCAATTGCGCGTGCCCATACACGTTTAGAACAGTTATACGCTTAAGGATAAAACATGAGTCGCCAAGTATTTTGCCGTAAATATCAAAAGGAAATGGAAGGTTTAGACTTCGCTCCTTTCCCAGGTGCTAAAGGCCAAGATTTTTTTGAAAATGTTTCTAAACAAGCATGGCAAGAATGGTTACAGCATCAAACTACGCTCATTAATGAAAAGCGTTTAAACGTGTTTGAACCAGAAGCTAAAAAGTTTCTGGAAGAACAACGTGAGAAATTCTTCAATAATGATGAAAGCGTAGAAAAAGCTGAAGGCTGGAAACCAGAATAATCGGTTTGTTTTAGCTTACTCATCATTAAAAAGGCGGGTCTATATACATAGATCCGCCTTTTTTTACGTGAAACTTACACAAACATAAAAAGCCTTACATAGAGCGCACAGGACTCTACATGACATCAAAAAGCGAAGAACTTAATATCACTCTATAGCAAGAAGAACACGATCCCTGTCGTGTTTATGCACTTGATTTTCTGTCCTGAACTTCCCCCCAAAGTTCGGGACATTTTTTTATCTATTATTTTTTAAAAACAAAAAAGCCTTGTTTTAAACAAGGCCTTTAAATATTTCAGCTCAAGATTACTTTTCGTGGACTTTGGCTTCAATTTCTTCAATTTTGGTATGACGAGCATCAAAGCCTTTCGCCATATAAATCACTTGCTCAGCAATGTTACGTGCATGATCGCCAATACGCTCTAATGAACGTAAAACCCACATGACATTAATCACACGAGCAATATGGCGCGGGTCTTCAATCATATAAGTCATTAATGTACGTGTTGCTGATTGATATTCACGGTCAATGTCAGCATCCGCTAAAAGTACACGTAAAGCTTGATCTGCATCTAAACGTGCAAAAGCGTCAAGTGCATCATGAATCATGACACGAACTTGGTTACCAATATGACGTGTTTCCATGTAGCCACGCGGTGACCCGCCCTCTTCACACAGGTTTTGTGCAATACGGGCAATTTTTGCAGCTTCATCACCAATACGCTCAAGGTCAGTATTGGCTTTGCTCATGGCAATAACCATACGCAAATCAATCGCTGCCGGATGACGACGCGCCAAAATTAATGTTAAGCCTTCATCAATATCACGTTCATATTGATTGACTGCATTATCTTTAAATTGAACATCAATCGCTAAATTTGCATCTGTATCAAGTAAAGAATGGATTGCATTTGCAACCTGCTGTTCGACCAAGCCACCCATGGTCATAAACTTTGTGTTTACATCTTGCAAATCTTCATTAAATTGAGAAGAAATATGATGGCTTAACACCGGATTACTCGGACTCAAGGGAAGCCTCCAACATGATGGCGCGGGAATAAAATGATTGAGCATTAAAACACAGCAATCATTAAGTTTTTATGACAAAATTAAATTTCAGATAAAAGCATTTAATTACTGATAAGTTAACCAGCTATTAAGCTCAACCAGATCCTTTTCACCTAACTGGCCTACCGCAGCTTTTAAACGAAGCACATTCAATAAATAGTCATACTGAGCATTAAGATAATCCTGTTTTGCAGAAAAAGCATTACGCTGCGCCAATAAAACATCAACCATACTTTTTAAGCCTTCGTTATAACTCGCTTTTGAAGCTTGAGAAACTAAAGAAGAGGAATCCATTGCAGCCTTTCTTGCTTCAAGTTTGGCTTGATCCGTGTCTACCTGCATAAAGGCACTTTTCACATCGACATTGGCACGGCGAATGGCTGCATCAAGTTGTGCCTGCGCTTTACTGACTTCTACAGTGGCTTTTTTAATTGATGTTCGGGTCCGTCCACCATTAAATAGATTCCAGTTCATTTCTACCCCGACCTGATCAAATTTTCCGTCAGTCGAAATGAGTGTCTCTGGTGTTTGTTTAGTATAGCCATAACTTGCTACGGCATCTATTTGAGGATAAAGCGCTGCCTTTTCGACACGGCGCTGATCTTCACTATATTTTTGCTGTAAACGGGCTTGCTGGATCTTTAAGTTTTTTTGCTGGGCCAAAGAAAGCCAGTCATTCAGTTCTGCCGGATAAGGCTTTTGAAAATTAAAATCACTGCGCAGTACAGCGAGTTTATCTTGATAAGAACCAATATATTCAGAAAGCTGCTCTTGGGCTAAAAGTAATTGAACATTGGTTGAAATACGATTGGCTCTGGCATTTTGATATTGAGCATTTGCTTCACTTACATCACTACGTGCCACCAACCCTTCTTTGAGTTTGGCATTCATCATATTGAGCTGTTCAAGCAAAGCCTTTTCTTCTTGCAAGTATGCAACACTCAGCGCCTGCTGACGCAACACATTAAAATAGGCTTCTGCTACATTTAAAACATGATCTTGTTTTTGCAGCCTTAAGGTAATTTCACTTAAGGCAACCGAAGTTTTAACTTGCTTATAACCTTCCCATGCATCCATTCGAAATAATGGCTGACGTGCAGTGAGAGTGGCTTGTCGAGTCGTTGATGTATTACTTACCAAAGCATCTGACAGGCCTTCTTGATCAACACCCGGAAAGTTTGAACGTTTTACAGTTTGTCGATTACGAGTAATGTTTCCAGACAATGTGACAGTGGGTAATAATGCCCCTGTTGCCAAGCCTAAATTAAGTTGATCTGCTTCAAATTGTTGTTGATTGGCTTGCCACGTTGGGTCATTTTGTTTTGCGCGCTCATAAGCTTCAACCAAATCTAGAGCAAAACTCGAAGATGCAAAACTCCAAAGGCCAACAGCGACCATTAATTTTATTTTCATTGTTCAAATCAACGATAAAACTTGCCTTTAAGACTAAGAAAAATTCAAATCAAACTCAAGCCATTAAAAGTTTTAGTTTTTTAAGCGTTCTTAGTTTTTGACAATATTAAAATACAAATAAAAATCAAAAACATGCCTATCCAACCTACCCATGAAACATGCTCGCCAACCAAAACAATCGCAAAAATCGCAGCCACTAAAGGTTCAAATAAAGTTAAGGTTGTCGCTTTGCTGGCATTTACTGTTTTTAGACCAAATCCAAAAAGTAAATAACCCAAAAACATAGGAATCAGCATCATATAGCCAGCCACAAGTAGATTGGTTGAGCTTTGTAGTAACCCTCCACCTGTAATCAACAAAGTAGGCAGTAAAATAACCGCTCCACCGCCCATAATCATACCCATTGCAGCTTTAGCAGCAACACCCCGATCTATTAATCTTTTTGCAGCCCATGAATAAAGTGAATAAGTTGTAGCAGCGACCAGCCCAAGAAAAATACCGAAGAATTTATTCCATTGATTTGTACTCTCTTGGACCGCATGACTTTCCCCCATCGATAACATACTTACACCAAGCACACCGCACACAAAACTTAGAAACCAGATAGCCGATAAAGCTTTGCGATCAAAGAATCGTTCTAAAATTGCTGCGATTAGTGGAGCAGTACCAATTGAAACCACGGTGCCAATCGTAATACCTGCATAATGCATTGAAGAATAAAAAGCCAAGGGATAAATACCCACCGCCGCTATGCCTAAAAGCAGTATTGAAATATTTTCCCTTATAAACTGGCGGTTTTCGCGTATTGCTCGTGATGCAACCAAAGCTTGTAAAAGGCCTCCACCGCCCATCGCTACAGCGCCAATAGCAAGTGGGCCAAGTGTCGGTGCAAATGCTGCCGCCGTACCTGTTGTTCCCCACAAAACAGAAGCAACTAAAATTGCAATTGTGCCTCCATAGCTACTATTTTTAATGAGGCTAATCATATGGACATTCTCTATTTAAAATGTCTTCTGCCATTTGTTTTGCTAATAGAAGTTGACGGCTGTTTCCTTCTAAGCCTGCTCGTGCCATAGAACCCTCTAAAAGAAAAGAAAGCTGCGTAGCCACATAGTTAACGCGCTGTGACTCTGGGATTAATTTTTTTAAATGCTCAGCAACAATAGCCTCCACTTCTTCTTTATGCTGCCTTACAGAACTACGCCCTGTACTATTGGCCGGAAACTCAGCCGCAGCATTCAATAACCCACAACCTCGAAAGCCTTTTTCATAGGCAAATTCCGCATGGTCTTGATAGGCATCAAATACGGCCAAGATGGCTTCTTTAGCTGTTTTTATTTTTTCTAAACGCTTTTGGTAGAGATCAAGCCACTCTTGATGGCGTGCAGCAATGTAGGCATCGACAAGCTCACCTTTTGAAGAAAAATTATTATAAAGCGACATCTTCGCAACATCTGCTTTAGCCGTAACTGAGTTAATTCCAGTTGCAGTAATGCCATCGTTATAAAACAAAGTTGAAGCGGCATCGAGAATTTTCTGTCTTGCTGTTTTATCATTCATAGTTTTTTAATTAAGTAGACCGACCTACCTAATAATAAAGATTTCTAACAATGATGCAATCTTTTTAAGCGTTATAATTTGAGCAATATTAATTTCTATAAAAGTACAATGATGAAAAAAGTTCTAATAATGAGTATGTGCGGTGCACTACTTTTAGCTGGATGTAATAAAACATCAGAGCAAGATCAGGCTGTATCTAAAGAGCAAAAACCAACTGAGCAAAAGGCCACTCAAAAACAAGACAGTAGCTGCTTACAAATTATGGTAGCTATGCACACGATTAATCAAAACAGCAAAATAGAAGACTTAAATCAAATTAATGAAAAGCTTAAAATCTGTGTTCCCTCTTTAAAAAATCATGAGCAGCTTAAGCTGATTGATGCATCAACTGCCATGTATCAACGTTTTCTAAAACAAGACTACACTGAAAAAACAGGTAGAGCTTTTGAAGCATTTGGCTATGCCGTTTTAGAACAGAAACAAGACCTTAAAAAGGTCATCCAAACTCAGAAAAAACTCTTTGACCAACTTAGCCCGCGTGATCAATATTTACTTCAACATGAAGGGCAAGCCTATATTGAACTTCTCTATCAAGGTGAAGGCATGTTTACCTATCGACGCCAGCCAAGCTATTTAGTTGACGTTTTTTCTAAGTCCTTACCCGCGGACCAAAAAGAGTTTTTAACTCGTATGGCGAAAGACAATCAAAATATTTTCTATAATGATGGTGCGTTGGCTATTTCATGGAAAGAGCTCACTGAACGCGCATTATTTTGGGAAAAGTTTATTCAAAAGTATCCAAAGAGCCACTTTATTGATGATGCAAAACGACTATTTAATGAATATCGTTATTTTATTTTCTTTGGCTTAGACAACACGCCAGTGTCAGATGAATATGCGCCGAACACATGGTTTGATAAAGATGCGCTTCAGCAAATTCGGTTTCTCTCTACACAAAATGAGTCGAGTTTAGCCAAACCTGCTCAACTGTTTCTTAAGTTTATTGCTACGCCTGTAGAAGAGCGCAATAAGCAATTTAAAATAGATTTAACTGATAAAAATGGTGATAAAAAATCAAATTATCAGATGACTCATGAACAACTTGAGCAGCTCTTAAAATTTGATTCGCCATGGAACACGGAAGTCTATCGTGACTGCCATATGGATGCGGTTTGTATAGATACAAATTGACAATGCCAGCCAACCTAAAACATGTTAGTCTTTAAATCGCTTGACGGAGCGCGAGTAATAGCTCGCTGAGATTGTGTAAATTCCGTGTTATCGCAACACAAGTTTGATCACAAGTACCGTTGAACCTGATCAGGTTAAGACCTGCGTAGGAATCAAGCCATCTGAAAACTTACAGCCTTAAATTTATCTAGCAAAGATAAATCCGCCATCGTTTTTGGTCGTGCTTGATTCGTTGATGTTATTCATAAGGATCATGTGATGAACCAGTTAACGAATCTTTCTTCTGCTGAAATTTCAGCACAACATGAACAAGATGCAAAAGATTTAACTCGCATCTTACCCGCTTCTAAAAAAGTTTATATTGAAGGCTCTCGCCCTGACATTCAGGTTCCAATGCGGGAAATTTCTTTAACCGACACGCCTACCGGTCTTGGCGGTGAACATAATCCTCCTGTTATGGTATATGACACTTCAGGTGTTTATACCGACCCAAATGTTCAAATCGATTTAGACAAAGGTTTACCTTCAGTTCGCCAAAACTGGATTGAAGAGCGTAACGATACTAACGTACTTTCTGGCTTGACCTCAAAATTTGGTCAGGAACGTTTAAAAGACATTCGTACCGCTGATATTCGTTTTGCCCATATCCAAAATCCACGCCGTGCTAAAGCAGGCAAAAATGTCACTCAAATGCACTATGCCAAGCAAGGTATCATCACACCTGAAATGGAATATATTGCAATTCGTGAAAATCAACGCCAGCGTGAAGGTGTTGATATGCGTCAACATGCTGGTCAGAATTTTGGTGCAAAAAACTTAAAAGAAATTACACCTGAATTTGTTCGCCAAGAAGTTGCTGAAGGTCGTGCGATCATTCCTGCCAACATTAACCACCCAGAACTTGAGCCAATGATTATTGGTCGTAATTTCTTGGTTAAAATTAATGCCAATATTGGTAACTCAGCGCTTGGCTCTTCAATTGACGAAGAAGTTGCAAAAATGACTTGGGCAACCCGTTGGGGTGCCGACACCATTATGGACTTGTCTACAGGTAAAAATATCCATGAAACACGTGAATGGATTATCCGTAACTCACCTGTTCCAATCGGCACCGTGCCAATCTATCAAGCACTTGAAAAAGTTGATGGCGTTGCAGAGGACCTGACTTGGGAAATCTTCAAAGACACACTAATTGAACAAGCTGAACAAGGTGTTGACTACTTCACTATTCACGCAGGTGTATTACTTCGCTATGTGCCACTTACAGCAAACCGTTTAACAGGTATTGTGTCGCGTGGTGGTTCAATCATGGCGCAGTGGTGTCTAGCGCATCATGAAGAAAACTTCTTATACACTCATTTCGATGAAATCTGTGAAATCATGAAAGCTTATGACGTTTCATTTAGCTTAGGTGATGGCTTACGTCCGGGCTGTATCCAAGATGCAAATGACGAAGCACAGTTCAGCGAACTAAAAACATTAGGTGAACTGACTCACCGTGCATGGGAACATGATGTTCAAGTCATGATTGAAGGCCCTGGTCACGTACCAATGCACATGATTAAAGAAAACATGGACCTTCAGCTAGAAGTGTGTAAAGAAGCGCCATTCTATACACTTGGGCCATTAACAACAGATATCGCTCCGGGGTATGACCACATTACCTCTGCAATTGGTGCAGCCATGATTGGCTGGTACGGCACAGCAATGCTTTGCTATGTCACACCGAAAGAGCATTTGGGGCTACCAAACAAAAAAGATGTTAAAGACGGGATTATTACCTACAAGCTTGCAGCACATGCCGCCGATCTTGCGAAAGGACATCCAGGTGCACAGGTACGTGATAATGCCTTATCAAAAGCACGTTTTGAGTTCCGTTGGGATGATCAGTTCAACTTAAGTTTGGACCCTGATACAGCACGTAGTATGCACGATGAAACCTTACCAAAAGAGGCTCATAAATCTGCACACTTCTGCTCAATGTGTGGTCCAAAATTCTGTTCAATGAAAATCACTCAGAATGTACGCGACTATGCCAACAACCTCACCAATAACGATTCGGAGGTTGAAGAAGGCCTCAAAGCGATGAAAGAGGTTTATCAGGAGCAAGGTCAAAAACTGTATCATAAAGTGTAAATATTCAAAAAAAACACTTGCCTAGCCCTGATTCTCGGTTAGGATGAAATAAATAGATTTCGTCCTGACCGAATCATGAGTATTGTTGAACGTCCAAGTTATACATCTAAAGATGTCGAAGTAACATCACGTGAATCTCTATTCCGTGGTTTTATTCAAGTTGAAAAAGTCAGCCTTCGACATCGTCTATTTAATCAATCTGAATATACTCATGTATTGCAGCGTGAACTCGTTCATCGGCCTGAAGCAGCTGGCGTACTACTCTACAACGATCAAAAACAACAGTTTGCACTGATTGAACAGTTCCGTGTTGGGGCTTTAGATGACTCTCATTCCCCATGGCAGCTAGAAATAATTGCAGGTGTATTAGATGGTGATGAATCGCCAGAAAGTTGTATTCGACGAGAGAGCCTTGAAGAATCAGGTTGCGAAGTTCAAGATTTAGAGCGTCTATTTAGCTTTTACCCGTCAGCTGGTGCTTGCTCAGAGTTATTTCATCTCTATGTTGCTGAAACTGAATTACCCGCTGAAGGGGGTGTATTTGGCGTAGATGATGAGGGGGAAAATATTCAATTACACTTATTTAATTATAGTGAAATCCAGACTCTACTCGACAGCGGACGTTTAAGAAATGCTCCTGTCATTATGGCATTACAATGGCTGGCCCAACACAGCAAAACGATAATAAACCCGAAGAGGTAGGACGGTGACTTTTCAAGTCTCAACACTTTCACAAAAAGACCATGTCATTATACAAATTACCGATACCCACCTATTGGAGTATCCGCACTTAGAATTTGTGGGTATAAATCCTGAAGAAAGCTTTCATGCGATTATTCAACAGATACTTAATAAACATCCTGAAACTGATGCAATTATCCATACTGGGGACCTAGCTCAGGCACCAACGCCTATCACCTACAGACGTTATATTCAATATATGCAAACGCTTGGTCTGCCTTTTTTTCAGACCTTAGGTAATCATGACAATGTTGACCATTTTCCATTGCATAAAGAGAATCATCAGGAACCTGTGGTCATTTGCTTAGGGAACTGGCGAGTTATTTTATTAAATAGTGCGGTAAAAGGTCATATTGATGGACATCTATCAGCAGAACAGCTAGACAGCTTAACGAATTTACTCGAAGAGTATGCAGATAACCCGATTTTGTTGGCTTGTCATCACCATCCTTTTGCCATGAAGTCAAAATGGATTGATCATCACAAGTTACAAAATTCTAATGCTCTGCTTACTACATTGGCTCCCTTTAAAAATGTAAAAGCTTTAGTCTGCGGGCATGTTCATCAGGACTCAATAAACACTTGGCAAGGGATCGAATTTTTCTCTACACCCTCGACAAGTGTGCAGTTTAAACCCTTTAGTAATGATTTTGCACTCGATCAAAATGCTCCCGGCTATCGTTACATTCGTCTAAAAAACGATGGTAGTTTTGAAACCGAAGTCTTTCGTCTTGAAAATTTTCAAGGCCATATAAACACTGATATTTCAGGCTATTAGCCCTATTTCTTATATGCTTATATATAATTATGACTGGGGTAAACACGTTTTGAAAATATTTACGGGTCGGAATGACTATCATCTTGCAGGAAAAATCTATATGATGACGACCCGATGGGAAAATCCCATCGATGGTTTTCTATAAAAACACTTGCATATCACCATATTTTTTGCGTATAGATAATACGTGTATGATGAGGAATGCCCTATTATGGCGAATGACAACCACAACCAAGTTTTGGATGAACATACAGAAGTTGTAGTGGAAGGTGACAAAGCTTCTGCAAAACGTGCACGTAAAGTGAAACCTAAAACTTCTGACATAGGCACAACTGCAAGTTTATTTGGTATTGCACCTTATCAACCTAAGAAAAATGAAGAGTACATGTCTGAAGGACAGCTCGAGCATTTCCGACAAATTCTGCAAGCATGGAAAGCTGAATTAATGTCTGAAGTTGATCGTACTTTAAATACGATGCAAGACGAATCAACTGCACTGCCAGATGTAAACGACCGTGCTACCCAAGAAGAAGAATTTGCAATTGAATTACGTACACGTGACCGTGAACGTAAGTTAATTCGTAAAATCGAACAATCTATGGAAGCTATTAAGAATGAAGACTACGGTTTCTGTGAAACTTGTGGTATTGAAATCGGCTTACGTCGTTTAGAAGCACGTCCAACTGCAACGTTATGTATTGATTGCAAAACTTTGGCAGAAATCAAAGAGAAGCAAAATAACGGTTAATTGTGACTGTTGATAATTCTCCAGCCGAGCACAACTCGGCTGTTGTGCAGCAGTTAAATCGCCTGCCAGAAAAGCATAGCTTTTCTCTTGCGCAGCTGCGGAACAATGTTCCGCTTAATCGCTGCTCATACTCAGGTCGGTTTGCGCCATCGCCAACCGGCCCTTTGCATTTTGGATCACTCATTACTGCTGTTGCCAGCTATTGCGATGCAAAAGCCCATCAAGGCAAATGGCTGGTTCGTGTCGAAGATACAGATATCCCTCGTATTTATCCCGGCAGTGAAGAGCATATTCTCAAATCACTTGAAGCCTTCCAGTTCGAACCCGATGCAGAGATCATCTTTCAAAAAAATCGTTTAGACATTTATGAAAGCGTATTAGACCAGCTCAAAAAAGAAGGTCTTATCTATGCATGTCAATGTACCCGCAAAATGCTTGGTTCAAATGCAATCTATGCAGGTACTTGTCGCGATCTCAATCTTGATTTTCAAGGTCAAGCGATTCGGGTAAAAGTTCAAGATCAGCAGATCTGTTTTGATGACCGATTACAAGGACTTCATTGCTCCAATCTACAACACGATCTTGGAGATTTTGTTCTTAAGCGCCGTGATGGGATTATTAACTATCAACTTGCGGTCGTCGTAGATGATTATCTACAAGGTATTACCCATGTCGTTCGAGGCGCAGATTTATTAGACAACACTGAACGTCAGATCTGGCTAGGCCAGCTTCTAGGTTATCCTAAACTGAGCTATATGCACCTTCCCCTTGCAATGAATGACCAAGGGCAAAAGCTTTCTAAACAAAATCTAGCTCAAGCACTCGATTTATCAAAAGCGCCTGAATTACTTCAAAAAGCGATACTAGCCTTGGGACAACCCAACGTTGATTTAGATCAACCTAGACTGATGCTCAAACAGGCTGTAGCACAGTGGAATGTTGATTTGATTCCCCATGGGCAAGAGCTCAGCGGAACATATCTATAAATAATAAAAAAGCCCGATATCAAATCGGGCTTTTTAAACTTCTAAATACTCAATTAGAAGTTCGACTCTTCTCGTTCTGGGTTGACTTCTTGTGTTGAAGCATCAATCTTTAAGATTAAGCTAATCATCGCAGCACACATCATTAAAGACGTACCACCATAACTAATGAATGGCAAAGTCAAACCTTTCGTCGGCATTAAACCCATATTCATGCCCGCATTTACTAAAATCTGGAGCAAGAAAATAATACTAATGCCGTAAGCTAAATAGCCTGCACGAAGGTAATGATGTTTCAAAGCACGGTGACCAATTTTGATACAACATGCCAGCATCAAGAAAGACAAGCCAATAACAATAGAAATACCCACGAAACCAAACTCTTCACCTAGCACTGCCAACATAAAGTCAGTATGCGCTTCAGGTAAATAAGATAGTTTTTGTACGCTATGGCCTAAGCCTGTACCAAACCATTCACCACGACCAAAAGCCATTAATGCATTTGATAACTGATAACCCACACCCAACGGGTCTGCCCATGGGTCAGTAAATGAAATCAAACGTTGGAAACGGTAGGGTTCAAATAAGATCAAAAACACAATACCTGTGACAATCGCACCAAGCATGATTAAGAACTGAGTTGGCGGCGCGCCCGCTAAAAAGAATACCCCAACCATCATCATGACAATAACGACTGTTGCCCCTAAGTCAGGCTCAGCAATAATTAAACCGACCGTGATTGCCATTACCCCACTTAAACGCAATAAGCCTTTCCAATGAGTACGAACCTCTTTGGCACGGCGCACAACGTAGTCTGCGGTAAAGATTGCCATCATGACTTTGGCAACCTCGGTTGGCTGCAAGGTAAAGCCACCGATCTTAATCCAACGTGTAGAACCGTTGACTTCCGAACCTACCACCAAAGCAGCAAGCAACAGAACCATGGTTAATAACCACAGCGGGAAGGTATTTTTAAACCACGTATTCAGTGATATTCGATAGGTCAAATAAGCCACTACACCCGCAGCAACAATCGAAATACCATGACGAATCACATAGTGAAACGGGTTTTCATGCATATATTCAGCATAGGGCATCGAAGCGGACGCCACCATCACTGAACCGATACACAACAATGCAACGACACAGAAAATCAGGACATTACGTGGCGTCACTTCCGCTGGCCATTTAGGCAATATCCGTTCATACCAATGATTGATTTTCTGGATTGTGGTCTGAGCTAAGCCTGCCATACTACATTCCTAATCATGTTTTCTTTAAACCAACGAATTGACACAGGCAACAAACTGCTGACCACGGTCATTATAACTTTTAAACATATCAAAACTTGCACAGGCTGGTGATAACAACACCACATCTTCAGCTTGTGTTTCACGTTGACACAGCTCTACAGCTTCTTTGAGTGTTGCTGCATGTAAAATTTTGGTTGCGCCCTGAATTGCTTGTTCAATAACTGGAGCATCTTCACCAATCAATACCACAACTTTGGCATATTTTTCGATAGAAGAACGTAATGGACCAAAATCTTGACCTTTACCTTGCCCACCTAGAATCAAGGCAACCTTACCTTTTTTAACCTCAATTGCAGCACCTAAACCGTCAATTGCTGCAAGTGTAGCACCAACGTTAGTCCCTTTAGAGTCATTGTAATAACGCACATCATGTACAGTTCTCACATACTCACAGCGGTGCTCTAATCCTTTAAATTGTTTTAACGTTTCAAGCATAGATTCCATAGGCAAACCAATTGCTTCACCTAATGCCAAACAAGCTAAAGCATTGGCTACGTTGTGCATGCCTTGAATATATAAATCTGAGCTTTTAATTAAACGCTGCAAACCACGTGCAAGCCAAAGCGTGCCATCACCATCTCTTAAAACACCATATTGATTTAAATCTGGTGCATTTAAACCAAAGCTTTGCATTGGTGTGGTATCTGGAACAAGAGGACGACTTAAAGCGTCATCACGGTTAAATACTACTTTTTTAACGCCTTGGAAAATACGGTGTTTTGCTTGATGGTAACCCAACATATTGCCATGACGGTCTAAGTGGTCTTCACTCATATTAAGAACCACCGCAACTTCAGCATTTAAGTGAGACGTGGTTTCTAGCTGAAAACTTGATAGCTCAAGTACAATTAATTCAGGTTGATCTTTTAATAAATCTAGAGCTGGGCGTCCAAGATTGCCACCCACAGCAACTTTCTTACCTGCATCTTTAGCCATTAAGCCAATTAAAGTCGTTACTGTACTTTTAGCATTAGAACCAGTGATCGCCACAATAGGCACATCGGTTGCACGGCGTAATAATTGAATATCCCCTACTACCGAAATACCTTTAGCAATAGCTGCCTGAATTTCTGGTAATTGTGGTGCAAGACCTGGGCTTAAAATAATTTCTTCTGCTTGTAATAATAATTCTTGGTCAAGTTGACCGAAACTGGTTTTAACGCCAGCTGGGATCTGATCATGCCCTGGTGGCGTGGGACGAGAATCTGTTACTGCAACTTGGTAGCCTTGTTCATGCAGGAAATTTACAGCAGAAACGCCTGATATTCCCAAGCCTGCTACAACTTTTAACCCACCACGTTGTATTAACATTTTTGCCCCACAATTTATCAATCGACAGAATGGCAAAAATGTTAGCACTTTGCTGTTTTGAATGCTTTTTCAGTTTGAACTTTATTCATCTTTTTTTGTGTCAGTGCGTAAAAAAGCCATCAATATGATGGCTTTTTAAACGAAACAAGAAATACTAAATTTATTGCCATTTAATCGGCTTAATTTCTTGAACTGTATTGGTAGGTTTATCTTCGCTTGAACACCCACAACCGCCAGCACAACCAAAGGCCATTTTCGGTTTAAGCCATTTTGCCAAGGTTACCCAACCTTGCTTTTCGCAAAATGCAGAGAGTGAAGAAAAGACTGAATTTGCTGTTTTTGGAAATACTTTCTTAAAAACAACTACAGCACTCCAAATCACTAAAACCGCAATAATCAGATATTGAACCATATACAACCTCCTTTATTGCTTTAGCCCCAATAATGGGAAGCAATTTGATAGGTAACAAACGATGCAAAATAAGCTAAACCAAACAGATATGCAGTCATAGCTGCAACATGTTTCCATGAACCTGTTTCGCGACGTACCGTTGCCAGTGTTGCCAAACAATGTGGAGCATAAATGAACCACACTAAAAGTGATAAACCTGTTGCCAAAGACCAACCTGTTCCATCTGCACTAATCAGATGTGACAGACCTTGTGCCACAGCATCATCATCTGTTGCAGACAAGGCATAAACTGTACCTAATGCCGCGACAACCACTTCACGAGCAGCCATAGCTGGGATTAAAGCGATACAGATTTGCCAATTAAAACCAACTGGAGCAAATAAAGGTTGGATAAGATGTCCGAGCATACCTGCAAAACTATAATCTATGGCAGGTAATGTCGCCCCTTCTGGTGGCTGCGGGAAAGTACACAAGAACCAGAGCAAAATAGAGAGCGCAAAAATGATTCCACCGACGCGTTTCAAGAAGATCTTTGCACGATCCAATAAACCGATTCCCACACTTTTTAAATCAGGAAAACGATAACTTGGTAGCTCTAGCAGTAACGCATGTTGCGATTTATCTTTTTGCAAAAACTTCATTAAAAATGAAACGCAAAGCGCACTCACAATACCAGCCATATACAGACCAAAAAGCACTAAACCTTGTAGGTTAAAAATACCCCAGACCATTTTCTCTGGAATGAAGGCAGCAATCAGCAAGGCATAGACGGGTAAACGTGCCGAACAAGTCATTAAAGGCGCAACCATAATGGTCGTAAAACGATCACGAGGGTCACTAATACTACGCGTTGCCATAATTCCCGGTACTGCACAAGCAAAGCTCGAAAGTAAAGGAATAAAGGCACGGCCACTTAAACCAGCTTGGAACATTAATTTATCAAGCAAGAATGCTGCACGTGGTAAATAGCCCGATTCTTCTAATACCAAAATAAAGAAGAACAAGATCAAAATTTGTGGCAAGAACACAACTACGCCACCCGCACCTGCAATAATTCCGTCAACAACTAAACTATGCAGTAGTGGTTGGGTAATCACAGTTCCCACTACCTCACCAAGCCAACCGAAGAAGCCTTCAATACCATCCATGAATGGAGCTGCCCATGCAAACACTGCTTGGAACACAATAAACATCATGATGGCAAGGCTAAGTAGGCCTAAAACCGGATGTAAGAAAATTCGATCTAGAAAATCAGTACGCTTATCTCCCTGATCAACATAATGAACTACATCTTTAAAAATCATATCGATTTTTTGATGATGAGTTCCAGTTAAACCACTTAGTTCGGTTTGTGGCACACTGTATTTTTCTTGATCAAGGGCATGTAATAGATTTTCAATACCCGCATTACGGACGGCAACTGTTTCAACAACTGGCACGCCCAAACGTTGAGACAACTTTTGAGTATTAATTTGGATCCCACGACGACGCGCTTCATCCATCATATTCAGTACAAGTAAAATCGGACGACCTAACTCGATCATTTCGAGTACTAGTCCTAAATGCAATTTTAAGTTAGTGGCATCAACCACACACAAAAAGGCATCTTGCTGACCTTCTTCTGCAATTTTACCCAAACAAACATCACGGGTAATCACTTCATCGGGACTGGTTGCATTAAGACTATATGTACCCGGTAAATCGAGTACACGCACGGCTCGGCCTGAAGGCAACTGAAAATGACCAACCTTACGCTCGACCGTTACGCCTGCATAGTTTGCAACTTTTTGTCGAGTTCCAGTTAAATGGTTAAAAAGAGAGGTTTTACCACAGTTAGGGTTTCCCACAAGGGCAATACGTAACGCATCACTCATGCGGGTACTCCTTCTTCTACTTGAATTTCAATTTTTTCCGCTTCTGCTTTACGTAAAGCGAAACGAGTAAAGCCAATTTGGATTAAGATCGGATCACCACCAAAAATACCTTTGGTAATCACTTCCACTCGTGTGCCCGGTACAAAGCCCAGACTTTCCAAACGAATTGCGACCAAATCTTGCTGCTCGGACTCTAGTTCTATCCGATTCACTTTGGTGATGGTCGCCGCTTGCTTCACTTTTAAAGCTGATAAACGCACCGCATCCGATCCTAAACCTTTTTTAATAGTATACATATAAATGAGAATAATTACCAAATAAGGTTAAATTTCACTTCTTATTCAGTTTAATCGACAAACCTTAAAGTTTCTTTTACAGTACAGAGGTTTAGAGGATCTAGTGTATGTTGAATAAAAAACCGCGTATTCCAAGCCCTGTTCAAATTCCTGAACATTTGAGCTTTTTACAAGGTTTTCGTGACTATCTCGTTGCTCAGACGGTAAGTCCACATACACGTAATGCTTATTTATCCGACCTTATTCAATGTAGTGAACTTCATAAAAAATCAGCTCTTCCAGAGTGGACAAGTGATGATATCGCTGATGTTTTGATTGAGTTAACTAAAGCTGGAAAAAGCCCGCGCTCGATTGCCCGTTGCTTATCTGCCCTACGCCAGTTTTACAAATTTTTACGTGAACAGAAATTACGAAGCGATAATCCTGTAGCAACCCATCATTCTCCAAAAATTGGCAGAGCCTTACCCAAAGATCTATCTGAAGAAGATGTCGAAGCACTGATTCAGGCCCCCGATATTGATACGGCACTTGGTTTACGTGATCGGGCAATGTTTGAAGTTCTTTACGCATGTGGTTTACGTGTTTCAGAACTGCTGAACTTGCGCCTAGAACTTATTAACTTAAAACAAGGCTATTTAAGAATTACTGGTAAAGGCAATAAAGAGCGTTTGGTCCCGCTAGGGCAATTTGCTTGTGAATGGGTAGAACGCTACTTGCAGGATGCTCGGCCTCAACTCTATAAAAGCTCTACTGACTATCTCTTTTTAACTCAACACGGCGGAATTATGAGCCGTCAGAACTTCTGGTATGCCATTAAGCGTTACGCCTTACAAGCCAATATTCAAGCTGAACTCTCACCTCACACCTTACGTCACGCCTTTGCAACACACCTGCTCAATCACGGCGCCGATTTACGCGTAGTACAAATGTTATTGGGCCATAGTGACTTATCAACTACTCAAATTTACACACATGTAGCACAAGTAAGAATGCAACAATTGCATGAAAAACATCATCCTAGAGGTTAAAAAATTTAAAACTTATTATTTGAAACACACCCAACAATCAATTGATTTCGTTCACAAAGGTTAAGAAAGTTTTAACAATACACTCTAGATTTTTTGTTATGCTTAGCAGCTTCTGACTATAAATACTGATGAAATAAGGGTTATCTATGTCTTTTACCCGATCTCAACTTTTTCTTGCCTGTGCTTTGGCTTCTAGCCTGTTATTCAGTGCTTGTTCTAAAGAAAACAAACCACAAAAAGAAGATGCGCTCACTGCGACCGCACCTGCTACTGGGGAAGCTTCAACCATCATTGAACGCAATGCTAAACAGCGTTTAATTGAAACTTTGCAAAAACAATTTAAGAATGCAAACATCAACGCCAAAATTTTAGATATCAAGCCTACTGAAGTTCCTAACTTATATTGGGTAAATCTCGAAGGAATGACGTCGATTTATACAACCAGTGATGGTAAATACCTGATTCAAGGTGATGTCATCCGTTTAGGC
Source organism: Acinetobacter sp. S-1 (assembly GCF_059579785.1). NCBI lineage: Bacteria > Pseudomonadati > Pseudomonadota > Gammaproteobacteria > Moraxellales > Moraxellaceae > Acinetobacter > Acinetobacter sp. S-1. Next base: position 3,544,200 of record NZ_CM184207.1, read on the forward strand.
GGTAAAGAACTTCATAATATTGGCGATAGCCTCCAAGCATCGGAAAATAAAAAGCACCTTGCAGCTTTAAAAAATGAAGATTTGATCGTCTATCCAGCTAAAGGTGGTAAGGCTAAACATGTGATTTATGTGTTTACCGATGCAAGTTGTCCTTATTGCCATAAACTACATGAGCATTTACCTGAAATTAATGAAAAAGGTATTGAGGTACGCTATATTGCTTGGCCACGCGGTGAACAATTTATGCCGACTATGGAAGCTGTATGGTGTAGTGCAGACCGTAAAGCTGCCTTTAACCAAGCAGTACAAGGTATTAATATCCCACCTGCTCAATGTAAAAACCCTGTGCGTGAACAATATCAACTTGGCTTAAACATGGGTGTAAATGGAACACCAGCTATTTACAATGTTGATGGCGAGTACTTAGGTGGATACCTAACACCAGATGAATTAATTAAACGTCTGGATAAATAACACCCTTTAAGCTGATGAATGATTAATCATCTATCTCTTTTAAAAAGCGTTGCTCTGATTGCAGCGCTTTGTTTTTTCAACAATTAATATTTAAACAATCTCTGTTTAAAGACTGATCTACTCTTCTTTTCCAAACATCGCACTCTAATTCATTGAACAAGCACTAAAAGCGCTAGAGTCTGGCGTTTTTTTTAGCTATGATCTAGCTTCAACTAAATGATTAAATGATGAATGGAGTGTGACGTGAAACCAGTTCGCCTGGCAATACTCGGTCTAGGAACCGTAGGTGGAGGAGCCCTTAAACTACTACAAGAAAATGCCGCTGAAATTAAACGTCGCACCGGTCGAGAAATTCAAATTACCCACGTTGGAACACGCCGCCCTCGTCCAGATCTTGAATTGGAAGGGATTAAACAAAGCGCCGATTTACTTGACATCGTTCGTCAACCAGACGTTGATGTAGTTGTAGAAGTTATGGGTGGGATCCACCCTGCTTACGAAGTTATCATGGAAGCAATCAAACACGGCAAACAAGTCGTGACTGCAAACAAAGCGTTACTCGCTGAACATGGCAATGAATTATTTAAAGCAGCAGAAGACAATGCTGTGCAAATTGCTTATGAAGCAGCAGTTGCTGGCGGTATTCCAATTATTAAAGTGATCCGTGAAGGTCTTGCTGCAAACCATATCGAATGGTTGGCTGGCATTATTAATGGTACAGGTAACTTTATTCTGACTGAAATGCGTGAGAAAGGTCGTGCATTTGACGATGTATTAAAAGAAGCTCAAGAACTCGGTTATGCAGAAGCAGACCCAACTTTTGACGTTGAAGGTATTGATGCTGCGCATAAACTTACTATTTTAGCGTCTTGTGCGTTTGGTATTCCTCTTCAATTTGATAAGGTTTATACCGAAGGTATCAGCAAAATCACTGCGCAAGATGTGAAATATGCCGAAGATCTTGGTTTCCGCATTAAACATCTTGGTATTGCACGTCGTGCTGAAAAAGGTATTGAGTTACGTGTTCACCCAACACTTATTCCGGATGAACAACTTATTGCGAATGTAAACGGCGTTAAAAATGCTGTTTTAGTTCAAGCTAATGCCGTAGGACCAACACTCTATTACGGCGCGGGTGCAGGCGCAGGTCCTACAGCTTCTGCAGTTGTTGCCGACGTTATTGATATTGTTCGTGACATCTCTTATACCGAAGATGGCGCAGGAACAATTCCTCAGTTGGCTTTTGAAGCATTAACAAATGTGCCAATTTTAAGCCGTGAAGAAATGACCACAGGTTATTACATCCGCTTAAATGCAGAAGACCAAACTGGCGTACTTGCAGATGTGACGACCATCTTAAGTCGCGCTGGAATTAGTATTGATGCGATCATGCAACAATCTCGTTTAAAAGACCTTATTCCAATCGTGATTCTGACCGATCCAATCGTTGAATCTAAAATGGATGATGCTCTTGCACAAATTCAAGCATTACCTGCAATTCGTGGCGAAATCGTAAGAATTCGTTTAGAATCGCTCGATAGTTAATCAGGTTGAGGGAAAGATTCCCTCTCCCGCTTCACCTCTAATTGGAACACCATCATGTCTAATGCCAATCGTTATACTGGTCTTGTAGATCGTTATCGTGACCGTTTGCCAGTTTCGGCAACTACTCGTGCTATCTCTTTGGGTGAAGGCAACACCCCACTCATTAAACTTGAGAATATTCCACGTATTATTGGCAAAGATGTTGAAATTTATGTGAAATACGAGGGTTTAAACCCAACTGGTTCATTTAAAGACCGTGGTATGACCATGGCTGTAACCAAAGCGGTTGAAGAAGGCTCTAAAGCGATTATCTGTGCATCTACTGGTAACACTTCTGCTGCTGCTGCTGCCTATGCTGCACGTGCAGGTATCAAAGCATTCGTTTTGATTCCAGAAGGCAAGATTGCGATGGGTAAAATGGCGCAAGCGATGATGTATGGTGCGATCACTATGCAAATTCGTGGTAACTTCGATGATGGTATGCGTCTTGTAAAAGAAGTCGCTGATCAAGCGCCTGTAACGATTGTAAACTCAATCAACCCTTACCGTTTGCAAGGTCAAAAGACTATTGCTTATGAAATCGTTGAAGCTTTAGGCCGTGCACCTGATTACCACTGCTTACCTGTAGGTAACGCAGGTAACATCACCGCTCACTGGATGGGTTATACCGAAGCTGTAGCAAACCAACCTGCTGATCAGTTTGAACAAGTGATTTATGATGCTGCTACTGATCAATTCACTGGTCCAAAACCAGAAGGTTTACCGACTATGGTGGGTTACCAAGCTTCTGGCGCAGCTCCATTCTTACGTGGCGCTCCAGTTGAAAGCCCTGAAACTGTTGCAACTGCAATCCGTATTGGTAATCCACAAAGCTGGAACCATGCAAAAGCTGTAGTACGTGACTCTAAAGGCTGGTTTGATGAACTTCAAGACAGCGAAATTTTAGAAGCTCAACGCTTACTTTCTATGTATGAAGGCGTATTTGTTGAGCCAGCGTCTGCTGCTTCTATCGGCGGTGCGATCCGTGATATTAAAGCGGGTAAAATTGCTGAAGGTTCTGTAATTGTATGTACAGTAACTGGTAATGGCTTGAAAGATCCTGATACCGCAATCAAACAATGTGCTGATGCAGTGATGTTGTCAATTGATGCAACAATGGACCAAGTAAAAGATTCGATTTTATCTAATATGTAAGATCTAATTTTTCAAAAACGGCTGTATTAAACAGCCGTTTTTTTATGGCTATAAAAAAGACATAAAAAAACGCTTCTATGAAGAAGCGTTTTTTAGAATATTGAACTTAAATACGTTTTGGTAAATTACTTAACCAACCCAATAAGTTAGTTGCATCATTATTACGTGCCTGTGTACTTGGTTCACCCAGTAATACAATGACTGCTGGACGTGAATTTACTGTCGTGTGCATCACAACACAGCGACCTGCTTCATTAATATATCCAGTTTTAGACAAGTTAATATTCCAACCACCATTGCGTACAAGAGCATTGGTATTGTTAGATTTCAACACGCGATAACCTAAGTTAAAATCATAAGTTGGTGTAGTTGAGAATTGACGAATCAAGCCATATTGAGAAGCTGTACTTACCAAAATTCCTAAGTCACGTGCTGAAGACACATTACGCGGATCTAAACCAGTTGACTCATAATAGTGAGTCGAACTCATACCCAAGGCACGAGCTTTAGCATTCATTGCAGCGACGAATGCAGGACGCCCACCCGGATAAGTACGCGCTAAAGCGGCTGCTGCTGGGTTTTCTGACTTCATTAGAGCGAACAGAAGAACTTCTGCACGGTTCATCTTGTCACCAACACGTAAGGTTGAACTTGAGTTTTTACCACCTGCACCAGCAAAATCAATTTGCTCAAGTGTAATTTCTTCTGACATGTTTAAACGGGCATCTGCCGTTACAACCGCTGTCATCACCTTTGTAATAGATGCAATTGGCACAGAAGCGTTAGTATTTTTACTGTAGAGCACTTCACCAGTTTGCGCGTCCATCACAAGTGCAGCTCGAGCACTTACACTCGGCTGGGCATTATAACCAGACGTATCACGGATTGGAGCAATCTTCGGTGCAGATGCTACAATTTTAGGTGCGCTACCACCACGCAAAGTTGTGGTTACCGATGTTGAACCTTGCGGAGTAGGTTCGTCATCTTCATCATTTAAAAATTGGCTAGCATCAGCTGAAGACCAATTTAAGCTTGCAGTACCACTATTCCCTGAGGACGGGTTATTGACGAGTTCTGCAAAGCTTGTTGAACTCAAACTAAGCAAAATAGACATGCTTAGCACATGCATTAAAGACTTTTTAGAATTTTTCACGGCACAATACTCGACTCAGGGTGATACACATTTGCGCTTACTATAATTATGCCTTACATTTGAGGTATAAGGTATAACGCTTTTACCGACACAATTGTGCACAACTATTCGCTCACTATATAAGAATAGGATTGCTAATTTTGTCATTCCATTGCAAGCTAATTTTGCTTTATGTAACAAAAAACTTGTTTTTTGAAAGAAAGGAGGTCTTCTTGATTACAGTTTTAGTTGTGGATGACCATGAACTTGTACGTACAGGCATCTGCCGTATGTTAGAAGATCATGCCGATGTAGAGGTCATTGGACAAGCCGAATCGGGTGAAGAAGCAATTGCTATTGTTCGTCAGAAACATCCTCAAGTTGTGCTACTTGATGTCAATATGCCTGGCATCGGCGGCGTAGAAACAACACGTCGTTTACTGCAAACCGCACCAGATACAAAAGTGATTGCAGTCAGTGGCTTAGCAGAAGAACCTTACCCTTCTCTTTTGCTTAAAGCAGGAGCTAAAGGTTACATCACCAAAGGTGCTCCAATTACCGAAATGGTTCGGGCGATTAATAAAGTGATGCAAGGCGGCAAATACTTTAGTGCCGATATTGCGGAGCAATTAGCAAGTTCTTATTTATCCGATACACAGCAATCACCTTTTGATTCTCTCTCTGAACGAGAAATGCAAGTTGCAATGATGGTTGTAAATTGTATTAGCGCTCAAGAAATTGCAGACAAACTTTTTGTAAGTGTTAAAACAGTGAATACTTACCGCTACCGTATTTTTGAAAAGCTAGCCATTGATAGTGATGTTAAACTGACTCATCTCGCGATTCGTTACGGTCTGATCAAGCCTTAATCAGACTTACATGCAATTTCCCGTAAACTCATCCTTGTCCCATACGATATTTCGTTTGGGCACGTGGTATGGTTTATATCGCCTTATTATTGCGGTTAGTCTGAATATTATTTTGGTTTTAACCGATGCTCAAATCGACAATAGTCTACAACAACCCACTTTATATTCTTACACACTACTCGGCTATTCGCTCTTAAGCCTTCTTCAACTTTTATGCTTTAAGTTTATTGCTACTCAGGCAACTAGGCAGCTCATTTTATTTTTTATAGTTGATATTATCTGTCTGAGTTTACTGACATTTTCAGTAGGCGAACCCAATCTTCAACTCAGCTTGCTCTATGTGATTGCCATATTTACTTCGGCCATTTTACTTAGCGCAAGAATGTCGTTGCTCATTACATTACTTGCAGTCATTGCCATTATTTATCAACGCTTCGTTGGCAGTTTATTTGACTACAATAATTTAAATACGATTGGTAATAGCGCCTTATTGGCCTTCTTGTTTTTTGTAGTACATGGAATCGGACAAATTGCGGTCCAACGCTTTAAATTACTTGAAGCGCTAACTTTCCATCAATCAATAGAACTCTATCAACTACAAAATATTAACCGCTATATTTTGGAACAAATTGAAGAGGGCTATTTAGTTCTAGATGAAAACTACGACATTGTTTTAAGTAACCCAGCCGCCTGCTCTCTTTTAGGAATTCCACCTCAATTTGCCAGTGAAAAATATCCCTTAGCAAAATGGCATGCTGACTTATTTGAAATTCTTAAGTTTGATAACCTAAAAGAAGGTGATCGATTTATTTTTGAGTCCCGACTGTCGGCTTATTCCATTAATATTAAAGTGCAACATCTTTTGGTGCCACAGCAAGCATTAACACTACTCATCTTACAAGATGCGCAGCAGATTAATCAGCAAGCTCAACAACTCAAACTTGCTGCTTTAGGACAACTCTCAGCAAGTATTGCCCATGAGATCCGTAACCCTCTTGCAGCCATTGTTCAAGCAAATGAATTGCTCAAAGATAGTGATTCAGAACAGCAAAACACTTTGCGCAATATGATTGGTAAGCAAACGAAACGCATTGATAGTATTGTTCAAGACACCTTAGGACTTGCCCGCAGTGAAAGAACATACCCCATCCAGATTAAACTAAACGACTTCATAAAAACGTTATTAGATGAAGATTTATCTGATATTAAACATGAGATCCAGCTTAAAATTTCCGATTCATCTTTAAAACTCTTATTCGATGAAAAGCAACTCAGACAAGTGCTAATTAACCTTGTTAGGAATGCTCTACGGCACAATGCTCCCGATTCGCCCTATGTTCTGATCAATATCCATTCACAAACAAATAAAATTTATATTGATGTGATCGATTACGGTGAAGGTGTTTCAAAACGTGATATATCTCAATTATTTAAACCATTTTTTAGTACCGAAATTAATGGAACTGGTTTAGGATTATATTTGTCTCATAGTTTTTGTGAGGCAAACCATGCAAAGCTCACTTATGTAGAGCAAAAACAAGGGGCATGCTTCAGAATAGAATGCCCAATAATATATTGATTTTTTATTAGGTTTTTGGGGAAATGGCAGAACAGCAACCACTCGTTTTGCTTGTAGACGATGAAGAAGATTTGTGCCTGTTAATGCAAATGACTCTTGCACGAATGGGGATTAAGACACATCTTGCTTATCGGGTTGAACAGGCCAAACAGCTCTTTACTCAGTTTCATTACGATGCATGCTTGACCGATTTAAATCTACCTGACGGTAGTGGCTTAGAATTGGTTCAACATGTTTCTCAAACTTACCCACACACACCCATTGCAGTCTTAACTGCATACGGCAATATGGATATTGCAATTGCAGCATTAAAAGCGGGAGCTTTTGATTTTGTCAGCAAACCGATTAACCAAATTCATTTAGATCAGTTGTTAAAAAAAGCGCTTAACCAGCCAAAACCAGAGCATGAGTTTGGTGAAATAACTCTAGAGAATGACTTATTAATTGGGCGTTCACCACCTATACAAAACTTGCGGACAGCTATTAAAAAAATAGCCCGCTCCCAAGCTCCTGTATTTGTTACAGGTGAGTCTGGTACGGGCAAAGAAGTTGTTGCGAATCTTATTCACCGCTTAAGCAACCGCAGTGAAGGACCATTTATTGCAATTAACTGTGGAGCAATCCCGACTGAACTCATGGAAAGTGAACTTTTCGGGCATAAAAAAGGGAGCTTTACTGGAGCGACTCAAGACAAACAAGGTCTGATTTTATCAGCTCATGGAGGCAGTTTATTTTTAGATGAAATTGCCGAATTGCCTTTAAGTATGCAAGTTAAATTGCTTCGCGCAGTACAAGAGAAAAAGATTCGCCCAGTAGGTTCAGATCAGGAAATTGATGTCGATTTTCGAGTAATCAGTGCGAGTCACCAAGACTTAGATTTATTAGTCCAACAAGGTAAATTCCGTCAGGACTTATTTTTCCGTATTCATGTTATGGATATTATGTTGCCGCCACTACGTGACCGTGGTGGAGATATTTTGCTATTGGCCAATCATTTTATTCAAAAGGTTTGTACGGAATGGGGAATTTCAAGCAAGCAATTAACGGCGAGCGCTGAAACTTACTTATTGCAGCAAGACTTTCCGGGTAATGTTCGTGAATTAAGAAATATGATTGAACGAGCTATTACTTTAAGTGATGATGAGTCCATTGATTTAACACACTTAGCACCTCCTCTTAGAGGCAGTAGTGTGAGCCCGCAAATCGTAACGAAACAACTAAATCAAACACCGACTGTTCAGACTCACCCAAAATTTCCAATGGAAGGTTTAGAACGCTACTTAGAAAATATCGAAAAAGATATTTTACTGAATGCTCTGAACATGACGCATTGGAATCGAACTTTAGCGGCTAAAAAGTTAGGAATGACATTCCGTTCTTTACGCTATCGATTAAAAAAGTTTGGCTTAGATACTGAAATGGGAGAGGAAGTATAAAAGTTACTTCCTCTTTAGAAATAAATCTGCAACGCGCTCTAAATATACGTCTTCTTTCATTTCTGCAGGTAATGGATAGGTCTGGTTAGGCTGAATACCCTGTCCTTCAATCATATTGCCATTGGGTGTGTAGTAGTGAGAGACTGTCATTTGTAGAGCTGCTCCACTCGGTAAAGGAAATAGCTTTTGCACTACACCTTTTCCATAACTTTTTTCACCCATCACCCAAGCACGCTGGTGTTCTTTCATGGCCGCAGTAAAAACTTCTGCTGCCGATGCAGAGCGGTGATTAATTAATATACCCAGTTTTATATTCTGAAATTCATTACCGGGCAAAGCCTGAAATTGCTGGTTACCTTCCGAACGACTTTTGGTCGAAACAATAATTCCATTATTTAAAAATAAATCTGCTGACTCAACTGCTGCCGATAACAACCCACCCGGATTGTTTCGCAAATCGATTAAAACAGCCTTTAAACGTGGGGAGCTATTTTCTTCAATTAATCTTTTAATTTCATTAGCAGTGTCTTGTTGGAATACTCTAATTTTGAGTACGAGCACCTGATTATGTAGCATTACAGGTTCTATATCGGTTTCTATTTTTTTATTACGAACTAAGTTGATATTTCCGTTTAGCTCTTCTGCTTGTACTTGAAGTGTACTTCCAATAGAACCGTAAAGCAGGCCAAGTACCTGATCTTGGTTTAAATTTTTTAAATCTTGGTTATCAATTTTAAGAATCGTCTGACCATTTCTCAAACCTAATTTATAGGAATCAGAACCGGTTTTAAGATCACGAATCATCCATTTATGAGCATGTGATTCAGGGCTTAATGCAAAATCAACTGATGCAAGATCACCCTCTGTGTATTGAATCAGTTGGCGGTATTCTTCTGCCGATAAATAACGCGAATAACGATCTAACCCACTCACTAACCCTTTTATGGCTTGTTGAAACAAGGCATCGTCAGATTTCACATCAACGTAGTTATCTCGAACAATTCCATAGATTTGCACAAACTGTTGAATCGACTCGATCGGCACCTCTGCATAGCTATGTTCCGGTTCTTCCGAATCCGAATGCAAAGGTGACATTTTTTCTTTTACAACTGGCGCTGCAAAGGTAAATTGGCTGCAACACAGCAACATACTTACAATAAGTTTTTTATATTTAATGTGTTGCAGCATCCAATCACCTTTAACTTATGCAGATAGTGTAATCAGATTACGTCCTTGCATTTCGGCAGGAACAGGAATCTTCATTAAATTGAGAATTGTCGGTGCTACGTCTGCAAGCACACCACCTTCTGCAATTGTTGCTTGTGTTGGACCAACATAGATAAACGGCACAAGCTCGGTTGTATGTTGAGTATGCACTTGCCCACTTTCGTAGTCTTGCATTTGTTCAACGTTACCATGGTCAGCAGTAATGAGCATATGGCCTTTTTTCGCCATAACTGCTTCATAGACACGACCTAAACAAGTATCAACCGCTTCAACTGCTTTAACCGCAGCATCAAATACACCTGTATGCCCGACCATATCACCATTTGCGTAGTTCACAACTAATAAGTCGTACTCACCCGAATTAATCGCTTTAACCAACTCATCAGTGACTTCATAAGCACTCATTTCTGGCTTAAGGTCATATGTCGCAACGTTTGGAGATGGAATTAGAATACGTTTTTCACCTGGATATTCATCTTCACGACCACCACTAAAGAAGAATGTTACATGTGCATACTTTTCAGTTTCAGCAATACGTAACTGGGTTTTACCTAAAGAAGATAAATACTCACCCAATGAATTTTTAAGGTCTTCTGGCATATATGCAACTGGTGCATCAATGCTTGCCTGATAACGCGTTAACATCACAAATTTAGAAAGATTTGGTACAACTTTGCGTTCAAAACCAGCAAAGTCTTTCTCTACAAATGCGCGAGTAATTTCACGAGCTCGGTCAGCACGGAAATTCATAAATACAACGCTATCACCATCTTGAACTTTAGCAATATCACCAATACGAGTCGCTTTTACAAACTCATCATTTTCATTGGCTGCATAAGCTAATTCCAACCCTTCAACCGCGGTTTGAGCAGTACGAAGTGCTTCACCTTCGGTTAACAAGCGATAAGCTTGCTCAACGCGATCCCAACGGTTGTCACGGTCCATTGCAAAGTAGCGACCAATCATGGTTGCGATACGGCCTTGGCCCGGATATTGAGCAAATAATGCATCTAATTTTTCTAAAGACGGCTGAGCACTGCGTGGAGGTGTATCACGACCATCAAGGAAAGCGTGCAAATAAACTTTTGCACCGCGTTTTAATGCAAGTTCACACATCGCCACAATATGATCTTCATGTGAATGGACGCCACCTTCTGAAAGTAGCCCCATGATATGGACAGCACCGCCAGCAGCTTTGGCTTTTTCAACAGCGTCGATCAACACTTCATGTTTAAAGAAGTCACCAGTACGGATATCTTTAGTAATACGGGTAAAGTCTTGATATAACACACGGCCAGCGCCAAGATTCATATGGCCAACTTCAGAGTTCCCCATTTGCCCATCAGGCAATCCAACATCTTCACCTGAACCAGAAATTAGACTATTCGGATGCTTGGCTTTCATTGCCGCCAAATTTGGTGTTTTTGCTGCAAGAAAAGCATTATCTTCAATCGCTTCACGGTGTCCAACACCATCCATAATGACCAGAACGTGAGGGATCTTGCCAGCAGTTGCATCCGTCATAATCAATTTCTCTTTTGTCTACAATTTCGTCACAATATCTTACCGAATTTTCGGTCAAGACTCTATTTATTCCTATGGCTTTCACCAATATCCGCGATTGATGAAAACCATAAATATCACTTATTTCTAGCGAGCGCGGTAAAGCAAATAACTTCCGGCACCAAACATTAGCAAGATAGGTACAAGTACGAACCATGCTGGAGATGGGGAATAAACCAAGCTCGCATAGCCCAAGAAATCTTGCAAATAATAGAAACTCAAACCAATGAACAATGCGATCACCAAACGGAAACCCATTGATTGTTGGCGTAACGGTCCAAAAATAAAAGAACACGCCACTAGAACTAATGCAATGAGTGAAAATGGCGAAGCAACTTTTTGCCAGAAAGCCAATTGGTACGTCTTTGGTACCTGACTATATTCATCCATATAACGCATAAAGCTAATCAGTTGGCTTGGCGATAAATCTTCAGGATCTAAAGTCACCATATGCACATATTTAGGCTGTAATGCTAAAGCAAGCGATTGTTCTTCATGGTCAGTTTTGATGGCATTGCCTGCCGCCAAAATGTCCATTTGTTCAGCTTTTTTCAAAGCCCATTGACCATTTTTAATAAACTGTCCTTGCTGAGCATTAATTAATGATTGCAAGTAATAATTCTGGTCAAAGTCGACCACTTGAATGTCTCTTAAATTGCCTTGAGAGTTAGCATAGTCGATATAGATAAATCGCTGCCCTTCACGTGACCAATAACCTTTAACTTCACCTAAAGCAGCTACTGAACGATGGCTTTTAACACTTTGTGCTTTTTCATTCGTGTAAGGGATAACCCATTCACTTAAAGCAAACGACAAAATAATAAGCAGTAAAGCTGAGCGCATAACCCAACCGACAATACGCCATAAGCTAACACCCACTGAACGCATAACAATGAGTTCACTACTCGTTGCCAATGAGCCCAGTCCAATCACAGCACCAATCAAGGCAGAGATAGGTAAAATTTCATAGAGATAGCGAGGAGCTCCCCACAAGACATAGACGAGAGCTTGCCATGCGTTATAGTCTGGTTTGAGCTCACCCAACTCGCCAAGATATGTAAATAAGACCTGAAGAATGGACAAAACAACTGTGGTGCCAAACATCGCAAGCGCAGTGGTTTTCGTCACATATTTGGCGACTATTCGACGTGCTAACATTATAATTTCACTCGCTTGATCTGTTTCTTGATTTTTGGTCCTAACTTCTGCTTACGTGAGAATAAGGCGGCAGCAACGCCATACACAACTAACACGGCAGGATAAGCCCAAATATCGAGTTCTTCTTTACTAATACGAGTCTTGATTGCAATCATTAATACGATCAGACTGGAAAAAATAAAAATCGCCGGAATAAGACGGTAATAACGGCCTTGTCGTGGGCTCACCTCAGACAATGCCACTGATAGCATTAATGCAATAACAATAGTGAATGGCCCAAATAAACGCCATCCCAACTCACTTCTGATGACTGGATCATTTGTTTTTGAAAAGAGTTTTGTTGTTGATAGTGCTTCTACATCGCCACTCTCAAACTTAACATCTTTGTCATTTTCTAAACGTAGACGATAAGACTGAAACTCTGCTTGTGTATATTTTGGTTGTCCCGGAAATATTTCATAGCGACGACCTTGTACCAGATCAACGACATTGGCGGTGTCATTTGCAACTTCTACACGAGTCGCTTCTTTTGCCAAAATCATAACATCTGGCTTATCTTCTTTAGCAGCGCGCTGATAAAAGAAAATATCCTTCAAATTCTTTCGGTCTTCTGACAATGAACCTGCATAGATCGTATATGGCCCAGAGGAAATAAACTCTCTTGGTCGAACCAAATCGAAACCTGTCCGAACAGCTTGTGTTGTTGTCAGTTTTTCAAACTCACGTAGTCCCCACGGCGTCATCCAGAGCATAAGCACAGACTGAAAAACCATATAAACAAGCGTCATTGGAATGAGTAATCGTGCTAATTGATGACGGCTTACACCACTACCATTTAATACAGCCATTTCATGGTCAACATATAAACGACCAAACACCAACATTAAACCAATGAAAAAACCCAATGGTAAAATGAGTGTTAGAAATTCAGGTAAACGATATCCAATGATGCTAAATAAGATACTGGCATCTAAACGCCCCTGCGCCGCCACACCAAAGTATTTGATCAGACGGCCACCCATCATGATTAAGGTCAGTAAAGAAATGACCACCAATGAGGTAGAGACAACTTGCTTGACGAGATAACGCCGAATAATCAAAGTAATACTTCCAAAAGGCTAATCGGGACGTGTGCTAGTTTACCCGAATGTTAAAAATATAAAACCGCACATTGCAACGCTATGCTTGAAAGTGTTTCAATGTTTTAATCCAACATAACTTTCTATAGGCAATCACGGCAGCCATGAAATTTACAACTTATACAACTTTTCCTGAACAGACATCTAATGAATCTTTGTGGGTTTTAGTTGATTCAGAACAGCTACAAAGCAACATCAACACATATCAAATCAATAACCTAGAAAGCGTTCTTACTGCCACCCAATTCAAAGGCAACTTCAATGAAACTCTGCCTTTATTCGGGCAAGTTTCAAATCAACCTCATAGCCAATTACTTGGCTTAGGAAAAACAGCCGAACTTCAGGCGGTTAAGCTCGCTAAACTTGCCCAAACCATTATCAAATCGACACAAAATAAATTTAAGCATATCGCAATTGATATTGCTGCGTTACCTGTCGAATACCATTATTTATTCGCTTTAAGCTTAACTCAAGCAGCTTATGGTTATGATGAGTTTAAATCGAAAAAAAATGAATTTGTGTTACAACAGGTTGATTTAATTAGTTCAACAACGAGCCTCGATGAAAAACAACTGGCTTTAGTGCATGCCGTACAATCTGGTCAGTCGTATGCACGTGACCTTGGAAACCGTCCAGGTAACATTTGCTTCCCTGAATATTTGGCAGAACAAGCATTAGCTTTAGCTGCAGAATTCCCTGACTTACTCAAAGTAACTGTCTTAAATGAACAGCAAATGGCTGATTTAGGTATGTATGCTTTTCTTGCAGTCAGCAAAGGATCTGAACGTCCGGGTCGTATCGTAACACTCGAATACCAAGCTGGAATTGACCAAGCGCCTGTTGTGCTTGTTGGTAAAGGCGTTACTTTTGATACAGGCGGTATTTCTTTAAAACCAGGCCTAGGCATGGATGAAATGAAGTTCGATATGTGCGGTGCAGCCTCTGTACTAGGTACTATTCGCGCGCTATGCGAGGCAAGACTTCCTATTCATGTCGTTGGAGCAATTGCAGCTGCAGAAAACATGCCATCAGGTAAAGCAACTCGCCCAGGTGATATTGTGACAACCATGAGCGGACAAACAGTTGAAATCTTAAATACCGATGCAGAAGGTCGTTTGGTACTGTGCGACACATTGACCTATATCAAACGCTTCAACCCAGCAGTTGTGGTTGATATCGCAACATTAACTGGTGCATGTGTAGTCGCTTTAGGTAAAGTACTGAGTGGTTTGTTCTCACCAGATGATGCTTTAGCAGCTGAACTTCAACAAGCGGGTGAGCAATCATTTGACCGTGTATGGCGTATGCCAGTCATTGAAGATTATCAAGAATTACTTGATTCACCATTTGCTGATATTGCAAACATCGGCGGTCCATACGGCGGTGCGATTACGGCAGCATGTTTCCTTGAGCGCTTTACACGTGAGTACCGTTGGGCTCATTTAGATGTAGCAGGAACAGCGTGGTTATCTGGTCCAGCTAAAGGTGCAACAGGTCGTCCAGTACCATTACTCATGCAATTTTTAGCGAATCGTGTAAATACGAATGGCTAAAGTTAGTTTTTATCTGTTTGAAACTAGTGAAGAACGGCAAGTCGATAGTGCTTGCCGTTTATGCCGAAAGATTTTGCAGAAGCATCCTAAAATCTGGTGGTATTGCCCAGATGTGCAGCTACAACAAACTCTTGATGAAAGATTATGGGATTTCGACCCTGCAAGTTTCATTGCGCATGGGATTGATCAAGCTGAAGCTGCTGTATGTATTTCGGCTAAACAACCGCTTGAACAAGGCTTGTTAGTATTTAATTTTAACAATCATGCACTTGAACAAGTTGATCATTTTAGCCACATTATAGAAATTGTTGAAAATAATGAAACAGCCAAGCAAATTGGTCGAGAAAAATTTAAAATGTATCGCCGTTTGGGTATAGAACCGCGGACCTTTAAATTATAACGCGCTAAAATGTAAATACTGTTGAACAAAGGAGAAGCATGGTGGCATTAAATGTCGGGCAAGATTTTAAAAAAAGATGGTTAAATGCGCCTGAAGCTGTCCGTCATGCCTATCAACAGGATCTGGCACGTATTTGCGACCTATTAGAACCCCAAACCCCTATTCAGCTTTGGGTTTTAAATGACGAAAAAGCGCAGTTAGAATCGCAGCAAAAAATTGAACAAGCTTACGCGGACCTTAAGGCAGAGCTTATTGAGCAAGCACGTATCCGTCGTCAGCTCGCTTTAGAAAAAGCGCTTGCTGACAAACGTGCATCAGAAGCTGCTTATGCTGCGGAGTTGCAAGCAGACGAAATTCGCAAGTTTAACGAACAGACTGAAACATTACAGACATTACGTAGTCATTTAGAACAAGAAGTTGCAGAACAAACTGCACGTTATCAGAAAAACCCTGAAACACCAGCAGTCAATTACTCTGCTGGCGTAAAACTTAGTATTACCGATGATCAAATCTTATCTGAGCTTGAAAGTTTACGCATTCGTTTAGAACTTGAAGCTGAAAACCTAATTGAAGAGTCTGTAACGGCTTTCCGAGCCAAACTACATTCGGCAGCTCAAGAAGAAATTGAATACATTTTAAAGAACTCTAAGTTTTCTGATGAAAAAATAGAGAAGTAAAGTTTTTAAAACTTCTTCTGTCATAAAACTGACACCTATATGTCACAAAATAGACATAAATATTATTCTTGTAGATCAATTGATTATGAGAATAGAAAGTAGCGATTTTAAGATAATTAATGAGGGTAAGAAATGGACATTCCACATCAGATTTCAAAGCAACTTGAGCAGCTTAATCAGGGTGAGCAATGGACATTTTCAGCACAAGAACTTTATATGAGTCATAACGACTTTAATTCGCTTTCAATTTTGCTGACACGAGCGTCGGAAAAAGGTGAGTTTTCAATTACACGTACTCAGCATACTAAACCATGGGTCGGCACACATTCGGTTACTCTGACTAAGCATTAATTTTTAAAAATAAAAAAACCGGAACATATGTCCGGTTTTTTATTTTGATGATCTGGCTTTTATTTTAAAAAACCATTTTCAGCTAAAAAAGCCATACTAATATTTGACTCAGTTTTTTGCTCAGCTGCTTTATCACCTAGCAATAAACGCTCGATATAACGCGCCAACACGTCGACTTCAAGGTTGACCTTACTGCCTACTTGCCACGTTCCAATATTGGTACGTTCTGCAGTATGCGGAATCAAATTCAAGCTTAAAATATTTCCACGCAAGTGGTTAATCGTTAAGCTAATTCCGTCAACGGTTACAGAGCCTTTTTCCGCCAAATATTTAGCAAGTTCTGTCGGTGCTGTAACTTCATAATAGATTGAACGAGCGTCTTCACGCACTACGGTAATTTCACCTACGCCATCAACGTGACCACTTACAATGTGCCCACCAAAGCGCGTTGTCGGTAACATTGCCTTTTCAACATTGACACGTTGCCCAACTTTCCAGTTACCTAAAGTCGTTCGATTTAAACTTTCACGAGAAACATCTGCCGCGTACCAGTTATCGCCCCATTCAATCACTGTAAGACAAATACCATTGGTTGCAATCGAATCACCCAAATGTACATCAGACATATCCAGAACAGTCTGAATACGTAGACGTACATCACCACCTACACTTTGCAGGCTTTCAACTTTACCTAAACTTTCAATAATGCCTGTAAACATGGCTCAATCTCCAAATCTTTTTACACTGCTTAAATTGCAGCGCTTACCAAAGTGCGAGCTGTGTACTATTGCCTGAGGTATCTACACCACCTAGCTCGGCGAAGTGGTAAAGCTGGCCTAATAACTGACGTAATGGTGGTCCTGACTTAGCATGAGTATCAGTAATCACAATAAACTCAAGCACGCGTGCACGTTCAGACTGTCGTTGTTTACTCACTCGATAACGCGGAACATCTTGTGTTAACAAGGTCACTTTGCCTCGTTCCAGATTGGCCATAAGTAAATCTTTCGGTTCGATATTACCATCAGTTGAATAGCTGGTCAGAATATAGCGCGCATTGATCGTTGAGAGTAATTTCTCATATGCATCTTTTGCATGTTTAGAAGAGTTATATGGACTCGGACGCTCTTTACGCCATGCTCTATCAATACCACTCTTATAACCTTTAGTATCTGGTGAAGGTAAATCAACCTGATCCCATAAAGTTAATGCATTTAAAACGTGGTAATTACTACTATATGCGTGCTGGTTATATGGTGGATCGAGATAGGCAACATCAACCTCAAAACCACTCATTTGATTTGCTAGATGCTGTGAATCTACACACCACATTTCAGCAGCCGGACGTTTGCGATCACCAATCTCACAAAAACGGCTCGGTGTTAACCAAAGTAATGATTCAATTCGTTCTAACGCAGTTTGAGTACGTCCGCCCCACCCTTGGTGGAAGCTTTTAAATACACCACTCGTGTTACTGACAAAACTAGCTGAATAGAGCAATGGCGCAAGTAAAGCACTCATCTCTACATCATTAATTGCACCTTGTGCCTGCCATGTTGCAATCTGCTGACGAATTGCATCGATACGCATACCGTTACGGCGTTTAAAGAATAAACGGTCACGAGTTGGATCGTATACATCATCGTTGCGTGGACAAAGGTTATGCGTTACCCAACCTTTAACTTCAGGTAAGCGATTTAAATAATCGATTGCCTTTTGATAGCCACCCAGTTCTTTAAAAGCAGGTGCATCTACACAGGCTAAAATTGCATGATTTAAAGCATGACTATAAGGTTCCCAGTCGTTTGCAATGACTCGGTAACCATTTTGACGTGCTAAACGAGATACAACGCCACTGCCGGCAAAGAAATCGGCAAAAATCGGTGGATTCTTTTTCTTGCTATTCAGTGTCCCTGTAATTTCAAGGGCTTCTAAAATTAGATGGAGCAATCGGCGCTTGTTACCCAAGTACGGCACAAGCTGATGGAAAAGATATTCGTCTGTCGTACGGGCTGCATGACGACGTTTGTGATAAACCGAAGGCTCTGAATTCATACTTTCTCTTGCGTAGGGATTAACCTTAAGCGTATATCTTGATCAATTTGTGTCACATCAAGAAGTGTAAAACGAAGTTGCTCTGCCATATATTCAAACTCTGCATTGAACATGGCCCTTGCACTTTTCCCCAATAAGGTCGGGGCAATATAACTGATCAATTCGTCCACCAAACCTTCTTGCAAAAAGGCAGTAGACAATGTTGCGCCAGCTTCAACCAGCACATCATAAATTTGATGTTGCTTAGATAAGGTCTGTAATAGCATTTTTAAAGGCTGAATTTCTAATTGTATCACGCCTAAATCAGCAAGTTCTTGACGATAAGGCCCCATCACCATCACAGTTTCAGGATTCTCTAAGATCTTAGCGTTAAGTGGTAAACGTCCTTGGCGATCTAAAACAACACGTTTTGGCTGAGCAACTGTCTTGATATCAAAATTATTGAGTGAACGCACATTAAGCTGACAATCATCTGCAATCACAGTTTCAATACCTGTAATCACTGCTCCGGAAATGGCACGCCAATGTTGTACATCTTGACGCGCAACCGAACCAGTAATCCACTTCGACTCACCTGATGCCATTGCAGTACGCCCATCTAAACTTGAGGCTACCTTTAAACGTACATAAGGCATGCCTGTAGACATTGCCTTTAAAAAACCTTGATTAAGTTCTGATGCTAAATCTTCGCAAATGCCAACTTCTACTTCAATTCCGGCATTTTCTAAAATCTGAACACCCTTACCCGCCACCAATGGATTTGGATCAGGACAAGCAACCACTACTTTTTTAACTTGAGCTTTCACCAATGCTTCGGCACAAGGAGGGGTTCTGCCATAATGTGCACATGGTTCAAGCGTAACGTAAGCTGTTGCACCTTGTGCATGTTCACCCGCTTCGCGTAAGGCAAAAACCTCTGCGTGTGGCTGACCCGCTTTAGGATGAAAACCTTGGCCAATTAACTGATCATCTTTGACAATCACACAACCAACATTTGGATTAGGCTTGGTCGAATATAGTCCTCGTTTGGCAAGTTCAATGGCTTGCTGCATCCAATACTGATCTTGTTTCAACTCAGACATAAAAATCTCAAATGATTAGTGTTCACGTTGTTGCATTTGCTCAATTTGACGGCGAAACGCTTCAACATCCTGAAAATCTTGATAGACAGAAGCAAATCGGACGTAAGCAACATGGTCAAGGGCAAATAAAGATTGCATGACGATTTCACCAATTGTTCTAGATTTCACATCACGCTCACCTAAACGGCGAATCTGCAACTGAATATCACTTAAAACTGTTTCGATCTGCTCTTGTGTGACCGGACGTTTTTGCAAAGCATGCATTAACGAACGACGCAATTTGGCCTCATCGAAAGGTTCATTTTTTCCATTCGATTTGATCACACGGGGCATTACCACTTCATAGCTTTCAAAAGTGGTAAAACGTTCACCGCAACTTACACACTCACGACGTCGACGAATCTGACAGCCTTCGGCGGCTAAACGTGAATCGATGACTTTACTATCTGCGGCGTTGCAAAATGGACAATGCATAGCGGATTTATAGGGTCGATTACTTTGAGCTAGTGTAGCAAAATTTCTACACTTACAGAACCAGCATTCTATAAGACAAAAAAACAGTCCTGAGCAAGATCAAAGCATCGCTTTGATCACAGCGCAAGACTGTTCTTTTAAGACAGATATGTTAATGATTATTCGATACGTTCGCCATGTTGGCTTAAATCCAGACCCATGCGTTCATCATCAGCATTAACACGGATACCAATCACAAGATCAATCACTTTAAGAATAACGAAAGTCGCGATACCGCTGTAAACCATGGTTGCCAATACGCCTTCAACTTGTACCCATAATTGGCCAGCGAATGTTGGAGCTAATGCAACGTTGGCTGCTTTAATAATTTCGTCACTGTAGAATACGCCAGTTAAAATCGCACCGACAATACCACCTACCGCATGCAAACCAAACGCATCCAAAGCATCATCGGCTTTAAGTAAGCGTTTAAGTGCTGTAATACCCCAGAAGCACACTACGCCACCAATAAGGCCCATCACTAAAGCACCGCCTACTCCAACAAAACCTGCTGCTGGTGTAATCACAACTAAGCCAGCTACCGCACCAGAAGCACCACCTAATACAGATGCTTTACCACGGATCATACGTTCAACAACTAACCAAGAGAATGCAGCAGCGGCAGCAGCAACTTGAGTTACTAAAATTGCCATACTTGCACGAGCACCAGCGCCTAGAGCACTACCACCGTTAAAGCCGAACCAACCCACCCAAAGTAAGCTTGCACCCACTACAGTTAAAGTCAGGTTATGCGGAGCCATAGATTCGCGGCCAAGGCCAATACGTTTTCCAAGCATGTAAGCAGCAACTAGACCTGCAACACCTGAGTTGATATGTACAACTGTACCACCAGCAAAATCTAATGCGCCTGCTTTAAATAACCAGCCATCTGCAGCCCACACCCAATGGGTAATTGGTGCGTAAACAACGAGCACCCAAACTGCAATAAACACCATGAAAGCTGAATACTTCATACGGTCTGCGATAGAACCGCTAAGGATCGCAACTGTAATAATGGCAAAAGTCATTTGGAAAATAACAAAGAGACTTTCAGGAATTGTCCCACTCAATGCATCAAACGCCACCCCGTTTAGCATTGCTTTAGACAAATCACCAAAAAATGCACCTGTGCCAGAGAACGCGATTGAATAACCAGCAATCACCCACAGCAAACTTACCAAGATTGCAGCTGAAAGGCTGAACATCATCGTACTGAGTACATTTTTTTTACGTACCATACCGCCGTAGAATAAAGCCAATCCCGGAATGGTCATTAATAGAACCAATGCGGTTGAAACTAAAATCCAAGAGGTATCACCCGTATCAAGCGTAGGTGTCGGTGCTGGAGCTGCTGGAGTTTCAGCAACTGGTGCTTCTGCAGTAGTTGCAGTAGCTGGAGATGTTGATGCAGCCGCAACTTCCGATGTTGGCGTTGTTACAGCTTCTTCTGCCCAAACGGCAGTACCACCCAAAAGAGCGCCTGATAGACTGAGCGCCATAAGCATTTTTTTCATTCGTGTCCCCCAACCTCATTTGCGAGTTATTTTCTACTCAGCAAGCTTTGTGCCAATTTAGACAGCATCCGGTCCAGTTTCACCCGTCCGAATACGGATTACTTGTTCCAGGTTAGTCACAAAAATCTTACCATCGCCGATTTTTCCAGTGCTTGCGACACGTGTAATTGATTCAATTACTGCGTCGACCATTTCATCACTAATCGCAATCTCGATTTTTACTTTAGGTAAGAAATCAACCACATACTCCGCGCCACGGTAGAGTTCAGTATGCCCTTTTTGACGACCAAAACCTTTAACTTCAGTTACGGTAATCCCTTGTACACCAATGTCAGAGAGTGCTTCACGCACGTCATCCAATTTAAACGGTTTTACAATTGCAGTTACAAGCTTCATGTTTGTTTCCTTCGGCTTCTTTTCACCAGTAAGGTTTTATGTTCAATTTTCATGCCAATATTTCAAAGGTTGAGGGAAATGAATCTTTTGCATGAACTTTCTTTATAACCTATTTAGTGAGCAAGATGTAGATGAGCTATCAAAAATAAAATGAATTTTCAGTAGTGTTATATGCTGATTTAATGATCTATTTGCACTAAAAAAATTGAAACCTATATCCAGCGCTTAAGCAGTGTTAAACTGTAAAGCATAAGGTAATACAACACTTTGGATATTTCATGCTAGAAACTTTGCTACAGGCCATTCTGGAACAAATTGATGAGCCTAAAAAAGATTTGGAAAAAAATTTACGTGCATTATTAAATGAAGCGGTCGAAAAGTTGGATCTTGTTTCCAAACAAGAGATCAACCGTCAAAAGACTGCACTTCAATCAGCCAATCAACGTTTAGAAGAGCTACAAAAACAAGTAAGTTTGTTAGAAGAAACTTTAAAGAATAAAAAATAAGCACCAACGTAGCGCATTTATACTTTACAACGATTAAAAATGAAGCACCATAATGGAACAATAAGATGTCTTTTTCTAAAATTTATACACGGGGACTTTTAGGTTTACATGCACCTCTGATTGAGGTCGAGGTACATGTGAGTCAAGGCTTACCTTCTCTTACTATTGTCGGCCTAGCAGAGGCGGCGGTAAGAGAAAGTAAAGACCGAGTTCGCTCAGCCATTATTAATAGTGGATTTCAATTTCCAACAAAACGGCTGACCATTAATCTTGCACCAGCAGATTTGCCCAAAGATGGATCACGTCTAGATTTACCTATTGCTATAGGTATTTTAATTGCATCTGGCCAGCTCCCAGAAAACTGTGCCGAAGATTTTGAATTAATTGGTGAATTAGCTTTAGATGGCCATGTAAGGCCAGTGCCAAGCACGTTAACTTTGGCAATGGCGTGTCAACAGGCCAAGCATAAAATGCTTTTACCTCTCGATAACAGTCAGGATATTAGCCATTTACCGAATCTTGAATCTTATCCAGTGAGCCATTTAAAAGAAGTTTGTGATCATTTCTTGGGCATAAAATCACTATCTTCGATTGAACCTGCAACGACCTCAAACCAAATGCGTTATAAATTTGATCTGGCAGATGTAAAAGGTCAGCTACGTCCCCGTCGCGCACTAGAAATTGCCGCCGCAGGCGGCCACTCGCTGCTCTTTAAAGGACCACCAGGTACAGGTAAGACTTTACTCGCTTCACGTCTTCCTTCAATTTTGCCACCGCTTTCTAATCAGGAAACGCTTGAAGTCGCGAGTATTTATTCTATTTCAAATACACCACATACCTTTGGACAGCGCCCATTTCGCGCGCCCCACCATACAGCATCAGCGATTGCACTAGTTGGGGGCGGTTCACATCCTAAACCGGGTGAAATTACCTTATCTCATTTAGGGGTTTTGTTTTTAGATGAACTCCCCGAGTTTGACAGAAAAGTTCTAGAGGTCTTACGTCAGCCGCTTGAGTCAAAAGAAATCATTATTTCACGTGCAGCTCGGCAAATTACTTATCCTGCAAACTTTCAGCTCATTGCAGCAATGAACCCTTGTCCATGTGGTTATGCTTTTAATCAAGACAGTCGTTGCCAATGTTCGCCAGAGAGTATCAAGCGCTATCAAAACCGTATATCGGGACCATTACTTGACCGTATCGATTTACATATTGATGTACCGCCTTTAAAAGCTCAAGAACTGCAAGATCCAACGCCTGCTGAAGACTCTACGGCTGTAAGACAGCGTGTGATTTATGCTTATAAACAACAAATGCAAAGACAAGATTGTTTAAATCAAGCACTTTCACCGAAACAACTTGAGCAATATGCTGTACTTGATAGTACTTCTCAACGAATGATTGAGATGGCTCAACAACGTTTGAATCTGTCGGCTCGTGCTTATCATCGTGTTTTACGGGTTGCTCGTACCATTGCCGATTTGGCGCAAAGTGAGATGATCCAAAGTCCTCATCTCACAGAAGCGCTCTCTTATCGTGGCAATCATTCTTAAGATAAAACAGCGGATTATGAGTCCGCTGTTCTTTTATTAAGAGCTTCATTTAAAGTCTCGATTAAAGAAGTAATTTCTTTCTCTGATAAAGCCGCAAAGCCAAAACGGATACAATAATTAGCACATTCTTCCTGTTTAAACTTATGCTCTGTATCAATGTTAAGTTCTTTTAATTTTATAAGCTGATCTTGAGTAAATGCTTTCTGGAATTTCGCCCATAAGGCCATTCCACCTGCAGGTGGTTGTATCTGAACAGTCTCAGCAAAAACTCGATGGAACTCAGCTAAGGCATGGTCACGGCGTAGTTGATATATTTTTTTCATTTTACGGATATGCCGCTTGATTTCCCCTCGCTGCATTAAATCTGCTAAAGCAAGTTCCGTAATGTTATTGCCTTGCCGATCAATCAATAGAATATCTTCTGTAATCGATTGAATGATTATTGACGATGCCACGACGTATCCCAAGCGAATACCGGGTGCGAAGACCTTTGATAATGAGCCCACATGAATGACCAATTCAGAATGAGGCAAACTTGCTAAGGGTGGCATAGGCCGGCTGTCATAATGAAATTCGTGGTCATAGTCGTCTTCAATAATATAAAACCCCCATTTTTTTGAAAGCTCTAAGAGTTGAAGACGGCGAGACATGGCCATGGTGACAGTTGTAGGATATTGGTGATGCGGAGTTGTATAAATGGCAGCAACTGAGTGCTCTTGTAAAATCCGTTCTAGGTCGTCAATGACAATACCTTGTTCATCTAATTTAACAGAAACCACTTGAAAGCCATTTGACTGAAATGCTTTAAAAGCAGATGGATAATATAATTCTTCAACAACGATAACTCCCTGCCGATTGGGTAATGCTCGAGAGGCAAGAAAAATTCCCATCTGGCTACCACGTACAATACAAATCTCATCTTCAGCAACATTCATAAAACGTTCCATTGACAACATTTGTTGTAAAGCCTGTCTTAGCTCAACCATCCCTCGTGGGTCACCATATCCCATGTACTGGTTTTGCGTAATTTTAATCAGTGCATGCCGGTATGCCCGCGAAAATAGTTCGTAGGGAATAAGCCTCGGATCTGGCACACCATCGTTATGTGGGCGTTGAATCACTTCTTGAGTGATTGGTTTATCATTAACTGTTCGCTCAGATACTGGCTCTATTTGAAGCTGTTTTTCCGGCAAAACATCCGCCACAAATGTGCCTTTTCGGGGACGGGTCACAAGCCACCCTTGTGCCTCTAACTCTTCATAGACTGCTTGTACGGTTTTTCGATTAATTCCTAGTTCTTTTGACAGGCTACGAGACCCTGGCAGCATAGTCCCCTGCACTAAACGGCCACTTAAAATTTCCTGACTAATCAAGTTAGTCAGTTTTAGAAAAACCGTTTTTTCTTCTCTTTCATCGATACGAAAATGTACTTGCCAAGGTCTTAGCATATCCACCCCATCTGGACCATACAACTTATAAAAACTGGATGTATTGATTCATCCAGCTATTTTCTATTCTGCCTTCACCTACTTAATTTGGTCAACTGGACTGGAGAAGAGATGAAGACTGCTGCTGTAAACAAACAAGACCTGATGCAACATGCACAGCAAGACATGCAAAAGTGGATTAGCGACTCAGATTTAACTGATCGTCAAAAGCTTGCACTCACTTGTCGTATTTTATTTGACCATGGCCATGATGCTGGTTTAGCAGGCCAAATTACCTGCCGTAGTGAAAATAAAGACTCCTTTATTACCCAACGTTTTGGTTTAGGTTTTGATGAAATTACTGCCTCAAATTTACTTGAGGTGAATCAAGATTTAGAACCCATCAATCAAGAAGGAATGGCAAACCCAGCCAATCGTTTTCACACATGGATTTATAAAGAACACCCAGAGGTGAATTGCATTATCCATACGCATCCGACTCATGTAGCGGCTCTATCGATGCTACAGGTTCCACTTATGGTTTCCCAAATGGACGTTTGCGCACTTTACGAAGACTGCTCATTTGTAGGTCATTGGCCAGGTGTCCCTGTAGGTAATGAAGAAGGTATTTTGATTTCTTCTACTCTGGGTAAAAACCGCGCTGTTTTATTGTCTCATCATGGTCAATTGGTCACAGGAAAAACCATTGAAGAAGCCTGCAACTTGGCTCTTTTAATTGAACGAGCAGCTCAACTGCAACTGCTAGCCATGTCTGCCGGACAAATCCAGCCCATCCCCCATGCTTTAGCAACAGAAGCTCATGATTGGGTGTCTACCGATAAACGCAACAAAGTGAACTTTGCCTACTACGCACGTAAAGCTTTGAAAAAACATTCTGACTGTATTTAAAAAGAGACTTTCACCATGAAACTAAACGGCATTATTGGCTACCCTGTTACCTCATTTTCTGATGACAACACCATTAATCTTCCTGTTTTAAAACAAATGCTGGATTTGCTGATTGCAAATGGCTGCGACGCAATTGCGCCTTTAGGCAGTACAGGTGAAAGCGCTTATCTTGAATGGGATGAATGGTGCTTAGTCGCAAAAACTTCAATTGAAAGTATTAATAAACGCGTGCCTGTCATTATTGGAATTTCAGAACTCACGACTGATCAAGCCATTAAAAAAGCCCAAGTCGCGCAAAGCTATGGTGCAGATGCACTCATGGTGATTCCTATATCTTATTGGAAGCTAACAGACCAAGAGATTTTTGAATATTATCAAGCAATTGCCCAAGAGACCACACTACCAATTATGATTTATAACAACCCTGCGACTAGCGGTGTTGATATGTCTCCAGAGTTAATTGTGCGTATGTTTAATAGCATTGCAAATATTACGATGGTGAAAGAAAGTAGCGGCGATATTCAGCGTATGCATAAAATTCAAGAATTATCAAAAGGTGAACTTCCATTTTATAACGGGTGTAACCCTCTAGCTTTAGAAGCTTTATGTGCTGGAGCAAGCGGTTGGTGTACAGCAGCACCGAACCTATTAGGTCAACGACCTCAACAGCTTATTGAACATGTAAAAAATGGTGAATTAGAACAGGCTCAGAAGTCATTTTATCAGCAACTTCCTCTACTACGCTTTATTGTAAATGGTGGTTTACCCAAAACGATTAAAGCTGGTTTACAACTAAAAGGTGTCTCTGCGGGCTTACCACGCAAGCCATTATCTAAAGCTACGGATATTGAGCTTAACCAGTTAAAACAGCTACTTTCTGAAATAGAAAACTAATAAAAAAGCGGGTTATTCACCCGCTTTTTTAAAACTCAAACTTAGAATGTTTTAGTTAAACTAAACACCAAGCCTGTGTCATAAGGTTTCTTACCAGCATCAGTCATACCAGAAGTACTAATGTCTGTACCAACAACATCTAGCTCAGCGACAATACCTAAAATGTTATAGTTTACGCCGACTTTATAATCGATATAGCTATCGTCTTCACCTGGCCCACCCGCAACTACAAGTAAAGAGTCTTTGTTTTTGAGTTTGTTATAACCAACTGAAGCAAGTCCAGTAAATCCTGTATCTGCAATTGGTGCTGAATAACCGACGTTGAAATACCAGAACTCATCAGAGTGGCCCCAGTAATCATCTGAATAGCTTACGCCCACACTAAGTGCATCACCTTTAAACAAAGAGTCTGCAAACGTTAATTTTCCGTAAAATTCGGTGAAGTCGAAGCCAGTATCACCATTGTATGGGTTAGTAAATTTTGAGTCAGAACCAATGTATCCATAATGAATTACACCCACATCATAAGTTGGTGCAAGCGTATCAGACAATTTTAATGTATTTGTATAACCTAAAGAGATATCGGTTTCAGTTGAAACGCCAGGTGTATTAAAGTCTACACTTGAACCCCAAAGCGCAACATAAGCACCTGACTTATGAGAAAAGGTGAACCCACCTTGAATAGCTGGGTTATTTGACGATTGGGTAACACCACGGAAACGGTAGTCTGTGGTCGCTGCCACACTACCTGTTGCCGTGATTCCATAAAAAGATGGAGCATCTTCAGCCATAGCCATAGTTGACCCTGCTGCAAAGATACCAAGAGTTACTGCCTTAAGTGCAAATTTCATCATTTTGATCTCCCCCACAATGAACGCACGATTTATAGGAATTAAACAAATTGTGTTACTTGAGCTTTAGCAATTGCTGTGCCAAGTACGAATTTGCTATCAGTGCTCTTCATTAATTTTGAGATCAAACTCACTTTATTATAAAATTTCTGGGTAATTTTTATAAAAAGATATCTATAAAAAACATAGTGATAAAATAAAATTCTTATGCGATAAAAAATACTAAACATACGAGAACCCCTTATCGGAAATTAATGAGCGAGGCGTGAAGTATTCATTTGTTGCACATAAATTTTCTATTTAAACTTAGAAGCGAGATATAAAAAGTATGTAAATTTCTGGAGGACAGTGCTTGTAATGATCTGTGATTGCGCATTTCTACTCATTGGATTTTTTTATTTATTACTTGTTTAAAGTAGATGTACTATTTTGGGTCTTTTTTAAGCAATAATATGGATAAAAAGAGTAATGCACAAAATATAAGCAATGTGTTGCACTAAATTTGATCAACCTAAACATATTTTGTTGACCGCCTATAGTGATCTATTTTTGTACATTCCATTTTTAAAATAACGTTATATAGTAACAATTTAAAGGGTATAAAAATAAAAATGATGAAAAAAGAAACTTAAAATAAGATTAAAAAGTAAACATATCCAACAAAAAAGAGTAAAAAATAAACACAAGAATCAACTATTTTTTTAACTTTAAATATAAAATAAATGGTAAAAATCCACTAAAAATTAAATTACTTTTTTTATTTTAAACAATAAATTAAGTATAAAAGACGAATTATAAATTTATTAAATAACCCCTACCACATTAATCAAATCCTGCATAGCATATATAAAATAAAATGAACAAAAATATATCTTTTTTACAGATTACTTATACAATTGATGGAAATCCTAGGCCCTGAACAATAACAAGGCACAGGATTTATCGTTTTTATGAGGTTCTTTAAATATGCTAAAAGCACAAAAACTTACATTAGCAGTTCTCATTTCTGCGGCAATAATTTCCTCAGCTCAGGCAAGCGAGCAAAGTGAGGCAAAAGGATTTGTTGAAGATGCGAACGGTTCTATTCTCTTCCGTACAGGTTACATCAGCCGTGACAAAAAAAATGGCGTAGATGACACCAGTTCATTTGCTCAAACAGCAATCATAAATATTGATTCTGGCTTTACCCCTGGTATTGTTGGCTTCGGTGTAGGCGTTGTTGGTGACGGTTCATTTAAGATCGGCGAAAATAATAACGCTGGTAATAACATGATTCCACGCGAAACATTGAACGGTAAAGAAAACTCTGGTGATGCTTATGATCACTGGGCTCGTGGTGGCGGTAACGTAAAAGCACGTTTCTCGAACACAACAGTACGTTACGGTACTCAAGTACTCGACCTACCTGTTCTTGCAAGTAACACAGCTCGTTTAGTACCTGAGTATTTTACAGGTACGTTATTAACGAGCCATGAAATTAAAGATTTAGAAGTAATTGCTGGTAAATTCACTAAGAACCAATATTCGGACCAAGTGAACACAGATGGTCGTCGTCTTGACCGTGCAATTGTTTGGGGTGCTAAATACAAGTTTGATGATAATTTAAATGCATCTTACTATGGTTTAGATAGTAAAGATAAACTTGAACGTCACTACGTTAATGTAAACTATAAACAACCATTGGCTAATGACAGCTCATTAACTTACGATTTCAGTGGGTATCACACTAAGTTTGATGAAGGTGCTTCTACTTATTCACAAACTACTGATGACCTATCTAATCGTAAAAACAATATTTGGGCAATCTCTACAGCCTATAATACTGGTCCACATAACATCATGGTTGCTTACCAACAAAACAGTGGTAATGTCGGTTATGACTATGGTGAAAATGCTGACGGCGGTCAAAGTATTTATTTGCCAAACTCTTACCTGTCTGATTTCATCGGTAACGATGAAAAATCTGCTCAAATTCAGTACAGTCTTGACTTTGGTAAATTAGGTGTATTACCTGGTCTGAACTGGACAACTGCATTTGTATATGGTTGGGACATCAAAGTTAAAGGCTTAACTGATGATGCTGAGGAACGTGAGTTCTTTAACCAAGTGAAATATACAGTTCAAAGTGGTTTTGCTAAAGATGCAAGCCTTCGTATTCGTAACTCATACTACCGTGCAAGCGATGCTTATCAAACCAATGCTTACATCGGTGATACGAACGAATGGCGTATTTTCCTTGATATTCCTGTGAAATTATTCTAATTCACAAATCTATCAAGCATAAAAAAACCTACGTCTGGCAACAGATGTAGGTTTTTTATTAAGCTCAAAATATCAATTCAGACATTCTAAGCTTATCAATTAAAGCTTATTTAGCAGCTTCAATTGCTTTTAATACTTCTGCTTTAGCAACATCAGCACCTTCCCAACCACTGATTTTTACCCACTTACCTGGCTCTAAATCTTTATAGTGACTGAAGAAATGCTCAACTTGGCTAATCAATAACGGAGGAAGATCTGTATACTCCTTCACGTCTTTGTAAAGTGGAGATAATTTTTCGTGTGGAACAGCGATTAATTTCGCATCAATACCACCGTCATCTTCCATGTTTAATTTGCCCACTGGACGGCAACGAATTACAGAACCAGCAGCAACAGGATGTGGAGTTACAACAAGTACGTCTAGTGGATCGCCATCTTCAGACAAAGTATTTGGAACATAGCCATAGTTCGCTGGATAGAACATTGCTGTACCCATGAAACGGTCTACAAACAATGCATCAGAATCTTTATCGATTTCATATTTAATTGGTGCTGCATTTGCAGGAATTTCAATGATGACATAGATGTCATTTGGCGCATCTTTACCTGCTGGGATATTGCTGTAACTCATATCAATACTCTTTCGTTATGAAGTCAGATGTAAAATCCACTCGATTATAGCGTGGATATCATCAAAATGATGCCGATTATACAATGGGCACACGCGAAAGTTGATATGAATGATGACAGAATGACACTCAAGTCAGT
The DNA here is from genome assembly GCF_059579785.1 of Acinetobacter sp. S-1. Taxonomy (NCBI): domain Bacteria; kingdom Pseudomonadati; phylum Pseudomonadota; class Gammaproteobacteria; order Moraxellales; family Moraxellaceae; genus Acinetobacter; species Acinetobacter sp. S-1. Next base: position 3,575,227 of record NZ_CM184207.1, read on the forward strand.
TTTATCGTGACCACTAACAGAAAGATTGGACACAATATCGATAAGAACCAAACAATCGAGCGTAAAGTTGCCCAGTTACTTAAATAGCAGATGCCATAAATAACTCTTAAAATAATATATGCCCAACCTAATCTCAGAATGAAATATTCCGGAACAACCATATATTCAGCCATTAAAATAGCAGTTAAGAATAAAGGTAGGCTTTCAAAGCTATTTTGTTGTACGGCATTAGCGCGAGCAGCAAGGCCTGTTGTTTTGGCCAAAAAAGCTCTCGGGTTTTGATTATCGACGGGCTGAAAACCACCTGTAAATTTTGCAATTACGGTAAATGCGTATGGCAGCAAACATGCCACTAAAATAATATAGATAATGCCGCTGATGCCCTGCATAGTGCCATCCATCACTGAAAATACTGTTGATCATGCTATCATAACATTGCGTTTTTACCTGAAATTTTATGCAATCACTTGTCATCACTGATTAATAGGGCCATGTATGCAACAACCTGATCAAAAAGAATTGTTTGAAGTCTTAGAGAAGCAAAAACAAAATCAACTTCAGGTAGACCGTATATTAAAAATCGTACTTCCTATTGTCGCTTTTTTATTGAGTGTGATTTGTGCAAATCTAAATTGGCAATCGACATTAGGCACCTTTGTTATTTTAACAATTACTTTTATTGCAGTCGGTATTAAACGACTTCCTTTATGGCATTGGTTAATTGTGATTACCCTATATTGCCTAGCAGATAATTATTTAAGTTATGGTCAGCTCGATTTAACTCATCTACGTTTACAATTGGGCACAATGCTAGTTTTTGTTGGGATGGTGGGAATTGGTCGTCCTTACATAGACCGCTGGTTTATGAAGAGCCACAACAAAATGTAAAAACAAAAAAAGCGCCCTAAGGCGCTTTTTTATTAACTTTTTAGGCTGGCTTACGTAAGTCTTTACGTAAGATTTTGCCTACGTTTGATTTAGGTAATTCATCCATAAACTCAACATAACGAGGGCGTTTATAACCTGTTAAGTTTTCTTTAGCAAAGTTCAAAATTTCTTCGGTCGTTAAGCTTTGGTCTTTTTTCACGATAAAGAGTTTTGGCACTTCACCTGATTTTTCATCAGGAACACCAATTGCTGCAACTTCCAATACTTTTGGATGTTTAGCAATAACTTCTTCGATTTCGCTTGGATAAACGTTAAAGCCAGAAACCAAAATCATATCTTTTTTACGGTCTACAATTTTAGTATATCCACGGCTATCCATAACACCGATATCACCCGTACGGAAGAAACCGTCTGCAGTCATGACTTTCGCAGTCTCATCAGGACGCTTCCAATAGCCTTTCATGACTTGAGGACCACGAATAGAGATTTCACCTTGCTCACCTAAGGCAACTTCTTTGCCATCATCATCTAAAATAGCAACTTCTGTTAAAGGTAATGGAATACCAATTGTGCCGCTAAATTCAGTAGATGCAGGAGGGTTTGCAGTCGCTACAGGAGAAGTTTCAGACAAACCATAACCTTCAATAATGGTTGTACCAGTAATCTTCTTCCACGCTTCTGCTGTAGAAGGTAGAACTGCCATACCACCACCCATCGCCATTTTTAGATTGCTATGATCAAGTTGTTTAAATTCTTCATTATTTACTAAAGCATTAAATAATGTATTTACTGCTGGGAAGAATGATGGCTGATATTTACGTAATTCATTAATTACCGCTGGTAAATCACGTGGGTTTGGAATCAAGATATTTGCCTGACCTTTATACATACCGTACATCGCGCAAACCATGAACGCAAAAATATGATAAAGCGGTAATGCGCAAACAATACGGTCGCCTTTAGCACCATCATTTGCACCAAATTTACTTTGGAAGATACCATCACACTGTAAAAGGTTGGCAACCAAATTAAGATGTGTTAATTCCGCACCTTTTGAAACACCTGTAGTACCACCCGTATATTGAAGCACGGCAGTATCACTTAAAGTTAAATTTGGACGCTTATAATTACTCGGACTTACTTTATTTAATGCTGTATTAAATTTAACGTACCCTGGAATATTCCAAGCAGGAATTTGCTTACGTACTTTACGTAATACAAAATTTACTAATGTACCTTTAAGCGTACCAAGCATATCTCCTACTGTCGCAACTACAACATGCTTCACAGGAGTTTTACCTAAAATGCTTTGGTAAACACTGGCAAAGTTTTCGATAATAACGAGCACTTCTGAACCCGAGTCATTTAATTGATGCTCAAGCTCACGCGCAGTATAAAGTGGGTTTACATTCACTAATACTAAGCCTGCACGTAACACAGCTAATGCAACTACAGGATATTGCAATACGTTTGGCATCATCACTGCCACACGAGTTCCCTTTGCTAACCCCAAATTTTGCAAATAGGTCGCGAACTTACGGCTTGCAAGTTCCAACTCGTTAAATGACATCGCTTTATCCATAAAGATAAAGGCATCACGAGAACCAAATTTTTGGAAATTACTCTCAAAAATATCAACAAGAGAGGTATTTTCCGCAGGCAATGCTACTGTTTCTGGAATCCCTGTTTTTTGGTATTCTGCAAACCAAATCTTTTCCATAATGCCATTATCTCCGATTCGTAATCCTTAGTAATAACTGTTATTCAATGCCCCAGCTATTCTTTAGCTTCTTGGTGCCAGAACATATTTAAAACTTATTGGCACATTCATGACACTTTCGAACAAGATTATGAGACAGAAGTTTTGACAATTTGACCCTGCCAAATTTTTTGCATGGAGTACAAATTGCGTACTCCAAATTGCTGCCCTTTTAATCGTTATTCAATACCAATAAGTTCAGTTCATTGCTTGAACTTATTGCCATATATAGCGTATTTATGTTGCCCGACGCTAGCTTTATCTCTGAATCAACAGTTTATTTGCTTTTTGATATCCACGTGGTAAGAGGTGACCTTTTGAAGCTCGTTTACCCATGTATTTTTGTAGATCTTCACCTTTTAATTTTAGATGTTGTTGACCTGCAACCACCTGAATTATTTCATCTAAGTTCAGGGTTGTCATGGATAAAATCTGCTCTTTCGCTTCAAGTTGTATCAACTTATTACCTTTACCCTTATTTAAATTTGGCAGTTCTGATAAATCAATAATCAAGAGCCGACCTGCTGAGCTGAGTACAGCCAAATGTGTCATGTTTTGGGCAGATATTAACGGTAGTGCTTTTGACTTTTCAGGTACCGACAAGAAGCTTTTTCCTGCCTTGGCATTGGTATCTAGCTGTTTGACTTGAGTTTTAAAGCCATAACCTGATGAGCTAGCAGCAATAAGTTCTGACTCGTCATCATCTAAATAGACCTGAATAAATGCGACTCCACTTGCAGGAGCAAGCTTCGAACTTAATGGCTCTCCTAAACCTCTTGCTGATGGCAAACTGCTAATAGGCAAGGCATAACTACGCCCTGTCTCATCAAGGAAATAAATTCGTTGATTGGTTTTACCCACCGCATGACTTAAATATTGGTCACCAGCACGATAGTTTAAATTCTCTGCATCAACATCCGCACCTTTTGCAGCACGAATCCATCCCGCCTCAGATAAAACTACCGTTACTGCTTCAGCCGGCATTAAATCTTGTTCTCTAATCTGAACAGCTTCAGCACGTGCAACAATTGGAGAACGGCGTTCGTCACCAAACTTTTTCGCGTCTTCTTTGAGTTCACCAATAATCAGATTTTTTAAAGATTCTGGGTTTTCTAATTGTTCACGAATAATCGCTGCTTTTGCTGAGAGTTCATCCTGTTCTTGACGGATTTCCATCTCTTCAAGTTTTGCTAAATGGCGTAACTTGAGTTCTAAAATTGCTTCTGCTTGTATCTCATCAATTTTGAAATGATCCATCAATACAGGTTTAGGCTGATCTTCTTCACGAATAATACGGATAACCGTATCAATATCGAGATAAGCAATTAAAAGGCCTGCCAAAATATGTAGACGTTTTTCAATTCGGTTTAAATGATATTCCAAACGGCGAGTAACCGTTTTTTTACGGATCTCAATCCACTCAAGCAAGATACGTCGAATCGACTTAACCTGAGGACGACCATCCTCACCAATCATGTTTAAATTAACGCGGTAGCTTGATTCTAAATCGGTAGTAGCAAATAAGTGGCTCATCACCGCTTCAGCATCAATACGGTTAGAACGAAGTACAATCACGAGTCGTGTTGGGTTTTCATGATCCGACTCGTCACGCACATCCACCACTAATGGTAGCTTTTTGGCCTGCATTTGGTCGGCAATTTGAGTGATCACCTTAGAACCCGATACTTGATACGGCAATTCGGTAATCACGATTTCATTTTTTTCGATGGTATAAACCGCTCGCATGCGGTAACTACCACGTCCAGTCGTCTGGATTTTGAGTAATTCTTCAGGCGGAGTAATAATTTCAGCTTTGGTTGGTAAATCTGGCGCTGGAATATATTCAGCCAATTTCTCGTCTGATGTTTGCGGATTACGAATTAAGGCAATTGTTCCTTTAATCACTTCACGCAAATTATGTGGCGGAATATCAGTCGCCATACCAACCGCAATACCAGTTGTACCATTCAGCAGAATATTAGGAACTCGTGCTGGCAAAGTAATCGGTTCTTTTAATGAACCATCAAAGTTATCTTGCCATTCACTCGTGCCTTGTCCTAACTCACTTAGTAATAACTCACTGTAGGCAGAAAGTTTTGCCTCGGTATAACGCATCGCAGCAAACGATTTAGGATCATCTGGTGAACCCCAGTTCCCTTGACCTTCAATCAAAGGATAGCGATAACTAAACGGCTGAGCCATCAACACCATGGCTTCATAACATGCCGAATCACCATGCGGATGATATTTACCTAGTACGTCACCTACAGTACGGGCCGATTTTTTTGGCTTACCACTGCTTTTTAAGCCCAACTCGCTCATGGCGTAGACAATACGGCGCTGTACAGGTTTTAAGCCATCACTGATATGTGGCAATGCACGGTCCATAATGACGTACATGGCATAATTCAGGTAAGCCTGTTCAGTAAATTCGGCTACAGAGCGGTTTTCTGTCGCTTGATGCGCAAGGCTGGTCATAGTCAGCTTATCTTCCAAATCAGTCGTTATTTTAAGTGAGTCTTATGCTAAGTGGGCTATGTTACAGACACAAGAGGGACTCTGTCACCTGAGCGTCAAATTATGTCTCATCTCTCTATATTTTTAGTTACTTGCTATAAAGTTAGGCAAACTAGAGACCTATCGACTCTAGTCTTTTACCTTGTGTTTCTTCACCTAATATTAAAATTACAGCTGCAACCAAAAGTAAAACAATAGTAAACATCATAAAAACATGGCTAAACCCATTTTTGGAAACCATCATATGAGTGACGACTATCGGCGCCAAAATTCCACCTAAACGGCCCATTGCCGATGCCCAGCCCGAACCAAAAGCCCGAATGTTGGCTGGATATTGCTCTGGTGTATAGGTATATAACACTCCCCATGCACCCAAATTAAAGAAGGACATAAGACAACCCCAAAACATAATGCTATTTACACTATCGGCTTGTCCAAAGAAATATGCAGATAAGGCACAAAACCCGATAAATGCAGCAAGTGTAATTTTTCTACCCAATCGTTCTACAAACCATGCCGCTGCCAAGTAGCCTGGTAGCTGCGCCAAAATCATAAGCAAAACATATTCAAAAGATTTAACAATGTCATAGCCCTGTTTCACTAATAAACTTGGCAGCCACGTAAAGATACCGTAGTAGGAATACACAATTCCAAACCAGATGAGCCAAAGCATTAAGCTTCTGCGAGCGAATTGACCACTCCAAAGTTGTTTAAAAGAGACTTTTTGTCGCATGGCTACAGGCACGACTTCAATATGGTGAACAATTTGAACGCCTGCTTGAGCTTCTAATTTTTGAACCAATGCATGTGCTTCTTCAACACGTCCACGGTTAATCAGGTAAGGTATGGATTCAGGGAGTTTTTTCCAAATTACTAAAATATAAATCAGTGGGAGGCCACCCATAAGAAATGCAATGTGCCAACCAAATTTAGGAATAATAAAATAAGAAATGAGTGCAGCAACTAACCAGCCCAAACCCCAAAAACTTTCGAGTAGGACGATAAAACGACCACGTACATGGGCAGGTATATATTCACTCACCAATGTCACTGCAACGGGTAACTGTCCACCAAGTCCAAGGCCAACAATAAAACGGAAAATTAATAACCACTTTAAGTCTGGAGCAAAGGCACATAAGGCAGTCGCAATACTATAGATGGCCATGGTAACTGCAAATATTGTCTTGCGGCCAAAGCGGTCTGCTAAAGCTCCTGAGCAAACAGCTCCAATAGCCATTCCTACAAAACCGATACTCACAATCCAACCGCTTTCTGCTGGCGTTAATACCCAGTCTTTAACAAGCGTTGTCATGATAAAAGCAATGATACCGGTGTCCATCGCATCAAACATCCAACCTAAACCAACCACCCACAGTAATGTGTAGTGAAATTTGCCAATTGGAAGATTTTGTATACGTGAAACCAGATCCATAGGAAAAACTCTACTGGAAAAAATAAGTGAGCAAGACAATATATTTAATTGTTATATCATGCTCACATCGAATTCTGCATGATTAATGTTCGTCAGTTGAAGAAGCCGATTCTGCATCATCATCTTTATAAATAAATTTAGGCATTTCTAAGCCAAAATAGATTGCAATCAGACGTAAGGTAAAGCCAAAAATTAAAGTTGAAATAACGGTTAACTCTAGGCTTAATCCTAAATCCTGACAAACCCAGTAACAGATGACTGCCACAAAAGAGATACTCGCATAGAGTTCACGGCGGAAAACGAACGGGACATCGTTACATAAAATATCACGTAAAATACCACCAGATACTCCAGTCAACACCCCAGCTACTGCTGATACGACAAAACCATGCCCCATTTGTAAGGCAATCTGGCAACCAATAATTGTAAAACCAATCAAGCCTAAAGCATCAAGTACCAAAAAGATGTTATGTAAATGACGCATCCATTTGGCAATAATAATCGTGACAAATGCAGCACAGCAGGTCAGAACCAAATATTCTGGATGTTTTACCCAAGTTAAAGGATAGTGACCAAGTAATACATCGCGCACAGAACCACCACCCAAAGCAGTTACACAGGCAATCAGTACGACACCGAACCAGTCCATACTCCGTCGACCAGCAGACAATGCTCCTGTCATGGCTTCCGCAGTAATCGCAATAATATAAATAACGGTGAGTAACATCGCCCTTTCCCTCAGGCCAAACAGTGGGCGTATTTTAAGATAAACTTACAGAAATTGTGCACAGCATTGCTTAAATTTTTTTCCTGAACCACATATACAAGGTTGTTTCATGGTGACCTGCATATCGACCGTTGGGTCGAGGAAAAACCATTTTTGCTGGTGATAAACAAAATGTGAAACCTCGTGGTGAATTTGGGCTTTTTGCCCATCATGATAATGAGCCTTGAACTCAACCCGTGCATGGGTTTTATCTAATTTTTCGTTGGCGTTAACCACCTCTAAACCCAACCACTGATTTTGTTTGCTCCACTCTGCGATAGCATCTTTATCAAGTACTGTTTGCTGACCTAAAGCGGTCGTTTGCACAATATAATCAATTTGCTGTAATGCAAAAGCGCTATAACGTGAACGCATAAGCTGCTCTGCCGTTAGTGCTTTGGCTGTGCCTAAATGTAAAGGCTCACAACATTGGGTATAGCTGCCTTTTCCACATGGACAAATTTGTTGGGTCATTTAGTGCTTCTCAAATAAAAAAAATAGCTCAGAGTTGAGCTATTTTATGATGTTTCTAGACTTAAAACGTCATTTAATCTTTTGATTCATCTTGTTCGATAGAAACAATATGAACTTTCTCAATTTTATGACCTTCCATCGTAATCACTTCAAAGCGATAACCGTCTGCCTCAACAGCTTCACCATTTTCCGGTAAACGGCCTAAATGGAATAACAAGTAGCCCGATAAAGTTGAATACTGTTCACTTTCGTCAACGAGATCACGACCTAATAAAAGTGATACATGGCGAATATCAGTTGAACCTTCAAGCATTAATGAACCATCTGCCAAGCTTTCAGCAGCAGCGTCTAACTCATCTTCATCTGGGAATTCACCCGCAATTGCTTCTAAGATATCAATTGGTGTTGCAATACCTTCGATTGAACCATATTCATTTAATACGATCGCCATTTGTAAAGGTGCTTGGCGTAATTGCTCCATCACCATAAGTACTTGAGCATTTTCATGCACAATCACAGGTTCACGTAGATGCTTTTGGAAATCAATTACACCTGTTTCAATAAAGTTGTTTAAAACTTTATGCGTAAGCGCAATACCCTCAATATTATCAAGTTCACCGCGTGCAACGATCAAACGAGAATGTGTCATCGACATTAAACGTTCTTTTAAAACTTCAGGTTCATCGTCTAAGTCAATCCACTCAAGTTCAGGGCGTGGAGTCATAACAGATTTTACAGGACGCTCTGATAAACCAAGCACACCTTGTACAAGCACACTGTGATAAGCACCATTTTCTTCGTCAAAAACTTCATCAGCAAAAGCTTGTGTCGCTAATACATCTTCTTTATCAGAAGATTGAGTATCTGAAGAACTACTATTCTTACTGCCTAACATACGTAAAACCGCAGAGGCAGTGCGATAACGTAAGTCTGTAGTGGTAACTAGCTTTTCCTGATTGCGACGCATGCTCTGATTGATAACTTCTACCAAAACCGAGAAGCCAATTGCAGCATATAAATAGCCCTTCGGAATATGGAAACCAAAGCCTTCCACCACCAAAGAGAAACCGATCATCATCAAGAAGCCAAGACACAGAATGACAACTGTTGGATGTTTATTGACGAAGTCCATGAGTGGTTTTGATGCCCACAACATGATTCCGACAGCAATCACAACCGCAACCATCATGACTGACAGCTCTTTCACCATACCTACAGCTGTAATCACACTGTCTAACGAGAATACAGCATCAAGCACAACAATCTGGACAATGACCATCCAGAATGCAGCATGAACCGGATTATCTTCTTTATGAAGTTGTTTTCCTTCCATCCGTTCATGCAATTCCATGGTGCCTTTAAATAATAAGAACACACCACCGAATAACAAAATCAAATCACGACCAGAGAATGGATGATCAAAAATATGGAAGAGTGGTTCAGTCAGCGTCACGACCCAAGCAATCGAGGCCAAGAGTACAAGGCGCATTCCTAACGCGAGCACCAAACCAACTATACGTGCTTTAGCTCGTTGCTCTGGCGGCAATTTCTCAGCCAAAATCGCGATAAAAACGAGGTTATCGATCCCCAATACAATTTCAAGAACGATTAAAGTTGCTAAACCCACCCAAGCAGAGGGATCAGACATCCATTCAAAGATCATTGATCCTGCTCCTGTGTTGTTTGGATTTTATCTTTATTTGGCAACACAACAGGCGCGCCTATACAAAGGGGGGAAAATGTTTTTTTAAGACAAGAAATTAAAACGGAGCGACTACAACCACTACCCATATTTGTTCATATGTTGTTAAACGAATTTTTAGTATAGGCAAGATTTAACATAAATTCATCATTTTTATTTGTTCATGACTAGCATTCACCAAACCCATACAAAACATGAATCTTTCTTATAAATCTGCTTATAAAGTTGTCATATCTTTTGCTTACTGTAGACAAGAAATATGAACGTGATAAGGTAAAAATAAAACAATGAATAGCGTATTAACAATGGCAGTAAATGATTCACCAATAACAGCTGTAAAAACAAAACAACCTCTTATTGCATTATATTGTGGTTCACGTGCAGGAAATAATCCAATCTACCGAGAAAAAGCAATTGAACTCGCTCATGGAATCGCTGAACAAGGCTTTGGATTAGTCTATGGCGGTGCCAGTATCGGCTTAATGGGACAAGTCGCTGAGAGCGTTCTCGCAAACGGCGGTGAAGCTGTCGGTGTGATCCCTGAATTTATGCTTGATTATGAAGTCGCACATGCAGGCCTAACTGAATTACATGTCGTAGAAACCATGCATGAACGTAAAGCCATGATGGCTGAACGTGCAAGTGCATTTATTGCGTTACCAGGTGGTTTAGGAACATTTGAAGAAATATTGGAAATAGCCACTTGGGGCCAACTCAACCAACATCAAAAGCCCATGATTTTATATAACGTAAATGGCTTTTATAACGCACTTATTGCCCAATTAGACCATGCAGTTCAGGAAGGTTTCCTTCCCCTTCAACATCGAGCTAAATTAATTGTATGTGATGATGTTGATCAAATTTATAACGTCATTAAAAACTTAAAAATGCCAAAAAGATTTGTTGTCTAGTTGTCCCCCTACTCTATTTAAAAAAGCGGTTCTGCCGCTTTTTTTGTTTTAACTATTTTCACCTCTGCCTTCAAAAGAACTTAGATTTAGTAAAGGGGTAGTCAACATTGGCTTACTTCTTTTAAATTCAATTTGTTTTACACTAGACCAAAACGTTAATTTTCAAATGTTATGAATGCCACGCCGACACACCAAGCTTTGCAACCCGAATATCGACTACTCGTTCTTTTGGTTTCTATTGGCTTTTTTATGCAGGCCTTGGACACAACCATTGTAAATACTGCTATTCCTGCGATGGCTCATCATCTCAATGAAGATCCTTTACGCATGCACAGCGTAGTGGTGGCCTATGTATTATCGGTTGCTGCCTGTATTCCTCTAAGTGGCTGGTTGGCAGACCGCTTTGGTGTCAGAAATATTTTCTTGTCGGCAATCGTCATTTTTACTCTGGCTTCTTTAGGATGTGGACTTTCACAAAGTCTCAATCAGCTGTTATTTTTCCGAGTCATCCAAGGCATAGGCGGCGCCTTACTACTCCCTGTTGGCCGATTATCACTTTTAAAAATTATTCCTCGAACTCAGTTCTTAGCTGCGATGAGCTTAATGAGCCTTGCGGGTTTACTCGGGCCTTTGGCTGGTCCAACTTTGGGCGGATGGTTGGTTGAAGTTGCAACTTGGCATTGGATTTTCCTGATTAATATTCCTATGGGCATACTTGGTATACTAATGACACTAAAAGTCATGCCAAATGTAAAAGAACCCTCAGTCAAAACATTTGATTTAGGCGGCTTCATCTTATTAGTGGTGGCAATGATTGGATGGTCTTTAGGGATCGAACACCTAGCCTCACCTGAATATTCAAAATGGTTTAGCATTTCATTATTAGTCGTCGGAATAATCGCAACACTATGGTATGCCTATCATTCACATACTCATCAAAATGCGTTATTTCGTAGCCGACTCTTTAGAAACAAAATTTATGCGATTGGTATTTTAGGTAACTTCTTTGCCCGCTTTGGAGGTAATGCTTTGCCTTTTGTTTTACCACTCATGCTACAAGTCGCTTTTGGTTTTGAACCATTTATTGCAGGTTTAATGATGATTCCATTGGTCTTGGGCTCATTATTTTCAAAGCCAATTGTCAGGCCTATTATTCAAAAAATTGGCTATCGACGTTTTTTACTCATTAACACAACATTAGTTGGGCTATGTATTGCCTCTTTTGCAATTATGACCGTCGATACTCCAACTTGGTTTAGAGCCTTGCACTTTTTCTTGTTTGGCACATTAAATTCACTGCAATTTGTTGGCATGAATACATTAACCTTGAAAGACTTGCCTCAACAAGATGCGAGTAGCGGTAATAGTTTTCTATCGATGATCATGATGCTATCAATGAGTATTGGCGTGGCACTGGCAGGTACACTCATTAACGTATTTACCAATTATTATGGCCCAGCTCATGTAACCACTGCATTCCATGTCACTTTAATTTGCCTCGGTTGTATCAATGTCATTACTGCTTTTATTTTCTGGCAAATTCCAAAGGATACGTCTGTATAAGCGGTTGCATTTTTAGCATGGTTTCTCGCTCGTGAATCACGCTATGATGTCGACTTCAAATTTTAATGAGTTTTGAATGAGCAAACTGGCTAAAACTTTTTTCACATCACAGCACAATACCCTAATCGGAATTGGCTTAGCTTGTGTTATGGGAGTCTTAGCTTATTTTGGTCTGTTCTATCAACAAAAAGCTATTGCGCAGGATTATCCGGTGCAAGGGTTCGATGTTTCTCATCATCAAGGTGATATTAACTGGAAAAAAATATCACCGGAAAAATTCCAATTCGTCTATTTAAAAGCGACTGAAGGCGGCGATTACAAAGATTCAAAATTTCAGGAAAACTGGCTCAAGGCACGTGAACATGGTTTTCATGTAGGCGCTTATCACTTTTATCGTCTATGCCGTGATGGTAAAACGCAAGCGGATAACTTTATTGCGACTGTACCCAACAAAGCCGATGCCCTTCCTCCTGTTATCGATCTAGAATATGACGGTAACTGTATTAATGCACACACCAAAGAACAATTACTTAAAGAAATAGGCATCATGCATGACCGCTTAAAGCAGCACTATGGCAAACAGCCTATTTTTTATATTTCCAAAACTTTTTACCACATTGTATTAATAGGAAGTTTCCCTAATACACCACTTTGGGTCAGAGATTACGAAGGAAAACCTGAGCTGAAAGACAAAAGAAAATGGCTCTTTTGGCAGCATAGTAATCAAGGTAAAATTGAAGGCATCACAAAGTCTGTAGATCTCAATGTTTACGAGGGATCTATCAAACAATGGCATCAATTTTTACAGCAGCAAGGCATCGTGAAAGCACAATAATATGCGCAAAATTATTCATATCGATATGGATGCCTTCTATGCATCAGTCGAATTGCGAGAGCGTCCTGATCTAAAGCATCTTCCCGTCGTTATTTCTTCGCATCATCCGCGAGCTGTGATTGCTGCTGCCTCCTACCCTGCCCGTGAATTTGGTTTGCGTTCTGCCATGTCGATGAGTCAGGCAAGAAAACTATGTCCTCAAGTTGTCATTATTGAACCAAATTTTGAAAAATACCGTACGGTTTCCGCTCAAATTCACTCAATCTTTCAGCAATATACACTACTTATTGAGCCTTTATCTTTAGATGAAGCTTATTTAGATGTCACTGAAAACCTAAAACAGATTGCGAGTGCAACTGAAGTTGCCATGCATATTCGGGAAGATATTTTTAGATTAACCGGATTGACCGCATCAGCAGGTGTAGCACCAAATAAGTTTTTGGCAAAAATTGCTTCCGACTGGAATAAACCTAATGGTTTATGTGTAATCAAACCTTCACAAGTTGCTACTTTTATTCAAGACCTTCCGCTTAAAAAGATTCCTGGTGTGGGCAAAGTCACTCAGGAAAAATTACAACAGCTTCAGCTACATACCTTAGGTGATTTACAGAAAATTGAAGAAGCTGTTTTGGTTCACCACTTTGGTAAATACGGACAACAACTCTATCTATATGCTCAGGGCATTGACCATAGACCTGTTCAAGCTGAAAGAGCTCGCCAACAAATTTCGAAAGAGACCACTTTTGACAGTGATTTTACTTTGGCTCAATGTCAGCCCTATTGGCAGGGATTAGCTGAAAAAGTCTGGCAAACACTAGAGAAAAAACAACTCAATGCACGTGGTGTGAATATCAAACTTAAACTCAAGAATTTTCAGACTTTACAACATAGTAAAAGCTTTAAAAGACCGATCCAGTCGCTACAGGACTTAATCCAAGTTTTATTTTTATTATTAAATGAAATGCAGATTCCCGAACATTTCCAGTTTCGCTTGATTGGTATAGGCGTTTATCAATTACAGACCCAAGCTGATGACTTCCAGCTTAACCTCTGGTAATTGACTAATTTTCACTCAAAAGAGCAACTTTTAAACAAAATAGACTCCCTTTTACTAAAACTTTAGAGTAACCTAATCCACGCATATTCATTACCCATGTATTTGCAACATGCCAAAGCAACCTTTACTTTCGGCATATCGTCCTGTGATTGGCGTGACGACCAAATCCGAATATTGCAGGGCACAAATGTGCCCTTTATCTTATAAAGAATTAATATTACAGCATTTCTCTACCGCATCTTCCGTTAAAATAACTCAATAAAATTACAACATATTAATTAGTTAACCATGATGAGTCCTAAACAAATTTTATGTATTGAAGATGAAGCTGCTATTGTGCTTCCTCTACGTTATGCGCTTGAACGTGAAGGCTGGAATGTCAGTTGGGCAAATACGGGGACTCAAGCATTACAATATCTTTCAGCACAAGCTTTTGATTTTATTATTTTAGATATCGGTTTACCTGATCTTAATGGCTTTGAAGTCTGCAAACAACTACGCCAAAAATATCAAACACCTTTATTATTTCTTACTGCACGAGATGATGAAATTGACCGGGTTGTCGGTTTGGAAATCGGTGCAGATGATTATTGTACAAAGCCTTTTAGTGCACGGGAAATTGTGGCTAGAATTAAAGCCATTTGGCGTAGAATGGAAGTACAAATACAAAGTAATTCAAGTCACAATCCAATCTCTCAGGCGGCAATATTTGCTCCATGCTCGATATGGTCATGCAATCCACAATCTTTGCAAATTAAATATTATGGAAAATCATTACAACTGACACGTTATGAATATCGATTGTTATTTTTGTTGATTCAACATCCTGAACAAGTCTTTAGCCGTCAGCAATTAATGGATCATATTTGGGAATATCCTGAGCATAGCTTAGAACGCACAGTCGATACGCATATCAAAAGTTTAAGGCAAAAACTAAAACAAATTACCCCTGATAATGATCCCATTCAGACGCATCGAGGGTTCGGATACAGTCTAGTGAAGTTCGGTTAATCAATGTCCATCTTTATCCGCATTTGGTTTTTCTTTAGCTTAGTGGTGGTACTGAGCCTAAGCTTTATTGCTTATACATTAAACCAACAGGTCAAACCAAATGTCCGCCAAGTGGTCGAAGATACACTTGCTGAAAATGCCAATATTATTGCCCAACTGATTGCAGAAGATGTAGCACAAAAACAAGTTAGTACGCCCGAATTTGATCAAAAAATTCAAGCAGCATTATCTCGCCAACTGAATGCTACAATTTGGCAGCATAAAAAAGATGAAATTAATCAACAACTTTATATAACAGATCAGCACGGCATAGTAATCTACGACTCAGAAGGTCAAGCCGTTGGGCAAGATTATTCAAAATGGAATGATATTTATTTAACCCTACAAGGTAAGTACGGTGCACGTTCTACTGCAACCACACCTTATGACCGAAACAGCAGTGTAATGTATATCGCTGCGCCGATTATCTACAAACACCAATTAATAGGTGTAGTCAGTATTGGTAAACCAAATCAATCCGTGCAACCGTATATCGCACGTGCCGAACGTCAACTGATTTATCAAGCGCTGTGGATCGCTGCACTCAGCTTATTACTTGCAAGCATGGTGGCATATTGGTTAAGACACAGTATTGATAAAGTACGTCGTTATGCTCAAGCACTAGCACCTGTCAATCAAGCTCCATTTTTTTATTCTGCAAAAGAGCTGAACCAAGTCACTCAAGCACTCAGTGAAATGCGAGAGAAACTCGAAGATCGTGCTTATGTCGAAAATTATGTAAATACTTTAACCCATGAATTGAAAAGTCCACTCACGGCGATTCAAGCCAGTGCAGAACTATTACAAGATGATCTGCCCTTAGAAGATCAACAACAATTTGCTGCACATATTGTTGAGCAAAGTCATCGCTTGCAATCTCTCATTGAACGAATGCTGTTGCTGACACGCCTAGAGAAAAATCAGCATGTTTTAGAATTCCAAAATGTTGATTTATTAAAACTAATTCGAGATTGTTTGATTCAACAACACAGTATTTTTCAAATTAAACAAATTCAAATAAAGCTGAATCTTCCTGAAGATTGTACAATTTATGCTGATCCCTTTTGGCTTAAACAAGCCATCAATAATCTCTTAGATAATGCAAGAGACTTTTGCTCTGTACAAGGTCTTCTCACCATTCAAGTCAGGAAAAATACTGTCACTGATGGCATTGAAATTCTGTTATTCAATGAAGGTGAAGCCATTCCTGAATATGCCTTAAATCGTGTATTTGAAACCTATTTTTCATTACCACGTCCGCATAACCAGCAAAGAAGTACAGGTATCGGGCTAAGTATCGTGCAGCAGATTATCCAACAGCATCAAGGTCATATCACTATTCAAAATATCCCTGAAAATTATTTGGATTTTTTAAAGCAACACAAATCGGGAGTATTGGTAAAAATTTTACTTCATCAAAACTTCACATAAGCTTCAACTGCAACTCATTTAAAACGCATATCGATTCGAGACACTGGTCATATCAGAATGACAATGGAATCCACTATGCGTAGAAACTTTATCAATCTTAAAATAGGAGCGGTTTTATTCCTAATTTTGATTTTTTATATTGGCCTCTTTTTTATTTCAAACTTGGTAGATGAACGCCAAAGCTATCAACAACAAGTAATTCAAGACATTGCAAAAGAACAAATTCGCCCCCAACAAGTGATCGCACCATATTTAAAAATCCCTTATCAAGTTCAAACCATATGTACCGATGAGCAAAAGAAAACTTACGCTTGTATCCAAACATTATTTGTCACCCTAGGGGCAGAATCAACGGACTGGAAAGCTCAGTTTAAAGTTTCTGATAACACTTACAAACGCAATATGTATAAAGCAATTAGCTATCAAAATCACATGTTAGGTAAAGGTGTATTTAAAGGCACAATGCTTGAATCACAACGCAACTATCTTTGGGATCAAGCTGAAATCATTTTTCCTATCCAAGATGCTCGCGGTCTAAACGCCAAGCCAACATTTAATATTGATGGAAAAAATTATAAATTTGACTTTTCTGCGCAAAGCCAAGGTCAACATGGCTTTGATCTTCTTCATATCACCAGCAAGCAATATCCTGAACTGATCCTAAAATTGCAAAAAGGTTTTAGCTTTAGTCTGCAATTTGATTTAGAAGGTTTAAGCGAATTTGCCTTTGTTCCAACCAGTTACGAGATGACCTATCAAGCTAAAGGCAATTGGGGAGATGTCAAATACGATGGTCAAAGTTTGCCTTTTAAGAAACTGAGCAAAAAACAATTCTTTGAAGCTGACTGGAAAAATATTGCTTTAGGTAAACGTAATTTAGATCGTCTCTCAACCTGTGCAAATAGTCAGTGTTTTTACCAAGCTGTAAATACTCAAAGCAATCTGATCAGTAATGTTGACGCTGCTTATGCTACTTCAAATACATCTTCAAACAACATTTCTGGTATTTCAACGCAGTTTTTAGAACCCGTTAATATTTATACCCAAACTGATCGTGCCATCAAATATGGCATTATGATGATCATTATTACCTTTGGTTGCTTCTTCTTATTTGAAGTATTGAAAAGTCTTAAAATTCATCCTATTCAGTACGCTCTGGTGGCTATGGCACAAGGTGTATTCTTTGTTTTGCTTTTATCTATAAGTGAATATTATGCTTTTGGCCTAGCCTACCTCGTTGCGGCAGTTGCATGTATTGGTTTGATTACTTGGTATTTATACTTTGTCGTTCAAGGTTTTAAAGCCGCCATACTCTTCGGTGTTTTGCTCAGTGCTTTATACGGCATGATGTATCTATTACTACAATCCAGCGGCAAGACCTTCCTTTTTGGCTCTATTCTTTCGTTCATACTAATTGCATGTGTCATGTACATCACACGCCATGTTAATTGGTATCAGTCCGAACAACAGCGCATCTAAATCTATCGGACGAAGTTAAATTTTTATATTAAAATTAGGATCTTACCATGTATCAAACGACCAAATCAGCTTTAAATCAACTCAAACAATTGTGTCCAAATCAAAGCTCCGTTGCAGCTTGCTTGAATCAGCTTCGGCGCGCCAAAATCCAATTTTTAAATTTAGGTAATATTATCGTTTGCCCACAATACCGCTCTATTCTTATTTTTAAACAGCGTAAATTAATGGAAATAGAAACTTTTTCAGCCTAATTTAAAGAAATTTACACTGCATTAGAATTGTATCAAGTACAATCTTTTCTATCGTTTTTATATCAGGTAAAACTTATGTCTGTGCAGCGTTTACACATTACTTCACGCTACTGCGAAGTCGCGATTTCAGGTAATTTAGTCCACTTAGCAGGACAACTCGCAGACGATACAAGCGCAGATGTTACAGGACAGACTCAACAAACTTTAGCTAATATTGACCGTCTATTGGCAGAAGCTGGAACAGATAAAACCCATATTCTTTCTGTCATGATTTTCCTAAAAGATATTGAAAAAGATTATGCAGCTATGAATGCGGTTTGGGATGCATGGATTAGTGAAGGGAACCCACCAGCACGCACATGCGTAGAATCAAAACTCTATGCGCCAGATGTACTTGTAGAAATGACAGTTGTTGCGGTACTTCCATAATTTTTACAATTATAAACCTACATAAAATTGAGCAATATCTTAGGTGATATTGCTCAATTTTTTAGTAATTTTAAAATTTTGAATTTCAGCATTTTATTAAGATATTCTTAAATGAGCTCTCAGATTAGTTGCGCTAATGTCGAATTTTTAAGGCTTCACAAAAGCATTTGACATTCTTTCTAGCTGGGGTGTCGCATGCAAAGTTGCTAATTCTGATTCAGGACTCAATAAGTCTCTTCTTAAGTCATGATAATCAGGCACACTACTATAATGAAGCACACGATAGCCAGCCAATTGTAATAGGCGACGCTCATATTGTTGATGCGCTCGGCGTAAACCGTTTTCCCCTAGAACAACAACTACAACTACCTGATAATTTTGATCAAGCACAACAAAATCAGCTGACATATTTTGATATTTACGACGTGTATGCGCGTATTTTGTAGTTAGAAGTGCATCAAAAGATACATGCGCTAATACTGTAAATTTGGGCAAAACAGTTTGTAGTCTGGTTAAGGTCATTTGCTCATGGCTAGTTAACACTGCACGGCGCTTTAAAGCACTATCATGTTGATGCCTTCGTGACAGACTTTTCACTGCCATAACAACAACCAAAAATAATAATAAGATCGTGATTAAATAATACATGGGCCTAATCCTTTAAGTTTTTTATAATGATTTTGCTAGATCACACTTTGTTTTAATTGATAACGACACAGCCGTTTTTTAAAAGGTTCACTTAGTAATTTCACTTGTAGTTATCAAGCTTGGCTTAAATTTAGCCACCCTCACATTATTTATAATCATAGAATCAATAACAATCAAGTGCAGCTCGTCAGATTTTGGCTATTTATCATTATTCGTTACGTTTTTTGTACTTTAAATCCTCGAAAATCTCATTATACGATTTAAATAGAGTCATAAAAAACAAAACAGGCTCTATTTAAGAGCCTGTTTTATCATTATCCACGAACTTTAGATTTAGGTTTACTTTTCCCGCCAAACGGTCTTTTTTCTCCTGTTTCACGAGGAGGTAAACCATTATGTTGCGTTAGAACCTGTCCTTTTTGTGGACGCTTCTGATTCGAATGATTATTCGTTTGCTGATTATTACGTTTAACCGAATCACCTGCTGTAGACGAATTTTTCTTACGAGCAGACTTATATTCCCCTTCTGTGCCTTTTGGCTGATAAGTCGGAATTAAATGCTGCTTCGAATTACCAATTAAATCTGCGCGACCCATCTCTTTTAGGGCCTCACGAAGTAATGGCCAGTTGTTTGGATCATGATAACGCAAGAATGCTTTATGCAGACGACGGCGTTTTTCACCTTTTACAATATCAACTTTTTCAGTATAGCGAGCGACTTTAGCAAGCGGGTTTTTGCCCGAATAATACATGGTTGTTGCAGTTGCCATTGGCGAGGGATAGAACGTCTGTACTTGATCGGCACGGAAACCATTCTTTTTCAACCAAATTGCAAGGTGCATCATGTCATAATCTGAAGTACCCGGATGCGCAGCAATAAAGTAAGGAATTAAATATTGCTCTTTTCCTGCTTCTTTACTAAAACGGTCAAACATTTGTTTGAAACGATCATACGTACCAATACCCGGTTTCATCATCTTAGATAACGGACCTTGTTCGGTATGTTCAGGAGCAATTTTTAAATAACCACCAACATGGTGTTGTACTAGTTCTTTTACATATTCAGGGTTGAGTACCGCAAGGTCATAACGTAAACCAGAACCAATCAGAATTTTCTTCACACCTTTAATAGCGCGCGCTTTACGGTAAAGCTGTACTAAAGGTGCATGATCCGTATGCAAGTTTTGACAAACACCCGGATAAACACAAGAAGGTTTACGACAGTTCTTCTCAATTTCAGGATCTTTACAGTGCAAACGGTACATGTTTGCTGTTGGGCCACCTAAATCTGAAATAATACCGGTGAAGTTTGGTGCCGTATCACGGATTTTTTCAATCTCACGTAAGATCGAATCTTCCGAACGGTTTTGAATAATACGACCTTCATGTTCTGTAATCGAACAGAACGTACAGCCGCCAAAACAGCCACGCATAATGTTGACCGAGAATTTGATCATATCAAATGCAGGGAAACGAGCATCACCATAAGTAGGATGTGGCAAACGTGCATATGGTAAATCAAACACATAATCCATTTCCTCAGTGGTTAGAGGAATTGGAGGTGGGTTAATCCACACATCACGCTCACCATGGCGTTGCACCAACGCACGGGCATTACCCGGGTTGGTTTCAAGGTGCAAAATACGGTTTGCATGCGCGTAAAGCACTTGATCATTTGCCACTTCTTCAAAAGAAGGTAAGCGAATAACCGCCAACTCTCGTGGTGGTAATTTGTGTTTAATTGCTTTTGACGGTGCTGGCTTTAATTGAACGATTTGAGTGTCGTCATCGAGTTTGTCGCCTTCACGCACAATCGGATTCGCAACAATCTCTTTTTGGAAATTTTGATACTGAGCTAAAGAGTTACCCTTTTCTTTTTCAACCTCACAGCCATCAATATCTTCTGTCATGACATATGGGTTAATAATTGGATCAACACGCCCAACCGTATCTACATCATTACTCGCAACTTCAACAAACTTTGCTTTTGATGCTTTGTTATGTTTATTAATAATAAATGCCGTACCACGAACATCAGTAATCTCGTGGATTTTTTCACCTTTAGCCAAACGATGCATTACATCAATAATGGCACGCTCACCATTACCATACATGAGCAAATCGGCTTTTGAGTCCATCAAAATCGAACGACGGACTTTATCTGACCAATAATCGTAGTGGGCAATACGGCGTAAACTGCCTTCAATACCACCCAATAACACAGGTACATCAGGGAAAGCTTCTCGACAACGTTGGCAATAAACTGTTGCTGCACGGTCTGGACGTTTATTTGGTTCATTATTTGGAGAATAAGCATCATCCGAACGAATTTTACGATCTGCCGTATAACGGTTAATCATCGAATCCATATTACCTGCGGTTACACCCCAAGCAATTGTTGGCTTACCTAAAACGCGGAAGCTTTCAACATTGGTCCAGTCTGGCTGCGCAATAATTCCGACACGGAAACCTTGTGCCTCAAGCACACGTCCAATCACACCCGATACAAATGATGGATGGTCAATATAAGCATCACCACAGACTAAAATAAAGTCACAAGCATCCCAGCCGAGTTGGTCCATTTCTTCTCGTGACATCGGCAAAAATGGCGCTGGTTCAAAACACGACGCCCAATATTTGTCGTAATCAAACAACGCTTTTGGCGCAGTTTGCATGGTGTAGGCAGTAGACATGGCTTGCGAATCTCGGCTAGCAGATGAAGGAGAGACATCTAAAGATGAAAGCCGATCATTTTAACATGAATTTCATTCATTTTCCCTGTTTATAAAACATGCGAAAACAACAATATAGAAATTAATTTGATCAAAGTTTATTCAATATTTTATTCTTAGCATAAATACGGCGGATCAAAATCCGCCGCAGTTTTAATTTTTATTTATAGAGCTTAGAACAAAGCTTTTGGCAAACGAATTTGAATAATCTCGTTATCGTCAGCCAGTTTTGCGTTACGTCCTGTAGAACCAGGGAAATTATTATCATTGAAAACGGTAAGAGTTGTAGCATTTTCAATAATCACATCTTCAATGGTTTCAAATGGGAAAGCAAAAGCCTGTCCCGTACCAATATCACCTGCTCTAGCTGTGCCATACAGCATATTCGGGTTAGCAATTTTAATTAAATCAACCAAATCTTCACGGCTTACTAGCTGGCCTGACTCATTCAATTTAATACGAATTAATTTTTTATAGCCGCCTAAATTATTCTGGGTGGCATCACGTTCAATAATGATCCCTTCTTTATCATTAAAGAGTTGGAAGTCACCAATATTGGTTGCCTTGCTGTCTAGCTGGAACCAATAATATTTCCCTGTATACGCTTTTTTCTTCACATCAAATTGAGAAATCAATAATTGTCTTTCCGTTTCTCGAATTGACTTAATTGGCTTTTCTACAAGTGGGTAAAGATACTGTCCATCTGGCGAAATTGCCATTCCTTCAAAACCACCACTTTGCTGAACTAGAGGTTCTACAAAATTAATTTGCGCTTTATTAAATTGATTTTGTGGTGAACGTAATTCTTGAGTCGGATTTAACGGATTTGGCAGAGCAATCGGCGCATCTAATAACACGCCATCTGCTGAAAAATGAAGTAAATAAGGTCCAAACTCATCTCCAATCCAGTAGGTCCCGTCACTAGTACGCTGCATCGACTCTGGGTCAAAATCAGCACCCGTTAATAAACGCTCAGCTGTATCACCATTCACGATATTAAATGGAATTAATTTATTCGGATCACGCAGTTGGATAAAGCTTTGTACAGTAACTTGGCTCGTGCCTTTAGCTTTAGTTTTGAAATCCGGCTTTATTTTATAAATACGAAGTAAAAAGTCTGCTGAATTATCTTGAGTTCCAAAACCGTTATCGGCCATTGCCATATAACTGCCATCTACATTTTTTAATGCAGCAGAAAAGCCTTGTACAGGTTGACCTTTAAATGGAGGATAAATTCCATTTGCACCTTTCACATATGCACCAGAGTCTGGACCAGCAGCATAAGTTTCTACAGGTAATTTAGCAAAAGAAATTAAGGTTGGTTCGGTAACGGTTTCAGTAGGTGAAGTTTGTTCTTGGTCGTTATCATCATTACATGCCGCCAATCCTAAACTGGCACAGCATAATAATACCGCTAATGTTTTTTTGCTCATGGTTTTATACAGTTGGTAAAAAATTAAGCAAATTTAATCAAGCTTATATGAAGTTTTTACTTCAAAAAGATGAAATCTTTATGGCGAAAATATGACAAGACCAACTATTTAATACAACCTCAAAAATTAGACCTCTTCGCTAAAAACTGCTTAAAGTTTTGTTGGTTGATATTCTCCAGCAATTGCTGCTTTTAAAAATTTTTGGAAAGTTGGACATTCCATATGATTTTCGGCAGGACATACAGCAGCGTGTTCTAATCCTTGGCTGATAAAATGCAATCGCTTTGCCATTTGCTCTAATTGTTGAGCTTTATCTTTTAATTTTTGCCGGTCAAGCTCAGGCTTACCATCTTGCCCAAACATTGTTGCGATTTCATTTAAGGAAAAACCCGCAGCACGACCTAAAGAGATTAATGCCAATTGATCAATGACCTGCTTGCCGTATTGTCGACGTAAGCCTTGCCGCCCTATCGATTTAATTAATCCTTTCTCTTCATAAAAGCGTAGTGTAGCCGTTGTGACTTTTGCCTTTTTAGCAACTTCACCAATATCCATAATAGCCTCTTGACTTCAAGTGAACTTGAACTTGCACAATAAATTTATCACGTTTCATACGTATAAAAGCAAGGTGTAAAAATGAATACCTCTACGTTGTTCTTTCAAGCTTTATATCTTGGTATTGGTGCAACAATTATTATGGATATCTGGCTATTAATATTAAAGATGTTCAAAATTCCGACCTTAAATTTTGCTTTCCTCGGCCGCTGGGTTGGTTGGATATTTCAATGGAAACTCATCCATCAATCTATTGCCAAAAGCCCTCAAATTAAGGGCGAATATTTATTGGGTTGGATTGCTCACTATAGTGTTGGGATTATCTTTGCATTGAGTTTTCTTTTCATTATTGGTTCAACTTGGCTTAGCCATCCTCAGTTTTACTCAGCTCTAATGTTTGGTGTAGTCACCGTCCTCATTCCATTTTTTATTATGCAACCTGCGATGGGTAGTGGCTTTGCTTCATCAAAAACACTTCATCCTTTTTTGAACTGTCTAAAAAGTTTGATGAACCATAGTGTTTTTGGTTGTGGCTTATATCTCACTGCAAAACTATTTCAAATTTAAATAAAGAGGAGACTGCTCATGAAAACTGTTGCCATTATTTACCATAGCCGCCAAGGTCACACCCAATTTATTGCTCAGCAAATTCAAACTGGTATTTTGAGCCATAAAAATATGAAAGCAGATTTACTCAATACTGAAGATATTATCAACAGCCCAGAAATTCTTATCCAATATGAGGGCTTAATTTGGGGAACCCCCACTTATTTAGGTGGTGTATCCTCCAAGTTAAAACAACTTATGGATGCAACTGGTCCATTATGGAAAAAACAAAGTTTTAAAGGAAAATTAGCGGCTGGATTTACCGTTTCATCTCTTCCTGCTGGTGATAAACAATCCACGCTAATTTCCATTTTTACCTTTTGTATGCAACACGGTATGCTCTGGATTGGCAATCCAATTCTGCCAGAACAACATCAAGGTGTTGCCTATGCAAAAGCAGCTAACCGTCTCGGTTCATGGTCAGGCTTAATGGCTCAAGCTGAACATGGCAGTAATGCAGCTGGTTTTGATGAAGGAGATATTAAAACCGCTCAACAATTTGGAGAAAATTTTGCTTTGACCCTAAATGCTTATCAAGCAATATAAAACCATGAAAGCACAGAAACTTTTATTCCTCTTAATTTTATCGGGAATGATGTCTTTTATAGTTTCAGGTATTTCAACTTTCAAGGTTGTAGGGCTAAATCATCACTTCGTTTCATTATGGGTATCAGCTTGGATTATTGCATGGATATTAGCTTTCCCAAGTGTATTAATTTGTGCTCCTATAGCCCAGAAACTAGTCGACATCATATTTAAGAAAGTTGAAAAAGCACGTCTGTAAGTTAAAACGTACGAAACTTGCGGTGATTTTCGGATATTCAGCTTTAGTATTTTTTCATAGTATATAAATCATAGAGAGACAGGATGTCTCATTGAAGAAGAATAAGAACGCAGGAAGCGGTAGTTGACAGGAGTTAGCTACATAAAGCTGAATACGAAGAAACCTCGACAGGATGTCGGGGTTTTTTCATTTCAATTATACAAAATTCTTACTTTCTAAATGTGCTGAGCAACAGAACTTATATTGATCTGGTAGGTACGGCTGAATACCATCATTTCATTTAAAATTTGATTATTGGTTTTGTATTTTGCTTACCTCATCTTTAGCTCAAGATCATTTTGAACCATCACAATTACACCGTCTTAGCCTCAAATTTTTTATTATTGCTTTAATGATAATAATGACAGGGTGTACAAGCTTAGGGCCTAACAGTGGCTCATTTTCTTGGCGCTCAAATAAACTCTCGTCTGGCTTACAAAAAGCTTATTCTGTTCCAGCGAGCACAGCCAATCGGCTATCTCCAATGATTATTCAAAGTGCTGACCAATATAATGTCCCCCCTCTTTTACTCGCAGCAGTCATCAGGCAAGAGTCTAGTTACAATAGTAACGCTCGCTCTCCTACTGGCGCCGTCGGTTTAACTCAAATTATTCCAAGTTATTGGCAACAAACTTGTGCGGGGAATTTATATGATGAAACCACTAATATTCAATGTGGTGCTTATATTTTGAATCACTATTATCAGTCAGCTGATAGTTGGTTCAAAGCAACTGCTTATTATAATGTGGGACCAACTGGATATGAGCGAAGCTTCTGGACACGACACAAAGCTAAAAAATATGCTCGATCTGTGAAACGTCATCAGAAAACTTTAAAAAGTGCTTTATAAATTAAAGTCAAATAAAAAAAGCCCATCTATTAATGGGCTTTTTTACATAGTTAATTTTATTCGTCAAATAAACCTTCAAATAAAACAGAAGATAAATAACGTTCCCCGCTATCAGGAAGAATAACAACTATTGTTTTACCAGCATTTTCAGGACGCTCTGCAATTTTAGCTGCAGCAGCCAAGGCGGCTCCACTTGAGATACCTACCAAAATACCTTCTTGAGTTGCACAGTTTCTCGCCCATTGAATTGCTTCTTCACTACTCACAGGCAAGACTTCATCAACCAAATCTAAATCAAGATTTTTTGGAATAAAGTTTGCACCAATCCCCTGAATTTTATGGGGTGCAGGCGTAATGCTTCCACCATTTTTGGTTTGAGTAATAATTGGAGATTCAGCAGGTTCAACTGCTACTGAGTACAATGGCTTATTTTGGACCTGTTCAAAATAACGAGAAATACCCGTTATCGTACCTCCAGTACCTACGCCAGCAACTAAAATATCAACCTGCCCACCTGTTGCTTGCCAGATTTCTGGGCCAGTTGTATCTACATGAATTTGTGGATTGGCTGGGTTTTCGAATTGTTGAGGTAAGAAATAAACATCTGGTTGCTCAGTTGCTAATCGTACCGCTTCATCAACCGCACCTTTCATCCCTTTCGCCGGTTCAGTTAGAACTAAATTAGCACCTAAAGCTTTTAATACTTTTCTACGTTCAAGACTCATGCTGGCTGGCATAGTCAAAGTAATTGGATAACCCTTCGCTGCCGCAACAAAAGCCAATGCAATCCCTGTATTACCACTAGTTGGTTCAATAATATGCATACCTTCTTTCAACACACCTCTTTTTTCTGCATCTGCAATAAGTGCAGCCCCAATACGGCATTTCACAGAAAAGGCAGGATTACGACTTTCTACTTTCGCTAATACAGTTGCACCAGTTTTAATTAAACGGTTGATACGAACTAAAGGAGTGTTACCAATAGCTTCTGCATTATTTGAATAAACTGCGATACCTAAATTATTGGTTGTTGGGAATTGTTGATCGGTAGACATGTTATATCCTTATTAGACTTGATATGAATTTCTTCCATTATAATCATATAAAGAATTGAGGATACAAATTCCACGCAATAAAAAACACCCCCATTCATTAGAACGGGGGTGTTTGGAATAATGAGCTGGCGATGACTTACTCTCACATGGGTAACCCCACACTACCATCAGCGCTAAGAGGTTTCACTTCTGAGTTCGGGAAGGGATCAGGTGGTTCACTCTTGCTATGGTCGCCAGCACAACTGGTATGGATACTTGCTTCGTTTTATTCACTGTGTGATACGTTGCGTTTTCCAAATCTTTACAGATGGGCTGATTGGTCTGATTTTTCGTTGTTCATTTTAGCTAGTAGTATAACTAAATCAAGTTGCTTTGCATGTTTATGAATCGATTGATGCTTCATATACAACTGCTTGGGTGTTGTATAGTCAAGCCTCACGAGCAATTAGTATTGGTCAGCTTCACATATCACTATGCTTCCACATCCAACCTATCAACGTCCTAGTCTCGAACGGCTCTTTAGAGGAATAAATTCCTAGGGAAATCTTATCTTGAGGTAGGCTTCCCGCTTAGATGCTTTCAGCGGTTATCCCTTCCGAACATAGCTACCCGGCGATGCGACTGGCGTCACAACCGGTACACCAGAGGTTCGTCCACTCTGGTCCTCTCGTACTAGGAGCAGATCCTCTCAAATTTCCAGCGCCCACGGTAGATAGGGACCGAACTGTCTCACGACGTTCTAAACCCAGCTCGCGTACCTCTTTAAATGGCGAACAGCCATACCCTTGGGACCTGCTTCAGCCCCAGGATGAGATGAGCCGACATCGAGGTGCCAAACACCGCCGTCGATATGAACTCTTGGGCGGTATCAGCCTGTTATCCCCAGAGTACCTTTTATCCGTTGAGCGATGGCCCTTCCATACAGAACCACCGGATCACTAAGACCTACTTTCGTACCTGCTCGACTTGTGGGTCTCGCAGTTAAGCGCGCTTTTGCCTTTATACTCTACGCGTGATTTCCGACCACGCTGAGCGCACCTTCGTACTCCTCCGTTACTCTTTAGGAGGAGACCGCCCCAGTCAAACTACCCACCAGACACGGTCCTCGTCCCGGATAACGGGACAGAGTTAGAACCTCAACATTACCAGGGTGGTATTTCAAGGACGGCTCCATTGGAACTAGCGTTCCAACTTCAAAGCCTCCCACCTATCCTACACAAGTAAGGTCAAAGTTCAGTGTCAAGCTGCAGTAAAGGTTCACGGGGTCTTTCCGTCTAGCCGCGGGTACACTGCATCTTCACAGCGATTTCGATTTCACTGAGCCTCTGCTGGAGACAGCGCCGCCATCATTATGCCATTCGTGCAGGTCGGAACTTACCCGACAAGGAATTTCGCTACCTTAGGACCGTTATAGTTACGGCCGCCGTTTACTGGGGCTTCGATCAAGAGCTTCGCTTACGCTAACCCCATCAATTAACCTTCCAGCACCGGGCAGGCATCACACCCTATACGTCCACTTTCGTGTTTGCAGAGTGCTATGTTTTTAATAAACAGTTGCAGCGGCCTGGTTTCTGCGGCTGTCGTCAGCTCAGGAAGCAAGTTCCATCACCAACAACAGCGTACCTTCTCCCGAAGTTACGGTACCATTTTGCCTAGTTCCTTCAGCAGAGTTCTCTCAAGCGCCTTGGTCTACTCGACCTGACCACCTGTGTCGGTTTCGGGTACGATTCCTGTGTAACTGAAGCTTAGAGACTTTTCCTGGAAGCATGGTATCAGCCACTTCACTGTACAAGTACAGCTTGCTATCGGATCTCAGTATAGAGTACCCCGGATTTGCCTAAGATACATACCTACATCCTTCCACCTGGACAACCAACGCCAGGCTGACTTAACCTTCTCCGTCCTCTCATCGCATTACACAGAAGTATTGGAATATTAACCAATTTCCCATCGACTACGCCTTTCGGCCTCGCCTTAGGGGTCGACTCACCCAGCCCCGATTAACGTTGGACTGGAACCCTTGGTCTTTCGGCGAACGGGTTTTTCACCCGTTTTGTCGTTACTCACGTCAGCATTCGCACTTCTGATACCTCCAGCATACTTCTCAATACACCTTCATCGGCTTACAGAACGCTCCCCTACCACTTGACTAATGTCAAATCCGCAGCTTCGGCACATAGTTTTAGCCCCGTTACATCTTCCGCGCAGGCCGACTCGACTAGTGAGCTATTACGCTTTCTTTAAAGGGTGGCTGCTTCTAAGCCAACCTCCTAGCTGTCTATGCCTTCCCACATCGTTTCCCACTTAACTATGATTTTGGGGCCTTAGCTGGCGGTCTGGATTGTTTTCCTCTTGACTACGGACGTTAGCACCCGCAGTCTGTCTCCCGGATAGTACTCATAGGTATTCGGAGTTTGCATCGGTTTGGTAAGTCGGGATGACCCCCTAGCCGAAACAGTGCTCTACCCCCTATGGTATTCGTCCGAGGCGCTACCTAAATAGCTTTCGGGGAGAACCAGCTATCACCAGGCTTGATTAGCCTTTCACCCCTATCCACAAGTCATCCCCTGGCTTTTCAACGACAGTGGGTTCGGTCCTCCAGTTAGTGTTACCCAACCTTCAACCTGCTCATGGATAGATCGCCTGGTTTCGGGTCTATACCCAGCAACTAAACGCCCTATTAAGACTCGATTTCTCTACGGCTCCCCTATACGGTTAACCTCGCTACTGAATATAAGTCGCTGACCCATTATACAAAAGGTACGCAGTCACACCACGAAGGTGCTCCCACTGCTTGTATGCATGCGGTTTCAGGATCTATTTCACTCCCCTCACAGGGGTTCTTTTCGCCTTTCCCTCACGGTACTGGTTCACTATCGGTCAGTCAGGAGTATTTAGCCTTGGAGGATGGTCCCCCCATATTCAGACAAGGTTTCACGTGCCTCGCCCTACTCGTCATCATTATGTGTGCCCTTTCGTGTACGGGAATA
This sequence comes from Acinetobacter sp. S-1, assembly GCF_059579785.1. Lineage (NCBI taxonomy): Bacteria > Pseudomonadati > Pseudomonadota > Gammaproteobacteria > Moraxellales > Moraxellaceae > Acinetobacter > Acinetobacter sp. S-1. Next base: position 3,605,463 of record NZ_CM184207.1, read on the forward strand.
TCACCCTCTACGTTCGCACTTCCCAGAGCGTTCCACTAAAACACACATAACTTAATGGGCTGATCCCCGTTCGCTCGCCGCTACTGAGGGAATCTCAATTGATTTCTTTTCCTAAGGGTACTGAGATGTTTCACTTCCCCTCGTTCGCCTTGCAACACTATGTATTCATGTTGCAATACCTACCTTAAAGTAGGTGGGTTCCCCCATTCAGAAATCTCCGGATCAAAGGATATTTGCCGCCTCCCCGGAGCTTTTCGCAGGCTATCACGTCTTTCATCGCCTCTGACTGCCAAGGCATCCACCACATGCACTTAATTACTTGACTATACAACCCCAAACAGTCGTCAACACCTACAAGTGAGTGTTGTCCGTGCGATTCTTCATCGCTACTATCTGTTGTCTGTGTACTTAAACACTGTACAGCTTCAATCTAAATTCATATACCAAAACGCTTGATTCAGTTAATTTGCTAGTTCTCAATTCATCTAGATTAATTGCTTAATCTAAACTCTTGAGTGAACAATTTATTTCAGACTCAATTTTGCCAATCTGTTAATGAATAAACACGCCTTCGTCAGGTCATGCTTAATACCGTGATACTTAAATCACAGAAGTTAATAAACCAAGACCGAAATCTCTATTTACTAATTTCTGTAATCCGAACTTATCTTAAGTTCTGGTGGAGACTAGGAGAGTCGAACTCCTGACCTCCTGCGTGCAAAGCAGGCGCTCTACCAACTAAGCTAAGTCCCCAGCTTACATCATCAGTCATGTATCTTTTATCTATAACTTCAACCAGTCAAAGTCATGGTGGGTCTGACAAGACTTGAACTTGTGACCCCACGCTTATCAAGCGTGTGCTCTAACCAACTGAGCTACAGACCCTCAGATACATCTATGAAGAACAACTTGTTGTGGATTCTTACCAATCGTCAATCTTTCGTTAAGGAGGTGATCCAGCCGCAGGTTCCCCTACGGCTACCTTGTTACGACTTCACCCCAGTCATCGGCCACACCGTGGTAACCGCCCTCTTTGCAGTTAGGCTAGCTACTTCTGGTGCAACAAACTCCCATGGTGTGACGGGCGGTGTGTACAAGGCCCGGGAACGTATTCACCGCGGCATTCTGATCCGCGATTACTAGCGATTCCGACTTCATGGAGTCGAGTTGCAGACTCCAATCCGGACTACGATCGGCTTTTTGAGATTAGCATCCTATCGCTAGGTAGCAACCCTTTGTACCGACCATTGTAGCACGTGTGTAGCCCTGGCCGTAAGGGCCATGATGACTTGACGTCGTCCCCGCCTTCCTCCAGTTTGTCACTGGCAGTATCCTTAAAGTTCCCGACATTACTCGCTGGCAAATAAGGAAAAGGGTTGCGCTCGTTGCGGGACTTAACCCAACATCTCACGACACGAGCTGACGACAGCCATGCAGCACCTGTATGTAAGTTCCCGAAGGCACCAATCCATCTCTGGAAAGTTCTTACTATGTCAAGGCCAGGTAAGGTTCTTCGCGTTGCATCGAATTAAACCACATGCTCCACCGCTTGTGCGGGCCCCCGTCAATTCATTTGAGTTTTAGTCTTGCGACCGTACTCCCCAGGCGGTCTACTTATCGCGTTAGCTGCGCCACTAAAGCCTCAAAGGCCCCAACGGCTAGTAGACATCGTTTACGGCATGGACTACCAGGGTATCTAATCCTGTTTGCTCCCCATGCTTTCGCACCTCAGCGTCAGTGTTAGGCCAGATGGCTGCCTTCGCCATCGGTATTCCTCCAGATCTCTACGCATTTCACCGCTACACCTGGAATTCTACCATCCTCTCCCACACTCTAGCTAACCAGTATCGAATGCAATTCCCAAGTTAAGCTCGGGGATTTCACATTTGACTTAATTAGCCGCCTACGCGCGCTTTACGCCCAGTAAATCCGATTAACGCTTGCACCCTCTGTATTACCGCGGCTGCTGGCACAGAGTTAGCCGGTGCTTATTCTGCGAGTAACGTCCACTATCTCTAGGTATTAACTAAAGTAGCCTCCTCCTCGCTTAAAGTGCTTTACAACCATAAGGCCTTCTTCACACACGCGGCATGGCTGGATCAGGCTTGCGCCCATTGTCCAATATTCCCCACTGCTGCCTCCCGTAGGAGTCTGGGCCGTGTCTCAGTCCCAGTGTGGCGGATCATCCTCTCAGACCCGCTACAGATCGTCGCCTTGGTAGGCCTTTACCCCACCAACTAGCTAATCCGACTTAGGCTCATCTATTAGCGCAAGGTCCGAAGATCCCCTGCTTTCTCCCGTAGGACGTATGCGGTATTAGCATTCCTTTCGAAATGTTGTCCCCCACTAATAGGCAGATTCCTAAGCATTACTCACCCGTCCGCCGCTAAGATCAGTAGCAAGCTACCTCTCTCCGCTCGACTTGCATGTGTTAAGCCTGCCGCCAGCGTTCAATCTGAGCCATGATCAAACTCTTCAGTTAAAATCATTTTGTACCTTATTTAAAGACAAGGTACCAATTCTGGCTCATCAATTACTGACTTAAATTTCGCTCAAATAAACTTCGAGTAATTTAAACCAATCAATCAATGAAAATTATTTCGATTAATCAATCAGTAAAAATCCACACAAGTTGTTCTTCAATTCTCTTAATGATCTTCTTCCTGGTTCGTCACCAGCAAGCTAGGTCGGCTATATTACTCTTAATCTCTTAAAAGTCAACAGGTAATTTCGATATTTTTAAAACTTATCTATCAAACCAACTTATCATCAAATTCATCACTTAAAGCAATTAACTTAATCACAAGTAACTGTTTTTCAACAAGTTTCTATCTGCATCACCGCCGATGGATGTGCATTATAGACCATTAACTTACCTTTGCAAGCGAAAATTAAAAATTAATGACTTGAGCGTTTACTTTTAAACCACCACACGTATTAAGCTATTGTTTTATATTGATAATTATTTTAATTTTTTATTTTTGACTTAAATAGGCCAGTATCATGCTCGATAATTCGCGTTTAAGTTGTTGTTCTGAGATAAGAAAATTGTTCTGGCTTACATAACGCATCATCGTAAAAAGCGTACTATTAATAATTACAAAGGATTTATACTTTACCTGTTCGAAGTCCCACTGATGAGGATTTCTACTGAATGTATATAGCCCTACTTCAAAAAAATGCTTTTCTAAAATCTGAGCAGCTTGCGAATGACTATAGTCATGCCAGTGTTTCAGCACTTCTATAAAAAATCCATGATCGGCTTTTAATGCATTAAATCCCAACTCTATTGCTAAGGGAATGAGCAGCTCTAAAGGAATATTTCCTTGTCGCACAACTAATTCTTTAAGTTGTTGCCCCAGCAATTCGCTTTTACGGCGCAATAGTTCTTCTATGATTTGATCTTTATTCTCAAAGTATTGGTAAATCGACCCAACACTTACTCCAGATTTCTCTGCAATTTTAGGCGTCGTCGTATGTAGTAATCCATACTGGGCGATACACTGCTGTGTCGCCTCTAAAATATGGTCAACAATAATTTTTGAACGCTGTTGCTGTGGGGCTTTTCTCATCGTTTTTTATTCGTTAAATGCGAATTGAATGCGAATAATTATTCATATTAGCCTATTTATTATTCAGTTCAATAAGTAAGTAACGATATGCAAATGATTAGCCCGACTCGACTTGCTTCTTTTAATGACATGCAAGACAGTAATTTCTTTACTCAGTTTTTAAATATCTGTTGCGAAAAACCTGTACAACCAAACTATAAAGAATATGTGTCTTTACAACGTGCTCTTTGTGAAGGAGACGTTGAAATGGATAAGGTGATTGATTGGGTTATGGAAGATCCCAAAGGTCACCGAATGATTTTTGAGAAGATATTATTTCAAGGCCGCGATAACCTATCTGAGCCGCTACCTACTGAGTTAGAAAATTTCTTTAATTACATTGAGCAAAAGCCTGAATGGTTAGATCAGCGTCAAATTGATGAGGCTGTTAAATTTACTCATCGTTTAGGAATAAATAATGGTCTTATTCTTAGAGATTTATCCTTAATGGCGGGATATTTATATCCGGGATTTAATCAGCCGCTAATTTTAACGGGTGCATTAAAGAAACAGGCGGGTACTCGTTTAGCTGAAACCACAAAATGGTGGGTTGATATTACTGAACCTCAAGGACTTGAGCGTCTAAGCGCAGGTTTTACATCAACGATTTATGTTCGCTTTATTCATGCACTCGTTCGCCGACAATTAAAAAAGTCTGATCGTTGGGATAGTGAAGTTTGGGGAATTCCACTTAATCAATTTGATTTAGCCATGACTAATTTGGCTTTTAGCAGTGTAGTTTTACTCGGTATTAGGGCTTTAGGTGTATGGCCGACCAAACAAGAAGCCAAGAGTTTTCTACATTTTTGGCGTTATGTTGGCTGGTTGATGGGTATTGATGAAAAATGGCTTATTCAATCTGAATCTGAGGGTTGGAGGTTACTTTACTGGATGCAGTTTGCTCACCCTCGCTCCGACCACAGCAGTGTTGAGTTAGGATCAAGCTTATCTAAAGAGCCTTTTGAGAGAAAATATCTGCATTTACGCTCTTTGCAGCAGAAGCTTGCTTATCGACAACATTTAGAACTTACCCAATTTTTTATTGGGAAGAAGAGAATGAAACTACTCGGATTGCCTCAGCAGTCTGCCTCATGGTTTGCTTATTATCTAATTGTGCGTAATTCACTACTTTATAATGGTGCAAAGCTTTCACCAAAAGTTGAAAAGTTTTTATCTAAATCAGGCCGTAATATACAAAAACTTGGCTTAACGCTTTATCAGAATCAAGGTAAGGCAAAAACCTTAGTGAGTATGCATCAATAACTTTTAAAACTTAAAAACAAAAATGGAAGCCCGTTAATTAGACTTCCATTTTCAAATATTAAGGAACTTATTGAGCTGATGAACTGTGCATTTCAGCGTGATTCATTTGCTCGTGTGGCTCCGTCATCTGCTTCTTTTTCTGACTTGGCATGTAGTCAGGTTCGTTGTTGATCGCCAAGTAAAAAACAATCATAAACAATAAACTCAGAATAGAAGCCACAATAAGTAACTTCCATCCCCACCAAGATTGTTCAGGTGATAATTTATTAGTCATTTCATTTCTCTCTTTAAATTAATATTTTCAGTTCATTTAATTCGTTAAGCTTTTTAAAACTTCATGCTCATACGGACCCAGTAGTTTCTTCCGATATTGTTAAACTGCTCTTCGCTCGCAAATCCAAAGCCAGCACTACCCGCTTTATTTAAGTGTTCGGTATAGGTCTTATCTAATACGTTATCAATGCCAACAGAGACATCGATATCTTTACGAAGGTTGTAACTTCCGTTTAGAGAAAGAGTCGAGAAACCTTTACTTGGTTTTAAGTCATATCCTACGATATTACCTTGATGTAGACTCACGCGGTTTTGCTCAGCAACCGCTCGCCATAATAATCCTAAATTATATTTATCAGCCACATAGCGAATATTTAGGCGACCTTCTAAAGGTGAAATTTGAGGTAGTGGTTTGTCATCTGTGGTGTTTTTACCCCATGCATACATCGCACTCAAATCTGCCTGAATATGGTCAGTGAATTGATATCCAATACCCGCTTCCGCGCCTGCGATGGTTGCATCGACATTCTTGGCACCCGCAGTAATATCATGACTCATATCATGCCCACCCATTCCAGTACTTGGGTGATGGTGATAACTCATTAAAATGTAGTCATCCACCAAACCTGCATAAGCAGAAGCCCATGTGTTTAAAGCACCATGTTGTTGCTGGAAACCCAGATCCAACTGTAATGTTTTCTCAGGATTCACACCATTAAAAGTATTGGTTGAGCCCGAATTACCATGTTTAGGCGAGAAAAGTTCCCAGTAATCAGGCATACGCTCTACATAACCTAAACCAATATAGCTTTTTAGGTCATGCTCAGGATGTTGATTTTCCCAACGCACAAATGCACTCGGTAAAGTCTTTTCAAGTTTAGTATTAAAGCCTTTTACTTGAGAATCAACGCGCTCATCTTCAACTGTGACTCGATCTAAACGTGCACCTGTAACCAGTTTGTTGAAATCGTTCCATTGATAGCCCAGTTCGCCAAAAGCACCATAAGATTGAAAACGCATATCTTGACGATATGGAATATTCATTGAAGGCATTGTTGGCGATGACATGCTACCGCCATGTTTATTAAATTGAGAGTCAACGCCTGTGATCAAACTCCATTTGTTCCATTCAGAAGTCATTGCCAAACGTGAGTTTAATGTACGGCGTGTCACTTGCATTGCCATTGGATTCGGCATCAGCATGGTCATACCACCATGATTCATTTCAACTAATGGCGGTGTGCGCAAACTAAAGTTATCCATAATATGGTCGTTATAGCTATAGTTCACCTGCCCTTCAATTTTCTTAATGACATCGGTGATATTTTTCTTTTCAAACCGCAGACCTAAGCTTTCTCGCGCAAATTGAGATCCATCCATTGAACGTCCAGCATAAAGCGATTCACCATCAGATTTTCCACCAGTGAGTTCGACCCACGTGTTTTCATCTGGAGTAAAGCCAAGTGCTACATCAGCATTCCACTTTTTCCATGCTGACGGCACGGTATTTCCATCACCATCTTGATAACTATTCGACTCTGAACGATTGGCATTTAAACGGATATATTTTTTCTCATCGCCCACTGCAGCTTCAATATTATGGTCAATACGCCCATATGAACCTAGCAAGACACTTGCTTGCCCACGATAAGGTTTTTCAGAGGTAAGTTTCTCAGGCTGACGTTCAAAAAGGACTGTTGCAGCAGAACCTGTATTGGCATATTGAACAGTTTGCGGACCCTTAATCACAGAAATACGATCATAACTTTCTGGTGAAATATAAGAGGTCGGTGCATCCATACGGTTTGGGCATGCACCTAAGTTCTCAGTTCCATCTGTCAAAATTTTGATGCGTGACCCAAACATACCTCGGAATGTCACATCACCATTCGTTCCCCCACTTTGTATTGAGTTAAAACCCATAATACTTTGTAGATAGTCTGCACCATCTGTAGCAGGCACTGGCTGAATCGGTTGCTTTGGGTCTGCATGTACAATCAAGCCATTTGCATCGTTGCCTTGTTGTGCTGTAACAACAATAGGTGCTAATGAGTGAAGCGCTTGGGTATCGGCATCATTTTCTTCTGAATTAGCAAAAACTAGCCCCGAATGAGAGACAGCAAACATCGCAACCCATAAAGGTTGTAGTAAAAATTTAGAATGTGGCATTTTTATACGCTCTAAAACATAAATAAAGTGATATCGAAGTCAGTTAAGACCCCAACAAAAAATTGCTTTTATTTATGCAAATAGAGGTGGTGCACGCCCTTGCGGGAGTAGAAAAAGTCGCTGTAGTGCAAAGTAGACATGTCTAAATGCTTGTTGATAAGCGACTAAGCGGACTTGTATGCGGACTAAAACTTCTTTTACGCCAAATTCAGGTGGCAAAACCAGATTGGCATAGACGGTACAATATTGACACTGGTGATTTGCATCATGATGATCATGTTGCCCAGAGGCTTGTGCCTGTTCAATATGATGTTCATGATGTGAATGCATGGCATGTGACATGGTTTCCATCTGTGCTTTAGGTTTAAGCAAAGCGAGGGTAATAGTTTCACAGACCGGAGCAATTTGATACTGCTTCGGTAATAGCGGCTGTAGAAATACCGCGACCTGTAAAAATACTGCTGCACATGCAAGCAGTAAACCACTACGAAAAACCAAAAATCACATCCACACTACATTGATGTTTCAAGAATAGAAATTTTTAACGTTTTACTGCAACTTTTTCACGCTCACGTTGACGAACAACTTTTTCAACTTTTTCTCGAGCACGCTGACGTTTAAGTGGTGACAAATAATCCACAAATAATTTGCCATTTAAGTGATCCATTTCATGTTGGATACAAACAGCGAGAAGTCCATCAGCTTCTATCTCAAATGCTTGACCTTCAAGGTTAATTGCCTCAATTTTCACACGTGACGGGCGCTCAACTTTGTCGTATATTTGTGGCACCGATAGGCAGCCTTCTTCGTACTGCTGCTTATCTTCTGTCAGTGGAGTTATTTTGGGGTTAATGAAAACCATAGGGTCATCTTTAGATTCAGACAAATCTATGACGATAAGCTGAATATGACGATCGACCTGAGAAGCTGCTAAACCAATACCTGGTGCCGCATACATGGTTTCAAGCATATCTGCTGCAAGTTGACGAATTTCATCAGTAACTTCTTCAACAGGCTTAGCAATGGTACGAAGACGGGGATCAGGAAAACTTAAAATAGGTAATAAGGCCATACTGACGTCCTCACTTATGCCATTGATTGAAAAACCAAATGAAGGAAATACTTCATCGAAAAATTGTGTGTTAGCCGCCTATTATAACGCATCTGCACGCATAATTTTTAGGAATTATCATAATGAAAAAGGTTTTTGACGGCATGGTTCAATTTCATGCTTTGGGGATAAAAAAGCATTTACTTGCTTTGGCACTTTTTACAGGGGTTGCATTCAGTACGGTAGTAGAGACTTATGCTGCTAGTCCGAACCATAATCCACCCTCTCTTAGAAGTAATGCACCACATGTCTACATAGTAAAACGAGGAGATACGCTATGGGATATTTCTGGTCACTTTCTGAGTAAACCTTGGCGCTGGCCTGAAATTTGGGCAAATAATCAGCATGTCAAAAATCCACACTGGATTTATCCTGGTGATCGATTACTGCTGTGTAGTTTAGATGGCCGTCCATTGGTTGGAAAAGATGAGGGAGATGGCTGTGTCGGCATTATTCGCCGTTACACAGGCCAAATGACAAATTTACAACCTCAAGTTCGTGTGGAGTCACTTAACAATAACGTACCTGTTATTCCTCTTGAACATATCAAACAATGGTTAGAACACAGCACTATTCTACCTATCGATGCAATTCAACATACTCCTTATGTAGTCGGTACTGCCGATCAACGTGTACTGGCGGCAAAAGGTCAAACTATTTATGCGCGCGGACAAGGTTTAATTGATGGTCAACGTTATGCAGTTTATCGTGAAGGTGAACCTTATTATTTCACCGATAATAAAGGCAAAAAGCACAGTCTAGGTATTGAGCTACAACAAGTTGCCTCAGGGATTGCGATCTCTTCTGAAAAAGACATTACCACGCTTGAGTTAACTGATAGCTACAATTCTGAAGTACGTCGTGGTGATCGGGTGATGCCAGAAGAAGAAGCAACATTACCTACTTTGTTTTATCCGGTAGATGCCACTCAGGTGACAGAGGGCGGCAAAATTATTCGTGTAATGGGATCAATTGGTACTGCTGCCAAAAATAGTGTGGTGACTTTGGACCGAGGTACAGCACAAGGTATCCAAGTAGGACAAGTTTTTGATATTACGCAACAAGGTGAAACCATTAGAGATCCTAAAACCAAAGAACCAATACAGTTACCAGGACAACAAATTGGTAGTTTGATGGTCTTTAGAACTTTTGATCAGTTGAGTTATGCCTACGTATTAGAAAGCGATTTACCAGTTAAAGTTGGTTCAAGCATTCAGCCACCCCGCTTTAATGATTAATGCTGGATGTACCTTTTACAATGCTTACTCAACTTTCTTCACACCATTACCACACGCTTAAAGTGTGGTATTTGGTGCAACACTCTTTAGTCAGCTTTAAAAAAATTGTCGATTATTTTGGTAACTGCGAAAAGGCAGTCCAACCAGCTAGTTTGGCACAGTGGTCAAATCTTGGCTTACACGCTAATCATTTAAAACGCGTAGATGAATTTCAAACTGCTCAGGGTCAAGCTCAGTTTGAAAAACTGGTTCAACAGGTCCATCAGCATACCGACTTTATTTTAACAGCAGATGACTCAGGCTATCCCACTCAGCTATTACCTTATACAGATCACCCACCTATCATTTTTGGAAAAGGTCAGGCACAAGCCTTATTGCAACCGCAAATTGCGATTGTAGGTAGCCGAAAACCAAGCCCCCATGGTCGTCAGGTTGCTTATGATTTTGCCTATTACTTAAGTGAAAAAGGTTTTTATGTGAGTAGTGGCTTGGCATATGGCATTGATGAAGCTGCTCACCAAGGAGCTTCAGCTCATCAACGTACGATTGCTGTGACAGGAACTGGTTTAGACAGTACCTACCCTACTCAAAATAAAAAACTTGTAGAACATATTTTGGCTCAAAACGGCGCGATTATTACTGAGTTTTTGCCTGGAACACCTCCATTACAACAGCATTTCCCACGTAGAAACCGAATTGTCAGCGGTTTGAGTTTAGGCGTGTTAGTGGTAGAAGCTACCTTAAAAAGTGGTTCTCTCATCACTGCGAACAAAGCTGCCGAACAAGGTAAGACTGTATTTGCCATTCCTGGTCATATTTACAGTGAGTTTCATCAAGGTTGCCATCAACTTATTCGTGAGGGAGCAATTTTAGTCGATCATCCTGAACAAATTATTGAAGACCTTGCTTTACCCACACAGTGGCAAAGTCAGCAACAAAACTCCACCGAGCAGGCTGTAGTTTCTAGTACCCCAGAAATTCCTGAGCATTTAGTTAACCTTTATCAGTCTTTAGACTGGGTCGGACAAAATATTGATCAGCTTGTTTTACATCACTCGCAGCCTGTTGCAGAACTCACCTCTTCACTGATGGAACTAGAACTACTTGGTTTATGTATGCAACAATCAGGATTGTATTTACGTTGTCGTTCTTAGTATTGGAGCGCACAATAGCAATTCTGTCTGATTGAAAGGAAGAGTATTACCATGATTACCACCTCAGTTACCGAAGCAGCCGAATGTTTACAACAAGGTCAAGTTTTGGCATATCCAACTGAGGCAGTTTGGGGGCTAGGTTGCGACCCTTTTAATAAGCAAGCTTTTCAAAAGATTCTTGAACTAAAGCAAAGGCCTATTGAAAAGGGTGTAATTTTATTAGCAGGTCATATTAGCCAAGTCGAGCACCTGCTAACTTCTCTACCTCAAACAACCCAACAAGAAATTATTGATTGTTGGACTAATCATCAACCTTCAGAAAGAGCAACAACTTGGCTATTACCTGCTGGCGAACATATTCCTTCATGGATTAAAGGTGAGCATCCTCTTGTCGCTGTTCGAGTCACTACACATCCTTTATGTGTGGCATTATGCAATGCTTTTCATGGCTTTATTGTCTCGACTAGTGCGAACCCAAGTGGACAAGAACCTGCACACTCACTACAGGATGCCTGCCAATACTTTGGTTCACAATTAAACTATCTGAATGGTGACTTAGGCCAGAGCCAACAACCAAGCAGAATCATTAACGCTCTTACCAGAGAGATTATTCGCGCCTAATTTCAAACAAAAAAAAGCTCAGTTATATAGGGATAACTGAGCATAAAAAAGGATGGGTATATACCACATCCAGAGGGTTTGGATATCTGGGGAACGAAAGATAATTTACAAAGAAAAGAGCGCCTTTCGTAGTGGCCGCTATTATGTGGTAAGAGGTTCAATGAGAGAAATATATTATTTCTCTAAAAAAAGCATGAAAAGTGTAGGGAATTTACGGTTTTTTGCATATAAATTAAAATTATATTAATATTTTTACTCGGCTTTTTTAATATTTATATTACAACCTATTTTTATAAACTATTTATAAATCATATAGAAAAACTTTAACTAAGAAAAAATTGGCATATTTTTATGAGTTTTTTTCAAAATATGCCATAGTTTTTTTACTGACTTTAGTTTTGTTCTTGCATTAATTCGCTCTTTTTAGGACTCACCTTCTTCTGAGCCATAATGATACCAATTAAAATAACAATCCCACCTAATGTGTGATAAATGGTCCACTGCTCAGACAACCAGACGCTTGCAATAACTGCTGTAAAGACAGGTACCAAGTTCATAAAAATACTTGTTCTATTAGGACCGAGTTGTTGAACAGCTAACATCCAAACTAACGGCGCAATGAGTGAAGCAAATACTCCTGCATAAATAGCACTTGGTGCATTTTCAACATTTAAAGCATCAAGTCCAAACCAGAGAATTAAAGGAATATGAAATATTACAGAAAACCCAATCTGAACATATAAGCTTGTCATAATTGGTAGAGGCAGCTGCCATTTTTTAAGAAAAACACCATAAAATGCATAGAAGAATACGGCAATAATCATCAATGCATCACCAAGATGTCCGCCACCACTTAAAAGCTTATTAATATTTCCTTGGGACATGACATATAGCAAACCAGCAAAAGACAAAATACTGCCAAAAACTGCAAAGCGATTAGGCACATCTTTTAAAATGGCAAGCGAAACAAAGATCGTAAAGATGGGAATAAATGCATTCACAATCCCCATATTGGTTGCACTGGTATAATGGGCAGCCGTATAAGCTAAGCCTTGATAAAGTACCATCCCAAATGCACTTAACACAGCAAGCTTAGGTAAATATGGTATTACTAGTCGTCTTTGTCTCCACACAGACATAAACATAAATGGAGTCAAAATAATAAAAGCGATTAACCACCGATAAAAACTAATACTTACCGGAGAGATATAATCCGAGACATAGCGGGTGACTACAATATTTAAAGACCAAATCAATACTGCCAAAATGGGAAAAATAAACGCCCATTTGTGATATTTCATGACCTGACTCATAGCAATACACCATCTACAAAAGATGGTTTTATTTTGAAGAATGTCTTAATAAATTGAAATATCGTATTTCCGACATTGATATCGAACTTAAGACATCATCTTTTTTAGAATAATGTCCAAGCTTTCATGGCATGTTCTACAACTTTATGTAATTGATCAGTACTGGCACCGTCTCTTGCCTGAATGGTAAGGCCTTGAATGACAGTGGCATAAAAGTCCGTCATTTCTTGTAGAGGAGCATTAGATAGCAAATCACCCTGCTCAACACCTTGTTTGAGACGCTCCAATAATTTTTCTTTGGTTTTTATGCGCTTGTCTAATAGGTTCTGCTGCACATCTTGAGTTGCATCAGAACAATTCATGGCAGCAACCACCAACATACAACCAGCTGGTTTATTGGGTTGAACCAGTCGTTTTACGTTGTCATAAAGATATAACTCAAACGCAATTTTTGCAGTTTTTGCTTCTAAAAAGATGGTCTCAATAGGGCAGGCTTCATGAGCCAAATAGTAATCAATACTTTTATAAAACAGCCCTGCCTTATCACCAAAAGCACTATATAGGCTAGGTGCTGTAATTTCCAAAGCTTGCGTTAAATCACTAATAGACGTTGCTTCATAGCCATGCTCCCAAAAGAGCAACATTGCTTTTTGCAAAACCTCTTGTTCATCAAAGCATTTAGGACGTCCGCGCTTTTTTTTCAGCGTATCTTCTGTAACAGCTAAATTCGTTTCATGCCTATTTGTCATAAAGATCACATCTATTTTTATAACAATCGTTATTAAATTAATTGACGTTCGATTTTTTATCAACTATTTTATTTTCATAATGATCGTTAGTTAATTAATAAATTGCCTTTCTTTACTCCAAATTTAGCCAAGTAAGGATTTCCTATGGACCAATCGTCTATCTCTAAAGCGCGACCCACGACCTCCACTCAAGGAAGCTGGTTTGCCATTTTGGCCGTTTCTATCGCAGCATTTGCCTTAGTTACAAGTGAATTTTTACCCGTTGGCGTTTTAAATAGTGTCGCAACAGATTTAAATATTTCTGTAGGTACAGCAGGCCTGATTATTACCGTACCCGGCATTATGGCAGCAATTGCAGCCCCTCTATTGCCTGTATCAGTAAAACAACTTGATCGGCGTTATGTGCTTATCTTGCTGACAGCTATTATGGTTATTGCCAATACCATTACCGCATTTGCTGAAAACTTTCATATTTTATTGTTAAGTCGCTTAATTTTAGGTATTTCAATTGGTGGTTTCTGGGCGACCGCCATTGCTCTAAGTGGAAAATTAGCTCCCTCACACCTTCCTATTGCTAAAGCAACTGCGGTCGTGATGGCAGGTGTGACTTTTGCTACAGTTCTAGGTGTACCGATTGGAACTTGGTTAAGCGAGTTTTATGGCTGGCGTAGTGCTTTTGGAATTACTGCAGGCATTGGCTTAGTTGTTTTAATCTTACAATTAATCTTTTTACCTAAACTTGTACCAGATTCGGCAATTCACATGAAAGATTTGCCAGCCCTTTTACGCACTCCTAAAGCACGTAGTGGCATGTTGATTGTTTTATTGATCGGACTCGCTCACTTTTGTGCCTATAGCTATTTAGCACCTTTCTTTAAAAATGTTGCTGGTTTTAATGGGACAACCATTAGTTCATTATTATTGCTCTATGGAATCGCTGGTATTTTCGGAAATGCTTTTGCCGGATATAGTGGGAATCTAAATGTCCGTTATACATTAGCTTTTGTGGGTACATGCTTTGCAATCGTATTCTTTGGATTTCCTCTTTTTGCCGTTCATGAGTTTGGTGCTATTGTCTTAACCGCGTTATGGGGATTTGCATTTGGTGCCTTCCCTACCTCAGCGAATATTTGGATGTTTGTACATGCGCCAAATGCAGTTGAAAAAGGTATGCCGCTTTTTGTAGGTATGTTTCAGGTGATGATTGCGACAGGTTCATTATTAGGGGGATATGTAGTTGATCATTTCAATGAAAATACTTTAATTTATGGTGTATTAAGCTTCGTTGCCCTAGCATTACTGAGTACATTTACCTTAGCGAAAGGTCTTAATAACCCTAAAGCTACTTGTGAAAACTAAAATATGAGTCAGAGCATATAGATGAACAATGAGGATCAGCAATTTTCATTATTAAACAGTATAGAAGTTCATGAATTTCTATACCAAAAAGAAGATATTGTTCGTCCTCATGCATCTCTTTGGGGAGATTTTAATTTCAGTTTAAATGGCATATTAGAAATGGAGATTGAAGAACAGCTATATCTTTCTCCTCCTAGCTATGGTCTTTGGATTCCACCTCAAACTGTTCATCAGTCAACCCATATCGACCATGAAATTCATTATATCTGTATTCGACTGCACCCTCGCCTATGCTCTATTTTAGGAAATAGCTGTCGATGCTTTAGTATTCAGCCTTTTTTTCGCACTTTAGTTTTACAAATTCTAGAGCAGCAAAAAAAAACCGAACAACCTGAATACTTAGAACATCTTTTACAAGTTTTATTCGATCAACTCAAACAAGCTCCTGCATATTCACATTATTTACCGCAAACGCGGCATCCTGTTTTATTGCCTATTTTAGAAAAACTTTCAGATCCTTTACTTTTTGATCAGTCTTTACAGCAGTTACTACAAAACTTTTCGGTCAGTGATCGCCACTTATTACGTTTGAGTCAACAAGAGCTTCAGCTTTCATTGTCCGAATGGAGAAATCGGGCCAAAATTGTTTATGCCATTCATCAGATTCGCCAAGGGACGTATATCAAGCGTTTAGCATACGATTTAGGTTATCAACATAGCTCAAGTTTTATTGAATTTTTTAAACGTTACACTGGGCAAACACCTATCCAAATCAGAAATAACTAGAATTCAGCTTATCTTTAAAAACTTTTTCTTTTTTGAACACGAATATTATTGCACTACCCCTCAATAGCAGTTAAAACAAATGCGTTACTTGATATCAATTACAATCTTTAGGAAAGACTCATGACACAATCTGTATATCACATTCCAGTAAAAGCTATTTCAGGCGAAACGGTTGACCTCGAACAATACAAAGGTAAAGTTCTACTTATCGTAAATACTGCTTCTAAATGTGGTTTAACTCCACAATACGAAGGCTTAGAAAAACTTTACCAAGCAAAAAAAGAGCAAGGTCTTGAAATTTTAGGTTTCCCAGCAAATAACTTTAAAGAGCAAGAACCAGGTTCTGATGAAGAAATTCAACAGTTCTGTTCATTAAATTATGATGTTCATTTCCCTTTATTTTCTAAGGTTTCTGTAGTCGGCGAAGATAAGCACCCACTTTACCAAACTTTGACAGCGGCTCAGCCGGAACGCACTGGTGAAGGTCCTTTCCGTGAGCGTTTAGAAGGCTTAGGTATTCCAACCAACCCTGCTCCAGAAGTTTTATGGAACTTCGAAAAGTTTTTAATTAATAAAAATGGCGAAGTCGTAGCTCGCTTTGCTCCGAACCTAACAGCAGACGATGAACAAATCGTTAAAGCAGTTGAAGCAGAGTTAGCAAAATAATATTTTAAAACGTGACAAAGGGCGTTTTATACGCTCTTTTTTATACTCTCCTCAAAGTGTTGTTCGTTTGCAAAAATACAATCTTTCTTCATATTTTATGCCTATAGTATCCATTTGCTTTATTTGATGTTGTTTGTAGTTATGAAAAAAGTTTTACAGGGCGCATTTCTTCCTTTTGTAATTTTTGCCTCAGGGATGCTTTTACTCGGGTGCGATCAGGCACAAGACCATGCTACCGAACAAGAAAAGACTGAAATAACTGAACAGGCATCTGACCAAAACATTGAACAACAAGAGTCAGAAATTGCACCCAACAAAGCCGAACTTAAAAGCGGCAATATTTTTTATATGGTCCGCGACGCTGCTAATTTACAGCTTAAAGCTGGTGACTATGTTGAACAGCTTAAAGATACTCAGCTTGATGTTGAACAAGCCATCCAAGATAAGAATCAGAATGAACTAAAAACTACTGTCACTACGTTAAAACAGCAACTAGAAGGTTTAAATCAAGCACTTTTGACTTTAGATATCAAAAGTCAGGAAATTGAGAATATTCGCCAAAGTTTATTACATGCCAACCAACAAGCTCTTAGCATGCCATTACTCAATGGGAAATTAGATCAAATCAATTTTGACCAAATTGAAAAACAGCTTAATACCATTCAAATGGATATGGTGAAGCTTGCTGCCATGATTATGGCAGGAGATGAAAAGTCAGATTCAAAAACTGAATCTTAAAAAAACAACTTATAAAAAAAGCCACCTTACGGTGGCTTTTTCAATCTCAAACCGGCAATTATAGTGCGCGGTTTTTGATTTTACGGATAGTTTCAAGCTGTGCAGCTGTTTCTGCCAAGGCAGCCAACGCAGCAGCTGAGTCCAAATCACTCTTTTGGTTTGCAAGCAATTGTTCAGCATTTTTACGTGCTTCTAAAATTGCCGCTTCATCCAAGTTGTCTGCACGGATTGCAGTATCTGCAAGAACCGTTACAACATGAGGTTGAACTTCTAAAACACCGCCAGATACATAGACGATTTCTTCTGTACCATTTTCCAACTGAACACGAATCGGGCCCGGTTGAAGCAAGGTTACAAGTGGAGCATGTCCTGGCAAAATACCAAGCTCACCACCAGCACCTTTCGCGATTAACATCGTTACTGCGCCAGAGTAAATAGACTCTTTAACACTTACGACATCACATTGCATAGTCGCCATGAGATGATCTCCTTAAATTAGAGTTTCTCAGCTTTAGCAATCACTTCGTCAATACCACCAACCATATAGAACGCTTGTTCTGGGATGTGATCGTATTCACCAGCTAATAGACCTTTAAAGCCACGAATCGTTTCTTTAAGCGGTACTAATTTACCAGGAGCACCAGTAAACACTTCAGCTACGTGGAATGGTTGAGAGAAGAAACGTTGGATTTTACGCGCACGGTAAACAACCAATTTATCTTCTTCAGCTAATTCATCCATACCCAAGATTGCGATGATGTCTTTAAGCTCTTTATAACGTTGCAATACGTTTTGTACTGCACGCGCAATTTCATAGTGCTCTTGACCAACAACTAATGGGTCTAACTGACGTGAAGTTGAGTCAAGTGGATCGATCGCTGGATAGATACCAGAAGATGCGATGTCACGGCTCAATACTACTGTTGCATCTAAGTGAGCAAATGTAGTTGCAGGAGATGGATCTGTTAAGTCATCGGCAGGTACATATACTGCTTGGATCGATGTGATCGAACCAGATTTAGTAGATGTAATACGCTCTTGAAGAACACCCATTTCTTCTGCAAGTGTAGGTTGGTAACCTACCGCAGATGGCATACGACCTAACAATGCTGATACTTCTGTACCCGCAAGTGTATAACGGTAGATGTTGTCGACGAATAATAATACGTCACGACCTTTACCATTTTCGTCTTTTTGATCACGGAAGTATTCAGCCATAGTCAAACCTGTTAACGCTACGCGTAAACGGTTACCTGGTGGCTCGTTCATCTGACCGTAGACCATTGCTACTTTGTCAAGAACGTTAGAATCTTTCATTTCGTGATAGAAGTCGTTACCTTCACGAGTACGCTCACCAACACCAGCAAACACAGATAAACCTGAGTGAGCTTTCGCGATGTTGTTGATCAACTCCATCATGTTAACGGTTTTACCAACACCAGCACCACCAAATAGACCAACTTTACCACCTTTTGCGAACGGGCAAAGTAAGTCAATTACTTTAATACCAGTTTCTAAAAGATCTGTAGAAGCTGCTTGTTCAGCATAAGAAGGTGCTTGACGGTGAATCGGCAAACGCTCTTCAGTCGCTACCGGACCTGCTTCATCAATTGGGCGACCCAAAACGTCCATGATACGACCAAGCGTAGCTGGACCTACTGGAACAGAAATCGGTGCATTTGTGCTAGTTACATTAAGGCCACGTTTAAGACCTTCTGTAGAACCCATTGCGATGGTACGAACAACACCATCGCCAAGCTGTTGCTGAACTTCTAATGTAGTTTCAGTACCGTCAACTTGGAGAGCGTCATAGATCTTAGGAACGCTATTGCGCTCAAACTCGACGTCGATAACCGCGCCGATGATCTGAATGATACGACCGCTACTCATTGCTGTCTCCTCAATTCAAACTTAATAATGTTAAACGGCAGCGGCACCGCCAACGATCTCGGAAATTTCCTGAGTAATCGCGGCTTGACGCAGCTTGTTGTAAATGAGTTGTAGGTCTTTAATCAATTGTCCTGCGTTGTCTGTCGCTGCTTTCATCGCGACCATACGAGCTGACTGCTCACATGCAACGTTTTCAATCACACCTTGATAAACCATAGACTCGATATAGCGAACCAACAAACCATTTAACAATTCTTCTGCTTCTGGTTCGTAGATATAGTCCCAACCATAAGTACGGTTGAGATCATCGCCTTCTTCTGCTGGTGCTAAAGGAACAAGTTGTTCTACTTTAGGCTGCTGAGTCATTGCATTAACGAAGCCATTTGATACGAGATAGATACGATCTAATTCGCCTTTATCAAATGCATCAAGCATAACTTGGACTGAGCCAGTTAACTGTTCCAAACTCGGCGCATCGCCAAGTTGGGTAGTTGCACCGAGCACTTTACCGCCGTAATTCTTAAAAAACGAAACCGCTTTTTGACCAATTAAAGCAAATTCAACTTCAATTGACTGCTGTTGTTGTGCTTTGACATGCTGCACAACTTTCTTGAACAAGTTAATGTTCAAGCCACCTGCCAAACCACGATCTGAAGACACTACGATATAGCCAACACGCTTAACTGGGCGGTCAACCATATAACGGTGTTTGTATTCAGGGTTTGCTTGTACCAAGTGAGCAATTACACGGCGCATATTATCGGCATACGGACGGCCCTGAGCCATGCGCTCTTGCGCACGACGCATTTTAGAAGCAGCTACCATTTGCATCGCGCGAGTAATCTTTTGCGTGCTCTTGATACTAGCTACTTTGGCGCGAATTTCTTTTAAATTTGCCATACGCTTAACCTAGTATTCGAAAGCTCTTTCGAGCTTCCGAAGGTTGATCCGTGAACCAAACTTAACTAAAACTAAACTTAGTAAGTTTGAGTCGCTTTAAAGCTTTCAATACCTGCTTTGATTGCTGCTTCGATGTCTTTGTTGTAATCACCAGTTTCATCGATTTGTTTCATCAACGGAGCATATTCTGAGCGGAAGTAAGAAATTAACGCAGCATCAAAGTCTACGATTTTCTTAACTTCTACGTCAGCCATGTAGCCTTCGTTAGATGCATAAACAGAAACAGCTTGGTCAGCAATTGAGTAAGGAGCATATTGTTTTTGCTTCATTAACTCAGTTACACGTTGACCATGTTCAAGTTGCTTACGAGTTGCTTCGTCAAGGTCAGAAGCGAACTGAGCAAACGCAGCCAATTCACGGTATTGTGCTAAAGCAGTACGGATACCACCAGACAATTTTTTGATGATCTTAGTTTGAGCAGAACCACCAACACGAGATACAGAGATACCCGCGTTCACAGCAGGACGAATACCTGCGTTGAATAATGATGTTTCTAAGAAGATCTGACCGTCAGTAATCGAAATTACGTTCGTTGGTACGAATGCAGATACGTCACCTGCTTGAGTTTCAATAATTGGCAATGCAGTTAAAGAACCAGTTTGACCAGTTACTGCGCCATTAGTGAATTTCTCAACGTAGTCAGCAGATACACGAGAAGCACGTTCAAGAAGACGTGAGTGAAGATAGAATACGTCACCTGGATACGCTTCACGACCTGGTGGACGACGTAAAAGTAATGAAATTTGACGGTAAGCAACAGCTTGCTTAGACAAATCATCATAAATAATAAGAGCGTCTTCACCGCGGTCACGGAAGTATTCACCCATTGTACAGCCAGAGTACGGAGCTAAGTACTGCATTGCAGCAGGATCAGCAGCCGCAGCAGCGACAACAGTTGTATACGCCATAGCGCCAGTTTCTTCTAGCTTACGCACAACGTTTGCAATTGTTGATTGTTTTTGACCAATCGCAACGTATACACATTTAATGCCAGAGTTTTTCTGAGCGATAATCGCATCGATCGCCATCGCTGTTTTACCAGTTTGACGGTCACCGATGATCAACTCACGTTGGCCACGGCCAACAGGAATCATTGTATCAACTGACTTATAACCAGTTTGAACAGGTTCATCTACAGATTGACGCCAAATTACGCCTGGTGCTACTTTTTCAACAGCATCAGTTAATTTCGCATCAATTGGGCCTTTACCATCAATTGGGTTACCCAAAGCGTCGACAACACGGCCAAGAAGTTCAGGACCAACTGGAACTTCTAATACACGACCTGTACAACGAGCTTTTTGACCTTCTTGAAGGCTTAGGTAGTTACCTAAAACAACGGCACCCACTGAATCCTGTTCTAGGTTCAGTGCCATACCAAATAAGCCGCCGTCGAATTCGATCATTTCACCGTACATTGCATCAGCAAGACCGTGAATGCGCACGATACCGTCGGATACCATAACAATGGTACCTTCGTTTTTAGCGGTCGCGCTGGTGTCCAGATCTCCGATACGCTGTTTAATGAGCGCACTGATCTCGGATGGATTCAGTTGTTGCATTGCGCTATTCCTCAATCTTTTATTAGTTCAGTCTTCATCATTTGCATTATGCAAGAAGACGAGTACGCATTTTTTCAAGCTTGTTAAGCGCAGAATCATCTATCACTTGATCGCCTGCACGAATTACAACACCTGCAATAAGCTCAGGTTTAACTTCAACTGAAACAGTTACTGTGCTGTTAAAACGCTTTTCTAAAGCAGATTTCAACAGTTGCTCTTGTTCAGCAGTTAACGGGAAAGCCGATTCAATCACGACATCCACATTGTTGTTATTCTGTGATTTAAGCTGTTCATATTCTGCTTCAATTTCAGGTAACAGCATTAAACGATCGTTATCTGCAAGAAGTGTCAAAAAGTTAGACACTGCTTGAGATTGATCTTCACCTAAAACTTTAGCAAAAAGCTTCACTTGCTCCGCAGGAGTAAGTTCAGGGCGATTTAAATAAGCGGAAAATGCTTCGTCTTGCACCGCAGCACTGAGCACTTGTAACGCATTCGACCAATTGTCTGTTGCACCTTGCTCAGAAGCATAAGCAAATGCTGCTTTGGCATACGGACGTGCCAACGTCAAGAGTTCAGCCATAATTCGCCTCGCTTAAAGTTTAGCAGCCAGCTGAGACAGCATGGCGTTATGAGCTTCTGCATCAACTTGCTGGTTCAGGATTTTTTCTGCACCAGTTACTGCCAAAGCAGCTACTTGTTGACGTAATTCTTCGCGAGCAGAATTGATTTCTTGATCAACAGCTTCTTTAGCCTGTTGACGAATACGCTCACCTTCAGCCGCAGCTTGAGTACGAGCTTCTTCGATCAATTGCGCTGCACGACGGTTCGCTTGTTCGATCAATTGAGCCGCTTGTGCTTTAGCTGCATCAAGTTCTTGCTTAACTTGCGCTTGTGCATCGGCAAGGTCAGCTTTCGCTTTTTCTGCTGCATTTAAGCCATCAGCGATTTTACGCTGACGCTCACTAATCGCATTGATTAGTGGTGGCCAAACAAACTTCATGCAGAATGCAACAAAGAATGCAAACGCAATCGCTTGACCAATCAATGTGAGGTTGATATTCATTGCAATTCCTCAAATAGTGGATTTAGGAATTAAGATGATTAACCTACAAATGGATTAGCGAAGATGAAGAACAAGCCAATACCAACACCGATCATAGGCACAGCATCAAGAAGACCCGCGATTAAGAACATACGAGTTTGAAGTTGTGGAGCCAATTCTGGTTGACGAGCAACAGCTTCTAAAAAGCGACCACCCAAAAGACCAAAACCAATCGCAGTACCTAAAGCACCGAAAGCGATCAAGATAGCAGATGCAATTGCAACTAGACCTAAAGTGAGTTCCATGAAAAATTCCTCAGAGGTTAGGTTATTACCAAATTAAATTAAAAAAATTCAGCCCAACCATCATTTGATAGTTAGGCAATACCATTAATGTTTTTCGCTTGCCATGCTCAAGTAAACGATGGTAAGCATCATAAAGATGAATGCCTGCAACGTGATTACAAGAATGTGGAAGATCGCCCAAGGCACAGACAACGCCCATTGAATCCAGAACGGCAATAAAGCAATTAGGATAAAGATCAACTCACCGGCATACATGTTACCGAATAGTCGGAGAGCTAATGAAATCGGACGAGCAAGGAATGTTACCAATTCCAAAATCAAGTTCACTGGAATAAGCAACGCTTTTGCAACTGGATTACTTGGGTTAAATGGGTTAAGTGCCAACTCGCCAACGAAACCACCAACACCCTTTTCGCGGATGCTGTAGAACAAGATAAGTACAAATACAGATAAAGACATACCTAAAGTAATGTTTGGATCTGTAGATGGAACGATCTTGAAGTAAACGTGGTGAGGGTCCATACCAAATACGTTTGCACCTACAAACGCTGCAACTTGAGGAATCCAGTCAACTGGGATCAAGTCCATTAAGTTCATGAGGAAAATCCACACGAAAATAGTGAGTGCAAGCGGAGCGATTAAACGTGATTTGCCATGAAAAGTATCACGGACACTTGAGTCAACAAACTCAATGATCATTTCGATTGCTGACTGGAATTTAGTTGGAACACCTGCATTTGCAGCTTTCGCAACGATCCAGAACATCAAACAGAAAATCACACCAAGGCCAATTGACCAACCCATTGAATCCAAGTGAATTGCAGTGAACCCCATCGAATGAGCTTCTTCAGCAGTCTCAGCCAATTTCCATGTACCGTCTGGCATTTTGCCATAGGTCATATTGGTCAAGTGATGCTTGATATACTCTGTCGAAGTGAGGGCATGTTCTTCAGCAGCCATAAATCACACCTGGTCAATGTCAATTACTAAAAAGAAGGGAAACGAACATCGGCGTACTGTCGATATCTCGCCACCCTCCAAAAAATCTTCAATTCTTCTTGTTTCTACACCCGTTTTTGTAGACGTGACACCCAAAACGGAGCGACCCACGACATTGCCTGAACGAGAATAAAACCAAACAGCAATGCTAACGGTGATAAAGGTTTAACATTGCTCAAAATCAAAATAAATCCAACGATCATGATTGCAAATTTGCCTAACATGCCCCTATACATGTTAGACAGCACTTGTTTTGATGCTCGTGCACCTGCTGTTCTGAAGGATTGCCACGAAAAATAACCCGTAGCAAGCCAGCAGACCAACGCACCAAGTGCCGCACTTAATGCTGCTGTCATGTCTTTTATGCTCCACGCCACAAGTGCGGAAACAGGGATCATACATGCTTGTAAGAAGACCAAAGCTTTTGCTAATCGTCGGTCAATCAAGCGACTAGTTTGGCTCATTATTTATCCACTCACAGCATAAATGCTTGACAAGTTTAGCTGATGATCGCTTTTAATCGCAGGCATTATAGAGTTACACCCCTGAACATGCAATCTTTTCCCGACTTTAGTCGGGGTTTTTCATGACAGGTGGTGCTGACGCTACAGTCAGCCTTTGTTTACTTTTTATCTTACTTTTGCGTACTTAATACACATTTATCTGTTTTTATAGCCAGTTTCTTCCATGCAGTGACGAAATCATCCTCATTATTCATGCTCTCGTCTACTGGTTGAAAAGTAATGTTACCTAATTTTTGATATTGACTCTTAGTGGTAAAACTCTCTGCCAACAAACACATCTGATTTTTTGGTCGACTATCATTAAGATACTTAATTTGAGCTGCTGTTGGTGCAACGTGAGGATCATCTGTTAAAGCACCAGCGAACTTTAAGTTTAGTGAGCGTTCTAAATATTGATAGGCATCATGATATGCCCAATACGGTTTGCCATTACTTGAACTATCGTAAGCTTGTGCTGCCTGGAACATTTTACGAGCGAACACATTGGCGTTATTCCAATACTTTGCCTTATTTTCAGGGTGTTGCTGAGAGCGCAAAGCAGCAATAAAGAAACCAATTCGAACTGCATTGTTGGGCTCTAACCACACATGTGTATCTACTGTATTAGGTAAAGCTGCACCGCGTGTACTTCGCTGAGGTAAAACAGAAACAATGCCACTATCTAATAGTGCAATCGCCTTCTTATTATTACCTAATAATTTATTTAAGGGCGCTTCATGCGCTTTACCCAACCAAATCACCAAAGACGCATCATTAATTGCTTTACGATGCGCTGGAGTTAATTGTACGTCATGCCCAGTTTGTCCCTTTAATAAGAGTTGAGGTTCTTCGACCCCTTGAGTGACTTCTTTTGCAATCAGATAAATCGGGTGTGTAGAAACCACCAAACCCTGACTCCACCCTAACGTACTCAAAAGTGAGAACATACTGAAAACAAAAAAACGGAACATGACAGACCATCAATTTAAATTAGCTCGAAGCATGTTATAATATAACAAAGTTACAAAAATACCTAAGATTAATCGAATGAAGCATCGCTTCATGCTAATATTCCGTTAAAAATTCGAGGTTATCCCTATGAGTTCCTGCTCGCATGAACATCATGATTCTTTGCATGGTGTGCATGATCACCATAATGTCGCAAGCCGTTTAGCTGAAGCAGAAAGTTTATGTTCTGCGACTGGCGCACGCCTTACACCTTTGCGCAAAGAAGTTCTGGAACTCATTTTAAATGCATCGGGTCCAATGGGTGCCTATGACTTATTGGCACGTATAAAAAGTCAAACTGATCGCCCTGCTGCGCCTCCAACTGTATATAGGACTTTAGATTTTTTATTAGAAAAAGGCCTCATTCACCGCCTAACTTCTATTAATGCGTATATTCCTTGCTGCCACCCGCGTGAAGGCCATCAAGCAGCATTCCTGATTTGCACCGAATGTCATATGGTTAAAGAAGCTTCTTCTCAAGGCCTCACACACCAGCTTGACCAGCTTGCAGCTTCAGATGACTTCGTGGCTCAACACAGCATTATTGAAATTTCGGGGAAATGCCAACAGTGCCGCACAACTCCTTAAATCCTGTATTAATTCAGCTTGAGCAGGTTTCTGTTCATCGTGATGATCGGGATATATTAAAGAAAGTTGATTTTGCCCTACATCAAAATGAAATTGTGTCTTTAATTGGACCCAATGGTGCAGGCAAATCAACACTGATTAAAGTTCTACTCGGTATTCTCCAGCCGAGTAGCGGGCGTGTTATCAATCATAAAAAACTTAAAATGGCTTATGTGCCACAAAAGTTTAATCCTTCACACAGCCTTCCTTTACGTGTTCAGGACCTTCTTGATTTAGAAAAATGCAACCCTGCCCTGCGTCAGGAAATTATTCAAGACACAGGTATTTCAAAGTTACAACAATCAAAAGTACAACAACTTTCTGGTGGAGAGCGCCAACGAGTACTATTGGCTCGCGCTCTACTTCGCCAACCAGATATTTTAGTTCTTGATGAACCCATGCAAGGCTTAGATATTCAGTCAGAAGCAGAACTTTATGATTATGTTCGCAGTCTGCCAGAACGATATGGTTGCGCGATCTTAATTGTTTCTCATGACTTACAATGGGTGATGCAAGGAACACACCGTGTAGTGTGTTTAAATAAACATATTTGCTGTAGTGGACTACCCGAAAATATCCAACAACACCCTGAATATCAGGCAATATTTGGAACTCAAAGGGTTCTCTATCAACATCATCATGACCATTGTGCTCACGGTGATGCTGCACACCCCTGCCCTCATAATGACCGTCCTCACATTCACCCAGAACCGGAAGCTTAAGCCATGATGGAATGGTTACAATTATTGTTACCCGCATGGATTATGGGAACTCTGCTAGTATTTTTAACCGCACCCCTGGGTTGTTTAATGCTTTGGAGACGCATGTCTTTTTTTGCTGACACGATGGCGCACGGAACACTACTTGGGGTAGCTATTGCGGGAGCTTTAAGTCTTCCATTATGGCTTGGTGTTGCAGGTACAGCGGTTTTACTGGTAGGCGTTTTATGGGCTTTACATGACAACCGTTTACCCAATGATGCTCTACTAGCCTTATGTTCAGCGACTTTACTCTGTAGCGGTTTACTATTTATTCAACATGTTCCAAGTTTAAGACCAGAGCTTTTAAGTTATTTGTTTGGTGATTTACTTAGTATTGATTGGCCAGATCTTCCTGTTTTCACTCTAATTATTGCGATATCACTCGTAATTCTTTACCATTTTTGGCAGCCACAAATACAGTTTGCAATTGATCCGGATATCGCAATTAGTGAAGGGGTGAATGCAAACTGGCAACGCCTTATTTTTATGCTGTTATTGGCTTTATTTACAGTTTTAGCTTTACGTGCTGTAGGTTCTTTGCTAATGGGTGCATTACTCGTAATACCAGCTTTAAGCGCTCGCCTACTAGCAAACTCACCAAAGCAAATGGTTATTTGGGCATTCGTGTTAGCCCAGCTCGGTGTTAGTGTCGGTTTATGGTCAAGTGCAGCACTTAATATCTCTACAGGTCTTAGTATTGTTTTATGTATGGCATTAAGTTTTGCTGTTATTTTTATAACTCAAAAACTAAAAAATCAGACACAGGCGGCCTGAGTTAGGACGCCTGATGAACTGTGCTCAATAATAAAGCCGCACAGCTAAACATCACAGCAAAGCCCCGATTTAAATATTTTTGTTGTCTAGGGGATCGAAGTAATCTTAAAACCTTGGATGCCAGCCCCGTATATCCAGCCATTACAATCAAATCGATCGTAATCATAGTAGCCGCCATAATTAGATATTGTATCCATTGAGGCTTACTTAAATCTAAGAACTGCGGTAAAACCGCCAATAAAAATACGATCGCTTTAGGATTACTAATATTGACCACAAAACCATTTAATAGCAGAGCTAAAGCAGACTTATCTCTTTTTTCTTGTTGAATTTCTATATCTTTTACAGGTGCTGTCCACTGCAGATAGGCCAAATACAATAAATAGGCTACCCCGAACCATTTAACAGCCTGAAAAGCTAAAGGAGTCGTTGCAAATAAGACCCCGACACCTGCTGCCACCACCATAATTTGAAGCACTAAGGCAACTTGCAAACCGATTGCATTCCAGTAACCATGTCTAAAACCATAGTTTAGACCACTCGACATTGAGGCAATAGCTCCCGCACCCGGAGAGATACTAATGACCCAACAGGCCAACATATAAGCAAACCAAACTTGCAAAGACATAGTAAAAATAGACAATAAAAGTGGAATTATACTGTTTTATAAAACTATATTGATGAGAATTCAAACAATAAAATCAAGAAATAGACTACTAACCGCTCTTCGCATCAGGCACAATAATTAAA
The DNA here is from genome assembly GCF_059579785.1 of Acinetobacter sp. S-1. NCBI lineage: Bacteria > Pseudomonadati > Pseudomonadota > Gammaproteobacteria > Moraxellales > Moraxellaceae > Acinetobacter > Acinetobacter sp. S-1. The sequence goes on from NZ_CM184207.1 coordinate 3,633,698, forward strand.
GCTCATACTAAATTATAATTGAGGAGATACCTTCCAATGACTGCTCAATCTGTCATTTTGCCGTTGCCATCAGATCATGCCCGATTTATTGTTCTTCGTTTAAAAGACTTATCAATTGATGAATTAAAAGAACAACTCGAAGCGTTGTTTGAAACACGCGACCGTCTCATTACTCAGCATTCAGACGCGCAAATTAAAACAGCAGTCGCTTTTGGTCCAGAACTTTGGAAGCAACTTTACAGTCAATCTCCTGCTGGCTTTAAACAACTTGAACCAGAAAACGGCGCATTCAACATGCCAGCCGTTCCCGCTGATGTCCTCATCCATATTGCTAGTATGCGTTCTGATATTTGTTTTGCATTAAGCCAAGCATTTTTTGAAGGTATTAAAGATAAAGTTGAAGTTCTTGATGAGCGTGTTTGCTTCCGTTATTTCGATGGTCGCGATATTACTGGCTTTATAGATGGTACTGAAAACCCTCAATTTCCAGATGACCGCGCGGAAACAGCCCTACTCCCAGAAAGTGCTGGAGTTTTTGCTGATGGCAGTTTCATATTTGCACAGCGCTATGCACACGACTTAGAAAAATGGAAAAAACTAAAAGTTGATGCTCAAGAAAATGTCATGGGTCGTACTAAGCTTGAGTCAATTGAACTTGATGATGACGTTAAACCAGAAAATGCCCATGTTGCCCGTACTGTCGTTGAAGATGACGAAGGCGAAGAAATGGAAATCTTGCGTCATAGTCTGCCTTATGGCGACGGCCGAGGCGATCAAGGCTTATTCTTCATTGCTTATACTAAAGACCTGAGCATTATTGATGCCATGTTAAAGCGTATGTTTGGTACAAGTGGAGATGGTATCCATGACCGCTTATTGCATTTCGTGACACCACTAGACGGCGCATATTACTTTGCACCAAGTGAAGAGTTACTAGAAGAAGTTTTAGAAGACTAAAATAAAAAAGAGGAGCTTAAGCTCCTCTTTTTACGTTCTTAATCTTAGAAAGGAATACGCTTATATTTACGGTATTCTGGCTTCCAGAATGATTGATCTATTTTTTGCTGTAGCAAATCATCACTAATCGTTACTGCCACGCCATCTGCCATTGCAGCTTTGGCAACTTCAAATGCAATCACTTTAGAGACTTGCTGAATTTCACCCAAAGGTGGCAATAAATCAGCTTGCGGATCTTTTAGTAATGGCGAGCAATTCGCTAAAGCACTACTTGAAGCCATTAACATATTTTCAGTAACGCGTTTAGCACCCGATGCCACCACACCCAGCCCAATGCCCGGGAAAATGTACGAGTTATTACACTGAGAAATATTATAAAGCTTGCCGTGATGATTCACAGGAGCAAACGGGCTACCTGTTGCAATTAACGCTCTACCTTCAGTCCACTCTACAATATCTGCTGGCACAGCCTCAACACGTGAAGTTGGGTTAGACAATGGCATGACAATTGGGCGTTCACAATTCGCCGCCATGGTCTTAATGATTTCTTCTGTGAACAAGCCTGGCTGACCAGAAACGCCAATTAACACTGTAGGCTTCGCATTTTTAACAACATCAAGTAGTGAAATCACTTCTTCAATATTGCCCCACTGATCAACCACCTCAGCTTTTTGTGCTAACTTACGTTGGAAGTCGAGCAAGTTTGGCTGATTCTCAGTGATCAAACCAAAACGGTCTACCATATAAACGCGAGCACGCGCTTCAGAATCAGTCAGACCTTCAGCAACCATTTGAGCAATAATTTGTTCCGCAATACCGCATCCCGCAGAACCCGCGCCTAAGAAAGCAATTGTTTGATCTTTTAATTGCTTGCCTGCTGCACGACTTGCAGCAATCAAACTACCTACAGATACCGCTGCTGTTCCTTGAATATCATCGTTAAAACAACAAATTTTATCTCGATACTTTTCTAAAAGCGGCATCGCATTTTTTTGTGCGAAATCTTCAAACTGAATTAACGCTTTTGGCCAACGACGCTTCACAGCCTCAATCACCATATCGACAAATGCGTAATATTCATCGCCACTAATACGTGGCTGACGCCAACCCATATAGATCGGATCATTTAACAATTGTGGATTATTCGTCCCTACATCAATTGTGATTGGTAATGTATAAGCTGGACTAATCCCACCACAAGCGGTGTAAAGTGAAAGTTTTCCAATAGGAATCCCCATTCCGCCAATACCTTGGTCACCAAGACCTAGGATACGTTCACCATCAGTAATCACGATGACTTTTACATTATTTTTATTTACGTTCTGCAAAATATCATCAATCACATCACGATCTGGATATGAAATAAAAACACCACGATGACGACGATAGATATCAGAGAAACGCTGACATGCCTCACCCACTGTTGGGGTATAAATAATCGGCATCATTTCTTCAAGATGATTTTCGATTAAATGATAGAACAAGGTTTCGTTGGTATCTTGGATATTACGCAAATAGATATGTCGATTGATATCATCAGTAAAAGCGCAATATTGTTGATAAGAGCGCTGGCTCTGCTCTTCAATAGTTTCAATAATATGGGGGAGTAAACCGTGTAAGTTAAAGTTACTTCTTTCTTCTTCAGTGAAAGCCGAACCTTTATTTAAGAGTGGTAACTCTAAAAGTGTAAAACCTGCATATGGAATATAAAGGGGATGTTTACTTGGGTGTCCTGATATCATTGCCTATCTCATTTTCCAGCTTAGAGTAGAGAAAAACACGTTTTGTATGGTCTCTAAAACTCTTTGTGCGTATAAGCTTAAGCCTAATTCGATCAAAATAGATATTTTAAACCGTGATGTTAAAATTAAACACTATTTAGTTACAACATGTTTAAAAATAATTAATATAAATCAGTATCTTAATATTTTTATAATTTTAAAAACCTCTTTTATTTTCTCAATTTTAAAAGCCATAATTATATGAGTTAGTGGCAATAGGTATTTCCTCAGGAAATAATATTAAATTAAACACGTAATTTACTCACAAAAACTGCCCAGAAGGCTTGTAATTATTTATTCTCAGAATAATAAGGCGATTCATCAACCAACATTCATTTAAAAAATAATCATCAGTAATTTGCATAAAGAATTATTGGAATATTAAATCCCCTCCCCTAAGTCATCGGAAATTTGCTATATTTGACGTTTTTCTGCGACATCTATTTTCGATTGATATGAATACGGCAATACAAGCAGCTCTCGACCATGCAGTGCAAACTCTTCAACAAGAAGGGGTGCTTCCTTCCGACTGGAAAAACACAAGCAACTTAACACGCACCAAAGACCGAAGCCATGGCGACTTTGCTTCTAATATTGCCATGATCGGCTCGAAAGCTGCTGGTATGAAACCACGTGATTTAGCTGAGAAAGTTCTAGCTGCATTACCAGAAGTGGCAGATATCAGTAAAGCTGAAATCGCAGGGCCCGGATTTATTAACTTCTTTTTAAATGCAGACCAGCGTTTTGCTATTCTTGATCAAATTCAAGCACAAAAAGAAATTTTTGGTCGTAGCCAAGCAAATGCAGCGAAAAAGATTCAAGTCGAATTTGTTTCTGCAAACCCAACGTCTAGCCTACACGTAGGTCATGGACGTGGTGCAGCATACGGTATGACTGTTGCTAATTTACTTGAAGCAACGGGTGCTAAAGTTGACCGTGAGTACTACGTGAATGATGCTGGTCGTCAAATGGATATTTTGGCGACTTCTACTTATTTACGTTATTTAGAACTACTTGGACAAAACCTTGTATTCCCTAAAAATGCATATCAAGGCGATTACGTTAAAGAAATCGCACAAGGCATTATTGATAAAGATGGCGATGCTTACGTTCGTGAAGTTGCGAATGTTTATAAAGATGTACCAGAAGATGTGCAATATGCTGAAGAGCTAGATAGCGAAGGCAACAAAGTTGTGTTATCTGGTGATAAAGAAAAGCATATTGATGGCCTTATTGCCAACTCACAACAATTGTTAGGTGAAGGTTACCGCGTATTCCACCAAGCTGCTCTTCATGCCATTTTAGATGATATTAAAGATGACCTTGCTGATTTTGGTGTAACGTTCAATCAATGGTTCAGTGAAGCATCACTTAGTGCAAAAATTGATGAAGCTTTACAAACGTTAGATCAACGTGGCTTCCTTTATGAAAAAGATGGCAACATCTGGTTCAAGTCGACTGAATTTGGTGATGAAAAAGACCGTGTTGTTAAGCGTCGTAATGGCCAAACGACTTACTTTGCATCTGACATTGCATACCACTTAAATAAACTACAACGTGGTTATACTGACCTAATCGATATTTGGGGTTCTGACCACCATGGCTATATTTCTCGCGTAAAAGCGGCGATTGATGCAATGGGTTACGACTCTAAGAAATTGACTGTTCTTTTAGTTCAGTTCGTAAGTTTATGGCGTGGCGGCGAGATGGTTCAAATGTCTTCTCGTTCAGGTCAATTCGTGACTTTACGTGACTTACGTAAAGAAGTAGGCAATGACGCAGCTCGTTTCTACTACGTAATGCGTAAGAGTGAACAACACATCGACTTTGACCTTGACCTTGCTGTTTCACAAAGTAAAGACAATGCTGTGTACTATATTCAATATGCACACGCACGTATTTGTCGTATGTTAGAAAAAGCAGTAAGCACAGATTTACAATTCGATGTAAACGCTGCTCGTCCACATGCAGCTCGCTTGTCTCTTGATGCAGAAACTGAGATTCTTGCTAAACTGGCTGCATACCCAGACGCGGTATTACGTGCTGCAAATGCATATGAACCTCATCAGGTTGGTAACTACTTAAAAGAGTTAGCTGCCCTGTTCCACGGTTGGTACAATGAACATAAAGTATTAAGCGATGATGCAGAGCTTACACAAGCCCGTTTATTGCTTTCAATCAATGTACAACAAGTACTTCGTAATGGTTTAGAATTACTTGGTGTATCTGCACCAGAATCTATGTAATAAATATATTGCATGACAGCAAATTAAAGGTCATGCAATATATAGTAAGCGGTGGTTTGTATAGTTAAAATATCAATACAAACCACTGTTTTTAGCATCGTAAGACGAGACTCAAACTCGAATTAAAAAACAATCAAAATACAGAGGAATAATCCACGTGTTTGGCAAAACGCAACGCGGTGTATCTGAAAGACCTAATAAGCCTAAAAAGCCCCTAATTCCCAAATGGTTAGGGACACTTGTCGCTATTTTGGCGGTCTTATGTATCGCTGTAATGCTTATGCTTTGGAAACCTTGGCAACCTGTTCCTGCGAAAAATCAGATTACTTCTGAACATTATCAAGAAGAAGATACTAATAAAGACTATCGCTTCTACGACCTATTGCCTCAACAACAGGTTACCCCTATTCCTGAACAAGCGATCCCTGAAAGTAAAAATCAAGGCACTGCTATGATCGTTGAGGCACCAAGTACCACTCAACCAGCTGCCTCTGAAAGTGTAGGAATTGACTCGAATCAGTCGGCTACAACTCCTCCGCAACCTACATATATTTTACAAGTTCGTAGTTATAACGATCCTGATCAGGCTGATGCCCGCCGTGCAGAAATCATTTTAAATGGCTTATCTGCGGACGTAGTCAAAAGTACTGAAAACGGACAAACATGGTATCGCGTTATTTCCGGACCGTATGATACTCAAGACGCTGCCTTGGCTGCTCAGCAGACCTTACAACACAGTGGCATTGATTCTATCGTGATCAAACGCAAGTAAAGTGAAAATAAAGAAGGAACAAATATTTGTTCCTTTTCTTTTAAATATCAGCACAATTCCTTTCATTAGAACCAATTCCCTTTTGTCTCGCTTTTTGAAACGCAGGTCTTTGCTGAATACGGTGTAAAAAAGCTTGAATATGAGGGTATTTACCCTGTAAGCGAGATTGTAAAGCTTCCAAAGGAAAGCTCATTTGAATATCAGCAAAGGAAAAGTCACCTGCGAAATATTCATGCTCTGCCAAATAGTTTTCTAAAAAACTAATATGATCTTTCATACGTGGGCGAACAAAATTTGCCTTCACCCCTTCCGTGATTTTTCTAGCTACTGGTTGAATTAACCATGGCACATGCTTGTTTACACTATTCATGACCAAAGTCATGACTAATAACGGCATAAGTGAACCTTCTGCATAGTGCATCCAGTAAATATACTGCTGTAAATCTTGTGGCTCTTTAGGTTTAAATTGTTGCTTCTGATCATAACGCTGCTGTAAATATTCTAAAATCACAGCTGATTCTGCGATGACTTGTTCATCATCAGTCAAAATCGGAGCTTTACCTAAAGGATGAATACATTTCAATGTTTCTGGAGCGGAATAGTTAGGTAAGCGTTGATAATAATGAATATCATAATCTAAGCCTAATTCTTCTAAAGCCCATAGAATTCGAAACGATCGCGAACATTCCAGGTGGTGTACACTAATCATGTTATTGCCTGCTTTTATTTTTCTTTTTTACATAAAAAACAGCATGTGAACATGCTGTTTTATTCCATTTGTGGGATGGATATAAAATCATCCACCTCAACAAAATAGCATTTTTACACTGTAACAAGCACAGTATGAATGTCTAAACTACGTAACAAAGTTTTAGTGACTGGGGTTTTACCGCATACCGCTAAGATTTTTTGTTGAAGCTCTTCGTTTGGCAAGTCTTTAAAAACAATACGACGTTCTATATGTTCTTCATGTTCTCTATTGGTATGAAAATCGATTTCAACCGAAAACTCACCAAAATCATAACCCTTATGCTTTGCGTACATTCTTAAAGTAATGAGCGTACACGCGGCTAAACTTCCAGTGAGCAAATCATATGGCGCTGGGCCTTGATCTTGCCCTTCTAACTTTTCTGGCTCATCACAAAAATATTGGTGACGACCACTGGTGATTTCGCCCTTCCATTGTTCAGCAAGGGGCTTTGCTTTACTGCTTGCAATTACTGCTGTCATTTTGATGCTCTCATTTTATCTGGAAGAACAGGGGCTTCTAAACGTGCACCTACATAATCTGGAATTTCACCAAAACGTGCATCATGGTTAATCCATTGCTCACGGGCTTCTTTTAAATCATCCATTGTACGTGCAACAAAGTTCCACCATAGCAAAATTGGTGTTTCAAACGGTTCACCGCCAATCAAAAGGATACGATTGCCTTTTTTTACTTCAATCTCAATTTCACTAAGACCCGTATCTAATACCACCATGTTGTCAGCAGTTAACTCATGGCCATTTACACGAGCACTACCCTCAAGCGCCATAAAACCATATTCATAATTAGGATTTAATGGAATGCGGGTTTTCGTATCTTCGGTAGCAATGAGGTCAACACCCACTAACGGCGTATGTACCAAGACTGGAGAAGTAGTTGCCAAATATTCACCCACAAGCACGGTAAACTCTAGACCGTCTTTCTCAACAACAGGCAGTTCAGGATAATGTTCAAATTTCGGATCCATGTTGCGCTTAGCATCTGGTAAGGCAATCCAGAGCTGAGCAGCGTGCATTTGAGTTTCTGTATCAGGTGCAACTTCTGTATGTGAAATTCCGTGACCTGCCGTCATTAAATTAACTTGTTTAGGTCGAATCAGTTGTTTTGAACCTAAGCTATCGGTATGCATCATGGTGCCTTCAATCATCCACGTGAAGGTTTGCAAACCAATATGAGGATGAGGACCAACATCTAAACCATCACCCGCCGGAAAAGTTACTGGGCCCGCATGATCTAGGAAACACCACGCACCAATCATTCGTTTTTGTCGGCTAGGTAAAGCCCGCTTAATGACTGTCCCCTGTCCAATTTCAGCAGAGCGAATTGGAAATTCCTGAATAAACTGATTGGCAAATTTTTCGCAATCCTTTGAATCAGAAATATCGTAATCATTATTATTGCTCATGATATTACTCTCTTTTACCTATGCTTTTGCAATGAGTCGTTGTAATGATCTTAACAATACACTCATTATTCAATATAGTCTTTTAGTAATACACAGGGTGCTATGAATGAGACAATCCATTTTTTAATTATAGAAAAATAAAAGCTGCATTGAGCAGCTTAAGATGATTGAGTTTTAACGAGCTGTTTTAGGTTTTTCATAAATTGACCAAATTGTGGGAGAAACTCTTGAAATAGTGGGTGGTCACGGTTTTCAAGCATAACCTCACTAAAAAGTTTTAGCCCAACTCCAAAAGATTTTGTTGTTTCATCATCAAAAAAATCTGCTTTTTTTAAGCGTTCAACAATTTCAAAAATATCGTCATGATTTCCCGCATAGAACTCAAGGCGTTCAGTATAAGTAGAGGCTTCTCCCTTTGCATTTTTTAAGTGTTGTACCGTGACATGATATTGATGTTGTTTCATATATAAATTCTCTCTTAAAATTAATAACTTTGAAAAAATTTCAACTTGTTTAAGGTCGATTTATAGCCGCCCAATCGCAACAGCAGACTGATCAATTTTTTCGGCAATTTGATAAATCTGCTCTTGTTGGAAACCAGCAGAGTTCAACTTCAAACGCAAGGCTGTTTTTAGGTTTTCCATGGCACGATGAATTTCGATTAATTCATCATTACTGTGGATTTCTCGTCTTAAACGTAGTTTTTCTAATAACTCTTTCAAATTGTCTTGTTTTTCAGCTAAGTAAGCTTTCCCAAATTCCGTGATTTGATATTGCTTACGCTCTACATTCAGCAAATTAATCAAATTCATTTCTTCAAGACTGGTTAATGTTGGATAGATTGTTCCCGCACTTGGTGTATAACCATCGCCTACCAAATCACTTATTTCTTTAATGATTTCATAACCATGCTTAGGACTTTGCTGAATAAGATGAAGTACCAAAAGTTTCATACGTCCCGCTTCAAAAAGTCTTCCACGGCGACCCGAACGATGATGTTCATTGTGTTCAATATGATGATGTTCTGATTGTTGTTTCATCTTTAAAGATTCTCGAATCTGTTTAATTTATGCTTATTAAGATATATCTTAATATATCTTTTATCAAGAAAAAATAATAAAATCCAAACTATTGCTTTGATAATTATTAAAATTAATTTTATTTTCTTTAAACACTAAGTAATAAAAAAAGAGTGCTTAAGCATCTTAATAGCTAGTTTTCTGAGAAAAAGTTTAAGCTAACGTAAGAAAATAATATTTAGGATGAATTTCTTATAAAATGTAATATGTTAATTTTTCTCTTTAATCATAAATAATATGCACTTGTGTTATTTAAGCGATTTAACATTAGCAGATGCCTCTAATTTAGTTAGACTTTATACAAATGATACGACTAGAAAGTATTTAGGTGGCCCATTGGAAGTATCTTTAGCTCAAACACGAGCACATGCTGATATTAATAATCCAAGTAAATTACCTATTTGGGCAATTCGATCTTCTACTAATCATAATTTTTTAGGAATTATATCTCTGGATACCCATCATGACGGCTCAGATATCGAAGTATCATATGAATTGCTGCCGGAATATATGGGATATGGATATGCAACTCAAGCACTTGAATTTGTTTTAAATTATTCATTTAATGAGTTAAATCTTAAGAAAGTAATAGCCGAGACTCAAACACAGAACAAAGCATCTATCAAATTGCTAGAACGTGTTGGAATGATTTTTGGCAAATCAGTAGAACGTTTTGGTTCAAATCAAAGTATTTTTTTTATTACTAGTCACCAGTATATCAATAAACATAAAAAAGGCAGGATTTAATCCTGCCTTTTCATTTGATTATTCCCACTCAATTGTTGCTGGTGGTTTAGATGACACGTCATATACAACACGTGATACATCTTTAATTTCATTCATAATACGCGTTGAGATTTTATCAACTAATTCGTATGGTAAATGTGCAAAACGAGCTGTCATAAAGTCAACAGTTTCAACTGCACGAAGTGCGATTACCCATGCATAACGACGACCATCACCTACTACGCCAACTGACTTAACTGGTTGGAACACAGCAAATGCTTGAGCAGTTTTATCATACCAACCGCTGTCACGAAGCTCTTGCATGAAGATGTCATCAGCAAGACGAAGAATATCAGCATATTCTTTCTTCACCTCACCCAGAATACGAACACCTAAACCAGGGCCCGGGAATGGATGACGGTAAATCATACTGTGTGGCAAGCCAAGTGTAGTACCTAGTTTACGTACTTCATCTTTGAACAAGTCACGTAAAGGTTCTACTAATTCAAATTCTAAATCGTCTGGTAAACCACCCACATTGTGGTGTGATTTAATTACGTGTGCTTTACCTTGTTTGCTTGCAGCAGATTCGATTACGTCTGGGTAAATCGTACCTTGTGCCAAGAATTTCACGCCATCAAGTTTACGTGCTTCTTCAGCAAATACTTCGATGAATTCACGGCCAATGATTTTACGTTTTTTCTCTGGATCAACTTCACCAGCCAATGCAGTTAAGAAACGTTGTTCAGCATCTGCACGAATAACACGGATACCCATGTTTTCAGCAAACATTTGCATCACTTGGTCACCTTCGTTTAAACGAAGTAAACCATTATCAACAAATACACATGTTAACTGGTCGCCAATTGCTTTGTGTAAAAGCGCAGCAACGACAGATGAGTCAACACCACCAGAAAGACCTAAAAGAACTTTTTCATTACCAATTTGTTCACGTAATTGTTCTACACGTAAATCAATGATGTGTTCAGGCGTCCAAAGACCGCCACATCCACAAATTTTATGAACGAAGTTTGCAAGTAACTCTTCACCTTTTGCCGTGTGTGTTACTTCTGGGTGGAATTGCACGCCATAGAAACGACGCGCTTCATCACTTACAGCAGCAACTGGACAGCTTGGTGTGCTTGCAGTAATGGTAAAGCCTTCTGGAATCTGGCTAACTTTGTCACCATGACTCATCCAAACATGAAGTTGGTTTTCACGGTCTTGTAAGTTACCAATCAGTTGGTCGCGTTTAACGATATCAACTTCGGCATAACCAAACTCATGTACAGTACCTGGCTCAACTTTACCGCCTAACTGTTCAGACATGGTTTGCAAGCCATAGCAAATACCCAATACTGGAACGCCTAACTCAAACACTACTTGTGGTGCGCGAGGGCTGCCTTCTTCATGCACACTCTCAGGTCCACCTGACAAAATAATGCCATTTGGCTTAAAAGCACGTATGTCTTCTTCAGACATATCAAAAGCATACATTTCAGAGTAAACACCAGCTTCACGTACACGACGTGCAATGAGCTGACTATATTGAGAGCCGAAATCCAGAATCAGGATACGATCTTCAGTAATTTGAGTATTGGTAGTCATGACAAACCACTAAATGGCAAAAGAATTAAGCGCGCCATTTTAACATTTTTCGCGCTTCGGCGCACCGCAAATCATCATATATCTTATTTTTTTCATATCAGAATCATTTCTATAATTGGATTGTTTGATATAAATCAAAATTTACTTATATTTATCAAATGTATGGGTTACGCTTAAAAACTCCATGGGTATTGATAAATTCATCACATTCTATGCAACATCGCCTTGAATTTGATGTTAAGATGAGCCGATAAAACAGGCATTACCATGGAAAGGTAAATACCATAAGCGATATTTGTCTGTGCTTAAACAATTATCCATTTTTATGGCTTGTTGCCCCCTATCAAAATCAATAGAAATCTAAGGAACAACAATGCTTCAAACTATGATTGCAGATTTCCAGCAACATTTTTGGTTGTATGTCTCTATTCCTTTTATGAGTGGTTTAATTGGCTATATCACCAAGGTGGTTGCCATCCAGATGATGTTTTCACCACTTGAATTTAAAGGTATTAAACCATTTTTGGGTTGGCAAGGCATTGTGCCTCGCAAAGCCGAGAAAATGGCAACCATTGCTGTTGAGCTCATGACAGCAAAGCTGATTAAACCTGAAGAAATTTTTGCACGCCTAGATCCTAAACGTATTGCCAAAGAAATAGAAAAACCTCTACTTGCAGCGGCTGAAGATATTACCCGTGACGTTGCTCAAGAGTATCAGCCTGGTTTATGGGAAGGCATGCCAGAATTTGCTCGCCAAAGACTCATCCGTCGTGTGCAATCCAAAGCACCAGAAATTGTTGAACACATCATGAGCGAAGTACAACGTGATGTGAATCGATACTTTGATATTAAACATCTTGTGATCAGCAACTTGCTTAAAGATAAACGTTTGCTCAACAATATTTTTAAACGTGTAGGGAAACAAGAATTTAAATTTTTCAGTAATGTAGGCTTTGTATTTGGCTTCGGTATTGGTGTGATTCAGATGCTGTGCTGGATTGTCACTCAAGGAAAATATCCTTGGATGCTACCTTTGTTTGGTGGCTTTGTGGGTTTCTTTAGTGACTGGATTGCACTGCAAATGATGTTTAGACCACTTTATCCTAAAAAGATATTGGGTTACACATGGCAAGGTCTGTTTATTAAACGTCAAAATGAAGTTGCTGCTGACTATGCAGCTTTAATTTCTAAACAGCTTTTAACTTCACGTCACATGATGGAAGAGTTATTTTCGGGTACACATTCTGCGCGTGTTATTGATCTGGTTAACCGCCATGTCAAACAAGAAATTGATATGCAAGCTGGGGTTATTCGTCCGTTAGTTGTATATGCAATTGGCGGAGAAAAATATCAGAATATGAAATCACAAGTTGCTGAACGTATTATGCAACAGCTTCCAGAGACGATGAAATATGTAGAGTCTTATGCAGAAGATGCAATGAATATTCGTAGCACACTCATTGAACGTATGCAAAAATTAACACCTTCTGAATTTGAAGGGATGTTACGTCCTGCATTTAAAGAAGATGAGTGGGCCTTGATTGCAGTCGGCGCAGTTCTTGGTTTCGTGGTTGGGGAATTACAAATCCAATTTATGCTTTAATTTTAAAATAAAGAAATAAAAAAACCGGATGACTTGCTCATCCGGTTTTCTTTTGTCTTATATCTTATTTTTCGATTGCATGATCCAGACTAATACGGCCAGCACCATGAAGCATTAGGAAGAATAAACCACCTGCCATTGCTAAGTTTTTCATAAAATGGATGCCATTATTGTATTGTGCCGCTGCATCAGCCCCACCTTGGTGGAACAAGAATGCAGTTAAAATACTGAAGATACCAAGACCAAAAGCTGCAAAGCGTGCTTGGAAACCAAATAACAAGGCTAAACCACCACCAAACTCAACCAAGATAACTAAAGGAAGAATTCCACCTGGTACACCCATTGCTTCCATATATCCTGCAGTTGCTGCATAACCGGTAATTTTTCCCCAACCAGCAACAAGGAAGATATAAGCCATAAGAAGACGAGCAATAAGGCTAATAAAACTGTCCGCGCCTGATTGCGTTACGATATTTTTGACCACTACATTTGGATTAAACATTTTGCCACCTTTATTTAAATGCTTATTTATTGATGAGCTCATTCTAGGTTTGGGACATTGATAATTAAATACTCAAAATCCATATATATCGTTGCACAAACAGGATGATCAATTTGTATATTTTTGATGTTTTATACTGACTTTCTATAGGGTCACTGCTAGGATTTGAGCACGGTTTACCACTTAATCATCTCATGGAACTTATTGATTTTATTCTACACGTTGATCAGCATCTCGCCGAGTTTATTACAAATTACGGGACGTGGATTTATGGCATTTTATTTTTAATTATCTTTGTCGAAACCGGTTTAGTGGTTATGCCGTTTTTACCGGGAGATAGTTTACTATTTGCAGCTGGTGCTTTAGCAGCATCTACAGGTGCGATGGATCCATGGTTATTGGGTGCTCTACTCTTCATTGCTGCCGTTTTAGGCGATACAGTGAACTACCATATTGGTCGTTTTATCGGTCCACGTGTATTTGAAATGAATTCACGATTCATTAATAAGCAGCATTTAATTAAAACCCAAGAATTCTTTGCTCGTCATGGTGGCAAAACAATTATTTTTGCTCGCTTTGTTCCATTTGCCCGTACTTTTGCCCCTTTTGTTGCGGGTGCTGGTAGCATGAACTATAAGTTTTTCTTAACTTATAATGTGATTGGCGCATTTTGTTGGGTCGCTTCTTTTGTGGCGTTAGGCTATCTATTTGGAAATATGCCAATCGTTAAAGACAACTTCACTCATCTTATTTTTGGCATCATTATTATTAGTGTTTTACCGGGCATCATCGGCTTTATACGTGAAAAGCTAAAAAGCCGGAAAACCAATGCTTAAGACTTAATTTAGAAGAAACGGAATACCACTGGAAGCATACATAAAATAAGCAACATAGCCGATCCTTTATATAAATGATCGGCTTTTATTTTTTGTACTGGGCCCGTTAATAGTGCACGTCCAAAAATCATCCAGAAACTCGCAGCTGGAATGAGCGTCAATGTAAAAACACCAAATACCATTAGACAATTTTCAGGCGAATTCCATGTTTCGGCAGGGAAAATACCTGCAGCAAAAAGTAAAGATTTCGGATTTTTTAAGGTTGAGAAGAATAATTGACGTGGGCGGATGTTACGGTGAGTTTGACTAAATTGTTGTAAATGGGTGGTTTTCCATAATCGGAATGCCATCGAGAACACATACGCCACACTTATAATATGTAAAATGAGCAATAACGCCGGCCAAACTGGTGCTGCCAAATGAATAAACACAGCCCAAAAGCTAATACCGTAGGCATAGCCTAACCATTCCATAGGAATAAGCCAAAATGCTTTAGATAAACCTTGAGAATGAGCAGCGGTTGCAAGTAAAGCATTTGTCGGCCCAGGAATGAGCAAAACAGCCAACATTGCCAATACAAAAAACCAACTCTCAATCATAAAGTTTCCATAATATCCAAGATGGGGCCACCTTAAACGAAACAGGCAAAATATAGCAAGTTTATAAGGCTTTTTGATTACAGAAAATACAGAATTTTGGAAGCTTAAAAATTGATAAACCACTTATTTATATTAATTTTATTATGAAACATTTTGCTAAACTTTATTCATCACAACATGCCTTAGTTAGCATATTGTGATGTAAAGTTGACTATTAATTGGTCTTTTTGCGGACAATAATTGGACAATTCTTGAACTGGGCAGCCTGAACAATTGCTTCTTGTTGGCCTAAAACACGTGAAAGTTCGGTATTTTTCGTTGAAGAAGACTGTCCCATGTTTACAGAAATAGATGGACCGAATCCCCAACCACCTCGTCCCCAGCCACCACCGAGTCCAAGACCAACACCCATACCTGTACTTTTTGGAGTTTGCACGCCATTGTCGATATATTGCTGAATACGGTTATATTCACTTTGTAGCTGTTGGCAGCTCAAAGATTGATATTGTGTCGGAGACACATAAGTCGGTTTTACCGTTGTAGCACAAGCGCCAAGGAGTAAAGTGGCTGCCACCAAAGGCGCAATATATAAGCCTTTCATCATTTTTCTCTTATCGTTTTGGCTCAATCTCACCAAACAATGTCTCATAAGCTTGAGTCAATTTATGTTCGGGTGCCAAATGGGCCAAAGGTAAATTTTTCTGATGCGATTCTTTCATCAAAATCGAAGGCGGTAACATGCTATTGAGTACAGGCAACCCTTCATCTTTTAACTGCTGAACCACTTCCCGAGGTAATTTTGCTTGGGATTGGAATTGATTCACCACAATTCCTTCAATTTCCAAGCGATCATTATGATCATCTTGCGTTTCGAGAACATTTTCAATCAATGTTTGTAACGCACGCTTTGAAAAAACATCACAGTCGAAAGGAATGAGTACTTTATCTGCCGCAATCAGAGCAGAGAGAGTAAAAAAGTTAAATGCTGGTGGTGTGTCTATATAGATACGGTCATATCGCCCAACTAAGTTTTGAATCGAATCACGTAATTTATAAATTTTATGTTTACTTTCAAGCGCATGTTCAAGCGCGCCAAGTGTAGGACTTGCTGGAAGCACATCTAATTTTGCAAAAGGAGTTGAATGAACAAAACTGTCGAGATCTTTATTTCTTGGAGCTTTTAAAATTGAACCTAATGCGTTACCGATTAAACCCTTTTGTTGATTGTTGCCCAACACATCATCAAAGAAATTTTCGATATTTGGTTCTAAAATTGATTTTTCAGCAGAATAGGTTGCTTCGTCACCTAAAAGATACTGACTAGAATTGGCTTGAGGATCAAGATCGATCACCAATGTTCTTAAGCCATGTTTGGCACTAATTGCAGCCAAATTTACAGTAATACTTGATTTCCCTACACCGCCTTTTTGGTTAAACACCACACGAGTTAACATATTTCCCTCTGCATATTATTTTACTGTACGCAGTTTAACCTAGAGCTTAATCAAAAAGGCAAAGAATGTAGAACAATTAAGCAAAAACAGGTTTCACAATCACTAAGATAATAATAGCAATAAATGCAATCGCACTAATGACCAAACCTGCACGACGCTGTGCCAACAAAAGAGTGTCATCTTTTTTAAAGGCTTTCATCAGGGAAGATAACAACACTAAAAATAGAATAATTTTAGCGTAAAACCACGGTTGTACTTGAAAGTCTTTCATGACTAACAAAATTGCACCCGTAATGAAAACCACGGTAAATGACAAATGTTGTAAGGCAACTAATACTTTACGCCCTGCTGGATTGGGTTGTTCACCTTGAACACCTATAAACAGAGTTGAAGCGCGTAAAACAAAGACCATAAGTGCGGCAGCTACCGCAGTCATATGAATAATTTTAGTGAGTAAATGTGCATCCATGAAATTAACCCTTAGCTTTTAGGTGCATGTGCACATTCTGGGCTAGCAGGTGCTTGACCTTGCCACTCACTTGGCAAATAAGCATGAATTGCTAAAGCATGAATTTGGCCCGGATTCATCAAATCAGAAGCTAACGCGTATACTTTTTGATGACGTTGAACTAAACGCAATCCATTAAATTCGTCGCTCACTATAATCACCTTAAAATGAGATTCCTTACCTGGAAAATAACCACCGTGCCCGGCAGACTCATTGATCACTTCCAAATGACTAGGTGCAAGTGTTTGTAACCGTTCAATCAACTGTTGTTCAAGACTCATAGCTTTTCCTTTTACGATTATTCGTATATTTGAACCTAGTATACCTTGTCTACACACAAACAAAAGTTGCTCTTGTATGCTTTGACTTCAAACAAAATGTCTATTTATTCGGCAACTTAACAATAAAAATACTGCTAAATGCTCATTTCTGTTTTTATTTTATGCAATCAGCATAATTATTTGCATAAAGTTGTTGACCCTTGTTTTGCTTAATGTATTATAAGCGGCACGCGGGAATAGCTCAGTTGGTAGAGCATAACCTTGCCAAGGTTGGGGTCGCGAGTTCGAGTCTCGTTTCCCGCTCCAAATTGGTTTTTTTTGAGAAAGTTTTAGTAAAAACTGCTTATATATGCGGGAATAGCTCAGTTGGTAGAGCATAACCTTGCCAAGGTTGGGGTCGCGAGTTCGAGTCTCGTTTCCCGCTCCAAATTTAAAAGGCCCTAGTCGAAAGACTGGGGCTTTTTTCTTTTTACCGACCCATGATTTTACGTTCTATCGATTCACAGCATATTTTGAGAATAGCTCGACTCAAGCCCGAGTGTTTCATTAATAGACTCAGATTTTTAAATCGTCAGTTATAACGATTCAATCTAGCTATATGTACAAGGTGTTGGAGTTATTCGATGCGTAGATATAAAGGGTAATGATTGAAAACAGTCCAAGTTAAAGCGCTCTAGACTACATCTTTGTTGTAAACAGATAGAAAAGATGAAGTTATGATCATAGACATAGCTTTGGAAATAATATTCTTCTGTCTTTTGGATATCACGTGTTGAATCGAGAAAATCTATATGTTCAGTTAACACATGAAAGTTGAGCTTCTTTAAATGACGACTCATTCCTTCGCCAGTACATTTAATATAGGATTCTTTTAAGGTCCATATTTGAAAAAACCGTTGATATACACTGGATGGATCAATCCTTTCATTTTCCTGAATCCATTCAATTTCACTTGGCGCTAACACACTATCGACACGCATCCAATCGAACTCACGGTCCACCCGTTCAACATCGACTCCTATTTCTCCTTCTTCAGTCACCGCAAGAACAATAACGTCTGCTGAATGACTAAGATTGAAATAAACAGCTTTATTGCCTTGTATAAAAGGTTTGCCGTTAGGTTGTAATTGAATGTTGACCTCATGGGGTGAAATACCCAACTTATCTGTTAAAACAGACTTCGTTAACACACGAGAAATTAAGAAAAGTCGTGCAGCATGAGGATGATATTGATCATATCTCAACTTTTCTGCCGCATTGAGAAAGCTGAGATAATGACTCAATATGAGATGGTTTTGTGGCACGCGTGAAACCGGGCAGACATAAACCTGTACTTTGGAAATATCAGACATCACTGAGCTGTACTGTGGTGCTGATGTATTTGGTTAGAACTGGTGTGAGATAATCATAAACCGCTTCTACATGGGTAACGTGCGGATTATGGCCTGCGCCAGCAATGATATGTACAGGAATATTAGGACTTATTGTAGTAACAATTGGATCCTTCTCTCCAACAATGATTTCAACTTTAGAGCCAAGGTCGTTTAACAAAGCTGTTTGAGATACTCTCTGCTGAGGCAAACTAATACGATGCATATACTCACTAATATGCTTGGCTACCGACACTCGGCGTAATGAATCCATCGCATAACCAACAGATAGATTTTTTTGTCCATCTGGATGCAGATTTTTAGCAATTTTATCTTTCGATACAAAACGGAAAATTAGATTAGAGATCGTTTGTATTTGAAATATTTTTGCGGCCTGTGCCTGCACGAAATAAGGCGATATAAGGATAAGACGTGCAACTTTATTTGGATATTTCTGTGCAAGACTCAATGCAAATAAACATCCTAACGAGTGAGCAATAACAACACTATTTGGTGCTAAAAGCTTTGCAGCATTATCAATAAACTGATGATTGTTATCTTCCATCACCTCATAACTACCTGAACGCCCAAGTCCAGGTAGGTCCATCATAGCGACCTGATCATAGGTGATTTTATTAATTATTGGGAGCCAACATGTGCTATCGAATGGAATACCGTGTAAAAATAATGCAGAAGATTTTTCTGAACCAACTGGTTGTTTAGTATAGATTTCTGTCCAATATCGATTCTGATAGCTGAAACAGCTAGGCGTTGGAGCTTGCATACGACCAAAACGTGTAAGTACCAGACGATCAATCCAACGAGAAAAATAAGGACTGGTATTTATTAGGTCTGCGATACCCATCTTAACAGCTATCTTTTCTGTCTCAGCGACATGATAGTTTTCATTAGAAATAAAAGCGAGCTGCTCTTTTGAGCCACCAAGCAATACCTCAGGTAATTTCTCGAGCAGAACTTTAGGTATTTGCAAATGTGGTGCGCTAACCCCTAAGTGCTCGGCAGCTAGGTTAACTAGACGATGACATTTAGGTGTCGCAGGATCAAGTAATACATACTCCTGAGCAATAGTCTCAGGAAAAGATATCGTTCGGATGAGAAAGCTCACGATATATTGCATATTGCACAGTGGCAGGAATGTATCACTCCCACCAGGCAGCGCCAGCAGACGTCCTTGATATAACTTATCAATCATTTCGGCAATACCAATATATTGCATATCACCATAAGTATAAAAACCATCAATGACTGTCGCCGGATTTATTGCGGTCCATGGCACATTTAAACGCTTACATGTCTCAATAAAAGCTTGATGCCCTAAAATTTTCGAAGCTTCGTAACCACCATATTTATAATACAAATCATCAGCAGACTCTTGCGGCGGGGTAGCGACACGATATCCACCAATCCAGATAAATCGCTCAAGCTGCTTCAATGTCGCAGCCCATTCAATCAGAGCAAGTCCTGATTTAACATTCGTACGCTGAGCTTCAGCTTTGCTAATGCCCCAATTAAATGATGCTGCAAGATGATAAACAACATGGATCTTTGTTTGAGCATCCGTTAGTAGAGAGTCCAACTTAAAGTCATGACTTAAATCATATTCAACAAAAGAAATAGATGGATCTGTCAGCCCTTGTGTTGCAATGAAACCTAATAGCTTGTCTTTCTTAGTTGCCGCATTGCGTAGTGCAGCAATCACCTGATGACCTTCTCGTAGAAGTTCAACGATCAATCTGCTGCCAATAAAACCTGCTGCACCTGTTACTAATATGGTCTTCCGTGAAAAATTATCTTTTTTTGCATTATTTAAATTATTCATAAATCACCTTAATTAGGGACTGCAAACTCCAGCATTGTTTTGGAGCGAATTATCTTAAAAGTTATATCGAACCTGGGCATACACCAGACTGTTATCTCTAAATTGTCCTAACACCGTATCATTTCTGCCCCAGAACCGATCACCACCTGCATTCAATTGCCAGTGATCATTAAGGTTGTAATTAATACGAACTCTCAGCATCTCATTGGGCTCTGGTGCAAAATAGAAACCTGTTACTTCTAACTTTAGATTGTCATTCAGGAGGTTAAGTGCATAGCGCAGCATAGCTCCATATTGATCACGCTCATATTGGTTACTGATGGTTTGCTGATAACGGTAAACTTCTCTCAATAATGGATTTGTTAGACTATCGGCAGATCTTAAGTCCTCCGTATGTTTATAGACACCTACTAAACTCACGGTGGAATTCTTCAATGCTAATTCTGGACCCATGACCACGGTCAGATTATTTTTTTTGTGCGTAAGATCTTCACTACCATTCGAGTCAGTTTTTGTATAGGCAGCTTCACCGCGCCATACGATATCGTTATGGTTATAACTGAAATCAAATCCATAGACGGACATAGAATTATTTTTCAGCTGCAATGTTGCCTCCCCTGTTGGAGATGCAGAAATAATTGACAGATCGGGCATGTGGTCCAAACCTGAGAAATACGATGCACCCACATCTAGACCATCTACAGAATAATCCCAGCGCATTGTAAATGCAGGTCGGCTCTTACGGTCTATGTCATATTGAACACCAGCAATCTGACGCAATGGAATTACATCTGAACGACTACGCGGATACCACAACGCTGTCCATTTATTGGTTCCAGATTCAGGTATATACGTCAATTTGAGTGCATCATTTCCAAGACGTTGATCTGTCTCATCTGGTACTAGGCGCGTATAATCACGGGGTGATAGATTATCTGTTGGATTAATCCCATCAGCTCTCCCCCAGACGACAATCTGGCGGCCAACATCAAGATAGAACGTCTGATCCCAGTTGTAAGAGGCGTACAACTCACGTAAGTTGCGATTCACCTTACTCACCTGATCTGGGTTTACAGTATGGTCCGTTTCGTCTCCAATATTTATGTCGTAATGGATCTTAAACTCAGGGTTAAACTTGAGCGTACCATTGGACCAGAAACTTGCTTGCCCAATGTTTTTTAACGAACTTAAATCACGATCTGATGACCAGACATCGAGTCTGGCTGAGTTCTGGCTCACAAAACTCATTTCGCTGTCATCTGCATAAGCATGCTGCAGTAGCATAAAGCTACTGCAGCATGCAAATACCCAATAGGCACCTTGCGTCATTTTTCAAGACTCTGAGGTGAGAAAAGCTTATCCGATAAGGTTTTTTCTGCGACAAAATCATTGACGATCACTTGTGTCATATGCTGAGTTTGCAGATTCTTCGCCATAGATTTCATGGCTTGCCATCTTGGTTTTACTTTGCCGTAAGGACGGATATCCGTGAACTCAATATGCTTTAACGGTTTGCCTGCTGTGTCCCATATATCGATGGTTGCTGTAACAAAGTTGTCTTTGAGAATGCACATGCGACGTTTGCTATAACCAAAGTCACTCTTCACCGTATTATTGATTGGCGTTGCTTCGATCATATAGCAATCTTTGCCATTAAATTTGCCATCTGCAAGTTTGGTGTACTTCCAGTCACTTAACTTATAGCCAAGTACATCACCATAACTAAAGTCCGTACCAATAAAAGCATCACCCTTATTCGCTGATGAAAGACGGCGTACTTTTTTCAATGCAGGCAAATAGACAAACATGCTATCACTGCCTTTTGAGTTCTCAATCAATAGCGTCGTGGTTCCCTGTACATCTGCAGGCGAGATGAACTCGGTCAAACGCATATTGTTCTGAGTATTTCCAGCAAGCTTGGTCATATTTTTAGTCAAGCGCACACGTTGCTCACCATTTTTAGAAGTCAAAATAAATTTGGCACTAGCACTTGAGGTCAGGAATTTAGAGGCATCATCACTACGATTAACAATATCTTGAACTTCATCTGCATGAGATGTTTTAGGTAATGAAAAGGTGAGCGCAGTACCTAACAAAAGGCTTGTCACAACAGTTTGTGCAACGGGGATACTTTTCTTATTTGAGGAAAAGATGAAACGAGGTTTTAATATTAGAATCATTGTAGGTACCATAATTAAGGTTGCAAACACACTGAATAGCATCGCAATCACAATAAACATCGCCAGCCATTGATGTACGTGGAAGCCTTGCGACAACGACAATACGCCATACCCGCCAGCGACCGCAGTCGCGACAAAAAGAGAAGCTTTACCAGCAGTACTTAATGTTTTACGAATAGCATCTTTGATATCTCCACCTTCTTCGCGCAAGATTTCACGCAAACGATAGAGGAAATAAATTGCGTAATCCGCACCAATACCTACAGCCATGGCCGAGATAAGGGAATTTGGAATATTAAGCGGAATGTCGAGCCAGCCCATCACACCAAAGATGGCAAGAATTGAGAACAAAAGTGGTGTCAGAACAATCAGTCCAGCTGAAATCGAACGGAAGACCAGTGCTGAAATAAAGAATACGGCAAATGAAATTTGTAGAATATTCATAAGCTTGCCGTGAACCATTGTCTCAGTCAAAGCAATGGTTTGCGTCACGTCACCACCAAAACTCACTACAGCCTTGTCACCCAATTGAGCCGCCATATACGTTTTTAGCGACTCAAGGATTTCTTTGATACGGTGGTTGCTGCCCGTTTTCATAAGAATCGTGATCTTGGCATAGCGCTGAGTAGTATCAATGTAGGATTCAAAATCAGTCGGTTCACCAGACATTGAATACAACAGCAGATATTGAGCAACAACATCTTTGGTTGCAGGAACCTGAAATGCCTGTGGCTGATCGGCATTCATTGCCTGATTCATCCTTTTGATATAGTCCACGATAGAGATTGTTTTACCAACCTCTGGAATTGAATTCGCGAACTTCTCTGTATTATCAATCGCTTTTAGGATCTCTGGGTTTTCAATACCGTCACGGACCTTCGTATCGACCATAATATAAAGGCTGTTTGTGCCACCAAGTGACTGATTCAAGAACCTGTCATCCTGCTGCATCGTTAGGTCACGAGAGAAGAAATTCCGACTATCGTTATCTACCACAATACGACTCGTGCCGATCGCAAGAAAGACACCAATTCCCGCAATCGCAGTCATTAATATCATTCGTGGACGAACTGACAAAATGGCATCGCCAATACGATTTGGAATCCAATCCCAGATCGGTAGCCCTTTGCGTTTGACCTTCGTAACCGAAGGCGGTGGCAACATTGAGCGTAGTGCTGGAATAAAAGTCATCTCAATGATCAGCGTACTGATGATCCCGATTCCAGTAAAAATACCGAATGAACGAATAGTCGGAATATTGAAGGTCAACAGAGAGAAGAATCCAGCCGCCGCAATTCCGCCAGCCAGCACCATAACTGGACCAACACGAACTAAAGACTGCACCACAGCTTCGCTATTGGCAGCTTTAGGTTCCATCCCTTGAGCAATCAGACGATCAAAATCTTCATAGTAGCGTTTGAGCAACTGCACGGCATGCCCTGCTGCAATAGCCAGAATCAAAATTGGTGTAGGCGAGTTAAAGATATCCATCGGCTGTTTGAACAGGCCCATCATGCCCATACCCCATGCCACAGCCAACAAAGCTGTAACGAGTGGCAGAATAAAACCTTGCTTGCTGCGGAATGCTTCAAAGTGCAATAAACCAATCACCAATACGGCAATCGGAAACAAGATATTGATACGCTTAGAGTAATCTTCAGCTTTATCTAGATAGACAGGATTACCGCCGACACTGAGCGTCATATCTTTAGATTGTTCGCTTTCTACAATTTTGTTGATCGGAGCCATCATCTTCTGGAAGCCCTCTGGACTTTCCTCAAGCTCAAGCAAAATTGCAGCAGTTCTTTGATCTTTAGACACCACTGAATTCATATAAGTTGGATTCATTGCCAACACTTTTTTCAGTTGATCGATATCATCCTGAGTTACAGAACTGGTCGGCAATAATTTTTTGGCATCAAACCCTTCCGAATTAGCCATGATCCCTTTCGCTTGACGTGCAGCCAAACTCATCATAGTTGATCGAACAACGCCGGGGGCGTTGTCCACTTCTTCGGTAATACGTTTGACTTTTTCCAACACTTGCGGCTGATAAATATCACCTTGCTTCGGTGTAATACCGATCACGACCATATACTTGGAGCCGAATTTTTTTTCGATCAGCTTGGTCGAGGTGATATAGGGATGCCCATTCGGTGCAAGTGCGCCTGGATCAATAATAATTTTTACACCAGATGCAAGATATGCCAAAGCAATCGTCAAAAGCATGACCACCGTCAGTACAATACGGCGATGTCTGAGAATCCATCGCGCATATTGCTCCATCACTAGATGAGTCTTTTGAAGTGGTTTTTCGATCTCTTGCGATGATTCTTTGATCTCCTGCAATGGTTTTTTGATCTCTGGCGATGGTTCTTCAATCTTCTCCGATGTTTTTTCGACCTCTACCGATGGCTCTTCAATCTCTTGCGTTTGCGTACTCACTGCCTCATAGGTTCCGCCCTTCTGAGCCAGCGCCTGAAGATTAGCAAGATCTTTCTTGAACTGGGCAAGAACCATTTTTTTTAGCAGTGCATTAGGAAATACACCAAAAAAGCCGCCCGGCTCTGCCTCAAACAACCACTCAATCCATGTACCTTCTGGATGCGGTTTGAAGCGATAAGTACCTTTGTAATAAAACGGTCCTTCTAACACTTGGAAGGCATACAATTCGTTCGGTACCAGATGTGTAATTTCACCTTTAAAGGCCAACTCACGACTAGCAAAGCTCAAATTGAGTTCATACTTGCTGCCCACACGCGGAGTAGTGTCTAGTAGCTCTGAATGCTTACATGACAATTGCCAGCTTGCATCATTGCCCGGGTTTGCAAGATATTTAAAAACCTTATCAATCTCGGCCGGTATAAGGAAAGCATGTTCTATGGTCACCATAGTGGTTCTACCTTCTTGTATTTCTTATGCAGGAATTGGATACATCTGATCAATTGCCTTGGCCACAGCCGCAACGTTCTCAGCGAACATAATCGATGAATGGTCACCAGGTAGATCCACTTGTGTAAGCGTATCTTTGATCAAATGATCCCAGCCGAGACTTTCCCCAAAATCTTCAGACTCATCTTTGGCTTTAACCAAGAGGATCGGAAAATCTTCAGGCTCAGGGAAATAGGTCTGAAGTGCGACGCCATTCGCCAAATAGGTATCAAAGTAAAGTCGGAAATCTGATGGGTTAGCATCCAGAGGTATGACATTGATGGCCTTAGCTTCTTTAAGCACATGATCAAACATGTGATCTGGACTCAATTCACGCAAGTATTGCGCTGATATCGTCAGCTTTTTGCCATAAGGCACAGCCAAATCACGAGCAAACCAAGACAAAAGCATGGCATCATCAGCATCTTCAGGCACATTCTCTGGAATTGGAGCACGTGTATCGATCATGACAATCCCTGTGACCTGCTGCCCCATTTGACGCAACTGACGACTGATCTCGTATGCAATCGCACCGCCAAAACACCAACCACCGAGGAAATAAGGCCCTTGAGGCTGCATTTTTTGCATTTCAGCAATATAGAGTGTCGCCATTTCTTCAATCGCCACTTCAGCAGCGTCTGCTTCAATCAGACCCGGAGACTGAATAGCACGTAAAGTACGGTTCGGGTTGAGATGACGCGAGAGTTCCATATAACAGAAGGTACTGCCACCAATCGGATGGAAGAGCCACAGCGGTTGTTCATAAGTTCCGCGGCGCAGTTCAATTACGATTGAAGGTTTGATTTCTTTATTTTCACGGATGATCTCTCCCAAACTCTCAACAGTTGAGTACTGTGCAAGTAAAGCAACTGATAATTCGGTACCAAATACCTTCTTGAGATGATTGACAAGTTTCACAGCCAGTAATGAATGCCCACCTAATTCAAAGAAATCATCATGTATACCAACTCGCTTGACTGACAAAATCTGCTCAAAGGTAGTACATAACTCGATTTCGATCGAATCGCGTGGAGCAACATAATCATTGCTCTGCTCAAACACTGGCTCAGGGAATGCTTTACGATCTAACTTATTGTTAGCCGTCATTGGAAACTCATCCAATCGGATAAACGTACTTGGCACCATATAAGCCGGAAGATGGATTTGCAGAGTCTTTTTTAGACCAGCCATTTCAATGTCATGTCCGGTCACATAAGCCACCAGCTTCTGATCATTGTCGGCTGTGGTCTTAACCAAGACTACTGCATCTGTAATACCATCGATCTGTTTGAGGACATTCTCGATTTCGCCTAGCTCAATACGGAATCCACGGATTTTGACCTGAAAATCCAGACGTCCATGATGAGTCAAACGCCCATCCATTCGCAGACAGACTTTATCTCCGGTGCGATAGAGTCGACCAGCATTTGGTAGGGATGGTAAAGTTCTAAATTGTGCATCTGTCAACTCAGGTCGATGCCAGTAATCGACTGCAAGACCATCGCCTCCAATCCAGAGCTCTCCCATAACGCCTCGTGGAACCAATCGCTGCTGTTCGTCAAGAACATAAAGCTGGGTGTTCGCCATTGGTTCGCCTAAATCAATATATTTGGCATCGTTGATGTGGGCTGCACTGGACCATACAGTCGTCTCGGTCGGGCCATAGACATTCCAAAGGCAGCTGACTTTGCTCAGTAGTTTTTCTGCGAGTACAGGATCTAGCGCTTCGCCTCCGCTAAGTGCAGTTAGATGTGGGATACCTTTCCACTCACTGTCCAAGAGCATTTTCCAAGAGGACGGCGTTGCCTGCATAACATTGATCGACTTCGCCTGCATATACTCAACCAGCAGGTTACCATCTAGAGATATCTCACGTGGGCACACATGCACCACACCGCCGTACATCAGTGGAATCAATAGTTCAACAACAGAAATATCAAACGCATAAGTAGTGATCGCTAATAACTGCATATCCGCAGTTGCGTGAAGCCTATCGTTCACAGACAACAAGAAATTAGCTATTGAAGGATGCCCAATACGCACGCCTTTAGGCTTACCTGTCGAACCTGAGGTGTACATCACATAAGCGGTATCACCAAAGGCAAGCGTCTCACGTACTTGCTCAAGGGGAACAACACCAGCTTGATTGATATCTAGACGTGGTAAAGAGACTGTAAGAGCATCCATCAAGTCAGTTTGGGTCAAAATGACTTTAGGTTCAGCATCTTCTACGATGTTATGCAAACGTTCTCTTGGGAAACTAGGATCCAACGGTACATATGCTGCTCCTGCCGCCCAGATTCCGAGGACTGCCGCGGGCAATAGCACAGTGCGGTCTACCATTAGACCTACACGATCCCCATTGGTAATACCATGTGCACGTAAATATTCAGCAATCCCAGCAATATGCTGGCCTAACTCATGATAGCTGACAGCATGATCTCTAGAAGTCATAGCATGATTGTGACCACGCTCATCGATCTGCTTTAGAATCATTCCCAGTAGATCATGTCGAGGATAGTCGGTCACCTGACCACGTAGATAGCCTAGCTGAATGCCATTCGCATAATCAGGTGCGATATCTAACTCAACGATCTTACGTTCAGGATGAGCCACCATTTCCGATAATACAACTTGCAGTAGTTGCACCATATTCTCGGCAGACTCCGCAGAAAATATTTCAGAGTTGTATTTCAGTACACCAACCAGTTCACCCTGATATTCACCGCCCATTTCTAGCATAATATCTAGTTGGCCTTCTTGTTGGCGAACCGGAAAGCTTCCTAGCGTAAGATCTTGACCGACTAAAGTAGCTGGATTCTGGATTGGTAAGAGTAATTCTTTAAACTCATCCAAACCACCTAGACGCTCCCAAAACATTCCAACTTGAGCCAATGGGTTTATACTGCCATCACGCTTTGGTGAAACAGCTTCAACCACTCTGGAAAAAGCAACTTTTTGATGTTTAAGACTCTGTTTTAATTGTTCCTGCACCTGCTGTGTAAATTGACGTAAAGTCTGATCAGCATCGATGTCTATGTTAAGAGCAATTGTATTGACAAACTGTCCTAGTGCATTGCGCAAAGAGCGTTCAAGTCGACCTGCTACTGCTGTGGCAACGACTAGATTATTTTCATTCGATAGTTTGTTTAGCAGGATATAGAAGCCCGATAATACAAGACCGAACAAGGTAATTTCATAATCTTTCGCTAAGTTTACAAGACCAGACGATACTGACTCAGGTACACGGAAAATTACCGAGCTACCTTTATGTTGTTGCACAGCTGGACGTGGATAATCAAGTGGAATGCTATGCACATGTGAAGCATGCTTTAACGCATTTTTCCAAAACAGTAAGCTTTCATCAGCATCACCGATCACGTTGCTCTTCTGCTTATCTGCATATTGAGCGAACTCGATTCCGTTCACTAGATTTGAGTCTGTTACCAGTCCAAAACGCTTGCAGACATCACGCAGCAATAGACCAATCGACCAGAAATCCATTAAGGCATGATGAATCACAACTGCAATCACATAGTGATTCTGACCACGCTCATAACAATGGATACGCCACAACGGTGGCTGAGCTAGGTCAAATGGTTGCTTGGTATCCTGTTCGACTAATTTCGTAAAATCAGAAGCTTCAACATGACGAGCATCAGAGAGAATGATATTAGGATATACACGATCCCATATGATTTGCTCGATACCCTGATCATTGGCAGGCATGCTTACACGTAGTAACGGATAATCATGTAACACTGCTTCCAAAATCTCCATCGGCTTGTTGCCTAATGGCTGGTTGACCTTCACATCAAAAGCCACCACCATATTGTAGGCACTGCAAGTTGGCTCAAGACGCTGGATATACCAAATACCAAGCTGTTCTGCAGAAATCGCATGACGCGACAGAATTTTTGGTTCTAGGCTCGCAATGTTATTCATGAAGCAACTCCCTGTTGCAACTCAGAAACCAGATATTCAGCCAATGCATTGATTGTTGGATAATCCCATAGCAGTGTCGGCTCAAGTTCCAGTTTTGTCAGATCTTCTAGGTCCCCAGACACAGACAAAGCAACGATCGAATCAAGACCATAACTGGTAAATTTTTGCTCTGGATCAATCGTCTCAGGCTCTACACGCATCTCTTTAGCTACTAGCGTACGAATGATCGCGCTCCAGTAAACTTTATCCTTATTCATGGGGTAATCTCCTCTTTAACTGGTTTGGCATCACGCGGTGCCAATGCGAAATCGATAACAGATAACATGTGGTTGGTTGAAATTCGGTCTAGCAAATCTGCTAATGTGCTTTCACGTAATGACGTAATAGGGGGAGATGTCTGCCCTTCCGCAGCATTTAGGAAAATGATCAACCATGCTCCATCCTTTAAAGCAGTCCTTAAGCCATGACGGTTAAAAACCCAGAAACTCAGCACAGCAATTCGGGCAAACAGTTCTGCGTAGCCTCGAGCGAGACTAAAACGCAAAGTTTCAAACTCTTTGCTTTCCTCAGAGTTTGAAAAGTAATTCTGAATTTTTTGATCCAATGAACGCTGTTCAACCAGAAGCCGGTCTGCATGCTCACGTAGCGTAGATAGCATTTCAGTAGACAACCCTACTGTGGCTTCGGCATCGTTGAGCATTTCAATGATTGTCCCCAGCGACTCCATCACCAAATCGCCATCTCGGTTGAAAATCTCAAGCCCACGGAAATCAATAGCGTCTGTCTCCACTTGTAAGTCATACAACTGGCGATAACGTGCTTTGGCTTCGGCTTGGTTGAGATGGTCGGCTTTTTTGCTACGACCTTTATTGGCTGATTTGAGCTGAAAACTCAGACTGTC
This sequence comes from Acinetobacter sp. S-1, assembly GCF_059579785.1. Lineage (NCBI taxonomy): Bacteria > Pseudomonadati > Pseudomonadota > Gammaproteobacteria > Moraxellales > Moraxellaceae > Acinetobacter > Acinetobacter sp. S-1. The sequence continues at coordinate 3,663,991 of NZ_CM184207.1, forward strand.
TAGACAAACGGTGCTACTTCCGTCAAACACACTAACAATCAGATGGTCTCTGAATGCTTTCTGGTACATTCCATCTGCATATGCATTTCTTAAGAAGAAACGTGACCCAAGCACTGAAGAAGTGATCTTGGCAAGTGACTCTACATACTCAGGCACCAGTACCTTGACGATTGGCGACCATGTACTAAACTGATTAATACAAACGTGTAATCCGCGCGCGCCAACGAGTGATAACACCTCCGCTGCTAAAAGGTAGGCATAGGCTGTAGCGAGCTGCTCACGTACCAACGGAATACTGATTACTTTTTTGTTATATAACTCACGTTCAATGGCAAACTCAGTCGCGATGCGTAGCATCGTATCGCCAGCCCCCAGCGAGAAACTACTGCAATATGCACGCGTTACCTGTAGGGTTTTGAGTCCAAGTTCCAACCCTTGGCCCTCTTCACCGATCAAAGCATCTTTGTGAATTTCAGCGTTGTTAAAGCCAATACCACTAATATCTAAACCACGCATACCCACTGTTGGCAGGCGGTTCAGACTATAGGTTCCTTTAGAAGCCATATGACGCTTATCAAGCCAGAATGCGCTCAAACTACGTGGTCCACGATCATTGGATGTTTTAGCGATCAGGCTTAAAGAGTCTCCTAAAGTGGCGCGGTTGATTGACCATTTTTCGCCATTTAAGATGTATTTACTCTCGGCAGACTGAGCTGTCACTTCACTAGATAATAAGTCAGCACCATGCGCTTTCTCGCTATAAGCCAGTGCTGGAGCAGCACCACTTAAAATTCGACTAGCAATATTTTGGCATTGATTCGCATTACCGCCGATCCATACGATCACAGACCAAGCATTCGTGCTATAGGTCGAATTAATGGTTAGATCACGTCGTGCCAACACACGATGCAGATATAGCAACTCTTCACCAATTTCCATACGACCTCCGAGCTCTGAAGGTACGTAGAAACGGTTCATACCCACCGCATTCAGAAAATCAACAGCACGCTGAGGATATTGCTCCTTCTCATCACGCTCGATGGCAGCGGACCAAGAAAAATCGTTGTTGTTATCATGTACGGAGCCTAAAATTTGCTCCAGACGAGCAGCAGACTGAAACTGCCGCAAATTGGATGTCAGTGACATGGATTTTCACTCAAATGATTAAAGGGTAAGGGTTAAAACAAAGCACTTTTCAGACGATTAAAAATCAGCGTGCGTACTTCACGTTCCTTGATCATTGAGTTGAGAAGATTGGAGCTATAACGAATCAGCTGCCCCCGCTGCTCACGATCACGGATGACTTCTAAGCCGTTTTTGACATAGTTTCGAGCAATCACCGTTCTACGGTTTGGATGGGTTAAACAGACCAATTGACCGCGTTCGATCTGCTCTTTAATTTTTCTTCTTCTAATTTTGCCGCTAGTAGTTTTGTTAATTCGGCCTTGATGTAGTAAATAGACGCCTTCTACAGGTAAGCCAATATCAGCTGTCACTTGTTCCTTGACCTGAGTTCTAATGGCTTCAAAATTGAGAGTCTTGTCTAGTGATTTCTTCTTGATCTCAAGTACAACCGTAACACCCTCAGAATCAGCAACATTCACTGCTGCAACACAACCTTTACGAACAGCAGGATGCGCCATTTCAACAGAGCACTCGATATCTTGCGGGTAATAGTTCTTGCCACGGATGATAATCACATCCTTAAGGCGGCCAGTTACATATAGGTCTCCGTCTTTGACAAAGCCCATATCACCCGTTCTCAAGTAGTGCACTTGACTCGGCTGACCCTCGTCATCAATGATAGTCGCCGCAAAAGTTTCCTGATTGACCTCTGGCTTCTGCCAGTAACCTGCTGTAACGCTCTCACCTGCTAGCCAGATTTCACCAACTTCATGAGCCGCTACTTCTTTACGGGTATGCGGATTGACAATACGGCAATCAATATGTGCCGAGATCTTGCCACAGCTCACCACTTGCACGGCGGTCTGATCTTGACTGGCCTGTATCAGATTGGCATTTAACTTGTCACGATCGATTGAAATTGCATTGAGAGGACCAGTCACACCACTAACTAAAAGCGTAACTTCTGCCAGTCCATAGCATGGCAAGAAAGTATCTAGTTTCAGTTCCGACTGGGTATTGAACTTTTCCATGAAGCGTTGCATGACGTGAGCCTTAATCGGCTCAGCGCCATTAAACAGCACCCGTAAACGACTCAGATCAAGCGATGCAGCCTGCTTATCAGAGATGCGGTGCAGACATAATTCATAAGCAAAGTTTGGTCCACCAGTAATTGTTACACCTTTTTCACTGATAAATTGCAACCATTTTAGAGGCTTACGAATGAAGTCCAGCGGTGACATGACATAGCAAGTCAGGCCCACATACACAGTTTGCAAAACTGAGCCAATCAACCCCATATCGTGATAAACAGGTAGCCATGTAAGGCCAATATCTTCAGGTTGCGTGCCAAAAGCTTCAGCAATCATGACTTCATTTGCCATAATATTCTTATGGGTAACAATTACCCCTTTAGGCCAACCTGTTGATCCCGAAGTGTATTGCAGGAAGCAGATATCTTCTTCTGTAATGAGCGGGAAATCTTTTTGTACCAAATCACGCTGTAGCTCAGCATCAACGGCATGTAATATTAAGCTTTCATTTTGAGCTTTTAGTGTGATCAGACCTGATAGCTCAAGAATCTTTTTGGTGGTGAGTACTATTTTTGGCTCACAGTCATTCATAATATTCAAAATATTAGAAAAACCATTACGATTAAAAGGTAGGCTGACTGGTACCGCGATAATTTTAGCTTTTAGACAGGCAAAGAACGATACGATAAAGTCCAACCCAGGCTCAAACAGCAACACAGCGCGATCACCACTGTCTACAAGATTCATTAATACCTGAGCTTGATGCTGAACTCGTGCGTTCAAATCTTTATACGTAAGAGACTGAATACCACCCGATTGACGCCCTAAATACTCGAAAGCAACCTTACTTCCATTTAAATTTGCGTGGGATTCCAATGTTGCAATGATATTATCCGTATCCATTACAGCCATAACTTACTCCGATTAATTATAATTCACCCTTAAAATTCGCTAATTTAGAAATTACATTTCTCGTCGGGGCTTTTAATAAAAATGAATATACTTTTTGTTTAAAATATAAATTCACATTATATTTTATGTGTGGGTGCCATTTATTACACCTGTAAGTGCTTACAGGTTGGTCTATATTTATAAAAATCGAGAAACTGGACACCTTTTATAAATTGTCTTACTCATTTCTATTTTTTATTTTTGCAATTAGATTAAAAGTTAAATTCATTTTTATCTTTACTTTTTTAGTATTAAACAAGTATATAAAAGCTTTCAATCCATAAGCGAATTCTTAGCTCGTATAACTCTTTTATTGATATTTTAGTTTTTGATTTTTGAGATTTAATTTCTTATAGCAATAAGCTATTTAAGTATAGTTTAACAATCCACCCATATTATTCATTTAAAAATAAATCATATTTCAACATTATAATTTCTCACAACCAATATATACTTTTATAAATCAATATAATTAATTTTGACTTTCGCATAAGATCATGAATACTAAAATAATATGAAATTAAATTTTTCCAGTTGGTTTAATTTTAAAATAAAACTCAGATAAATAGCTTTTATAATAAACTATAGCAATGATTGATTTAAAATATAAATATTACAAGCATTTACTTTATTCAGATGTATTATTTATAGGTATACTTTATAAAAGTCCTAACATCACAGCTCGGATAGCTGCTGAAATTTTATTATTCACATTTAACTTCTGCATTGAATTTCCGAGGTGAAAATTTACTGTTCTTTCAGTCACCCCTAGAATCTGGGCAATTTCTGCAGACGTTTTACCCTCAGCAGTCCAACGCAGTGCCTCTTTTTCTCGGTTCGTTAAATAAAGATTAAACTGAGCGAATTCCACCTCATTTACAACTTTAGCAATGCTAGAATGTACTGTTTGAGACAACCAATACATATTTGTATATTGTGCCTTTTGCTCTTTTTCCGACAATTGGTCATTGGATCTTGCGAGTGTTAGCATTCCTCTGGTCCCAATAAAATCACGGCTTGACTGAGCCCAACCGACATTTAAACCATAAGAACGCGCTTCCTCCCAAAAATCTTTTTCGGCCTGTGTCTTTGCAGATTGACTCGACCAAACAAGAGGTTGAAGTGATACCATACAATGCTGCACTGTCGGATCTATCTTCACATATTGCCGTTCCACATAACGTTTCTGCCATGCTTCTGGATAATTATTCAACATAATCGTTTTTGGTTCAGCAATAGATAAGGGTGATTGCATACCATAAGCGCAATAGTCAAATCCGAGCTTTAATGCTGTAGATTTAACGATCTCAAACAACTGGTATTCATTTTTTACCACCAAAAATGCTGATAATAAATCCTCTTGCCAACTTTCCATTTGCTCTCATTAGACTCCATTCACAAACTATTTTTTGTTCGGTTGCATATTGTGAATCCAAAGTAATCAAATTGAAGTGTAAGCCTAATCTTTTACTGTAATTTCAATAAAGATCATCAATAATCTAAAACACTCTTAGGTTACTAAATATATTTTCGGCACCTGCTCTTCTATTAGAGCCCTCAATTACAGATTTTGAATTCATTATCCAATTAACAACACTTTTAAGCCCGGAATGATTGCAAATTATTCAGATAAACTATATATCTGAACGCTTTCAAGGTTGTTATATTTCATGCGCAGATTATGCTTTAAAAATTAAAATTTACAGGATGCATTTTATTCCAAAATATATATTTTTTTAATTTATAGAGAACTCGATCACTTAATCTTGAGAGCATGTTTTTATTAATTTAATTAAATAATATTGCCTTTCAATTATTCAATACCTCCAATTCCCCTGTTTTTTATATAAAAAAACTAAAAATAATTATAATATTTTAAAAACCAAACAATTACAGCAAAACTCCCCATACTTGTAATTATTATTTTAGTATTAAAATTATTGACTATCTAATAGATTCTATCGAGCTAGTCCCTTTAAAAAAAGAGTTTTTATCCAAAAACATCTCTGATAAGAATAGCTTAAAGGTGCACCATCAAATTATAGTTAACCTGTTAAATATAACAGTATTTTATTGGCAAAAATTTATGTTATTTATTCACTAAATCTTAATTTAGGGTACTTAAGCAGGTAGCATGGTTAGCATACTCCCTCATTTCTCTATCTCAACAGATGGTTTTATTCGAATGAACGAAAACCAACTCATGAGTTATCCTCTCCAACACATCATCTCTATTGTTGAATCAACACAAATTGAAGATTCTAAAATTCTCTATTATGGTTTTACCGAATGGGCAACGTTAAAAACTCCAGCTTTAAGTACCGGATGGGATTGGGAATTTATTGAGTACAATGGCATCACTACCGTAAAACGAGTAGGTTTGCCTCGAAGCAATATCATGATTGTTGATATATCTGGTATAGATATCGGGTTTGATACTAATGAAACATTCCTCAAGAAAAAAATAGATACTTTATTCTGGGAACCGTTTATTTATGCCCAAATCAATACGTCATTAATCCAGTCTTAATTAAGTCAAACCATCTCTTAGAAACCTGTAAATTCTTACAGTTACCGCCTTTCCAGCTGTTCAGTAAAGTCGCTTGAAAAATAAGTGGAAGCACTTGTAATGAATATTATTGCTGGATTTCAAAACAATTTTTCAGAAGGCTTGTATACCAAATTTAAAAGTTACCGTTACAGGGTATTTGTTGAGCATTTGGGATGGGAGTTGAACTGTCCAAACAATGAAGAACTAGATCAATTTGATAAAGTCGACACAGCTTATGTCGTCGCTCAAGATAGAGAATCCAATATTATTGGCTGTGCAAGATTACTACCCACGACTCAACCCTATTTACTGGGTGAAATATTTCCCCAATTACTCAATGGAATGCCTATTCCCTGCTCGCCAGAAATTTGGGAACTCTCAAGGTTTTCAGCTGTAGATTTCTCGAATCCACCTACCACAGCGAGTCAAGCAGTGTCATCGCCAGTTTCTATTGCCATTCTGCAAGAAGCTATTAACTTTGCAAGAGAACAAGGCGCAAAACAACTTATTACGACCTCTCCTCTTGGTGTAGAACGTTTATTACGTGCTGCGGGTTTTCGAGCCCATCGCGCAGGCCCACCCATGGTTATTGATGGATATGCGATGTTTGCATGCCTGATTGATGTTTAATTGCTTATTTGGGACTCCTACATATTTTCTGCATGAGTCCCAATTTTTATATAGTCACGTAGCAATATGACCAAGAATCTTAAGGACTATCAATCAATCTTGGTTTTTAAATTTAAATTCGACTTTTTATAATAAGCTTCATCAGTTTTAGGACTCCAATCGCGTGGCATAAATGTCGTCGATATAATTGCAACCACAGCCATACTTCCAATATAAAGCATAATTAAATATGGATTACCCTGCCCGACGCTCAATAATTTAGTAGCAATCATTGGTGCTAAACCACCACCTAATACGCCAGCCAACTGCACCGAAATTGAAATTCCGCTATAACGAATTTCCGCTGGAAATTGACATGCAAAAAGCTGAGCTTGCGGCGCATACATAATTGGGAACACAACGCCAATTGCCAAAACAATTGCTGTCCACACTAATACCGGATCTTTTGTATTGAGCATGGTAAAAAATGGATAGCAGTAAAGCGCCAGTATGCATAGGCCAAACATAAACATATTGCGTTGGCCGACTTTATCCGACAAATGTCCACATAACGGCGTCATAAATAAAATGACGGCTGCGCCGCAAATGGTGGCAAATAAAATGTCTTGGCGTGGAATACCAAGTTGTGCGGTGGTATAAGCCAAAGTAAATGTTGAAGCAATATAGAACCATGCATTTTCGGCAGCACGAGCTAAAATAATGGTAATAAGTTGCTTTGGATGGTTTTTAAAAACCTTTAAAGCAGGAACTTTGACTTCTTCAGACTGTTGTTTTACTTTTTCGAAATCTGGTGACTCAGGCACTTTTACTCGAATATACCAACCCACTACCAGTAAAATAATGCTAGCAAGAAATGGTAAACGCCAACCCCAGCTAAACAGTGCTTCTTCAGGTAATAACGACACCAGACCCAACGCGATTGAGGCTAGCATTAAGCCACCACCTGTACTAGCTTGAGGCAAGCTTCCCCAAAACCCTTTACCACCTTCGGGAGCATGTTCAACGGCCATCAGTACAGCACCGCCCCATTCCCCGCCCATTGCCATACCTTGAATGAATCGCAAGACAACCAAACCAATCGCAGCCCAATATCCAATTGATTCATAAGTCGGTAATAAGCCAATCAGTACGGTTGGGATCCCCATGAGCATCAAGGTTAGTAGCAACATCGATTTACGGCCAATCTTGTCACCAAAGTGACCAAAGACTAAGCCGCCTAATGGTCTTCCAATAAACCCAACTGCATAGGTTGCAAATGCAGCAAGCACACCCGTAAGTGGATCTAAGTTAGGGAAAAATAATTTATTAAAAATGAGCGCTGCTGCCGCACCGTAAATAAAAAAGTCATACCACTCAATGGTGGTGCCGACCATGCTAGAGATGCCTGCTAATCGATGTGACGACTTTTTAGTATTTGAACCGTTTCCATGTATTGATTGCATCGTAATATCCTTTTTAGATTTTCTTGTTTTATCTTTTTTATGCTTATGACCAGCCCTGACCATAAGCATTTTCAGGTCTCGCTTTATCTCCTTAAGCTTTTTATATTTTTGTAATTCGGTTTAGCTCAATTTTTCTAAAATTGGCTCAAATTTCGAATTACGTTCTTGCCACTGTGGTTGTTTGTCTTTATCGACAATGAGAGCGCGGACACCTTCAATAAAGTCACCATGCTCAAACCAAATATCCTGTAAATCACGTTCAAGCTGCATACACTGTGGTAAAGAAAGCCCACGGCCTAAATGTTGCAGTTTCAAACTGGTTTGTTTGGCAATAAATGAGCGCTGTTGCAAAATACTAAGCATCTTACTTGCCCAAGTTTTTAAGCTTTCATCTTGTTCATTTTCAAGACTTTGTTCGATTTCATCTAAATGCTGATATCCGAAGTGTTTACGAATACCTTCTGCCAACTGTTTGAGTTCACTTTCAGCAGGACGAGTAATAAATCGGGTAATGATGCGTTCAATTCCCTCTTTGCTTAAAGTTGGCGCTTCAACGAGAGCATCTTGCAACGCTTGTAACTGCTCGCTTGGCACATGGTAGTCAATTAAATCGAGGTAAAGCGCATCGCTACTGCTGATCTGCTCACCCGTAATTGCCATATAAACACCAATATCATCAAGGCGAGACAGGAAATGAGTTGCACCAACGTCTGGGAAAAAGCCAATCGCTGTTTCAGGCATAGCAAATCTGGACTTTTCGCTGCTCACCACAATGTGACAAGCCTGAGCCAAGCCAAAACCGCCACCTAATACATAGCCATCGAGCACAACAATGATTGGCTTTTCATATTCACGCAGTATATTTAGCATTTTATATTCGGCACTAAAGTAGCCTTTGTAATCGGCTGTACCATTTTTATAACTGTCATAGAGATAGCGGATATCTCCACCTGCACAGAAGGCTTTTGGGCTATTTGACTTAATTAATACTGCCTGAACAGCCGCATCATTTCGCCACAGTTCCAATTGGGCACCAATACTTTTAATCATATCTAGCGACAATGCATTGAGATGAGTCACACGGTCTAAGGTAATCATGCCCAACTTACCTTGTTGCTCAATCATTAAGTGATTTTCTGTATTCATTTTATTGATCTCTTATTGATTTTTAAAATTTGCCTTTCGTTTTTCAACGAATGCCTGCATTCCTTCTTTTTGGTCAAATGTTGCAAATATTGAATGAAACATGCGTCTTTCAAAACGTAAGCCTTCAGTCAGATTCACCTCAAAAGCGCGGTTAATGGTTTCTTTAAGCATTATATTTGCAGTTAAAGATCGTGCTGCGATTTTTTCAGCGGCTTGCAAGGTTTGTTCAAGTAATTCTTCTTTACTAAATACACGTGCGACTAAACCACTTTGTTCTGCTTCTACAGCGCCCATTTGACGAGCGGTAAGGCACATTTCCATTGCTTTGGCTTTACCAATCGCATGAGTTAAGCGTTGTGTGCCACCAATACCCGGAATTACACCTAAAGTGACTTCGGGTAAACCAAACTTGGCGTTATCAGCACAATAAATAAAGTCACACATCAGCGCCAACTCACAGCCACCACCCAATGCATAGCCACTCACCGCTGCAATTAGAGGTTTACGGCGCTGTGCAATACGGTCTGCAAGATGAAAAAAGTCATCTAAATAAATATCAGGAAATGCCAAATCAGCCATTTCTTTAATGTCAGCTCCTGCGGCAAAAGCTTTTTCTGAGCCTGCCAATACGATGCAGCCAATTTCACGATCTTTTTCGAGCTGATCTAATGCCTGATTAATTTCACTAATTAATTCACTGTTTAAGGCATTGAGCGCTTGAGGGCGATTTAATGTAATCAGTCCAACCCCATTACGCTTTTCTAATAAAATACTTTGCCACTGCATTACTTATTCCTTGTTCTGATTTTATAGACTACGTGCAATCACTAAACGCTGGATATCACTCGTACCTTCGTAAATTTGACAAATACGCGCATCACGATAAATACGCTCAATTGGGAAATCTCTGAGGTAACCATAGCCACCAAACACTTGTAGTGCGCTCGAACACACGCGTTCAGTCATTTCTGAAGCAAATAACTTGGCCATTGAAGCTTCGTTGAGACACGGTTGACCTGCTTCTTTTAAACGCGCAGCGTAGTGAACCAGTTGTCTCGCTGCTTCAATTTCAGTTGCCATACTGGCAAGGCGAAAAGCGATGGTTTGATGCTCAAAAATTGGTTTTCCAAAAGTAATACGCTCTTTGGCATAGCGAGTCGCTTCTTCGAGCGCCGCACGTGCTAGACCGACTGCTTGTGCAGCAATACCAATACGTCCACCTTCTAAATTGGCAAGGGCGATTTTCAAACCCTCACCTTCTTTGCCAAGCATGAGGCTTTTATGAATGCGCACATCGGTTAGTGCAATCTGACACGTATCTGAAGCATGCAGACCGAGTTTTTCTTCAACACGAATCACTTCATAGCCCGGTGTTTCGCGTGGGACTAAAAAGGCACTAATACCTTTTTTGCCCGCGCTCGGATCGGTCACGGCAAACACAATAATGACACCAGCATTATCACCAGAGGTAATAAACTGCTTGGCACCATTTAAGATGTAATCGTCACCATCTTTCACTGCTCGGGTTTTAATGGCTCCCGCATCTGAGCCAGTATGTGGTTCAGTTAAGGCGAAAGCGCCGATCATTTCACCTTGTGCTAAAGGTTTTAAAAAGCGCTCTTTTTGCTCGTCAGTACCAAACTTTAAAATAGGCACACAGCCAACCGAGTTATGTACACTCATGATGGTTGAGGTTGCGCCATCTGCTGCCGCAACTTCTTCAAGCGCCAGTACATATGCCAAGTTACCCGTGTCTGAACCGCCCCATTGCTCTGAAACAAGCATACCCATAAAACCGAGTTGCCCCATTTGAGTCAGAGTTTCTTTTGGGAAAGTTCCGTCTCGGTCCCAATCACTGGCATTAGGCTTAATTTGTTCTTGGGCGAAACTTTTCGCCATATCACGAATGAGTAATTGTTCTTCGGTAAATTGCATTATTATTTCCTTTACCCTGCTTTAGCTTGTTGTTTAGCAATTTCTTGATTACGCAATAAAAAGCGCTGAATTTTGCCACTTGGAGTTTTAGGTAATTCACTCACAAATTCAACTAAACGTGGGTAAGCATGAGCAGAAAGTCGTCTTTTAACAAACTGGCTGAGTTCTTCAGCAAGCGCATCTGAAGGTTGTACGCCCGCAGCTAAAATTACAAAAGCCTTAACCACTTCAGTGCGATCCGGATCAGGCACGCCTATTACTGCGGCTTCAATCACAGCGTCGTGTTCAAGTAGTGCGCTTTCTACATCGAAAGGTCCAATACGATAACCCGATGTGGTGATCACATCATCGCTACGGCCGACAAAGCTCATACTGCCATCGGCATGGAGTTCGGCAGTATCACCCGTTAAGTAGTAATGACCGATGAAAGGTGATTTACGACTTTCTTTATAGCCACCAAACCACATCATTGGAGACTGGCTAATGTCGACTGCTAAAATTCCCGGTGTGTCTGGCGGAAGTTCTTCACCTTGTTCATTAACAATCGCAACACGATAGCCCGAACTTGGAAAACCTGCTGAACCAGCATGAATTTCATGTTTTAAACCATGATGATTACACACCACCATGCCTACTTCAGTTTGCCCGTAGTGGTCATAAATTGGAGCATCAAGGACTTGTTTAAACCAGCGAATCACTTCTGGATTCAGCGGCTCTCCTGCACTACTCACCACACGGAATTGTCCTTTTAACGGCGCCATTTGTGCCGGATCAGCTGCCATCATCATGCGGTAAGCGGTTGGTGCACCTGCCAAGTTGTTAACTTTATAATCTTTCACAATTTGGCATAGGCTATCGGTACTAAAACCACCTTCATAGAACAAAGTGGCATGGCCTAAAAATAACGGTCCAGTAATCGCATAGTACAGACCATACGCCCAACCCGGATCGGCAATATTCCAGAATGAATCCTCTTCGGTTAAACCAATGGCATCTTGCATATATCGACCAAAAGCAATCAATGCTTTTAGTGGCACTTCCAATGGTTTCGCTGGTCCTGTAGTGCCTGAAGTAAACATAAGCAAGAAAGGATCTTGGATGCTACGCATCACCAGATCACATTGATCGGACTGCTGCTTCACTTCATTCCAGAAATTAAAATCACCTGCTTTAAGCGGAGTACCTTGTGCGTCGGCCACTGTCATAATTGCAGGGCACTTTTCAATTTCGTCGAGCTTGCTACGGTTGCCCATATCGGTCACCACCAGCTTACTTTGAGCAAGTTGAATACGGTGCTCAATCGCTTTGGGACCAAAGGCAGTAAATAGGGGTTGGTACACCGCACCAATTCGCCAAGCTGCCAAAATGGTCACGATCAGTTCAGGTGTTCTTGGCAATAAGCCTGAAATACGGTCTCCCGCTTTCACACCTTGTGATTTTAAAAAGTTAGCAAACTGACTCGACCATTCTTTTAATTCACGGAAGGTATATTGCTCTTTTCGTCCATCTTTTCCTTGCCAATACAGTGCAATTTTGTCGCCATCTGCGTGTCGATCACAGCATTCATAACAAGCATTTAAGGCATCAAATGAACCTGATAACATCTGTTTTGCAGTGCTTTCCAAATCGAAAGTCTGTGCAGCATTTTGATAATCCATCATATCTTTTCCCTCAGTCCGGATTTGTTGTTATTCACGACAGGGTTTAATGTGTTTAAAGCCATCCTTTGGCTTTACCGTTATGCCTCTTGTGGCAGGTATTGCTGAATAATGCTCGAAAAATCGAGATTGGCATTACCGCGCATGCACATTTGCTGATACAGCTGTTGCACCATGCCACCTAATACAACTGGTTGTTTGACCTGGCCTGCCGCTTCTACTGCAAGACCCAAATCTTTTAGCATCAGCTGAGTTGCAAAGCCGTCTTGATAGCCTCGAGATGCTGGGGCATTTTCATTAATATGCGGCCATGGGTTACACACATCTGAGCTCCAGCAACGACCGCTTGAGGTGTTAATGACGCCGGCCAATGCTTGTGGGTCGATGCCGAGTTTCACACCAAGTGCCATACCTTCGGCCACCGCTGCCATTGAAATACCCAAAATCAGGTTATTGCAGATTTTGGCAATTTGGCCTGCTCCAACATCACCACAATGAACTATGTTTTTGCCCATGTGGCTAAGTACAGGTTTTACTTCGTTAAAGGTTTGATCATCGGCACCCACCATAAAGGTTAAGGTTCCTGCTTGAGCACCAATGGTTCCACCAGAGACGGGTGCATCGCAGATTTTAATATTTTTGCTATGTGCAACAGTGGCAATGTCTTTAACGGTTTGTGGGTCAATGGTACTGCTATCAATGCATAAGCTACCTGCTTTTAGTACTTCTAAAACACCATTTTCACCTAAGTAAACTTCCTTAACATGCTTTGCCGCAGGCAGCATGCTAATGACCACATCAGCTTGTTTTGCTGCTGCCTGCGGGCTGTCGTAGACCACACCACCTGCCTCGGCGAAGTGCTGAATAGCAACTTCACTGAGGTCATATCCATAAACTTTGATTCCGGCTTTCAGTAGGTTATGAGCCATTCTGCCGCCCATATTGCCTAGACCGATAAAGGCGATATTCATCCGTGATCCCCTTAACGTAAACTAATGGTTGTATTTACACCGCCAACTTCATGGCTATCTTCAAACCAACGACTGGTAATGGTTTTAGTTTGAGTGTAGAACTGCACAGCTTGTTTGCCGTACGGCCCCAAATCACCCAGTTTTGAACCTCTTGAACCCGTAAAACTAAAGAAAGGCACTGGCACAGGAATTGGAATATTGATACCAACTTGACCAATATCAATTAAGTTTTGGAAAGTACGTGCAATCGCACCGCTTTGTGTAAATAGACCTACACCGTTACCAAATGGGTTGGCGTTGATAAGCGCAATCGCTTCATCAAGTGTGTCTACACAAATAATTGAAAGAACTGGACCAAAGATTTCTTCTTTATAAATACGCATGTCGGTATTTACGCCACTAAAAATCGTCGCGCCGACAAAGTTACCCGCTTCATAGCCTTGTACTTGAACATCACGACCATCGAGTAGCAACTCTGCACCTTGCTCAACACCGCTATTAATTAAGTCTAGCACTCGCGCTTTAGCACGTTTTGAAATGACAGGGCCAATATCAGTATTTGGCTCATGGCCTGCGTTTACTTTTAAGGTTTTCGCTTTTTCGACTAACTCTTGAATCCATTGTTTGCTGTCACCCACCATCACTGCAACCGACAATGCCATACAACGTTGCCCTGCTGCACCAAACGCTGCGCCGACTAGAGCATTTAAGGTTTGTTCTTTATTGGCATCAGGCATGACCACAACATGGTTTTTTGCACCCATCATCGATTGGACGCGTTTACCATGTTGCCCTGCAAGGTTATAAACATGTGTTCCAACTGCAGTTGAACCTACAAATGAAATCGCTTTAATGTCTTTATGTGTACACAAACGGTCAACCACTTCTTTACCGCCATGTACAACGTTAAGCACACCTGCTGGAACACCTGCTTGAATCGCAAGCTCAACCAGCATCATGGTTGATAACGGATCTTGTTCTGATGGTTTTAAAACAAATGTATTGCCACACACGATTGCCATTGGGAACATCCAAAGTGGAATCATGGCAGGAAAGTTAAACGGCGTAATACCCGCACAGACACCCAAAGGTTGCTGCAAGGTATAAGTGTCTACACCACGCGCTACACCTTCAACATATTCACCCATTTGCAAAGTACCAACTGAACAGGCATGTTCAACCACTTCTAGACCACGTTGAATATCGCCTTCAGCGTCTGCCAAGGTTTTACCCTGTTCAGCAGTTAGTACTTGCGCAATTTCTTTCATGTTGGCACGAATCAAGTCTTGTAGCTTGAGCATGATGCGCATACGTGCCTGAATTGGAGTCTGACGCCAAGAAGCAAAAGCATCTTGTGCAGCTTGAATAGCAGCGTCAACTTCTTTAACCGTTGCAAATGGTACGCGACCAATCACTTCCTGAGTCGCAGGATTAACAATGTCTTGCCATTCCTGTGTTTCAGATTCGATAAAGTTTCCGTTAATGAGTAATTTAGCGGTTTCCAATTCGATTTTTTGGATTGTGTTCATAACCTCTCCGTAGGCCATATTTTTATTGTGTTCAATTATTAGAAAATACTTATCTATGTATTTTCTTTATTCCAGTTTCAATTGAGACTAGCAAAGAAAACTTTGACCACCAACAGAAATTCATGCACGATTGTTGTGCAAATATGCACAAGGATGACAACAAAAATGAAAGTGGATTGGGATCATCTACATTTTTTTCTGGTTTTAGCTCGGACTAAAACTTTGACCAATGCTGCGCGGATTATTGGTGTTGAGCACAGTACAGTGGCTAGACGGATTCAGGCCCTAGAACTTGCTTTGGGTACAACGCTGTTTAAGCGTGAAGCGACGGGTTATGAGCTGACACTCGAAGGGATGGCACTGGTTCCTCGAGTTGAGCAAATGGAACAAGCCTTCTTACAAATTGAAAAACCACATCAACCTTTGCAAGGTCGTGTGCGAATTGGCACACCTGAAGGTTTTGGTACTGCGTTTTTAGCTCGGTTATTGGCTGAGTTCTCGATTCAATACCCACTGCTCACCATCGACCTAATTCCAGTGCCAAAAATGATTAAGCTTTCACACCGTGAGGCAGATATTGTGGTATCAATTGATCGTCCTACGTCTGGCCCTTACATCATTACGCGATTATCAGATTATTGTTTAAAAATTTATGGTAGCAAAAACTATCTGGCCCAAAACCCACCTATCCGAGCCTTAGAAGATTTAACCCAACATCGCTTTGTGAACTATATTGACGATCTGGTATATAGCCCTGAGTTGTACTGTTTAGAACGGTTACCTCTAAAGCTGAATGCCAACTTCCGTAGCAGTAGTATTTTGGCCCAACAAATTGCGGTGAGTGCTGGTGCAGGACTTGCGATTTTACCCAAGTTTTTGGCAGATGATAAACCGGAACTTGAAGAGGTGTTAGAACAACAAGTTCGCTTTACCCACACGTTTTGGATGCTGACCTTTGTTGATTTACAACATGAACCGCGCATTAAATTGGTTTGGGATTATCTACGCAAACAAGCTGACAAATATCAGCATTTGTTGGTTGATTAAAGAACCTAAATAAAAAAGCCAATCATGATCGATTGGCTTTTTTAAAATCATTTATAGTTCATTAAACAAGTTCTTGGTCTAATTTTTTGATACGTGGCTTATAGAACACAAAATATGTCACGCTTAAAACCACCAACCATAGTGGACTCACGTATACCGCTTTTAATGTATCTGGCTCGAGTGCCAAAATCACTAAAGTAAACAAGAAGAATGCAAT
Organism: Acinetobacter sp. S-1; assembly: GCF_059579785.1. Taxonomy (NCBI): domain Bacteria; kingdom Pseudomonadati; phylum Pseudomonadota; class Gammaproteobacteria; order Moraxellales; family Moraxellaceae; genus Acinetobacter; species Acinetobacter sp. S-1. The sequence goes on from NZ_CM184207.1 coordinate 3,680,224, forward strand.
AACGACATAAGCCATTAACACGCCACCCGGCATTTTAAATGTTGATGCAGCATGTAACTCTGGACTCAACTTACGGTAACGTAAATAGCACGCCATGATTAAAATCCACACGCTAATGAATAAAATGACACAGAGTGAACTTGCCAAAGTAAATGCTTCCATGGTGTTTGGAACAAAGTACTGAAGCACTGCCCCACCCATAATGAAAATACATGAGAAGATTAAGCCGTTCGATGGCACTGCACGTTTTGATAAACGGCCCAATGCACTTGGCGCCTGACCATCTTTTGATAAACCGAACAGCATACGACTGGTTGAAAATACGCCGCTGTTCATTGAAGACATCACCGAAGACAGTACAACCAAATTCATGATGATTGCTGAAATCGGAATACCCGCATTTAAGAACAACTCAACAAACGGGCTCTTATCTGCACGAATATGATTCCAAGGTGTCACTGACATCACCACAAAGAGTGCCAACACATAGAAAAGGATAATACGTAACGGAATAGCATTAATCGCTTTAGGCAGATTCGTTTGTGGATCTTTCGTTTCAGCAGCAGTTGTACCAATCAATTCAACGCCAATAAAGGCAAACACGGCAATCTGGAAACCTGCCAAAAATCCGCTTACGCCTTTTGGAAATATGCCGCCATGCGACCACACATTACTTACACTCACAACCTCGCCATGCGGAGCTTGAAAATGAGTGAGAAGCATGTAACCACCGACTCCGATCAGGCCAATAATGGCCAAAATCTTAATGAGTGCGAACCAGAATTCAACTTCACCAAATAGCTTAACGGTAAGAAGGTTAAGCCCTAAAATGAATAGTACACAGCCTGAACTAATCATGGCTTGTTGCATGGGTGAGAAACTGGTGCCTTCGGGCAGCCAGAAACTTAAATAGTTAATGACCGCAGACAAATCAGCAATACCGACCAGTACCCAGCCTAACCAATAAGTCCAGCCTATATAATAGCCAGCCCATGGTCCGATCAAATCATAAGCCATATCGACAAATGATTTGTAATGTAAGTTGGCAAGCAGTAGTTCACCCAATGCACGCATCAGAAAAAAGAACATGCCACCAATTATCATGTAAATCACGAGGATTGAAGGACCTGCGAGGGAGATGGTTTTGCCCGAGCCCATAAATAGACCAGTTCCAATTGCACCGCCAATTGCAATCATTTGTAGATGGCGATTATTTAATTTCCGTTGTAAATGATCAGGGGAGCTTGCCTCATCAGAATGATGAACCATTGTCATATTAGAAGTCCTTTTTATATTTTGCTTAACTTAAATCAGCAACCTATAGGGAGAAAAACGAACCGTATATCGTGGGTTGCTGAGTCTATACCTCAGGACAAGATGTTCAAGTATATTTTTTCCTTAATTGATAAATCGTTTGTCCTGATTTTTTTAAGTCACATTATTTATGTACTGCCTTCACGGCAATTTTAATTAATCAATCTGGGTTTCCAGATTAGCCGAAGTGTAGCATGTGATCCTGCTATATGTACTTTTCCAATACCCTCCAAACTGCTCTATCGATTCAAAAATAAACAATATTATTCCGATAAAAAATCTAATAAAAATAAAAAAAGCCAATCATAATTGATTGGCTTTTTAATAAAACTTAATGATCGTTGACGAGTTCACGTCCTAGTTTTTTCATACGTGGTTTATAGAGCACATGATAGGTAACACCTAAAATGACCAGCCACAATGGACTGACATATAAAGCTTTCAATGTATCTGGCTCTAATGCCAAGATCACCAAAGTGAAAAGCATAAATGCCAAAACAACATAACTCATCCAAACGCCACCTGGCATTTTGAATTTTGATTTTTCATGTAATTCAGGACGTAATTTACGGTAGCGTAAATAGCACACCATGATGAGACTCCAGACACTAATGAATAGAATCACACAAAGTGAACTTGCCAAAGTAAATGCTTCCATTGTGTTTGGAACAAAGTACTGAAGTACTGCCCCGCCCATGATAAACGTACAAGAGAAAATCAAACCATTTGAAGGGACTGCGCGTTTTGATAAACGACCAAATGCACCCGGTGCCTGACCATCTTTTGATAATCCAAACAACATACGACTGGTTGAAAACACACCGCTGTTCATTGAAGACATGACCGAAGATAGCACCACCAAGTTCATGATGATTGCAGAAACCGGAATACCCGCATTTAAGAACAACTCAACAAACGGACTTTTATCTGCACGAATGTGATCCCAAGGGGTTACTGACATCACAATAAACAGTGCCAACACATAGAACAAAATAATACGTACTGGAATCGCATTAATTGCTTTCGGTAAATTCTTCTGCGGGTCTTTCGTTTCAGCAGCCGTCGTACCTACAAGTTCCACCCCGACAAAAGCAAATACAGCAATCTGGAATCCTGCCAAGAAGCCTTCTGTACCTTTCGGGAATAAACCGCCATGTGACCAAACATTACTAATGCTTGCAACAGCGCCTTGCGGAGCTTGGAAATGGCTGAAAATCATGTAGCCGCCCACTCCGATCAGACCAATAATCGCCAAGATCTTAATGAGAGCAAACCAGAATTCAATTTCACCAAATAGGCGTACTGTTAAGAGGTTAAGACCCATCACAAACAACACACAACCTGCGCTAATCATGGCTTGCTGTATTGGTGAGAAACTTGCACCATCGGGTAGCCAGAAACCTAAATAGTTAATGACTGCTGAAAGGTCCGCAATACCCACCAGCACCCAACCTAACCAATAAGTCCAGCCCAAATAATAACCAGCCCAAGGACCAATCAGGTCATGAGCCATATCAACAAAAGATTTGTAATGCAGATTTGCAAGGAGCAACTCGCCCATTGCACGCATTAAGAAAAAGAACATTCCTCCAATAATCATATAGATCAAAAGGATTGAAGGACCTGCGAGGGAGATGGTTTTGCCCGAACCCATAAATAGGCCGGTTCCAATTGCACCGCCAATAGCAATCAGTTGTAAATGACGGTTAGACAGTTTTCGTTGCAGATGATCAGGAGAATTTTCTGTATCTGAATGACGAGCCGTTGTCATATTAAAATTCCTTTTTGAATTCCTTTGTTAAGATCAGCAACCTACGGCGAAAATCGAACCGTATGCCATAGGTCACTGAATCTGTTCACCAAAAATGACTGGTTAAACCGTATCTATCTTCCTTCTGTTAGATACATCATCATTTTTGGAGTAAAAACGAATTACTTTTGTGCTGCCGTCACGGCAATTTCAATTAACCAATCTGGATTAACCAAATCGGCCTGAATTGTGGCACGCGATGGAGCAACACACCCTTTTAACCAGTCAACCCAAATTGCATTTACGGTTGAAAAGTCAGAAAGATTTTTTAAATAGAGCTGTGCAGAGAGCAAGCGAGATTTGTCGGTATTGGCTAATGCCAAAAGTTCATCAATCGTTGCAAGAATTTCACGAGTTTGGCCTGCCACGTCTTGCTCGGTATTTTTAGGTACCTGACCTGACAGATAAACCACTTTGTTAAAAACAGTCACGGCACTCATGACTTCGTTAGTATTGATCTTTTGTATATCTGAATTCGACATTCGGATTTCCTTATACCTGATTAATAAATTGAACACGGGCGGTGACAGCACACATCAGTTCATAGCCCACCGTACCGGAAGAAACAGCGACATCATCAATAGGTAAAACGACGCCTGTACTTGATTGGCCCCAAAGCACGACTTCACTGCCGACTTTGGCACTTTCAATACCTGTTAAATCGACTGCCAACATATCCATGCTGACACGACCAATTGTGCGAGTGCGGACTGAGTCCACTAAAACAGGCGTACCTGTTGGTGAAATACGTTGATAACCATCGGCATAGCCGCAAGCAACAATCCCAATCGTCATGGGCTGCTCTGCGACAAAGTTTGAGCCATAACCTACGCTTTCATTCGGCTCTAAATACTGAACGGAAATAATTTCACTGCGTAAGCTCATGGTGGGTTGCAAGCCCCAATCAGCAATACTATGCGTCGGGTAGTCTGGCGAGCTGCCATACAGCATGATGCCGCTACGGGCATAATCTGATTTGAGCTGGTCTTGATAACGCAAAATAGCCGCACTATTACTTACCGATCTTTCACCCGGTAAATCCTTAACAATTTCTTCAAAAGCATTGATTTGATAATCAATACCTTGCTGGCCAAAACGCTCGCCATCTGCATCTGAAAAATGCATCATGTGGGTAATCTTGGACACGTTCGCCAAGTTATTTAAACGTTCCCAAGCCTGAACATAGTGCTGTGGTTTAAAACCAAGACGGTTCATACCACTGTTCATTTTTAGGCAAACATCAAATTGAGCAGGATAAGGATGCTTTTCTACCCACTCAATTTGCGCTTCACTATGAATGGTGAAACTGAGTTGATATTGCACACAATCAAATAAATCTTGAGGAGAGAAAATTCCTTCGAGCAATAAAATTGGACCTGTCCAACCTAAAGCACGAATACGTTTTGCTTCATCAAGATCAAGTAAGGCAAAGCCATCTGCTGCTTTAAACGCTTCATAAACACGTTCAATTCCGTGTCCATAAGCATTGGCTTTTACAACGGCAAAGACCTTACTGTTTGGCATAGCCTTGCGTACCACCGCCAAGTTATTTTGTAAGGCTTGACGGTGGATGACTGCGGTAATAGGACGAGGCATGATTACTTTCCTAACGTCCGTTATGCAGCATGCGCGTGTGAATAACGCTGAATTGAAAGGCCATCGGTACTGATATCAGTCTTGTGATTCAATACGATGTCACTGATTAATTTTCCTGAACCACACGCCATCGTCCAGCCTAGAGTACCGTGACCTGTATTCAAGAACAGATTTTTAAAGCGAGTTGCGCCAATAATCGGTGTACTGTCTGGTGTCATTGGACGTAAACCAGTCCAAAAAGACGCCTGTGCCATATCGCCGCCCGGGAACAAGTCCTGAGTCACCATTTGCAATGTTGCACGGCGGTCTTCATTCAGGCCTAAGTTAAAGCCACTTAACTCAGCCATACCACCTACGCGAATACGTTGGTCAAAACGAGTAATCGCAATTTTGTAGGTTTCATCAAGCACGGTAGATTGCGGAGCAAAAGCAGGGTCAACAATTGGAATCGTCAACGAATAACCTTTCACAGGATATACAGGCAACTGTAGATCAAGTGGTTTCAAGAAATCACGTGAATAACTACCAAACGCTAGTACATAACGATCTGCGGTTAAGACCTTACCATTGACCTGAACGCCCTTAATTTCATCGCCTTCAACAATCAATTTTTCTACGTTCTGGTTGAACTGGAAGTTAACACCCAACTCCTTAGCAATTTGAGCCAAAGCATTGGTAAATAAATAACAGTCACCTGTCTCGTCATTTGGTAAGTGTAAACCACCAACCAGTTTATCTTGCGCATTTGCCAAAGCTGGTTCTACACGACCAAGTTCGTTGCCATTTAATAATTCGTAGCTTACGCCGCATTCTTGTAGCACGCTAATGTCGCGTTGAACCGCTTCCATTTGAGCTTCTTTACGGAATAACTGCAAAGTACCTTTAGCACGGTTTTCGTAATTAATGCCTGTATCTTTTCTAAGTTCACGTAAGCAATCACGGCTGTATTCAGCCACACGCATCATACGTTCTTTGTTCACAGCATAACTTTGCGGATTACAGTTTTTTAGCATTTGAGCCATCCACTGTAATTGCCACATGCTGCCATCTAAATTAATCGCAAGCGGTGCATGGTGTTGGAACATCCATTTCACAGCTTTAAAAGGGATTCCTGGTGCTGCCCAAGGAGTAGAATACCCAGGCGAAATTTGACCTGCATTACCAAAGCTTGTTTCTTCAGCAGGACCTGACTGGCGATCGAGAACAGTAACCTCAGCTCCTTGTTGAGCTAGATAATAGGCACTTGCCACTCCAATAACGCCGCTACCTAAAACAATTACGCGCATTTCCATTCCCTCACGCACACCAGTTTATTTAACTAGTATATTTCTGCTTCAATAGTTTATTTCACTGTTTTTCAGGCTATAATCTAGGTAAATTTATGTTTTTCTCGCGAGAATTTAAAAAAAAGAGGAAATATCTATGCGCCCCTTAGATCGTATAGATCGCATGATTCTGGACATTTTGCAGCGTGAAGGACGAATTGCGATTAGTGAATTGGCATCGAGAGTTAACCTGTCGACCACCCCTTGTTCAGAGCGTGTAAAACGCCTAGAACGCGATGGCATTATCATGGGTTATTACGCTCGGCTAAACCCAGCCTTTGTGGACCGTAACCTGCTTGTCTTTTTAGAAATTAAGTTATCTGCCAAATCTGGCGATGTGTTTGATCAGGTGGCTAGAGATTTAGTCGAAATTCCTGAAGTGCTCGAATGTCACCTTATTTCTGGCGAATTTGACTACCTTGTAAAAGCGCGTTTAAAAGAAATGAGTGCATACCGCCGCTTATTAGGAGATCTGCTAAAGAAACTCCCTGCTTCGGCATCGTCACACAGTTATGTGGTTATGGAAGAAGTCAAAGAAACTCTATATCTCGATGTAAGCAAGTAAAGCGAAGCTTCATTGAATTCGCTTTACTCACGTTTTGAAAATTAGAAATATTTTAAAATCGAAATATGTTTGTTTTGATGTTTGAACTTCGAGAACCATTTAACCGCTGGGTAGAGTGCAAAAGACAACACAATCGTGATTAACCATAGCATCCACACATGATTGACCGACAAATAGTTTCCGTAGTTAGCTCCCCACACACTGAGTGCAAACACATACATGAGTTTCAACACATATAAATGCAGTAAGTAAAAGAACATAGGCACCGAGCCAAACACCACCAAGGGTTTTAGGAATGAATATTGCTGCATACGCTCAAAAGCAACAAGCGCAAGCAAGCCAATTCCAACATTCAGCAAAATAAATAATAAAGACGGTGGATACTTAGTGAGGTTAAAAAAGCTCATAAGGCTAAGTTGTAATGACTCAAAATGTTGCCACGGCTGGTCGCCATAGACATTGATAAAACGCAGTAAAACAAACAATCCAATACTTACTAAACCAAGGCTAAGTAAAGTGCGGCTTCTTTGCTTTGCTGAATATTTTGAACTAAAGAACTGACCTAGCGCATAGCCCAATAAAATCACGCCAATCCAAGGTAAAACAGGATAGCTTGTGCGAAGCTTGATGCCTGCAAACTCAAGCCAACCACGGTCATGTAAAACAAACCATATATTTTGTAAGATGCCTTGAGAGAAATGTACTGAATCTAATAAATTGTGCCCAAAAACAATAACCAAACCTGCACCCGCAAGAACAGGCAAAGGCAAACTTACACAGCAAGCCAAAACCACCATGCTAATGCCGATTGCCCAAATTACCTGTAAATAAATGACTTCGGGTGGAAAGGTAGCTGTCCAAGCAAAGTTCACCAGCGTGAGCTCAAGCCCAATCAAAAATAAGCCACGCTTTAATAAAAAAGCTCGAGTTTGCTGTAAGTCTTGTTTTTTTGATTGAAATAAAAATGCAGAAATACCGGTTAAAAGTACAAAAACCGGAGCACAGATATGTGCCAATAACCGACTACCAAATAAGGCGGGTTCAGTCACGGTCACATCCATTGGATCTATGACCTGCTTATGCAGATAGAAAGTTTCTCTTACATGGTCAAGTAGCATAATCAAGATAACTAAACCGCGTAAGGCATCAATCGACTGTAAACGCTCAATATTTTTTTCTAAAGGCATAGCGATAATCAACAAAATAATGTAACGTTATACTATTACATTTAATTCCTTTTGTCTTTTATGGCTGTTCATTTATGCAACACAAATTAGGTTTGTTGTCTTCGTTAGGACTCTCGTTTATATCGACTCTCACTTGGGCAGAAGAAACGTCAACGGTACTTGAGACCATACGTGTTCAGGCTGAAAGCGCCCGGGAAAATGTGAGCCAAAATAGCTCGGCAACCAAGTTTTCTCACGATGTTTTAGATGTACCGTTTAATCGTGCTTTTCTCTCTAAACAAATGATAGAACAACAAGACGTTCAACGGATTGATGATGCATTAACTTTAGTGAGCGGAGTTTTTCATCAAAACAATTATGGGGGCGGTTTTTGGGATAATTACTCTTTCCGCGGTTTTAGTACCGATCCCAATTTAGGTGCCTCAATGATCCGCAACGGCTTGAGTGTCAACCGAGGGATTAGTGCTCCAAAAGATGTAGTAAATATTGAATCTTTAGAGTTTTTAAAAGGTCCAATGGCGGCGCTATATGGCCGCGGCGAAACAGGAGGCTTGCTTAACCTCAACAGTAAAAAACCACAATGGGAAAGTGAAAGTGAAGTTAACTTACGCGCTAATACCCAAGAACAATACCGAATTAGTCTGGAACATACCGCGCCTATAAATGATGAACTGGCCTATCGTGTAGCAGTGGCTCATGAAGATAATCAAAGCTTCCGTGATCATGTCAGCAGTGAACGCTGGTTCTTTTCACCACAGTTTACATGGAAAATTTCAGACCAAACGCAACTCGACTTTGACAGTGAATTTACAGAGCACAAAGGAACCTTTGACCGTGGGGTAAGCACAGTCAATCACCAGTTTGTGATGGACCCGAAAACCTTTACAGGTGAACCTGACGACGGCGATTTAAAAATAAAAGATTACTTTTACCAATTACGTCTTAGTCACGAGTTTAATCCTGACTGGAAACTAAATAGTGCGGTCAGCTATAAAGATGCCAAAATGGTCGGCTTTGCAACCGAACCTCGGCGTATGCAAGCCGATGGACGTACTTTAGAACGTCAACGTCGCTATCGTGACTATACAAGTGAAGATGTCCTAGCTCAGACAGAGTTACTTGGCAAGCTTGATACCTCTTGGGCTCGCCATGAAATTTTACTTTCAACCGAGCTTGGTCAACTCGACTACAAACAAAACCAGCTTCGTCGTAATCACAGTGCTGGTATGCCAAACACAATTGATATTTACCAACCTGAATACGGCAAATATTTACCGAACCTCACTCCGTTTACCAACACCAAAGAACAGCAGCGTTACTTTGCACTTAATGTACAAGACCAGATCTTTTTTAATGATCAGTGGAGTGTGCTATTCGGCAACCGTTTTGATCAGGTCGAACAAGACTTTAAAAATCACCTGACTCAGACTGAAAGCAACCAGACCCTTCATCAAAATAGTCCGCGTTTCGGAGTAAATTTTAAAGCCTCTGAGCAATGGGCTTTTTATAGCAATTATGGCCGCTCATTTGCCATGAATAGTGGTATGAATCGAAATGGTCAGACTTTTGCCCCTGAAAAAGGCGAAAGTTATGAAATCGGCACCAAATATAAAATAAACGACCAAAGTGTGCTGAGTCTCGCTCTGTTTAAAATGAAAAAACAGAATGTACTGACAACCGATCCAATCGACAGTAATTTTCAAACCGCAGCAGGTGAAGTGAGTAGTAAAGGAGTTGAGTTTGACTTAAATAGCCAGATCACTGATCGCTGGTTCGTCAATGCCAACTATAGCTATACCGATGCTCAAATTGAAAAAGACCAAGACTTGGCAAAAGGCGCTCGTCTAAGCAATGTTCCAAAACACCAAGGCGCTGTAAGTACCAATTATGAATTTCTACAAGAAGGTGCAAGAAAAGCAGGCGTAGGTGCCAATCTCACTTATGTGGGTGAGCGTAGCGGACATAACCTAGACAATGGCTTTAATTTACCAAGCTATACACTGGTCAATTTAAATGGTTACTATGCCCCATCTGATCGTTTACGTTATCAGCTCAATGTAAATAATCTGTTTGATAAAACCTACTATGTCTCAAGCTATAGCGATTTATGGGTTCAACCAGGTGAACCACTGAATGCCTCAATCTCGGCACAGTGGAAATTTTAATTCTTCTATAAATAAAAAAGCCCGAAAACTTTCGGGCTTTTCATTAGAACATACCATTTTCATTGACGAGTGGGTCGGGCTGTACTTGTCCAATATCCCAAAACTCAGCAATTTTACCCTTTTCAAAACGGCAAATATGAACCACGGCCAAGGTGGTTAACCCATTCATTTGCATTTCAAGTTTTGAATGCACAGCAACCAAATCGCCCTCTTCAATGACATGTTGAACATCAAAGACTTTGTTAGGCGTTTCAATTACACTTTCACGCATCCCTTCCTTCAAAGAAATTGCATCACCCGCATAATAAGGATTGTGATGCTTGAAGTTTGGCGCGGTGTAATTGCTATAGGCTTCATCAACTTCACCAGCTGCGGCAAGCTCTAAAAACCGTACTGCAATTTGTTTTTGAGATAAGTTCATATTTATCTCCTACTTTTTATTTTAGACCTTACTGCAACAGATCTTCTTCGTCGTCTTCCTCGAAGACATAAGCCATACAGCCCCATCCATCATATTCGCCCTGAAATTTCTCAGCTATGCTGGCAAACCATTGTTCCAAGTCAACAATATCTGAATACTCAGGTTCCATGTTAACGAAGATGGTTATCACCCATTCATTTGGCTCAACAGAGTCATCTTGAAAAAGTGAAACTTTTTGTTCTTGGTAAAGCAAATAGAGTGCACATTGCTCTGCATTTTTCTGATCATGAAAAGCAATAGAAAATTCAATTTCATGCAGCTCGGTTAAATCATCCCCGTCTTCAGCCATTTGCCAAAGTACATTGCCGTTATCGTCATCTGGAAATTGTTCGTAGTCACGAGTCATAAAATGATCCTTGTTGTTGTCGCAGTATTAATATTATTCGACCTCAAGAATACCCGACTTTTATTGCAGTTTGGGTATATATTCAGTTCCGAATTGCACCAAATTGAATTTTTAATTGTATATAAATTTTAAAAAGGCACTTGCGACTCAATCACCACATCCGTTCCATTTATTGGATGCTGAAAAGCCAAATATGCGGCATGTAAGGCCATGCGGTTTAAGTGAAAACGTTTAGGCTCAGGGTGATATAACTTGTCCCCCATAATCGGATGTCCTATATGCATCATGTGCACACGTAACTGATGCGAACGCCCTGTTACTGGTTCAAGTAATACTCGACTTTGATCTGTTGTTTCATCATAAACCAACGGTTGAAACAACGTTTTAGCATGTTTACCTAGTTCAAAATGTACAATTTGTCTTGGGCGATTTTCCCAGTCGGTAATGAGCGGAACTTCAACACTTCCCTCTTGTGCGACTTGGCCTTGTACCAAAGCAATATAATATTTTTTGACTGTTCTGGCCTGAAACATTTTACTTACCGCAACTTCTGCATCGCGATGTTTGGCAAACATAAGTAGGCCCGAAGTCGCCATATCTAAACGATGCGTAACCTTAGCTAAAGGGAATTTTTCCAGCACCCGTAAATAAGCACTGTCATGATGCTCAGGTAAACGCCCCATCACCGACAACAAGCCAGCAGGTTTATCAACCACAATCAGATCATCGTCTTCAAATAAAATTGAAAGCGGATCTTGTGGCGGAGCGTAAACAAAATTATCGTTTAAAGGCATGGTCGTAGAAACAGCAATGGAGCATGGCGGCAGATCATAAAGAAATTTCAGACCTACCGCAAAATAATCTATAACGCTCTACTCATGTTCCACGTGAAACTCAGAAAATCTTTATCGTTTTTTATTCATTTCTGCTAAAAGATCGAGCTGAATTTCTTGAATGTGTGCAAGCCTTTCCCATTGATGCGATAAAAGATGGTCCATTTTTTCATGTAAATGACGAATCTCAAGTTCTGCTTTTAGATTAATTTGATAATCATGTTGAGAACGTAAGCGGTCTTTGGCTTCTTGGCGGTTTTGACTCATCATAATAATCGGCGCCTGAATTGCCGCTAAACAAGACAAAACCAGATTAAGCAGAATAAATGGATAAGGATCGACGGGACGGACTACCATCACTACCGTATTTAGAATAATCCAGCCTGTCAAAAATAGAGCAAAGCAAATGAGAAAAGCCCAGCTACCACCAAATGTCGCGATCTTATCTGCTAACTTTTCTCCAAATGTCCAATTCTGATCAAAATCCGACTCTGTATTTCGGCTAATCAGCTCATGGCGTTGCATACTGCCGATCACTTCATTTTCTAAATTAGATAACTCACCCTTTTCCGAGCGTAATAGGGACTGCACATATTTAACTCGATAATCTGCCAGATCGGCCCGACAAATAAAGCTTGAGTAATTCCAATCTGGATAGTCTTTTAAAATTTCATCACTAATCACATTACGAATGACTTCACCAGACACTAGATCTTTTAAAGGAAAATTTTTCCCACAAACGGCGCACTGCCGACACTGATTTTTATTCTCCATATTATTCAGCTCTTTATTATGATATTAAGATTATTATATAAACAATTTTGGCTGATCACATCGTAAATAAAAATAGTAATCTAACCTAAAATCTGTAAAGTCGCTGGTACGATTTTTCGATGGGCAGGAATTACAGGTAGCATATACAATCGCCCAAGCCAATTTTTAATATGCACTATTGTAGTTACGGTAAGCACTTGGGTATCTTCATTTTTATAAATAGATAAAGTCACATTTAAGTGCTTGTCATCGTCTCCAATCACTAATTCATTTTCGGTACGCTGCAAAAAAGTAAAAATTCCAATTCGGTCACCTGCGACATACTCATTTTCTTTTTTATTTGAATCAATCTGTTTGAAACTTCCTAAATCTTTAAGCCCAATCTTTGAAGTAATTTTATTACGCATATTCATGCTCCACTCTACCCACTGCGGAGTGTGTTGAAATAGCTTAATAAGTTGTTGAAATACATTCAGGTCGGGCTGACCAAGCTCAATACTCCACGAGTCGTGGAAGTAAGCATTGTTCAATTGAGATGAGATTTGGCTGTCGCTAGGTAAAGCAGAAAGATAAGGCTTATTCATTAAATTATATTCTTGTAAAGTATCATTTTTATTATAGAGAATTTTTTAGGGTGTCAAGGGAAAACATCTATGGTTTACTTCAACAATCATAACTTTGTAAGTTATAACCTTGTGCCTATAAACTTTTGATCTATAGCGTCCTAAGCCGAATCGAGACCTTTTGGGTGAGTACACACTAACGTTATACGTTTTGGTGCATGCTACTCTTTTCGATCCCTATCACACCCTTGAGATATAGTTTAGCGAGCACCCTGCGGGATTGTTTTTCTAAGAAAAGCGAATTTTTAATATTTTTGGGAATTTTTACGCAATTAAGCAAATTTAAAAGAATTTATTACCATTTAACCATAATTAGTTAAATTTAAATTCCACTTTATTTGTGTTTTTCGGTTTATTTTACCAAGTCATTAATTATTTTGAGTGACAGTACATCAAGAAAATTAAGTCACCCTTCACTTTTTAACCATGAAGGGCAAAAATCTTTTATGAAGAAATAAAACCATGTTTACGGGCATAGTAAACAGTACATAACGCAATAAGGGCAAAAACTAGCATAAACCACGGAAAAGAAGCCGCCCCAAAACTTTCAAGCAGTCCTCCGCCAATCATCCCACCGAATGCGATAGCAAGGTTAAATACCGTGACTAACATCGACTGTGCCACATCTGCTTCATGTTCCGCAGTATTTGCCAAGGCTGTTTGTAATAGTGTTGGAGCCCCACCAAAAGTGACGCCCCATAACACGACACCCACCAAGACAACAAAACTTGAAGAACTATAAACACCCAAGAGCGCGGTCGCGATTGCAAAGATAAATAAGCTCAAAAGCGTTATTTTTCTTAATGAACGATCGATAAACATGCCTGTAATGAGAATGCCGACAATTGAAGAAATACCAAATATAAACAGGATAGTCTCAACTTTGTATGTCTGCCCTGTCGAGGCCAAAAATGGTGAAATATAAGTATAGAGAATGCTATGTGCCAATATCCAAAGAAAGACAACTGCTAAAACAGCTCTAATGCCCGGCATTAAAAGAACTTTTAAAATGGGTAACCTTTTTTGCGCTGACTGCCCTGCAAAATCAGGAATGCTAAAACGAATCCAGACAAATAAAATCAATGCCAATAAAGACATGATCCAAAACACGCCACGCCATTCAAACAATGTTCCCAACCACGCACCCAAAGGAACTCCTATTGATAAAGCAATAGGCTGCCCAACCCCAGCAATTGCTAAAGCTCGTCCTTGATACGATGCAGAGACCATACGTCTTACATAACCCGCTAGAAGCCCCCAAATAACACCCGCTGCCATCCCTGCAATAAAACGAGCAATCAAAGTCAGAGTATAGTCATTTGATAAGGCAGTAATCGCGTTAAATAAAAGTAACCCTGCAATCGCACTGAGTAATAAGGGTCTCCGATTCCAACTACGGGTAAGGCTAATCAGCGGTATTGCCGCCAAAACCGAACCTAAGGCATATACTGCAATAAGCTGCCCTGCATAAGCTTCTGAAATATGTAAGCCTTGACTGATTTGGGGCAAAAGCCCTGCTGGCATAGTTTCTGTCATAATGGTCAGAAAGCCTGCAATTGTAAAAGCCAACAGTTTCCAAATTGGTAATTGAGTAGAGAATTCATCAGTTACCTGATGAGATGTTTCATTACTCTTAATATTCATAAAGCTTTACTCTCAAATTCTTTTACAGCGTACTTACTCTGCTCTGTATCGCTATATGTTTGTTTTATCAGGTTAAGATGGGAAAGCATTTGTTCTTCATGTGAACTAAAATCATTATTTTGGAATGATCATTCCAGTTTAAGTTAAATAAAAACCTTAACTATTCAGCTCAACCATAGTTAAGGTTTAAATGAGTTTTATAAAACGTTTAAAGCAACCTCGACTACATCCATTAAACATTGCTTTCTTTGTTCAAGTGGGCTGCCTTTTCCTAAAACACGTAAACCTTGCATAGTGTTTAGAAAGAAACTTGCTAATGCACGTGGGTTTTGGGTAGAAGTAATTTCACCAGATTGTTGAGCTTTAATTAATAAACTCTCTAAAGTATGTTGAAGTTTCTGTAGGTTACTTGCAACGAATTGTGAGACATCTTCATCATGTCCAACCAGTTCCAAACAAGCATTTGCAACGAGGCAGCCTTTGTGTTCTGAATCATTCAGCTCATCTTCAACCACATTTATCAGTAATTGCCGAATCAGTGCTTTTGGTGAGCCTGAACTAGACAATAGTTTCACATTGTTAAGTGTGGTTAAAAGTTCATAGCGCTGTAACGCTTTTTGATAAAGACCCTGTTTGTTTTGAAAGGTACTGTAAAGGCTACTTCTAGATAGCCCCGTACCGTCAACCAAGTCTTGAACTGAAGTTGCAGCATAACCACGGCGCCAAAAAACTTGCATTGCAGCATCAGCAATTTCATCAGTTTCAAATTCTTTTGTACGCATACATACACTTAACAGGAACGATCGTTCCAATTAATTTATGACAGGAAGATAGAGAAGTCAAACTAAAAATTAATTTAGATAATTTATTTAGAATGTTTTAATTAGGATCAATTTTAATTATAAAAACTACTTCACTAGCAACCGTTTAGCCGATTCAATAATAATCGCTCTACGTTTTTCATGATTATCAACATCTTCTAAAGGAGTTAACATTCTGGCGACCTGAGGCAACATAAACCAACTATTCGCAAGAGCTAAAATCAGGAAGGCCAAATAGCTCGCTTCAATTTCATCGGTTACCCTGCCTTCCTCTTGCTCTTTTTTAATTGCTTGAATTTTATAATTATAGTTTTCACGACGGCTACTTTCATTTGGTACTTCTTGTGAAGAATAAATCAAACCTTCCCAAAGTAATAAGCGGCTAAGTTCAGGATGAGCGCGATGATAGTCATAAGCACGGCCTGCGTACTCAGCAATATCTTCTTCTTCAAAAGATTTAAGCGGTACAGCTTTTGCAACTTTAATTAACTCATTACTTAAAACAACAGCAAAAAGCTCTTTTTTAGGACCAAAATAATTGTAGACACGCTCTTTATTAACACCTGCAATCTTTGCAATTTTATCAATAGTTGTGCCATCAGGACCTTGCCGAGCAAATTCACCAACTGCCGCATCCAGAATCTTTTGTTTCGTCCCTTCCGTATCCCAAGACATAATTTTTCCTCTTGCATATATTATAAAAAAATATTATAAGGTGTATCCAACCAATTGGTTGGATTTTTTTGGAACTTCATAATGCGCAACAATATTATAATTTTTGGTTATGGAACAGGAATTTCTAGAGCTCTTGCATACCGCTTTGGTAGAGAGGGTTACTCAGTTGGTTTAGTTGCACGAAATGCAGAAAAACTTAAACATGCTATTTCAGAACTCAATGCACATAATATTGAAGCTTATGCATTTTCAAGTGATCTAAGTGATATTGAAAATATCCCTGAACTCATCAAAAAAATTAAAAATCAATTTGGAGAGATTAAAAATATTCACTGGAATGCTTTCCATGAAATTGAAGGAAATTTATTAGAAGCCAATCCACTCGATCTGACTAAAAGTTTTCACATTCGGGTTTCAAGCTATATTGCAACCGTACAAGCTAGTTTAAATGATCTAAAAAGAAATCAAGGAAGTATCTTGTCGACAAATGGAATCTTTGCGCTCGATCTAGTCGGTGTAGACTTAGTTGCCAAAGAATACTCATCTTTGGCAATTGCTGCCGCAGCCCAATATAAAACAACTAATTTACTTGCTCATAGTCTCGCTGACTCAAATGTTTACGTGAGTCAAGTAATTGTGAATGGCTTTGTAGATGGAACCCCAGGATCAGAAGATAAAGCTTATACAGTACATCCAGAAACTATTGCAGAGCAGTTTTGGTCCTTACAACAACATAAGAAAGAAACCTCTGTATTGTGCGGTAAAACGATTAAAGTCGCTTAAATTTTAGAATTCATTATCAACAATCCACTTAATAGATAAAATATTTATTAAATAACAATATCTTAACAACATCTCTAATATAGAGGAATTTATGAAAGTACTTCATATCAACTCATCAACTCGTGGTGAGAATAGCCAATCACTACTTATTGCTGAACAAGTAATTGCTAAACTTAAAGCTAAGCATAGTGATTTAGTTATCGATGAGTTCAATCTTTTTGAAGATGATCTACCTGCGTTCGATAAAAATGCTGTTGGTGCAAAAATGGCTTTATTTACTGGACAAGATTCAAACTCTAAAGAAAAAGAAGCATGGACAAAAATCAAAGAGGTTTATGATCGTTTTGCATCTGCCGATATCTATGTATTTAATGTTCCTCTTTGGAACAACAACATTCCTTACATCCTAAAACAGCTTATCGACGTTGTAACTCAACCTGGTTGGTCTTTTGGTTTTGATCCATCTACAGGTTACACAGGCTTGTTAAATGGTAAAAAAGCTTATTTAGTAGTTGCGAGTGGTGTTTACTACGAAGGTATTTCTAATAACTTTGGCTCTGACTTTGCAACGCCTTACCTCAATGACTGGTTAAAGTTTATTGGTGTAAACGATATTGAAAATATCCGTATTTCACCAACTGTACTTAATACAGATTATGAAAAAACAAAGATAGAAGTGATAAGTGATATTGAGAAATTAATCGCTTAATAATAGATAAAGAGGTTTATTAACTTTCTAATAAACCTCGACAACTTAGCTTAATAATAAATTCTAAGAAGAAGGTAATAATAATGCGGATTGGCTTAACAGGCACCTATTCATCTGGTAAAACTTTAACTTCATTAATCATCAGTGATTATCTAAATCTCCCTCGTACAGAAGCAAGAACCATGCGTGAAATCTTGCCTCATGCGGCACCAGGTAAAACACTTGAAGAAGTCAGCTCTCCCGAACTAATTCAAATGATTATCACTAGGCACATGGATCGTGTGATTCATGAATATAAGCATAAAGAGCGCTTTATTTCTGATGGTTGTTCTTTACAAGAGTGGATTTATGGAAGTGTTCGAGTCAAATATGGCATGAATCCAAATCAATCAATCGATTTAAAACAGGGTGAAACAGTCTCTAAAACCGCTGAACTCGCTTATTTCGAAAGTATCATGAGCGAATTAGGCAAAGTATTTAAACGCCATGTAAAAGAATCATTTGATGCATTCATTCATTTACCGAATGAACTTCCTTTAGCAAAAGATGGGCATCGACCAGTCAATGAACTATTCCGTTCAGCATCAGATGATCTTTTAAAAGAAACATTTGATGAGTTGGGAATCAAATACCACATTGTCGGGGGTACGTTGGAACAACGTGCAAATACTATTTCAGAAATTTTAAATATTAAACCTGTGAAAACAATTGAGGAATCAATCGCTTCGGCTAATGCAAAATACAAAACATTAATTATGTAAATTTCATTTTAAATAAAACAGCCATTCAACATCCAAACATCATAGAGGTGTGAAGTGAACCTATCATTTTTCAAAGAAGTTGATGAATTTTTAGGTGATAAAAATACGCGTTATTTTGGCGCAGGGTATATTAATAGTTCTCATGACATCTATAATTTTCAGTATGAATCCGATGATATAGAAACTAATAAATTCAGTTGTTTAGGCAAGGTCGTTTTGCCTCAAACATGGTCTATCAAAAACAATGGAAGCCAAAAACCCCATTTAAGTACAATCGATATTATTGAGCTTGCTTTGCTCACATTTGATCAACTGATTCAGGCGATCCACAACCGCACAATTTGTTATAAAAAGCTAATCCATAAGATGGTGATTCGTGCAGGTAAAAGCCCGATTGAATCTGAGTTTGATAAGATTGTGATTAGTGGAAGCGTGTCTAAAGAAGATCGTGATAATAATGTAATGAATCTAAATATTTCAAATATGAGTATTGAGATTCTTTATAAAAATGACGTAAGTAAAATAGAACCCAGTGAATTTGAGGAATATCTCAAAACTCCACTGGAAATTAACGATGTCATGATTAATGTAGATGAACTTAAGGCTTCTGCATTGGTAAATAACAAACGAATTTTAAATGAGAATGTTGAACCTTGGTCAACATCTTGTTTATTTTCAGTTGGGTTACAGCTTGGGCAAATTTTGCTTTACCAGTTAGATTCAATTAGCCGGGCTGAAAGTAATACCTTGTGGATGAAAAAGACAGAAATTCACTTTCTATCTGATCGACCAAATATGGACGCTTCTCACCCTATCTTTACTCGTTTAGATAATGTTCGACGCTATAAAGCGGGCGACCATGATTGGCGAAAAGCCGATATCTATTCAATTCTTGGTAATACAAAAATTATTTGTAGTGTTACTCATCAACTCCCTCATATTTCTTAATTCCTATGAATAGCAAAATAAATTATGCAGTTGCTATTTGTGAGCCATTAGAACTTGAACATCCAGATTCATTTCTGGATGTTCAAGTTCCTTACCCACAAGCACTGCCTCACGATGTTATTGTAAAAGTTCAAGCAATTTCAATTAACCCTGCCGATACGCGTGCGCGACGTAGAAAAACTAAAGATAACCAAACTACAGTTTTAGGATGGGATGTTGTTGGAACTATTACTGAAATGGGTTCACATGTTTCTGAAAAATTTAAAATTGGAGATACGGTCTATTATGCAGGTGATATTAGCCGTTCCGGAGGTAATTGTACTTATCATGCAATTGACTCAAGATTAATTGCTCATGCGCCTACCACTATTTCTATAGAAGATGCGGCAGCTCTTCCCTTAGTATCATTAACTGCATGGGAAGCATTAGCTGAAAGACTATCACTTCAGATTAGCTCTGCTCATTCAAACAACCAGCTTCAAAATACCAATAAATCAAGATCTTTATTAGTGATTGGAGGTGCTGGTGGTGTAGGCTCAATGGCAATTCAACTTGCTAAACTTGTACCACAGTTAACAGTTATCGCTACAGCTTCACGACAAGAAACGAGTAATTGGTGTCGAAAATTAGGTGCTGATCATATCGTAGATCATACTCAAGACATTCCAACTCAATTAGCCAAATTGGGTTACTCTGAGGTCGACTATGTCTTGATCTGTAACTCACCAGATTCATATTTTAATATTCTGCCAAGTATTACAAAGCCATTTGGAAAAATTTGTAATATTGTGCCTTTTTCTCATTTGCATGATTTCAATCTATTGATGAAAAAAAGCCTCTCATTCCATTGGGAACTTATGTTTACACGCTCTAGTTTTCAAACTACAGATATGGCAAAACAATCTGAAATTTTATATCATATTGCAAAGCTAATTGATCAAAATATTATTATTTCACCAAGACTTACATCTCTAGCTCCTATTAATGCTGAAAAAATTAAGCAAGCACACCAGTTGGTTGAATCTAATAAGACAATTGGCAAAATTGTAGTGGTTAATGAAAAGCAAAGTTAAAGCAACATAGAAGAAGCGTAATCAATTAGGCTTCTTCTCGTTTTTAAATTTATGTTTGTATGTTTCAGAATTCTTTAATTTTTTTCATACTCTGAAGGATCAATTTTATATTTTTTAAATAAAATTGAACGCACGGAGTCTTTTATACTTTCATCATGTTTAATGATTAAATAAATATCTTTTTTAGTCAGAGGAATTTCTTTTAATAAATCTGGCAAATCTGCTGACCTGATAGCACTGACTTCACTAGGTTGTTTCAAGATATTTTGATCTTGTTTTTCAAACTTAAAATCTACACCTTGTAAGTTAAAATAGACCATAACTCTTCGATTTAGAGAGTCACTATCATCATATAAAACTGTTCCTGCTGGGAGGATTGTATATGGTGAATAGTTATCGAAATTTGATGCTATTCGTAGAGGTTTCTCTAGAACATGAATTTCTGGAGTCTTTGTACGGTTCCAGAAGTAATAATTTAATAAAGACTGTATGATGAAAATTGAAATCAGTACGGTAATTAATAAATTCTTTTTCATATCCTCTTCTTATTAAAAATATCTTTTATTATTTAACTACAAATTCATAGGTGTTATCTAAATTCCCATCACCACTAGCATAAAAACCTGCATATACATGAATCGTAAAAGTTCCTTTATATTTTGGAACTCCAGAAATTTTTAAATTGTTATAAGCATCCGCTTCATTTTTATCTATTGGGCTAATAGAGATATTCATATCACTAGGGAAATTAGTTTCAACTTCAAAAGAATATGGTA
Source organism: Acinetobacter sp. S-1 (assembly GCF_059579785.1). Classification (NCBI taxonomy): domain Bacteria; kingdom Pseudomonadati; phylum Pseudomonadota; class Gammaproteobacteria; order Moraxellales; family Moraxellaceae; genus Acinetobacter; species Acinetobacter sp. S-1. The sequence goes on from NZ_CM184207.1 coordinate 3,701,433, forward strand.
TCACTCTACCACCTGATATGTTTAATTGCTGATTATATGCCTTTCCTACATAGGCTACTGGAAGCCTTTCAGGCTCAATTGTATATTCGTGACCACACCCTGCCATAAGTAACAAGGGAATACCTAAAGTTATCAAGTCAAGTTTCAGATTTTTAAACAAATTATTTTTCTTCCCATACAATTGGAAATTTTTCTGATTTAGAGATATTACTAATCATTGCAGAGAAAACTGCTTGGCATTCTAAATTAATTTTTTTAACTGAACTTATATCTATAGGCTCACAGCTTCTATTATCATTATTTGAACAAAATTCTACAGATACATCAATTTGGTTATTCTCAAATCTATCGATATCCACATCTAATGTTTGCTGAGGATCAATCATACTTTCACAAATAAACTTTTTTGATGATGATTTTTTTATTTTGTTTAAAACTTCCTTACCTTCAATTTTCATAGCAAAATTTAATTTTTCATTGCTTTTCTTAGTATGTTCTATTGTGAAATTTGAAATTTTTTCACTACATCCACTTAAAAAAATTAGCCCTAATAGATAAAGAAATTTTTTCATTTAAAACTCTATTGGAAATTGGATTTTCTTATAGCTTCTTTTGATATTAAAATATTATCTGCTACAACTTTACTACTTTGTAATAAGCCTCCAAAAACTACTCTACAAGACATATTACTAGTTAACAATTTTTCCAATTGATTCTTAGCGATACATACATTCATTGATTCATCTTCGCAAACTTTGAAGTATCCAGACAAAGTATATTTTCCATTCTTTAACTTTTCTCCTTCAACTGAGATAGCACCTACAATAAGATAATTTTTAATATTATCGCACTTAAAATGTGAATATTTATAATTCCCGTTTTGATAAACATTCTTTAAATCATCAGTTATTTCTAAATTAAATTTAAAAATATCACCACTCATACCATCCATATGAGAATAAGTTAAATTCTTAAGGGCTATATCCTTAAAATTTTCTTTCTCATTTTTGGCTAAAGGATTATAACCCGACAATAAAATGGATAAAATAATTAAAAAATATTTATGCATCTATTCATTCTACAATAATTAATTTATATTTCTTATTTAGCTCATCACTACCACGGCCATAAAACCCTGTTGAAATATTTATTATATATTCACCTTTATGTTTGGGAATACCTTTAATCGAAAAGTTATTAAAACCGCTAGTGTCATTGTTTGGTTGAATTTTTAATCCTAAATCATCAGGCATATCAGTATCTATTTCAAAATACTTATCCACTACTTTGCCGCCACTAATTTTTATATTCTGGGAATATGCTTCATTGACATGAGCTACAGCGAGTTCCTTTGGTTGTACATCATAGTTGCTACAACTATTAAGGGTCATTGCCAATAGAATATATCGAAACATGTCTTTTTATTCTTTAACTACAAATTCATAGGTTTTATTTAACTTATCATCAACACCAGCATAAAAACTGGCATATATATGAATCGTAAAAGTTCCCTTATGTTTTGGAACTCCAGAAATTTTTAAATTATTATAAGCATCCGCTTCATTTTGGTCTATTGGCTCAATAGAGATATTCATATCACTTGGAAAATTATCTTTTACCTCAAAAGACTGTGGTATCACTCTTCCACCAGTAATTTTTAATGTCTGATTATATTCTTTGCCAATATATGCTATCGGAAGCTTATTTGGTTCAATATTATAATCCTTACTACAGCCACAAAGACTCAAAGTTAAAAATATTACAGCCAATTTATTAAATTTCATTAGAAAAACTCCCTTTTTAATATTAACGCAGCGAACTGTGTTCACTGTAAGACCTGTGATATTAGAGACCCATCTCAAAACATAACATGGGTAACACCTAAAGGCAGCGGTGGTCTAAACTACTCGAACATGTAAATAAATAAACCCGCTTTAGCGGGTTTATTACATTTCTAGTTCTCAACTTAATAAATTAAAGATCAACTTCAGCAACAACAACTTGATTTTATTCAAAATTAGCATTCGTCAACTTTGCTTTATTTGATTGATAAGCATCATTTGAGTAATTTTTCCTTAATTCAATTCTGCATTCAGTATCAATTTTTGCTTTTTTAATATCGACTGAACAATCATCATTTTTACATATTTCGACATGTGCTATATATTTATATAATTGATTATTAATTTCTTCTGAATCTAAGTCTACTCCACCTCTTACCATAAACTGATTTTCCAAACAATTTAGCTTAGAAATAGGAAATGCATTTTTTTCAGAAATTTCTTTTAAAGAAGAAGAGCTTGTAACAGAACCTTGGTATGTTTTTTCTCCACTATACATAGATTGGAAATATTTAAATTTTCCAAAATTAATATCGGTAGATTGAGAATCTATGTTTTTAGAAGTACAACCAAATAATAAAAATATCCATACACATGATAAAAACTTCATTTTATTTGAACCTTTTTTAATTCGGCTTGCAATATTTGCTCTGGTGATTTAGATATACTAGGTATTGTTTCACGCATCATTTTGCTAAACCAAGCATGACTAAATTTAGTTTCATGAAATGTATTGCTGTGTTCTTTTGGATAACTATCCCATTGCCCTCCAGCATCAGCAATTACATCATCTGTTGTATAACTAGTAGGGCTAGGATTATATCCTTTCCATTTGGGTTTATAGCCCTCCCATTGCACCGTATTCTTTAGATCAGTGACAACATTATTATTTGGTTTACAAAAAATATTTATCCAATTATCTGCAACAGGTCGTGGCGCTAGTAAATAAATTTGGGCTCTTACTGCTGGAGTAGCTAATATATTTGGAGTCGCTTTTGATAATAAAACTCCAACAGGGTCAATAGTAATTAATAAATTGACTGGTACCCCTGCTTTGTGTAGTTCTGCAACTAAACCCGATGAATTCCAACCACCTAGACTATGACCTATAATATTAATTTGAGTTTGTGGATTCTTTGTATAAACATCAAGAATATCTTTAAAAGCATTTCTTTTACCTGAGGCTGCAGGAACAGCTACTTTTCTATTATTATAAGCCTCTTCATAGCCATAATATTGTTTTAAATTTTTTGCATTCCCCGTATTAAAGTTTTTTGCATAATTTCCAACAATTTCTGTAGGCCCTAAAGAATCTCCCACACCTGGTGGTTTAACATCTCCATATATAAAAGGATATTTATCAGCAGCCCCGCCAACAAAGGCTGTAAAACTTTGGGTATAAACTTTAAGTTTAACTGGTACAATCGCTGGCACAGGATTAACCGTTCCCATTGTTGTCTTAACCAAATTAGCATAAGCTTGTGCTTCAGTGCCCATCGTTTATCACCACATGTATTTTATATTGCTTATTCGGCTCTTCAGTTTCCAACTTAACCAAGCCTGTTCTATCTAACTTACCCCGCTCAATTTCTTTATCATTTTCATCAAAAATAATATATCCCGTGCCCGGTTTCAGTTTATTTCCTTGTTTATCCATTACATCGAACCATAAACCATATTTTTGTTTTCCTTGTTCGGGTAGATACGGTAATGAACTATTCACACTCCCGCCTCCCATAAACAAATGCTGCCCAGCCTTCACCTCAAACTTACCGCTTGTAGTCATGAAAATACCTGAACCGGTAATTTTGACTTGAGAACCGCCTGCGGTGAGTACAATTTCTTTGGCTGCTGTGGCCTCAATTTTGTCTTCGGTCGAAATCACCTGCACAGCTTTACGGGCAATTAAATCTGCTCCGTCACCTTGAGCCTGTATCTCAACTTTGCCTTTGCCTGCATAAAGTCTTGCCCCTTCTTGAGCCGCAAAAAGGCTAATTTTATTTTGGGCATGCGCGATTAAATTCTTTTGGGTAGACAGATTAATGCTATCACCAGCAGTTTGGTTGAGCTGCCCATCTGCACTTAAGTGAATGTCTTCGTTACTGCTCAGCGCGATGCTATTTGGACTCGCTAGCAGCATAATTGCCTCTTTAAAGGTTTTAGCTTTTGCGTTGTCTTGCTGCTCAAGTTTTTCAATAAAAGATTTTAGGTTTTCTAAATTTTCTAACGGGTCAGTTTGCTGATTTTTAGCAACTTCACTGAGTGCCTTGGCATTGTTGAGGCCGCCTTCGATTTGTTGCTTGGCCTCGCTTGCATCAAGGTGTACACCTTGAGCCTGATCCTGTTTGTGGGTACTAACGAGTAAGCCACTGCCTGCTCTGACTGCACCCCACTGGTCTGTTCTGAGTTCGAAGCCTTCACCACGGCCATCACTTTCCGCCTTGTCTTTTGGATGGCTTAAGTTACCGAGGTTTAATTGGCTTGCGGCATGGCTGCTTTGTAGTTGGGCACTGATCTGGCCTGTGGTGTCATCAAAACGTAGCTGGTTAAAGCCCTTACCGTCGACTTCTTCGGAGCGGATACCACTGAGTTTCTTGGTATCAGGTAGTTGGCCTTTCTGGTCGAACTGGGTTGGATGCCGTTCAGCTTCGTGAATACGTCCCACCACAAATGGACGGTCAATGTTGCCGTCAAAGAAATCGATCACCACGATCTCACCCACACGTGGCAAGAAGCGTGCGCCATAACCTGCACCTGCCCACGGGGTCAGCACATCCACCCAAGCCGAGTCGGTGTCATTGTCGTTACTGCCTGCTCCCCCATCATGGCTATGGTCGTCAGTTCGAGTAAACAGGAAACGGACCTTAATACGTCCCCACTGGTCAACATGAATACTTTCACCTTCCAACCCCACCACTCTAGCGCGCTGCGGATGAGCAGCTGGTCGGTGCTGTAGCGGGTTATATTCAGGCACCGCTTTAATATTGCGACGAACGACATTCAGCTCAGCAAAGTGGCGTTGCTCAGGGTTTTGGCTGTCGAGTTGGGCTGCCTTAAGCTTGTCTTTTGGTAATAGTCGCTCAAGTTGCTGTTGTAATTCTTTGGGTAAATTATTCTGGTTATAGTAGTGTTTGCTTAAGATTAAAAACTCTTTATCGGCACTGTCATGCTGGTCGAGTTCAGGATGGTCATTGAGTTCAAACCAGTAACCGACCTGTGCATCACGGACGTTACCTGAAACGGTAAATTGTTTAGAATTTAGATGATGGTAAGCATTCATGTGCTGGTTCAGTTGTTCAATCTGGTTATTGCCTGAAGCTGTGGCTTGGTCTTCACCGTTTAAATCTTGCATCCACGCTGGGCTGACATGCCATGCGTCTTCAAGATTTAGGCTTGCATTGTCATAGTGTTCGCTGTGCTGCTGTTTACCTTGTACGCTACCGCTGCCTTCTTCTTGTTGTAGCGCATCGGCTTGCCAGCGTTGCACATGAACCGAGGTTGGTTGTAAGCGGCGCTCTGCCTTGACTTGAGTAATGGTATCGAACTGTTCTGTGGCACTGCTGCGTTGGTAACGTAGGCTACGACGTTCAAGTGCCTGATAATTTTGGTTATCGTCAATTAAACGCAGTACTTGTGGCTGGATAGAAGCATTCGGGTCAGCGACAAAAAGCTGTGACTCATCGACCAACCAGTTAATGCCTTCACTACGCCACAAACGGGTTAAAAAGTCATAATCGCTTTCGTTAGACTGCATCACAAATGGACGCACATCGTAGTCTTTGGTTAACCCAGATGTGTCGAGGGTTAAGCTTGCGGCAAATAACGGGCTTTTACCCTGCCATTCTTTAAACAGAATTTCGCTAATATCGCGCACGCTTTTGTTCATAAATACGCGGCTATTACGGCGTTTATGCCAGAGTGCAGTTGGGTCTTTTAAGGTGAGGTTATAAATAGTGAGTGAGCCGTCGCTTTGCCCTTGGCTGGCTTCTGTAATAATACCCGTAGTTCTAAAAAACTGGCCTGTATCGGTGACCTGATCGACGGCAACCTGACAGCCAATAAATTGTTTTAATGCAATATGCGCGTTTGTCGATAGGCACAGCAACTCAGCAACGCTACCTTGGTTGAGCGTATGTTCGCCCTCGATGCGTTGCAAGAAGACTTGCTGATTTAAAGACTGATTTGAGAATTGGATATGAACAGCGCGATTTTGTGAAACAACGCCTAAACGCTCCAATATACTCGACACACTCATCTGCATTTTTATTATCAATCAAACTTATATTTAGGCCGCATTTTAATTAAAAAAAGACTAATCTGTCTATCTATACTCATTTTCAAAATGTAACTAGTCTAAATATGCGGTTTTACGTTAATTTGTTATTAAATGGGTATTTAATCCGTAAAATTTACTCATTTTAAAGTGCTATAAACCACCCAAACATATTTAATATTTTTCTTTTATATTCAAATAGATATTAAAGAAAAATAAATATTAAAATTAATAAAATTCAGGACGGGATATGAAAATAAAAAAGTCTGCTTTTTATATATTTACGATGATTTTTTCAATTCATTCTTCAGCATTTGCTGAACCGAGTGTGGCCGATATTCAATATCGTGCAGAACAAGGGCAAGCTGTTGCTCAATATCATCTGGGCATGATGCTTTTAAGCGGTGAACAAGGCGTTGTTAAAAATTTTGAGCAAGCGTTTAAATGGCTAACTGCGGCTGACCAAAATGGAAGCGTGGGGGCAAAATATAGTTTAGGAATGCTGTATTACACAGGCACGGGTGTAGAAAAAGATCCCAAGCGCGCTTTTGATTATTTCACCAAAGCTGCGGCCAAGGATCATGCTAAAGCGCAATATAACTTAGGGGTGTTATACGACAGAGGTGAAGGAACTGCGCAAGACTATGGAAAGGCGTTTGAATGGTTTAGTCGTGCTGCCGAGCAAGGCTACCCACCCGCAGAATATAATTTAGCTCAGCTATATAAAAAAGGTCACGGCGTCACCCAAAGTGATGAGCAAGCGCTTAAGTGGTACACCAAAGCGGCTGAGCATGGCGAAAGTGATGCCCAATACAACTTGGCCCAGATGTATTTAAATGGTGAAGGCACTCCGAAAAACCTGCAACTGGCAAAGAAATGGTTTCAGCAAGCTGCCAATGCAGGCGATGTAGATGCCAAAGAAGTTCTTAAAAGTTTAGAATAAAGATAGACACCCCTATAATATTTTTACTTATAAAGTGATAAATTTATATTATTAATAAAATTACACGATCAAACCATTTTATTATTTATTTTTTCTAATTAAATTTAAATATTAATTCTATTATTTTAAAAATACATTTAGATTTATTATTAAATCAAAAATATTTTAAATATTAAATTGACGCAATTAAAATCACCGATTATTATTTCGTTGCTGGCCTACATTGCCAGTCGGTTTTGACAGACCGCTGATCCACCACGGATTATAGTTCTGCTATAATTCGCTGGACCCTTGCGTCCCCCTTCTTTGCGGTAGGACGGTTGGGGGACGCCCCGTGCGTGCTGGTTCTATGGATCCCAGTCTGTCAACCCCTTTCCGTTCTACCACCATAAATTAATTCGCGGTAATCTGGTGGTAGGACTCCATAAATTATAAGGAGTTGACCATGACACTTTTCAAACTTATTCCCTCTCCTGCTTAATCATTTTATTTATTTAAAATTTAGGTTTTCTATTGCCTGATTTTTTAAATTCATAAACTATTTTTTATTTTAAAAATTTAATTATTTTATTTCCCTATAATTATGGGAGGATTAATTATTACCTAAAATTATTTTAAATCTTAAAACTAATTATATTTTTATTCTACTCATAGATATAAATTATTATGAGAATAATATGACAATTTATAAACCTATTTTGGCTTTAAATTTGGTTCTAAGCAGCTACGGTTTTTCAGTTTGCAAAGTCTTGTTCTCCCACAGGACTTTGTCCCTACTTTTCTGAGCACCATGTAGCGGTGTGACAAAAGTAGTCTGGCTAAGCGTTTGGCTTAGCTCCTCTATCTCTGTGTTGCAATGGTTTCTTACTTTAAATCAGCGCAAAAGATTAAAGTCTATTGTGGCACAGGGGCCTAAAGTTGAATGCAAAATAATATATCGAAAGCGATCTTGTACGTTTTAACCTACAAGCTTTTAGGGATTTTGCGGATTGGCGACACCCTACTTTTTTCCTAATATGAACTCATACAGGAACAGGATGTTCCGGAACACAAAACAACAATAATAGGTTCATGCACCAGGAGCGTGAGATACGACAGGAGTCATATCTAGCAACCAAATACGAAAAAGCTCGACAGGATGTCGGGCTTTTTTTATATCTAAATATTTAAAGGTTTAAAAATTTCTGGGAGGCTATCTATAAGAATATTAGGAATGTTGTTTGGATAAACAATCTCGTCAGTTTGACTTAGTTCATCAAATGTCCACCAACGACTTTTACTAATCACAAGTTTTTCTTGTTCAGTCCAGTTTGCTGTATTCACTTCTTCATTTTTAATAAAAACAATAAAAAGTCTTTCATCAGAACTCACAATTTCTGCACTTGGTAACATCATTTCAAAATTGCGTGTTGCAACATGAGTGCCTACATTTTGTCGTACTACGCCCAACTCTTCATAAAGCTCTCGGCAAGCTGCTTGCTCGAAGGTTTCCCCTTCTTCAAGCCCGCCACCTACGGTTGCCCAATGTGATTGTCCAGCCAAAGCATCATTTGTATGAGTAAACTGAAATAACAGGATTTGATAATTTTCATTAAGAACTAATAGTCTTGAAGATTTTCTAATACGCATTTGATTTTTTCTTAAAGTAACAAGGTGGCTATTATTCATATTCACTTTAAAAAGTTAAATTATTTCTGAATGTACGTTTTAACCTACAAACTTTTAGGGATTTTGCGGATTGGCGACATCCTACTTGTTTACTATTATGAACTCATACAGGAACAGGATGTTCCGGAACACAAAACAACAATAATAGGTTCATGCATCAGGACGTGAGATACGACAGGAGTCATATCTAGTACCCAAATACGAAAAAGCCCAACAGGATGTTGGGCTTTTTTTATTGCTGTTTAAAAATATGTTTAGGCTAAACCTATAGAGGACTATGCGCCTGTTCTTGCTTTTTATGGCGGATCCAACGTACCGCTAAAATAATCGCTATCAGCACCACTACCGCAACAAGCGCAGGCACTAACATTGCTGAAACTGAAAGTAAGATTGCTCCAATCCACTCACCTGTCGCAACAACAAAATTACCCAAACCACCCGTAGTTGCAGTTGAAACACCGCGTGCAGCAACGGTACTCATTTGCACCACACCTGCCGTACCACCGCCCACAATAATCGCTGCCGCCCAACTGGCAAACTGAGACATTTCTCCGCTGCTAACCGCCATTGTAGCTAATGTACCCGCAATCATCGCCGCAGGAGTTGCGACTGTGTCTAAGGCATTATCGACCCACGGAATATAGTAAGCTGCAACTTCACACACCGTTGCCACACCTAAAGCTAAACACACCGATGGTAGAGCTAACCACTCAAAGCCCTTCGATGGCTCAAACCATCCCATCATGGTGGCAATGCTCATGACCAGTAGCGGCACAAACACGCGAAAACCGCAGGCAGCGCTCAGCCCCAAGCCAATACATAAACCCAATATTGTTTCCATAACGGTTTCCTTTTCATGCCCATCACGGGTCTTGTTATGTAAGTCTTATTTTTAAATTAACAAAAAGCCCCATCAGGTGACAGGGCTTTTTGTTAAATGCGAACGCAAATATTATTTCATTCTTAACGTTTAAATTGCGTGCAGTAGCATTTCGTGCAAGGTGGTAAAGGGTCGGTATTAATTTCTAAAAACACTCTATGTCCGCACTGAGCACAGAAATAGAAGCCTGTTCCGGGTTTTTCGCCAGCTGTTACCATGATTACATTCCTATAATCGTATATATATTAAACAGGAATATAACCCACTTAAAGTGAATGTCAATTGTCCATTTCGCCCAATGATGATGGCATAAATGCAAAAAATGTTATTTGTACGATTTATCTTACACAGATTTAGGGATTTAGCGGATTGGCTGTCCCCTGCTTTTTTTCTAATATGAACTCATACAGGAACAGGATGTTCCGGAACATAAAACAACAATAATAGGTTCATGCATCAGGATCGTGAGATACGACAGGAGTCATATCTAGCAACCAAATACGAAAAAGCCCGACAGGATGTCGGGCTTTTTTTATTTATCACAGATATATGAAATTTAATATAATCAATCAGTTGAATTATCATAATTAATTATACTTTTCACAATATTATGTCGCTGTAGGCGATTATTTTTATCTCTAGTACCTTCTTTTGACAAAGATTTATATTGATAAATTTCACTAATAATTCTAGAAAAATAATTTTTCAAAAACTCTTCATTATCATAATTATCTAGAAATTTTCTATAATTACTTAATTGTTGTGAGCTTAGTTTTGTACCATCACTTATTAATTCATAAAGAGATGTAAATAAACTATAAAAATGAACATTTCTTTTAAGAACTTTTCTTCTACCTTCATTTTCCTCAATAATTTGATCAATTTCATTTATCAGCTGATTAAACTTAGCAATATCATTTTCTTTATCAGGATATAAATCATTATAAAGGTCATAAATTCTATTAAGATTTTTTTGAGTTACATCTTCTTGAATCCCTTGTTTCATAAAAACTAAAAGTGTACTTATAAATGATATATCATGCATTCTCCTTCTATCAGCTATTCCAAATATTTTATTATTGTTCCAGAATTCTAATTCAGAAAGATTTGATACGACCTTCATAAACTCCCCTTCAAATTCTGCATTACGTAATTCTTGTGGGTTTAATGTCAAATTATTACTATTTAATCGGAGAAACATCTTAACAATATTATCTCTAGCAACATTGTTTCTAACTAATCGTATTGAAAAAATATATGCCCAAATTGCTTTTTTATCTTCCGCATCTAAATCTTTAAAAAATTTATTTCTAATTCTTTCATAACAATCTGTTTCTTTATTAAGAACAGAATCGGTAAGCTTATAATGATTTGCAACAAATTGAAAAATTGCCCCAGTTCTTTGCTGACCATCAACAATAGAATATTTTGTATCGCCTGTATTTTCGTCAGTTCCCACATTCCAAACATAAATTTCAGGAATGGGATAACCCATTATTACTGACTCTATCAATTGAATTTGATTTTTCTGATTCCAAACATAGTTTCTTTGAAATGAATCATCAACAATCAATAACCCCTTTGCATTTAAATCATATAACCACTTAATATTCTGCGGTTGAATATCAATCAAATCAATTAACTTCACTTTTCACTAACCCTTCTTTTAATTTATTAATGCCACGTATATGATAATCTTGAACCGATTCCCAATCAGCATATATTCTATAGTTCACTTCATGGTTAACAGAGAATTTCAATTGTAATTCAGCCTTAAAAGTTCTTACTAACCTTTGCCACTCTTTTAAATCTTCATTACCATATGTTTCATCTGTATCTTTGATTCCAATAAAACCATTAAAAATATTGTTTGCTTTATAATGAAAACCGTTCAAATTAGTTTCCTGTGAGATTTTTCTATAAGCATTCCAAATTTTTTTGTAGTAATATTTCGATACAATAATTAAATCCAGATCAGAATCCTCACAAAACTCTTTAAACTCCTTTCGAGGTGAAAAACTAAACTTAGTTTTCGCACTTCCTACAATTGCAATATTATTAAATGGAATATCTAAGTTTTTAGAAATAAATTTTTTAAATTCATCATATTTTTCACTGTGGCCCTCCCCTTGATCTTTAAAATACCATACCTCTTGCCCAATAAGATATTTGTAATATATTTCCATGACATCATGTTTTTTTATAAAATCAATTAAATCGACTTTCAGCATTTTTTCAAATACCTCACCTCTTATAAACTAAAAACAACCCTATAAAAAATTAAAAAACCCTATCATCAAAATAGGGCTTTTTTTAAACAATATCAATGATTTTTAACTAAAGTATCAAGCCACTTGGCCTTCTAAAAAGTCTTGTGCAAAACGTTGTAATACACCGCCCGCTTCATATACAGAAACTTCTTCTTCTGTATCTAAACGGCAAGTCACAGGTACTTCAAGAATCTCTTCTTTACCATCTGCTGTGGCACGTTCAATCACTAAAGTTAAAGTCGAACGCGGCGCAATATTACCAATCACGCTATAAAGCTCTGTACCATCTAGTTTTAAAGTCTTACGGTTTACACCCGGTTTAAACTCAAGTGGTAACACACCCATACCCACCAAGTTGGTACGGTGAATACGCTCAAAACCTTCTGCCACAATCGCTTCAACACCAGCAAGGCGGACACCTTTCGCAGCCCAGTCACGGCTTGACCCCTGACCATAGTCAGCACCCGCGATAATAATTAACGGCTGCTTACGGTTCATGTAGGTTTCAATCGCTTCCCACATACGCATCACTTCGCCTTCTGGCTCTACACGCGCTTTTGAACCTTGCTTAATGGTACCGTCTGAACGAACCACCATTTCGTTATAGAGTTTCGGGTTGGCAAATGTTGCACGTTGTGCAGTCAAGTGGTCACCACGGTGCGTTGCATATGAGTTGAAGTCTTCTTCTGGTACGCCCATTTTGTGAAGGTATTCACCCGCAGCCGAGTCCATCAAAATCGCATTTGAAGGCGACAAGTGGTCGGTGGTGATGTTGTCACCCAAAATCGCAAGTGGACGCATGTTCGCTAAAGTACGTGGTGCAGCTAACGCCCCTTCCCAATATGGCGGACGGCGGATGTAAGTACTTTGTGGACGCCAGTCATAAAGTGGGCTTTTCGCTTGTTCAACTTCGCCCAAGTCAAACATTGGAATGTAGACTTTACGGAACTGTTCAGGCTTCACGGCTTCCTTAACTAATGCATCAATTTCAGCGTCAGATGGCCAGATGTCTTTGAGGTAAATCGGGTTACCGTCTTTGTCATGACCTAACGCATCTTTTTCGATGTCAAAACGAATCGTACCCGCAATTGCATATGCCACAACAAGTGGTGGAGATGCCAAGAACGCTTGTTTTGCATAAGGATGGATACGGCCATCGAAGTTACGGTTACCAGAGAGTACTGCTGTTGCGTACAGGTCACGGTCAATAATTTCTTGTTGAATGACCGGATCTAAAGCGCCCGACATACCGTTACAGGTCGTACAAGCATAAGCCACAATACCAAAACCAAGTTGTTCTAAGTCTTTTAGAACACCCGCTTCTTCAAGGTAAAGTGCAGCCGCTTTTGAACCCGGTGCAAATGATGATTTCACCCAAGGTTTACGAACCAAACCTAGCTCATTTGCTTTACGCGCCAACAAACCTGCCGCTACGGTGTTACGTGGGTTAGAAGTGTTGGTACATGAAGTAATTGCAGCAATAATGATTGCGCCATCTGGCATTAAGCCATCAGAACGGTTTTCAACAACACCCGCAATGCCTTTTTCTTTTAGGTCGGCAGTTGATACACGTGCATGTGGGTTTGATGGGCCAGCAATGTTACGTGTCACTTTTGATAGGTCAAAACGAAGTACACGTGGGTACTCTGCTTTGGTCATGTCAAATGCCCAAAGGCCAATTTCTTTTGCGTACTGTTCAACCAATGCGACTTGAGCATCTTCACGGCCTGTTAAGCGTAAGTAGTCGATTGTGTTTTGGTCGATGTAGAACATTGCAGCCGTAGCGCCATATTCTGGTGTCATGTTCGAAATGGTTGCACGGTCGCCCACAGACATGCTGTCAGCACCTTCACCAAAGAACTCAAGGTATGCACCGACTACGCGCTCTTTACGCAAGAACTCAGTTAAGGCAAGTACGATATCTGTTGCAGTAATGCCTGCCTGACGCTGACCTACAAACTCAACACCAATAATGTCTGGCAGACGCATCCAAGATGCACGGCCTAACATTACGTTTTCAGCTTCTAAGCCACCCACGCCCACAGAAATTACGCCCAGAGCGTCTGTATGTGGCGTGTGCGAGTCTGTACCGACGCATGTGTCAGGGAATGCTACACCATCACGCGCCTGAATAACCGGAGACATTTTTTCTAGGTTAATCTGGTGCATAATGCCGTTCCCCGCAGGGATCACATCGACATTTTTAAATGCTGTTTTAGTCCACTCAATAAAGTGGAAACGGTCTTCGTTACGACGGTCTTCAACAGCACGGTTTTTTGCAAAAGCGTCTGGGTCAGCACCACCGTATTCCACTGCTAAAGAGTGGTCAACAATGAGCTGAGTCGGCACAACTGGGTTGACTTTAGATGGGTCACCGCCTTTGTCAGCAATCGCATCACGTAAACCTGCAAGGTCAACCAAAGCAGTTTGACCCAAAATGTCATGACACACCACGCGCGCAGGATACCAAGGAAAGTCCAAGTCCTGACGGCGTTCAATTAGCTGCGTTAAATAAGCAGTTAAGTTCTCGGCATCGGCACGGCGTACCAATTGCTCAGCGAGTACTTTAGAGGTGTAAGGCAGTTTTTCGTATGCGCCTGGCTGAATATCTTCAACGGCTTGACGCACGTCGTAATATTCAAGCTGGGTTCCTGCCAGCGGTTTACGGTATTTTGTGTTCATTAACCACGCTCCGCCAATGGTTTAAATTCGAGGTTTTCAGGGCCTGTGTAGTTCGCGCTTGGACGAATGATTTTGCCGTCTTGGCGTTGTTCAATCACGTGTGCTGACCAGCCTGCTGTACGTGCAATCACAAATAACGGTGTGAACATGGCAGTTGGAACGCCCATCAAGTGATAGCTCACCGCACTGAACCAGTCGAGGTTCGGGAACATGTTTTTCACTTCTTTCATCACTGCTTCTAAACGCTCAGCGATGAGGTACATTTTGGTGTTCTCTTGTGCTTGCGCTAAGTCATGCGCCACTTTCTTGATCACTTCGTTACGTGGGTCAGAAACTGTATATACAGGGTGACCAAAACCAATCACAACTTCTTTATTTTCAACACGCTTACGGATGTCAGCTTCTGCTTCGTCTGCGTTGTCGTAACGTTGTTGAATCACGAATGCAACTTCGTTTGCACCACCGTGCTTAGGTCCGCGAAGTGCACCAATACCACCTGTAATTGCCGAGTACATGTCAGAACCTGTACCTGCAACCACACGTGAGGTAAATGTAGATGCGTTAAATTCGTGCTCAGCATACAAAATCAGAGAGGTATGCATTGCTTGAATCCATTCTTCAGATGGTTTTTCGCCATGAAGCAAATGTAAGAAATGCGCTGCAATTGAGTCGTCATCTGTTTCAACTTCAATACGACGACCGTTATTGCTGAAGTGGTACCAATAAAGCAGCATTGAACCTAGGCTTGCCATTAATTTGTCAGCAATGTCTTTTGCACCAGCTTCGTTATGGTCTTCGTGTTCTGGCGTTAAGCAACCAAGCACTGAAACACCTGTACGCATCACATCCATTGGGTGTGCAGAAGGTGGTAATTGTTCAAGTGCAGTTTTAAGTGCTGCTGGTAAGCCACGAAGTGCTTTTAATTTTGCTTTATAGGCTTTGAGTTCAGCTTTGTTTGGTAATTTGCCATGTACGAGCAAGTGAGCAACTTCTTCAAACTGGCTACCCGCTGCAAGGTCAAGAATGTCATAGCCACGATAGTGCAAGTCGTTACCGCTACGTCCTACGGTACAAAGTGCTGTGTTGCCTGCAACTTGTCCGCTAAGTGCAACTGATTTTTTTGGTTTGAAGCCTGTTGTTGTTTCATTTGAGCTCATAAGATTGTCCTTTCCTATCTATCTGAATTTATTTATTAAGCACGACGGAGTCGTACCATTTTCACTTCTTATTTCAGGATTAACCTTCGGTTCGACCTACTTTTCTTTCGGGAAAAGTAGGCAAAACCATTGTCATCTGCAAAACTCGTCCACAACCATCGAATATCCTATCTATCGCAGAACCATTTTTAAAAAATGTAGTCCTGTCTCAAACAGTTGCAGATGACGCCTCCGAGTATCAGATTCCAATTAATCAACTTTTTAATTTATTACTTCTTTTTAGCAAATGCGTTGTCTAAGTAGTCTTCAAATGCATAGTAGTTAATGCGTTCATATAACTCTTTACGCGTTTGCATAATATCAACCACGTTCTTTTGAGTACCTTCTTTACGCAAGGTTTCATACACAGTTTCGGCTGCTTTGTTCATGGCACGGAAAGCAGAAAGCGGATAAAGCGCAAGGCTTACATCGGCAGATGCTAACTCTTCAGTGGTAAACAGTGGTGTAGAACCAAACTCTGTGATGTTTGCTAAAATCGGTGCGCCAGTCTTCTGAGCAAATTGCTTGTACATATCAAGCTCAGTAATTGCTTCAGGGAACAACATGTCTGCGCCCGCTTCGATGTAGGCACCCGCACGGTCAATTGCAGCTTGTAAGCCATCTACTGCCAATGCGTCGGTACGTGCCATAATCACGAAGCTGTCATCACCACGCGCATCAACCGCAGCTTTAATACGGTCAACCATTTCTTCTTGAGTCACAATGGCTTTGTTCGGACGGTGACCACAACGTTTTGCGCCCACTTGGTCTTCAATGTGCATTGCCGCAGCACCAAACTTGATGAGTGCTTTTGTCGTACGGGCAATGTTAAATGCAGAAGCACCAAAACCTGTGTCCGCATCGACCAATAACGGAAGATCACATACATCAGTAATACGGCGTACGTCTGTCAACACATCATCAAGGTTACTGATTCCCAAATCAGGTAAGCCTAAAGAACCAGCTGCTACACCACCACCTGATAAGTAAATCGCTTTATAACCTGCACGTTTTGCCAAAAGTGCATGATTGGCATTGATAGTTCCAACCACTTGTAATGGCTTTTCTTGGGCTACTGCATCGCGAAATAGCTGACCTGCGGATTGTTTAGCCATTGTTATGTTCTCCTTGTGCTTGTAGCAGTGTTTGCTCAATAATTTTGTAAGAAGCATTGATATGTCGATGCATGAGCAGCTCGGCAAGTTCACCATCGCCTTCTGCAATTGCATCTAAAATACGGATGTGTTCGTCCCAAGCTTTGCTAGGTCGATCGGGTGTGTTTGAAAACTGAATTCGATACATGCGGATGAGGTGATAAAGCTCATCGCATAGCATTTTTTCTAGGGTTTTATTGCCACTACTTTTGATAATGCAATAGTGAAAATCGTCCTGCCCTTCTTGCAAGTAATATCCTTTACCTGCTTTAAAGTTTTCATCTTCGGCATGCATACGCAATACATCACGTAACGCCAAGATTTGCTTTTTATCAATATGCTGTGCCGCAAGTTTGCAAGCCAAACCTTCTAAAGACGCACGAATCTGGTAAAGCTCTTTAAATTGTTGCAGTGACAGCGAAACCACGCGCGCGCCCACATGTGCAGTACGCTCAACCAAACGTTGCCCTTCAAGGCGATGAATCGCCTCACGTAAAGGCCCGCGGCTGATGCCATAAGTGCGTGCCAGTTCAGGCTCGGAAATCTTGCTACCTGCCGGAATTTGACCCAAAACAATCGCCGTCTGTATTTGTTTAAATACATTCTCGGTCAGTGTTCTTCCCTGACTTTGTAGAGGCTCTGGTGCGAAGGTCAAATCTTGCATATTGTCGACAATTTTTAATCAATTATGAGTTTTATAGCGGTATGAATAAAAAAAATCAAGGTGATTGTTGACACTTTACAGAACGCATCAGGTCAATTTTTATAGCCTGACCGCTTATATCACCTTATATTTAAAGCATTAAACCACTTGCCAGTTAATATTTATAAAACAATAATTTAGTGTCTATTTGTCTATAGTTTTATGACTCTTTCTTAGTTACGTTTTAGTCATTAAACTTTTGTTTCAAACTTTAGTCTACAACCAATGTATTACAGCAAGATTGTAGACAATCTGCTTGAATGAAAGCATGAGTTATAAATTAGTATCTATTTACCGTAATTTCTTTTAAATCTTTTTATCATTTTCATCCAGAAAATATCGATATTAGTGAAATTATCAGGTGCTTCACGGTAGCTTTATTGATACATTATTGAGCATCGACATAGTTGTGGCGTATTTTTCGAGACAGAAAAAACCGAGCACTATGCATATTGTTGAATGAAAGGACTTTTTTGATGTTTCAACATATCCCCCCATACGCAGGCGATCCAATTCTCTCTTTAATGGAACAGTTCAATGCTGATACTCGTTCTGGAAAAGTGAACTTGAGTATTGGTCTTTATTATAACGAAGACAGTATTGTTCCTCAGTTAGAGACCATTATCGAGGCGCAAAAGCGTATTGAGCCTAAGAACGGTAAAACCAAACTTTATTTGCCAATGGAAGGCTTCAAACCTTACCGTGAAGCAATTCAAGCACTTTTATTTGGTGCAAACAGCCCAGCAGTTAAAGCTGGCCGTGCTGTAACCATCCAAACACTTGGTGGTTCAGGTGCATTGAAAGTTGGTGCAGATTTCTTAAAAACTTATTTCCCAAATTCAGACGTTTGGGTAAGCCAACCAACTTGGGACAACCACGTTGCGATTTTCAATGGCGCTGGTATCAAAACTCATTTCTACCCATATTTCGACAACGAAACTCGTGGTGTAGATTTTGACGGTATGTTGTCTACACTTAAAACTTTGCCTGAGCAAAGCATTGTGTTATTGCACCCATGCTGCCATAACCCAACTGGTGCTGACTTAAACCCAGCGCAGTGGGATCAAGTGATTGCAGTATTAAAAGACCGTAACCTTATTCCATTCCTAGACATCGCTTACCAAGGTTTTGGCGATGGTATGGAAGAAGATGCGTATGCAATCCGTGCTTTAGACCAAGCGGGTCTAAACTTCATTGTGAGCAACTCGTTCTCTAAAATCTTCTCTTTATATGGCGAGCGCGTTGGCGGCTTAACTTTCGTATGTGACGATGCAGAAGCTGCTCAGTGCACATTTGGTCAGTTAAAAGCGACTGTACGTCGTATTTACTCTAGCCCTCCTACAACAGGCGCTTGGTTAGTTGATGAAGTGTTAAATGACGCTGAACTTAACCAACAATGGCAAGGTGAAGTGAAAGAGATGCGTGAGCGTATTATTAAAATGCGTAGCATCTTGAAAGATGAACTTACTAAAGCATTACCAGACCGTGACTTTAGCTACCTTGTAAACCAAAAAGGTATGTTCAGCTACACAGGTTTAACTGCTGAGCAAGTTGATATCTTGCGTGAAGAATATGCAATCTACTTAGTACGTAGTGGTCGTATTTGTGTAGCAGGTTTAAACATGAACAATGTTTACACTGTTGCTAAAGCAGTTGCAGAAGTACTTGCTAAATCTGTAGAAGCGGCATAATACATCTATAAAAAAAGGCGCTTCGGCGCCTTTTTTATTTCTCGATATTAAGATTTGGTTTTGCCCCAATATTTCAGTTTTGAGGTATGACCAATACCTACGTTAAAGCTGTTGGTTGGGTCGAGTTTTTGATAGAAATTGGCTAATGCAGGTTTGGCAATGTAAAGGTGCCCAACATTATGCTCTGCTGGATATTCAGCACGACGCGCATCCAACAACTTCCACATTTGATGTTCCATTTCTAACGGGTCATTGCCC
This sequence comes from Acinetobacter sp. S-1, assembly GCF_059579785.1. NCBI lineage: Bacteria > Pseudomonadati > Pseudomonadota > Gammaproteobacteria > Moraxellales > Moraxellaceae > Acinetobacter > Acinetobacter sp. S-1. The sequence continues at coordinate 3,720,992 of NZ_CM184207.1, forward strand.
TTTTTAAGAATATAGTCCTGATGGAACACATGACAAAAGAAATGCCCATAATAGAGTTTATGGATAATTTTCTTTTCCATCTCGGCTGGTAGTTGCTCTACCCACTCGCGGTCATTACGACGTAACGCAATATCAAGCGCCACAATATCTTCAACTTCACTACGATGCGTATCACGATAACGAATTGCTGCCCCCGCAATCGCAAAACGGTGCAAGAACGCCTTTCGACCTTCTTCTTCACTACATACGAAATAGTGACCTGACTGATGCACTGCAAAATATTCTTTTAAAAACTGCTCGGTCTGTGCTTTTGAATTATTTTCGACGCGTAAAACTAAATGATGCTCATAACGATCTCGATATTCGGTCATACGCTTCGGCAAATGACTCGGTAAAAAGAAGGTAATCGCTTGTAAAATATGGTCTGTTAAACCTTTAATTTTAAATCTTTCCAAAAAGCCATCGACTTTATCTTTCATCGCAAAAGCTTTTGGAACATTGGCTGTGCCAAATTTCTCAATAAATAAGAACGTGTCTTTTCCGTACTTTTCACCAATCAAATAAGCATCTCGGTGAATATATTCGCCTGCAATCGGTAGGCTTGGCAGTGAGGTCAGTAAATAACGGCGAATGGCTGTTAAATCATCGGCATCATTAGTACCAATATAAAAGACATTACTCTCTACTTTTTCATAAGTATCAAGACGTACAGCGAACACGCAGACTTTACCTGCCGAACCCGAAGCCTCAAACAAACGTGACGGGTCTGCATTAAAACGTGCAGGTGTATCTTCATCGACTTGAGTCACATCGTGGGCATAACGATGGTCCGATGCCTGTTTTTCGCTATCATCTAAAATATCTACGGCTTGGTATTGTTTCTTCTCTAAACGAGTTAAGATTTCTTCGGGAGTCGAGCCTAAATTTACGCCTAAATGATTTACCAGTTCTAACTGACCAGTAGCGTTTACCTGAGCATATAACGCCAGTTCAGTATACGCAGGACCACGGCGTACCAATGCACCGCCAGAGTTATTACAGACACCGCCAAGTACCGATGCACCTATACAAGATGAACCAATTACTGAATGTGGCTCACGGTCATAACCTTTTAAAATTTGCTCTAAATTATCTAAGGTTGCACCTGGTAAACAAATGACTTGCTTGCCGTCATGGATGACTTGAATACCCTTTAATCGGCGAGTACTCATGACTAAAACAGGACGGTCATAATCATCGCCATATGGGGTTGAACCACCAGTGAGTCCTGTATTGGCCGCCTGCATAATCACAATACAGTCTGCCTCAATTGCAGTCTGCAACAATTGCCATTGCTCTAGCAAGGTCCCTGGTACAACCACTGCAAGTACTTTCCCCTCACCAAAACGACGACCTTGGCGGTACTGACGCGTACTTTGATCATCGGTCAAAACATAAGAACGCCCTACAATATTCTGTAAACGTTCGATCACTGCTTGAGGAGAAAATGTTTGCATGATGGTTTCCTTTTGGTCATCCATTTATCAAATTAGACCAACACGACGGGATCTTACCGTTTGTAATTTATAATTTAATTAGCTCATTCCCTAATGTGAATCAGCCCTGTATTTACTATCGTGGTTGGCGGCATGGATGCCGCCGTTTCGATGCGGTAGCAAGGACGTACCGTCATCGAAACTAAAGTTTTTGGTTACTTTTTTAAAAAAGTAACGTCAATTAGCTACTTACATTGAACTTTTTCCGATAAGACTCTGTCGTGCCAATATCATCAAAGTTAATAAAAAAATGTTAGAGCTTCATCGCCTGTACTAAACAATCCGCATTAATATCCGAAATCGATTTAGCTCCCGTGAGCGTCATCGCAACACGCATTTCTTTATCAATCAAATCAAGCAAGTTCGAAACCCCTTGCCCACCTGCTGCCGCCAAGGCATAAACAAATGCACGGCCAAGTAAAACCGTATCGGCACCGAGCGCTAACATACGCACCACATCTAAACCATTACGAATGCCTGAGTCAGCCAAAATCGCTAAATCACCTTTGACGGCATCGGCAATTGCAGGCAATGCGCGAGCAGATGACATCACGCCATCTAACTGACGACCACCGTGATTTGATACCACAATCCCATCTGCACCAAAACGCACAGCATCTTTCGCATCTTCAGGATCTAAAATGCCCTTAATCACCATTGGGCCATCCCAAAATTCACGAATCCACTCAAGGTCTTTCCATGAAATGGATGGGTCAAAGTTCGAGCCTAACCAACCAATATAGTCTTCAAGCCCAGTCGGTTTACCTAAATATTTAGAGATATTGCCCAAGTCGTGCGGACGACCCATTAAGCCGACATTCCATGACCAATGTGGGTGGAACATAGACTGCATATAACGGCGCATCGCAGCATTTGGCCCACTCATACCCGAATGGGCATCACGGTAACGTGCACCCGGCACAGGCATATCTACGGTAAACACAAGTGTTGAGCAGCCTGCCGCTTTTGCACGTTCCAAAGCATTACGCATAAAACCACGGTCGCGTAATACATAAAGCTGGAACCACATCGGGCGATTAATTGCAGGTGCAACTTCTTCAATCGGACAAACAGAAACCGTTGAAAGCGTAAATGGAATGCCCTTTTTGTCGGCTGCCATCGCCGCTTGAACTTCGCCACGGCGCGCATACATACCTGTTAAGCCTACAGGTGCCAAAGCAACTGGCATCGACAATGTTTCATTAAACAGTTTTGTCTCTAAACTTAACGCTGACATGTCATTGAGCACACGTTGACGCAATGCAATTTCTGACAAATCTTGTACGTTACGCTTTAAGGTATATTCCGAATACGCTCCACCATCAATGTAATGAAATAAAAATGGAGGTAAGCGACGTTGTGCCGCAGCACGATAATCATTGCCAGAAGAAATAATCATTTTGAATCAACTCTATTTAAACGATTTGCACGTTTCTGGCGAGCTTCATCTTCATCCAGAGAACGCACATGATTAATCACAAATTCAATATGACCGCAGACAGCTTGGCGTGCGGCCTCGGGATCTTTACGATCAATAGCATCCATTACCTGAAAATGCTGCTCGCTCAGCAAGTCACCATTTACGGGGTCGTTATAAACTTTCTTACGTCCCAACAAGACGTTGTATTGCAACAAATCAAACAAGCTACGCATCATTTGGATTAGCACTACATTGTGAGATGCTTCAGCAATCGCTAAATGGAATTCAGCATCGGCCACCGCAGCCTGTGCTGAGTCACCTGCATTTTGATGGCGACTAATTTCATTAAAATAATGATGGATTTTGGCGCGATCTTCAGGCGTTGAGCGTAATGCGGCATACCAAGCAGTGCCACCCTCAAGCAATAACCGCGCCTCTTGCACATCAAAACGGTACAGCGGATCTTCTTCAATCAGGTTGCTAATCGGGTTCACAATCAGTTGCTGTGGCCACTGTTCAGGTAACTGCTGAATATAAGTCCCATCGCCACGGCGGCTACTGAGTACCCCTTGACTATTGAGCTGTTGAATTGCTTCGCGCAAAGACGGACGAGAAACTCCTAAGCTAGTTGCAAGCTGGCGCTCGGCAGGCAAACGATCACCTTTTTTCATGTGACGCTCTTCAATTAATGCCTGCAATTTCATGACCACTTGATCGGAGATTCTCATCGCGTTTCCTTCACTGGAGTTATGGAATCATCCACGGAACAAGATAAGCCTGAACCGTAATAATGATGCCAACAAAGACAGTGAATATGATGCTATGTTTTACCGTGAAACGGAACAAGTCAGACTCTTTTCCAACTAACCCTACTGCGGCACAAGCAATGGCAATCGACTGCGGAGAAATCATCTTCCCTGTTACGCCACCGCTGGTATTAGCAGCCACCAATAACACTTCCGGAATACCAATTTGCTGCGCTGTAGTTGCCTGTAGAGCCGAGAACAAAGCGTTTGAAGAGGTATCTGAACCCGTAAGGAATACACCAAGCCAACCCAAAAATGGCGAGAAGAAAGTAAACGCATGACCCGTATGCGATAGAGCCAAAGCCAAAGTTGCAGATAAACCTGAATAGTTCGCAATAAAAGCAAAAGCCAAAACCATACCAATTGAATAAATCGGTGTTTTTAACTCATTGAGTGTTTCACCAAAGGTTGTAACTGCCTCACTTGCTTTCATTTTTAAGAAAATAGCAGTGATGATTGCGGCAATAAAAATTGCAGTACCTGTTGCAGAGAACCAGTCAAACTTATAAATCGCTTCATATGGTTTCATCTCTGCCACAATTGGCGGCATTTTTTCGACCAATTTATGCAAATACGGTACTTCAAGTTTAAAAATCCAATGTTCAAGAGCACCATCTTTTGCAAATAATGCTTTAAATGGCTTAACACTCCAGATCGTCACCATCACGGTTAAGATTGCAAATGGAGACCATGCCTTCACAATTTTGCCAATGCTATAACATTGAACCGTGGTAGGTTGCTGAGTCAAAGTCTGACCCGCTTCAGGTTCAAAACGGAAAATATGTTTTGGTTTCCAAACACGGAACAGTAAAGTTAAGCTCACCAATGATGCAATTGCTGCGGTAATGTCTGGTAACTCAGGGCCAATAAAGTTAGATGTAAGATACTGGGCAATCGCAAAAGCACCACCACCGACTAACACTGCAGGCCAAGTTTCTTTAACACCACGCCAGCCATCCATAATCGCCATGATCCAGAACAGCACAATAATGACTAAAAATGGTAACTGACGACCAACCATCTGGCTAATTTCCATGGTGTCTACACCAGAAACCTGCCCCGCCACAATAATTGGAATACCCATTGCACCAAATGCCACTGGCGCCGTATTTACAATTAAACATAAACCAGCAGCGTAAAGTGGCTTAAAGCCTAAACCAACAAGGAGTGCAGCGGTAATCGCAACTGGAGCACCAAAGCCAGCCGCCCCTTCAAGGAAAGTACCAAATGCAAAACCAACCAATAACATTTGCAGACGTTGGTCTTCGGTAATCGACAAAATGCTTGAGCGAATAATCTCAAACTGGCCTGTTTTTACCGAAATTTTGTATAGAAAAACTGCCCCAATAATGATCCATGAAATTGGCCATAGACCGTAGAAGAAACCGTAAATGATTGACGCAAAGGCCATTTGACCCGGCATTTGATAGAAAAATAGTGCAATCAATAATGCAATAATGACTGTGCCCGTACCCGCGATACTGCCTTTTAAACGAAAAACAGCCAACGCCAAAAAGAAGAAAATAATCGGGATTAATGCAACCGCACTGGACAGCCAAATATTATTTAAAGGGTCATAAAGTTGTTGCCACATATTGAGCATTGTCATCTCCTTGAAATGCCGGGGCGAATTTTTGTACCTTAAATTCTTAAACATTCAACACAATTGGTATGACCAATTAAAAATTAAGTGCAAATGTTGTTCCTTAAACCACAGGAGACATCATAAATGTAGATATTAGCAAGATCAATCATTAAATAACCATCATAATTGGTAAGACCAATAGTACTAAGTAAAATCAAGCAATTTTTAATTTATAACTTTATTTATTAGACTAAAGTCGTAAAAATCTTTCTTATAAATTTAGATATGAACTACAGAAATGAAGTGGAAAATTTGAATATAAAAACTATAAACATACCTGTTTCATGATCTATGTATAATGTGCACACAACTCAAACCACATGTATTGAATTGAATAATGACTACTTTAACGTGTTTTAAAGCTTATGATATCCGAGGCAAACTCGGCACTGAATTGAATGAAGAAATCGCCTATAAAATTGGCCGCGCTTACGGACAAATCTATAAACCAAAGACTGTAGTTGTAGGTTGTGATATTCGTCTAAGCAGTGAGGGTTTAAAACAAGCGACTATCCGCGGGTTAAATGATGCGGGTGTGAATGTGCTTGACTTAGGCATGACGGGTACTGAAGAAGTTTACTTCGCCGCTTTCCATTTAGATGTACAAGGTGGTATCGAAGTTACTGCTAGCCATAACCCAATGGACTATAACGGCATGAAATTAGTTCGAGAAAATGCTCGTCCAATTAGTGCAGATACTGGTTTAAAAGAAATTCAGGCTTTAGCAGAAACCAATAACTTTGAAGAAGTTAGCCAAAAAGGTACAACGCAAAGCTATAACATTTTGCCTGAGTTCGTTGACCACCTAATAACTTATATTGAACCTGCAAAAATTCACCCACTGAAGTTAGTGGTAAACGCGGGTAATGGTGCAGCTGGTCACGTGATTGATGCCATTGAAGAAAAATTTAAGGCGCTTAACGTACCAGTTGAATTTATTAAAATTCATCATGAAGCAGATGGTACTTTCCCAAACGGAATTCCTAACCCAATTTTAATTGAAAACCGTGACAGTACCCGTAATGCTGTAATTGAGCATAAAGCGGATATGGGAATTGCTTGGGACGGCGACTTCGACCGCTGTTTCTTGTTTGATGAAAAAGGTCAGTTCATTGAAGGTTACTATATTGTTGGTCTATTGGCTCAAGCTTTCTTGATTAAGCAATCAGGTGAGAAAATTGTGCATGATCCACGTTTAGTGTGGAATACATTTGATATCGTAGATGAATATAAAGGTGTTGCCGTACAGTCAAAATCTGGTCATGCCTTTATTAAAGATGTGATGCGTGAACACAATGCTGTATACGGCGGCGAAATGAGTGCTCATCACTATTTCCGTGATTTTGCTTACTGTGACAGCGGCATGATTCCTTGGTTACTCACCGTTGCCCTACTCTCTGAAACAGGACAATCTCTCTCAACACTTGTTGAAAATATGATTACCAAGTTTCCTTGTAGTGGTGAAATCAACTTTAAAGTAGCTGATACACAAATCACTATTCAAAAGATTTTCGATTTCTATGCTGAGCAAAACCCAGAAATTGACCGCACTGATGGTGTAAGTCTAGACTTTGGTGCATGGCGCTTTAACGTCCGTGCTTCAAATACTGAACCGTTATTACGTCTCAATATTGAAAGCCGTGCAGACCGTCAAGCTCAGCCAATGCAGCATTATGTAGATGAGTTGACTAGGTTGATTCAGTCTTAATAGAGTTTATATCAAAGAGATAGGAACATTATTGTTCTATCTCTTCTTGGGTATTCTGCATAATTTTATAAGTATGATTATGTCCGTCTAATACATCTCTGTTTAAGTTTTCATAATCCTTTAACAAAGCTTTATTGTTAAAGTTACAAGTTGGAGCTTCTGTTACAAATTTTTGATGTATGGCACCATAACAACTCGAAATATTATCAACAAATTGATAGTAATCTGACAAAGGTAGCCCTGCGAGCTTTAATAGCTTTGGAGCCACAAAACTTGCAGCAATATAAGGTTGCTTTAAAGGCTTCTTATCTAATTTATAATTACTCCATACCACAAATGGTGTCTCATAGTTTTTGAGATGAGTTCGCTCAGGATCATCTTTAAAAAATCCATAACTCTCATAAACTTCTTGTAAATTAGGCAAGTGATCACCAAATGCCACCAAAATTGTTGGGCGATCTACGGTCTTTAAATATTCAGTAAGCTCTTGCAACTTTTGGTTAGCACGCTCAGTTCCAGCGGTATAAGTACTTAATTTTTGTTTTTCAGTTTCAGACAGCTTTTTATTAAATTTATAATTTTGCAGACCAAATCGATCATCATTATACATCGGATGATTCTCAACTGTAATCGCATAAATAAACTTCGGCTGTTGCTCACTGTCTTTTAAAGTAGACTTAATTGAATCAAAAATAAGATCATCTGTAGCCCAACCACCTGCGTTAAATACTTTTGTCCGGTCTTTTTGAGCAATCATATTTTCAAGCGATATAAACTTCTTAAATCCTATATCTGGATATACCTTGTTCCGATTATAGTAATATCTATAGTTATTATGCATGGCTACAGTCTCGTAACCAATTGAATTTAAATAATAAGGTAGAGCATAAATTGGCTTTTTTAGTTTAGAGACATATAACAATTCATTTGGGAAAAAAGTCGTATTCAGGCTCGTAAGCACTTCAAATTCTACATTCGCCGTACCTCCACCAAAGGAAGGCGACAATAAATTAGAAACTTGATTTTGGTGAACAAAAGATAATAAATCTTTAGGTAATCCACTTTCTAAATGATGAGAGTCCCAAAAAGACTCCTCCATAACAATAATAATATTCGGATATTCTCTCTCATTCTTTTCTAAGGGTTGAACCAAGTGATGTTGCTGCAAAATTTGCTGTATGTCTTGCTCAGATACTTTACGACTAGGTAACAATACGCTGGTTACATTATCCAATACTTTAGAAACGTAAAAAGTCACAAACCCATAATCTTGAATTTTTCGGTAATCACCGATCCAGTCATTTCTGGTATTCGGGAATTCCTGCAAGCTGGCACAAATCATAGGTTTATTTTCGGAAAAACAAGCACCTGTAGGGTTCCTAATAAAATTTAAGTAAATTAAACCACTACTGATTAGTCCAAAAATAATAATATTAGGGACATAAGTATGAAAAGTCGCTTTACTCTCTTTACGTACAGCAATGAGGAGTATGATAAGAAAGAAAATAATGAGAGTAAAAAAGATAAGTTGTAAATGCCATGGCGTTGCTTTCATTGCCTCAGGTACAAGAAAAATATCTTCAGGGCTTAAATTACTAAATAAATATTGTTGCTTCTTTTTATTAATAAAATTTAAAAATATAACGAATAATTGACTTAAGAAGAGTGCTGTATACTTACGACTAAAAATAATAAAAAATAGCTGAATGACTGCATAGTTAAAAAGAATTGAAAAAATAGCTTTTTCTGAAATCAAATAGCTATAAAACTTATTCCATGTCAGATTCATATCCCATGCAATATATACACCTACGCAGGTGGATAAAAAGGCAATAAAGATAAATAACAGCTGTTGACGTAGAAAAACCATGATGACAAAAAGAGGCTAACAGGATTGTGGCGAATACTAGCATGAAAGTAATCACTACAACTGCAGCCTCTTTTTAGAAAAGAGCTTTATCTCAATTCACGAAAGGTAGGTAATTGATATTTAGAAAAATTAAATAATCAATTTTTATAACCCGTTGGATTCTGTTTTTGCCATTTCCAGCTGTCTTGCAACATATCCTCTAAACTATATTGTGGTTTCCAACCCAACTCAGCAACAGCACGATTATTATCTGCAAAAGAAGTTGCTACATCACCCGCTCTACGCGGTGCAAATTCAAAAGCAATAGCTACGCCATTTACCTGTTCAAAGGTATTTTTAACCTGTAATACTGATGAGCCATTACCCGTTCCAATATTCCAGGCACGGCAACCTGTTGCTTGTAATCGGTTATTTAGAGCACATAAATGTGCATTGGCTAAGTCAACGACATGAATATAATCACGTACACCAGTACCATCTACTGTGTCATAGTCACTACCATAAATAGATAATTTTTCACGGCGGCCAACAGCAACCTGTGTAACGTAAGGCATTAAATTATTTGGAATACCTTGTGGATCTTCGCCAATACGCCCACTTTTATGTGCACCTACTGGGTTAAAATAACGAAGTAAAGCAATCGACCATTTAGAGTTTGAAACAGACAATTTTTGTAATAATTGCTCAACAATCAATTTGGTATAACCATAATTATTACTTGGCATACCAGTTGGCATTTCTTCATTTAAAGGAGACGTATTCGCTTCATCATATACTGTTGCAGATGAGCTAAACACAAGTGTATAAACACCTGCTTTCTCCATTGACTTAACCAGTTGGATACTACCTGCAATATTATTATCAAAATAAATAAGGGGTTTTTCCTGGCTTTCACCAACCGCTTTTAGACCTGCAAAATGAATAACTGCATCGATGGTATGATTTTGAAATACCTGATCAAGCTCATCTGCATTACGGATATCGCCTTCTACAAAAGTTAAACTTTTTTGGGTGAGTTCTTGAACTCTATTTAAAGACTCTTCTGAACTATTTGAAAGGTTGTCATAAACAATAACTTCATGGCCAGCATTCAAAAGCTCTACACAGGTATGTGAACCAATATAGCCAGCACCGCCAGTCACCAGAATTTTAGCCATCTATTTTTCCTAATAAAATTTTAATTAATCCACGCGTTGAAGCATCGAGTGTTGAAAGATCGTTTTGAACACCATTTAAAATCGGGAGTAACTGATCAGCAATCTGCTTACCTTTTTCCACTCCCCACTGATCAAAGGGATTAATGTTCCAGATTACAGACTGAACAAATACTTTATGCTCATATAAAGCAATCAACATCCCTAAACTATAAGGATTAAGCTCTTTTAAAAGTAATGTTGAACTTGGCTGGTTTCCTTCATATTGCTTATAAATAGGTAAACTCTCCAGTTCTTTTGTATCTAGAGCTTCGTTACCAAAAGCCAATAAACGTGATTGTGCTAAACAGTTTGAAAGCGCAAGATGATGTTGCTCAACTAATGCCTCAGCATTTTCTACATAAGTAAAATGATCTGCATTGTAACGTTGTATAGGGGCAATAAAATCACAACTTACTGCCTGAGTTCCTTGATGGAGTAACTGATAAAAGGCATGTTGAGCATTTGGCCCAACTTCACCCCATACAATTGGGCAAGTATCTAATTCAACTTTTTGTCCACCACGTTGTACCGATTTACCATTAGACTCCATTTCGAGCTGTTGCAAATAAGCTGCAAAATATTTCAAACGGCCATCATAAGGTAATACAGCATGGGTCTGAATATTTAAAAAGTTATTATTCCAGACGCCTAATAATGCCATAAGCACAGGTATGTTCTGCTCAAAACTTGTATTTTGGAAATGCTCATCAACAGCATGGGCACCAGCTAAAAGCTGTTGGAAACCTTCAACCCCAACTGACAATGCAATAGGTAACCCAATACACGACCAGAGGGAATAACGTCCACCAACCCAATCCCAAAGTAATAATTGATTTTCAGGAGCAATTCCCCACTCTGACATTTTGTCAGCTTTTGTAGAAACACCAATAAAATGGCTTTTAACTACCCGTTCGTGCTTTCCTAATGCTTTCTCAAGCCACTGTCGAACAGTTTGTGCATTGGATAAAGTATCAATAGTGCCAAATGACTTCGAAGAAATAATAAATAACGTTGTTTCTGGACGCAGTTGATGAAGCAATTCCGACAACTGGCTACCATCCATTGTTGATACGAAATGAACATTGAGTGGTTTAGCTGTTTTTACTTTAAAATCCGATAATGCATGGGTCACCATTTGAGGCCCTAAATCAGATCCCCCTACCCCAATATTAACGACATCTTGAATGACTTCACCTGTGGCGCCACGGTATTGTCCAGCATGGATTTTTTCAACCAACGCATACATACGCTGCAATTGGCTATGGACCTTTTCAGTTAATTCCGGAAATTTAGAATATTCTAATGGTAAACGTAAAGCCCAATGCATTGCAGCACGCTGTTCGGTACAGTTGACTTTATCTTGAGAAAATAATCGTTCAATCCAGTGAGTCAATTGTTTAGTTTTTGCTAAAGCCACCAATTGCTCTAACACACTTTTAGTCACACGGTGCTTACTATAATCAAAAACCAGTTGATCGAACTTTACAGAATATTGCTGAAATCGATCGAGCTCTGATGCAAATAATTCTTTTATATGTAAATTTGAATTTTTCTCAACCAAAGAATGAAGCTGTGCGATAGGGGAAACTAGCTCTTTAGGAAACTTCTCGATAGATTTACTCATAATCGACCTACTCCTTCATAAGCAAAACCTTTAGATTTCACATATGCTGGATCATAAATATTACGCCCATCCAAAATAAGAGGATGCTGCATCAATTGTTGTAACTGTTTAAAGTCAGGACTCCAATACTGCTTCCATGCCGTGACTAGGCATAAAGCATGTGCTCCTTGTGCTGCTTCATATTGATCAGCGCATAAAATCAGGTCTTCTTGACTTCCATATAAAACTGAAATTTCATCAAGAGCTTGCGGATCATGTAACCGTACTTTTACACCTTGGGCCCATAAAGCAGCCAATAAAATATGAATAGGTGAGTTATGTGTACTTGGAGTGTTCTCTTTAAATGAAGCCCCCCAAATTGCAACAGTTTTTCCACTCAAATCACAATGATAATAGTTCCATAATTTACGGAATAAAATTTCTTTTTGTTGTTCATTAATCGCCCATACTTGTTCTAGAAGACGGCTTTTCGCACCTGTTTCAGAAACCGTACTGGAGAGTGTTAAAATATCATGTGAAAAATTTTCACCGCCAAATCCAACACCTGCTGATAAATAAGCTGCGCCAATACGTGTATCTGCAGCAATGCCATGCTTTACATTGGCAATATCAATACCTAACTTTTCCGCAACTAGAGCAAGATCATTCATATAACTAATTCTAGTCGCCAACATGCCTGAAATGCTGAGCTTAGTAAATTCGGCATCTAAAATCGGCATAAATAAATATTGATAACTAAAACGGAAGAATGGTCGTAGCAATTCTTGCATTATGTCTTGAGCATAGCTTGATTCAACACCAACAATGACATGTTTTACATTGAGTACACTATTAATCGCATTACCCTCTTGAATCACGTCAGGGAAATAGACCCACTCGTCTTTAGGTAAATGTTGCTTTAATTTTTCTGTACCATGTAAACCAAAAGTTGAGCCATTAACCATTAATCTTGGATGAACAATTGGACGTTCACTTAACTTCTCAACCGTTTTTAAGGCAAGTTCTATTTGTGTTGGGCTAAAACAAAATAAATAAACTTCAATATCTAAAGGAATTTGAGAAAAAGGACTTTCTGTTAAAAAACCTGCCTTTCTTTGTTTATTTAAATAATGATTAACTTCTTGATCTTGATATGAAAGTACAGATATATTTTCTTCACAGGTGACACTTGTACACCAATAGATCTGATTACCATATTCAGCTAGTAACGCTGCCATTACACCAGCGTGCAAGGTGGTTCCAAATACCGCGATTTTCATTGTACACCTGATTTTAATATTCTATAGAATTCTCTTCCCATTATGGGAAGAGAATATATTGAACAGCTCACATATTCATTATTTTTTACAAATACTTAAGTTGAGCTACAAAATTTATAATTTAAGTTCTTGAATCAACTGTTTAAAATCATTTCCTAATTTAGGATGCTCAACACCATAGTGTAGAACAGCTTTTAAATAACCAAGCTTACTACCACAGTCAAAGGTTTGTCCCTGCATACGATAGGCTTCAACTACATCAGTTTGTTGCAGCATCGCAATTGCATCTGTTAGTTGAATTTCATTACCCGCACCTTTTGGTGTATTTTCGAGTAGTTGCATAATTCTTGCGGGTAAAACGTAGCGACCAACAACAGATAAATTAGACGGTGCAGAACCTACAGCAGGTTTTTCAACAATACCCTGCATAGCAATGCTTTCGCCTTCATTTGGGCTCTGTGCAACATCAACAATACCATATTGATCTACCAAGTGATCAGGCACAGCTTCTACCATTATCTGTGCCGCGTTACTTTCATCATAACGAGAAATCATACGCGATAAATCATTGTGCCCCGAACTATCTTTCACCAATACATCTGGTAATAGCACAGCAAAATCATCTTGTCCTACTACACTTTTCGCACATAAAACAGCATGCCCTAAGCCTAGAGGTTGAGGTTGTCGTACACTCACAACACTCACATGAGCTGGAACAATATTGATAATCTCTGCAAGTAAGTCTACTTTTTTCTTTTGTTCTAAAATTGTCTCTAACTCAAAGTTTCGATCAAAATAATTTTCGATAGAAGACTTAGAAGAATGGGTCACCAAAATAATTTGTTCAATTCCTGCTTCAACCGCTTCACGCACCACATACTCAATAGCAGGACGATCAACAACAGTAACCATTTCTTTCGGAATAGACTTACTTGCGGGTAAAAAACGTGTACCTAAACCGGCCACTGGTAGAACTGCTTTTTTAATCATGCGGCTAACTTTATTTAACTAACAATTAATACTGTACTTCATCTTTTTTTGGAGAACCAGAAAAACGACTTGCCCCCACTAACTGATCTGGTGCGTTAATACCTTCTTTTTTCAACATAACCAGAACTGTTTTTACCATAATCTTAAAATCTAACCAGATATTATGATTCTCAACATATTCAACATCCAATTCGAATTTCTCTTCCCAGCTTAAATTATTTCGTCCACTTACTTGAGCCAAGCCTGTCATCCCCGGTCTAACCTCATGACGACGCATCTGTCTTGGAGTATAATGTTTCATAAAATCAGCAAGTTGAGGTCGTGGTCCAACAATACTCATGTCACCTTTTAAAACATTAATAAGCTGGGGCATTTCATCTAGAGTAGTAGAGCGCAATTTCTGCCCAAATGGCGTGATTCTTTCCTCATCAGGCAAAAGATTTCCATTCTTATCTAAAGCATCTTTCATTGAACGGAACTTAATCATTTTAAAAATTTTGCCGTCTTTGCCTGGTCTTTCTTGAAGAAAGAAAATAGGTGAACCTAAGTTTTTACGTACTTTTAGAGCGACTAAAAGAAACACTGGAAATAGCAATGAAAGCGCTATAGAAGCAATGATAATATCAGTAAGTCTTTTCATTTGTTTCTTCTAAACCCATAATTTCAAATAGCTTTTTATTTACCTTAGAAACATCAAAGTTTTCTTGCGCTATTCTATAACCTTCTAAACCCATGATATTTATCTGTTCTGGATTTTCTATAAAATAACACATTTTCTCTGCTAAAGCTTTTGGATCCCATTTCGGAACCAAAAAACCATTTAGACCATCTACCACAGTTTCTCTACAACCTGGCACATCAGTTGTAATTACCGGACGACCTATAGCCATCGCTTCTTGGGTACTACGTGGTACTCCCTCACGATAATAGGATGGTAATACAAACACAGCGCTATCTTGTATACGCTTTGCAACATCTGTTACAAAGCCTGGATATTCAATAACACCTGTAGCAATTACCTCATCTAACTGTTGTTTCGTTAGTCCATAAGGATTCTCTGTATCAAGTCCACCTATAATCTTAAATGTAACATTAGGATATTTATGTTTCACTATCTTTGCAGCCTCGAGATATTCAAAAATACCTTTTTCGGCTAAAAGACGAGCGATAAAAATAAATGAGACCTGTTGAGTTTCATCCCACTTTTTATATTCATACTCTTCAAGATTTAGCCCTATAGGACCTAACATTTGCACAGCATTTTTTTTGGCTTTAATATTATTTTTTTGGATTAAATCGATAGGGTCATCAGGATTTAAAAAAATAATTTTATCCAAAAATGGAAAAACAATTTTATATAAACTAACCTGAATAAAACGTATTAATTTAACTTTTAAACTTTGTCCATTTTTATGTATTGTAAAAGGTGTACCTAATCCTTCAATCATTCCTATAATTTTCGGTGTATGGCTTAACCTTGCTGCTAAAGAACCATATACCACTGGCTTAGTGAAATACGAAAAGATTACATCTGGCTTAATATCAATAATTTTTCTTTTTAGTTCAATAATAGTTTTGAGATCAGCAAAAGGATTTAATCCTCCACGATTCATCTTATAAATAACAGGCTTTGCTCCTAACTGACTAATCTTTTTTAAATGTTCTTCACTATATTCACAAACAAAAGCATATACTTCATAATGATTTTCTATTAATTCCTTAATTAGATCTGAACGAAAACCTAACATAGTTGAGGAAGTATTTCCTATTAAAATAATTTTTTTACTTTGAAACATACAAATCTTCCCATTTCTCAACAATTTGGTCCAGATCAAAATTATCCCGTATATGCTTGAGGGCAGATTTTTGATATTTCTGTTTTTCGAACTCAGGCATAGAAACAACTTTATAGAAGGCCTTACATAATGCTTGATTGTTTTGTACAGGAACTAATATTCCATTTCCACCTAATACCTCTTTAACACCACCACAATCAGTTGCAATAACTAATGTTTCACATGCCATAGCTTCCGCAACAACTAAAGCAAAACCTTCATAAGAGGAAGATAAAACAAAATAATCGGATGCACACATTAATTCAGAAATATTATCGCGACGACCTAATAAAATAATATTTTCTTTAAGTTGGTGTTGAGCAATCAATGCCTCAATAGTAGGACGAAGCTCTCCATCTCCTACGATAAATAATTTAGCAGAAATATCACTATCATTCTCTGAAATTTCATTTAAGAACTCTGCAAAAGCATTAATCAATAGAGGGTAATCTTTAGCCTCATGCAAACGTCCTACAGCCAAAAACATTAATGTTTTATCATCAATTTGCAATATATGCCGTGTTTTAATACGAATTTGCTCAGAATATTTAAATTTCTGTAAATCGATTCCATTATAAATATTAAAAATTTTACCTTTGGGAACAGCACCTAAACTTTCAAAGCTCATACATGCTTTTTGACTTACATTAGTAGTCAAATCAGCTAAATTATGAGTAAGACGATATGCGAGCATCCTTAAGCGCCCACCTTCGTTATTGCTATGAGCAGTACAAATTAGACGAGGAATATATATATATTTACGTGCTAATCTAGTAAAAATATTCGCATGTACCATATGTGCATGTACAACATCTGGCTTAAAGCTATAAACTAAAGATTTAAACTTTTTTAAAGTTGTAAAAATTCTTGATATATTTTCCAATCCTAAAGATATAAGCTCAATATCTTTATTATTTGGTTTTACAATAATATTTCCTTTTAAAAAGGCTATTTTAACCTCATGTCCTCTTTCATACATTTTATCTGCTAAATCTGCTACTACTTTTTCAGCCCCACCACCACCAAGCCCAGTTATTACATAAAGGATCTTCATTAGAATACCTCCCAAATAAAGCTAAATAAATAATTCTGGTATGGAAGCCAAGCTTGAGCCCAAGCTCCAAATACTAACCAAATTGTTAATACCAAGGAATGAAAAACAAAAACTGTAGAAACCAATATTTTTTTATGTGAAGAATTAAATAAGCTATAAAGAATATTTAAAACAAAAACATCATAAATAATAAGATACAAGTTAAATCTATCAGCTAGTGTAGAAAAAATTAAACTAACGCCCAATATATAAAAAATCATTATTGACAAATAATCAAATATTACTATTTTATCATTCAAAACTTGTTTAATATCTTTCTTATAAAGAAAGTAGTAACCTAATGGTAAAAAATGTACAACTATTCTAAAAATAGCTCCTGCAGATGACATATCATTACTAGTATCTGTATAAATATTTTCCCCAGAAACAGAAGAGTAATATATAAGAACTGTCATTATTAAAAAAGACAACAACGTATAAATATAAAAATTAATCTTTTTACTAAAATAGTTACTCAATATAATCAATGGAGAAAATGCTAGAAGTATAATTGCTGATTTATGAAATAAAAAAGCAATCAAAATAGAAAAAAAGTATCGAGAATATTGCTTATTTAATAGATATTTAAATGCAAGTAAGCCAAATGCTATAGCAACAGACTGACGAGTATAGCCCATTGAAACAACAACAATTAAATACGAATAACATATTAATAAAGTTAACCAATAGTTTTTAAATGTTACTGAAACTTTATATATACAAATAAAAAACAATAAAGCACATGAAAAATTTACAAAAACTGTATCTTTAAAACCAACATCTTGGCTTATATAATTTAAGATACCATATCCTGGATCTGTTACCATTAAGGCTTCAGAAAGACTTAATCCTTTAAAATAATCATAAATTTTTAAGTAATTAGTCCAATCTCCACCAATTTCATATCTTAAACCAGTAATAACAATCAAAAAGCAGATAAAAATAATATAGAAAATTTTTGCCTGAGGATTTTTAGGGGATATAAAATTAAAGATTGCGATAATAGTCCATAAGGAAAGATAGAAAATCATTACTTAATCTCAAAATAATTAATTATTAACAATATCTATCCATTTCAGGATAATTTTATCAATTGTAAATCGTTCAGATAGTATGATTGAACTTTGAACCATTCTTTCGTATTTCTCTGACTCTAAATCAATCATAGTTAATATGTTCTCTGCAAGTTTCTGAACATTCATATGTTCTACAAGAAAGCCATTCTGATTATGCTCAATAACTTCACTAGGGCCTGTATCACAATCAAATGAAACAATAGGTAAACCAAAGCTCTGTGCTTCCAACAATACCATTGGGAATCCTTCATTTCGAGAACTTAAACAGTAAAAGGAACTTTCTTTATAGTAGCGCTCGACTTCATTTGATGGACCAATGAAATTTACTCTATCTGTGATATTCAATGAGTTCGCTAACTCTTTTAAGCTATCTTCTTCCTCTCCTCCACCAACTATATTTAAATACCAGTTCTTATTTACATTACAGACTAAACTCCAAGCCTCTAATAACAGGTCAAAACCTTTTACTTTTGTTAATCTTCCAACTGCTAATACAATCTTTTCTTTTTTTTGTGAATGTTGGTGTGATACAGAATATGGAGAAGGATTAGGTATAGCAACAATTTTAGCTTTTATATTCTTTATCCCATTTTGCCATAACTCAACATCTCTTGAAGTTAAGGTAACAATATCATCACAAAACTTTGCTGCAAAAAATCTTCCATAATTTCTGAGGTTAGTTCCATTATTATTATTAAAATTAAAGTGTTCCCAGCATATATGTTTAATATCCAAGCCAAATAGTGCGGGTATTGTAAATATACAAGAGATACTATCAACAACTATAATAGTATTTATATTTTTTTGCTTAACAAATTTTCGGATCTTTAATACAGCATTTATAAAATTTTTTTTAAAAGATATCTTTTCAGAATAAAGAGAAAAATAACTAATTTTATCATTAAGTCTAAAGAAAGGCGTTATACCATCTACTAGACTTAATATTGAAATATTAAATCCATTTTTAGCAAGTTCATTGGCAACTAAAGTAGTAACACGCTCTGTACCACCTGTATTGCTTAAATTTTCAATTAAAAATAAGATATTTTTCATTTTTTTTCTATAACTTTCTCTGTAAAAAATTTAAAAAATCGGATTGGAGACTGAAAAAATAAATTCATAACAACTAAAAACTTATTCTTAGATGTAAATCTTAAATTCTCCATACTGTTTATCCAATGCACTTTAAATAAGGCATCTTTATACAGTTTTTCCTCTTTAAAATAAGATAAAACCTCGAATCTACCTCTGTGCATTTTTTCTAATTGCTTTACTGTATTGCTATCATGTTGTCGGTATTTTACAAATAAGTTTGGTACAACCAATATATTTCCAATTTTTGACAATTTTAACCACATATACCAATCTTCTATTAGCATTCCTGGTTTATAACCACCTACCTCTTTTATCACTTTAGTTTTAATCAATTGAGTAGGTGCATATAATAAGTGTTGATGCATAAAAATTTGATCAAAATTATAAATTGTATTTTCTTTAATTCCCGAGCTTGCTAATCTTTCATTTTTTTCATTAATAAAATATACATTCCCTAAAACAGCTATAATATTTTCTCTATTTTTATCTCCAAATAATTGAATTTGGTTTTCTATTTTATCTTCCAATAAAATATCATCTGAAGCAATCGCTGAATAATACTCACCTTTACACCACTCTAAGGCTTCATTTAACGTTGCACTTAAACCTTTATTTGCTCTATGCCTAAATTCAAAACGAACAAATCGTTTTTCACATTTTTCAACCATTTCTTCTATTTTTGAAATAGAATTATCTTTTGAACCATCATCAATAATAATTAATTCAATATTCTGATAAGTTTGACTTATTACACTCTGAATACAGTCCTGAACAAAATTCTCGTGGTTATAACAAGGTATAACAACAGAAACTAAAGGTTGATTTTCACCATTCATACTGTGTCCCTTTCTTTTAAACTTTTAAAAACACAAATACTCATAACTATCCAATATACGCCATAATTAATTAAGTGAGCTATAGAAACCCCTTTAAATCCAAACACATGAGTACACAGATAAGTTAGTAATATTGAAGTCAATGCAAATAAAATTTCAGTTGTTACAAATAATTTGGTCATAGCCTTACTTAACATTAAATATGCAAGTATCCAGCTACCAATTTTTAAGGAGTCACCTATCATCTGCCAAAAAAACAGATCACGCATAGGTAAAAAAGTTTTAGTAAATAGAATAGCTATAATCCAGTCTCTAAGAAAATATACAGCTAGACTACCTATAGCAGCCAAAGGAAATATATATTTATATCCTAAGTAAACTTCTGACTTGATTTCCTCAAGTCTTGATAATTCTGAAAGTCTAGGTAAATAATATACGCCCAATGTTGTGGTCACTAACATTAAATATGCTGCACTTAGACGTATCATCGCTTCCCAATAACCAGCGTATGTTACCCCATACTCGTGTGTTAGGTAGCTTCGAATAACTATCTGAGAAAGTGGAACACAGATAGCACTAACCAAAGCCATAAAAGCAAAAGCTACAAATTTTTTAGCAATAGTTTTATCTATTTTCCCAAATAGATAAGACAATTTAAACCAATCGGCTTTGTAACATAAAAATAAAGTTATTAAGAACGCTAAAGACTGATAAATTGAAAGAGCAACTAAAGCACCATATAAACCATATTTTATCGCTAGAAGACTGGTAACGGCTAAAGAAAAAATACTGCCTACAATATTTGCAATAACTAATCTTAAAACTTCTTTTTTTCCATTTAAAATGGCTAAAAAAAGTGCATTAAAGGTAAATAATGTTAGGAATACGGCAAACCAAACAAAAACCGTTTGATAAAGATCAGTATGAAAAATATAAATTGAAAGTTGTTTTTGAAAAATTAGAATAATTAATGAAAAAATTAAGCTAAAAAGTAAGACAATACTTCCCGCTGTTTTCCATATATTTCGTTGTTTGGTTTCATCTTCATAATACTCAGCCGTATATTTAATAACTGCAGTATTAATTGCACTACCGGCGAAAGTTGTCACCATTTGTATAAAATTTTGGAACTGCCCAATAGCCGCATAACCAGCTGGACCGACATAAATAGCTAAAATCTTGTTTAAAATAAACATCGTGGCCGTTTTAATTAAAACAGCCACGCCATTTAGTACACTTGTTTTTAGTAAATTCATTTTAGACTTTAAAATTATTACAAATCTGAATTACTTTCTCAGCCTCTTCCACGCTTAGTGTAGGACCAATAGGTAAACTCATCACTTCAGCATGAATTTGTTCAGATACAGGATAACTTAAGTCATTCCATTCTTTATAAGCCTGTTGCTTATGAGGTGGGATAGGATAATGAATTAAAGTTTGTACACCTTGTTCAGCCAAGTACTTTTGTAAAGCCTCGCGATGCTCAGTACGAATCACAAATAAATGCCAAACGTGTTGCTGATACTCTTCAGCATTTTTCTGAGCTAAGGGTAATTGGATTAAAGGATTAACTATATGCTGCAAATATAATTGCGCAATTTTACGGCGATGAGCTATTTCTTGATCTAAATATTTTAATTTAATATCTAGCATGGCAGCTTGAATTTCATCAAGACGACTATTTACGCCAGGTACTAAATTTTTATATTTTTCATGAGAACCATAATTACGAAGAGCACGTAACATTTGTGCAAGTTCTTCATTATTAGTGGTTACAGCACCAGCATCCCCTAATGCACCTAAATTTTTACCAGGATAAAAACTAAAACCAGAAGCATCTCCCCAGTTTCCAGCTTTTATTCCATTAATTTCAGCACTATGTGATTGAGCTGAATCTTCTAAAACAAGTAGATTATATTTATTAGCAATTGCCATGATTGCAGGCATTTCTGCTAATTGCCCATATAAATGAACAGGTAAGATTACTTTCGTTTTTGGAGTAATTGCAGCTTCAATCTTGCTTGGATCGATATTATAAGTATTAATATCCGGTTCAACTAAAACTGGAGTTAGGTTATTTGCAGTGATTGCTAAAATACTTGCAATGTATGTATTTGATGGAACGATTACTTCATCACCATCATTTAGTTTCCCCAACTCTTTCCATGCTCGAAGCGTAAGAATCAAGGCGTCTAAACCATTTGCAACTCCAATTGCAAATTTTACGCCACAATATTCCGCAAAGTTTTTTTCAAATTGTGCTAACTCATTTCCGCCTATGTACCAGCCAGAGTCTATGACACGAGTACAAGCCTCAATGAGTTCTGCACGATATTGACTATTTATACTTTTTAAATCTAAGAAAGGAATCATTATTTCACATAGCCTTTAATAATTGCAGGATTTCCTACTACAATTGCATTTTCCGGAACATCTTTAGTTACTACTGCGCCTGCACCAACCAATGCATTTCGACCAATTCTTATGCCTGGTAAAATGGTAGCATTACCACCAATACTTGCACCTTGTTCAACTATAGTTTTTAGAAACTCATCGGGATATTGCTTTGAACGGGGAGTCTTATCATTTGTAAAAGTAACGCTAGGGCCAACAAAAACGTTATCTTCTAATGTAATCCCATCCCATATATATACACCTGATTTAATTGTGACGTTATTACCAATTTGCACATCATTTTCAATCATAGTGTGCGCACAAATATTACAATTTTCTCCAATAACCGCTTGTGGGAAAATCACACTATATTGCCAAACTTTTGTTTTTTGACCAATATTTTTAGATTTAACATCGGATAATGGATGAATATAAGGCTGATTTACTACACGCAGAAACTCATCGTAATTTCGAATATAATCTTGCTCTGTAAAGTGTTCACTTGCTAAAACTAGTAATACACAATCTTCCGAAAAATCATGCATTTCACGCCAGATCAATCCTTCAATAACCAAACCTTGGGTCGGGTTATCTAAAACAACTTCTTCTTTAGTAGAACCATTATCCAGAATAAATCTACAGCTACCTTTCAAACATATTGCAACTTGTTTTAAATCAATATGAGCATGAAAGCCACGCGGTTTTTGTGACGTATTAAAGATGTAATACAAACGTTTTACATCAAAAGGAATTGACTGATTAGACTCAATCGCAACTAAACCACCTCGTTCATCACCAAAACTCGGCAAATCGATTAATTTTACAAGGCTCATGTTATTCAGTTACCAAAGAAATCAAATATTGACCATAATCATTCTTACTCATGCTTTGGCCGATTTCTAACACTTGAGCTTTCGTCAACCAACCATTATGAAGTGCTATTTCTTCAAGACAAGCCACTTTATAACCTTGACGTTTTTCAATAGTTTCAACAAACTGTGCTGCTTCAAGTAAGCTTGCATGTGTTCCTGTATCTAACCAGGCAAAACCGCGTCCAAGTAACTCAACATTGAGATCACCACGGTCTAGGTACATCTGGTTCACTGTCGTAATTTCAAGTTCACCACGATCTGATGGTTTTACGTGTTTTGCAATTTTCACTACATCATTATCGTAAAAATATAGTCCCGTAACCGCAAAATTCGATTTTGGATGTTTTGGTTTTTCTTCTAATGAAACTGCTCGTTTTTCCTCATCAAACTCAACAACACCAAAACGTTCAGGATCTTTGACTTGATAACCAAATACGGTTGCACCCTTTTGACGGGCCACAGCTTGGCGTAGCATTGGTGTAAAACCTTGACCATAGAAAATATTGTCGCCAAGTACTAAACAGACATTACTTTCGCCAATAAACTCTTCGCCAATAATAAATGCTTGAGCTAAACCGTCCGGACTTGGTTGAATCGCATAACTTAATTCAACACCGAATTGTGAACCATCGCCCAATAATCGCTTAAAGCCATCTATGTCGTCTGGCGTACTGATAATAAGAACTTCACGAATACCAGCCAACATCAAAACAGACAATGGATAGTAAACCATTGGCTTATCATAAATTGGTAACAGCTGTTTTGAAACGCCTTTTGTGATCGGATACAAACGTGTCCCAGAACCACCTGCTAAAATTATACCTTTTGTACTCATTATGCACTTACACCTAATCTTTCTCTTTGGTAACTGCCATCTTGTACCCGGCGGCACCACTCTAAATTATTTAAATACCACTCAACAGTCTTTCTAATACCTGTTTCAAATGTTTCCTCAGGCTTCCAGCCTAAATCTTTTGCAATTTTTGAGGCATCAATTGCATAACGTAAATCATGTCCTGGACGATCTTTTACGAAAGTGATTAATGTCTCATAAGGTTGATGATTATTTTGTGGTTTTAATTCATCTAAAATTTTACAAATTGTTTTCACAACTTCTATATTTTGTTTTTCATTATGGCCACCGATATTATAAGTTTCTCCAACTTTACCTTCGGTCACAACTTTATATAAAGCTTTGGCATGATCTTCGACATACAACCAATCACGGATCTGATCACCTTTACCATAAATCGGTAAAGCCTTACCATCCAGCGCATTTAAGATCACCAATGGAATGAGCTTTTCTGGAAAGTGGTATGGACCGTAATTGTTTGAACAATTCGTTACTACCGTTGGTAAACCATATGTTCTATGCCAAGCACGAACTAAATGATCAGAACTTGCCTTACTTGCTGAATACGGCGAACTTGGCGCATAAGATGTTGTTTCAGTGAATAGATCTGTTGTACCTTCTAAATCACCATAAACCTCATCTGTTGAAATATGATGAAATTTAAAAGAGGCTTTCTTTTCCTCATTTAATTGTAGCCAGTACTTACGTGCAACCTCTAATAATGTATAAGTGCCCACAATATTTGTTGTAATAAACTCAGCAGGACCATCAATAGAGCGATCAACATGTGACTCGGCTGCCAGATGCATCACAGCATCTGGTTGGAAAATTTTAAAAATTTCTGTTAAACGCTCACTATCACAAATATCAACTTGTGCAAATTGATATCGTGGATCCATATCAATTTCAGACAATGATTCTAAATTGCCTGCATATGTTAATTTATCTATATTTAATACTTCATCTTGAGTATTTTTTATAATATTTCTAATGACAGCAGAACCAATAAAACCTGCACCACCAGTGACTAAAATTTTCATAAAATTCCTATGCTAATAACTAGTAATTTTTACAGTCGAATATCACTTTGTTCTTTATCCAAAACATATTTTAAGTCATATAAAACATGTTTCTCTTTGCCTAGTGCAATGAGCTCCTGGCTCGACATTGCTTTAAACTGATCATGGGCAACAGCAATAACTATTGCATCATAATGATCTTGCTTTAATTCCGTAACCGGAGCTAAGCCATACTCGCCTTCAACTTCGGCACTATCTACCCAAGGATCGTAAATATCAAGATCTAAATCGTATTCCTTTAGTGCTTTCACCATATCTACAATTTTGGTGTTACGGATATCAGGGCAGTTTTCTTTAAAACTCAAACCTAAAATTAATATACGAGCACCTACCACTTGTATGCGCTGCTTTACCATTTCTTTGATCAATTGGGTTGCAACATATTCACCCATACGATCATTTAAACGACGAGCTGCCAAAATAATTTCTGGATGTAAACCAATTGACTCTGCTTTATGCGTTAAATAATACGGGTCAACACCAATACAATGACCACCAACTAAACCAGGTCTAAAGTTTAAAAAATTCCATTTTGTACCTGCTGCCTTGAGTACATCTTCTGTATCGATACCCATTTTATTAAAAATCAGAGCCAACTCATTGATTAAAGCGATATTCACATCTCTTTGTGTATTTTCAATGACTTTAGCAGCCTCAGCGACTTTGATACTCGGGGCTTTATGTGTGCCCGCCTCAATAATTAAGTTATATACTTGATCAACATAGTCAGTGACCTCTGGAGTCGAACCTGAGGTAATTTTTAAAATATTAGTGACACGTCGTTGTTTATCGCCAGGATTAATACGTTCCGGACTATAACCAACAAAGAAATCTTTATTAAAATTTAAACCCGAATGTTTTTCTAATTCAGGAATACATACCTCTTCTGTCGCACCAGGATAAACCGTTGACTCATAAACAACGATATCGCCCTTTTTTAGAACTTTAGCAATGCTTTGGGATGCTTTTATAAGCGGAGTCAGGTCTGGCTGTTTAAAGTCATCGATTGGTGTAGGTACAGTAACTATAAAGAAATTTGATTTTTTTAAATCATTGATATCTGAAGTGTATGAGAGATGTTCTACTTGTTTTAGCTCATCTGATGTAACTTCTAATGTATGGTCATGACCACTTTGTAGTTCTTGTATCCGTTGCGGGTTTATGTCAAAGCCTATTGTAGGTTTATGTTTACCAAATTCAATTGCTAAAGGCAGCCCAACATACCCCAAGCCGATAATTGATATTTTTAATTGTTCAAGTTGAAACATATATAAAACCTAACCATTTAGATCTAAATGGACAAACATCATGGATACGACCTACTACGATAATATAGCAGACTTTAAACAAAAATTTCTTGAAATATACAATCTGCACTTAGCAAATAAAGTATGATTTGGGTTAATTATAGACTACAATCCAGTATCTTCATGCTAAGTATCATTGGATTACAAACAATAAAGGGTTTGAATGTGAAATATCAGAGCACATTATTATTTTTAACCATTTCACTTTCGTTTACAGGATGTGCAGTCACCTCAGGATTTCAAACTTATGACTTGCCTGAACAAGGAACTTTCAAAACTGCTCAGGGGGCAGAAGTTTCTGTAGTACCACTTAATCAAGACAACATTGCTAAACTGAACTCTGAAATCATACATCCAAATAATAATATTAGTGCTCTTTTTAATAGCTCACATTATCAATATCGCTTGAGTCCTTATGATGTATTATCTATTCAGCTCTGGGCCTATCCAGAAATTACCCCTCCGACACAAGACAAAGAGGGCGTAAATACAGGTTATCCAATTGATATAGATGGAAATATACAACTTCCATTAATTGGACAAATCCATATCGCTGGTAAAACTGTGCCAGAGGCAACACGATTATTAAGAAATCAATTTGCTAAATATTTAAAAACACCTGACGTCATTGTTCGAGTACTTTCTTATGAGGGACGCCGATTTTACGTAAATGGGCAAGTACAAAAAAGCGGGCAATATACTTTAGATGATCAACCTATCAGTATTTATTCTGCTCTTAGTATGGCTGGAGGAATTAATCCACAGACAGGTGATAATACTAATATTCAGCTTATACGAAATGGCCAAACTTATAATCTAAATGCGATAAATTTAGAGAAACAAGGTTATTCCTTACATAAACTATTGGTACAACCTAATGACACAATCTTTGTTAACACAAAACAAGATCAAAAACTTTATGTCATGGGTGAATCTAACAAAAATGAAGCTATTAATTTGCGTGATGATGGTATGACTCTCAGTGATGTACTGGGAGAGAGTGAAGGTGTCAATCCATACTCTGCAAGTGCTGCTCGTATTTACGTGATGCGTACCAATTTACAAACTAAACAATCGACCATTTATCAACTCAACTTGAGTAGTATCGGTAATCTCGCCCTATCTAATCAATTTAAAATGCAAAAAAATGATATCGTGTATATTGATGCAACAGGCTTAACACGCTGGCAACGAGTTATTGGGCAAATCGTACCATTTGCTAGTGCAATTTATTCATTCCAGCTATTAGGAAATAACTAGAAATGAATATTGAAAATATTTTAGTGGTCTGTGTAGGCAATATTTGCCGCAGTCCAATGGCAGAGTACTTTTTAAAAGCCCAGCACCCCACTTTAAATATTTCTTCTGCAGGTATTTCTGCATTAGTAGGTCATACTGCAGATGATAAGGCCATTTATTGTATGGATCAGCTGAGTATCGATATGCGCCCCCATATTGCTCGTCAGCTCAGTGCCGAATTAATTAAACAAAATGATTTAATTTTGGTCATGAGCAATAATCAACAAAAGCATATTGAACAAACTTGGCCATTTGCTAAGGGTAAAATTTTTAGACTTGGCCATTGGCAAGGACAAAATGTACCTGATCCTTATCAGCATGACCAAGCTTTTTTTGATCAAACTTGCCAGAACATTCAAAGCTATGTGCAAGATTGGCGTACTCAATTATAATTCTGTATTAGTTGTAAATTTATGAATCAAAACTCTAAAACCAACGAAGATAGCATTGATTTAAAAGAGTTATTCTTTTCGTTAATTGCACAGTGGAAAATTATTGCATGTTGTGTGATCTTAAGTTTAATTTGTGCATTGCTATATTTACGTATAACACCCGATACTTACGCAGTAGATGCAATTGTACAGGTAGAAGATAGTAAAGGCGCAGCCTCGGCCGCCTTACTTGGTGATTTATCTAAAGTAACTGGTGGTTTAGGTCAAAAGTCTCCAACTGATGCAGAAATTGAGATTTTGAAATCTCGTATGGTTTTGGGGCAGGTTATCCATAATCTTAACCTTGATATTAAAATCAAAGATAATCAATCCAGCTTCATTGGTAAACTTGTTTCGCAAGATAAAAGTAGATTTGAGTATCGCAATGATGCTGTAATTTACAATAATCAAAATAATAAATTGATTGTTCGACAACTCGAAGTTCCTGAATATTATTTAGATAAACCTCTAAAATTAGAATTTAAAGATACAAATCGATTTAATTTAATTTATAATAAGCAAATTGTATTTAGTGGCTTACTAAATCAAAAAAATAGACAAACTACAAACAAAGGACTATGGCAAGTTCAAATTACTACACAAGGTAATTTAAAAGATCACAATTATACTTTAACTAAACTCGCTCTTTTAACAGCTGTAAATCAATTTAATGCTATTTATAAAATTGCCGAGAAAGGTAAATTAACGGGTGTTATTGGTTTAAGTTATTTAGGACAAGACCCTGAACACATTACCCAAGTACTCAATAATGTTTTAAATGTTTATCATGAACAAAATATTGAACGAAAGTCTTTAGAATCCAAACAAACTTTAGCTTTTCTTGAAAAACAGTTACCAGAGCTTAGAAAACAGCTAGAAGATTCCGAGATCAAATTTAACCAGTTCCGTGAGAAGTATAGAACAGTAGATGTGAATGCCGAATCGGAACTGTTACTTAAACAAAATATTGATCTAGAAAAGCTTAAGATTGAGTTACAACAAAAGCAAGCTGAACTTTCTGCTAAATACACCAATGACCATCCACTAATCTTGCAAATTGATGCACAAATTGCAGAGATTAATAAAAAGATTGGTGATCTTAACAATCGTTTAACGCAACTTCCGGAAACACAACGTTTATATTTACAACTTTATCGTGATGTAAAGGTCAATACCGAACTATATACATCTTTACTTAATTCTTATCAACAACTCAAGATCGCCAATGCTGGTGAAATTGGTAATGTACGTATTATTGATACTGCAGTAGAACCAGTTAAACCAATTAAGCCTAAAAAACTGATTCTCTTAGCGCTCGCTATATTTATGGGCGGATTTATCGGCGTAATTATTGCTTTATTACGTAATATATTACGTACAGGTATTAAAGATTCTGCTCAAATTGAGAGTGAATTGGATTTACCTGTTTATGCAACCGTACCTCGTTCTCCAATTCAAGAAAGTCGTATCAAGATTTTAAAGAAGAAGAAGAATATTCCTATTCTTGCGGTTAAAAATAGTGATGATATTGCAATTGAGAGTTTACGTAGTATTCGTACAACTATTCACTTTGCATTAGCAAATGCAAAAAATAATATCATTATGATTGCCGGCCCAGCTCCAGAAGTGGGTAAATCATTTATTTCGACAAATCTTGCAACAATTTTTGCGCAAGGCAACAAGCGTGTATTACTAATTGATGCCGATATGCGCCGTGGTTATATGCATAAATATTTTGATATTGATGTCAAACCAGGTCTTTCTGAATTACTAAGTGGACAGGCCGATTTGTCACAAGTATTACATAAAACACAAGTTGCGAATCTTGATGTGATTACCCGTGGTAAGAGCCCAACCAATCCGTCAGAAATGTTGAGCTCTACGCGGTTCAAAGACTTACTAGAAAAGTTCCAGGCTCAATATGACCATATCATTATTGATACTCCACCAGTGCTTGCGGTAACTGATGGCATTATTATTTCTCAGTACACTGGTGTAAACTTGATCGTTGCCCGTTATGCTAAGTCACATATGAAAGAGCTTGAATTAACCGTTAACCGTTTTGAACAAGCAGGTGTTAAGGTGAATGGCTTTATCCTTAACGATATTCAACGCTCTAGTGGCGGTGGATATGGCTATAACTATGCCTATGCATATAAAGCACAAAAAGAAGATTAATTAAGAGTTTTCTTAAAAAGCCGGATCAAATGATCCGGTTTTTTTATTTGATTTTTTAAGTTTCGCCAAATTAAAACTAACTAAAATATATAAAAAAACCACTCGTTTTTTTTGTTAAACATTCTATGCTTAAGTCGAAGCATGCTAAGATCGAAGCAGCCTTTTAGACTCAAATGATTATTTTTGGAACCTTTTATGAGTAAAGCCTTACCCATTGCTGTCGCTGTAGTTTTAGGCGGTGCTGCACTTGTACCTGTATATTATGCAACTCAACATCCGACCACAGAAGTCGGACGTAAAGCAGACAAAAATGCTTCTCCAATTCAAAAAATCAGTTATGTTCTTGGTTATGAAGTTGCACAACAAACTCCTCCAGAATTGGATACTAAGGCCTTTGTTCAAGGGATCCATGATGCTCGTAGCAAGCAGCCAAGTGCTTATACTCAAGAAGAGTTAAAAGCTGCTGTTGCTGCTTATGAAAAAGAATTGCAGCAAAAAATGCAACAACAAGATAAACCAGAGCAAGCTGCTGGAGCAGCGTCTGAATCTGCAGATGTTCAATTCCTTGCAGAAAATAAAACAAAAGCTGGTGTAAAAACTACAGCATCTGGCTTGCAATATATCATCACTAAAGAAGGCACAGGTAAACAACCAACTGCGCAGTCTATGGTTAAAGTACATTACGAAGGCCGATTAATTAATGGTCAAGTATTTGATAGTTCTTATAAGCGCGGTGAACCAGTTGAGTTTCCTCTCAATCAGGTTATTCCAGGCTGGACCGAAGGGCTTCAGCTCATGAAAGAAGGCGGCAAAGCGACGTTCTTTATTCCATCTAATCTTGCTTATGGTCCTCAGGAACTTCCTGGTATTCCAGCAAACAGTACGCTGATTTTTGATGTAGAACTCATTTCAGTGAAATAAAAACATTTAGGAGAGTAAAACAGTACTCTCCTTTTTTTTGGAAAACGGCATGAAAAAAATTGGTTTAATTATTGCAACATCAACAATGAGTTTATCTGTTTTTGCTGCTACACCTATTACAAATAAAAGCCCGGCGAAAGAACAGTTTAGCTATAGCTATGGCTATTTAATGGGCCGTAATAATACTGATGCTCTAACAGATCTAAATCTTGATATTTTTTATCAGGGTTTACAAGAAGGTGCTCAGAACAAAACCGCACGCTTAACTGACGAAGAAATGGCGAAAGCGATTAATGATTATAAAAAAACTTTAGAAGCTAAGCAGCTTGTTGAATTTCAAAAAGTAGGCCAACAAAATGCTCAAGCAGGTGCTGCATTTCTTGCTGATAATGCAAAAAAATCGGGCGTAATCACGACTAAATCAGGTCTCCAATACCAAGTATTAAAAGAAGGTACAGGTAAAAAACCGAAAGCTGTATCACGTGTTAAAGTAAATTATGAAGGTCGTTTACTCGACGGAACTGTATTTGACAGCTCAATCGCACGTAATCATCCAGTTGAGTTTCAGCTCAGCCAAGTGATTGCAGGCTGGACAGAAGGTCTCCAAACCATGAGAGAAGGCGGTAAAACCCGTTTCTTTATCCCTGCTAATCTCGCTTACGGTGAAGTTGGTGCAGGTGACACGATTGGGCCGAATAGCACTTTAATTTTCGATATTGAATTGCTGCAAGTTTTGCCAAAATAAATATATTAGATATAAAAAAAGCGATCATTTAAGATCGCTTTTTTTATTTTTAGTGTTTTAAATCTCTAGGTCGAAAACCTGTAAGGATTAAACCGATCAGGTAAGCAATTATCCCAACTACGCATAGTCCTACGACTTCGGCAACACGTAACCACTGTGAAAGCTCTCCGTTATACCAATTGAGCCCAAACCAAAGCGCTGCAATCATAGCAAGGTTCGCTAAACCATATTGAAGTCCTAATTTCTTCCAATGCGGACCAAATCGGAAAATATTACGCTTATGCAAATAGAAGTAGAGTAAACCGGCATTTACTAACGCTGAACCTGAAGATGCTAGTGCAAGTGCCATATGTTCTGCATGCCAATCAATAAGCTTAAAGAAACCAATAAATACAACGTTTAAAATTGCATTAGCTGCGACCGACATTAAGCCTACGCGCACTGGTGTTTTTGTGTCTTGTTGTGCATAGAAACCAGGTGCAAATACTTTAATAAGCATGAAAGAAATTACACCTGCACTCATACATTGCAATGCTAGAGCTGTCATTTGTGTATCACGTAAATCAAACTCACCACGCTGGAATAATGCTTGAATAATCGGTGTTGAAAGCATAAATAAAGCAATACTTGCTGGCAATCCTACCAATACAATGACTTTTGCAGCCCAGTCGATCATACCGCGGAACTTTGCTTGATCCTGCTCTGCATGACGGGCAGAAAGCGAAGGTAAAATTACTGTGCCAATCGCAACCCCAATTAAACCTAAAGGTAGCTCAGTCATGCGTTCAGCACTATATAGCCAAGACACTGAACCATCTTGCATAAAAGATGCCCAAATCGTATTTAACAGCAGGTTAATCTGAGTCACCGATACACCAAATAATGCTGGAAGCATTAATTTTAAAATACGTTCTACGCCTTCATGTTTAAAATCAACTTTAGGTGGAATCAGTAGGTTTTTACGCCACAATTCAGGGATTTGTATCGCTAACTGTAATACCCCAGCCGCAACAACTGACCAGCCTAATGCTTTGATTGGCTCAGCCATATACGGCGTAAGCCACCATGCTCCTGCAATCATCGCTACATTTAGTAAAACTGGCGAAAAAGCTGGTGAGGCAAACGAACCATAACTATTTAAGATGCTGCTGGCAAAAGCCGTGAGCGACATAAACATTAAATACGGAATGGTCAAACGGAACATACTGACAGCTAAATCGAACTTTTCCGGATCACTGTGGAAGCCCGGTGCGTACATATAGATGATTGCAGGTGCTAAAACCATAGCCACAAAAGTCAGTAAGGTCATAACTGTTAGCAAACAGCCAAATACCCGACTAATTAAGATCTGTACTTCAGCGTGTGCTCGACCCGTTTTATATTCAGTTAAGACTGGGATAAAGGCCTGAGAAAAGGCGCCTTCGGCAAATAGTCGTCGAAAGAAGTTGGGAATACGAAAAGCGACGACGAAGGTATCAAAATCTTTACCTGCACCAAACACGTTGAGCAATACGACGTCACGCACGAGCCCTAACACTCGTGACAACATCGTCATTGCACTGACAATAAAAGTCGATCGCCACAATGCCATCGCACTCACCTACAGCTATATTCGAAAGACGCTATTGTAATGAAACTAGAAAATCTTTTCGTTGTGAAATGATGAATGAACTCAAGTTTTTTTCTGTGCTAACAGTTGTCTAAAGTGTTGCCATTTAAAATAAGGCCCCGGATCGGTTTTTCGGCCCGGTGCAATGTCTGAATGCCCTGCAATATGGTTTTTAATTTCAGGATAAGCCTGACGGATAGCGGTAACAACGTCAGTTAGCACTTCATATTGTACGTCTTCAAAAGCTAAATCATCACTTCCTTCAAGTTCTATACCAATTGAATAATCATTGCATTCTACTTTAGCTAAATAACTTGAACGCCCTGCATGCCATGCTCTCTCGTTAAAGTTAACAAACTGTAGGACTTCACCTGTTCGTAAAATTAACAGATGTGTAGAAACCTGCATGCCTTCAATAGTCTGAAAATAAGGATGAACTGACCAATCTAATTTATTTTGAAAAAACTGCTCAATATAGCCGCCTCCAAATTGAGACGGTGGCAAACTAATATTATGAACCACAATCATTTGAATTTCGGTGCCAGTCGGACGCTGGTTAAAATTTGGAGAAGGGATTTGTCTCGCCCCTTTTAATTGTCCATCTATAACTTCATACGCTTTGATTTGCTTCATTGAGACGCCAATAAATTGCTTGCCAATTGTTTTAGTTTAAAACAGTTATGTGCTTTTCAAAGTAGTAAATACGATTGTTTATCGCGATTAATCTCATAAAACAGCTTATTTTTCAGGTCGACGGTGCTAATATATCGCAAGTTTTAGGGTCATCGACAAAATGGAAACCGTATGAGCATACCTCAGTCTTTGCTTGAACAATCAATTCAAATCAATATTCAACAAGCATTACAAGAAGATATTGGGGACGGTGACATTACCGCTATGCTCACACCTGAAGATGAGCAAGCCACGGCAACCATTATTAGCCGCGAAGATATGGTCTTAGCTGGACAACCGTGGGTTAATGCGCTCATCTCAGCTTATGACAATACTGTTCAGGTGACTTGGCTAAAACAAGAAGGTGAACGTGTTGCTGCAAACGAAGCCTTTTTAAAGCTTGCTGGTTCTGCACGTAGCTTACTGACTGTAGAGCGCCCTGCTTTAAACTTTATTCAAACTTTGTCTGCTGTTGCAACAAAAACTGCTGAATATGTTCAACATCTTGAAGGTTTAAATACAAAACTTCTCGATACACGTAAAACCCTACCAGGCTTACGTATTGCACAAAAATATGCGGTTGCTATCGGGGGTGGACAAAACCATCGTCTTGGTTTATTTGATGCGTTCTTAATTAAAGAAAACCATATTATGGCAGCGGGTGGTATTGCCCAAGCGATTGCCAAAGCACATCAAATTGCGCCAGGCAAACCTGTTGAAGTCGAAGTTGAAACTTGGGATGAACTAAATCAAGCGCTTGAAGCTGGTGCTGACATTGTCATGCTCGATAACTTCAGTCAACAACAAATGATTGATGCTGTAAAACATGTGGCGGGCCGCTGTAAACTCGAAGCCTCTGGCAATATCACCATTGAAAACTTGCGTGAAGTTGCCACCACTGGCGTTGACTATATTTCTATGGGTGTCCTAACTAAAGACGTTAGAGCTGTTGATTTATCTATGCGTTTTAATGCTTAGATAAAATCTGCGTCATTATTGGTATTTTTTTGCGACTTGGTCATGTCTGCAGCTTGTGTTTTTTGCCAGGCTGACTGAGTCGCTTGTGCCCCACTATCACGTGGATCGGCAGCCATTAGAACAAATGTAACTACTGCTAATAATACAATAAAACCTTGTAGCATAAATTTTCCCCATTACTTTAAAAAATTCAGGGTTTCAAGGTAAAAGATAAATATGACCAGGCTTAGGAGATTCTGTTACAAAAGGTAAGTCTTTATTTTTATTATTCATCTATACGACAGCATATTCCCACATAATATTTTATATCAACAGCATAACTCCCTTTATTTACTATCGTGACATGGATATCTCTTTTCCTACGCGACAGAGTCTTATCGCTTAGAATTTTTTGCCAACAGCCCATTCTGTTACTTTGGTTTTGCCCAAAGTAACCAAAGGCATTGTCATCTGCAAAACCTGCCCACTTTCATCCTCTATCCTATTTTGTTGCAAAAATAAGATCCTTATAGATTATAGACAGGTTGCAGATGACTTTTAGCACCAGTTAATGAGGAATAAATTTCAATACCTACATTAAGGGAAATAACTTACCAACCTAAGACTCTAGATAACCCATATAAGGATCAGAAATTGAATCTTCTTGAGTTTCAATGCGTCCTGCAAAACGACGGCTAAACGTAGCATCATCAGCTAATGTCACAGTAAAGTCATACCAGCCACCAAATTCAGACATATCCCAAACTAATTCTTTTTCAGAACTATTGGTTTCTATCGTCCATGTCTTGTTTGGAAGATAAGCATTTGCTTTGACGTTGAGCTTGACTGACTTATTACCATCATGACGCACTTTTAAATACAAATTCGCATCACATTCTTCTACACATACTCTAATTTCTGGTAATGCTTGAGTCTGGTTAGCTTGACTCAAATTACCTTTAAACGCACGGTGGAAACCATTTGGTCCAAGTACCCACAAATCATACTGCCCATTTGTAGTATTCCACACATCATCGAGCTGTTTACCTGCCTCAACCATATAACGACGTGGAATTGCTGTTAGATCTAGTCGGTTATAGACATGGAAAACGGCTGCCTGTTTACCTGTATTAGAGAACATCAGCTTAACCGTTTTTTGAGTAATATCGACTTTGGCACTGGTGTGTAAAATATATGGCAAAGCACGTGATGGCCTAATTCCCATTTCCTGCTGAGGAAATTGCTGCTGGCTCGGAACAGGAACTTGTGGCAATAAAGCTTGAGCAACACGAATCGCATCGGCTTCGGCTTTGGTTTTCTTCCCATCTAGTTCAGCAACAGGCAGAACATTCGGTGTTTTAAAATTAAATGCCGTCGTTAAATCACCACATACAGCACGGCGGTAAGGGCTAATGTTAGGTTCTTGCACACCAAAGCGTTTTTCCAAGAACTGTAAAATAGAGGTATGGTCAAAGACTTGAGAATTTACCCATCCTCCACGGCTCCACGGCGAAATCACATACATGGGAACGCGTACGCCTGGTCCATACACTCGACCATCTGGCTTAGGTTGAGATTTTGAAGTCGCTACTGCTGGATGGTTAAAGTACTCATAAGACACTTGCTGATCGTTTAAAGTCGTTTTTCCATATACAACACCATTTACATCTTTAGACGGTGCACTTGGTGAAGGAACATGGTCAAAGAAACCGTCATTTTCATCGAAGTTCACCAATAAAACAGTTTGGCTCCACAGCTCAGGGTTTTCAGTTAAAGCATTTAATACTTCTTGAATATACCAGGCACCTTGTACAGGACTAGATGGCCCCGGATGTTCACTGTAAGTTGCAGGAGCGACCAACCAACTCACCTGCGGTAATTTACCTTGTGCGATATCAGCTTTAAAAGTTCCTAAAAAACCACCGTCCGGCATGGTATTGGCAATACCTTTGTAAAGTGGTTGAGTCGCATCAATCTTTTCATCGTATGCTGGACACGTTAGTGTGTCGTTACTGACAGGTTGACCAGATTGCTCATTTGCACGGCGATACTGTTTGAAACCAGCTAACGGGTTATCGGTAAAGTTATCTGGCATATTTTGATAGACTTTCCATGTTACGCCAGCCTGCTGTAAGCGCTCAGGATAAGTCGTCCATTCATAACCTTCTGTTGATGCCCCAATCCCATCAAATTCATTTACAACACTCGCAACACCTGCACCTGTAGGACCATTAGTTCCAGTCCAAATAAACTTACGGTTTGGGTTGGTCCCAGCATGCATAGCACAGTGGTAAGCATCACAAATGGTAAAAGCATTCGCTAAAGCAAACTGATATTCGACTTCTTGTTTTTTATAATAGCCCATCGACTGTGGTTTTTTATAAGCGACCCAATCACTCATACGGCCATTGTCCCAAGCTGCTTGGCCATCAGACCATGAGTGAGGTGTACCTGAAACACGCTGAGCATTTCCTAAACGACTATCTAAATGGTAAGGCAATACCTTCTTTTTATTCGCATCATATTGTTCCCAAACCTTTCGGCTTTCCGTCATTGGAATCGTAAAACGATCACCAAAACCACGTACACCTTTTAATGTTCCGAAATAATTATCGAAAGAACGGTTTTCCTGAGTCAAAATCACGATGTGTTTAACATCTTGAATAGTTCCACTTTCAACTTTGGCATCAATAGCTAAGGCTTTTTGAATACTCAGCGGGAAACTCGCTAAAGCAGCTGTCCCAAACATGGTTTTTGTAGAGTTTAAAAGAAATTCGCGACGATTCATTAGTTCTATCCTGAGTTCTTATTATGGTGCACAGTGCATTTTGCAATTACTGGTGGGCGGTGTTGTTGGCGATGAATTATCTGAGTCATTATCATCGTTACAAGCACTGAGCATGAGTGCTAAAGAGGTAATTAATAAAAGTGAAAGTTTTCGCATTGGTTTTTTCCAAACGGTTTAAATGCGAACTACTAATAAAGCGTAAAAGTGACAAGCAAGTGATGTTTTTATGTCGGTTTGATGAAGGCATAAAAAACGCATCCAAAGATGCGTTTTTCAGAAAGCGTAAAATTACCAGCCTAAAGCTTCTTGTTGCTTTTTAATGAGCTCGGCAATCCCTTTTTCAGCCATTTCTAACATGGCATTGCTTTGAGCGCGGGTAAACGGTTTGTCTTCGGCAGTACCTTGAATTTCAATAAACTCGCCAGCTTGTGTCATTACTACATTTAAGTCAGTTTGACAGTTCGAGTCTTCTTCATAGCAAAGATCAAGCAACACTTCGTCTTGATACATACCAACAGAAATTGCAGCAACCAACCCTTTAAGCGGATCATGCTTAATTTTCTTTTGAGACAATAAAACATTCATCGCATCAACCAATGCTACAGCAGCACCAGTGATTGAAGCAGTACGCGTACCACCATCAGCCTGAATCACGTCACAGTCGATGGTAATCGTGTTTTCACCAAGCTTTTTCAAATCAACCATCGCACGTAAGCTACGGCCAATCAAACGTTGGATTTCTTGAGTACGACCAGTTTGTTTACCACGAGCCGCTTCACGGTCACAACGTGAATGGGTTGAACGCGGTAACATGCCATATTCTGCCGTTACCCAGCCTTGGCCTTGGCCTTTTAAAAAGCGTGGCACTGAGTTATCAATGCTTGCAGTACAAAGGACTTTGGTGTGACCAAATTCGACCAGCACAGAACCTTCAGCATAACGGGTGTAGTTTCGTGTAATTTTCACTTCACGTAATTGGTCTAATGCACGTTGGTCAATACGCATAATCCTTCCTAACTTCTCTTAAATACAAACTTGGGCATAGTATAGCAAAGGATTTTGACAGGTTGAGTTTATTCCCTACTTTCAAATGTAAGTCTACAAGTTTCATAACTCAAAAATAAAAATAGCCCCTAAAAAGGAGCTATTTTGAATTAACGGAGATTATGCAAATTTAAATTTTGCTTTTAACTTTTCTAATGTCTGCATCACTTTTCCAGTGGTATGGTTTGGCAGTGAACATTTCGCTAAACGTACCCATACACTCCAGAACTGACGCATAAAGTTCGCTTCGTTGTAATTAATGCCATATTCAGCGCAAAGTGCCTTAATTTTCGGGGCTACATCTTTATAGCGGTTAGCTGGCATATCTGGAAATAAATGATGCTCAATCTGATGGCTTAAGTTACCACTCATAAAATGCAGCCATTCTGTACCACTAAAATTACTTGAACCACGAATCTGGCGTAAGTACCACTCTGCCTTAGTTTCAGTGTCTGTATTATCAGGCTCAAACGTTTCTGCATCTTCAGTAAAGTGACCATTAAAAATCACCGCAGATGACCACAAGTTACGAATAATATTCGCAACTACATTTCCTGCAAAAACCGGTAAAAACATAGGGCCAGAGATCACAGGGAAAAACACATAGTCTTTTAAAACTTGGCGTGTGGCTTTTTTACGGACTTTAGCCGAATCTTTCCAAACCTGTTTCCAGCTCTTGGTTTTATAAACTAATGCATCTTCAAGATGTAAGTTTTGCACGCCTACATACCACTCAAAGAAAAACATTAACTGTAGACCTAGAGGAATATTAAACAGGTGGCGGGGTTCCCACTTCTGTTGATCACTTACTCGCAAAATACCATAACCAACATCATGATCTTTACCGACAATATTGGTATAGGTGTGGTGCACATAGTTATGTGTTTCACGCCAGTCATCACCCGATGCAATGGTATCCCAATCGTAAGTATTACCATTCAGACTTGGTTCATTTAACCAGTCAAACTGACCGTGCATGACGTTATGACCAAGTTCCATGTTTTCTACAATTTTAGAAATACCTAATAAGCCTGTGCCTAGTAGCCAGACTGGCGGAATCCAACCACCAAACATCAACATGCCACGCGATGCGATTTCGGTATATCGAACAAAATTACGTACTTTGTAGATATATTTTGCATCTTGCTCACCAAGACTTTGCATAACGTCTTGACGAATCTGCTCAACACGGCGACCAAACTCTTCAGTCTGTTCAGGTGTTAAATGAGCAGATTTAGAAACAGTAGAAAATTCTAATGCCATATTCATAGGGTTAATCCTCTTTAATTCTTTTTATAGATCAATCGTGACTGGGCTTAATGCCTGGCTCACGCATAGTTTAATTGGACGGTTCGGTTGATCTTCAATTTCACCAGTTAACAGGTTTTGAGTAACTCCGCTTACCTTGGTACAGCTGCATTTATTGCAAACACCCATACGGCAACCATGTTGTGGGCGTAAACCGGCTTGCTCTGCACTGCTCAGTAAATTTGTTTCAGCTAAAAACTCGTGTTGAGCACGGCGGAAAATAACAGGCTGTGCTACATGTGTACCAGTCACTTGAAGTGGCTGAAAATACTCTTGATGAAGCTGCGACTGAGCACCTTTTTGTGCATAAATTTCATTGGCTTTCTGCATCATGCCATGATGACCACAAACATAAGTTGCTGTCTGGTCAAAATCTGGAACCAGCTTTTGCAGTAAGCTTTCAGTTAAATGCTGTTTTTGCTCGGTGGTATTAAAAAAGTGATATTGAAGCTGTGGGTGCTGTTCTGCCAAAGCCTTTAATTCAGCATGAAAAATTTCCGCACGATTAAAATAAATGACATGAATTTGTTCAAGCTGCTGTTTCAAAGCTTGCTGCAAGAGTGAATAAATTGCAGTAATGCCACTTCCTGACGCAATCAAAATTGCAGGATGCCGACCTTGGTGCAAAATAAAATCACCTTGTGGCTGTGAAATCTCAACACACTCGCCCACATGTAATAGTTGAGCTGCACGAGACACCAAACCTTGTACTTTAATGCCTAAAGCAATTTCACCTTGAGGGGTCACTTCAATAATCGAGTAACTACGTTGTTGGTAAACGCCATCGATGAGTAAAGTCAGCAGGATACTTTGACCCGCTCGAACCTGATCGAAATTAAAATTACGATTCGGTTTAAGTCTAATGAGCACCATATCGGTATGAAGTGGCTGAACTGCAGTAACTTCTGCAAGTACCCTTTTCCACGCCCAAGTCACGTTAATTTTCTGCAAGACAAAATCAACGAAATCTTCTCGAACCCAATGTGGCTGATAACTAAGTGTTGCGTTCATACGTTCCTCTTTTGTATCTGGCTATTTATTTGAGTGAACACATGTTCGTATAGTGAACATATGTACACTATATTTATAACTGTTCACTCAGTCAACACTTGTTCACTATTTTTTTTATGAAAGTTTGCTCTTTTTTGTTAGACTTTGGCTCACGGTTTAAATAGGTTCTTTTAATGTCGATACGGGATGAACGAAAACAGCAAAGTCGTCAGGCACTTCTCGATGCAGCCTTGCATCTAAGCACGTCTGGGCGTTCGTTCAGTAGTATCAGTTTGCGTGAAGTTGCACGTGAAGTAGGTTTAGTACCGACAGCGTTCTACCGTCATTTTCAGGACATGGATGAACTCGGCAAAGAACTGGTTGACCAAGTTGCCCTACATTTAAAAAGCGTTTTACATCAACTAGGTCAAAGTTATTTACAACATAAATCTGCTAAAACCCAAACCAGTATTGAGCTATTTGTGCAGGCGGTAAATCATAGCCCTAAGCAATGGCAATTTATGATTGCTGAACGTTGGGGAGGCTCAGAAACAGTACGTACAGCAATTGCCAGAGAAATTGAATTTCTGATTGAAGATCTAACAACTGATCTTACTAAACTCGAAAATTTTAAACATATTCAAAATCCTCAAGACTTAAATGTCTTATCTACCATTTTGACTAATATGTCATTTACATGGGCAATGACGTGGCTCAACCTATCGAAACAATATCAAGATGAACAGCTCAAGCTGCAACAAACTGCCTTTATTGAAAATGCCTCTACACAAGTTCGTTTACTCTTTAGAGGGATTGCAAACTGGGAACGATAGAAGCAGCAAATGACAAAAAACAGGTTATGTGGTAATACGTAAAGAGAGAAAGAAAAAGGCTAAAAATTTCGAGAAAAGTCTTTTTCTTTTTTACAGGAAGTAAACTATTAGTTAGGCCAAACTGGTGTGGGAATACCTATGAATCTTGATCGTCATACACAGTTTTTGATGCGTAAAGAAAAAATTCTGAGCGTGGCAGAAAAGTTGTTATTAGAAAACAATCAGGAAATTACTCTAGATGAGTTAGTGGCCGAGCTAGATATTGCTAAAGGCACACTTTATAAGCATTTTAGAAGTAAAAATGAGCTTCTACTTGAGCTCATTATTCAAAATGAAAAGCAAATTTTAGAAATTTCTAAAAAATATAATACAGATTTCAAAGAATATGCTCCTCATTACATGCTTCATCATTTACTTGCACCAGGTAAAACGATTCTATTGCATCAACTTGAAGAAAATCTGACGATGACAGAGTCTAAGTTGAAGCATCTTTTCGAAGAGCTGTATGAAATTCGACAGCAGCGTATTTTGGCAATTAAAGATATTACCGAAAAGTATTTAAAATCATTAAATTATGACATGTCGATTCGTGATTATTTGTCTTATATCTGGTCACTGACTTATGGTGCATCACTACTTTTAAATTCTACTTATTATCAGCGTTCGATTGGTTCTCGCCAAAAATTAATTAATTTATATATTAATCAAGCATTATCACTGCCGACTCAAACCGCTAATTTTGACGTTTTAAATTTTCAAATTGAAGATGAAAACCAGAAAAATTAATTGAATTATTTCGTGATAATTAACGATAAATTAAATATAAAAATGGGCTTCGTATGAAGCCCATTTTTGAAGTAAAGCCTAAACAACTTATTTTGCTTTACGTTCTTTCTCAATTAAATAATTAAGAACTTGAGTAACTTTACCATCTTCACCCTGCACAACATATTTACCATTCACGACCACTGCAGGTACGCCTGTTAATTGGTATTGTTGAGCAAGTTTATTTGACTCAGCAACTTTTGCCGTCACAGCAAACGAGTTATAAGTACTATTAAATTTCTGCTCAGGTACGCCATAACGAGTAAAGAATTTCGCAGCAGAAGCCTGATCAAAAATTTGTTGACCGTTCACCTGAATCGCATGGAATAGTGGTAAATGCGTGCGTTTACGTACACCTAATGCCTCAGATGTATAGTACGTACGTGCCCCTTGTTCCCACATTTTATTCATTGCAGCAGGTGTACGTACAAAACGTACATCTTTAGGAATCTGTTTTAACCACGTTTGCATATGCGGTTCAAGTTTAAAACAGTGTGGGCATCCATACCAAAAGAACTCTCGAACTTCGATTTTCCCCGGAAC
This sequence comes from Acinetobacter sp. S-1, assembly GCF_059579785.1. Lineage (NCBI taxonomy): Bacteria > Pseudomonadati > Pseudomonadota > Gammaproteobacteria > Moraxellales > Moraxellaceae > Acinetobacter > Acinetobacter sp. S-1. Next base: position 3,764,628 of record NZ_CM184207.1, read on the forward strand.
TTCCACTTTGCCTGGATTGGCAATCACGGTGTAGTCTTTACCAGCAACAAAATCTGCTGCCATTGCACCACCCGATACGGCCATAATTGCTGCACTCAAACCACCCAAAACCAATTTTTTCATTGCTACAGCTTTTCCTCTAAGTTGTTATGCATTAGCTTATGCCCTAAATATAAAACAAATATGCTAAATTCGTTTTGCTTCTGTGAAGTTTTTTATTGGGTTTATCGCTTTTTTCCCAATAATCGCTACACTAACGGCGAACTACATCCAAAAAGATAACTCAAGTTTAGAGGTAGCACCATGTCGCAATTGAATGTTGATTTACAAGAAATCGCAAAGTTTGAAGCACTTGCTGCCAAATGGTGGGATCAACATTCTGAATTTCGCCCACTTCACCAGATCAATCCACTACGTCTTAACTGGATTGATGAACGTGCAGGCGGTCTCGCTGGTAAAAAAGTACTTGATGTCGGCTGTGGTGGCGGTATCTTGGCCGAAAGCATGGCACGTCGTGGCGCAGATGTATTAGGTATCGATATGGGTGAAGCACCTCTAGCTGTCGGCCGTTTACATGCTCAGCAAGAAAATGTTCAAAATATTGAATATCGTCAAATTCCTGTAGAGGAATTAGCACAAGAACAGGCTGGTCAATATGACGTGGTGACTTGTATGGAAATGATGGAACACGTTCCAGATCCAGCATCTATTGTAAAAGCTTGTCAGGCTCTGGTTAAACCGGGCGGCCATGTGTTCTTCTCGACCATTAACCGTAACCCAAAATCTTATTTATTTGCCATTATTGGTGCAGAGTACGTCCTACGCATGTTGCCAAAAGGTACGCATGATTATCATAAATTTATTCGACCATCTGAAATGGCACATGATATTCGTAATGCAGGTCTTACGTTAAAAGAAATGACTGGACTACATTACAACCCACTGACCAAGCATTACTGGTTAGCGCCAAATGTTGACGTTAACTATATGGTTCATACGATTAATACAGGTGCATGATGAAAGCTGTTTTATTTGATTTAGACGGTACACTTATCGATACAGCTGCGGATTTCATTCGTATTATTCAGCAAATGTGCCGTGATACAAGACGCCCTGTTGTAGAAGCCGATCTTATTCGCACTCAGGTGTCTGAAGGTGCGCGTGCGATGGTGAAATTGGTCTATCCAGAGCTGGATGTGGCCAACCCAATTTTCTTGGCCCATCGTCAAAACTTTTTAGATATTTACGGCAATAATATTGTGGTTGATACAGATCTGTTTGAAGGCATGTATCCACTTCTAGAAGAGTTAGAAGCTGCACAAATCCCATGGGGTATTGTGACCAATAAACCACGTGGTTTAAGTGAATCTCTTTTAGAAAAGTTAAATCTGACAGAACGCTGTGCGGTTTTGGTATGCCCTGAAGATGTCAGCAAAACCAAACCAGACCCTGAACCGATGTATTTGGCTGCAAAACAGTTAAATATCCCAGCAGATCAAATTATTTATGTGGGCGACCACCCACGTGATATTGATGCTGGTCGCAATGCCGATATGTATACCATCTTGGCAGCTTATGGCTATTTACCTATCGAACACCGTGATGATTTAGCATCATGGCAGGCCGATTCGATTGTAAATACAGTGACAGAATTACACGATATGTTACGTCAAAAGCTTCCTGCTCTACAGGAAAATCAGCGTATGATAAGTTAACATCAGAGTTTTATAGACTTTTTTAACGGCTATTCGTTTTATCAATATAAAAAGAAGGAGGTTTACCAATGAAATATTCAGAATACCAACCTCGTCCGGATCTACTCAAAGATCGAATTATTTTAATTACCGGTGCTGGTGATGGAATTGGGCGAGCTGCGGCTCTAAGTTATGCCCTACATGGTGCAACCGTTGTCCTACATGGTAGAACCTTAAATAAACTTGAAGTTATTTATGATGAAATTGAGAGTCTAGGTGCACCTCAACCCGCGATTTTACCGCTACAGCTTTCAAGTGCATCTGACCGTGATTATGACTTTTTAGTCGATACGCTCGAAAAGCAGTTTGGACGTCTAGACGGTATTTTGCATAATGCGGGTATTTTAGGTGAACGTGTAGAGCTAGCACATTACCCTACAGAAGTATGGGATGACGTGATGGCAGTTAACTTACGTGCTCCTTTTGCCCTCACTCAAGCCTTATTACCACTTTTGCAAAAGTCAGAAAACGCCTCTGTTGTATTTACTAGTTCTGGTGTAGGCCGTGAAGCACGAGCTTTATGGGGCGCATATTCTGTCTCCAAAATTGCAATTGAAGCAGTGAGTAAAATTTTTGCAGCGGAAAATACTTATCCAAATATTCGCTTTAATTGCATTAACCCAGGCGCAACACGTACTGCAATGCGTGCGAAAGCCTACCCACAAGAAGATCCGAAGACACTACCTACACCTGAGTCAATCTTGCCTGCTTACCTCTATTTAATGGGTGAAGACAGCTTGGCACTCAATGGTCAAAGTATTGATGCACAGGATTAAAAAGTTAAAGATGAAAAGCTAAATTAAATTACGGCCAATCATCAAATCTGGCTTGCCTATACCTGAAAAGATATACAAGCCTTTTTTATTATTGATAAAAACCCTTGATCTATCCGTAATTTTAATTGAACCATTAAATGATCTTCACAGTTTCTCTGCATTTTGCGCGTAGAGTATTCAACATGAGAGACATCAGATGTAAACGAGGATGCATCATGAAAAAGTTGTTCACCATCTTAGCCCTATGCATAACCGTACTAACCACAAGTATGGCGAGCTTTGCTGACCCTCCTTTTGACCGAGGCCATGGCCCCAAAGGTCCTAAAGGTGGAGGTCCACGTGGTGAGTGGAATGATCGTGGGCCAGGATTTGGACGTGATCATGATGATGATCGTATCCGTGACGAACGCCGTATGCGCGAAGAGCGTGGCTTTGAACGCTTAAAACAACATCGCTGGCAGCCTGGCTATGTTATGCCACAGCACTATCGTGGTAATGGCTATAAAGTCGACTATAAAGACAGTAACTTGCCAAAACCAGGCCGTAATCAGCAATGGTACAAAATCAATAATGACTATATTTTAGTCGACACAGATTCTAATAGCATTGTGAGTATTCGTGGTTTTTAAGGCGATAGACCCTCGCTATCGCTGAATAAAAAGGATAAAGCCTCTGGGTTTTATCCTTTTTTATTGCTTATCTAACTTAAAAATAAAAGATTTTTATATTCTTAAATGATGAATTTTCTTAATTTCTTCTTATTTCATAGGGAGTTTTCACATTTATTCTTCTTGGCCTCCACGATTTATCTGCAATTGTTCACTAATCTTTAATTATTGAAATTTAACTCATCATTCGAGGTTTACAATGAAAAAATTAACAACAGCGATTGTTCTTTCTCTTAGTGGTTTAGTTGCAACAACAGCCATGGCAGCACCAAACGATCATAATCATCATGGCAATTACCAAAACCATGAAGTAAAAACAGTTAAAGTGATTAAAAAAGATGATCATCGCAATGCTTGGCGAGTAGGTCAGGTTGTACCGCATGAGTATCGACATTCACGTTACGTGATCGACTATCGTCAACATCAAAAATTGACTAAACCAGGTCGTTACCAAAAATGGTATAAAGTGAATGGAAATTATGTACTGGTGAATGAACAAAGTCATAAAATCATTAGAGTGGTTTACTAATTTAAAACTTTTTAAGCACCCAAATTTCAATTTGGGTGTTTTTTTATCTAAAACATGCGGCTTTAATCTTTTTTGTTTAGAATCATCTTTATATCTTTTTGCTGTTGATTCGAGATCGGTATGTCAAGTAAGCCTGTAAGTAAGTCGCATAATAACACTCAGCATTATGTACACTGGTTTCGACACTCAGCGCCCTACATTAATGCTCACCGCGATAAAACATTTGTGTTGATGTTTGGTGGTGAAGCAGTCCGTCATCCTAATTTCGAACATATCATTCACGATATTGCTTTATTGCATTCTCTTGGTATTCGCTTAATTCTCGTGTACGGCGCACGTCCGCAAATTAATCAAAATCTTAAAGAAAAAGGAATCGAAACTCCTTTTTATGACAACAGCCGTATTACCACACGTGAATCTTTAAGCTGTGTCATGAGTGCTGTAGGTTCTATCCGCCTAGAAATCGAAGCATTGCTTTCTATGGGCTTAGCAAACTCGCCAATGTACGGCGCTCGCATAGATGTGGTATCAGGTAATTTTGTGACTGCTAAACCTTATGGTATTCGTGATGGCATGGATTTCCAGCTTACAGGTGAAGTTCGTTCTATCGATACAGATGCGATTGATCGACACCTCGACAACTATAATATTGTACTGCTAGGGCCAACAGGTTACTCCACTACAGGTGAGGTGTTTAACTTGCGAGCAGAAGAAGTTGCGACCAAAACTGCAACTTATTTAAAAGCAGATAAACTCATTTTTCTAGGTGAGCAACAAGGATTGCTGAATGAAGATGAGCAAATATTACGTGAATTAAGCCCACATCAACTGGACTACTATATTCAACAATACCAAACCATTAGCCCAACACTCACTTTGCATTTGCAACAGGCAAAAAAAGCATCTTTATCAGGCGTACACCGCGTTCATCTTATTTCTTATGCCTATGATGGCGCACTTCTCGAAGAGTTATTTACTCGAGATGGTATCGGTACCATGATTACCGATGCGCATTATGAAGAAGTTCGCATGGCCAACATTCAAGATGTGGGCGGTTTAATGAATTTATTACGTCCATTAGAAGAAGAAGGTATCTTAGTTTATCGTTCGCGTGAACGTTTAGAGCAAGAGATTAGCCAGTTCGCTGTTATTGAGCGCGATGGTACGATTCTAGCGTGTGCTGCACTTTATCCAATTCCAACCGAATTTAATGAAACACGTTCAGCAGAAATTGCCTGCGTCGCAGTACACCCAAGTTATCGTAAATCGAACCGTGGCAGCCAGATTTTGCAATTCCTTGAAGAAAAGGCAAAAGAACAAGGTATTCGTCAATTATTTGTTTTAACGACTCGGACAGCTCACTGGTTCTTAGAGCACGGTTTCCATCAGGTGAGTGTTGATGACTTACCAAATGCTCGTCAAGCACTCTATAACTATCAGAGAAACTCTTTAGTCTTTAAGAAACTGCTTCCCTAGCCTTTGCTATTTTTAAGATATTCTTATTTCAGATAAGCTTAGTTCAAAAAGTACAACCGTAAACGCGATTAATTTATGGTTGTACTTTTTTTAAATCTAAATTTTTTAAGGTTTTAATATTTTTTATTTTATTTACATCAACTTAATCAAAATTCTTTAAATATATTTCTAATAGATAAATCATTTTTTCGCATAAGTTTATAGCCTATTGTGTTTAGCTTTTTTTTGCATAAATAAAGACCGAATACTTATTTTTTCTGAAATAAAAATCCATTTAGGGTATCTGCTCATCCAATTATTTTTTCTTTTTCTCTTTCGGGGAGTACGAAATCTCATGGCACTTTTCAACACCACTTCATGGGCAAAATATTCAGTCATCGCGGCCAGCCTTGCAGGAGTGATGATGTTAAGTGGTTGTGCCAAAAAAGAGGAACAAGCCACCACAACCTTAAATATCGGCTATCAAAAATATGGGATTCTTCCTATTTTAAAGGCTCGTGGTGACTTAGAAAAAGCATTAAAAGAACAAGGCGTGCAAGTGAAATGGGTTGAGTTCCCTGCTGGCCCTCAATTGCTTGAAGGTTTAAACGTAGGAAGTGTTTCAATCGGTGAAGCAGGTGAAGCACCACCGATCTTTGCTCAGGCTGCCAATCCAAATTTAGTGTATGTTGCAAACCAACCTGCTGCGCCAAAAGCTGAAGCACTATTGGTACAAAAAGACTCTCCAATCCAATCTATTAAAGATTTAAAAGGCAAACGTGTTGCTCTTAACAAAGGCTCGAATGTTCATTACCTATTGTTAAAAGTTTTAGAAGCCAACAACTTAAGCTTAAGTGATATTCAACCAGTTTATTTACCGCCATCAGACGCTCGTGCTGCCTTTGAAAAAGGTGCTGTCGATGCATGGGTGATTTGGGACCCGTTCTTTGCAGCAGCTGAACATCAAATTCAGGCCCGAGTTTTAGCAACAGGCGAAAACTTGGTGAGTAATCATCAGTTCTATTTAGCTGACCGTAAATTTGCAGAAAATAATCCGAAAGTACTCAACACTGTTGTACAGACACTTAACCAGACCACTGAGTGGGTAAGTTCACATCAGGATGAAGCTGCCAAATTACTCGAAAAACCTACCGCACTTGAGTTTGATGTACTCAAAACTTCCATTTCACGTATGGGTTTTGGAGTTCAGCCAATCTCTGACAAGGTGGCACAAGAACAACAACAAGTAGCTAATGCTTTTTATGCGCAAAAGCTCATTCCTAACAAGCTCACCATTCAAGATGCCATTTTAAAACTGAAATAAACCCAGCTTGGGCACGGCTTAAATAATCATATAAATGCTGTGCCTGACCTCAAGGGGAACAAGGATATCAATATGCAACATCAGTCATTATTTATTAAGAGTCAGTGGACACAATTAATTAAGCGCCTCAGTGCAGTCACTGTATTAGGCTTAACAATCGCAGCGCCAGCTTGGGCAATTGACCCAACTGTGAAAGAACTTCGTATTGGTTTTCAAAAAAGCTCGATTAACTTTGCAATTGCCAAACAGCAAAAGCTATTTGAGCAAGAATTCCCAAATGCAAAAATTACTTGGAATGAGTTCCCTGCCGGTCCACAAATTTTAGAAGCTTTAGCTGTCGGTTCGCTTGATGTAGGCGTTACTGGAGATACACCTCCTGTCTATGCTCAAGCGGCTGGCAAGCCTTTATATTATATTGCTTATGAAGCGGCTAAGCCCTTGGCATCGGCAATTTTAGTTCCAAAAAACTCGCAACTCAAACAGCTTAAAGACCTTAAAGGCAAACGTATTGCGCTGCAAAAAGGTTCGAGTTCACATTACTTACTGGTACAAGCCGTACGTAAAGCAGGCCTAAACTGGAGCGATATTACTCCCATCTGGCTTACCCCTGCCGATGCTCGCGCAGCATTTCAAAAAGGTGCCGTTGATGCATGGGCCATTTGGGACCCTTACTTCGCTTCAGCACAACTAGAAGATCAAGCTCGTGTTCTTGCATCGGGTAAAGGCTTAAGCCCGAACTATACATTTTATTTAGCAGCTCCAAATTTTGTTAAACAACATCCTAAATCTGTTTCAGGGCTCATCAAACAAATCAATCAAGCTGACAAATGGGTTCAAAGCCATCAAGTAGAAACGGCAACAGCCATTGGCCAAAGCACAGGACTGAAGCCTGCGACAAGTGACTTATTTATTAAACGCCGTCCTCGTCCTTCATCAGCAGCTCCACTCAGCAGTAAAGTGATTGCTGAGCAGCAGCAACTCGCAGACATTTTTACTCAACAAGGCATCATTCCAAAACCAATCAGCATTAAACAAGCTGTTTGGATTGCCAAGTAATTTCAATAGACATATAGGTAATGCACATGAAAATTTTCTGGTTTATTCCTACCCACGGTGATAGTCGCTATTTAGGTACAAGTAAAGGCGCTCGTCAGGTTGACCATGCCTATATGAAGCAAATTGCTGTGGCAGTAGATAATTTAGGTTATGAAGGTGTACTTATTCCAACAGGTCGTTCATGTGAAGACCCGTGGATTACGGCGGCTAGCCTAATTGATGCAACTCAACACCTTAAATTTTTAGTTGCATTACGACCAGGGGTAACCACACCAGCTTTGGCAGCACGTATGGCTGCAACGTTTGACCGTTTGTCGAATGGCCGTGTGTTACTCAACTTAGTGACTGGTGGTGATGAGGCTGAATTACGCGGTGATGGCTTATATGAAGATCACTCAACGCGTTATCAAACTGCCAATGAATACGTAAAAATCTGGCGTGAGATTTTGACACGCTCACATACAGGTGAAGCTTTTACATTCCACGGTGAACGTTTACAAGTGGATGATGCAAAACTACTTTACCCACCTGTTCAAAAGCCTTACCCACCACTTTGGTTCGGTGGCTCTTCAGACGTCGCTGTCGATCTTGCTGCTGAGCAAGTCGATACTTACCTTACGTGGGGTGAACCACCTGAAGCCGTAAAACAAAAGATCGAACATGTTCGTGCCAAAGCTGAGGCTAAAGGCCGTAAATTAACTTATGGTATTCGCTTGCATGTGATTGTTCGTGAAACCAACGAACAAGCTTGGGCAGCGGCAAACGAACTGATTCAATATCTAGATGATGCAACTATTGCTGCTGCACAGAAAAAATTTGCACAAATGGACTCTGTAGGCCAACAACGTATGGCGGCTCTCCACGGCGGTAATCGAGACAAACTAGAAGTATCTCCAAACCTTTGGGCTGGTATTGGTTTAGTTCGTGGTGGTGCAGGTACAGCACTTGTAGGCGATCCTGAAACAGTTGCTACTCGTATTCAGGAATATGCTGATTTAGGTATTGATACTTTCATTTTCTCAGGCTATCCACACCTTGAAGAATCAATTCGTTTTGCAGAGTTAGTATTCCCGTTATTACCAATTGAAACTCGCGCTAAACTTGCTCAGCCAAATTTAACCGGTCCATTCGGTGAAATTATTGCCAACAATTATGTTCCAGACGAGAAGAAGCAAAATAGTCCCGTCAAGGAGCCTGCATGAGCAAAGCTGAAAGTGTTGTTTCACGTGGAACAAAACAAATCGGGCAGCGTTTGCTGCCTTGGATTTTCCCTATTCTTCTATTGGTTGTTTGGCAAATTGCCTCAAGTTCGGGTCTTTTAGAAAGCCGTATTTTACCTGCACCTACTGCTGTAGTTTCCGCTTTTTGGCATCTACTGGTGAGTGGAGAACTTTGGCAGCACGTTAAAGTCAGTGCAGGGCGTGCTTTACTGGGGTTGTTGATTGGTGGCGGTTTAGGTTTGTTATTAGGTCTACTCAACGGGTCTTCGCGTTTCGCCTCTACCCTGCTCGATACGACCTTACAAATGATTCGTAACATCCCAGCCTTAGCACTTATCCCACTCGTCATCTTGTGGTTCGGGATTGATGAAACAGCAAAATTATTTTTAGTCGCCGTAGGTGTTTTCTTCCCCATTTATATTAATACCTATCACGGTATTCGATCAGTTGACCCTCAATTGATTGAGATGGGCAAAAGCTATGGGCTTTCTCGCTGGCAGCTTTACAAAGAAATTATTTTGCCAGGTGCAATGCCTTCTATTTTAGTAGGTCTACGCTTTGCTTTGGGTTTGGTTTGGGTATTGCTCATTGTTGCTGAAACCATTTCAGCTCAAGCAGGTATTGGTTATATGACCATGAATGCACGTGAGTTCTTACAAACTGATGTAGTTCTGGTCGGTATTCTTCTGTACGCCTTACTAGGCAAACTAGCAGATGTTTTAGCACAGCTTTTAGAACGCTATTTACTACGTTGGCACTCTGGATATCAGAAATAAGGGAGCTTAGAACATGACAAATCTGAATTTAAATATTAATCAGAATGAAGTGCAGCTCATTCCGGAAGAACCAACAGAATCTCAAGAACCTGTATTAGGTGCAGAGATTCTGATTGAGCAACTTTATAAATTCTATGGCGAGGTAAAGGTCCTCGAAGATCTTGACCTACACATCCAGCCGGGTGAGTTTTTAGCAATTGTTGGCCGAAGTGGTTGTGGCAAAAGTACGTTACTCCGTTTAATTGCTCAACTTGAAAAAGCCAGCTTTGGGGAAATCAAATTTAAATCTGCCCGACATTTACGTGAAGGCATTACGAACGATGATATTCGAGTAATGTTCCAAGATCCTCGTTTACTTCCTTGGAGAAATATTCTTCAAAATGTTCAACTTGGGCTACCAAAATCGCAACATGCTTTAGCAGAAGAATTACTAGAAAAAGTAGGTTTAAAAGAAAAAGCGGGACAATGGCCTTCCCAGCTTTCAGGTGGTCAACGTCAGCGCACTGCTCTAGCCCGTGCACTATCACATACGCCGCGCATATTATTGCTAGATGAGCCGTTAGGTGCATTAGATGCTCTAACTCGGCTTGAGATGCAAAGCTTGATCGAACGCTTGTGGAAAGAACAAGGTTTTACTGCCATTTTAGTCACACACGATGTAAGTGAAGCAGTGCAATTAGCTGACCGTATTATCTTATTAGATAAGGGCCAGATTGCTCAAAGTTTCCAAGTTAATCTTCCACGCCCGCGTAAAAAGAGCATTACTTTTGCCCAACTTGAACAACAAGTACTCGATGCAGTTTTGGCAACTTAAGATTGCGATGAGTAATGAGAGTATCTCAGCCGAAAAATGCCCAATTTACGAGCAATAAAACTGCTGTTTTATTGCTCTTTTTTAGGGCGAAAGTTAAAAAATATTTTTAAGAATAACAATAAACTAGGGAATCTCTCTATTTTTTGCACAATAGTATATCTATTACGCAAATAACTAGCTGTTTTTTGATTAAAAAAGCAAGACACCTGTGCACAAATCAAACAATTTCCCTTACAATGGGAATATTATTTTTTTAATTATGCAGCAGATGGAACAAAAAAAGAGTACCCAAAAGCGCAATCAGCTTCTTGCTGCGGCCCTTGACGTATTTTCAGTCTATGGGTTTAGTGGCGCAAGTCTGGATGAAATTGCCCAACTCGCCGACATGCATAAGTCGAATATTTTCTATTACTATGAAAATAAAGAGTCTTTATATGTAGAAGTGCTCACAACCGTTTTACAAAAATGGTTGGCCCCCTTACAAACTTTAGAAGCTGAATTAGAACCAGCCGAAGCCTTATCTCACTATTTAATTCAAAAAATCGAACTGTCTCGTAGCCAACCGAAAGCATCTAGATTGTTTGCACTAGAAATTATTCAAGGCGCTCCACATATTTTGCCTATACTGAAAGGGCCTTTGAAAAAGCTATTTAAACGCAAAGCTAAAGTCATTCAGACTTGGCAAGAAGAAGGAAAGATTTCCCCAGATATCGACCCAGAATTATTAATCTTAAATATTTGGGGCCTTACGCAAAACTATGCAGATTTTGCAACTCAAATGGAAATGGTGACCGGTAAAACGCTTCGTAACCGCAGTATGTTCCAGCGTTCGATTGAGCATACGGTACATATGATGCTATACGGCGTATTGCCTCGTTAAAACCAAAAAAAGATCGGCAAATTTGCCGATCTTTTTTTAGAAATGATTTTGATAAAGGGCTAGGAGTTTCTGAGCGCCTAACAATAAATTTTCTTCCCAATCCAAATGTGCAGTGTCATCTGCCCCATCAGTAATATACTTCACAGAAATTAATCGTACACCTAACTTATGGCACACTTTAGCTAAAGCATAGCCTTCCATATCAACCACATCACAAGCTACTTTTGGCTGACCTGTTTCAAATGAATCACCTGTTCCACATACTGCTTTTGGCAAATCAATAAAATGTGGTTGAAGATGAATCTCTGCCGCCAAATGATCATCTAACGGCGTTACACCTACTTCAAAACCTAGGGGTGAAACGTCCATGTCTCGTTGTACAAAAGTTTTTACTTCGACTAAATCATGTCGATTAAATGCAGAGCTTCCCGCTGTACCTAAATTAATTAGAGTTTTGCATCCTGTTTTTTGAATAACTTCAAATGCTTTAAAGGCAGCATTAATCTTACCAATACCACTGTAATGGACTTCAACACCTGCTTGTTCAAATAAACCCTTAGATTCATTAGGAAGTGCCATAATCAAAGCAATATCAGTGTTCATTCAAAAAGCTCAAATCAAAATTAAATAAGTTAGAAAATAAGTATAAATCAGGTGCAAAAGCTTTTTACACCTTTTCATCATTACTGTACTTTTTGTTGTAAAGCGATTAAACATGGTGAGAAGAACAGTTGACCGCTATATGCTCCTGCAAGCGTTTTCTTCATTACTACGCCCCACATTGCCAATAATAAAAGACTCAACGCCACAGCAACGTATTGTAAAAATACAACTTCAACCTGATGTCCTAAATTAAACAGTGCAAGAATAAATACACCTAATGGAAAGGTTAAGCCCCACCAGCCCAAGTTAAATGGAATACCTGTCTTTGCGTGACGGAGCGTTGTTAAAATCGCAAGACCAAGCCACCATAACCCAAAGCCTAAAAGTACAAGACTGCCTACAACTCCTAAAGCTTGAAAGACATCCGCAAATTGGTGAAATCCTACGTTTGGCGCCACTCTTTGTGCCTGCTGCCCTAATAACAATAAACCTAATGTACCTGTACCAATCGGGCCTAAAGACAACCAGCTAGAAATTGCGACTTCTTTTTCTGGTAACTGATGCAAAGCCATACGCAGCATTAAAATTGTCAGAATAGCGAATGCTGGTAAAACAGAGATTCCCCAAAGTACATAGCCAGCCATTAATAAATGAAAGCTGTGTACATCTGCTGGTAAATGTGCAACCAACATACCCGCAGAACTTGCGGCTACTTCACAGGCAACCACAGGTAAAAGCCAGATTGCAGTCATGGTATGTAGCTGATGGTTCTGACGACTAAACATACAAAATGGCACGATCCACGCAATGGCCAGTGCGAAAAAGACATCGATGTACCATAAAGCTTGAGCAATATGTATTGCCACTTCACCGTAAAGCCCGACACCGAAGCTTAAAAAACCATTTAATATCGTTGCAAGCCCCATTGGGATAGCCCCTAAAAACAAGCTCATATTGGGATGGTTAAATATTTGCTTCGCCTCATGAGGGAAAAGAAACCACCGCAATAAATAAAGAACTGAAAAAACGCTGAATAAGACAATATTAAATTGCCATAACCAAGTTGCTAGCGCGAATAAAAATGATTGAGCAAATGGCAGCTGAATTAAAATCATACTCACCACGCCAGTACCCATAGTCGCTGTAAACCAATTTGGGGTAAAATGTCGTATAACATCTTTGCTATGATTTAATTGGTAAAAGGGTTTTTTCATCTTAGTTCTCTAATCAAAGAGTGGATAAAGACATAGTAGAGCAAACCACTAATAAGAAAAATTGATTTATTTTTATTTAAATCATCAATATTTTAGATATGCAGATATTCATATTGAAAAATAACTGAGTAAAAACACAACAACAAGACGAATCTGTGAGATTATGGCAATATATAGCCCTTGCAAAAATAGCCATATTTTAAGTTCATGAAACTGCTTCGTCTTAATGCGTTATCGCTCAATTTTCAGTTACCTCCAACAGCGGTAACTATTGGTAATTTTGATGGTGTCCATTTAGGCCACCAAGCGATGATTGCTCAACTCAAAAACATTGCTGCAGCACAAGGCTTAAAAACACTGGTCATGATTTTTGAGCCACAACCGCTTGAGTTCTTCAAAGGTTACGATGCACCTCCTCGTATTAATTCATTACGGGAAAAAGTTGAATACCTAGCTGAGCTTGGCGTTGACTATATTGCGGTTGCTAAATTTGATGAACATTTCCGTAGCATGAGCGCATCTGCCTTCGCAGATTTATTAAAAAACAAATTAAATGCCCAGTCATTAGTTTTGGGGGATGACTTTCATTTCGGTAAAGACCGCCAAGGCAACAGTGAATTTTTAAAAGATTATGGCTTCCAAGTCACAAATTTACATACCATTGAACTTGAAGGTGAACGCGTAAGTTCAACCCGTATTCGCCAAGTACTTCAAGTGGGTAATCTTGCTTTAGCAGCTAAATTATTAGGCCGTCCATACAGTATTACTGGTCGTGTCCAATATGGCGACCAAATTGGACGAACTCTTGATTTTCCAACCATTAATGTTCGTCTCAATCGCCACAAACCTTGTTTAAACGGTATTTATGGCGTTGAAGTCATTTGCGAAACGACTTCTCTCACTGAAAAAGTGCGCCAAGAAACACCAGAGAAACCGGGAATTGCTGGATATCATGAAAATAGCCTCTATGGCGCTGGTCATGTCGGTACACGTCCCGCCATTCAGCAAGAACATCCAGAATGGAGATTAGAAGTACATTTCCCTGATGTTTCTGCTAATCTGTATGGCTTATTTATGCGGGTGACTTTTCTTCACTATCTTCATGGTGAATTGAACTACCCTTCGCTTGAAGCACTTAAGGCTGGAATTGATAATGACGTGCAACAGTTACGACAATACCGTAACGACACGACACAATTTCCTTTTTAATTCGAATTTTGATTGTAAAACATGTCAGCTCCCAAGCTGATTAAACTGGAAGAAAACTTGCATGAGCGATAAGCAAACTCCTGAGAATGCAGTGGACTACAAAGCCACGCTAAACCTGCCGGATACTCAATTTGCAATGAAAGCAAATTTGGCAGTACGTGAAGTGAAATGGTTAGAAGAGTGGTATACCGACAACATTTATCAGCAGATTCGTGCATCGCGTATTGGCAAGAAAAAATATATTTTGCATGATGGCCCTCCATATGCAAACGGTACAATTCACTTGGGTCACGCGGTCAATAAAGTACTCAAAGACGTTATTGTAAAAAGCCGTACGCTTTCAGGTTTTGATGCACCATATGTTCCAGGTTGGGACTGTCATGGCTTGCCAATCGAACTAAAAGTCGAAGAGAAAGTAGGTAAAGTGGGCGAAAAAGTTGACGCAGCAACTTTCCGTAAACTTTGCCGTGAATACGCGCTAAAACAAATTGATTTACAACGTACTGACTTTAAACGTCTTGGTATTTTAGGTGATTGGGATAATCCTTATCTCACCATGAATTACAAACAAGAAGCCGATATCGTTCGTGCTTTAGGTCTCATTCAGAAAAATGGCCATATCCAACCAGGCTTAAAGCCAGTGAACTGGTGTATGGACTGCGGTTCAGCTCTTGCTGAAGCAGAGGTTGAATACGAAGATAAAAAATCTGACGCAATTGACGTTGGATTTGGCGTTGTCGATCTAAAAGATTTAAGTGCTCGCTTAAACGTAGAAGTTCAAGATCCGACAGATATCGTGATCTGGACCACTACACCTTGGACATTACCAGCTAACCAAGCCGTTGCGTTGCATGCCGAAATTGAATATCAATTGGTGCAAGTGTCTACTGAGCGCGGTAAGCAAAACTTCATTCTTGCTAAAGACTTAGTTGCTTCAGCAATCGAACGCTATAAGCTTGAAAACCCAGTTGTTTTAGCTGACTTTACAGGTTCAGCTCTTGAAAACCTTACCCTGCAACACCCTTTACTTACTGACCGTCAAGTTCCAGTAATTTTGGGTGAACACGTTATTGCAACAAGCGGTACAGGTGCCGTACATACAGCGCCTGGCCACGGTGCAGACGACTATAAAGTAGGTCTTCAATATAACCTTAAAGTAGACAATCCAGTCGGTGGTAACGGTGTTTATTTACCAACTGCTCCAATCTACGCTGGTGAACACATCTATAAAGCTAATCCAAAGATTATCGAAGCTTTGGGCGCTGTAGGCCGTTTATGGGCTCATCAGCCAATTAAACACAGCTACCCACACTGCTGGCGCCATAAGACTCCTATTATTTTCCGTGCTACACCACAATGGTTCATTAGCATGGATCAAAAAGGGTTACGTGAAGGTGCGCTTAATGCCATTGAAAATGATATCGAGTTTGTACCGAACTGGGGTAAAAACCGCATTGAATCAATGATCGAAGGTCGTCCGGACTGGTGTATTTCACGTCAACGTACTTGGGGTGTTCCAATTCCATTCTTCGTTCATAAAGATACGAACGAATTACACCCTCGTACACCTGAACTCATCGAAGAAGTTGCTCAACTGATCGAAGAAGAAGGTATCGAAGCATGGTTCAAACGTGAAGCAAAAGATTTCATCGGTGAAGATGCTGAACAATACAATGCTGTTCGCGATACACTCGATGTATGGTTCGACTCTGGTACAACGCATTACGCTGTACTTGAGCAACGTGATGAATTAGAAAGCCCTGCTGACTTATATTTAGAGGGTTCAGACCAACACCGTGGCTGGTTCCAATCTTCTTTATTAACATCTATGGCAATTCATAATCGTGCGCCATATAAAGCCTTGTTAACTCATGGTTTTACAGTGGACGAAAACGGTCGTAAATTGTCGAAATCTTTAGGCAACTATATCCCGCTTGAAGAAATCATCAAACAGCTTGGTGCAGATGGTTTACGACTATACGTAGCGTCTAGCGACTACCGTTATGAAATCGCAGCATCGAAAGAAATCTTTAGCCGTGTAAGTGATAGCTATCGCCGTATTCGTAATACCCTACGCTTCTTGCTTGCGAACCTAAATGGTTTCAAACCAAGTACTGATGCTCTGGAGGTAGATGACCTTATCGCTCTAGATCAATACATCTTACAACGTGCGAATGAAGTACAACAAACCATTATCACTGCTTACGAAGAAATGAACTTCCATGTGGTGTGTAGTTCGTTAACAAGCTTCTGTATTAATGACT
Organism: Acinetobacter sp. S-1; assembly: GCF_059579785.1. Taxonomy (NCBI): domain Bacteria; kingdom Pseudomonadati; phylum Pseudomonadota; class Gammaproteobacteria; order Moraxellales; family Moraxellaceae; genus Acinetobacter; species Acinetobacter sp. S-1. The sequence continues at coordinate 3,781,170 of NZ_CM184207.1, forward strand.
TAGGTGGTTTCTACCTAGATATTATCAAAGACCGTCAATACACCACTAAAGCGGATTCTCAGGCACGTCGTTCTGCTCAAACAGCGCTTTATCATATTGTCCAAGCATTTATCCGCTGGATGAGCCCAATCTTAAGCTTTACCGCTCAAGAAGCTTGGCCACTGATTCCAGAACAAACTGAAAAGTATGTATTTACATCAGAATGGTATGACTTGCCTGTTTCATCAAAAGCAAACTTGCTTTCCGAAGAAGATTGGCAAACATTGATTAGCGTAAAATCTGCAGTAAATAAACAGATTGAAGCAGCGCGTAACGCTAAACTTGTCGGCAGTAATCTTTCAGCCAAAGTTGAACTTTGGGCAAGTGAATCATTACAAACAGTTTTAAACCAACTGGCTGATGAACTCCGTTTTGTTCTTATTACTTCACAAGTAGTAGTACATCCATTTGCTGAGCAAGGTGAAGCAACTGAAATGGAAGGCTTACGTGTACAAATATCTGCGGCTGAAGGTGAAAAATGTGCACGTTGCTGGCATGTCCTTCCAGATGTAAATACACATGCCGATCATCCTGGTTTATGTGGTCGTTGTATTGTGAACGTCACTGGTCGTGGCGAAGTGAGAAAATATGCCTAATTCACAAGCTAAAAAAGGCTTATTCCAGTTTTATCCACATAATCTGATTTGGCTTGGACTTTCAGTCCTTGCCATTATATTGGATCAATGGACGAAATGGATTGCGAGTACACATCTAAACTATGCAGATCCTGTACCTGTACTTCCATTTTTAAACTGGACACTATTGCATAATTATGGTGCAGCTTTTAGCTTTTTATCTGATGCAGGAGGATGGCAGCGCTATTTCTTCACATCTTTGGCGGGCTTAGTTTCAGTACTTTTTGTATTTTGGTTAATGCGTATGCCTAAAAAAATGGTGGTGCTACCTGTAGCCATCGCTTTAATTTTAGGCGGAGCTTTAGGCAATTTAATTGACCGTATTACCCTAGGTTATGTGGTCGATTTCATTCATGTTTATTACCAAAATCATCACTTTCCAGCTTTTAATATTGCGGACAGTGCCATCACTCTAGGTACGATTTTGCTACTCATTGATACATTCTTCCTTGAGAAGCAACGTAACCAAAATTCGGATGCATAATATGACCGAAATTATTCAACCTAACGAAGAAATTCGTATTCAAGAAGGCTCTAAAGTCGACCTACACTTTTCTGTAGCTATCGAAAATGGTGTAGAAATTGACAATACACGTAGCCGTGAAGAGCCAGTTAGTCTGACTATTGGTGACGGAAACCTTTTACCAGGTTTCGAAAAAGCATTATTCGGTTTACGTGCAGGTGACCGCCGTACAGTACACCTTCCACCAGAAGAGGCTTTTGGTCCGTGGAATCCAGAAAATGTTCAAACTTTCGATACAGTTAAGTTTGAACAACGCCCTATTCCTGGTCACATGATCGAATTTGAAGATAAGGCAAAAACCACCTTATTCGGTGTAGTAAAATCAGTTAATGATGACATTACAGAAATTGATTTTAATCACCCATTAGCTGGGAAAAATATTACCTTTGAAGTAGAAATATTTAAGGTTACTCCTGAAGGCCAACAAGGCATTAAGCTAATGTAAATAAAAAAGCCCTCTAAATGAGGGCTTTTTTATGATTCAATTTTTATTAGTGACATAAGAATCCTTACAAATTCTATATTCTCTCCTACCTATATAATGAATTAAGTTATAAAGATAAAAATTCTTAGGAAAAATACATGCTGGTCTATATTATCGTAGGAAGTGTTCGTGAAGGACGTACAGCAATTAAAGTTGCCAATTGGCTAGAATCCACAATTCCATCATTTAATCTAGAAGATTTTCAGACAGAAGTAATTGATTTAAAAGAGTGGAATTTACCGTTATTTTCAGGCTCTCACCCACCTGCTACCGGGATTTATGATCAACCTAAACAACAAGAATGGGCAGACAAAATTGCTCAAGCAGACGCATTTATCTTTATTAGCCCAGAATACAACCATGGTTACAGCCCAGCTTTAAAAAATGCACTTGATTATGTCGGCAAGGAGTGGGGTGGTAAACCTGCTGCATTTATTGGCTATGGTTCAACAAATGGCTCTCGTTCTATTAGTCAAATACGTCAAGTCACCTCAAGTTTAAGTATTATTGACCCGAATGCTGTAATAGAGATAAGAGATATATTTAAACGTAATAAAGATGAAAAATTCGAAGCTAATGAGTTTGAAGTAAAAGGTCTTCAATCCATTGTTGAGAAACTACAGAAATATCATTTGTCTTAATTGAACAAAAGGCCTCTTTTCTAAACAAAAGAGGCTTTTAATTTTATAAACTCTTTAAATACTCCACTACATTAGTATTACCAGCCATTTCTGCAAGCTCTAATGCTGTGTATTCACTTTTGTAAGCGACATGCGCACCTTTTTCAATTAAGAGTTGAACTATCTCTAAATGATCATTTTCAGCAGCTGCTTGTAGAGCACTATATCCCTCATCATCTATTTGATTAGGATTTTCTCCCTCTATCAGTAATTCTTTTACTTGATCGATATCACCTAGAGATGCCCAATAAATCAATGCAGGCAAAGATAGCTCTTCATCATCTTCAGGTATTGGAGAGAAAGAATTGATTTTCATGGACGTACTCAAAAATAATAGAGTTCATTATTATATTCATAGAATACAGCCAGAATACAAATCTAATTTTGGATCTATCTTTTATTAAAAATTAAATTCCGCACATAAAAAAACACCCCCATTCATTAGAACGGGGGTGTTTGGAATAATGAGCTGGCGATGACTTACTCTCACATGGGTAACCCCACACTACCATCAGCGCTAAGAGGTTTCACTTCTGAGTTCGGGAAGGGATCAGGTGGTTCACTCTTGCTATGGTCGCCAGCACAACTGGTATGGATACTTGCTTCGTTTTATTCACTGTGTGATACGTTGCGTTTTCCAAATCTTTACAGATGGGCTGATTGGTCTGATTTTTCGTTGTTCATTTTAGCTAGTAGTATAACTAAATCAAGTTGCTTTGCATGTTTATGAATCGATTGATGCTTCATATACAACTGCTTGGGTGTTGTATAGTCAAGCCTCACGAGCAATTAGTATTGGTCAGCTTCACATATCACTATGCTTCCACATCCAACCTATCAACGTCCTAGTCTCGAACGGCTCTTTAGAGGAATAAATTCCTAGGGAAATCTTATCTTGAGGTAGGCTTCCCGCTTAGATGCTTTCAGCGGTTATCCCTTCCGAACATAGCTACCCGGCGATGCGACTGGCGTCACAACCGGTACACCAGAGGTTCGTCCACTCTGGTCCTCTCGTACTAGGAGCAGATCCTCTCAAATTTCCAGCGCCCACGGTAGATAGGGACCGAACTGTCTCACGACGTTCTAAACCCAGCTCGCGTACCTCTTTAAATGGCGAACAGCCATACCCTTGGGACCTGCTTCAGCCCCAGGATGAGATGAGCCGACATCGAGGTGCCAAACACCGCCGTCGATATGAACTCTTGGGCGGTATCAGCCTGTTATCCCCAGAGTACCTTTTATCCGTTGAGCGATGGCCCTTCCATACAGAACCACCGGATCACTAAGACCTACTTTCGTACCTGCTCGACTTGTGGGTCTCGCAGTTAAGCGCGCTTTTGCCTTTATACTCTACGCGTGATTTCCGACCACGCTGAGCGCACCTTCGTACTCCTCCGTTACTCTTTAGGAGGAGACCGCCCCAGTCAAACTACCCACCAGACACGGTCCTCGTCCCGGATAACGGGACAGAGTTAGAACCTCAACATTACCAGGGTGGTATTTCAAGGACGGCTCCATTGGAACTAGCGTTCCAACTTCAAAGCCTCCCACCTATCCTACACAAGTAAGGTCAAAGTTCAGTGTCAAGCTGCAGTAAAGGTTCACGGGGTCTTTCCGTCTAGCCGCGGGTACACTGCATCTTCACAGCGATTTCGATTTCACTGAGCCTCTGCTGGAGACAGCGCCGCCATCATTATGCCATTCGTGCAGGTCGGAACTTACCCGACAAGGAATTTCGCTACCTTAGGACCGTTATAGTTACGGCCGCCGTTTACTGGGGCTTCGATCAAGAGCTTCGCTTACGCTAACCCCATCAATTAACCTTCCAGCACCGGGCAGGCATCACACCCTATACGTCCACTTTCGTGTTTGCAGAGTGCTATGTTTTTAATAAACAGTTGCAGCGGCCTGGTTTCTGCGGCTGTCGTCAGCTCAGGAAGCAAGTTCCATCACCAACAACAGCGTACCTTCTCCCGAAGTTACGGTACCATTTTGCCTAGTTCCTTCAGCAGAGTTCTCTCAAGCGCCTTGGTCTACTCGACCTGACCACCTGTGTCGGTTTCGGGTACGATTCCTGTGTAACTGAAGCTTAGAGACTTTTCCTGGAAGCATGGTATCAGCCACTTCACTGTACAAGTACAGCTTGCTATCGGATCTCAGTATAGAGTACCCCGGATTTGCCTAAGATACATACCTACATCCTTCCACCTGGACAACCAACGCCAGGCTGACTTAACCTTCTCCGTCCTCTCATCGCATTACACAGAAGTATTGGAATATTAACCAATTTCCCATCGACTACGCCTTTCGGCCTCGCCTTAGGGGTCGACTCACCCAGCCCCGATTAACGTTGGACTGGAACCCTTGGTCTTTCGGCGAACGGGTTTTTCACCCGTTTTGTCGTTACTCACGTCAGCATTCGCACTTCTGATACCTCCAGCATACTTCTCAATACACCTTCATCGGCTTACAGAACGCTCCCCTACCACTTGACTAATGTCAAATCCGCAGCTTCGGCACATAGTTTTAGCCCCGTTACATCTTCCGCGCAGGCCGACTCGACTAGTGAGCTATTACGCTTTCTTTAAAGGGTGGCTGCTTCTAAGCCAACCTCCTAGCTGTCTATGCCTTCCCACATCGTTTCCCACTTAACTATGATTTTGGGGCCTTAGCTGGCGGTCTGGATTGTTTTCCTCTTGACTACGGACGTTAGCACCCGCAGTCTGTCTCCCGGATAGTACTCATAGGTATTCGGAGTTTGCATCGGTTTGGTAAGTCGGGATGACCCCCTAGCCGAAACAGTGCTCTACCCCCTATGGTATTCGTCCGAGGCGCTACCTAAATAGCTTTCGGGGAGAACCAGCTATCACCAGGCTTGATTAGCCTTTCACCCCTATCCACAAGTCATCCCCTGGCTTTTCAACGACAGTGGGTTCGGTCCTCCAGTTAGTGTTACCCAACCTTCAACCTGCTCATGGATAGATCGCCTGGTTTCGGGTCTATACCCAGCAACTAAACGCCCTATTAAGACTCGATTTCTCTACGGCTCCCCTATACGGTTAACCTCGCTACTGAATATAAGTCGCTGACCCATTATACAAAAGGTACGCAGTCACACCACGAAGGTGCTCCCACTGCTTGTATGCATGCGGTTTCAGGATCTATTTCACTCCCCTCACAGGGGTTCTTTTCGCCTTTCCCTCACGGTACTGGTTCACTATCGGTCAGTCAGGAGTATTTAGCCTTGGAGGATGGTCCCCCCATATTCAGACAAGGTTTCACGTGCCTCGCCCTACTCGTCATCATTATGTGTGCCCTTTCGTGTACGGGAATATCACCCTCTACGTTCGCACTTCCCAGAGCGTTCCACTAAAACACACATAACTTAATGGGCTGATCCCCGTTCGCTCGCCGCTACTGAGGGAATCTCAATTGATTTCTTTTCCTAAGGGTACTGAGATGTTTCACTTCCCCTCGTTCGCCTTGCAACACTATGTATTCATGTTGCAATACCTACCTTAAAGTAGGTGGGTTCCCCCATTCAGAAATCTCCGGATCAAAGGATATTTGCCGCCTCCCCGGAGCTTTTCGCAGGCTATCACGTCTTTCATCGCCTCTGACTGCCAAGGCATCCACCACATGCACTTAATTACTTGACTATACAACCCCAAACAGTCGTCAACACCTACAAGTGAGTGTTGTCCGTGCGATTCTTCATCGCTACTATCTGTTGTCTGTGTACTTAAACACTGTACAGCTTCAATCTAAATTCATATACCAAAACGCTTGATTCAGTTAATTTGCTAGTTCTCAATTCATCTAGATTAATTGCTTAATCTAAACTCTTGAGTGAACAATTTATTTCAGACTCAATTTTGCCAATCTGTTAATGAATAAACACGCCTTCGTCAGGTCATGCTTAATACCGTGATACTTAAATCACAGAAGTTAATAAACCAAGACCGAAATCTCTATTTACTAATTTCTGTAATCCGAACTTATCTTAAGTTCTGGTGGAGACTAGGAGAGTCGAACTCCTGACCTCCTGCGTGCAAAGCAGGCGCTCTACCAACTAAGCTAAGTCCCCAGCTTACATCATCAGTCATGTATCTTTTATCTATAACTTCAACCAGTCAAAGTCATGGTGGGTCTGACAAGACTTGAACTTGTGACCCCACGCTTATCAAGCGTGTGCTCTAACCAACTGAGCTACAGACCCTCAGATACATCTATGAAGAACAACTTGTTGTGGATTCTTACCAATCGTCAATCTTTCGTTAAGGAGGTGATCCAGCCGCAGGTTCCCCTACGGCTACCTTGTTACGACTTCACCCCAGTCATCGGCCACACCGTGGTAACCGCCCTCTTTGCAGTTAGGCTAGCTACTTCTGGTGCAACAAACTCCCATGGTGTGACGGGCGGTGTGTACAAGGCCCGGGAACGTATTCACCGCGGCATTCTGATCCGCGATTACTAGCGATTCCGACTTCATGGAGTCGAGTTGCAGACTCCAATCCGGACTACGATCGGCTTTTTGAGATTAGCATCCTATCGCTAGGTAGCAACCCTTTGTACCGACCATTGTAGCACGTGTGTAGCCCTGGCCGTAAGGGCCATGATGACTTGACGTCGTCCCCGCCTTCCTCCAGTTTGTCACTGGCAGTATCCTTAAAGTTCCCGACATTACTCGCTGGCAAATAAGGAAAAGGGTTGCGCTCGTTGCGGGACTTAACCCAACATCTCACGACACGAGCTGACGACAGCCATGCAGCACCTGTATGTAAGTTCCCGAAGGCACCAATCCATCTCTGGAAAGTTCTTACTATGTCAAGGCCAGGTAAGGTTCTTCGCGTTGCATCGAATTAAACCACATGCTCCACCGCTTGTGCGGGCCCCCGTCAATTCATTTGAGTTTTAGTCTTGCGACCGTACTCCCCAGGCGGTCTACTTATCGCGTTAGCTGCGCCACTAAAGCCTCAAAGGCCCCAACGGCTAGTAGACATCGTTTACGGCATGGACTACCAGGGTATCTAATCCTGTTTGCTCCCCATGCTTTCGCACCTCAGCGTCAGTGTTAGGCCAGATGGCTGCCTTCGCCATCGGTATTCCTCCAGATCTCTACGCATTTCACCGCTACACCTGGAATTCTACCATCCTCTCCCACACTCTAGCTAACCAGTATCGAATGCAATTCCCAAGTTAAGCTCGGGGATTTCACATTTGACTTAATTAGCCGCCTACGCGCGCTTTACGCCCAGTAAATCCGATTAACGCTTGCACCCTCTGTATTACCGCGGCTGCTGGCACAGAGTTAGCCGGTGCTTATTCTGCGAGTAACGTCCACTATCTCTAGGTATTAACTAAAGTAGCCTCCTCCTCGCTTAAAGTGCTTTACAACCATAAGGCCTTCTTCACACACGCGGCATGGCTGGATCAGGCTTGCGCCCATTGTCCAATATTCCCCACTGCTGCCTCCCGTAGGAGTCTGGGCCGTGTCTCAGTCCCAGTGTGGCGGATCATCCTCTCAGACCCGCTACAGATCGTCGCCTTGGTAGGCCTTTACCCCACCAACTAGCTAATCCGACTTAGGCTCATCTATTAGCGCAAGGTCCGAAGATCCCCTGCTTTCTCCCGTAGGACGTATGCGGTATTAGCATTCCTTTCGAAATGTTGTCCCCCACTAATAGGCAGATTCCTAAGCATTACTCACCCGTCCGCCGCTAAGATCAGTAGCAAGCTACCTCTCTCCGCTCGACTTGCATGTGTTAAGCCTGCCGCCAGCGTTCAATCTGAGCCATGATCAAACTCTTCAGTTAAAATCATTTTGTACCTTATTTAAAGACAAGGTACCAATTCTGGCTCATCAATTACTGACTTAAATTTCGCTCAAATAAACTTCGAGTAATTTAAACCAATCAATCAATGAAAATTATTTCGATTAATCAATCAGTAAAAATCCACACAAGTTGTTCTTCAATTCTCTTAATGATTTTTCCGCTCTTCGTCAGAGACAGAATTCAACGCAATACTAAGCTTTCATCTTAACCCTGTAAGCTAAGATATTCTCGTGTATCGCGTCGGGATGAGTGCATTATAGGGAAAAAAAATTGGTACGCAAGCACTTTTATAAATATGCACGTTCGACCGGTTCTTTTTCAGCCAAAAAAAATCTCAAAAATACACAAATATATGATTTATATAGTTAATTTATTTTTGGAGAGTTTTAAACTTTATATCTACTATCTTTATAGACTGTTTTGGTACGTTTTGATGCATGCCATAGTTTGATGTAGGGACCTGAACAATACGGTCAACCACTTCCATTCCTTTAATTACTTTTCCAAAAACTGCGTAACCCGCATTACCCGCAGAACGATTTAAAAAATTATTATCTGCAACGTTTATGAAAAACTGACTAGTAGCTGAGTCAGGATTTGCAGTACGAGCCATCGCCAACGTTCCGCGTGTGTTAGCAATTCCATTTCCAGCTTCATTTTTGATAGGTGCTCGCGTAGTCTTTTCCTGCATATTTGCAGTAAGTCCACCGCCCTGCACCATAAAACCAGGAATTACACGGTGAAATATCGTATCTTTATAAAAGCCTGACTTTATATAGTCTTTAAAATTCTTCACACTGTTTGGTGCTTTATCATCATAAAGTTGTATTTCAATATTGCCTAAATTTGTTTGCATTTCAACTAGAGTGTCAGCCCAGACTGAATGACTGCTTATACCCAAACAACATAACATTAATAATTTTTTCATATCTTCCTACAACAAAATGCCAAACTTAATGAAGGATAAATTTAATCATCTATATAAAAGAATTCTAGTGAGTATTTATTATCTTTTATTTAGTGCTTTATATTTTAGATTTGAGTATTAGTCCACGTTCCACGTGAAACATGGACTAAGCTTTTGTTTAACTATTTTTATCCCAGAACTTTCTGAAGTTCTTACTGATCTCGATAGTATATCTTTTTGCCTTTTTCGAAATAGGTGTCAAATTTATAAAACCATGGGTTTGATCTGGATATTCTTCATAATGCATTTTGACGCCATTTTGTCTTAGCTTATAGCTATAAATTTTCGCTTCATCATGCAATACGTCATGACCAGCCGTAATCACGAAAGCTGGCGGGTTCTTTTTCAAATTACCATAGGTTGGAGAAATAATCGGATCATCTAATTCTACATTATGCTGAGTTGCATAATATTGGGTAACATAATTGATATCGCTATCCGTCAAAACTAATCCTTCGTTATAAGCATAAAAAGAAGGATGTCGGCTTTTAAAATCAACTGTAGGATAAATGAGAAGCTGTGCTTGTGGAGCATAAGGTTTGTTTACTGATCGTTGAGCTACAACCGTACTGATATTTCCGCCTGCACTATCCCCTGCTACAGCAATACGATTTTTTAATATTTTTAGCTGTCTACGATTTTGATAGACCCAAGCCAATGCATCTTCGCATGATTGAATTAAATGTTGAGGTGAGACTTCTGGTGCAAGAGGATAATCAATGCTGAGTACTTGTACTTTTGCGTATTTCGCCAATATGCGGCACACCTCATCATGAGTATCTAATCCACCCACGACAAAACCTCCTCCATGATAGAAAACTAGTAGAGGTAATTTTTTATTAGGTGCCGGGTGATAGTGTCTTGCGAAGATAGTTCCGCTTTGAAGAGGTAAGCGAATATCTTCTACAGAATCAACTTCTGTTGATTTCTGACGGATAGCCAACATTTGTGTATCGAATTGCCGTCTAGACTCAATAGGATCTGAACCAATGAAACCAATACGTCCCTGTTTAATTTGTACGGCCATCATACATTTAGTAAACGAGTCGAGCTCTGGGTATTGGTAGGCATATCCAAGGATTTTGGCAAGTGATTCTTGAGCTAATCGAGGTAACTTATCAAGAGCTCGAGCAGCAGGCCCTTGGCCCTTATCTAGCAATGTTTGAATTTTTTGATTAAATGCTGTCATGCCTATCTCCATGAATTCCTCTTATCCTTCATATTTTCTACAGAATTCTTTGTTGTTTGACTATATTCGCATACAACTCATGTAATCAAGATACAAAGGTAAAAACCAATCTACGCTAATCTGATTTATAGCAAATGTCATTAACAAATCTGTCGTTTAAAACAGGACTTTTTTGCCAATTATTGTTAACAGACAAAAGGAGATTGTGCTATGTCAGCAAAACTAGTTGTTACTTTATTAGCAACCAGTCTTTTAACTGTAGGTTGTGTTGCTTATACAGATGATCCTTATTACCGCGGTGGTTATGGTTACCATGATCATGATCATGATGATGATCGCTATGACCGCAATGATGGACGTCGCTATAGTGACTGGGAACGAAAACGTTGGGAAGAGCGTAAGAGAATATACGAACAACAACGTAAAGATGCTCGCGAACAGGATAGAAATCGTCGTGAGTGGGAAAAAAGACACCGTGAATGGGAGAAGAAAAGATTAGAAGATCGTGATCACAATCATAGAGATTATCATAATGATGACTAAAATCTATTGAAATATGGAAGCCCCAAAGAAAAAATCTCTTGGGGCTTTTTTGTTGAGAAATCCACATTCTCTTGACTATAGAATAATGAGTAGCAGCTCATTTCATATATAAATCGGCATCTTGAATATATGTACTCTATAATCTTTTAACTGTTCTTATCGCTAAGAATTACTGAGCAGTTGCAGAACCTGAAACAGAACCAGAAGCACCAGCATCAACTTGACCTGGTTGTGCTTGACCAGAAACACCTGCATCTACACCAACACCAGCTTGTACGCCAGATGGGCTAGCGCTAGTTTGAGCTGAACCTGATGCATTTAAGCCAGCTTCAGATGCACAACCAACAGCTGTAAAAGCAACACCAGCAAGTACTACAGAGATAAGACCTAATTTTTTCATAATCACTTTCCTTTCATTACGACAAACATTTAAATGCAAAGTTCATCTTCGCGCTGCCTATAATTCACAATTTTTTTTTCTGGCGTGCGTATCATTGGTTGTCTTTTGTAGTAATAGAAGTACAAATTGTGCAATTTTTTATTAAAACCTCTTCCTAAGCCTCACCTCTACCTTTTATATAGAAGCTATAACTTAAGCTTTTGTTTATTTTTATCAATTTCTAATTTTTATCTTAGCCTTTTACTCTCGTTAAAAATTTTCTCTTTATAGAAACGCTATATAAGGTGCGTAGAATGTTACAGAGACTTTTTACTTGAAAATGCCTTATTTCATAAAAAAAGCCGGGGATAGACCACGGCTTTTTAGAAAATTTATAGTGTTTCGATTTTAATTATGGCCATTGCATCTCACCTTTTACAACTTTTGCACCTAGTTCTAGGCTATCCACACTCTTCAATGTTGGATATTGTTTCTGCATGAGCTGACTTAGCTCACTCGCATTTTTACTTACTTTGACCGCTTTCTCATAGCTCTTGAGATAGTCGATAGAGAAGTTAACCGCATCCAAACCTTGTGGAGCTCCCTCAACCATATGAGCTGGGACAACTGTTTGAGGTTGGAGTGATTTAATACTTTCTAAAGCTTGAATCACTTTATTGCGATCTTTAACTTTTGGTGTATCTGCCATCCATAAATGAATACCTGAAGATACTGGGATACCGCCTACGACTGCTTTTGAAGAAGGAATCCATAAATAAGTAAGTTCTTTCTTACCTTTAATTTCGATTGACTCATTCTCTAGCTTTAAAGTTTTAGCGGTATAAGCTTGAGGCACAATAATTTGGCTAGGCGCATTTGCACCCATTTGTGGGCCCCAATATTTCACCTTAAGCGCTTGAGTATCTTGGATATGTTTAACAGTTTCCGGCGTAGCGATGATTTGTACATTTGGGAAGTATTGTTTAAATACATCTAAACCAAAGTAATAGTCCGGATCGCCATAACTTACGAAAATTGTCTTTAGTGTTTTACCGCTATCGAGAATATCGGCAGCAATACGTAATGCTTCAGATTTTGAGAATTGTGCATTCACCAACAGAACTTCTTTATCGCCTTCAATTAAAGTAGAAGTCACGCCGAAATGTTCGGGTTTAGCCAGAAAACTTTGGATCTTCAAATCTTGCGCAAAAGCTGAGGAAGCTACCGTTAAAGCAGTGGCAGTTGCTAGGGCTGAAGCAGTTAATTTAAAAAATTTCATTATGTATCTCCAATTTCATGAGAAATACTTTAAATTGCAATTCTTGTAAGATAAATGCACTAAATTAAGATAAACTGTTGCATATATTGTAATAATGATAAAGCATATGGACACATTAAAAGCCATACACGTCTTTGTTTCTATTGCTCAACATGGCAATTTAACCAAAGCCGCCGAACATCTAAATTATTCCCGTGCGATGGTTTCTCGCTATCTTGAGCACCTAGAGCACACCTTCTCAACTCGACTATTTCAAAGAAATACCCGAAAAATATCTCTCACTCCAGCAGGTGAAAAAGCCCTACTCTACTGCGAGAATATTTTACAACAACAGCAACTTTTACAAGAGTTAGCCGCACCCGAACAACATAACGGTACGATTCGCTTTACTTGTGGTTTATTTTTATTTCAATTAGGGGTTGGGGAATGTATTCGCCAATTTAAACAGCAACATCCACATATTCAATTTGATGTATATCTGACCGAAAATACAATGGACTTAATTGATGCTCAGGTCGATTTAGCCTTACGTATAACGCAAAAAGTTGCCGATGGTTTAATTGCACGACCTGTTTGTCAAATCGAGTCTGTATTCTGTGCTCATCCTGATTATTTAAAGCAACACAGCCCCCTCTCCCATCCAAGGCAACTTATTCAACATGAATGTTTAGCTCACCATAGCCAACATCAATTTTGGACACTTTTTGATACTGAACAGCAACCGCAGAATTATCCTTTAAACGTCACCTTTAAAAGTAATGATGTAAATGCTGTTTATGACATGTGTGTACATGCTCAAGGTGTGGCAATGTTACCGACTTTATTAGTTAAAAAAGATTTAAAAGAAAAACGATTAGTTCCTTTATTTAAAAACTTTTCGGCTCCCGAATTAAGTTTGTCGGTGGTATATGCTTCAAGACAACATTTGCCCAAAATAACTCAGGAATTTATTGCTTTTATGATCGAAAATTTAGATTTTTACTTAAAACCGCAAAATTAAAAGTTTTAAATTGCCGTGTACGCTTGAATTTTTAGGCAATGCCCATACTTCATCCCTATTAATGAATTACAGCATATGCATGGCAGTTCAGGTTTTACCCAGTAAATGCTGATGCCAAAAGGACTGTACATGTTTAAAAACCCATTTAAACGGAGATCATCAATGGCTAATGAGCAAAATGAGCAAGCTCAAGACATTCAACACGAGCAAGCAGAGCAATCTAATGAGCAAACTCAGGCTGAAGGTGTAGAGCAAGCAAACGACGTTACCGTTGAATCTTTACAAGCGCAAATCACCAAATTAGAAGAAAGCCTAAAACTTGAAAAAGCACGTACTGCGAATGCAGTTTACGAAGCACAAAAAAGTGTAGAGCGTATTCAACGTGAGTCTGACAAGCATAAAGAGACTGTGCTTGAAAAATTTGCAAAAGAATTACTAGATTCTGTTGATAATTTAGAGCGTGCAATTCAAGCGGCTGGCGATGAAGAAACGCCAGTACTTGAAGGTATTAAACTGACCTTGAAGTCGCTGTTAACCACACTTGAAAAATTTGGTGTTGTAGAAGCTGATACGAAAAATGGCTTCAATGCGGATTTACATCAAGCTGTCGGTATTGACCCAAATGCTAAAGCAAATGAAATCGGTAGCGTTTTACAAAAGGGCTATACATTAAATGGTCGCTTATTGCGCCCTGCTATGGTTATGGTTGGTCAATAAATAATTTTTTGAGAGTTTTTAGATTTTTTTTCGCTAAAACGCTTGAAAAAAATAGATTCACTCTCATATCGGATAACAAGCAAAAACATTGCAAAAGAATTTTTGAGGAAAACGTCACATGGCAAAAATTATTGGTATTGACTTAGGTACTACCAACTCATGCGTTGCTGTACTTGAAGGCGATAAAGTAAAAGTAATCGAAAACGCTGAAGGCGCACGTACAACTCCATCGATCATTGCTTATAAAGATGGCGAGATCTTAGTTGGTCAAAGTGCTAAGCGTCAGGCAGTAACTAACCCGAAAAATACATTATTCGCTATCAAGCGTTTAATTGGTCGTCGTTATGAAGATCAAGCGGTACAAAAAGATATCGGTCTTGTACCTTATAAAATCATCAAAGCAGACAATGGCGATGCTTGGGTTGAAGTAAACGATAAAAAATTAGCGCCTCAACAGGTTTCTGCTGAAATCTTGAAAAAGATGAAGAAAACTGCAGAAGACTATTTAGGTGAAACAGTTACTGAAGCAGTTATTACTGTTCCTGCTTACTTTAACGATGCTCAACGTCAAGCAACTAAAGATGCGGGTAAAATCGCTGGTTTAGACGTTAAACGTATCATTAACGAACCAACTGCTGCTGCACTTGCGTTCGGTATGGACAAAAAAGAAGGCGACCGTAAAGTTGCAGTTTACGACTTAGGTGGTGGTACTTTTGACGTATCAATCATCGAAATCGCAGACCTTGATGGCGACCAACAAATCGAAGTGTTATCAACAAACGGTGATACTTTCCTTGGTGGTGAAGACTTTGATAACGCATTAATTGAATTCTTAGTTGAAGAATTTAAGAAAGAACAAAGTGTGAACTTGAAAAATGATCCACTTGCGTTACAACGTTTGAAAGAAGCTGCTGAAAAAGCAAAAATCGAGCTTTCTTCATCAAATGCAACTGAAATCAACCTTCCATACATCACTGCTGATGCAACTGGTCCTAAACACTTAGTGATCAATGTAACACGTGCGAAACTTGAAGGTTTAGTTGCTGATTTAGTTGCTCGTACAATTGAGCCTTGTAAAATCGCACTTAAAGATGCTGGTCTTTCGACTTCAGACATCTCTGACGTGATCTTGGTTGGTGGTCAGTCTCGTATGCCACTTGTACAACAAAAAGTACAAGAATTCTTTGGTAAAGAGCCACGTAAAGACGTGAACCCTGACGAAGCAGTTGCAATCGGTGCTGCGATTCAAGGTGCGGTATTGTCTGGTGACAAAACTGACGTTCTTTTATTAGACGTAACGCCATTAACTTTAGGTATTGAAACAATGGGGGGTGTATTAACACCAATCATTGAGAAAAACACGACGATTCCTGCGAAGAAATCACAAGTGTTCTCTACTGCTGCTGACAACCAGCCTGCTGTAGACATTTCAGTTTACCAAGGTGAACGTAAGATGGCTCAACAAAACAAATTGTTGGGTAACTTCCAATTAGGCGATATTCCACCTGCTCCACGTGGTGTGCCACAAATTGAAGTATCTTTCGACATCAATGCTGATGGTATCTTGAAAGTATCTGCTAAAGATAAGAGCACTGGTAAAGAGCAATCGATCCAGATTAAAGCGAACTCAGGTTTGTCTGATGCTGAAATCGAAGCAATGATTAAAGATGCTGAAGCGAATGCTGAAGAAGATCGTAAGTTTGAAGAACTTGCAAAAGCGCGTAACGAAGCTGATGCATTAATTTCAAGCTCGAACAAAGCTGTTAAAGATCTTGGTGATAAAGTTACTGAAGATGAAAAAACAGCTGTAAGCACTGCCGTTTCTGAACTTGAAGCAGCAACAAAAGAAAATGATGTAGAAGATATCAAAGCAAAAACTGAAGCTTTACAAAACATCTTGATGCCTATCACTCAACGTGCTTATGAACAAGCGCAACAAGCTGGTGGTGCTGAAGGCTTTGATCCAAATGCATTCCAAGGCGATGCGGGTCAACAAAAAGCAGATGATGGTGTTGTAGACGCTGAGTTCACTGAAGTTAAAGATGACAAAAAATAATTTGTTTCTTTAATAAAAAACCGTGCTTAGGCGCGGTTTTTTATTGTTTACAAAAAGTAACAATAAGTTTTTTAATGATATTATTCAAATGTTTCTGTCAGAAAGATCAATGATAAAAACTAAATATTTAATTTTAAATAATATTTTTTTGCTAAAAAATCACTGTTATTTACTACATTAATTATTTGATTATTGCCAAGTCTAAGAACATCTTTTTTAATTTTTCGACCAATATCACAAACCTCACCTAATCTATTGAGATTTTTATCGTTTTGACGAATTAAATTAAGTAGCTAACAATAAGATTTATTTATATTTTTTATTTTGCCATGAAAAAATTTCTATGGTGGGGATTGAGCTTATGCTTATGCATGGGCTTACAAACAACACTTTTTGCTCAAAGCAATCTGCCAATTAATTCATCTCATCAGCCTTTAAAATACCGAATTGCTTTTATTGATCCACGATTTCAACTTACTAAAGAACAATTAGTCGAGGTAAGTCAGCAAGCTGCTGAAATCTGGCAAAAAGAAACTGGGAAGACCTATTTTATTTATGATTCACAGGCTCAATTGTCAATTAACTTAATCTATGATGATCATCAACTGGTTAAAGATGAACAGCAAAACAATTTGGATGCACTTTTGCAAAAGCAGGAAGCTTGGCACATTAAAAATGAAGAAATTGTTTCAAATAAACAAGAGGTTGCTCAACTATCAACTGATTTGAACAAGAAAAAGGCCAATCTAAAAGCGGAGTTTGAACAATATCAACAAGAGGTAACGCGCTTTAATCAAGGAGAACAGCAGTACTCTAGTGCCAATAATTTAAAAGAATGGCAAAAACAACTAAAGCAAAAATCGGAAGATTTACAAAATGAATCCAACACTCTAAATCTTAAGATTCAATCACTTAACTTAAAAATTAAAGAGCTAAATCGAGAGCAAAGTGATTTAAGCGCTTTAAAAACACAATTCAAACTAGAGCAGAAAAATAGTATTCAACCCTTCCATAAAGGTTTATTCAGTCAAAACCAAATCCAGATTTACGGCTATGCTTCTTTAAATGACTTACGTTTGACCCTTGCTCATGAGTTCGGCCATGCATTAGGACTAAAACATACTACTGATCCTAAATCATTAATGTATCCACGGTTAAAAGAGCAAGATATTCATAACTTTAAACTAACAGATTCAGATTTAGATTTATTAAGTTCAATTTATAGACCAAATTAAGGAAAAATCGTTAAAGTTAAATAATTAAAAAAACTAAATAAAACCAAATATATTAAATTTTTTCTAAAAAATAATTTGGCATTTGGTAAAAAATAATGAGACTAAAGTCTCATTTATTTTTCTGATTTGTACGTTTTTTGATTGATTTTTCATTTTATATTCTTATAATACGTTTTTTTTAAAATCTCCCCCCTTCGATTATGCGTTTAACATCTTTGTTATTAGGCGTAGCCTTTGCTTTTTCTAATTTTCAGGCTAATGCTAATCTTGCAACTCCAGCACATACTCAAATCCAGCAAAAAACAGGTCAACATTTGACTTATAAAATTGCTGATATTGATCCACGTTTTGGTTTAAGCCAAGACCAATTAATTCAAATTAGTCAACAAGCTGCGGACATTTGGAAACAAGGTACTGGACAGGATTATTTTACTTATGATCCAAATGCAAAGTTAGAAATTCGTTTAGTTTACGATAATAGTCAAAGCCGTTCTGAACAGCGTCAAAAAATTGCAGCTCAGTTCCAACAAGAACAGCAACGTGTAATTGATGAACAGCAACAAATTAAGCAACTGAAGCAAACTCTTGGTCAAACTCAGTCTGAGCTTGAAAATAAGAAGCAGATTTTGAATGGCAAATTGAAAAATCTTGACCAACTAATGATGCAGCTTAACCAAGGCAAATTAGCACCTGAATACAGCGCTAAATCTTTGGCTAAAACTCAGAAAGATTTGCAAAAACAAACTGTTGCTTTAAAGAAAGAAATTGCTGCATATAATCAGCAAGCTAAAGACTTAAATGTCAAAGTGACTCATTTTAATCAGATTAATAATGAGTTTAATAATTCATTGAACCAATTTAAGCAAAATGCTCAAGCGGATGTCTTTAAAAAAGGTATCTATAACGGCAAACAAATTGTGATTTATGAGTTTAAATCTATTGATGACTTACGTTTAACCATTGCTCATGAGTTAGGACATGCACTTGGTTTAAAACATAGTGATCAACCAAATGCATTGATGTACTCAGTACGTAAAGATGGTGACAAAAAAATCACTGGACTTACGGATGCTGACCGTGATCTATTAAGTGCTTTACCTCAATAATTAAGAGCTTGATATAAAATGATGTATCTATTTCTATGTAGATACATCGAAATAGATATCAAAGTCATGTTATTGTGGTCATAAGAGCTAACGAAAATAGAATGGAGATCAAGATGAGCTATTATCATATCCTGATTGAAGTAAATGATCATATCAGCACAATTGAACAGACTCGCGACATTGAACTGTTTGATATTATTGAAATTAAGCCATACCTCCATTCTATTTTAATTCCCTTTTTCAATGAGCATGAAATCGAGCTTGAGGATGAAAATATCGAATATAAAGATATTCTCCATCTTGAAGTAAAACAGACTCTGTTACCGATTGAACATTTAATTGAAGAAGAGCAAAAGCAATTACCAAGTGATACTGATGTCACGATCACTGCGTATGAAATCTTTAATGATCGTGATTTAAGCCAAGATGTTACGTCAGTTATTTTTGATATTTTGGAAGCGGTTAAATTAGAGTAATCATCTTATATAAGTACCTATAAAAAAGGTCTGCATGAGCAGACCTTTTTATTATTTTCAGTTTATTGCATCATTTTTTGAGCTTGTTCTTGACGGAATGCACGTAAAATTTGCTGCCCTGCCCGTCCTGTTGGATTTAAACCTAAACGAGTTTGTTCTTGACGAATAGCTACGCGGGTTTTATCTCCAATAAGGCCGTCAACTGCACCAATATCATAGCCACGATTAATCAAAAACTGTTGGATTTCACGACGTTCTGCACGTGAAGTTCCCGGATCATCAGTTGGCCAAGACGCAACAAATGGACCAGCACCTTTTAAACGATCAGATAAATGTGCAATCGCAAGTCCATAGCTTTCCGCAGCGTTATAGCTGTAGATAGCATCAAAATTCTTAAATACTAAAAATACTGGACCATTTACACCTGCAGGTGCCATTAAACCCGCTGAAGTATTACCAGATAAAGCTCCTCGAACAAGTGGAGAACCATCAATTCGAGTAACGCCTCGTGCACTCCAACTATTTAAAGATTTCTTTGAACGTCGCCCTTCTCCCTCAATTGACATACCTTGAGGCACTTTTACTTCAAAACCCCATGGCATTCCGGTTTGCCAACCTGCTTTATTTAAGAAATTAGCCGTTGAAGCCAGTGCATCAGCTGTACTCGACACTAAATCTCGACGGCCATCACCATCAAAATCAACAGCTAAACGTTCATAGGTAGATGGCATAAATTGAGTATGACCAAATGCCCCAGCCCATGAACCTTTCAGTTGGCCTTCGGTTAAATCACCACGTTGTAAAATACGCATAGTGGCAAAAAACTCAGTGCGGAAATAACTTTGTCGACGCCCTTCACAACTTAAAGTCCCGAGTGCTTGTAATAAAGGATATTTTCCAGAAATATCACCAAAATTACTTTCAACACCCCACACTGCTACAATTGTTTCCGGCGGCACACCGTAGGTTTGAGAAGCACGGTTTAAAACATCTCGATGTTGCGCCAGTTTTTGTTTACCAAGCTCAACGCGCTCTTCATCAACTAGACCAGAAAGATAATCCCAAATTGGTGTCGAAAATTCTGGTTGATAGTTTAATTTATCAATAACTGAATAATCTGGGGTCAAGTTTTGGGTATAACGATCATAAGTTGTACCAGATACTCCAGCAGCAATTGCTTGAGAACGTAAATTTGCCAAACAGCTTTGGAAATTATTATTAGGCGTATAATCTTCACTCGTCACTACTGGAACAGTAGCACTGCTAGATATTGTAGAACCATTAATTACGAGCTCTGCTTGAGCCTGAGTCATCGCTAAAAATACAGAGCCAACAATACAAGAAAAACGTCGCATATTATCCTAGTTCGATTTTTAAATTTAAATTTGTAAGTACCATACCATTATGAGTCCAAAATTTCAGAGAGAAAACGTAAATTTGAATTCATAATCTCTACTTTAAATTCATTTCCCATGTTTTAAATTCAAATTTTCTACTTTATTTTTGAATTTAAAATTCTCTAAATCAAAATTATTGTTTTTGAATTCAAAACCGATACTCGAGTTTAAATTCAAAAGTACTTCTTTAAATTTAAACTATATACCTCTCTTTGTTGTGGATAACTTTATCCACAGCACAGCAAAAAACACTTCTATTTCTTAATCCTATTCTATATCTCCTTATTATTTATTACAGGCTAGAGCCTACCACCACAGAAATCCGTATTTTTTAAATTTAAAGATCAGCCAAAATTTTTAAATTCAAACCCCATACCAATAGACTTCTATTTTTGAATTTAAAAAGGTACATCCAACTCTCTCATTTAAATTTAAAAATACTTTTGTGGATAACTGATTTTAAATTCAAAAACAACCAAGGCTGCCTTTTGTGGTTTTAAATTCAAATTACAGTAGCTTTTTTTAAATTCAAAAGTTCCAATTAAAGTTATCCACAACCCTAAAATATGTATGTTCTATTATTTTTTAAATTTAAAAGATAAAAAAAGCGATCCGAAGATCGCTTTTTAGAGAATTAAAAATACTTTTAGAGGGTCATATCTGCTGTTAAAGCAAGTGGTTCTGGCAAAATTTCTGCCAATTGACGGCATAAATTCGTCAATTCATTACTATCCACAGGCATTAAAGTGATATGACCTAATTTGCGGCCTGCACGTTCTGACTTGTTATAAAGATGCAGATGAGCACCATTTAAGGCAAGTACATCCTCTGTTTTAGGATGTTGACCAATAATATTGATCATAACCGTTGGGCGAATAACTTCTGTTGAGCCTAATGGTAATCCTGCAACAGCTCGAATATGGTTTTCAAACTGTGAACATACGGCGCCTTCAATTGACCAGTGACCTGAGTTATGCACACGTGGTGCCATCTCATTTGCGCACAAGCCTTGTTCTGTCACAAATAGCTCTAGAGTCAGCACACCAACATAGTTAAGGTGATTCAACAAACGAGTAATGTAGTCTTGAGCAACGGGTTGCAAAGCTTCACTATTCGGTGCAGGAACAATTGAATGCGATAAAATACCATTGTGATGATGGTTTTCAGCCAATGGCCAAGTTTTTACTTCACCATTTTGGCCACGCACCGCAATGATTGAAACTTCGCGAGAGAATTTAACAAAGCTTTCGGCAACTAGACTTTTTGCACGACCAAGTTCAGCCCAAGCAGTATCAATCTGGTCTTCTGAACGAAGTACAAACTGACCTTTGCCATCATATCCACCAGTTGCAGTCTTAAGCACGATCGGCAAACCAAGCTCAACAACAGCCTTTTTCAAGCTTTCTAAGCTATCTACAGCACGATACGGCGCAACAGGAATAGTAAGCTCATCAAACAATGCTTTTTCTGACAAACGATTTTGCGCAGTCGCTAAAGCAACACGGGGAGGATGCAATGTTTTGGTTTGTGTCAAAACATCAACATCTTCAACTGGCGTATTTTCAAACTCAAGACTGAAAACATCAGCACTTTCAATAAAGTGCTTTAAGCCTTGCTCATCTTGGCTAGAAAAAACCTGGCCTAAAACACCTGCTGGACAATCTGTATTTGTTTCAAAAAAAGTACATTGAATATTTAATGGTAACGCTGCTTGAGCCATCATACGGCCCAGTTGCCCACCGCCAAAAATACCGATAGTTTTATCCATCTCAGCCTCTTACACCTGACCCGGAATATTTTTGCTTGCAACTTTATCAGTTTGCGCAGCACGGAAATCAGCAACATTTTTTGCGATTTCAGGACGAGTTAAACCTAAGATTTGTGCAGCCATAATTGCCGCATTCGTTGCACCAGCTGGACCAATCGCTAAAGTACCAACTGCAATACCTGCTGGCATTTGTACAATTGAAAGCAAAGAGTCTACGCCATTTAAAATTGATGATTTAACTGGCACACCTAAAACAGGTAAATCAGTTTTTGCGGCACACATTCCAGGTAAATGCGCTGCACCGCCTGCACCGGCAATAATCACTTGAATACCGCGATCACGTGCAGTTTCTGCATATTCAAATAAACGATCTGGAGTACGATGAGCAGATACCACTTCCGCTTCAAATGGGACACCAAGCTGTTTAAGCATATTGGCTGTGTTTTCGAGAGTTGCCCAATCAGATTGAGAACCCATAATAATTCCAACGAGAGGTTGAGCGTCTTGTGCTGCGGCCGCATTCATTGCTAATGTTCCAGAGACAAAAGTAAAAAAAGATAAATCTCGACGAGAGCCAAGTTTTAAATGGTTCGGAAGCCCATTATTATAGACTGATTTTTCATCTCACGAAAATTTAACTGACCAGCTCTGTGAATATTTTTAATTTGATAGAAAAATGTCATGGTTTAACAGTGACACATTCTCAATTTTTATTAATATTAATTAATTAGATATCTGAAAGATAAGCAGGTATTTGAAAAATTAATAGCTTGTATAAAACCAATTATTCAATACAAGCTATCATAGATTATTGGCTTCTAAATACAAAATAAACACAACCAAATAGGCATAACATCGCCCATAAGTAATCGAGTTTAAAGGGTTGCTTAAACAAGAAAATCATAAAAGGTACAAACACGACCAATGTAACCACTTCCTGAGTGATCTTCATTTCACCGAGTAACCAGCCTTGTGCACTTAGCATACGAGTGGCTGGAATCATAAAACTATATTCAAGTAAGGCAATAATCCAACCGAATAGAATCGCTTGCCAAAGTGGAGCATGGTGCAAAAATTTAAGATGCCCATACCATGCAAGTGTCATAAAGCAGTTAGAAATAATTAATAGCGTAAAAGCTAAAACCGTTGGGCTCAAAGGCACATCCTTCATCATCACGATGATTTAAGTATTTTAACGATACAAAACATTATAAAAGATAAAACTGTAATTCAGCTTAAATCTAAAAAATAAAGCTGTAGTTTTATAGGGTCTCAAACACATAGAACAACAACGATTTTTGACTATCTTTTCGAGTTTAGCCTTGCTATCGTTGCTGGCAAATTTATCAATAATGCACACACAGCAATTCATTTTAATGTTGTGTACAAAAGCAGTGGAGAAGGCGAGCAATGCATCTGCATATCTTGGGTATTTGTGGCACTTTTATGGGCTCTTTAGCACTTTTGGCTCGTGATTTAGGACATAAGGTAACTGGTTCCGATTTAAACGTTTACCCACCGATGTCTACCCAGTTAGAAAATGCAGGCATTACACTCATGCAAGGCTATGACCGTAGTCATTTACAGCCTCATCCAGATTTAGTCATTGTCGGCAATGCCATGAAACGTGGTATTGATGCTGTCGAATACATGCTAAACGAAGGCCTACCATATATTTCTGGGCCACAGTTCCTTGCCGATCATGTTTTACAAGGTAAACATGTACTTGGCGTAGCAGGTACTCACGGGAAAACAACAACCACAACCATGTTAGCTTGGGTACTTGATCAGGCTGGTTTAAATCCGGGCTTTTTAATTGGTGGTGTTCCACTTGGTTTTAGTGAAAGTGCTCGTTTAGGCGGTGGAAAATACTTCTGCGTTGAAGCCGACGAATATGACTCAGCTTTCTTTGATAAACGTTCTAAGTTTGTTCACTATCACCCAAAAACGGCGATTTTAAATAATCTTGAATTTGACCATGCCGATATTTTTGATGACCTAGCAGCGATTCAAAAGCAGTTCCATCATCTTGTGCGTACCATTCCAAGTGAAGGCCGTATTATTGCGCCAATTACTGAAACGCATATTGATGAAGTGCTTGAAATGGGTTGCTGGACACCAGTAATTCGTACAAGTCTAGAAGCGAATGAAAAAGCTGCTCTCTCTGCCGAACTCATTTCAATTGATGGCAGCCATTTTAAAGTACTCGAAAATGGCAATGTCGTTGGCGAAGTGAAATGGAGCATGACAGGGCAACATAGTGTAGCGAATGCTTTGGCAACAATTGCAGCTGCTCAACATGTAGGTGTTACGCTTGAACAAGCTTGTGAAGCTTTGTCTAACTTTGGCGGTGTGAAACGTCGTATGGAGTTACTCGGCACAGTCAATGGCATTGAGGTTTATGACGACTTCGCGCACCATCCAACAGCAATTGACACAACTTTAGATGGCGCACGCAAACGCTTAGGTGAACGCCGTTTATGGGCCATTATTGAACCACGTTCAAACACGATGCGTATGGGCAGTCACAAAGATGGCTTGGCACATTCAGCACGCTTAGCAGACGAAGTGATCTGGTATCAGCCAGAAGGCTTAGATTGGGATTTACAACCTGTGATTAAAGCTGCTTCTAACCATGCTCAAGTGAGCCGTTCACTTGATGAAATTATTGAGCGTATTGTCAATGAAGCAGGTGAGGGCGATGCCGTTGTGATTATGTCTAATGGTGGCTTCGGTGGCTTACATCAAAAATTAATGAGCGCATTAAAAGCAAAAGCTGCTTAAATTTCGCTTTAGATGATTCAATAAAAAATGGGTTTCAAATTGAAACCCATTTTTTTTATCAGTGACTTTTAAAGCTTTTCTGGCTCTATATTGGCCATAAATTTATTAGAAACCATTAAACGTAAACTATAGACAATGCCCATCGCAAAAACGCTATATCCCACGTTATTACAAATAAAGGGAATACATAAAATAATGAGCGCTGTGATTGGGTAAAACCATTTCGTGATTCCAGATAAGCATTGGAACTCATAAAGTACCCAAATACAGGTGGTATAAAGCACTACACTCACCGCAACAACTATTCCCATATATAAATCAGAAATATGCGCATGATGGGTTGTAACATCCACGGCAGCAGCAAGCGCAGCACCTACCGCAGCAATACTGACAAAAACAAAATAATGACCGTATCCCCAAACAAATGGGCGTACACCTTTCACATGATGGTGTTGTTCGCTACGGTCAAAATAAGCCCACCACATCGCAAACATTAACATCAATCCACCGACCATTAAGAAAATAGCAGGGATATTCATTGACTGAGCGGCTAAAGCATCACGTATGGCATTAAAACTACCGACAATCGACTCACCCAACACAATAATTGTGAGTAGGGCATAACGTTCTACAATATGATGAGGATGCCACGGCGTTGGTGAATATTTTTCTGCATAGATTGGAACAAATAATTCCACTACAACCAGAAATAAAAATAGAGTTATTGAAAGTACATGAGCAAAGTTAGCGACAAGCCAGCCAATTTGTACTAAGACTATACCTATTGCATAGCGATAAGCCGTAACTCGCCGTTCAGGATCATGTTTTGCTGCTCTGAGCCACTGAGTCACTAAGGCCATGCGCATGATCACATAACCGATAATGATTACATCAAAATCCTGACTACGAAATACATCAGGGATACCCGCTGCCATCACCAATGACCCTACAATCTGTACAAAGGTAAGGCATCGATACAATGCATCATCGTTATCGTAAGCCGAAGCAAACCATGAAAAATTCATCCATGCCCACCACAGCGCAAAAAATACCATCAAGTAGCTTGGTAATGCATGCCAGAGGTGATTTTCAATAATTGCATGATGTAACTGCTGACCCGCTGTTGCAATCGCGACCACAAAAATTAAATCGAACAATAATTCAAGTGGAGTCGCTGCTCTATGCTGCTGATCAGGATCTCTTGGGGATAGGGGCCTCAAGCTTAATTTTTTCTGTTTTTCTTGAGTAGTCATAAAATAACGTTCTCGAATAAAGTGCCAACACGTTAACACTTTAATATTAACGTCCAGAACACGCATTAAAAATTATCTAGACCTGCTGTTTAATCTTTACTCACAAACAAACTATATTTCATTTTTGTGACAATTCTTTATCAAGACCTTAAGCTTAATTCTTTATCATAGCTCACGTTTTTGTTCTTGTTTGGAATATGAATGTCTTTAGAAACACTCAACCTTAGCTTATTCCATGTGATTAATGGGGCTCAGGATGCGAGTCAATTTATCATTCGTCTTGCTATCTTTTTTGCTAATGATCTCCTCTATATTCTCTTATTCATCCTTACATTTTTATGGTTTTATGGCGATCAAGATTTAAAAAATAGGGTCATTAAATCTGTCTTTTTAACCTGCGTATCACTTTTAGTCGGTTACGTTATTTCTTTGTTTTACCATCACGCAAGACCGTTTGTCATGGGTGTGGGTACGACTTTTATTGAACATGCACCAACGGCATCTTTTCCAAGTAATCATATGCTGATTTTTAGCACCATTGCTTTATCTTATTTGTTTGCTCAGCGCAAAATAATTGGAATTATTCTTTTATTTTTATCATTTGTAGTGGCGTGGTCACGTATTTATTTAGGTGTGCATTTCCCTTTAGACATGTTAGGGGCTTTTATTGTCGCACTACTAGTCAATACAGCAGGTTATTACTTCTGGAATGCTTACGGTACAAGTTTGACGGCATTCTGTATTCATATTTATCAGATTATCTGCAAACCACTTTTAGACCGCGGTTTGATTAAATAACCTATAGATCTTTTTTTGCATTCAAACCACGACATTAAGTTCAGTTGCGTAATACAAAAAAATCTGCCATTCTATGTCGACTTGGATATGTTTTATCCAAAACAGAATTTAGTTTGACAAGGGGAGTAGCCTCCTCCAAACATAACAGCAGTGTTATGTGTCAGATATCGTCAATACGCTTTTATTAAAAAGTCGGTATCTGAGCATCGTGAAATTCATGATGTAGGCAAGACCTTGATCATGTTGATACAGATGTTTAATTCATCTGGCAACTGGTCGAGGTTTTTTTATGCCCAATTGCCGGATGTATGGAGGATTTATGGAAACAATCGGCAATTTATGGCTGTACATAGCATTCTTTGGCATAGTCATTGTCATGCTCCTGATTGACTTTTTAGGTTTTAAGCAAAAGCAAGGTCAGGATGTCTCAATTAAGCAAGCTGCTTACTGGAGTGTGGCGTGGGTAAGCGTCGCAGCCTTATTTGGTGGTGGTTTATGGCTTTACCTACAACAAACAGTTGGGGTGACCTTAGCAAACCAAAAAACCATGGAATACTTTGCGGGTTACTTACTCGAAAAGTCCCTCGCAATTGACAACGTTTTCGTCTGGTTAATGATTTTCGCAGCGTTTGCTATTCCAGCTGCACTACAACGTAAAATTTTGCTCTACGGCGTATTAGGTGCCATCGTACTGCGTACCCTCTTTATTTTTATTGGTGCATGGTTCGTTCAAGAGTTTTCTTGGGTACTTTATATCTTCGGTGCGTTCTTGGTATATACAGGCTTTAAGTTCTTAAAAGGCCAAGATGAAGAAACCAATATTGAAGATATCAAGCTCTTAAAATGGTTACGTAACCATATGCGTATTACACCACAGCTTGAAGGTGACAAATTCTTTGTACGTCAAAACGGTTTATTGTGGGCAACGCCGTTATTTCTAGTTTTGATTTTGGTTGAAGCTTCAGACGTGATTTTCGCAGTAGACTCTATTCCTGCTATTTTCGCGGTAACTAGCGACCCGTTTATTGTTTTAACGGCGAACTTAATGGCAATTTTAGGTTTACGCGCAATGTTCTTCTTACTTGCTGGCGCTGCAACTAAATTGCATTACTTGCCATACGGCTTAGGCATCATTTTATTGTTCATTGGTGCGAAAATGTTGTTACTTGATGTATTCCACATGCCAATCTGGATCTCGTTAAGCTTTATCGTAATAGTGTTAGCAATCACTGCTTACCTCTCTTTACGACACAACAAAAAGCAATTGCAGTCTTAATTCATCACAACAAGGCATCTACACGTGAGATGCCTTGTTATCTAAATTTTCAAAATAGACTGTACTTTAAAAAAACAGATTAATATTATATGCCAACTTAAAATTTATCTTTCCTAATCAGAAACATAATAGATAATAGCTATTCGGTATTTTATGCCGAACATACTTATTAAAATGTGTGGAGTCTCATGCGTTCTAAAAAAATTAATCTTGTCGTGGTCCCTCTATTACTCACGGCATGTAGCCATAATGATGGTCCTTTAGTACAAGATGTATATAACAACCAATATGACTGTGCTCGCGACTGGAATAATGAAACTTGTAAACAAGAAAATAGTTCAAGTGGACATGGTTCTAGCTATGCTGGTAGCCGCTATTTAGGTCCTGCGTATTATCGAAATAATCGGGAAGTTTCTTTTCGCGGCAATACCTTACATCCTTACAGCAATTTGAGTGTAGGCCGACCAATTATTTCAAGCACAGCGAAAAGTTCGTCTTTTTCATCCCCAATTCGTGGTGGTTTTGGCCGTAGCGGTTTTTCTTTCGGCGGCTAAGTCTTTAGGCATTCACTTAATATGAAAAGAAAAATATTTACTCCACGACCAGACTGGCAAGTGGAGCATCAAAATATTGGTTTTGATTATTTTAATTTACCTTCTCTTGATGGCTCAATTTACTGGTCTGAAGGAGTTGCTTATGAGTTTACCCTTAAGGAGATTGAACAACTTGAAGATGCAGCAAATGAACTGCATCAGATGTGTTTAGCAGTAGTAGAAGACCTCATTCAACGGGGAAACTATCCTGCTTGTTTTCAAATTCCTGAAGTTGCCATAAACCATATTGAACATTCATGGAAACAAAATGCCCCTATGCTGTATGGCCGTTTTGATTTCGCTTACGATGGGCGAAATATCAAAATGCTGGAATATAACGCCGATACGCCGACTGGCTTACTCGAAGCCTCTGTCGCGCAGTGGCTGTGGATAGAACAAGTCTCAGGCATTGCAAACCGAGATCAATTCAATAGCATTCATGAAGACCTGATTAAACGCTGGAAAACAATTTTACCGCGTGGTAGCCATGTACATTTTGCTGCCTGTCAGGAAGCCGGAAGGGAAGACTGGGGTAATTTAGAGTACTTAATGGATACCGCTTATCAAGCTCATCTACAAGTTTCCGAGCTTTCTATGGAGAATATAGGCTGGAACGGGCAAGATTTTGTCGATCTTCATAATCAGCCCATTCAAAACATATTTAAGCTCTACCCATGGGAATGGATCTGGGAAGAAGCATTTTCTCAATATATCCACCCACAAACACAGTGGATTGAACCCTGCTGGAAAATGTTACTTTCAAATAAAGCGATTTTGGTTGAGCTTTGGAAGCGTTACCCAAACCATCCATTGTTGATTGAAACCCATACCTATGACCCGCAACAAGCTTTGTCTGGCAAATGGGTGAAAAAGCCGATTTTGGCAAGGGAAGGGGCCAATATTCGAGTTTTACAAGACGGCCATGACCAAGGCGCGGCTTCTGGTAGCTTTCATTTTGATGACTATGACAAATATGGTTATGTCGTACAGAAATGGGTAGATACCCCATTATTTTCAGGGCAACTGCCTACACTCGGTTTATGGATGGTTGGACCTCAATGTGCAGGCATGTCTATTCGTGAAGATTGCTACGATATTATTGGTAATGATGCTCACTTTGCAGCACATTATTTTGTCGAGTGATAAGCGCATCGATATATAAAAAAGCACTTTTTAAGTGCTTTTTTATTGGGGTCTTACTTGCGATCAATTAGTGCATTTTAAGTAAACAGCCAATAATGAGCTTTCATTTTTAAAGTTAAATTAGAACAAAAATTCAAAAACACAATAATATAAATTTATGTATTTTAATAATTTTTCATTAATTTCTTTATTAAAAATCAATATTGGCAAGCTCTTTGCATCTCCTAAAAAGAAAAAAGCCTAGATTTTAAGGGCTCGCGAGAGCCCTGATTTTTTTAAGGAGTGATGCCATGAATGCTATTCCAACTTTAACACCACTTGCCATGCCGTGTAACAGCAGTTTTGAAGCAAAAGATTGGGAAATTTTATCAAGTTACTGGTATCCGGTTGCGCGCATTCAAGATGTCTCTACAGCGCCTCAACGCGTCACGCTACTAGACGTCAATATGGCGTTATATAAAACAGAAAGTGGCGAAATTCATCTAGTTCGAGATATTTGCCCGCATCGTGGCGTGCCTTTAACCAAAGGTTGGGTCGATGGTGAAGAAATTGTGTGTCCTTATCATGGTCTACGCTATAACACCGAAGGGAAATGTACCCAAATACCAGCTCAACCCGAGTTAACTAAAATTTCGGATCGTTTTTCTCTGACCAAATTTCCTGTTGTTGAACGATATGGTCTGATTTGGACCAGTATTCATGGTCGTGATGTTACTCAAGCCAATATTCCTGTATTAGATACTTGGGACTATGCAGAGCATCAATCAATTTTACCGCCTTTTGTCGATATTGGGGGGTCTAGCGGACGTCAACTCGAAGGATTTATCGATGTCGCTCATTTTGCGTGGGTACATCACAATGCCTTTGCAAATCGCGATAATCCCATCGTCCCTAAATATCACACTGAACGTACCGACTATGGTTTAAAAACGGTCTATATCAGCAATGTCAGTAATTATCCGCATGAACTAAAACATCTCGAACCAGAAGGTTTTTTATGGAAGCGTACTTTTGAGGTTTATCCACCTTTTTCAGCCGTGCTCATGGTCGATTTTCCAGAAGGCGGGGTCTTAAAAATCTTGAATGCCTGTTGCCCTATTTCAAGCAATAAAACCCGTTTATTTGTTCCACTCACCCGTAACTTTGACCAAACAGGCGATTTAGAAAAAGTATATGCATTTAATGCGCAAATTTTTGCCGAAGACCAAGAGATGGTCGAATCACAAAAACCAGAAGAACTGCCGCTTGATTTAATAATGGAAGCACATTTTGAAGCAGACCGTTCATCAACAACTTATCGACGGATTTTGGCTGAATGGGGACTAAGTAAACGTTATACCATTTAAATATTGGCTAACTGGGGTACAATCAATCGAAAAAAGTGAAAATATAAAGGCTTTCCATGTCATTGATCGCAAATACCACCGTTGTGCGTGGTCGTTTTTTAGATATCCAGCAAACTGTCTCTGAGTCAACTGATATTCCAAATCAAGTGCGTTATTTAGAAGATGGTGTACTGATTAGTGAACATGGAAAAATCAAATGGTTTGGTGCATGGGAAGAAGCTCAACAGCATCTTCCTACTGGAGTTGAGGTTCAACATTACCCAGAACAATTGATTGTACCCGGCTTTATTGATACCCATATTCATTTCCCGCAAACAGAAATGGTTGGAGCATATGGTGAACAACTTTTAAGTTGGCTTAATACTTATACTTTCCCAACTGAAATCCAGTTTCATGACAAAGCATATGCAAGTGAAATTGCCCAGTTCTTTGTTCAAGAGCTACTGAAACACGGTACAACTACAGCCCTCGTTTTCTGTACAGTTCATCCCGAGTCTGTTGATGCCTTATTTGAAGCCGCAGAACGCGTTCAGATGCGTTTAATTGCCGGTAAGGTACTCATGGACCGCAATGCCCCTGAAGCGCTTTGTGACACGCCAGAAACGGCTTACAGCGACACCAAAGCACTCATTGAAAAATGGCATGGTAAAGGCCGTGCGCTCTATGCGATTACTCCACGTTTTGCACCAACGTCTACACCTGAACAGCTAGAAAGAGCAGGGCAGTTAAAACAAGAATTTCCAGATGTGTATGTCCATACCCATTTAAGTGAAAACAAAGATGAAATCGCTTGGGTGAAATCTTTATTTCCAGAACAAGCTGGTTATTTAGATGTTTATCAACATTATGGCCTGACTGGTAAACGTTCTGTATTTGCTCATTGCGTTCACTTAGAAGATCAAGAATGGCAATGTATGCATGATACACAATCGGCTATCGCATTTTGTCCAACATCAAACCTGTTCTTAGGCAGTGGTTTCTTCCCATTGAAAAAAACATGGGAAAAACAAGTGAAAGTGGGCTTGGGTACAGATATCGGTGCTGGTACATCACTTAGTTTACTGCAAACCGTTAACGAAGCTTATAAGGTTCAGCAGTTACAAGGTGATAAACTTTCAGCTTATGAAGCGCTTTATCATGCAACCCTAGGCGGAGCAAAAGCGCTTGATTTGCAAGATCAGTTAGGCAACTTCAACGTCGGTAAAGAAGCAGACTTTGTGGTACTGAATCTTAAGCCAACAGCATTACAGGAACTTCGCCAGTCTAAATCCAAATCTGTTGAAGATTCACTGTTTGCATTATTCACTTTAGGTGATGACCGTAATATTGAGGCGACTTATATTTATGGAAACCGTGCTTATCAAAAAGAAACAGCCAAATAAAAAAGGCATTGTTAAGTTTTTGTTATTATTTGGAATATGTGCTCTTGCATTAAAGCATGATCGACATAATCCGCAAAATGATAAAATTTCACCGCCATCAAAGGGTGCATGAAACGTCATTTTGCTTTAAAATTTTACCATTAACTCAGATTTTCGAGGTGTTGCAGGTCAACACCTTTTTTATTTTTTCTTTTATATCTTGTAGGAATCTGCCATGACTGTTGCAATGAGCATCATGATTTCAACCGAAGAAATTCAAGCAAAAGTCAAAGAGCTCGGCGAGCAAATTAACGCTCACTATGCAAATAGTGATAAAGAATTGGTCCTTATTGGACTACTTCGTGGTTCTGTTATTTTCATGGCAGACTTGTGCCGTACAATTACCAAACCGCATGAACTCGACTTCATGACAGTGTCTAGTTACGGCGGCGGTACGACTTCAAGTCGAGATGTTAAAATCTTGAAAGATCTTGATGGTGAAATTCGCGGTAAAGATGTATTGGTTGTTGAAGATATTATCGACTCAGGTAATACCTTAAGCAAAGTGATGGAAATGTTGCAAACTCGCGAGCCAAATTCAATTCAACTCTGCACATTGGTGAGTAAACCATCTCGCCGTGAAATTGATCTAGAAGTGAAATTTTTAGGTTTTGAAGTTGAAGACAAGTTTATTGTAGGTTACGGTTTAGACTATGACCAGAAATATCGCCATTTACCGTTTATTGGTGAAATTGGTTTATAAATTTCAGAGAAATAGCACCGTAAGGTGCTATTTTTTTATATAAAACTTTAGATTTGAACAAAAAGGACACAAAAAGTCGCAATCTGCTACAGACAAAATAGACAGCTCTACCGCACGATAGAATATGAAGCAAAATCATTAACTTCATCAAAAAAACAACTGGAGAACAAATATGTGGTCACTTATTGTCGCTATTGTAGTTGGTTTCTTTGCTGGCTTAATCGCTCGTGCTTTGCATCCTGGGGATGATAAAGCAGGTTTCATCGTAACAACCTTGATTGGTATTGCAGGTTCACTTTTAGCCACTTATGGTGGTCGCTTACTTGGACTTTACGGCGAAAACTCAGCTGCTGGCTTTATCGCATCCGTGATTGGTGCAGTCATTATTCTTTTTATCTACAACTTGATTGCACGAAAAAGCTAAACTTTAATTCATTTATAAAAAAAGCACCTTATGGTGCTTTTTTTAAATTTATTTTAAAGACCTAACTCTTTCCATACGGCCTGAATTTCTTCAGCAGATCGTGCACCCACCAGTTTAAAGCCATTTGCAAAAATCAGGGTAGGAGTCCCATTAAAGCCTAGTTTTTTTCCTAGTTCCAAATTACGGTCAATGGGGTTTGGACAGTTCGTAACCGTTGGTTTAACGCCTTGCTGAATCAGTTTTTTCCATGAGTAAGATTGATTTGGTGCACACCAAACTTGTCTAGAAACAACAATAGACTGTGGTTTTAAAGGATAGATGAACGTGTAAATAGTCACGTCTTTAAGCTTATCGAGTTCAGGTTCAAGCTGCTTACAATAAGGACAATTTGGATCAGAAAATACTGCTAAAACATGCTGGCCATTACCTTTGACTGTTTTAATCGCATCTTTTAAAGGCAGTTGTTTCCAATCAATTGAGTTCTGTCCTAAAACTAGATCTTTGGTTAAGTTCTTTTGGTCTTTTAACCGAATCATAGAGCCTACAAACATATGTTGCCCATCTTCACCAACATAAATGATTTGCTGATCAAGATTAGCGCTATATAGCCCGGGCATTTCAGTTTTCTGAATATTGCTAATTTTCAAATTAGGATATTGTTTTTTAATATTTTCCCTAACAGTATCTACATTAGCGAAACTCACACTTGTAGTTAGGCTAAATAACGCCAATATTCCTAATTTTTTAAGCATAAAACTGACTCATAGGTAGGAGAGGAGATCATTTTAATCAGTTCAGCTTTTTAAAACAGAACTGATTACCGAGTTATAACCAAACTTCCACTCATTTATGCCAATGTTTCACGTGGAACATAAATAGGTTTTAGAGTATTAATTTCTACAGATATATGCACGATTTCATCATGAATGGACAAAGCATGACGAATCTGATCTGCGGTTAAAGAAATATCATCAGTTTCGAGTGCCAGAATACAAGAAAACTTACCTTTCGCGACTTTCCAGACATGAATATCCGTAATTTCAATATGTTTAGGAAACTCAGCAATGACTTCACGGATCTCTTCAACCACAGGATGATCCATTTCTGCGTCTAAAAGGGTTTTTCCTGTCTCTTTCATTAATCCCAGAGACCATTTTGCAACCAAAATAGCACCTAAAATTCCTAAAAGTGCATCTAAAAAATCCCATCCGAAATACTTACCTGCGAAAAGCGCAATAATTGCAAAAACAGAAGTTACTGCATCTGCAACTACATGTAAAAATGCAGCTTTTTGGTTTAAATCGTGGTGATGATGCCCATGGTCATGCTCGTGATGGTGATGGTGATGGTGATGGTGATGGTGATGGTGATGGTGCCCATCATCGTGAAGTAACCATGCGCAAATCAAGTTAATGACCAAACCTAAAATTGCAATCGGAATCGCTTCATTATAAAAAATTTCAACTGGATTAAATAAACGTTGTATCGACTGAAACGCCATAAAAATGGCGACAACCATCAACAAAATTGCACTGCTATAACCCGCTAAAATCTCGATTTTCCACGTTCCGAAACTAAACCGACGATCTTTGGAATAATGACGAGCCGCACGATAGGCAAAATAGGCTAAACCGAGAGCCAACATATGGGAACTCATATGCCAACCATCAGCCAAAAGTGCCATTGAATTGAAAAACCATCCACCGAATATTTCTAATACCATCATTGATGCCGTTAAAATCGTTGCAATCAAAATACGTTTTTGTGCAAGTGGATTTCCTTCATCAAACTGATGTTGATGATGACGTGATACACTATGATCCTGCATAATATTTAAACCCAATATACTCCCTACCAGTATATTGAATTATACAAGAGAACACAGATGAGTCACATTGGTCAGGATAAAAAAATACTTAATCGTGTAAAACGACTAAAAGGACAAATCAACAGCATTGAGCATGCTGTTGAACAGCCAGATATTTCATGCATAGAAATACTACAACAAGTTGCTGCAATTAAAGGGGCAATAAACGGTTTGATGAGTGAATTAATGGAACAGCATTTACATCATCACGTGCTCAAAGATGCACAAGTTGATCAAAATGAGCTAGATGAGTTTTTAAAGGTTCTAAAAAGATACGGTTAACGAGGTGACTGAATGACACAGCGATGTGCATCATTCAGAATTTTGTAATTATTTTCCAATACAGAATGAACCAAAAATCTTGCCTAATAAGTCATCGGCACTAAAGTCACCAGTAATTTCACCTAAAGCATTTTGGGCAAGACGTAGTGACTCAGCAACCAGTTCACCTGCGTTAAACACAACAAGTTGCTCGCGTGCTTCTGAAAGATAGAGCTGTGTGCGCTTCATTGCGTCTAAATGACGTGTTCTTGCAATGAAGGTGTCTTCCTCAGGGTGGAAGCCTGCATGCGCTGTAATCGCGTCTACGAGGCCTTGTACGCCCATCTCTTGTTTTGCAGAAACGGTTATATGACGGAAACCTTGAAAATCGCTTATTTCAGCTAATTGTCCAGTTAAATCGCATTTATTACCAATTAACATTAAACGACGCGGTTCAATATGTTCCGCAAAATACTCTTGAGCGAGTTTTAATGGGTCATCACCTTGGTTTAAATCATAAACCAGCAATAACAAATCAGCTTGTTCAATTTCTTTGATTGCACGACGAATCCCTTCTTTTTCAACGATGTCACCTGTTTCACGAAGACCCGCAGTATCTGTTAAGGTGATTGGTAAACCATTTAAGCTAATTTTTTCATGTAAAACATCTCGAGTTGTACCTGCAATATCGGTCACAATTGCACGCTCAACACCAGCAAGTGCATTTAACAAGCTCGACTTACCCGCATTTGGTTTACCCGCAATAACGACTTGCAAACCTTCACGGAGTAATTGCCCTTGTCGTGCAGAGGTTTGAACGGCATGTACCGACTGCTGAACATCTTCAAGTAAAGCTAAAATTTTGCCATCTGCCAAGAAATCGATTTCTTCTTCAGGAAAATCAATTGCTGCTTCAACATGCAAGCGTAAATGAATCAGTTTTTCTAAAACGGTATTAATTTTTGTTGAAAATGCGCCTTGTAAAGAGCGAACCGCAGAGCGTGCCGCAGCTTGCGAAGTCGCATCAATCAAGTCGGCAATCGCTTCCGCTTGTACCAAGTCCATCTTGCCATTTTCAAAAGCACGCATGGAAAATTCGCCGGCTTTTGCAGCAATTGCACCAAGCTCAAATAGACGTCCAAGCAAGGCATTTTGGATGACTGGACCGCCGTGACCTTGTAGCTCTACAACATCTTCACCTGTAAACGAGTGAGGATTGGGAAAGCATAGAACAATCCCTTCATCCATAATAATGCCATCAGCATCATAAAATTTACGGAAACCCGCCATACGCGCTTCTGGCAAGTTTTTTCGTGTCAGGTTTTGAGCAATTTCATAAGCCTTAGGTCCAGATAGGCGAATCACGCCCACACCACCACGCCCAGGTGGCGTTGCAATTGCGGCAATCGTGGTTTGACTTTGCATATTATTCACCTAAAAACCTAAAATCCAGCCAAAGAAAAATCCGCCTAAGATTACCATCTTAAGCGGATTTATTCAGCAAAAGTTCAACGATTAAGAAACTGATTCAGTCTTATTGATACGACTTTTCTCAACGCTCTTATTAATAAACGACTGCTGTAAAATAGTAATACTGTTGTTCACAATCCAGTACAGTACGAGACCGGCAGGGAAGAACAACATAAATACCGTGAACATAATCGGCATAATGCGGAACACTTTTGCCTGCATTGGATCAGCCGGTTGCGGGTTCAACATTTGCTGTGCAAACATGGTAGCACCCATGATTAACGGCAAGATGAACCAAGGATCCATTGCTGACAAGTCTTGAATCCAACCTAGCCATGGTGCGTGACGTAATTCCACACTTTCCATGAGTACCCAGTACAAAGCAAGGAAAATTGGCATTTGTAGCAACAATGGTAAACAACCTGAAAGTGGATTTACTTGTTCACGCTTGTATAAAGCCATCATTTCCTGCGAGAAGCGCATACGGTCTTCACCGAACTCTTCTTTCATGCGTTGCATTTCTGGTGCAATCACACGCATTTTCGCCATAGAACGATAACTTTTTGAAGATAAAGGCCACAAGATCATCTTCACCATAATGGTAAGCAAGATGATTGACCATCCCCAGTTACCCACAATGCTATGGAAGAATTGAAGACCTAAGAACAAGAGTTTAGCAATCGGCCATAACCAACCATAATCAACAGTCTGATTTAAACCAACTGCTAAATCTTTTAGTTCAGATTGTACTTTCGGACCTGAATAAAGTTTTGCATCCACTTCCATTGAAGTGCCTGCCGGAACATTAATCACTGGTGAGGTAAAACCAATGATATTCATGTGATCAGCAGATTGACGAGATTCAAGCTTAGCTACATAAGGCTGACCATTAGCTTGAGTCAGCTTAAGGTTTCCAGGAATCCAAGCACTTACAAAATAATGCTGAACAATCGCAACCCATCCACCTTTCGCTTCAGTATTTACTTTTTCTTCTGAGAAATTAGCAAATTTAAGCTTGTTGTAATGTGCATCAGGCGTTCCCCAAGCTCCACCTAAGAAAGTTCCTAGAGTGAAAATACCTTGAGAAGATTTACCTGGATCTTCAGAATTATCGCGCTTTAATTGTCCAAACATCTGACCTTGCCAGCTTTGTTGGCTACGGTTAATGACTTGATGTTTTACAACAATTGGATATTGACCTTGAGTAAAGGTAAAAGTTTTAATAATTTCAACGCCTTCAGGTGTTTTAAATACCATCGGAACGTTTAAAACTTTTTCAGATTGACCCTTTTGGTCCTGTACACCTTTAGCATCAGCCAAAGTATATGATGTCTTTTCAACAGCATATAATGGACGACCACCACGACTACTATCTGGTCCATTCAAACCAATTAAGCCAGATTGAGCAACATATGTACGCTTGGCATCATTTTCAAGCATAACAAAAGGTTGATCGCTGTCTTTGCTTTTGTCGTGTGAGAGTAATTCAATACGAACAATATCACCACCTTTTGGATTGATCCAAATATGGTAAAGGTCAGTTTGTACTGAAATAAGCTGTTGATTCACAGGTGCAGTTGCATCTGTGGTTTGTGACTGCGCAATATTTGCTTGTGGCACATCGGAAGCCACTGTTGCATTTTTAGCATTTGGCAAATCAGCAGATATTTCATGCGAACTTACAGCTGCCGCTTGTTGTTGCGGAGCAGTTGCAGCATTTCCATAATCTTTTTGCCAAGCCAAAATGAGCAAATATGCGGTGACAAACATGGCCCCGAGAATTGCAAACCTGGCCCATTGTTGCATATCTATTACCCCAAATGGTTAGAGAGATTTTGCTTCAGTAAACGATCACGAAAGGGTACAGCAACATGATGCGTTTGAGAATCTATTTGATGAAACGAAATAAAACGAATTGCTTTTGGCGGTACCGGATCATATCCAGATCCTCCCCATGGATGACAACGACATATCCGTTTAGAAGATAACCAAACGCCTTTTATCGCACCATGAGTTTGCAATGCTTCTATCGCATATTGGGAACAAGTCGGGATATAACGACAACGGGGTCCAAGAAGCGGACTAATCGCAATTTGATACAGTCGAATCAACCAACGTAGAAAACGGACCATTGGCTATCTCTTAATTCTGCGAGGTTGTGCCAACTTTAGAATGTTTTTTTGCTAAGCGCTGTAATTTTTGCCAAGCAAAGTCTAATTGTTGATATAGCTCAGCATTCGTAATCGTTTCTATACCAACTTTCGGCATCACCACAACATCTATGTCTGATCCAAAATTCGGCTGATGTAGACGAAAGCTCTCACGAGCAAGACGTTTTATTCGATTTCTTTCATGCGCTCGGCGCACTTTTTTCTTAGCAACAACAATACCCAAACGGCTTTTAGGCTGTTCGGTTAATTTTGCAAGAAATAAAAAATGGGGTTGATGCACTTTAAAAAGCGCACCATCAAATACACTTTTATAATCTGCAGCACAGCGTATTCGCACGTCTGTGCTAAAACTGTAAAGTGTCATCACACCCAAGTCTGGTCAGCGTAACAGTATTAAACAGTTAAGCTATGACGACCTTTTGCACGACGACGAGCTAATACTTGACGACCAGCTTTAGTTGCCATACGAGCACGGAAACCATGAACGCGTTTACGCTTTAATTCAGATGGTTGGAAAGTACGTTTCATATTGAAACTCCCAAAAATGATCTTTCTATAAAGGTCCGCGATTTTATTGTGCAATGTTTACGCTGTCAATGAAAAACCAAGAAAGTTTTGTATTTAACCCAAATTTTTAATCTCTTCTCTTCTTTTTTATCACGGTCATAATTCAGTGCAATATATAGCTTTAAAAGTTATACACAAAGTAATTGTCTATTTTTATTAGAAATTTTAATATATACACACCTTATATACATATTTATCAACAAAACAAGATACC
The DNA here is from genome assembly GCF_059579785.1 of Acinetobacter sp. S-1. Classification (NCBI taxonomy): domain Bacteria; kingdom Pseudomonadati; phylum Pseudomonadota; class Gammaproteobacteria; order Moraxellales; family Moraxellaceae; genus Acinetobacter; species Acinetobacter sp. S-1. The sequence goes on from NZ_CM184207.1 coordinate 3,821,771, forward strand.
ATCTTGGTTTGGATTTGCTGTATTTAAATTTAAATTCATATTTTGCAGTTATCCACAAAAGATCACCGCCCTATTAAATAAATTCAAAGTTAGAAATTTAAATTTATTCTTATTAGGGATAACTTTTTCTGTGGATTTCGCACTTTTAAATTTAAAAAACATATATTTGGGTTGTTGATAACTCTGTTTTTACTATATTTATGGATTGTGGATAAGTTTATGTGTTAATTTATCCACAGGTTGTGCAAAAAGTTATACACAAGCCATTTTGAATTTAAATTTATTCACAAGAGATTTCTTTTTAGACAAAATCAACTGAAATCGTCATGACAGATGTGGATAACTTGGTTAGAATGGCGACCCCTTCTCATCAGGAAGGGTTAATCTTTAGATTATTTGAATTTAAAAACGCAGAAATAGGGGATACAC